>NZ_CP049289.2:6165000-9994154 GCF_011058295.2 Bradyrhizobium sp. 6(2017) | reverse complement strand
AGCCTTCGTGCTTCCAAGTCTGAGAGAAAATTGTTGCGAAAACGCCGTGCAGGTTTCCTGCCACGGCGCGACCTCCAGCGGGCGCGGTCTGCTCCGGACAAAGCTCTCCCGTGTGGCGACCATGCGCCACCGGACAGATCAGCTGTTTGGAGAAGATGCGTCCCGCGAGGTCAGCGCGTACTCGACGGTCTCTTGGGGTGAGAGCTGGCGTCCGAGGGGTTGATTACGGCACCACTGGAGATCTGCGCTTCGGCTGTCGTTGGTTCGACTGCAGTGATGATACCGTAAGGCATAAGTCCTCCCCCTCCTGCCGCGACGTATCGCGGCAAGTTGTCAGCTTGCTAGTGTCTTAGTTTCGAACTGCCGCTACCGAACACTAAAAATGCCCGGCGCTTCGCCGCCGCGTGTCGCCGTCAATCCGTTCACTTGCTCCGCGTTCCCGCTGCCGGATTCCGACGACTGTCCTGGTCTCTCTTGTTCGATCCCCCAAATTGCCGGGGACATCGCGGGAGAAATTTTGACACAGGCCAACCGTCCTCATATCGCTATGAGTTGTCAATCTAGCTTCGCTTGGAAAGCGTCGCTAACGCGCACACCGCCGCCGATTTGCACGTCCGCCCTTGGGTCTCAAACCGCGCTGATCTGGAGAGCCGTGGGCGTCGCGAACAACAAATAAATACACCAAGCGCATTTTCTGACAATCCGTGGATTCGACGGGGATCGTGACTCTTCGCGACTGTTGAGGCGTTGCGGATGCAGAGTTGCGAAAGCAAGGTTTTGAATCAGCGTACAGAATCGCGCGCGTCACAAATGACGGTGCAATACCAAAAATTTTTCATAGAAAATTTACATTTGGTCTCGCGCCGGTCATTTTTCCAATCGCTGCTCAGCGCTATGTGCATAAGTAACTCGCGAGACGTCATTTTTCTCGATTACTTTTGCAGGGTAACCCCGCTCGCATTTTCAACGCGCGATGCGGCGCGCTATTCCATTTATCGCGCTTAGCGTCGAACAATCTGCGCGAGTGCGATGCGTTAAGCATACCGAGCCGGTAGAACTACGGACACGACGAAACATGACACGCAGTTCGTTGCGCAGCAATGCGCATTGTTCTCGCGCTATGAAACTTCCACGACAAAAGTCGAGACAAAAACAAAAAGCCCGGCGTGAGCCGGGCTTCGTGACAAATGTATTCTTCAGTCAGCTTGCTTCGTCAGCTCGCTGGTCGTCTCACTCGTCAGCTCACTTGGCGAGCTTGGCGATGCTCTGCGTGAGACGCGACACCTTACGGCTCGCGAGGTTCTTGTGAATGATGTTGCGCTGCGCTGCCTTCATCAGTTCGGGCTCGGCCTTGCTCATCGCCTTCAGTGCCGCTTCGCGGTCGCCGCTCTTGATCGCTTCCTCGACGGTGCGCACCGCGCCACGCATCTGCGTGCGACGCGACTTGTTGACGATGGTGCGGCGGGCAATCTTGCGGGTCGCCTTCTTGGCGGAAGTGGTGTTGGCCATGGTTCTCTAACTGTCCTTCGGCGGTGATCGCTCGTGGTCGGGCTTGCGCGCACCGGCCGGTTCAAATCTCAACTCTGATGTATTTGTCCAAGGTGTCCTTGAGGCGGCCATGCCAAGGCGCATAATGCTGCCCCCGCATGCGGCACTGTCCAAAGAACAGCGGCGGCAGGATTGCGCCCGCCGCCATCGGCCGGTCTTATAGATGGCGCAGGCTCAAGCGTCAACGCTTTCGGAGCCCAAAAAGGGCCGGAAATCGGGCCTGCGGGGGGCGGATAAGCCGCTGAAGAGGTTGAATTTCCGGGGAGCGCCCGGTAAGGCCTGACGGCGCGCCGGGCGCGACAGGGAGTTAGGGTGACGCATGATCCGCGGTTTTTTCCGTCTGATCGGCCTATTGCTGCTGGCTGGCAGCTTCATCTTCATGGTCTATGACGGGGCGCGCTACGTCGCCGACCAGAGCCTGCGGTTCACCCAGTTCGGCCAGTTCTGGAACGATATCCATCAGTCGAGCCAGCAGGCGTTTCATGCCTGGGTGGATCGCTTCGGACCCTGGATCTGGAACGACGTCATCCGCCTGCTTCTGGAGCAGCCGGTGTTCGCGGTGCTCGGCATTGCCGGCATCCTGCTGATGATCCTGTTCCGGCCGCGCAAGCCCCTGATCGGCTACGCCCGGGACTGACCTGGCTGCAGCCCCTCTTGGCCGCAGCCCTCAGTAACGGGGCTGCCATCATCTGCGTAAGGACATATATAGGTGACAGCCGGCCCGCAGGCCGTTGCCGCGTCGGCCGATGTCCCGCCCGGAGGTATCCATGTTGTTCATGCGCAAGACCACCGCGTTGCCGAGCGCCACCGAGGCGCTGCCGGGCCGCGCGACGCCGATCCCGACTGCGACCACCCATTTCGTCAATGGCAGCAAGTTGACGCCGCCCTATCCGCAAGGCCTCGAACAGGCGGTGTTCGGGCTCGGCTGCTTCTGGGGCGCGGAGCGCAAGTTCTGGGAACTCGGCGACGGCATCTACACCACCGCGGTCGGCTATGCCGGCGGTCACACGCCGAACCCGACCTATGAGGAGGTGTGCTCGGGGCGCACCGGCCACACCGAAGGGGTGCTGGTGGTGTTCGACCCGAACAAGATCTCCTACGCGAAGCTGTTGAAGACGTTCTGGGAGAACCACAACCCGACGCAGGGCATGCGCCAGGGCAACGACATCGGCACGCAGTATCGCTCCGCGATCTACACGTTCAGCGACGCGCAGCGCAAAGCGGCTGACGAGTCGCAGGCTATGTATCAGAAGGCGCTTGCCGCCAAGGGCCTCGGCGCGATCACCACCGAAATCGCGCCGGCCGGCGAATTCTACTTCGCCGAGGACTATCACCAGCAGTATCTCGCCAAGAATCCGGCGGGCTATTGCGGGCTCGGCGGCACCGGCGTGTCCTGCCCGATCGGCGTCGGCGTCAGCGCCGCCTGAACGCGGTCCTGATGCTGCAAATCGATGGGAGGCCGGGTTTTCCGGCTTCCCGCTCGATCCTCGAAAACCCTTTATTAACCATAAGTGGTGCAAGACTAGGCTTGTCTCGCCGTTGAGGGATAAGTCCGGTGCCGGTTGCACGCGCGTTACGATTGCCGATCACTGCCGTTATGGCTGCGCTCGCGTTGTCTGGCTGCATGAGCACGTCCGGACCGGCGGTCGGCCCGCAAGGTGTCGATGCCGTCAGCTATGGCCCGGCCTACGCACCCGCTCCGGTTGCCGATGCAGGCGGCGGCGGGGCGATCAGCGCATTGCGCTCGGCCTTCGCCAGCGCTCCCCCTGCTTATGGATATGCCGCGCCGGTCGCCGCCCCGATCGTCTTGGCCGCCGCACCGGGTGAGCCCGCCGGTTACGACAATGGCTATCATCTCGGCCCGGGCGACAAGCTCCGCGTCGTGGTCTATGGCCAGGAAGGCCTGACCAACTCCTATGCGATCGGCGCCGCGGGCGCGATCACCATGCCGCTGATCGGCTCGGTGCCGGCGCGCGGCCGCACGCCCGCCGGTCTCGCCGGTGAGATCTCGGCGCGGTTGCGCAACGGCTTCATCCGCGAGCCGTCGGTGGCGGTCGAGATCGAGTCCTATCGGCCGTTCTTCATCCTCGGCGAAGTCGCAGCGCCCGGCCAGTATCCCTATGTGCCGAACATGACCGTCGAAAGCGCGGTCGCGATTGCCGGCGGCTTCTCGCCGCGCGCCCGCCGCGACAGCGTGACGCTGACGCATACGGATGCGTCCGGCTCCGGCCGCTTCGTGGTGCCGCTGGGCACGCCGATGGGCCCGGGCGACACGGTGTTCGTCGGCGAACGCTGGTTCTGATCACCGCTCGTCATGCGCGGGCTTGACCCGCGCATCCATCTCGGAAAAGTTTTTCGAAGACGATGGATTGCCGGGTCATAGGCGAGCGGAAGCGACGCCGTCCTTTGGACGGCTACGCCCGGCAATGACTGACGCTACTTCTTCAGATGCTTCGCGAAAAATTCCATGCTGCGCGGCCAGGCGATGTCGGCGCTCGCCTTGTCGTAGCTCGCGCGTTCGTCGCAATGGAAGCCGTGCTGCGCGCCCGGATAGATGAAGATTTCGACCTCGGGGCGCTTCGACTTGATGGTCTCGACATCGCTCAAGGGAATGCCGGCATCCTTCTCGCCGAAATGCAGCTGCGTCGGCACGGTCGGCTTGTCGTCGGCGAAGCGCACGACCGCGCCGCCGTAATAGCCGATCGCGGCCGAGAGGCCGGTCAGCTTGGTGGCGGCGGCATAGGCGATGCTGCCGCCGAGACAGAAGCCGATGATGCCGACCGGCCCGACCGGTTTCACCGCATCGATCGCCGCCTGGCTGTCGCGCAGCATCGCGGCAAAGTCCGGGTTGGCGACGAATTTGCGCGCTTCGGCGACCTCATCGGGGGAATAGCCGCTCTGGAAGTTCGGCGTGATGCGGTCGAAGATCGACGGCGCAACCGCGACATAGCCTTCCTTCGCCAGCCGGTCGCAGACCGAGCGGATGTGGTGATTGACGCCAAAAATCTCCTGGATCACGACGATCGCGCCCTTCGGCGCGCCGGCCGGATCGGCGCGATAGGCGCCGAGTTCAAATCCGTCGGATGCTTTCAGTTTGATATCTTGTCCCATGGTCCATCCTTGTCATGTTGGGGGTTGCATGAAGGTCTTGGTGACGCGTTCGAAGCTCTATCGCCACATCCAGTTCTCGCCCCAGTCGCCTTTCCAGCCGGCGAGCCGGCCCTTGCGGAATTGCAGATAGAGACGGTCGCGGTGTGGAAACAGTCCGCTGCCGCCGATATCGCGGAAGGTCAGGAAAATCTCGTTGCCGGGCCGTCCGCGGACATAGGTGAAGGGGGTGCCGAGCGCGCGTTGCGCGTCCGCGACGCCCATCCCGAACACCAGCGGTGTGGTGTTCGACAGCGTCGCGGTGAAGGTCGGCGTGGCCGGGCCGCCGAACGGCGGCAGCTTCTCGGCGCTCGCGTCTGTTGCGGCCGCCACGAGCAGCAGGGCGATGGCGATCGATTTCATGGCTTGTCCTTCACGGGTTCTTCACTTGGCCTTTCCTGGCACGCCGGCCTCAAGGCCATCGAGGAACGGCAGCACCGCGGCGATGAAGGCCTGCGGCTGGTCGATGTTGACCGCGTGGCCGGCATTCGGAATCACGGCCTTCTGCGCGCCCGGGATTTTCGCCGCCATGTAGTCGGAGGCGGCCAGGAACGGCGTGTCGTCGGCGCCAACCACGACCAGCGAAGGCACCTTGATCTCGGGCAATGATTCGATCACCCGCGCGTCGCGCTGCGCCAGCATGCCGCGCGCGGCGAGCGCGAGGCCCCGGGCGTTGCGATGCGTGACCGAGGCGCGCTCGGCGCTCAGCGATTTCAGCACCTCGAGCCCTTCGCGATCGAACCGGTCGCCGGTGTCGCGGGCGCGCTGGTTCCAGACCTCGCGGGCGTCGTCCTTCTTGAAGCCCGGGCCGGTGTCGATGATCAATAGCGCGCGCACCCGCTCCGGATGGGCGCGATGAAAGGCCAGCGACATGTAGCCGCCGAGCGACAGGCCGCCGACGATTGCCTTGTCGGCGCCGGCGGCGTCGAGCAGGGCGGCGATATCGCCGACCGTCGCCGCTTCGCTGTAGGCATCCGGATTGTCGGGATAGTCTGATAGCCCGTGCCCGCGCATGTCCCACAATATGAGCTTGTGCCGTTTCGACAGCGCCTCGATCTGGCCCTGCCACATTGCCGAGGTCGACGAATGGCCGTGGGTGAGGATCAGGGGCGGGCCGCTACCGTGGATCTCGTAATAGATATCGACGCCGCTGCGGTTGAGTTTGGCCATTGACGGGCTCCTTCTGTTGTCGATCTCAGGTCCGGCAGCGCTACCGACCTTGGTAGGGCATCGATACGGCATCAATACTGGCATTTCAAAAGCTTCATGCCGTTGCCGCATCGCACAACAGGCAGTTTTCGATATTTATTCTTTTCGATCAATTCCAAATTGGATTGCCTCCAGCCGGGAACCGGATCATTGTTTCGGCAACTGTCGCTTACCCGGTGGGCGCCAGGCGTGACCCAACAGTGAGTAGCCGCCGTAAGCGGCTTCCGACACCGGAAGGGGAGAGAGATGCCAAATCTCAATATCAACGGACGGAATATGTCCGTCGAAGCGGCCAATGACACGCCGCTGCTTTGGGTCATCCGCGAGCAATTGCAGATGACGGGCACCAAATTCGGTTGCGGCGCCGGTCTCTGTGGCGCCTGCACGGTTCACGTCAACGGCGAAGCGGTGCGGTCCTGCCAGACCTCCGTCGCCGACGCCGTCGGCAAGAAGATCACCACCATCGAAGGACTCTCCGCCAAGGGCGATCATCCCTTGCAGAAGGCCTGGGTCGCCGAGCAGGTGCCGCAATGCGGCTACTGCCAGTCCGGGCAGATCATGCAAGCGGCGGCGCTGCTGTCGAAGAACACCAACCCGACGAAAGAGGAAGTGGTCGCGCATATGGACGGCAATCTCTGCCGTTGCATGACCTATTCACGAATCCAGAAGGCGATCATGCGTGCTGCGTCCGACATGCGCACTGCATCGGCCACCGGATCCGAGCGGAGGGCCACATGAACAAGCACGTGAAAAGCCTCGCTCCCGAGACGACCGATCTCAGCCGCCGCTCCTTCCTGGTCGGCACCGCTGCAACCGGCCTCGTGCTCGGCTACGCCGCCGTGCCCGGCATCGACCAGGCGCTCGCGGCGCCCGCACCCGCCACTTTCGAGCCGAGCGTCTGGTACTCGATCGCGCCCGACGGTCTCGTCACCGTGACCTGCGGCAAGGCCGATATGGGTCAGCACGTCGCCTCGACCATGGCGCAGATCGTGGCCGAAGAGCTCGGCGCGAACTGGAAGGACATGCGGGTCCAGCTCGCCTCCAACGATCCGAAGTTCAACGATCCCGTGCTGGGCGCGCAGATCACCGGCGGCAGCTGGTCGACGATGATGAACTTCGACGCCATGAGCCGCGCCGGCGCTGCCGGCCGGATCGCATTGACCGAGGCGGCGGCGGCCGCGATGGGCGTGCCGGCCGGTGAGCTGGTGGTACGCGCATCGACGATCAGCCATCCGAAGTCGAAGAAGTCGATGTCGTTTGCCGACGTGGTGAAGAGCGGCAAGGCGACCAAGACCTTCACGGCGGATGACCTGAAGGCGCTGAAGCTGAAGACGCCCGATCAGTACACCATGATCGGCGTCTCAGTGCCGCAGATCGACATTCCGTTGAAGGTCAACGGCACGGCCAAATACGGCATCGACGTGATGGTGCCGGGCATGGTCTACGGCGCGCTGGTCACTCCGCCGGTGCGTTACGGCGCCACCGTGAAGTCGGTCGACGATAGCGCGGCCAAGAAGCTGCCGGGCTTCATCAAGGCCGTCACCCTCGACGACAAGACCGCAACCACGACCGGTTGGGTCGTCGCGGTCGCCAATACCTTCGCGCAGGCGAAGAAGGCGGCCGAGGCGCTGAAGATCAGCTATGACAGCGGCCCGAACGCAAAACTGTCGAGCGAATCGCTGTTCACCGAGGCCAAGCGGCTGCAGGGGCTGAGCGATTCCGGCGAGTTCTTCGTCAAGGACGGCGATCCGAACGCGGCGTTCGGCACGGCGGCCAAGGTGCTGGAGGCGGAATACACCACCAACATCAATATCCACGCGCCGATGGAGCCGATGAACGCCACCGCGGAGTTCAAGGGCGACATCCTGCATATCTATTCCGGCAACCAGTTCGCGACGCGCTCCGGTGCGATCGCAGCCGGCGCCGCCGGGATCGATCCGAAGTTCGTGGTGATGCACCAGATGTGGCTGGGCGGCGGCTTCGGCCGGCGTCTCGACGCCGACATGATGGTGCCGGCGGTGCAGGCGGCCAAAGCCGTCGGCAAGCCGGTCAAGGTCATCTACTCGCGCGAGAACGACATGACGATGGACTTCTCGCGTCCGTTGACCTTGCAGAAGGTGAAAGCCGGCATGGACGGCGACGGCAAGATCGTCGCGCTGAGCCATGACGTGGTCTCGGCCTGGCCGACCCAGCGTTGGGGAATCCCTGATTTCCTCACGCCATCGGTCGACAAGAAGGGCCCGCTCGACTCGTTCACCGTGAACGGGGCGGACTTCTTCTACACCGTGCCCAACCACTACGTGCGGGCGATCAAGAACGAGATGGCGCACAACGCCACCCCGTCGGGTCAGCTCCGTTCGGTGGCGCCGGGCTGGACGTTCTGGGCGGTCGAAAGCATGATCGACGAGATCGCGCATGCGACCGGCAAGGACCCGGCGCAGCTGCGCATCTCGTTGCTCGACGGCAAGGGCAAGAATGACGGCGGCGCGCAGCGTCTCCGCAACACTCTGCTCGCTGCGATGGGCCTCGCCGGCTATGGCACCAAGCAACTGCCCAAGGGCGAAGGCATGGGCGTGGCCTGCGTGTCGTCGCAGGAGCGCGCCACGGCGAGCTGGACCGCCTGCGTCGCCCATGTTGCGGTTGCGCCATCGGGCGAGGTGACGGTGAAGAAGCTGACGGTGGCGACCGACGTCGGTACGCAGGTGAATCCCGATGGCATCCGGGCCCAGGTCGAGGGCGCGGCGCTGTGGGGCATGTCGCTTGCGCTGTTCGAGAAGGCGACGTTGAAGGACGGCGGCATCGAGCAGACCAACTTCGACACGTACACGCCGCTGCGGATGAGCCAGCTGCCGGAAGTCGCGGTCAACGTCATCGCCAATGGCGAGAAGGCGACCGGCGTCGGCGAGCCTGCGGTGACGGTGGTGGCGCCGGCGATCGGCAACGCCGTCTTCAACGCGGTCGGCGCCCGCGTCCGCGGTCTGCCGATCACCGCGGAGGCCGTGAAGTCTGCGATGAAGAAGGCTTGATGGCCTGAACGAATGAAGACGCCGGAGAGCGCGACAGCTCTCCGGCGTTTTTTCTTGACCGGCGCCGCAAAATTCATGATCCGCCGCTGCTGCCGCCGGCTCGCTGCAGTTTCGGCGGACCTGATTCTGCTGGCGGATTTTGCGGTCGCTCAAATTGTATCCATTGCGCTTAACCGCCGTTCAGCATCCCCATTAAGTCGGAGGGAACGCATCGTCAGGTAGCGTCCGGCGTCGGTCGTTACCGCGACGGGGATGTCATGACTGCCTTGGCCAATAACCAGACTTCGAAGCGCCGTCTCCTGCTGGCGTCAGATCGAAGCGATCAAAGCAACGAACTCGCCAGCATCCTGCGCTCGGTGGGCGAGGTCGATACCATTCCGACCTCGGATATTCCCGAGCAGCCGGCCCGCGATCTCTCCGGCATCGTCGTCGACATCAACCTGCGCTCGCCCGAAGCCGTGCAGCTGGTTCGCGCCAAGCTGCAGGCCGACGCCTATCGCGAGATGCCGCGGCTGTTCGTGCTGGCGGATGCGCTGCATCACGCCTCGATGCAGGCCTGGGCGCTCGGCGCCACCGACACGATCTCGCGGCCGTTCGATGCGCGCGGCATCCTGCAGCGCATCCGCGCCGCATTCCCCGACAACAGCGGCTATGACGAGACCGACCGCGGCAAGGCGCTCAACCGCGGCGTCGAGGCCGCGCACGGCGTGATGGTCAAGATGTTCGAGCGGATGCGCGCCGGCGAGCCGCTCAAGTTCGAGGACATCGTCGCCGCCGAGAACAAGATCCTCAAGGCGATCAAGCACAATTCACTGCGCGAATGGCTGACCACGGTCGGCTGCCATCACCAGGAGACCTATCGCCATTGCCTGTTCGTGACCGGCTTCGCGGTGGCGTTCTCGCAGCATCTCGGCATGCGCGAGGACGACCAGCGCCGGCTCGCCCGGGCCGCGCTGCTGCACGATGTTGGCAAGGCCTTCGTTCCGGTTGCGCTGCTCGACAAGCCCAGCGCGCTGACGGTCGAGGAAATGGCCGAGATGCGCGAGCATCCGCGCCGCGGCTATGAGGCGCTGTCCGCGCAGGGCGGCTTCCCGCCGGAAATGCTCGACGTGATCCTGCACCATCACGAGTTCCTCGACGGCACCGGCTATCCCAACGGCCTCAGCGGCAACCAGATCAGCGACATCGTCCGCGTCACCACGATCGTCGATGTCTATGCCGCCCTGGTCGAGAAGCGCGCCTACCGGCTGCAGTTCACCCACGCCAAGGCGTTCTCCATGATGGAGGAGATGGGCGGCAAGCTCGACCAGCAATTGCTGCAGGCATTCCGCCCGGTGGCGTTCGGGCATTATTGAGCCGCAACGGCCTCCGCGTCATTGCTTCGTCGCTTCGCTCCTCGCAATGACGCGGAGGTGAAGTGTTTAGCCAATCAACGCAAGTCCGCGTCCTTACCTCCGCCTAGATTCCGGTGATCATCGGCGCGACCGATGCTTTGGCGGTTGAGGACGATCATGGACACGGCAACGACCGGGGATCTCGACATCCCCGCAGACATCGCGGCAACCCTCGTTGATCCGGTCGCCTATGCCGACGATCGCATCCACGACGCCTATCGCTGGCTGCGCGCCAACAACCCGCTCGGCATCGCCCGGCCGGAGAAATTTGATCCGTTCTGGGTGGTGACCAAGCACGCGCATATCCAGGCGATCAGCCGCCAGAACGACCTGTTCCACAACGCCGACCGGCCGACCACGCTGACCAACCAGGCGCTCGAGGAACGCGTTCGCAAGATCACCGGCGGGCCCAATCTGGTGCGTTCGCTGGTGCAGATGGATGCGCCCGACCATCCGAAATACCGCGCGCTGACGCAGGGCTGGTTCATGCCGGCCAATCTCGGCAAGTTCGAAGGCCGCGTCCGCGAGATCGCGCGGGCCACGGTGCAGCGCATGCTCGACCGCGGCGGCGCCTGCGATTTCGTCGAGGACGTCGCGCTCGGCTATCCGCTGCACGTCATCATGGAGATCCTCGGCGTGCCGGAGGCGGACGAGCCGCGCATGCTCAAGCTGACGCAGGAGCTGTTCGGTCCACAGGATCCCGACACCGCGCGCGTCCGCGACGCGCTGAGCGCGGAACAAGTCTCCGTGATGTTGCAGGCGATCATCGCCGACTTTTCCGCTTACTTCCGCACGATCACCGAAAATCGCCGCCAGAACCCGCGCGAGGATCTCGCCACCGTCATCGCCAACGCGAAGATCGGCGGCGACTATATGCCCGAGCACGATCAGACCAGCTATTACATGATCGTCGCAACCGCGGGCCACGACACCACCTCATCCTCGACCGCGGGCGCGATCTGGGCGCTGGCGAACGACCCCGCGGAATTCGCCAGGGTGAAGGCCAATCCGGAACTGATCCCGGGCCTGGTCGACGAGGCGATCCGCTGGATGACCCCAGTCAAGCACTTCATGCGCTCGGCCACCGCCGACACCGAGCTCGGCGGCCGCGAGATCGCAAAAGGCGACTGGCTGATGCTGTGCTACGCCTCGGGCAATCGCGACGAGGAGGTGTTCGAGGAACCCTATCGCTTCCGCAGCGACCGCAAGCCCAACCGCCATGTCGCGTTCGGCTACGGCGCGCATCTCTGTCTCGGCCAGTATCTCGCCAAGCTCGAGATGCGTATCCTGTTCGAGGAGTTGCTGCCGCATCTGAAATCGCTGTCGCTCGACGGCGAGGTGAAGATGACGCAGGCCTATTTTGTCAACGGCCCGAAGAAGCTGCCGATCCGGTTCGAGGTGAATTGAGATCTTCCACCGTCATTCCGGGATGGTCCGAAGGACCAGACCCGGAATCTCGAGGTTCCGGGTTCGATGCCTTGCATCGCCCCGGAACGACGTCGCCGTCACTCCAGCATCTTCCTCAGCTCCGCCTTCGCGACCTTCTCCAGCGTCGAGCGCGGCATCTCGTCGACGAAGCGGATTTCCCGCGGCACCTTGAAGTCGGCAAGCGCCGCGCGGCAGGCGGTCATGACCTTATCGTGCAGATCGGCGGGCGACGCCGCGACGCCGGCCTGCGGGATGATGAAGACGACCGGCACCTCGTCCAGCATCGGGTGCTTCTTCGCCACGACGGCGGCTTCGCGCACCCCCGGCACCACCGCGATCACCTGTTCGATCTCGGAGGCCGCGACATTCTCGCCGCCGACCTTCAGCATGTCCTTGGACCGATCGCCGAACCTGATATAGCCGCGCTCGAGCAGCGTGACGCGGTCGCCGGTGACGAAATAGCCGTGCTCGTCAAAGCTCTCGCGTGTGGCCTTCTCGTTGTGCAGATATTCGGCGAACAGCGACAGGCCGGGAATGCCCTTGATCAGCAGATTGCCGGTCTCGCCGACGCCGGTCGGCGTGCCGTCATCATTGGTGATGCGGATTTCGTATTCGGGTGCAGCGCGGCCGATCGACATCGGCGTGTTCGGCTGGTCGACCTCGCCGATGATGCCGTGGGTGATAGTCTCGGTCATGCCCCACCAGCCGATGATCTTGACGCCGAACACCGCGAATGCGGGCGGCTCGTTCACCGCGGTGCCCCAGAGCCTGAACTTGTGATTCTTGGGGACCTCCTGCTCGAGCAGCGCCTTCATGCAGAACGGGATCGTCGAGGTCCAGGTCGCGCCGTGCTCGAGCGCCACCGGCCAGAACCGGCTCGCCGAGAAGCGCGGCTGGATCACGCAGGTCGAGCCGACCCACAGGCTCGCCAGCATCGAATAGGCCAGCGCGTTGGTGTGAAACAGCGGCAGGTAGGTCTGGTGCACATCAAAGGCGTGCAGGTCCTGATGCGCCGCATTGATCTTGGCGCCCCACAATGCGTTGGCATGGGTCCACAGCACCGCCTTCGGCCGCGATGTGGTGCCGGAGGTGTATTGCACGCTGCAGGGAGCGAGCGGATCGGTCGGGCGCTGCGGCCGGTCGGCGCTGTCGGCAAACAGCGCCTCAAAACTGTCGCCGCGCGCGGGCGCCTGTGCCGGCGCTTGCCCCGCATCATGCGAGGTCACCGCGATCCAGCGCAGGCCCTTGCAGTTCGTGGCAATCAGTTCGGCATAGGCCGGCTGGGTGATCGCGGCGACAGCGCCGCAATGGCCGGCAAAGTACTCGATCTCGGCCGCAGCCGAGCGGGTGTTGGTGGTGACGGCAATGGCGCCGAGCTCGACGCAGGCGAACCACGACATGATCGCCTCGATGCAATTATCGAGATGGATCAGGACATAGTCGCCCTGCCTGATGCCGCGCCTGGCGAGGCCCGCGGCCAGCGCGCCAACACGCTCGCGGAATTCGCCGTAGCTCCAGCGCCGCGCCGGCGCATCGAACGGGGCCCAGATCAGGAACGGATGATCGCGGCGCACCTCGGCGCGCATCCTGAGCAGCCATGGCACGTCGAGCCCCGCAAACGGTCCCACGACGCCCGGCACTGGCTTTGCATTGGTCATATGTCCTCCCGCGCGCCGCTTCAGCGGCTGCTTGCTTGTTCTTGTCGGCAGCCCTTGTGCCACCGTGCGCGGCCGCGGGCAAATTCTGATATATTTCCGCGAGGCGCAACAGCGCGAACCTCAGGCGCGCAATTGCGCGTCATGGTTCGATGCTTCACATCGCCCCGGATAACGGCCTTAAGCGTCAGTCCTGATACGACGAGATCTCGATCAGGCTGCCGTCGGGGTCGCGGCAATAGACCGAACGCAGCGTGCCGCGCGCACCCTGCTTGGCCACCGGGCCTTCCTCGATCTTGACGCCATTGGCCTTCAGATGCGCGACCACTTCCTCCGGTGTGCTCGAGGTCAGGAAGCAGAGATCGTCGCTGCCCGCCGCTTCGTGATCGGCGGTGAACCAGTCCACCTTGTCGGCATCGCGCGGCCGCACATTGATCTTCTGGTTGCCGAACACCAGCGAGGTGCGCGGTGTCTTGCCGTTGCCGGGGTCGAACACCTTCACCTCCATGCCAAGGATCCTGCTGTACCAGGCAACCGAGCGCACGACATCGGTGACGTTGATCACGAGATGGTCGAGCCCATTCACCTTGACGGACATGCGCGATCCTTTTCGGTCCAGAGTCTCAATACAAGAATTCAGCGCTTCGGTTCTGATGCAATCGGAGCCGAAGCTTAGCCTTTCGTCGCGGTCGGTGGCGCACGTGTCGCACTGGCCGCTTCAGACATTGTTTGTTAAAACCGCGCCGCACGCAACGCAACAGAAACGGGCAGGGCGCCAAACCCTGCTGGATCGGGAGAAACTTCATGATTTCACGCCGTACCGCGCTGGGCCTGATCGGGTCGGGGATTTCGACATTCGCGATCGGCCGCGCGTCCGCCGCCGACTATCCGGCGCGGCCGGTGCGCTGGATCGTGGGCTATCCGCCCGGCGGCGCCACCGACATCATCGCGCGGCTGGTCGGGCAACGGCTGTCGGAGAAGCTCGGCCAGCAATTCGTGATCGAGAACAAGCCGGGCGCCGGCAACAATATCGGCACCGAGGCTGCGATCAACGCCGAGCCAGACGGCTACACCGTGCTGCTGGTCAATCCGGCGAACTACATCAACGCCTCGCTCTACGCCAATCTGAAGTTCAACTTCGTGCGCGACGTCGCGCCGGTCGCTTCCTTTAATCGCGTGCCGAACGTGATGACCGTCAACAAGGACGTGCCGGCGAAGAACGTCGCCGAGTTCATCGAGTACGTGAAGGCCAATCCCGGCAAGGTCAACATGGCCTCGTCTGGCAACGGCACCTCGGTGCATCTCTCCGGCGAGATGTTCATGTCGATGACCGGCTGCAAGATGCAGCACGTGCCGTACCGA
The DNA here is from genome assembly GCF_011058295.2 of Bradyrhizobium sp. 6(2017). Taxonomy (NCBI): domain Bacteria; kingdom Pseudomonadati; phylum Pseudomonadota; class Alphaproteobacteria; order Hyphomicrobiales; family Nitrobacteraceae; genus Bradyrhizobium; species Bradyrhizobium sp. 6(2017). Next base: position 9,979,385 of record NZ_CP049289.2, on the reverse strand, counting down.
GGCGCCGCGCCTGCGATCACCGACATGCTCGGCGGTCAGGTGCAGGTGATCTTCGACAACATGCCCTCGATCATCCAGCACATCCGTTCCGGTTCGCTGCGCGCGCTTGGCGTGACGACGACCGAGCGCTCCTCGCAACTGCCCGACGTGCCGGCGATCGCCGACACCGTGAAGGGCTATGAGGCGAGCGCGCTGTTCGGCATGGGTGCGCCGAAGAACACGCCGAAGGAACTGATCGCCAGGCTCAACAGCGAGATCAACGCCGTTCTCGCCGAACCCGACATGCGGAAGCGTCTGGTCGAGCTCGGCGGCGACTCGCTGATCCAGGCACCGGACGCCTTCGGCAACGACATCAAGGCCGAGACCGACAAATGGAAGAAGGTGGTCGAGTTCGCCGGCCTCAAGGTCGAGTAGGCCTCGCACCTTCTGCGGCGCTGACGCGAAACGGATGCCCTTCAGACGCTTGCCCGAGACGCCGCACTTCACTAACTGCGGCATCTCGGGAAGTCGGAGTGATTCGGATCATGCGCAGATCGCAATTGGCAGTGCTTGTCCTTGCAACGATGACGCTTGCCGGTGCGGCGAGCGTCACGCCTGCCTCCGCCGATCCCTATGACTATCCGTGGTGCGCGCAGGGCCCGAGCCTCGGCTATCCCGGCGAATGCGCCTATCAGACCTATGATCAGTGCCTCGCGAGCGTGTCGGGACGCTATCTCGCCTGCGGAGAAAATCCGCGCTTCCTGTTTCGCCCCCAATTGCAAGCGGAACCGCGGCCGCACCGTCGCTGGCACCGGCATCGGCACCACCGGCAGTAGCCGCCTGAGCAATTTCCGCTCTCAGCCTGCAATCGTTCCAACCACCTCGCCCGATGCTGCCGCGGCCTTGACGCGATCGTGAAAACGCCCGCTTGACGCCGCGCCGTTTGCGTCTATACTAAACCTTATGGTTAAGTATCAGGACGAAACGCTGGACCGCACCTTCGCGGCGCTTTCCGATCCCACCCGCCGGGCGCTGGTGGCCCGGCTCGGCGAGCAGGACAGCCTGTCGGTGAGCGAACTGGCGCAGCCATTCGCGATGTCATTGCCGGCGATCATGAAGCATCTCGACGTGCTCACGGATGCAGGCTTGGTCGCGCGCGAAAAGACCGGCCGCACGGTGGCCTGCCGGCTCACCGCCAGGCCGATGGAGCAGGCGATGAACTGGCTCAATCGCTATGCGCAATTCTGGTCCGACAATCTCGATCGCCTTGCCGCTTTTGTGGAGGAAGACCCATGGTCAATCAATCGGCCAACAAATCCGCATTCGCCGCCGACGCCGGCCTCGCCGCGCGTCCAAGCCTCACCCTCACCCGGCGGCTCCGCGCGCGGCCGGAGAAAGTCTACGCCGCGTGGACCGAGCCGGAAAACCTAGCGCGGTGGTTCGGTCCGGGGCAGGTCAAGCCCGGCACGACCCAGGCCGAGCTCGATGTCCGCGTCGGCGGGCGCTACCGGATCAAGTTCACCGGCACCAACGGGGAATATCACGAGGTCGGCGGCGTCTATCGCGAGGTGGTGCCGAACGAAAGGCTGGTGTTCAGCTGGGCCTGGCATTCGACCCCGGAGCGCGAGTCCGAGGTGACGGTGTCGATCAGGCCGGATGCCGGCGGCACGTTGCTCACTTTCCATCACGCGCAGTTCGTCGATGAGACCGCCCGCGACAACCACCAACGCGGCTGGACCGAATTCCTCGGCAATCTCGAACACTTCGTCGACGCCTGAACAGGGAGCATCCCAAGGAGAACCCCATGCAACAGCACAACATCGTGTCGCGCGAGGAATGGATTGCCGCCCGCAAGGCGCTGATGGCGCGCGAGAAGGAGCTGACGCAAGCCCGCGAAGCGCTGAGCCGGCAGCGCCGCGAACTGCCTTGGGTCAAGGTCGACAAGGATTATGTGTTCGACGGACCCGATGGCAGGGTGACGCTCGGCGATCTCTTCAAGGGCAGGCCGCAGCTTGTGGTGCAGCACGTGATGTTCGCGCCGGACTGGGACGAAGCGTGCAAGAGCTGCTCGTTCTGGGTCGATGGCTTCGAGCGCATGGTTCCGCATCTTGCCGCGCGAGACACCACGATGATCGCGATCTCGCTGGCGCCGCTCGCCAAGCTCGAGGCATTCAAGGAGCGGATGGGCTGGACCTTCGACTGGATCTCAGCCGGCGACAATGATTTCAACTATGACTATGGCGTCTCGTTCACGCGTCAGCAGATCGACGCAGGGAACGCGCAATACAATTATGGCACGACCCCGCCCTACGGACCCGAGCTGCCGGGAATCAGCGTCTTCTTCCGCGACGAGACCGGCAGCGTGTTCCACACCTACTCGACCTTCGCGCGCGGCCTCGACATGATGAATGCGGCCTATCACTATCTCGACCTCACGCCGCTCGGCCGTCATGAGGAGGGCTTGCCGTATCCGATGGATTGGGTGCGGCTACGTGACCAGTACCAACCGGCGCCCGTTCAGGCATCCTGCTGTCATAGCTGATTGTCATTGCGAGCGAAGCGAAGCAATCCATCGCGCCGCAAGCGTCGAAATAGATTGCTTCGTCGCTTCGCTCCTCGCAATGACACCAACAACAGCAGGAAGTGCCAATGCCCTATGTCGATGGTTTCGTCGTCGCTGTGCCGAAGAAGAAACTCAAAGCCTATGCGCAGCTCTCGAAGAAGGCCGGCAAGGTCTGGCGCGAACATGGCGCGCTGGATTATCGCGAATGGGTTGCCGACGACGTCAAGCCCGGAAAATGGACGTCGTTTCCGCAAGCGTGAAACTGAAGGCCGGCGAAACTGTCGTGTTCGCCTGGATCACCTACAAGTCGCGCGCCCAGCGCGACAGGATCAACGCCAAGGTGATGGCCGATCCGCGCCTGGCGTCGATGGGCAAGGGCGATGTGCCGTTCGATGCCAACCGGATGATCTATGGCGGCTTTGCGAACCTCGTGAAGGTGTGAGGCGGCGCACATTCGCCGCAATCGGTGCGGTAACCGGCCGTTAAACATGCCGATCGGCAGGCGGCGCGATGCCGCTTGCGTTTACTTGGTGATCCCGTATACTTTGCAATACAAAGTCCGGGCGAATCATGCGTGATCTCGACAAGGCGTTGGCCGACATTCTCGCGATCCGCAACCAGATTGCGGCCGGAACCGCATTCCGCGGCTACGGGCCGGCGACGGTTGCGGCCACCAGCGGCATCGCGCTCGTCACGGCGCTTGCGCAATATCTCTGGCTCGACGATCCGACCGGGCATCCGATCGCGTTCCTCGCGGGCTGGGCGGCGGCCGCGCTGCTGTCCGCGGGGTTGATCTGGACCGAGATGCAGGCGCGCTCGCGGCGGCATCATTCCGGCCTCGCCGACGCGATGGTGCAGCAGGCGATCGAGCAGTTCGTTCCGGCAGCGATTGCCGGCGTGCTGCTCGCGATCCTGCAATGGAAATTCGCGCCTGAGACGCTGTGGATGCTGCCCGGCCTGTGGCAGGTGCTGGTCAGCCTCGGCGTGTTCGCCTCGGTCCGCCTGCTGCCGCGCAGCATCGCGTTCGGAGGCGCCTGGTATTTCCTGTCCGGCTTCACGGTGCTGCTGATCGCAAGCCAGAGCCACGCGCTATCGCCCTGGACCATGGGACTGCCCTTCGCGATCGGCCAGTTGCTGATCGCAGCACTGTTGTATTTCGCTTCCGGAGGCCATGATGCCGAAGACTGACGTGACCAGCGCGCCATTCGCCTATGATGGCCTCGACCGCGTCATCCACGAGAAGGCGCGGCTCGGATTGTTGACCTCGCTGATGGCGCATCCGAAAGGGCTCGCCTTTGCCGATCTGAAACAACTCTGCGGCCTGACCGACGGCAATCTCAGCCGGCATCTGCAGGTGCTGCAGGAGGCCGGCCTCGTCGACGTCATCAAGGGCTATGAAGGCAATCGCCCGCACACCACCTGCCGCCTGACCAAGAGCGGCCGCCGCCGCTTCCTCGATTATCTCGCCGTGCTCGAGCAGTTGGTGCGCGATGCGGCCAAGGCCGCCGGCACGGCTGAAAAGTCCGCCGGCAAGCCTGAAAAAGCAGCCGGCAAGGACGAAGGCGCGTCTGCCCGCCTTGGTATCCAGCCAGTTTGATCATCCCATTTTTTGTCCGGAGACTTTGTGATGCAAAGCAACGTTGCGCTCAAGCCGGAGGTCGCCATGCGGCTCCACGTCGGCATCATCATGGACGGCAACGGCCGCTGGGCGACGCGGCGCGGCCTGTCGCGGCTGCGCGGCCATGAGGCAGGCGTCGAGGCGATCCGCCGCATCGTCGAGGCCGCGCCGGACCAGGGCGTCGGCACGCTGACGCTCTATGCATTCTCGAGCGACAATTGGCGCCGTCCGAAGGCTGAAGTCACGGCGCTGATGGGGCTGCTGCGGTTCTACCTCGCCAACGAGATCGCGGCCCTGGTGCGCAACGGCGTCCGCCTCACCGTGATCGGCCGCCGTGACCGGCTGCCCGACGGCATCGCGACCGCGATCACGCGCGCCGAGGCCGCAACCTCCGACGGCACCACGCTGCATCTGCGCATCGCCATCGACTATTCGGCGCGCGATGCGATCCTGAACGCGGCCGCGCGCGCCGCCGACGTCGGTCAGTTGAGCCGCGAAACCTTCGCCGATCTGATCACCGGCGAGGCCGGCCTGCGCGACGTCGACCTGATCATCCGCACCTCGGGCGAGAAGCGGCTGTCGGATTTCCTGCTTTGGGAAGGTGCCTATGCCGAACTGCATTTCACCGAGCGGATGTGGCCCGAATTCGACGCCGACGATCTCGCTGACGCGCTCGCCTCCTTCCATCGCCGCGAGCGCCGCTTCGGCGGGTTGACCGCGATCGCGCCGGCGGAGGTGCCGAACCTCTAGCGCGTCAAGCCGCGCCTGCTGATCTCTTCTCAAGCCCGGCCGGGGGGTTGGGCTCTCCTACCACAAGATGCGGGGACGAACGATCACGCCAACCAAAGCGGGAGCGATCATCCATGCGCATTCTTCTTGTCAACGTGCCTCACCCTGCGATCGGCAGCCGGATTCCCGACGACCATCTGCCGCCGCTCGGCCTGCTATCGATCGGCGGGCCGCTGATCGACGACGGACACGACGTCCGTCTTCTCGATGCCGAGTTCGGGCCGATGCCGGTCGAAGCCCTCGTGGCGGAGGCATCGCGGTTTTCGCCGGATGCCGTCCTGTTCGGTCATTCCGGCTCGACGTCGGGCCATCCTGTCATCGCCGAGGTCGCGCAGGCCGTCGTCAAGGCCGTGCCCAATGTGTGGATCGTCTATGGCGGGGTGTTTCCAACCTATCATGGGCGCGAGATCCTGCGCGAGGAGCGCTACGTCACTGCGATCGTGCGCGGCGAGGGCGAAGAGACCGCGCGGCGTCTGATGCGGGCGCTGGAGACCGGCGGCGATCTGCGCATCATCAACGGCATCGCATTCCGCGATGACTATGGGCCGCGCGTGACACCGCCTGCGCCTGTGATCCGCGATCTCGACGCCTATCGCGTCGGCTGGGAATTGATCGATCATAACAGCTACAGCTATTGGGGCGGCCTGCGCGCCGTCGTCGTGCAGTTCTCGCGCGGCTGTCCGCATCTCTGCAATTATTGCGGTCAGCGCGGTTTCTGGACGCGATGGCGGCATCGCGATCCCGTGCGTTTCGCCAAGGAGCTGGCGCGGCTCTATCGCGAGTACGGCGTCAAGGTAATCAACTTCGCCGACGAGAATCCGACCGTCTCGAAGAAGGCCTGGCGGACGTTTCTCGAAGCCCTGATCGCGGAGAATGTCGACCTGATCCTGGTCGGCTCGACCCGCGCGGACGACATCGTGCGCGATGCCGACATCCTGCATCTCTACAAGAAGGCGGGCTGGCAGCGCTTCCTGCTCGGCATGGAGAACACCGACGAGAAGACGCTGGAGCTGATCCGCAAGGGCGCGACCACGACGATCGATCGCGAGGCGATCCGCCTGATGCGCCAGCACGGCATCCTGTCGATGGCAACCTGGGTGGTCGGCTTCGAGGAGGAAACCGATCGCGATCACTGGCGCGGGCTGCGGCAGCTTCTGTCCTACGACCCCGATCAGATCCAGATGCTCTACGTCACGCCGCATCGCTGGACGCCGTACTTCCGTCTTGCGGCCGAGCGGCGTGTGATTCAGGCCGATCGCCGGCTCTGGGATTACAAGCATCAGGTGCTTGCGACACGGCACATGCCGCCGTGGCGCGTGCTGCTCTGGTTCAAGTTCACGGAGATGGTGCTGCAAAGCCGCCCGAAGGCCCTGCTCCGCGTGCTGTTTCACCGCGACGCCGGACTTCGCCATGCGATGCGCTGGTACACGCAGATGGGACGCCGGGTCTGGCCGCACGAAATTCTCGGCTTCCTGCGCGACAAAAGGCTGAAGAGCGGGCCGACGGTGCGGGAATTTTGGGGCGCGCCACAGGATATGGAAGAGGAATCGATGTCGTCGCAGCGGCCCGAGCGCCGCGTCGCGACATCGCGCGCAGCGTAAGTCGATACCGTTGCTCCGGGTCTGGATAACTGGCGCTGATGACTGGATCTTGGAGTCATCAGCGCGATAATTTCCGGATCGGCTGCGCAGAACAAAAAGAACCGTGGCGGTCGAGGCGTCGAGTTGAGCATCCAGGTTGCGATTCTGAAAATATTGGCCAGTCACGTCAGCGGCAGGGCCACACTCGATTCACTCAAGCACGACCTCGCCATTCTCTCGTCAAGCGGCGAGGATTGGCATGCGCGGATCAAGCGGCTGGCGTCGCGGGTTCCCGAGCTCGATATCTTCAGCAGCTTCTATGTGCTGCGTGACGTCGAAGGCTGGCAGATCACATCGGCCGGACGCGAGTTCCTGCAGGCGCTGGAGGCCGTGACGCAAGACAATCTGTCGCCCGCGCCGACGGACGACAGCGCAATCCGTGCAGAGGGCACGCTGATTGTGGTCGGTCATCGCTTCAAGAATCGAATGCGAACGCAGCGCGATCCCGAGCAGGGCGTATCGCCACGCCGCCGGCCGTTCCGGGAGCCGCATTGAACCTCGCCGCGTTGCGCGCGACCTAATCTTGGGGCGTGGCTCTGGAGGTCGCAAATGACTGCTTTGGCTCAATCGATTGCTCGCGCGTTTGCGGCCAATCCACTTCGGAGCGGCATCGCCCGGCATGTTCTGCTGTTCGTCCTTGCGGTGTTGTTCGTCGCGGCGTTGAGGGCAAGCTATGGCCTCGATCTCAGCGCGGGGTTTTTCTGAAGCATGATCCGGAAAAGTGTGAAGCGGTTTTCCGAAGAGATCATGCTCAAAAAGGCAACGCGAAGAATTTTTCCGGCGGCAACGTCATATTGGGTTAACCGGATCGAGATAGCTAAGCGCACGCTTTCCTTGCATCTCGAACCCGGGCCGATCTCCCATGGACAAGCCGATGCGCTGCCGGTGCGGCAGGACGCGCACCATCGTGCTCGACAGGCATTTCCGCACCGCGCTGGTATGCCCGAAATGCGACGAGATCGAGCTGGCCGGGCCGGCTAGGCCGGAGCAAGAGCCGCAGGAACAGGTGTTAACCGCACGATAGCGCGGTCGTTTTCGGCGCCGAAACCCGCTAGGTTCCGTCTGACGAAACGGACCAAAGCGAAACCCGATGCCGCATCCTTCCGATACCACCGCCGTGACCGGCGCTAGCGTAACTCTTGCCGACGTGCGCCGCGCCGCCGAAATCATCAAGGGCGCGGTCATGGTCACGGCGTGCAACGAGAGCCGCACGCTGGGTGAGATCTGCGGCTGCCGCCTGTTCCTCAAATTCGAGAATTTGCAGTTCACCGCGACCTTCAAGGAGCGCGGCGCGCTCAATCGCCTGCAGGCGCTATCGCCCGAGGAGCGCAAGCGCGGTGTGATCGCGATGTCGGCCGGCAATCATGCCCAGGGCGTGGCCTATCACGCGAAACGGCTCGGCATTCCCGCCACCATCGTGATGCCGATCGGCACGCCGATGGTGAAGATCGAGAACACCAGGCGGCACGGCGCCGAGGTCATCATCACTGGACAGACGCTGGAAGAATGCTTTGCGTTCGTCAGCGCGCATGCCGCGCAGCACGGCCTCATTCTGGTCCACCCCTATGACGATCCCCTGATCATTGCCGGCCAGGGCACGATCGGGCTCGAAATGCTCGCGGCGGTGCCGGAGCTCGACATCCTGGTGGTGCCGATCGGCGGCGGCGGGCTGATCTCGGGCATCGCGACGGCCGCCAAGGCGCTGAAGCCGTCGGTGCAGATCGTCGGTGTGCAGGCGCAGCTCTATCCATCGATGTACAATGCCGTCAAAGGCGAGCAGTTGCCGATGCGCGGCGACACGCTCGCCGAGGGCATCGCGGTCAAGTCGCCCGGGCAGATCACCACCAAAATCGTCCGCGAGCTCGTCGACGACATCATCCTGGTCAGCGAGGACCAGATCGAACGCGCAGTCGCGACCCTGATCTCGATCGAGAAGACGGTGGTCGAGGGCGCCGGCGCCGCCGGCCTCGCCGCGGTGCTGTCTGCGCCCAAGCGCTTCGCAGGCAAGTCAGTCGGCCTGGTGCTGACCGGCGGCAATATCGACACCAGGCTGATCGCCTCGGTCTTGACCCGCGAGCTCGCGCGCGAGGGACGGCTGACCCAACTGGCGCTCGACATCGTCGATCGGCCAGGTCAGCTGGCGGCGGTGTCGATCCTGCTGGCGGACGCCGGCGCCAACATCATCGAGGTCTCGCACCAGCGCACCTTCTCCGATCTGCCGGCCAAGGCGACGCTGCTTGAGCTCGTGATCGAAACCCGCGACCGCGCCCATCTGGAAGAGGTGCTGACGAGGCTCAACGCCGAAGGATTCGTGGTGCGGGAGAGCTAGCGACGTAACCCGCGTTTGATCCGTCATCCTGAGGAGCCGCGAAGCGGCGTCTCGAAGGATGAATCGGCCACCAGCCGGGCCGTGCATCCTTCGAGACGCGCTGCGCGCTCCTCAGGATGACGGTTCACAGATAGTCCGAGAAACTCTCTAATCCCCCGCCGTCAACTCGGCGAGCTTCGCGATCGTGTTGATATTCCGCGCGGTGCCCTGGACGGCTGCGGGGATCTTCAGCTTCGAGCGGCCCATGCCGCTGCCATAGGTGACGTAGATCTCGCGCTTGCCGAGCCGTATCTGTTCGTCCTGCTGGCCTTTGACGTCCTTCAGGGCGTTCCTGGCCGGCGGCTCGTCGAGGAAGATCGCCACCGTATGGTTCGGCGGCTCGTTCGGAAACGGATTGGCCTGCAGCACCGCGGCGATCTCGTCGGCGCTCCTGACCACGACGCCGACCGGCTTGCCGGCGTAGGCGTGCAGCCGCTTCTCCGGCGCGGCCTTGACCTTTGCAGCTGCGAGCTTCGAGGAGAACACGACATTGCCGCTGGCGATGTAGGTCTGCACGTCGGCAAATCCCGCGTCGACGCACATCGCCTTCAGTTCGGTCATCGGCAGCTTGCCGGTGCCGCCGACATTGACTGCGCGCAACAGCGCGACGTAACGCGGCATCACGGCCTCACGTCAAAAGCAGCGCCATGCCGGGATCGCCCTTCTGCATCGCGCGCTGATAGGCCGGGCGCGCGGCAATGCGGCCGAGATAGTCCCTGATGTTGGGGCGGCGGCCGAGGTCGTAGGGCAGGAAATAGCGCATGGTCGTGAGCGAGAAGCCGATCATGATGTCGGCCGTCGTGAATTCGTCGCCCGCGAGATAGCGCGCGCCGCCGACCCGCGCCTCGATCAGATCGAACGAGCGGTCGACCCGCGCCTTGGTCGCCACCAGCATCGGATTGTCGGCCGCGAGGTTGAGGCGGTTCAGGATCATGCTGCGGCCCATCTGCGCCTGCAGCGTGCCATTGGCGAAGTGAAACCAGTACAGGAATTGGGCGAAATCGGGATCGCTGGGCTTCAGCGTCAGCCGCCCGTTGCCATATTTGGCGAGGATGTATTCGACCACCGCGCCGGACTCGGCCAGCACCAGCTGGCCGTCGGTGATGACGGGCGCGGTGCCGATCGGGTGCAGCGCCTTGTAGTCGGCCGGCGCCAGCATCGTGACGGGATCGCGCGCGTAGCACTTCAGCTCATAGGGGATCTCCAGCTCTTCGCACAGCCAGACGATCCGTTCCGATTGCGACTTGCCGAGATGGTGGACGGTGAGCATGCGTGCTCCTTATCAGGCGGCCGCTTTCTTCTTCGCGGGCTTCTTCTCCGATTTCGCCTCAGATTTGTTCTCAGGCTTCTTCTCGGGCTTCTTGGCCGGCGCCGGCTCTTCCATCGCCTTCTTCATGGCGCGGGCATAGGCGTCGGCTGCATTCTCCGCCGAATTCTGCAACCGCTTGGCGGTCGCGGTGGCGTTCAGGATCGTGCTCTTGGCGAGGTGGCGGAAGCGCGCCTTGGTCTCCTTGTCCTTGGCCTTGGCCGCGCGCGCGACCCAGACGGCCTGGCGCTTCTTCGCGGCCGCCATCACGGCTTTGGTCTGCGCTCTTGCGGTTTGCCGGATCACGGCGTCGAGGTCGGCTTCGGCCATTCAGATGCACTCATTGACTGGACAGGCGCCGGGCGGGCGCACGGAGGGAGGGGAACTATCACTAGCGCAACCGGCGCCGTTTGAACATCTGGTCCTTTATCGATCGCCGGCGGATGCCGCCACCGTCTGCTGCGACCATGCCGGCATCACCGGCAAGGCTATCGGGCGCGCCGTTCGGCATGATATAGCGGCGCGGCCTGACGAGGGGCGGCGCAGTCCAATCGAGGTTTCGATGCACGCAATCAGCCGAAGGAGCCTGCTTGGCGGCCTTGCCCTGCTGGCCGCATCGCCCTCGCTTGCGGCGGTGCCGGCCGAGACGCTGAGCGTCGATGCCAGTGAGGGCCGCGTCGCGCTTAACCATTTTGCTTCCGGGCGCACCGGCAAGCGGCCGGCCGTGCTTGTCCTGCACGGCTCGCGCGGCTTCGATCTCAGGCCGCGGGCCTATGAACGCTATGCCAATGCGCTGACCGCGGACGGCATCGACGCCTATTTCGTTCGCTATTACACGCCGGCCGACGAGCAAGCGTTCGAGACGATGCACACGCACGTGATCCGCGAGGCCTATGAGACCGGGCGTTTCGACGCCTGGGCCGCGCGGGTCTCGTCCGTAGTGACCGCGGTGCTGGCGGGCGCGGACAGTTCCGGCCGGATCGGGCTGCTCGGCTTCTCGCTCGGCGGCTACGTTGCCGCGGCAGCGGCGGCCCGCGACGAGCGGGTGGCTGCGCTGGCCGTGCTGTATGGCGGCATGCCCGACAAGGTTGTGCCAGAGGTCAAGCATCTGCCGCCGATGATCGAGTTGCACGGCGAGGCCGACCGCAACGTGCCGCTCGCCAAGGGCGAGGAGCTTGTCGGTCTCGGCAAGTCGGTCGGTGCCGCGGCGGAGATCGTCCGATACCCGGGCAAGGCGCACGGTTTCGACTTTGCGGACAATGATCCAATGACCGCCGACGCAGTGAACCGTGTTGCCGGCTTCTTCCAGGCGCGCCTGAACGTGGCCTGAGGCCTGATGGCCGAGCTAGTCCGCGGACGGACCCGGCGGCACCTTGGCGCCGGCGAGCAGTCCGGCCAGCTCCACCTGCCGGCCGAGCCCGGTCTTCGCCAGCACGGCCTTGAGCTGGTTGCGCACGGTTTCGCGGGAGATGCCGAAGGCGATGGCGATCGCCTCGACGGTTCGTCCCTCGCCGATGCCGCGCGCGACCCGCGCTTCCGCCGGCGTCAGGTCGAACAGGCCCTGCAACACCTCCGCAGTCGGCACCTCGGCCGGTACCACCGGCGTCACGATCACGATCGCCAGCGCGCGATCGAACAGGTCACGCGCCGAACCGTGAATCGGGATCAGATGCACGATCAGCGGTGGGCGATCGTCCTGTGCCGCGATCGGCACCGAGCGGACCTCGACGCTGATCAGCCCGTGATCCAGCGCTGCAAGCGCCTGGGCGAACAGCGCGTCGGCGGTGGGCGCCGCCAGCGCCAGGCGCTCGGCGCGATCCTGCATCACGTCGAGCACCAGGCGGTCGAACAGCGTGTTGGCCGCCATCAGGCGGCCGCCGCGCCGCAGCACGGCCGCGGGCAGTCCGAGCATCGCCAGCGACTCGGTTGCCGCCCTGGCGCGCTCCATCCCGAGCCGGGCTGACAGCAATGCGGCACGCGCCAGATGCGGGCGCAGCGCATCGAGCTGCTCGATCGCTTCGCGCTCGATCGGCCCGTGCTGGTATTCGCGCTCGACGCTGTAGATCAGCATGTCGCCGCTCGGCACCGGGATTGCGGTGCCGGCACCCCAGCCGAGCCCACGCGGCCGGAAGAATTCGCGGATCTGGAAATCCTGCTGCACCTCCTCGGGCGTATCGAACACGTCGATGTCGCGCAGGAAGCCGGCATGGTTGGCCGCGAGCAGGCGCGGCAACCGCCCATTGCGCTGGTGCCAGCCGCCTTCGACATAGGCCGCCGTGTCGTCGTGCATGTCGGGGGATGCGATCCATCGGACGTCATGCGGAGCCGCCGTCAGCAGCACGGTACCGCGCGCACGCGCGATCTCGCCGACCTGATGCAGGACGTTCGGCCACAACTCGGGGAGGACGGCGGCCTCGTAGGCCAGTTCAATCAGACGCTCGTGCAGATCGTTCGTCATCGGCCATCCCGGAAAACTTGTTAACCAATAGATAAACCCTTCGGCCTCGGAAATATTGCGTAGAGCAATTCGGCCGAGCCCACGAGTCCGGGCTATTCCGGTGCGTCGAAGGGTATCATGGTGAATCCCCGCGTTTCGCCGGTCTTGTTTGCGACCCTCGCGCAGATGTGCCGGGCGTTGCTCGTTTGGCTGCGGCTCGCTCCGCGGCCGGCCGAAAGTCGCTGAGGTCAATCCCAAAACCCGACAAGCAAGACCTGACGATCAAGACCCGACAATCGAAGTCCGGCGATGGAGCCTCCGCCTTGTATGGCGGAATTGAAGCCGCGTGACAGTCAGAAATATCCTGAAGCGTCTCGAAACGCATTCGGCGTGTATCGTCGATGCGTTCGGCCTTCCAGCGTGGCGGGATTGCAACGCCGCGCGCGATCATTCGACGATGAACATCCTTTAATTTGTGTCCGCGCGATCTGTGGCGCCAGCTAGGGCCACCTTGTCTCATTCAATCGAACCGCAAGCGGGCTCGGGGAGGGCCGATGATCAGCCGCAGGGCTCTTTCCGGATTGTTGATGACGCTGGTCGGCCCCTCGTCGGTTGCCGGCAACAACACGCTGGCGCTGAGTCATTGCAGGGGATCATGCGCGAATATCGATTTGCCGACGCTTGGCTACGACAAGTTCTGCCGGTCGTTCTTCGATATCGCGACAAGCGGCAAGCTGCGCGCGGTCGCAACCGGCCCGGAAATCCGACGCGAGATGCGGTCTCTTTTCCAGGGACCGCGGCTCTATCGGCCGTCGCGCGACGAGATCCGGATTCTCTGGCGCGCGCCGGCGGACGGATTCTCGGTCGTGAAGGTCGAGTTCGATCTGGAGTGCGGCGTACCGGTGCGCGGATGCCTTGGCATTCCCGACGGAGAGTTCAAGGGATTGATCCTGCTCGGCCACGGCATGGCGAGCACGCCGGAGCGCTGCTTCGATGATGCCGACAACGACTACATGAACGCGCTCGGCAAGAGCCTGTGCCGGGACGGCTATGTCGTCTGGTGTCCTTACATCGTCCAGATCGGAGATCAGGCAAGTCAGAACAACATCGCCGCGATGCTGGCATCCCATGGCGTCTCCGCGCACAACGTGTCGTGCGCATCGATCGACGCCGGCGAAATCGTCTGCCGGAAGCTGACAGGAGCATCCGGCCTGAACGTCGGCGTGTATGGGGTGTCGTGGGGCGCGTTTCTCGTGCTCCATCTGGAGGCCGCCACCGGACGGATGCGGCCGACCGTCGTCTCCGGATATATGCGCGACGAGAAGAAGCTTCTGATGTCGTCCGTCATCAGCAAGAATCTCGGCGTCGAACTTGCGACCTACATCCATTTCAGCAGCAGCCGCGCCAGGTACACAGGCGCAGAGCTGGCTTATCTGATATGCCCGTGTCCGCTGTTCGTCGAGATTGGCAGCCGCGACGGCGGCAACACGGTGGAACTGGGGCGGGACGAGAAGTTCGCGGAAATGCAGTCGGTCTACGCATCATCTGATCACCCGCATGCGATCGACATGGGCATCTTCGACGGCGTGCACGAGGCCAGCGGCGAGCGCGCGCGGCCATGGCTGTACCAACATCTGGAGTCGCCCGCTTATCAAGAGATTTCCCGTTTGAAGAACGCCATCGCGTTGTGAGCGGAATGGGCGACGCCACGCCCTTCCATTCGCCGTCGAACATGCGCAAGCATTGGGCAACTGTCCGCAGCAATCGTCTGCCGGCACCAGTGCGCCACCTGGCCGTACCCAGGTAGCAACGCCTCATCACGTTGACGGGAGCGTACGGTGCACCGGGCCTGTCGGTGTGGCCGTGATCGCCGTGTCATTGCAGCGTCGCGGCGCTTTCTCACAGTGGCGTGTCGTCGGGATCACCGCAACGGGGCGATCCGGTTCCAGGATTGTCGGATTGGGCGCGTTATGATCTCCTGCAATGCACCTTGCCCATCCTGACCTTCCCGGTCTGAGGGAACTCGACGTCTGGTAGAGCTTGTTGGTAGCCGAAAGGTTGGACAGCATGAGTGGTCCGGAACGAATGCTTGGGGGATTGGCAGGGCTTCTGGTATCGGCGGGATTGGCGGCTATCGGGATTTCGGCGGCGCATGCTCAGGCGGGCCCACCCGGGCCTCCTGCCGTCGGCGTGTTCGAGGCGGTGAAGCGGCCGATCACCGAAACCAATGAATTTCTGGGACGCATCGAGGCCCCCAACCGCGTCAACGTGGTGGCACGTGTGACCGCCTTCCTGGAGAAGCGGAACTTCGTCGAAGGCTCCGAAGTCAAGGCCGGCGACCTGCTGTATCAACTCGAGCGTGGCCCGTTCGAGGCCGACCTTGCATCGAAGAAGGCGCAGGTCGCCCAACTGCAGGCGACCCTGGTCAACGCCAAGCTGACTACCGATCGCGCCAAGTCCCTGCTCGGCGGACCGGCCGGCCAGCAATCGAGCGTCGATGCGGCGGTCGCCAACCAGCAGAGCCTCGAGGCGCAGGTGCAGGCCGCGCAGGCCCAGGTCGACCTGTCCCAGATCAATCTCGACTACACCGAGATCCACTCGCCGATCGACGGCAGGATCGGGCGCACCGCGGTCACCGAGGGCAACGTCGTGACGCCGAGTTCGGGAACCCTGACGACCATCGTCAGCCAGGACCCGATGTATGTCACCTTCCCTGTGCCGGTGCGCGAGGCGCTCGATCTGCGCGACCGCTACGCGACCCGCGGCGGCTTCAAGGCCGTCGTCATCCGCGTGCGTTTGACAAACGGCCGGCTCTACAATCAGGTTGGTGAGCTGAATTTCGTCAACAACACAATCACCCAGAACACCGACACCATCTCGTTGCGCGGCACCATTCCCAACCCGTCGACGTACACGTCCGTCGCTGCCGGCGGTGCGGTCCGTGAGCTCACCGACAACGAGTTCGTGACCGTGCTGCTGGAAGGCGTGCAGCCGGTCGAGGTGCTGGCGATCCCGCGCTCGGCGGTGCTGTCGGATCAGCAGGGTGAATATGTCTACGTCGTCGGCGCCGACAACAAGGCCGAGCAAAAGCGGATCCAGCTTGGCCAATCGACCTCGACGATTGCGGCGGTGACGAGCGGCATCGCGCTCGGCGACAAGGTCGTCGTCGAGGGATTGCAGAAGGTCAGGCCGGGCGAGGTGGTCGCGCCGGGGCCCGCCAGCGCGCTGATCCAGTCAAGCATGAAGGTCTCGGCGGACGGCGGCGCAAGCAGCACGCCGAAATCGACGGGCAACAATCCATGATCTCCGCTGTCTTCGTCGATCGTCCGCGGCTTGCGATCGTCATCGCTTTCGTGATCACGATCGCCGGCGTGCTGGCGATGATGCAGATCCCGGTTGCCCAGTTCCCGGACATCGTGCCGCCGCAGGTCACGGTCTCGGCCGTGTTCCCCGGCGCTTCGGCCGAGGTGGTCGAATCCAGCGTCGCCCAGCCGCTGGAGGCGCAGGTCGTCGGCGTCGACAAGATGCTCTACATGAAGTCGACCAGCGGCAATGACGGCAGCTATACGCTGACGGTCTCGTTCGCGCTCGGCACCGATCCCGACATCAACACCGTCAACGTCAACAACCGGGTGCAGAGCGCCCTCGCGCAATTGCCGACCGAGGTGCAGGCGCAAGGCCTGACTGTGCAGAAGAAATCCTCGGCGGTGCTGCAGTTCATCGTGCTGTACAGCAAGAGCGGCGAGCAGGACCCGCTGTTCATCACCAACTACGCCATCATCAATGTGCTGGACGCGATCTCGCGCACGCCCGGCGTCGGCCAGGCGTCGCTGTTCGCCAAGCTGAACTATTCGATGCGGATCTGGTTCGACACCCAGCGCCTGACCAGCCTCAATCTGGCGCCGTCGGACGTGATCGCCGCGATCCGCGCCCAGAGCGTGCAGGCGCCGGTCGGCCGCATCGGCGCGCGTCCGATCTCGAACGACCAGCAGTTCCAGTTCAACGTGCAGACCCAGGGCCGCCTGACCACCTCGACGCAGTTCGGCAACATCGTGCTGCGGGCCAATCCGGACGGATCGGTGCTGCGGATCAAGGACGTCGCCCGCGTCGAGATCGGCGCGCAGAACATGGACTCGGAATCGCGGATCGACGGCAATCCCGGCGTGCCGATGGGCATCTATCTCGCGCCCGGCGCCAACGCCGTGACCACCGCCAAGGCCGTGCAGGCCACGCTTGCGCGGCTGTCGGAGCGGTTTCCGCCAGGGCTGAGCTATCTCGTGCAGTACGACTCCACGACCTTCGTCTCCGATACGATCAAGGAGGTGATCAAGACGCTCGGCGAGGCCTTTGTGCTCGTCGTGATCGTGGTGTTCCTGTTCCTCGGCAATCTGCGCGCCACGGTGATCCCGGCGGTCGCGGTTCCGGTCAGCCTGATCGGCGCCTTCGCGGTGCTGCTGGCGCTCGGCTATTCCGCCAACACGGTCTCGCTGCTGGCGATGGTGCTTGCGATCGGCATTGTGGTCGACGACGCCATCGTCGTGGTCGAGAACGTCGAGCGCGTCATGGAAGAGGAGCCGGAGCTGTCGCCGGCCGACGCCACCAAGAAGGCGATGGCGCAGATCACGGCGCCGATCATCGCGATCTCGCTGGTGCTGCTCTCGGTGTTCGTGCCGATTGCGTTCATCCCCGGCATATCCGGCACGCTGTTCCGCCAGTTCGCGGTGACGATCAGTGCGGCGATGGTGATCTCGGCGCTCAACGCGTTGACATTGTCGCCGGCATTGTGCGCCGTGTTCCTGCGCCATGGCGGGCCGCGCCGCGGCATCATGGGACGGGTGCTCGGCGGCATCGACTGGGTGCGCGACCGCTATGCCGGCGTGGTGCAACGGCTGGTCCGCGTGGCGGTGTTGTCGCTGGTCGCGGTGCTGGTGTTTGCCGGCGCGGTGTTCGGCGTATCGAAGATCACGCCGACCGGATTCCTGCCCGAGGAAGACCAGGGCGCGTTCTTCATCGCGGTGCAGCTGCCTGACGGCGCCTCGGTGGCGCGCACCAGCGAGGTCACCAAGCAGGTCGAGGCGCTGTTGAAGAAGAACCCGGCGATCGACCACGTGCTGTCGATCATAGGCTTCTCGCTGCTCGATGGCGGCAACGAGCCCAATTCCGCCTTCATGGTGGCGCGCATGAAACCGTTCGAGGACCGCAAGGCGGTCACCGATTCCGTGCAGGCCGCGATCCGGCAGACCTTCATCGCGGGATCGCAGATCCGTTCGGCCTCGGTGCTGCCGTTCAACCTGCCGCCGATCATCGGGCTCTCGACCTCCGGCGGCTTCGAATATCAGCTCGAGGCGCTCGAGGGGCAGGACCCGGCCGCGCTCGGCAGCGTGATGGGCGGGCTCATCGCCGCGGCGAACCGCGATCCGCGGCTGACCCGCGTGTTCTCGACCTTCACCGCGACCAACCCATCGATTTTCCTCGATATCGATCGTGCCAAGGCGCAGGCGCTCGGCCTCAACATGGCCGACGTGTTCACCGCGCTGCAGGCCACGCTCGGCGGCATCTACGTCAACAATTTCAACCTGTTTGGGCGCACCTGGCAGGTCAATGTGCAGGGCGACGCGGCCAACCGCGCCGACATCCCCGACATCTGGCAGATCTATGTGCGCAACAGCGGCGGCGAGATGGTGCCGATCCGCTCGATCGCATCCTTGCGGATCGTCACCGGCCCTCAGGTGATCACGCGCTACAACAATTATCGTTCGGTCACGGTGAATGGCGGTCCGGCGGCCGGCGTATCGTCTGGCACCGCGATCGCCGCGATGGCTGAACTCTCGAAGACGACGCTGCCGGCGGGCTATTCCTACGAATGGACCGGCACTGCCTATCAGGAGCAGGCGGCCTCCGGCCAGACCGGCATCATCCTCGCGCTCGCGGTGCTGTTTGCCTATCTGTTCCTGGTGGCGCTGTATGAGAGCTGGACGATTCCGATCCCCGTGCTGCTGTCGGTCACGGTCGGCGTGCTGGGCTCCTATCTCGGCATCAAGCTTGCGGGCCTGAACCTCGATCTCTATGGCCAGATCGGCCTCGTGGTGCTGATCGCGCTCGCCGCCAAGAACGGCATTCTGATCGTCGAATTCGCCAAGGAGCAGCGCGAGGCCGGCAGGCCGATCACGGAGGCCGCGATGATGGGCGCGCAGATGCGCTTCCGTGCGGTCATGATGACCTCGATCGCCTTCATCCTGGGCCTGGTGCCGCTGGTGGTCGCGACCGGCGCCGCGGAAATCAGCCGCCGTGCAGTCGGCACGGCGGTGTTCGGCGGCATGCTCGCCGCGAGCTCGATCGGCATCTTCCTGGTGCCGATGCTTTACGTCACCATCCAGCGCTGGCGCGAGGCTGCCAAGAACCGCTTCGGGCGTAGGGGCAAGACGGAGCAACCCGCGGCGCATTAGATCCAACCTAATCCCATCGCGCATTAGCGGGGCTGATAAGGCGGGGCTATACTGCCTGCCTCATTGACGGAGTTCTGGATTGAGCGTTGCCTTCACCAAGGAAGAAAGTGCCGAGACCGCGTCCGAGACGCTGCTGCCGGACCGTCCGATTTCGCCGCATCCCAATCTGGTGACCGAGGCAGGACGCAAGGCGCTGGAGCGCCAGCTCCAGGAGGCACGCGAGGCCTTGGAGATCGCGCAGCAGCTGGACGACGTCAACGAACGGCGACGGCAGTCGGCCGTTCCGTTGCGCGACACGCGCTATCTCACGGAACGGCTCCGCACGGCGCAGGTGGTCCCTGAGCCTGGCTCGACCGAAACCGTCGCGTTCGGAAGCACCGTGACGTTCAGCCGCGCCGATGGGCGGGTGCAGACCTATCGCATTGTCGGCGAGGACGAAGCCGATCCGAAGGCCGGCTCGATTTCCTTTGTCGCGCCGGTGGCGAGATCGCTGATGGGCAAAGCCGTGGGCGATATCGTCGGGTCGGGCGATCAGGAGCTGGAGATCGTGGCGATCTCCTAGCCGCCTGCGACCCGCAAGCGATTGCAAATCCCAGATCACGCCGCCGGCAACGCAAGACGCTCGATCGTCTGGATATGGCGTGCGAGCAGGCTGCAGGCCTGCTCGATGTTGCGCGCACGTACGGCCTGCAGGATCATGCGATGATCCTGGCTGGGCCGCGGCCGCCAGCCGGCGTTGCGCGCCATCGCGAACACGAGCCGCGAATTGGCCAGCTGCAATCCGTCGAGGCTGGCGAGCAGCCGCGGCATCGCGCACGGCGCCACCAGCGCGTGATGAAAGGCGCGATTGGCCATCTCGAAATCCTGAACCGTCTCGGCATTGTCGCCTTCGATCAAGGCGAGCTCGATCCGCGCCAGATGCGCCGACGTGAACCTCGGGGCGGCATTGCGGAACGCGACCACCTCGAGCGCGGCGCGCATCTCGGCGATCTCCTTCACCGATTTGGTGTCGAGTGGAGCAACCCGCACGCCGCGACGCGGCACGGCAACGACAAGGTGCTGCGCCTCCAATTGCCTGAAGGCCTCGCGCACCGGCACGTGGCTGGAGTGGAATTCCCGCGCGACATGATCCTGCCGGAGCGGGGCGTCGGGCAGCAATCCGCCGCTGATGATGCGCTCGCCGATCGCGCCGGCGATGCGCCCGGCGGTGGTCGTGTTCTCTGCTTCGCTGACCATAGATTATCTATCACAAAAACGGATGCGCATCCGCTCGACCTCGGCTAGCATCATTCTAAGTCAATGATCATAGATAACAGATCATATTATCTATGATCCATAGCAAACGAGAAGGCAAGCCCGATGGTTGATGTGGTGGAAATCGAACGGACCGACAGAAGCAGCAGCGCCCCGCTGCGCAAGACCTGGGAGCGCGTCGAGGCCGAAGCGCTCTACAATTTGCCGTTCGCCGACCTGATGTTTCAAGCGCAAAGCGTCCACCGCGCCAACTTCAATCCGAACCACGTCGAAACCGCGAGCCTGCTCAGCATCAAGACCGGCGGCTGTCCGGAAGATTGCGGCTACTGCTCGCAGAGCGCGCATTACGACACCGGCCTGAAGGCGACCCGCCTGATGCCGCGGGATGAGGTGGTCGCCGTCGCGCAGCGCGCCAAGGATGCCGGCGCAAGCCGCTTCTGCATGGCCGCCGCCTGGCGCAGTCCCAAGGACCGCGATCTCGATCAGGTCTGCGACATGGTCAGCGCGGTGAAGGGGCTGGGCATGGAGACCTGCGTCACGCTCGGCATGCTGACGCCTGGTCAGGCCGAACGCCTCTCCGAGGCCGGGCTCGATTTCTACAACCACAATGTCGATACCTCGCCGGAGTTCTACGACAAGATCATCACCACCCGCACCTTGCAGGACCGCATCGATACGCTGGCGCATGTGCGCGACGCAGGCATCAAGGTCTGCTGCGGCGGCATTATCGGCATGGGCGAGCAGGTTGAAGACCGGCTCGGCATGCTGATGCTGCTCGCCAATCTGCCCAGCCATCCGGAAAGCGTGCCGATCAATCTGTGGAACGAGGTCAAGGGCGTGCCGGTCAACGACACCGCGGAGCGGCCCGATCCGATCGCGCTGGTGCGGCTGGTCGCCACCGCGCGGATCATGATGCCGAACAGCGTGGTCCGCTTGTCGGCCGGGCGGCAATACATGACCGATGAGCTGCAGGCGATGTGCTTCCTCGCCGGCGCCAATTCGATCTTCATCGGCGACGTGCTGCTGACCACCAAGAACCCGCAGCGCGATCGCGACGCCGATCTGCTGGATCGGCTCGGCATCACGTCCCGTCTTGCCTAACCGCAAACTTCGGCGAGCGCGCAACGCTGGTTGTGCGCAATCGACAATCTTCCTGTGAGTGAAGCATGAGCGCAATCCATGCGGCCAAGGTCGCTGATTACGCCGCGGCCTTGCATGCCCTGAGCAAGGACGATCGGCTGCGCGGCCTCAAGCCGCGCGCGGGCATCGATTTGGTATCGAACGACTATCTGGCGCTGGCGAGCGCGCCGCGCATCAAGCAGTCAGTTGCGGCCGCGCTCGAGGCCGGCACGCCGATCGGCGCCGGCGGCTCGCGGCTGCTGCGCGGCAATTGCGAAGAGCACGAACGGCTAGAGGCCGAGGCCGCCAGGTTCTTCCGCGCCGAGACCGCGCTGTTCTTCGGCGGCGGCTACGTCGCCAATTTTGCCGTGCTGACGACGCTGCCGCAGCGCGGCGACCTGCTGGTGCTCGATTCGCTGGTGCATGCCAGCATCCATGAAGGCGCGCGTGCCGGCCGGGCCGAATTCCGGTTCAGTGAACACAATGATCCCGGGTCGGTCGAAGATACCATTCGCGATTGGCGCGCCCAGGGCGGGACCGGCCGGGTCTGGATCGTGGTCGAAAGCGTCTACAGCATGGACGGCGATATCGCGCCGCTCGACGATCTCGTCGCGATCGCCGAACGGCACGACGCATTCGTGATGGTCGACGAGGCGCACGGCACGGGCGTCTATGGCGAGCAGGGCCGTGGGCTGACGGCGCCCTATGAGGGACGCGACAACCTCGTGATCGTTCATACCTGCGGCAAGGCGCTGGGTGCCGCCGGCGCGCTGGTCACCGCGTCCGCCGTGCTGCGCGACTTCATGGTCAATCGCTGCCGCCCGTTCATCTTCGCGACCGCGCCGTCACCGCTTGTGGCTGTTGCCGTGCGCGAGGCGCTTCTGATCCTGCAGGAGGAGCCCGAGCATCAGCAGCGCCTCGCAAAATTGGTCGCGTTCACGCATCGCGAACTCTATCTGCGCGGCTGGCAAAGTCCGTCGCGCTCGCAGATCGTGCCCTATGTCGTCGGCGACAATGCGCGCGCGATGCAACTCGCGTCAGCATTGCAGGCGCGTGGTTTCGACATCCGCGGCATCCGGCCGCCGACCGTGCCGGCGGGAACCGCGCGGTTGCGCATTGCACTGACCCTCAATGTCGACGAGGGCGACGTGCGCGCACTGCTCGATGCGCTGGTCGAGGAGACTAAGGGCTGGTCGCGATGACCAGCCGGATCGTGGTGACCGGCACCGATACCGGGATCGGAAAGACGATCTTCTCCGCAGGCCTCGCCGGCTTCCTCGGCGCGGACTACTGGAAGCCGGTGCAGTCCGGACTTGAAGAAGAGACCGATGCGCAGCTGGTGGCGCGGCTCGGCGGTCTTGCGCCCGACCGCATCGTGCCCGAGCGCTATCGGCTGCGAACGCCGGCGTCGCCGCATCAATCCGCCGCGATCGACGGCGTGCGCATCGATCCGGCTGCGCTCGATGTGCCCGCGACCTGTGACCGGCCGCTGGTGATCGAAGGCGCCGGCGGGCTGATGGTGCCGCTGAATGACGACACGCTATATATCGACATCTTCGAGCGCTGGCGGCTTCCGGTGGTGCTCTGCGCCCGCACCGCGCTCGGCACCATCAATCACTCGCTGCTGTCGATCGAGGCGCTGCGCAAGCGCCGGATCGATCTTCTCGGCATCGCCTTCATCGGCGACAGCAATCCGGAGAGCGAGCGGGCGATTTGCCAGATCGGGCAGGTCCAGCGGCTCGGCCGGATGCCTTGGCTTGCGCCGCTTGCGGCGGACACGCTGCAGGCCGCGTTCAAGGCGTCGTTCCGCCACGACGATTTCAATCCATGACGTCACCAAAGAAGTCGCCGATCTGGCACCCGTTCACCCAGCACGCGCTGCACGGCCCGATGACCAGGATCGTGCGCGGCGAGGGCGCCTACCTCTACACCGCGGATGACCGCCGCATCATCGACGCGATCGCATCCTGGTGGGTCGTGACCCACGGCCATTGCCATCCGCATATCGTGCGCGCGATCCAGAGCCAGGCGGAGCAGCTCAACCAGATCATCTTTGCCGGCCATACCCACGATCCGGCCGAAGCGGTTGCCGCGCAGCTCCTGAAGCTTGCGCCTGATGGCCTCGACTATGTGTTCTTCTCCGACTCTGGCTCGACCAGCGTCGAAGTGGCGCTGAAAATGGCGCTCGGCTATTGGCACAATATCGGCGTGCCGCGCACGCGCATCATCGTCATGCAGCACTCCTATCATGGCGACACCGTGGGCACGATGTCGGTCGGCGCGCGCGGCGTGTTCAATGCGGCCTACGAACCGCTGCTGTTCGACGTTGCCTCGATCCCGTTTCCTGCCACCGGGCATGAGCAGGCGACGCTCGATGCGCTGGAAGCCGCATGCAGCAAGGAAAACGCGGCCGCGTTCATCGTCGAGCCGCTGATTCTGGGCGCCGGCGGGATGCTGATGTATCCCGCCTGGGTGCTGAAGGAAATGAAGCGCATCTGCGAGGCCGCTGGCGTGCTGTTCATTGCTGACGAAGTGATGACCGGCTGGGGCAGGACCGGCACCTTGTTCGCGTGCGAGCAGGCGGACGTCACGCCTGACATCGCTTGCTATTCGAAGGGCCTCACCGGCGGATCGCTGCCGCTCGCGGTGACGCTGTGCCGCGCCGACATCTACGATGCGCACTATTCCAGCGATCGATCGCGGATGTTCTTCCATTCCAGTTCCTACACCGCGAACCCGGTTGCCTGCGCCGCGGCAAAAGCGAATCTCGAGCTCTGGCAACACGGCGCGCACGAGCGCGTCACGTCGCTCGCCGCGATGCAGGAGCGCCTGATCGCACCCTTCCGCGCCGATCCGCGCTTCGAAAACGTCCGCCGCACCGGCACCGTCACCGCACTCGATCTTAAGGCAAACGATGCGGGCTATCTCGCAGGCATCGGCCCAAAACTTCTGGCCTTCTTCGAACGGCGAAACCTGCTGCTGCGACCGCTCGGCAACACGATCTACGTGATGCCGCCCTACTGCGTCACGGAGGCGGATCTCAATGAGATCTACGCTGGCATCGGGGCTGCGGCCGACGCGTTGGCCTGACGCGTCTTGCGGCTGCAGTCGCCAACATCAGTGAGATCGCCGCGCACTATCGCGCGTCAGCTTCATCACTGCGCCAAATAGTCGAATTTTCGATTTGAATTGGACGACCACCCCCTGCGCGTCATCAATCAATGATGGAACATCCGGCTCCCGAAAGGCCGGGCAGGGAGGTTTGGCATGGCGCGATCCGCCGACATCGACATCAACGCGGGCGCACGCCTCGACAGGCTGCCGATCTGTGGATTCCACTGGCGCATCCTGGCGCTGATCGGCGCCGGCATGTTCCTCGACGCCTTCGACATCTATCTGGCCGGCGGCGTGCTGGGGACCGTGCTCAAGGAAGGCTGGTCCACTCTCGAGCTCAACGCCGCCTTCGTCTCCGCGACCTTCGTTGGCATGACGATCGGTGCCTGGTTCTCCGGCATCCTCGGCGACCGCTTCGGTCGGCGCTTCTCCTACCAGATGAACCTCGCGATCTTTGGCCTGGCGTCGATCGCGGCGGCTTTCGCGCCCAGCATGACCGTCCTGATCGGCCTGCGCTTTATCATCGGCATTGGCCTCGGCGCGGAGATCGTGGTCGGCTACGCGACCTTGACCGAGTTTGTGCCGGCCGCCTCGCGCGGACGCTGGATCGGGCTCTTGGCCGTGATCACCAACTTCTCGCTGTTCGCGTCGTCGATGATCGGCCTGTGGGTGATCCCGACGCTTGGATGGCGCTACATGTTCGCGCTCGTCGGCGTCCTCGCGATGATCGTCTGGGTCCTGCGCAAGTCGATGCCGGAATCGCCACGCTGGCTCGCCGCCAACGGCCGCGCCGATGAAGCCGAGAAAATTCTCGCGGCAATCGAGGCGGAGGCAGCGCGCAAGGGCGCGCTGGCTCCGGTCGCCGCCGGCGCGACGGAGCAGCAGCCTCCCGGCCCGGTGTGGCGCCTGTTCCAGCCGCCATATCTCAGCCGCACGCTGCTCGGTAGCCTGTTGCACATCGTCGTCGGCTTCAGCCTCTATGGGTTCATCGGCTGGCTTCCGACCTTCATGATCAAGGGCGGCCACAGCGTGGTCTCCTCGCTGGGTTACACCACGGTGATGGCCCTGGGCGGGCCGGTCGGATCGCTGATCGGCCTCGTGCTGGCGGACCGGCTCGGGCGCCGGCTGTCGATCGTCTGCTCGTCGATTGCGGCAGCGGCGCTCGGTATCGCCTATCCCACCATGCCGGACGGCGTTGCGCTCGCAGGCGTCGGCTTCCTGCTCGTCACCGCGATCTACGTCATGCTGGCGACCGGGTTTGCGATGCACGTCCCGGAACTGTTCCCGACCCGCTACCGGCTGCGCGGCACGGCGATCTGCGCCACGTCCGGACGCATCGCGACCGCGCTGGTTCAATACGTCGTGGTCGCGATCTTCGCCTGGCAAGGCTTGACCGGCGTGCTGACGACGTTGGCCGGCATCCTCGTCTTCCAGGCCGTGGTCTTCCTCATGTTCGGTTTCGAAACCAAGGGACGATCGCTGGAGGATGCGTCAGCGATCGTGGACGCTGACGCAGGAAGTGAGCGGTCGATCGCGCGTAGACCAGCGGACATCGGCGCCTAACCTAGATCGGAGCAGGCCGCCCTGAGCCGGTCGCGGAGCCAGCCATTCGCATTGCTCTGGTCGTATCTGCGATGCCAGTACAACATCCAGTCGAAGGGCGCGGACTCGAACGGCAGGTCCTCCATCCGCAGCTCATCGTCCATCAGCACGGCGGCGAGGTGCCGCGGCATCACCGCGAGCAGGTCAGTCTTCTTCAGAACGTGGGGCACGACGAGCCAATGCGGTACGTTCAGGGCGATGCGTCTTCGATGGCCGCGTTCGGCGAGCACATCGTCGACGAACCGCAGATCAGTCGGACTCATCGAAACCTTCATGTGCTCCTGCGCGATGAAGCGCTCGAAGGTCAACCGCCCGCGCTTGATCTCGTGACCGCGCCGCATCAGACAGACCATACGGTCGCGCAGCAGCGTCTCCGAGCGGATCGATGCGGAGTGCTCGAGACCCATGCTGACCGCGACGTCGATCTCGTCGCGCTCGAGCGCATCGATCGTCAGGGAGGGCGACAGATGGATCGTGTTGTAGGAGATCCGCCCGTCCGCCGGCCGCGCCGCGGCGAGTCTCGGCAGCAGCAGGCACGCGAGAATATCCGACATCCTGATCGTGAAGGTGCGTTCGGTCCGGTTTGGGTCGAAGCCGGCATCGCTCGCCATCACGCGCTCGACCTGGCGCAGGACCTGGCGCAGCGGCTCCGCCAATTCGGTCGCGCGCGGCGTGGGCTGCATCCCGGTCGTCGTCCGCACCAGAAGTTCGTCCGCGAACATCGCGCGCAACCGGTTGAGCGCGTTGCTCATCGCCGGTTGACTGAGGCCGACACGATCGGCGGCCTTGGTGACGTGACGCTCGGTCAGCAGCGCGTCCAGTGCGACGAGCAAGTTGAGGTCGATGGATCGAAGGTTCATCCGCCATTCATATCGTGAATAGTGAGAGATCACAAATCCATTTCATCCATGGTGATCCCGCGGAGTATCAGTGGGTCTGAACCAAGGAGGCACCCATGAGCTTTGAGACAATCAAGCGCGACGTGAAGATCTGCATGTTTGATCAGTACGGCACGGTGGTCGACATGCAGGGCGGCCTGACCAGGATCGCGGCGCCGTTCCTTGCGAAGAAGGGCTGGAAGGGCGATCCGGATTCCTTCGTCACGTGGTGGCGCCGCACGCATTTCGAGAATTCGATGATCGATGCGCTGCTGCATCGCGAGCACACGCCCTATCGCGAGATCGGGCACCGCGCGGTGTCCCACGTGATGGACCGCGCCGGGATCGACCACACGATGGACGATGTGTGCTACCTCGTCGGTGAGATCGAGAAGCTGGTGCCGTTTCCGGAGGTGCCGGAAGCGCTCGCGCGGCTGCAAGCCAAATACAAACTGGTGGTGCTTTCGAACGGCGATCCCGACATGCTCGAAACCGCAAAGCAATATCACAAGGTCCCGTTCGACCGCGTGATCTCGGTGACCGAAGCCAATTCGTTCAAGCCGCATGTCGCGACCTACACCAAGGCGGCCGAGATCATGGGCGTGAAGCCCGAGCAAGTGCTGTTCGTCGCCAATCATGCCTTCGACTGCATCGGCGCCAAGTCCGCCGGCATGCGGACGGCCTTCATCGACCGGCGCAGCCGCCCGTTCGGCATCACCCCGCACCAGCCCGACATCCTGGTGCCGACGATGAAGGACCTCGCCGATGCGATCGTCTGATCGCGAGCCGCTGTCGGGCATCAGGGTCCTCGACCTCTGCCGGGTGGTCTCCGGCCCCTTTGCCACGATGCAGCTCGGCGATCTCGGCGCCGACATCGTCAAGGTCGAGGATCCCAGGCAAGGCGACGAAAGCCGTCGCTACGGGCCGCCCTTCATCGGCGGCGAGAGCGCATACTTCCTATCAGTGAACCGCAACAAGCGAAGTTGCGCCATCGATCTGAAGTCGCCGGCGGGCTGCGACGCGGTGCTCGAACTTGCCTCCGTGGCGGACGTCGTCATCGAGAACTTCCGCCCGGGTACGCTCGACAAATGGGGTCTCGGCTTCGACGCGCTGCGCGCTCGCAAGGGCGACATCATCCTGTGCAGCATCTCGGGGTTCGGCCGCACCGGTGCCGACGCCGGACGTCCCGGCTACGATTTGATTCTCCAGGGCGAATCCGGTGTCATGGACATCACCGGCGATCCGGACGGACCGCCGACCAAGGTCGGCACCTCGATCGCCGATCTCGTCACCGGCCTGTACGCCTCGCAGTCGGTGCTGGCGGCCCTGATGCGGAAGAGCCGCACTGGCGAGGGCGGGCGGGTCGACGTCTCGATGCTAGACGCCATGGCGTCGCTGCTGACGTTCAACGCCGGCATGTACTTCGCCTCGGGAGAAAGTCCGAAGCGCAGGGGCAATGTCCATCCGACCATCAGCCCGTACGAGCCGTTCGAGACCAGCGATGGCTGGATCAATGTCGGGGTCGCCAACGACAAGTTCTGGATGGCCTTTTGCGACGTCATCGGCCGTCCGGACCTCATCGAAGACATCAGCTTCGCAACCGCCCCGAAACGCGCGGCGAGCCGAAACGAGCTCGTCGCGATCCTCTCACCGATCTTCGCCAGCAAGACCCGCGCCGATTGGCTGCAGTCACTCGGCGCAGCGGGCATTCCCTGCGGCGCGATCAAGTCGGTCGGCGAAGTCTGCGAGACGCCGCAACTCACGCAGCGGGGAATGGTCCAGACCGTCAGCCATCCGGCCGCGGGGGACGTGAGGTTCATCGCCAGGCCGACCCGGTTCGGCGATGAACGGCCCGCGCCTTCCACGCCTCCACCCATGCTTGGCGAACACACTCGTGAGGTGCTTGCGGAATGGGTCGGCTGGACCGACGATCGGCTTGAGAGATTCGCGGCCGAAGGTGCGTTCGGAGAGTTTGGACGGAACTTCGTGCGATCGCCCAAGAGAGCGTCGTCATGAGAGCATCGCCATGAGAGATATCGCCGAGCAGATGTTGCGTCGCGCCGTCGAGGATGAGCGGCAGGAATTCGGGTCGTTCTTCCTGTCCCGCTTGTTCGGACTTGATATCACCTACCAGGGCGAGACGTGCATCGTGTCCTTCGACGTCGAGAGGCCGCTGTTCAACCCGCAAGGGACGCTGCATGGCGGGGTTCTCGCGACGGCGCTCGACATTTCGATGGGGCATCTCGTCAACCACGTCGCGGGTCCCGGCACCACGCTCGAGATGAAGGTGCAGTATCTCGGCGCTGTCCGCGAAGGGCGCGTGACCTGCCATGCGAGCTTTCTGAAGAAGGGCCGGAAGACCTTCTTCCTGCAGTCCCAGGCCTCCAACGCGGCCGGCGAGCCGATCGCGCATGCCACATCGACCTGGCAGCTGCTGAGCCGAAGCTGACGGGCCGCGGCTGGATGCTTATACTATTGAAATGGCGATATAATTATCGCGCTGACGATGCAGTTGCGGCGCTGCGCCGACCGCGAAGTTTTGTCCGGCGCTGATGTGAAATCATGCAATCTCCTGCTAGATTTGCCGCAAACCAGTCAGCTTCGCGGGTCCAACCCCTTCTGGAGACAAGTGGAGCGTGGGACGGGACGCATGGGTCACCATCCGCGTTCGCTCATTGTTGAAGGGCCATTCGCAACCGATGTCTGATCGCCAGCCCATCGTCAGCGATCCCGCGACCATCCGCGCACGCGCCATGGAAACGCTGTTTGAGCGCCTGGATGATCTCTGCGAAGGCGCCATCGCGATCGATCGCGACGGGCGCGTCGTTTACGTCAATGAAAAATATCTTCACTCGCTTCGCCTTGGACACGTCTCCGAGGCGATCGGACGCCCCATCGAGGAGATCATCCCGAACAGCCTGATGCGCCGCGTGGCCGACACCGGCGAGCCGATCCTGCTGGATATCATGGAACTCGGTGGCGAGCAGCTTGTGGTGACGCGCATGCCGATCGAGGACGAGAACAGGAACGTCATCGGCGCGATCGGCTTCGTGCTGTCGGACCGTCTCGACAATTTGAAGCCGCTGATCGCGCGGATGGGCCAACTCGAAAGCGACCTCAGGCTGGCGAAACGGCAATTGTCGCAACCGCGCAGCGCGCGGTTTACCTTCGATGATTATGTCGGCAAGACGGAGCGCATCGGGCGCGCCAAGGACCTCGCCCGCCGGGCGGCGCGCCAGAATGTGACGGTTCTGCTGACCGGAGAAACCGGAACCGGCAAGGAGCTGCTGGCGCAGGCCATCCACAACGCTTCGGCGCGCGCCGAAAGACCCTTCGTCAGCGTCAATGTCGCCGCTGTCCCGGATACGCTGATCGAGTCCGAGTTCTTCGGGACAGTGCCGGGGGCCTATACCGGCGCCGACCGCAAAGGTCGGGACGGCAAGTTCAGGAGCGCCGATAGCGGCACGCTGTTCCTCGATGAAATCGGTGAAATGCCGCTGCAACTGCAGAGCAAGCTGCTGCGCGTGTTGCAGGAGCGGGAAATCGAGCCGGTTGGCTCCGACAAGGTCACGAAAGTCGACGTCCGCGTCATCGCTGCGACCAACGTCGACCTGCAGAAGCGCGTCAACGAAGGCACCTTCCGCGCCGACCTGTTCTACCGCCTCAACGTGCTCACGATCGCGCTGCCGCCGTTGCGCGATTGCGCCGGTGATCTTCCGGACATCTGCGCAAGGCTTTTGGACGACATCGTCCGCTCCGGCGATTACCTCAACGCCAAGATCACGCCGTCGGGCCTCGCCGCGCTCGCCTGCTATGACTGGCCTGGAAACGTCCGTGAGCTGCGCAACGTGCTGGAGCGCGCCCTCATTCTCAGCGACTCGGGCCGCCTCGCCGGCGATGACTTCGCCCGTATCCTGTCAGTTGGCGCCGAGGAGAGGGGCGCCGCGCCGCAGGCGGCGGGCGCAGTCGTCCCTTATGCCCAGGCCGAGGCTGCATTCGAGAAGCGGACGCTTGAAGGCGCGCTTGCGGCCGCCAACGGGCAGATTGCGGAAGCGGCCCGGATGTTGCGCATCTCGCGCGCGACGTTCTACAAGAAGCTCGCCAAGTTCGGGCTGGCCGCATCGGACTCCTCGCCTGTCTGACGATCGAGACTGAAACTGTCGCGAGTCTCGGAAAGTTGACAGGCAACTCACAGCCCCGACCAACCGGCTGCCGGCCGAATTGCCGGAATTTCAAGCATTTTGCATCATCGCGAGGCAACTGGCCTGGAGCTTGCTCTGCTCGCGGGATGACGCATCTCGAATGCGCAAGAAGAGTCCGAAAAGAACAACACCCCGGGAGAGAAACAGATGAGCTTTCTGGTCGCACTGGCCGCGCTCGTTTTCCTGATGTTCGTCGCCTATCGCGGCTTCAGCGTCATCCTGTTCGCGCCGGTCGCCGCGATGGGTGCGGTGCTGCTGACCGATCCCGGCGCGGTGCCGGCCGCCTTCACCGGTCTCTTCATGGACAAGATGGTCGGCTTCGCGAAGCTGTATTTCCCGGTGTTCCTGCTGGGCGCAGTGTTCGGCAAGGTGATCGAGCTCTCCGGCTTCTCCAAATCGATCGTGGCGGCGGTGATCGGTCTCGTCGGCAGCCAGCGTGCGATGCTGGCGATCGTGCTGGTCTGCGCGGTGCTCACCTATGGCGGGGTCTCCCTGTTCGTCGTGGTGTTCGCCGCCTATCCGTTCGCCGCCGAGATGTTCCGGGCCGGCAATATTCCAAAGCGTCTGATTCCCGGCACGATCGCGCTCGGCGCCTTTTCGTTCACGATGGATTCGCTGCCGTTCAGCCCGCAGATCCAGAACATCATTCCGACCACCTATTTCAAGACCACCAACGGCGCCGCGCCGATCCTCGGCACGATCGGTGCGATCTTCATCTTCGTGTTCGGCTTGCTCTATCTTGAATGGCGTCGACGCCAGGCGGTGGCTGCCGGCGAGGGCTATGGTGAGGGGCACAGCAACGAGCCGCCACCGGTCGATACCACCGAACTGGCGCCGGCGGCGGTCGCCTTTCTGCCGCTGATCGTGGTGTTCGTGGTCAACCTGCTGCTCGGGGGCTTTCCCGGCGTGTTCGGCGGCCTGATCGAGCGTGTCTATGGCACGAGCTACGATCTGACGCTCGCGCTCGACCATTCGATTGCCACGCCGATCGCCAGCATCAAGGCGATTTGGGCAGTGGAGGGCGCACTGATCGCGGGCATTCTCACCGTGTTCGCATTCGCGTTTCCAAAATTGAAAAAGACCTTCGCCGAGGGCAGCAAGGCCGCGGTCGGCGGTGCGCTGCTGGCGGCGATGAACACCGCGTCCGAATATGGCTTCGGCGGCGTGATCGCGGCGCTTCCCGGCTTCATCGTCATCAAGGATGCGCTGAAGACGATCCCAAATCCGCTCGTCAACGAAGCCATCACCGTCACCTCGCTTGCCGGCATCACCGGCTCGGCCTCGGGTGGCATGTCGATTGCGCTCGCCGCCATGGCAAAGGATTTCATCGCCATGGCGGAGGCGGCGCACATCCCGCCCGAGGTGCTTCACCGCGTCGCGTCGATGGCGAGCGGCGGCATGGACACCCTGCCGCACAACGGCGCCGTCATTACCCTGCTTGCGGTGACCGGGCTGACGCACCAGCAGTCCTACAAGGATATCTTTGCGGTGACCTGCCTGAAGACGCTGGCGGTGTTCTTCGTGATCGCGGTCTATTACGTCACCGGGTTGGTCCAGAGCCCGTTCCGATTGAATTCGGAACGGGGCTCCAGGATCTAACGATAATCGGGAGGAATGACGTGAGCCAGCATCCGGCCCTGTCCTATCTGCGCACGACGGAGAAGGGCAAGATCGTCATGGCCGCCGAAGCGGTGCGCTTGATCCGCGATGGCGACACGGTCGCGACCGGCGGCTTTGTCGGCATCGGCTTTGCCGAAGAGATCGCCCTCGCGCTGGAGGAGCTCTATCTCGCCAACGAAACCGACGCTCCCTACGCGCAGGGCAAGCCTCGCAATCTCACGCTGGTCTATGCGGCGGGACAGGGAGACGGCAAGCACCGCGGCCTCAACCATTTCGCACACGAGGGCCTGGTCAGGCGCGTGATCGGCGGCCACTGGGGGCTTGCGCCCAAATTACAGCAGCTCGCGATCGCAAATCAGATCGAGGCCTATAATCTGCCGCAGGGCGTCATCACACATCTGTTCCGCGACATCGCGGCGCGTCGCCCCGGCCATATCTCGCGCGTCGGCATCGGCACCTTCGTCGATCCGCGCCAGGGCGGCGGCAAGCTCAACGCCCGCACCATCGAGGAGCTGGTCGAACTGGTCACGCTCGGCGGCGAGGAGTGCCTGTTCTACAAGACGTTTCCCATCGACGTCGGGATTATCCGTGCCACCACCGGCGACGCCGACGGAAATCTCACGATGGAGAAGGAAGCGTTGACGCTGGAAGCGCTGGCGATCGCCATGGCGGCGCATAATTCCGGCGGCATTGTCATCGCTCAGGTCGAGCGCGTCGCAGAAAGCGGCAGCCTCAATCCGCGCCAAGTGAAAATCCCCGGTGTCCTCGTCGACTGCGTCGTGGTGGCAAAACCGGAAAACCACTGGCAGACCTTCGGCACGCATTACAACCCGGCCTATAGCGGCGAGATCAGGCTGCACGCCGGCTCGCTGCCGCCGATGCCGATGAGCGAGCGCAAGATCATCGCGCGCCGGGCGGCGTTCGAGCTCAAGGCCAACAGTGTCGTCAATCTCGGCATCGGCATGCCCGAAGGCATCGCCTCGGTTGCCAACGAGGAGCGGGTGATCGACCTGATCACGCTGACGGCCGAGCCCGGCGTGATCGGCGGCGTGCCGGCGAGCGGGATCGATTTCGGTGCCGCCGTCAACACGCAGGCAGTGATCGACCAGCCCTATCAGTTCGATTTCTACGATGGCGGCGGCCTCGACGCTGCGTTCCTCGGCCTCGCCCAGGTCGATCGCGCCGGCGATCTCAATGTCAGCAAATTTGGTCCCAAGCTCGCCGGTGCCGGCGGCTTCATCAACATCAGCCAGAACGCCAAGAAGGTGATTTTCGTCGGCACGTTCGGCGCGGGCCGCCAGCGCATTGGCGTAACCGACGGCAGGCTGGTGATTGCCGAAGAAGCCAAAGCCCGCAAATTCGTCGAGGCAGTCGAGCATGTGACCTTCAGCGGTGCCTTCGCCGCCAAACGCGGGCAGACCGTGCACTACGTCACCGAGCGCTGCGTGCTCGCGCTAACCGAAGGCGGCCTCGAGCTGATCGAGGTGGCGCCCGGCATCGATATCGAGCGCGACATCCTCCGCTTGATGGATTTCAGGCCGCTGATTCCGCGCGATCCGCCGCTGATGGACGCGCGGATCTTCCGCGACGGCCCGATGGATTTGCGCAGCGATCTGCTGACGATTCCGCTCGACCGGCGCTTCACCCTGGATCAGCAGCAGAACCTGTTCTTCGTCAACCTGGAACGCTTCGCGCTGCGCAGCCGGAGCGACATCGATGCGATCGCGCACGCCGTCGAAGCCAGGCTCGGCGGCCTCGATCGCCGCGTCTATGCGATCGTCAATTACGACAACTTCTCGATCGTTCCCGAATTGCTCGACGAATATTCGGCGATGGTGCAGGTCTTGACCGACCGTTTTTATTCGGGCGTCTCCCGTTACACCACGTCGGGCTTCCTGCGCATCAAGCTCGGCGAAGCGCTGGAAAGGCGCGGCGTCGCCGCGCACATCTTTGAAAGCGCGGAAGACGCGCGCTCGGATTGGCGCAATGTCGAAGCTGGCGGCACTCCGCAGCCGGACCGAAACGGGCGCGCGGCGGTATAGGCCAGCAAACCTCGGCAGCGAGATCAACCCGGCGCCGGACGCCCGGAATTCGCATCGCCGGAAGGGGCCGCGCCCCCGGAAGCTCGCCGCCGGGCAGGTCGCGTGCGCTAAAAATGTAGAGCCATCCTACAGCTTTATTCCTTCCATCGACTTTCTCAACTCATCGGCCGACCGTTTGGCGAGAGCGGCGCCCTGCACGCTGACCCACGTCTCGGGCCATGCCTTCTTAATTCTCGAGATCGTGTGCCCGCCGAGTTTCGGGGGCGGGACCGAGCCGCTGCTGTCGATCACTAACGTACCCACGAAAACGTCATCGTTGCTGTGTGCGCAATTCGAGAGGCCGATGCAGTGGACGAGCTCGTGCACCAGGATGTGGAGACGCATGGCCTGCCCAGCGTCAACCCTGCCGACTTTCGGAGTTGCGGGCACCCGCAGCTTCACTGAATCCATCGAAGGGCCGCTGCGTGAGTCGATGATGGTCTGCACGGCGCTGCCGTGGAGGCCGGAACCCGGATAGGTCTCGGCAACGATCGGGCTGCCAGCCGCCCTGTCAGCCTTCTTAAAGGCGAGATAGACGCCATTCTGCTTGAGAAGGTCGTTAATCGTCGTGATCGCTGTATCGAGATCATTCACCCAGACACTCGGGGTGAAACTCGCCCCGGGGAATACCTTTAGCTCGCCGGTGCGCCGGACCCGATCGGGCCAAGGAGTGATCTCCGGTTCCGTACACGCCACGACGAGGCTCCTGCAAAAAATCGGGAACTGCCTAGGTCTATGTCTCGCCGTTGTTCGACACGGTTCAAACCGGTGGCGCGGTACACCGCCCAGCGGCGCCGCAATTTGGTGAGTTCGCGCGACGGGAAACTGTGTCGCACTCGCAACGTGGCATGAGTTCCGGCTGTGGATAAGCATCTCTGGACTCCACGGCATTGCGAATCCGCCGTCAAATGCTGCCGGACCTTCGGCGGCGTTTTCATTTCCAAGACGTTCATTTGAGATGAGGTCCAAGAGGCCGCTGTCCAGCGCCAGCGGCCTCTTCATTAACATACATTGATTGCAATCAGATCGTCCGACGCCAGGCAGCGTCAATCGTACTGCATTAAGTCATGGAGACAAAAATGATTGAAGGACTCAAACCTTACGTGGCATTCGGAGTCGATCCGGCCGGCGTCGCACGCGCAACGTACGAACTTCGTTGCAGCAACGACGAAGAGGCGAGGCGGCAAGCCGAGGATTATCTCGACGCGCACGAGTTCATCGAGTTGTGGATTGACTACAAACGGATCGCTCGTCTGAAGCGCAGCAGGTCTCGGGGCTCCAGCCAATAAATTCCGACTGTCATTGCATCAACTCGAACAATTCGAGGACATCTGCCAAGCATACGCTGTGATAGATTTCGCTTCAGCACAAGCTTTGGAGTCAATGGCCTAGCGGTCTTCAGCGCCCCCGTGGTTTTTACGGGCTGAGCATTAACGCTGTTAGCACCGCATGGGAGCCTAGCCCTTGTCAGGAAACGGCTAGGCCGCTTAATTCGTGCGATTGCACTACGTTAATTATTTTGCAGAGTTGCTCTTAATGAAAGCCATCGAGCAAATCGTCGCCGGCTTCGTGTCGTTGAAGGATCGTCAGGCGCTGGAGAAGCTCAAACATCATCGGCGGCAGCTGTTGGATGATGTTCAAACGCACGGGGTCGGACCGTCTGTCGTGAGCGATATCCTCCGCGGGGAAGTCGAGATCATCGAAGCAGCATTGGCGCGCTTCGACGAGAATCGAGCATTGTCATGAGCGAAAACCGCGAGGAGATCGAGACCTTGAGGTTAATCAGAGCGTTCTCGAAAGTTAGAGATCCCCAAAGACGAAAGCTCATCATTGAATTCACCGAGACCGCGGTGCCTGAGGTTGGCACTGTTGCAGAAGGCAATCCGAGCGATCTCAAGCCTGGCGGTGAGCGGCTTCGTTGATGGGCCTCGACGCATATCCAATGTAGCCGTAGCCCATTTACGTCATACACGCTGTGCCAATGGGCCTGGTCCAAATGGATTACATGGCCGCACCGTAGCCCGCGGCGTCCGAGGCATCGGTGCGCTGTATGAGAAAAATATGATCTCTTCAGCGTATCACCGAGTAGTGATTGCTGGCTTGGCAGGGGCCTGCGTGGGGCAATGGTAGTAGCGCGCCGCAGCAAGTGCGAATCTTGGTAGACCAAATTCGGGAAAGCCGTAACGTCACAAGTGGAGGCTGGCCGCTCAGCCTCCTAGCCCCGGCAGCCCCAGCTCACCCCCTGAGTTGGGGCTCGCCGCGTCCTTCAGACCCGCACCTCAAGGCGCAGGCCGAGGACCCCGTTCTGAGTTGATCAAGATGGATGGCGTCGAGTACAGCCTGATAGGTTTAGCGCTGCTATCCTTCATCACCGGCGTGGGCGCTCTTCTGTTCGGATGAAGTGATCGGCGAACCCTTTATCGGTCGCCCGTTCCACATCCGTGGCTTATCGCTCTCCGAGCCACCATGCCGACGGCGGGTTCCCGAACGATCGGTATTCAGCGTCGTTAATGCTAATTGCGATCAGACAAATTGCGGGTTGCCTTACGAAGGCAAGTTCTGCAAGAAAATCCGCAAGGGACGAACGCTACACGTCCCTAGAACTTCAGCACCAGCGCTTTCGGCGCTGGTGTTTTTTCGCGCGAACGGGTCATTCCCGGCTCGCTCCCACGCCTGCGCGGGTCCAGCGGTATCAAATTCCGAACGAGTGCCTCATCTGAGCCGCCATGCGCTGGACGGCGTAGGTGTACTTGCCTTGGGCGAACTGCTGATCCGCTATGTAAAGAGCCACAAGAACGGCTATCGCCAACAACAATCCTTTCACCGAAATCCCCCACGCGGCGGTTAAGAAATGCAGATGGCTTCGAGGCTACACACTTCAATGCAAATGGCATGGCTCAAATAGGCTACGCCAGAGAAGACCGATTGGAACTCGACCGCAGCTGATGACGTTGAGTCGGGTCGTGTTGGAGTACATTGCGATGACCAATCACCGAACCGCTCTGATCATATTTGCAGTCGCGCTCGCGATTGCGCTTATCGCAGCGATTTTTGCGACGTTCGAGAACGTCAATACGCGCGTGGCCAGCAATGAGGTGCCACCGGGTACGACCGGGTTGGCTCGGCCACATCCGCCGTTTGATCTGGCGCCCGGCGCACCAATACGGATGCCACAACAGAGGTAGGACAGGAGTCGCCCGGGCGGCGAGCACCGCCCGGCTCATCCGGGTGCGGGTTGAGCCGATCATCATTGTTGTGACAGCCGGCACAGCCTCCGCTCGTCGCCGCGCGAGGGCGCGGCGGACATCTGCGCGACGATACGAAAGTATGGGGGTGCCGTAGAGCGAATGTAGGGGGCAGAAAACAGCACGATCGGCGCTATAGCGTGCGCAAGTCGCGCGCAGCGAAGCGCGCATCATTCTCACGACAGGGGAGGAGAGCTTGATACGCCTGCTATTGCTGCTGCCGTTCATCGGGTTGATGATCGTGCCCTTCTACAACATCAAAGAGCCGATGCTGTTCGGTTTCCCGTTTTTCTATTGGTATCAGCTTGCCTGGGTGCCGCTGACCTCGCTCCTCACCTGGATCGTCTACAGGAGCGTGCGCAATGTTGAATGATGTCGACAGCGCGGCGCTCGCCGTTTTCATCGCCTTGTTCGTGCTCGTCACCGGCATGGGCTTCGTCGCCTCGCGCTGGCGCAAGCCGGAGACGCTCGCCCATCTCGACGAATGGGGCCTCGGTGGCCGCAAGTTCGGGACCTGGATCACCTGGTTCCTGGTCGGTGGCGATTTCTACACCGCTTATACAGTGATCGCTGTTCCGGCGCTGGTCTATGCGGTCGGAGCCTACGGCTTCTTTGCCTTGCCCTACACCATCATCGTCTATCCCTTCGTGTTCGCGGTGATGCCGGTGTTGTGGAAGGTCGCGAAAGACAAGGGTTACGTGACCGCCGGCGACGTG
The DNA here is from genome assembly GCF_011058295.2 of Bradyrhizobium sp. 6(2017). Taxonomy (NCBI): domain Bacteria; kingdom Pseudomonadati; phylum Pseudomonadota; class Alphaproteobacteria; order Hyphomicrobiales; family Nitrobacteraceae; genus Bradyrhizobium; species Bradyrhizobium sp. 6(2017). The sequence goes on along the minus strand of NZ_CP049289.2, from coordinate 9,940,408 downwards.
GTGCGTGGCCGCTACAACTCGCGCAGCCTCGAGCTTGCCGTGGCCGCCACCGGCGTGCTGGCGACGATGCCCTACATCGCGCTGCAGCTGATCGGCATGGAGGTCGCGATCAAGGCGCTCGGCCTGCACGGCGAGATTCCGCTCGTGCTCGCCTTCCTGGTGCTCGCGCTCTACACCTATTCGTCGGGCCTGCGCGCACCGGCGCTGATCGCCTTCGTCAAGGACATCATGATCTATATCGTGGTGATCGCCGCAATCGCGATCGTGCCGTCGAAGCTCGGCGGCTATGGCGAGATCTTCACCGCGGCGGACGCTGCCTTCAAGGCCAAAGGCTCCGGCGGCATCCTGCTGGCACCGGCTCAGGTGGTCCCCTATGCTTCGCTGGCGCTGGGTTCGGCGCTGGCGGCCTTCATGTATCCGCACACGCTGACCGGCATTTTCGCGTCATCGGGAGGCAACACCATTCGCAAGAACGCGGTGCTGCTGCCGGCCTACACGCTATTGCTCGGCCTGCTGGCGCTGCTCGGCTATATGGGCCACGCGGCCGGACTGAAGCTCGCCAGCAACAATGACGTCGTGCCGGCGTTGTTCAAGATCCTGTTCCCGGGCTGGTTCGCGGGCTTTGCCTTCTCCGCGATCGCGATCGGCGCGCTGGTGCCGGCGGCGGTGATGAGCATCGGCGCCGCTAATTTGTTCACGCGCAATTTCTGGAAGGTCTGGATCAACCCGGCCGTCACGCCGGCGGGCGAGGCCAAGGTCGCCAAGATCACCTCGATGCTGGTGAAGGTCGGCGCGCTGCTCGCGATCCTGTTGATGCCGACGCAGTTCGCGCTCGACCTGCAGCTGCTCGGCGGCCTCTGGATCCTGCAGACCTTGCCGGCGCTGGTGTTCGGGCTCTACCTGAACTGGTTCTCGAGCACGTCGCTGCTGGTCGGCTGGGCGGTCGGTCTGGTCGGTGGTTCGCTGATCGCCTGGTCGGACGGTCTGAAGCCGCTGCACAGCATCGACTTCGGCGCGGGCAAGGTTGCCATCTACACCGGCCTCATCGCCCTCGCGGCCAATGTGGTGGTGGCGGTTGTGGTCAACCTGGCGCTCAAGGGGCTGTCGCAGCCGCGCCCGGCCAGCGAAGCGGCCTAAGGCCGACGGCTCGATTGGCGGCCGGGTCCCGAATCCGGCCGTCGATGCCCTCGGTTTTGTCTTGACGCGTTTTGTTCACGCCAACCGGTGTCCACTTCGCTGGAAAACGCTCTAGTATCGGCGGCCCGCGACCTGTCGCGGGCCGATCTCGTGCGTGAGGTGTCCTTGCAGGGCTGGTTCGTTCTCGCAATCTCGGCGGCCTATGTGACCGCGCTGTTCCTGATCGCCTGGTGGGGCGACCGGCGCAGCGTCGACGGTCCGCTGGTGTCGCCGACATCGTGGACGGCCGCGGTCAGCTATTGCCTGACGCTCGCGGTCTACAACACCTCCTGGAGCTTCTACGGGTCGGTCGGCCGGGCCGCGACCAGCGGGCTCGACTTCGTCACCATCTATCTCGGCCCGACGCTGGTGCTGCTGTTCGCCCAGCCGCTGCTCGTCAAGGTGATCGCGATCGCCAAGGCGCAGAACGTGACCTCGATCGCCGATTTCATCGCCGCGCGTTACGGCAAGAGCCAGTCGCTGGCCGCGCTGGTGACCCTGGCCTCGTTGCTCGGCGTGCTGCCCTATATCGCGCTCCAGCTGAAGGCGGTCGGCAAGAGTTTTGACTATCTCATCCTGCAGCCGGAACGGGCCGGTGGCGCGGCGTTGCAGTTCTGGCAGGACTCCGCCTTTGGAGTCGCCGCATCGATGGCGTTGTTCGCGATCATCTTCGGCGTACGCCATGTTCATGCCAGCGAGCATCATCGCGGATTGATGTTGGCGATCGCGTTCGAGAGCGTGGTCAAGCTGGTCGCGTTCCTGATCGTGGCGCTGTTCGTGCTGTTCGGCATCGCCGGCGGACCGGGCGAGCTGCTGTCGCAGGTTCGTCTCGATCCAGAGCTCGCGCAGGTCCTGTCGCTCGATATCGGCCAGCCGGTCTGGCCGGCGACCATCATCATCTCGGCGATCGCCTTCCTGTGCCTGCCGCAGGCGTTCCATGTCGCGATCGTCGAGAACGAACAGCCCGCGCATACCCGCACCGCTGCGTGGCTCTATCCGCTCTATCTTGCGGCGTTCAGCCTGCTGATCCTGCCGATTGCCGCCACGGGCCTGGCCCGGTTCGGCGGCATGATGGATCCCGACACATACGTGATCTCGCTGCCGATCGCCTCCGATGCCAAGACCGTCAGCCTGATCGCGTTCCTGGGCGGGCTGTCGGCCGCGACCGGCATGGTGATCATGACCGCGGTGGCGCTGAGTACGATGCTGTGCAACGACGTCATCATGCCGCTGCTGTTGCGCTGGCGCTTCCTCGGCCGGCGCGCGGCGAACTGGTCGGTATCGCGCACGCTGATGGCGGTGCGCCGGTTCTCGATCGTCGGCATCCTCCTGCTGGCCTATCTGATGCACCGTCTGGTCAATCATGGCTATCCGCTGACGGTGATCGGCCTGTTGTCGTTCGTGGCGGTGGCGCAGTTCGGGCCGGCCTTCATCGGCGGCCTGTTCTGGCCGCGCGCCAACAAGGCCGGCGCCTCGGTCGGGATCGCGGTCGGCTTCGTGATCTGGGCCTACACACTGCTGCTGCCGTCCGCCGGGCTGTTATGGCCGGCGCTCGCGCCGATCGCGCGCGATGGATTGCTGCCATGGCTCAAGCCCGGTGGGCTGTTCGGTCTCGAGGGGCTCGATCCGATCTCGCATGCCACGCTGTGGAGCCTCAGCGTCAATATCGCCTGCTTCGTGCTGTTCTCGCTGCTCGGACGGCAATCGACCATCGAGCGCAATCAGGCCGCGGCTTTCACCCAAGGCGCGGCGCGTGGGACCGCCTCGCCATTGTCGTCTCGCGTCCTGGTCCGGCTCGATGATCTGCGCGCGCTCGCGATCCGCTTTGTCGGCAGCGAACGCGGCGTGGCCGCCTTCGACGCCTATCTCGCCGCGCGCCGCGCCGGCCATGCGCCGGCACTCGACCCGTCGGGCCTTGTCGATCTCGATTCGATCCGTTTCACGGAAAACCTGCTCGCCGGCGCCATCGGCGCGGCGTCGGCGCGCGTGGTGATCGCGGCCTCGCTCGAGGGCCATTCGCTGTCGCGGCGCGCGGCGATGGCGATGCTGGACGAGGCCTCCGAAGCGCTGCGCTTCAACCGCCATCTCTTGCAGAGCACGCTGGAGAGCGTGCCGCAGGGCATCTGCGCCTTCGACGCCGACTTCAACATCTCGGCATGGAACGGTCGCTTTATCGAGCTGCTCGATCTGCCGCGCGATCTCGTGCGCGTCGGCCTGCCGCTCGCCGATCTGATTGCCTTCAACGTCGATCGCGGCGAATACGCGGCGGCCGAGTTCTCCGCGCTGTTGGTCAATCGCGACGTCGCGACGCAAGTGTGGCCCTATGTCTACGAGCGCAAACGCCCGGACGGCACCGTGCTCGAAATCGTCTATGACCGCATCGCCGGCGGCGGCTACGTCTCGACCTACACCGACGTCACCGAACGGCATCGCGCCGCCGAGGCGCTGCGCCGGGCCAATGAGGATCTGGAGCTGCGCGTGCGTGAGCGGACCGAAGCGCTGGAGCGCGCCAAGGCGGACGCCGAGCACGCCAATCTCGGCAAGACGCGCTTCCTCGCAGCCGCCAGCCATGACCTGCTGCAGCCGCTGAACGCGGCGCGGTTATTCCTGTCGGCGCTTGACGAAAGCTTGCGGGTACAGCCGAGCGCCGGTGACAAGGACCGGAGGCTGGCCGGTAGCGCGATTACGGCGCTGCGCTCGACCGAGCATATGCTCGACACGCTGCTCGACATCTCCTCCTATGATTCCGGTGCGGTGCGCGCCGAGCCGGTCGATTTACCGATCGCCGATCTCCTGGCGCAGCTCAGCGTCGAGTTCGACGCCATGGCGCGTGAGCGCGGCCTGTCCTTGCGCGTCGTTGATTGCGCCTGTGTGGTGCGGAGCGATCCGCATCTGCTGCGCAGAATCCTGCAGAACTTGTTGTCGAACGCGGTGCGCTACACGCCGAAAGGCCGTATCCTGCTGGGATGCCGGCGCAAGGCCGGCGCGCTCCGGATCGAGGTCTGGGACACCGGTATCGGCATCGCCGAGACGGACCGCGACCGGATATTCGAGGAGTTCCAGCGGCTCGTGCCCGCGGCCGACAAGGGGCTCGGCCTCGGGCTTGCGATCGTCGACCGCATCTCGCGCCTTCTCGGACACACCGTTAACGTGCGCTCGCGTCCCGGCCACGGTTCCTGTTTTGCGGTCACCTTACCCCTGGCGTCCGGTCCCGGTGCGACGCTGCGCCGTGCGCGCGCTGCGGCTGCGCCGCTGCCGGCCGAGCAACCGCTGACGATCCTGTGCCTCGACAACGATGCGACGATCCTGCAGGGGCTCATGGCGCTGCTCGGGGGCTGGGGCCATCATGTCGTGACTGCGACAGACCCGGCCGCGGCGATGGCGGCAGCAACCGCCGGGCCGCCCGATGTCGTGCTGCTCGACCACCACCTTGACGGCGGCCGCAGCGGTCTTGATTTTCTCGACGATCTCAGGCGCGCATCGGCGTACAACGTGCGCGCGCTGCTGATCACCGGCGATCGCAGCGAGGAGGTTCGCAGCGCGGCGAAGGCGCGCGGCTGCGAAATCCTGCTCAAGCCGGTCAAGCCGGCTGCGCTGCGACGTTTCCTGAGCGGCGAGGCCTTGACCCGTCGGCTCGCCACCCATGAGGACCGTCACCCGGCATGACCACACGCATCGTCATCGGCGACGACCATCCGCTGGTGCAGGCCGCGCTGCAGAGCGCACTGTCGGCCGTGCTTCCCGATCTCGAGATCATTCCCTGCCAGTCGCTCGACGAGGTATTGGCGGCGGTGCCCGGCCGCATCGAGGAGATCGACCTGATCCTGCTCGACCTGACGATGCCGGGCATCCAGGGATTTGCGGCGCTCTTCGTCCTGCTCGCACAGTTTCCGACGGTGCCGGTCGCGATCATCTCGGCGCGGCAGGATGCGGCCACGATCCGCCGCGCCATCGCCTATGGCGCCTCCGGCTATATCCCGAAATCGCTCGGCCTGCCGGCGATGGCGGACGCCATCACGCGCATCCTGGGCGGCGAAATCTGGATGCCGCCGAACATCGGCGGCCGGGGCTCGATCCAGAGCGAGGACGTGGAGCTGGCGGCGCGCGCGGCCTCGCTGTCGCCGCAACAACTGCGCATCCTGGCGATGATCGTCGAAGGCAAGCTCAACAAGCAGATCGCGGCCGAAATCGGCATCGCCGAGCAAACCGTCAAGGGCCATGTCTCGACCATCCTGCGCAAGCTCGGGGTGGGATCGCGCACCCAGGCCGCCGTGCTGGCCGAGCGGCTGGCGTTCGGCAGCGCGCGAGGCGTTTCATCGCCTGCACAGCGAGAAGGGTGAAGGCGCCGAGGATATCCTCCTGGCTGCCGTCGCCGGCAAACAGACTGAGAACGGAAATGTTCGTGGTTTTGTACGCAAGTGGCGCACCCGACACGATTCGAACGTGTGACCTTTGCCTTCGGAGGGCAAGGGTGGATAGCTTACCCTTGCTTACCTGAAATCCCTTGGAATTGCCGGCGCTCAGATATAGGCTGAAAGCCGCCAGATTTGAGGGTTACGGTCGTTGCTCTGAATTTCCCTCGTTTTCCGGCGCCTGCTTACCCAGCGCTTACCTCAGGGAAAATGGCCAAGCTCACCAAAAGGACTGTCGATGCTGCCGAAACGTTCGGCGCCGACCTGTTCATCTGGGACGACGAACTCCCGGGATTTGGCCTGCGGGTCAAGAAAAGCGGCGCGAAGTCCTTCCTGGTGCAGTACCGAAACGCTAATGGCCGCAGCCGGCGCCTCACCATCGGTCGGTACGGGGTCTTGACCGCGGAGGAGGCCCGGAAAGAGGCCAAGCTCGCGCTGAGCGACGTCGTGAGGGGAAGCGATCCGGCCGAGGTGAAGAAGCAGGCCCGCGGCGCCTTAACCGTCGAAGAACTGGCCCTTGAGTACTTGGATAAGGCCGAAAGGGGTCTCATTCTCACGCGCCGCGGTGAGGCCAAGAGCGACTCCACCCTCTACGTCGACAAGGGAAGAGTCCACCGGCACATCATCCCGTTGATTGGCAAGAAGACCGTCAAGGGCTTTACGTCCACCGATGCCGGTCGTTTCCAGCGCGACGTCATCAGCGGAAAGTCGGCCGCCGATGTGAAGACCAAGGCGAGAGGCCGGGCTATCGTGAGGGGCGGGAAAGGCACGGCAGCCCGTACGATGGGCTTACTGGGCGGTGTCTTCAGCTACGCAGTCGCGGAGGGGTACAGGCCGGACAATCCCATCAACGGGATCGTTCGGCCCAAGGATGGCAATCGGGAATGGCGCCTGGATGACCCTGGGTACCGGAGTCTCGGCAAATGCCTGGCTGTCGCGGAAGCTAACGGGCATCACTGGCAGCGCGTTATGGCCAGCAAGCTCGCTGCCCTGACGGGCTGTCGGCTCGACGAGATTGAGGGGCTGCTGAAGACGGAAGTCGATGGCGTAGGCATGGCGCTCAGGCTTGGCGACACCAAAACCGGCAAGAGTATACGCCCGATTGGGTCGGCAGCCCTTGCTGTTCTGAAAACGGCCTCGAGCAAGTCCAATTCGAAATACGTCTTCCCCTCGATCACAAACCCCAAGAAGCACCACACAGGGCTAACGCGATGGCTACAAGGCGTATCGTCACAAGACGTGCCTGGCATTACCAGTCATGGCTTGCGTCACTCGTTTAGCTCGACGGCCGAGGACCTTGGTTACTCGATTCCGACGATCAAGGGACTAATAGGTCATTCGAAGGCATCGGTTACCGAAGGCTACATCCACAAGATCGACTCGGCGTTGCTGGCGGCGGCCGACAAAATTGCACGTCACATCGACGAGGCCATGACAGGGCGCAAGCCAGGCAAAGTGACCCATCTGAGAAGAGCTTGACTAATCGACGCGGCTAGGGCGACGGCCCGAAAAGCTGGTACCGCACCGGCCCGCCGTCGACCACAATGCGGAACTGCTCCAGCGGAGGAGCAAAGATGCCCCTCAAAGGGTTTGTGATCACTGACGCCAATCTTCCAGAACCGAAAACCATCGACGACGATTGCCTAAGGGCCATCTTCGACGCCTTCGCATTCGAGTTCGAGCGCCGCGACGCAGCGAAGAAGTGGATATTGAATCTCATAAGGGAATGGCACCTCTTGATGCGAGAAGTGCGGCTACGGCCAAGCCGAGATGCGGATCGACAAAAAATCGAGGATGCGGTGGGAAGGATTCGACAGGCATCCGAGCTTCTAAGCGGTATTGGTCCAGTGGGTCGGGCTAGCCTGCGGTCAGCGATGCCTCTACCGGTGAGTCGGATGCTCAACACGAGATGGTTACGAGAGAAATTTCCTGAAGAGGAGGCCTTGCCGCCGCCATCGACCGGTCGCGCTGAAATGCGTTCTGGATTAAGGAGCCGTCAAGTCTACATCGAAGAAGACACCGAGAAGGGGCGCTACCACGCGGTCAAGCACAGTCCCTCACGTACGCTAGCCGCTATCCTACAGGAAATCGAGGTCGCCCTCTCTCAATCGCTTGCAGTCACAAAAGAGGCTGGTGGGAGGCGGCCTACCACCCTTCGAGAGTTCTTCATCGTGAACCTTTGCGAAGCGTGGCGGATTGGCGGTAAGCCGCTAGAAATGAGCCAAGAACTTGTCGATTTTTGCGCGGCTATCTTCGAAGGAATTGGCTGGCCTGATCGGGGTTTGAAAGCAGCCTGCCGCAAGGCCTTCATCGCCTATATAGATCGAATCCGCAACTAGGTGCAAAAAAAGACCTAGTTAAGAAATCAGCTCGGTCGGCGCGGCTGCATACTCCTGCAGTTGCTGGGACGTTCTCAGCGCTACAGCGAGGCCCCGATGGATACCCTCAAAGATGAAGTAGCTAAGCTAGACCGGCATTTGCGACGGACCGAGGCTGCGCGATACGTCACGGAGACCTATAGCATTCCGTGCAGCCCTAAAACGTTGGCCAAGATTGCCTGCACGTCCTCGGACGGGCCGCCCTTCCGCCTGGCCGGCCGTTTCCCGCTCTATCCAACATCGGGACTCGACGCCTGGGCCCAGAGGAAGATTGGGCCACTGGTCAGATCCACGTCCGAAGTACGTCGCGCTAACTCAGCCTGATTCGCTATGCTCCACACAATCATTGTGAAGCCAGCGTGCGATGGTCGTGGTCGACGCCGGCACGATCGGTTCGATGCTCATCTACGGGACACCGACGAGTTGATCTGCCGCGCTACGCGACAGCCGCTGCTTGATGCCAGCAGAGTGCTTTTGAGCCGGGGCAACAACCCCGACGATCACATCTGCATGGTTTGGTCTCACAAGCCGCAAGCCGTCGCGATGAGTGCCCTCATAGGAAAAGCTGCTCAGTTCGATGTGATGGGCGAGAAGTTTGTCCGGCGAAAGGCCACTGCAGGGCCTATGCCGAGCGCGCCCATCAAAATCGATGTATCGGCTGGGCCCGGAGAGCCCTTCGGTAAAATGGCGGCTGCACAGGCTCGGCATGACGATTCGGTTCGATTTACAGCCGCATCGCCGATCATCTCGCCACCGACAGCGCTGCCGGTTTCCGTCACTGTCAGAGGACGAAAATGAAAATGCCGACGTGAGAGGAAGCTCACGCCGGCGAAATGTCGTCCCTCAACCGCAAAGCAGAGACACAACAATGCAGAAGATACTGCGCAATCGGATACCGCGCAATCGGGTACAAAGTCAGTCCTCTTTCGATCTGACTCCTCTCGGCCAATATGCAATCAATCGTGACGCCGTCGTCCTAACACCGGGCGGGCGATATGTTCAGCGCCGCTACGGCTTGCCAGCAAACCTCGCGAATTTATATGCCGCCATAAACGGACTCGGCGAGGCGCGATGACGCGATCGATTCGTATACCGAGGCGGCAGAATGACAAACCGGCGTGATTACCATCAGCGCACCCGACAAGACGCGCGAGCACGCGGGCGCTTTGTCAGTCTTACGGAACATATGCTCGGTTCGGCAGCGTGGCAGGCGCTCGACGGCAATTGCAGAGCGCTCTACGTTGAGCTGGCGAGGCGTTACAGGGGCCCGAACTCTAACAATGGTAAGATCCCCTACAGCGTTAGAGAAGCCGCCAAGGCGCTTAACGTCGGACGTAGTACGGCCCAGCGCTGCTTTCAGTGCCTTGTTGCCCATGGCTTCATTAGGGTAAGCAAGAGAAGCGGTTTCAGCATGAAGGGCCGCGTTTCAACTGAATGGCTACTGACAGAGTTTCCGGACGACACTCAAGCCACGCTTGTGACAGCGAGCAAGGATTTCATGAGATGGACACCCAATAATTCATTTCACAGTCCCATGTCAGACACTAACAGTCCCATGTCAGGGCCATGACTGGCCCTCAGGCGGGACCGTGTTGCGTAGGCGTCACTTTTATGGTGCTCAGACGGGACTGTGATGCTGCATTCCTCACTTTCACAGTCCCACCACAAGGACACTACTCAATTTACCATGTGGTGTGGCTTGTTTAAGCTGGATCAACGTTGGCCACACCGATTTTCGATACGGGCCGACCGCACGCGCCATCACCGTCGCCAGGATGGGCTTCGCTGCCTGCCAATTGAGTTACGCGACACGGAAATCGATAGTGGCCATCGCTCGCGCTGCGACTCGCGCAAGGTTAACTCGGATCCGCACCGGCTCGCCTATGTCGATGAGGCGATCACACCCCGGCTCGCTGTCCTGAGGCATCCGTGTTGGTACGCGGGGCGTCAGATCAAACGGCGGATATACTCACTTTAGGGGATGAGGCAGATCGCCGCATAAATCCAAGTATCCATCAAATGGCATATTCCTAGCGGGACGGCATTCTGTAGAAATGGCGTCTCGCGGATCGGCCTGGAATGAAGACTGACCAGCCGAGGCGTCGATGCCACTTGAGAGCGGCCGACCTGGTTCTGCAGCCACCGTTGCTTCGTTATCTCAAAGAGGTACTCGACCCGTTGATGGCGGCGCGCCTAGGAGCAATCGATGGCGACGTATTGGGTGCGATACAATTACAACGTCACGGTATCGATCAGTGGACCAGAGTCGCCAGCCGTACATCCGCTAGAATTCCTTGGCTACCAACTGACGGATCCTCGAGTCTCGGTCTCAATTCTTGTGGACCCAACACCTGCTTTGTCGTTCGACAATCTTGCGCTGTTTTATAACGACCTCCTCGACTACGGCTTCTCAAATCCCGCGCCCGGAGAAATATATCGAGAGATCATGCAAATCTCCATTGCCGACTCGTTCTTAGTCGGCTCGGAGCCAAGTCCATCAGAGTTACTTGGTCCAACCGTCATCTCACCCGCCCTGCCTCCGTTGCCAGGCGATCCTCCTTTCGACGGCTTAACCTATCATACATTCGCATGGGCAGAGATAACTCTACCAACCATGACGAGCTTGTTCACCACCAGCGCCGACATCGTCAATTTCAAAAGTCTGACTTCGGACCAACGAACCGCAATTATCGATGGCGGTGCGAATCTCTATAGCGCCCTCAATGGCAACGACAGTGTTACACTTCCAGACACGAGCACGATCCCAGGTGTCACAGGTGTTGCCTGGAGTTTTGGCCAGACATTCAACGCCGGTCCGGGAAACGACACAGTCGCCGGCGGAGTTGGCGACGACAAGATCGCCGGCGGTGATGGCGATGATCTCCTCTCTGGCGGAAACGGCACGGATATCCTCGACGGCGGGTTGGGCAGTGACTCGCTTTACGGTGGAGTCGGCCTCGACGTTCTGAGCGGCGACGATGGAGCCGACTTGCTTGACGGCGGCGACGGCAATGATTCGCTGTTTGGCGGCAACGGAAATGACACCGTCGCCGGAGGTGCTGGCAACGATACAATCGACGGCGGCCTTGACTCCGACCAGATCGATGCCGGGGGCGGCGATGATCTTATTTTCGGGTCGCCAGGAAATGACGTTGCCTTGGGCGGCGACGGCGTGGACGTGTTTGACTACCAGACCGGGAGCTTCGGAAATTTTCAGGACTTCACGGTTGGTACGACGCAGGCTCTCAATGGTGGAGCAAACCCGACAGGCACCGGCAACGAAGACGTTTTGAGGCTACCCGGAGCACCTAACAACTATTCGTTCTCTGTGACATTCGGGGGCAACTGGGCCAATACGCGAACCGAGATCAACTACGCTCCGTTGGGCCCCACTCAATACACTTTCAATACAAAGGATATTGAGAGAGTCACTTTCGCCAATCCGGTGAGCAATCAAGTTGACCTCGCGCGGGCAGGCGGCAGTATCGCCGTGGAAATGATGCTGCTGGCGCAGGACGCCTACGGCAAAACGAGTTGGCCGAAGCCAAGTGGCCTAGGTCACGATCCACTTGCTTATGAGGATCCGACTTTCATTCTGCCCGATCCTTTTGTGTCGCAAGACAACTGGCACCCCGTTTCGGCGCTCGAACTGGGCCTGAAGCCGGAAAATTTTGATCAGCTTGCAGGTCCGTCGGCTTACTCGTTTGTCGATGGCCGCTACAGCGCGATTGGTGGTCACGGCAACGCGGAGAGCAACGCGCTGGTGCTGACTGGCGTGGTAAACGGCGTTCGCACACTTTCGCTGACTTTTCGGGGAACTGACCAGTACTCAGATTTCCTGGATTATCTAAACTTCAACGACCACTACGCGCGATATCAGCCGCTGATCAAAGCGATCCATCGCTACATCAATGACCCAACCAATGGGATCACAAGTGTCCTCGTTTCCGGACACAGCCTTGGGGCCGCGATGGTCCAATATTTCATGCGAGCGACGCCTGATACATCGCAGTATACGGTGCGAGCATGGACTGATGGCTCCCCCGGATCGGATGAACCGGGAGCACCACGAAGTGACAGTCGAATTGAGAACTTTGTCCATACCGACGATCCGGTCACGAAGGTGCCATTCATCACGCAGCCAGGCGTCGAGAAGGCTATCATCGATGCCTTTGCTGCTCTGGGACCCTTGTCAGGGACAGCAGCTGCTGCGCTGGTCGCGATCACAAACCAGAAGTTCAGAGAAGGCTCGAATGTTCTTCTCAACAGCGACATTGGAAATGCCGTAACGGGACTCTTTGAGCATTCAAGCTCGACCTACACGCCAGACGTCGCGAAGCTCTATTCGTATGCCAAAGACGCCGGCAGCCCGTTCTCCGCGACCGCGTTGGGCTTATCGCTCGCTAGCAACCTCGCCAGCAACAATGTCTACACTGGCCCTCAGGTACAAGTCGCCGTTGGCACTTCGACCGGCCATCAGACACATACCATTGCCACTGACGCTTATGTGCTTGGCGGGATCGGCCCCGTCAATGATGACATTTTTTGGAACAGCCCCACGGCGTCCGATCCAACGCGCACCGTAGATGCGGGTGCCGGAACAGATACGATCATCCTCAAAGGCACTAGCGCTTATTATCACTGGAACCAACTCTCGGACGGTTTCGGGACCTACTACGATCTGATCTATAACCCGACCGGCAAGCCGGGCGCTCAGAGCTATGATGCGACGAAGGACGAGTTGATCGGCCGCACCTATCGCGTCGAGAACTTGATGTGGACCGGCGAATCCGCTCTGCGGCCGCTATCTGCAACCAGTACTGTCAGCGCACCCGCTGGTCAGGCGGTCAGCATCGCTGCGCTGATGACCCCGACAGACTTCATCGTCCACCTGGACGGGACGCCGGTCAACGTCCAGACCTTTGCAGCCGGATCGACCACTATCACGCTGAGTACTGGATACGACTATGCTGACACCGGCGATGGCGACCAGACCGTCACGGGTACAGCTTCCAATGACGTGATACTGATCGGCTCGGGCAATAAGAATATCGATGCTGGTGATGGCGACGACGTGTTGATGGTCAAGATCGATCAAAGCGCACCGACCACGCCGAGCGGAGACATGGTCACGCTCAACGGCGGCAGTGGTGACGACATCATCAATGCTGGTAACGCCAGCGGCACGGTCGACGGTGGTGCCGGTGCTGACGTCATGATTGGCGGCTACGTCAACACCGTCTTCTATGTTGACAACGCCCTCGACCAAGTCAGCGACCCATCAACGACTGACCATGACACTGTCGTCGCTAGCTTAGATTACGTCCTACCCGACGGTGTCGAGGAGTTGCAGCTCACAGGCGATGCGCAGATTGGCATCGGCAATGCCGAAGACAACACAGTTGTCGGAAACGGTGGTGACAACGCTCTAAATGGTCTATCGGGTAGCGACACGATGGTCGGCGGCGCCGGCAACGATACCTACTTCGTGGACGATCCAGGGGATGTAGTGACGGAGGGCGTCAACGAAGGCACGGACATCGTCCACTCCAGCATCAGCTACGCTCTCGGCGCGAATCTCGAAAATCTTACCCTCGCTGGAACCGAGAACATTAGTGGTAGCGGCAACTCTCTAGCAAATGCCATTACTGGCAACGCGGGCGACAATGTTCTCAACGGCGCAGCGGGGCCCGACGGGCTGACTGGCGGGCTCGGCAACGACACCTACTACGTCGACGATCCCGGCGACATCGTGGTCGAAAACACCGGCGAAGGCACCGACACGGTTCACACCACCATCAACTACAGCCTGACCGCAAACGTCGAGAATCTGGTGCTGGATGGCTCCGGAAATCTCTTTGGAATCGGCAACGCACTGGCCAACGTCCTGACCGGCAATTCCGGCAGCAACCTGCTCTACGGCGGTGACGGCAACGATACCGCCTCCGGCGGCGCCGCACTTGACGTCCTCGTGCTCGGCAACGGCGACGACTATGGCGATGCCGGCGACGGCAACGACTACATCTATGCCGGTGCCGGCAATGACGTTCTGATCGGCGGCACCGGGCTCGACGTCCTGCTGGGCGAGGACGGCAACGACGTGGAGTATGGCGGATCCGGCTTCAACTATCTGTTTGGCGGTGCCGGCACCGACACCTTGATCGGCTCGGGAGGTACCGCCGGCAGCGACGTCAACGTGATGTACGGCGAAGCCGGTGCCGACTACCTCTATGGCGGGCAAGGCACCAACTACTTCTACGGCGGCACCGGCGTCGACACCATGTTCGGCGGTTCGGGCTTGAACATCTTCATCTCCTCGGGCGAGACCGACGGCAACGTCATCTACGGTGGTTCGGGCCAGAACTACGTCTACGGCTCGAACGGCGGCGATACGGTGACCGGCGGCAGCGGCGTCGACGTCTTCCTGATGGGCACCGGGGCCGACCAGATCACCGGCGGCGGCTGGGTTGACTACGCCTGGGGTGGCGGCGGCACCGATACATTCAACATCAGCGACACCAGCCAGGAGATCATGGTCGTCCAGGACTTCAACACGGGCGGAGTGAACGACTTCGTCAGCTTCGCGGGTACATCGCTGCATTCGTTCGCCGATGTTCAGGCAGCAGAGACCTACGTTGCCGGGATCAACACCACGATCATCACCGACGCCGCGGGCAGCGCGGTTTGGCTGATCGGCATCGCGCCGGGACAGCTCGACGCCAGCATGTTCAAGTTTGCCTGAAGCAAACCGGGTCACTCTTTGAATCCAAGACTGCTGACCCGTGGCGTGTCTTGTTCGCGGGTTCCTTGGACGCGCGCATTCCACGGCTTCACGGTCGCCGGAGATGCACGGTGTTCCGTGGCTGAACTGCCGGTTTGCACAATCAACCCGGCAGGAGGGTCCGCGACGGGCAGCTTAGGGGCGATGGTCCGCCGCCACACGAAGGGCGCCGGCAAGTTTCGACCGGTTCAGTTAAGCGCAACGACATCCACTGGCCCGAGGCATTCATAATGGGCTAGGAGGCCGCGTAGAGCCGACTTGGCACCTCGGGCGTCAAATACTCGCCTCCAGGCGTATCTCTGCTCCACGCGGCCTCGCAGGCGCAGGGCGCTTTCCGCCAGCGGACCGCGAATGATCCCGAGGCCAGTCTGACCTCCAACTGCGCGTGCCATCGTTCTATGGATGCGATAAGTGTCCACGCCACCTAGAGGTCCGCGATGACGGTCTTCGAAACTGCCTAGGAGACCGTCGAGTCCATTGGCTCTCGCGGTTGGTATGCGCCGGTCATGGCAAAGCGCATTTCAACGCCGACGCTTGTGACAAATGGTGAGCGCAGTCCCGAGTTCTTCCAACGCATCGTTGACGAACTGGAACGATGTCTGCCTCAACGAACTCGCGTAAAAATCCCCGCTTCATCCCACACTGTTCCAGGAGAAGCCCCTGACGCTTATCACGAGGCCGTACTTGCCTTCATCGCGGGTCACTAGCAAAAGTACTAGGATTCTTAGTACAGCGCGCCTTCCGGTACTGGCCATCACCTCACTTAGCGCGGTGCAGCGAGATGTCCGGAGCTGGGGGCAAACCGGAAGTGGTTAGCCCGCGGCCAAAATGACGCGATTGACCCTCAACAGACATTCGGTCCGCCGCATCAACAGGTCGGACGTGACCGCGCCCGACCAATGCTGCAGGAAGCATCAGAACGTTCTTGCCAGGGCGCCGTCCACACGTGACTCAACTGAGACATCAAGCGCCATAGGGCCGGCCATCAACCTGAAGTCCCACAGGCACTTGGCATCGATGCTTGGGCGCGCCGCTTTCTTCCATCGCAACCGCGAGAGCAAACCCTGCAGGCAAAGCCAGGGCCCTACGGCCGATTGCCCCTCGCGCGCCGCTCTGAGGCCGCAACTAAGGGCAAAGCCGACGATCGCCGGCCGGACGCGCATCGCGCGAATTCTCCCGGCCTAGGCCCACAGATCGCGCGACATCGTTAGCGCGGCATTAGTGGATGCTGTCTTCGTGGAGCATCTCGAAGAGCTTGTGATTGTCGCGATAGTCCACATGGACTCCGACGATCACCGGTCCTTGCGTGTCAAAGGCTTTCTTCATTACGGGAACGATGTCGTCGGGCTTGTTGATCATGAGACCCGTCGCGCCGAATGCCTCTGCATATCCGATGTAGTCGATTGGGCCGAAGTCGGTCCCAGACGCGCGGCCGTATTTTAACTTCTCCTGTGTGGCTACCATGTCGTAAGTGCCATCGATCCAGACCATGTGAACCATGTTGGCTTTGAGGCGCACCGCGGTCTCCAGTTCCATAGCGGAATAGAGGAAGCCGCCATCCCCGGAGATCGAGAGAATTTTCTCCGCGGGCCGGACGATCGAGGCGGCAATGCCCCAGGGAAGGGCAACGCCCAAAGTCTGCTGGCCGTTCGTGATGAGGACCTGGCGAGGTCTGAAGCTATAGAGATGGCGAGCGATCCAGAGATGAAACGAACCCATGTCCAGGCAGACGGTGACGTCGCTGCCGAGGAACTGTTGCAGTTCGTGCACGAGACGCAATGGATGGATCGGCACGCCGCCGCGAGCAGCCGCTTCCTGGCTCAGCAACTCACGTTCAGCGGCGATCGTTCCGAGGAGTCCCGACGAGAGCGCCGGCTTCTGCGCCCGCTTAAGGTGTAGCGTCAAGGCTTGCAAGGTCTGGCCGATATCGCCAGTCAGTTCGACGTAAGGGCTATAGCAATTGTCGAGGTCCGCCGGCAGAACGTCGATGTGGATGATCTTGCGCTGGCTCTTGCCGTTCCAGAGCGGTGGCGCATATTCGACGGGATCATAACCCACCGTAATGATAAGGTCAGCGGATTCGAGCAGCCGGTCAGCCGGCTGGTTGGCGAGCTGGCCGACCCGGCCGCCGAAGTTATCGAATAACAGCGCGCCTACGGCGCCTGCTGATTGGAAGGTGCCGACCACCGGCAGGTTATTCTTGCCAATGAAGGCCTGGAGTGCCTCTGTATTGGCCGGCTTGCTGGCAAGCATTCCCAGCAGCACTACCGGATTCGATGCAGCGTTGATGAGGCGCGCGGCTTCTTTGATCCCGGCACCGTCAGCCGGACCGAGGCCGGCGAAGGCGGGCGCCGGCAGCGGCTCGTGCGTGCACGGCTCGGTCATCACATCCTTTGGCAAATTGACGTAGGATGCGCCTGGCCGGCCGGACTCGGCTGCTCGGAAGGCGTTGGCCAGCACCTCACTGACTTGATCCGGAGCGCCAACGGTCGCGCTGAACTTGGTCACCGGCTTCAGGATCGAGACCGCGTCCATTGTCTGATGGATCTGCTTCAGCGCTTCGGAGGTGGCAACAGCGCCGCCGAGCGCCACCACTGGATCACCCTCTGAATTGGCCGTGGCGAGGCCCGTGGTCAGATTGGAGACGCCGGGTCCAGACGTTGCGATGGCGACACCTGCCTTACCCGTCATGCGGCCAATGCCGCCTGCAATGAAGGCCGCGTTCTGCTCGTGCCGGCAGACAACCGTTTTGATCGTCGAGTCGACAAGCGCATTGAAGACCGCATCGATCTTGGCGCCGGGAACCCCGAAGACATGCGTTACGCCTTGCATTTCGAGTGCGCGAACCACAAGTTCGGCACCGATTTGTTGGGTTTTATCTAGCACCTTGTGCATTGTCTGTTTCCTAGTGAGCTTGTTCGGCATAGGCGAGTTCTTCAGCAGTATTCTTGCTGAGATCGGCCTTCAGGAAGGCTTCTGATTCCGGCAGAGCCAGGTGAAAATCCGTCAGCGCCTCGACTTGAAGTCGGAGCGGGCCGGCTTCAACGTCGAGCAGGTGTCCGCCGTGCTGGCGGTCGCTTGAAAGAAAGTGAAAGTGATAGCCGGAGATGCTGAAGGCGCTTGAAAAGCCGGGCGACCACAAGCCGACCAGCGTGCCGTCGATGTCGGTGAAAGTGAACTCGCTCTGTGACTTGGCCGCATCGACGAGGCGCGTGCCAGGCTGTGGCGGATTGACGGCCCGGGTGCGGACCTGCCTGAAGTGCCCATCCAAGCGGACCGCATAAAAGATATTGCCCGAATTCCGGAACCCGTCGCAGCGATCTTCAAGATCCTTGAAGCTCGCGACCGGTTCGGTTTCAACATCCGTTTGGGGAGAGAAGCGCGTCACCACGGCAAAGGGCGCGCCAGCGTCGGGGCCGGCTTCCAACACGGAACCGGTGCCGTGCACCTGATAGACTCGCCCGTCAAGAACGACCATTTCGCCATCGAGATTGGCAAAGGTGCCAAGGCCAAAATCGCCATGCTGTAGGATCGACTTGACACTGACCTCTCCGTCGTAAACGCCCGCGACGAGCGCACCCGAGATGGAGACCTGGAATAGCGTGTGAACCGGTACGCCGAGGTATTGGGACAAGACGGCCGTGACGACAGACGAAGCGGTGCCTTTGGTCCTTCTGATCTCGGCGTCCAACGCTGCCTTAAGCGACGCCGGGATGGTCGTCTCCAGATTTACCATCTGTTTCTCCAACTCTCCTAGTGGCCGAAGTGCGGCGGTATGCTCGATCCGAACGAAGGCAGACAACTTCGCCGACCATACCTTCGACAGGGTCAAATCTTTGCATATCGCGGTCCGACGCGAACGCAGTCAGAATTGGTCAGCGACAGTGCCCGCAAACACCGGCCAGCATATTGAATGAAGCGATCGTCACAGGAATGATCGTGCTCTGGTCCTCGGGCTTAAACTAGAATTTAGTGAAAGTGATTGGACAGACGCCCGATTTACTTTTGTGAAATCTTGATGTTGAGTTTTGGCAGGGTGATCACAAAATCGCAAAGTTCGAGCAAGAGCAAAAACAACTTTGAATATTTTTCGCCTTTGCTCTCCCTTGAGAGAGAGGTCGAAGCGAGGAACGAGTGACAGCGATCAGTTGTTGCGGCGTCTGGAACAATGCCGCTGATGTGTGGCAAGTCTGGTGTTGGCACGTTCGAGGCATGCCGGTCCGATCTGACGATGTCCGCATATCCGGTCAGACCGGAAGTCACCGGCCCAGCGGCAAACCGACGCGATTGACCCGGAGCGGAAGTGGACGAGGAAGAACCTCATTTTTCTCAACTGATCCTGCAGTCTTGGCTCTGCGGGAAGACCGGCAAGCCTGTGCCGAGAATCTGGATCAATGGTCGATCGATCTGAGCGAGTCGGCGCCGAATCACGAGCGCACACGCTCCATCATGATCGCGACACCGATAGTTGCCCGAGATCATTTCACTCGATGACGCGATCGGCCCTTACCAGCAGGGACGGCGAGATCGTGATATTTAGGGCCTTCGCCGTGCGCATGTTAATGACGAATTCAAAGGTCGTCGGCTGTTCGATCGGCAGATCGGCAGGCCTCGCGCCCTTGAAGACACGGTCGACATAGTAGGCAAGACGCCGGTAGGAATCGGCAACTTTCGGCCCGTAGGTGAAGAGCGCCCCGCTTTGCGCGAAGATCGGCCATCCGGATATGGCCGGGATATGCTTGCTCATCGCGAAATCAATGATCGTCTGCCGGTTCTGGACCGCGAAGCCGTCGGCGAGAATGGAGATTGCCTGCGGAGGATCGTCGGCCATCGCCGCCAGCGCGGCCGTGAGCTTCTCCCGCGTCTCGGTGGGAAAGTAGTCGATCGTGAGCCTCAGTTGCCGTCCCGTTTCTTCGGAAGCGCCGCGTTCGAGATGCGCGCCGGGATGCTCGGGGTTGCCAACAACCGCGATACGACGAAGGTTAGGGACGATCTCCTTGAGCAGGTCGAGGCGTTTTCCCATGAGCTCGACCGCCATCAGGGTGAGGCCGGACTTGTTGCCGCGAGGCTTCGCGAGACTGTCCGCAAAGCCGGAAGAAACGGGATCCGCGCTGATCACAAAGACGACGGGCAGATAGAGCGGAGGAAGCTCGAAGGCCGCCGTCCCCTGAGCCACGATCAGGTCGACCGGCAGCCGCACCAGCTCACGGACCAGCTCCGGAACACGGCCGTCGATCCCCTCGCCGTAACGGTATTCGATCGCGAGGTTTCGCCCTTCGGTATAACCACGCTCGCTGAGACCCTGGCGGAATGCCTCGATATAGGGTGCGAGACTCGCCGCCGTCTGTGCGGTCACCCAGCCGATGCGACGGACATTCTCCGTGGATTGCGCCAGCAGCGACTGCGGCACGAACGTCGCGGCTAGTGTCGAAGCAAGGAACGCGCGTCGATGCATGTCGCGCCACCCCCAAACGGACGTGGTGATTTAAATTTGTCTTTGCGCACCCTGAAAGGGTTCACCCGGCTGAGGCGCCCAAAGGCGGCCGCCGGATTGCCGAGCCTGCCTGAACCTGCCTTGGGCTCGATGGCGTGATAGTATCGGGCGCGAAGTGATGCTTTCAAAAGGTACTCCACGTGCCGAAGCCGCACCAGACGCTTTTTGTCAAATATTTCTTCACGCTGTTCATTGCCGTGGTTTTGCCCTTGGCATTGGGAGCGATGGGGGAAGCCTGGTTTGGCTATCGCGAGCAACGCGTTCATCTCACCGAACTCCTCAGATCCGAATCCCGATCGGCCGCCGATCGGATTCAGGCTTTTACGGATGGCATTCGCGACCAGCTCGGATGGCTCGTGCAGTTTCCCTGGACGGATAGCCAGGACGAACAGCACAAAATTGACGCTCAGCGCCTTTTGCGGCAGGTGCCGGCGACCTCCTCGGTTTCGCTGTTCGATGGAGCAGGCGTCCAGCGCGCGATGATATCCCGACTGGCAATCAACCGCGTTGGCGAAGACACGAACTTTCAGAGCGACCCCGCCGTGGACAAACTGCGCGAGGGCGGCTCCAAGGTGTGGTACGGCCCCGTCGGATATCAGCGCGGCTCGGAACCGCACATGACGATCGCAGTGAGCGGAAACCGGGGCGCGACCGGCTTCGCCATCGCGGATGTCAACCTGAAGCTGATCTGGGATGTGGTCACGGCCATCAGGATCGGCGAGACCGGAGAAGCGTTCGTCGTTGATGACACCGGCCGGCTAGTGGCCCACCCCGACATAAGCCTTGTGCTGCGCGGTGACGCGACGGCCGACGCGTTCAATCGTCTCCGGCGCGATATCGCCAAATCCACCGACTCTGCTACCGAAACGGAAGATATCGACGGCCGCCCCGTCGTTGCCCTTGCGACGGAAGTCCCCAACCTCAAATGGACCGTGATTGTCCAGCAACCGGCCGCGGAAGCATTTGCTCCCATCCGCGCCTCGCTGTGGCGTTCGCTGCTGCTGGTGGCGATCGGCTCCTTGCTTGCCATGGTGCTGGCCTATTGGCTCGCAGGACGGATGTCGGGCCCCATTCGGCTGCTCGAAGACGGTGCGCAGCGGGTCGGTGCCGGTCAATTCGATCACCGCGTGACCATCTCGACGGGCGACGAGATCGAGCGGTTGGCCACTCGCTTCAATGAAATGGCAAGGGAGCTTGGCCTCTCAAAGGAAAAATCCGATCGCATCAATCGGTTGAAGCGCTTCCTCGCCCCGCAGATTGCCGAGCTTGTCGAGGGTGCCGGCGACGATACCGTGCTCGAGGGGCAGCGGCGGGAGGTGGTGGCCGTTTTTGTCGACTTGCGCGATTTCACGTCGTTTTCGAATCGCAACGAGCCAGAGGTCGTGATGAGCGTCCTCGACGAATATCACGCAGCCGTTGGAACCATCATCGTCCGACATGGGGCGACATTGACCAACTTTGCCGGCGACGGGTTGATGCTGTTGATCAACGCTCCGGTGAGTTGCCCGGATCCCGCGCTCGTGGCGCTCAACCTCGCGATCGAGTTGCGATCAGCGGCGCAAAGCCTCGCGGCGGGCTGGCGCAAGCGGAGCTACGGGATTGGCCTCGGAATTGGACTTGCCATGGGCCCGGCGACCGTGGGGCGCATTGGATACGAAGGTCAGTTTGCCTACACGGCAATCGGAAACGCCGTGAATCTGGCTGCCCGACTGTGCTCTGCCGCGATCGATGGGCAGATACTCGTAGATGAGGTTGTGGCTGCGGCGGTTGATGGACAATTTCCGTTACAGGCTCTCGGAGCCATCACGATCAAAGGCTATGATCAACAGGTGCCAATTTTTGCCGTTGCTCCCGACGCTGTCGCTTGACCAGCGCGACCATAAGGTGCGCTTGGTCAAGTGAGAAGGCCCATCTGGGGAACAGCGAGATTACTCAGCTGATTAAGGCTCAGCGCAATACCTACAAATTCATGCACGACCAAACCCTGCACTACGCCAACATGGGTTACACCATGAACGAGCTGCCGGACCTCGTGACGTTTTCTCTATCGCCGGTGATCGCCAACGGAGCCGCTGAAGTCTGGGCAGCGAACGGTCGCGGGCCGCGACTTGCCTCGTGCCCGCGGGTGTTTGAGTGTTCATAGCGAGCGGCGAGACGACCGTGAGCATTGACATCGGCAGCAGACAAAGACCGATGGCCGGCGTGTAAGTCATGAGGCATCGTGCCCGTTCGCCAAGCTAGGCTGTAACATATCCCATGGCGCTCGCACCCATACGTGGCGTTCCTCGTCTGTCAGATTGGGCTGCTTCTGCGTACGCCGCAACGTCGTGTCCGTTACTTCCGATATTGGCCCTTAGCGGACCCACGCGCGTCCCAGATTGAGGCCGCAAATGACCCCAAAGGCGACATTGCATCCTTTCAGACAGCCGCGCGCACTCGCGGTGAAATTCACCAGCGCGGTGCTCGTACTTGCGGGGGCCGCTATCTCGGTCGTCCTATGCGACCCGCTTTATGCCGGGCGGCTGCCATGTCCCTTCGCCCGGCGGCAAGATCGAAGGTGCTTCCGTCCTCGGCCAATATAGGCGCATCACAAGATAGATCGTGTCGTTCGGAGCAGGCAACCAGTTGGCTTCCTTGTCGGTGCCCGGCGACTTATTCTGGATATAAAGGGTCAGCGATCCGTCGGAGTTCGTCTTCATGTTGGGCAGCATTGGCGAGTTGATCAGATAGCGGTTGATCGGGTTTTCGATAAGGAACTGCGTTTTTCCGTCATACATGGTCAATGACCAGAAGGCATTCACTGGCGGCTGCTGGCCTGGCGGAAATGTCAGGGTGTAGTTGTGCTTACTGCCGTCGAGTGTCTGGTTGTCGCTATCAATGCGCGTGAGCGGATAGGTCGCTTCCGCAGGGTCATTGCCGTAAATTCCGGCCTTCGCTGCCGCGGCGCGCTTCAGCCAGTCACCATTATAGTGGGCACCGTCGCCCGGAAGACCGCTAACCCGCCAGCCGTTGATCGCTATACCGGCGTTTGCAACGGCCTCATCGACCTTCTTCTCACCTTCCTTCATGCCGAGGCCGACTTCGAGCTTCTGCTCCAGCGGGAGGTCCTTGAAGTTGAAGGTCTTGCCGGGTCCGACGCCGATCTTCGCAAGTGCTGCGCGTATCTCCTTCTCGTTCTCCTGCGGCGGAGCGAACTGCAATGCGAAGTCGAGATACTCGAAGAAGTTCGTCTTCACGAGTTCCTTGTCGATCTTCGGAAAATCGATGGCTGGTGCGGCGGCCGTCGTAGCCGGCTGCTTCAGATAGACAGAAAGCGTCTGCACCTTGTAGCCAGCCTGAACCTGCTTGACGCCGTTGAGATCATCCACGTTGAAAAGCTGGGTGCGATATCCCGCGACTGAAAACTGGGTGCTCGACCGGAACACCTTCTTGATACCGGGCGGGGTCGCGCCTTTCCAGTCCGGTCCAACAACCATGTAATCACCAGCCTCGTTCCCCGTGGCACGGCTGCCGATGTAGCCGTAGTTATAGGTATTGCCGTCGCAGAGCATGACCGAGTAGTAACGCTTCGGTTCTACCGCCGGGACCGAAAGGACGACGGGCTCTATCCGCAAGTCCATCCACACGAACGAATAGGGCGTGTCGCTGTTCGGCGTAGGAATTGCCGTGTCTTTGTAGGTGAAGACGTTGGGCTCATTCTTGATCTGATTGAATGGGGCCTTGAACTGCCCCGAATTGCGATCGACGGCGTACTCGTACATGACGCCGTAGTTCATCACTATCGGCAGGCCATAGATGAAACCTGCCTCAGCAATGTCCTTTGCCTTGAAAAACCCTGGGCGGTCGGTGCTCGTCTGAGCGTACGTCGGGACGGACTTTGCCGTTGACGCCGTAATTGCGGCCAAGGCGGCTGAACGAAGAAGATCACGTTTCGTCAACATTTGAACGCTCCTTCCGGTCTATGGCTTGGCTCAAGTGAGGGTTGGCACGACAAACCTACGCTCGCCCCGCGCGAGGGTCTATGCAAAAACCCATCAGGTTGCATGTCCGTTGTTGGCCCTTTTCGGACCTGTCGTTTTCACCTGACGATGTCCGCTTCCGAGGGCGGACCGGAAATCTCTGTCACGAGGCCAAACTTCCGAAAGTGGCCCATCTCAGACCTCGCGCATTTGTCCGTGTGGCGCCCGTTGAACCAGTAAACGCCTCGTTCGGACGTCGCGGTATCGCTGACTGGCCAAGAACCGATTGTATTTTGTCAAATCGTGCTTAGTTAACAAGCATCGTCTTTTGTCAAAGACGGCCGAGAGTTCGGCGCTCCCAGAGCAGAGTGGCTTCCTCAGAATGGGGCTAAAAATGACAGAACTTCGAATCGACGCGGGCAAAGCAGAACGAATAATCGGGCAAACCTTGCGCGACGAAAAGTGCATACCTCCAGCCGATGCAGCCGCCGTGGCTGCAAATATTTGTCGGCGGCTTACGATGGCGATGCCGACGAGCCCCTCATTGGATCGCTATCGGATCATTTCGAGAGAGCCTCCAGCTGGCGACGGTTTCGCGAGTGCAGTGGCTAAAGCGCTCACTGAAGGGAAGAGTGAGCTTTGGAACGCCAGCGAACTTTGGGAGCTTGTTTACAATCAAGGTCGCCGTCTTCGAACGAACTAGTAATAAACCGCGTTCAATGCCTGCTACTGCTCGGACCCAACTGCCCGAAAGCATCGCCCACCGGACCCCGCGGCTCGACGCTCTCGGACTAACATCACATCTAAATTAAAGAGTGAGCAATTTTGCTCAGACGAGAGCTAAGCCGTGTGCTGATTTGGCAAGCTCCGGAGGATTGCTCTATCCGGGGCTAGCGCAACGCCACCAAGCATTATTCGGCTTGGGGGCGTTGTGAGCCTGCCCAGGTGATGAGTTGTCCCGCACATATTTGCATTCGGCCCTGCGTGGTCATTCGCAGCCTGCCCGATAGTTCGACCATGTAACCCATTGTGATCAGCCGGGCGCTGTGTTCGGCCGGGATCACTGCTGGAGGGCTGGTTACGCCAGACGTGTTGCCGACTATAAGCAAGGAAGCAAACTCTTCCGGGCTAAGCGGTTTCGTTTTTGAGACCATGATTCGAGTATGGCCATATCTCGGCAGTTCCGGATGTTCAATTTTGAACACATCAGTGACGAGCCCTGTCGCTCTCAAGCAACGCCTCGGCCGAGGCGAAGGTGCGGCTCTCGATGCCGTGTTGCGCTAACAGCCGCGCCACGCTCTTCAGGAGGCCCGCATCGTCATCGACCACGATCTCGACTGTCCGCTGCGCCATCATATCCGTGTCCAGTCCCGAGGCGTACATGGCCCCTCAGGGGGGCAGCCAACCCTTGATTTAGATCAATGGAATCTAGACGGCTTCGTGCCGTTCTCTCACGGGGCACTCGCCGCATGGGCACGGCGAGTGCTTCACGGTTCTGAGCAAGCTTTCCATGCATTTGGCGCGGCGCCTTTGACGCCCGCAAAAAAGGATGGTGACGCCATGTTTAGCTGCACACACAATCCATCTGGCATCCCAAACCTGCTGCGCAAAATTGCGACAGGCTGGCACAAGCGATCCTGCGCCGCGCTTCTCGGCGCCACGACACTGGTGTCGCTGTTCGGACCGGCCACCACCCCAGCGGAAGCGCAAACACAGCAGAAGCCAAACATTCTCTTTATCATGGGCGATGACATCGGCTGGATGCAGCCCCGCATCTACCATCAAGGGCTGATGGTCGGCGATACGCCCAACATCGACCGTATCGGACAAGAGGGCGCCAAGTTCATGACCTACTACGCCGAGCAGAGCTGCACGGCAGGGCGCAATGCCTTCTTAACCGGCATGAACCCGCTGCGCACGGGCATGATCCCGCCGCAGCTGCCGGGAAGCCCGACCTACCTGAAGCCCGGCACGCCGACGCTCGCGTGGTTCCTGCGCGACCTCGGCTACAACACCGGCGAGTTCGGCAAAAATCACCTGGGCGACCACACCGATGCGTTACCGACCGCCCACGGCTTCCATGAGTTCTGGGGCTATCTGTATCATTTGGATGCGATGCAGGGCGTGAGTTTCCAGGACATTAACAAGACCCCGACCCAGCAAACCGTCGCCCCACCCTGCAGGAACACACCGATCCCGGGTCTTGCGGAAGTACCCGGCGCGGTGGATCCGAAGTCGGTGACGAAGACAAAGACCTGCCTGACGCCGCCGCGTCCGGTCATCTGGTGCAAGTCCTCCGACGGCACGGCGAAGAACCAGACCTGCCAGGACCAGGGCCCGCTGACCCTCGAGCGTTCGAAGGGGGTGGACGAGGAAATTTCAGCCAAGGTCATTGACTTCCTCGACCGAAACGATCCCAAGAAGACCAACAAGCCGTTCTTCGTCTGGTACAACCCGGCGCGGATGCACGTCACGACCGTGCTGAACGACAAGTACATGGCCATGGTCGGCGAGCCCGGCGGCAAGGACTGGGGCGTCAACGAAGCCGGCATGAAGCAGATGGATGACAATATCGGCTACGTGCTGCAGAAGCTGCAGGAGATGGGCCAACTCGACAACACCATCGTGGTCTTCACCACCGACAACGGCGCCGAGACCTTTACCTTCCCCGACGGCGGCGTCACGCCATTCAAGGGCTCGAAGATGAACACTTGGGAAGGTGGCATGCGCGCGCCGTGCGTTATCCGCTGGCCGGGCGTCATCAAGCCGGGCACGGTGAAGGACGACATCTTCGCCTCGCTCGACTGGCTGCCCACGTTCGTCGACATCGCAGGCGGCCCCAAGGGCGACGGCCTCAAGGCGCAAATCGAGGCCGGCAGCTACCCGGGCATCGTCAAGACCACGCTCGACGGCTTCAATCAGCGCGACTACCTGGAGGGAAAGACCGAGAAATCCGCGCGCGAGGTCTTCTTCTACTATTCCAGCGCGCATCCGTCGGCGGTGCGCTACAAGAATTGGAAGATGTATTTCGCGATTGCGCCCGAAACCGCGACGGGGTTCGTGAACCCGGGAGTACAGACCCAATTCGTGGCTGGCATGGTAAACCTCAAGCGCGATCCATTCGAGATGTCGTGGGGTACCGAGAAAAAGACGGCTTTCTGGTTCAGCGGCGCGCTCGCCGCGCCCGCCACAGCTTACATATATGACTGGAACCTTCTGCCCATCGGCCAGGCGCTGTGGCTCGCGGAGCTTGAGACCTACAAGGCGTTCCCGCCGATGCAGGATCCGGCTAGCTACAACCTCGACCAGGTCATGGAGCAGCTCAAGAAGATGCCGAGCCACGGGAGCCAATAGCCGACCGCGCGCAAGACGACCACGCGGGTGCCCCTACGGGGCGCCCGAACACGACAGGTAAAGCGATGAATGCGCTTTCCGTGCAGTCGTTTTCAGAGACGGCCTAACCCATGCGTTTGGGTGGTGAAAGTTGGAATTGCTCATGACAATGAAGAACCGAAGGCCATGAAGACTGGCTGCATGATCATCGCCTTCCTGCTATGCGGGGCGGCACCGGCGCTGGCCCAGACTACGCCGTCGACGCCGCAGCAAGAGCCGCTGAAGACAAATCGCGGCCCTGCTACCTTGGCACGCGCCCAGACCACCAAACAGCAATGCATAAACACCTGTCGTGCACGTTATCGCGACTGTCGTCGTCTGAACCAGTTGCCATCGTTCGAGTGTCTAGGTGTTTATGAGGACTGCACCCGATACGCTTGCAATGGTTTAGGACCAGGATGAGCGGAGGGCCTTTTTCGTCGTAAAGCAGCAAAGCCAGCTCGGACTCTCCATCACCCCAAGACTGCCGACCGCCTTCAAATGATGCATGAGTCCGGATGTGGCCCATAGCGACAATTGTCGCGGCGCAGCGGCATGTCCGGAGTTGTGGGTATACCGGAAGTGACTGCTTGACTATCAAATCGACGCGAATGACCCATCGCGTCATTTGCAGCTGCCGACGGCGCACAGTCATATTGCCGCCGTCGAACCCCGGATACACCATAGCGTCCTGTAACAGTAGCGCGCGAACCGGCCATCTGAAGCGGATTTAACCGATGAGCCCTCTTGATCCGCGCTTCGACAGCATCTCTTGGAGTATTGCCTCAACCGAGTACGGCGAAATCCCAAGTTCGACAAAGCCTGGCATCTCCGGCGATGACACGGTGTCGATCTGCAAGAGCTCCACCTGATTGCGCGTGAGAAGTGGCTCCGGGAGTATTTCGGAAGCCCATGCGAGCGCGTGCCAAACGGCGAACGGGATGGGGACCAGGATGGGCGCGAGGTCAGCTTGGCGCGCGACGATTCCGACCAATTCCTCGTAAGAGTGGACGCGAGGGCCGCCGCACTCGAAGATCGTCGGTCGCGTCTCGGCTCGCTGGATGATCCGAACCGTCGCTTCCGCCACATCTTCCACATAGGCCGGCTGCAGTTTCATCGAGCCGCGGCCGAACATCGGATAGATCGGCAGCCGGCGGAGAAGGTTAAGGATGGTCGTCAGAAACGCATCGTCCGGTCCGAACATGACGGCGGGTCGGATGATATGTGCGCCGGCGAACGCAGCACTGACCACCAGTTCACCTTCGCCGCGCGATCGGATGTACCGCGATTGAGACGCGGCATCGGCGCCGATGCCTGACAAGTGAACGAGTCTTTTGACTCCGGTCCGGTGCGCTTGGGCCGCTACCCGTTGGGCGGACTCTACATGAACGGAATGAAACGTCTCCCGACCGTGCTCGACGTAAAGGCTGACCGCGTTTACGGCGGCGTAAGCGCCGGCAAGTGCATCCCCGACAGACCGTACGTCGTGAATATCGGCCTGGACCAATTGAAGCTGCGGATCATGAGGGCCAGACTGACTGCGCCCGCGATCTGGATGCCTTGACGCGACCCGGACGGGAAACTCGCGATCGCGCAGATGCTGAACGATGCGGCGGCCGAGAAAACCGGTTCCGCCGAATACGGTGACGATGCGACCGTTCGTTGCCATCTTTGATCTTTGCTCGAGAGACCGCGCCATAGCCCGAGCCGAAGCTGCCGTCAGGGCGATGGCCGTCTGTCGGAACAATACCCTCTCGCAGCGACGGTTGGAATGCAGGCCGCTTCGATCCGCTATTGGACGGAAGCCGGAAGCAAAGGTCGAGCGAAACTGAGTTCGTGGCCGTCGGGGTCAGCTAGGCGGAAGAAACGCTCACCCCATTCGGCATCGCGGGGCACAGTCGCCGGCTGGTAACCCGCCGCGAGCGCGCGTTCGACGCGGCCAAACCTCGCACAGGAGTTCGGCAATTTGGCCAATTCCGCTGCACCGGTCGGCGTCGTCGGACTCTACCCGGGCCGGGGTGCTAGCAAGCGTCGTGGGTCGAGCGCCATCATCGCCCCAAAAGCGATATCCGAGCGCAAGGCGACCGCAGCAGACATTGCCGTCGCTAACAACGCTTTCGCTCCTCAAGACCCGCAACCTCACCCCACCGGCATTTGGCCATCGTGCTCGGCGGAAGTAGCCCCGGCCTGCTTCGGAGGTAGGGTGAACTGAAATATGGCGCCCCGAGGTTTATTTGCGGTGGCCCACATCCGTCCCCCGTGCGCCGCGACGATCGACTGACAGATGGCCAAGCCCATGCCTATGCCATGGGGCTTGGTTGTGTAGAAGGCTTCGAAGATGTGGTCCATGCTCGACGCTTCGAATCCCATGCCGGAATCCAGCGCGCTGACGAGCACGCCGCCGACGGCGTCCGCTTCGGTTCTGATCTGCAGCTCCCGCTCCCCCTCGTCGAGGCTGGCCATGGCTTCGACGGCATTGACGACCAGGTTGAGGATCACCTGCTGCAGCTGAATGCGATCACCTTCGATCTGCGGTAAGTCCCCGGCGAGTTGCGTCTGCAGCGAGACGCGATGCCTCAGCACTTCGTTCCGGACCAGGGCAATGACGTCGAGGACGGCTTCGTTGAGGTCGAAACGGCTCCTGGGCGGTGGCGCCTTCCTGATCAGGGCTCGGATCCGGCTGATGATGTCCCCGGCCCGTTTCCCGTCCGCGGCGATCCAGGTGAGGGCCTGACGGACCTCATCGAGGTTGGGCGGGTGGGCACCCAACCAGCGCAGAGCCGCCTCGGCGTTGGTGACCGCCGCGGAAATCGGCTGATTGACCTCATGGGCAATCGAGGCCGTCAGCTGCCCCACCGTCGCGATGCGATTGAAGTGCGCGAGCTCTGCCTGGGTCCGCTCGCGTTCGATGATGCGCTCTTTAAACACTCGAACCGCCGCCGCCATCGCACCGATTTCATCGCCCCGGCCAACCCCGGGGACTTCGATGCTGGTGTCGCCCCTGGCCAATGCTGCCATGGCGCTGGTCATGCGGGTGATCGGCATCGTGATGGTGCGCGTGAGTAGAACGCCCATCAGCACTGCGGTCATGAGCGAGGCTGCGCCGCCGAGAATGGTCATTGCATATGCAGTCGCGTACGCCTGTTTCTGCACGACGTCGCGTTTTGCCAATAAGTCGCGCTCAACCGTGTCGATTTCGTCCAGCTTGCCGCGGACGAGGTCCATTGCGGTTTTGCTGACCTCCGAGACCGTCAACGCGTGTGCCTCCTCGCGGGTCTTTGGGTTCGCCATCAGCGCGACCTTCCGCTCGGCGACCTCCGAGCGCCACTTCGTCGCGAGCTCGTTTAATTCATCAAGCCGGCTCTGCTGAGCGCGGTTGTCCGAGGTGAGGTCCCTTAGCCTCCTGATCGCCACGCCGAAGACTTGGCCGCCCTTACGATAGGGCTCCAAAAATTTCTGGTCGCCGGTGAGCAAATAGCCGAGCACACCGATTTCCTGATCCAACATTGCCTCTAGTGCCATGTCTAGCGTGTCCAACACGTCAGTGGTGTGGACCCGCAAATTTTTGGTCGCTTCGATCACGCGAAGCCTGTCGTATACAATCGCGCTGCTCACAAATATGATCGCAACTACTGCCGCAAACGCGACCATGAGCTTGTGCAAGATCTGCAAATTCGGAAAAGCGGACACATGATCCTCGAAAGCCGAAATCCACCTAATGACCAGCTCGTTAGTCGAGATTGTCCCCGAGCGAGGGCATTAGCAATGGAGTGGCCATAGGGCAAAGTGGCGCGTCCGCAAGTTCCGCGCCGTAGGACGCTTGATGCGATGCGCTCGTTCGGTCTTGGCGACAGGGGCCGTCGTTGGAACTACAGCTTTGGCCATATCTGAGGGAGCGCTGGCGAATCGGCGAGGTGAACACTCCCGTGCCGTCGACCTCCTGAAACCAATCCTCGACAGGGATGTACCGTCTCGGAGGAAGTCCTGCGCAACAGGACGTTCTGGAGCAAGTCTTTGCCGACGACGTGCGCCTGATACTCGCTCGGGGTACGGCGCGATGTCCAATTCCGCCCGAACGCCGGATTGGATATGCTCAAGCAGCACGGCAGTTTCGGCACTAAGTTTGGGCTGAGCCCAACCCGCCTTTGCTGCTTCGGCACCACTTAATCGAACGAAGCAGCTATTTGCCGCGGCGCGTGAGTCGGGATGTGGCCCTCTTCGGAAGATGCCGCACTGGCTATCGAAGTCCGACGTCAGGGGTGAAGCGGACCTCACGGCTGCGCGTTCCGACTTCCGAGTCTGACCCAAAGCGGGCATGGCGGTCAGAGGACGTGAAACTCATTCGTGGTCGCGCGAGCTCCTCGGATGTCATCCGGTTCGCACACCGCGGCGCACCAGCATCTTCCGGGCGCTAGTCCGCATGCCGCTTTCCCTCGTCGAACAGCTTCTGCGCTTCGTTGACCTCTTCGATGTGCTCACACGCCCATTTCCCGAGGGCAAGCACCGGCTTGCTTAGAGACCGACCGAGATTTGTCAGAGCATATTCAACCTGAGGGGGACTGGACGCAAGTATTGTCCGTTTGACAACGCCGTCACGTTCCAGCCCTCGCAGCGTTCTTGTCAGCATCTGCTGCGAGATGCCCTCGATGCTCCGTTTGATCTCGTTGAAGCGACGGGCCCCGCCGCCGAGAAGTACGATGATGAGCACACTCCACTTGTCGCCGACGCGCGCAAGCACCTTTCCGACCCTGCGGCTGTCTCTCAGAATTTGTCCGTCCGAGGCAGTCCTACCCATCTGACTAAGTCCTGTCGCTAGGCGTTCTTGCGCTTTCGACATGCATAGCCCCATATCTGGCCTAGGTCACATTCATTGACTGGGCGCAGCGGGGGACCCGCCGAAGGTCTGCCAGAGGGGCGGGCCGCAAGGACGCAAAGCCACTAGAACGGAGAAACCATGGAAATCGGTCTGATCGGCGCCGGCAACATCGGCGCCTGCCTCGCACGAAAGCTCAAGGACGCGGGGCATAACGTGCGGATCGCAAACTCCCGCGGCCCCGAGACTCTCGCCGACCTGGCGAAGGAGGTCGGCGCGACGGCGGTGTCGGTCGTCGATGTCGCCAAGCAGTCAGATGTACTGATCATCTCGGTGCCGATGAAGGCTATCCAGCAATTTCCGGCCAATCTATTCGATGGCGCGCGCCACGACCTCATCGTGGTCGACACTGGCAACTACTATTCCATGCGTGACGGACGCATAGAGCCGTTGGAAAGCGGCATGCCCGAGACGAGGTGGGTCGCCGAGCAGCTGGGACGACCGGTCGTCAAGGCGTTCAGCAACATCTCGATTGACAGCCTCCGAAATCAAGGGCGCCCCAAGGGCTCGCCGGAGCGCATCGCCCTGCCGGTCACGGGCGACGACCGGCGGGCCAAGGATGTGGTGATCGGCCTAATCGAGGAGATCGGCTTCGACGGGGTCGACGCCGGCGATCTCGACGCGTCCTGGCGCCAACAGCCGGGCAGCGCCGCCTACTGCACCAACCTCGGCGCCTCGCGACTGAAGGAGGTCATGCAGGGCCTGACCGTCGACGACCGCGCCAAGCTCGGCGAGCGCCGCGACGTGGCGTTGAAGAAGATGATGGAGTTGCCCAACGGCATCATCGCAAAAGACAGCGTGCCGCTGCTGCGCTCGCTAGCTGGCCTGCCGGACTAGTTCCGGATGTTCGGGCCAGGCGTCGCGGACGGAGGCGCTCGCATGTGCCTAGCCATCCTTTTCTTTTTCCGGTCGCCGCTGCTGATCGGGCGGCGCCGTCTAATGATGCTGGGCGGTGGGCGATACACTTGTCGGTGAACGCGAT
Organism: Bradyrhizobium sp. 6(2017); assembly: GCF_011058295.2. Lineage (NCBI taxonomy): Bacteria > Pseudomonadati > Pseudomonadota > Alphaproteobacteria > Hyphomicrobiales > Nitrobacteraceae > Bradyrhizobium > Bradyrhizobium sp. 6(2017). The sequence continues at coordinate 9,906,981 of NZ_CP049289.2, read as the reverse complement.
GCGGTCGGCGGCCGAGAGGTTAGCGGGAGTTCTCAAGTCACTGGCGGTCAGTTCTACTTCGCCAGGCTTGCAGCCAGCCATGCTCATGCCGCCACAATCAATCTCGCCAACTTCAAAGCTGTAACGCCCCGGTTCGATCCAAGGTAACTCGTTGCTAGCGGATACGAGTTACTGCAATCTGAAACAACTCTGACGAAAGCATTGGCTGCCATCGGCTTCATGAGGGAGCCCAGAGCGAGGCGTCCAGCCCGCGCAATTCGGCGACTTCCGTTTGTGGCCCTTTTCGGAAGTGACGTTATGTCCGACGTGAGTCCGAAATGCGCACCAAAGCGGACGTCCGCCGACCACTCTGAATTTAAGGGTTCACGCCCCTAGATCCCGATGCGGGATGGCGATTGTGTGTCTGAGCTCCTCGGAATGGCCGTCGCGATTTGTGGGGTGGCAGAGAAAATCGACAGGTTGTTACCGTCCGACGCACTGCGCCACTGCTACCGCGAGTACAGAGATGGGGTCGAAGAACTGAGAGCGGTTCAACGCGGACCGCGAATGTGATCCCTCGTTCGTCCGATTTGGCGATCCCGCGGACTCGCACTGCCAGTCAAGGCGCCGGAAGTTTCTATTTCAGTTGCTGGAAGGCCTACGCGATCCGTCGGCCCGGAAGCTCGCGGTTCGCCGCCAATCTGATCAGGCGATCGACCGCGTTCAGAACGGCACGCTCGTTGACCAGCCTGCTTGAGCGATAGCATGTCGTTCCAGCGCGACGGCTCTCTCGCCGTCCGAGCACTCGGGCGATGTCCTCCGACGGCTGGCAATTCTCAGACGATGCAGTAAGATTTCGGCAGGGCGGACAGCGGCCGCGGTGCGCCTAGGGCCTCTTCTGCCGAAGTCAAGTCGGAAGCTCAACGCCAGAGCTGACAGATGGTGGCGCATTCGATGAACGCCGCGTACTCGGACCGCGGCTCTCACGAATTTTTTGCGATAAGATTGCCTGACGCAATGTATCCAGAGCGAAAAAGTTAGCCATAGGGTCGGTCGATGCACAAAACCCGAAAGCGGAAGATTACTGTCGACGCTAATGAAGGCAAGAACGCCGAAGAACAGTCCAAATTCCTGGCACAGCTGCAAGCCACCCTAAATGTGATTCCGGCGTATGCCTGGTACGCGGCTCCGTCCGGCGGGCTCACCTTCGTGAATAGGCGAACTGCGGACTACCTCGGTCTTCCCAATGACCATCCCTTACGTTTCGGCATCGACATTGGCGCACAGTGGGACGCCCATATCCCGTTGCTGCATCCCGACGAGCGCGAAGAATCGCGCAAAGCCTGGTCAACCTGTCTGTGCATGGGTGAGGCGGCTGAGTTTAGTCAGCGAGTTCGCAACGCTCAAGGAGACTACCGTTGGTTCCTCAGCCGCGTCGAACCGCTCAGGGCAACAGATGGGACCCTGCTGCAGTGGGTCGGGGTGAACGTGGATATTGAGGAGCTTAAGCGCGCAGAGCAAGCCGCTCGGGAAAGCGAATACAAGCTCTGCCAAATCATCGATACGGTACCAGGCCTTTTCTGGTCGGCGGGGCCCGATGGTGAACCGACCCATGTCAGCCAGCGCCTTTTGGATTACAGCGGCATGCGACTTGAGGATTTTAAGCATGGTGGTTGGGAGGCATTCGTGCACCCGGCGGACCTTCCAGAAACCGCTAAGGCTTTCTATCACGCAATTCAGACCGGAGCATCGTACCAGGCTGTGCACCGTCTGTGTCGGGCGGCAGACGGCAAATATCGTTGGCACCATGCTCGCGGTGAGCCACTGCGCGACCGAGAGGGGCGGATTGTACAGTGGTACGGCTTCTCTGTTGACGTCGATGAAGCCAAGCAGGCCGAAGACCGGCTACGCCGCAGTGAAGCCCATCTAGCTGAAGCACAGAGGCTGAGCCACACCGGTGCGTCAACGTACAACGCGTCGACAATTCTCTATTGGTCCGAGGAGACCTATCGAATTTTTGGGTTTGATCCGCTTGACGGCCTCCCAAGTCGCGAAGCGGTGTGGCAACGGATCCACTCGGATGACCGAAACCGGGTGCGCGCGGAGGTTGAGAACGCGCAGAACGGAAAAGGAGGCTTTTCGAGCGAATTCAGAATCGTACTACCCGACGGAACGACCAAATACGTCGAATCGATTCGCAAGCCCGTGTTCTCCACAAATGGGGAGCTGGTCGAGGTGGTCGCCACACAGATCGACGTGACGGAGCGCAAGCGGGCCGGAGAAGCATTGCGGGAGAGCGAGGCGAAGTTCCGCGACTACGCCGAGACCGCCTCGGATTGGTTTTGGGAAATCGGCCCGGACTACAAATTCACGCAGCTGACCGAGAATGCGTTTGGCGCACCCGCGGCCCACCGACTCGGCACGGCGTGGTGGGATCACGCTTACGACCTTGAAACGGAACCCGAGAAGTGGCGGCTTGTCTGGGCAACCCTCGATTCACGTAAACCGTTCCGCGACTTCGTATATCGCGGGTTGGGCGGCAACGGCTCTCCGATGTACGTGAGGGCCAGCGGCAAGCCAATGTTTGACGCCAACGGAGAATTCCGTGGCTATCGAGGCACCGGTACAGACGTGACGGCAATCATGCACGCCCAGGAGGCGCTGCGTGAAAGCGAGCGAAGTGCACGTTCAGCAATTGACGGGATAGCCGGTCTGCTTGCGGTCTTGGCCCCGAACGGTGAACTCGAAACCGCCAACCGCCAACTCTTCGAGTATTTTGGCCGATCGCTGGAATGGCTAAAGAACTGGGGAACGAGCGATGTGGTGCATCCTGAAGACCTTCCCCATGTTCTTGAACTTGTTAAGAGAGGGATAACCTCGGGGATTCCCTTCAACTTCGAACTTCGCCTACGGCGCTTCGACGGCGAATATCGGTGGTTTGAAAACCGCCACGTCCCAGTTCGCGATGACTCCGGACGCATCGCGCGCTGGTACCTCCTACTGACGGACATTGAGGATCGCACACAAGCGCTGGCGCGATTGGAGCAGATGCAATCGGATTTCGCCCACATGAACCGCGTGAGCATGATGGGAGAACTGGCCGCCTCGCTGTCTCACGAAATCACGCAACCGATCGCCAGCGCCCGCAACAACGCCCGTGCAGCCCAGAATTTTCTGGACATGCAGCCGCCGGATTTGGGTGAGGTCAGGGATGCCCTTAGCTGCGTTGTGGGCGATACCGATCGCGCCGGAGACATGATCGTCCGGATCCGTGAGCAGATCAAGAAGGCGCCTCCGCGAAAAGAGCAATTTGATCTCAATGCGGCAATCAATGAGGTGATTGTATTGGGGCGAAGTGCAATCATCAACAATGGCGTCACGGTTCAGACCCGGCTTTCTGAGGGGTTATTTCCCATTCACGGCGATCGTGTTCAATTGCAGCAGGTGGTCCTGAACCTGCTACTGAACGCGATCGAGGCGATGGGATCGAGAGAGGCAGGGGCACGAGAGCTGTTGATCAGCACTGAGCAAGACCACACAGGCGTCCTTGTGACGGTGCGAGATTCCGGGCCCGGCATCGATCCGTCGCATCTCGAGCGCGTGTTCGATGCTTTTTACACCACGAAGTCCAGCGGCATGGGGATGGGGCTGTCGATTTGCCGGTCTATCATCGACGCCCATGGTGGGCGGCTGTGGGCAGAGGCGAATGAACCCTGCGGTGCGATATTTCAGCTCACCTTGCCGAGCGCGGAAGCGAAATCATCAATTGCCAGGCCGACGAGACTGGAGAGCCGCATGAAGACATCGCTTTAGATGCTTCTCGTCGAGCGGCTTTCGAAGGTAACCAATGACGCCATCATTCAGCGCACGGGTCCGGACGTCATCGTCAGCATAGGCTGTAACGAGAATTGTCGGAATCGTGTGACCCAAATCCATGAGGTGTCTGTGGAGCTCGATGCCGGTCATCACAGGCATGTTGACGTCAGCGATCAAGCAGGCAGTCTCACCAAGACGAGGGGAGGCGAGGAAGTCGGCTGCCGATGCGAAGGCCTCAACCCTGTAGCCCAGTGATCTCATGAGCCTTCTCATTGACTCGCGAAAGAACTGATCATCTTCGACGACCGAGACCAACGACCGTTTCGGCATACGGCCTCCAGCAGTACGTTCAATTATGTCATACAGGCGTTCCGAAGATAGTGCCGCGGCCGCATGAGACTTGCAGACCTGAGCCTGCGCCAAAGTGCGCCGCCGGGCAATCTCGACCTCCCTAAACCTTGGCGTATGCCGGCTTGCTGACTGAGCAAATCATCCCCACAATAACGGCCGGGTAGTTTCACCGCCTAAATCATGGTCTATGCCGCCCCCGCGGGTCGACACCGGGCTTGTTCACGTTCGCGGATTGGGATTAGGCTCGTTGCCACTGGCCGATTTTAGCGAATGGAGACTTAGGCTCACTTTGGCAGGCTCGAGCGGCAGCTATGCTTGACGCAACTTCAACGGTCCTGGTCATCGACGACGACGTCGATCTTCGCAACTCGCTCGGGCGCCTGTTGCGATCCGTCGGATTGAATTCCAAGCTATTTGCGTCCATTTCCGAGTTTCTCGGATCTGAAGCGCCGACGGGGCCCAGTTGCCTGGTGCTGGACGTGAGGTTGCCGGGGGAAAGCGGTCTTGAATTCCAGCGCGAGCTCGCGGCGGCGGGCAGAGAGCTACCAATCATTTTCATAACCGGGCACGGCGATATTCCGATGTCGGTGCAAGCCATGAAGGGTGGCGCGATTGAGTTCCTCACGAAGCCAATACGGGATCAGGAGCTTCTTGATGCAATTCAGTTCGGCCTGACGCGCGATCGTGTCCGTCGAGAAAATGAAAGCGCGACGGCCGACCTCAGAAGGCGTTTCGGGACGCTAAGCCCAAGGGAGCGAGAAATCATGATTCAGGTCGCGCGGGGGAGCCTTAGCAAACAGATCGCCGGCGATATCGGCATTGCCGAAGCGACGGTGAAGGTCCATCGTAGCAGGGCGATGCGGAAGATGAACGCTCATTCGCTTCCCGAGTTCGGCCAAATGGCGGCCAGGCTCAACCTGGTGCCTGAGAAATCGCAACGCTCCTAGCCAGCCGAATTGTTCACCCTCAACGCCAAAGCCTGTCGTCACCGGATCACCGATCAGCCGAATCCCCCGGAGTGCTTACGATCCCGCTCGGTTCACCGAGCTGCTCGAAGTAGGGACGATGGCGCGCGATCCTCTTCGCGCCCTGCCTAAACCAAGATTTAGCTAGCGCAAGCATATCCACATCGCGTCCTACTGCCGCGCAGCGATTGCCCCACGAAGACGGTCGACGAAGAGGGGGTCGCAATGCGCTGCGCTTAAACCTTGTTTTCGAGGTAGGGCTCAGCAGCCCCACGCCGGAAATCGGATAATGAGCCCTCATTCGCTGAATGCGCTGTTTCGGGATGGCAGCCGTTCGGATTCTTGGGAAGACGGCGAGCTCCTGTTCAGCCGAGGTTGGCGCGAGAACACTGATGGCAGCCGGCAGGCCGTGCTGCTCGTTCTGCCGGCCACAGAACATCCGACACCCGCTAGCCTCGATCGCTTGGCTCACGAATACGCATTGCGGGACATGCTGGACCCGGCATGGGCAGTGAAGCCTCTGGCTCTTGAGCGCGAAGGCGGCCGCACCACGCTGTTACTCAACGATGGGGGAGGCCAGCCGCTGGCTAGATTTCTCGGAGCTCCATTGGAGATCGGAGTCTTCTTGCGTTTGGCTGTCAGCATCACCTCGGCGCTGGGCAAGGTTCACCAGCATGGGCTAGTCCACAAGGACCTTAAACCCGCCCATATTCTGGTGATGGATGGAGGCACGGAGGTACGGCTCACCGGGTTTGGCCTGGCTTCGCGCTTATCCCGCGAGCTTCATGCGCCAGAGCCCCCGGATGTCATCGCGGGGACCCTCGCCTATATGGCGCCAGAGCAGACCGGTCGCATGAACCGCGCGACCGATTCCCGCAGCGATTTGTACGCGCTCGGCGTCACTCTTTACGAATTGATGACGGGCACATTGCCCTTCACGACCTCAGATCCGATCGAGCTGATTCACTGTCACATCGCGCGCGAGCCCGCGCCACCAAACGTGCTTGCGGCTCGCGCGCCGGAGCAGGTCTCTTCAATTGTGATGAAGCTGCTCGCCAAGGCTGCGGAAGACCGATACCAGACTGCTGCCGGCCTCGAAGCCGACCTGCGGACATGTCTTTCCGCGCTTGAAGAGACCGGCCGGATCGAGCCATTCCCGCTTGCGGCGAGCGATGCGCCGGATCGCCTCCTTATACCGGAGCGCATTTACGGACGCGAAAGTCAGGTAGCGACACTGCTGACGGCCTTCGATCGAGTGGCCAGCGGCGGCGAAACGCAGGTCGTGCTTGTGTCAGGCTATTCCGGGATCGGCAAATCGTCGGTAGTCAACGAACTGCACAAAGTGATCGTCCTTCCGCGTGGCATCTTCATCTCCGGCAAGTTTGACCAACGCAGCCGCGACATCCCCTACGCAACTGTGGCCGAGGCATTCCAGGGACTGATCCGCCAAATCCTGAATGGAAAATCGGCCGAAATCGCGCGTTGGCGTGATAGCATTCTCGAGGCGATTGGGGCCAACGGTCGTCTGCTCACGGACTTGATTCCTGAGCTGATACGGATGATCGGTCCCCAGCCAGAGTTGCCTGATCTCGCACCGTTCGATGCTCAACTTCGCTTCCAGGCCGTACTCCAGCGCTTCGTGGGCGTGTTCGCTCAGCGGGAGCATCCACTACTGATCTTCATCGATGATCTCCAATGGCTCGATCCGGCGACGCTCGCCTTCATTGAGCAACTCGCGATCGATTCGGACATCGGCCATTTGCTGCTCATCGGGGCCTACCGGGACAACGAAGTCGGACTGGACCACATGCTTTTCCGCACAATGGCCGCCATCCGCCAAGCGGGAACGCCTGTCGAAGAAATCGCGCTGGGCCCGATCTCGCTCGCCGATGTCACCCAACTCGTTGCCGATACGTTGCGCTGTCCGCCGACGCGTGCCCATAGGCTAGCCGGCCTTATCTATCGCAAGACGGGTGGAAATCCGTTCTTTGCCGTGCAGTTCCTGACCAATCTGGCCGAAGAGGCCCTCATCAGGCGTGACCCGAAGACTCACGCCTGGACCTGGGACCTTGAGGGAATTGACGCCAAAGGATTCACCGATAACCTCGTTGATCTCATGGTCGGGCGGCTGAGGCGCCTGCCGTCGAGTGCCCAGGACGCGCTGAAGCTGCTGGCGTGCCTCGGCAGCAATGCCGAGATCGCAACGCTGGAACTGGTACTCGGCGCACCCAAGTACGAACTCAATGAAAGCCTGCGTGTGGCGGTCCAAGCCGGAATCATCGTCTCGCGCGGAGGGCACTACCGGTTTCTTCACGATCGCGTCCAGGAAGCAGCTTACGCACTTATACCCGACGCCCGGCGGCCAGCCCTTCACTTCCACGCAGGGCAACGGCTGCTGGCCGCACTGACGGATGATGAGGTCGCCGAACGGATTTTCGACATCGTCAACCAGCTGAACCTGGGAGTTTCGGCGTGCAACGATCCGGACGAGAAGGCACGCATAGCTCGGCTCAATCTCCAGGCCGGACTGCGGGCAAAGGCTTCAACAGCATACGCCTCCGCCTGCAGTTACTTCGCCTCTGGCCTCGCGACGCTCGGCGATCAAGGTTGGGAGCAGGCCTACGAGCTTGCGTTCAAGCTGTTGCTTGAACGCGCTGAGTGCGAACTATCTAACGCGAATTCGGCCGTCTCCGCTGAACTCATCGAATTGCTGCTCGCGAACGCGCGAACCAAGACGGATCGCACGGAGGGCTTTAGGCTCAGGATCACGCTTCAGCTGCTCCATGGCGACATGGCGCTGGCCCTTCGCACAGCGCTCGAGTGCCTGAAGATGTTCGAGATGACGTTTTCCGAGCGCCCGACCGCCGAGGATGTTCGCGAGGAATACCACGATCTGCAGCGCCGGATCGGATCTCGACCGATCGAGAATCTCATTGATCTTCCGCTGATGGAGGATCCTGAAATCCGCGCGCTCAGCGGCATATTGGTGACCCTCGGCCAGTCTTCCTACTTCGTCGACCACCATCTCTATGGCATTCTTACCTGCCGGATGATCAAGCTATCGATCGACTTCGGACATAGTGCATCCGGCATCCTCGGATACGGCGGCCTGGGGATAATCCTCGGTCCCACGTTCGGCCGCTTCGAAGACGGCGAGCGGTTTGCCCGGGTGGCAGTGGCGGTTACCGAGCGCCACGACTTCCTGGCGCATCGGCCCGCCGCTTATGTCATCTTGCAGATGACAACTCTTTGGACGCGCACAATCGATGAGGCGTTGGCATGCCTTGACGTTGCGGACAAAGCCGCCGCGGAGACGGGCGAGGTCGTGTATGCCTCCCTAAGTGCGGAGCACCGCATCACAAACCAGTTGGCCCGTGGCGATCGTCTTGATCTGATCTGGCCGGAGTCAATCAACGCCCTGACCTTCGTCCGAAAGAAAGGATATGCGCATATCATCGATATCCTGCTCGCGATTCAGTGCTACATCGCGACGCTAAGAGGCGATACCTCGAACGACAACCTCATCTGCGATGAAGCGACCTTGCTGCGAACGGGTATCCCGGTCGTCCAGTGCTTTTACTGGATTCTCCAGCTTCAGCTCCGCTACCTGATGGGGGATCCTGTGGCCGCCCTCGAAGCCGCAGAAAACGCCAAACCGTCGCTATGGTCGGCGCGATGCCACATCCAGGCCGGAACCTTTCAGTTCTACCATGCACTGGCGCTCCTGGCGGTCGTCCGATCTGCACCCACTTCGGAGCCGAACCCACTTCGCGAGAGCCTTAAAGAAAGCTTCGCCACGCTCCAGACGCTCGCCGACACTGCGCCGCACACCTACGCGCACAAGCGTGACCTCGCCGTTGCAGAGTTTGCGGGTCTGGAAGGCCGTGACAGCGAGGCCATGCGCCTCTATGAGCAGGCCGTTCGCTCGGCTTTGGAAAAGGGCTTCATCCAGGAAGCAGCACTCGGCGCCGAGCTCGCAGCCAACTTCTTCGCCGGTCGTGGGCTAGAGAGAATAGCGCAGAGCTACCGATGCGAGGCGCGGGACTATTACCGCCGTTGGGGGGCATTGGGCAAGGTAGCCCAGCTTGACCGACGCCACCCGGAAGCCGCGCCAAAGGTCTCCCAACCGCACTTCCCGACCGTCGAGACGTCGCTCGAGCACCTCGACCTCGCGACCGTCATCCGCATGTCGCAGGCCGTGGCGGGCGAGCTCCTGCTGGACAGGCTGATAGAGACTCTCATGACGATCGCGATCGAGCATGCCGGCGCCGACCGCGGCCTTCTTGTCCTTCCGCACGGCGATGATTTGCGGGTCGAGGCCGAGGCGAAGAGCACGGCGAAAACTGTCAGCGTCAGGCTTGTTGGCGGAGACGCCCCGGCGCCTGGCCTGCCGGCGACGGTCCTCGCGCACGTCCGCCGGACCCAGCAGCCTGTCATCCTCGACGACGCACGAGCCAAGACGCCGTTCTCGTCCGATGGCTACCTGCGCCGTAATCGCGTGCGCTCGGTGCTCTGCCTTCCCCTGGTAAAGCAGGGCAAATTGTCCGGAATGTTTTATCTCGAGAACAGCCTGGCGTCTCACGTGTTCACTCCGGCCAGGATAACCGTGCTGATGGTGCTCTCGTCCCAGGCGGCGATCTCGCTCGAGAATACCCGGTTGTATAACGATCTCGCGGAACGCGAAGCGAGAATTCGCCGTCTGGTGGACGCAAACATAATAGGAATCGCGATCGGAAATCTTGATGGTCTCATCCGAGAGGCCAACGACGCCTTTCTCCGTACCGTAGGGTATGATCGCGACGATCTGGTAACCGGCCGGCTGCTTTGGACGGATCTCAGGCCGTCCGAACCGCTTGATAGCAATGCACGGCGAGGAATCCCGGACTTAGGGATGGCGGGAACATTGCAGCCGTACGAAGATGAGTTCGTGCGCAAGGATGGACGCCAGGTGCCGGTCCTAGTTGGAGGCGCGTTGTTCCAGGACGGGGGTCCCGAGTGTGTCGTATTCATGCTCGATTTGACAGCGAGCAAGCGAGCGGAGCGAGCGTTGCGCGAACTGGAGTCAGATCTCGCGCACATGAATCGCTTGAGCGTGATGGGGGAGCTGGCGGCTTCGTTAGCTCACGAGCTTAAACAGCCGATTGGCAGCGCGCGCAATAACGCGCGAGCTGCACTGAATTTCTTAAAGAAACGTTTGCCCGACCTTGGCGAGGTCAAGGAAGCCCTCGACTGTGTGGTTGGCGATGCCGACCGAACCGCAGACATTATCGATCGCCTTCGAGATCACATCAAGAAGGCCCCTCCGCGAAGGGATTGGTTCGATCTCAACAACGCAATCGACGAAATCGTTGTGCTGGCGCACAGCGCCTTAAGCAAGAATGAGGTCACGGTCCAAACCCGGCTGAGGGATGGGCTGTCTCCTGTGCGAGGCGATCGCGTTCAGCTGCAACAAGTTGTGCTGAATTTGATTTTGAACGCGGTCGAAGCAATGAGCTCGGTTGAAGGGGGAGAGAGAGAACTACTGATCACAACCGAGCCAAGCCAGACAAATGGTACCCTCGTTGCAGTGAAAGATTCCGGCCCTGGAATTGATCCAGAACAGCTGGATCGTGTTTTTGAGGCGTTCTACACAACGAAATCCAGTGGGTTAGGAATGGGCCTATCGATCTGCCGGTCCATCATCAAAGCGCATGGAGGCCGGCTGTGGGCTGCCCCAAACGAACCTCGCGGCGCCCTATTTCAATTCACGTTGCCCAACGCGGAATGGAATCCATGAAAGCTGCGCGCGAAGTTGTCTAACGAACATGTATCTGCCAAACCAAACTGGCCGGTCATTCGCTCCTTGCCGTCGTTAGGCGAACCCATACACGGGCACGGCAACAGATAGACGATTCGATCGTTGAAACGCGCCCTGGCCGCAAAACTCGGCGTTGTACCTTTCGATCGCCTTAACAATCCAGCTTTGTAAACCAGAGCGTACTCGCGAGCCACCTGCGGATGCACCACAATGGGTCCTACACAGCAGTGCGCGGTCGATATTCGCTCGCGCCCCGTCGGACGCAAGGGATCTATGGTGTCTACAAGGTGGAGCGTGAGTATGAGAGGCGTTGCTCGTCAATTAGCAGAAGCCCGTCCAAACAATGCCACGGACGCGCCGTCTGCGGCCGGTCTGCCGTTCCACTATTTGGCAAGCAGCCTGGCTCAGCTTCTTGAGACGGCGCAGCGTGAACTCGACAGCGACCGGGAAGCGGCGAAGGCCTCGCTGGCCGCGGCATCATGCATTCTGCGGTCGGAGATTGAACGTCACTCGGGAGCCAACGGTTCCAGGCCGGCAGCATTGGCCGGTTGGCAGATGGCGCGCGTGCGCGCATTCATAGAGGAGAATCTACACAGCAATATCAGCGCGAGCGATCTCAGCGCTGTAGCTCAGCGGAGCCAGGCACACTTCTCGCGTTCGTTCAAACAAGCCTTCGGAGAACCGCCGCATGCCTACGTGGTTAAACGGCGGCTCGCGAGAGCCTGTCAACTAATGGTAACAAACACGGAACCCCTAAGCGAGATTGCTTTGCGCGTCGGTTTCTCGGACCAAGCGCATTTGTGCAGACTTTTTCGGCGAGCTTTTGGTCAGAGCCCGTCGATTTGGCGGCGCGAACACCAGTTTCCGCGGGTAATCTCAAGCGTGGGTGAGGGAAAGAATGCTCGATCATCGCTCGTTCGGATGATCCGACCATTAAGAACGGAGCGGCAGTTGCCTGACTGTGGTGCGAAGCGCGCGCTCCTTCCAAAGCCGCAAAACACTTTCCCGATTAGCTGACGAACTCTTGGGGCGCTCGCTTGAAACTATGTCGCGCGCCGGCGTGAGCGTTCACCGAACCGGCTCGAACGGTTGCCCGCTCTCAGCTGCAGCGTCTTGAGGCAAAGTGGGATCAACAGCCGAACACTACTGATCGCGGCTGTCAACCCAAGGAGATACAAATGCGAATCGGGCTTTTCATCCCTTGTTACATTGATGCCTTTTTCCCAAAGGTCGGCATCGCGACGCTCGAACTCCTGGAGCGGTTCGGCCACGATGTCCACTATCCTCCCGACCAGACCTGCTGCGGCCAGCCGATGGCCAATAGTGGTTTCGACGCCGAAGGCGCCGATACCGAGGCGCTGTTCGTGCGCAACTTCTCCCGCTTCGACTACGTCGTCTCACCATCCGGCAGTTGCGTCCACCACGTGCGGGACAATTTCGCGATAGAGCAGACCGAGGAGGTCAAGGAGGTGCGCTCGCGAACTTTCGAACTGGTCGATTTCCTGCATGACATACAGAAAGTCGACGCTTTTCCTTGGGCCAGATTTCCGCATCGGGTCGGCCTGCACAACAGTTGCGGCACGCTGCGCCGGCTCAAGCACGCGCTTCCGTCGGAGTTGCACGAGCCGTTCTTCTCCAAGCCCATCGACCTGCTTTCCAAAATTGACGGAATCGAGTTCGCGCGGCCGGTGCGTCCCGACGAATGCTGCGGCTTCGGCGGCACCTTTTCGGTGTTCGAGGAGGTCGTTTCCACCAAGATGGGCTACGACAAGGTCAGCGACCATGCGCATGCCGGCGCTGAATACATCGTCTCGGCCGACAGCTCGTGTCTGATGCATCAGCGAGGCTGCGCCGAGCGCATCGGCGTTCCGATGAAGTTCATTCACATCGCCGAAATCCTGAACGGAGCCAGCGCATGAGTACGACGCACGAGCAAACCGGCAGCGCGATGTTGCATTCCGAGCTGCGGGCCGATGCCGACCCCGATGCCATCATCCGCGACGGCCGCCGCCTTGATCACGCCGAAGGAGCATCGAAGCCACTGCGGCCGGCTCCTGAGCCGCAGCCGCGGGGTGCGAAGGTCCGTGGCAACCGACCGATCGACCAGCAGGAGGCTGCCGCCCGCTTTATCGCTGCTACCGAGCACGAGAAGATGCATGACGAGCGGCTCTGGGATCTGCGGCAAAAGCGCGACCGCGAGATGCATGGCATTCCCGAATGGGAGGAACTTAGGTCGCTCGCTTCGGCGATCAAGGAACACACGCTCGCCCATCTCGACGAGTATCTCGGCCAGTTCGAGGCCAACGCGCGATCGAACGGGATCCACGTGCATTGGGCACGCGACGCCGCCGAGCACAACAAGATTGTGCATGGCATCCTGCGCGACCATAGTGCGAAGTCGTTGATCAAAAGCAAGTCGATGCTGACCGAGGAGTGCGGTTTCCGGCCTTACATGGCTTCCGTCGGGATCGAGGTCATCGAGACCGATCTGGGTGAGCGCATTCAGCAGCTTGACAACGAGGATCCGAGCCATGTCGTGGTACCGGCCGTGCATAAGCTGCGCACCGATGTGGCGGAAGTATTCTCACGTACGATTGGCACCGACCCCGGCAATAGCGACGTCCACTATCTGGCGGAAGCACAACGGGAGGCGACACGCCCGCTGATCCTCAACGCCGATGCGGGCATGACGGGGGCCAATTTCGTGGTCGCCGAGACCGGGACATTCGTCGTCTGCACCAACGAGGGCAACGCCGATTTATCGGCCAACGTACCGAAGCTGCACATCGCCTCGATCGGCATCGAGAAGATCATTCCCCGCCTGGAGCACCTGGCGGTGCTCGTCCGCCTCCTGTCACGTAGCGCCCTTGGCTCGCCGATGACCCAGTATACCTCCCATTTCCGTGGGCCTCGGGCGGGTGGCGAGATGCATGTGGTGCTCGTCGACAACGGCCGGTCAGAGCGCTTGGGCCTGGAAGAATTCTGGACGTCCCTGAAGTGCATCCGCTGCGGCGCCTGTATGAACACGTGTCCGGTCTATCGCCGCAGCGGGGGCCTGAGCTACGGCGCCACCTATTCCGGCCCGATCGGCCTCATCATCGATCCGACCTTCAACGCGCGGAAATATAGCAACCTGCCATTCGCTTCCTCGCTTAACGGCAGTTGCACCAATGTCTGCCCGGTGAAGATCAACATCCACGAGCAGATCTATGCGTGGCGGCGGGTTCTCGTAAATCAGCACGAGGTGCCGCTCGTCAAAAAAGCCGCCATGAAGGCCGCCGGCGCTGTGTTGTCCAGGCCCGCGGCCTACCGCGCCGCGGTAGCCTCGGCCGAAACGGCGCTCGCCCATCTGCCACGCTTCGTCATTTACAACGGCCTCAACGCCTGGGGGAAGCACCGCGAAGTGCCGCACCCAGCCAAGCAAACTTTCCACAGCTGGTATCACGCGAATCGAGGAGAGAAGCCATGAGCAGCCGCGACGACATCCTGGCTTCGATCCAAGCCAATCTGCCACGCCTGGACCGGCCGCTGCCACACGTGCCCCTCTTTGACAGCGGACCGCCCACTTCGCTTCTGTCTACTTTCAAGGACAACCTGCACCGCATGGGCGGCGTATTCCTCGATCCGCCAGCCTGCGGCGATATCCTGGCGCCGGTACGGACGAAGATCGCGGATGCAAAAGTCGTATGCTCCACCGTGCCGGAGATCGTGGGCAACCGGGATATCGCTGACGTCGGTGCGCCGCGGGATCTCGCGGATATCGATTTTGCCATCGTCCGAGCATCATTCGCCGTCGCGGAGACTGGCTCCGTCCTGCTGAGCGATGCCGATCTTCACGTCAACGGGGTCGCCTACCTCGCGCAACACCTGATCGTGCTCGTAGATCCTGCCGACATCGTCGTCAACCTGCACCACGCCTATCGCCGACCCGAATTCCGCGACAGGCACTATGCCAGCTTCCACACCGGCCCGTCCGCGACGGCGGATATCGAAGGTGTGCTCATCCACGGTGCGCAGGGCGTGCGCTCGCTTTCCGTCCTGCCGGTTGCGCGAGCAGAGAGCAAACTCGTTCCGCTGAAACGGAAATGAGGTCATCGCCGGCAGTTTCACCGCCGGAGAAGAGAAACGGCCCGAGTTCGACATTGGAACCGCGCGATAGGAAAGAAAAATCAATGAGCAAATCTGCATCCGAATACCTGGTCGAAGCCCTCGAGAAGACGGGCGTGAAGCGTGTCTACGGTGTGGTTGGCGACTCCCTCAACGGTGTTTCCGACGCACTGCGGAAAAGAAAATCGATCGATTGGATCCACATGCGTCATGAGGAAGCTGCGGCTTTCGCGGCGGGGGCCGAAGCTCACCTCACCGGAAACCTTGCCGTGTGCGCCGGCAGCTGCGGTCCCGGCAATCTGCATCTGATCAATGGTCTGTTCGATTGCCAGCGCAGCGGCGTGCCGGTGCTGGCGATCGCCTCCCATATCCCGAGCAGCGAGATCGGGATCGACTATTTTCAGGCAACCCATCCCGAGAGCCTGTTTAAGGAGTGCAGTCACTACGTTGAACTCGTTTCGAGTGCCAATCAGCTTCCACAGATCCTCAAGCGTGCCATCCGGGTAGCGATCGCAAAAAGAGGTGTCGCGGTCATCGTGTTGCCTGGCGACGTCGCGCTGACGAAAATCGACGCCGATGTCCCGGAATGGATGGTGCCGGCTGCGCCGGTGCTCCGCCCAGGCGCAACCGAAATCGGACAATTGGCAGACCTTCTCAACGAAGCATCACGGGTGACATTGTTCTGCGGCGCGGGCTGTGCAGGTGCTCACGCAGAAATCGTCGAATTGGCCCGCAAACTCAAGGCACCGATAGTGCACGCCTTTCGCGGCAAGGAGTTCATTGAATACGACAATCCCTACGATGTCGGGATGACCGGTCTTGTCGGCTTCGCATCAGGATACGCGGCGATGAAGAATTGCGACGCTCTCCTGATGCTCGGGACGGATTTCCCCTACCGCGCATTCTATCCAGAGCACGCAAAAATCGCGCAGGTGGATGTGAGGCCGGAAGCGCTTGGCAATCGCTGTTCGCTTCACCTCGGTCTGCTCGGGACTGTCAAGGATACGCTGGATGCCGTCTTGCCGGTGGTCAAGGAGAAGACGGACTTCAGCCATCTCAACGATGCTTTGATCGATTACAAGAAGGCCAGGAAAGATCTCGACTCGCTGGCGGAGAGCGGTCCGAACAGCAATACCATCCATCCGCAATATGTGACCCGTCTGGTGAGCGAACTCGCCGCCGACGATGCCGTATTCACCTGCGACGTCGGAACCCCGATCATCTGGACCGCGCGCTATCTGAAAGTCAACGGCAGGCGGCGCATCATCGGTTCGTTCAATCACGGATCGATGGCGAATGCGATGTTGCAGGCGATCGGCGCGCAAGCGACCTATCCGGATCGCCAGGTCATCTCGATGTCGGGCGACGGCGGCTTCAGCATGATGATGGGAGATTTTCTCACGCTGACCCAGATGGGGCTCCCCGTAAAGGTGATCGTCCTCAACAACGGGACGCTCGGCTTTGTCGAAATGGAGATGAAGGCCAATGGATTCCTCGACACGGGATGTGACCTCAAGAATCCGAATTTTGCGCTGATGGCAGACGCTATGGGTGTCCGCGGCATCCGGGTCGAGAAGCCGCAGGAGTTGAAGGGGGCCATTGAGGCCGCGCTCGCACACCAAGGCCCGGTCTTGCTGGACGTGGTGAGTGCTCGGCAGGAGCTCGCCATGCCGCCCAAGACGACCGTCGATGAGGCCTACCACTTCGGGATGTTCACGATGAAAGCAGTTCTTGACGGCCGCGCGGCTCAACTCATCGACCTTGCGAAGGTCAATCTAACTCGCTGATCTTCGGCAGGAACGGGAGCTACAACATGATGTGGACCGCACTTCTGCTGTCTCGCGTGCAGTTTGCCTTCACGGTGTCGTTTCACATCATCTTTCCGTCATTCACGATCGGGCTTGCCGCGTGGCTGGTCGTGCTCGAGGCGTTCCACCTATCCACCGGGAAGCCTGTGTATCGTCGTCTCTTCGAATTCTGGCTCAGGATATTCGGCGTGACGTTTGGGCTCGGTGTCGTCTCCGGGATCGTGCTCGCGTTCGAATTCGGGATGAACTGGAGCCGGCTGTCGGAGGTAACAGGCCCCATTCAGGGACCATTGCTGGTGTACGAGAGCTTTACGGCATTTGCCCTGGAGGCGTCGTTCTATGGTGTGCTGATCTTCGGGCGAAACCGGGTGCCGCCGCTGATGTACCTGTTCTCGACCATGATGGTGGCGCTTGGCACGACCTTCAGCGCCTTCTGGATCATGGTGAACAACAGCTGGATGCAGGCTCCGGTAGGCTACGCAATTGAGAATGGCATCTTCGTCCCGACCGATTGGAAGGCGATCATCTTCAGCCCGGTCGTATGGGTCCGCTTTCCTCACATGCTGGTCGCGGCCTATCTGACCGGGGCCTTCTGTGTTGCCGCGACCGGCGCATGGTATCGCTTGCGCGGCACATACGCGGTGGAAGGCAGGCTGATGCTGCGAATGGGTCTGTTCCTGGCAACGGTTCTCGTTCCGGTGCAACTGTTTCTGGGGCACTTGAACGGGGATTACGTTCACGAGAAACAGCCTGCGAAATTCGCAGCCATCGAAGGCCGCTGGCATGACGAACAGCCTGCCAGCGAGGTCCTCATCGCCATTCCGGATGAAGCGAAGGAAGAAAATCATTTCGAGCTGAAGATTCCATATCTCGGCAGCCTCATCGCCTCGATGCGGCTCGACTCCAAGGAGGTCGGGCTGACCAGCTTTTCGAAGGAAGATAGGCCGCCTGTTGCGATCCCATTCTTTGCCTTTCGGGTGATGGTTGGCTGTGGTCTTTTGATGATGGCAGTCGCTTGGCTGGGCTCTTTCCAGCTTGTGGTCGATCGCAGGAAGGGAGAGCGGCTCCTGCTGTGGGCGACCTTCCTGAGCTTTCCGCTTCCGTTCGTCGCGACGCTAACGGGATGGTTCACCGCAGAAGTGGGGCGCCAGCCCTGGAGCGTTTACGGCGCGCTTCGCACGGCCGACGCCGTCACTCCGACACTGACGGTCGAAGCCGTAATGGTTTCCTTGGCCATTTTCGTCACTGTTTATCTGATCATCTTCAGCTTCGGAACTCTCTATGTCTATCGCCTCTTGAGGGCCGGGCCTGTCGGACCGGGGCCCATCTTTGGCACCAATTCCAAGCGTCCGCTTGCGGTGATCGGCGACCCGATTCCGGAGACCACAGAAGGAGGGAACCGGGCATGATTCTGTTCTGGGCAAGCCTGCTGGCGGCAACCACATTGCTCTACGTGTTGCTGGATGGCTTTGATCTTGGTGTCGGCATCCTGTTTGCGTTTGCTGACGAACCCAATCGACGCAAGATGCTCGGCGCCATCTCGCCGGTCTGGGACGGCAACGAGACCTGGCTGGTCATCACCGGCACGGTGCTGTTCGGCGCCTTTCCGGCAGCCTATGCCGCGCTTCTGTCGGCGTTTTACCTCCCGCTCGTGTTGATGCTGTGTGCGTTGATATTGCGCGGTGTGGCGTTCGAGTTTCGATACAAATCGCTCGGATTTCGGTGGTTCTGGGATCTGGGCTTCGCCGGCGGATCGTTCGTCGCGACATTCATCCAGGGCATGACGGTAGGCGCTTTGGTCGAAGGCCTACCGATGAAGGATGGTCACTATATCGGCGGGACATTGGGCTGGTTCAGCCCTTTCGCAGCGCTTTGCGGATTTGGGCTGGTGCTTGGCTACAGCCTTCTCGGCGCCAGTTGGCTTGTCCGGAAGTGCGAGGGAGAGATAAGGGAGCGCGCCTACCAATTGCTGCCTGTGATGACCGTTGCCGTCCTTGCTTTTCTGGCCACGGCCTTTGTCCTGGCGCTCACCATGCATCTCCATTTGATGAGCCGCTGGCTCGAGCGTCCGTATCTCCTGATCTTCCCTCTGATCGGAGCGATATCTTCGGTTTGCTTGCTGAAGAGCGTACAGCAGCGCAAAGACTTGGCGCCGTTCGGATTCTCCACGCTGATCTTCCTCGCAGCCTTCGGCACCTTGGCCTGCTCGTTCTGGCCATTCATGATTCCGTTCGCGCTCACGGTCGAGCAAGCAGCGTCACCTCCGGCAAGTCTGAACTTCATCTTTTGGGGGGCCGGTCTCTTCGTCATGCCGCTCACGCTCATATACACGTTCGTGGTCTACAGGCTCTTTCGCGGAAAAGTGGCGGATGTGGGTTACGAATAAAACGGCAACTCGGGCCGTTACGTTTTAACCAGCATCGAAGATCGCAAAATGATGGCCATGCTTTCCATGTCAGCCTGCGCGCCACGCACGGCTCAACACTGCAATCCACATGAAGGTCGGAGAGCACTTTGAGCACTACCGTAGACAGTCGCCCAATGACTTTTGCGGGGTTTCCGGCAAGCTCGTGGACCTTCGCGATCAGGATCTGGCTGGCTATCGTTGTGGCGCTCTACGCAGCCTTCTGGCTCGAATTGGAGGCACCGTCTTCTGCAGCGGTAACCGTCGCCGTCCTCGCTTTGCCGACACGCGGTCAGGCGCTGGAAAAGGCGGCGTTTCGGCTGATTGCGACCGTCATCGGTGTGGCGGCATCGGTCGCCATCGTTGGCATGTTCGTTCAGACCGGAGCCCTGCTTCTCAGCGCATTCGCGGCGTGGTTGGGAATTTGTGTCTATGCGGTGGGTCTGCTGGACGGCAATCGTGCCTACGCCGCTGCGCTCAGCGGTTACACGGTGGCAATTATCGCCGTTCAGCAGATCGATAATCCTCAGCACGTCTTCGAATCCGGCGTAGCGCGCGGCGCCGCCATCGCAGTCGGGATTCTCGTCGTCACGGTCGTCAACGATCTCCTGGTTGCGCCGGATCAGCATCCACGTCTGGCGGCTCAACTCGAAGCCCTTCGGCGCCGCCTAGCCGGCTACGCAGAACGCGTTCTGCGCGGAGAACCCGTGCCTGCAATGACAACCGCGGGATTGTTGCGTGAAATCGCTGCGCAGCGCCCCGAGATCAACAGTCTCGGTGCCGAGTCGAGCAATGGTCCGGCGAGGAGCGCTGCCGCCCGTGATGCGATGGTAGGGATGGTAGCCGAGTTGTTCGCAATACGCGCCCTGGAGCTGTTGCCGCGATCCGCTCCGCCTGGGGAGCGCGAGCAGGTCGTTGCACAACTGGAGGCGAATTCCAACGGCATAGTCGCATCGCCGCACGGAGCGCTTTCAATCGAGCGCGACATGGATTCGCGCGACCTGTTGGCATCAGGGTCGCTCTGGTTCACCGAACGTATGCTCCGAATGGATGGTGAAGTGCGGGGAAGCCTCACGGCGCTCGTCGCCGGCACGCGCCCGTCAAGAGCCTGGCGCGCGCCTCTGTATCGTTCCCGTCGTATTGCGGCCGAGTCCGGCGTACGAGCCGCCGCCTGCTTCCTGCTGGTGGCATCCTTCTTCGCGCTCAGCGGCTGGTCCACGACCGAGGTGTCGCTGTCGTTCGTCGCGATCATCATCGGGTTGCGTGCCACGACCCCTGATCCGCGAGCCTTCACGACGATCGCGGTTGTGGTTGCGCCCCTGGCATCACTCATGGCCGGCATACTGGAGTTCGTCGTTCTTGACGGCGCCACGGCGTTTCCCCTGCTGGCGATCGCGTTGGCCCCCTTCATGATCGGTGCCGCGCTCCTGATGACCGTGCCGAATCGGATCGTATCGGCGCTTGGTCGGCTCAATCTCGTCTTCATCCTGGTTCTTTTCGCGCCCAGCAATCCGGAAACCTACAATCCGCAGACATTTCTGTTTTCCGTTCTCTTCCTCGTGCTCGCGACCAGCCTTCTGTTCGCGGCGGATATTCTTATTCCTCCGGTATCACCTGACCGCCACCGCCAGTGGCTGCTGGCGTCGGCACGTCGGGATCTCAGGCTCTTGCCGTCTTGGCAAAACCAGGAGCTTGCCCCGGAGGAGGCGCTGTTTCGCGACGCGGGCCGGATCGCGGAAATTCTGGCCGTTGGCGGCAGTACGCCTGAGCATCAGGCGGCCGTGGAAGAGGCGATGGCTGCTTTCGACCAGGCTGCTGCCCTTCGCCTCGGCCAGCTGGAGCTGGACCGCCTGATGCGGGGTCCGTTGCGGGCGGAGGCCCGCGCCGCGCACGCGGCGCTCGGGCGGCGGGATCCCGCATCCATGATTGCCGCTGCCGAAGCGCTACGCCAGGGCGCGTCCCTCGGGGACGTTACCGTCGCCGGCGCCAGCGCGGCGCTCGTCCTCGCAAGTGTTGTGTTCACTCCACCGCGTTCAGGTGCGGAGTCCCTTGCGGAGACATCATCATGACGCAGACCTTTCGGGAACTGATCGTTGGCGGTGTGTTGGTCGCCCCCATCATTTCCTATGCCGTGGTGGCAGTCGCGATCATCATAGTGCTGCGTCCGATTCTACATCTCATGCGATTTTCCAGCTTTTTCAGCAATCCATCGATCGCGGAGCTCAGCCTCTATGTCGCGATCGTCGGGCTGCTGGCGCTATCGTTCTAAAGGAGAGAGTCTTGGGAATGTCTGTTTCTGAAGATCGAGCCGCAACGCATGATGCGCAACTCGCTACAACGCAGGATCTAGGAAGCGATAGCCCGAATCCGGCGCCGGGGCAAAAGCCCGTGGCACGCAGCCAGCCGGACATCGACCATGATCGACAGCAGAGTTCGTCGGCTCCCGTTTCTCCGGGGGCCCGCCGTGGCCCCGCGAGTTTCCTCGCTTCGCTTGGCAAGCGCCTCGCCACCCTCGCCATCGCGCTCGCCGCGCTTATGATTGCCCTTCTCACGTGGCAGCAATATGTGATGGCTCCCTGGACGCGGGATGGCACGGTACGTGTACAGGTTGCGAATGTCGCACCTCAGATATCGGGCCAGATCAACGATATACGGGTCGTCGACAACCAATATGTCCACAAGGGCGAAGTACTCTACACCATCGAGCCGTTTGATTTTGAAGTAGCCCAGCGGACGGGCGTTGCGACGGTCCAGCAGCGAGCCGCCGATCTTCAGGTTAAGCAGGTCGAGTCCGAACGCCGTCAGCACTTGACCAACTTGGCCACCACGGCCGAAGAGCAGCAAATCTTTGCCGGCAACGCCGTTCAGGCAAAGGCCGCGCTCGACGCCGCGCAACAGCAACTCGCGCAAGCAGAGATCAACCTGAAGAGGACGAGCGTTGTCAGTCCCGTTAATGGTTACGTCACCAATTTGCTGATGCGCGTTGGCGATTTTGCGCATGCCGGGACGAGCAATATTTCGGTCATCGATGCCGACAGCTTCTGGATCGACGGCTATTTCGAAGAGACGAAGCTGGCACGGGTCTGTGTCGGCGATCGCGCCGAAGCAAAGCTGATGGGCTATGGCCAGCCGGTCACCGGACGCGTGGGCACGGTGACCCGTGGCATCAGCGTGTCGAACGCCGCCGCGGGTGCGCAAGGGCTGCCCAATGTCGACCCAGTCTATACCTGGGTACGGCTCGCGCAACGCGTGCCGGTTCGTATTTCGATCGATACAGTCCCGTCTGGTGTGCCGCTGGTTTCCGGGATGACTGCAACGGTAACGGTGCGACCGGCAGCAGAAGTCGCTCGTCCTAACTGGTTCGATCGCATGCGCAGGGATGTCGTGGATCAGCTCACCGATCTTTTCAACGACCCGCTGCCGCGTCCAAATTGTCTGCCCGTGATGACCATTCAGCGCGTCCCCACGGAATCAATTCCTGCCGAGACGGTGCCGGGGGCCGCGTCGCCCGAGCAGATTAATCCCGGGCTCGCGCCCGGCATGGATTTGTCACCGCGCAATCGCTGATGTCACGCCATGCGGTCCAGATTTCATACTGGCTTGCGCGCCACATGAGCGACGCTTTCACTCGGCGATGCATGGTACCGAGGGTTTCGTCGAAGGCCGAGCGAGTCTTTCAGTTTCTGATCCTATCCCCAAGGCGGATGCCATTTGTCGGCGCAGTTGGATGCAAATCTTTGCAACCACATCCAAGCTTGTGTCCGCGCGAAAGCGCATGCTGCGATCGGGAATAGTCCAAGCAAGGGAATGTCATGAGCAAGCAGGTCGCGGATATCATTGTTGAAACCCTGCAGAGCGCGGGTGTCAGGCATTGTTACGGCGTCGTAGGAGACACCCTCAATCTGATCGCTCGCTCGCTCGAACGGAGCACGATCGAGTGGGTGTCGGTCCGACATGAAGAAGCGGGCGCGTTCGCTGCGCAAGCCGAAGCGCAGGTGACCGGTCACTTGACCGCCGTTGCCGGAAGCTGCGGTCCCGGCAGCCTGCACTTCATCAACGGAATCTTCGAGGCGAATCGAAATCGTGCGCCCGTGGTTCTGATCGCAAGCCAGATCATTCGCGACGAACTGGGCTTTGACTTCATCCAGGAGGTCGACTTCAAGCAAGTCTACCAGAGCTGCAGCGTCTTCTGCGACATGATCTATACGGCGGAGCAGGCGCGTCGCAAGACCGTCATTGCCTGCCAAGCAGCTTTGGCGAAACGAGGTGTCGCCGTTCTTATCGTGCCCGCGGACGTTTCCGCGTCAACCGTACACAACGATGTTTCCTATGCAGTGCATGTCTCGGATCCGGTGGTTCGGCCGAGCGACGGCGATCTCGCGGAAATTGCAGAAATTCTTAACAAGGGCGAAAATATCGCCGTGTATGGCGGGTCCGGCTGTCATGGAGCGCATACGGAAATTCTGGCCGTTGCCGAGAAGCTAAAGGCGCCGATCGCTCATACGTCGCGCGCCAAGGATTTCCTTGAGCATGACAATCCCTACAACATCGGGATGACCGGCATGCTTGGGAACGAGGCCGGCTACCATGCCCTGCTGAATTGCGACACACTCTTGATGCTGGGCGCGGATTTTGCCTGGCGCCAGTTCTATCCCGACAAAGCGAAGATCGTGCAGGTTGATATCGACCCCACGCATCTCGGGCGACGCCATCCGGTCACGAAGGGAGTTGTCGGTGGCGTCAAGGAAACACTCGAGGCATTGCTGCCCAAGCTCAACGAACGAAGTGATTCGTCATTCCGCGATGCGTACCTGAGGCGCTACGCAAAATACAAGGAAGCGAACGAGGTCAAGATCGCAGCAGGTCGCGACGGCAGCATTCCCGGCAGCTATTTGACAAAGGTGATCAGTCAGCATGCCGCCAAAGATGCGCTTTTCACGGCTGATGATGGTACCCCGGCCGCCTGGGCCTATCGCCACATCGAAACGAACGGCCAGCGTCGTATCTTTGCGAGCCTTCTTCACGGGACCATGGCGAATGGAATGCCGTCGTCCATTGGCCTCCAGAAATCGCAGCCCGATCGTCAGGTTATCTGCCTGGCGGGAGATGGCGGCATCTCAATGCTTTTCGGCGATCTTATGACTATTGTCCAACAGGCGTTACCTATCAAGATCGCGGTCTTTGACAACGGTAAGCTTGGTTTCGTGGAGATAGAGCAAAAAGCCGAGGGCATGCTCGATACCTTCACGAAATTGAAGAATCCGAACTTTGCAGAGGTGGCACGGGCTTTGGGTCTGTGGGGCCAGACCGTTTCCAAGGCCGAGCAGCTTGAAGACGCCGTCAAGGTGTGGCTCGCGGAGCCGGGGCCGGCGCTGCTGCACGTCCACGTCAATCCCATGCAACTGGTCATGCCACCTTTCACGGCCGTCGAACCGGCAATCGGCATGGCGCTCTATACCACACGCGCGGTCTTGCACGGACGGGGCGGAGACGTCTGGGAAATGGTGAAGGAGAACTTCCTCTGATCGAGGCGTCTCTTGTCTGCCTGGAGTGCGCTTCCAGGGCCGGAAATCGCATCTAGGCGTTCTGAGAGAACGCCTAGCCAAAGACCGTCCGTCTTTCCGTCCATGCATCGTGCATACGGGCACCCAGAAAAGGATGTAGGCCAAAATGACTTCAGCGCCGGATACGCCTGGAGCGGTGACAACCTATGCCGATCGTGCGCCACTCGACCGGGTTCAGTATCTGGAAGCGAAGCTCATCCTGAAGCCGGACGGCTTCACGTCGGTGCAAGGCTTCCGCGATTTCGGCAAGATCGTTCGGCGAACGGCGAAGCAAGTCGGCGTCGGCTTCATCGAGGACAAAAAAGCCGACCTTCGACCGGAAATCAGAGAAATTGTCTTCCTCGATACACCCGACTTTGCGCTCTACACCAACGCGTTCATTCTGCGTCGGCGGGTCTCCTACGTGGACGGCTTTCCCGTAGGCGATCCTGAGATCGTGTTCAAGTTTCGTCATCCCGATGAGCAGAAGGCGGCGGCCCTGGATGTCCGCCCCCGGATCGACGGCAAGTACCGGATCAAGTTCAAGGCGGAGGCGCTGCCTTTGAAGGATGAGATCGGGGGCTATCGGATCCTCTATTCACACAATTGCCAGTTCGCCCTGAGCCAAACACATGCACAAGACAAGATATCCATCGCCACGCTGGACAAGGTCTTCCCACCGTTGACCAGGTTGAAGCGGACTGACAGGGAATGGGTCGGCCTGGTGAATGAAGGAATTGTCGAGGAAGTTCTCCTTCCACTGGGAAGCCTGGATTTCGGGAAGGAGTTGGTAGCCAAATGCGACATCGCCGTGTGGCGCACTCGTGGTGAACAGTTGCCGCTGGTGGGGGAGTTTGCGTTTCAGCTCAAGTTCGATCGAAAGGAAGCTATCGCAGCGAAGCAGAAAAAGCTCGCGGCTCAGCTTTACGTCACGTTGCAGCGCGAGGTCGCGGGATGGCTTGCACTCGGCGTGACAAAGACTGCCATGGTCTATCGGCTCAAGGGAGCTGCGCCACAGAGCCATGAGTGAGATTGACGCGAAGCCGCAGGTAACTGACGACGAGGCAACGTCCGGCAGCGTTTCGCTCGGCCGAGTATTCCTTGAATTTCTGATCATCGGCGCGAGCAGCTTCGGCGGTGTCGTGCCCTATCTGCGCGGCCGTCTTGTAACCAAGTTGCAATGGCTGCGAGACAAGGAATTCGTCGAGCTTCTGTCGATCAGCCAGAGCCTTCCCGGCTTGAACGCTACGAATATGGCAATTCTGGTCGGGCAGAAATTAAGCGGAGCGTTGGGCGCAATCGTTGCTGTTCTCGGGATGTGTCTGCCGGGCGGTGTGCTGATGTTCATCGCCGGTATCGTCTACCGGGCGCACGGTGACCATATCTGGGCGACGGCCGCGTTAAAAGGGGTGGCAGCAGCGTCGGTCGGATTGATTCTCTCCACCGTGGTGCAGTTGAGCAGGAGGTCGTTTGCGCAGCGGATTGACTTCGTCTTCGTCGCGTTGACCGTGATCGCCGTTGATCTCTTGCATCAATCCGTGCTGCGGACGCTGATCGTCGTAGGTCTCATGGCAATTCTCTGGCATCGGCCTCGCAACGAGCGGAAGGCGGAGGCGGCACAATAAGCGAGCTTCCCGCACTTTTTCGCGTGTTCGCGTATCTGTCCCTGCTGACTGTTGGCGGGGGGATGGCGGCATTTCCAGAAATGAAGACCTTGACCGTCGAAGTGCACGAGTGGCTAACCTTCCCGCAGTTGATCCATTTGTACAGCGTGGGGCAGTTGGCGCCCGGTCCCAACATGATGATGATCGTTCCCATAGGGGACTGGGCGGGTGGCCCGCTGGGCTCGATCCTCGTGCTGATCGCGTTTTTCGGACCGTCGGCGCTGCTAACGTTCGCGGTCGGCCGGTGCTGGATAAAACTCGAGAGGTGGCCGTGGCGAACATCCATCCAACAGGGGCTTGCACCAGTCTCGATCGGGCTCCTTTTGGCCGGATGCTTCACCATGGCGAAAGGCGCGATCGTCGGGCTTGAAACCGCAGCGATCGCTGCTGGCGTCCTGCTGATCCTGCTGCAAACCAAATTCAATCCGGCGCTGCTAGTTCTGGGTGCGGCAGTGATCGGGGTGCTTTCGTTCGACCGATGAGACCTTGCGGTTTTCAACGGAAACAAGAGACGGTGGAGGTCAATTTCTGAGATTTGCCAAATCCGGGCTATGCTCACGTGCTAAGCCGTCGTGACCTTCGCGGTCGTTACACCAAATCGCTTCTCGAATTCGGCGACATTGACAAGGCCGCGTCGGTGGGTGCCGTCGCCAATCTTCCGGCCGCCGTCCCATGCCTCGACCTCGAAGAGAATGCTCTTGCCCTCAACCCTGGCGACGCGGGCAATCGCGCGAACGGTGCGGCCGACCGGCGTTGCCGCGAGATGGCGGACGTTGACTGCCATTCCGACGCTGACACATGCCGCCGGCAAGAACGGTGCGATGGCCGATCCCGATGCCATCTCCATGTGGAGGATCATCATCGGCGTGCTGTAGACGGCGGGCATGCCGGGCACGACGTGACCGACCGTCATCTCGGGCGTGACGGTCACGTTCTTCTCGGCGGCCATGCCAACGATCACCTTGTCAAGCGGACTCATGATTTAACCCCGTGTCTTGTTCGGCTGCGCCCGGGCTGGACGCTTCGGCAGCGCGCGCGCGGCTTGCGTTTCGTGAACCACCCGCCGAGCTGGTCGAGGTAAAGATAGACCACGGGTGTCGTGTAAAGCGTCAGGATTTGCGAAAGTATGAGGCCGCCGACGATGGTGTAGCCAAGAGGCTGGCGGAGCTCCGAGCCGGTGCCGGTGCCGACCATCAGGGGCATGCCGCCGAGGAGAGCGGCCATCGTCGTCATCAAAATCGGCCGGAAGCGCAGCATGCAGGCTTGGTAAATCGCCTCTTGCGGGTCGAGGCCATGCTGGCGCTGTTCCTCGAGGGCAAAGTCGACCAGCATGATGCCGTTCTTCTTGACGATGCCAATCAGCAAAATGATTCCGATGATGGCGATGACGCTGAGGTCCATGTGCACGGCCAGCAACAGAAGCAGTGCGCCGATGCCCACGGACCAAATCGAGCAACTGGCGCGCGACCCGACCCTCGATGCATTCATGGCGGTCGGTCCGCTTGACAGCAAAATCACCTCCGACGCCATCGCCGCAACGGCCCGGGCGCGAGGCGAGCCCAAGTTTCTCGCGATCGAGGCATCGGAGGCCATTGCCCTGAAGCACCCGCGCTATGAATCCGAGGAAATTCCACCCAGCGTCTTCAATGCGAATCCGGTCTGGCCGGATGACAAGGTCGAGACGGTCAGCGTCAGCCACCTGATAGTGGCACGAAAGGCTTTGTCTGAAACGACGGTGGCGACATTTTTCCGGCAACTATTTGCCGTCCGCCAGGCGGTTGCTCGGCAAGTGCCTGGCGCTGCGCGCATCACCAAGCCGGACACAGAGAAAGACGCCGAACTGCCGGTACATCGGGGAGCGGCAGCCGTCATCGACGGCACCGAACGCACCTTCCTTGACAGGTACGGCGATTACTTCTGGTTTGCGCTGCTGCTTCTCTCTGGGATCGGTTCGGCCGGCGCCTGGTTGCGTCACTATTTGAATCGGGACGACAGGGAGGAAAGCACCAGCCATCGCAACAGAATCCTGGCCATGGTTTCCACGGTGCGCACCGCGGCATCCAACCAGGAACTGCTGGCGATGCAGCGCGAGGTCGACGTCATCATCGGTGAAGCGCTCGAATGCTACGATGACGGCGCCATCGAGGAAGAGGAACTGGCGGCCTTTGGCCTGGTGCTCGAACTGTTCAATCACGCCACGGTCGAGAGGCGCGCGGCATTGCAAGCGGGCGCCTCGAACCGGCTCGTGGCGGGGCGATAGGCCACAGCCTTATGTCTCGGCGATGGCGCCGCTATGTTAAACGTGCTCGGAAAACGCTGATTTTACCGCCGTTTTCGAGGTCTCTGGACAGGAGCTGAAAGTCCCCTCCTGTCCCTGTCGGGAAACTCAATCTTGCTGGCAACTGATATCGAATCGAGCGATGCTCCTGGCCCTATGCGAGAGGTTTGTAGCCTAATCTGGTTGGCGTTGGTCGGAGCGTTCCGGTCGCGGGCCCCGCTTGAGGCTGAAAACATTATTCTGCGTCATCAGCTTAAATGTGTTGCAGCGGAAATCGTCGAAACGGCCGACGTTCGGGATTTTGGACCGTCTGAGATTCGCCGGCTTGCATCGGTTGGCTCCGAAGGTGCTCGGCGCCTTGGCGATCGTGAAGCCGGAGAATGGCACCGCGCCGGGTTCAGATCGTACTGGCGGTGGAAGCCGCGGCGCAGTGGTGGCCGACCAACTGTAGCGCCTGAGATACGCAAGCTTATCCGCGAGATGAGCATTGCCAATCCGCTGCCGACGTCGCCGCGCTCTCCTTGGGAAAATGGATATACTGAAAGGCTGATCGGTTCGATCCGCAGGGAATGCCTTGACCACGTTGTCGTGTTCAGCGAGCGGCACCTCCGTCACCTACTGCTATCGTACATGAAATATTACAATGCGGCCCGCACGCATCTATCCCTGGAGAAGGATGCACCGGTCTCGCGCGCCGTCGATCGCGCCGGGTACATTCTTTGTCGTCCAATCCTGGGCGGGCTACGTCACCGATATGCCCGGATCTAATTTACGATAGGCACAGCGTTAGAATCTGCCAGAATGCCGCAGGTTTCTTCAAGACGCCGAGGCGGCGACTTGGTTAAGAACCGACCATCATCAGGTGACAGCGCGGTCCGCGTGACGCGTAGTTCAGCCAGTTCAACCCCGCCCCTGCATTCATGATTGTTGCTGCGATTGCATGGGCGATCACTGGGCTGGCGAACTATAGGCAGGCACCCGCTCCGCCATGGTTTGCAACGGCACCCGCCCGTTCGGTTAGCACTCGGTCTCGTGAAACTGGTGCCGCGTAGGCAGCATCCCGCAACGCCAGGATCGTCCTGGCGGCATGGTCAGTTTGTTGGTTTAGAGGGTGCCGTGATCGAGCAGCGGGTTCAAAGGCGATTGGCGGCGATCTTGGCCGCTGACGTGGTCGGTTACTCTGCGCTCTTGCAACGCGCTGAGGAAGCCACCTACGCCGAGTTCGAGCGGCTCAAGCGAGAATTGATTGGCCCTAGCCTCTCCCGCCACGAAGGGCGACTTATCAAGACTACGGGTGACGGCGCGATCGCCGAGTTCGCGAGTCCATTAGCCGCCATGAGATGCGCGGTTGAGATACAGGATCATCTCACTTCGGGAGCTAGCACCCTAAGGCTACGCGTCGGGATCAATCTTGGTGACGTTATCGTTGGGCACGACGGTGATCTCTACGGCGACGGGATCACGATTGCTGTCCGGCTGGAGGGGATCGCCGATCCGGGCGGCATCTTGATTTCTGAGAAGGTGTACAGCGAAGTCGAAGGCAAGTTGGATGTTGGCTTCGAGGATCGCGGAGAGCAGCAGCTCAAGAACATCTCCAAGCCGGTCCGCGCATACGCAGTATGCGCAGGAGCGCCTGACGAGCCAATCAAAGCGTTCGGTGCGGCCCTTTCACTCCCAGACAAGCCTTCCATTGCCGTACTACCGCTCCAGAACCTGAGCAGCGATCCGGAGCAGGAATTCTTCGCCGACGGCATGGTGGAAGAAATCACCACTGCACTGTCCCGTTTCAAGGCATTGTTCGTCATCGCCCGCAACTCGAGCTTCACATATAAGGGGCGCGCGGTCGAGGTGAAGCAGGTCGGACGTGAGCTTGGGGTGCGCTACGTGCTGGAAGGGAGCGTTCGCAAGGCGGCAAACCGGGTCCGTATTACGGGACAACTCATCGATGCCACCACTGGTGCGCACCTTTGGGCCGACCGGTTTGACGGCGGGCTCGGAGACATCTTCGATTTGCAGGATCAAGTGACCGAGAGGGTGGTTGGGGCGATCGCCCCGGCTGTTGAGACAGCCGAAATAGAACGTGCCAAGTACAAGCCGACGGAGAGCCTCGATGCCTATGCCGTTTACTTAAGGGGGCTGGCTAAGTTTTCTCAGTACGGCAATCGGCTTGCCACAGCCGAAGCGCTGCGCCTGTTCAACTGCGCGATCGAACTCGATCCGGAGTTTGCGCTGGCTTACAGTCATGCTAGTCACTGCTATGCTCAGGCCAAAACCAACGGCTGGTCTTCAGGCACAGCGGACGAGCTTGCTGAAGCGTCGAGGTTAGCTCAGCGGGCGCTTGAACTCGGCAAAGATGACGCATGGGTGCTCTGCGGTAGCGGATGGGCGTTGGCGTTGGTTGTTCGTGACCTCGGCGTTGGCACAACCCTGATCGATCGCGCGCTTATGCTCAATTCCAATTTGGCCGAGGCGTGGCGTTGCAGTGGCTGGATGAGAATCTGGCTTGGAGATCCGAAACTGGCAATAGAGCATTTTGTACGTGCCATGCGCCTAAGTCCCCTTGGTCGGTGGCTGGTGGACATTCAAAGCGGGATCGCGCATGCACGTTTTTTCCTGGACCGCTATGACGAAGCGGCAGCGTGGGCTGCAATGGCATTGCAGAACAATCCGGACTTTCAGGCTGGAATGCGTATCAGCGCCGCAAGCAATGCAATGATCGGACAGACCGTAGAAGCACATAAGACGGCGGTCCGGCTACAGCGGCTAAATCCCACGCTGCGTGTTTCGAATCTCAAACACGTGCTTGGCCCTTATCTACGTGCTGGAGACCTGACAAGATACGAGGAGGGATTGCGAAAAGCCGGGCTGCCCGAATGACATGCCAGCCGGTATGGCCCACGAGGCAATAAGTAAACGTAGGACTTCCGCTGTTGGCCGATACTGTTGAAAAAGTCGAAAATAGTACCAGCGCAAATCTTGCTGAAATCAGTTTGGGGCGAACTCTGGCAAGAAAGCCTGCGCGGCAAAGCTAGGAAGATCGCAGAGCGATCCAGTATAGATTGACGTGGTCCCCCGTATCTAGCGGCGTCGACCGCATCGGAAGCCCTTAGAAAATAGGCATTCGCGCCACATAGGACTTTTTCAACAGAATCGGCCCCATTGAGACATGCCGACCAGCCACCGCGATGTCCGTTGTTCGAGGTAGACCGGAAGTAGCTGGCGGGGCGACAAGCAGACGCGATTGACCCCTTCCGGACCTTCCCCGAGCCGGATCGCCGACTCGTGCCGACCCCGGTGAGCTCGCTTCTATCCAGTCGATCCGATTTCGCAAACAGCATCGCCTCATGGTGCGAAACGGACTTGAGTTTCCCCGCTTCGTGCAACCGCCTCGGACGCAGCTTGCTGATCGATGGACTCGGATCGACTGGAAGTGCAAGCCACGGTAGGGGCCGTTTGCCTGTTAGACCGGCATGCTCGGAGTTAACAAACCGAAGCAGGCCGATCCAATCCAATTGTGCCGAGTTTCAATAGACACCCTACCGAAGGGTTAGATGATGCTCAGTCTCTTCGCTAGAAAAGCCGCAGCAAAAGTTTAGTCAGTCGTTCAAATATCATATGGAGACGCGCAAATGAGTAAGCTTGTTTCGGTAGGACTGATCGCCGCGGCCACGTTCGCTAATCCGGCCATGGCGGCGTGGTACGACAAAAACGGCGCAGCCGTCCATCCCTCCCGCGTCGTTCACTGCATCCGGGCTCCAGACGTCGGCCAGTTTGCCAGCGCTCCGTACACTAATCCTCCCTGCGAACCGGCAACCCGGGGCTCAGGCACCAGGGCGGCGTGGCACGACAGAGACGGCGCAGTCATCCCTGCCTCCCGCGTCGTTCACTGCATCCGGGCTCCAGACGTTGGCCAGTTTGCCAGCGCCCCGTACAATAATCCTCCCTGCGAACCGGCAACCTGGCGCTAAGCGCGGGGCGGTTGCAACGGAACATGCTCAAACTCCCCGCCGCAGGTCGGCGGGGTTTCTTTGGACGTCATTCGACCATACGCGTTCGAAACGGATCAGCCGGAGAGATCGCAAGTATCTGCGCTTGCCGACATCGTTGCGCAAAGGGCCCAGTGAGCAACAATGCCACTTTCTTGAATATCATCGGGAGAAGATTTTCGAGGCCTAGATAATGCGCTCGCTTCTTCATGCGAATAGCTCGATTGCCCATCTCGGCGGACGGTGGTTGGCTCTAGACATGAACAAGGTTGCGCGTGCGCTCGCATGCGTCATCGATAACGTTGTTTATGGCGCTGCGGATGGCTCGACCTGTTAGATTGAAATCTTCCTCCTCCATCTACTTCCGACAACGAATTCCGGCCGACGTGATGGAGCGCGTCCGAGGTTCCGGCAAGCGACATTTTCGTTCTAGCTCGCTTATTCGTCTGGGCGTTCGCGCGAAAGGCGATAGCTGCGGCACGTCCATCTTCATCCTTGCCCTCCCTCAAGATGATTAAGACAGGATCATCAATCTGTTCGATGCTTCGCCAGTCGGGCGGCGCCAGTGGGAGGTGCTGGGCGAGGGGGTCTGTCGGTCCGACAAGTGACGGCATTCTCGCTTTGGCCGAGATCCTGTAACCACATTGGCTTGGGCTGCGGAATCATCGGGAGCTGAGTGGTTTACTCTGGTTCGGTGTAAAAAGTGACTGGCTCCAACCTCGATTATTTGCGTACCGGCCAGGTTCGACCTGATGCCTCGTGAAAGAGGATAATTTCGTGATAAGGATGGATAAGGACAACGAGACGCCCGATGCCCATACTATCGAAGCCGAAGCACGAAATTGTCGCCAATGCACTTGCCTCCGGTAAGAGCCAAGCCGAGGCGTACCGGGCGGCCGGCTACGTCTACAAGCCCGCGAATGCGAGTAGGCTTTGCAGACGACCGTCGATTGAAGCCCGAGTGCGAGAAATCGTAGAGGAGCGCGCCCATAGTGAGGCGAAGGCAAGAGAAATCGGCGTACAGCGTGCCGCACTTACGGAAGAGTGGATCATTCTCCGACTAAAGCATGTAATTGATTTATCTATCCGCGGGCTTCCGGTATACGACCGGGACGGCGACGCGACCGGGATCTTCAAGCCCAATCTGGATGCTGCCATAAGCGGGTTGAAGCTGGCCGCGAAGATCGCGGGACTTCTTGTGCACAGACATGAGATTGACCAGTCCGGAGCATTCGCGCGAATGACGGATGCAGAGTTAAATCGAGCGCTGTTCGAGCAGTTTAAAGCGCTCGGTCTGTCGGACCGTGCGATGGTGGAGATTCGGGCATCTGTTTTTGCTGAACGATCACCAGCATCATGGAGTGCGGCGATTCAGGTTGGAGCGTGACGCATGTCCGTCGCCTACCATTGAAAGCAGAAGTGCTGAGCGACGGACTTGCGACATTATGGCAGCCTCATAGAGCATCCTCCGGTGGTGCCCGCCAGTGGAGCCGGCCGCGTTGGAAATGAGCGACTGGCGAGGCTGCCATAGGCCCTAGAACCGGATCAGAACGAAGTGACCAGCTAAGCCTGTTATGTTAGTAAGCAGACGGGCTAGTGTGCTCCAGCATCACGAATTGGGCGTTGCTTGGTGCTCTACGCGCGTCGACCGTCGATAGAATTGCGACTTGTGGGCCGGCAGCCGTTGCGCCACCGCGAGTACGCGCCAAGGTAGCCATCCGCGTCTAGGCGGCCCAGGCCTCCGACAATGCCTCAGCCTGTTTCAGTACCGTCTCAGTCGCCTCTTCCTGCTTGTCCGGCGGATACTTGTAGCGCCGCAGTAGCGTCTTCACCATCACCCGAATCTTGGCGCGCACCGTTTCTCGCTTGGCCCAGTCGACCGTTACCGACTTGCGTAGGCTGAGCGTCAGCTCTACCGCGATCTTCTTGAGCGTGGCGTCACCAAGCTCCCGCAAGGCCGCCTCGTTGGAGGCCAGCGCATCGTAGAAGGCCAGTTCGTCGGCGTTCAGGCCCAAGTCCTCGCCCCGTCGGGCCGCCTCCTGGAACTTCCTGGCCATCGCGATCAGCTCTTCGATGACCTGCGCCGTCTCGACCGCGCGGTTGCGGTAGCGCGTCAGGCTCTGCTGCAGCAATTCGGAAAACTTCGCGGACTGCACCACGTTGGTCTTGAAGCGCGACCTGATCTCGCCCTTGAGCAGCCGCTCCAGCAGTTCGACAGCGAGATTGCGCTCCTTCATGTGGAGGGTGCGCTTGGTGCGCACCGCCTAGGGTACCACGAGACGGTTGCTTGTCCCTGCTGCTCGACCTCTAGTTCGCGGGGCCGACCACGGCGGGCTGATATGGGGCAGGCTGTTTACGACGTGCGGAGTCGCGGCTGCCTGAGGCCTTGGTTTTCGCGTGGGCCTTCGATGGACTAACCAGCGGCGGGAGCCCCAAGAGGTGGCATAGGAGCAAAAGGATCCTGTGCAAATCGCTTATAACTCAGTTGCGGTGTTGGACTCTCGTCGATTCAATGAGTTGATTCGGTCGCGAAGAGGTCAAGACCAATGTCAAGCCAATCCCGCGAAATCGTAAAGATTGGAGTTGCTGTTACGGCACACAAACGGCTTCTCCTCGTGAAAAAAAGGGGAGGCTCGAGTTATATCCTGCCGGGTGGAAAGCCCGAGGCCGGAGAGAACGACCACCAAGCCTTGGCCCGCGAGGTGGCAGAAGAATTGGGGTGCGCGCTGGATATCGGCAGTCTCGATTATCTCGGATCATTCTCCGACGTCGCGGCAGATCTGATCGATACGGTCGTCGTAGTTAGATTGTATGCGGCTCGTCTCTCGGGTGCGCCCAGACCCTGCTCCGAAATCGAGGAAGTACAGTGGTTTGATCCGGCGGACGCGGTTGGTGTCGCTCTTGCGCCAAGCTTGCAGAATTCAATCTTGCCCTTCTTGGCTGCGCACGGTCACCTTTGAGGGTTGAGGAGGCTCGGAAGCGCCTTCTGAAGCCGTGCCTGTAGATCCGCAATTGACGCCTCATTCACGAGACGCAAGTCCGCCGACGCTATTGTTATATCCGTTCGCAGGGTACAACGCTCAACTTCATCACGCTCAAGGAGTTGTTCTCGCGAAAGAGGCTTGCCAATTCTACTTGCAACCCGAGCGGCCCGAATGTCGAAACCAGCCTCGATAGATACAAGCTTGGCGCTCTGATCGCAGTGCGCGTGATAATGCGCAAACTCTTCAGCATTGTACACGGCATCGATCAGCGCTGCGCGACCAGCGCTTAGCTCTCGGATTGCTTGAGGGGCGGCTAACGCGGCAAGAGCCGCCATGCCGTGATCTTTACGGTATCCCTCCATTGAGGGCCGCCTTGTTTGACGGACGCGAGCGCTGCAGGTCCTAGGGGTAATCCTAGGAGAAGCGCTATGACGATTTCGCGGGCAGAGGTGATCACATCGGTCGAGCGGCGGCGTCGGTGGTCACAGGATGAGAAGGAACGGCTAGTTGCAGCATCGTTCGAGCCCGGAGCCACTGTTTCCGAGGTGGCTCGCATGGCCGGCCTTCATGTGAGCCAGCTGTTCAGGTGGCGCAAAGAGCTTTGCAAGCACGGTGAAACGAGTGTAGCGCCGTTGGTGCCGGTCGAGATTGTGCCGTCTGTGCCGCCGCGGGATGTGGCCGAAGCGCCATTGACGACGGCGCCGGCGCGTCGACGGAGGAGCCAGGGCATCATCGAGATTGATCTCGGTAGCGGACACCGCATCCGGGTCGACGGTGACGTTGATGGAGACGCGCTGCGGCGAGTTCTCGATGCCCTGGTGCGCCGATGATCCCGGTTCCGACAGGCGCGCGAGTGTGGCTCGCGACAGGCTACACGGATATGCGCAGAGGCTTTCCGTCGTTGGCACTCCAAGTGCAGGAGGTGTTGCGCAAAGACCCGCTCAGCGGTCATCTGTTCGTCTTCCGCGGTCGCCGCAGCGATCTTGTGAAGATGATCTGGCACGATGGCCAGGGAGCATGCTTGTTTACCAAAAGACTCGAGAGAGGAAGGTTCATCTGGCCATCGGTTGCCGGTGAATCGGTAACGATCTCTCCGGCGCAATTGAGCTATCTGTTGTCCGGGATCGATTGGCGCAACCCTCAAGAAACCCAGCGCCCGACGCGGGTCGGATAGCCGTTTTACGGTTTGAATCTGCTGCTTGATCTGATTCAATGGCTTCATGATATCGAAGCCGGACGATCTTCCATCGGACCTTGCGAGTGCCCTGGCGGCGCTGCAGGCCGAGCGTGAGGCGCGGCTGCGAGCCGAGGCGGTGGCTGCCAGTGCGCGGGCGGAGCTGTCGGACAACGAGGCGCTGATCGCGCATCTCGAACTGCGGATCGAGAAGCTCAAACGCGAACTGTACGGGCAGCGCTCCGAGCGCGCGGCACGGCTGCTCGAGCAGCTGGAGTTGGAGCTCGAAGAACTCGTCACCACGGCGAGCGAGGATGAGCTTGCCGCGCAGGCCGCAGCGGCGAAGACGCAGAACGTCCGCCCCTTCATGCGCAAGCGGCCGGTGCGCAAGCCATGGCCGGATGACATCGAACGCGAGCGCGTCGTCATTGAGGCTCCAACGACCTGCGCCTGCTGCGGTGGATCGCGGCTGGCGAAGATCGGTGAGGATGTGACCAAGACGCTGGAGGAGATCCCGCGCCACTTCAAGCTGATCGAGACGGTACGCGAGAAGTTCACCTGCCGCGATTGCGAGAAGATCAGCCAGCCGCCCGCGCCGTTCCATGCCACGCCGCGCGGCTTCATCGGCCCACAATTGCTGGCGACGATCCTGTTCGACAAGTTCGGCATGCATATCCCGCTCAACCGCCAGAGTGCGCGCTTTAAGGCCGAGAGGATCGATTTGCCGCTGTCGACGCTGGCCGACCAGGTCGGCCACGTGACCTTCGCCGTCATGCCGCTCTTCCACTTGATCGAACGCCATGTGCTCGCGGCCGAGCGCCTTCATGGCGACGATACCACCATCCGTATCCTGGCGAAGGGCAAGTGCACGACCGGGCGGATCTGGACTTATGTGCGGGATGACCGGCCCTTTGCCGGGCCTGCGCCGCCGGCGGCGGTCTATTACGCCTCGAGCGACCGACGAGGCGAGCATCCGCAGAAGCATCTGGCCGCCTTCGCCGGCATCTTGCAAGCCGATTGCTACAACGGCTTCGAGCCGCTGTTCGACCCGCAGAAGAAGGTGCTGCCGATTACGCCGGCGTTTTGCTTCGCCCATGCGCGGCGGGGCTTCTTCGAGCTGGCTGACATCGAGAAGAATGCCCGCGAAGGCAAGAGAGGTAAACCGGTCTCTCCGATCGCGCTGGAGGCGGTCAGGCACCTGGATGTGTTGTTCGAGATCGAGCGCGCCATTAACGGCTGCGGCGCCGAAGAGCGGCGCGCCGTGCGCCAGGAAAAGAGCAAGCCGCTCCTCGGGGACATGCACGCCTGGTTGCTGCGTGAGCGCGAAACCCTCTCTCGCTCCTCCGAGGTCCTGAAGCCTATGAATTACATGCTCAGGCGCTGGGACGACTTCGCCCGCTTCCTCGACGATGGCAGGATCTGCTTGACCAACAATTGTGCTGAGCGCGCATTGAGAGGCATCGCCTTGGGAAGGCGCAACTGGACCTTCGCCGGCAGCCAGCGTGGTGCCGACCGTGCCGCCATCATGCTGACGATGATCACGACCTGTCGTCTCAACGACGTCGATCCGAAAGCCTGGCTCGCCGACGTCCTCGCCCGTATCGCCGATCTTCCCGCATCGCGTCTGCACGAATTGCTGCCCTGGGAATGGAAGCTCCTGCGCCAAGCCGACAAGCCCGCCGATCAGCAGGCCGCCTGACCTTCACGCAACGCCATCATAGAGCTCGCCGTACCCGCGCGCATGCGTCCATCACGCGGTCCTCGTCGTATGCGTACTCTTTACGCAGCTCAAGTCTTACCGTTCGTTCGCTTTCAGGGCCGGGCGGAAGTTGACGCCTCAGTATTTCATCGCCCACAAGTTGGCCGACATAGAGAACGGCGGATGGGCAAAGCTTCGCAATCAGTTCGATCGCAGTCGTCTTGCCTGCGCCCGAATAGCCAGTCACAGCGATCAGGCGTGTCATGATGGCTAAGCTATTCTTCTGACGGAGCGATGCTTAAAATGCAAAAATCTGCGTGCAGTGCATCTTTCGATAGCGCGCAAGGCAGTTCGGCCGACGTAATGTACGTAACCACCACTTTCATCGAGCTGCCCGTATATTTGTCGGACCTCGGATCGAACTCGCGAAGCAAGATCCGATCTCCGACCTGAAAATGGCGGTCGTTAGACCTTCGTAGATCATGTCGCTTGCGACCCGCCTTTATCTCGGAGAAAAACTGTGGCCAGCATTTCAGTACGTGAATAGCGCTAGGCGAAGTCCTCGACGTTGCGGCAATGTGGTCCGATTGATGTAGAGACATGATTAGTTTTCCTGAAGACTTCTTGTCGGCAAAAACTCCGAAACGTCGAAGTTGAGCTGGAACGGCACGCCTGTGGATGGAGGCGTCAGGCTAGCCAATTCCAATGTCTTGCTTGCTACTAACGGCAGTCCCGCCGCGGGTCTTCGCCGCTTGGTTATCTCCGACAGTGGAAAGTTACGAACGTGACCTAGTTGTTCGAATGTCGGGGAGGCAAGGCTTTCCAAAAAACGCTGCGCTATTGATACCAAGACGGCCAACCGGTTGTCATCAATGTAATAGTGCGGAGCATCACTATCAACGTAGATGACGCCAACTACTGGTGAGGGCCAAGTGTAGCGCTCGCCCGGTTCGAGGAGCGGTATCGCGAGTACAAAGCCGACATTGCGGCTCATCTCGCTTGAGGCATTGTTAAGCCGTAGTCTTCGCATAGTCTCCCGGAGAGAAACATTTTTTATCTTCTTGCGTGAGCGAACGATCTTGCGACATCGATAGGCCACCCCGATCGTTGCGGTGTCTACGGGGAACGTTCTTCCTGCCCCTTGGTTGCTGCCGATCAGGACGCCCTGATAGTCGCAAGCCTGCTGTAGCAACTCTTGGCCGTGGATCGTGATAGCTCGGTGTAGAGTTACTCGCAATCGATGGCCAGCGGGGTGGTCATTGACGAGGAGGCCGGCGATTCCAGAGCATAGTGAAGACGCGAGCAAATTCGTTGGGCTCGGTAGGTATTCTTTCCGCCATGTCTTTTTCTGATCGTTGGATAGAAGTCGCACCTGCCTTGACGAGCCGGCAAAGCCAAAATAGCCCCCAAACCACTTTGGATAATTGGTCAGCGTCAACGGACGTCGAGACTTCGCGCGCCGTGCGAACTCTTGGCCTAGTTCGCCTGCGAGGACCCTGTAAAACTGCTTTTCGACAAACGTGCCATGTCTAGTGACAATGCAATCCTCCGAAATAGAATACTGATCTATAATCAGTTGCATTTTTTGGTTGGTCGGAAAGAAGCCGCCACACTTAAAAAGCAGGTATACAAGCAAACGATTCTGGAATGAGCCGCGACTAAACAACGCCGAAAAATTTGTATGCTTGATGCGGAATATGACCTCCGTATCTCTGCGAAGTCTCGCTCGCAGATCGTCACACGCCTGCTTAAACTCGAGTCCAGTTTGATCTTCACCAGCATATAGCGCTTCGAATTCGTTGAAGAGAGCCGGCGGACGTCTCCGTCTCTGACGAGATGCGAGTCGTTCCATGGCAGTCATCAGCGCGGTTCTCGCGGCGAACAATTGATCTAAAATGCGATCCTGCCGGAAGTAGGACACACGAAGTCTCAGCAGATCGATCATTCCGCCGTCGCCACCGCCAGACACCATATAGGTCTTGCGCGGCTCCTTTAGGCTAGGTTGACCAAGTTCTTCATTGCGCCAATAGGACGTAGTGCCGCCTCGCTCAAGGCCGAACCCGACAGCCAGGACGATGTGATCAAAATCTTCAGATGCGCCTATCGCGCTCGTCTGAGCGTCATCGAGGATCCCGCCATCCCTTGGATCTCTCCGTTCGCCAACCCACTCAAGGCGAAGCTTTTGGCGCCTCGCGATTGCCTGGATCTGAAGGTGCCGAGTATTGCAAAACAGCTTAATCTCATTGACCGGTCTGGCCGCGAAGATTTTCCACTCGGACAGCAATTGAACCGTGACGTCGGAAGCTCGAGCTGCCGTCCAGTTCATGATCGGCAGCATCGCAGCAGTCATTTCGCTGCCGGCCTCAGGCCAATTGTAGATATTGGGATGCAGCCACCGCGCATCGCTGCCGTGTTGAAGGGGCAGAAGAACGTCGCGCTCTTCGAACATCGAAATCTTGACGTTTGCGTTCTTGGCGATCAGCCCGGCGGCGAAAGTTAATCCGGCAAATCCTCCGCCGACGATGGCGATGTTGCGCGTCTGCGGAGGCTTGCGTCCCGGGATCGTGCAGGACACAAGGCCGTCCTCAATCATTGCGCATGCCAGATTAAGTGCCCGTGTCTGCTGACTCAGAACTGTAACGCCCGCATCGAAATTGCCGATGGAGTAGATGCTCCGGCGACCAAGTCTACAGCCCGCCAAAATTTGCTTGTGGGTCAGCACGTCTCGTCTCCCCGGCGAGTGACGCTTACCCAGTGCTTACCCGCTGCAATTTCGCAAAAATCAGTTTTTAGACAGGTCATTGATTTTATTGGCGCACCCGACACGATTCGAACGTGTGACCTTTGCCTTCGGAGGGCAACGCTCTATCCAGCTGAGCTACGGGTGCGTGCAGGCCACCATTTAGCTGATTGCCCCAAGGTCGGCAACGGCGTTGTCCGGCCGGTTAAGGGCTGTAAACTGCCTCTGCCAATATGACAGGCTGCGTAAAAGGCCGTCTTTCGAGGGAGTTTGCCCATGCGTCCGCTGGAATTCGGCTGGTATCTGCCCACGCATGGCGACACCACGGCCTATGGGCTGATGGAGGCGCAGGTCGCGGGGTCGCCGGAACTCTGCGAGCGGGTGGTCAAGGCCGCCGAGGACGCCGGGTTTGAGTATCTCCTGATCCCGGTCGGCTCGGTGTGCTGGGAGGCCTGGATCTCCGGCGCCTTCATGGCGGCGCGCTCGGAGCGGATCAAGCCGCTGATTGCAGCAAGGCCCGGCTACATCAACCCGGTGCTGATGGCCAAGATGATCTCGACCTTCGACCAGATGTCGGGCGGGCGGATCTGCATCAATCTGATCGCCGGCCAGAACGAGAGCGAGGTCGAGGCCGAAGGCGTACGCTACGCCAAGGAAGAACGCTACGCGCTGATGGAGGAGGAGGTCTCGATCCTCAAGGCGCTGTGGACGACCCGTGGCCCGGTGCATTTCCAGGGCAAGTTTCACACGATCTCCGGCGCGCATATCAGGCCGCGTCCGCTGCAGCAGCCGTTTCCAAAATTCTATCTCGGCGGCGGCTCGCGGCAGGCCTGGGAGGTGTCGGCGAAGCATTCCGACGTCCATCTGTTCTGGGGCGATCTGCCGGAGCGCATCGCGGAGAACATCGCCGAGATCCGGCGGATGGCGCGGGCGCATGACCGCGAGGACGCGATCGGCTTCGGCATGCGGCTGCAGGTGATCTGCCGCGAGGACGAGACGGACGCCTGGGAGGCGGCCGACCGGCTGGTGCGCCACGCCACCGAGCGGCAGAAGCAGGAGATGAAGACGCTGTACATCCGCTCCGAGGCCAACCAGCGCGTGCAGCAGCTCGCGCGCGACTATGGCGATCTGTTGATGCCGCATCTGTGGACCGGCATCACCAGGGTGCGGCCGGGCGCCGGCATCGCGGTGGTCGGCAATCCCGCGCAATGCGCTGCGACGTTGCAGCGGTTCATCGACGCCGGCTGCCATTCCTTCTGCCTGTCCGGCTATCTGCATGACGAGGAGGCCGAGCGGTTCGGCCGCCTGATCCGCCCGATCCTCGCCGCCAACAATCGCGGGCGGCTCGCGGCCTGAGGCGCAGTCCCGAAGCTTTCCGAAAATTCATGGGTGAATCGGCGCCTGACGCGCCATGATCAAGCTTCATCTCATCGCCGCTAGCGGCACCACGGAGTTGAACCATGCATCATCGGGCCTGGCTTGCGGCATTGGCGCTGCTTGTCATGACGGCGGCTCACGCGCCGATCGCGTCGGCGACGCCGGCGCAGACCGAGCGCGACCAGAAGCCGGTCAAGGAGATCGCGAGCGGACGCGTTGCCGTCGGCAGCGCGACCTTTCCGCTCTACCTGTCGGCCGACTGGTCCAATCCGCTGCCGGACGTCACCCGCGCGGTCCTCGTGCTGCACGGCGTGCTGCGCAATGCCGACGATTATTTCCGCGCGGCGCTGAGCGCGCAGGCCGCGGCCGGCGATGCCGGCAAGGCGACGCTGATGATCGCGCCGCAATTCCTGATCGAGCCTGACGTCGAGGCGTTCAAGCTGCCGGCGGAGACGCTGCGCTGGAGCCTCTATGGCTGGCAGGGCGGCGAGCCCGCGATCGCGCCTGGTCCTGCGAGTTCGTTCGAGGCGCTCGACGCCATCTTGGCCAGGCTCGGCGACCGCAGACTGTTTCCGAACCTGAAGGACGTCGTCGTGTTCGGCCATTCCGGCGGCGGCCAGGTGGTGCAGCGCTATGCGATCGCGGTGAAGGGCGATCAGGTGCTGCTGCGCGAAGGCGTCGGCGTGCGCTACGTGGTCGCCAATCCCTCCTCCTATGCCTATTTCACCAAGGAGCGGCCGCTTCCCGCGATCGCGGCGAACTGCCATGGTTACAACAAGTGGAAGTTCGGCATGGACGACCGTCCGCCCTATCTCGCCGGGCCTTCACCGACGGCGCTGGAGCAGGCCTATGTCGCGCGCCGCGTGATCTATCTCCTGGGAACGCTCGACACCAATCCCGATCATCCCGCGCTCGACAAGTCCTGCATGGCGGAAGCCGAGGGGCCGTATCGCTACGCGCGCGGGCATTCCTATTTCGCCGCGATGCAGGCGCGCGACGGCGGCACGCCGAACCACAGGCTTTGGGACGTGCCCGGCGTCGGCCATGAGGGCGGCAAGATGCTCAACTCGCCCTGCGGCCTCACCGCGGTGTTCGATATCCCCGGCTGCGAGGCGGCGCACTGAAGCCGCGCACACACCGGAATGTGTGCGGGGGCCCGGTGGCGAGCGCAATCGATATCGCTTACGCTCATACCGCAATGTGAGTGGAGCATCACAACCGACGACGCAATGGAGGACATCATGAGGTTACGTTTGCTCGTGGTTCTGGCGGCCGGTACATTCCTTGGCTTGACGGCGGCCAATGCCGCGGAGGGCTGTGGCGACGGTTGCCACAGGACCTCAAGAGGCGCTTGCGTGGTTGACGGCTGGGGCACCAGCGCGCGGGTCAGGAACGAATGCCCGGTCACCTCGCGTCCAACTCCGCCGTGCGGTGGCCGCGGATTTATCTGGCGGCGCGACTACCAGGCGTGCAGCCAGACGACGCGGGATTGGCTGTAGAGCTTCGGTTCTGAGCGGCTACGGCCGCGTCACGCCGGCACGATCACCTTGCCGATCGGCCACAGCGCGATGCCGGCAAGCTTGAGATGCGCCCAGGCGAACGGGATGCCGATGATGGTCACCGCGAGCAGGATCGCGGTGATGACGTGGCCGATCGCGAGCCACCAGCCGGCCAGGATGAACCAGATCAGATTGCCGA
This sequence comes from Bradyrhizobium sp. 6(2017), assembly GCF_011058295.2. Classification (NCBI taxonomy): domain Bacteria; kingdom Pseudomonadati; phylum Pseudomonadota; class Alphaproteobacteria; order Hyphomicrobiales; family Nitrobacteraceae; genus Bradyrhizobium; species Bradyrhizobium sp. 6(2017). The sequence goes on along the minus strand of NZ_CP049289.2, from coordinate 9,862,611 downwards.
TCACGCCGAGCGGTCCGGTTCCGATATCGGACGTGCCGGTGACTTCGTCGCGGCGGACCGCGCGCGAGCCGAACGGCAGCAGCGTGTAGACCGCGATGTTGAAGGCGGCGCGCGCCCAGGGCAGCCCGATGATGGTGATGGCCATGATCACGGCGGCGACCAGCCAGCCGAACGCCATCCATGCGCCACCGATCAGAATCCAGAGGATGTTCAGGAGGATAGACACAGGCTGCATGACTGACACCTTGGCGCCGCTTCGAATGTCTCCAATATAGGCTGATGTCCGGTGTGGCGGTAGGTGTCGCCCACGCGCGCAAGCGGCGGCGGGGCGCAAATCGCGAGCAGACCCGTGAGCTGCGCTGCGGCTGAGGCGCTGAAGATAACCCTCATTTCGTTGCATCTCCCTTGATCGCAATTAAGCTTCCGCGGCCGGCAACGCGGCGAAAGGGAGAGCAACAGTGAGAAAAAAACTTCACACGAGAAAAATACCTCACACCGGAAAACTACTTGGGGCAGGACTTCTGGCGGTGCTGGCATTGAGCACGCAGGCCGCGCCAGCTGAGGAGGCCACCCGCTTCCCGCCGCTCAAGGCCGAGGAGCTGTCGCCGGCGCAAAAGGCCTGGGTCGACGTGATCAGCGCGCCGCCGCGCAACGCCAAATTCACTGCGCCGCCCTACCGCGCCTATCTCCGCAATCCCGATCTGGCGCCAAAACTATCGAACCTGTCGGAGTATCTGCGCTGGAATACCTCGCTGCCGGCGCGGCTCAGCGAAATGGCGATCCTGATCACGGCGCGGCACTGGACCGCGCAATATGAATGGTCTGCGCATTATCCGCTGGCGATGAAGGGTGGGCTCGATCCCAAGATCGCGGATGCGATCGCCAGGGGCAAGCGGCCCGAAGCCATGAAGGACGACGAGGCCGCGCTCTACGATCTCGGCATCGCGCTCTATCGCGACAAGAAGGTCAATGATGCCGTCTACAAGGCCGCGCTGGAGAAGTTCGGCGAACGCGGCATTTTGGATATCATCGGCATCATGGGCTACTACGACATGGTCTCGATGACGCTGATCGCGATGCAGGCCGGCTCCGCCAATGACAGCGTTCCGCCGCTGCCGGTGCTGGAGAAGTAGGGCTGTTGCCGTCGTCATGGCCGGGCTTGACCCGGCCATCCACGTCTTTCTTCAGGTGGAACCAAAGACGTGGATGCCCGGGACAAGCCCGGACATGACGGGCTTGCTGGGCAAGCCCCTCGCTCCCCGAACGCACAGCATGACCGTCATATGCGATAGCCTTGCTCGTAAACGTGAGACGAGCAGCCCTACCGCCGAAAACCGCTGGCGCGCGAATAGCTCTGGCGGTTCTCCTGCGACGGGCGCGCTGACATGCTGGCGCGAGTCTCGCTGGCGACGGGCGTCGCCGGCTTGAGATCCTCGAGGAAGATCGGCTTGGCGAAGTAATAGCCCTGGGCATAGCGGATCTTGGTCGCCGCCTGCAGATAGGTGAGCTCCTCGTAGGACTCGATGCCCTCGGCGATCACGGTCATGCCGAGCGCATCGCTAAGCGATTCGATCGCGCGCAGGATGCCCTGGCTGCGCGGCCGCTGATGGATGTCGGTGATGAAGGAGCGGTCGATCTTGATCTCGTCGGCGGTGATATCCGCCAGCGCCGACAGCGACGAATAGCCGATGCCGAAATCGTCGATCGAGATGCCGACGCCGATGCCGCGCAGGATCGGCAGGATCTGGTCCTGGAAATGCGACCGGGTCACGAACGCGTCCTCGGTCACCTCGATCATGAAGCGTTTCGGGAAGCCCGTCTCCTCGATCGCGCGCGCGAAGCGGCGCATGAACTCGATGTTGGAAGCCTGCTTGGCGGCGACGTTGATGCTGATCGTCGCGGTGGGGCCGAACGTGTCGTTGATCAGGTCGATCGACTTGACGATCTCCGCCAGCACCAGGAATGTCAGCTCGTCGATCAGTCCGAGCTCGACGGCGAGATTGATGAAGGTGCCCGGCGCCTGGATCACGCCCTCGTCGTCGCGCAGCCGCACCAGCGCCTCGATGCCCTTGACCTCCAGGCTGCGGATATCGACCTTGGGCTGGAATGCGCAGCAGAAGCGCTTTTCCAGGATCGCCAGCCGCAGCGACTGCTCGATCTTCATCCGCGCCAGCGCCTCGCGCTCCATGCTGTTGTCGAAGAACGCGGTCGCGCCCTTGCCGTTGTTCTTGACGCGGTACATCGCGATGTCGGCATTCTGGCGCAGCGCCTCGTAGCTCCTGCCATGCATCGGGTAGAGGCTGACGCCGATCGAGGTCGAGGCGAAGATCTCGGATTCCTCGATGAAGAACGGCGCCTTCAGCCGCTCCTGCATGACATCGATGAATTCGGCAACCTCGTCATTGCCGCTGATCGGGTTCAGCAGCAGCAGGAATTCGTCGCCGGAGATGCGCGACAGGATATCGGTGGCGCGCAGCGCGTGGCCGAGCCGCTTGGACAGTTCGACCAGCAGCGCATCGCCGATCGCGTGGCCGTAGTAATCGTTGATGTGCTTGAAGTTGTCGACATCGAGAAAGGCGAGCGCGAAATCGCTCTGGGAGGAGTCGCGGATCAGGCCGTTGACGCGATGCTCGATCACCCGGCGGGTCGGCAGGCCGGTGAGTTCATCGTAATAGGCCGAGCGGAACAGCTGGTCCTCGAAGGCTTTCTGCTCGCTGATGTCGGTCGAGGTCGAGATCAGGAGATTGCGTCCGCCGATCTGGACCGGCCGGTGCGAGGTGAGGAACACGTATTTGGTGGCGCCGCAGGAGAGGACTTCCTCGAGTACCACCGGGCGGCCGCTGCGCAGCAGGTCCAGATTGGCGGCGTGGCGTTCATCAACCGGCGTCGCCTGGCTCGCGCTGGCGGCGAGCTGCAACTGGGTTGCGGCGGCTTCGTTCACCAGGATGAACTGGCCCTGCTCGTCCTGCACGGTCACGCCCGCCGGCAGCAGCTGGAGGAGATCGCGCAGGATGCGCGATTCATTGTTGGAAATGTCGTCCTGGCCGGTCGCTGCCGCGCCCGCCTGAAAATCGATCCTGGTGAAACTGTGCATGTGCCGACCTTGGCAAAGTCCGTTGTAGTTTTGGTTAAGCGGACTTGCGAAATGCCGTGACAGAATGAGACCGCGGCGGCTTTCGCAAGCCGTCGCGGCAATCGTCATTAATAGAGTATCAATGGCGGCTTCGCCCGCCGGCGAAAGCGATTGCGGACCGCGCGGTTGCATCGGCACGAGCAAAAAATGCGCGTGTGCCGGAAAGCCTACTTTTCAACAGTTGGGCAACTTGCACTGCATCGTGCAGTGAACACCGGTCTTCAGGTAACTGATCTCGGTCTTGCCGTCGAACGGCCGCAGTGCCGACTTCAGCAGCTTGGTGCCGAAGCCGGCTTCGCCGATCGCCTCGACCACCGGCCCCTCGGTTTCGTCCCAGATCACGTTGAGACGTCCATCGTCCACTGACCACGATACCTGCAGAAACCCGCGCGGCGAGGAGAAGGCGCCATACTTTCCTGCGTTGGTTGCGAGCTCGTGGAAGATCAGCGCCAGCGAGACCGCGAGCTTGGCGGGCAGGAACAGCTGCTCGCCGTTCAGATTGAACCGCACATGGCCGTAAGGTCCGAGCTCCGAGCGCAGCAAATCCTTGATATCGCAACCATAGCCGTCGACCCGCGCGATCAGATCGTCGGTTGCCGAGAGCGCGCGGATGCGATGGTCGATGCGCTGCCAGACCTCGGGCCGGTCCTGCAGCGCCTGGTGCAGCACGGCGTGAATGGTCGAGGACTTGTTCTTCAGCCGGTGCTGCAACTCGTCGACCACGATCTTGCGGTACTGTTCCTCCTCGATCAGTCGCTTCGAGACTTCGCGCTGCTGCGCGACCAGGGAACGGTAGTGCTCGACGCCCCAGATCGCGATGCCGCACACCACCCAGAAAATCATCAGCAGCGCAAAGCGCGCCGGATCGGCGGTCGCGCCGCTGAAATTGAGGACAACGCCGAGCAGGCCGCTGGCCAGCGCGGTCGTAATCCCGATCCGGAAACCGCCCAGGGCGGTCGCAAAGAACACCGCCGGGAAATAGGGCGTGAAGAACACGTCCGGCCTGATCTGGGCGAGCCCGAAGCGCGCGGCCGTGGCCAAAACGAGACAAAGCACCGCGAAGGTGCCCGCAAGCAGCGTCGACGGCTGGGAATCGCCCCGCCAACCCGCCCTGAATTCGTCGATCCACTTCGCCATCGCTCGTTCCAGTTCACGTGAACAGGCGACCCAAAATAAGGCCGCTGCGACCGAAAAACCGCAGTTGTGGCCTTCTGGCCACAGGCGGACCTCGCAAACCCGGAAGCGTGGCTGTGCTTGCGTTGTCCGAAGTGGCTGGGGAATATCTGCAACATCATACGTCAGTTGGGGGATCGGCATGGGACGGCTGGACGGCAAGGTCGCGGTGATTACCGGGGCGACCAGCGGCATCGGGTTGCGCACGGCGGAAGTCTTTGTCGCGGAAGGCGCGAAGATCGTGATCGCCGGCCGCCGGGCGCCGGAAGGCGAGGCGCTGGCGCGACAGCTCGGCGGGACTTGCGTGTTTCGTCAGACCGACGTCACGGTCGAGGAACAGATGCAGGCGCTGATCGCGTTGGCGGTCGAGAAATTCGGCCGGATCGATTGCCTGTTCAACAATGCCGGTGGCCCGGCGCAGACCGGCGGCATCGAGGGCCTCGACGTCGAGCGGTTCGACGCCGCGATGGCCACGCTGGTGCGCAGCGTCATGCTCGGCATGAAGCACGTCGCGCCGATCATGCGCAAACAGGGTTCCGGCAGCATCATCAACAACGGCAGCATCGCCGGACGGCTCGCCGGCTTCTCCTCGTCGATGGTCTATGGCGCGGCGAAGGCCGCTGTTATTCATTTCACCAAATGCGTGGCGATGGAGCTCGGCGAGTCCGGTGTCCGCGTCAACTCGATCTCGCCCGGCGCGATCGCCACCGGCATTATCGGCAAGGCGCTCGGACTGTCGACCGAGGATGCCGAGAAGACGGCGGCGGTGATGCGCGAGGTCTACAAGGCAGCGCAGCCGATCCCGCGCGCGGGCCTGCCCGACGACATCGCGCATGCCGCGGTGTTTCTGGCGAGCGACGAATCGAGCTTCATCAACGGCCACGACCTCGTCGTCGACGGCGCCATCACCGGCGGCCGCAACTGGAGCCAGCAGCAGGCGGGCTACGTCACGCTGCGCAAGGCGTTCGATCAGGGGGCGGGGTAACGGAGTCACCGGGACGGGAGCATGAACGCGAAGCTTGAAAGCCGGCTGCGCTATCTCGCCGCGATCATTGTCGCGGGCGCGGTGGCGAGCATCGGAATCAATCTCGTGCAAGGCCGTCACACAATTGGGCCGCTGATGGCGGGCTTCGCTTATGCCCTCGTCACCTGCGTGGCGATCGGAGGGGTCGAACTGTTCATCCTTCGGGGCCCGATGATGGAGCGGCTCAATCGCCTCTCCTTCATTGGACTTCTTGCTGTACGCAGCGCGATCTACGCCGGGATCATCATCGTCATTCAATTGCTCCAGGTCGGTGAGCGGGTTGCCGGGTTTCCGCTGCAAACCTCGATCGCGGATTTTGGAGTCAGCATCGCCTATTCCGCGGCAGTCTCGGTGCTCCTAAACCTCGGCTTCAGCATCGCCAATCTGATCGGCCCGCGCGTCTTCATGAACTTCGTCTCCGGCCGCTACCATTCCCCGGTCGAGGAGAACCGCTTTGTGCTGTTCGTCGATATCGCAGGCTCGACCGGGCTTGCCGAGCGGCTCGGCGGCATCGGCATTCATCGTTTTCTCGATCGCACCTTTCGCCTGCTCACGGGATCGGTCGTCGATTATCGCGGCGAGGTGCTGAACTATGTCGGCGACGAGATCATCGTGACCTGGCCGGAACGCCTTGGCGCGGTCGATTGCCGGCCGCTGCGCTGTTTTGTGGCGATGCGCGCCGCGCTGCAAAAGGCGGCGTCACAATTCGAGCGCGAGTTCGACGCGGTGCCGCAGATCCGCGGCAGCCTGCATTTCGGGCCCGTGATCGTCGGCGAGATCGGCGACGTCAAACCGGCCATCGTGTTCAACGGCGACGTCATGAACACCGCGGCGCGGCTGGAGGAGTTGAGCCGCAAGGTCGATGGCGGCTTTCTCGCCTCGCGCACGGCGATGGCGCGCTTCGCCGCCGCGCCGCCGTTTCCCGTGCACGATCTCGGCCGGCTCCCGATCCGCGGCCGCGTCGACGGCATCGACGTCGTAGGGATCGGCGCGGCGGCATGACCTTTCGCCTCCTAAACGGCGCCCTCGTCAGGAATATTCAGCACGGTGCCGCACGCCTTGCAGTGGACGGCATCGATATCGTGACGAAGAAGGCCACAGGAAGGGCATCTGAACCGCACCTTGCTTGGGCTGAACAATACCTTTGCCAGATTCAGGAAGAGCGTGACGCCGAAGATCATGATCACGACCGTAATCATGCGACCCGGCGTTCCCGGTAAAGTGATATCGCCAAAGCCCGTGGTCGTGAGCGCGGTAATCGTGAAATAAAGTGCGTCTGCGTAGTTCTTGATGCCGGGGTTCACGCCTCGTTGCGTTTCGTAAACCACGCCCGTCATAATGAAAACGAAGACGGACAAATTGATGATTGCGATCAAAAGTTCTTCGTTGCGACGAAAGAAGACGCTGTCCTCACGGAGGAATTGAACCACGCGGTACGTTCGCAACAGCCGAAACGTGCGGAGTACGCGCAAGAAGCCGGCGGCTTCGCTCGCTGTTGCTGCCAGCAAGGATACAATCGCAGCGACGTCGGTCCAGGTCGTGATGCTGAGCAGTTCGCGGCTCACCCGACGACTTCCTGCCATGCGCAAAATCAACTCGATGAGAAAGGCGACACCAATAGTAACATCGAGGCCCCGCACCAATTCGCTGCGCGGCAGGAACGATGTGCCGATGATGAACAGAAGTGAGACCAAATCAAAGACCAGGAGCGCATAGAGAAAGAGACGCGAATTGGCGCTGCGTCCACAATACAGGTGGCGCATTGCAGTCCGAAATCGAGAAAGCGGCGTTCGAGGAGAGCCCTCAGCCTGCGCTCCCAGTGCTGACACGCTTGTCGCCTCCACAGGCTATGACGATCCTGCGTTTGCAGTGATGTTCGTGGTCGAACCTGCCGGCCGCCCGGCACCTTGCCCAACTTTCCTGTGGCCACTCCAAATGACCAAGCTTGATGTAGATCAACGCGGGGAAAACTGGCGCCGGTCAATTCCGACAGTCTGTTGCCAAAGCTGCGGGGTAAATCCATGAGCGTTATCTGGACGATTATTATTGGTTTTATTGTCGGAGTGATCGCCAAGTTCATCATGCCTGGCGACAAGTCGGAGCCCAAGGGCTTCATCCTCACGGCCGTTCTGGGAATTGTCGGTGCGTTCGTAGCGACCTACCTTGGCCAGGCCGTTGGATGGTACGGGCCCGGGGAGAGCACAGGCTTCATCGGTGCTGTTGTCGGCGCAATCATTCTGCTGGTTCTTTACGGCCTCGTGACGGGCCGCCAAGGGCGCGCTTGATTGATTGGCCATCGGTGGTCGTCGATACGGGCCGGCGATCCATGCCTCGCGGCTGGCCGCTACCCCTCGGAAGGATCGCGGAACTCGCCGATCTTGCGGACTGCGACGTCGATCGACATCCCCAGATAGTCGTTCGCATCGCCAAACCACGAACCAGCCAGCGGGATCGCCTGGCCTGGATGGCGGGCGATCGCCACCGGGATCAGATCAAATCCGGCACTGATGCTGTTGGTCGGATCGTAATCCAGCCAACCGGCACCGGGAAGAAACACCTGCAGCCAGGCATGCGTTGCGCCGGAGCCGGTCATGCCAACGGCGCCGCCATCCACGGCTGCATCATAGAGGTAGCCGCTGACGAAGCGCGCCGCGAACCCTAGCCGGCGCAAGGTCTCGATCATCAGCCAGGCAAAGTCCCGGCAGGTGCCAGATCTTTTGTGGAGAGTATCGGAAGGCGATTGCGTCCCTTCAGTATCCCTCGCGCAATAGCTGAAGGAGCGAAACGAGCTGAGCATGCGCTGCAAAACATCGATGGTTTGATCCTGGTCACCTGCAACGAAATTCTTGGTCCATGCCGCCACGCTGCCGTCGGGATCCTCGGCATGAGGACGTAGATAGCCAGCGAGGTCGGTCCACTCATCCGGGGTGTATTGTACGGGCACCTCATCGGCTCGAGACTCGAGTGGAAACGCCTCGACTCCCTTTACGCCGAAGTAGACTCCCCGAACCTGGAACGCAATTTTGAGTTCGCGGGCCGGCTCACTGAAATCCATCACCGTTATGGCGTTGGTCCGGGAGTCGGTAACCCAGCGGATCGTTGAGGGCACGCTGGTCTCTACCGACCAGCTCAGCAACCGCGCGGAGGCGCCGCGTCGCGGCAGGAACATAGCTCGATGGGTACCGAAGGTGACAGGCCTCGCGTATCGGTAGGTGGTGGTATGGCTTATTTCGCCAAGCATCGCCATACGAGCCTTCTCCCGGTTGGGCCGTCGCGCCGAGGAAGAGCAAAGATCGGGTTATCGCGTGGCCGAAGCAGTGGAATGCGCCGCTAACCGAACTTGATGCAGAAGAACGCAAGTCGATATTGATCTAGGTCAACACGCCGCGTTGCGTGGAACTGAGTGCGCGGGCGGTACCCCTGGTTTCGTCCAATTGTTCGGTCAACTGCCGCCCGCGGGTCACAAGGCGAAATAGGCTAGCGTCGCCAAGGTATCAGGCTGCGACAAATTAACCCGACGGGCAAATTTCCGCTTCGCGTTTCACCCAACTCAGATGTCCGCGCGCGACACCTAAGCTGTCATGCTGGGGCGCGAAGCAACCGAACTGTACCATCGGCGCGACGCCCCGTTTTCCTCCGGCGTGGATAATCCTAGAGCCTTGCTGGCGAAGTCGATTGCGGCGATCGCGGTGATGTCGGCGATGCTGAACTTATCACCCGCAACGAATGGCGCCTCGGACAAGCGTGCCTCGAGGTCGCCGTAGAAGTCGGCGATCCGGCGCCGGCCGCGGACGACCAGCTCGGGGATCTGATCGTAGCCGTGGGGACCTGCGATTGCGCGCCCTTTGAGGCCGGCGGCCCCGTTGCGCACGGCCTCCATCACCGAAGCGAAGCCCTCCAACTCCATCCGGCGTTCCCACATGGTGACGATCGCCTTTTCCTTGGACGAACCTCCGAGTAACGGCGGGTTCGGATGCGTTTCTTCGAGATAGCGGATGATCGCTGGTACTTCCGCTATGGCCGTGCCGTCGTCAAGAACGAGGGCGGGCACGACGCGTCGTGGGTTGATCGTCGCGTAGGCGTCCGAGAACTGTTCGCGCGTGCCGAGATCGACCGGCACGAAGGGCATCGTTATGCCCTTCTCCGCCAGGTAGATCCTGACGCGGCGCGAGTTGGGCGAGCTGGAGGACTGGTAGAGCTTCATGGCTGGTCTCCCGAAGTCAAAGTTTTGAGCCGCCGCCGACCTGGATGGTGTCGCCGGTCACCCAGCGGGCGGAATACGAGGCGAGAAAGGTCACGACGTCGGCGACGTCGTCGGCATGACCGATCCGTTGCAGGGCTTGCATCTTGAGCGCGTAGTCGCGGCCCTCATCCGTCTTGGCGAATTCCGACATGTCGGTGTCGATGATGCCCGGCGCCACTGCATTGACGCGGATTCCGCGCGGTCCGAGCAGCGAGGCGAAGTGCTTCACCATCGTGTCGATCGCGCCTTTGGTGGCTGAATACGCCGACAACTGCCCGACAGCGGCCCGCGCCGCCAATGACGATGTCATCACAATGCTGGAGCCGTCGCCCATCAGGGGGAGCAACTGCTGCACTAGGAAGAACGGCGCGCGGACGTTGACCGCGAACATGCGATCGAAATCCTCGACGGTCTGCGCTTCGATGGTGGCGGGCACCGCAATTCCCGCGTTGGCGACCAGAATGTCGAGTTGGCCGACGACGAGCTTGCGCACCTCCGTGGCGAGCCTCTGTGCGCCATCGGATGCGGACAGATCGGCGCCGACGGCGTCGGCCTGCCCACCGGCTTCGCGGATTTCCGCGACCAGTGAATGCGCGTCCTCGGCGGAATTTCCGTAGTGAACGATGACGCGGGCGCCGGCGAGAGCAAGCGCGCGGGCGGTGGCGCGGCCGATGCCTCGAGAGGCACCGGTGACGAGGGCGGTTCGGCTGATGAGGTCGGTCATGGTTGGTCTCCTGGTTGGATTGTTATCGGTGTGTCTTCACGCGGCGGTCTTGCCGCCGTTGACGCTGATGATCTGGCCGGTGATGAACGACGCCTTGCTTGAGGCCGCAAACAGGATGGCGTCCGCGAGCTCCTCGGGGCGCCCCGCACGCTTCAGCGGAATTCCCGCGACCATCCCGGCCTTGCGACCGGCGGTGCCCGTGAACCTGTCGAGCATCGCGGTCTCTATCGGACCGGGTGCGATCGCATTGACGCGAACGCCGAAGGCGGCCGCCTCCAGGGCGGCGGATTTGGTCAAGCCTTCGACGGCGTGCTTGCTGGCGACGTAGAGCGAAGCATTCGGCGCGCCGCGGCTGCCCATGGTCGATGAGATGTTCACGATGCTGCCGAAACCTTGTGGCTGCATGGCCCGGAGCTCGTGCTTCATCGACAGGAGGACACCGAGCACGTTCGTGTCGAACGTCGCCGCGTAGCTCTCGGCGGTTTGCTCGGTCACCGGACCGGGCGCGCCTTCCGTGCCGGCGTTGTTGACCGCCACGTCGAGGCGGCCGAACCGCTTCATCGTCCGCTCGACCAGTGCCGAAACGTCGCTCTCGCGCCGGACGTCGGCGCGGACGAATTCGGCCTCGACGCCGTGCGAACGGAGTTCGTCGGTCAGTGCACGGCCTGCATCGTCGTGGCGACCGGAAACAACCAGGCTGGCGCCCTCGCGAGCGAAGGCGAGCGCCGTGGCGCGGCCGATGCCGGTAAGGGCACCGGTAATCAGGACAACGGGATTGTTCATATCACTCTCCAGCCGGTCCGGCCGATATGCTTGATCGGCCTGGTTCGTCAATCCGTCCGCAGCGGAGCCTCGGAGGCTTTTGCGTTGGTTTGGCTTCAATGACCGGAGATTTAGGAGAGGCTGGCTTCTTTGAGAAAGACTTCGTAAGGTGCGAGGTATGCTTTTTAGGACTAGCTATGGAGCTGAGACACCTCCGTTATTTCGTTGCCGTGGCCGAAGAGGGCAGCTTTTCGGTTGCGGCGGAAAAGCGTCTGCACACCGCGCAGCCGTCACTGAGCCGTCAGATCCACGATCTTGAACTGGAGCTCGGTGTGCAGTTGTTCGTGCGCGGACCGCGCGGCATTGAACTGACGCCATCGGGGCGCGTGTTTCTTGACCATGCGCGAGTGGCTCTGCTGCAGGTCGAGGCCGCCGCCGAAGCCGCGAGGCGCGCCGCACAGCCGGCGAAATCGGCTTTTTCGATCGGGTTTCTGACTGGCTACGAGATGGACTGGCTTCCGGCGGTCATGAATATCCTGCGCGGCAAGCTGTCGAGCACGGAAATCACGATCCGTAGCGAGGACTCTCCCGACCTCGCTGCGGCACTGACGCGGGGCAAGATCGATCTAGCGTTCATGCGTCCGGAGAAGAGCACCGCGGGTCTTCAGTTCAAGTTGCTCCGCCATGATCCGATCCTGGCCGTGATGCCGCGAGACCATCCGCTTGCGGCACGCACCTCGATCCGACCGAAGGATCTGATGGGGGAGAGCTACATCGGCGTTTCCCTGGTCAGGGCGCCAATGCTGCGCGCGGCGATCGATGACTTCTTCAGGCGTCACGGGTTGACGATCGAAGCAGCGCACCAGGCGGAAAATCTGGCCATGGCCGTTTCGCTAGTCGCCTCCACCGGCGGCATCAGCCTCCTTCCGCTCTACGCGCAGAACTTGATCCCGAAAACCATCGTCTTCCGTCCGATTCAGGGCGCGCCGCCCATGGTCGATCTGGTGATCGGCTACAATGAGAGTAATCGCTCTCCGTTGCTGGAGTTTGTTCTCTCGAGGGTAGACGAGATCAAGTTTCAGGCGCTGAGGCACGAGGGGGGATAGCGTCGGCCGAAACCACCAATATGCCTTTTCAGCGAAGATGCGGATCACCGAGTTGCCGGGCGGGTCAAGTCCCAGTTACTTCGCTTTTACAGAATTTTCTCTTGGCGCCGACCCCAACTCACCGGTTTGATGCCGCCGTCTCACCCGATCGAGGGGCGCTTCGCGGTCGTCACGAACGCGGTGTGGGATGCGGTGGACGCCGAGCGTGGAGCTGACGAGAGCGCGCGAAGCGGACGGTGAAGTCGTGTGGTCCTGACGCCCTAGCGGCCGGTGTCTCTCCGCAAAACGCGCAAGCGCTTTTGCGGAGACGGTGACAAACAAGCCCAGTCTCGCCGGGGAGAGCGCGAAGTAAGCCGTAAAACCATCGCGCAGGGAAAGCCGGATTGCTCCGGTTACACCTGTGGTCCTACCCCCGTGCTTTCACGCTTTGCACGGGGCCCATGGGTGCGATCGGCACCCGGCTTTCCCTGCGCCCTCTGTCTGAAGAGTGGCGAAATGAGATGCAAAGCTAGGACGATTCATGTCGCGAGAATGCGAAGCTGCGCGCTGGTCGAATCCAAGCGGGCGCCACATATTCGGTGTCGTCCCGGCGAAAGCCAGGACCCATTACCCCAGTCGCTCGCTATTGCGCGACGCTGGGGCCGCGACCCCTTTCACAACTATCGCCTGTAGTTATGGGTCCTGGCTTTCGCCAGGACGACGCGGTGAGGGCGGGACGCCCAATCCTTCCCGCGTCGCGCAGAGCCAACCCGTGCGTTCACGCCTTCTGCTTCGCCGCGGCCTTCGCGAGATCGGGCGCATTGACGGCCGGAATCGCGACGCGGCCGGTGCCGGTATGCTGAAGGGCGGCGGCGGCCTTGTCGTTCTGCATGATCTTGGCCATCACTGCCTGGCCGGCGCGCTCGAACACGGCGCGGTTGTCGATCAGGAACTGGCGCGACTTGCGCAAGCCGTCGATATAGCCGTTGATCTCGGGCACGACATAGCGCGCGACCATGTCCCAGCTGCGGCGGGTGTTTTCCGGATTGGCCCAGTCGTGGGCGAAGCCGACGATGGTGCCGACGCCGCCGGAAACATCGACCAGGTTCTTGATCATCTTCACGAGATCATCCGGCGTGCCGATGGTGGACGCAGCACCCTCGACGAAGGCGGTCTTGTCGACGGCTTCATCCGGCGAGGCGAACGCGGTCAGGCCCGGCCGCATCAGGGTGCCGACATTATATTCGTTGTGCCAGCGCATCAGGCCGGCGCCGGCCTCGCGCCGCGCCTGCTCGCGGGTCTCGGCGATGTGCCACGACAGCAGCACGCGCCAGTTGGCGCGGCTCACCGTGGTGCCGGCCTTGGCGGCGGCGTCCTCGGCGAACTGCCATTGCTGCGGCAGCGCCATCAGGCCCTGGGTCGACATCGAGCCCAGCGAGATGATGCCGATGCCGTACTTGCCGGCGAGCGTCATGCCCGACGGCGAGATCTGCGAGGCCACCACGAACGGCATGTCCTCCTGCAGCGGCAGGATCTGCAGCGCGGCGTCGTGCATCTCGAACCAGTCGGTCTTGGCGGTGACGCGCTCGCCGTTGAACAGGCGGCGGATCACCGCGATCGCTTCGTCCTGGCGGTCGCGCTGGGTCATCGGGTCGATGCCGAGCGTATGCGCGTCGGAGGCAAGCGCGCCCGGGCCGGAGCCGAAGATGGCGCGCCCGCCGGTCATGTGGTCGAGCTGCACCATGCGCTGGGCGACGTTGAAGGGGTGATGGTAGGGCAGAGAGATCACGCCGGTGCCGAGCTTGATGCGCTTGGTGCGCTCGCCGGCGGCGGCCAAAAACATTTCCGGCGAGGCGATGGTCTCCCAGCCCGAGGAATGGTGCTCGCCGCACCAGAATTCGTCGTAGCCGAGCGCGTCGAGCTGTTCGACGAAATCGAGGTCGCGGCGGAATTGCAGCATCGGATGCTCGCCGATCGGATGATGCGGGGCGAGGAAGGCTCCGAATTTGAGGCGCGCCATAGGTCGTTCTCTCCGGATTATTGTTATCGGGGGCTTTCCGCCAACCTACGGGGTGGCCCGGGGCAAGGCAATGCTTGGGGGCTGCGGCGCCCGCATGGTTGTTGCGCAAATCGGCGGCGTTTGCCGCCGCCCGGAATGTTTCCCAGCGCATCAACGCAAATTGGCGCCGGCGCCGCGGATCGGCGGGATAGCCATGGATGACGTGCCCGTGAACCAACGCCTACCTCTGAGGTAATCGAAGGGATGACTGGAATCTGCTGATGTCGGCCGCAATCTCATTTCGGGCAGGACTGCACCACATGCACCAGATCGTCGCGACGCGAGCGGAGACATCCCGCCGCTGGTGGGTGCTTGCGATTGTGGTGTCAGCGCAATTCATGTTCGGCGTCGATGCCTTCATCGTCAACGTCGCGATCCCAACGATCGCGGCCGAGCTGCATGCAACGCCGGCGCAGATCGAGGCTGTCATCGCGATCTATTTGATCGCCTACGCCACGCTGGTGGTCACCGGCGGCCGGCTCGGCGATATCTATGGCGCGAGGGGCGTGTTCATCGCCGGCGTCGCGGGCTTCTCGGCGACGTCGCTGTGGTGCGGTCTCGCGCAATCCGGTCCCGAGTTGATTCTGGCCCGGCTCGCGCAGGGCGCAACCGCAGCGCTGATGGTGCCGCAGGTGCTGGCGACGCTGCATCTGTTGTTCTCCGACGCTGCCCGCGCGCGGGCCTTCGGCATCTACGGCATCGTGCTGGGGCTCGCCGGCGTGACCGGATTCGCGCTCGGCGGCGCGCTGGTGACGCTCGATCTCGCGAGCCTCGGTTGGCGCGCGGTGTTCTTCGTCAACGTGCCGTTCGGGGTCGTCATCATCGCGGCCGCGCTGAAGATCATGCCGATCGCGCCGCGCCGCGCCGGCACCCGGCTCGATCTTCCCGGCGCCATCGTGCTGTTTGCAGGCCTGCTGTGCCTGATCGGCCCGCTGCTGTTCGGTCACGATCTGAACTGGACGGCGTGGCTGTGGCTGGTGATGGCGGCGGGCGTTGCTGTGATCGCAGCCTTCGTGCGGCTCGAGCGCCGCGTCGCGCGCCGTGGCGGCATGCCTCTGATTGATCTGTCGCTGCTGTCGGATCGTGCCTTCATGCGCGGCCTGGTCGCGGTGTTTTTCTTCTTCTTCGCCAATCTCTCCTTCTATCTGATCATGACCATGTTCATGCAGAAGGGCTTGCAGATTCCGCCGTTGCAGGCTGGCTTGGTGTTCGTGCCGCTGGCGCTGACCTTCGTGATCGCGTCGCGTCACAGCGGGGTGCGCGCCAGGCATCGCGGCACGCTGGTGCTGATCGAGGGCTGCGCCGTGCTGATCGTCGGACTTGCCGTGCTCGTCGCGACGGTTGAGGCGGTCGTCGCACCATCGGCGCTCTCGCTCGCGCTGGTGCTGATGATCTTTGGTTACGGTCAGGGTCTGGTGATGGCGCCGCTGTCGAGTGCGGTGCTGTCGAGCGTGAAGCCGGCAAGCGCCGGTGCCGGCTCCGGCATGTACGGCACGACGACGCAGATCGGCAACGCGGCCGGCGTCGCCGCGATCGGTGCGGTCTTCTTCGCCGTCGAGAGCGCGACGTCAGCACGTCTGGCGCTGTTTGCGGCATGCGCATTGTTTGTGCTGTCGATCACTATTTCGGCCGCATTTCTGTCATGGATGCGCCGCGCGACAGCATGAATCCACGGAGGTTTGGCGCGCTTTCTCGAAAAGTTCATGCTCAAACAAGGTGCTACGGCAACTATTCATCGCGCGTCGCCGTCCGATCACGCGTTAACGCCGATTCTCACATTTCCGCAGGGGAAGACGGCACACGGCCTTTTCATTTCGCAGTGCAGCAATTATCTGATCGGGTGACACAGAAGAATGAATCACCTCAGGAGTTGCTGTTGTCTCTGGTCAACAACGTCGAATTCTTGCGTCATCTGCCGAAGATGAACGCGTTCAGCGGTCTCGGCGCGCTCGCGCCGGCCGTGCCGACGACGCTCGTCGAGACGACCGAATTCGGCGTCAACCCCGGCGATCTCAAGATGTACTCGTTCGTGCCCGCGCAGCTGGCGCGGTTGCCCGCGCTCGTCGTGGTGCTGCATGGCTGCGGCCAGACCGCCGCGTCCTACGATCTCGGTGCCGGCTGGTCGGCGCTGGCGGCGCATTACGGCTTCGCGCTGCTGATGCCGGAGCAGCAGGCCGCCAACAACGGCAACACCTGCTTCAACTGGTTCAATCCGCAGGACGTCGCGCGCGGGCAGGGCGAGGCCTCCTCGATCAGGCAGATGGTCGCGCATATGGTCGGCGCGCATCAGATCGACCCGCGTCGCATCTATGTCACGGGACTATCCGCCGGCGGCGCGATGGCCTCGGTCATG
This sequence comes from Bradyrhizobium sp. 6(2017), assembly GCF_011058295.2. Taxonomy (NCBI): domain Bacteria; kingdom Pseudomonadati; phylum Pseudomonadota; class Alphaproteobacteria; order Hyphomicrobiales; family Nitrobacteraceae; genus Bradyrhizobium; species Bradyrhizobium sp. 6(2017). Next base: position 9,846,055 of record NZ_CP049289.2, on the reverse strand, counting down.
CTCGCGACCTATCCGGAAGTGTTCGCAGGCGGCGCCATCATTGCCGGCCTGCCGTACGGCGTCGCCACCGATCTGCGCGAGGCGCTGCATGCGATGATGCATGCGAGCGCGCTGTCCGCGCCCGAACTCGGCGGTCTCGTGCGCAATGCGTCCACGCATAGCGGCGCATGGCCGAAAATTTCGGTGTGGCACGGCAGCGCCGACCGCACCGTCAGTCCGGCCAATGCCGATGCGATCGTCCGGCAGTGGCTCGACGTGCACGGCCTGCCGCTTGCCGCCATGTCGAAGTCGGATGTCGACGGCTATCCCCGCGAGGTGTGGTGGAATGTCGATGGCGAAACGCTGGTCGAATCCTTCAGCATCACCGACATGGCGCATGGCACGCCGCTCGGGCTTGCCGACAATGACGAGCGCTATGGCGTGGAAGGCGCGTTCCTGATCGAGGCCGGGATCTCCTCGTCCTATCATATCGCGAGCTTCTTCGGCCTGACCGACCAGGTCCGTCAGCCGCATATCGCGCCGACCGGCGTGCCGCGCGAGCGCGCGGACACGATCTCGATGACGATACCGGTGCCTGCCGAAGCGCCCGAGGTCGCATCCGGCCGCAAGAGCGACCGGCCGCGTAAGCGGAGCGGCAGGAGCGTCGACGTCGGCGCTGTCATCACCCGGGCGCTGACGGCTGCGGGGCTGATGAAACAGCCCTGAGATATCCGCGCCTCGCGCGCCTACATCTCGCCGGTCAGGAACGGGTTCGTCATCCGCTCCTGGCCGATGCTCGATCCGGCGCCGTGGCCGCAGATGAAGCCAACATCGTCGCCGAGCGGCAGCAGCTTCTCCTTGATCGACTGGATCAGCGTCGGATGGCTGCCGCCGGGGAGGTCGGTGCGCCCGACCGAGCCGGCAAACAGCACGTCGCCGACATGGGCGAAGCGCAGCTCCTTGTTGAAGAACACCACGCTGCCCGGCGAATGGCCGGGGCAGTGCAGGATGTCGAAGGTGAGGTCGCCGATCGAGACCTGATCGCCCTCGTCGAGCCAGCGATCCGGCCCGAAGTTGCGCACCCCGGTCATGCCGAAGCGCTCGCCGCTCGAGACCACATTGTCGAGCAGATATTTGTCAGCGATATGCGGACCCTCGATCTTGACCTGCAGCGCATCGCGTAAGTCTGCGGCGCCGCCGACATGGTCGATATGGCCGTGGGTCAGCCAGATCTTCTCGACCGTCACGCCGGTCTGCTTGATCGCGGCCTGGATCTTCGCCACGTCGCCGCCGGGGTCGATCACCACGGCCTTCTTGGTCGGCTCGTGCCAGATGATGGTGCAGTTCTGCTCGAACAGCGTCACCGGCACGATGATCGCGCCGGCCTTCGGTTTGGTTTCGGTTGTCTCGGTCATGAGGGGCACCATAGGCTACCGGGAAACGCCGTCAACACGCACCGGAAATGCGTCTGCTCCGGCGTGTGATCCCAAAATGGACCGTGATAAGGTCGCCTCCAGCAGCACACATCGAGAGCTGGCCGGTATGCGGCTGCTCTCGCGCATGAGTTAGTCCTCGCCGTCCGGAACCCCATGACCCAGGCTCCCAACTCGCCGCTCGGCGGACCCCGGACCACCGCCCGCGCTTTCTTCGTCGCGGACCGCATCAACACGTCCGGCCTCGAGCGCGGCGACGTGCTGGCCACGACGCCCTTGGCATTTCGCGTCAATGAAAATGGTGTAGCGGTCCTGTTCCGCTACGGCGTCGTCGTCTTGATCGGCCTCAATGCGCTGGAGGAGGATGAATTCCTGCGCAGCCTGCAGTCGCGCATGACCGGTCTGTTCACGCGGCGCGAGGAAGAGATCGCGATCATCGAGCTCGCCGCCGAGAAGGAGGATCAGATTCCGCCGGGCGGCCCGATCTATCTGCAAAGCCTGTCGCCGGAGCGGCTGATCCTGGTCGGCGAGGCGCTGGCCAAGAGCGTGGTGCTGGCGCGGCATGAGCGCGAGGTCCGGGCCGTCTTCGACACGACCGAGCCGTTGGCGCGCGAGCTCGCCAAGGGCGGGCGAGTCCATCGCGGCCGCGTCGCGATCCTCAAGCACATCGGCAACGCGCTGTTGGTGCGGCATCGCGTGGCCGGCCCGGTCGAAGTGTCGGAGAAGCCCGACATTCTCTGGGACAAGCCGCAGCTCGAGCGGCTCTATGCCCGGCTCGAGGACGAGTACGAACTGAAGGAGCGTGCGGAATCGCTCAACCGCAAGCTTGCGGTGGTTGCCGAGACCGCGCAGGTGTTGACCGATATCATCGATACCGGCCGCTCGCTGCGGCTGGAGCTGATCATCGTTTTCCTGATCCTGTTCGAGGTGCTGATCACGATCTATCAGCTCGCTGTCGCCCGGCACTGACGCGCTGCAGCGCCATTTTTCCGTACTGAATTGTGCGTCATCCCTGAACCGATGGGCGGCCCCGGGGACACGGGGTCGGACCACGAGCGAGGGGGACCGGGATGGATCAGGACCACAGGGACTGGTGGCGACGCGGCATTTTCTATCAGATCTATCCGCGCTCGTTCGGGGATAGCGACGGCGATGGCGTCGGCGATCTCAGGGGAATCATCGCGCGGCTGCCCTACCTGACGCGGCTCGGCGTCGACGCGGTCTGGCTGTCGCCGGTCTTCCCGTCGCCGATGGCCGATTTCGGATACGACATCTCCGACTACACCGGCATCGACCCGCTGTTCGGCAGCATCGAGGATTTCGACGCGCTGGTCGCGGCCGCGCACGATTGCGGCCTCAAGCTGATCCTCGACCTGGTGCCCAACCACACCTCCGACCAGCATCCCTGGTTCATCGAGGCGAAGAGCTCGCGCGATAATCCGAAGCGCGACTGGTACATCTGGCGCGATCCGGCGCCTGATGGCGGCGTGCCCAACAACTGGCTGTCGGAGTTCGGCGGCAGCGCCTGGGCCTATGACGAAGCCTCCGGCCAATATTATTATCACGCCTTCCTCGCCCAGCAGCCCGATCTCAACTGGCGCAATCGCGAGGTCAGGGACGCGATCTACGACGTGATGCGCTTCTGGCTGCGCAAGGGCGTCGACGGCTTTCGTGTCGACGTGATCTGGCACCTGATCAAGGACGCCGAATTCCGCGACAACCCGCCGAACCCGCATTATCGCGAGGGCCGACCGCCGCACGAGAAACTGCTGACGCAGTATTCGACCGATCAGCCCGAGGTGCACGCCGTTATCACCGAGATGCGCCGCGTCACCGATGAGTTCGACAACCGCGTGCTGATCGGCGAGATCTATCTGCCGCTGCACCGGCTGGTCGCCTATTACGGCAACGATTTGCGCGGCGCCCAGATGCCGTTCAATTTCGCACTGCTGTCGACCTTGTGGAGCGCGCGCTCGGTCGAGCAGATCATCGCCGATTACGAGAAGGCGCTGCCGCCGGGCGCGTGGCCGAACTGGGTGCTCGGCAATCACGACCGGCCGCGGGTGGCGAGCCGGGTGGGACCGGCGCAGGCCCCGGTCGCGGCGATGCTGCTGCTGACGCTGCGCGGCACGCCGACGCTTTATTACGGCGACGAGATCGGCATGCGCCAGGTTGCGATCGCGCCGGATCAGGTGCGCGATCCCTTCGAGAAGAACGTGCCTGACATCGGCGTCGGCCGCGACGGCTGCCGCACGCCGATGCAGTGGAACGCCGAGCGCCATGCCGGCTTCTCGACGGCGAGGCCGTGGCTGCCGCTCGCCCAGGATTTTGCGCGCGACAATGTCGCAACTCTCGAAGCCGAGCGGGCGTCGATCCTCAACCTCTACAAGGCGCTGATCGAATTGCGGCGAAAGCTGCCGCAGCTCGTCCATGGCAGCTATGAGCCGGCCGCGGCGCAGGGCGATGTCCTGCTCTACCGGCGGCGCAGCGCGGAGGGCGTGGCTGTGATCGCGCTGAATTTCGGCGCCGTGCCCGCGTCGATCTCCTCAAGCGCGATCGGCTTCAACAACGAGGTTTTGCTGTCGACCTTGATGGACCGGCAGGGCGAGAGGGTCGACGGCGTGCTCGATCTGCGCGCCAATGAAGGCGTGATCCTCGGCGCGCCGCAGAGCGATTAACGCGAGGTGCGGGGCTCCTTGGTGTCGATGTCGCTGCGCTTGAGCAGGTAGTCGAGGCCGCCGACCCTGTACCAGCGATAGCCGTAAGCCTCGATCAGAAGCTTGTGACGGCCGGCATCGTCGGCGCGGCTGTGATCCTCGGTCAGGAGGTTGACCAGGAGCTTTCCGGCGTCGTCAGGCAGCCCAGCGCTGAACGCGATCTCGAGCGGCTTCTCGGCGAAATTGTGCACGAACAGCACCGAGTTGTTGCGCCAGTCGTAACGAATGATCAGGACGGCAGGATTTCGGGTAGCGATAATCTTGAAGTCTCCCCAGCCGACCTCGGGCACTTCCTTGCGCATGCGGATGATGCGCTCGGTCCAATTCAGCATCGAATTGGGGTCGCGCCGCTGCTTGGCGGCATTGACGTGCTCATAGCCATACGGACCCTCGTCGATCACGGGCACGCTTGGCCGGTCGCTTTCGGTGAAGCCGCCATGCGGCTCGATCGACCACTGCATCGGCGTGCGCGCACAACTGCGTTCGGGCAGGTCGAGATTGTCGCCCATGCCGAGTTCATCGCCGTAGCGGATGACGGGCGTGCCGGGCAGCGTACACATCAAGCTGTACGCGAGCTCCAGGCGTCGCCGGTCGCCGCCCAGCATCGGCGCAAGGCGCCGCCGGATGCCGCGGTCGTAGAGCTGCATGCTCTTGTCCGGACCGAACGCCTTGAACACGCGCTCGCGCTGCGCCTTGGTGAGGCGGCCGAGATCGAGTTCATCGTGATTGCGCAGGAACAAGCCCCATTGCGCGGTCGCGGGCCGCGGCTTCGTCGCCGTCAATGCCTTCGCCAATGGCTTCGAATCGGCCGATGCCAGCGCGTAGAACAGATGCTGATTGACGTGGAAGTTGAACATCATCTGCATTCGGTCGCCGTCGCGCCCGAAATATTCCATGTCGGTCTCGGGCAAGACGTTGGCTTCGGCGAGGATGATCGCGTTGCCCTGACGCCATTGCAGGAATTCGCGAAACGATCGCAGCATGTCGTATTGCTCGACCGGCTTGCGCACCGAGGCGCCCTTGGTCGCGATCACGAACGGCACGGCGTCCATCCGGAAGCCGGAGACGCCGAGCTGGATCCAGAACCCCATGATCTTGAGGATCTCGGCCTGCACGTGCAGATTGGACGTGTTGAGGTCCGGCTGGAAATCGTAGAAGCGATGGAAGTACCAGGCGCCGGCCTGCTTGTCGCGGGTCCAGGTCGATTTCTGCACGCCGGGAAACACCATGCCGGTGTTGGCGTTGGCGGGTTTCTTGTCCGACCAGACATACCAGTCGCGGTACGGTGAGTCTTTCGCGCTGCGCGCCGATCGAAACCAGGCGTGCTGGTCCGAGGTGTGATTGACGACGAGATCGATGATCACGCGGATGCCGCGTTGCCGGCAGCCATGGGCAAATTCGACGAAATCGCCCAGCGTGCCGTAGCGCGGATCGACGCCGTAATAGTCCGAAATGTCGTAGCCGTCGTCCCGGCAGGGTGACGGCTGAAACGGCATCAGCCAGATCGCGGTGATGCCGAGCCCGTGCAAATAGTCCAGGCGCCGCAGCAGGCCTCTAAAATCGCCGATGCCGTCGCCGTTGGCATCCATGTAGGTGCCGACGGAAAGGCAATAGATCACGCCATTCTTGTACCAGAGGTCGTCAATCACCAGGCAGCCCTCATCGGTCCGCCTGTGGTGGCGGCCGTGGGATAAGCGGGGAGGTGACGACGGGTTCCTGTTCGGAGCTCCGTCCCGAAACATGGCGGGGCGGCGCTCCGTGCCAATAGCTACCGCTTGATCTGCGCCTTCAGCGTGTCCTCGACCACACGATCGAACGATGACGTTTTCGGCGCGCTCTTGCGGTGCTCGGCGACGTATTTGTCGCGCTTGGCGACGAGGGCGGCGAGCTTCTCGTTCAGCGCCTTGCGCTGGGTGATCTGCTTGTCGATCTCGGCACTGCGCGCTTCGGGTTTCATGGCGCGGAGATTGTCGGGCAGCTCCTCCTCCTTGACCTTCGCCACATCGTTGCGGCCGGCTGCGACGTCGGCGACCAGGTCGCCATCGCCGGTGACCGCCTCCGAGGTCGCCTTCGACCGCTTGTTGATGAAGCTCGCCATCTCCGAGGCCCGCGCCGGCGAAGCTGCGGCGACGCTTGCGAGCTGCTGGGTCTTGGATTCGGTGCGCTTCTGCAGCGCGCGCGGGCCGTAGGGGATCACGGTGCCGTTGATCTCGCGCTGCAGGATGATGATGTCCTCGTCGAATGGCGTCTCGATGGTGACGATCTGGCCGCCATCCTGCGGGATCGGGATGAATTCGCCATTGCCGTTCTGCGCGATATCGCGCCACACCCGCTCGGTGTCCTGCGCGTTGCCGGCGAGCACGGCGTTGACGATGATGTCGCGTTGCTTGGCGACCGCGAGTGTGACCGGGTATTTGGTGTCCTGCGCATAGTCCATGTGCGGCGGGGCGTCGCCGACCAGGAATACGATGCGGGTGCTGTCGCGCCCTTGCGTCCACTGCATCTTGTTGACGGCGACGTCGAGCGCCTCGTTGACGCTCTCCGGCCAGTCGCCGCCACCGCGCGCCTTGAATTCCAGCAGATTGGCATAGAGATCCTGGATGTCGCGCGTCAGTTCAACCTTCCTGGTCACATACTCATCGCCGATGTCGCGATAGGCGATCAGGCCCATCCGGATGTCGGCGTCGGGATTGGAATCGACGATCGCAGTGGCGATCGACCAGATCTTGCGCTTGGCGCCCTCGATCAAGCCGCCCATCGAACCGGTGGTATCGAGCACGAAGGCAACCTCGACCACCGGCTTGGCGATGGCCGAGGACAGTCCGGCGGACAGCGGAAGGGTTGCGAGAGCGAAGACGAGCGAGCGAAGCGAGATGCGTGACCGCATGGGTCTCTCCTCCAGTGGTTTCGTCCCTCGGAACCAAGGTTCCATCGGCTTCGCGGTGGCTTGAGGCCGAAATCGCGGCGGCCTGGGTGCAAATTTGCGGCCGATTCCGGCGCTCTGCCCCCGCGCAACGGAATCGGCTACTCTCGGCAGATGGACTCGCCCGCCCGCCAGATCGCGCTTGTGCCCGCGCCCGACCGACGCCAGTCGGACACCGCGCTTGCGATCGCGCGCGGCACGGCGAGGCTTCTGAGATCGCTGGGATTTTCCTGCATCAGCGAGCTGCCGCTGCCGTCCGGCCGCCGCGCCGATCTGGTCGCACTGAACGAGCGCGGCGAGATCTGGATCGTCGAGATCAAGTCGTCGGTCGAGGATCTGCGCGCCGACCAGAAGTGGCAGGACTACCGGGTGCATTGCGACCGGCTGTTCTTCGCCTTCACGCAGGATCTGCCGTGCGAGATCTTCCCCGTGGACACCGGCCTGATCATTGCCGACGCCTACGGCGCGCATCTGCATTGCGAGGCGCCGGAGCACCGCCTGCCGGCCGCCACGCGCAAGGCGATGACGGTGCGCTTTGCGATGGCCGCGGCGCAGCGCATCAACCGGCTGGTCGATCCGCAGGGGCACGCCGAGTTCTAGAAGCAGGCGAGATCGTGATCCCGTCATCCCCGCGCAAAGGCTTTGCCTTTGTCGCTGGAGGCGCGAGCGGAGCGAGCCTCGAAGGATGAATCGGCCCGGCTGGTGGCCGTCGACCCTTCGAGACGGCCGCTCCGCGGCCTCCTCAGGGTGACGGTGATAGACCTCGGTAGTCAGCGAAGCTTGCTGGATTCCGTAGGATGGGTAGAGCGAAGCGAAACCCATCACTTGGTGCCGCACTTGTCGCCGCGCCGCGAAGTTGGTGGGTTTCGCTTCGCTCTACCCACCCTACAAAAGCAAATGGCCGGGCAAGGCCCGGCCATCGCGAAACAGATGAAACGCCGCTTAGCGCGGGGCGCGCTTGGCGAGGATGCGCTGCAGCGTCCGGCGATGCATGTTGAGGCGGCGCGCGGTCTCCGAGACGTTGCGGTTGCACATCTCGTAGATGCGCTGGATGTGCTCCCAGCGCACCCGGTCCGCCGACATCGGATTGGCCGGCAGCTCGGATTTCTCGGTGCCGGTTGCGAGCAGGGCTGCGACGACGTCATCGGCGTCGGCGGGCTTCGACAGATAATCGACGGCGCCCATCTTCACCGCGGTGACGGCGGTGGCGATGTTGCCGTAGCCGGTCAGCACGATCGCGCGTGCGTCCGGACGCTTGCGCTTCAACGCCGAGACGACGTCGAGGCCGTTGCCGTCGCCAAGCCTGAGGTCGACGACCGCGAAAGCGGGCGCGGCCCGGCCGATCTCGGCGAGACCATCAGACACCGTGTCGCATGACTTCACCGCAAAGCCGCGCGTCTCCATGGCGCGCGACAGGCGCTCCAGGAACGGCTTGTCGTCCTCGACGATGAGGAGCGAGCGGTCGGCATGGTCATTCAGTTCAGTGATGGCGTTCACGGTCCATTTTTCCCTGTGGCAGACCCCTAACATATGGGCTCCTACTGCGGCGCTGCCAAGGCAGCCGAAAGTCGTGTCGGCTGCATCCGGTATGCCAGAGTTGCGGTTAAGAATCGTTCTTAAGCTGCGTCTTCGTCACCAGGCGCGGCTTCCTCGAAGCGCTCGCGGGGCCAGACGATCTGCACCACGGCGCCGTGATCGGGGAAGGTGCGATTGGTAAACGACACCTTGGCGCCGGTCCGTTCCAGCAGCGTCCTTGCGATGAAAACGCCCAGACCCAAGCCTCCACGGGCGTTTTGGGCCTCATCTGCGCCCCGGCGGCGCGACAAATAGGGCTCGCCGATCCGCTTCAGCATATCAGGCGCGATGCCGGGGCCGTCGTCGGAAACGACGATCTCGATGGTTTCGGCGTTCCACCACGCGTTCACCTCGACGGTCTGGTGCGCGAAATCGACCGCATTTTCGAGAATGTTTCCGACGCCATAGAGGATCGCCGGATTGCGTGCCGCGACTGGTTCACTCGTTGCTGCGACAGCAAGCCGCACCTTGATGTTGATGCCGAAATCGCGATGCGGTGCCACCGCCTCCTCGATCAGGGTCGACAGCTTCATGGTGTCGAACGGCGCGCCGCTGGAGGACAATTGCGCGATCTTGCTCAGGATGTCGCGACAGCGCTGCGCCTGTTCACGCAGGGTCTTCAGGTCGCCGGCGATGGAAGGGTCGTGCGCCGTCTTCTCGAGCTCGCGCGAGATCAGGAAGATCGTCGACAGCGGCGTGCCGAGCTCGTGGGCTGCTGCGGCGGCGAGGCCGTCGAGCTGGGTCAGATGTTGCTCGCGCGTCAGCACCAGCTCGGTCGCAGCGAGCGCATCGGAGAGCTGACGCGCCTCCTCGGTCACCTGGAATGCGTAAAGGCTGGTGACGCCGATCGCGAGCAGGATCGAGAGCCAGACGCCGATCAGATAGATCGGCGGCAGCACGAGCGGATCGTCGCCATCCCAGGGCAATGGCAGATGGTAGAAGAACAGCGCCGAGGCACAGGCAACCGCAAGGCAGCCGAGCGCGATGGTCAGCCGGATCGGCAGCACCGTGGCCGAGATCAGGACCGGCGCCAGGAACAGGAACGAGAACGGGTTCTGCAGCCCGCCGGTGAAGTACAGGAGCCCACCGAGTTCGACGATGTTGAAGGCGAGTAGGGCCGCGGCATAGGCCGGCTCCAGCCGCTGCATCGGGTTGAACGCGATCTGCAGCGCCAGATTGAGCAGCGCCGAGAATGTCACGATGGTGACGCAGGGGACGATCGGAACGTCGAATTCCAGTCCCTGGGCGACGATGAAGATCGCGACCAGCTGGCCGAGCGCGGCGAGCCAGCGCAGCCGCAGGATCGTATCGAGGCGGACATAGCGGCGAGGCTGGCGGAAATCGGAAGCGAAGTCGGTCATCTCGGGACCTTAGCTGTGCCGTGGGCAGCGCACAAATTCGCGACTTAGCGCAACGACGCGGGGCAAGCCTTGCGCTTATTGTCGCAATGGCTCAATGAACGGCCAGATGCAACAGAGCGAGACAAGTCAGGGGGAACCGCCCACGGCTCATGAAGCGCCCGCAGCTGAACAGGGCAGATCGGCCGCGATCGAGGTCGCGCATCTGGTCAAGGTCTACAAGACCACCCGCGCGGTCGACGGCATTTCCTTCCGCATCGCGCGCGGCAGCATCACCGGCCTGCTCGGCGGCAACGGCGCCGGCAAGACCACGACGATCGCGATGATCATGGGGCTGGTGCTACCGACCTCGGGCAGCGTCGAGGTGCTCGGCGCGAAAATTCCAGAGCAGCGCTATGACGTGCTGGGCCGGATGAATTTCGAGAGCCCCTATGTCGACATGCCGATGCGGCTCACGGTGCGGCAGAACCTGACCATCTTCGGGCGCCTCTATGCCGTGAAGTATTTGCGCGAACGGATCGACCAGCTTGCCGCCGATCTCGATCTCACCGAATTCCTCGACCGTTCCAACGGCAAGCTCTCCGCCGGGCAGAAGACCCGCGTCGCGCTGGCGAAGGCCCTGATCAACGAGCCGGACCTCCTGCTGCTCGACGAGCCGACCGCGTCGCTCGACCCGGATACCGCCGACTGGGTGCGGCAGCATCTCGAGACCTACCGCAAGACCCATAACGCGACCATCCTGCTGGCGTCGCACAACATGCTGGAGGTCGAGCGTCTCTGTGATCGCGTCATCATCATGAAGCGCGGCAAGATCCAGGACGACGACAGCCCCGACAGGATTATGGCGCGCTACAACCGCGACACGCTGGAAGAGGTGTTTCTCGACGTCGCGCGCGGCCGGGTCCGGGAGGGCGCGCCATGAGCGAACTCGTCAGCCACCACCAGCGCGGGATCTCATTGCAACGCATCAATGCGATGGTGCTGCGCTATTGGTATCTGTTGATGTCGTCATGGCCGCGGCTGCTGGAACTGGTCTACTGGCCGGCATTGCAGATCATCACCTGGGGCTTCCTGCAGAATTACATCTCGCAGTCATCCGGCTTCTTCGCCAAAGCCGGCGGCACGCTGATCGGCGCCGTGATCCTGTGGGACATCCTGTTCCGCGGCCAGCTCGGCTTCTCCATCTCGTTCCTGGAGGAGATGTGGGCGCGCAATCTCGGCAACCTGATGATGAGCCCGCTAAAGCCGATCGAATTCCTGCTCTCGCTGATGATCATGAGCCTGATCCGGCTCGCCATCGGCGTGATCCCGATGATGCTGCTGGCGCTGTTCTTCTTCGGCTTCAACTTCTACGCCATCGGGCTGCCGCTAATCGCGTTCTTCTGCAATCTGATCTTCACGAGCTGGTCGGTCGGCGTGTTCGCCTCGGGCCTCGTGCTGCGCAACGGGCTCGGCGCGGAAAGCATCGTCTGGACATTGATGTTCGCGGTGATGCCACTGGCCTGCATCTACTATCCGGTCGAGGTGCTGCCGGGCTGGCTGCAAGTCGTCGCCTGGACGTTGCCGCCGACCTATGTGTTCGAAGGCATGCGCTCGCTCTTGATCGATCACGTCTTCCGCGCCGACCTGATGGCGTGGGCGCTGGTCATCAACGCGATCCTGTTCGCTGCCTCTTTTGCGACCTTCCTTGCCCTTTTGCAGAGCGCCAAGCACAACGGATCGCTGTTGTCAGGTGGTGAATAAATGTCACTTTCCCGTGGAATCTCGGTGTATTAGCCGGATAGTGCCCCTAAATTCAGTGAGCGGCGGATTGACGCATTGTTACGCATTCGTCAGGATGCTGCGGCGCAAAACAGGGGTCTGGAAACATTATGCCCATCGGTGAATTTGGCGGTGCCCCGCCACTAGCGGCGGAAGGCGGTCCGGGACTCACGACGCCGCTGTACTGGATGTACGAAATGGCACAGGCATCGCTCAATCCGGCGCGCGCGGTGACCGACGCCACCAAGATCCTGTTTCAGAACCCGCTCAATCCGTGGACCCACACCCAGCTCGGCAAATCGATCGCGGCCAGCTGCGAGCTGTTCGAGCGCACGACGCGCCGCTACGGCAAGCCCGACTGGAACCTGCCGACGACCGAGGTCAACGGCATCCGCACGCCGGTCGAGGTTCGCTCGATCTGGGAGAAGCCGTTCTGCCGCCTGCTGCATTTCGATCGCAAGCTGACGCGTCCGCTGCGCTCGCCGCAGCCGCGCGTGCTGATCGTGGCGCCGATGTCGGGCCACTATGCGACGCTGCTGCGCGGCACGGTCGAGGCGTTCCTGCCGACGCATGAGGTCTACATCACCGACTGGGCGGATGCGCGCATGGTGCCGCTTGCGGCCGGCCGGTTCGATCTCGACGACTACGTCGATTACCTGATCGAGATGCTGCACGCACTCGGCGGCAACATGCATGTGATTGCGGTGTGCCAGCCCTCGGTGCCGGTGGTTGCGGCGGTCTCGGTCATGGAAGCCAACCACGATCCGTTCGTGCCGTTGTCGATGACGCTGATGGGCGGCCCGATCGACACAAGGCGCAATCCGACCGCGGTCAACAACCTCGCCGAAGAGCGCGGCATCGAGTGGTTCCGCAACAACGTCATCACCAAGGTGCCGTTCCCGCATCCGGGCGTGATGCGCGACGTCTATCCGGGCTTCCTGCAGCTCAACGGCTTCATCAGCATGAACCTGGATCGGCACATGGACGCGCACAAGGCGCTCTTCGCCAATCTGGTGAAGGGTGACGGCGACCTCGTCGACAAGCACCGCGAATTCTATGACGAATATCTCGCCGTGATGGACCTCACAGCGGAGTATTACCTGCAGACCGTCGACCTCGTGTTCGTCAAGCACGCGCTGCCGAAGGGCGAGATGACCCATCGTGGCAAGCCGGTCGATCCCTCGAAGATCCGCCGTGTCGCGCTGATGACGGTGGAAGGCGAGAAGGACGACATCTCTGGCCTCGGCCAGACCGAGGCGACGCACGCGCTCTGCACGGCGATTCCGAACCATCGCCGCGTGCACTATGTGCAGAAGGGCGTCGGGCACTACGGCGTGTTCAACGGCTCGCGGTTCCGCTCCGAAATCGTGCCGCGGATCTCCGATTTCATGGTTTCGGCGGCCAATACGCGGCTTTCCTTAGTCGCTGCGGCCGAATAGGTATCGCCCCGGCCGCGATTTTCGCGGTCGCGCAAGCCACTGATTTAACTAAAAGAATCTCAAATCAGGCAGGGCTCAAGGGGTGAATATGGCTTCATCCTATGAACCTTGCTTGCGAGTCCGATTCATCAGAAAAATTCCGGTTCCGACCCCTGCCGGTAGAGGTCAATTAACGGCCAGCCCCTGTATATTGGGCAAATGATTTGTTTTTGCGCCGAGCGCTTTCCCTGGCGGCGGATATGGCAAAGTTCGGGCGAACTCCTGCTCCCCGGACTCTCAGAAATGGCTATTCGCGCGCTCCTTTATCGGCGGCCTGCCGAACCCGCGACCGTATTGGTCAGACACGGCTCCCAGTTCTTCACCGTCAGGCTGCGGCGGCACAGGCGCGCGCGCCGCTACACCCTCAGGATACATCCGACCGATCGTGAAGCGATCCTGACGATGCCGCCGCGCGGCACGATTATCGAAGCCAAGGAGTTCGCCAATCTCCATGGCGGCTGGATTGCTGCCCGTCTCGGCCGATTGCCGAAGGCCGCACCGTTCCAGCCCGGCACGGTGGTGCCGCTGCGCGGCGTGCCGCATCGGCTGGTGCATCGCTCGGGCGAGCGCGGCACGGTGTGGACCGAGACGCGCGACAGCGGCGAGAAGATCCTGTGCGTCGCCGGCGGCGTCGAGCACATGGATCGCCGGGTGCATGACTTCCTCAAGCGCGAGGCGCGCAAGGATCTGCAGAAGTCAGCGCAGCTGCACGCCGCGGAACTCGGCGTGCGGGTGCGGCGGATCTCGATCCGCGATCAGTCCAGCCGTTGGGGCTCGTGCACCTCGGCTGGCTCGCTGTCGTTCTCGTGGCGGCTGATTCTCGCACCGCCCTTCGTGCTCGATTACCTCGCCGCGCATGAGGTCGCCCATCTCGTCGAGATGAACCACTCGGCGCGGTTCTGGCGGGTGGTCGACAAGGTCTGCGCCTCGGTCACGCGCGCCAAGAATTGGCTCGACACCCACGGCAACGACCTGCACCGCTACGGCATTCAGGAATAGGCGGCGCTGTCTCCGCCACCTTTGCTGTCATCGCCCGCGAAAGCGGGCGATCCAGTATTCCAGAGGCATTTGTCATTGAGCCGATAGGCCGCGGCGTACTGGATCCCCGCATTCGCGGGGATGACAGTCGGAGTGTGATGCGACCTGCCTGGCTAGCGCCTATCGAAACAACCGATCGGCCAGCCAGCCATCCAGTCCCGCCGCAGCCTCGGGCCGCGCGTTCGGGTTGGGTGGCACCGACGCGCGTGCCGGCGTCGGCGGGGGCGGGCGATAATAGCCGCCGCCGGATGGGACCGGCGCGGGCGGCGGTGTCTGGGTCTGCGGTTGGATCTGCATCGGTGCCGACGGCGCGGTGATCTGCGAGGATATCTGCACCAGATTCGCCGGCGCCCAGCTGCCTTGCGAGTTCGGGATTGCCGCGACCGGCACGCCCTGAAGCGCTGATTTCATAAAGCGGGTCCACACTTCGACCGGTAGCCCGCCGCCGGTTGCCTTCTTGGTCGGCGAATTGTCGTCATTGCCGAGCCAGACGCCGGTGACGAGCTTGGCGGTGTAGCCGATGAACCAGGCGTCGCGGTAATCCTGGCTGGTGCCGGTCTTGCCGGCGGCGGTCCAGCCCGGGATTTCCGCCTTGCGCGCGGTGCCCGAGATCAGCGTCTCGCGCATCATGCTGTTCATCATCGCATCATAGCGCGGCTCGATCACCTGGTTGGGCGGATCGGCCGGGCGGTCATAGAGCAGCTTGCCCGTGCTGGTGCGGATCTTGGTCACCACATGCGGCGAGACGCTGTAGCCGCCATTGGCGAACGGTGCATAGGCGCCGACCAATTCGATCACGGACACTTCCGAGGTGCCGAGCGCGATCGAGACGTTGGGCTCGAGCTTCGAGGAGATGCCGAGCCGATGCGCGGTGCGCACCACATTCTTGGCGCCGACCTCGACGCCGAGCCGCACCGCGACCGTGTTCAGCGACATCGCCAGCGCCTGGGTCAACGTCACCGAGCCGAAATATTCGTGGGTGTAGTTCTCCGGTTTCCAGCCCTTGATGTCGAGCGGCGCGTCGGTGCGGATCGTGTCCGGCGTCAGCCCTGCTTCGACCGCGGTGAGATAGACGAACGGCTTGAACGCCGAGCCCGGCTGCCGCTTTGCGGTGACCGCGCGATTGTACTGGCTCTCGGCATAGTTCCGGCCGCCGACCATGGCGCGCACCGCGCCGTCGGGCGTCATCGCCACCAGCGCGCCCTGGCTGACATTGAACTTCACGCTCTTGGCGGCGAGCTCGTCGATGACGGCGGCTTCCGCGACGTTCTGCAGCTTCGGATCGATCGTGGTCTGCACCACGATGTCCTGGTCGATCTGGCCGACCAGGTCGTCGAGCACTTCGCCGATCCAGTCGGCGACATAGTTCACGGTGCCGGCACCGGCCGGCTTCACCGCGATCGAGGGCTGGCCGATCGAGGCCTTTGCCTGCGCCTCGGTGATGAACTTGGCGTCGGCCATCGCCGCGAGCACGATTTGCGCGCGCTGCTCCGCGCCCTCAGGGTTGCGGTTCGGCGCCAGCCGCGACGGCGACTTGACGAGGCCCGCGAGCATCGCGGCTTCCGGCAGCGTCACGTTCTTCGCCGACTTGCCGAAATAGCGCTGCGCGGCGGCCTCGACGCCGTAGGCGCCGGAGCCGAAATAGACGCGGTTGAGGTAGAGCTCGAGGATCTCGTTCTTGGAATGCTTGCGTTCCAGCCACAGCGCGAGCTCGGCCTCCTGCAGCTTGCGCTGCATGGTGCGCTCCTGGGTCAGGAACAGGTTCTTGGCGAGCTGCTGTGTCAGGGTCGAGCCGCCCTGCGAGACGCCGCGATGCAGGATGTTGGTCACCGCGGCGCGCAGGATGCCGACCGGGTCCACGCCGAAATGCGAATAGAAGCGGCGGTCCTCGATGGCGATGAACGCCTTCGGCAGATAGGGCGGCAGATCCTTCAACGCGATGTTGGCGCCGGCCATTTCGCCGCGCTGCGCCAGCACGCTGCCGTCGATGCCGACGATCTGGATGGTCGGCGGTCGCTTGGGAATTTCCAGTGACTGGATCGGCGGCAGATGCGCGCCGACCCACACCACGACACCGATCACCGCAATGCCGGCCCATAGCCCGAGTACCGCGGTCCAATAGAACAGCCGGCCGATGCCAAATCCGCGCGACTTGCTCCGCCGCTTGCTGCCGCTGCGCGAGGGGCGCGGTTTCTCGCTACCGGAATCGCCGCTCTTGTCACTGCTCTTGGACTTGGATTTGGCGGGTTTGTCGTCGCCGCCGCCGGGAATGCGATCGGACGGCGACAGTCTGAGGTCGGCAAGCGCGGCCGGAAGCCCGAACAGCGGCTCCTTGCGCGCACCGCCTTTTTTACGTCCCCACGTCATCCGCAACGCTCACACCCTGACCGCGGGCACGCTAGCGTTCCCGGTTTAAGGGGCGGTTACGCAAAGCTTAACGGGGGATTAGGAGGTGAGGCGGCGCGTTGCTAAATAAGGATGGAACAAAGAAACAGGGAGCACCGCATGGGCCATATCGATCCAACCAAGGAAGTGTTTGCGCAATTCCGGGACAACAACCGGCCGGGCCCGATCCACATGCTCAATCTGGTGCGCCTGCGTGAATGGGCCGCCTATCCCGACGGCCGCAAGGCGACCGGCGCCGAAGCCTATGCCGCCTATGGTCGCGAGAGCGGCCCGGTGTTCGAGCGGCTCGGCGGCCGCATCGTCTGGCAGGGCCGTTTCGAATTGATGCTGATCGGTCCGCAAGAGGAGCGCTGGGACCATTGCTTCATCGCCGAGTATCCGAGCGTCGAAGCCTTCGTCGAAATGATCCGCGACCCCGTCTATCGCGAGGCGGTCAAGCACCGCCAGGCTGGCGTCGAGGATTCGCGGCTGATCCGCCACGCGATGCTGCCGGTCGGGAAGACGTTTGGCGAGATTCCGAAGTGAGACCGCGTTAGCGCGAGGGGAATCTCTATCACCGTCATCCTGAGGTGCGAGCCTTGCGGTGCGCTTGCACCGCTGGGCGAGCCTCGAAGGATGTACGGCCACAGTTGGGCCGTCGACCCTTCGAGACGCGCTACGCGCTCCTCAGCGTGACGGGAATAGAGCGCGTATGGACGAAAAAACAAAATCGGCGGCGCCCGGAGGCCGCCGATTGCATCTCGAACCTGCGCGAAGCGCTAGCCCGTTGGGCCGGCGTCCTCGAGGATCGGGCCGAACAGCTCCCAGCGCTCGCCGTTGAACTTCATCATCTGCAGCTGCTTGTTGACGCGGTAGTCGTCCGGCGTGGTGTTGCCCTTGATGCCGGGCAGCGCGAGGTCGAGCTCGACATTCTTCAGGTTGGTCGCCTGCTTCAGCACGTTCTCGCGGGTCAGGTCGTCGCCGCACTGCTTGAGCACGTGAACCAACAGCTGCGCAGTGGAATAGCCGTAGCCGTTGAAGCTCGAATCCTTATCGCCGTCCGGATAGTATTTCGCCATCATGTCGAAGTAGCGCTTCATGCCCGGATCGTCCTTCCAGGTCGGATCGAGCGGGTCCTTGCCGTAGCTGACGCTGATCACGCCCTTGGAGGCCTCGAGTCCGGCCGGTTTCATCACCGCGCCGACCGATGTGGCGTTGATGTCGAGGATGTGCACCGGCTTCCAGCCGAGTTCGGCGATCTTCTTGATCGCCTGCGCCGCCTGCTTCGGCGTCGAGGCCGAGAAGAACAGGTCCGCGCCGGCATCCTTGATCTTGAGGATCTGCGAATCGATGGTCGGGTCGGACACCTCATAGGAGGCTTCGGCCACGATCATCTTCGCCGACTTGTCGCCGAGGCCGGCCTTGATGCCGTTCAGATAGTCCTTGCCGAGGTCGTCGTTCTGATAGAGCACGCCGATCTTGGCGTTCGGATACTCCTTCAGGATGTACTGGCCGTAGATGCGGCCTTCGCTGAAATAGTTCGGGTTAAAGCCGAGCGTCCATGGGAAGTTCTTCGGGTCGGTGAACTTCGAGGCGCCGGTGGCGGCGAACAGCTGCGGCACCTTCTTGCCGTTGAGATATTTCTGCACGGCGGCGTTCGACGGCGTGCCGATGATCTGGAAAGTCAGCAGCACCTCGTCGCTTTCGACGAGCTTGCGCACCTGCTCGACCGCTTTCGGCGGCGAATAGGCGTCGTCATACTGGATCAGGTTGATCTTGCGGCCGTTCACGCCGCCCTGGTCGTTGATCATCTTGATGTAGGCGGCCTGGGCCTTGCCGATCGTGGCGTAAGCGGATGCCGGGCCACTGAAGGGCACGGTCTGGCCGACCTTGATCTCGGTATCGCTCGCGCCGGTGTCGTATTTCTTCTGCGCGGAGGCCGACGTTACAGACAGCGCGACTGCGAGCGCCGTTCCCGTAACCAGACGTAAAATCCCGTTCCTCATCATGCTGTTTCCCTCACGTGACTGATGGTTGGCCGATGATCTTGTCCGCAGGTTCAAGCCCCGCGGTCGCCATCGCTTGCGCCGGATACTGGCGGAACGCTTGCTGCAACGCAAGACGAGCGGCGCCGAAAAGGTGAGCGATTTCAGTCAACGAAAGTAGGGGGCGATGCGGAAAGGAGGGTGGGCCGCGGAGAGGCGCTGCGCCGGCTTTTGTCCGATCTCTTGCTTACCTCTCCCGCTTGCGGGGGAGGTCGGATTGCATCGAAGATGCAATCCGGGTGGGGGCTCACGTGACTCGTGGAGAGACCCCCACCCCAACCCTCCCCCGCAAGCGGGAGAGGGAGTAGAGCCTCGATGCGGCGCGACCTAACCCGCCGGTCCGGTGTCCTCGATGATCGGGCCGAACAGCTCCCAGCGCTCGCCGTTGAACTTCATCATCTGCATCTGCTTGTTGATGCGATAGTCGTTCGGCCCCGTCGTGATCGACATGCCCGGCAGCGCGAGACTCGGCACGAACTTCTTCAGGCTGGTCACCTGCTTCATCAGGTTGTCGCGGGTGAGGTCGTCGCCGCACTGTTTCAGCACCTGGATCAAAAGCTCGGCCGTCGAGTAGCCGTAGGTGTTGACGGTGTTGAGCTTGTCGCCTTCCGGATAATACTTGTCCATGAAGGCGAAATAGGCCTTCACGCCGGGATCGTCCTTCCACTGCGGATCGGCGGGGTCCTTGCCGTAATTGGTCGAGATGATGCCCTTGGAGATGTCGAGGCCCGCGGGCTTCAGCGTCGCCGAAACCGGGCTCGCATTGATGTCGAGGATGTGCACCGGGGTCCAGTTGAGGTCGGCGATCTTGCGGATCGCTTGCGCGGCGAATTTCGGCGTCGAGGCGTCATAGATCAGATCGGCGCCGGAGGCCCTCAGCTTGACGATCTGGGAATCCACCGTCGGGTCGGTCAGCTCGTAGGACACCTCGGCGACGATCATGCTGGCGGCCTTGTCGCCGAGCCCGCTCTTCAGGCCGGTGATGTAGTCGCGGCCGAGATCGTCGTTCTGGTAGAAGATGCCGATCTTGGCGTTGGGGTGATTGGCCAGGATGTATTTTGCGTAGATGCGTCCCTCGGACTGGTAGTTCGGGTTGAACGCGATGGTCCACGGCGCATTCTGCGGGTCGGAGAAGCGCGAGGCGCCGGTGGAGGCGAGCAGCTGCGGCACCTTCTTGGTATTCAGATATTTCTGCACGGCGGCATTTGATGGCGTGCCGATGATCTGGAAGGTGAACAGCACCTCGTCGCCTTCGACCAGCTTGCGCACCTGCTCGACCGCCTTCGGCGGCGAATAGGCATCGTCATACTGGATCAGGTTCAGCTTGCGGCCGTTGATGCCGCCCTGATCGTTGATCATCTTGAGGTAGGCCGCCTGGGTCTTGCCGATGCCGGCATAGGCGGATGCGGGGCCCGAGAACGGCACGGTCTGGCCGATCTTGATCTCGGTGTCGGTCGCGCCGATGTCGTATTTCTTCTGCGCGGCGGCCGGTGTAACCGACAACGCGATGGCAAGCGCTGTCGCAGCGAGCAATTGCACGCTCCTCATGTCCGTGACCTCCCATGTTGCCGGTGATCTTGTCCGCAAGCCTCAAGCCGGCGGATGTCACCGTTATCAGGGATGATGGAGGAAGCGTGGTTGCATTGCAAGGCGATGCGCCCTGCGCGCAGTGTCGCGTTTGAGCACGATCCGGAAAAGTGTGAAGCGATTTTCCGAGGGGATCATGCTGCAGAAAGCAAAAGCGCGCCCGCGCCTTAAGCGAGCCAGAGCTGGATCAGCGCCAGCGCCGCAGGTGCCGCCTGCACATAAAGGATGCGCCGGCTGACGGTGGCGGCGCCGTAGACGCCGGCGACGATCACGCAGAGCAGGAAGAATGTCTTGATCTGGAACGCGAAGGCCGGATTGCCGTGGACCAGGCCCCAGATCAGTCCGGCGGCGAGGAAGCCGTTATAGAGCCCTTGATTGGCGGCGAGCACGGCCGAGTCGGTCGCCTTCTCGATCGAGTTGCGAAACGTCTTCAGCCCGAGCGGCTTGGTCCACAGGAACATCTCGAGCACAAGGAAATAGATGTGTAGCATGGCCACCACCGCGACCAGAACCTTGCCAAGCCAAAGCATGATGCGGTCCCCCTTAACCGGAATTCGGGTGGACGCTAGCACGCGGGCGGTGAATTGTATGCCGAGCGACTGTTTCCGAGCGATGACCATGGCCGACCGCAAGACTGCACAGAGCTTCAACCTCGACCGCCTCAAGACGCCGATCGGCACCGCGCTGCTGGTGACCGATGACGACGGCGTGCTACGCGCGCTTGACTGGGACGACTATGAAGGACGCATGCTCGAGCTGCTGCGGCTGCACTATGGCGCGGTGACGCTGCGGGACGGCCGCGCGCCGGCGGCGATGCGCAAGGCGCTCGCCGATTACTTCAAGGGCGATCTCGATCGGCTCGCGGATGTCGAATGGCGCGTCGCCGGCACGCCGTTCCAGCAGAAGGTCTGGCACGCGCTGCCGAAGATTTCGCCCGGCACCACCATGAGCTACGGCGCGCTGGCGGCGAAACTGAAAGTGCCGAACGCGATGCGTGCGGTCGGCCACGCCAACGGCTCCAACCCGATCAGCGTCGTCGTGCCTTGCCACCGCCTGATCGGCGCCAACGGCTCACTGGTCAAATATGGCGGTGGGCTGGAGCGCAAGCGCTGGCTGCTGCGGCACGAGGGCGTGGAGATATGAAGCGTTTCGAGCGAAGTGGACGCCGGTTCGCGTAAAGAAAACGCGTCAAAACACAAAGCCAGAGTTTCGGTTCTGATTCAATCAGAGCCGAAATGCTCTAGCGGCCCATTTCATCAGCCGCCCGAGGCGATCAATCGAGATCTTCGCTCGGCATGTTTCGCAGATCGCGCACGATATAGAGGAACACAATGAGCGAAGGCACCCATGCGAGTATCGCTCCTACCAGCATCGCATCGACCGTCGTCATGGGGACTCCTTTGCGCGTTGCCAGAGCGTTTTCGAGCGAAGCCTGTCCCGCACTTGATGCGGGATGGACGCCGGTTCGCGTGAAGAAAACGCGTCAAAACAAAAGTCTGGTCCTGGCCGTCAGACCAGTTTCCTCGCCGGGCCGCGGCTGCCGGGGAAGGGATAGAGCCACTTCCAATAGGCCTTGTTGCGCTCCAATTGCTGCTTGTAGATCTCGCGGCACTTCACGGAGCAGAACTGCTCGAAATGCCAGCTGTGCCGGATCAGCCCGAACGGGCGCTTGCACCCCGGATTCCCGCAACGGCCGGTCATGACGCGGCCTCCGCATTCGCGCGCCATAGCCAGCGAGTGAATTCCTCCTGAGCTTTGTACAGGCAGAGGCGTCCGCAGTAGCGTTCACCCGCCGGATTTCGCAAACTGATGATCTTGGGCTCTTCGCTGTCACACTGGGCGCAGCGCGGTTCCGCTCGCATGGCGACCTCCTTCCGAGGAATTGCCATTTGCCAATCAAAATGTCTGATGCTGTCTCTGATGCTGTCCTGGCCGTCGATCTTTGCGAAGGACGACGGCGCGAAATCTCGCGCCACCATCGTCCAGGCGCAACTTGTCCTGATGTTTGGCGGCATCATCCTTGCGTATGTCTGATGTGAACTCATTCGCCGGGCGCGCTTCCGTTCTGCGCCAGGGCCGTGTCGAGGCATTTGATCAGGACGTCGCCGTCGAAGGGCTTGCTCAGAAAGCAGATCGCTCCCGCCCTCAGGGCCCGGGCGCGATCGCTTTCGACGGAGAAGGCGGTGACGAAAATGAACGGAAAGCGCCGTCCGCTGGCAATCAAATGGCTCTGCAGGTCGAGCCCGCTCATGGCCGGCATCCGGACGTCCGCTATCACGCAGGATGTTTCATTCAGATGGGGCGAGTGCAGGAATTCCTCGGCCGACGCGTAGGTCTCGACTGCGTAGCCGAGCGACCTGACGAGATTGTGGGTCGCGGCGCGAACCGACATGTCATCGTCGATGATGGATATCATTGGCGGGTGGGACAAGGAGGTCCTTCCTGGGACGGCCAGAACGGGCTTTGGTCTGTGCGCGGACGCCTGGGCACAGTGCGTCGCCAGTCAGGATCGGAGAATCATACTTAGGTTTGCGGGCCGCCGGATGCCGGTCCGATCCGGAGGATCTGCGCCATTTTGACCAGATCCGGCAGCGATTTCGCCGCCATTTTCCGCATGATGTGGCCGCGGTGTATCTTCACCGTGATCTCGGCCACCCCGATTTCGGCTGCGACCTGTTTGTTCATGAGCCCTGCGGTGACGAGGGTCATGATCTGGCGCTCGCGGGCGGTCAGGGTCGCGAAGGCTGCGCGCAGGTGTGCAAGGGCCTTGGCCTCATCGCGACGATTTCGGTCGCGCTCGATCGCCGTCGTGACGGCATCCAGCATGTCCTGGTCGCGGAACGGCTTGGTCAGGAAGTCGACAGCTCCGGCCTTCATGGCCCTGACCGTCATCGGGATATCGCCATGGCCGGTCATGAAGATGATCGGGATATGAATGTCGGCCTTGGCCAGCTCGGCCTGAAAGTCGAGGCCGCTCAGTCGGGGCAGCCTGATGTCCAGGATCAGGCAGCTCGGGACATCCGGGGGCTTGTGCTGGAGAAATTCATGGGCCGATCCGAACACTTCGGTCCGCAGCCCGACCGACCGGAAAAGATTGCTCAGCGAGTCCCGCACCGACGGGTCGTCGTCGACGACGAAGACGGCCGGATCGCCGGCGCTTGCGTGCGTGGGAGGTGATGCCACGGGTCCGGTCACCATGCATGATCCTCTTCACGCAATGGCAAGGTGAACTGGAATGTCGCGCCGGGGCCGGCATTTCCGGCCACGGACAGGCGACCCCGGTGGGCTTCGACGATCGAGCGACAGATCGACAACCCCATTCCCATGCCGCTGGCCTTGGTGGTGTAGAAGGCGTCGAACAGCCGGTCGGCATTCTCGGTTGTTATCCCGACGCCGCAGTCGGTGACCGTGACCAGGATTTGCCCGGCATCGTCATGCTTGGCGGGATCGATGCGTGTCCGGATCACGAGTTCGCGCGGCCGGTCCGTGACCGGCTGCATCGCCTCGATGCCGTTGAGGACCAGGTTGAGGATGACTTGCTGCAGCTGGACACGGTCGGCGATAACAGGCGGCAGCGCGGGAGCGAGGTCCAGCTGCAGGGAAATCTGGTGGCTCTGCAGTTCATGCTGTACCAGGCCGATCACCTCGTTGATGGCCGCATTGATGTCGAGCGGCGCCTTCTGATCGGTCGTCTTGTTCACTAGGGCGCGGACACGCTGGATGACCTCGCCCGCCCGGTTGCCGTCGCTGATGATCGACCTGACCGCCCCGCGGGCTTCGTTCAGATCGGGAGCCGCCCGGTTGAGCCACCGCAGGCATGCCGCGGCGTTGGTGACCACGGCGGCAAGCGGCTGGTTCACTTCATGGGCGATCGACGCCGCGAGCTCGCCGAGCGCCGTCACGCGCGTGACGTGGGCTAGGTTGGTCTGCGCTTCGTGCAATTCGGCCTCGGCCCGCTTGCGGGCAGTCACGTCGGTGACCGCACCGATAAATTCGGTGTCGCCCGAGATGTTCGCCACCGCATGCGCCCGGGCGTGGACATATTTGATCGCCCCATTGGGCATCAGCAATCGGTAGCCGTGCTCGAAGTCCTTGCCGTCGAGCGAGGCGCGGTCGATGGTCCGTTGCACGCGGGCGCGATCGTCCGGATGGACGCGTTGAAGGACCGTGTCATGCTTGATGCAAGGCGCCTTGTCGAACGCGAAGATTCTGAAGGTTTCTTCCGACCAGATCATCTCGCCGCTGGCGAGGTGCCAGCCAAAGCTGCCGGTGTGGCTCAATCGCTGGGCTTCGGTCAGGTACATTTCACTCTGCTGCAGCGCATTCTCGGCCTGCTTGCGTTCGGTAATATCCTCACATGCGATCAGGACAATCAACTGATCGCCCAGCCGCCGCACGGCTTTGGCATTTTCACGAACCCAAAGCCTTGAACCGTCCTTGCGGACCTTGCGGATTTCCCAACTATGTGTCTGGCCGATATTGTCGAGGCAGGCCGCGACGTTGCGCAGGACCATATCCCGGTCTTCGGCGGCAAACACCCGCAGCACGGATTGTCCGAGCAGTGCGTCGACGGTGTAGCCGAGTTGTGCCGCGCCGAACGTGTTGACCGACAGGACGAGGCCCGTTGCGTCGACCATGAAGTACATGACCGGGTTGTGCTCGAACACCTCCTTCCACTGCGCTTCGCTGTTGCGCAGCGCCTCGATCGCGCGCTCTTCGCCGCTGGCCCGACCGCGCAAGGCGGCTTCCATCTGCCTTTGGGTGCGGCCCACCACACGCATCATGAGCAATGCAGCGGCGAGCGCGGCGACCAGCGCCGCCAGGGCAGCCAGATGAGCGGTCGCTGCGGGCTCCGGACCGAGCAACAGCCCAGCGCAGGTTCCTGCCCAAGCCAGCACCATGCCGCCGAGCAGCCATTGCTCGGTCGACCAGGGCTTCGTGGTCGGATTGCGCATCATCGGCAGCACCAGCATTTGGCCGTCATGGGCCGCGCTGCGTCGCTAGGTGACCGCTATCATCAGCGGCGACAACGTCGCCCTCCTAACAGGCTGTATCCTAGCAGCTTTCTCGGCGTCCGGACGAGATCGTGGGGCCCTGTGGCAATCCGCCCGCGCGCGTCAAGTCGCGTGGAACGCGAAATCACCTGATACGCTCAAATTCAGGTTGCGGTTAAACCTAAGTATGTTGTCCCCATCCGAATGTAACGGCCGGATCAACCTCCGTTCAATGGCGCGTTCCTTCCCGGCGACTACGCTTGTTGGGTAATTCGATAACAGTAGGCATCCCGGATTCAGCAGTCGCCGATCAGAGATCTGGAGGTTGAAATTGCCGAACGCTCGCCTGCATTTGATCCTTTGCTCCGATGACATCGCGCACGAGACGCGGGGTCAGAGACGCGACCGCAGCTTCCAGCCATCCGTGATCGACGGTGGCAAGCAGACAGCGAGCGTGCCGGTCGACAACCCCTGGACCAACAATTGGATCGATCTGCTCGACGTCTTCGATTTTGGCGTTGTGGTCTGTCATGCCAGCTACCTGGCCTTGCTGGGGGCGAGCCTGGCGGCGCTGCAGCCGCAATTAGACATGTGAGATCCAGGGCCGTAGCCCGCCCTAGACTCTAAGTCCGGCAGGCTGCCGGGACCGACGCGCTGGCTGCTCACGCCTGGGTCGCGCAAAACGGGTCCGACAACAGCCTCCGTGAGAGCCCGGAATCCACTCCCCGTCTAGCCCCGGCCCTGATGGATTCCGGGCTCAGTTCCCGCAGGCGTCTCCCGAAAGGCGCAGCCTTTCACCGTCATCCCCGCGCAAAGGCTCCGCCTTTGTCGCTGGAGGTGAGAGCCTTGCGGTGCGAGCGTGGCCGTCGATCCTTCGAGACGGCCGCTGCGCGGCCTTCTCAGGATGACGGGTCTTGCATGCGCCGCCTTAACCTACGCCGCCGGCTTCGCGGCCTGGTCCTCGCTCGCAAGCAGATGCAGCAGCGCGCTCTTGATCGCGGCCTGCCGGGTCGGCGCCGTGATCTGGGCGCCGAGCAGGTCGGTGACATAGAACACGTCGCGTGCGCGTTCGCCGAAGGTCGCGACGTGGGCGGAGGCGATGTTGAGGTTGAGCTTCGAGATCGCGGTGGTGAGCTGGTAGAGCAGGCCGGGGCGGTCGAGGCCGGAGACCTCGATCACGGTGTAGCGGTCGGACCACTGGTTGTTGATGGTCACCTCAGGCTCGACGATGAACGGGCGCGCCTTGCTGCGCACCGCACGTTTCGCCACCGCCTCGGGCAGCCGCAGCTTGCCTTCCAGCACGTGCTCGATCATCTCGCCGATCCGCGTCGCGCGGCGGCCTTCATCTTCGTCGCGGTCGTATTCGCGTGAGATCGAGATGGTGTCGAGCGCGCGGCCGTCGGTCGTGGTGTAGATCTGCGCGTCGACGATGTTGGCGCCGGCCGACGCACAGGCGCCGGCGATGATCGACAGCAGCCAGGGATGGTCGGTCGCCAGAATCGTGAGCTCGGTGACGGCGCGGATTTCGTCGAAGCCGACATTGATCGCGAGCTTGTGGCCGGCGTGCTCGCTGGCGCGGATGAAGCGTGCCTGGCGGATCTTGCGTGGCAGCTCGACCTTGAGCCAGTAGGCCGGGTAATGCCGGCCGATATAGGCGTTGAGCTCGGTCTCCGGCCATTCGGTGAAGGCGCGGCGGAATTCGGCTTGCGCCACCGCGATGCGCTGGGCACGGTTGACCTCCGAGAAGCCGCCGGTCAGCACTGGCTCGGTCTCGTAATACAGTGTGCGCAACAGCTGCGCCTTCCAGCCGTTCCAGACACCGGGGCCGACGCCGCGGATGTCGGCGGTGGTCAGGATCGTGAGCAGCTTCATCTGCTCGACCGACTGCACCACGGCGGCGAAATTCTCGATGGTCTTGCGGTCCGACAGGTCGCGCGATTGCGCCACCGTCGACATCGTCAAATGCTCCTCGATCAGCCATGCCACCAGTTCGGTGTCGGCCGCCGAGAAGCCGAGCCGCGGGCACAGCCGCCGTGCCACCTTGGCGCCGGCGATCGAGTGATCCTCGGGCCTGCCCTTGGCAATATCGTGCAACAGCGTCGCGATATAGATCACCGGGCGGTGCTCGGGCTGGATCTTGCGGAACAGGTCGCTGGCGACCGTGAACTCCTCGTTGCCGCCGCGCTCGATGTCCTGCAGGTAGCCGATGCAGCGGATCAGATGCTCGTCCACCGTGTAGTGGTGGTACATGTTGAACTGCATCATCGACACGATCTTGCCGAAGGCGCGGATGAAGTGGCCGAGCACGCCGGTCTCGTTCATCCGCCGCAGCACGGTCTCCGCATTGTCGGAGGTCAGGATCTCCATGAACAGGCGGTTGGCTTCGTCGTTCTCGCGCAGCTGGGTGTTGATCAGCTTCAGCGAGCGCGTCACCGTGCGCATCGCATCGGGATGGAAGGCGAGGTTGTTCTGCTGCGCGAGGCGGAAGATCCGGATGAGATTGACCGGATCGTGCTTGAAGACATCGGGCGCGGCGAGGTTGATGCGGTTGTTGTCGACGATGAAGTCGTCGCTGCCGGCCACCCGCCGCCGCTTGGTGCCGGGCCGGAAGCGCGCCACCATGCGGCTCAGCACCGGCGCCGGCTTGTTGTGCTCCTCCTCGAGCTTGGCGCACAAGATCGCGGTGAGGTCGCCGACGTCTTTTGCGATCAGGAAGTAGTGCTTCATGAAGCGCTCGACGTCCTGCATGCCGGGATGCGAGGTATAGCCGAGTCTAACAGCGATCTCGCGCTGCATGTCGAACGACAGCCGCTCTTCGGCGCGTCCGGCGAAGAAGTGCAGGTTGCAGCGCACCGACCACAGGAAATCGGCGCAGCGGCGGAAGGTGCGGTACTCCTGCACGTCGAACACGCCGCGTTCCAGCAGCTCATCGGTCTCGCGCACCCGGTAGACGTATTTGGCGATCCAGAACAGCGTGTGCAAATCGCGCAGGCCGCCCTTGCCGTCCTTGACGTTGGGCTCGACCAGATAGCGCGACTGGCCGCCGCGGCGATGCCGTTCCTCGCGCTCGGCGAGTTTGGCGGTGACGAACTCCGATGCGGTGCCCTGCACCACTTCCTTGTCGAAGCGCTCGACCAGCTCGTCATAGAGCGGCTGGTCGCCGGTCAGGAACCGCGTCTCCAGGATCGCGGTGCGGATCGTCATGTCGCCGCGCGCCTGGCGGATCGATTCATCGACCGAGCGGGTGGCGTGGCCGACCTTCAGCCCCATGTCCCAGAGGCAATAAAGAATGGCTTCGGCGACCTGCTCGCCCCAGGCGGTCTGCTTGTAGGGCAGGATGAACAACAGATCGATGTCGGATTCCGGCGCCATCAGCCCGCGGCCATAGCCGCCGGTCGCGACCACGGCCATGCGCTCGGCGCCCGAGGGGATCGGCGAGTGATAGAGATGCCGGGTCGCCGCGGCGTAGAGGATGCGGATGATCTCGTCCTGCACGAAGCAGAGCCGTTCGGCGCAGCGGCGGCCGTGGCGATCCTTCAGCAGCAGCGCCTGCGCCGTGGCGCGCGCCGCGATCAGCTCGGCCTTGAGCAGTTGCGCCATCGCGGCGCGGAACTGGTCCTCGCGGCCGGCATGCTGCTCGGCGAGCGCGTTGACCGCCGCGGTGATCCGCTCGGTCTCGAAACGATCATCCGCTTCAGCGCGGCCGTCGGCTACGATGCTGTCCATACGTCCATCCGATATCGGACGAAGCTGTTGCTGTCACTGACCAAAGTATAACGACAGCAGCTCCATGCTCTCTCAACGGCGCTGCGGGCAAGATCGTTCTCGCCCCATCCTGTAAAGGGTAGAGATTTTCTCGTTGACCGCAAGGCTAACTCATTGAAATAAAAGATTGTTTCTTAATCGTATCGAGGAGATCGACGAATGCAGAAATTTTCCCGGCGCGCCTTCGCTGCGCTGCTCGCGGTCTCGACACTCTTGCCCGGCGCGGCGCTTGCCGCCGACGCGCCAAAGGAGATCCGGATCGACTGGGCGACCTACAATCCGGTGTCGATGGTCCTCAAGCAGAAGGGCCTGCTGGAGAAGGAGTTCGCCAAGGACGGCATCAGCATCGTCTGGGTGCAGTCGGCCGGCTCCAACAAGGCGCTCGAATTCCTCAATGCCGGTTCGATCGATCTCGGCTCGACCGCGGGCTCGGCCGCTTTGGTCGCCAGGATCAACGGCAACCCGATCAAGTCGATCTACGTCTATTCGCGTCCCGAATGGACCGCGCTGGTCACCGGCAAGGATTCCAAGATCAGCTCCGTCGCCGACCTGAAGGGTAAGCGCGTCGCGGTGACGCGTGGGACCGATCCGCACATCTTCCTGGTCCGCGCGCTGCTCGGCGCCGGCCTCACCGAAAAGGACATCACGCCGGTGCTGTTGCAGCACGCCGACGGCAAGACCGCGCTGATCCGCGGCGACGTCGACGCCTGGGCCGGCCTCGACCCGATGATGGCGCAGGCCGAGGTCGAGGACGGCGCAAAACTGTTCTATCGCAAGGCCGACGCCAACACCTGGGGCATCCTCAATGTGCGCGAGCAGTTTTTGAAGGACTACCCGGACGTGGTCCGCCGCGTGCTCGCAGCTTACGAGGAGGCGCGGAAATATTCGCTGGCGAACTATGACGAGCTGAAGAAGACCTTCATCGCCGTCACCAAGCTGCCGGACGCGGTGGTCGACAAGCAGCTCAAGGAGCGCACCGAGCTGACCCACAGCCGGATTGGCGCGCCGCAACGCGAATCAATTCTCGCGGCTGGTCTCGCGCTGCAGCAGGCCGGCGTGATCGACGCCAAGACCGACGTCAAGGCCGCGCTCGACAGCCTGATCGATGACCAGGTCCCGTTGCCCACGAATTGATCGCCGCCGTCGTCCCGGCGAAAGCCGGGACCCATAACCACAGGGCTTTGTTGTTGAACGAAGCTGTGGCCCCAGCTCGTTCCACTATCTCGCCCTGTGGTTATGGGTCCCGGGTCGCGCTTCGCTTGCCCGGGACGATGTGAGTGGAGTTGGGCTCACCCACCTTGCAATCCCGCCCGAAGAATAGTTCTTGCTATGGCCATGACCGTTGACCTGCCCGCGCTGGAACGGACGGCCGCGCCGCGTGTGGCGCCGGCGCGGTGGTCGCGTTATGTGCGGCCGGTGCTCGGGCTCGCACTGCCGGTCGTGCTGGCGCTGGGCTGGGAACTGGTCGTCGCGCTCGGTTACTCCAACGGCCGCCTGGTGCCGCCGCCGTCAAAGGTGTTCGAGACCATCCTGGCGCTCGCCCGGAGCGGCGAGCTGTCGCGCCATATCCTTGCGACGCTGTGGCGGGTCGGCGCGGGCTTTGCGCTCGGCGTCGTGGGCGGCACCATCCTCGGTGCGATCTCCGGCTATTGGGGCCTGGCGCGCCGACTGCTCGACCCGACCGTGCAGGCGTTGCGCGCGATTCCCTCGATCGCCTGGGTGCCGCTGTTCATCCTGTGGCTCGGCATCTTCGAGACCTCGAAGATCGCGCTGATCGCGGTCGGTGTGTTCTTTCCGGTCTATCTCGGGGTGATGGGCGCCATCCTGTCGGTCGATCGCAAGGTCGTCGAGGTCGGCCGCGTGTTCCGCCTGTCCGGCTTTGCGATGATCCGCCGCATCCTGCTGCCCGCGGTGCTGCCGGCCTATGTGGTGTCGCTGCGGGTCGGGCTTGGCCTGGGCTGGATGTTCGTGGTCGCCGCCGAATTCATGGGGGCGTCCGAAGGGCTCGGCTATCTCCTGATCGACGGCCAGCAGCTCGGCAAGCCGGCGCAGATTCTTGCCGCGATCGTGATTTTCGCGATCCTCGGCAAGACCACCGACTGGCTGATCGAGATCGCCACCGCGCCGCTGCTGCGCTGGCAGGACGCGTTCGGCGCGCGGGGAGGGCAGTGATGCTTGCGCTGAGGGACGTCGGCAAGACCTATCCGAACGGCGTCCACGCGCTGGAACGCTTCTCGGCGGAGATCCAGCCCGGCGAGATCATCGCGATCATCGGCGGCTCCGGTTGCGGCAAGTCGACGCTGCTGCGCGCCATCGCCGGCCTCGATCGCGCCACCACCGGCAGCGTGATACTCGACAATGCGGTGATTACGTCGCCGCACGCCAAGATCGGCATCATCTTCCAGGAGCCGCGGCTGTTGCCGTGGCTCAGCGTCGCCGACAATATCGGCTTCGGCCTCGCCGATCTCCCGACTGATGCCAGGCGCGAGCGGGTCGCGACGGCGCTGGCCCGCGTTGGCCTCGCCGACAAGGCCGCGGCCTGGCCGCGCGAATTGTCCGGCGGACAGGCGCAGCGGGTCGCGATCGCCCGCGCGCTGGTGCCGCAGCCGGAAGTGCTGCTGCTCGACGAGCCGTTCTCGGCGCTCGATGCCTTCACCCGCCGTGACCTGCAGGACCATCTGCTCGATCTCTGGGCCGACACACGGCCGACCCTGATCCTGGTCACCCATGACGTCGACGAGGCCGTGGTGCTGGCTGACCGCGTGTTGGTGATGCGGCCGCGGCCGGGCCGCCTGTTCGAGCAGATCACCATCAATCTGGCGCGGCCGCGCGACCGCAAATCGGAGCTGTTCGACACCTTCAAGCGCCGCGTGCTGACCGCGCTCGACCGCTCGCTGGACCGGCAGGTGCGTGACGTCACCGACAAATCGAGCGCCGGCGAGGCGATGTGGTGGTGACATCGGCTCGTTAAGGCCTTACATCGGAACAAAGAAGAACAGCCGGGAGCAGAACCATGGACTCCGCCGAACTCCGCGCAATGCAGGCTCCGATCAAGGAGCGCTACAAGACCGACCCCCAGGCCGCCGTGATCACGCTGAAGGCCAAGGGCTCGATCGACAATGAGAGCATCTCCTGCAAGGTCGAGACCGGCCGCGCACTCGCGGTCGCCGGCCTGCATCCCGCCACCGGCGGCTCCGGGCTCGAGCTTTGCTCCGGCGACATGCTCTTGGAGGCGCTGGTCGCCTGCGCCGGCGTCACCTTGAAATCGGTCGCGACCGCCGTCGAGCTGCCGCTGAAAGTCGGCAATGTGTTCGCCGAGGGCGATCTCGACTTCCGTGGCACGCTCGGCGTCGACAAGGAGACCCCGGTCGGCTTCCGCGAAATCCGCCTCCGCTTCGAGATCGGCACCGACGCGCCGCAGGACAAGCTCGATCTGCTGCTGAAGCTCACCGAGCGTTATTGCGTGGTCTATCAGACCATCAAGAACGGCCCGAAGGTTTCGGTGTCGATGCAGCGGGTGTGACGCGTCGCCCCGGCGAAAGCCGGGGCCCATACGCCGTGTCCCCTGGTTCTCAGCCGTGCTGCCCAACGGCTTTCGCTCCTCACGACTAGTCGTGGTTATGGGTCCCGGCCTTCGCCGGGACGACGGATCGAATGTCCCCCGAACTCCACTTCGTCCTGATCCTCGTGCTGCGCATGGCCGTCGCCGCGGCGTTCGTGGTCAGTGCGTCCATCATCACGGAGCGCTCGGGGCCGGTGATCGGCGCGCTGATCGCAACGCTACCGATCTCGGCCGGGCCATCCTACACCTTCCTCGCGCTCGACCATGACGCCGCCTTCATCGCCGAGGGTGCGCTGGCGAGCCTGCCGGTCAACGCGGCCACGATCTATATGGGCCTGACCTACGCCGTGCTGGCGCAGCGCCGCAGCATGTGGATCAGCGCGGGATCCGCGATCGCGGTGTGGCTGGTGCTCGCCACCATCATCCGCCAGTTCGGCTGGTCGCTCGCCGGCGGGCTGCTCGTCAACGCCGTCACCTTTGCGATCTGCATTCCATTGCTCAGGCCCTACCACGTCGCCAAGATGCCGCTGATCGCGCGGCGCTGGTACGACATTCCGCTGCGCGCCGCGCTGGTCGCGAGCCTGGTCGGCACGGTGGTCACGGCGTCTGGCTGGGTCGGCCCCCGCGTCACCGGCGTGATGGCGCTGTTCCCGATCGTGTTCTCCTCGATGATGCTGATCCTGCACCCGCGCATCGGTGGACCCGCAACCGCAGCCGTGCTCGCCAACAGCGCCTGGGGCCTGATGGGCTTCGGCCTCGGCGTTGCGGTGCTGCATGTCGCGGTGGCGCAATTCGGCTCGCCGATTGGGCTGAGCTGCGCGCTCGCCACCTGCATCGTGTGGAATCTGGTGCTGTGGCAGATCGGGCGGAGGAAGAGCGCGAAGACGTCGAAAGCGTAGGGTGCGTCTTAACCTCCCCTTGAAAAGGGGAGGTTGCTTTGCTCGTTAGAGCAAAGCGGGTGGGGATCTGCTCTCTCCGCAAACAGCGTCGTCTGCGGCTGACCCCCATCCCGACCTTCCCCTTTCAGGGCGAAGGAGAAGGGTGAGCCGTAGCCCGGATGGAGCCAACGGGTCGCGCGAACGCGCGCCCGATGACAGGCTCAGCGCAATCCGGGACGGTCTCTCCGCTGATCCGGCTAAAGAGCCTTTTGTGGCGGCGGATGTCTCAGCATGAAGTCCGCTCGCGAGCGCACTGCAGGATTGGGATCATCTACAAGTCGGGCAACCAGAGGGGCCTCATCGTCCATTTGCGAGCGGACGACAATCATGGCATCCGCGACAATCTTTCGCACAAAAGGCGATCTGTCGCGGATACCTTCGGCGATGAGGTCTGCGACCGGGCGATCGCATTCGATGCTTCGATTGTCCAGCTTCGGAATGCGTCGTTTCGAGCCATAGACCTTGTCGAGCCAGACCCAGTCGAATCCGATCGGCCAGCTGGCCTTCCGCAAAATCAGGCACGGACAGGCGATGGCTCTGACCGGCGGCTGAACGGCCGCCATTGCCAGTCGCGGCAAGTGTTGGTCGAAGCCGGGATATCGCAATGCGGAGCGGAGACAGCCGCTCAGCCCGCCAGTCGGGCGTCTTTCAAGCTGAGCCGCCAATGCCGCGAGGACGTCGTCGCGAGCGAACAACGGATCAAGAGTTGCGACCTCATCGCACCACCGCCCCTAAACGAACCGTCGTTCAAGCAAGTAGAGGGCTGCCTCCGCGGCGATAGCAGCAGAGGTGTTTGCCGAAACGCGCCTGAAACATTCTATCGCGGCGCGACGAACCGGCCCGGCCCAGTCGTTCAGCCGCCATGCGAGCGCGGAAAGAAAGAACGACGACGTCGGGGGCGTTGCGATGGCGCAGAGAGCGGCCTCCCTCAGATAACCGTCCGGGTGAAACAGGAACAGCCACGCATAGTCGGCGTTTCGAAACATGAGCTGTCGCTCAGACTGCGGAAATCGAAACAAACGATCCGTCAGGGACGGGTGTTGCCACCACCAGGCGAAGCCGGCGGCCTGTGTAATCTCGCGGCTAGCGCGCACGATCTTGTTCGCGGACAGCGTAGAAAGCTCCGTCAGGATTTCGCTGAGTTCGTGGTCAGCGCCACTTCCGCGTCGCAGCTTGGCGCCCAAGCTCGATAGCTGCGCAACGAGTGATGGCGACAGAACTGGTCGTTCAGACGAGGCCATATCCTATTTTCGTCGTTTCGCGATGCTGCTGACAAGTGCATCTTAACGACGTTCATCCTTTCGGCAGCTTCGCCCTCAGCGCATAGAGCGCATCCAGCGCCTCGCGCGGCGACATCTCGTCGGGGTGCAGCGCCTTCACCGCTTCGAGCAGCAAATCCGTCTCGCTCGGCGGCTTGTCCTCGGCGGCGGCGCGCGAGGGGACGGCGAACAGCGGCAAATCGTCGACCAAGGCGCGCGCGGTCTGGCCGCGGTCCTGGGCCTCGAGCTTCGCCAGCACCGATTTGGCGCGCGTGATCACCGCGGGCGGCAGGCCGGCGAGTTTTGCGACCTGGATGCCGTAGGAGCGGTCGGCCGAGCCGGGCAGCACCTCATGCAGGAACACGACGTCGCCCTGCCATTCCTTGACCCGCACCGTGGCGTTGAACATCCGCGGCAGCTTGGCCGAGAGCGCCGTCAGCTCGTGATAGTGGGTGGCAAAGAGGGTGCGGCAGCGGTTGCTCTCATGCAGATGCTCGATCGCAGCCCAGGCGATCGACAGCCCGTCGAAGGTCGCAGTGCCACGGCCGATCTCGTCGAGGATGACGAGCGACCGCTCGCTGGCCTGGTTGAGGATCACGGCGGTCTCGACCATCTCGACCATGAAGGTCGAGCGTCCGCGCGCCAGGTCGTCGGCCGCGCCGACGCGCGAGAACAGCCGGTCGACGATGCCGAGCCGCGCCCGCGACGCCGGCACGTAAGAGCCGATCTGCGCCAGCAGCGCGATCAGCGCGTTCTGCCGCAGGAAGGTCGATTTGCCGGCCATGTTCGGACCGGTGATCAGCCAGAGCTGGCCGGATTTCTGTCCCGGCGCCGGCGACAAATCGCAGGCATTGGCGATGAATGGCTGGCCGTCGCGCTTCAGCGCCTGCTCGACCACGGGATGGCGGCCGCCCTCGATCGCAAAGCCGAGCGAGCCGTCGACGTCCGGCCGCACGTAATGGTCGTCGATCGCAAGTTTCGCCAATGCGGTCGCGACATCGAGCATTGCAAAGGCATGCGCGGCGTTGCGCAGATCGTCGCTGGCGGCGAGCGCCATCGCGCTCAGGCGCTCGAAGATTTCGAGCTCGAGATTGAGCGAACGCTCGCCGGCATTTGCGATCTTGGCTTCGGTCTCGCCGAGCTCCGATGTGGTGAAGCGAACCTGCCCGGCCAGTGTCTGGCGATGGATGAAGGTCGCATTGAGCGGCGGCGCGAACAGCTTGTCGCCGTGCTGCGCGGTGACCTCGACGAAATAGCCGAGCACATTGTTGTGCCGGATCTTGAGCGTCTTGATGCCGGTGTCCTCGGCATAGCGCGCCTGCATCGCGGCGACGACGAGGCGCGAGGCGTCGCGCAGATTGCGGCTCTCGTCGAGCGCGGCCTCGTAGCCCTCGCGGACGAAGCCGCCGTCGCGCTTGATCAGCGGAAGCTGTTCGGAGAGCGCGCGGGAGAATTCCTGCGCCAGATCGCGCGACGGGCGCTGCAACGCCGCCATTACGGTCGACACCTCGGCCGGCGGATTGGCAAGCTGCGCCAGCAGCTCCAGCGCCTGGTCGGCGGCCAGGATGCCGTCGCGCAGGCTCGCGAGATCGCGCGGGCCACCGCGGCCGACCGAGAGCCGCGCCAGCGCGCGCGACATGTCGGGCGCCGCGCGCAGCACAGTCCTGATGTCCTCGCGCGCCGCCGAATCCGCAACGAAGGCCGTGACGGCGTCGAGCCGCCGCGCGATCACGGCAACATCGGTGAGCGGCGCGGCGAGGCGCTGCGCCAGCAGCCGCGAGCCCGCCGCGGTGACGGTGCAGTCGATCGCATCGAGCAGTGAGCCGCGGCGTTCGCCCGCCAACGTCCGCGTCAATTCGAGATTGGCGCGGGTCGCCGGATCGATCGCCATCGTGGTGCCGGCGGCTTCGCGCGCCGGCGGCGACAGCGGCGGACGCTTGCCGACCTGGGTGCGGTCGATATAGGTGACGGCCGCGGCCGCGGCGGTCGCCTCCAGCCGCGACATCGCGGACAGGCCATCCATGGTCGCGACCGCGAAATAGTCGCACAGCCGCCGCTCGGCAGTGGCGCCGTCGAACACGTCGCGGGTCAGCGGCGTCACCGACGGCAATTCGCGCAAGGTCGGCGCGAGCTCGTTGTCGCTGTAGAGCGCGTCGGTGACGATGGCCTCGTTCGGATTGATGCGCGCCAGCGTCGCCGCAAGCTCCGCGTTCGAACACTCCGTCACCATGAATTCCGAGGTCGAGATATCGATCCAGGCGAGGCCGAGACGGTCGGCGCCGGCCGAGCCGCGGGCGCGCGCGATCGCGATCAGATAATTGTTGGTGCGGGCGTCGAGCAGCGTGTCTTCGGTCAGCGTGCCCGGCGTCACCAGCCGTACCACGCCGCGGCGGACCACGCTCTTGTTGCCGCGGGCTTTTGCCTCGGCGGGATTTTCCGTCTGCTCGCACACCGCGACGCGATGCCCGGCACCGATCAGGCGATGCAGATAATCCTCGGAGCGTTCGACCGGCACGCCGCACATCGGGATGTCCATGCCCTGATGCTTGCCGCGCTTGGTCAGTACGATGCCGAGCGTCTTGGAGGCGATCTCGGCGTCCTCGAAGAACAGCTCGTAGAAATCGCCCATCCGGTAGAACAGCAGAAGGCCGGGATGGGCGGCCTTTATTTCAAGATACTGTTCCATCATCGGCGTGACGCGCGACGACGCCTCGGCGGGAGCGGGTTCAGGCGGAGCGGGAATGGGTTGCTGGATTGTCATCAGGGGGCGGAAACTACAAAATTTCGTCGCGCGGTCCTATCCGCGAGAGCCGGGTTTTCCACCCTCTCCACGGCCTAAGATATGACAAGACATCACGGCAATGCGCGCTTGACGCGCGTCCCGGTCAATTGACCTGCCGCGGGCACGCTCCTAAAACTCCCCTCAAGTTCCAGCCGATCCAGCGCCTAAGTCGCGGCATTCAGGGAGAGATTCAATGCGTGATGTGTTCATTTGCGATGCCGTCCGGACCCCGATCGGCCGTTTCGGCGGTTCGCTCGCCAAGGTGCGCGCCGACGATCTCGCAGCGGCCCCGATCAAGGCGCTGATGGCCAAGCATCCGACGCTCGACTGGAATCAGGTCGACGAGGTCTATTTCGGTTGCGCCAACCAGGCCGGCGAGGACAACCGCAACGTCGCGCGCATGGCGCTGCTGCTCGCCGGCATGCCCGAGTCGGTTCCCGGCCAGACCCTGAACCGGCTCTGCGCCTCCGGCCTTGATGCGGTCGGCGCCGCGGGCCGCGCCATCCGCGCCGGCGAGATCGATTTCGCGATCGCGGGCGGCGTCGAATCGATGACGCGCGCGCCGTTCGTGATGGGCAAGGCGCCGGAAGCCTTCGCGCGCTCCGCCGAAATCTACGACACCACGATCGGCTGGCGCTTCATCAATCCCTTGATGAAGGCGCAGTACGGCGTCGATGCGATGCCGGAGACCGGCGAGAACGTCGCCGAGGAATTCCAGGTGTCGCGCGCCGATCAGGACGCGATGGCGATCCGCTCGCAGCAGCGCGCCGGCGCGGCAATCGCGTCGGGCTATTTCACCGAGGAGATCATCCCGATCCAGGTGCCCGGTGGCAAGGCCGGCCCCATCACCGTCGACAAGGACGAGCATCCGCGGCCCGAGACCACGCTCGAAGGTCTCGCCAAGTTGAAGCCGATCGTGCGCAATCCGGGCACTGTGACCGCGGGCAACGCATCCGGCGTCAATGACGGCGCCGCCGCGATGATCCTCGCTTCCGAAGCTGCGGTGAAGAAGCACGGCCTGACCCCGCGCGCAAAAATCCTCGGCCTCGCCTCGGCCGCAGTGCCGCCGCGCATCATGGGCATCGGCCCGGTGCCGGCGACGAGGAAGCTCGTCGAGCGTCTCGGCATCAAGGTGTCGGACTTTGATCTGATCGAACTCAACGAGGCATTCGCCTCGCAAGGCATCGCCGTCCTGCGTCAGCTCGGCGTCCAGGAAGACGCCGATTTCGTCAATCCGCATGGCGGCGCGATCGCGCTCGGTCATCCGCTCGGCATGAGCGGCGCAAGGCTGGTGCTGACCGCCGTGCACGGCATGGAGAAGCGGGGCGGGAAGCTTGCCTTGGCAACTATGTGCGTCGGGGTTGGCCAGGGTGTCGCGGTCGCGATCGAAAAGCTGAACTAGTCCAATAGCTTGGAAGGGCTGAAAACAGCCCTTCCCCAATTTGGTTATGCAATATAATGATCTGAGGTGAGCCCACGGGGCGCGTGGGCCGCGGAGGAATTCTCCATGACCTTGTCGTACCCGCTGCAATCGCTTGCGGCTCATCCGGCGCGGCTGTCGCCGGACTATCGCTCCACCGTGAAGCGTTCGCCGCAAAAGCCGCTGATCCCGATGCGGCACACGCTCTCGGAGCTGACCGGGCCGGTCTATGGTCATGAGACCGTGCGCGCGCACGACAACGATCTCACCATCCAGGCGAAGGGCGAGCCGCTCGGCGAGCGCATCATCGTGCACGGCCATGTACTCGACGAGGACGGCCGCGGCGTGCCCAACACGCTGGTCGAGCTGTGGCAGGCCAATGCCTGCGGCCGCTACATCCATGTCGTCGACCAGCACCCGGCGCCGCTCGATCCCAATTTCACCGGCGCCGGGCGGACGCAGTCCGATGCCGCCGGCTATTACAAGTTCATCACCATCAAGCCCGGCGCCTATCCCTGGGGCAATCACCACAATGCCTGGCGGCCGGCGCATATCCACTTCTCGGTGTTCGGGCATTCCTTCGTCTCGCGTCTTGTCACGCAGATGTATTTCCCCGGCGATCCCTTGTTTCCGTTCGACCCGATCTTCAATTCGGTGGCCGATGCGAAGGCGCGGGCGCGGATGATCTCGTCGTTCGATCTCGACAACACCAAGCCGGAATGGGCGCTGTGCTACCGCTTCGATATCGTGCTGCGCGGCCGCAACGCCACGCCGATGGAGACCAAGTAACGTGTCGAACCAGCGTCCTGATGGAATCACGCCCTCGCAGACCGTCGGTCCCTATTTCAAGTACGGCCTGACGCCGAACGGCGAATATGAGTGGAATGACGCCTTCACCAACAACCTCTTGACATCAGATGTCTCGGGCGAGCGCATCCGGGTCGAGGGCAAGGTCTATGACGGCGACAGCGCCGTGATCCCGGATTGCATGCTGGAGATCTGGCAGGCCGATAGCCAGGGCCGCTTCTCCGATCCGCAGGATACGCGCGCGCTGCCCAATTCGTCCTTCAAGGGTTTTGGTCGCTGCGGCACCGACAAGAGCGGTGGCTACGCCTTCGACACCATCAAGCCCGGCGTGGTGCCGGATGCCGACGGCAAGCCGCAGGCGCCGCATATCGCGCTCGCGGTGTTCGCGCGCGGCATGCTCTTGCATCTCTACACGCGGATCTATTTCGACGACGAGGCCGGCAATGCCGCCGATTCCGTGCTCGCATTGGTGCCGGCCGATCGCCGCGCCACCTTGATCGCCAAGCGCAAGGCCGGTGCGGGCCATACCTACACGTTCGACGTCCATCTGCAGGGCGACAACGAGACGGTGTTCTTCGACGTCTAGCCGGCTGCGGCGCGCCGTCAGCGGCGCGCAAATCCAGCATTGAAAAGACTGACAAATCCGCTGCGCGCCTTCGTCGCGGCGGATTTCGTTTGACTATGCATGATTAGTTATATAATAGATAAGTTATATAACTGGAACGAGATCAAGCATGGCCAACCT
Source organism: Bradyrhizobium sp. 6(2017) (assembly GCF_011058295.2). NCBI lineage: Bacteria > Pseudomonadati > Pseudomonadota > Alphaproteobacteria > Hyphomicrobiales > Nitrobacteraceae > Bradyrhizobium > Bradyrhizobium sp. 6(2017). The sequence continues at coordinate 9,805,504 of NZ_CP049289.2, read as the reverse complement.
CGATGCCGCCTTCTCCGCGCTCGCCGATCCGACCCGCCGGGCGATCCTGGCGCGGCTCGCTCTCGGCGAGGCGACCGTGATGGAGTTGGTCGAGCCGTTCGAGATGACCCAGCCCGCGATCTCCCGCCATCTCAAGGTGCTCGAGGGCGCGGGCCTGATCGTGAAGCGGATCGAGGGCACCAAGCGCCCGTGCCGGCTGGCGCCGACGGCGGTCGCCGAGATCGATCAATGGCTCGGCATGCTCAGGCGGGCGCTGGAAACCAATTACGACCGGCTGGACGGCGTGCTGGCCGCGATGAAGCCCGAGACGTGAAAGGTGCCCCATGAGCGAGTTGACGAGCAAGTTGACGCTGACGACCGAAGGCGACCGCCATGTCGTCGTCACCAGGCGCTTCGTTGCGCCGCCCGAGGCGGTGTACCGCGCACACACCGAGCCTGAGCTGCTGCAAAAGTGGCTGCTCGGTCCTGACGGCTGGACCATGCCGGTTTGCATTAGCGAAGCTCGGCCCGGCGGCCGGATCCGTTTCGAATGGAGCGACGGCAAGGGCCGCGGGTTCTATCAGACCGGCGAATATCTCGCGCTCGAACCGTTCAGCCGCATCGTGCATGTCGGGCGCATGCATCTGCCCGATCCGACGCCGGACAACCATGTCGAGACCACGTTCGCGCCTGACGGCACCGGCACCCTCATGACCTTGCGGATGACGCTGCCGGATGCCGCGACGCGCGCAGCGATGCTCGCGACCGGCATGGAGCACGGCATGGAAGACAGCTATGCTCGGCTCGACCGCATGAGCTGAGCGCGACTGACGTGAGGGACAATGCGCGACCGTTTCCTGACCGGCCTGATCGGATATCCGATCGCGCATTCGGCGGCGCCTGCGATGCATGAGCAGGCCGCCGCAGCGCTCGGCGTCCGCTGTCACTACCAGCTGATCGAGGTCAAGGGCGCCGGGCGCGACGATCTGCGCGCGATGCTCGACGGCATCAGGCGGCTCGGCTTTGCCGGCATCAACGTCACCTTTCCCTACAAGGAAGCGGTCGTCGAGCTGCTCGATGACCTCGCGCCGGATGCGCGCGCGATCGGCGCGGTCAACACCATCGTCGTCGATGGCGCGCGGCTCGTCGGGCATAACACCGACGCGACCGGCTTTGCGCGCGCGATCGAACCGCTGCTGGCGACCGCGCCACGCGGCCCGATCGCGCTGATCGGGGCCGGTGGAGTCGGCAAGGCGATCGCGTTTGCGCTCGCCGGCCTCGGCGTCGCCGAGCTCCGTGTCTTCGACGCCGATACCGCCAAGGCCGCGCAGCTTGCGGCACAGCTGCAGGATCGTCATGCGGTTCAGGCCATAAGTGTCGCGGCCGCGGTGGACGGCGCCGCAGGCCTCGTCAACGCAACGCCGGTCGGCATGCTGCCAAGCCGCGACGCGCCAGTGCCGGATGCGCTGCTGCGTCCCTCAATGTGGGTCGCCGACGCCGTCTACACGCCGCTATGGACGCCGCTGCTGACAGCGGCAAAGGCCAACGGCGCAAGCGTTCTGACCGGACGCGACCTCGCGATCAACGCATCGGCGGATGCGTTCGAGCTGTTCACCGGATTGACGCCGCCGCATGGCGCGATGGCAAATGCGTTCGACGCCGTTATGGCTGCGCGCTACTCTGCATCCGCCTGAAGGACGGAGACATTTAATGACAAAAATCAGGATCGGTCTGGCCGGCTGCGGCTTCGTGTCGGAGCTGCACATGTATGCATACCGGCGCGTCTATGGCGTCGATGTCGAGGTGAGGGCGGTCGCGGCGCGCGGCGATCATGTGAATGAGTTCGCCGGCAAGCATCAAATCCCGAACGCCTATCGCAGCTTTGCCGAGCTGGTCGCCGACCGCGAGCTTGACGTCATCGACATCTGCACGCCGCCGAACCTGCACGCCGTGATGATCGTAGACGCAATGCAGGCCGGCAAGCACGTGATCTGCGAGAAACCGTTCAGCGGCTATTTCGGGCAGCCCGGCGACAAGGCGCCGATCGGCAGGCACGTGCCGAAAGCGCTGATGTATCAGCGCGTGATGGAGGAGATGGAAAAGACCCGCGCCGCGATCGAGCGCAGCGGAAGACTTTTCATGTATGCCGAGGACTGGATCTACGCGCCGGCGGTGACCAAGACCGCGGAGATCATCCGCGCCACAGGCGACAAGATCCTGTTCATGAAGGGCGAGGAAAGCCATTCCGGCTCGCATGCCGCGCATGCCGCAGAGTGGGCGATGACCGGCGGCGGCTCGCTGATTCGGATGGGCTGCCATCCGCTGTCGGCGGTGCTCTATCTCAAGCAGGTCGAGGCGAAAGCCCGCGGCGAGACGATTTCAGTTGCCAGCGTCACCTGCGACGTCGGCAATGTCACCGCCGGCCTCAAGCCCGAGGAGCGCGCCTACATCAAGGCCAATCCGGTCGACGTGGAGGATTGGGGCACGCTGACCGCAACCTTCTCCGACGGCACCAAGGCGACGGTGTTTTCCGGCGACATGATCATGGGCGGCGTACGCAATCTGATCGAGACCTATACGAGTGGTGGCTCGCTGTTCGCCAACATCACGCCGAACACCCATCTGACGAGCTACCAGACATCAGAGGAGAAGCTCGCCTCGGTCTACATCACCGAGAAGGTCGATCGCAAAACCGGCTGGCAATATGTCTGCCTCGAGGAAGAATGGACCCGCGGTTATCTGCAGGAGATCCAGGATTTCATGGAATGCGTCTCAACCGGCCGCGCGCCGCTCGCCGACCTGGCGCTGGCGTATGAGACGACCAAGGTGAACTACGCCGGCTATTGGGCCGCGGATGAGGGCAGGCGGGTTGTGTTGTAGCTACGCGCAACGCTTCCCTTCTCCCCTTGTGGGAGAAGGTGGCGCGCAAAGTGCGCCGGATGAGGGGTTGTCACCGCGAGTGCAATCGTAAGAGGTCATTCGCGGAGAGAAACCCCTCACCCGCCTTCGATGCGTTGCATCGAAGCCACCCTCTCCCACAAGGGGAGAGGGTGCAGCGCCGCTGCCGCCGCAGTCTGAACGTCGTCCCTACGCCCCATACACCGATCCCTTCGGCAGCGGAAACACCGGGTCCTGTGTCCTGATGTTGGTCGGCCACACCACGGTGATGCGCTCGCCGGCGTTCTGCATCACGACCGGGGTCGAGCGCTCGTTCTGGCCGGACATCGGCGTGCCCGGCGGATAAAACTTCACGCCATAGCCCTGGATGGTGCCGCCCGGCGGGATGTCGACGTCGAGCGCCGCCTTGCGGATCGCCTCGGGATCGAAGCCGCCATATTTCTCCTTGGCGACCGGCAGCACATTGTTGAGCAGGACCCAGGTCTGGTTAAAACCCATCGAGCAGTGCGGCGGCACTTCGGTGGCGCTGGTCTTGTCGCGATAGCGCGCAACCATGGTCTTGGTGAGGTCGCCGACCCCCGGCGCCAGCTTGGCCGGATCGAGCAGCTGCGCCGGAACGGGGTCGATGTTGCAGAAATTGTCGATGTCGGCGCCGAACGCCGTCCGCAGCTTGTCGAGCTGGCTGTAGCCGGCGCCGGCGCCGAACAGCATCTTGAACTTCAGCCCGCTCTCGCGCGCCTGGCGCAGGAACAGCGTGATGTCGGGGTTGTAGCCGGCATGCGAGATGATGTCGGCCTTGGCGCGCTTCAGCTTGGTCACCAGCACCGACAGGTCGGGCGCCGAGGCCGAATAGCCTTCCTTGAGCACGACCTGCAGCCCGGCTTCTTTCGCGAACGTTTCGTCGGCGGCGGCGACGCCGACGCCGTAGGGGCCGTCCTCATGGATCAGCGCGACCTTGACGTCCTTCGGCTCCATGCCGAGCCTGGCCTTGGCGTGCTCGGCGAGGAAGCCGCCAAAGGCCTGGCCGTATTGGTCGGAATGGATCTGCGCGCGGAACACATATTGCAGGTTCTTGTCCTTGAACACGGCGGTGGAGACCGCGGTGGTGATCCAGAGGATGCGCTTCTGCTGCTCGACCTTGGCGGCGAGCGGCACCGCGTGCGAGCTCGCGAACACCCCGTTGAGGATGTCGACCTTCTCCTGGTCGATCAGCCGATTGGCCTCGTTGATCGCCACATCGGGCTTGCTCTGGGAATCGACATTGACCGGCGCGATCTTGTACTTGCCACCGACGCCGCCCTTCTCGTTGACGAGATCGATCGCGATCTGGGTGCCGATCGAGGAGGCGACCGAGCCGCCGGCGGCAAACGGGCCGGTCAAATCGTAGATCACGCCGATCCGCACCGTTTCGGCCTGCGCCTGCGCCCGTGTCCAATCGAAACTGAAAGCAGCGGCGGCAGCCGCTGAAGTCTTCAGCAGCGTCCTGCGTGAAGTCGGCATCGCGTCCTCCCCTGAAGCCGTCATTGCTGTGACGGGTATTGCTTGTTTTCCAGGGAGTATTGGGAGGCGAGGTCGGAAAGTCAACGCGATTGCGGGCGCGGGGTCTTGCGCTTTCGGAGGGTGTCGCGGTCCACACTGTCATCGTCCGGCTTGACCGGGCGATCCAGTATTCCAGAGACAGCAGTGCTTGAGCAGGATAGGCCGCGGCGTACTGGATCGCCCGCCTTCGCGGGCGATGACACCGGGGGAGACGTCGGCAGTGCGGTCGGAGCGCGGACCTACTCCATCACCGCGGCATGGTCCGGGGGCGCCGACTGCTTGCGCAGCGCGGCCTTGGTTGAGCCGATCATCATCGCGAGCGGGATCGAGACCAGGATGAACAGCATCACCAGCTGGTAGTCGTGCGAGAACGCGATGATCTGCGACTGCGCGGCGACCATCCTGTCGGCCATCGCGCGGCCGGTATCGGTGTTGAGGTTCATCATGCCGGATATGTCAGGCATCTGCAGCGCGTGGTTGAACGGATTGATCTGCTCCGAGAGTTTCGCGTAGATCCGCCGCCCGCCCTCGGTCAGCTGCGCGATAACGATCGAGATGCCGACCGAGCTCGCGACGTTGCGGAACAGCGTCAGCATCGAGGTGCCGTCGGTGCGCAGATGGTTCGGCAAGGTCAGGAACGCCACCGTCGAGAGCGGCACGAAGACGAGGCCGAAGCCAAAGCCCTGGACCACGCTGACGGTGATGATTTCGTTCGCCTGGGTCATGTCGGTCCAGCCGGTCATCTGGAACAGCGACGCCGCGGTCAGCGCGAGGCCGGAGATGATCAGTGTGCGCGCCTCGATGTAGCGCATCATGCGGCCGACCAGCATCATCGCGACGAAGGTGCCGGCGCCGCGGGTCGCCAGCAGCAGGCCGGCGGTAATGATCGGATAGCCGACCACGTTCTGCAGATAGGGCGAGGACAGCGCCATGGTCGAATACAGCACGAGGCCCATCACCGTCATGAACACGACGCCGCCGAGAAAATTCCGGTCCTTGAAGATCGCGAACTGGATGAACGGCCTGTCGGTCGTCAACGAATGGGCGAAGAAGAAGTAGCAGCCGACCGCCGCGACGATGAACTCGATCATGATCTCGTTGGACTCGAGCCAGCCGAGCTGCTCGCCGCGGTCGAGCGCGAGCTGCAGCGCGCCGATCGCCACCGCGAGCGCGCCAAAGCCGAACCAGTCGAAGCGCAGATTGTGGTCCTGCCTGGTCTCGTCCATGAAGATTGCAAGGCCAAGCACCGTGAAGGCGCCGAACGGCAGATTGACGAAGAACACCCAGTGCCAGGAATAGGTCTCGGTCAGCCAGGCGCCCAATGACGGCCCCATGATCGGGCCCATCATCACGCCCATGCCCCAGATCGACATCGCTTTGGCGCGCTCATGCAGCGCGTAGGAGTCGAGCATCACGGCCTGCGACAGCGGCACCAGCGCCGCGCCGAACACGCCCTGTAACAGGCGGAACAGCACCATCTGGTTGATGTCCTGCGCCAGGCCGCACAGCACTGACGCGAAGGTGAAGCCGGCCGAGCAAATGATGAAGATGCGCTTGCGGCCGAAGCGGTTGGCGATCCAGCCCACCGGCGCGGTCATGATCGCGGCCGCGACGATGTAGGAGGTCAGCACCCAGTTGATCTGGTCCTGCGAGGCCGACAGCGATCCCTGCATGTAGGGCAGCGCGACGTTGGCGATGGTGGTGTCCAGCGCCTGCATGATCGTCGCGGTCATCGCGCAGATCGTCACCATGTTCCGGCGCATGCCGGGTACGGCGGATGGTGACGGTGCATTCATTCAGGTCAGTCTCGCCTTGTCGAACGTGTCGGGAATCACCTCTCCCGCTTGCGGGGGAGGTCGGCGCGTAGCGCCGGGTGGGGGCTCTCTCCACAAGACTCGTGGAGAGAACCCCCACCCCGACCCTCCCCCGCAAGCGGGAGAGGGGGCGCACTGTCTCTGCGGTCGACAACTCGACCAAAAACCCAATTCGATCGTTAGTCCTGGTGGTCCGGGTGCGCCGAGGCCGGCGACAGCCCGAGCAGACCCGCCAGCGTGCGGCGGTGGTTGGTGTCGATCGTGGCATAGACGCTCATGCCGGCCTTCAGCTTCTTCACGAACGGATCGTTCTCGTCGAAATAGATCCGCACCGGCACGCGCTGCACCACCTTGACGAAATTGCCGGTGGCGTTCTGCGGCGGCAGGATCGCGAATTGCGCGCCGGTGCCGGGCGACAGCGAGCCGATCTTGCCTTTGAACTGATGGTTCGGGAACGCGTCGACGTCGAGCTCAACCGGCTGGCCGACCGCGACAAAGGTGAAGTCGCTTTCCTTCGGGTTGGCGTCGACCCAGGGATGGTCGACGTCGATCACCGAGAACACCGGCGCGCCTGCGGCGACGAAGCGGCCGAGCTGGATCTGGTCGACCTGGGTCGCCACGCCGTCCATCGGCGCGCGCAGCACGGTGTGATCGAGATTGCGCTGGGCGTCGTCGAGCTTGGCCTTGGCCTGGGCGTAGGGCGGGAACTGCTCGATCGGCAGATCGACATTGCCGAGCAGCTGCGTCTTGGCGTTGGAGATCTGCTGGCGGATGTATTGCGCGAGGCTCTCGGCCGTCACCTGCGCATTCGCCGCGTTGTCGAGGTCGAGCTGCGAGCCAAAATTCTGCTTGGCGAGCGTCGACTTGCGGTCGACGTCCTTCTTCTTCAACTCGATGCTCTGCTGAGCGAATTCGAGCATCCTGCTGTTGATCTTGATATTGTCGACCAGATTGTCATAGCTGGTCCTGGTCTGGTCGAGCGCGGCCTTGGCCTGCGCGACCGCGAGGCGGAACGGCACCGGATCGATCTCGAACAGTTCGTCGCCCTTCCTGACGTGCTGGCCTTCCCTGACGACGATCTTGTCGATCTTGCCGGATATCTCCGGCGTGATCAGCACCTTCTGCGCGCCGACATAGGCGTCGTCGGTGCCGACATAGCGGCCGCCATTGAGATAGAACACGATGCCGCCGATCGCAGCCACGGTCGGCAGCACGACCAGCAGCAGCGTGCGGCGATAGCGCCGCAGGCCCGCCATCAGGCGACGGCGCGGCGCGCGGCTGGCCTTGCCCGACGGCGCGGGCGTTTCCGGATTGCTCTTCTGCTCGGGTGCCAGCTTGAGCACGGGTTCAGCCATAGCGCTGTTCCTTTCGGGAGGGTTCGCCGGCTGGGCTTTGGATGGCATTGCGAACGTTTTCCTTGATCGATTCCAATTGAGTGAGCAGGCGGTGCGCGTCGGCCGGGCTGATGCCCTCCAGTGCGGTCGCGGTGAGTTCGGAGCGCAGGCCGGCCAGCTTGCCGAGCAGCGGGCGCGCGGCCTTCTTGAGATAGAGGCGGTTGACGCGGCGGTCGCTGTCGTCGCTGCGGCGCTCGATCCAGCCATTGTCGCAGAGCTTGTCGATCAGCCGCGTCAGCGTGATCGGCTGCATCTCGAGCAGCTCGGCGAGCTCGGTCTGCTTCAGCCCTTCCTGGCGCTCCACTTTGGACAGCACGGCCCATTGCGCGCGGGTGATGCTGTAGCGGGCGGCCTCCTTGTCGGCATAGACGCGGATCAGGCGGAACACCTCGCCGAGCGTAAACAAGAAGTCCGTATCCACGGAACCGCGCATAAATCCTGCCTCCATAAGCTTTGGATATAATAAGCTTGCTTATGAATTCTGCATGCCAGGTTAACGGGAGGCTGCCCCGCGTTGCGCACATGGCTGCGGGCCGGCAAGGCTGGCGGGCTTTGGGAACGCGGGCTGGAATGCTATCTTAACGCGGTATGAGCCTCGCGAAGCCGACCTTTCCTGCCCCCGACCACGACCACGGCCGCTGCGCCGCGGACGCGATGGCGCATGCCGAGCAGGTCTGTGCGCGCCGCGGCCAGAAATTCACCCCGATCCGGCGTCAGGTGCTGCAGGCGCTGCTGTCGAGCCATCGCCCGCTCGGCGCCTATGAGGTGATCGACGAGCTGGCCAAGACGATGCCGCGGCCGGCACCGATTACCGTCTACCGCGCGCTCGACTTCCTGATGGAGAACGGCCTCGTGCACCGCATCGAGAGCCGCAATGCCTTCCTCGCCTGCGCGCACGACCATGACGAAGCCTCGATGGTGGCGTTCCTGATCTGCGACCATTGCGGCTCGGTCGGCGAGATCCCGGCCGCACCGGTCGCGCAAAGCCTGACGGCTGCGGCGCGGGCCTCGGGCTTCATCCCGAAACTGTCCGTCGTCGAGATCGCCGGCACCTGCGCGCATTGCCAGAAGACGTGATGCGCGGATGCGATTGAGGCAGGCGATCACCGCGAAGATGCTCTGCCCCTCTCCCGCTTGCGGGGGGGGGGGCTGGGGTGGGGGTGTCACCGCGAGTCGTTTTGTGGAGAGAGCCCCCACCCGCTGCGCTCTTCGAGCGCAGCGACCTCCCCCGCAAGCGGGAGAGGTGAGGCAGCGTTGAGCGATTAGATCCACAAGCAACAACACGGCACCAAGCCGGCCCGCGAGGAAACATGTCGACCCAAGCGATCACTGCCCACGTCACGAGGCCCGTCAGCGTCGGCCATGGGCTGCCGCCCGGCGCCATCGCCGTGATGCTGATGCTGTGCGTCAGCTGGGGCTTCAACCAGCTCGCGGTCAAGCTTGCGCTGCCCGATGTGCCGCCGATGCTGCAGGCGATGATCCGCTCCTCAGGCGCGCTGCCGGTGATGCTGATCGTGGGCTGGCTGCGCGGCGTCAGATTCTTCGAGCGCGACGGCTCGCTCTTGCCCGGCGTGATCGCCGGGCTGATGTTCGGCTGCGAATTCGTGCTGATCTTCACCGGGCTGGTCTTCACCTCGGCGTCGCGCGCCTCGGTATTTCTCTACACCGCGCCGTTCTTCGTCGCGCTGGGTTCGCACCAGTTCCTCGGCGAGCGTCTCTCCACCGTGCAATGGAGTGGCCTTGCGCTGAGCTTTGCCGGCGTCGCGCTCGCGATCGGCGTGCCGCAACCGAATGTCGACGCCAAGGTGCTGCTCGGCGATCTCATGGTGGTCGGCGGCGGCGCGCTGTGGGCCGCGACCACGCTGGTCGCCAAGGGCACGCGCCTGCGCCAGGCCGCGCCGGAAAAGGCGCTCGGGTACCAGGTCGCGATCTCGATTCCGATCCTCGGGTTTGCCGCCTGGATCGCGGGCGAGCGCATCGACCATGTGCCAAGCGCGCTCTCGCTCTCGCTGCTCGCCTATCAGGCGGTCTGGGTGGTGGGCTGCACCTTCGTGATCTGGTTTGCGATGGTGAAGACCTATTCGGCGAGCAAGCTGTCGGCCTTCACCTTCATCACGCCGCTGTTCGGCGTGGTCGCGGCCTATTTCATCGTGCACGACACGCTGACGCCGGTGTTCGGCGTCGCCGCGCTGCTGGTGATCGCCGGCCTCTATCTCGTCAACAAGCCCGACCCGAAGGTGACGCCGGACCCGAACGTGCCGGCGTGAATGGTGAGGTGAGCACGCTTCTCAGGCTCCCTCTCCCCTTGCGGGAGAGGGTGGGGAGAGGGGTGGCCCCGGGCCAGCTGATCGATGAACGCATCGCTTTCGCGACTTGTTCGCTTGTCGTCATAACGAGTACGGAGAGCGCACGTCGTGTGGCACCCCTCTCCCTAACCCTCTCCCGCAAGGGGAGAGGGAACTCTTCCGCCGGTGCTTCCCTGACGTTTGAGTTCGACGGGCCGCTGAATCGAAAAGGACCGTCACATGGACGGTCCTTTTCTGCCGGTTGAAATTGCCCTGTAAAAACCCAAACGTGAAAAATGCTCTGCAAATTACGGTCGTGCCGGCAGAGATTGTATTACGACCGTCCTGGCTCGCCAGAAATCCGGATCAGTACGGTGTTCCGGCATGGAACTGGCGCGGATGGTTAATGCCGCAGCTCGCTACATCATCCGCTCATGCATCTCGAAATCGACATAGACCGCCGGGTGATGCAGGCCGCGGTCGGACAGCATCTTCGCGCTGCCGGCGCCGAGATCGGTGACGTCAAGTGAAGTGCCGAGCCCATCCCGGTACAGGATCGGCTGATAGCCCTTGATGATCCTCTGGCCGAACGCCGGGTAGGTCGGCGGGCCATCGGAGAACGCGTGACGGAACGCCTGGTAGAGCGTCGACGAGCGCAATGCCTCTATCGCCGCCCGCCCGTGTCTATCGCCAAGGCAAAGGCGTATCCTGAAATAGGTGTTGTAGTCCTGGCGCTGCTTCTCGATTGCGATGAATGCATCCGCATCCGCTCCGTGGAGTGTGTAGTAGGCCGCCGTTCGATCCTGCTCCGGCGTGGCCGTTTCGGCCGCCTGCAACTGCGCTCTCTCCTGCTGCAGGAGGCTGTCGACGTCGATTGGTCCGGCCTGCTTGCGGAGGTCGGCCGCGTGCTTGCGCTGACGCTTGCCCGATGGTTCAGGTCGATCTCCGCGCCGCCGTGCGGCATGACGCGCCAGCCGGCGGCTTCAAGTCGCGCCCCGGTCCCTGACAACAGCGCGTCGAAGGGCGGCGAGGAGATGCCGTGTGCGTAACGCGCGCAGAGATCGACGACGATGTTGCACGCGGCAGTGACGCCAGGGTCGGCCTTGTCCGCGACGGCCTGTGTCCCGCCATCCGGCGGGATGGCGAATACGGCCATGACGGCTTTGGAAAAACGGGAGACCTTGCGTTCCGCCTCTTGCCTCGCGACTACGGCCGCATCAGGCGGAACGGTCCCCGATGAACCAGCGCCGGCCCCCGGGTGTGCCGTCGAAGCGGTCGGCTGGCTTCGCCTTGCGAGCGCGGCGAGGAAACAGAAACCAGAGAAGGCAAAGGCGCAGGTCGCCGGGAAGGCGGCGATCAGGCCATACGGCACGTGAACGCCAAACCAGGCCTCGACGCGATCCTGGATCGCGGCAAAGAAGTAGAAGATGGCGAACGGCGCGACCGCAAAGAACGCCGCGAGCCCGGTGGTCAGGCCGCTGTCGTGGAAACGCCGGGCCGTCACCGCAAACAGCGGCTGCGCCATCGCAATCGCGACGTAGATCGCGCTGTCGAACTGGTGTGCCGCGAGCAGAACCAGCAGGCAAAAGCCGAAGAACCACCAGAACTCGGCGCGCGACGCCTGGCCGCTGAAATCGGCGAATTTCCTGAAGCAGGTGGCGATCGAAGCGGTGGCTTGCATGACCATCTCCGGGCAGACGGCGGCAGCCTAGCGGCGAAGATTTACGTTTCTCTATTTCCTTCAGGCGCATTTTGCAGCCTTCAGGCGCGATTGCACCAGGCCGATCGGATGTCACGAGCCCGGACGTTGTTGATCTACGTCAACATCGCCACTAACGTGAGGTGTCCGATGCGAGGGATGCCGTGGAGGCGCGCTTATGCCAGTCGATGCCACCGATGCAATCGAAGCCGGAATCCGGTCCGCGTTCACCGCATATTCCAAGGAGGATGATCCGGATTGGCGGAGTGCCTGCTGGATCAAGCCGGATGAGTGCTCCCATCTGGCAAAGAACATCTTGAAGGAATTGGCGGCCCGAGGCTTCGAGATCGTCAAGAAGTCAGCGTGATTGCTGGGCAGTCCCGCTGCGCCCTGCAAAAAATATCCCGACGGGCAACTCAGCAAGTTGTGCGACTCACAAGTGGCGCAACAAACTCACCGTCGTCCCGGCCTAGTGCGCAATTGCGCACTAGGCCGGGACGACGAGTGGAGAGAGCTGTAGGCGTCTCGCTACCCCACCTCGATCGGCAGCGACGCATCCTTCGCCCATTCGCCCATCGAACCGTCATAGAGCGTGAGATTGTCGTAGCCGAGCCGATGCAGCTGGAACAGGTCGATGGTCGCGGAGATGCCGCCGCCGCAATAGGCGACGACGCGCTTGTCCTTGCTGATGCCCTGCGCGGCGAATGTCGCTTCGGCTTCCGCCAGCGGTACGAACGTCTTGTGCTTGGGATCGATCAAGCTTGCGGCCGGCACGCTGACGCTGCCGGGGATGCGGCCGGGCCTGCCGTAGCGGCTCGGCTCCAGGCCCTTGTAGAATTGCGGGCCGAGCGCGTTGACGATGACGGTGTCGCTCTCCGTGGTCGCGGCGAGCACGTCATGCTTGTCGACGAACATGCCGTCCTTCGACCGCGCCGAGAACGTGGCCGGCGGATAGCCGCCGGCGAGCCCCGTCTCGATGTCGCGTCCCTCGGCGGTCCATTTGTCGATGCCGCCGTCGAGCACCGCGGCACCCTCGAAGCCGAGCGAGTGCAGCATCCACCAGAACCGCGTCGCCCACATCGCGGTGCCGATCGAGTAGAGCACCACTCGGCTGTTGGCCGAAATGCCGTGGCGGCCGAACGCGGCCTCGAGCTGGGGTGTCGGCGGCATCATGAAGCGCAGCTCGGTATGGGCATCGGAGAATTCGGCCTGCAAATCGAGGAAATTCGCGCCGGGGATGTGGCCGGCCTCGAACGTCTGGCGACCCGAGACGACAATATAGGGGACGCCGCTGCCGGCGGCGGCCGGCTCCAGATAGGTCGTGCAGTCGAACAGGCGGAGATCCGGTCGGGTCAGGATGTCGGCGAGTTCCGCCGTGCTGATCAGCTCGCTATGGCCGGCCATGTCGCGCCCTCCCGGAATGATCTTAAGACGATGCTAGAGCATGATCCGAAAAAGTGGGTACCGGTTTTTCGAAAAGATCATGCTCAAACCAAAGGAGATGCTCAAGGTCACATGAAAAGCTGTCACTTTGCCCTTTGATTCACCCCAATTCGGCCCAATATAGCGGATCATGCAGGACGCCGCTGCATGGCTTGCCTTTGGCCTCAATCGGCGCCATAAGCTGTTGAATTCACTCCGAAACATGACCGTTTGGCCTGCCGCGCGCGTGGCCTATCGCCCCCTTGGTGAATGTCACCAAAACCTGATATTCGAGACGCCATGAACAAGCCCGAGATTTTGCCGCAAGACGACGACGTCGCCGGCCCCGCGCCGCGGCACCAAACCACGCAAGTCATGGTCGGCAACGTTGCCGTCGGCGGCGGTGCGCCGATCGTCGTGCAGTCGATGACCAACACCGACACCGCCGACATCGAGGGCACCATCGCCCAGGTCGCGGCCTTGACCCGCGCCGGCTCCGAGATGGTGCGCATCACCGTCGATCGCGAGGAGGCCGCTGCCGCCGTGCCGCACATCCGCGACGGCCTGCGCAAGATGGGCATCACCACGCCCCTGATCGGCGACTTCCACTATATCGGCCACAAGCTGCTCGCCGAGTATCCGGCCTGCGCCGAAGCGCTCGACAAGTACCGCATCAATCCCGGCAATGTCGGTTTCAAGAACAAGCGCGACACCCAGTTCGCCGACATCATCGAGATCGCCAACAAGAACGACAAGCCGGTGCGCATCGGCGCCAATTGGGGCTCGCTCGACCAGGAGCTGCTGACCAAGCTGATGGACGAGAACATCGCCCTGCCGAATCCGCGCGACGCCCGCGCGGTGACCCGCGAGGCGATGGTGCAGTCCGCATTGCTGTCGGCCGCGCGTGCCCAAGAGCTCGGCATGCCGAAGAACAGGATCATCCTGTCGGCAAAAGTGTCCGCCGTGCAGGATCTGATCGCGGTCTATCAGGAAGTCGTGCGCCGCTCGGATTACGCGATCCATCTCGGCCTCACCGAGGCCGGCATGGGCTCGAAGGGCATCGTGGCGTCCTCGGCCGCGCTCGGCATCCTGCTGCAGCAGGGCATCGGCGACACCATCCGCATCTCGCTGACGCCGGAGCCCGGCGGTGACCGCACGCTGGAAGTGCAGGTCGCGCAGGAATTGCTGCAGACCATGGGCTTCCGCACCTTCGTGCCGCTGGTCGCGGCCTGCCCGGGTTGCGGCCGCACCACCTCGACCACGTTCCAGGAGCTGGCGCGCTCGATCCAGGATTTCATCCGCGACGAGATGCCGGCCTGGAAGACCAAGTATCCGGGCGTCGAAGAGCTCAACGTCGCCGTGATGGGCTGCATCGTCAACGGCCCTGGCGAATCCAAGCACGCCAATATCGGCATCTCGCTGCCCGGCACCGGCGAAGCGCCGGCCGCGCCTGTCTTCGTCGACGGCAAGAAGTTCCGCACCCTGCGCGGTCCGGGCATCGCCGCCGACTTCAAGGCGCTGGTGATCGACTACATCGATCAGAAGTACGGCGCGGGTGCCAAGGTGCCAGAGCACGCGGGCGCCGCGGAGTAGCTTCACTCCGCTCGTGACCCACACTCAACCGTCGTCCCTGCCTAGTGCGCAATTGCGCGCGGGAGCAGGGACCCATAACCCCAGGCGGTGGTTGTGGCGCGAGATGCGGGTTACGAATCTTCGCAAAACACAGTCCTGTGGTTATGGGTCCCGGATCTGCGCGGAGCCTGTCATCGGGCGGCGCTTCGCGCCGACCCGTTGGCTTGTCAGATATGTTTGCGGTGCAGATTGCGCTTCCACCGACGCGCGTTACCATGTCTCCCAATCAAGAACGATCGGGAGAAGGCCCATGAGCTCACTGTCCGGCAAGCAGGGTCCGCGCTATCGCCACCTCGCCGACCAATCCGAGCCCTATGAGACCATCGGCGTCGAGAAGCTGACGCCGATTATCGGCGCGGAAATCTCCGGCGTCGATATCGGCAAGCTTGTCTCTGACGATGCGCGCTCGAACCGCCAGATGGACGAGATCCATCGCGCGCTTGCCGAAAACCTCGTGATCTTCTTCCGCGACCAGCATATCAGCCCCGACCAGCATCTCGCCTTCGGCCGCAAGTTCGGCGAGCTGCATGTGCATCCCGCCGCGCCCAACGAGGGCGATCCGGCGCTGATGAAGATCTATGCCGACAAGGATTCACCACGCGCCAACGGCGAGGGCTGGCACACCGACGTGTCCTGCGACCTCAAGCCGCCGATGGGCTCGATCCTCTACATCAAGCAATGCCCGCCGCGCGGCGGCGACACGCTGTTCGCCAACATGTACGCCGCCTATGAGGCGCTGTCGGATCGCATGAAGGCCTATCTCGACGGGCTGACCGCGCTGCATGACGGCGAGCAGACTTATCGTGGGCTGTACGCGAATTACGGCGTCGCCGACAAACGGGAATATCCGCGCGCCGAGCATCCGGTGGTCCGCACCCATCCGGTGACGGGCAAGAAGTCGCTCTACGTCAACCGCGGCTTCACCCGCTTCATCGTCGGCATCCCGCGCGACGAGAGTGACGCCATGCTGGCCTATCTCTACCAGCACGCCGAGAACCCACTGTTCCAGTGCCGCTTCCGCTGGACCGAGAACGCCATCGCGTTCTGGGACAATCGCTGCGCCCAGCACCGCGCGATGTGGGATTACTGGCCGCACACCCGCTCCGGCACCCGCGTGACCGTCAAGGGAGAACGGCCGGTGTGAGGAGATTGCCGAGGCTGTAGGGCGGATTAGCGAAGCGTAATCCGCCATTGTGCTTGCGAGAAAGATGGCGGGTTACGCCTTCGGCTAACCCGCCCTGCAAAACAACAAAACAAATCGGGAGGTCGTCCATGCTTCGCGCCGAAGACAACAAATTCCTCACCGAATCAGGTGCGGGGACGGGAATGGGCGAGCTCCTGCGCCGGTTCTGGATCCCGGTGCTGCTGTCGGAAGAACTCCCGGAGCCGGACAGCGATCCGAAGAAGATCGTGGTGATGGGCGAGGAGTTGCTGGCCTTCCGCGATAGCAGAGGCGTGGTCGGCGTCATCGATCAATACTGCCCGCATCGCGGCGCCAATCTCTGGCTCGGCCGCAACGAGGAATGCGGCATCCGCTGCGTCTATCACGGCTGGAAGTTCGACACCGACGGCCGCTGCGTCGACATGCCGACATCGTATCCGGACCTCAATGCAAAGGATCTGATCCGCATCAAGTCCTATCCGGTGCGCGAATGGGGCGAGATGATCTGGGCCTATATGGGCCCTGTCGAGGCGATGCCCGAATTGCCGGCGCTGGAGATGGCACTGCTGCCGGCCTCGCACCGCTTCGTCACCAAGAAGTGGCAGGACTGCAACTGGGTGCAGGCGGTGGAAGGCTCGATCGACACCGCGCATTTCACCTTCGCGCATCTCTCCTTCGAGAAGGAGGAGAACGAGATCCTCGACATCAAGAAGCATTTCGTGAACCCGCTGACGCGGGTCGCGACCGACCACATGCGCTGGATCGCCGAGGATCCGCGCCCCGTGATCAAGATCAATCCGCATGAAGCCGGGCTGACGGTCGCGGGCGGGCGGCTCACCCGCAGCGACAATATCTACTGGCGCATCGCCCAATTCCTGATGCCGTTCCACAGCTACGCGCCGAGCTCGATGCCGGGCGAGAACATGTTCGGCCAGACCTTCGTGCCGGTCAGCGACACCAGTTGCTGGATCTACACTTACGCCTGGAATCCACATCGCCCGCTGACAGACGCCGAGCGTGAGGGCTACGCCAATGGCAACGGCGTGATGGCGGTGGTCGACGAGAACTACGTGCCTCTGCGCAACAAGGCGAACGACTATCTGATCGACCGCAAGCTGCAGCGGACCAAGAGCTATACCGGCATCAAGGGCGTTTCCGAGCAGGACGCCGCGGTGCAGGACAGCCAGGGCCCGATCGCCGACCGCACCCGTGAGCATCTCGGCCCGACCGATCTCGGCATCATGCATTTCCGCAAGCTGATGATGGAGGCGGCCCGCGCGCTGCAGAAGGGCGAGGCGCCGCCGCATGTCGCGCACCAGGATCGCTACACCGTGCGCTCCGGCGCCTGCGTCACCAGCAAGACCAAGGACCTCACCGCCGTGATGATCGAACGGTTCGGCGATCCCGCAGGGTTCGTCGGCGGCCCCGGGCAGAACGCCGCGGCGGAGTAGGGGTTGCCGTCGTCCCGGCGAACGCCGGGACCCATAACCACAGGACGTGGGGATGGAGCGAGCTGGGACCACAGCGTCGCGCAACAACAGCGTCCTGTGGTTATGGGTCCCGGGTCGCGCTTCGCTTGCCCGGGACGACGCAAACCTACAACGGAATCCTGCGATACTCCCGGTTGGAGAGGCTCGCCTCCTCCAGATCAAGGTCGCGCTCGATGCGCCGCCTGGTCTCGTCGGTGATCTTGCCGTCGCGCAGCAGCATGTGGATGAACTTGCGCTCGGAGGAGATCAGCTCCCGCGTCAGCGCGGTGCCGGCGGCGGAGACGTCGTGCTTCTCGGGGTCGAGCGTATCGGGCAGCTGGTTGAACCGGATCTCGTGCCGCGAGCGCAAGAGCTTCACCACCTCGTCGGAGAGCTCGCGGTCGTCGGTGATGGCGTCGAGCGACTTCAGCGCGGCGTTCAGCGCCTCGCGCCGCGCCGCAATCTCCTGCTCGTGCTCGGCGATATGCTCGTTGCGGCCGTCCCGGGCGAGGCCGAGCCAGCGCACCACCGGCGGCAATCCGAGGCCGAGCCCGACCAGCGTCACGAAGATCACGCCGAAGGCGACGAACAGGATCAGGTCGCGATACGGGAAGGCGTCTCCGCCAGGCAATGTCAGCGGCAGCGCCAGCGCGGCGGCGAGCGACACTGCGCCGCGCACGCCGGTGAAGGCGACCACGAACACCGCCCGCCACGACGGCAGCGGATCGCGGTCGCGCATGCTCCGGCTGATCCAGCGCGGCAGATAGGTGCCGGGAAACACCCAGAGGAAGCGCGCGACGATGACGATGACGGCGACCAGCACGGTGGCGGTGAGGATGTCGTGCAGCGGGAACGACTTCGACTTCTCGTACAGCGAGCGCATCTGGAAGCCGGTCATCAGGAACAGCAGGCCCTCGATCAGAAAGATGACCAGGTCCCAGAAGAAGATGCCCTGCAGGCGCGTCGCGGCCGAGATCAACAGCGGTCCGTTCCAGCTCATGTAGAGACCGCAGGCAACCGTTGCGATCACGCCGCTGCCGCCGAAATGCTCGGGGATCCAGTAGGCGAGATAGGGTGTGATCAGCGACAGCGTGATCTCAACCTGCGGATCCCTGGCGCGGCGGCGGGCGCGCAGGCTGAGCCAGCCGATCGCCGTGCCGAACGCGATCTCGCCGGCGACGATGACGAGGAAGGTGCCGGTCGCCTTCGGCAGCGAGAACAGCCCGGTGGTGATGGCGGCCAGCGCGAAGCGGTAGAGGATCAGCGCGGTCGCGTCATTGGCGAGCCCTTCGCCCTCGAGCACCACCAGGACGCGCCGGGGCAGGCCGAGCTTGCGCGCGATCGCCAGCGGCGCGACCACGTCCGGCGGCGCGACGATCGCGCCAAGCAGGAAGCCGACGCTCCAGGGCAGGCCGATCAGATAGTGGGTCGCGGCCGCGACCATGAAGGCGGTGAAGATAACGCAGCCGACCGACAGCAGGATGATCGGTCGCAGATTGGCCTTGAACTCGCGCCAGCTCATCGCGACGCTCGCCGAATAGATCAGCGGCGGCAGCACCACCAGAAGCACCAGCTCCGGCGGCAGTTCCAGCGACGGCATGCCCGGCACGAAGGCGAGCACGACGCCGGTCAGCAGCAGCAGGATAGCCGGCGCGATGTCGGTCCGCCGCGCCACTAGGGCGGTTCCCGCCAGCACGCCGAGCAGGGTGAGAAAAATCTGAAACTTGGCTTCCATAATGGGCTCAATTCGCCCGGAAACCACCGGCAGTCAATGCGGTCCGGCCGGAGCCGGACCGCTGGGTGTGTCACAAAGGCGTCGTGGGGATACGGCGGGTCCGCCGGTCAGTCCCGCAGGTCGTAGCGGTACGACTTCGAGACGATCTGCCAGCCATCGGCGAGCTTCATCGCCACCAAATAGTCGGTGAAATAGCGCGGCGGCAGCTGGCATCGCACCTTGATGAAGGCGGTGTTGTCGTCGGAGCGGTCGATGGTCACGATGAAATCCTCGCGGGCCTTGCCCTCGGCCTTCCCCGACGGGCGCTTGCGCACCCAGGCAAGCCAGTCCGGCACGGTCAGAACCTTCAGCTCGCCCTTCTCCACCCAGCGCAGGTCGGCGCTTGGATGAAAGGCCGCGGCAAGCTTGTCGGCGTCGCCCTCGTAGAGACCGTCGAAATAGGTTTGCACGACATTTTCGACGCTGGATCGATCTTGGCTCATGGGTTGGTCCTCCCGGCGGGGTTTTCGTCTGCTAGGATTTAGCCATGAACCACCGGATTGCGCCATGGCCGTCGGCAAAATTCCGCGTGAGGAGAAAGCCGTGACCGCATCTGCAAATTCGAACGATCGCATCCTGACGGGCGAATGCTTCTGCCGCGACGTGCGCTACGAGGTGGCTGATGCATTTTCCTATGCGCTGAATTGTCACTGTTCGAACTGCCGGCGCACCACGGGATCGGCGTTCAAGCCGTTCGCGGGAATCGCGCGTGAAAAATTCGCCGTCGTCAGCGGCGCCGATCGTCTCATGATCTACGGCGATGAGCTGACCCACGACGCGCATTGTGGCCGCTGCGGCTCGCTGCTCTATTCGCTGGTGCGCGACGGCGCCTATGTCCATGTCACGATGGGAACGCTGCGCGATGCGCCGGCGATCCGGCCGACCGCGCATATCTTCGTCGGCTCCAAGGCGCCGTGGTACGCGATATCAGACGACCTGCCGCAATATCAGGGGCACGTCACCAAAGGCGCGGAATAAATCCGCGCCACCTCAGTTCGTGCCCTGAGGCTGGTCCGCGTGTGCCGAGTCCGTCTTGGATGGCCCCAACGCGAAGGCGAGCACGACATTGTCGGCGCGCTGCTTGAACTCCTTGTCGACCGAGTTGCGCGCCGGGTCGGCGAGTTCCTGCAGCGGCTTGTCCTGCAGCAGGCTGGGGAAGGTGACGGTCACCGATGTGAGCCGGCCATTGCGCCAGTTGAACGCAACCCCGGGTTTGACCCCGACTGCCGCAAGGAGATCTTCCTCCACGGCCTTTGCGTGCTTGAAGCCGTCGAACACGGCGTCGACCATGCCGCAGCCTGCGGTGCAGCCGGCCAGCAGCGCGAGGGCGAGCAGGTTTCTGGCCATGCGGCCGATCGTGCCGGATCGGGCGGATAGAACCGGTGCGGTTGCGCCCTGCATGACGTCCTCCGTGGCATTGTTCTCGTTCCCCCGATCGTGCCCGAAATATCGTGACCAGCCAAATCCGAACCGCAGGTCTGTTTCGTCGACTAGCGGTCAGGATGGCATGGTCCATGCCATTGTCTTGGCCGGGCAGGAGCGCGTCGGTGGGACCGTCGATTAGGCTGTGTCGGCTAGATCGCGCTCGCCGCGATGTTCACCATCAGCGCCAGCAGCGCGGTGTTGAACACGAACGAGATGACGCCGTGCACGGTCGCGGTGCGGCGGATGATCTTGTCGGTGATTCCGACGTCGGAGACCTGCGCGGTCATGCCGATCACGAACGAGAAATAGACGAAGTCCCAATAATCGGCCGCGGCATGCTCGTCCCCGCTCGGAAACTGCAGGCCTCCGGGCGTCTTGCCGCGATAGAAGTCGTGGGCGTAGTGCAGCGAGAACGCGGTGTGGACCACCGTCCATGACAGCGCGATGGTGCCGACAGCGACCGCGAGCGCCCACGGATTGTCCTTCGCCGCGCCGAGTTCGGAGATGATGGCGGCGAGACTGGCAAAGGCGCCGAGTGCGGTCAGCAGCAGGATCAGGAAGCGCCCGTCGTCCTGCACGATCGCATTGTGCTTGATGTGGCCGATGTCACAGCGCAGCATCATCACATAGGCGAGCACGAGATAGAGCACGGCGAAGGCGTCCCAGCCGGCCAGCAGATGCGTGACGAGGCGTGCCGGTCCCGGCAGCAGCAATGCTACCACGATGCCGAAGGCGATCGAGCCGAACATGCGCGGCCGGCCCACCACCAAGCGGACCGGCATCGGCAGCTTGCGGAAGCGAACAAGGCGGTCGGTGAACTCCTTGTCCATTTCGCGCTGTGCTTTCGGTTAGTTCTTGCGCTCGGCGACGAAGCGGGCTGCCGCGCGCAGCACGTCGCCCCTGCCGTCAAAGATCGACAATGCGGCATCGGCTCGCGCCAGCAGATCGCGCACGCGCTGCTTGGCGCCATCGATGCCGAGCTGGGTGACGAAGGTGGTCTTGCCAAGCGCAGCGTCGGCGCCAGCCGGCTTGCCGAGCGCGGCGGCGTCGCCCTCGACGTCGAGCAGATCGTCGGCGATCTGGAAGGCTTCGCCGAGCGCTTTGCCGTAATCGTCGAGTGCCCGATACTCGCTCTCGGAGGACTGCCCAAGGATCGCGCCGGCGATGCAGCCGAAGCGGAGCAGCGCGCCGGTCTTCATCTGCTGCAGCCGCGCGACGTCGACCGGCTCGCGGTCGCCGAAGCGGCCTTCGCCGGCGAGATCGAGGATCTGGCCGCCGGCCATGCCGCCGATCCCGGAAGCGCGCGCCAGCGCGCGGGTCAACAGCAAGCGGACCTGGGCATCCTTGTGGATCGCATCACGGGTGATGATGTCGAAGGCGATCGTCAGCAGCGCGTCGCCGGCCAGGATCGCGGTCGCGTCGTCATAGGCCTTGTGCAGGGTCGGACGGCCGCGGCGCAGATCGGAATTATCCATCGCCGGCAAATCGTCGTGGATCAGCGAATAGCAGTGGATGCATTCGAGCGCGGCGCCCACCAGCAGGGCGGCTTCGCGCGGGATGCCGAACACCGCCGCGCTCTCGACCACGAGGAACGGCCGCAACCGCTTGCCGCCGCCGAGGCTCGAATAGCGCATCGCCTCGATCAGCCGCTTCGGGCGCACGATTTCGTCGGTTTCGATCGCGTCGGACAAAAGTTTCGCGAGCAGGGCTTCGGTATCCTCCGCGGTCTGGTCCAGCCGCTTGGAAAACTCTGCAGTACCGGTCGTCATTAAGAATTGCTCCAGATCGATTTTCGGCCGGACAATCGTTGATGGCATCGGCTTCGTCAATTCCACCCTGCGACGGATTCGCGCCTTAAAAGTGCTGGAAAAACCGTGAATTATCCCACAGACGTCTGACAGCGCCGGCCGTGTCCTGGCGGGCGGGGCCCAAATCCTTCCTGGAGAGGTTCTCCCCGGAAACCCTCGTTTTGCGCATCGTCCGAATTTTATTGCTGCTTTTGCTGGCCCTGCTGGTGCTGCCGTATCTGGTGACGCCGTTCTACCGCACCGGCCACCCGGTCTCGGCCCTGATGGCGTGGCGGACCCTGCGAGGGGCCCCGGTGACGCGGCATTGGATCGATTTCGGCGCCGTGTCGCCCTATCTGCCGCGGTCCGTGGTCGGCGCGGAAGACGCCCATTTCTGCAAGCACCGGGGCGTCGACTGGGGCGCGCTGCGCGAGGTGATCGACGACGCCGGGGATGGTGAGGCGGCGCGCGGCGGCTCGACCATCACCCAGCAGGTGGCAAAGAACCTGTTCTTGTGGCCCGGCCGCAGCATGATCCGGAAGGGGCTGGAACTGCCGCTGGCGCTCTGGATCGATTTCGTGCTGCCCAAGCAGCGAATCCTCGAAATCTACCTCAACATCGCCGAAATGGGCCCGTCCGGGCAGTTTGGCGCCGAAGCCGGGGCCCAATATGCCTTTGGCCGGTCGGCATCCGGGCTGTCAGCCCGCGAGGCCGCGCTGATGGCTTCGATCCTGCCGAATCCGGTGAAACGGAGCGCCCGGAACCCGGGTCCGGGGGTCCGCAGGCTGTCCGGGACCTATATGGCCCGGGGCAATGCGGTGGAGCGCTGCTGGCGCGAAAATCGCGGCTCCTGAGGCTGATTTCGGGCGGATTTTACCGTATCGGACCCTAGATTTACGCAGTGCCTTCCTCTATAAGCGCGGCCTTACCGGCATCGCAGCTGGCGCTTTGAAGCGCTGTGCGCTCGTCCCCATTTCGGACGATGCCTCCGCAACACCCCTAGAGGACACCGTTATGGCCGTTCCCAGAAGAAAAACCTCGCCGTCGCGCCGTGGCATGCGCCGTTCGGCTGACGCGATCAAGACCCCGACCTATGTCGAGGACAAGGACTCCGGCGAACTGCGCCGCCCGCACCACCTCGACCTGAAGACCGGCATGTACAAGGGCCGCCAGGTCCTGAAGGCCAAGAAAGAGTCCTGATCGGACATTCGGCTGTCGCGCCGCAGAGCATGATCCGGAAAAGTGTCTAGCGGTTTTCCGATAAGATCATGCTCCGAACAAAACGGCGCTGCGCCCGAATTCGGCCAACGAGGCCGGTCAAGACGGGCGCGTCCGCGGCGAAGCGTAGGCATCGCCGCATGCTGGTTCTCCCTGGAATAAGGCGCAAGCCCCGATGGTCGGTTTTCCGCTGCTGCTGGTTCCGCTCGCGGTCTACAACATCATCGCCTTCCTGATGCCCGGCGTGTCCTTCACGGACCCGCTGATCAGGCTGACATTGCTCTCGGGTGAGCAGTGGCAGATCACGCTCAGCGACATGCTGCTCGCCGCCGGCGTGCTGCTGTTGCTGCTCGAGGTCATCAAGGGCGCTCGGCCCGGCGCGAAATTTCTCACCGACCATCTGCTGTCGCTGATCGTGTTCGGCGCGGCCGCCGCCGAATTCGTGCTCTGGCCGAAATTCGGCAATTCGACCTATGGCCTGCTCACGCTGCTGGCGCTGGTCGATTTCATTTCCGGAATTGCGCTGCGCACCCGCCGCCGTGCGGTGGTCGCGGCACCTGCGCCGAGCGTCAGCAAGTCGCAGCCCGCAGCGGCTGAGGCGCCTCGGCCTGCGCCGGTCGCCGAGCCCGCGCCGGCCACTGTCGTCACACCGGCGCCTGCCGCGCCGCTGCCGGCCGCATCCGTCCCTCCGGCGACGTCGGTCGCGGAGTCCGTGCTGCTCGATCAGTCCGCGCCAAAGCCGACGGTGACCTCGCCGGATTTGCAGCCGGGCGGCCAGCCACCGTCGGACACGCCGCAGCGCTGATACTCTTCTGGAATCTAGATGATCTGCCGGGTGCGCCGTGCGACGCTGCGGCGTTCGTCGATGTGCGGGCCGTAGGCGCTTTGCGCGTCGGCCAATGACCCACGCCGCAGCTCGCACGTCTGCGGTTCGTGGGCGGCGGTTGCGATCAGCTGCGCCACAAACGACGGATCGGCATGCGGCAGCGGAATCTTGGGCGCCCAATGGGTGGTCGTGGCCAGCGGCACCAACGCGGTGCAGGGGGCTGCAGGTTCGCCTGTAACCTCGCCGTCCAGGATTTCCGCTTGATCGATATCAGGCATCGCACGCAGACCCGTTGACCGTCATACTTTGGGACGTTGCGTCCCTCCGCAACACCCCCGTGGCAAGGGTCATGCCCGGCATCCCCAGTTCGTTCCCCGGTAGTCGCAAACGTGGTTTCCAGATTATTTATCAACTTCTCCTAGCGTTGGATTCGCCGGAACCACTATCTTGAGGGCGTGCAGAATCACCGGGCGCCGTCCCAAATCGAGACATGTTCGATGCCACCTGTCCCGCCAGCTGCCAGCATCCTCGCCTCGCTCGGCCAGGCAACGTTCGCCTGGGACCTGGCGAGCGACGCGATCGCCTGGAGCGACAATGCGGCGACGGTCTTCCCGGATATCCCAGTCGCTGCGCTCGCGAGCGGCGCCGAGCTCGCCAAGCTGATCGAGCCAATGCGTTCGGTTCGATCAGATGCGCTCGGCCAGGCCGCGACTGTGCGCAGCGGGGAGGGCGTTCCCTACCGGATCGAATATGGCGTGCGCGCCGTCACCTCGGCGCCGGTGATCTGGATCGAGGAGACCGGCTGCTGGTTTGCCGGCGCCGACGGCAGGCCGGCGCTGGTGCAAGGCGTCGTCCGCATCAACAATGAACGGCACGCCCGCGACGAGCAGCTCATGAAGCTGTCGCGGCACGATCCGCTGACCAACGAGCTCAACCGCACCTATCTGATCGCCTCGCTCGCCGAGACGATCGAGGAGTGCGCGCGCTTCCGCACCTCCTGCGCCTTCATGCTGATCGGCATCGATCACCTGGCGCGAGTCAACGATGCCTTCGGCTTCGATGTCGCGGACGCCGTCATCGCCGAGGTTGCGAAGCGGATCCGCGCCCGGCTGCGCAGCGGCGACATGCTCGGCCGCTTCTCCGGCAACAAGTTCGGCCTGATCCTGCGCAACTGCACCGTCGATGACACCAACATCGCGGCCGAGCGCTTCCTCGCCGCAGTCCGCGACGAGGTGGTGCCGACCAAATCCGGCCCGGTGTCGGTGACCGTGTCGATCGGCGCCGTCACCATCCCGCGCCATGCCAGGTCGGCGGAGGAAGCGGTCAATCGCGCCCAGGAGACGCTGGACGCCGCCAAGAGCCGCCGCGCCGGATCGTTCGCGCTGTGGAAGCCGAATGTCGAGCGCGACGCCCAGCGCCGCGTCAACATCCGCGTCACCGACGAGATCGTCACCGCGCTGAACGAGCGCCGTATCGTGATCGGCTTCGAGCCGGTGGTCGATGCGCGTTCGCGGCAGGCTTCGTTTTACGAGTGCCTGGTCCGCATGGAGCAGGACGACGGCCGGGCGCTGCTCGCGCCTGATATCGTGCCGGTCGCCGAGCGGCTCGGCCTGATCCGGATGGTCGATCATCGCGTGCTGGAGCTGGCCATCGCCGAGCTCGCCGCCGCACCTGATGTCCAGCTCAGCCTCAACATCTCGCCCGACACCACGATGGACCCGGACTGGTGGGCCACCATCGAATCGCTGATGCGGGCGCATCCCGGCGTCGGCGAGCGGCTGATCGTCGAGATTACCGAGACGGTCGCGATCCAGGACATCGACGACGTCCGCGGCTTCGTGACACGGCTGAAGAATTTCGGCAGCCGGATCGCGATCGACGATTTCGGCGCCGGCTACACCTCGTTTCGAAATCTGCGCAAGCTCGGCGTCGATATTGTCAAAATCGATGGCGCCTTCGTGCAGAACATCGTGCGCTCGGCCGACGACCGCGCCTTCGTGCAGACGCTGATCGATCTCGCCCGCCGTCTTGAGATCAAGACGGTTGCCGAATGGGTGCAGGACGAAGAGGCCGCCGTGATGTTGCGCGAGTGGGGCTGCGACTTCATCCAGGGCCGCCTGATCGGCCTCGCTTCGCCGGACCGGCCTTGGAACGCACCGGCCGAGAAGGCCGTGCCCGCCGCGGGCTGAGCGGCCGCAAGCTGATCCACAATGTCGGTCGTCATACCCGCGAAAGCGGGTATCCAGCACCGCCGCGCCGTAGCGGTTGGAACTCTGGCGTCTCTGGAATACTGGATCGCCCGGTCCCGTCTACGCCAAGGCTTCGACGCGGCTGAAGCGCGATGATCGGCGGATCGCCGCGCTCCAGATTCTTTCCGTCAGCTATCGCCGCCGGCGAAGATGTCCTTGCGGATCACCGCATGGACGCCCCAATTGCCGTCGACCACCTGGGTGACGCCGAAATCGACGCCGAGCGAGATCAGCGAGATCGCCTCGTCCTCGGTCAGCTTCTTCGTCGTCATCAGGAATTTGCGCATCTTGCGGAAGGCGTCGCGCAGCGCGAGGTCCACCGACGATTTGCTGTAGATTTCCGACTGCGCCTTGGGCCCGAGCTCGTTCAGATAGTTCGCGAAGCTGAAGCCGTGCACCAGCCATTCGTCCTTGGTCTCCAGCATCGGGTAGTCGAGCGCTTCCAGCGCGGTGCCGGCGAGGTCAGCCTTCTTGTGCAGGATGATCTGGAAAGTGCCGTTGAGCGAGCATTCGATCGCGGTGCCGCACAGTTCGGAATCGCCCTGTGAGGCGTGGGAATCGCCGACCGACAGCAGCCCGCCTTCGACCGCCACCGGGTAGTACATCGTGGCGCCCTTGCCGATGCGCCAATTGTCGATGTTGCCGCCGGTGTAGCTCGGCGGGATCGAATCGACGAAGTCGGCTTCCTTGGGCGCGAGCCCGATCACGCCGAAATGCGGGCGCACCGGGATGCGGACGTTCTTCAGGATGCCGTGATTCTCCTTGATCGTCGAATGATCGACCGGGACGCCGGGATAGTCGATCGTCTTGTGCACCACGCCGGACGGATCGGTCTGCGGCGTCCAGGTGAAATTGTAGACCGCGCGCGCCCAGTTGCGTTCGCCTGTCGCGTCGACCTCGTAGATGGTGATGACCTCGCGCGGCTTCGGCTCGGTGAGCAAATCCTTGTAGTGGAAGCCCCACCACGCCGCAGCGTTGCTGCCGAACGCCTTGCCCGGATATTTCGGATTGGCGCAGGGCCGCGGCGCGACGTCGATGATGCGCAGCTCGATCACGTCGCCTTCCTCGGCGCCGCGCACGAACACCGGCCCGGTGCAGATATGCACGCCGAGGCCTTCGCCGGCACCGCGTCCGAACAGCGAGGCATCCATCGGGCCGGCACCGCGCCGGTTCACGCCCTTCTTCTCCTTGGTCCAAAGATACACGCTCTCGACGCCGGGATCGCCCTTGACCATGCGCTCGGCATCGTCATTGGCGTGGTGGGTCAGCGCTTCGATCGTGATGAAGTCGCCGGAATTGATCTCGACGGCCGGCTTCAGCGTCTTGCTGAAATAACCCCAGTGCACGGTGTCGGCAGTCGCCGGCAGATGGTGATAGGCGCGCTGCGCCGGCTGATGCTTCTCGGCAGCGGCCGCCATCTTCGGCGTCACCAGCGAGATGCCGCCCGCGGTCATCGCCGCGGCGCCGCCCGCCGCCGCGAAGCTCGACCGCAGGAACGAGCGGCGTTCCCGGTCGAGCGTCTCCTTGAACTGGCGATGATGCAATTCGAAGTCCGGGCAGTTCTTGTCGTCACCTGCGCACATCTCTGCTCTCCCTTTGGTTCGAAAAGTGAGCGTGAGAGTGCACCGCGCCGCGTCGTCCCGACATGACCGGGCGCGCCCAATAATTTGCCGGTGCGCGTGCCTTCTCCGCTGCGTGAGAGCGCGTGCAAAACGTCTGCCGCAGCCGCCTTTGTTTCGCGGGATGGCGGGCGTGGTCAAGAATTCGGACGCATGGGGTCAAGTTGCGCTGCGTCCGCGCCGGCCGAGGAACCCATGTCGCCCGCTGCACGAAGGCTGGGCAATTCGTGCCACCGCAACACGCTTGCCGCCCTCCCGCAATCGGTGCACGCTGTCTTCACGGCTCTGTGACTGGAAGGCCGCGGTGCGGCGGCCTGGAGGGGTGATGGTCGCGACGACCTACCGGGTTTCGGTCGATGCGATCCCGCGGCAAAACCGGCGGGAGGTCTGGCGCGAAGCGCTGTCCGGTTTGCGGCTCGATTGTGAATTGCCGGAGGGCCCATTCCAGTTCGGCGAGTTGAGCGCAAAGCGTTCGACCAGCGGCGCGCAGCTCGCGCTGCTACGTTCGACCGAACAGCAGATCGTCTGCAACGGTCATGCGGCATCGCCGGCAATGCCGGCGATGGTCGCCATCATCTTCCATGCCAGCGGCCGCGGCAGCATCACATCCGGGCAACGCAGCTGCGAGTTCGCCGACAACGACGTCTCGGTGTGCGACCTGCAATCGCCCTGGCGCATGACGTTGCGGGAGGATTTCGAAATCCTGCTGCTCGAATTGCCGCGCGAGCGGCTGTTCGGCCGGCTCGGGCACAACCGCCTGCGTCTGCCGACCGTGCTCGGAGCGACGATTGCCGCCGCTTCCGTCCGTCCAGTGATGCGGACATTGGGCGGCAATTTCGCGGTCCTGGACAAGGCCGATCTCGCCACGGCTGAGGTTGCGGTCACGGAGCTCGTCGCCGGCGCGCTGCTCGGCGAGACCCGGCTCGATGCCGAGACGATGACGCAGGTCCAGGCCGGCCATCTACGCCGGGTCGATGCCGCGATCGAGGCCCAGCTTGGCAATGCCAGCCTGACGATTGCGGATATCGCGCGCCAGGAGGGGCTCTCGCAGCGTTATCTGCAACGGCTGTTCGAGCGGCAGAACACGACATTCTCGGCCTATGTGCGCGAGCGGCGGCTGGAACGGTGCTGCGGCTCGCGCCGAGCCAGGCGGCTCGCGAGAGCGTCGCGCGGCAAGAGCCGGTCCTGCCGGTTGAGCCGCCAGCGGCACCGCCGGACGCGTCACATCACCATCTCAAGGTGTCCAGGGAGACCGCGCATTGGGGCTATCTCAGCCGCGCCATTCCGCCTGTCATGCGCGTGCAGTCGGGCGCGCTGGTGACGATCGAGACGCTGACCCAGCACGCCTTCGACGACCATGAGCGCATGATCAAGGGCGATCCGGGCGCGGAGAGCGTGTTTCACTGGACCGCCGAGGGCAAGGCGATCGAACGGCGCGGTGCCGGTCCGATGGACGGTTCGATCTTCGGCCGCGGCGCCGGTGAAGGTTTTGGCGTGCACATCTGCACCGGCCCGATCCATGTCTGCGGCGCGGAGCCGGGCGACGTGCTCGAGGTGCAGATCCTCGATATCTGGCCGCGGCCTTCCGCCAATCCAGCCTTCGCCGGCAAGTCGTTCGGCAGCAACGCTGCGGCGTGGTGGGGCTTCCAGTACAACGACCTGATCGATCCGCCGGCCAAGCGCGAGACCATCACGATCTTCGAGACCGATGCGCAGGCGGAGTGGGCCCGCGCGGTCTATTCCTATCGCTGGACGCCGCAGACCGATCCGTTCGGCGTGCGCCACCCCACGATGGATTACCCGGGCGTGCCGGTCGATCACGCCATCGTCGAGAAGCAGCCGGGCGTGCTGGCCGGCGTGCGCATCCCGGCACGATTGCATTTCGGCTTCATGGCCGTGGCGCCGCGCGAGTCCGACATCATCGATTCGATTCCGCCCGGCTATTTCGGCGGCAATGTCGACAATTGGCGCGCCACCAAGGGCACCACGCTCTATCTTCCGGTCGCCGTGCCCGGCGCCCTGTTTTCGATCGGCGATCCGCATTTCGCGCAAGGCGACGGCGAGATCAACGGCACCGCGCTGGAGCTTTCGCTCACCGGCCGGTTTCGCCTCGTCGTGCACAAGCGCGGCCAGGCCGCCAAGCCGCAGGTCGAGGGACTGGCGCACCCGCTGCTGGAAACGCCGGAGGCGTGGATCCTGCACGGCTTCAGCTACGGCAATTATCTGCGCGAGCTCGGCCGCAACGCGCAGTCGGAAATCTACCAGCGTTCGTCGGTCGATCTCGCGCTGCGCAATGCGTTCCGCGCGACGCGCAAATTCCTGATGGAGTGCTACCGCCTCAGCGAGGACGAAGCGCTGGCGCTGATCTCGCTCGGCGTCGATTTCGGCGTCACGCAGGTTGCCGACGGCAATTGGGGCGTGCACGCGATCGTGCGCAAGAGCATGTTTGGCGAAGCCGCAGGCAGCTGCGCCTGACGGCGGCCAGAGGCGCCGTCAGGATTTCGCGAAGCCAGGATTCGCAAGGTAACGGCGGCCGGTCGGTCCGGCCGATCGGCGATAAGGACCTACTCGTCCTTCTTCGGCGCCGACATGCGCTCGAGGCGTTCCTGCATGTCCTTCATCTGGCGGCGCAGGTCGTCGATGTTGCCGTTGTCGGCCGCAGGCTCCGGCAGCTTCTCGGCTTCAGTTCCGCCGCGCTGCGGCACGAACGGCTTGAACATCGAGAAAGTCTGCTGGAACAGCTCCATATTGCGGCGGACCTGTTCTTCCAGGGGGGCAAACGGCGTACCGCTCAGGGCGCCCGCGATCTGCTTGCGAAATCTCTCCTGTTCCCGGGTCAGCTGATCGATCGACTGCTCGAGATATTTCGGCACCACCATCTGCATGCTGTCGCCGTAGAAGCGGATCAGCTGGCGCAGGAACGTGGTCGGCAGCAGGTTCTGGCCGGCCTTGTTTTCCTGCTCGAAGATGATCTGCGCGAGCACGGAGCGGGTGATGTCGTCGCCGGTCTTGGCGTCATAGACGAGGAAATCCTCGCCTTCCTTCACCATCGCCGCGAGATCCTCGAGCGTCACATAGGTGCTCGTACCGGTATTATAGAGCCGCCGGTTCGCGTATTTCTTGATCGTGGTCGGTTGTTCAGATTTTGCCATGGGCTCTCACTTCAACACCGAAGAACCTGGAACCCGAACGGCATCGCCGCTGGGCTAAATGCAACGCATCGCAGCAAAGGTAAGCATTTTCAAAGCGGTTCGGCTACCGTTTTGTGCGGCACGGTTAATCTCAAAGCAAAGGGATTGCTCAGGAAAGTGCCAAGAGCGTCATTTTGAGTGCGTCGCGGCGCGATTTGCGTGACAGTTCGATTGACATGTCCCAACGAGGTTTACAGGATAGCCGTCAAGAGACAGGCCCGCCAGACCGGCCGCCCGCCGTCGAGAAACCCAGCTACAACCAATAGGAGATGTCCATGTCAGACGATGTCGTCATCGTCAGCGCCGCCCGCACCCCCGTCGGCAGCTTCAACGGCGCGTTCGCCACCACGCCGGCCCACGACCTCGGCGCGATCGCCATCAAGGCGGCGCTTGAGCGTGCCGGCGTCGAGGCCGGTCAGGTCTCCGAAGTCATCATGGGCCAGATCCTCACTGCCGCCCAGGGCCAGAACCCGGCCCGCCAGGCCTCAATCGCAGCCGGCATCCCGGTGGAAAGCCCGGCCTGGGGCGTCAACCAGCTCTGCGGCTCGGGCCTGCGCACGGTTGCGCTCGGCTACCAGGCGCTGCTCAACGGCGATTCCTCGGTTGTCGTCGCCGGCGGCCAGGAATCCATGAGCATGGCCCCGCACGCGCAATATCTGCGCGGCGGCGTCAAGATGGGCGGCCTCGAGCTGATCGACACCATGATCAAGGACGGGCTGTGGGATGCCTTCAACGGCTACCACATGGGCAACACCGCCGAGAACGTCGCCAAGCAGTACCAGATCACCCGCTCGCAACAGGACGAGTTCGCGGTCGCCTCGCAGAACAAGGCCGAGGCGGCGCAGAAGGCCGGCAAGTTCAAGGACGAGATCGTCCCGGTCACGATTAAGAGCCGCAAGGGCGATATCGTGGTCGACACCGACGAGTATCCGCGTCATGGCGCCACGATCGATGCGATGGCCAAGCTCCGCGCGGCCTTCGAGAAGGACGGCACCGTCACCGCCGGCAACGCCTCGGGCATCAATGACGGCGCCGCCGCCGTCGTGCTGATGACCGCCAAGGAAGCCGCCAAGCAGGGCAAGAAGGTGCTCGCCCGCATCGTCTCGTGGGGCCAGGCCGGCGTCGACCCCAAGATCATGGGCACCGGACCGATCCCGGCGTCGCGCACCGCGCTGAAGAGGGCCGGCTGGAACATCGCCGATCTCGACCTGATCGAGGCCAACGAGGCGTTCGCCGCGCAAGCCTGCGCCGTCAACAAGGACCTCGGCTGGGATCCGGCCAAGGTCAACGTCAATGGCGGCGCGATCGCGATCGGCCATCCGGTCGGCGCGTCCGGCGCGCGCGTGCTGGTGACGCTGTTGCACGAGATGCAGAAGCGCGACGCCAAGAAGGGCCTCGCGACGCTGTGCATCGGCGGCGGCATGGGCATCGCTATGTGCGTTGCACGCGACTGAACAAAAGGCAGCGAGGTCGGTTAGGTGATGAAAAGATCATCTGTCAACCGCGGCGCGAGCTGATAAACATGATGCCCGGCTTTGTGCCGGGCATTTTTGTTTCGAGAGCATGATCCGGAAAAGTGTGAAGCGGTTTCCCGAAAAGATCATGCTCAAAAAAAGGGAGCTAAAGCGCGATGACAATTCAACCTAATCTCATCGCGCTTTGTTGAGTGAGTGCGAAGACCGGAGCAATCCGGTTATAAAAGACGGCCAAGGAGGAAACGGACATGGCACGTGTTGCATTGGTGACGGGCGGAACGCGGGGCATTGGAGGCGCGATCAGCAAGGCGCTGAAAGCGGCGGGCTACAACGTGGCGGCGAGCTACGCCGGCAATGACGCCGCGGCGGAGAAGTTCAAGGCGGAGAGCGGGATTCCCGTCTACAAGTGGGATGTCTCATCGTTCGACGCTTGCGCGGCCGGCGTGAAGCAGGTCGAGGCCGATCTCGGCCCGGTCGATGTGCTCGTCAACAATGCCGGCATCACCAAGGATACCGCATTCCACAAGATGACGCTGGAGCAGTGGAATGCCGTGATCAACACCAACCTCGGCTCGCTGTTCAACATGACGCGCCAGGTGATCGAGGGCATGCGCGCCCGCAAGTTCGGCCGCGTCATCTCGATCTCCTCGATCAACGGCCAGAAGGGCCAGTTCGGCCAGGTCAACTACTCCGCGGCAAAGGCCGGCGATATCGGCTTCACCAAGGCGCTGGCGCTGGAGAACGCCAAGGGCGGCATCACCGTCAACGTGATCTGCCCGGGCTATATCAACACCGAGATGGTGCAGGCGGTGCCGAAGGACGTGCTCGAGAAGAACGTCATCCCGCAGATCCCGGTCAACCGGCTCGGCGAACCCGAGGAGATCGCGCGCGCCGTGGTGTTCCTCGCCGCCGACGACGCCGGCTTCATCACCGGCTCGACGCTGACCATCAATGGCGGCCAGTATCACGCCTGACGCGACAAGCGTCGTCGCGTCGCAGGCGTTCTATCAATGAAGTCGTCATGCCCGGGCTTGTCCCGGGCATCCACGTCTTGAAACTCGCGGCCAGGAAGACGTGGATGGCCGGGACGCAGGCGAGCGGGAGCGACGCCGTCCTTCGGACGGCTATGCCCGGCCATGACGGAGAGACCTCCCGAGCAAGATGACGACCCGTACTGCCACCCTTGTCGGACTGACCGCCATCCTGATGTGGTCGCTGCTGTCGGTCATGACGGTCGCGACCGGCAAGATCCCGGCGTTCCAGCTCGCCGCGATGACCTTCGCGATCGGCGCCGCAGTCGCGTTCGCAAGCTTCCTGTTCC
The DNA here is from genome assembly GCF_011058295.2 of Bradyrhizobium sp. 6(2017). Classification (NCBI taxonomy): domain Bacteria; kingdom Pseudomonadati; phylum Pseudomonadota; class Alphaproteobacteria; order Hyphomicrobiales; family Nitrobacteraceae; genus Bradyrhizobium; species Bradyrhizobium sp. 6(2017). Next base: position 9,771,326 of record NZ_CP049289.2, on the reverse strand, counting down.
GTCCCGCAGCCTTCGGCGCATTGAAGCAGTCGCCGATTGCCTGGGTCGTCGGTGTCGGCGGGCTGTTCGGCTATCACGCGCTGTACTTCCTGGCACTGCGTTTCGCGCCGCCGGCCGAGGCCGGCCTGCTCAATTATCTCTGGCCGCTGTTGATCGTGCTGTTCTCCTCGCTGCTGCCGGGCGAGCGGCTTGCGATCCATCACATCGTCGGCGCGCTGCTTGGTCTTGCCGGCACCGTGCTGCTGTTCGCCGGCAATACCGGCGCCTTCACGAGCGAGCAGATTCCAGGTTTCGCGGCGGCCTTCGTCGCGGCGTTCGTCTGGGCTGCCTATTCGGTGATGTCGCGCCGGCTCAAGGCTGTGCCGACAGATGCGGTGGCGGGCTTCTGCCTTGCGACCGCGGTGCTTGCCGCGCTCGTGCACATGATGGCGGAGACCACGGTGTGGCCGGCAACGCCGCTGCAATGGCTTGCCGTTGTGGCGCTCGGCATCGGTCCGGTGGGGGCTGCGTTCTTTGCCTGGGACATCGGCATGAAGCGCGGCGACATCCGCGTGCTCGGCGCCGCATCCTACGCCACGCCACTGCTCTCGACCGCGTTCCTGATCCTCGCGGGTTTTGCCAAACCGAGCGCCAACATCGCGATCGCCGCGATCCTGATCGCCGGCGGCGGCCTGATCGCGGCCAAGGATATGGTGCTGAGAAAAAGAATGTAGGATGGGTAGAGCACAGCGAAACCCATCATCTCGCCGCGTGGATAAAAGTTGATGGGTTTCGCTGCGCTCTACCCATCCTACAAATGCCTTACGACGCCGGCTCCCAGCCCTTCGGCGCCAGCTCGAATGTCGCGAACTCGAATGCCGGCGCGACGGTGCAGCCGACCAGCGTCCAGTCGCCGCTGCTTTCAGCGGCCTGCCAGGCGTTCGCCGGCACGATCGCCTGCGGTTGCTCGCCGCTGATGACGTCAGGCCCGAGCGTGATCGCATGCGGCGGCTCGCCGTCCTGCGCGATCCGCACGGTTAGCGGCGCGCCGGCGTAATAGTGCCACATCTCGACTGCGTCGATGCGGTGCCAATGCGAGCGTTCGCCGCGCGCCAGCAGGAAGTAGATTGCAGTCGAGCGGGCGCGCCCATTGGCGTCACAATTCTCGTCGCGAAACGTCTCGCGATAATGCCCGCCTTCCGGGTGCGGCTTCAGGTCGAGCCGTGCGATGATGTCGGCAGCCGAGAACTTAGACATCAAGGTCGGCCATCACGACTTGTTCTTGCGCTCGCGGAGCTCGCCGAACACCTGGGCCGGATCGGCGCCCTTCATGTGCAGCTTGGCCGCGACCACCGGCTCGTCGGCGCGCAGGAACACGTTGGCCTTCTTCTCGTCGCCGAGCAGCACGGGTATCGTCGGCTTGTTCTCGGCGCGCAGCCGCGTCACTTCCTCCGCACGCGCCTGCAAGGCTGCGTTGTCGGGCTCGATGGTGAGCGCGAATTTGACGTTCGATGCGGTGTATTCATGGCCGCAATACAGACGAAAATCGTCCGGCAGCGAGCGCAGCTTCAAAAGCGAATCCCACATCATCGGATAGCTGCCTTCGAAAACCCGCCCGCATCCGATCGAGAACAGTGTGTCGGCGGCGAACACCGCCTTCTCGCCGTCGAACACATAGGAGATATGGTCGAGCGTATGGCCAGGGGTCTCCACCACGCGCGCGAGCAGGCTGCCGACCTTGATCACGTCGGCATTGGCGGCGCGCAGGTCGACATTGGCGATCTTCGCCGACTTATCGTGCGGGGCGACGACGCGGCAGCCAAATTTCTGCTTCAGCTCGGCGACGCCGCCGACATGGTCGCCATGGTGATGGGTGATCAGGATGTCGGTCAGCGTCCAGCCTTCGTGCTCCAGCGCCTTGATGATCGGGCCGGCCTCCGGCGCGTCGATCGACGCCGTTGCCCCGGTCGCGGGATCGTGGATCAGATACCCGAAATTGTCGGTGAGGCAGCTGAAGGTGCGAATCTCGGCGGTCATGATATCTCCACGAACAAACGGGACGGACAGGTCAGAGCATGATGTTTCGAAAAGCCGGTGCCCACGCTTTCGGATCATGCTTTTAACGCGTCCAGTATAGGGGTGAAATATGGCGTTAACGCTCCGGCGGCAACGCAAATTTCCGCGCTCCCCGGCAGCAGGGGGCATGTTAGGCTAGCGGCCATGGACGTCATCGACCTGCGCGATTTCTATTCGCAGCGCCTCGGCATCGTGGCGCGGCAGCTGATCAACCGCGGCCTCCGTGCGCGCTGGCCGAATGCGGAGGGCCAGCGTGTGCTCGGCCTCGGCTATCCGACGCCCTATCTCGGCCTGTTCCGTGAGTCCTGCGAGCGCTGCATCGCCTTCATGCCGGCGGCCCAGGGCGTGCTGAAATGGCCGACCGGGCGGCCGGCGCTGGCGACCCTGATCGACGAATTCTCGATGCCGCTGCCGGATGCCGCGGTCGACCGCGTGCTCCTGGTGCATGCGTTGGAGATGTCCGATGATCCGGAGCGGCTGCTGCGCGAGGTGTGGCGGGTGCTGTCGCCGTCGGGGCGGCTGATCGCGATCATCCCGAACAGGCGCGGCGTCTGGACGCGCACCGATGCAACGCCGTTCGGCCATGGCCGGCCCTATTCGCGGGCGCAGATCACGCAGCTGTTGCGGCAGACCTGGTTCACGCCGACGGCGTGGGGCGAGGCGCTGTTCATGCCGCCGGTTCAGGGCAGCTGGTTTCTGCGCTCGGCGATGGCGTGGGAGCGGGTCGGCGCCGCGCTGTCGATGCCGTTCGCCGGCGTGCATATCGTGGAGGCGAGCAAGCAGGTCTATCGCGCGATCCCTGCCCGCCGCGAGCGCACGCAGCTGATCCCTTCATTGCGGCCGGTGCTGGTGCCGTCATCGACGGCGACGCGCAAATCCATTCACCCGGAATAGAGCGTTTTCGAGCGAAGTGGATGCCGGTTCGCTCGGGGAAAACGCGTCAAAATAAAAAGCTGGAGCTTCGGTTCTGATTCAATCAGAACCGAAGCTCCAGTGACGCGATTTATTCACCCTCCCCGCGAAGGGAGGATGGGAGATCTTCAGGGTTATTCGTTGCCCGGATTGAAGTCGTCGCTCGGCGCGGGCTGCGCGGCGATGTCGGCGCGCGGGCCGTGCGGGCGGCGGCGGCGGCGCGGGAAGCGTTCGCTACGTTCGCCGCGTTCTGCGCCGCCATTGCCTTCAAAGGCGCCGTTGACTTGCGGCTGCGCGCCACCGGTGATGAACGAGGGCAGGCGATCGACGCCGCCGGCATCGGCCAGCACGGGCTGCGGCTGGTTCGGCGGCTGCGGCTGATATTGCGGCTGCGGACGATGCTCACGCTCGCGGTGCTCGCGTGGCTGATGCTCACGCTCGCGCGGCGGCTGCTCGCGCTGGTACGGCGGCTGGCCGTTCTCGCGGATGAAGGGCTGTTGCTGCTGGGGCACGAAGCCCGGCTCCTGGCCGAAGCTCGAATAGCCGTCGCTGTCGTCGTCGCTGTCGTCGGTCGCGATCGGCTCGGCGTCGGGGCGCGGTTGCTGCTGATTCTGCCTGAACTGCTCCTGCGCCGCTGCGATGATCCGGTAGTAATGCTCAGCGTGCTGGTAGTAGTTTTCAGCCGCCACCGGGTCGCCGGAGGAGCGCGCATCGCGCGCCAGCTGGACGTACTTCTCGGCCACGTGGGAGGCCGTGCCGCGGATCTTGATGTCGGGTCCGTTCGATTCGTACACCCGTGTCAGGGGATTCTGGCCGCGCCGGTTATTGTTGTTGTTGTTGTTATTGTTGTTATTCCGGTTGCGCATCCGCTTGTTGTTCTGACCGTTTCTCATCTGTCGCCTTTTATTCCAGCCCTGAAGTTATTGCAGTCCACAGTCCGATTCTCAGAGTCCGATTCGGCGCGCGCCTAGGCGCACGGAATCGCAATACCGTCCGAAGTGGCTTCGATCTCGCCGACCATCTCGTTCAGCAAAGTCGCGTTCAGCAAAGACGCGTTCCCCAACCGCCGCCAGCGGATCTCGCTAGCGACCAAATCATTGCGCCCGTTGAGACAGGCCCAGTTCTCGTGCGTAAGTCTTCAAGCGCAATAACGGGCTTTCGTTCGCTTGGCGGTCGAGAGCAGCACAGCTTTCAGCTATTGCGCTCAATGTGACCTGCGTTCCTGGAACCTTTCGATCGGCGGGCTCTGCTGAACCCTGGTCATCACCCGTAACGATTACGGGGCCAGCACCGATGTTGTGCCCGGAACGTAGTCGTTCCCGGGAGATATTCCAAGAGGTTTTTTTGCGTTCCAATAGGACTTTATCGGGGCAGCCGGCGGGCGGAAACGGCCCTCGGAACGCCCCCGAGATCGGCCCTGGGCGGCCCCGTTGGGGATAACCCGGACGCCGTCATCAGGGCTTCAACGTCGCTGCTCTGGCCCTGCCCAACCTCCACAACCAGAAGTCCGTTTGAGGTCAAAAGACCCGCAGATTGCGAAATCAGCGCGCGGTAGGCGTCGAGCCCGTCGGCACCGCCATCGAGCGCCGCGCGGGGATCATGCTCACGCACCTCGACGTCGAGGCCGGCGATGTCGGCGGAGGGGATGTAGGGCGGATTGGACACGATCAGGTCGAACACGCCGGTCAGCCCGCTGCCGTAATCGCATTTGATCCAGGTCGCGCGATCGGCAAGTCCGAGCTCGGCGGCGTTCCGGCTCGCGGTCTGCAATGCCTCCGCCGAGATGTCGGTGGCGAAGCCATGCGCGTTGGGCAGTTCCGAGAGCAGCGCCAGCAGGATCGCGCCCGACCCGGTGCCGAGATCAGCGATCCGCAAGGCGCGGCCGGCGGTGCCGTCGGCGCGCAGCAGTTCGAGCGCGCGCTCGACCACAGTCTCGGTGTCGGGGCGCGGCACCAGCGTCGCGGCGGAGAGCTGCAGCGGCAGTCCCCAAAATTCCTTGCTGCCGAGAATGCGCGCGACCGGCTCGCCGGCGAGGCGGCGCACTGCGAGGCGCTCGAGGCGATCCGCTTCGTCAGGGGTCAGCGGCTGCGCTGCCGACGTGATCATGCCGGTCAGATCGAGCCCCAGTGCGGCGCCGACCAAGAGCCGCGCATCGAGTTCGACGGCGTCGCTGCCGGCCGCCTTGAGGCGCGCGGCGAGCGCGCGCCGGGCGCTCTCGACGGTCTGGCTGCCATGTCCTGCTGATGCGCTCATCGCGCGTTGTTAGCCGATGGTCGATGCGGCGTCGATATCACTTGCACCCCGTGCGGCCGGCGCGCACGGTCGGCGCCTAGAACGCATCGATCCGGAACGCACGACCATGACGGGCTATGACGACCAGAACATCTTCGCCAGGATCCTGCGGGGCGAGGTGCCGAGTTTCAAGGTCCATGAAACCGACCGGACCTTTGCCTTTCTCGACATCATGCCGCGGTCGCCCGGACATACGCTGGTCATTCCGAAAGCGCCCGCGCGCGGAATCCTCGACATCGCGGAAGACGATCTTGCCGCCGTCGCGCGGTCGGCGAAGCGCATCGCCGTCGCCGCGATGAAGGTGTTCTCCGCTGATGGCATCATCATCCAGCAATTCAGCGAACCCGCCAGCGGTCAGGTCGTCTTCCATTTGCATATGCATGTGATGCCGGTGAAGGCCGGCGTCGCGCTGCTGCCCGCCCAGACGCGCAAGGAGGAGATGGCTGTGCTCGCCGATCATGCCAAACGCATGATCGCGGCGCTTGCGAGCTGAGCGGAGCGGCGCGGGTTAGACCCCGAGATAGCGCTGCAGGACCTCTGGCTGCGCCTTGATCTCCTGCGCGGGCCCTTCATGGACGATGTGTCCATTGTTGATGATGGAAATGCGCTGCGCCAGCGCGAGCGTTGCGGCGAGGTTCTGCTCCACCAGCACGATGGTCTGTCCGGCCTCGGCCAGATCGCGGCACGCCTTCATCAGGTCGCGCACGATCACCGGCGCCAGTCCTTCGAACGGCTCGTCGAGCAGGATGATCTTCGGATCGCGCACCAGTGCGCGCGCGATCGCCAGCATCTGCTGCTCGCCGCCCGACAGGTCAGTGCCGCGATTGCTCCGCCGCTCCCGGAGCCGCGGGAACATCTCGTAGATGCGGGCGAGCGGCCAACGCTGCGAGGCGGTCAGGCCGGCGATCACGAGGTTCTCCTCGACGCTCAGGCTGCCGAAGATGCGGCGCTCCTCATGGACCAGCTGCATGCCGGCCTGCGCGATCTTGTGGCTCTTCCTGCCGGATATCTCGACACCGTCGAACATCACCGAGCCGCGACGCGGGGTCACCACGCCCATCAGGCTCTTCAGCGTCGTGCTCTTGCCGGCGCCATTGCGGCCGAGCAGCGCCACCACCTCGTTGCGCTCGACCCGCATCGAGACGTCGAACAGGATGTGCGAATCCCCGTAATAGCTGTTCAGTCTATTGACCTCGAGCAGGCTCATGCGGCGAGCACTCCATGCACGCCGCCAAGATAGGCCTCCTGGACGGTCGAATTGTTCTTGATCTCTTCCGGCGTTCCCTCGACCAGTACGCGGCCCTCCTGCAGCACGGTGACGCGCTCGGCGAGCTCGAACAGCGCATCCATGTCGTGGTCGATGATGATCATGGTGCGGCCCTGGCTGATCGACTTCAGCAGCTTCACGGTCTCGACGCGTTCGCGCGGGCTCATGCCGGCCAAGGGCTCATCGAGCAGCAACAGGCTCGGCGACGTTGCCAGCGCCAGCCCGATCTCGAGCCGTCGCTTCTCGCCATAGGCGAGCTCCGACACGGGCGTATCGGGCCTCGAGGTCAGATTGACCAGCTCGAGCGTCTGCTGCACGCGCTCGGACAGGCCGGGGATGCTGTCGATGCTGCGGAACAGATCGAGCTTGAACTTGCCGCGAAGCCCCGACAGCGCCGCGATCACCAGGTTCTCGCGCACCGTCAGGCCGGCGAACAGCTGGTTGACCTGGTAGCTTTTGGTCAGGCCGAGCTGACAGACGTCGGTGACGTTCATCCCGGTGATGTCGCGGCCGCCAAATACGATGGTGCCCGAGGTCGGGTGGACCTCGCAGGTCAGCATCTTGAAGAAGGTCGATTTGCCGGCGCCGTTCGGGCCGATGATGCCGCGCAGCTCACCATGATTGACGGTGAAGTCGATATCGCTGTTGGCGAGCAGGCCGCCATAGCGCTTGGTCAGGCCCCGGGCCTGGAGGATCGGACCGGACGGATTGCTGTCCGTGCGGGGTGGGGCGGGCATCGGTGCGGCGGCGGCCGCGGCACGCCGCTCGCTTGTCACAGCGACAGTCTCCGGCGCGCTCTCGTCCGGCTCGCTCGTGCGGCGCGGTCCGGTCACGAGCCGGTAGAGATCGGCGAGGCCGCCGATGATGCCGCGGCGCAGGAAGCAGACCAGCAGCACGAACACGATGCCGAGCACGAGCTTCCAGGCCGCGCCGAGCCCGAGTGCCGCCTGCAGGAAGTCCTGCAGCGACAGCCAGACCGCGGCGCCGACCAGCGGCCCGAACAGCGTGCCGCGGCCGCCGATCGCCGTCTGCATCACGAGCTGCCCAGAGGTGTCGAAGGTGAACGCGTCGGGCGGCATGAAGGCCTGCAGCACGCCCAGCAGGCCGCCGGCAAATCCGGCATAGGCGGCGGCGATCACGAAGGCGGTCAGCTTGTAGCCGTGGATGTTGTGGCCGACCGCGGTCGCGCGCAGCGGATTGTCCCTGATCGCGTTGAACACGGCGCCGACCGGCGAACGCACGATGCGTAGCGCGATCACGACGCCGATGAAGTAGCACAGCGCCAGGAACTGGTAGAGCGACCAGCCGGTGGTGAAGTGCAGCGTGGTGAAGCCGAGATTGAAGCTCGGGGTCGGCACGCCCGGCAGCCCGTTCTCGCCGCCGGTGAAGTCCGACAGCGGATTGAACTCGACGAAGAAGAACACCTCCGCGATCGCCACCGTGATCATGGCGAAGTAGATGCCGGTGCGGCGCAGCGCGATCAGGCCGATCAGATAGCCCGCCGCGGCGGCCGCGATCATGCCGATGACGAGCGCGAGGACGACGTTCGGGAAGCCGGCGCGGGTCAGCAGCCATGCGGCGACGAAGCCGCCGGTGCCGTAGAAGGCCGATTGGCCGAACGACAGCAGGCCGGTGAAGCCGAACAGGATGTCGAAGCCGAGCCCGAACAGGCCCCAGACCAGGATCCGGTTCACCGTGTTGGGTGCGAAGCCGAGCCACGGCAGCACGAAGGGCGCGGCGATCAGGCCGGCGGCCGTCAGAAACTCGATCAGGTATGGGCGCTGTTTCAGCATTTAAAAATCCGTCGTCATTCGCGGCCCTGCGTGCCGAGCAGGCCGTGCGGTCTGAGCACGAGCACGAGCGTCATCGCCGCGAACAGCATGACGTAGGCGTAACCGGGGTTGAACATCGAGGTGATGCTGATGATCTCGCCGGCGATCAGTCCGCCGAGGATCGCGCCGGGAAACGAGCCGACGCCGCCGATCACCACCACCACGAAGGTCTCGACCAGGATGTCGTCGCCGACGCCGGGAGTCAGCGACACCACGGGCGCGTTGATGATTCCGGCGAAGCCTGCGGCCATCGCACCGATGCCGAACACGATCATGAAGACGCGGTAGACGTTGATGCCGAGCGAATCGACCATCACCGAATCCTCGATGCCGGCGCGCACGATCATGCCGAGCCGGGTGCGGTAGAGGATCAGGAACAGCGCGCCGAGCGCGACCGCGACGATGCCGACGACGGCGAGCCGGTAGGTCGGGTAGAACAGGAAGCCCATCGAGGTGATGCCCTGCAGCAGCGCCGGCGGCGGCACCACCTGCGACTGGCTGGTGAAGATCAGCCGCACGATCTCGACGAAACAGATGCCGAGGCCGAACGTGACCAACAGCTGGTCCTCATGCGGGCGATGGTAGAAGTGGCGGATGATGATCCGCTCCATCGCGACGCCGAGCGCCATCACGAACAGCGATCCCGCGATCACGGCGAGAATGAAGGAGCCGGTGTAGGAATAGGTCACGTATCCGGCGTAGCCGCCGATCATGAACATGGCGCCGTGGGCGAGATTGAGCACCCCGAGCGTGCCGTAGATGATCGTCAGCCCGGAGCTGATCAGCGCAAGCAGTGCGCCGAGCGCCAGTCCGTTGAAAAGTTGCGAAACGAAATTTGGCCAGTTGATCATGGCGTGCGTTCAGTCGGCCCAGTCAATGGAGGATGCGTTCCGACACAAAGCGGCGCCGCGGGTCGGGTCGCCCCGCCCACGGCGCCGAGTTGTCCCACGTTGATCAGGTGTAGTCGCCGAGATGGCAGCCGAACGCATCCGGCTTCTGCATCAAGCCGTCGCCGGCGACGATCTCGATCACCTCGTAATAGTCCTCCTTGTTCTTCATCTCCTTTTCCATCTTGCCGCGGACGATGAAGACGGGGCGGACGCATTGGTGATCTTCGGGGCGATAATGCACGTCGCCGACCAGCGAAGGGACGGTCTCGCCCTTCTCGTAGGCCTTGATGACGTCGGGCGGATAGAAACTGCCGGCTTCCTCGACCATGCGGGCCCAGTGCGCGAAGCTGACATAGGCGTTCTCGGCGCCCCATTCCGGTTTGTATCCGAACTTCTTCTCGAAGGTCTCGTTGAACATCTTGGCCAGCGGATACTTGTCCTCGATGGTCCACCAATAGTCGGTCGCGGCGTAGACGCCCTGCATCAGGCCGCCGGTCTCCCGGGCGATGAACGGCACCTGGTAGGGCACCACGAGCTTCATCTTGTCGAGCACGCCGAACTGCTTGGCCTGCTGCGTCGACAGCACGGCGTCGTGGCCCCAGTTGACGTTGATCAGCACGTCGGCGCCGGAATTCGCGACATTGAGCAGATACGACGAATAGTCGGGCGCGCCGAGCGGCGACACCTGGTTGGTGGTGGTGGTCCAGCCCGCCTCGGCGAGGCGGTCCTGCATCGACTTGGTCACCGTGTGGCCATAGGTGTAGTCGGGCGTCAGATAGGCGGCCTTCTTGTTCTTGCCGAACTGCTTGATCAGCACCGGCGCGATTGCAGCGGCAGCGGTCTGGCCATAGAAGTTCTGGCGGAAACCGTAGCGCACGCAATCCTTGCCGGTGGTGTCGTTCGATCCGGAGATACCGCAAACGAAGATCACCTTCTCGCGCTGCGCCAGCTTGTTCAGCGCGACCGCGACCGCACTCGACGTGCCGCCGGTGATCATCACCGCCTTGTTCTCGGTGATGAAGCGCTGCTGCGCCTGCACGGCCTCGTTCGGCTTCGCCGCGGAATCCGCGACGCCGAACTTCAGTTCCTTGCCGAGCACGCCCTTTGAGGTCTTCGGCGAGATCTTCTTGATCAACTCGTGACCGCTGTTGATGTGCTCGATCGCGAGCTGATAGCCCTTGAGCTCATCCTCGCCCTGCACCGCATAGGTGCCTGTGCGCGGGACCGAGATGCCGATGAAGGCCGAGGAGCCGGCCGAGCCGGCGGGAAATGTCCCGATCGCCGGATGATCCTCGGCGAATGCCCGCGACGTGATCGAGGCCGGCAGCACGGTGCCGCCGATCAGGCCGGCACCGGCCTGCAGCAGGGTGCGACGCGAGACGTTCAGTGCTCTGCGCGGCAGGAAATCCTTGGTGCTCATCGCTCACTATCCTCCAATTATATGATTTTTGGCGCGCATGCTCACTGGCCGCCGGATCGGATCGATCGGCGGCTGGATGCGCCGGCTGCGATGGAGCAGCCCGTCGCAGCTACAATTCCCCACCGGCATATTTAGTCAATGTCGCCTTTCGTCGAATCATATCGGTCTACGATAGAATTAATGTCGGAATACGATATAGCTGGGTTTACCGCCCGGGTGAGGGTCCTGTAGTGAGAGGCGATGATCCACGAGCCTTCAAGTCGCACCGGAAATCCCGGAGAGCGCGCCGTGACCGAGGACGGCGGCGCTGAGCAGTCGAGCAGCTTGAGCATCCGCGCGATCAACGTTCTGAAGGAGTTGTCGGCCGAGCTGCTCGACGAAGTGCCGCCAAAGCTGGGCTGGACGCCGCCGGACGATCTGCTTCGCCTGCTCACGGCGCGCCATCTTGCGACCGCGCGAAACTGCGGACAGCAAACCATGCGCGAGATCATCGATTGGGCCGAGACGCGCGGGATATCGATCCCGGCGCCGCATCATACCGGCAAATCGCTGTCGGAGGTCTGGGGTGATCTGGTCGAGCGTGCCTCGGCCGGGCATCTCACCAAGAACGAGATCACCGAGGCGCTGGAGAAGTCGATCCGCCGCCGGAGCCCACGGATTCCGGTCGCGTTCCAGATCGTGCTGCTGAAGATCTTGAGTTCGAGCTACGATCACTGGCCGCAGCCGTGATGCCGCCCGGCCGTGCCGCTCGACCGTCAAACCGTTGAAAACATGAGTGCAAGGGCGTGAGGTAGGATGGTCCGCCGGGCCCGGGCTTGATAGTGTCGCACGGCTCCTGCCGTCCGGCGGAGCGAGCCTGGAGCAAGACCAGCGAATGCCTCAATCGAAGCAGCGGCGCGCGCCGGCCGCGACCGCAAAGCGTAGCGTCGCGGCCGCGACGGTCGATTACCCGGCGCTGGCGCGGTTTCGCCACCAGCTGCGCAGCTTCCTTGCGTTCAGCGAACAGGCAGCCCAGCAGGCCGGGTTGACGCCGCAGCAGCATCAGGCGCTGCTCGCCATCAAGGGCTTCTCCGGCGAAGAGCCAACCACTGTCGGCGATATCGCCCGCTATTTGCTGATCCGCCATCACACCGCGGTCGAGCTGGTCAACCGGATGACGAAGCTCGGGCTGCTGACGCGGGCGGTCGACGCCGCCGACGGCCGGCGTGTTCTGGTGACGCTGACAGCGCAGGGCGAGCGCAAGCTGCAAGCGCTGTCGAAGATTCACCTCGAGGAGCTGACCACGGCCGGTCCGGCGCTCGGCAAGATCCTGCGCCACTTCAGGCAGTCGCAAAAACGCTAGCGCATGATCCGGAAAAGTGCGCAGCGGTTTTCCGAAGAGATCATGCGCGAACAATAAATCGCGTTCTCAAGCCGCCGCGCCCTGCGCCGCGAGCTGCGCGGCCTGGTGCTCGGTGGTCAGCGCATCGATCAGATCGCCAAGTGCCTCGCCCGCGATCACCTGCGGCAGCTTGTAGAGCGTCAGATTGATGCGGTGGTCGGTGACTCGCCCTTGCGGGAAGTTATAGGTGCGGATGCGCTCCGAGCGGTCGCCGGAGCCGACCTTCTCCTTGCGGTCGGCGGAGCGCGCGGCCTCGACACGCTGGCGCTCGGCGTCATAAATGCGCGAACGCAGGATGTTCATCGCCGATGCCCGGTTTTTGTGCTGCGAGCGGCTGTCCTGCATCATCACCACGATGCCGGTCGGAAGATGGGTGATGCGGATCGCCGATTCGGTCTTGTTGACGTGCTGACCGCCGGCGCCGCCCGCGCGCATGGTCTCGATCCTCAGATCGTCGTTCTTGATGTCGACGTCGACGTCCTCGACTTCCGGCAGCACCGCGACGGTCGCGGCCGAGGTGTGGATGCGGCCCTGCGTTTCGGTGTCGGGCACGCGCTGCACGCGGTGTACGCCGGATTCGAATTTCAGCTTGGCGAAGGCGCCGCGGCCCTGCACCTCGGCGATGATTTCCTTGAAGCCGCCGACGGTGCCTTCGCTCGCCGAGATCACCTCGACCTTCCAGCCCTGCAGGCCGGCGAAGCGCTCATACATCCGGAACAGGTCGCCGGCGAACAGCGAGGCCTCGTCGCCGCCGGTGCCGGCACGGATTTCCAGCACCACGTTGCGGTCATCCATCGCGTCCTTGGGCAACAGCGCGATCCGGATATTCTGCTCGAGCTCGCCGATGCGCGCCTGCAGCGTTTCCAGCTCGGCTTCCGCCATGCTGCGCATCTCGGCGTCAGTCCCCGCATCCGCCAGCATCGCCTCGGTATCGGCGAGCTCCGAGCGGGCGGAGCGATAGAGCTTCACCGCGTCGATCAACGGATTGAGCTCGGCGAGCTCGCGCGTGATCTGCACATAGCGCTCGGAGTTGACCTGGCCGAGCAGCTCGGCTTCGAGCGAGGCGTGATGGGTGAGCAGGACGTCGAGTTTGGCTTCGGGTAGCATGTTGAAGTCTCGAATTGCGGGAGGCGCGAAAGGGCGGCAGCGGCGACGACAGCGTCGCTACAAGGCCAGCCCCTCGGTTTCCGCAAATTTCGTCAGCGCCGCGCGGATCGACACGCTGCCAACCGGCGCGTCGAGCAGCGGATTGATCATCGCCTCCGCCTTCGTGGCGTCGAGGTCGAGGATCATCGCCTTGACCGGGCCATGCGCAGTTGCTGACAATGAAAGCGAACGGTAGCCAAGCGCGATCAGCGCCAGCGCGCCGATCGGTTTCGAGGCCATCTCTCCGCACAGCGAGGCGGCTTTCTTCGCAACCTTGGCCTTGCGCACGATGTCGCGCAGCGCGCGCAGGATCGGCGCCGACAGGGTGTCGAAGCGCTCGGAGACCTTGGCGTTGCCGCGGTCGACCGCAAACAGGAACTGGAACAGGTCGTTGGAGCCGACCGAGACGAAGTCGACCTTCTTCAAGAGCTCGTCGAGCTGGTAGAGCAGGGCCGGCACTTCCACCATGGTGCCGATATCGATTCGCTCGGGCAGCGAATGGCCATGCTGGCGCAGATAGGTCAGCTCGCGCTCGACGATCGCCTTGGCCTGGTCGAACTCGGCGACGTCGGAGATCATCGGGAACATGATCTTCAGCGCGCGGCCGCCGCCGGCGCGCAACAGCGCACGGATCTGGCCGCGCAGCAGGCCGGGGCGGTCGAGGCCGAGCCGAATCGCGCGCCAGCCGAGCGCGGGATTTTCCTCGACCACGGTCTCCATATAGGGCAGCGCCTTGTCGCCGCCGATGTCGAGCGTGCGGAAAGTGACGGGCTTGGTGCCGGCGGCGTCGAGCACGGTGCGGTACAGCGCAAGCTGGTCGCTCGAGCGCGGCAGGCTCGGGCTCACCATGAACTGCAGTTCGGTGCGGAACAGGCCGATGCCGGCGCTGCCGGTGTCGTCGATATGCGGCAGGTCGATGGTCAGGCCGGCATTGATCAGAAGCTCGATCGGCTGGCCGTCCTTGGTCACGCAGGCCTTGTCGCGCAGCGCCGAATATTGCGCCTGCCGCCGCGCCCGGAAGCGGACGCGCTCGGCGTAGGCCGATTCGATCTCGGCCGAGGGACGGACATAGATCTCGCCGGAGATGCCGTCGACGATGATGGCGTCGCCCGGATCGGCGATGCCGGGCGCGTTCGGCACCTCGCCGACCGCGGGAATGCCGAGCGCGCGCGCCACGATCGAGACGTGGGAGTTCGCAGTGCCTTCCTCCAGCACCAGGCCGCGCAGCCGCTTGCGGTCGTAGTCGAGCAGCGCCGCGGGACCCATCGCGCGGGCGATCAGGATGGCGTTGTCGGGCAGCTGCTCGCGCGACGGCGCATGGTCCTGGCCGACCAATTGCCGCATCAGGCGATGGCCGAGATCCTCGAGGTCGTGCAGGCGGTCGCGCAGATAGGGATCGGTCGAGCGCAGCATGCGCGCGCGGGTATCGGACTGCACGCGTTCGACGGCGGCCTCCGCGGTGAGGCCGGTGGCGACCGCCTCATGCAGCTTGTGCGACCAGCCTTGGTCGTTGGCGAACATGCGATAGGCTTCCAGCACCTCGCGGTGCTCGCCGCCCTCGGCGACGTCGCCGCGCTCCAGCATGCGGTCGAGATCGGCGCGCAGATTGGCCAGCGCGGTGTCGAGCCGCTTGACCTCCTTCGGCAGATCCTCGGCGATGTAGTTGGTGATGACGACGCGCGGCTCGTGCAGCACGACATGGCCGAGCGCGATGCCGTCGGAGAGCACTGCGCCGGTTTTGTGCAGCGAGTGCCGCGCGGCTGGCTCGGCGCCGGGCTGGGCCAGCGCAGCAAGCTCGCCGGAGGCGATCATCTCCGCCAGCACCATGGCGGTGGTCTGCAGCGCCTCGACTTCTTCCTCGACATAGGTGCGCTTGGCGCGGTTCTGCACCACCAGCACGCCGAGCGTGTTGCCGGCGCGCAGGATCGGCACGCCGAGGAACGAGTGGTAGGCCTCTTCGCCGGTCTCCGGGCGGTAGGCGAAGGCCGGATGGCTTTGCGCGTCGGACAAATTGAGCGGCGTCGCCTCGCTGGCGACGAGGCCGACCAGGCCCTCATGCGCGCTCATCACGGTGCGGTGCACGGCGTCGCGGTTCAGACCTTCGGTGGCGTAGAGTTCGAGCGTGTTGTCGACGCGCAGCACGTAGCAGGAGCAGACCTCGGCCACCATATTGGCCGCGATCAGCACCACGATCTTGTCGAGGCGCTCCTGGGCGGAGACTTGCTCCGCCATGGTTTCGCGGAGCCGTCTCAACAGGATGCGGGGGCCTCCCGACGCGCTCCGCATATGCTTCAATCCCTCCCCACGAGGCCGGCGCACCGGGCCGGCCGGCCGCTGGCGCAAAACTCGTCAAAACCAACAATTTTAGTCATTCGGCGTCGCCGCTCGCGCCAGTTCCCGCCGATTCGGGATCGCTGAAACTGTGCCACAGTTTGCGACAGCCCACCTGACTGGCCGTATAGCCAATCGAGGCTCGCTTTGCCAAGCAAAACGCCTGCCAGTAGCAAATAACGTCTGCGTCAGCTCAATGCTGCGCCCGCTAAGAGAAATTCTAACTCCGGGACGGGGGTACTGGAGGGTATCCCGTGCTCTCTCCTCCGTCATTCCCCGGGGCTTGCGAAGCGAAAGCCCGGAATCGATTTTCCCACGGAATCCGCGGCCCGGTGGATTCCGGGCTCGTGCTCCGCACGCGCTCAGGTGCGCAATTGCGCACCGGGAAATGACAGCGGATGGAGCTCCGTCCGCCGCTGGTCCGCGGTAACCCCTACGCCTGATCCAGCCCGTACAGTGTGTGCAGCGTGCGCACCGCGAGTTCGGTGTAGGCGGCGTCGATCAGGACCGAGAACTTGATCTCGGAGGTGGTGATGGCGCGGATGTTGATGTTTCGCTCGGCCAGTGCCTTGAACGCCTTCGCCGCGACGCCGGCGTGGCTGCGCATGCCGCTGCCGATCACCGAGACCTTGGCGACGTCGGTCGCGGTGTCGAGCCTGATGTAGCCGATCTTGGCCTTGGCGGAGGTGATCGTGTCCTTGGCGCGGTTATAGTCGGTGGCCGGAACGGTGAAGGTGAGGTCGGTGGTCTTGCCGTCCTCGGACACGTTCTGCACGATCATGTCGACATTGATGTTGGCATCCGCGAGCGGCCCGAAGATCGCCGCGGCCACGCCGGGCTTGTCCTCGATCTGGCGCACGGAAATCTGGGCTTCGTCCTTGGAGAAGGCGATGCCGGTGACGACGTGCATTTCCATGATTTCCTCCTCGCTGCAGATCAGCGTGCCCGGCGGCGTGCCGTGCGGGTCGATATCCTCAGGCTTGTCGAAGCTGGAGCGCACGAAGATCGGCATGTTGTGCACCATGCCGAGCTCCACCGAGCGAACCTGCAGCACCTTGGCGCCCTGCGAGGCCAGCTCCAGCATGTCCTCGAACGCGATCTTGTCGAGCCGGCGCGCCTTCGGCACCACGCGGGGATCGGTGGTGTAGACGCCGTCGACGTCGGTGTAGATGTCGCAGCGGTCGGCACGCAGCGCGGCCGCGATCGCCACCGCCGAGGTGTCCGAACCGCCGCGGCCGAGCGTGGTGATGCGGCCGGTCTGCGGATTGATGCCCTGGAAGCCGGCGATCACCGCGACCTCCTGGCGCTCCTTGAAGCGGGTGATGATCTCGGTGCCGTCGATATCGAGGATGCGCGCCGAAGCATGCGCGTCCGAGGTCTTGATCGGGATCTGCCAGCCCTGCCAGGAGCGCGCCTGGATGCCGATACCCTGCAGCACGATCGCGAGCAGCCCGGAGGTGACCTGCTCGCCGGAGGCGACCACCGCGTCATATTCGCGGGCGTCGTGCATCGGCGAGGCGTCGGTGCACCAGCCGACCAGTTCGTTGGTCTTGCCGGACATCGCGGAGACGACGACGGCGACCTCGTGGCCCGCGTCGACCTCGCGCTTCACATGCTGCGCGACATTGCGGATGCGATCGATATTGGCGACGGACGTACCGCCGAATTTCATCACGAGGCGGCCCATGACGACGCGTCTATTCCTTTAAGAGGATAAGTAGGTTAACCCACGCCGAAAACCGCAAGCGCGGGGACCGAAAGGCGCGTATACATAGCGCCGCGCCCGGGGGCAAGCCGCTTCCTGGGGGTCCCTGGAGGGTCTTTTGGGGTGTTTTTACCGGTTGCGGGCGGGCTGTTGCGCGAGGGTAACGCAAGGGTAGCGCGAGGGTAATTCGAAGGCGGATCGGATGGGGCGTTACATCGACGAAATCCTGCAGCCTGGCGAGAAGGTGCTGTATTCCACCAACGCGCACTGGATGTTCTATCTGCCGGCGATCGGGGCCTGGATTGTGGTGCTGGTGCTGCTGATCCTGTCGCGGATGACGGCGGTCGACGGCCTCACGCTGGCTTGCCTCGCGGCCGCTGCCGTGGTCGCGGTTGCGGCACTCTACTGGAGCGTCACGGCCTGGTTCCATCGCTGGACCACGGAAACCGACGTCACCAATTTCCGCGTGGTGCACAAGAGCGGCTTCATCAAGCGCCGCACCTTCGAGATGAGCCTCGACAAGGTCGAGAGCGTCGACGTCAACCAGAGCATCATGGGGCGGCTGCTCAATTATGGCGACGTCACCATTCGCGGCGTCGGCGAGGGCATCGAAACCATCAAGACCATCGCCTCGCCGCTATCGTTCCGCAATTCGATCACCGCGCGATAGGGGCGCGCGCAATCATGGCCACAACGCTTTCCAATGCCTCCGCCAACTCGGTCGATCCGGCCGAGGTCGCGAAGTTCTCGAAACTGTCGGATGAATGGTGGGATCCGCGCGGCAAGATGGCGCCGCTGCACAAGATCAATCCGCTTCGCCTGACCTATATCCGCGACGCCGCCTGCCGCAAGTTCGAGCGCAACGCCAAGAGCCTGAACTGCCTGTCCGGGCTGCGCCTGCTCGACATCGGCTGCGGCGCCGGGCTGCTGTGCGAGCCGTTCACCCGGCTCGGCGCCCAGGTGATCGGGATCGATCCATCCGCCACCAACATATCCGCGGCCAAGCTGCACGCCGACAAGGGCCATCTGTCGATCGACTACCGCTGCACCACGATCGAGGACATGGACGTACGCGAGCGCTTCGACATCGTGCTGGCGATGGAGGTGGTCGAGCATGTCGTCGATGTCGGCGCCTTCATCAAGCGCTGCACGGCGATGCTCAAGCCCGGCGGGCTGATGGTGGTCTCGACCCTGAACCGCAACTGGAAGAGCTTCGCGCTGGCGATCGTCGGCGCCGAATATGTGCTGCGCTGGCTGCCGCGCGGCACCCATGACTGGGGCAAGTTCGTTACCCCCGCCGAGCTCGAACGTTATCTCGGCGACGTCAACCTCACCGTCACCGAACAGGCCGGCGTGGTCTACAACCCGATCGCCGACAAATGGAGCGTCTCGTCCGACATGGACGTGAACTACATGGTGGTGGCGGAGGAGGTGTGAGAGGCGAGGGTCTCGGCCACACGATAGGTGTCGTCCCTGCGAAAGCAGGGACCCATAACCACCGGCTCATCTTGGGGGCGAGGTCCGCGTTACGAGCATGTATGCGGCGCGTCAGTTGACCACGTCAGCCGCGCCGGGCACGCTGCGCGCGTACTCTCGCCCCGGCACACTTCCCTTATCCCGCATGCTCACGATCGCCTCGCTCTGGATCCCCTTCACCATCGTCGCTGCCTTCGGGCAGGTGGCGCGCAATGCGATGCAGCGGCATCTGACCGGGCCGCTCGGCACCTGGGGCGCGACCAATATCCGCTTCCTGTTCGGCCTGCCGTTCTCGGTGGTGTTCTTCGCGCTGGCGGTGCTGCTGACCGGCGATGCCGTGCCGTGGCCTGCGGCGTCGTTCTGGCCGTGGCTGCTCTCCGGCGCGCTGAGTCAGATCGTCGGCACCGGCTTCATGCTGCTGGCGATGAACGACCGCTCCTTCGTGGTGACCACGGCCTACATGAAGACCGAGGCGATCCAGACCGCGATCTTCGGCTTCATCTTCCTCGGCGATCATCTCACGACGCCCAAGGTGATCGCGATGGTGATCGCCACCGTCGGCGTCGTCATCACCGCGCTGCGGCCCGGCGGGCAGAAGAGCTTTGCGGATCTGCGCCCGACCGTGCTCGGCCTCGGCGCCGCCGCGGTGTTCGCGATCTCGGCGGTGAGCTTTCGCGGCGCGATCATTGCCGTGCCCGGCGTCTCGTTCGTGACGGCGGCCTCCTACACGCTGATGTGGAGCCTGTTCGTCCAGACGCTGATCCTGTCGGTCTATCTGTTGCTGCGCGCGCCCGACGTGCTGCGGAAAATCCTCGGCCTGTGGCGGCCTTCGATGTTCGCGGGCTTCATGGGCGCGTTCTCCTCGCAATTCTGGTTTTTGGCCTTCGCACTCACCGCCGCCGCCAATGTGCGCACGCTGGCGCTGATCGAGGTGCTGTTCGCGCAGGGCGTGGCGTATTTCTCGCTCAAGCAGCCGTTCTCGCTGCGTGAGGTGTTCGGCATTGTCCTGATCGTCGTTGGCGTTGCCTTGTTGATCGCTGCTTAGACTCTTGTTTGACGCGTTTTCTTCACGCGAACCGGTAAGCCACTTTGCTCGAGAACGCTATGGATTAGCCTTTGACGGCAACCAGCACCGCGCCGGCCGAGATCAGCGCGATCCCGATCCAGCCATAGGCCGAGGGGCGCTCGCCGAGGAAGACGGCGCCGAACAGCGCCACGCTGAGCTTGTCGATCGGCGCCACCAGCGTCGCGGGGCCGAGCTTGAGCGCGCGGAAATAGCAGATCCATGACGCGCCGGTGCCGAGCCCGGACAGCAGCAGGAACAGCCAGCTTTTGGCCGAGATCGGTCCGGCCTGGGTGAACTGCCCGGTTGCGAACAGGATCGCCGACAGCGTGATCAGCACGACCACGGTGCGGATCAGGGTGGCAAGATCGGAGTTGATGCCTTCGACGCCGACCTTGGCGAAGATCGCGGTCAGCGCGGCGAAGATGGCCGAAAGAAACGCCCAGACCTGCCAGGAAGAAAATGTCTCGGGAGTCATTCAGGACGCTCGGCCGGTTTAGCCCACCCGTCATTGCGAGCGAGGCGAAGCAATCCATAGCGTAACAAGCGCGAAGCTGGATTGCTTCGTCGCTTCGCTCCTCGCAATGACGAGAGCGAAGCAGTGCGCGTCAATTCCGATCTTCCGGCAGGGTCGGCAGCGGCGAGACCTCGACGCCTTCGTCGATCAGCGCGCGCGCCTCTTCGGGCGAGGCCTCGCCATAGATCGGCCGATGCTCGATATCGCCGTAATGCATCTTGCGCGCCTCGTTGGGGAAGCGCTCGCCGACATTGTCGGCGTTCTTGACGATGTGGTCGCGCAGCTCCTTCAGCTTGGCGCGCAACTCGCGCTCCTGCGCCATCATCAGCGACGTCGATTCGCTGGCGGGTGCGGGTGCCTCGGCGGGGGCAGGCGCCGCTGCGGGGGCTGGCTGAGCCTTCTCGCGGCCCTTCTTGCCGATGATCTGCGGCGCCATGATCGCGCGCTCGACCTTGCTCGACCCGCAGGCCGGGCAATCGATCAAATGACGCCGCTCCTGCGATTCATAGGCCGACGAGCTCTGGAACCAGCTCTCGAACTGATGGCCGTGCTCGCAGCGCAGCGTGTAGCGGATCATGCCGAACCCCGGACCAGGTGCAGATGTTCCGGGCCGGCCTTGGGGTCGGCGATGCCGAAACGCCTGCCGTGCTGCAGCGAGGGGATGGTCTTTCGCGCGGTCTCGACCTTGGCGGGATCGATCTCGGCCAGGAACACGCCCGGCTCGACGCCGCCCTCGGCGAGGATCTCGCCCCAGGGGTCGATGATCAGCGAATGCCCGAAGGTCTCGCGCTTGTTCTCATGCAGGCCGGCCTGCGCCGCGGCGAACACGAAGCATCCGGTCTCGATGGCACGGGCGCGCAGCAGCGTGTGCCAATGCGCCTCGCCGGTCTTGCGGGTGAAGGCGGAGGGCACCGTGAGGAAGGAGGCACCGGCCTCGGCCAGCGCGCGATAGAGCGCTGGGAAACGCACGTCGTAGCAGATCGTCAGTCCGATCCGGCCCCACGGCAGGTCGGAGATCACGGCGGTCTCGCCCGGCTGGTAATTGGCCGATTCGCGATAGCTCTCGCCGCCCGGCAGATCGATATCGAACATGTGGATCTTGTCGTAGCTCGCGAGCTGATTGCCCTCGGGCCCGATCAGGAACGAACGGTTGACCGCCTTCTCCGGCGAGTAGCGCAGCGCCAGCGAGCCGATATGCAGATGGATCTTCAATTCGGCGGCGAGTGCGCGGTAGGCCTTCAGCGACTTGTCGTCCTCTTCGCTCGCTAAGTGCTCGAACAGCGCCTTGCGGTTCAGCTGCATCATGTTGCTGACCTCAGGCGTCAGCACATAATTGGCGCCCTGCGCCGCGGCCTCGCGGATCAGCCGCGTGCCCTGCTCCAGGCTCGGCTCCGGCAGCAGTCCGGTGCGCATCTGCACCATGGCGGCGGTGAAGGTTGTGCTATCGGCCATCAGGCGCCGCCTCCGTTGCTGAGCAGGCCGTCGAGCTTGCCTTCGCGGTCGAGTGCGTAGAGCTCGTCGCAGCCGCCGACATGGGTCTTGCCGATGAAGATCTGCGGAAAGGTCGTGCCGGCCCCAGCCCGGTTGTACATCTCGTCGCGATAGGCCGGGTTGCTGGCGACGCTCAATTCGGTGAACGCGGCGTTCTTGCGCGTCAAAAGCGATTTGGCCGCGGTGCAATAACCGCAACCCGGACGGGTGTAGATTTCGATGTCGGCGGTCATGGTGCGCTCGGTTGAACCAGAATACGAGATTATATGGGAGCGCGGTGGGTATCGACAACCCGGGCAAACACCAGCACGTCGACCTGCGACGCCTTGGCCCGCAGCAGCGCCCGCGCGCAGGCATCGACTGTAGCGCCCGAGGTGAGGACGTCGTCGACCAGGATCACGCGGCGGCCCTGGATGTCAGCCTTGCGTTCGGCGGCGACCCCGAATGCGCCCTGCACATTGCTGGCGCGGTCCTTGCGCGACAGTCCGATCTGCTGCTCGGTGGCGCGGACGCGCCGCAGCGCCTCGGAGACCATTTTGACGCCGCTCTGGCGCGCGATCGCCTTGGCGAGCGCGCCGGACTGGTTGTAGCGCCGGCTCCAGCCGCGCCGCCAGTGCAGGGGAACCGGCACCAGCATGTCGGCCTCCTCCAGCAATTCCTTCCCCGCGCGCGCCATCCAGCGGCCCATTGTTGGCGCCAGATCGGTGCGATCCTGGTATTTCAACGCGTGCACCAGCGTGCGTGCGACGTCGTCATAGCGCACCGCGGCGCGGGCACGCTGGTAGGACGGCGGATTGGCGATCGCCTCCATCGACAGCAATTCGGGCCCGGGATCGTAGACGAAGGGAATGCCGAGCCGTGGGCAGAACGGCTGTGCGATGAACGACAATTTGGCCCAGCACGCCGCGCAGACGCCCTCGCCATGAACCGGCTCGCGGCAGGACACGCACAGCGTCGGCAATGCGATGTCGAGCATGAGCCGCGCGGTGCGCAGCCACGCGCCCCCGACCGCGCCGAGCGCGCGCTGGAAGTGACCGGTAATGGAGCGTGGGGGTGATGTCTCGGCGTCCATGGCGGACGAGGCTAGCGTTTGGGCAGCGCAGGCTCAAGGCGCATTGCCTGCGACCGCGGTCCGGCGTAACGAGCGGGCATGGCACCGACCCCGGCAACTGCTCCCATTCTGTTCGATCGCGCCTTGCTCGGTGCGCGGCTTGCGCGCGCGGGGCGCGAGGGGGCGGCGACATTTCTGCTCGAGCGCGCCACGGAGGACATGGCGGACCGCTTGCAGGCGGTGTCACGCAGCTTTTCCTCAGGCGTCGACGTCTGGACGCCGGGCGACGGGCTTGCGGACGCCTTGCGCGTGCGGGTCGCCTCGGTCGATACGATCGGCTTTGCTGAGGCGGAGTCGCTCGGCCTGCCGCCGGAGTCGCGCGATCTAGCGGTCTCCGCGCTCGCCTTCCAGTTCGTCAACGACCTGCCGGGCGTGCTGGCGCAGATCCGGCGCGCGCTGAAGCCGGACGGGCTCTTGCTCGCCGCGATGCTCGGCGGCGACACGCTGACCGAGCTCAGGCAGAGTTTTGCCGCGGCGGAGGCCGAATGCGAGGGCGGGGTGTCGCCGCGCGTCGCGCCGTTCGCCGATCTGCGCGACATCGGCGCGCTGTTGCAGCGGGCAGGCTTTGCGCTGCCGGTCACCGACGTCGACCGCGTCGTGGTGCGCTACGCCAGCGCGTTCGCGCTGATGGCTGATCTCAGGCGCATGGGTGCCACCAATGTGCTGCGCGAGCGCCGTCACTCCCCGACCCGCCGCGCCACCATGCTGCGCATGGCGCAAATTTATGGCGAACGTTTCGGCGATCCCGACGGCCGCATCCGCGCCACCTTCGACATCGTCTGGCTGTCCGGCTGGGCACCGCATGACAGCCAGCCGAAACCGCTGCGGCCGGGCTCGGCGAAGGCGAGTCTGGAAGCGGCGGTGAAGGGAAGTAAGCGTTAGGGACGCACTGTGCCACGGCCCCTCTCCGCTTGCGGACAGGGCTATCGCATATGGCTATCGGTCATGACGACTTGGACACGTCGCTTGTGGAAGCACGCAAATGCCATACGCTCTGGGGCGAGCGTGCGTCTGCGCGATTTCGGAATATTGGAAGAGTATCCGTGAGTTGCCCGACGTGTCAAGTAACCCTGGTCGAACGCCGGCCACCGCCGGTTACTTTGCATGGGGTTGTTTTCGATATTTTGGCAGCGCGCCTCCCTCGCAAGCGGAGAGGCGAAGAAGATCACAACAACAAATCGATCAGATGTGGCAGCAGCGGGATGTCCGCGGGCGGCATCGGGTAGTCGCGCAGCTTGTTGGCGCGTACCCAGGCGAGGTTCTGGCCCTCGCGCGCCACGACCATGCCCTCCCAGCGCCGGCAGATGTAGAGCGGCATCAGCAGATGGAAGGTCTCGTAGGCGTGGCTGGCGAAGGTCAGCGGCGCGAGGCACGGCTCGCTCACGGTGATGCCGATCTCCTCATGCAGCTCGCGGATCAGCGTCTGTTCCGGCCGCTCGCCCGGCTCGATCTTGCCGCCCGGAAATTCCCACAGGCCGGCCAGCGCCTTGCCTTCGGGGCGCTGCGCCAGCAGCACGCGCTTGTCGGCATCAACCAGCGCGCAGGCGACGACGAGGGTCAGCTTGATGTCAGCCATGCGGGGCCAAGGTCCAGATGCGGTGTTGGCGGAGATTCTGTCATTGCGAGCGAAGCAAAGCAATCCATCTCTCTGCACGCGCGGACAGATGGATTGCTTCCGCCTTCGCTAAAGCTACGGCGGACAGGTCGTCGCTTCAGCGTAAAATTGCTTTGCAAGCTTGTCGCGAGCTCCTCGCGATGAAGGCGATGCTTACGACCTGTAATCGCCGTTGATCGCGACGTATTCCTTGGTGAGGTCGCAGGTCAGCACGCGGTCTCTAGCCTTGCCGAGGCCGAGCGCGACCTTGATCTGGATCTTCGGCGCCTTCATCGCCTCCGACACCTCTTTCTCATCGTAGGACGGATCGCGCGCGCCGCTCTTGGCGACGCGGATGCCGTTGAAGGAGATCGAGAGCTTGTCGCGGTTGGCGGGCTCGCCGGCCTTGCCGACCGCCATCACCACGCGGCCCCAATTGGCGTCCTCGCCGGCGATCGCGGTCTTCACCAGCGGCGAATTGGCGATCGACATCGCAATCTTGCGCGCCGACGGTTTTGTCGTTGCGCCCTCGACTACGACCTCGACCAGCTTGCGCGCACCTTCGCCGTCGCGCGCCACCTGCTCGGACAAATTGGCGAGGATCTGCTGGAACGCCTTGGTGAAGGCCTTCAGGCGCGGGTCGCTGGCGCGCGAAATCTTCGGCGCGCCGTTGGCGGCAGCAGCGCCGGTTGCAAACGCCAGCAGCGTGTCCGAGGTCGAGGTGTCGCCGTCGATGGTCAGCGCATTGAAGGTGTCCTCGACGCCGGTCTTGAGCAGCGATTGCAGCACCGAGGCCGACAGCGGCGCGTCGGTGAAGATGAACGACAGCATGGTCGCCATGTCCGGCATGATCATGCCGGCGCCCTTGGCCATGCCGTTGATCGTCACCTTGGCCTTGCCGAGCTTCACGGTCGCGGTCGCGACCTTCGGGAAGGTGTCGGTGGTCATGATCGCCTTGGCGGCGTCCATCCAGCGATCGGCCGTCGCGGCCTCCGTGAGCTGCGCCAGCACGCCGTCGAACTTGGTGGCGTCGAGCGGCTCGCCGATCACGCCGGTCGAGGCAAGCAACACCTCCGAGGTCGAACAGCCGACCGCCTTCGCCGCGATCTGCGCGGTCAGCGTGGTGGACGCCTTGCCGGTCTTGCCGGTGAAGGCGTTGGCGTTGCCGGAATTGACCACCAGCGCGCGTGCATTGCCGCCCTTCAGCTTGGCACGGCACCATTCGACTGGCGCCGACGGGCATTTCGACTTGGTGAACACGCCGGCCACCGTGGTGCCCTTGTCCAGCAGCGCGAGCAGCACGTCGGTACGCCCCTTGTAGCGGATGCCGGCGGCAGCGGTCGCAAGCCGCACACCCGCGATCACGGGCATCTCGGGAACGTCGGGCGGGGCGAGGGGGGAGACGGCGGTGGACATGAGGCGCTTCCGGCTACGGGGAGGGAAGCGCTGCTTATCATCTCGCAGGCCGAAGCGGGAGAGGGCTGCGACGCGATCAATCGAATGCACCCCTGAAAAGCAAATGGCCGGGACGAGCCCGGCCATCGCACATCGAAACTGTTGGCTTAGCGAAGCTTACTTCTTCGCCGGCGCCATCTTGTTGTCGGCAGGCTTCGGCGCATCCTTGGCCGCATCGGCGGGCGGGGTGGCCGCGTCGGCCGGCTTGTCCGTGCGCTCGACCTTGGCGGCCTCGCGCAGCTTGGCGACGTAGTCGGCCTGGGCCTTGCGGGTCACATAAGTCTCGATCTGGGCCTTCACCTGCTCGAAGTCGGGCGCCTTGCGGCTGCGCTTTTCCTCGACCTTGATGATGTGCCAGCCGAACTGCGACTTGACCGGATCGGAGATCTTGCCCGGCTCGAGCGAGAAGGCGACCGCGGAGAATTCCGGCACCATCTGCTCCTTGGTGAAGAAACCGAGGTCGCCGCCGTCGGAGGCGCCGGGATCCTTGGACTTCTTCTTGGCGAGCTCGGCGAAGTCGGCGCCCTTGTCGAGCTCGGCCTTGATCGCCTTGGCCTCGTCCTCGGTCTCGACCAGGATGTGGCGGGCGCGCACCTCCTGCTCGCCGGTGATCTGCTTGGCGGCCTCGTCATAGACCTTCTTCATGGCGTCGTCGGTGGTCGCCGCCTTGCCCTCGCTGGCAAGCAGGCTGTCCATCAACAGGCGGTTGCGGGTGAAGGCGAGGCGCTTCTTGAAGTCCTCGTTGTTCTCGATCTTCTTGTCCTCGGCGGCCTTGGACACGATCTTCATGTCGATCAGGAACGACAGCACGTTGTCTTTCTTGGTCGCGGGGTCCATCTGGGCCAGACTCGGGCCGAGTTCCTCCTCGGCGAGCGCCACGTCGCTGGCATGGATCTCGGAACCGTTGACCTTCGCCAGCACCGGGTCGGATTCCGCGGCGCGGACCGGAAGGCCGGCAGCCAGCACTGCGACAAGACAGCCCGTGGCGGCCAGGGTGGCGAGGCCGAGGCGCAGGCCGGTTTTGGTTTCCGGAGGCGAGGTGGTCATGCAAAATCCTTGTCTCAAAGGGGGGGAGCTCGAGCGGGGCGGACACTCGCCCAATCGTGTTACATTGGCAACGCGAAAGTCTTGTCAAAATGATGAATTCCTTGACATCTTGCCAGCGTTGACAACCCCCCAAGCGGGCCATATCTCTGGCCAACCGTGTCGACGGTGAGAGCGCTTATTTTGCTGCGTTTTTCGCCGTTGAACCCAGGATGGCCTGTTTCCCACTCAATTGGCGGAGGAGCCCCGGGTCGGGGCTCGAACCGGAGCGCGTCACGGTGAGTTGATAGGCGATCTGGCGGACCATCTCAGGGCTGTAATCCAAGACCTAAATTCGATACCTAACTCAAGACCGAAGAACAGGAATTTCGCATGATCGGCGCGCTCGCCCGCAAGTTTTTCGGCTCATCCAACGACCGTCGGGTCAAGGGCTATCAGTCCCGCGTCAACGCCATCAACGCGCTCGAGCCCGAGTTGATCAAGCTCTCCGACGACGAGCTCAAGGGGCGCACCGCCGAATTCAAGCAGCAGCTCGCCGGCGGCAAGACGCTCGACGACCTCCTGGTTCCGGCCTTCGCCACGGTGCGGGAGGCGGCCAAGCGGACGCTCGGCCAGCGCCATTTCGACGTTCAGCTGATCGGCGGCATGGTGCTGCACGAGGGCGACATCGCCGAGATGAAGACCGGCGAAGGCAAGACGCTGGTCGCGACGCTCGCGGTCTATCTCAACGCGCTCGCCGGCAAGGGCGTCCATGTCGTCACCGTCAACGACTACCTCGCCCGCCGCGACTCCGGCTGGATGGGCCAGATCTACTCGTTCCTGGGGCTGACCACCGGCGTGATCGTGCACGGCCTCGACGATGCCGAGCGCAAGGCGGCCTATGCCTGCGACATCACCTACGGCACCAACAACGAATACGGCTTCGACTATCTGCGCGACAACATGAAGTATCGCCTGGAGGACATGGTCCAGCGCGAGCACTTCTACGCGATCGTCGACGAAGTCGACTCCATCCTGATCGACGAGGCGCGCACGCCGCTGATCATCTCCGGTCCGCTCGACGACCGGTCGGATTTCTACAATACCATCGACACCTTCATGCCGCTGCTGACCAAGGTCGCCGATTTCGAGGTCGACGAGAAGCAGCGCACGGTGACGTTGACCGAAGGCGGCATGGAGAAGCTCGAGAACTTGCTGCGCGACGCCGGCCAGCTCAAGGGCGAGTCGCTGTACGACGTCGAGAACGTCTCCGTCGTGCATCACGTCAACCAGGCGCTGCGTGCGCACACGCTGTTCACCCGCGACAAGGACTACATCGTCCGCGACGACGAGGTCGTCATCATCGACGAGTTCACCGGCCGCATGATGCAGGGCCGCCGCTATTCGGAAGGCCTGCACCAGGCGCTGGAGGCCAAGGAGCACGTCACGGTCCAACCCGAGAACCAGACGCTGGCCTCGATCACCTTCCAGAACTATTTCCGGATGTACCAGAAGCTGTCCGGCATGACCGGCACGGCGCTGACCGAAGCCGACGAACTGTTCGACATCTACAAGCTCGAGGTCGTCGAGATCCCGACCAACCTGCCGGTGGCGCGTCTCGACGAGGACGACGAGGTCTACCGCACCCAGAACGAGAAATACGCCGCAATCCTTGCCGAGATCGAGCGCGCCAACAAGCGGCTGCAGCCGGTGCTGGTCGGCACGGCGTCGATCGAGAAATCGGAAGTGCTGGCCGAGTATCTCAAGAAGCACGGCTACAAGCAGATCGACTTCGGCGCCGAATCCGGCATGGAGAAGCTTTACGCCGCGGCCCGCGCCGGCAAGCCGGCAAAGCTGTTCGCGGTGCTGAACGCGCGCTTCCACGAGCAGGAAGCCTATATCGTCGCGGAAGCCGGCGTGCCGGGCGCGATCACGATCGCGACCAACATGGCCGGCCGCGGCACCGACATCAAGCTCGGCGGCTCGCTCGATATGCGGATCCAGCAGGAGACCGGAGGAATCACCGACGAGGCCGAGAAGGCCAAGAAGATCGAGCTGATCAAGGCCGACATCGAGCGCTTCCGCGAACTCGTGCTGAAGGCGGAAGAGGATTTCGAGGTCGAGCCCGCCAAGGGCAACAAGCCCGCCAAGACCGTGAAGAAGCCGGGCGGCCTCTACATCATCGGCTCCGAGCGTCACGAATCCCGCCGCATCGACAACCAGCTGCGCGGCCGTTCCGGCCGTCAGGGCGATCCCGGCCGCTCGAAATTCTTCCTGTCGCTGGAAGACGATCTGATGCGCATCTTCGGCTCCGACCGGCTCGACAGCATGCTGCAGCGGCTCGGCCTGCAGGAAGGCGAGGCGATCATCCATCCCTGGATCAACAAGGCGCTCGAGAAGGCGCAGCAGAAGGTCGAGGCGCGCAACTTCGACATCCGCAAGAACCTCTTGAAGTTCGACAACGTCCAGAACGACCAGCGCAAGGTGATCTTCGACCAACGCGTCGACCTGATGAAGGACGACAGCGTGGTCGAGACCGTGACCGACATGCGCCACGCCTTCGTCGAGGACGTGGTCACCAAGCATATCCCTGAGCATGCCTATGCCGAGCAGTGGGACACCGCGGGCCTCAAGGAAGAGCTCAAGCGCGTGCTCGATGTCGACCTGCCGGTCGACGAATGGGCCAAGGAAGAGGGCATCGCCGACGAGGAGCTGCTCAACCGCATCGAGAACCATGTCGACGAGCGCATGGCGGCGAAGGTCGCGCAATGGGGGCCCGACGTGATGCGCTACGTCGAGAAGACCATCCTGCTGCAGACGCTGGACCATCTCTGGCGCGAGCACCTGATCATGCTCGACCATCTGCGCCAGGTGATCGGCCTGCGCGGCTACGGTCAGCGCGATCCGTTGCAGGAGTACAAGACCGAAGCGTTCAACCTGTTCCAGGAGATGAGCGCGCATCTGCGCGAGGCGGTCACCGCGCAATTGATGCGGGTCGAGATCGTCCCGCCGGAGGAGCCGGCGCAGCCGTTGCCGCCGATGGAAGCGCACAAGCTCGATCCCAACACCGGCGAGGACGAGTTCGCCCAGGCCCGCCTGACCGAAGCCACCTACGCCCAGGCCTCGCTGGCGCCGGCAATGTCCGCCGCCGACCGTGATCCGAACAACCCCACAAGCTGGGGCAAGGTCGGCCGCAACGAGGACTGCCCCTGCGGCTCAGGCAAGAAGTACAAGCACTGCCACGGAAGGTACGCGTAAGCCGCCGCAAGCACAGACGCGGCGGGCGATTGGCCCGCCCGTCGAGGCGCTTCGCCCTCAGCCCGCGTAGGCCCTGTCGAGATCGGCGATCACGATCTTCTGCATCTTCAGCATCGCCTGCATGACGCGGTCGGCCCTGATGCGGTCGGGGTCGCTGAGGTAGCGGCTCAGCGCTGACGGGATCACCTGCCAGGACAGGCCGAAGCGGTCCTTGAGCCAGCCGCAGCGTGATCCCTGGCCGCCATCGGTGAGCTTGTTCCAATAGTAATCCACCTGCTGCTGGGTCTCGACGCTGAGGAAGAAAGACACCGCCTCGTTGAACTTGTGCTGCGGCCCGCCATTGAGCGCGTAGAACCGCTGCCCCTCGAGCTCAAAACTCGCCATGAAGTCGCTGACGGTCTCGATCTCGGCGTTCGGAAACACCGATTTGTAGAACGCGACCGCATCGCGGACGTTGTTGTCGAGCCAGAGGAAGGGCGTGATCGAAGGCATGACGGGGTGTCCTCGCTATCTGTGGATCGGGTGGACCTCAACGCTCGGGCGCGAAGGCCGCGCCGCGGGCGCGCCCAAAGGACGCAGCAAATCGCCGCGTCCCGACATTTGCAGCCGGTCTTTTTTGAAGGTTCGAGAGCGCCACGCCAAGTCGGCGCGTCGAGCCTGGCGCGGCGTCAGTTGGCGCTGCCGATCAGGCTTTCCAGCAGGCGCTTGAGCTCGGTGGTCGACTTGTCGCCATAGCTCTCGACGATGTGCTCTTCCTGGCTCACCGCGAGCGAGTTCAGCCGCCGGCACAGCGCCTTGCCGCGGTCGGAGACGAACATCAGGACCTTGCGGCGATCCTTGGGATCCTGGACGCGATAGACCAGGGCGTCCGACACCATGCGGTCGATCATCTTGGTCAGCGTCGGATGGTTGAGCAGCACCGCGTCGGCAAGCTCGCCCATCGAGTGGCCGTTGCCGTCGGACAGAACTTTAAGGATGCGCCACTGCTCGACCGGCACGCCTTCCTTGGCGAGCCGCGTCTCCAACTGCCGGTTGATCTCCCGGTTGGCCTGCGCCAGCAGGTAGGCGAGATGTTCGGTGATCGGGGAATTTTCTTTCGGCGGTTTAGCCACGGCGTGAGACCTGGTTCCTGACCCGGTGAATGAATGTCCGGCAACGCATGCCGTTTCTATATGCACTTCAATTGTTGAATATTCAATATTTTCCCCTAGGATATTCCCCCAACCAAGGGGCGGATGCCGCGACCGCCCGCTGGCTGCGTTGCGTACTGCTTCCCAGACAGGAGTTGGCGTGCTCTCGACGGTCTCTTTCCAGGCGTATGGCGGCATGCCCGTCGCGCCGCCGCACCTGTTTCGAAGCCCGTCATCCAGCGCGGCCGATCTTGCTTTGACCGTCCGGCCGGGCTCCTCGCGCCGGCGCGGCACCGACGGCAAGCTTAGAATCGGCAATTTCATCACCTTCTCGGGCGCGCCCGGAATCTGGGGCCCGATCTCGGCCAACAGCGTCATGCTGGCGATCGCCGAGATCAACAAGCGCGGCGGCATCGGCGGCCGCGAGGTCGAATTGTCGATGTACGACGCCGGCGGTCCGATCGAGGACGTGGTGCGCCGCGCCGAGCGGGCGATCGCCTTCGACGAGATCGACGTCATCATGGGCTCGCATATCAGCGCGGTCCGCCTCGCGCTGCGCAAGGTCACACGCGGCCGCATCCCCTATGTCTACACGCCGGTCTATGAGGGCGGCGAGCGGACGCACGGCGTGATGGCGATCGGCGAGACGCCGCGCGCGGAGAGCCGGCCGGCGATCCACTGGCTCACCGAGGTCAAGAATGCGCAGCGCTGGTACCTGATCGGCAGCGACTATGTCTGGCCCTGGCAGTCGCATCGCGCGGTGAAGCGCTACATCAAGGAAGCCGGCGGCCAGGTGGTCGGCGAGGAATTCGTCCCGCTCGGCGAGGACAATCACGAGCCGCATCTGGCGCGGATCCGCGCCGCGAGGCCCGACGTCGTGCTGATCACCCTGATCGGGACCGACAGCATCACCTTCAACCGCGCCTTTGCCGACGCCGGGCTTGCCGCCACGACGCTGCGCTATGCGGGCGCGATGGACGAGACCGTGATGCTCGGCATCGGCCCCGACGCGACCGAGAACCTGTTCTGCGCCTCCGGCTATTTCGGCTGCGTCGATTCGCGCGCCAATGACGACTTCCGGACCAGCTACCGTGCGATGTTCGGGGCGCACGCGCCGCCGATCGGCTCGGTCGGGCAGTCCAATTACGAGGGCATGCGCTTCCTCGAGGCGGCGGCCAGCCGCGCCCGCTCGCTGTCGCTGGGGCCCTTGCTCGCCGCCGGGCGCAACCTCGTCTACAGCGGCGCGCGCGGCACGGTGACCATTCGCGACGGCCGCGCCGAAATGCCGATCTATCTTGCCGAAGCCGACGGTCTCGACTTCAATGTGATCAAGACGATCTAGAATGGTACCGTCGCCGGTGAGGGCGATGCCGCGCTCGCCGCGGCGGGCCGGTGCCAGACAGGAGCAGGTGTGCATTCAACGCCCAGTGTCATGGCCTATGGCCGCCTCCCGTTCCCGCCATCCCTGCTGTTCAGGAACCTGGCGTCGGCGTCCGATCGGGTATTTTCGCCGATGGATCGCGGTGGTTTCGGTCCGCGCGGTGCGCGCAACCGGCTGCGGATCGGCGGCTTCGTCTGTTGCACCGGCTCGCCCGGGATGTGGGGTCCAGCCGCCACCTCGATCGCGCAGCTTGCGGTCGCCGACATCAACCGGCGCGGCGGCATCCTCGGCCGCGAGATCGAGTTCTCGGTCTACGACGCCGGTGGGCCGCTCGACGACGTGCTCGACCGCGCCGAGCAGGCGATTGCGTCCGACGAAGTCGATCTCATCATGGGCTTGCACACCAGCGCGGTGCGCGTCGCGCTGCGTGACCTGATCACCCGCAGCCGAATCCCCTACATCTACACGCCGGTCTACGAGGGCGGCGAGCGGACGCCGGGCGTCATCGCGATCGGCGAGACGCCGCGCTGGCAGAGCCGGCCGTCGATCCACTGGCTGGCCGAGGCGAAGCGTGCCTCGCGCTGGTACCTGATCGGCAGCGACTATGTCTGGCCGTGGCAGTCGCATCGCGCGGTCAAGCGCTACATCAAGGAGACCGGAGGCGAGGTTGTCGGCGAGGAGTTCGTCCCGGTCGGCGAGGACAATCACGAGGCGCATCTGGCGCGCATCCGTGCGGCGAAGCCCGATGTGGTGCTGATCTCGCTGATCGGCACCGACAGCGTGACCTTCAACCGCGCCTTCGCCGATGCCGGGCTCGCCGCCACCACGTTGCGCTTTGCGACCTGTTTCGACGAAACGGCGCTGCTCGGCATCGGCGCCGACAAGACCGAGAACCTGTTCTGCGCCTCCGGCTATTTCCCCGGCGCCGGCTCGCAGGCCGGCGACGAATTCAGGGACCGTTATCGCGCGATGTTCGGTCCGTTCGCGCCGCCGGTCGGATCGTGCAGCGAGTCCGCCTATGAAGGATTCTGCCTGCTCGAGGCGGCCGCCAGCCGCGCCGGCACGCTGGAGATGCGGCCGCTGCTCGCGGCAGCTGACAACCTCGTCTATCGCGGCCCGCGCGGGCCCGTGACGGTTCGCAGTGGCCATGCCAGGATGCCGATGTATCTTGCCGAAGCCGACGGCCTCGACTTCAGGGTGGTCCGGGCGATTTGACCTTTCTTACCTCTCGCGCTTGCGGGGGAGGTCGGATTGCATCGAAGATGCATTCCGGGTGGGGGCTCTCTCCACGATACGACTCGTGGCGGCACCCCCACCCCGGCCCTCCCCCGCAAGCGGGAGAGGGGGGTTTGTGAAATAATACTTGAAAAGGAAAATATTTCCGTTTTGAATACAGCGACGGGGTGAGCGGTTCGCGCGTGCCAACGCGACGCTGCTGCCCTTGGATCAATTCCAAAGATCAAAAGCTTCAGGAGAGCGCCGTGACCGTCGTCCTTCCCACGCCAACGCAACTTCGTGCCGTCGCCGAGCAGTGCGGCCTGTCCCTGACCGATGAGGATGTGGCCTCGTTCCGCGGCCTGATGCAGGGCTCGATCGACGCCTACAACGTCGTGGCCGCGATGCCGGACGAACTGCCGGTGGTGAAATATCCGCGCACGCCGGGCTATCGCCCGAGCCCGGAGGAAAACCCGCGCAACGCCTGGTACCGCAAGTCGACCGTGAAGGGCGCGAGTTCCGGCAAGCTCAAGGGCAAGACGGTGGCGCTGAAGGACAATATCATGCTGGCCGGCGTGCCGATGACCAACGGTTCGTCGACGCTGGAAGGCTATATGCCCGATTTCGACGCCACCATCGTCACGCGCATGCTCGACGCCGGCGCCGAGATCGCCGGCAAGGTGCACTGCGAACATTTCTGCCTGTCCGGCGGCAGCCACACCGGTTCCTACGGGCCGGTGCACAATCCGCACAAGATGGGCTATTCGGCCGGCGGCTCGTCGTCGGGTTCCGGCGTCGTGGTCGCGCTCGGCGAGGTCGACATGGCGATCGGCGGCGACCAGGGCGGCTCGATCCGCATGCCGTCCTCGTTCTGCGGCACCTACGGCATGAAGCCGACCTGGGGCCTCGTGCCCTATACCGGCATCATGCCGATCGAGATCTACGTCGACCACACCGGCCCGATGACCGCGACGGTGGAAGACAATGCGCTGCTGCTGGAAGTGATCGCCGGCGACGACGGCTACGACCCGCGCATCAAGGCACCGAAGGTCGAGGACTACACCAAGGCGCTCGGCAAGGGTGTCAAGGGCATGAAGATCGGCATCCTCAAGGAAGGCTTTGAGCAGCCGACCGCCGAGGCCGCGGTCAACGAAAGCGTCCGCGAGGCCGCCAAGCGCTTCAAGGATCTCGGCGCGTCGGTCGAGACCGTGTCGATCCCGATGCACATGGCCGGCGGCGCGATCTGGACCCCGATCGGCACCGAAGGCCTGACCCAGACCATGATGTTCGGCGACGGCTACGGCCTCAGCCGCTCCGACCTCTATTCGACCTCGCTGATGGATTTCCATCGCGGCTGGCGCCGCCAGGCTGATTCCCTGTCCGAGACCACGAAGCTGTTCATGATGCTCGGCACCTACATCAACAACAATTTCGGTCCGCGCTTCTACGGCAAGGCGCTCAACATCTCCCGCCGGCTGGCCGCGGCCTACGACAAGGCGTTCAAGGACTACGATCTCTTGCTGATGCCGACCACGCCGATGAAGGCGACGAAGTTGCCCGAGGCCAATGCCAGCCGCGAGGAATATGTCGCCCGCGCGCTCGAGATGATCTCCAACACCGCGCCGTTCGACATCACCCATCACCCGGCGATGTCGCTGCCCTGCGGCATGGTCGACGGGCTGCCGGTCGGCCTGATGCTGGTCGGCCGGATGTTCGAGGAGCAGACCATCTACCGCGCCGCGCACGCCTTCGAGCAGGCCGGCGACTGGAAGAAGATGTGAGGCGCCGCTTGTCGCAGACGCACAGGGTACGGATCGGACGCCATGGCCACTAGCTTCGCCGCGGCGTTCGAGATCATCAGCTTCGGCGCGATCATCGTCCTGGTCGTGCTCGGGCTCGGCATCATCGCCAGCATGATGGGCATCTTCAACTTCGCGCAGGGCGAATTCGTCCTGCTCGGAGCCTATGTGACCTATCTGGCCTACGCCCACGGGGCGCCGGTCTGGGCCGGCATGATCGCCGCGCCCTTCGTGGTTGGCGCGCTCGGCTTCGTGCTGGAGGCGCTGATCATCCGGCGGTTCTACGCGGCGCCGATCGTGGCGATGCTTGGCACCTATGCGCTCGGCCTGATCATCCGCGAAAGCGTGCGCGGCCTGATCGGCGGCTTCTATCTCACGGTGCCGGAGCCGATCGGCGGTTCGATCGACCTCGGCTCGATCCACATCTCGGCCTGGCGCTTCACCATCATTGTGATCACGCTGCTGGTGATGGGCGGCTGCTATCTGCTGCTGGCGCGCACCTCTTTCGGGCTGCGGGTCCGCGCCACGCTGGAGAACCCGGCGCTGGCGCGCGCCTCGGGCATCTCGACGCCCTTGATCTACGGCGCGACCTTCGCGTTCGGCGCGGCGCTGGCCGGGCTTGCCGGCGCGCTGATCGTGCCGGTGTTCAGCCTCTTTGCCGATCTCGGCATACGATTCCTGATCCAGGGTTTCGTCGCCGTGATGGTCGGCGGGGTCGGCTCCTTCATCGGTCCGGTCGCCGGCGCCGGTCTGATCGGCACGCTCAGCGCGGCGCTGCCATGGGTGATGTCGCCGGTCGTCGCCGACGTCCTCGTCTTCGTGCTCGCGATTGCCTTCATCAAATTCCGGCCGCAGGGCCTCATTGCTGGAAAAGGGGTTTAGACAGATGTCCATCGACCGCACCAATCTCACCCGCCGCCGCTTCATGAGCAACTTTGCCTTCGCGACCGGCGCGCTCGCGACCGGGGTCGGCAGCTGGGTGGTCAGGCCCGACTGGGCCAACGCCGCCGACGGCCCGATCAAGGTCGGCATCGCGACCGACCTCACTGGCCCGATCGCCTATGCCGGCAACGCCGACGCCAACGTCGCCAAGATGGTGATCAAGGAGATCAACGCCGGCGGCGGCCTGCTCGGCCGGCCGCTCGAGCTCTATATCGAGGACACCGCCTCGAACGAATCGGTCGCGGTCGGCAATGTCCGCAAGCTGATCCAGCGCGACAAGGTCGACATGGTGCTGGGCGGCATCACCTCGTCGATGCGCAACGCGATCAAGGACCCGATCGTGGCGCGCGGCAAGACGCTCTACATCTATCCGCAGCTCTACGAGGGCAAGGAGTGCACGCCCTATCTGTTCTGCACCGGGCCGACGCCGGCGCAGCAATGCGACGAGTTCATTCCCTGGCTGATCAAGAACGGCGGCAAGAAGTTCGCGCTGCCGAGCGCCAACTACGTCTGGCCGCATACGCTCAACGTCTACGCCCGCAAGGTGATCGAACAGAACGGCGGCGAGGTCGTGTTCGAGGAATACTACCCGCTCGACCAGGTCGACTTCTCGTCGACCGTCAACCGCATCGTCTCCAACAAGGTCGACGTCGTCTTCAACACCGTGATCCCGCCAGGCGTCGGTCCGTTCTTCAAGCAGCTCTATGAAGCCGGCTTCCTGAAGAATGGCGGGCGGCTCGCCTGCGTCTACTATGACGAGAACACGCTCAACATCAATCAGGCCAACGAGATCGAGGGGCTGGCGAGCTGCCTCGACTATTTCAAGGTGCTGACCAAGGACGATCCGTTCAACGCCAAGCTCCAGGCGGCCTATGATAAGGAGTTTCCCGGCAACATCCTGTTCGCCGCCGGCAGCGCCGCGACCGGAACCTATCGCGGCCTCAAGCTGTGGGAAGCGGCGGTCAAGGAAGCCGGCAAGGTCGACCGCGACTCGGTTGCGGCCGCCCTCGACCACGCCAAGATCGCCGAAGGGCCCGGCGGCCCCGCCGAGATGGTTCCCGGCAAGCGTCACTGCAAGATGAAAATGTACACGGCTGTTGCCAAAGGTGGGAACTATGAGATCGTGGCGCGCAGCAACGGTCTCGTTGATCCCAAGGAATGCTGAGCGATCGATGAGTGGAGCAAAGCAGGCCGTCGCACGCCTCGGCGAGGAGCCAGATGTCGTGACGGGTGAGGGTGCACCGGCCGCAAGCGCGCCGCCGGGACAGGCATCGGCAGGATGGAAAGTCCTGCCGATCGTGGAAGGGCTCGTGCTTTTGATCGCACTGGTCCTGCCGTGGGTGCTTCAGGATTATCTCACGGTGTTCGCCACCCGCGTGGTGATCCTCGCGCTGTTCGCGCTGTCGTTCGACCTGGTGTGGGGTTACGCCGGCATCATGAGCTTCGGCCAGGCGCTGTTCTTTGGTGCGGCCGGCTACGGCGTGGCGCTGATGGCGCGCGACCTCAATGTCACGTCGATCCTGCTGATCCTGCCGGCGGGCGCGCTGATCGGGCTCACCGCGTCGCTGCTGCTCGGCGGCTTCCTCCTGCTCGGGCGATATCCCTCGAGCGTGATCTTCGTTTCGCTCGGCACCCTGACCGGCTCCTATGCCGCGGACCGGCTGGCGCGCGGCTGGTACTATCTCGGCGGCCAGAACGGCATCCCGTCGATCCCGCCGCTCACACTCGGCAGCTACGAGTTCGAGGAGGGGCCGGTCTACTACTACATGGTGCTCGGCATCCTGGTCGTTGTCTACCTGCTCAGCCGCTTCCTGATCCGTTCGCAATTCGGGCTGGCGCTGGCGGGCCTACGCGAGAACGAGCAGCGCATCGCCTTTTTCGGCTACAAGGCGCAGCACCTGAAGGCGATCATCTTCGCGGTCGGCGGCACCATCGCCGGTCTGGCCGGCAGCCTCTATGCCTTCCACGAGGGGTTCGTCTGGCCCAACATGCTGGGCGTCGTGTTCTCGACCCAGGTCGTGCTTTATGTCTTGTTCGGTGGCTCCGGCACGCTGATCGGCGCCGTGATCGGCACCGTGATCATCGAGGGCGTCAGCTTCTGGCTGTCGGACAATTACCGCGACGTCTGGCCGATCATCCTCGGCGTGCTGCTGCTGCTCGTCATCATGTTCCGCCCGCTCGGGCTGATCTCCTTCGTGCTCGGCGAGCGCGAGCGGGTCGGCAGTTTCGGCAAGGTGCCAAACAAGGGACCAAACAAGTCGCCAAAGGAGACCGGCAATGCTCCTTGAGGCGTCAGGCATCAGCAAGGTGTACGGCAAGCTCACCGCGCTGGACGGCGCAGGCTTGACCGTCGGCGAGAACGAGTTTCACGGCCTGATCGGCCCGAACGGCTCGGGCAAGAGCACGCTGATGAAATGCGTCGCCGGCGCCGAGGTGCCGACCACGGGCAAGGTCTCCTTCATCAACACCGACATCACGGCGTTCACACCGACCGAGCGCGCCCGCGCCGGCATGAGCCTGAAATTCCAGATCACCTCGGTGCTGCCGACGCTGACGCTGTACGACAACATCCTGCTGGCGTTGCAGGCGCAGTCCTCGCTGCTCGATCTGGTGCTCTCGCGCACCCGCAAGAGCCTGCATGATCAAGTGATGACGATGCTGACCCAGTTCCGCCTCGCCGATCGCGCGCTTGACGCCGCTGCAGCCCTGTCGCACGGCCAGCAGCAATGGCTGGAGATCGCGATGGCGCTCGCCGGCAAGCCGCGGCTGCTGCTGCTGGATGAGCCGACCGGCGGCATGAGCCTCGAGGAGCGTCGCGTCACCGGCGAGCTGTTGCAGCCGATCAAGGAGCATTGCTCGCTCGTTATCGTCGAACACGACCTCGATTTCATCCGCGACATCTGCGACCGCCTCACCGTGCTCGACCAGGGCAAGGTGCTGGCGTGCGGCACCGTCGCGGAAATCCAGGCCAACAAGAGCGTCCAGGAGATTTATCTTCGCCGTGCCTGACCAATCCTTCCTCGATATCAGGCATCTCGATGCCGGTTATGGCCGCAGCCAGGTCCTGTTCGATGTCAACATCGGCATTCCATGGCGCGGCGGCGTCGCCGTGCTCGGCCGCAACGGCGCCGGCAAGACCACGCTGATGAAGACCATCGTCGGCGAGCTCGCGAGCTCGCAAGGCGAACTGTTCTTCGACGGCCGCGACATCACGCGGCGCCGCACCGAGGAGCGGGTGCGCTCCGGCATCGGCTACGTGCCGCAGGAGCATTCGGTGTTCGCCCGCCTGTCGGTGCGCGACAACCTCGCCGTCGGCTCGCTGACCAATTCGGACGCTGCGCGCGCGATCGATCGCGTGCTGGCGATTTTCCCGAAGCTCGGCCAGCGCCTCGACCAGCCGGCCGGCACGCTGTCCGGCGGCGAGCGCAAGATGCTGGCGATCGGCCGCGCCATGCTCGGCAATCCAAGACTGCTGTTGCTGGACGAGCCGACTGAAGGCGTCTGGATCGGCGTCATCGAGGAGATCACCGAGCGGCTGATCGAGCTCGCCAAGAGCATTTCGGTCGTGATCGTCGAGCAGCATCTCGACCTCGCGCTGCGCGTCGCCGATTATGCCTATGTGCTGGACCGCGGCCGCGTCGCGCTGCAGGGCGGGGCGGGCGAGGTGCGCAACGACCCGGAACTGCTGCGGTATCTCGCGCCGTAGAATCCCGAGTTCCACAGGAACGAACGGCTCCGGCTGCCGTTGGGCAGCGGGAGGAGATCATCTATGCGTTATCTTTCGATCGTAGCTCTTAGTGCTGTTGCCATGATGAGCAGCGGCGTCGCGCTGGCGCAGCACGCCGGCACCAAGGCGGAACAAAATGCGTGCTCGCGCGATGCGCAGCGCTTCTGCCGGAAAGACCTCGGCAATGACGGCGCCGTGCAGAGCTGTCTGCAGATGAAGCGGGCCAGCCTGAGCTCAAGCTGCAAGAAGGTTTTTGAAAGCCACGGCATGTAGCCGTCACCGGCCGGTGCGGTCGCAAGTCTTCTTACGCGTCAGTGCGTCGGCGTCGCGCCGACGTGCTCGACAAGGTGCGCGCGCGAGGGCGACGCCTCAAACCGGTCGGCGAAATACTGCGTTTCGTGGACGACCTGGCCGTCGCGGAATTCCATGATGCTCACCGTATAGGACGGGATGCCGTCATAGGTCAGCACGAACTCGGTGACCCAGAGATCGCCGCCGCCGATCATGCGCTGGATCGTGAAGCGCTTTGTGTTCGGCTGCACCGTGCGGCTCTCCTGAATGTTGCGCCGGCCCCGGATCCGCTCGCCCGATTGCGGATAATCGAGCACCGCATCCTCGTGGTAGATCTCGTGCTCGCGCGCGAAATCGCTCGCGTCCGACGCCTCCCAATGGCGCTGCAGCGCCGCCCGCACGGCTCGATCATCCATCGCTACCTCCCGGCTGTGCCTCGTGTGCCATTCACGATCGCCTACGCGCGATAGGCAAGAGGAATGTGGTGGCGAGGGGCGGCGATGTTGCTGCTATGTGGCATGACAGTGAGGTGAGCGCACTACCCGGGCTCCCTCTCCCCTTGCGGGAGAGGGTGGGGAGAGGGGTGGCCCCGGGCGAGATGATCGACGTGAGACTCGCGCGCGCCGTTTCGGCTGCGTGTCTTCCTCGCGTGGAGAGAGTTCGTCGTGTGGCACCCCTCTTCCTAACCCTCCCCCGCAAGGGGGGGAGGGAACCCTGCCGCCGGTGCGTCCCTCACGCGCGCGTGTCACTGAGTTGCCCGACGGCGCAAGCCCCCGCAGCAAAAATACTTCGCTTTATCAGAAATGCAGATCAGTGTATGGTCTGCCCGTCTCACCCGATCGAGGGTGCGCTGCGCATCGTCACGGGTGTTGCGGTGAGATGCGGTGGACGCCGATTGCGCATGACGCGGACGGTGAAGTCGTGTGGTCCTGACGCCCTAGCGGCCGGTGTCCTCTCGTAAAGCGCGCAGCGCTTTGCGAAGGCGGTGACAAACAAGCCCAGTCTCGCCGGGGAGAGCACGAAGTAAGCCGTAACCCATCGCGCAGGGAAAGCCGGGTTGTTTCCGGTTACACCTGTGGTCCTACCCCCGTGCTTTCTACATTTGCACGGGGCCCATGGGTGCGATCGGCGCCCGGCTTTCCCTGCGCCCTCTGCTTTCAGAGCGGCGAAACGAAATGCAAAGCTCGGACAAATCATGTCGCGAGAATGCGAATGTGTGAGCCACAAGTGGCGCAACAGATTCGGTGTCGTCCCGGCGCAGGCCGGGACCCATAGCCACCGAAGGTGATTGTTGCGACGCTGGGGCCACAGCTTTCCTCACCAACTCAATCCTGTGGTTATGGGTCCCGGCTTTCGCCGGGACGACATTGTGTTGTCTGGAAAGTTGATCGGTACCAACCGGCGCCGCGACGCAGTCGCAGCGCGCCTATTTCACCGCCGAGAAGCGGGTGTCGAACGAGTTCGACTGCACCACCGGCGCGGAGCCGGCGAGCTGGGTGCCGGTGGCTGCGGGGGCCGGTGCGGCCGCGGCGGTGTCGGTGACCGACGATTTTGGCGCGGGCTTGGCGGCCTGCTTCGGCTCCGCCTTCGGTGCGACGCGAACCACCGATTGCGGCTTGGCTTCGGCGACCTTCGGCTTGGCCGGGGCGGCGGCGGCTGCAGCCGGCGGCTTGGGCGCGGCGGCCGCCGGGGTCGCATCAGCGGTGCCGCCGATGCCGACCTTGCGGGCGAAGCTGGAGAAGAAGCCTTCGGACTTGTCGGACG
This sequence comes from Bradyrhizobium sp. 6(2017), assembly GCF_011058295.2. Taxonomy (NCBI): domain Bacteria; kingdom Pseudomonadati; phylum Pseudomonadota; class Alphaproteobacteria; order Hyphomicrobiales; family Nitrobacteraceae; genus Bradyrhizobium; species Bradyrhizobium sp. 6(2017). Next base: position 9,728,858 of record NZ_CP049289.2, on the reverse strand, counting down.
CGTTGGCCGAGGCAACACGGGTGGTGGGCGATGGCGTGGTCGACGACGTCGTCGCCACGACCGACTGTTCCTGCTGGACCGCCAGATTGGGCCGCGGCGGATTGACCGTGCCGGGGATCGTGCCGGGCGCGCGCGCCAGCGACATCGATTGCAGCGACTGGCTGTCACCGCCTTCCGAGAGACCGGTGTTTCCTTCCGGAATCTTCGAGGCGAAGATCGCGTTCATGCCGCCGTCGATGCCGGTGTTGAGGCGCGCCACCGGCGTGCCCTTGGAGACGAGCTTGGAGGTCTCGGCGGCGTCCTGCTGCTCCTTCTCGCGCACGGCGCTGGCGATCTCGTCGGGGATCACATAGGCCGGGCACTTCGCGGAGGCATCGAACACCGGATCGCGCACAGCGTTCGGTGCCTTGACGGCGTCGAACACGTACTTCTTCTCGCAGAAGTCGACCTTCGGCTCGTGCTTCGTCACCTCGAAATGATCATAGCCTTCCTTGATCATCTTCCAGAAAGGCATGTTCGGATTGTTGCGGTGCTTGGCCATGTTCACCGGCGTCATCCGGAACGGATAGGCCTGCAGCTGGAATGCCTTCTGGCCGCCGAAGAACGACTCGCGGCCGAGCGAATAGATTTCCGCGATCTGCTCGTCGGTCATCGCGTAGCAGCCGCGCGACGAGCAGTCGCCATGCACCATCAGCTGCGAGCCGGTGCGGCCGAGCGCCTTGTCGAACGCATTGGGATAGCCGGTGTTGAACGACAGGTAATAGGCCGACTGCGGGTTCATCTGGCTCGGGTTGATCGAATAGAACCCCTCGGGCGCCTGGCGGTCGCCCTCGCGGACCTTCGGACCGAGGTCGCCCGACCAGCGGCAGATCGGATAGGTCTTCAACAGCGCCATGCGGCCGGAGCGGTCCTGCTTCCAGACCTCGAGCTCGGCCTCCTGCTTAAACAGGCGGACGAGCATCGGCGACTGCAGATCCATGTCCTTCTCGACCATGGCGGCGAGGAGTTTTGGCGTGACCGGCTGGTTGGCCTTGGCGTTCTGCGCGAGCGAGATCTGGTCGCTGTCACAACCGGCGAGCAAGATACCCGCGGCGAGCACCGCCGAAGTCAGAACCGCGCGTACGAGCGTGCGATGAGTCAAGTCCGAAGCTCCACACCCACCGGGCGTTATTCGCGACCCCAACACGGCGAATATGCCCTGAAGCCATTGTGTAAAATATTAGCCTTCGACACCCCCAGCTCGCAACCTGAACAGGGGCTGACGGCCCTCACGGTAGCAGGCATGGTTCAAGGAACGTTAAAGACCCTGCTCAGGGCCCAATTACGGCAAAATCAGGCGATTTGGGCGAAAAATCCGGCGGTTTGGGCGCCTCAGCCGAGCTTGCGGCCGATATCGAGGAACTTTTGGCGCCGCTGTTTGCGAATCGCGTCCGGATCAAGATTTCGTAGGTCGTTGAGGGCCTGGGCGATGGCATCGCCCGTGGTCGTGATCATCGCGGCGGGGTCGCGATGAGCGCCGCCCGAGGGCTCCCTCAGGATCTGGTCGATCACGCCGAAGCGCAGCATGTCCTGGGCGGTGATCTTCATGCTGTTGGCGGCTTCCTGCGCCTTGGTGCCGTCGCGCCACAGGATCGAGGATGCCGCCTCCGGCGAGATCACGCTGTAGATCGCGTGCTCCATCATCAACACGCGGTTGGCCGTGGTGATGGCGATGGCGCCGCCCGACATGCCTTCGCCGGTGACGATCGCGACATTGGGCACGCCGAGCGAGAGGCAGGCGTCGGTCGAGCGCGCGATCGCCTCGGCCTGGCCGCGCTCCTCGGCGCCGATGCCGGGATAGGCGCCGGCGGAATCGACGATCGACAGCACCGGGATGCCGAAGCGGTCGGCCATCTCCATCAGGCGCACCGCCTTGCGGTAGCCCTCGGGGCGCGCCATGCCGAAATTGTGCTTGATGCGGCTGTCGGTGGTGGCGCCCTTCTCCTGGCCGACCACGCAGATGCTCTCGCCGCGGAAGCGGCCGAAGCCGCCGATCAGGGCCTCGTCGTTGGCAAATTTGCGATCGCCGGCCATCGGCGTGAATTCGGTGATCAGGCCGCCAATGAAATCGGTGAAGTGCGGCCGCTGCGGATGCCGCGCCACCAGCGTCTTCTGCCACGGCGTCAGGTTGGCATAGAGCTCGGTGAGCGCCTGCGCCGCCTTGTCCTCGATCCGTGCGACCTCGTCGCCGATGTCGCTGCCGCTTGCGGCAAGCGCTCGCAACTCGTCGATCTTGGATTCAAGCTCGGCGACGGGTTTTTCGAAGTCGAGATAGCTGCGCATCGGGTCGGGCATCAACTCAATATAGGAAGGAAGGGTGCGAGGGGCGAAGCGGTTTCGGCGTAGAGAAGAGAAGTTTTGTAACTTCAATCGGTTAACGCACATCCGGGCAGAATGCACGCTTCGGGATCGCAGGCAGGTGACGCTGTTTCTGCGGAGATGCCGCCGAAGTCAAGGCGGATCAGCTGACGATATCGATGTCTCCGGTCCATGTAGCCCGGATGAAGCGAAGCGCAATCCGGGGCAAGTCGACCCGCGGGTGGAGCGTCCCCGGATTTCGCTTGCGCTGCGTCCGGGCTACGGACGCCTACGATTTCTCGGCCAGCGGATGCAGGTCGCGGACCAGGCTCTTCAGCCGCTCCTCGACCACATGGGTATAGATCTGGGTGGTCGAGATGTCGGTGTGGCCGAGCAGGGTCTGCACGATGCGCAGGTCCGCGCCATTGTGCAGCAGATGGCTGGCGAAGGCGTGGCGCAGCACGTGCGGGGAGACTAGTCGCGGTGCCAGTCCGGAGGCGGCGGCAAGCTCCTTCAGGTCGCGGGCAAAATGCTGCCGGGTCAGGTGACCGCTTTCGCCGGAGGACGGAAACAGCCATTTCGACGGCGCGGCCTTCTTCGCCTTCGGCTGTATCACCTCGCTCGCCGCGAGGTAGTCCGCCATCGCGTGGCGCGAGGCGTCGTTCAGCGGCACCAGCCGCTCCTTGTTGCCCTTGCCGCGCACCACGATCATCCGCGCATCGCGCCGCGCGGCGGAGACCGGCAGCGACACCAGCTCGGAGACGCGCAGGCCGGTGGCGTAGAGCACCTCGAGCAAGCAATAGAGCCGCAGCGCGCGCAGCCGCTGCGCCGGCGAGACGTCGGTCTGGGTCAGTTCCTTGGCACGGGTCAGCATGCGGTCGACATCGGCGATCGACAGCACCTTGGGCAGGCCGCGGCCGCGCTTCGGCCCGGACAGGATCGCGGCTGGATCGTCGCCGCGGACCCGCTCGTTGAGCAGGAAGCGGTAGAGATGCCGCATCGCCGACAGCCGCCGCGCCACGCTCGACGACTTGAAGCCCCTGGTATCGAGGTCGGCAAGGTAGCCGCGCAGGCTCTCGGTGTCGGCGCCTGTGAAGTCGGTGTCGGCATGGGCGAGGTAGTCGGAGAAGTCGGTGAGGTCGCGCCGGTAGGCGTCGAGCGTGTTGCGGCCTGCGCCCTGTTCCGCGGCGAGCATGTCGAGGAACAACGCGGTCAGCTTGGCGTCGGAGGACTTCGGCTGAGCCGTCTTGGCCGGAGCCTGTGCGGGGGTCTTGGTGATCTTGGCGGAAGCGCGCATGCCAAGACTCATAGCGCCTATTTCTTGAGGAACTTATCCGGCGGGATGGTCAGGCTCATTTCCCGCGGCTTCGGGGTCACGAAATTCGCCAGCGCGAAGACGATACCGTAGCCGATCCCGAAAATCACGGCGACGACCGTCAGGAAGCGGAACAGGCTGGGCATGGAGGCGACTCAGGCGGCGAATTAACCAATGAAATCATCCAACATGTTCCCCGCGCCGTTGCAAGAGTCGCTGGTAACGGTGTCGCCGGGGGTAGTATAGGTGGCTCGAATTCTGAACAATTCGTCCCAATATCCGAGCTTTTTGATGTCCGACGCAGCCGTCCCGGCGCCCACCCACCCGACCCTGGAGGCCGACATTGCGGCCGCGCTGGGGACGCGGTCGATCGTGCTGGTCGGCATGATGGGGGCCGGCAAGTCGACCATCGGACGGCGGGTGGCGGCGCGGCTCAAGCTGCCGTTCGCCGACGCCGACACCGAGATCGAGGCGGCGGCGAGGATGACGATCCCGGAGATCTTCGAGACCCATGGCGAGCCTTATTTTCGCGACGGCGAGGCGCGGGTGATCGCCCGCATCCTCGACTCTGGCCCGATCGTGCTCGCGACCGGCGGCGGCGCGTTCATGCGCGAGGAGACCCGCAACCGGATTCGCGACCGCGCGATCTCGATCTGGCTCAAGGCCGACAGTGATATCATCATGCGCCGGGTCCGCCGCCGCGCCGATCGTCCGCTGCTGCATACCGCCGACCCCGAGGCGACCGTCAACCGGCTGCTCAGCGAGCGCGAGCCGGTTTACCAAAACGCCGACCTGACGATCGCCTCGCGCGACGTGCCGCACGACCGCATCGTCGACGAATGCCTCGAGGCCCTGCATGCGCATCTGTGCGGCGCGCGCCCGGCGGACGAGCCACCATCTGATGGATTGAACGCGACCTCATGACTGCGCCCTTGAAACATTCCGCCTCCGTTACCGTCGATGTCGCGCTCGGCGACCGCGCCTATGACATCGTCATCGGCCGCGACGTGCTGCAATCGCTGGGCGAGCGCGTCGCGGCGCTGCGGCCCGGCGTGCGTACCGCCATCGTCACCGACCGCACCGTCGCCAAGCACTGGCTGGAGCCGACCGAAGCGTCGCTCAAAGCCGCAGGCGTGCCGACCTCACGGATCGTCGTCGAGGAAGGCGAGGGCTCGAAGAGCTATGCGACCCTGACGCAGGTCAGCGAAGCGCTGGTCGGGGCGAAGATCGAGCGCAACGATCTGGTGATCGCACTCGGCGGCGGCGTGGTCGGCGATCTCGCCGGCTTCGCGGCCGCGATCCTGCGCCGCGGCGTCGATTTCGTGCAGGTGCCGACCTCGCTGCTGGCGCAGGTCGATTCCTCCGTCGGCGGCAAGACCGGCATCAACTCGCCGCAGGGCAAGAACCTGATCGGCGCGTTCCATCAGCCCGTGCTGGTGATCGCCGACACCTCGGTGCTCGACACGCTGTCGCCGCGCCAGTTCCGCGCCGGCTACGCCGAGGTCGCGAAATACGGCATTCTCGGCGACGAGGCCTTCTTCGCCTGGCTCGAAAAGAATCACGCAGACATCTTCACAGGCGGCGCCGGGCGCGAGCACGCGATCGCAACCTCCTGCCGTGCCAAGGCCGCGATCGTCTCCCGCGACGAGCGCGAGACCGGCGAGCGCGCGCTGCTCAATCTCGGTCACACTTTCGGTCATGCGCTGGAAGCGGCGACCGGCTTCTCCGACCGCCTGTTCCATGGCGAGGGCGTCTCGGTCGGCATGGTGCTTGCGGCTGAATTCTCGGCGCAGCTCGGCATGATTTCGTCTGATGATGCCACCCGCATCGCGCGTCATCTGTCCGCGGTAGGATTGCCGACGCGGCTGCAGGATATCGCAGGCTTCACGCAGGAAGGTCTCGCCGACGCCGACGCGCTGCTGGCGCTGATGGCGCAGGACAAGAAGGTCAAGCGCGGCAAGCTCACCTTCATCCTGCTGGAGGCGGTCGGCCGCGCCGTGATCGCCAACAATGTCGAGCCACAGCTGGTGCGCGACTTCCTGCAAGCCAAGCTGAAGGCCTAAACCACGGATCACGCCAGTGGGCTGGTTAACCTTCTCGATCGTGCTGGTCTGTCTCTTCATCTCCGCGTTCTTCGCGGCGAGCGAGACGGCGCTGACCGGCGCCTCGCGCGCCAGCATGCTGCGGCTGTCGAAACAGGGCAACAGCGATGCCGGCGTCGTCTCGAAGCTGATCAACATGCGCGAGCGCATGATCGGCGCGCTGCTGCTCGGCAACAACATCGCCAATATCGGCGCCTCGGCGCTGGCGACCGGCGTGTTCACCGCCTGGTTCGGCGATGTCGGCGTGCTCTACGCCACCGCGGTCATGACCGTGATGGTCGTGGTGTTCGCCGAGGTGCTGCCCAAGACCATCGCGATCAACGCGCCCGACCGCATCTCGCTGCTGGTCGCGCGGCCGATGCGGCTGACGATCTTCGTGCTGGGGCCGCTGCTCACCATCATCGAGACCATCGTGCTGGCGCTGATGAAGCTGCTCGGTATCAAGGTCGGGGCGCATCAGGCGGTGCTGTCGCCGACCGAGCGTTTGCGCGGCGCGGTCGATCTCTTGCATCACGAGGGCAAGGTCGAGAAGCAGGACCGCGACATGCTCGGCGGCCTTTTGGACCTGAGCGAGCTGCAGGTCTCCGACGTGATGGTCCACCGCACCGAGATGACCATGGTTAACGCCGACCTGCCGCCCGAGGAACTGGTGCGCGAGGTGCTGGCCAGCGAATACACCCGCATCCCGCTGTGGCGCGAGAAGCCGGAGAACATCGTCGGCGTGCTGCACGCCAAGGATCTGCTGCGCGCAATCCGCGCCAATGAGGGCGACATGTCGGCGATCGACGCCTCCGCGATCGCGCTGCCGCCGTGGTTCGTGCCGGAGATGCGCCCGGTCTCCGAGCAGTTGAAGGCGTTCCGCCGCCGCAAGACCCACTTCGCCCTCGTGGTCGACGAGTATGGCGAGGTCGAAGGCATGGTGACGCTGGAAGATATTCTGGAGGAGATCGTCGGCGACATCTCCGACGAGCACGACGTGGTCGTCGCCGGTGTCCGTGCGCAGCCGGACGGCTCGGTCGTGGTCGATGGCTCGGTGCCGATCCGCGATCTCAACCGCGCCATGGACTGGCGCCTGCCGGACGAGGAGGCGACTACGGTCGCCGGCCTCGTGATCCATGAGGCGCGCTCGATTCCCGATCGCGGCCAGAGCTTCACCTTCCACGGCTTCCGCTTCCGCGTGCTCCGCCGCGAGCGCAACCGCATCACGGCGCTGCGTATCGTCGCAGTGCCGCGCGAGGCCGAGCACGACGAGAAGAAGCCGAAGCGGGCGGGGACGGCGTTTTAGTTTGAGTTGGCTGGCTGCTAGTCTCGTTACCCTGAGGAGCGCGCATCGCGCGCGTCTCGAAGGGTCGACGGCCCGGCTGTTGGCCGTGCATCCTTCGAGACGCGCTACGCGCTCCTCAAGATGACGGGTCTGATAGGCACGCCAGAGCTACTCGATATCGATCGAGATGCCCGACAGCTTCCAGGCGCCGTCGGAGGCGATGAAGCCGAGCTGATACTTCACCTGCTTCGGCGTGGTGTCGAAATGGCCCTTCAGCCGCAGCACGCCCTTTTCGTCGATCTTGGCGTCCTCATCGAGCACGATCGGCCTGGCGACCACGGCGTCGAACACGGCGTGCTTGTCGACCAGGTCCTTGAAGATCGTCTTCAGCTTGTCGGGCGGAAACTGGTCGCGGAACGGTTTTGAGATCTTGGCATGGAATACGGTGAAATTGTTCGCCGCCACCGCATCGTTGAGCGACACCAGGATGCTCTTGATCAGCACCTCCTGGACGAACGGGCTCGGCATATCCAGCGCCGCGGCCGGGCGCATTGCGCAGATCAGGAGCAGGCCGGCGGCGGTTGCGATCGACCGGAGGCGTGGCCAGCAAGGGATCATCAACGGCCCCACGTAGATCGGTGGCGATGCGATACGCTGACCTGCCCGCATATGGAGCAGGTCCGTCGCCGAGTATCCGTCCTCAATAAAGGAAAACTGTGGCGGCGTCTTGAGGCCAGCGCGAACTAGCGCGGCTTTTCCCCGAGGGCGTGTGCATGGATCGCCAGCGCGTGCACCGAGCCGGCGAGTTCCTGCGCCAACGTCGCATTTATCATGCGATGGCGTTCGATCCGGCTCTTCCCTTCGAAGGCCGGAGACACAATATATACCCTGAAATGCGTCTCGCCGCCTGGCCTGTGGCCGGCGTGGCCTTCATGCAGATGTGACTCATCGACCACGTCGAGGCTTTCGGGCAAGAAAGCTTCACGCAACTTGTTTATGATAGTGTCTTTGGTGCTCATGGCGGCGGAGTTAGGTCCGCGACGGCTTTTCGTCAATGGTGCAAGCGGGAAACGAGGTCTGCGCAATGTCAAGACTTGAAGAATTGTGCATTGCGTAGTCAAAGAGAACATGCCGATCGATTCATCAAAATTCTTCGACTCCATTCGCATCAAGCCGACCAAGGTGAGTGCGAAGCGCACGGCGCAGGCCGGCGAGCAGGCTGTGACCTGCGAGTGGGCGGGTTGCCAGAACAAGGGTGCGCACCGCGCCCCGAAGGGGCGTGAGAATTCGCGCGAATACTGGCACTTCTGTCTCGATCACGTCCGCGAGTACAACCAGTCCTACAATTTCTTCCAGGGCATGAATCCCGACGATGTCGCGCGCTACCAGAAGGACGCGCTGACCGGCCATCGCCCGACCTGGAAGATGGGCGCCAACAGCGGCAAGAAGGGCGACGACGGTCTCGACGCCGCCTCCGATCCGTTCCACGTGTTCTCCGAGCTCAACGGCCGCGGCCGCTGGCGCCCCGGACCGGGCGGCGCGGAGCCGAAGCCCGAGACCCGCAAGGTCATGAATGCCGAGCGCAAGGCGCTTCTGGTGATGGGGCTCGGCGCCGGCGCGACGCTGGAAGACGTGAAGGCGAAGTACAAGGCGCTGGTGAAGCAGCACCATCCCGACGCCAATGGCGGCGACCGCTCCACCGAGGATCGCCTGATCGAGATCATCAAGGCGTATAATTACCTGAAGACTGTGGTGCGCGAGGCCTGAGTTTTTGCCTCTGTCGCACTTGTGAAAATGCGCCGTTTCGCACCTCCCCTTGAAAAGGGGAGGTCGCTTTGCTCGCCAGAGCAAAGCGGGTGGGGATCTGCTCTCTCCACAAACACCGTCATCTGCGGCTGACCCCCATCCCAACCTTCCCCCGTTCAGGGGGAAGGAGAAGAGCCTCGTAGCCCTTTAGCGTTCAGCCCTTCGGCACTGCCCCGACATAGGATGAGCTCGGCCGGATCAGCCGTCCGGTGCGCCGATGCTCCAGGGCGTGCGCGGTCCAGCCCGCGGCGCGGGCCACGGCGAAGATCGGCGTGAACGCCTGCCGCGGGATTTTCAGCCCGTCGAGCAGGATCGCGGTGAAGAACTCGACATTGGTCTCGAGCGGCCGCTCCGGGTTCTTCTTGCGCAATGCCCCGCGGATATAGGCCTCGACCTCGCCGGCAAACGGCAGGTCGGCGCCGTCGGCCTCCAGGCGCTCGATCGCAACCTTCAGCACGTCGGCACGCGGGTCGCGCACCCGATAGACGCGATGGCCGAACCCCATCAGCCGCTCGCCGCGCGCCAGCGCGTCGTCGACCCAGGGCTTGATGCGCTCGCGCGTGCCGATCGCATCCAGCATCTCGAGCACCGGTTCCGGCGCGCCGCCATGCAGCGGCCCGGTCAGCGCGCAATAGCCGCCGGTGATGGCCGCGAACAGGTCGGCCTGGGTGGAGGCGATCACCCTTGTGGTGAAGGTCGACGCGTTCATGCCGTGATCGCAGACGGTGACGAAATAGGCGTCGAGCGCGGCGACCTCGCGCGGCGCGGCCTTGCGGCCCAGCAGCATCCGCAGCGTGTCGGCGGCGTGGCTGGCATTCGCCTCGGGCGCGATCGGATCGCTGCCCCGGGCACGCTGGACCAGGGCGCCGGCGATCACCGGGAAGGCGCCGACAATGGTCGCCTCGTGCTCCAGTCCGTTCTCGCCGCGCAGCCCTGCGATCGCGGCGCGGAAGCCGTCGCCGATCGACATGCCGCAGGTCGCCGGCAGCAGGTCCTCTAGCCGCGCAAAGGCGCGCTCGCGGGCGGCGCCGAGGCTGGCGCGGACATTGGCCTCGCTCAGCGACTTGCCGGTGGCGCCGTTCCACAGCCGCGCCGTGACGCCCTCGAAGCTCGACTTGCCCGCGAGGTTGGCGACGTGCTCGCCGGCGATGATCAGTTCGCCGCGCTCGCCGTCAACATGGCTCAACACGGTCTCAGCGGCGGGAACGCCGTCCAGACCGATCTGACTCTTGGTGAGATGCACATTCATGGCCCGATCTCCTTGCTTCACGCCTTCAAGGTCGGGCCTCTCGACGAGTTGATCAATCTTGATTATATCAATCAATATGAAAAAATCCGTCGAGCTTTACCTCTCCGCCCGGGAAGCCGCCGCCGAGCTCGCGATCTCGCCGGCGACCCTCTACGCCTATGTCAGCCGCGGGCTGATCCGCTCCGAGCCATCGCCGGATTCGCGCAGCCACCGCTACCGCGCCGAGGACATCCGGGGCTTGAAGGAGCGCCGCGTGCCGTCGCCGGAGCCGCGCGGGTTGCGCAATTTCGACGCCGACCTGCCGGTGATGGATTCGGCGATCGCCACCATCACCGAGCAGGGCCCGATCTATCGCGGCGTGAATTGCGTCGATCTGGCCGAGCGCGACACGCTGGAGCACACCGCGACGCTGCTCTGGGACGTCACCGGCGTTGATCCGTTCGCCTCAGACAATTGTCCGCATGTCTCGGATGAAATGCGCGCGATCGCGGAGGCCGCGCGCCGCGCCCAGCCGATCGACCGCACGGTCGCCGTGCTGGCGCTGGCGGCAAGCGCCGATCCCGGCGCCTTCACGCGTGCGCCCGACGGCCGCGCGATGGTCGGCGGGCGCATTCTGCGGCTGCTGGTCGCGACGATGCTGAACTCGGCGCCATCGGCGGACCTGCTGCACGAGCAGGTGGCGCGGGTCTGGACATCGGACAACAAGCACGCGCCCGATCTGATCCGCCGCGCGCTGGTGCTGCTCGCCGAACATGAACTGAACGCCTCCACCTTCACCGCGCGCTGCGCGGCATCGACCGGGCTCAATCTGTACGACGCGGTGATTGCGGGGCTCGTCGCGCTGAAGGGGCCGATGCATGGCGGCGCCGGCGTGCTCGCTTCGCGCCTGGTCAGGACAATGATCGACAACGACGTTGCGCCGGTCGTTCGCGAGCGCGTCGCGCTGGGCGAGCGGTTCGCCGGCTTCGGGCACGGCGTCTACAAGAAGGGCGACCCGCGCGCGATCTCGCTGCTCGAGGCGCTGACGCGGGCCGGCGCACCGCGCAAATTCACCCGGGAGGTGCCCGAGCGGATCGCGGAGGCGACCGGCGAATTCGTCAACATCGATTACGCGCTGGCGGTGCTGGTGCATGCGCTGCGGATGCCGGCGGGCAGCGAACTGGCGCTGTTTGCGATGGCCCGCAGCGTCGGCTGGATCGCGCATGCCAGCGAGCAGCTTCAGCTCGGCAAGCTGATCAGGCCTCGCGCGCGCTATGTCGGCCCGGCGCCCGGGCGGGCCGGCGCGACCAACAGTATCTAGCTATTTGGCCGGCTTGGCCGGTTCGATCAGGCTGCCGCCATGGCGGCGGCGGATGGTCCAGATCGCGAGCGCCAGGATCACGGCGCCGCCCGCCACCGCAAACATCCAGAGATGCTTGCCGACATGCTCGTGATGCGGCAGCCCGGCATAGTCGTGCAGCGCGGTGACGGCGAGCACGCCGGGCAGTACATGCGCCGGCGCCCAGAGCAGGATCGCGGGGATGTTGACCGCGTAGAAGCGCGCCGGCGGCATGTCGAGCGCACCGGCCGTGATCGGCACGAAGGCGCGGATCGGCGGCACGAAGCGGGCGAAGAACACCGCGAGCACGCCCCAGCGGTTGAAGAAGGCCTCGCTCTGCGCGACCACGCGCGGATAATTGGAGAGCGGCCAGGCCGAGAGGATCTCGCGCTGGCTGCGGTGGCCGATCATATAGGCCGTGCCGTCGCCGAGCATCGCACCGGCAGCCGCCGCGGCGAGCACCGGCCAGAGCTTCAATTCGCCGCCCGGCACCAGTGCGCTTAGCGCCAGGATGATGGTCGAGCCCGGCACCAGGGAGCCGACCACCGGCACCGCCTCCAGCAAGGCGGCCAGAAACAGGGTCAGATAGGCAAGCCAGGCATGGGCTGAAACGAACGCAATCAAGGGGTCCAGGAATGAAGTCACAAAATTCCCATGTGGCGGTGATATCGATCTGAGAGCTATCAACTCCCCGCCGGGCTGAAAAGTGCCCGGCCGGGCAGGCCGCATTGGCGCTGCGGCGAAAGTACGGCGGGATTTGCAGGGCAGCCTTCCAAAAACCGAGTTTCACTCCTATCTTTATGATAGAACAACGAAACTTTGATTTGCCCGCGGGCTTCTGCCGGCCGTTGCTCTCTGCTAGGCTTGTGCGAAGCACCCCATCCGCAGCCAAATGACCTAATCTGGTTTCGGGAATGCCCGGGACCTCGGAGGATGAATGACGACCGCCGTCCAGACCAAAGAGCAAGAACCCGTCGGAATGCCCGACATGAAGGTGTCGGTTCGGCAGGTCTTCGGGATCGATAGCGATCTGGAAGTTCCCGCCTATTCCGCAGTCGATCCGCACGTGCCGGAAGTCGACAGCGATTATCGCTTCGACCGCGCCACCACGCTTGCGATCCTCGCCGGCTTCGCCAAGAACCGCCGCGTGATGGTCACCGGCTATCACGGCACCGGCAAATCGACCCACATCGAGCAGGTTGCGGCCCGCCTCAACTGGCCCTGCGTGCGCGTCAATCTCGACAGCCACATCAGCCGTATCGATCTCGTCGGCAAGGACGCCATCGTGGTCAAGGAGGGCAAGCAGGTCACCGAATTCCGCGACGGCATCCTGCCCTGGGCCCTGCAGCACAATATCGCGCTGGTGTTCGACGAATACGACGCCGGCCGCCCGGACGTGATGTTCGTGATTCAGCGCGTGCTGGAAGTCTCCGGCCGCCTGACGCTGCTCGACCAGAACAAGGTGATCAAGCCGCATCCGGCGTTCCGCCTGTTCTCGACCGCCAACACGGTCGGCCTCGGCGACACCTCGGGCCTCTATCACGGCACCCAGCAGATCAACCAGGGCCAGATGGACCGCTGGTCGATCGTCACCACGCTGAACTACCTCGCCCATGACGAGGAAGTGGAGATCGTGCTGGCCAAGGCGAAACACTATCGCACGCAGGAAGGCCGCGACATCGTCAACAAGATGGTGCGACTTGCGGACCTCACCCGTAACGCGTTCGCCAATGGCGACCTGTCGACGGTGATGAGCCCGCGCACGGTGATCACCTGGGCCGAGAACGCCGACATCTTCAACGACATCGGCTTCGCGTTCCGCGTCACCTTCCTCAACAAGTGTGACGAGCTGGAGCGGCCGCTGGTCGCCGAGTTCTACCAGCGCTGCTTCAACGTCGAGCTGCCGGAATCCTCGGTCAACGTGGCGCTCAGCTAGTCCATGCCGAAAATCTCCGTCGAGCGCACAGTCACACAGACGAAGAAGGCGGTGCTCGGCGGATTGCTCCGCTACAACCACGAGAAGATGGGGAAGCAGAAGTACAAGCGCTTCGCCATCTCGCTGCGGCAAGGCGACGAGATCGTCGGCGGCATCGTCGGCGAGGTCTGGACCGCGGTGTTGTTCATCCAGTTGTTCTGGATGGAGCAAAAGTTTCGCAACAGGGGTTTTGGCGCGAAGCTGATCAAGGCGATCGAGGACGAGGCGCGGCGCTTCGGGGCGACGCGATCCTATCTGGATACGATGAGCTTCCAGGCGCCGGGCTTCTACCGCGCCAACGGATATAAAGAGTTCGGTTCGATTGAGGGGTATCCCGGCGGCGTCACGCGCCACTGGCTTACGAAATCACTATGACAACCTCCAATATCAAATTCCGTCCCGGGTCGAAGGAAGCGCCGACCGAGCCGTTCAAGCGCTCGGTGTCGGCGTGCCTGAAGGCGATCGCCAAGAAGCCGGAGCTCGAAGTCAGCTTCGCCGCCGAGCGGCCGGGGCTTGCGCCCGGCAAGGCGCGGCTGCCGGAGCCGGCGCGCAAGATGACCAAGCGCGATGCGGCGATCGTGCGCGGCCATGCCGATTCGATCGCGCTGAAAATCGCCTGTCACGATCCCAAGGTGCATCGCAAGCTGATGCCGGGCAATCCGCAGGCGCGCGGCGTGTTCGAGGCAGTCGAGCAGGCGCGCGTCGAGGCGATCGGCTCGCGACGGATGTCCGGCGTTGCGAAGAACCTGACCGCGATGCTCGACGATCATTTCCATCGCGGCAAGTATGACGAGATCACCGACCGCGCCGATGCGCCGTTGTCGGACGCGCTGGCGATGCTGGTGCGTGAACGCCTGACCGGCATGGCGCCGCCCGCGGCCGCCAAGAAGATGGTCGATCTCTGGCGCCCGACGCTGGAGGACAAGATCGGCTCGCGGCTCGACAAGCTCAGCCGCTTCACCGAGGACCAGGCCAAGTTCGGCGACCTCGTCCATGATCTACTGTCGGCGCTCGACCTCGGCGACGACCGCAACATGGATTCCGACGATGACGACGATCAGGACGAGAACCAGGACGGCGAGAGCGATCAGTCCGGTGCCGAGGGTTCGCCCGATTCCGATGCCGCGCAGGAGATGAGCGCCGACCAGGCGCAGACGACGGCGGAAGAGATGAGCGAAAGCGCGATGGAGAGCGCGCAGGCCTCCACCAGCGATACGTTTGACGACGGCGAGCTCGGCGACGATGAGACGCCGGGCGAGGCGACGCGGCCGAATTCACGCGGCCAGAACGAGCCGCGCGGTCCGGAATATCATGCCTTCGCGCCGAAGTTCGACGAGGTGATCGCGGCCGAGGATCTCTGCGATCATGACGAGCTGGAGCGGCTGCGCTCCTATCTCGACAAGCAGCTCGCGCATCTGCAGGGTATCGTGGCGCGGCTTGCCAACCGCCTGCAGCGCCGCCTGATGGCGCAGCAGAACCGCGCCTGGGAGTTCGATCTCGAAGAGGGCATCCTCGACCCGGCGCGGCTGTCGCGCGTCGTGACCGATCCCTATCACCCGCTGTCCTTCATGCATGAGAAGGAGGCGACCTTCCGCGACACCGTGGTGACGCTGCTGCTGGACAATTCCGGCTCGATGCGCGGCCGTCCGATCACGGTCGCCGCTACCTGCGCCGACATCCTGGCGCGCACGCTGGAGCGTTGCGGCGTCAAGGTCGAGATTCTCGGCTTCACCACCCGCGCCTGGAAGGGCGGGCAGTCGCGCGAGGCGTGGCTTGCCGCCGGCAAGCCGGCCAATCCCGGCCGCCTCAACGATCTGCGCCACATCATCTACAAGTCCGCCGACGCGCCGTGGCGTCGCGCGCGGAAAAATCTCGGCCTGATGATGCGCGAGGGCCTGCTCAAGGAGAACATCGACGGCGAGGCGCTCGACTGGGCGCACAAGCGCCTGCTGGCGCGTCCCGAGCAGCGCCGCATCCTGATGATGATCTCCGACGGTGCGCCGGTCGACGATTCCACGCTGTCGGTCAATCCGGGCAACTATCTGGAGCGGCACCTGCGTCACATCATCGAAGAGATCGAGACCCGCTCGCCGGTCGAGCTGATCGCGATCGGCATCGGTCACGACGTCACGCGCTACTATCGCCGCGCCGTCACCATCGTGGACGCCGAAGAACTCGGTGGCGCCATCACCGAAAAGCTCGCCGAGCTGTTCAGCGAGACCCACGGCTCGGCGCCCGCTCAAGGCACCCGGCGCCGCCTCCACTCGTGAGATATGCGCTCACACCTTAGCCGCCGCCGTTTCCTTCGAGATATGGCGGCGGGACTGTCGGCGGCCGCGCTGCCGCGTCTCGCGCAGGCACAGAGCGCCACCGAGCCGCCGCTGACGCCGGGACCATCCGGCAGGCCGGGCCGTCATCGCGTGGACGAACCTGTCGCGGTCGAGGTCAATGCGCGGCCGCTGCCGTCGTTCGACATCCGCGATCGTGCGCGCACGCGGTTCGGCGCGCTGGAATATCGCAGCGGCCTGATCCTGACCTCGTCGTTCTCCGGCTTCGGCGGCCTCTCCGCATTGCGGCTCGATCCCAAGGGCGAGCGCTTCATCGCGGTCAGCGATCAGGGCAGTTGGTTCACCGGCCGCATCGTCTATCGCGGCCGCGAGATGGCCGGGCTCGACGATGTCGAGGCGGCGCCGCTGCTCGCCTCCGACGGCAGGCCGATCACCGCGACGCGCGGCTGGTACGATTCGGAATCGCTCGCGCTCGACGGCTCGTTCGCCTATGTCGGGCTCGAGCGGGTCAACCAGGTGCTGCGCTACGATTTTTCCAAGGGCTTTACCCGGTCGCGCGGCGAGGTGGTGCCGCTGCCGGCGGCGGCGCGCAAGCTGCCCAACAACAAGGGGCTAGAGGCGCTGGTGTTCGTGCCGAAAGGCCAGCCGCTTGCCGGCACGCTGATCGCGTTCTCGGAGCGCGGGCTCGATGCGAGCGGCAATCTGATCGCCTTCCTGGTCGGCGGCAAGACGCCGGGGCAGTTCAGCGTGCGCCGCACCGAGAATTTCGACATCAGCGACGCGGTGCTGCTGCCGTCGGGCGAACTGTTGATCCTCGAGCGGAAGTTCTCCTGGCTCGGTGGCGTCGGCATCCGCATCCGCCGCCTCGCGCTGTCCGACATCGCGCCCGGCGCCATCGTCGATGGCCCTGCGATCTTCAACGCCGATCTCGGCAACGAGATCGACAACATGGAAGGCATCGACGCCCATGTCACCGCGGAGGGCGAGACCGTGCTGACCATGATCTCGGACGACAATTTCTCACTAATCCAGCGCAATCTGCTGCTGCAGTTCACGCTGGTGGACTGATCCGCCGCGCCGAAGGGGCGGCGCGATCGCATTGCTGATCTGCGTCCCGGCCCGCGTGGCCGTCCGGACGGTTGGTGATCGCGGCCGCCGCCTCTATCTTAACCGTGCCCTTTCCCCGATCCCGGATACCGTCCACATGAGCACCCTGTTTTCTCCGATCGAACTGCGCGGCCTGAAACTCTCCAATCGCATCATGGTCGCGCCGATGTGCCAATATTCGGCGATCGACGGCTCCGCCAACGACTGGCACTTCACCCATATCAACATGCTGGCGCTGTCGGGCGCCGCGATGTTCTGTATCGAGGCCACTCATGTCGAGGATATCGGGCGGATCACGCCGGGCTGCCTCGGGCTTTACAGCGATGCCAATGAGGCGGCGCTGAAGCCGATCCTGGCCTCGGTGCGCAAGCATTCGAAGGCGGCGGTCGCGATGCAGCTCGCCCATGCCGGCCGCAAGGCCTCGAGCCAGCGGCCCTGGGAAGGCGGGCAGTTGATCCCGATTGCCGAGGGTGGCTGGCAGACGGTGGCGCCGTCTGATGTCCCGCACAAGGAAGGCGAGGCCGCACCGGTCGCGCTCGACGATGCCGGCCTGAAGCGGATCCGCGAGGCCTTCGTCGCCTCAGCAAAGCGGGCCGACCGGCTCGGCATCGACGCGATCGAGCTGCACAGCGCGCACGGCTATCTCTTGCACCAGTTCCTGTCGCCGCTCGCCAACAAGCGCACCGATCGCTACGGCGGCTCGCTCGAGAACCGGATGCGTTTCCCGCTGGAAGTGTTCGATGCGGTGCGCGCCGTGTTTCCCGATCGCAAGCCGGTCGGCGTCCGGGTCTCGGCGACCGATTGGGTCGAGGGTGGCTGGGACGTCGCGCAGACCATCGAATATACGAAGGAGTTGAAGAAGCGCGGCGTCGACTGGATGGACGTCTCCTCCGGCGGCGTCTCGGCGCTGCAGAAGATCCCGCTCGCACCCGGCTATCAGGTGCCGGCGGCGCAGGCGGTGCGGGAGGCGACTGGCGTCACCACGATGGCGGTTGGCCTGATCACGGAAGCGAAGCAGGCGGAGGAGATCGTCGCCTCAGGGAAGGCCGACATGGTCGCGCTCGCCCGCGGCATGCTCTACGACCCGCGCTGGGGCTGGCACGCCGCCGCCGAGCTCGGCGGCGAGGTGAACGCGCCGCCGCAATACTGGCGCTCGCAGCCCTCGACGCAGAAGGCGCTGTTCGGCAAGACCACGTTCGGGGCGCGCTGACCGCGCGCCTCGCCTGCGAGGTCAATGCGTGGCGGGCCCGAACCATCGCACCAGCGCGGCGTCGAGGCCCATCGTATCGGCGTCGTCGGCCGCCCAGGCGATGCAGGCATCCGGACGGATCAGCAGCGAAGGGCCGCTGCGTCTTGGCATGCATCGGACAAAGATGTCCCAGTGGGCTGCGATCGCTGACGCAGCGCTGCCCGTGGCATCGAGCAGCACGGCCCTGCCGTCCTCCATCTGATCGAACAGCGTCGTTGCCGCGCCGTCGTCGCCGAGCGCAAAATTGCCGGCGAGCCGGCCGACCAGCGGATGATCGCTGCCGAGGTCGTAGCGGATCTTGATGCCGCTGATCATTTCGCCGAAGTAGCGGGTGCCCTCGTCGAGGCTCATCAGCTCCGCGACGATGTCGCGCAGCGCGTCGGTCATGGCATCCGGCCGCATCAATGCGACCTGGGCGCGGGTGTTGGCGAGCACCTTCGCCGCGATCGGATGCCGCTCCTCCGTATAGCTGTCCAGCAGGCTCTCCGGCATGCGATCGCAGACAACCGCCGCAAGCTTCCAGCCGAGGTTGACTGCATCGAGCAGGCCGAGATTCAAGCCCTGCCCGCCGAACGGCGAGTGCACATGCGCCGCGTCGCCCACCAACAGGATACGTCCCCTGCGATAGTCGGTGGCCTGCCGCGCGTGGTCGGTGAAGCGCGTGGCGGTCTTGACGGCGGTGACGCGGACGTCGGCGCCGCTGATCCGGCGCAGGGTGGTCTCGATCTCCTCGCGCGTCACGGGTGCGCTGCGATCGGCCGGCGGCCCGTCGAACTCGGCGAGGAACACCCGGCCGGGAATCGGTCCATACGCCATCATGCCGACCGGCGTTCGCCGCCAGCCGACTGGCAGCAGTCGATCCGGATAATCCAGCTCGACGATGGCCTGGTGTCCGGTGAGGGTCGGGTCGGTGCCGGGAAAGTCGAAGCCGGCGCGCTTGCGCACCGCGCTGCGTCCGCCGTCGCAGCCGACGAGATAGGCGGCGTGCAGCTCGACATCGCCGGACGCACCCGTCGTCCGCGCCACGACGCCGTCTCCGTGATCCCCAAAATCGATCAGCTCGCAGCCGCGCCTGATCTCGATCCCGAGCGCCCGGGCGCGCTCGCCCAGCATCTTCTCCAGGGCTTGCTGGTTCACGCCGCGCAGCCGTCGGTCCGGCTCGTGCTGCCGTGTCTGGTCGATCAGGAAAATGCCGGAGAAGTGACCGCCGAATTTCTTGAACGGCAGTTCGCTCTGGCCGTCCGCGCCCTTCATGAGGCGGGACATGCTCTCCGCCATGGCGCGTTCGACCGCATCCATCGCGTCGGCAAGGCCGCGGCGCTCCAGTGCCTCGCCTGCGAGGGCGCCGATCGCGCCGGCCTTGATGGTCTGGTCGGGCTCGCTCAGCCGCTCGATGACGACCACGTCGGCGCCGCCCAGGGTCAATTCGATCGCCAGCAGCAGTCCGGTCGGCCCGGCGCCGACCACCACCACATCCGTTCGTTCACGCGTCACGCCGTCACCATATTTTTATACTGGGTATAATATTTAGTATGCGACGCGTCAGGCGATCTCGGACGTCGCCACCGAGCTGTTTTTGGAACGCGGCTTCGACAATGTTTCGGTGGCTGAAATTGCCGAGGCCGCCGAGGTCTCCCGGATGACGGTGTTCAATTACTTTCCGCGCAAGGAAGATCTGTTCTTCGACCGCGAAGAGGAAAGCCGCCAGATTCTGAAGACCGCGTTTGCCGAGCGAGCACCCGGCGAGGCGCCGCTCGTGACCCTGCGCAAGCTGGTGCAGAGCCTGGCGGATCGAGCGCATCCGTTCGCGAAATTCACCGATGCAACGGCGA
Organism: Bradyrhizobium sp. 6(2017); assembly: GCF_011058295.2. Lineage (NCBI taxonomy): Bacteria > Pseudomonadati > Pseudomonadota > Alphaproteobacteria > Hyphomicrobiales > Nitrobacteraceae > Bradyrhizobium > Bradyrhizobium sp. 6(2017). Next base: position 9,709,016 of record NZ_CP049289.2, on the reverse strand, counting down.
AATTCTGGCGCACCGTCGCAGAGAGCCCGGCGCTCGCGGCGCGGGCGCGCGAGATGCGTGACGAGTTCATCGATGATCTCGCGACCGTGCTGGCGGGCGCGATCAAGCGGCCGCTCGCCGACGCCGATGCCCGGCTCGCCGCTTCGATGGTGGTGACGGCAATCACCGTCGCCTATGCGGAAGGGCTTCGCGCGCACAAGGCCCGCAGATCGGCCGCATCGTCACGCGAGGCCTTCCTCCAGATCATGGAGCGAAGCTTTTCGGGGATCGCGGCCATGCTGAAGGATACGCCCTACGCATAATCCCGGCCCGGCTGCATGCGACAAGGCCATTGTTCTGCCGCGGCCATGGCGGGTACTCTTCCATCGCGTGCGGAAGACGCGCATCAGACAAAGAGAGGAAACCCATGGAACTCGGATACTTCGCGATGCCGTCGCATCCGCCGGAGTGCGGATTGAAGGAGGGCCACGACTGGGACCTGCGGGTGCTGCGCTGGCTGGACGAGCTCGGCTACCAGGAAGCCTGGATCGGCGAGCATCACACCGCACCGTGGGAGCCGCACCCGTCGCCTGATCTGTTGGTCGCGCAGGCTTTGCTGCAGACCAAGACTCTGCGCATCGGCCCCGGCGGTTTCCTCCTGCCCTATCATCACCCCGCCGAACTCGCGAACCGCGTTGCGATGCTCGATCACATCTCGAACGGGCGATTGAACTTCGGCGTCGCGGCTAGCGGCCTGCCGAGCGACTGGGCGATGTTCAACGTCGACGGCATGTCGGGCCAGAACCGCGACATGACCCGCGAGGCGCTCGAAATCATCCTGAAAATGTGGACCGAGCCGGCGCCGTGGACCCACAAGGGCAAGTTCTGGACGGTGACCAAGCCGGACACGATGTTCGATTTCCTCAAACCGCATATCAAGCCGCAGCAAGCGCCGCATCCGCCGATCGGCGTCGCCGGCCTGTCGAAGAACTCGGACACGCTGAAGCTCGCCGGTGAACGCGGCTTCATTCCGATGAGCCTCAATCTCAATCCTGCCTATGTCGGCAGCCATTGGGACTCAGTGGAAGCCGGCGCCGCCAAGACTGGCCGCAAGCCGAGCCGCAAGGACTGGCGCATGGTGCGCGAGGTGTTCGTCGCCGACACTGATGCGGAGGCGTGGAAGCTCTCGACCGGCGACATGATGGGCCGGATGATGGGTGAGTATTTTCTCCCCTTGCTCGGTCACTTCGGTTTCAAGGATTATTTGAAAGCCTCGCCCGACGTGCCTGACAGCGAAGTCACCGTCGAATATTGCGCCCGCAACAACTGGATCGTCGGTTCGCCCGCGACCGTCACCGAGAAGATCGAGAAGATCTACCAGGAGGTCGGCGGCTTCGGCGTGCTGCTGGTGTTCGGCTTCGACTACAAGCACAAGCCCGAGGCCTGGCACAATTCGCTGCGGCTGCTGAAGCAGGAGGTGCTGCCGCGGCTGAAGCATCTCGACGCCTCGGTCGGCCGCGCGGCGTAGCGAGTGAGGTAGAACGCGGGGCAGCGGCGACGCTGCCCTGTGTTTCATGTCATGACCCCCGATAGGAGATCAGGCAGTCAGGTCGTGCCGAGCCAGAACCGCGTCTCGGTTTCCGCCCAACCCTTGCCGATGCGGTTGCTCAGCCAGGCATCGCTGCGCTTCAGCCCCTTGTCCGTCTGGCCCTCCGGCGTGTTGCGCCAGGCCTGCCAGCGATACTGACCGTAGATGCTGACGATGCGCGCGGCGTAAGTTAGCGCGAGCTGCGAATCGCCTCTGATGATGACGAGATTGTCGTCGTTCTTGGTGCTGGCGCGGTCAGAGAAATTGTGCGAGCCGGTCATGACCACCGGGTTCTTGCCGGCCGGATCCAGCACGATCACCTTGCTGTGCACGGCGATCATGAATTTTCCGGTGTTCTTGATCTCGTGCTCCCACCAGTCGGCGGTCTTGTCGATGCCGGCGGGCCGGATCACGTCGGCGATCTGCTTGCCCTTGAACACCTGCTGCTGGCCGTCGCCGGCCAGCAGTTGCAGCTGATCCTTCGGGCTGTCCTTGCCCTGCGCCGGGAAATTGTTGAGCACGCCGCGGACATAGAGCTTCTTGTCCTGCGCCTTCTCCAGGATCGGGCCGAGCAGGCCCTTGTTGCCGGGATTGAGCATCAGGCACACCGCGCCATGCTCGGTGTCCTCGATCATCTTGGTGGCTTCCTTGAGATCGCCGCTCTTGGTGGTCGGCGTGAACCAGACGCTGACCTTCGACGGGCCGATGGTGAACGGCCATTCCTTATCGCCGGCCACCGCCAGCGCCTTCGGCGACTTGCTGCCGTCGTCGTAGATCAGCTTCCAATGGTCGTAGTAGGCCGCGGCGATCTTGTCGTCGGTGATCTCGAGGCCGTTGTTGTTCTGGGTGCACAGTCCGGTGCGCGTCCAGTTGGTGCTGCCGGTCCAGACCGCCTTCGGTGTCTGCGCGCCGTCGCAGAACACCGCGAACTTGTTGTGCGCGTAGCGGCTCGGCGCGATCTTGCGGCGAACGATGTCGACGCCGGCCTTCTTCAGCACGCCGGCGTTCTTCTCGGTGTCCTTTGCCGTGGCGTCGGACTTGCCGGTGCTGTTGCCGAGCACGACATGGGCCTTGCCTTTCAGCGCGGTCAGCGCCGCGATCAGTTCGGGATCGTTGAGCTCGTAAAGCGCGAGATAGACGTCGCGCTTGTTCTTTTTGGCATCGGCCAGTAACGCGAGCAGGCGGGCGCCAAGCTGTCCCTTGAGGAAGTCGCGAATCTTGTTGCCCTTGGTCGAGATCGCCTTCTCCAGCGTCTGCGCCGGCTTCTTGTCCTTGCCGATCGCGCGCGACAGCCATTGCGCCGAGATCGTGCCGCGGTTGAACCACGGCTTCAGCGGGCCCGACGGCGTCGCGGAGACGTAGTCGGTCCATGTCGACGGCGCGTTGGCCGCAGGCTTTACCTTGGTATCGCCGTCCTTGAGGACGGGCACCACGCCGTAGCGGACCGGAGCATCGGCCGGCGCCAGGAAATCGGTCCAGTTGGTCTTCTGCACCGGCCATTCGGTGCTCGGCCGATGCTCGCCGGACTTGTGGCCCTGCGCCTGATCCTCGAACCCGACCCAGGTGTCGACCACGGTCGCGGTCTTGCCCTGCTGCTGGCGATACAGCGCGAAGCCCAGACAGTTCGGGATCATTGCCGATACTTCCCAGACCACGAAGATGCCGTCTGTGGTTGGAAACGCCTGAATTCGGGAAATCATGGTGATGCCTCCAAATCGCTGGTGAAAATAGCCGGTCGATATGAAACTGGCGCGTCAGCACTCCCCGGGGATCCGTGGTGTCGCGTCGGATCGTTCCAGGCGTCTGGCAGCCCATCTAGCAAAGGGAGCATAGCAGCTGATCTACAACCCGAACTGTCGGCTGGATCACAGATGGATCACGCCGGGCGGCTCCGTGTCGGGTCGCGATCCTGTGGGCGCGGCTCGGCCCCCCTACAGCAACCGCACCGTGACCTTCGCCTTGCCCTTGTGATCGCCGTAGAACCATTTGTAGACCCAGGGCAGGCCGATGACGGCCTGGTTGACGTAGAGGAAGATCTCGCCGCTGCGATCGGCCGTGAACCGCGCCTTGTAGACCTGCGGATCGGTGTTGGGCGCCGGCGCCGGATCAAGAAAATACTCGTCGACCCCGGTCTGTCCGACCCGTGCGATCAGCCTGAACCACGGCCGGAACAGGACGCGCCGCAGGAAAATCGTGGCGTAACCACGCCAACGTTTTGCGGCCTCGATCGTCGACGTGCGGTATCCGACCGGCGTCACCGCCCGTCCGGCGTCCTCCCACGGCTCCGCCATGGTGATCGCGATCTCGTACTTGAACCCGGTGCGGACCTTGAGGCCGGTCGGCGCACAAATCGCGCTTGTATCGAAGTCGGCTGCGTCCTGCGGGACGCCCTTGTCGACGGCGACAAGCTTGTCGGCCGCGGTGCCCGTGCAGAAAGCGCCCATCGAGTCAGCGGCATTGAACAGGAAATGGCTGAGCAGTGTCGCGCTGAACCAGACCAGCAAGGCCGTCAGCAGGAACGGAACGGCGTGTCGCTTCCCGAAGTTGAGGATCCACTGATAGACCGCGCTGGTGCGGAATCGATAGATCGCATTGTGCACGATTCCGGAGAGCGGCGTCGGGTTCGCGCGGTCGCGCCAGATGATCCGCATCCTGTCCCTGATCGCGGCGCTGAGCGAGGTGCCGACGCCCATCAGCAGGAAAACCGCAATGACGCCGCCGGCGAACCATTCCGGGTTGCCGGCATACCAGTCCGTCCACCAGTGAAACGAATCGGGCAGGAACGATTGGACGAAGCGCACCAGCTCCGAAATCATCCTGAACCAGGAGCTGAATTCGTGCTCCTTGTGCTGGTTGTGGAACAGCCAGAACGCGGCCAGATGCAGCGACGCCGCCAGCGTGGCGAAGTAGGCGATCCGGCGCATCCAGACATAATTCCACAGCTTCTCCTGCGCCGCATAACGCGCCGGTGCGCTCGCCGGCGTCTCGAACGTCGTCTCGCCCAGCGGCGTGATCTGGCCGCTGCGGGAGACAATCACGTAGTTCGGCGGAAGTCCGATCGGGGCATAGGCATTGGCGCCGCTGTCGATCCGCTCGAACACGCTTTCGTGGATTTTCGGCGTCGGCACGCTGACAAGGGCATAACGATCGTTGCAGAGCTCGGCGACCTTGCGAGGGCCATACCGGTAGTAGGAGCCGAGGCCCGCGCGCGAATCATAGAGGCGGCCGTCCTTGTCCTCGGACGATCTGATCGACTTGATCGCATCGGGATCGGCGGTCGGTGCGCTCTTGAACACCAGGCCGCGCTTGACGGCTTCGTCGACCAGCCAGGCCAGCGGCACGAAGGCGACGGCATCGTCAGGATAACCGCCGCCGACATTGGCATGCATGCCGACGAACCAGACCTGGACCAGACGTTCGCCATCGATGGTTGCGGGCACTGCGGGTGCGGGCTGTCCCAGCTCCTGCTCGGTCCAGAGCACCGGATGGAATGTCGTGCGCTCGTCGTCGAGGGCCAGCGCATGTCGCGCCCACTTGACCCGCGGGCTGAGAATCCGGTTCGGCAGTTCGAGCGGCCACACCCAGTTGGAGATGCCGCGGGTCATCTCGTCGATCGGCAGACCATAGGCCGCGACGGTATCCCAGATGCCGATGAACTCGATCGCGGCGACCTGCTTCCGGGCGATCTCTGCATAAGACTTGTTGCGCCGGAGGCGGTCCCACACCGGCACAAGGATGTAGTCGCGCAGCGCGCGGAACGGCACCTCGATGCGCCAGATCGAGTGGTAGCCCTCAGCCCGGTACGCCCGGTAGGCCTTCACCGCGCCGTCATGCAGTTCGGATTCGGTGTCCGCGACGATCAGGCCCTGATCGAGGATGAGTGCGGCAAGCGTACGCACGGTGAATGCGCCGCGGCTGAAGCCGAACAGGTAGATCATCGAACCGTTCTCGTGGTCGTAGTTTCGGCAGATGAACTTGTAGGCATCGAGGATATTGCGCTTGAGGCCGTAACCGAAGGCGCCGCCGAGCAGCGCAAGCGGGACGAACGACGACGTGCCGACGCCGTCATCATACTTGGCGGCCTGGCTGTTGCCCTGCAGATCGAGCGACTGGAAGATCCGCCAGACATTGGTTCGCCAGACGCTGGAGGCGGCGTTGCCGGTGCCATCGGACAGAATGATGATCTTGGGGCTCGGCATTGAAAGACGCTCGCTGAAAAGAATGAAGCGGATCGCGCAAGGTAGTAGTAGCGGATTCGATTGCTACTTTGGATCGATGTTTAGTCATTCCGTGCCACGATAGATGTGAACTGGCGCACAATAGCGTCGCGTGGTCGCAGCCATGTGAGCGGCGGCGGCTTTCGCGATGCTGCGAAAAGGCCTAGCCTGCCAGCGGTGCAATTCATTGATGAGGCACAGCCATGCGCAGCCGCGTCAGAAAGTTTGCCCATATCCTGGAGCGCTTCGGCCTTGCTTTGGCGGGAGCCGCGAGCGGTCTGTTCGTCGCCATCCATGTCGGCTCGAGCGTGTCGGCGCTGACCTCGCAGGCCTTCTTGCTGCTCATGATGCTGGGCGGCGCGATCGGCTTCTATGTCGGCATCGATACGCCGCCAAAGCTCTTCCATCCGAAGGACTCGAATTCGACGCGCAAGATCGACGCGGCTGAGCTGCTCAGCGCGGTCGGCACCTTCCTCGCGACCATGGTTGCATTCTTCTCGGTCGGTGTCGTCGTGCTGCGCAGCGAGCCGGACATCGCCTGGACCGCGACCATCATGGCGGGCTGGGTGCTCGGCGTCGCCATGCAGATCGTCGCCGGCACGATCGCGCGCACCCGCGTCTGAGGCGTCGAAGCGACGCCGCGCCGGAAGAGTTGCCGCTCCGTCCTGCTTTACCTGTTCGCGACCTTGGTGGGATCCTTGATCGCCTGGAAGGTTTCCTGCTCGACGCTGTAGAGCTCGCCTCCGATCTTCTCGACCTTGCGAATGTAGATGTTGTGGACGACTTCGCGGGTCTTCGGATCGATCGACATCGGGCCGCGCGGGCTTTCCCAGGCCATGCCCTTCATGGCCTCGACCAGCGCGTCGCCGTTGGTCTTGCCGCCGGTAGCCTGCAGCGCCTGGTAGATCAGATGCATGCCGTCATAGGCGCTGACGCTGATGAAGTTCGGGCGGACATTGGCGTTGGCCTTGCGGAACGCGGCGACATAGTCGCGGTTCAGGTCCGACGGATGATAGGCGGAGTAGAACCCCGCCGTGATCGTGCCGATCATGGCATCGCTCATCCCCGGCAGGTCCTCGTCGTCGGCGATGTCGCCGGGGCCGATCAGCTTGATCCCGCTCTTGTCGAGCCCGCGCTCGACAAACTGTTTGGCCAGGATGCCGGCCTGGCTTGTCGGAACGAAAATGAACAGGGTGTCGGGATTGCCGTCCCGCGCGCGCTGCAGGAACGGAGCGAAGTCGGGATTGGCCAGCGGCACTTTCAACGCCTCGACGATCGATCCGCCTGCCGCGGTGAAGCTCGCCGCAAACACGCCGGCGGCTTCGTGCCCGGGTGCCCAGTCGGACGCGATGATGGTGGCCCGCTTCGATCCGTTCTTGGCCGCCCAATCAGCCAGTACGCTGGCCTGCTGCGCGTGCGTCCAGCTGGTGCGCACGAAGTAGGGCGACCGATCGGTCACGATCGACGTGCCCGAGACCATGACGACGGTTGCGGTCTTGCTCTCATTGACCAGCGGTGCGAGCGCCAGCACGCTCGGCGTCAGTCCGCCACCGAGGATCGCGACCTTGTCGTTGACGATCAGCTCCTGCGCAATGCGCTTGGCATTGTCGGGCACGCTCGCGTCGTCCCGGACGATCAGTTCGATCTTGCGGCCGGCGACCGTGTCGCCGTGTTGCGCCATGTAGAGCCTCGCCCCAGCGACCGCCTGTTTGCCGACCGGCCCTAAAACGCCGGTCAACGGCATCACCAGGCCGACCTTCACGACGTTCTGCGCCTGGCCGTGTCCTGATTGCACTGCCGCGAGCGCCAGGACACCCCCGACCAACACGGCAAATGGCGTCCTCGACATGGTCAACCTCCCGCGTGCCCGGAAATGATGCCAGGCCGGTCTGCCACTATCGGCTGCGCCGCGGGGAAGTCCTGATGAAGAAGTGACAGAACGACGATTTTCCTGCTAAATTTCCCGGATTGGTGCCGTCTGTGGGCATGGAGTGACCTCTATGAACCCGGCGACTGATTCCGTATTGATATTTGATGCCTTTGAGCTGGACTTCGCCCGTGGCGTCGCGCGCGCGGATGGCGTCGAACTTGATCTCAGGCCGAAGTCGTTCGCGGTGCTCGGCTGTCTCGCCAGAAATGCCGGGCGGCTGGTCTCCAAGCAGGATCTGCACGAGGCGGTGTGGGGCCACGTCGCTGTTTCAGACGATTCGCTGGTCCAATGCATCCGCGAGCTGCGCCTGAAACTGCGGGATGACGACCACCGCATCATCAAGACGGTATCGCGCCGGGGTTATCGCCTCGATGCTAAGCCGATTTCGGCATCGCACGAACACGCACCGCGGGATGCCGCGGGCGCGACATCCGCTCCGCGCGCCGTTGCAGGACGCTTGGCCGTGTTTCCCCGATGGTTGCTTGTCGCCGGCCTGTCGGCGATCGCCTTCGCCGCGCTCGCATTCGTGCCGCCGATCGCAAACGGGATGCGGCATCCCCTGGCGGAATTGGCGAACTGGTTCGCGCCGCAGGATCACGGCATTGTGCCAGATCAGGATGTCGAGCGGATCACTGCGCTGGCCGTCGAGAAGCAGTTGCCGCTTCCGGCCTTTCGCGTTCACGCGCCGGCAAACGACGTGCCGGACAGTGTCCGCCGCTTTCTCGGCGTGTGGGTGAGCGACGAAGGATGGATCAACTCGCACCGCCAGTTCATGATGATCGTCACGAGCGTCGATCGGGATGGTGTCGCGACCGGCTATCTCGTGAATGGACCGGCCATGCCGCACAGCCGTACACCCGGACCTGGCTTTGCCGGCGGCTTCACCGGGCATGTCCTGGACGACACCTTGCGATACGACGGCAATGCTGGACTGCATTCGGCCTCCATCACCGCGGACGGACGGATCGAGTTCAAGCTGATCTTCCGGGAGGGCGGCACCGGAGTGGTATTTCTTGAGCCGCTCTGGACGCTCGGCCGCTCAGGGCGCGTCGCACGCAATCAAACATGATCGCGGCACGCGAGCCTGACTACGGCCTGCGGGTTACGCCCAATCCAGCAAGATGCGTGTCGACGAATTGCGCGAGCCGCTCGCGCAGCCGCTCCGGCGGCACCGCGACCATGCGCTCCTCGAGGCCCAGCGAGATGATGCCGTGGACCGCGGAGAACATCATCCGCGACAGCAGCGCGACATCGTCGGGAGCGCGATCGGGCAGCAGCCGCAGCAGCGGCGCGTGCATCAGCGCGAACGCGTCCATCACCATCACGAGGATATCTTCCGGAAATGGCCGGTCGTCCTCCATCCGGTGCTCGAACAGCGAGCGCAGCAGATTGGCGTGCTCGCTCGCGAAGCCGAGATAGGCGTCGGCGAGCCCGTGCAACTGGCGCAGGGGATCGTCGACTGGAACCGCCTTGAGCCGTGTGGTCAGGGCCTCGACGGTCTCCCGGTTCACCGTCAGGATCAGGCCATCGAAGTCGCCAAACTCGTTATAGACGCTGCCGATGGAGCATCCGGCGGCCTCGGCGACGTCTCGAACCTTCAATGATCTCAATCCCTTAGTGGCGATTAACCGCCGTGCGATCTCGATCAGCAGGGTCCGCCGCTGAAGTTTTTTCCGGTCTCGTCGTGATTCTTCTTGAACAATGTTCATTTTCGTATTACTAATTTGAGCGTTGCTCAAGTTGGCTTAGGAGGCCACTCACATGCAGACCCTAGCACTTCAATTGACCACCACCCTTGTCGATGACGCGATCGAGTTCGTGAAGGGCTTTGGCCGCGCCATCCTCTCCCCGGCGATGGAGCCGATCGAGCGGATCGCCCGTGCCTGCGACGTCGCAGGTGTCCTGGAACAGCGGTGCGCGGACCGGCGCGCGCCGCGTCCGGCGGCCTCGGGCAGCCGCGGGTGCAAGCCGCGCCACTGTCGGTGGTCGCCGTTCCGCGGGTTGAGTGAACTGACCTGAAGCGGTCCGGCGGCAATTGTCGCCGAAACCTCAACAAAGCGCTCACCATGTCCCCCGCGAACCCGCCTCGGCGCCGAGCAACCCCAGGTCTGGATAAGGTCTCGTACATCTCTGGCGGGCAATGTCCCGGTATTCCGGCGCCGGCGGATGTGCGCCGGTTCGAACCGATACGTTGCGGAAAAGACTAAAGGCTGCGGCATCTCCGTCATTTTACCACGCTCACCATTCTCTGCCACCCGAACTCGCAGACCTGCCAGCGCCTTGCGCGCTAACCCAAGGAAACGGTCATGATCAAGGAATTGATGTCGTCCCGCCGCTTCGCGCCGCTGTTCTGGTCGCAGTTCTGCTCGGCGTTGAACGACAACGTGCTGAAGAATGCCCTGGTGATCATGCTGCTCTATGGCGTCGCCAACGAGCAGGGGCCGGCGCTGGTTCAGCTTGCGGGTGCGGTCTTCATCGCGCCGTTCTTTGTGCTGTCGGCGCTCGGCGGCGAGCTCGCCGACCGTTACGTCAAATCCGTCGTCGCCCGCCGGCTGAAGTTCTTCGAGATTTTCGCCGCGGCGTTTGCCGCAGCCGGCTTCTTCACCCATTCGATCCCGCTGCTGTTCATCGCACTGGCGCTGTTCGGCATCGTCGCCGCGCTGTTCGGTCCGGTGAAGTATGCGGTGCTGCCCGACCAGCTCTCGGTCTCCGAGCTTGCTACCGGCAACGCGCTGGTCGAGGGCGCAACCTTCATGGCGATCCTGATCGGCACCATTGCCGGTGGCATGTTCGTCGCCGGCGCCAGCCACATGGGCTGGATCTGCGCCGCCGTCGTCGGCCTGTCGGTCTTGTCCTGGGCGTTCGCATCCCGCATCCCCCTGACGCAGCCCTCCGCGCCTGATCTGTCGATCACCAAGAATCCCTGGACCTCGACCGTGCGCCTGCTGAAGTCGCTCTACGCCGAACCGCGGCTCTGGGACGGCATGGTGATCGTGTCCTGGTTCTGGATGGTCGGCGCGATCGTGCTGTCGCTGCTGCCCGCGCTGATCAAGGAAGGCGTCGGCGGCACCGAGGGCGTGGTCACGCTGTGCCTCGCCGTGTTCGCGATCGGCATCGCCGCCGGCTCGCTGTTCGCGGCGCAGCTGAGCCATGTCCGTCCGAATCTCGCGCTGGTGCCGATCGGCGCCATCGTGATGGGCGTGATCGGCCTCGACCTTGCCTGGGCGATCGCAACCACGTCGCTCGGCAAGGAGGTCACCGCGGCTGCGTTTGCGAGCTCGTTCGGCGGCTTCCGCATGCTGGCCGACTTCTTCCTGTTCGCCTTCGGCGGCGGCCTGTTCGTGGTGCCGTCGTTTGCCGCAGTGCAGGCCTGGACCGCGCCGTCCGAACGCGCCCGCATCATCGCCGCCGGCAACATTTTGCAGGCCGGCTTCATGGTCGCCGGTGCGGTGTTCGTCGGCGCGCTGCAGGCCGCGGGGCTTGCGATCGCCTGGATCTTCTTCGGTCTTGCCATCGCGAGCTTCGGCACCGTTTGGTTCGTGCTGAGCAAGTGGGGCAAGGAGGGCGTGCGCGATTTCGGCGCGTTGCTGTTCCGTGCGCTGTTCCGGGTCGAGGTGCGCGGCATGGAGAACCTGCCGCCCGAGGGCACGCGGATGCTGATCGCGCCCAACCATGTCAGCCTGGTCGACGGCCCGCTGCTGCACGCCACCCTGCCGATCGATGCGAGCTTCGCCGTCGACACCGGCATCTCCAAGGCGTGGTGGGCCAAGCCGTTCCTGAAGATGATCAAGCACTACACGATGGATCCATCCAAGCCGCTGGCCGCGCGCGACCTGATCAAGCTGGTGGCCGCCGGCGAGCCGGTCGTGATCTTCCCGGAAGGGCGCATCACGGTCTCCGGTTCGCTGATGAAGGTCTATGACGGCACCGCGATGATCGCCGACAAGGCCGATGCGGTCGTCGTCCCGGTCCGCATCGAGGGCGCGCAGCGTTCGCATCTCAGCTATCTCAAGAACGGCGAGATCAAGCGCTCCTGGTTTCCCAAGGTGACGATCTCGATCCTGCCGCCGGTGAAGCTGCCGATCGATCAGACGCTGCGGGGCAAGGCGCGCCGCAACGCCGCCGGTGCCGCGCTGCAGGACGTCATGATCGACGCCATGGTCAAGAACGCGATGCTCGACCAGACGCTGTTCGAGGGCCTCGGCCACGCCTGTCGCGACCGCGATACCGGCAAGCCGATCATCGAGGACGCGCTCGGCACCAAGCTGACCTATCGCAAGCTGATCCTCGGCGCGCAGGTGTTGAGCCGCAAGCTCGAGCAGGACACCGCGGTCGGTGAGAATGTCGGCGTGCTGCTGCCGAATTCGGCCGGCGTCGCCGTCGTTTTCTTTGCGCTGCAGACCATCGGCCGCGTGCCGGCGATGCTCAACTTCTCGGCCGGCCCGGTCAACGTGCTGGCCGCGATGAAGGCGGCGCAGGTCAAGACCGTGCTGACCTCGCAGGCCTTCATCGAGAAGGGCAAGCTCGACAAGCTGATCGCGGCGATCGCGGGCCAGGCGCGCGTCGTCTATCTCGAGGATGTCAGGGTCGGCATCAGCCTCGCCGACAAGATCGCCGGTTTCCGCGCCGGCATCGCGCCGCGCGTCACTCGCAACGCCAACGATCCCGCGGTCATCCTGTTCACCTCGGGTTCGGAAGGCACGCCGAAGGGCGTCGTGCTGTCCCACCGCAACATCCTCGCCAACGCGGCGCAGGCGCTGGCGCGGGTCGATGCCAATGCCAATGACAAGGTGTTCAACGTCTTGCCGGTGTTCCACTCGTTTGGCCTGACCGGCGGCATGATGATGCCGCTTCTCGGCGGCATCCCGATCTTCATGTATCCGTCGCCGCTGCATTACCGGATCGTGCCCGAGCTGATCTACCAGACCGGCGCGACCATCCTGTTCGGCACCGACACGTTCCTCACCGGCTACGCCCGCTCGGCGCATGCCTATGACTTCCGCACGCTGCGGCTCGTCATCGCCGGTGCGGAGGCGGTGAAGGAGCGCACGCGGCAGATCTACATGGAGCGTTACGGCATCCGCATCCTCGAAGGCTACGGCGTCACCGAGACCGCGCCGGTGCTCGCGATGAACACGCCGATGGCGAACCGCCAGGGCACCGTCGGCCGCATCTCGCCGCTGATGCAGTATCGTCTCGATCCGGTCCCCGGCATCGAGGAAGGTGGACGTCTGTCGGTGAAGGGCCCGAACGTGATGATCGGCTATCTCCGTGCCGAAAATCCCGGTGTGCTCGAGCCGCTGCCCGATGGCTGGCACGACACCGGCGATATCGTCTCGGTCGACGCGCAGGGCTTTATCGCGATCAAGGGCCGCGCCAAGCGCTTTGCCAAGATCGCCGGCGAGATGGTCTCGCTGTCCGCGGTGGAGACCATGGCGACCGCGCTGTGGCCGCAGGCGATGTCGGTTGCGGTCACGCTGCCCGATCAGCGCAAGGGCGAGCGCATCGTGCTGCTCACCACGCAGAAGGATGCCGACCGCGCCGCGATGCAGCGCCAGGCCAAGAGCGCCGGCGCCTCCGAGCTCGCGGTGCCCGCCGACATCCGCGTCGTCGACAAGGTGCCGCTGCTCGGCACCGGCAAAACCGACTATGTCGGCGCCACCGCGCTGGCCAAGGAACTGGCCGCTGCGCCCGCCGCGCAGGCTGAGCCCGCCGGCGAGGAGGGCGAGGCCGCGCCGGAGCAGCTCGCGCAACACGTGGCATGACGGTTGGCATGATGGTTGTGCTTTTCGGGAGCATGTTGTCAGATAGACGGCAACTGCTCCCGGGAAAGCACGATCATGCCGCTTCCGCTCGATCCCGTCATTGAGAAGATCATCCCGCTGCTGCCGCTGCGCGATCCCACCACCATGACGCCGCAGAGCGCCCGCGATTCGCTGCGGGCGCTGGCCGAGGCGCGCAAGGCGGTGCCGCCACCGCCGGTCGATGTGGCGCGGGATATCGCGGTGCAGGGCGCCGCGGGGAAGCTCGCCGCGCGGCTCTATCGCAGCGGCAACGGGCGGGCGCCGACCGTGATCTTCTTCCACGGCGGCGGCTGGGTCGCCGGCGATCTCGAGACCCATGACCGCCAGGCGCGCAACCTCGTGATCGAAACCGGCGCGGTGGTGATCTCGGTCGATTACCGCCGCCCGCCGGAGACGCGCTTTCCCGGCGCGTTCGAGGATGCGTTCGCCGCGATCCGCAACGTGGTCGCGCGCATCGGCGAGTTCGGCGGCGATCTCTCTCGCGTCGGCGTCGCCGGCGATTCCGCGGGCGGCAATCTCGCCGCCACCACGGCGCTCGCCTGCCGCGACGCCGGCATCAGGCTCGCCGGGCAGCTGCTCGTCTATCCCGTCACTGATGTGGCCGGCGGCTTTGCCGACGCGGGCGAGAACGCCAAATTTCCGTCGCGCGCGGAGAATGCCGAGGGCTATTTCCTGACGCGTGCGACGATGCAGTGGTTCTGCGGGCATTATCTCGCGGACCCGGCTGAGGGCTCCGACTGGCGCGTCTCGCCGCTGCGCGCGAAGTCTCTCGCCGGTGTCGGGCCGGCTGTCGTCACCACCGCCTGGTTCGACCCGCTGCGCGACGAGGGCCAGGCCTATGCGAAGGCATTGCAGGCGGCCGGTGTGCCGGTGACGTATCATGCCGGCGAGGGATTGATTCACGGCTATTTCGGGCTCGGCGATGCGTCGGAAGCTGCGCGGGCCGAGGCGCAGCGCGCGCGGGCGGATTTTCGGGTGTTGCTGGAGCGGGGAGTCTAACCTCCCGTCGTCCGGGCAGTCTAACCTCCTCGTCGTCCCGGCGAAGGCCAGGATCCATGACCACCGCAGCCTGTTGTGGGAGCAGGCTGTGGCTCCAGCGTCGCGCCACACATCAACGCGGGGTAATGGGTCCCGGCTTTCGCCGGGACGACGATGTGGGTGGGATCGCGTTCAACAACGCCCCTCAATCATTCCCGATCGTGTCGCCGAACAGCTGCCACGTTTCCCCGTTGAACTTCTGCAGCCGCATTGCCTCGACCGGGAAATAGTCGGTCGGCGAGGTCTTCACCTTGATGCCGGGCAGGAACATCGGCAGCGCGATGTCGAGGTTGGCGGCCTGCTTCATGATGTTCTCATGGGTGAGGTCGTCACCGCATTGCTTCAGCACCTGCACCGTCGCCTCCGCCACCACATAGCCGTAGACGATCAGCTGATCCTGCAGATTGCCGTCGGGGAAGTAATTCTTCATGAAGCTCTGCCAGGCGATCACATCCTTATCGTCTTTCCACTGCGGATCGTTCGGATCCTTCAGCGAGTAGGACGAGATGATGTCCTTCGAGTATTCGAAGCCGGCCGGCTTCAGCACCGAGGACACCGAGGTCGAGGTCGCCGCGAGGAAGAACAGGTCCGGCTTCCAGCCGATCTCGCCAATCTTCTTGATCGCCTGCGCCGCCTGCTTGGGGATCGCGTGCATGAACAGCACGTTGGCGCCCGACGATTTCAGCTTCACGATCTGGCTGTCGACCGTCGGATCGGTCGACTCGTAAGTCGTCTCCGCCACCACCATCTTCGCGGTGTTCTCGGGCCCCAGTCCCTTCTTGAAGCCGTTGCCGTAATCCTTGCCGGCGTCGTCGTTCTGGTAGAACAGCGCGATCTTGGCGTCCGGCTTGTTGGTCAGCACATATTTGGCGTAGACCGCGGTCTCGGCCTGGTACGACGGCTGGAAGCCGATCGACCACGGATAATGCGCATAGTCGCCCCATAGCGTGGCGCCGGCGCCGACGAACAGCTGCGGCACTTTCTTGTCGTTGAGATATTTGCGCACGGCGAGGCCGGTCGGCGTGCCCAGCGGATTGAGGATCGCGGCGACCTCCTCCTGCTCCACCAGCTTGCGGGTCTGCTCCACCGTCTTCGGCGGCGAGTAGCCGTCGTCGAGCGTGATCAGGGTGACCTTGCGCCCGTTCACGCCGCCCTGGTCGTTGATCATCTTGAAGTACGCTGCTTGCGTCTTCGCGATCACGCTGTAGGCCGACGCTGCGCCTGAAAATGGCGAGGTCTGCCCGAGCTTGATCTCGGTGTCGCTGGCACCCGCGCCATATTTCTTCTCGGCGGCTTGCACCTGTGTCGCGAGCGCAAGCGCAGCCAGAGCCGTGATGGCCTTGCAAATGGCCTTCGATGTCATCGTGAGCCTCCCAGTGGCGTTCTTATTGTTCGCGGGGGAGAGCTTACGTGAGGCCGTGGGTGTCGGGCTTGTGGCGAGACGCCGGGGCAGGGATGCGAAAATGCGGCGGGGGACTACTATTTTTGCCGTCGTCCCGGCGAAAGCCGGGACCCATTACCCCGGCTGCTTATTGGGTACGACGCTGGGGCAACATTTCGCGGAACGGCAAACATTAGTGGTAATGGGTCCCGGCTTTCGCCGGGACGACGATGATGAAATAGCGACGCCCTCAGCGATACCGCACGCTGCCGGTCGTGATCGGATCGGACGGCAGCACGGTGGCGCCGGCGCGGCTGGCGGCGGCGGAGGTGATCATGCCGGGCTCGCCCTCCAGCACATTGCGGGGCGGGTTGAATTCGAGGACGACGAGGGCGGCCGTGGCCAGCACCGCCACGGCGGCGGTTGCGAGTGCAGGCACCAGTCTTCCGCGCGGATCGGCTGCGCGAACTTGCATTGATCAATTCCTTGTACTGAGTCGTTCTTTGGACGTGATGTAGTTACGGCCTGGCTTCTTCCCAAGAGTGCGGCGCACATGCCTCACGATCAGTTGTGCCGGCCGTGATGTCCTTCACGGTTTTCGAACCCGCGCGGCGTGGCCGCGTCGAATCGCAATCGTGTCGGACGGCTTGTTTGCACACTAACATCTGGAAGAGATCGTGGCGTTTTGCATGCGCCTCATGCGCTCGTGATGATGCGAATGAGTTTGTGATTAACGTTCCGCCTTCGCCGAAGGCTTCGGCGCGACAAGCCGCTTTTTGCCGTGATTTATAGGCTTTCTTTGTCGGTTAACGCCGGCGCGTTAAGGCTTTCTTCACGCGCTCTCGACGCATCAATATGGATTCGCGTGATGACACCGCTGTCATTGGCAACAGCTGTCAGCGGACTCTTTGCGCCGCAAGTTGGCGGACTTGTCACGCCGTCTTGTCCGCCGAAGCCTTTGGCGAAGGCGGAAACTTTGGTGAGACAGCGCAATCCATCTCTTCCAGTCCAAGGTGATGAATGATTTTACTCCATGCGTCATCACACAAAGAAAAAACCACTCACGCGTTGCCACGCATGCGCGTTGTTCGGATCGATTCACCTGTCAGACAGCAGGAGAGGGTGAGCGCACGCAGCCTCGCGGCCGGATCGGCCCGAGCTTTGCGGCAGTGTGACCCTCGCTGATGGAGCAGAGGGCGCAGGGAACGCCGGGTGCCAGCACGCACCCATGGGTCCCGAGCAACAAAAAGCTCGGGAGGTAGGACCACAGGTACGGCCGGGCGATCCCGGCGTTCCCCGCGCGGATGGGTTACGGCTTATACGTGCTCTCCCCGGCGAGACTTGGCTTGCTTGTCACCGCCTCCGCAGAAACGCTTGCGCGCTTCGCGAGGGGACACCGGCCGCTAGGGCGTCAGGACCACACGCTTTCACCGTCCGCGATGAGGTGCGCTCGTCAAGCGCACCCACAGCGTCCACCGCATCCCGCACCCAACGTCCGTGACGATCGCGATACGCCCCTCTCAGAGGAGGCGGGACGCGCTGCTTGTAATGCTGAGTTGGGGTGCCGGGGAAGAGGAATATTTTCTTTGCGGGGACTGGACAGGGTGTATCGTATTGAAAACGTTATTGAAATTTGATTTTTAGCGCACTCCTTGCCCCTTAATTGCCGCGCACAGTTCACACAAAACTATCGCTGTTGATACGGAAGGCCCGCGTTCGGAGCACTGCGGGAATGTACTGTTCAAGCGCCGAAAGCCGTTATCCCGTCTCGGCCGAGCCACGGTTAACGAAGTCGCTCGCGTTGTCGGGTCATCGGGAAATTTCTTGAAGCCGAAGGGCCGGTAGAGGAACAACGTCTAGTTGTTCTGGGTGATCCCTACTTATAAGCTCGTACTCTTAACTGCCGGTTGGCGAGGCTTGGCTAAAATGCACATTGAAACAGATTTGAAGCTGGATTTTCGTGACGTACTCATCCGACCGAAACGTTCGACATTGACGTCTAGGTCGGAAGCCAACATCGCGAGGACATTTCATTTTCGTCATTCGACACGAGAGTGGGCGGGTTTTCCGATAATCGCTTCCAACATGGACACGGTTGGTACTTTCGAGATGGCGCGTGCATTCGCGCCCTTCAAAGCGCTTGTCGCATTGCACAAGTACTACGACGTGGCAGACCTAGTAGATTTCTTCCGCACCGAAGCTTCCGGTTCGACCTTCTACACGATCGGCACTTCCACGGAAGATCGGGAAAAGCTGGCCAAAGTGAAGGAGCAAATTGTTGTTCCGATGATCAGTATCGACGTAGCGAACGGATACACGGAGCAGTTCTTAGGCGCCGTGACCAAGCTACGCGAGGACAATCCCTCTGCGATAATCATGGCCGGGACAGTGGTGACGGCTGAGATCACGGAAGCGCTGATACTAGCTGGTGCAGATATTGTCAGAGTTGGAATTGGCTCGGGGTCGGTGTGTACAACCCGAGACTTGACCGGAATCGGATTTCCTCAGCTTTCGGCTGTCATAGAGTGTGCGGACGCTGCGCACGGACTAAAGGGGCATGTTTGTTCGGACGGCGGTTGCGTAGTGCCAGGAGACATCGTGAAGGCGATTGGCGGCGGTGCGGACTTTGTCATGTTGGGTGGGATGCTTGCTGGTCACGCGAAGTGCGCAGGCGAGGTCCAATACGAGGACGTTGAAGGCAAACGTGTTCCCAAGAGTATGACATTCTACGGCATGTCGTCTGAGACCGCGATGACCAAATATCACGGGGGCGTTGCCGAGTACCGTGCAGCGGAAGGCAAGACTGTAAGCATTCCGTACAAGGGTGAGGTCAAAGTGACCCTCTCTCAAATTAGTGGAGGGGTGAGGTCGGCCATGACGTATATCGGTGCGGAGAATCTAAAGGAGATCACGAAGAGAACAACATTCATCCTGGTCAACGCGCAACGCAACACTGCGTTCGGATGAAGGGTTCAACATGGATCTGAGGTTTCTGACCAAGAATGACTACAAGTTTGGTGAGTTTCGGAAACTCTTCAAAGGAACACGGTATGATCTCGTGAAGGCATCCGTCTCGATCGACGAAATTCAAACGGATGACATGGAGGTGTTGGTTCGAGACAAAGTTGTTAAAGCGTTTGCCAAAATCAAACGTCCAATCTTTGTAGATCACACCGGTTTGCAGTTTCCCTTTCTCGGCGGATTCCCCGGAGGACTTACCGAGATATTTTGGAATAAACTCAAGAATAAGAGGCTTGCAGAAATTGTTGGCCAATCCGCAGACCCGGCGGTTACAGCGATTACCTATCTGGCTTATTGCGACGGAAAGAAAATCGAAGTGTTCACCGGTCGCATCGAGGGCGTCGTCGCCCGAAAGCCGCGAGGACCAGAGGGCTTCCAGTGGGATCCAATATTTGTCCCTAATGGATTCAAGAAAACATTTGCGGAAATGGGTGACCAAAAAAACTCGATCTCGATGCGCAAGTTGGCCGTAGATAAACTTATCTCATTTCTAAATGAGAATGCGAATGCGTGAGCAGATCGATACGAGAAACACGATCTTGTTTGTGGGTGCCGGAGTCTCTCAGAATCTCGGTCTTCCGTCTTGGTCAGGTTTGATGGACAAAGTGGCTGAGTTGCTTGGATACGATCCACTCATACTTAAACAGTTTGGAGGGTATCTGTCCTTGGCGGAATACTTCGAAATTGAACGCGGAAGCATCGGCCCACTAAGAAGTTGGATGGATGTGAACTGGCATGACAAGGGGATCGAAGTCAGGAATTCAGAAGTTCACGAAGCGATTGTTAAAGCCAGCTTCCGAAAAATATACACTACCAACTTCGATCGATGGCTCGAGAAAGCATGTGAGCACTGGCAGGTGCCGTACCGAAAGATACTAACGGTGCAGGATCTTATGGCTAAGCAGAACAGCCATGAGTTGGAGATCGTCAAATTCCATGGTGACTTTGACGACGATGCAACGCTAATTCTCACTGAGAGTAGCTATTTTGAACGGCTCGACTTCGAGTCGCCGCTCGACCAGATGCTTAGAGCGGACGTGCTGCGGCATCCCGTCCTTTTCATCGGGTACAGCCTCTCCGACATCAATGTTAGATATCTCTTCCATAGGCTCACGAAAATCTGGCGAGCAGCTGGCTCAAAATTAGACCGGCCTCCAAGCTATATCTTTATGGCGAATCCCAATCCGGTTGAGCAGGCGATCTTTCAGCGTTGGGGAATTTCGCCGATCGTGGAGCCTACGGGCCGGGTGAAGGAGGGATTGAGAGATTTCTTGAAAGACATGACACCGGCGCATTGATGCATCGGGATATGAACAAACAAAAACGGCCGGGTCATCCGACCCGGCCGTTCAAAACTCTCTCCGCGCTTTCGCGCTTGTGGCTAGCTCAGCTCGCCTTCTTCACGAACACCGCCTTGCCGACCTTCTTCTCGATCGCGCGCTTGAGATCCAGCGCGCGGGGCGACAGCACCTCGGCCTTGGCCTTGATCAGGTAGGCATCGAGGCCGCCATTGTGGTCGACGCTCTTGAGCGCATTGGTCGAGACGCGCAGGCGCACGTTGCGGCCGAGCGCGTCCGAGATGAAGGTCACGTTGGCCAGGTTCGGCAGGAAGCGCCGCTTGGTCTTGATGTTGGAGTGGCTCACCTTGTGGCCCGTCTGGGGGCCCTTGGCCGTCAGTTCGCAGCGCCGGGACATCTTACAAAATCCTTATTGCATCCCCGCCTCTGGCGGCGCGTGCGATCACGCGGCCCGCGCGGGGGTTTTGAATTCGCGTCCATTTTCCAGGAACCGCGGGTGTATAGGGGCAGATCGCCCAAGCGTCAAGATTATATCGCCGCACGGGCGGTCCGGGAAATGGCGGTTCATAAGCCGTTCCAGCCACTTAACGTCGGATATAGCAACCATATAAAGGGCGTATTCGGCTGCAAGTCTTGGTTCCATAAGAGATGCGCGTGTTGTCCGGCCGATGTGACATGCTGATGTGACTTGGCGGAATTGGACAACGAACCGAGCGCCGATAGCAGGACCGTCAGGTACGTAAGTGACCACCACGATTGCCCTTTTGCCCCCGCTCGGCCGGCTCATCGGCCTGTGCGCTGGTGCCCTCCTGCTGTTTTGCGCCGAGCGCGCCAGCGCGCAGGGGCGGCTTGACGCCAAGTATGAGGCGACCTTGGCCGGTATCCCGGTCGGCAAGGGCGCCTGGACCATCGAAATCGGCGACGACTCTTTCTCGGCCTCGGCCCAGGGCGGCACCGCGGGGCTTCTGAAGGCGTTTTCCGGCGGCAGCGGCTCGGGTGCCTCGCAGGGCCGCGTCGTCAACGGCTCGCTGGTCGCGAACTCCTACACCGCGACCACCACCACCGCGAAGAAATCCGAGACGATCCGGATGGTGCTGGCCAACGGCGCCATCAAGGAATCCACCATCGAACCGGAGCCGCCGGTCGATGCCGACCGCCTGCCGGTGTCGGACGCGCAGAAGAAGGGCGTGTTCGATCCGATGACCGGCTCGTTCCTGCGCGCCCCCGGCAATGCCGAACTGATGAGCCCGGATGTCTGCCGCACCGGCGCCGGCGTGTTCGACGGCCGCATGCGCTACGACCTCAAGCTCGATTTCAAGCGGGTCGAGATCGTCAAGGCCGAGCGCGGCTATCACGGCCCGGCGCTGGTCTGCGCGCTCTATTTCGTGCCGGTCTCGGGCTACATCCCGGATCGCCCCGTCATCAAATACCTCGCCGCCCAGCGCAACATCGAGATCGCCTTCGTGCCGATCGCGGGCACCCGCCTGCTGGTGCCGTTCCGCATGACGATCCCGACCCCGCTCGGCCAGGCCATGCTGGAAGCCACCACGTTCGTCACCACCGCCGCGCCGCCGCGCGTGGCGAAGACGCAGTAGGGGCAATCTCGTCATTGCCGGGCTTGACCCGGCAATCCATCGTTTTCGAGAGAGGTCTTTCTTGGTTGATGGATGCCCGGGTCAAGCCCGGGCATGACGAGTTAGGGACCCCGCGGAATGCAACAGACGTCACCGGAATCCAGTTGACTCTTGCCTGCTTCTGATTCGACTCGGCCCCCTCTGGAATTTAAGGAATTCAGTCCGCATATCCTGTGCTTGTGGAGCCCTCTCAAACTTGATCTAGTGCCGCCGCCGTCAGGTCCACCCGAGATGTTGCGGTGAACGTTTCAGGCCTGGAATGGAGTCACCGATTCGGGCGCGATTCGTTCCGGAGTCGTTCCGAAGCTTAAGCCGGGCGCAGAAAGCGTCGCATTGTGAGACAGATTTTGCGAAAGGACGCGTGAAGGAGTGAAGACGAAAGCGTCAATCCCTCACCGTCACCCTGAGGAGGCCGCGGAGCGGCCGTCTCGAAGGGCGACGGCCCCGCTGTCTCATCAAGACCGCCGCAAACGGATAGATCTCGGCCGTGCATCCTTCGAGACGCGCTGACGCGCTCCTCACAGCGACAAAGGCGGGGCCTTTGCGCGGGGATGACGGGTTAGGGATCTTGCCAACAATTCAAGAAACACCTGCAAAATATGGCTTTCTCATCCTCGTTCGGAAATGACCGCGTGCCCGGCGCAGGCGTCACTGCGGTGCTTGGCCCGACCAACACCGGCAAGACGCATCTCGCGATCGAGCGCATGCTTGCGCATTCGTCGGGGCTGATCGGGTTGCCGCTGCGGCTGCTCGCGCGCGAGGTTTACAACAAGATCGCGGATCGCGCCGGCGTCGACAATGTCGCGCTGATCACCGGCGAAGAGAAGATCAAGCCGAAGGCGCCGCGGTTCTGGGTCTCGACCGTGGAAGCGATGCCGCGCGATCTCGATGTGTCGTTCCTCGCGGTCGACGAGATCCAGATCGCCGCCGATCTCGAGCGCGGGCATGTGTTCACCGATCGCATGCTCAACCGCCGCGGCCGCGACGAGACGCTGCTGCTGGGCGCTGCGACGATGCGGCCGATCATCGAGCGGCTGTTGCCGGGCGCCTCGATGGTCACGCGGCCGCGGCTCTCGCAGCTCGAATTCGCCGGCGACCGCAAGATCACGCGGCAGCCGCGACGCACCGCGATCGTCGCGTTCTCGGCGGATGAGGTCTATGCGATCGCCGAATTGATCCGCCGCCAGCATGGCGGCGCGGCTGTTGTGCTGGGCTCGCTGTCACCGCGCACGCGCAATGCGCAGGTCGAGATGTTCCAGAACGGCGACGTCGATTATCTCGTCGCCACCGACGCGGTCGGCATGGGGCTCAATCTCGACGTCGATCACGTCGCCTTCGCCTCCGACCGCAAATATGACGGCTATCAGTTCCGCCGGCTGACGCCGGCCGAATTCGCCCAGATCGCGGGCCGCGCCGGCCGCGCCACGCGCAACGGCACGTTTGGTACGACGGGACGCTGCGCGCCGTTCGAGCCGGAGCTCGTCAACGCGCTGCAGAACCACACCTTCGACAGCGTCAAGATGTTGCAATGGCGCAACGCGAAGCTCGATTTCGCCTCGCTCGGCGCGCTGCAGGTGTCGCTGGCGCAGGCGCCCAATCATGAGGCACTGACACGGGCCCCGATCGCCGAGGACCAGCGCGTGCTCGACCATGTCGCGCGCGACGCCGAGGTGCGCGAATTCGCGCATGGGGCTAAAGCGGTGGAGCGGCTATGGGAGGCCTGCCAGGTTCCGGACTATCGAAAGCTGTCGCCGGCCGCCCATGCCGAACTCGTGACCACGCTGTATGGCTTCCTGATGCAAAAGGGTCGTATCCCTGACGCATGGTTTGCCGCCCAGGTCGACCAGGCCAACCGGACCGACGGCGATATCGACACGCTATCGGGCCGGATCGCGCAGATCCGGACCTGGACCTTTGTGGCCAACCGGCCGGACTGGCTGTATGACCCGGAGCACTGGCAGGGGATCACGCGCGATCTCGAAAATAAATTATCCGATGCGCTGCATGAACGGCTCACGGAGCGTTTCGTTGACAGGCGGACCAGTGTATTGATGCGCCGCCTGCGGGAGAACTCAGTTTTGAATACGGAAATTGGCAAGACCGGCGAAGTGATCGTGGAAGGTCATGTGATCGGCCGGCTCGATGGTTTCACCTTTGCACCTGATGCGGCCGAGGCCGGCAGCGAAGCCAAGGCGCTGCAAGCCGCCGCCCAGCAGGTGCTGGCGCGCGAGATCGATGCGCGCGCCGAGAAACTGGGTGCCGCCCCCGACGAGCAGTTCGTGCTGACCTCCGACGGCACCATCCGCTGGACCGGCGATGCGGTCGCCAAGCTCGTCGCCGCCGAGGACGCGCTGCATCCGCGGCTGCGCATCATTTCCGACGAGCGGCTGACCGGCGCCTCGCGCGAAGCCGTGCAGACCAGGCTCGATCTCTGGCTCAAAACGCATATCGAAAAACTGCTCGGGCCGTTGTTCGAACTGTCCAAGGCCGAGGATATCCAGGGCATCGCCCGCGGCATCGCGTTCCAGCTGGTCGAGGCGCTCGGCGTGCTCGAGCGCAGCAAGATCGCGGCCGAGATGAAGGATCTCGACCAGCCCTCGCGCGCCGCGCTGCGCAAATACGGCGTGCGGTTCGGCGCCTATCACATCTATTTCCCGCAGCTGCTGAAGCCCGCGGCGCGCTCGCTGGCTTCGCTGTTGTGGGCCGAGAAGCAGAACAATGTCGACATGGCGGCGCTGTCGAATGTGCAGCATCTCGCATCCAGCGGCCGCACCTCGTTCCCGGTCGACAAGACGTTGCCGCGCGATGGCTATCGCGTGCTCGGCTATCGCCAGTGCGGCGAGCGCGCGGTGCGCGTCGACATCCTGGAGCGGCTTGCCGATCTGATCCGTCCGGCGCTGGCCTGGCGCGAGACCTCGCCGGGCGAAAAGCCCACAGGCGCCTTCGACGGCCGCGGCTTTGTCGTGACGCAGGCGATGACCTCGCTGACCGGCTCCGCCGGTGAGGATTTTGCCTCGATCCTGCGTGCGCTCGGCTATCGCATGGACCGCCGTCCGCCGCTGCCGCCGAAGGCGGTTGAGGCCGCACCGGTCGAGACCACCGAGACGGTTGCCGGCAAGGCACCGCCGGTCGAGGCTGGTGCTGACGCTGGCGCGGATGCGCCGGTCGATGCCGCTGCCGATGCGCCGGCCGACGCCGCCGCAGAGGTCACGACCGATGCGGTGGAGGCTGCCGCAGCGCCCGAGGTCGAAGCGCCCGAGGCCGAAGCTGCTGTCGATCAGCCGGTATCCGGCGATCCCGCGCCGTCGGCCGCGCTGCTGCCCGATGTCGGCTTTGCCGAGGTGGTTGCCAGTGAGGCGACGCCGGTCGTCATCGAGACGCACCAGGATGCCGCAGCGGAGCGTGCCGCTCCCGTCGACGCGCCCGCCGCGGCCGAAGAACCCGCTGCTGAGGCGCCCGCCGCTGAAGCCGCAGCCGAGCCTGCGCCTGCCGCGGAAGCCGCTGCGGAGGCGCCTGAGGCTGCCACTGAGGCGCCCGCGGAGCCCGCGAGCGCTGACGCTGACACCGCCGAGGCCGCTCCCGCAGCCGCGGAAACGCCGGCCGAGCCGCAACTGGTCGAAGTCTGGCGTCCCGGCGGCCGCTCCGATGGAGAACGCCGTCCGCATCATCGCGGTCACGATCGCAATCGCGGCCGTCACCAGAACAAGCCCGCCGAAGGCGCGCAGGCCGCAGAAGGCGGTGGCGAGGGAGGCGAGAAGCGCGAGCAGCATCGCCGTCCGCGCCGTCACCACGACTTCCGCGCGCCGCGTCCGGGCGCAGCACCCGCTGACGGCGCTGCGGCAGCTTCCGTCGCGCCGGCCGATGGCGCGCCGGCCCGCGACAACCGCCAAGATAATCGCCAGGACAATCGTGACGACAAGGGCCAGCGCCGCGAGCGCTTCGAGGGCAAGGGCCGCGATCGTGACAATGAGCGGCGCGGCGAGAAATTCGGCGGCGGCCGCAAGGGCGGCGATCGTGATCGCGGCGGCCGCGACAAGGGCGGGCGTGACAAGCGCGAGGGCGGCCCGTCGCATCGGCCCTATGCCTCGAGCGCGAGCACGCCGCGTGAGCGCGACCGGCCGATCGATCCGAACTCGCCCTTCGCCAAGCTCGCTGCGCTGAAGGAGCAGCTCGCCGGCCGGAAGGAATAATCCAACCTTGGTCTGAAGCTTGGATCGACAGCGCCTCGACAAATGGCTGTGGCATGCGCGGGTGGTGAAGGCCCGCACCAGCGCGGCTGAACTTGTCGCATCAGGGCATGTCCGCATCAACGGCACGCGCGAGAAATCGCCGGGCCATGCCGTGAAGCTGGGTGACGTCGTCACCGTCGCGCTCGACAACAGCGTCCGTGTGCTGAAAGTGATCGGCTTTGCCGAACGGCGCGGCGACGCCGCGTCCGCGCGCCTGCTTTGCGAGGATTTGCAAGGAGGCAAGGAATAGCTATTTAGGGCCAGCAATTCCTTGCGGCTCCGGTATTCCTGCGCTACGCAACCCCGGAAAAAGTGGATCGTTTCGGAGTTTTGGATGACCTACGTCGTCACTGAAGCCTGCATCAAGTGCAAATATACCGACTGCGTCGAGGTCTGCCCCGTCGATTGCTTCTACGAGGGCGAGAACATGCTGGTGATCCATCCGGACGAATGCATCGATTGCGGCGTGTGCGAGCCGGAATGCCCGGCTGATGCGATCAAGCCGGACACCGAGCCGGGGCTGGAAAAGTGGCTCGAGGTCAACCGCGACTACGCCAAGAGCTGGCCGAACATCACCCAGAAGAAGGACTCGCCCGAGGACGCCAAGGAGTGGGAAGGCAAGGAAGGCAAGTTCGAGAAATATTTTTCTGCGAATCCGGGCAGCGGCGACTAAGTTCGCCTGTCACCCTCGGGACTACCCCGATAAGGGCGGGCTTGGGGTCGCCGCGGCCCTCCGTCCGGCCCGCCGATTTAACCCTAATGACGGACATCTGACCCGAGCGTCCCCTGTTATGCCCGGAATCGGGCGTAAACCATTGATTTTTGCGGAAAATGTGCTATATTGGGCACATTACAGGCCAAGAACCCCCTGCCATGCGTACCTTGTGGCTTCGAGGTTCCCGCAAACATCGAACAGGGGCGTGGCAGTTTCCGCGCGCAGGCTGTGTCACAGAAAACGCGTAAAAAGAGTGCTTCAAAGACGACGAAAAAAGCCGCTGTCGTTGCCCGCAGCGCAACCAAGGGCCGTGCCAAGGCGCCCGTGAAGGGGGTCAAGAAGGCGGCGGCTGCAAAGTCCTCAAAGAACAAAAGAAGCGTGATGCCAGAAAAGACTGCCAAGACTGCTGCGAAAGCGGCAGCTGCGAAGCCCGCTGCTGCGAAGGCCGCCCCCAAGACTGTTGCTGCTGCGCCGAAGCCGGCTGCCCCGAAGGCTGCCGTCCCCGCCGCTGCTCCGAAGGTTGCCGCCAAGCCGGCCGTCGCGCCGCCCCCCGCAGAGAAGAAGGTCGTGACCCAGCGTCAGGGCTTCAAGGCCAATGAATTCGTGGTCTATCCCGCTCACGGCGTCGGCCAGATCCTGGCGATCGAGGAGCAGGAGATCGCGGGCGCCAAGCTTGAGCTGTTCGTGATCAATTTCATGAAGGACAAGATGACGCTGCGCGTTCCGACGGCGAAGGTCGCCAATGTCGGCATGCGCAAGCTGTCGGAGCCGGCGCTGGTCAAGAAGGCACTGGAGACGCTGAAGGGCCGCGCCCGCGTTAAGCGCACCATGTGGTCGCGCCGCGCCCAGGAATACGAAGCGAAGATCAACTCGGGCGACATCGTCGCGATCGCCGAGGTGGTCCGCGATCTCTATCGTTCTGAATCGCAGCCCGAGCAGTCCTACAGCGAGCGCCAGCTCTATGAAGCGGCGCTCGACCGTCTATCGCGCGAAATCGCGGTCGTGCAGCACTCGACCGAGACCGAGGCGATCAAGGAGATCGAAGGCCAACTCGCCAAGAGCCCGCGCCGCGGCGCCAAGGCCGAAGCCGAGGGTGAAGGCGAGGGCGATGCCGACGGTGAGGATCTCGACAGCGATGGCGACGATACCAGCGTCGCCGACGAAGCCGCCTAAGCAGCGCTGCAAGGTTTCAGATCAAAAGCCCGGTCACAAGACCGGGCTTTTTGTTTGCGCGGCGCGCGTTGCAACGCCACCGAAGTAAACGGCAACGCTGCGTCCACGCGGCTCTCTATTCGTAGTCCGGATGAAGCGAAGCGAAATCCGGGGCCGCTCCGCAGATACTTCACCCGCTGCTTCTCGAGCTTGCGCGCGAGCGTACGGCGGTGCATGCCGAAGCGGCGATGTCGGTGTGCTGCAATCGGTCTCGATCAGGATCCGGTGGATGCGTTCCATTTCAGCCCCCGATCGAGGTGAGGCGCGCGAAACCTCCGGATGCCAAACGGCTCGAAAGCCACGTAAACGATCCTGACCAGAATCGTCTTGAGTTGTTTCACGGATGACGACGGCAATCGGTGCCCGGCATGCTATGCTGGCCGCCCTGCCGTTATTGGATCGACGTTAAGATGACCCAACAATTTGCAGAGGAGAAATCCGATGGCATCCAATGTTGAGGCAACCAGGAAGGGCTATGAGGCCTTTCAACGTGGTGACATTCCAGCGCTCATCAGGGATCTGATCGATGACGACTGCACGTGGATAACCCCAGGTCCCCAGGATAAATTGCCTTGGGCGGGGACCTTCAGGGGAAAGCAGCAGATTGCAAACTTCTTCGTCCAGGTCGGCGAGAATTTGGAATTCAGCGAGTTTGCTCCGCGTGAGATGATCGAGCAGGGCGACACCGTCGTGGTCTTGGGCACACTCACGGCGCGGGCAAAGAGAACAGGCAAGACCGTAACGAACGAATGGGCCCACGTTTTCAAGTACCGCGACGGAAAGGCGGTCCGTTTTCAGGAGTACATCGACACTGCGGCTGATGTTGCCGCGATGTCGTGACGGAGCGAGGGGCGGCCGGCTGAATCAGGCGCGCATTCGCGTGTCTCGTTGGCGTCACCCGCCTCTATCGGCTACTTCACCCGCTGCTTCTCGAGCTTGCGCGCCAGCGTCCGGCGGTGCATGCCGAGGCGGCGGGCGGCTTCGGAGATGTTGAAGTCGGTCTCGATCAGCGTCTGGTGGATGCGCTCCCATTCCAGCGTCTTGATCGAGGTCGGCCGCGCGCCGACTTCGATGGCGGCGTTGCCTTGCGCTTTAAGGAATGCGGCCTCGATGTCGTCGGTGTTCGACGGTTTTGCCAGATAGTGGCAGGCGCCGAGCTTGATCGCCTCCACTGCGGTCGCGATGCTGGCGAACCCGGTCAGCACGACGATCAGCATCTCCGGATCATGCGCGTGCAGCGCTTCGACGCAGGCGAGACCGGAGGCGCCACCGGCGAGCTTCAGGTCGACCACGGCATAGCCGGGCGATTGTACTTCCAGGAGATGCCGGACCTCGTCGAGCGAGGCCGATACCGCGACGCCGTAGCCGCGGCGCTCGAACGAGCGCTTCAGTGTGCGGGCAAAGCCTGCGTCGTCCTCGACGATCAGGAGCTGGCGTTCATCCGTCAAGATGGTCTCCGATCGCGAGCGTCGAGAGCGGCAGCTCGAGCCTGACCGCGGCGCCGATGTCCGGCCGGTTGCGCGCCGTCACCACGCCGCCCAGCTTGCGCACCACGTTGCCGACCAGGAACAGGCCAAGGCCGCTGCCGGGGCTGCCCTTGGTCGATTGATACGGCTTGCCGACATGCGCCAGCATCTCGCGCGAGAAGCCGGGGCCGCGATCGATCACTGACAGCACCAGCCTGTCGCGATCGCGCTCTGCCGTCAGCTCGATCCAGTCGCGCGAGACCTCGGCGGCATTGTCGAGCACGTTGAAGATCGCCTGCTTGAGTGCGATGTCGGAGACGATCGGCAGATCGGCCCCGAAGGCGTTGCGGAAATACAGCGTGGCCGACGGCCGCGACGTCCGCCATTCCTCGACCAGCGCCGACAGGAATGCGGCGACCGTGGTCGGCGAGGAGCCTTCGCCGCGGGCCTCGCCGGCCGACAGCAGAATGCCGGTGACGATCGTCTTGCAGCGCTGCACCGAGATCTCCATCTCGCCGAGGTCTTGCGACAGCTCGGGATCGGAGGCGAGCGCGGGCATCCGGCGCCAGTCACCCAGGATGACCGAGAGCGAAGCGAGCGGCGTGCCGAGCTCGTGCGCGGCGCCGGAGGCCAGCAGCCCCATCCGGACGATATGGTCCTGTTCGGCCGCGTGCTGGCGCAGCGCCGCGAGGCGGAGGTCGCGGTCCCGCAGGTTGCGGTTGATCCGCGTCATGAACACCACGAGCAGCACGGCGTCGAGCACGAGGCCGATGAAGGTGCCGACGATATGGAGGTTGAACGCATCGGCAAAGCCCTGCTGCGGCAGCTCCAGCGGCCGGTAGTAGCTGGTCAGCCAGGCGAAGTTCATGCACACCAGCGCCACCAGCGACCAGGTGGAGGGGGCGTCGAGCAGCACCGCGCCAAGCGTGACCTGCAGCAGATAGAGCGACGTGAAGGGATTGGTGGCGCCGCCGCTGAGATAGAGCAGGACGGTGAGCGCAGCAACGTCGAGCGTCAGCGCGATCAGGAGCTCGCGGTTGTTGATGTCGGCGCGGTAGCGCAGCCACAGCAGGCTGACGAGATTGAGCGCCACCAGCCCCGAGATCACGGCGGCCATCGGCATCAGCGGAAGCGCGACGCCCATCCAGAACTGCACGAAGCCGATGGTCGCGATCTGGCCGATCACCGCGATCCAGCGCAGCTGGACCAGCAGGGCCATGTTCTTGCGGTTGGTGGCGAGGTCGGCGGGGGCTGCGAGATCGAACGGCATGCCGGCGGCCGCGCTCACGGCGGACGGCATCACCGCCGTGCCGGTCGCGGCCTCTTCGTCATGCGGATCCGATGTGCGCTCGAGCATCTGGGCCTGTGTCGCGAGACAGATTGCGGGCTACGCCGATCAGGCGGCGCACGGCGGCGCGCCTTGAGTCCCACCTTGGATCGGCGCCGGCGCGACCCCTGCCGCTGATGATGCGCAGGAGCGCGCCCGCCAGCATAATGGCCAGCGCGAACCATGTCAGCGCGTAAATCAGGTGGTTGTTTGGAAACCGCACGATCGTAAGCCCGCCGACCGGAGTGCCGCCCGGATTGGGCGTCGCATCGGCATCGATGAAGAAGGGGGCGGTCTGCGACAATCCATGGTTGGCGGCGATCGCGGCGACGTCGCGCGAATACCAGCGGCCAGATGCGGGGTCGTTGTTGCGCAGGAAACCGCCCTTCGGCTCCGACATCCGCAACAAGCCGGTGACGCTGACGGTGCCCTGCGGCTCGCCGTCGCGCCGTGTCGTGGGATCGCGCCGCTCAGGCGGCACAAAGCCGCGATTGACCAGCACCGTGGTTCCGTCAGCCATGCGCAGCGGGGTCAGCACCCAGAAGCCTGGACCGTCTGATGTCACGGCCTGCACCAGCGTCTCGTCGGCATTGAGGAAAGTGCCGCGCACGGTGACGCGGCGGTATTCGTCGCTCGCGGCGGTGACCGCCGGCCATGACGACGGGGGCGGCGGCGCTGTCGACGCCGCATGCATGCGCTGCTCGACCCGCTCGATCAGCGCCAGCTTCCAGGTCCTGCGTTCGACCTGCCAGACCCCGAGCGCAATCAGCAGCACCACACCCAGCATGCCGAGCGTGAGCAGTGAATAGCGACGGAGAGTCGAACTGCGGCCGCGCCGGGACTGCACCCCCTCTCCCGCTTGCGGGGGAGGGCTGGGGTGGAGGTGTCGCCGCGAGTCGGTAGGATCATTTTGCGGAGAAAGCCCCCACCCGGATCGCATCTTACGATGCGACATAGCCGAAGCTTTGCTTCGGCGTTCTTCAGAGACGGCCGCCGACGGCGGCCTACGCTCCCCCGCAAGCGGGAGAGGTGAAGTCGGATGAGGAGCCTCCGCCGTCACGGCATCTGGCTCATGTCGTGCAGGGGCATCATGTTGACGTTCAGATGATGCATGACCCACAGCGAGCCGGTCAGCGCGATCACCACCATGATCACGGTGAAGATCAGCGCCATCATGGTCCAGCCGTTCTCGGACCGTGTGTTCATGTGCAGGAAGTACACCATGTGCACGACGATCTGCACCGCGGCCAGCACCAGCACGATCAGAGCCGTGATCGCCTTGTCCGCGATCGTGCCGGTCATCACCAGCCAGAACGGCACCGCCGTGAGGATCACCGAGAGGCCGAAGCCGATCAGATAGGTCTTGAGCGAGCCATGGGCGGCGCCATCGTGGGCGTGGTGACCGTGATCGCCGGCGCCGGAGTGCAGGGCGTGAGAGTCTGTTGTCATCGCAGCATTCCCAGGAGGTAGACGAAGGTGAAGACGCCGATCCAGACCACGTCGAGGAAGTGCCAGAACATCGAGAGGCACATCAGCCGGCGCCGGTTGGCTTCGGTCAGGCCGAAACGCGCGGTCTGCACCATCAGCGTCACCAGCCAGACCAGGCCGAAGGTGACGTGCAGGCCGTGGGTGCCGACCAGTGTGAAGAACGACGACAGGAACGCGCTACGCTGCGGCGTCGCGCCCTCATGGATCATGTGCGCGAACTCGGTGAGCTCGATGCCGAGGAAGGCGAGGCCGAACAGTCCGGTGATCGCAAGCCAGATCTGCGTCGCGCCGATCCGCGATTTCTCCATCGTCAGCATGGCAAAGCCATAGGTGATCGAGGAGAGCAGCAGCATCGTGGTGTTGAGCGCGACCAGCTTGAGGTCGAACAGGTCCTTCGGCGCCGGACCGGCGGCATAGTTGCCGCCGAGCACGCCATAGGTCGCAAACAGCATCGCGAAGATGAGGCAGTCGCTCATCAGGTAGATCCAGAAGCCCAGCATGGTGCTGGCCCCTTCCGGATGTGCGTGCTCGTCGATGACGTGAAAGATCGGTTCGGAGCTTTGGGTGGAGACGGTAGCAACGGTCATGGCTGGGCTCCCGCGGCGAGAACGCGCGTCCGCGCGTCTTCGGCCCGCACCACCTCATCCGCCGGGATGTGGAAGTCGCGGTGATAGTTGAAGGTGTGGCCGATCGCGACCGCGAGCAGCGCAATGAAGCTGATGGCGGCGAGCCACCAGATGTACCAGATCAGGCCGAACCCCATCACTGTCGCCAGTCCGGCGAGGATGATGCCGGTGCCGGTGTTGGACGGCATGTGGATCGGCTTGAAGCCGGTCAGCGGGCGCCTGTAGCCGCGGCGCTTCATGTCCCACCAGGCGTCGTTGTCGTAGATCACAGGCGTGAAGGCGAAATTGTAGTCCGGCGGCGGCGACGAGGTCGCCCATTCCAGCGTGCGCGCGTTCCAGGGATCGCCGGTGGTGTCCTTCAGCTGTTCGCGTCTGAGAATGCTGACCGCGAACTGCACCAGCATCGCGCCGATGCCGAGCAGGATCAGGAAGGCGCCGAAGGCCGCGATGACGAACCAGATCTGCAGGGACGGATCGTCGAACACGCGGAGCCGTCTCGTCACGCCCATCAGGCCGAGCACGTAGAGCGGCATGAAGGCGAAGTAGAAGCCCGAGACCCAGAACCAGAACGACAGCTTGCCCCAGAACGGATCGAGTCTGAAGCCGAACGCCTTCGGGAACCAGTAGTTGATGCCGGCGAACAGGCCGAACAGCACGCCGCCGATGATCACGTTGTGGAAATGCGCGATCAGGAACAGGCTGTTATGCAGCACGAAATCGGCCGGCGGCACCGCGAGCAGCACGCCGGTCATGCCGCCGATCACGAAGGTCAGCATGAACGCCACCGTCCACATCATCGGCAGCTCGAAGCGGATGCGGCCGCGATACATCGTGAACAGCCAGTTGAACATCTTCGCGCCCGTCGGGATCGAGATGATCATGGTGGTGATGCCGAAGAACGAGTTCACGCTGGCGCCGGAGCCCATCGTGAAGAAGTGGTGCAGCCAGACCAGGTAGGACAGGATGGTGATGACGACCGTGGCGTAGACCATCGAGGTGTAGCCGAACAGCCGCTTGCCGGAGAACGTCGCGGTCACCTCGGAGAAGATGCCGAACGCCGGCAGCACCAGGATGTAGACCTCGGGGTGGCCCCAGATCCAGATCAGGTTCACGTACATCATCGGGTTGCCGCCGAAGTCGTTCGTGAAGAAATTGGTGCCGACGTAGCGGTCGAGCGACAGCAGCGCCAGCACCGCGGTTAGCACCGGGAAGGAGGCGACGATCAGGACGTTGGTGCAGAGCGAGGTCCAGGTGAACACCGGCATCTTCATCATCGTCATGCCTGGTGCGCGCAGCTTGACGATGGTGCAGACCAAATTGATGCCCGATAGCGTCGTGCCGACGCCGGCGACCTGCAGTCCCCATATGTAATAATCGACGCCGACGTCGGGACTGTAGCCGATGTTCGACAGCGGCGGGTAGGCGAGCCAGCCGGTGCGGGCGAATTCGCCGACGAACAGCGACATCATCACCAGCACGGCGCCGCCGACCGTCATCCAGAAGCTGAAATTGTTGAGGAACGGGAAGGAGACGTCGCGGGCGCCGATCTGCAGCGGCACCACATAGTTCATCAGGCCGGTCACCAGCGGCATCGCCACGAAGAAGATCATGATCACGCCATGCGCGGTGAAGATCTGGTCGTAGTGATGGGCCGGGAGATAGCCGTCGGAGCCGTTGAAGGCGACCGCCTGCTGCAGCCGCATCATCAGCGCATCCGCAAAGCCGCGCAGCAGCATCACAATGCCGAGGATCATGTACATGATGCCGATGCGCTTGTGGTCGACGGTGGTGAACCACTCGCTCCACAGATAGCCCCAGAGCCGGAAGTAGGTGACGAGCGCGAACAGCGCGAGGCCGCCGGTCGCAACCACCGCGAAGGTGCCGACCAGGATCGGCTCATGGAACGGCAGCGCTTCCAGATTGAGGCGGCCGAAGATCATCTTGATGAGATCGGGATTCATGCGGCGCTCCTCAGGAGTCTGATTTCGGGCGCTGGCCGAGCAGCAAAGACGTCGATGACGGATGGGCGGGCGAGAACGGCGGCCGCTTCAGCCCGACGCCGCGCAGTGGCGTCAGGTCGAGCGGCGCGAGAACGTCACGCGATGGCGCATCCTTGATCTCGTCCATCGAGCAGATGCCGGCGACGAAGGTCGGCTCAGTGCCGAGCGGCGCGCCGCGGCGGGCGTATTTGTCGTAAGTCAGCGGCAGGGTGTTGTTGAGGCCTTCGCGGCCGAGCCCGCCCTTGGCGTCGATCGCCATCATCTCGCTCATGCACATCTTGCCCGGCTCGACGCACATGTTGAGGATCGCCTTGTAGAGATCGCGATCGACGGTGCCATAGAGCCGCACCGGATCGTTCTGGCTCGGACGCTCGAGCTGCAGATAGTCGGTGCGGCCGAGCATGTTGGTGCTGGCCTTGGCGTTGGCGACCCACTTGTCGAAGCCTTGGGACGACAGGCTCTTGAAGTCGAAATGCATGCCGGAGAAGCCGGCACCGCTGTAGTTGGCGGAGAAGCCGCGGAAGGTGCCCTCCTGGTTGGCGACCGCGTGCAGCTTAGTCTCCATGCCCGGCATCGCGTAGATCTGGCCGGCGAGGGCGGGGATGTAGAACGAGTTCATCACGGAAGATGCCGTGATGCGGAAGCGGATCGGGCGGTCGATCGGAGCTGCGAGCTCGTTGACGGCGGCGACGCCGTAATCCGGGTAGATGAACAGCCACTTCCAGTCGAGCGCGACCACCTCGACATTGAGCGGGGCGTCCTTGCTCTCGATCGGCTTGTCGGCGGCGATGCGGCCGAGCGAGCGGTAGGGATCGAGCAGATGCGTGCCCATCCAGGTCAGCGCGCCGAGGCAGATGATGATGAGTAGCGGCGCTGACCAGATCACCAGCTCGAGCTGGGTCGAGTGACCCCAGTCCGGCTCGTACGATGCTTCGGTATTGGATTGCCGGTAGCGCCAGGCGAAGAAGATGGTCAGCGCCATCACCGGAAGCACGATCACGAGCATCAGGATGGTGGAGATCACGACGAGGTCGCGCTGCTGCGCGGCGATGTCGCCGGCAGGCGCCAGGACGACGAAATCGCACCCGCCAAGGAACGCCGCGAACGGCAATAAGGCCAGTAATTTCAAGGCGCGCACGGCTCACCCCGCTAGAATTTCATGAGTTCCGCCAACGGGTAGCTGCGATGCAGCAAAGTTGACATTGGACAATTTGTCCAATGTTGCACTGCGGGATAGGAGGTCAGAAGGTGAAGTGGACCGCGTGGCAAATTCTGCTCGTGGCCTCATCTTGTTTGAGCATGATCTGTTCGGAAAACCGGTTTCCACTTTTCCGGATCATGCTCCAAAGGACGGTTCTCCGGCGATGGCACAAGCCCCAGCAATGGCTCACGGCACCCCGACGGCATCAGGCCACGGGCAGGCGAAACCCGGCGAAATCGCCATCGGCGTCATCATCGGACGCACCTCGGAATTCTTCGACTTCTTTGTCTATGCAATCGCCTCGGTGATCGTGTTCCCGAAGCTGGTCTTCCCGTTCGTCAATGAACTGACCGGCACGCTCTATTCGTTCGGGATCTTCGCGCTGGCTTTCGCCGCGCGGCCGCTCGGCACCGTCATCTTCATGGCGGTCGACCGCCGCCACGGCAAGGGCGCCAAGCTCGTCATCGCGCTGTTGCTGCTCGGCACCGCCACGGTCGCGATCGCCTTCCTGCCTGGCTACGACACGATCGGCGTCGCGGCGATCTGGCTATTGGCTGCCGCGCGGCTCGCGCAGGGCATCGCCTGGGGCGGCGCGTGGGACGGTCTCGCCTCGCTGCTCGCGATGAATTCGCCGCCGAATCGCCGCGGCTGGTATGCGATGGTGCCGCAACTCGGCGCGCCGCTCGGGCTGATCGTGGCGAGCGCGCTGTTCGCGTTCTTCGCCGGCAACCTCTCGGCGGATGATTTCTTCGATTGGGGCTGGCGCTATCCGTTCTTCGTCGCCTTCGCCATCAACGTGGTGGCACTGTTCGCGCGGCTGCGCATGGTGGCGACCGATGAATATTCCGAGCTGTTCGAAAGCCGCGATCTCGAGCCGGCGCGGGTCGGCGAAACCATCAAGCAGGAGGGCCGCCACATCCTGCTCGGCGCGTTTGCGCCGCTGGCGAGCTTTGCCCTGTTCCACATGGTTACGGTGTTTCCGCTGTCCTGGGTGTTCCTGTTCACCAAGGAAAGCCCGGTGCGCTTCCTGATCATCGAGATGATCGGCGCCGCTGTCGGCGTCGTCGCGATCATCGCCTCCGGCATGATCGCCGACCGCGTCGGCCGCAAGCCGCTGCTGCTCGGATCGGCGGTCGCGATCGCTGTCTACAGCGGCTTCGCCCCGCAGCTGCTCGATGCCGGCGCGGTCGGCGAGACGGTCTACATGGTGCTCGGCTTCGTGCTGCTGGGCCTGTCGTTCGGCCAGTCGTCGGGCGCGATCGCCTCGAGCTTCGCGCGGACCTATCGCTACACGGCCTCGGCGCTGACCTCGGATTTCGCCTGGCTGTTCGGCGCCGGCTTTGCGCCACTCGCAGCGCTGCTGCTGGCGACCCATTTCGGCCTGATCTCGGCCGGTGCCTATCTTCTGTCGGGCGCGGTGTGGACGCTGCTGGCGCTGTGGCTCAGCGGCCTGCGCGAAGCCGAAGTTAATTAGCACGCAGCCCTGTCTTCTCCTTCCCCCTGAAAGGGGGAGGGTCGGGATGGGGGTCAGCCGCAGGCGACGCTGCAAGCGGGAGAGCAGATCCCCACCCGCTTTGCTCTGGCGAGCAAAGCGACCTCCCCTTTTCAAGGGGAGGTGGAAGCGCCGCGCGGATTGAGATGGGCCTATCACCCATCGTCATCGGAACAGTCCGTCGACGCGGAACGAATACCCCGCACCGACGATATAGTTCGGCGAGTTGCGGTTGAGCCCGAACGCGACATGGAGGTCGACCTGCTGGGTCGGCGTGATCCGGTAGAGACCGCCGGAATTGATCAGCTGGGTCGGCCGCGCGCCGTCGGGATAGTCGCCGACATATTCAGTGAACACGCTGATCCGCTCGGTCAGCTTCTTCTCGATCACGAAGGTCGCTTCCGACATGTGCCGTCCCGTCAGCTCGGCGGGACGGAAGAATTCCGTGAACATGCCGCTGACGCCCCAGCCGTCATGCAGCTCCCAGGACCATGGCAGCTGGATGTAGGGCTGCGCGCCGCGCCCGGCGATTTCGGCCGCACCGGTCGGCAGCGCGACGCCGGCGGTGAGTGAGAGGTCGATCTTCCCCGGCACCGGGCTGATCTGCCATTTGATCCCGGGCGCCACGTCGGAAAATCCCGAGGCGCCGGGCGACTTCAGCGTGCCGGTATAGCTCGGCAGGTCGATCAGCACTTCGAGGCAGGGCGCGATGCCGAGCCGCCAGCGGCTGTTGCTGCCGTCGATGCTGCGGCCACTGTTGCGGCCGGTCAGGTTGACGCCGTTCTCGTTCTGCAAGCTCCCGACCGGCACGACGATACTCGAATTGGTTACGTCGGGCCGGTCGGTCGCAATTTCGTCGCTCGCCTTGGGACAGCCGTCCGCGCGCGCGGCGGTGGCTGCTGCGAGTGTGAGCGCAGCAAGCGCGCACCCGAGTTGGGCAAGTCGAGCGACGGCGCCGCACCGGTTGGGAAACACTGGGGATGCTCCTGTCGCGCGGCGCGCTGCGGAGGTGGCAGCTTGGAATAGATCGGCCGATGACGCGGATATTCCTCGCAGACGGGAAAAAACTTCAACAAGACGTGCTGATGTCAGCGATCAATGCGGCTGGCGTCCTGCGCCATTGTGCGGCAAGCTTGGGCTGCCGATCGAGGCGGCACGGCATGACCGCTCGAACGCCACGCGGATATCGCGCACCGATTGCCATTGGCGCTCTGCTGCTGGGTCTGCTGGACCCATCGGGGGTCTTTGCCCGCGGGGGCAGCTTTCCGCGCGATGACCCCTGGAACGCGGAGCGCATCGACAATCTGCCGCCCGATATCCGCAATGCGGTCCTGCATATGTGCGGGTCGCGGCCCAATGCCGGGCACTATTTCGCGACCTATCTCGACAACGCCCGCGTGGTCAGGCTGCACTTCGAGCACTTCAATTGCGAGGGCGCGCAGCAATTGCACCACCGCACCGATGGCTGCCTGCATCAGGAATACGCCCGCTCGGGCGCGCATTATCATCTGACCCGCAATTACGTCGGCCGCTGCGAGGATTGAAGGAACCCGCCCGCAGGCGGAATTTCAGGGAATAGAATGGCAGGGTGGCTGCTCCTGTTGTGGTGGCAAACAGGAGCCCCATGGAATGACTATTCGTTCGATCGCAGGCGCCATCGCGCCGCGGCACGCCAAAATCGCCGCGATGGCGGCGATTGCGCTTGTACTCGCCCTCAACAGCGCCCGGGCGGCGGGAGATCCGGCGCGCGGCGCCACGCTGTACCAGGGCTGCGGCGATTGCCATTCGATCGAGAAGAACGACGTCGGCCCGATGCACAAGGGTGTCGTCGGCCGCCTCGCCGGCTCGGTCGCAGGCTACAATTACTCGCCGGCGCTGAAGGACTCGAAGATCGTGTGGACCGAGGCGAATCTCGACAAATGGCTGACCGGTCCGGACGCCATGGTTCCGGGCACCAAGATGTTCTACGAGGTTCAGGATCCGAAGGATCGCGCCGACATCATCGCCTTCTTGAAGGAGAAGGCGAAATAGCGCGTTCTCTCTCTACGTCGTCCCTGCGAAGCAGGGACCCATAACCAAAGGAAGATGGTGTTAGGGCGCGCTGTTGGCCCCAACTTTTTCCATCAATCGATAACGGTGGTTATGGGTCCCGGCGTTCGCCGGGACGACGGTGGTGAGGGTGCGTGCACGGCCTCAATCCACCACGATCTTGACGCGGTCGCGCGGCTTCACCTGGGCGTGGGAATCGAGTCCGTTGAGCACGCGGAAGCGCTCGGCCGGATGATCGATGCCGGCCATGCGGTGCGACAGCGATTCCACGGTATCGCCGGGCTGCACGTTGATGACCTTGATGCGCAGCGGGCGCGCGGCCTGGATCTCGTCGAGCGTCAGGCGGCGGAACGAGCTGACGGTCTCGCGCGCGTTACGCTCGCTCTCGGTGGATTTCTGCTTGGCGGCGAAGATGAAGCGATAGACGTCGCTGCCGAAGCGCAGCGCGTAGACCTTGAACTGCCACTGGTCGCCATGCGCGGTGGCCGATGCCGCCGGAAAGCCATTGATGTTGAGGTCCTCGGTCGAGGACTTCTCGACGCCTTCCATCCAGCCGGAGTTCAGATAGTCGCCGAGCGACTGCTCGGCCGGTACCCGCACCACATCGAAGCGCATCGCCTGGCTGCCGCCCTCGCGGACGCCGATCACCGCCTGCGCGGTGTTGTCGAGCGTGAAATTGTCGGGCGCGGTGAAGGTGAAGCCGAGCTTGGGATGCAGGAAGCGGCGGCCGCGCACAAACCCCTCGCTGGGGTCCTCGCCATAGACGATGTTATCGATCGCGGCGAGATAGGTCTCGCGGTCGCGCTCGTTGTTTTCGGGCGACGAGTATTGCCGCGCGGTGGTCTGCGCATTGGCGATGCGCTCAGGCGTCGCCGGATGCGACGAGGTGAAGTCCTGCGCGCGCGGATCGAGCGCGGTCTTGCCGACCTTGAGCGCGGCATTGCGCTCCATCGCGGTCAGGAAGCGCGCCGCGCCGTAGGGATCGAAATGTGCGCGCGCGGCGATCCCGACGCCGATGCCGTCGGCCTCGAACTCCTGCTGCCGCGAGAAGCTCGCCATTGTCAGCTTGGTCTTGGCGAGCGCCAGCGCCGTGAGATCGGGGTCGCTGCTCATGTCGGTGACGACGCGCGTCACGACCGCGGCCTGGCGCGCCTGGTCCTCGCGCATCGCGGCGTGCTTGGCCAGCACATGCGCCATTTCGTGGCTCAGCACCGAGGAGAGCTCGGAAGTGTCGCTGGCGAGCGCGATCAGGCCGCGCGTGACGTAGAGCTGGCCGGTCGGCAGCGCGAAGGCGTTGACCGCGCCGGAATTGAGGATCGTGACCTTGTAGGCCTGGTCGGGCCGTTCGGACGCGGCGACCAACTGATCGACGGTCTTGCTGATCAGGGCCTCGAGCTTCGGATCGTCATAGGCGCCGCCATAGGACGACAGGATGCGCTCATGCTCGCGTTCGCTGTTGGGCGTCTGCTGCACCACGCGGTTCGGCTTCACCGGCGCCGCCGCTGCGGTCGGGGGGGCCTGCTCGAAACGGCCGACATTGCCGATATTGCCGCAGGCCGAGAGCGTCAGGGCCGCGCAGACGAGCGCCGGCGCAGCCCAAAGACGGCGGCCAGTCCCCTCTTCACGCCGTCCTGCGTGCTCAATCACGTCAAATACCCACAAATTGTCCCATGAACCGGCCGGGGCATGGCCTCCTGGCCCCTAGTTCCCGCCGAGCACTTCAAGCTGCCCCACCCGGAGCAATTCGATTCGCGGCCCACGTCGTGCTTCCACCCAGCCTCGAACACGAATCCTACGATTTTCCAGAGACTTGGGCGCAAGCCCGGCAGCCTCGAACGCAGGGACTATGCGCCTTGAAATAGTCGCAGCAAAGTCCCGAGTCCAGTTTCGGCCGAAATTCAGATAGGTCGTCGCGCCAGCCTGACGCACGGACAAAACCCTGCCCTCGACCACTGTAAAACGCCCGATCCCGGTCAAAATATCGTCGGAACTTTCGGCGTTTTTTATGACGCTGGACTCGGCCCA
The DNA here is from genome assembly GCF_011058295.2 of Bradyrhizobium sp. 6(2017). Lineage (NCBI taxonomy): Bacteria > Pseudomonadati > Pseudomonadota > Alphaproteobacteria > Hyphomicrobiales > Nitrobacteraceae > Bradyrhizobium > Bradyrhizobium sp. 6(2017). Next base: position 9,667,296 of record NZ_CP049289.2, on the reverse strand, counting down.
GGTTCCCGATCGGGCGGTCCTCGCCTCGGCCTCCGCCGCCATCAGGGCCGCGGCGCAGTCCTTGTCGGCGATCTCTGAAGACACCAGAGCGAGGCCACGGCGCAGCAATTCACCCTGCACGGGCATCTCTTGGCCTTCGAGGAAAGCATAGGCCGGCTGCCGGCCATAGCGGTCCGGCGTGTCGTCCTGTCCGCGCAGCGTCACGTCGCGGCCGAGCAGCAGCGCCGACAGCGCGGCGGTGGCCTTCGTCCTGTCCGCCACCTCGATGCCGGCAAGCTTGACCTCACGGCCGTCGTCGAGCCGGAAGCTGCGCGCATCGTACTGCCGCAACACGGCCCTCGCCCTGAATCTCGAAACTGCATCCGGCCGCGTGACTTGCGCCGCAAGCAAGCAGCGTCGTGCACGCGAGCAGGGTGCTGCGAGCTAGCGTCGACAGAATCTGCATCGATAGAATCTGCACGGCTCGATCTTCGCACATCTTGACCATTCCGTTCAGCGGAAAACACGTGTCAGCTCCGCGGCTTGCCGCTGTGCATGGCATGCGGCATGATCCCGCGCGCGTGAAACGGACCGGCCGCGACGGAATGAGGTCCGTGCTTCAAGGGGAGGGTGTGAATGAGACGAGTTTTGGCCGGCGTGTTGGCCTGTGTGTTTGCGATCTCGGCGAATGCGTCGCTGGCGCAGGACAAGCCTCCGCTGAAGCTCGGCGGCATCCTCGATATGTCGAGCCTCTATGCCGACATCACCGGCTCGGGCAGCGAAACCGCGGCCAAGATGGCGGTGGAGGATTTCGGCGGCACGGTGCTCGGCCGCAAGGTCGAGATCGTGGTCGGCGACCATCTCAACAAGGCCGACCTTGCCGCCAACATCGCCCGCGACATGATCGACAACCAGGGTGTCGAGATGATCTTTGACGTCGCGGCGTCAGCGACGGCGCTTGCCGCCGGCGAGATCGCCAAGGCGCGCGGCAAGATCATCATGTTCAACGGCCCGGGCTCGATCCGCCTCTCCAACGAGGCCTGCGGCCCCTATACCGTGCACTATGTGTTCGATACCTTTGCGCAGGCCAATGTGACCGGCCTTGCCGCGGTGAAATCCGGCCTCGACACCTGGTTCTTCCTGACCGCGGACTACGCCTTCGGCCAGGACCTGGAAAAGGACACCAGCAATGTCGTGGTGAAGTCGGGCGGCAAGGTGCTCGGCAACGTGCGGCATCCGATCAACACCTCGGACTTCTCCTCCTTCCTGCTGCAGGCGCAGGCTTCCAAGGCCAAGGTGATCGGGCTCGCCAATGCCGGCGGCGACACCATCAACGCGATCAAGCAGGCGGCGGAATTCGGCCTCACCAAGACCGGCCAGAAGCTGTCGCCGCTCTTGGCCTTCGTCACCGACATCGACAGCGTCGGGCTCGACACCGCGCAAGGCCTGCTGCTGGCGGAAGCGTTCTATTGGGACCTCAATGACGACACCCGCGCGTTCTCAAAACGCTTCATGGAGCGCGTCAAGCGGGTGCCGACCTCGGCGCAGGCCGGCGTCTATTCCTCGGTGACGCATTACCTGAAGGCGGTGAAGGCCGCCGGCACCACCGATGCGGCCGCCGTCATGAAGGTGATGAAGGAGACCCCGATCAACGACATGTTCGCCAAGAACGGCCGGATTCGCGAGGACGGCCGCATGGTACACGACATGTACCTGTTCGAGGTCAAGAAGCCCTCGGAATCGAAGGGGCGCTGGGACGATTACAAGCTGCTCGCGACGGTGCCGGGTGACCAGGCGTTCCAGCCGCTCGCCGACTCGCGCTGCCCGCTAGTGAAGAAGTGACGCGAAGCGTCATCCCGGGGCGATGCGTAGCATCGAACCCGGGATCTCGAGGTTCCGGGTCTGGTGCTTACGCACCATCCCGGAACGACGGATTCAAAACAACAACGAAAGGCAAAACGCCATGAGCGACAATCAGATGGTTCTCCAATCCCTCGAGCATGGCCTGCTCACCATCACCATGAACCGGCCGGAGCGGCGCAATGCGCTCAATCCGGACATGACGCGCGGCCTTGTCGAGGCGGCGCGGCGTGCGCAGGACGATACCGAGGTGCGCGCGGTGCTGATCCGGGGCGCCGGCGGCACCTTCTGCGTCGGCGGCGACGTCAAGTCGATGGCCGAAGGCCGCGCGCCGCTGCCGTTCGAGGCCAAGATGGCAAACTTGCGCCGCGGCATGGAGGTCTCGCGCATCCTGCACACGATGCCGAAGCCGGTGGTGGCGCAGCTCGACGGCGCGGCGGCCGGCGCCGGGCTCTCGATCGCGCTGTCCTGCGATCTCCGCGTCGCCAGCGCCTCCTGCAAGATCACCACCGCCTTTGCCAAGGTCGGTTTCTCCGGCGATTACGGCGGCACCTATTTCCTGACCAAGATGCTCGGCAGTGCGAAAGCGCGCGAGCTCTATCTGATGTCGCCGGTGCTGTCGGCGCAGGAGGCGTACAATCTCGGCATGGTCTCCAAGGTGGTGCCCGATGCCGATATCGAGGCCGAGGCGCTGGAACTCGCGCGATCGCTGGCGCAGGGACCGTCGGTGACGCTCGGCTACATCAAGCGCAACATCAACAATGCCGAGACGATGACGCTGGAGGCCTGCTTCGACGGCGAGGCGATCCATCACACCCGCACCGGCGACACCGCCGACCACAAGGAAGCGGCCAAGGCCTTCGTCGAGAAGCGCAAGCCCACCTTCCAAGGTCAGTAAGCCGTGACCAATCACATGGCCGAGTACATGCGGCTGCGGCAGATCTGCCTGGTGGCACCGCAGCTTGCGCCCGTGATCGCGGACATCTCCGCGATCATGGGCCTCGATGTCTGTTACCGCGACGGCAACGTCGCCAAATACGGGCTCGAGAACGCGCTGCTGCCGGTCGATACCATCCTGCTGGAAGTGGTCGCGCCGTTCCAGCCGGGGCCCGGCACGGCGGCCGGCCGCTTCATCGAGAAGACCGGCGGCCGCGGCGGCTACATGGCGATCTTCTGCTGCGAGGATCCCGATGCGCGCGGCGTAAAGGCCAATGCGATGGGCGTGCGCACCGCGAACGTGATCACGCACGCGCCCTATCACGGGGTGCAGCTGCACCCGCGCGACTGCCGTGCCGCCTTCATCGAGTTCAACCACACCGACGGCAGCGACGACGTCCTGGGCCCATATCCGCCGGCCGGCCCGGACTGGCAGAAATCGATCCGCAGGGACACGACGGTGGCACTGACCGAGGTCGAGATGCAGAGCCCCGAGCCGCAGGGGTTGGCGGAGCATTGGGGCAAGATCGTCGGCTTTCCCGCCAGCGGCACCGTGGTGAAGCTGCCGAATGCGACCTTCCGCTTCGTCAAAGGCGACAGCGAGATCATGAGCGGGTTGACGTTCAAGGTCGCCGACAAGGCGAAGGTACTGGACGCCTCGAAAGCCAGGGGCTGCGCGGTGGCGGGGGATGAGTTCCTGCTCTGCGGCGTGACGTTCAAGCTGACGGCGTAGTCCACCGTCATTGCGAGGAGCTCGCGACAGAATTGCAAAGCAATTTTGCGCTGAAGCGACGAAGCAATCCATTGTTTCCGCAAGTGGAGGGTTGGATTGCTTCGCTTCGCTCGCAATGACCGCTACAGATCATTTTTCCGTCATCCTGAGGAGCGCGCAGCGCGTCTCGAAGGATGCACGGCCCGGCCGCGGCCGTCGATCCTTCGAGACGGCCGCGTTGCGGCCTCCTCAGGATGACGGAGAACGACTGTCGGTTGTTTGGAGAGATTGAGCTGACGGCAACGATCCAATATCGTTGAGCGCAATAACAACAATCGGAACGCCCCATGCCGCATCCGCTCGATTCCTTCTTCGCCCCAAAGAGCATCGCGCTGATCGGCGCCTCGCGCGATCACGAGAAGATTCCCGGGCGGCTGCTCGCGATGCTGCGCAAGAACGGCTATCCGGGCGCGCTCTATCCGATCAATCCGAACTATGACGAGATCGACGGCCTAAAATGCTTCAAGTCGGTCGCCGAGATCGGCGCGCCGATCGACCTCGCCGTCATCGTCATTCCGGCCCGTGCGGTGCTGCCGGCGCTGGAGCAGTGCGCCTCCGTCGGCGTCAGGAACGCGGTCATCATCTCGTCCGGCTTTGCCGAGGAGGGCGGCGACAGCGCTGACATGCAGGACGCGATCGTGGCGCTGGCGAAGCGAACCGGGATGCGGATCTCCGGTCCGAACGCGGAAGGATTCTACAGCCAGGCGCAGAAGGTCGCCGCGACCTTCAGCCCAACCGTCGACGTCAAGCCGGATGCGCCTGATCTGGTGGCGAGCCAGCGGCGGATCGGCATCGTCGCGCAGAGCGGCGGCATCGGCTTTGCGATCTATCATCGCGCCAAGGCGCTCGGCGTAGCCCTTAGCTATGTCGTCAGCGCCGGCAATGAGAGCGATCTCGGCGCCGGCGAGTTCCTCGACTATATGGTGCAGGATGCCTCGACCGACGTGATCCTGTTGTTCATCGAGGGCATCCGTGACGTCGACAATTTTTTGACCGCGGCGAAGCGCGCGGCAGAGCTCAGGAAGCCCGTGATCGTCACCAAGGTCGGCCGCTCCGGCGCGGGCGAGCGCGCGGCCGCGTCGCATACTGCGAGCATGGCGGGCTGGTCGGCGGCCTATGACGCGGTGTTCGCGAAGTATGGCTTCATCGTCTCCAACGATCTCGACGAGGCCGTGACCATCGCCGCGGTTCTGGCCACCAACCCGCTGCCGAAGGGCGACCGCGTCGCGGTGCTGACGGTATCAGGCGGCGCCGGCATCTGGGGCGCCGACACCGTGTCGATGCAGGGCCTGCGCGTGCCGGAGCTTTCGATCGCGATCCAGAACCAGATCAAGCAATGGATGCCGTCCTACGGCGCGGCCGGCAATCCCGTCGACGTCACCGCGCAGGGCGTCTCCTCCGGCGGACTGCAGAAGAGCATCGCGCTGTTCGACGCCTCCGACGAGGTCGATGCGACCTTGGTCGTGCTGTCGCTGTCGAGCGAGACGCGGATGCCGTTCAAGGAGGCCGAGCTGAAGCCGTTGATCGCGGCGCAGAACAAGCCGGTGGTGTTCTATTCCTACACGCTGCCGTCGTATTTCGCGCGGCAGGAGCTGGCGAAATCGGGCGTGGTGGTGCTGTCGGGGCTGACCCATGTCGGCGTCGCGATGCGGCGGCTGGCGGACTATGCCGCCTTCAAGCCCGCGCCGGAGACGGCGGCATCTGCGTCGCAGATGCACGATCTTTCCGCGCATCTCAGGTCGAAGACGCTCTCCGAACATGACAGCAAGTCGCTGCTGCGCGCCGCCGGCATCGCGCTACCGGACGAGGTGCTGGTGACCGATCGCGACGGGCTCGACGCCGCGATCGAGCGCGCCGGATTTCCGCTTGTCATGAAGATCCAGTCGCCCGCGATCGCGCACAAGAGCGAGGTCGGCGGCGTCCGCGTCAACATCGCCGCCAAGGGCGCGGCGTTCACGGCCTATCGCGACATGCTGGAAAGCGTGCAGAAGCAACGGCCCGACGCTGCGATCCAGGGCGTGCTGGTCGGGCCGATGGCGAAGAAGGGCGTCGAGATCATCGTCGGCACCATGACGGACGCGACCTTCGGGCCGATGGCGATGGTGGGCCTCGGCGGCATCACCACCGAATTGTTCAAGGACGTGGTCTATCGCCCGGCGCCGGTGAGCCCGGCGGAAGCGACCACGATGCTGGAGACGCTAAAGGCCGCGCCGCTGCTGCACGGCTTCCGCGGCGCGCCGAAAGCGGATGTCGCAGCCCTTGCGCGCTTGATCTCGCAGATTTCGGTGCTGGCAGCGCAGCATGCAAGCGAGATTGCCGAGATCGAGGTCAATCCCGTGCTGGTGCATCCGGAGGGGCAGGGCGTGACGATCGTGGATGCGCTGGCGGTGCCGAAATAATTCACTGTCGTCCCGGCGAAGGCCGGGACCCATTACCACCGAACGGTGGTGGAGGAAGAAGGCAACGCCGCGTGTGCCTTTTGCGTGGGCCGCGGCGTATGGGTCCCGGCCTTCGCCGGGACGACGTGTTGAGAGCGCCGCGCCTGGCCTCACCGCCCCCTGAAGTTCGCGACGCGGCGTTCGGCGGTGGCCTTGACGCCTTCCTTGAAGTCTTCGGTCGCGCGCAGCTTGGTTTGCTCTTCCAGCTCATGGTTGGTCGCGGCGAGCACGCGGTCGGCGAGGCCGGCGCGCATGGTGGCGCGGGTTGACACCAGGCCGAGCGGCGAGCATTCGGCGATCTCCTGCGCGAGCTTCATCGCTTCAGCGCGCACCTGATCCTGCGGCACCAGCACGTTGGCGAGGCCCCAGCGATAGGCCTCCTCGCCGGTGACGCGGCGGCTGGTGTAGAACATCAGCTCGGCATTGTTCTTGCCGATCAGCTCCGGCAGCGTGGTGGTGAGGCCGAAGCCCGGATGGAAGCCGAGCTTGGTGAAGTTCGCCGAGAAACGCGCCTCGGGGCAGGCGACGCGGAAGTCGGCGGAGACCGCAAGCCCAAGCCCGCCGCCGATCGCGGCGCCATGGATCGCCGCGACGATCGGCTTCTTGTTGCGGAAGATGCGCACCGCCTGAACGTAGAGATGGTTGATCGGCAGGTTCGAGGCCGGATCGCTCTTGGCGCGCTCTTCCTGTTCCTGGCGGGAGGGATCGCCAAAATTGGCGCCGGCGCAGAACGCCTTGCCTTGCGCGGCCAGCACCGAGGCGCGGATCTCGATATTATTGTCGATTTCCTCCAGCGCGTCAGCGATCTGGTTGATCAGCGCGACATCGAAGAAGTTCAGCGGCGGCTTGCGGATTTCGATCAGGCCGACATGCCCGTGGGTCTCGACGCCGATATCCGTGTATTTGGTCATTGATCTGTCCTCGTTGAATTTAGCGCAGGCCCAAGCCGCGGGCGATGATGCCGCGCAGCACCTCGGTGGTGCCGCCCTGGATCGTCAGCTTGGGCGCGGTCTTGATGGCGAAATCGAGCTGCTTTTCCAGCGTCTCGCGGTTGGTCGCGGTTTCCTCGACGAAGGCCGCGAGATCGCGCACGCGATGCGGCAGCTGCTGCTCCCACACCGTGCCGATGTCCTTGACGATGGAGGCCTCCACCACCGGCTCCTTGCCGGCCTGCAGCATGCCGGCGACCGACACCGACATGCGGCGCATGGTGTGGACCTGCGCCACCAGGCGGCCGATGCCCTCGGCGCTGCGGGTGTCCGGGTGCTTGCCGACGGCACGCACCAGTTCGGTGAGCACGTAATAGGTTTCGAGGAAGCGCTCGGGGCCGGAGCGCTCATAGGCGAGCTCGGATGTCGCCTGCTTCCAGGCGCCGTCGACCTCGCCTAGCACGTGATCGTCGGGCACGAAGTAGTCGGTGAACACCACCTCGTTGAACTCGAACTGGCCGGTGATCTGGCCGATCGGGTTCACCTGGATGCCCGGCTGCTTCATCTTGACCAGGAACTGGGTCAGGCCGTGACGGCGGTTTTCCTTGGTCGGTGGCGACGTGCGGAAAATCGCGATCATGTAGTCGGCGATGTGCGCCGACGAGGTCCAGATCTTGGTGCCGTTGATCAGATAGCCGCCGTCGGTCTTGGTCGCGCGCGTCTTCGCCGCGAACAGATCGGAGCCGGAGTTCGGCTCGCTCATGCCGATCGCAAAACAGACCTCGCCGCGGCAGATCCGCGGCAGGATGTCCATCTTGATGTGCTCGGGCGCGTATTTCAAAAGCACCGGCCCGCTCTGGCGGTCGGCGACGAAGAAGCGCCGGGTCGGCGCATTCGCCACCCGCATTTCCTCGGTCACCACATAACGTTCGAGGAACGAACGCTCCTGGCCGCCATATTTCTTCGGCCAGGTCATGCCGAGCCAGCCCTTGGCGCCGACGCGGCGGGAGAATTCCGGCGCGTCATTGTCCTCGCGGTTCGGCGCGTGCGGATCGAAGGTGCCGGCGGCGATCTCCTCGGCGAGGAAGGCACGCACCTCCTTGCGGAGCTGCTCGCATTTTTCCGGCAGGCGGATCGGATCGAAACGAAGGGCTGCGGTCATGATGTCTCTGTCCTGATCTCAGCGCGAAGCCACCAGCGGCCACAATTCATCGGCGCCCCTGATGGCGACGAGCTTGCCGAGCTCGACCGCCCAGTAGCTCTCCGAGCCGAAATCGTCACGCCAGGCCAGCGCACGCAATGAATAGCGGTGCAGGATGTGCTCGTTGGTGAAGCCGATCGCGCCGTGCACCTGGTGCGCGATGCCGCTGCCTTTCTCAGCTGCTTCCGAGCAGCGGATCTTTGCGGAGGCCGCTTCGAGAAACACCGCGTCATTGTTCAGCGAGTTCGCGCTGGCGATGGTGTCGGCCGCCGAGGTCGCGGCGGCCAGCGCCGCGGCGGACTCGCCGGCGAGACGGGCGAGGTTGTGCTGCACCGCCTGGAATTTCGAGATCTTCTTCTCGAAGGCGACGCGCTCGTTGGAATAGCGCACGGAGATGTCGAGCATCGCCTCCAGTGCGCCAGCGATCTGAAGGCTGCGCACTACGCCGCCCATCAGCATCAGCGTGGTCTGGTCGAAACCCTTGGGCGCTGGCCTGGTCGTGGTCGGCTGCACCTTGTCGAGCGTAACGGTGTCGTTGTGATCGCCGCCAAGTCCGATGCCGGATTCGATCCGGCATTTTGCGGCATCGACCAGCGCGATCGAGATGCCGCCATTGCCGCTTGCCAGCACCGCGAAATGCTTTGCGTCCTTGGCGAACGGCACGCCGCGGGCGCGGCCGGAGAGCGAGCCGTCGGCGTTGAGCGTGACGCGGTCCTTCGGGCTTGCCGGCAGCACCGTCATCTCGCCTTCGGGAGAGGCGACCTTGGCTTGCGTCAGCAGCCAGCCGGCCAGCATTGTTTCGGCCAGCGGAACAGCGATCGCATGCCGTCCGGCGACGTTGAGGACGCTGAAACCTTCGGCGAGGCTGGCGCCGGAACCGCCGAGATCGTCGGGCACCCAGGACAGCGGCAGGCCGGCTTCGGTCAGCGCCTGCCACAGCGGCGCCTTCCATGCGCCCTGCTTGTCGTGATTGATGGTCTGGGCATCCGCGAGATCGGCGAAAATCTTCTCCGCGGTCTCGGCGACGATGTTCTCACTCTCCGCCACAGCGTTCCTCGTGTTGATTGGCTTGGGGCCAGCCATCAGGCAGGCCCTGCTTGCGGTGTTGTCTTGCGCTCAATGATGCTGAAAAGCCATAGCCGTGACAAGCGTTGCCCGCAGGGCCACTTGCGCAGACGGCATGAAGCTGGACCGGGTGCATGAATTCCGCATAGTGGACTTTGGACCGCCTCGGTTTGTATGCCAGGCGCGGGCGCAAACTGGCCGGCGCCATCGGTTCAGTCCGCCAGATGAAACTGGATCGCCTTCCAGAGGTGATGCGATGAAGATGCATATGCTGTCGGGCGGACGTCTGCGGATGTCCAAGCGGACCTATCTGCCGGATGCGGCGCGCGGCGAGATGATCGACCTGCCGGTCGCCTGCGTGCTGTTGCGGCACACGCAAGGCAATGTGCTGTTCGACACCGGATGCCATCCCGATGTTGCGACCGATCCCGAAGGGCGGCTCGGCACGCTCGCCAAATACATGACCCCGATCATGCCGGCGGATGATCACGTGCTGACGAGCCTGAAGGCGACAGGCCTTGGCCCTGATGATATCGACGTCGTGATCTGCTCTCACCTGCACACCGATCATTGCGGCTGCAACGCCTTCTTCAAGAAGGCGACGATCTTCCTCCACGCGCTCGAGATCGAGGCCGCCAACGCGGCCAACGCGTCTGATCGCGGATACATCAGGGCGGACTGGGATCACCCGTTGAAGATGGAAATCTTCGACCGGCAGATGGACGTGTTCGGCGACGGCAGGCTGACGCTGATCCCGCTGCCCGGACATTCTAAGGGCACGACCGGCGCGCTGGTCAAGCTCGATCAGAGCGGCGAATTTCTGCTCGCATCCGACGCGCTCAGCGTGCGCGCCAATCTCGATCAGCGGACTTCGCCGCGGAACAGCCTCGACGTCGACCAGTTCCTGAATTCGCTCGACGAGATCGCCAGGCTCGAAGCGTCAGGCGTCAAGATCATCTGCGGCCATGACGATGCGCAATGGGCCGGCCTGCAAAAGGGGCCGAACGCTTACACATAGGAGCCTCGACATAGGAGCCTTGCGCGGTTTGCAGGTATCTTTCCGCGCGATATGGTATGCCACCGCCGGAATTCATCTGGCTCACAACAACAGGGGAAATGCAGATGTCGAAGGATGGCTTGTGCGCGATCGTGACCGGGTCCGCGTCGGGACTTGGTGCCGCGACCGCGCAAATCCTCGCCACGGCGGGCGGGCGCATCATCATCAACTATTCCAACAGCAAGGCGGAAGCCGAGGCGACTGCCGAGCTCTGCCGCAAGCAGGGCGCCGAGGTGCTGGTGGTGCAGGGCGACGTCTCGCGCGATGAGGATTGCAAGAAGATTGCCGCCGCAGCCCAGGGCTGGGGCCGGCTCGACGTGCTCGTCAACAATGCCGGCACCACCAAGCATGTGCCGCATCACGACCTCGATGGCCTCACCGCGGAGGACTTCCAGCGCATCTATGCCGTCAACACCATCGGCCCGTTCCAGATGGTCCGTGCCGCGCGCACACTGCTCGAAGCCGGTGCCAAGGCATCTAGCCGTCCCTCGGCGGTGGTCAACATCTCCTCGGTCGCCGGCATTTCCGGCGGCGGCTCGTCGGTGGCCTATGCCGCGAGCAAGGGCGCGCTCAACACCATGACGCAATCGCTTGCGCGCGCGCTGGCGCCGCTGATCCGCGTCAACACGGTGTGCCCGGGCTATATCGACACGCCCTGGTTCACCAAGGGCCGCGGCGAGGCGGGCGCCAAGCAGGTGCGCGACACCGTGGTGGCGCGCGTGCCGCTGAAGGTCGCGTCGACGGCCGAAGATATCGCCAATCTCGTCTGCTTCCTGGCTAGCCCGGCGTCGAGCAACATGACCGGCGAGTTCGTCCGTATGGACGCGGGCATGCATCTGATCCAGTGACGAAGCGCCGTTGCAGAAATGAAAATGCCCGGGCTAGGCCCGGGCATTGTCATGTTGAAGCGGCTTTCAGTTTCGGTGTCTCGTCATTCCGGGATGGTGCGTTAGCACCAGACCACAGATGCGCAATTGCGCATCGGGGAATCTCGAGATCCCGGGTTCGATGCTACGCATCGCCCCGGGATGACGCCTACGGCGTCACCTGTTTCCCAAATCGGGGATCACGCGCGCCGCGACCAGCCTGTTCCAGATGAACAGCACCACCAGCGCCCCGATCGTGGCGGTGATGAAGCCGGCACCCTGTTCGGGACCGTAATGGCCGATGGCCTGGCCGATGAAGGTCGCGAGAAACGCGCCGGCGATGCCGAGCACGGTGGTGAGAATGAAGCCGCTTGGATTGTTGGGTCCCGGCGACAGGAGCCGCGCGATGATCCCCGCGATAAAGCCGACGATGATGACCCAGATGATGCCGCCCATGACTGTCGTCCTCCTCAGATGGAATCAACGCCGCCGCTAAAGCCTGCCGCGCAGCTCGTCGCCGCTCGGCAGCCGCCCGTCCGGCGTCAAATGATTGATCGCGTCGGGCAGATACTGGCTCAAGCCCTGCAGCAATTGGTCGCGCGACATACCGCTCTGCGACGCCAGCGAGTTGATCTGGTCAGCGCCGAGCGCGTTGGCGAGATCGCCGGGCGCGATCTGCTTGTTAGGACCGTTGCTGACCCAGGAATTGGCTGCGTCGCCATGGCCCTTCTGCTGCAACTGGTTGAGCAGATCGCCGAGGCCGCCGCTGAGCACGGTGCCGGCTGCGCCGCCGGCGAGAAGGCCACCGAGGCCGCCCTTGAGCAGATCGGAGAGCCCGCCGCCGCCGGCGCCGCCCGGCAGGCCCGCGGTGACGTTGCCGGGGAGCGGCGGCGCCTGCGCCGGTTTCGGCTCAGGGGAGGCGCTGCCCGGCTGGTCGCCGGTGAAATGCTTGACGGCCTTCCAGGCGAGCAGCGCCAGGATGGCCATCGTCATCGGCGACATTCCGCCGCCGCTCGAGCTGTCGGATTGTGTGCTTGGCGCGCTCGGACCGCGGGGGCCGTTCTGCATGCCGTTGAGTACGTCGAGTAGACCCATGATCGTCTCCTGCCGCAACCGTGCCCCGTGCGGGAAACATAGCTTCGGCCCATGACGGTTACAAGGCGAGACGCCGGCCCGACCGTGCGTCGAAATAGGCAGGCAACCCAAGGTCTGCTATCGATCCCCGATGAACGGACGTTTAGCCAGATGAACACGGACCGGCCGATCGGTATTGCGGGCGCCGGCAGCATCGGCTGCTTCGTCGGCGGCATGCTGGCGGCGGCGGGCCGCCGCGTCGCGCTGCTGGCACGGCCGCGGCTGATCCAGGAGATCTCCGCAGGCGGCTTGCGGGTCAGCAGTTTCGACGGCTCGCAGCAGACGGTATCCGCGGACCGCCTCATGCTGTCAGACGATCCGTCGATCTTGCGCGATGTTCAGACGGTGCTGGTCACGGTGAAGAGCGCCGATACCGCTGAAATGGCCGAATTGATCGCGCGCCATACACCCAGTGACGCCGCGGTGATCAGCCTGCAGAACGGCGTCGGCAATGTGCCGCTGCTGCGCGACCGTCTGCCGGGCCGCAAGGTGCTCGGCGGCATGGTGCCGTTCAATGTGGTCGCGCTCGGCGAAGGCCGCTTCCATCGTTCGACCTCGGGCGACATCGTGATCGCGCAGGATGACGCCGGCACGGCGGCGCGGCTCACGGTGCCGGGCCTTGCGATCAACAGCACCGGCAATATCGACGGCGTGCAATGGGGCAAGCTGATCGTCAATCTCGGCAATGCGCTCAATGCGCTGTCCAACATTCCGCTGCGGCAGCAGCTCGCGCAGTGTGGCTGGCGACGATTGCTTGCCGACCAGATGGCCGAGGGCTTGGCCGCGGTGCGTGCCGAAGGCATTGCGCCGGTATCGCCGACGCCGCTGCCTTTGAGTTGGATGCCGCCCTTGCTGCGACTGCCGGACACGCTGTTCGACATGCTGCTCGGCCGCACCATGAAGATCGATCCCGAGGCGCGCTCCTCGATGTGGGAGGATCTGCAGCGCGGCCGCCGCACCGAGATCGATTATCTGCAGGGTGTGATCACCGCGATTGCGGATCACCGCGGGCTCGATGTTCCGCTGTCGCGCCGCGTCATCGCGCTGATTCGGAAGGCGGAGGCCGCCGGCAAGGGATTGCCGGGGCTGACGCCCGAGCAGATTCGCGCGGCATCGTCGTGAAGGCCGACGATCATCCGCCACATCGATCAAACGTCCGAGGAGGTGACATCATGAAACGATCTTGCATCATGCTGCTCACGCTTGTTGCACTCGATGGCAGTCCGGCCCGCGCCGCGCCGCCGACCGTGGTGCCTTCGCCAGGCTATGATGCGCGCTTGCAGGAGCAGCGTGCGGCGGCCGCGGCATCAGGCCAATCGGCGATGCCTGCGCACAAGCCGGTCGCGCCCCGGCACCACAAGCGCGGCCGCGCGCGCTGATCCATTGGAGAGAAGACCTCAGATGAAGCTGCTGTTCCTCGCGCTCGCCCTCGTGCTCGGCCTGACCACGGCCGCAAGTGCCGCCGATTATGCCGGATCGATCAGTGCCTATAGGCGCGCCAACCGCATGTCCGCAGTGAAGCTCGACGCGAGCCTGAATGCGATGGCGCTGAAGCAGGCGCAGGCGATGTCGGCGAGCGGATCGGTCAGCCATTCCGCGGGCGGCAGCTTCTTCACGCGCATCGCGCCGTTGAAGAAGCAGCGCGCCGCCGAAAATATCGGCGCCGGTTTCATTGCCTTCGCCGAGATGCTGAAGCAGTGGGAAAATTCGGCGGGGCATCGCGAGAACCTGTTGATGCCGGGCGCCAAGCGCGTGGGCGTCGCCTACGTCGACAATCCGAAGTCGCCGTACCGCCGGTTCTGGGCGATGGTGATTACCGACTGATAGGAGGAAATCAGTTCCGCTTCGCGAGCTTGGTCGGCTGCGGCGGTGACGGCGCGAACAGCTTCTTCAAGCCGTCCAGTCCCTCGGAGAGCTTTGGCCATTCGCAAGAGAACGTGCCCTTGACGCAGCTCCCCGTCTGCGGCCGCACCTTGGGAAGCGGGACGACAGTCACGCGCGGCTTGACCGGCCGCGCGACCGGGACAGGCGCCTTCGCCGGCTCGCTGTGCAGCGATGCCTGCTCGATCTGCGGCAGCTGCTCCTGCGGCCTTTCCTGCCGCTCGAGCTGCTTGGCGTTGAACGCGGCGACGATGCGGGAGCGGCGCTGCTTCTCGAGATAGCCGGTATATTCCTGATCGATCTTCTTCTGCTCGTCCGGCGTCGGATTGGGACCTGCGATATCGAAGCTGCGGTCCTGCATGAAGTCGTAATAGGTGTAGCCGCCGCCTACCTTGCGCCGTCCGGCAAACTTGGCGTTGCAATCGGCGAGTTGCGCGGTCCTGTCTTCCTTGGTCTTCGCCTTCTCGGCGAGGTCGGCGCAATCCTCGAAGTCCCTCGGTGTGCCGCGCCACCATTGCGCGTGCGCGCTCATCGGCGCCAGCATGGAAGCGGCGACCAGAATGGCGACAGCCAACGTCGATGATCGTGACGGCATCACGGACATTGCAAGCAAAACCCGAACCAGACAGGGTGAGCGGATTGTCGTCATTTTAACGATGCTTGTCACCCCGGAACCCGACGATTTCCCTGCTCTTTTAAGCTGCACTCCAGTCGCTTGGTCGAGCGGAATAAGCGGCGCACGCCATTGGAATATTTGAGCAATTTCTTATCTCACGGCGCGCAGGAGATTGGAACAATTCGACTTGAATCGTTCACTTCACACGGTGCAGCAATGCGACGAGTTCCGCCTGCCGATGCGTGCCGGTCTTCTGGAAGATCGTCTTGAGCTGATTGCGTGCAGTGGCCACGGCAACACCGGCCTCCTGTGCGGCAGTTTCGACCGAATCCCCGCGGGCAAGCCGCGCGGCGAGGCGCGCCTGTGCCGGCGTCAGTTCGAAAGTCGCCGCCAGCAATGCCTGGTCGAACGCGGGGTTGCCTTCGAGATCGCGGATCAGCAGGAGCGCGCGCGCTCCCAGGAACGGCGAGCGCGCGGCGGGAGGCACCGGCTGCATCTGGATCACAAGCGGCCGCTTGTCGATCCTTCGCACCACGATCGGCGATGACGGTAATGGATGCAGGTCCGAGCTGTGCGCCAGTTGATCGATCAGCCGGGTCAGATCGGCATTGGCCTGCCGGTCGAGCAGAGTGAGGCGATTGTTACGGATCGCGAGGTCGTGGCCGAGGCAGGCTTCCGCCTGGCCGTTCATGCCGATGATGGCGCCGTAGCGGCCGACGGCAATCGCGGCGACCTGGATCAGGTCGAGCGCGCCGGTGATGCCCGACAACGCGGAGCGGCCGACGACGGCGGAGAGCGTCGCGGCTTCCGTGAGCCGCGCTGACATTCTCGACAGCGCCTTGACCTCGTCGGCGTCGAACAGGCCTTCCTTGGGCGCGCGCTGGATGGTCAGTGCCCACAACGCCGGGCCTGAGTGGAAGCCGATCGCGGCAAACCATTTCAGCCCGAACTCGCCGAGCGTGGCGTAGAGCGGATCGCGCAGCATCTCGGTTTCGGAGTCGAACAGGTCCGCATCGGTGATGACAGCGACGCCGGCGTGCATCAGCGGCACGCCGCGCGCCGCGCGAATGTCGGTGAGATGAAAATTCTGCGGGAAGTAGGTCTTGGTAAAATAGTCGGTGATCGATTGCGTGCGCGGAATGTCTTCGGTGCGGATATCGCTCTGAAGCATCGCAGCCCCGGTCGCGCCAACGGCGGCGCAGACCTCGTCCATGAAGGACGGCCAGGTCGCGGGATCGAGAACCACGTCGCCAAGGCGCGCGGTCACGTCGTCCAGCCGGTGCACGTCGACCAAAGGCTCAGCTCCGCCCGATTTTCTTTGTTTCACAGGACGAAACAGGTCGGACCCTGCTTGCGCCCGGTACCATGCATAAGAAAGCCCAGGCTGCTGAATATGCAAGTTAAATCAGCGACGCAGCGGGGCGGACGCGGCGAAAACCCCGGCGAAACATGATCGAAAATCGGCGGATCCGGCCGGTTTGGCCGTTCCGGCTCGATAGCGCGCGAAGCCCCGGCTCAGCGATCGGGCTGGATGATGATCTTGGTGTGACGCTCGGGATTGGCGAGATCGCTGAACGCCTGCGCCACCCCGTCGAGGCCGATCGTGGCGTTCACCATCGCTGCGGCGTCGATCTTGCCCTCGGCGATCAGATGCAGCGCCAGCGCGTATTCTTCCGGCGTATAGGCGTAGACATATTGCAGCGACAATTCCTTGAGCACCCCGAGCAGCGGCTCGGAGGTGTCGCTCTCCATGCAGACGCCGACCACGACGATGCGCCCATCGCGCGGCGCGCCCTCGAACAGCTGCTGCAACAAGCCCGGAATGCCGACGCATTCGAAGATCAGGCTGGGCTTGAGCGGCGGCAGGAAGGCCTGGAACGGCGGCCGCGCCGCCTTCTGCTCCGGCGACATCTCGGCGTGCTGCGCCCAGGCCGTGAACGGCTGGGTCTCGGCCGGGTTGACCACGACGTCGGCGCCCATCTTCTCCGCGAGTGCGCGCCGCGCCGGCGAATAGTCCGAAGCGACGATCGGATGCAGGCCGCGCAGCTTCAGGGCGGCGATCACCGCCAGCCCAACCGGCCCGCAGCCGATCACGAGCGGCACCTCATCGCCGCGGATACCTGCCTTCGCCACCGCGTGGATGCCGACCGCGAGCGGCTCGGTCAGCGTGGCGTGCTCGGCGGCGAGGCCGTTCGGCACCTCGATCATCAAGGGCTCGGTCAGCAGCATCCGCTCGGCATAGCCGCCGGCGATATCGTTGGAATAGCCGATGCCCTGCGGCCCGCTCGCGCCGAGCAGAACCGGCACCGAGCAGACCCGCGTGCCAGGCTTGAACCGCCTTTGGGTCGCCGGACCGTAGTCGAGCACTTCGCAGCAGAATTCGTGGCCGAACACGACGTCGCGCGACAGGTCCATCGGCTTGCGGCCGGGAAAATGCTTCATCAGCTTCGCGGTGTGTCCGGCATGCTTGCGCGCGTGCAGGTCGGAGCCGCAGATGCCGCAGGCCAGCGTTTTGACCAGCACCTGGCCGGCGGCCGGCACAGGATCGGGGATATTGTCGGTGACGATGTTTCCGTTCCTGAACACGGCTGCGCGCACGGCTCGTCTCCTACGATGAAATTGTGTGGCTGTTGGCCTCGGTCAGCGCCACCCGGCAGAAGCTCGCCGCGATCGCGACGACGTCCTCGACCGCTTGCGGATATTGCTTCGAGACCCAGCGCAGCGCGATCGAGATGACCGCGCCGACCATGCCGTTCGAGAGCAGCGTCGCCATTGCGGCCTTGTCGCCGCGTTTCGGATCGAGCGTCGGCGGCACCAGGATGTCGCTGAAGACCCGCAAGGCATCGAGCTTGACGGCATCGACCGCCGGACTGATGCCGGAAATCTCCAGCAGGAAGACCCGCGCCGGTTTCGGATGCTGCTTCAGCCGGGTGAAATACAGCGTCAGCGCGGCGCGCAATCTTGGCTCGGGATCGTCGCCGGCGGCTGCGGCGGCAGCAATCATCTCCTCGTGCAAATGGCCGACGACATGATTGTAGGCTGCGATCAGCAGCGCTTCGCTGTTGGCGAAGGATTCGTAGAAATAGCGCTCGGTCAGCTCGGCTGCCTCGCAGATCGCCTTCACGGTTGCGACGCGGTACCCGACTTCGCCATACACCTCGATCGCCGCGTCGATCAGCCTGAGCCGCCGCTCGGCGCGGCGTTCCTCGGCGTCCATACCGCCGTAGAGGCGGGCTTTCCGGCTGCTGCTTGCCATGAAAGCCTATTGACATGAGCCATTGTCAGATGTCAAGGTATCTGACAATACGGATTGTCAATACTGCCACCGGAGGGTCAGGGCATGTCCGCGCATTTCGACGTGTTGATTGTGGGCGCGGGGCTCTCGGGCATCGGCGCCGGCTACCATTTGCAGACCAATTGCCCGGACCGCAGCTACGCCATTCTTGAAGGCCGCGACTGCATCGGCGGCACCTGGGACCTGTTCCGCTATCCCGGCATCCGTTCCGACTCCGACATGTACACGCTCGGCTATTCGTTCCGGCCGTGGACCGAGCCGAAGGCGATCGCCGACGGCCCGTCTATCCTGAACTACGTGCGCGAGACCGCGCGCATGTACGGCATCGACAAGAAGATCCGCTTCAATCACCGCGTCATCAGTGCGGACTGGTCGTCAGCCGACTCGCAATGGACGGTCGAGGTCGAGCGCGGGCCGGAGAAGACGATCGAGCGTCTCACCTGCAACTTCCTGTTCATGTGCAGCGGCTACTACAAATATGAACACGGCTACACGCCCGACTTCCCCGGCATCGCCGATTTCGCCGGCCGCGTCGTCCATCCGCAGCAGTGGACCGACGACATCGACTATGCCGGCAAGAAGGTGGTGGTGATCGGCAGCGGCGCGACTGCGGTGACGCTGGTGCCGGAAATGGCCAAGACCGCCGCCCATGTCACGATGCTGCAGCGTTCGCCGACCTATGTCGTGGCGCGGCCGGACGAGGACAAGGTCGCAAATTGGCTGCGGGCACGGTTGCCGGCCAAGGTCGCCTACGGCCTCACGCGCTGGAAGAACGTGCTGTTCGGCATGTATTTCTACCGGCTCTGCAAGCGCGATCCGGAGCGCGTGAAGAAGCTGATCCTCGGCGGCGTGCGCCACGCGCTCGGCCCCGATTACGACGTCGCCACCCATTTCACGCCGAGCTACAATCCGTGGGACCAGCGGCTTTGCCTGGTGCCGAACGGCGATCTCTTTCAATCGCTGCGCAGCGGCGGCTCGTCCGTCGTCACCGACCAGATCGAGACCTTCACGCCCGGCGGCATCAAGCTCAAGAGCGGCAATGTGCTCGACGCCGACGTCGTGGTGACCGCGACCGGCCTCGATCTGCAGGTGCTCGGCGGGCTCGAGATCAATGTCGACGGCGCGCCCGTCGATCTGTCGAAGACCATGAACTACAAGGGGCTGATGTACTCGGGCGTGCCGAATCTCGCCGCCGCCTTCGGCTACACCAACGCGTCCTGGACGCTGAAATGCGACCTGACCTGCGAATATGTCTGCCGCATGCTCAACCACATGAAGGCGAACGGCTACGCGCAAGTCACGCCGCGGCGGAACGACCCTGATGTCACCGAACTGCCCTGGGTGGATTTTTCCTCCGGCTATATCCAGCGCGCTGCCGCCCGCTTCCCCAAGCAGGGCTCGCGCCGGCCGTGGCGGCTCTACCAGAACTATGCGCTCGACATCGTGACGCTGCGCTTCGGTTCGCTGAAGGATGAGGCGATCGAGTTTCTGCCGACGCGCCGGACCGGCGCGGCGGATCAGGCCGCGAACCCGGCGAGACAGGTGGCGTAGGACGCGGATCACCGACGTCGCGCGCTAATCCTCCGCACAGTTTGTAAGCAGATCCCGCAGCCAGACATGGCCGGGATCGTTGTCGAAGCGTGCGTGCCAGGTCGCGTAGAGCGAGAAATGCCCGGCGTCGAACGGCAGCGTGATGGCGGTGAGCACATTGGAATAACGCGCGAGGAACCGTGCCGGCAGCGTGCAGACCAAGTCGGTCGACTGCAGGATGACAGGCACGACGCTGTAATACTGCACGGAGACCCCGACGCGCCGGGTCAGGCCTCGTGCCGCAAGGATATCGTCGACGAAGCCGCGAAAGCCGCCGCCATCTCCGGAGACGATGACGTGTTCGAGCGATGCATATTCCTTGAGCGACGGCCGACGTGAGCCCCGCGGATGCGCCTTGCGCTGTGCCATCATGAAGCGTTCTTTCAGCAGCGGCTTGTGCGGCATCCCGTTCGGCAGCGCGTTCTTCGAAACCAGTGCGATATCGATCTCGCCGGCTTCGAGCTGGCTCGCAAGCCGTGCCGGGTCGACGGCGCGAAACGCCAGCCGCGTGGTCGCGGCGCCGCTGCGGCGCATCCGCTGCACCAGCCGCCCGCCCAGCATGGCGCTGGCATTGTCGTTGGCGCCGATCGAGAAGGTCCGCTCCGAACTCTTAGGCTCGAACACCGGCGGCGTGCGTACCACGTCGTCGAGCCGCCGCAGTGCGTCGCGCAGCGGCTCCCGCAGCTTGATGGCGCAGGGCGTCAGCACCATGCCCTTGCCCGATGCTGCCGGTGTCAGCAGCTGATCGCCAAACACGTCGCGGAGCCGCGCCAGTTGCGCGGAGAGCGCGGGCTGGCTGAGGCCAAGCCGCGCCGCCGCGCGGGTCACGTTGCGCTCGTCGAGCATCACGCTGAGCGAGACCAGCAATGGCAGCGTGTGCGCGTTCATATCCATGCAGATTATGCCTGCTATCCGATCTATCGATTTGAATTATCCCATGCCGCGGGGCATTGAGGCAACAAGGTTCGGCGCCCGGCGATCTCGGGCAGCGAACTGCGGTGCAAGGAGGGATGCAGGCCATGAGCTGCCATTCGATCGGTGACGTGATGGTCCGGCGGGTGACCGAACAATGCGGCGCCGGATTTGCCCCGCACTTCCTGTTCCCGGACTGGGACCCGCGCGTGCTCGACGAGCACAAGGCGCTGATGATTCCCGACTGCCTCAACGTGACGGAAGGGCGATTCATTGCCAGCGTGCACAGCTGGGTGCTGCAAACCCGGCACCACACCATCCTGATCGATTGCTGCGCCGGCAATCACAAGAACCGGCCCGGCCTGCCGCGTTTCCACCAACTGGACTTGCCGTTCCTGCAGCGGCTGGCCGAGGCCGGCGTCTCGCCTGACGCCGTCGATTACGTCATGTGCACGCATCTTCATGTCGATCATTGCGGCTGGAATACCCGGCTGGTGGATGGCCGGTGGGTGCCGACCTTTCCCAATGCGCGATATTTGTTCTCGAAGGCCGAATACGATCATTGGCGCGGTCCGGCGGGGCGTGAAGGGTTCAATGCCGGTGTCTATGAGGATAGCGTGCTGCCGGTGGTCGCGAGCGGGCAGGCCGAGATCGTCGATGGCGAAAGCGAGGTCGGCGATGGCCTCACCTTTCACCCGACGCCGGGCCACAGCGTCGGTCATGTGGCGATCAGGCTTGCCAATGCCGGCCAGTCCGGATTGTTTAGTGGCGATATCATGCATCAGCCGCTGCAGGTGTTTCGGCCCGACTGGAACAGCGCCTTCTGCGAGGACCCGGTGCGTGCGCGCGAATCCCGCCGCTGGCTGCTGGAGCAGGCGGCGGAAAGCGGCGCCACGGTGTTCACCGCGCATTTTGCCGCCTCGTCGGCCGGCCGCGTCACGCGCCGCGGCGACCGGTTCGACTGGCGCTTTGCGTGACGCCGGCGAGGCCAGAAGAACACGGACGACGGCGATATGAATTTGCCTGACATCGTGACCGAAGAGATGATGGTGCCGAGCGATACCGACGGCATCAGCCTGTTCGTGCGCAACAAGCGCCGCGCCGATCTGGCCCGGTTCACGCCCGGCAACACGATCCTGTTCGTGGCGGGGTCGACCTATCCGGCCTCGACCTCGTTCGACCTGAGGCTCGATGGTGTGTCCTGGATGGATCACCTCGCCGCGCGGGGGCACGACGTCTACCTCGTCGACGTCAGGGGCTACGGCAGTTCGACGCGTCCGCCGGAGATGGCGCTGCCTGCGAGCATCAATGTGCCGATCGTGCGGACGCCGGTGGCCGTTCGCGACGTCGGCAGCGTGGTTGCCTTCATCCGCGCACGGCGCAATCTGGCGAAGATCAACCTGATCGGCTGGTCATGGGGCACGACATTGATGTCGCGCTACACCAATGAGAACCCCGATGCGGTCGCCAGGCTTATCCTGATCGCGCCGCAATGGCTGCGTGACACGCCGAGTCTCGCCGACGCCCGCGGCCCGCTCGGGGCCTTCCGCATCGTCGATCGGTCCGCCGCAAAGGACCGTTGGCTGAACGGGGTCCCTGCGGACAAGAGGCAGGCGCTGCTGCCGGATCACTGGTTCGACGCCTGGGCCGATGCGACGTTTGCCTGCGGCCAGGCCGGACCGGGCCCGTCGCAATTGATGGCGCCGAACGGCACGGTGATCGACAGCCGGGAGTTTTGGGCCGCGGGCAAGCCGCTCTACGATCCGGCGCGGCTCACCGTGCCGGTCCTGATCGTCCACGGCGAATGGGATCGCGACTGTCCGCTCGAGATGTCGCGCGCCGTGTTCGGCCAATTGACCGCCGCGCCCTACCGGCGCTGGGTCGAGATCGGCGAGGCCACCCATTCCCTGTTCCTGGAAAGCAATCGCTGGCAGGTGTTTGGCGCGGTCGACCAGTTCCTCGAGCAAAGCCCGCCGGATCGGCTGTCACATGAGCGAAATCAGTTCTTTTGATCGAAGACCGCATCGGACGCGCGCTTCGGAGGCTTCCGATGGGCCTCCGCCTCTGCTATGGGATGGCCACGCCCGCGTGTTTCGCCGCGGGTTCGCGGTCCCGTAGCTCAGCCGGATAGAGCGACGGTTTCCTAAACCGTAGGTCGGAAGTTCGAGTCTTCCCGGGATCGCCAAACAACGTGTCAGCGCCGAGAGCTGGCGCGTCGGCAAGCCGTTCCATCGAATCATCCTGGCAACGCCCGAGATTGCGGCGTGGCATGAAATCACGCGGAGTTTGGCAGGATATCACCTTGCCCGAGGCGGCCCGGATTCCGATGCTCGGAACATAACGAGGGAGACGCCTCCGGAGCCTTGATCTTCTGCTGCGCACCGCGCGCAGGCGGGGAGCGGCAGTCCGCAATGTCTCCGAGGGAGGAGCCGGATGTCGCAACTGACCCGTGATCGGACGCAGCAGATTCTTGCCGATGCAGCGTTCAAGGAGCTTGTCTCAAGACGCGCCAGGCTGCGATGGAGCCTGTCCATCCTGACGCTGGTGATGTTCTTCGGCTTCATCGCGCTGATTTCGACGGTGAGAGCCGCGCTTGGCGCGAGCATCGCGGGAAGTGCCATGCCGCTGGGCTTCGCGCTCGCGCTAGCCATGGTCGCGGCGGTCGTGATTTTCACGGGCATCTATGTGCAGCGGTCGAATGCGCGGTTCGACGAGCTCACTCGCATTGTCAACCGGGAGCTTGGCCGATGATCTTCAGATGTTTGCTGGCCGCAGCATTGATCGCGGCCGTTCCGTTCGCGGCGATGGCACAAAGCGCCTCTGTGACGGGCGGGCGTGGAACCGACTGGATCGCGATCGGGATGTTCGCCCTGATCGTCGCTATCACGCTCGTCATCACCTACCGTTCGGCAGGCAGCACGCGCTCGAAGGCCGGCTTCTATACCGCCGGACATTCGATCACGCCGCTGCAGAACGGGCTGGCGACCGCCGGCGATTTTCTGTCGGCGGCCGCATTTCTCGGCATCTCGGCGCTGGTCTACGCCAACGGATTCGATGGCTTCATTTATGCGCTCGGATTTCTCACGGGTTGGCCGATCGTGCTGTTCCTGATGTCGGAACGCATGCGCAACCTGGGAAGCTACACGTTCGCGGATGCGGCGGCGTTTCGTCTCGACCGCACGTCCGTCCGGCTCGTCGCCGCGACCGGCAGCCTCGTCGTCGTCCTGTTCTATCTGATCGCGCAACTGATCGGGGCGGGCAAGGTGATCCAGCTCCTGTTCGGTATCGACTACATCCTGGCAGTCGTCGGCGTCGGCGTTCTGATGATGCTCTACGTCATCGTCGGCGGCATGCAGGCGACCACGTGGGTTCAGATCACGAAGGCGGTGCTCTTGATCTGCGGCGGAACACTGCTCGCGCTTGCCGCGTTGTGGCATTTCGATTTCAGCCTCGGGCGGCTGCTCGAGGCTGCAAGCCGGATCCATCCCAAGGGGGCTGCGATCCTTGCGCCTGGCGGATTGTTTGCCGAACCGGTCTCGGCGATCTCTCTCGGACTGGCGCTGGTGTTCGGCACGGCCGGCCTGCCGCACATCCTGATGCGGTTCTTTACCGTGAAAGATGCTGCGGCTGCCCGCAAATCCGTGTTCTATGCGACGACCTGTGTGGCGTATTTCTGCTGGGTGATTCCTGTGCTGGGATTTGCCGCCGCGGCGATCCTGATGGCGGATCCCAGTTATTTCAACGTCGCGGCATCCGGCCAGTTCAACAAGATCGTCGATCTGATTGGCGGACCGAACATGGCGTCGATCCACCTCGCCCATGCGATGGGTGGCCCGGTCCTGCTCGGCTTCATTTCCGCGGTCGCCTTTGCAACCATTCTTGCGGTCGTCGCCGGACTGACGCTCGCCGGTGCCTCGGCCGTCAGTCACGACATCTATGGCCAGGTGATGTGCGGTGGAAAAGCGCCGGAGGCGCGCGAGGTTCTGATCTCGAAGATCGCCGCGATGGCAATCGGCGTCGCTGCGGTTCTTCTGGCCTATGTCTTCGAGAACCAGAACGTTGCGTTCATGGCGGGACTCGCGCTGTCGGTTGCCGCAAGCTGCAATTTCCCGGTGCTTGTCATGGCAATGTTCTGGCGCGGCACGACGACGCGCGGCGCCGTCGCCGGCGGTCTCGCCGGGCTGGCCGCATCGGTCATCCTCGTCGTGCTGAGCAAGACGGTCTGGGTTGCCGTCGTGGGCTTTCCATCGGCGCTGTTCCCTTACGATAATCCCGCGCTGTTCTCGATGCCGCTCGCTTTCCTGTTCGTGTGGCTGTTCTCGGTGACGGATCGTAGCGCGCGTGCGTCGCGCGAACGCGAGGCGTTCGCAGCGCAATTCATCCAGTCCGAGATCGGAAGAGCTCTGGCCGTTGAACGCCCCGGCCTTGCAGCGGCAGCCTCATGAAATCCGGCGCAGACTGCACTGACCGCGGAGCCTGGAAGACAGCATGACCAATCTGCTCGACGAGACGCACGATCCGGCACGGCGAAGCTTTGTCGAGACTGCAAACGGCAACGAGACCGACTTCCCGATTCAGAATCTGCCGCTCGGCATTTTTTCCACCGCGGCCGAGCCGCAGCCGAGGGTAGGTACGGCGATCGGGGATAGCGTGTTCGACCTGAAGCGGGCACTCGGTTCGGACGAGCATCTTGGGCAGCCGATCCGGCGGGCTTTGCAGGACAGCACACTCAATGCGTTGTTCTCGCTCGGACCGGCCGCGACGCGGGCGGTGCGGCGCCGCGCGGCGGAACTGCTCGGCCAGGGCAGCGCGGCCAACGTGATCAGGCGTCGTGCCTCGGATGTGCTGACGCCGATGGCCGACGTGACCCTCCATCTACCGACGCGGGTGTCGAACTACACGGATTTCTATGCCGGCATCTATCACGCGCAGGCGGCCGGTGCGCTGCTGACGCCGGAAAATCCGCTTCCCGCGAACTACAAATGGGTCCCGATCGCCTATCACGGCCGGGCATCGTCCGTGCAGGTCGGGCGGGGCGCGGTACGACGGCCGCTCGGACAGCGTCCGCCCGCCACGGCCGGCGGAGCGCCGACGTTCGGGCCCTGCGAGCGACTGGATTTCGAGCTCGAGATGGGCTTCTACCTCGCCGCCGGAAACCAGCTCGGATGGCCGGTCCCGATCTCCGAGGCTTCGCAGCAGATCATCGGTTATTCGCTCCTCAATGACTGGTCCGCACGCGATATCCAGCGCTGGGAGATGTTTCCGCTAGGACCGTTCCTGAGCAAGAGCTTTGCCACGTCGGTCTCGCCTTGGGTCGTCACATCAGATGCGCTGGCTCCGTTCCGCCTCCCGGCGCTGGCGCGCCCGCAGACCGATCCGCGTCCGCTCGATTACCTGTTCGATATGCCCGACCAGTCCCATGGCGGGCTCGATGTTCATCTTGAGGTGCTGCTCTCGACTGCGCAGATGCGCGCCGCGAACCAGCCCGCCGCAGCGATCCTCACCTCCAACGCCAAATACCTGTACTGGACGCCGGCGCAGATGGTGGCGCACCACTCGATCAACGGCTGCAACCTGCAGCCGGGCGATCTGATCGGCACCGGCACCATTTCGGGACCAAGCCCGGTGCAGCTTTCGAGCATGCTCGAGTTCACGGCCGCAGGGACGCAACCGGCAATGCTTTCGAATGGCGAGAGCCGCGGCTTCCTGCAGGATGGCGACGAGATAATCCTGCGCGGCAAATGCGTGAGGGACGGCTATGCCAGCATCGGGTTCGGATCGTGCGCCGGCAGGATCGAGCCGGCTGAGGCCGTCATCGCCGCAAGCAAGCAAGCTTGATGGAGGGCTGTCATGGAATGTCAATCTTTGCTCTTTGGCGCCTACCTGTCGGCTTCTCCAATCGATCCGGACGAGGTCCGCTTCGGACAGCTTCTGGCGCTGGTGGTCGGACTGTCCCTGTTGCTGATCGTGCGCTTGGCATTAATGCTGGTCGGGGCGTTCTAGCGCGACCACCATGCATTAGGTTTGCTCCCGCTGCTCCGGATGGCGAAAATCCGAAGGCGAGCGGTTGGTCCATTTCTTGAAGGCCTTTCGAAAACTGGTCGCGTCGGCAAAGCCCACGCGCTCAGCGACCTGATCGATTGCCAGATGGGTGTTCTCAAGCAGCTCGGTCGCCACCGACCGCCGCATCCCATCGACGATTGTTTGGTAGGACTGGCCGTCTTCCGCCAGCCTGCGGTGAAAGGTCCGCAACGAGAGCCCGAGCTGGGCAGCAATCTCCGGTGCGGCCGGAAACCGGTTGGGACTGTTGAGGCACGCGGCGCGAATCCGCCTGGCAAGCTCGGATTCGCCGGGACGCTCGGTCATCACGACGTCGCAGAGCTGCTGGCAGATCTTGGCAGTGATCGGATTTGCGTTCGGGCACGGCAGATCGAGAACCTTGGCGTCGAAGTGCCACTCCATGCGATCGGCAGCAAAGTCGATCGGGCAGTTGAACATCCGTTCGTAGTTGCGCCAATGCACAGGCGGCGCGAACGGAAAGATCATCCGCTTGGTCGGGAAGGGTGCTTCAAGCACGCGGCTGAACACCGCCGTCATCGAGCTGCGCCAGAATTCCGCGGCAAATGGCAAGAGCTCGCCGAGCGGATCGAGCCCATGGCTGCGCAGGATGGCGGTGGTGCCGTGCTCGATCCGGAAGCTGATCTGTCGCACGGCAGGCCCGGCCATGGTGATGTGATCGAGCGAGAACAACAGCGCCTCGCCAAATGTCCGGCTCGACACCAGCGCATAGCCGTAGATGCCGTAATCGCTGATGCGCTGCCGCGCGCCGGCGAGCAGTCCGATGTCGGATCGTTTCGCCAGCCTGATGGCGTTGCGATAGATCGCCAGCCGTTGGCGATGCGAGATGCGCGCGTGCGGATCTTCCAACTGCGTGGCATCGAGACCGGTGCGCGCGAACAGTTCGCGAACCGAGACACCCTGCGCCGCGAGCTCAGCGGCTAACGCACCGAGGCCGAGCAGGCTCTGCGTCGGTGCATCGGGATCGCTCGAGATCGGCATCACGATCTTGATCGGCTTCATGGCTTCCTCCGCGTCCACCTGGCACAGTTTGACAGGCGGATGAATCGGCTCTTCCGGCCGCTTGGCAATTTTCGACATCATAATTGGCAGAGCTTGACGTTGTCACGCTTGTTATGACGAGTGACATTCAAACCGTTGAGAACGGCGGGAACTGTGCAAAGCAGCCCGCGATGAGGAAACGCCAGCCGGCCGCGTTCTGCGGCTGAAGCCGGCTGTTGGCCCAGGATCGAGCGAGGGAACGGCATGACGATTGTAACTCACGAGATCGACGGCAAGGTCGGCGTGGTGACGCTGGCCAAACCGCCGCATAATCTGCTCGACGATCAACTCATCAATGCAGTGGTCGGCGCCTACCACGCGGTGGTCGCGGCCGGCTGCCGCGCCATCCTGCTGCGCAGCGCGATGCGGCATTTCTGCGCCGGTGCGGAGATGGCGTCCTGGGGAACGGGCACCAAGCTGCATACCGATCAGGCCGGGCTCGAAAAGGTCTGGCGCAGCCTCGAGGATGTGCCGGTGCCCACGGTCGCCGCCGTCAACGGCGGCGCGCTCGGCGGTGGCCTCGAACTCGCGTTGACCTGCGACATGATCGTCGCTGCCGACACCGCCTTCTTCGGCCAGGTCGAGGTGGCGGTCGGCTTGCTGCCGCTGCTCGGCGGTACCCAGCGGATTGCGCAGCGCGCCGGGATCGCGCGCGCCAAGGAGATCTCGATGCTCGGCCGGCGGCACACGCCCCAGACATTCGAGCGCTGGAACATCATCAATCTCGTCGTCCCGGAAGCGGAGCTTGCAGCGTCGTCGATGATCCTGGCCCGGCAACTCGCCGCGGGCCCGACCAAGGTCATCAACGGCATCAAGATGCAGGCGAACCTCGAGGCGCGCGGCGGCATCGCCGCCGCCGATGCGCGGCAGGTCGAGATCAACGACATGATCTGGCAGGCCAAGGACCGTCAGCGCGGTGCCGATGCCTTCTTTGCATCCGGTCCCGCAACCGCCGTCTTCGAGGGAGACTGACGATGTCCGCTGCACCGCTGCAGGGCCTGCGGGTGGTCGATTTCACCCGCGTGCTGGCCGGCCCGCATTGCACCAAGGCGCTGCGCGACCTCGGCGCCGAGGTCACCAAGATCGAGCCGCCATCCGGCGATATCGGCCGCGCCGGGCTGCCTTTTGTGAACGGCATGGGTCTGTATTTCGTGCAACAGAATGCCGGGAAGCGAAATCTCAGCATCGATCTGAATTACGCCGAGGCGCGCGAGATCGTCGCCAGCCTGTGCCGCGACGCCGATGTCATCGTCGAAAATTTTCGGCCCGGCACCCTGGCGCGGTTCGGCTTCGGCTATGACGACGTCCGCGCGTTTAACCCCGGCGTCATCTACGTGTCGCTCAGCGGCTACGGGCAGTCCACTTCCTGGCGAAACCGTCCGGCCTTCGCACCGACGGTGCAGGCCGAGACCGGCCTCACCTCAATCGTGCAGGATCATTTCGGCGCGGCATTGTCCGAACCGCGCGGCGATTCCTGCAGTCATGCTGATGTCTATACCGGACTGCAGGGCGTGATTGCCGTGCTCGCCGCGCTCCAGCATCGCAACCGGACCGGCGAAGGCCAGCATGTCGACGTGTCGATGGCCGCGACCATGCTGTCGGTCAACGAGCGCGCCGGCGCGATGCTGTCGGAGGTCGACACCGACGGTGAGCCGATCGCGCTCTCGGCCAACGAATCCCACATCTTTGAAATGTCCGACGGCACGCGGTTGACGATAGCCGCCAGCCCGATCTATTCGCCGATGTTCACGCGCTACTGCGCGATGATGCGGCGAAGCGATCTGCTGGCCGATCCGCGCTACGCCACCGCCAGGCTGCGCAGGGAAAACCTCGCAAGTCTGCTCGCCGAAATTCGTGCCTGGCTCACGACATTCGAAAACCTCGAGCAATTGCAGGCGCAGGTGAGCGAGGCGGGGCTTGCGGTCGGGCAGGTGAGAACCGTCAACGAATTCGCAAGCTCCGACTGGGTCAAGGAGTGGAATGCGGTGGTCGAGGTCGACGACCGCGCCGGCGGGCTGGTGCGCATGCCGGGCAACCCCT
Organism: Bradyrhizobium sp. 6(2017); assembly: GCF_011058295.2. Taxonomy (NCBI): domain Bacteria; kingdom Pseudomonadati; phylum Pseudomonadota; class Alphaproteobacteria; order Hyphomicrobiales; family Nitrobacteraceae; genus Bradyrhizobium; species Bradyrhizobium sp. 6(2017). The sequence goes on along the minus strand of NZ_CP049289.2, from coordinate 9,637,606 downwards.
GGATCTTCAGCGGCTCGGAGCTGCCGTCCCCCGGCGTGCCCGCCTATCAGGGCGAGCATAATGAAGCCATCCTCGATGAGCTCGACGTCCCGTCCGAAACCGTCCGGGATCTGCAGCAGCGTGGCATCCTGCTCAGCCGCCGATAAGCGTTTCGGGCTGTCGTCCCGAAGCCGTCCGCGGGCCGCTGGCCGGCCGCCGTTTCGTCGCGGCCGGGAATTGGCCGCGAAGCCGCCCTGGCCGCGCCTGCCATTCCGCGCCCAAGTTCACCCGACAAGTTCACCCGGCGTTAGGGAAAGCCCGGGACAATGGGGAGGGGGCACCGGAACACCGCGCGCATGCGAGCTAGTTTTCCAGAATGGGTTGAGCAGGGCGATCGCGACGCCCTCCGCGATCCGTTGCCGTCAAGGAGCCGGCCGCTCGTTGTCGATGTCGACGAAGTCATGATCGGGGAAAGCTCTTTCCCGGCGGATTTCCCGTCCGGGATTGCCGGCCGCTTTCGCGCCATCGCTGCGGCGATTGCCACCGCCTTCGAACCGGAAGCGCGATCGGCGCATGTCGCCGGTGCCTCTCGCTTCGATCCGTCCCGCGCGCAATTCGACCGCGACACTGTGACGTTCCTGTTGCAGGTCTTGGGCGAAGGCCGCCCGGTCTATCTTTGCTCGGAAACTTACCCCGAGCCGTTCGTCAGCGCGGTTGCCGAGCATCTCGGCGTCTTCACCGCCTGGGCGGCCGCGCCGGGAAGCCAGTCGCCGGCCGCACAGAGCAACGACTTTCCTTCCGCGCTCCGTCAAGGTTTCGACTACATCGGCAGCGCGACGGCCGCACTGCCCGATTTCGCGTCGCCCGTGGCGCGCCCCGCCGCATCCGAGCCGGCCGCACCTCCGCGCGCCGATGTGCGCAGCTGGCTGAAGCTGTTCAGGGTGCATCAATACGCCAAGAACGCCCTCGTGCTGGTGCCGCTGTTGACCGCACACAAATTCGCGCTGGGGTCGGCCGCGACGTCGCTGCTCGCCGTGATCGCATTCTCGCTCTGTGCATCGAGCGCCTACATCCTGAACGACCTTCTCGACATCACGGCCGATCGTGCGCATCCGAGCAAGCGCAACCGTCCGATCGCAAGCGGCGCCATCACGGCGTCGCAGGCCGTCCGCGCGATGGCCCTGGCGCTAACAGCCGCATTCGCGATCGCCATGCCGATATCGATCGAGTTCGGTGGCGTCCTGCTCGGCTATTTTGCGCTGACCGCGTCCTATTCGCTCTGGCTCAAGCGCATCGCGACCGTCGATGTCGTCGTGCTTGCCACGCTCTACACCGTGCGCGTGATCGGCGGCGCGGTCGCGATCGACGTGCCGATGTCGGAATGGCTGCTTGCGTTCTCGCTGTTCATCTTCATGTCGCTGGCGCTGGTGAAGCGCTACACCGAGCTCGCCAGCCAGCCGGACGGCGCCGTGCTGGCGGCGCGCGGCTACCAGATCGAAGACAAGGCGATGGTCGCGATCCTTGCGGCTGCGTCGGGCTTCAACGCCGTCGTGATCTTCACGCTCTACATCTCGTCCGATACGGTTCGCGCGATGTACAGCCATCCGCAACTGCTTTGGGTCGGCTGCCCGATCTTGATGTACTGGATCGGCCGCGTGATGTTGTTCGCGCAGCGAGGCTTGATCGATGACGATCCGGTGATGTTCGCGCTGCGGGATCGTGCCAGCTGGGTCGCCCTCGGCGCGATCGGCGTCATCATGCTCGCCGCCATCTAGCGATGTCGGCGGTTGCCTTGCCAGAACGTGTGAGTGCGGCCTCCGATCCCAGCGGGATCCGTCTCTCCGGTTGGGGCAACTATCCCAAAGTGTCGACCGAGCTGCTGGCGCCGCGGACGCAAGCCGGCGCGCGTGACTATCTGCTTGCGCGCTCCGGCGTCGTGGCGCGCGGGGCGGGGCGCGCCTATGGCGATGCCGCGATCGGCACGCAGTCCACGATTTCGTCGCGCGGCCTGAACCGGATGCGGAGCTTCGATGCCGCCACCGCCCAATTGACCGTCGAAGCCGGCGTGACCATCGCCGACATCCTCGCCGCGTTCGAACCGCGCGGCTTTTTCTTAAAGGTCGTGCCCGGCACGAAATTCGTGACGGTGGGAGGCGCGATCGCCGCCGACGTGCACGGCAAGAACCATCATCGCGACGGCGGCTTCGGTTCTATCGTCGATTCCTTCCGCCTCGCGCTGCCGGACGGCGAGATCGTTAGCTGCTCACGGTCGGAGAACGCCGCATTGTTCGTGGCGACGCTGGGCGGCATGGGCCTGACCGGCGTGATGCTCGATGCGACGCTGCGGCTGCTCCCGATCGAGACCGCCTGGCTGCGGCAGGACACCCGCGTCGCCGGCCATCTCGATGCGGCGATCGATCAGTTGGAAAGCAGCGCATCGGCTACCTATTCGGTGGCGTGGATCGACTGCCTTGCGCGCGGCGCGGCGCTCGGACGGTCGCTGGTCTATCTCGCCGAGCACGCCACGCGCCGCGACAAGGATATGCTGGGACCCGATCTGGCGCCTTTCCCCAGCCCGCGCATTCAGCGGCTATCGGTGCCGGAGCTGTTTCCCGGATGGCTGCTCAATCGCGCGTCGATGCGGGCGTTCAACGAGCTGTACTTCCGCCGCGGCGCGGCGCGTCAGGGCGGGCCGCGGCTGGTCCATTGGGATCCCTATTTCTTTCCGCTCGATGCGATCGCCGACTGGAACAGGATCTACGGCCGGCGCGGCTTCGTGCAATATCAATGCGTGATCCCACTCGACCGCGCGCGCCGCGTCCTTGCCGAAATCCTGGACCGCGTATCGCGGCGCGGCGATGCGTCGTTCCTGGCCGTGCTCAAGCAGCTTGGCGATGGCGGAGGGCCGATGTCGTTTCCGCTTCGCGGCTATACGCTAACGATGGACTTTCCTGTGACCGATACGCTGTTCGCATTTCTCGACCAGCTTGACGCGCTGGTGGTCGATGCCGGCGGCCGGCTGTACCTCGCCAAGGACGCGCGGCAATCGCGCGCGACATTCGAATCCGGATATCCCGGCCTCGCGGCCCTGCGGGACATCCGGCGGCAGACCGGGGCGAATACGCGCCTCGCGTCGCATCTCTCAGCACGGCTTGGAATTTGATGACCGACACAAAATCAGTTCTGGTGATTGGCGGCAGCTCGGACATCGGGCACGCGACCGCGCTGCGCTATGCCAAAGAGGGATGGCGCGTGATGCTGGCGGCTCGCGATGTCGAGGCTGCCGAGCGCAACGCGGACGACATCAGGACGCGAAGCGGCGTCGAAACGTCGGTTCAGGCGCTGGACGTCTTGCAGACCGGGCAGCTTGCCGGCTTTGTCGCCGGCCTTCCTGTGCTGCCGGATACCGTCGTCTGTGTCGTCGGCGAGCTCGGCGACCAGACGCGCGCCCAGGCCGATCCGGAGCTTGCGACGACGATCATGCGCACGAATTTCGAGGCGCCCAGCCTGCTGCTCGAACGGTTCGCGCAAGCGTTCGAGACGCGCGGCTCGGGCACCATCGTCGGGGTCAGCTCGGTTGCGGGCGATCGCGGGCGGGCGTCGAACTACTACTACGGCGCGGCCAAGGCGGGCTTCTCGCAATTCCTGTCCGGCCTGCGCAATCGTCTGGCGCTCGCCGGCAAGGTCCGCGTCGTCACCGTCAAGCCCGGATTCGTGCGCACCAGGATGACGGCGCATATGAAATTGCCGGCTCCCCTTACCGTGCAACCGGATCGGGTTGCCGAGGATATCTTCCGGGCCGATGTCACGAAGCCGCGTGACGTGATCTATGTGGCCAGGCGATTCCGGCTGGTGATGGCCGTAATCTGCGCGCTGCCGGAGCCGATTTTCAAACGGATGCGCATCTGACACCGGCCTCGCTGATCGCTTCCGTTCTTGAACCGCGCAGCAGCACAATTCCGACAGTCAGCGCGATCAGCGGAACCATCGCGAAGCCGCCGATCGAGAGCACGTCGAGCCAGTCTGCGCCCTGGTGGGAGGTCGCCATTTGCGTCGCCTGCAGGTAGCCGGCCGCCCCGATCGGGACAGCCAAGGCGTAAATGATCCCCCGTTCCCACTCCCGCGCGCTCGCCAGCAGCGCCGGCAGCAACAGCGCCAGGCCGACGCTGAAGACCAGGAAATCGTAGTCGTAGGCATAAGGGCTGATGCAGACCGAAACGATTGCGGTGAGGCCGAGGCTCTCGCGTGCGGGCATCGTGCGGTAGACCGCAATCAGGACGACGGCGAGCGCCAGCACCGCGACGATGCCCTGGGCGACAAACGATCCCGACGCCGACAACCCCGCCGTTCGCAACGCCGCATAGATCGAGATCATGCGATGCATCGGATAGTTGCCTTGCTCCAGGAACACCGACGAATCGCGCACGCTCTGCAGGAACGCACTCCAGATCTCGAGGCCGAACACCGCAGTGCAGATCGCTGAGCTGATCAGCACGACGGCGGCCGCCGTCATCACGACGATCCAGGAGCGCCGCAGGATGGCGTAGACCGCAAACGCGATGGCGAGATGCGGCTTGATGATCATCAGACCAAGCGCCGCGCCGGCGACGACTGGCCGCTCTTCAAAGAACAGGCAGACCATTCCGATCAGCGCGGCCGTGAGCAAGCCGTTCTGCCCGCAGGCCAACGTGATCCCGATCGTCGGAAAGAAGACGATCAGCACGAGCACGAACTGGCTTCCGGCAAGGCGACGCAGCACGGCGAGGTAAAGCGCCAATGTCGAGCCCGCGAACAACAGATAGGCGATCCCGATCGGGATCAGCGCAAACGGCGCGAGCAACAGGCCAAATTGCGGCGGATAGGTCCACGACATGAAGCCGTTGTGGCCGCCCGAGGCCTCCCGCTGGATGACGATGAGCTTCGCGAACCGATAGGCCTGGTCCATGTCGCCGAGCCACACCAGCTTTGCCGTGATGTAGAAGGCGGCAAAGTCGACAAGTTCGCGGCCATGCCCCAGCCCCACCTGCCACAACCACACCGCCTTCAGGACGATGGCGATGGCCAGCAACGCGAGGATTCCACGTGTGTAGGCGGTTCGCTTCGACGCGGTCGACTGAATTGTTTCGAGGGTTGTAGCGAACATCAAGCCGGGCCCTGTTACGGCAATTCAGGCTAGATTGAATAGGTTAAGCAGTCGAAAAACCGGACGGAACCGGGTGGTGCCAAGGTGCCCTGTTCGACTGGCGCGCGCGAGGGCCGTAGCGCTTCTCACGCAACTTTCGCTGGACGCTCCGTCGGCGCCAATGGTAACGGCTGAGATCACCATTTGATCGCGGGCCGCATGCCGAAACCTCCGCCTCCTTCCGCCAATCGCGGGCCCGGCCCATCCCCGGTTCTGCAACGCGCCGTGGTCGCGTTGCAGATGGGGCAGGTCGTCGAAGCCGAGCGGCTGGCGGCGGAGGTGTTGAAGGCAAACCGGACCGATGTCGGCGCGGCCACGATCCTGGCACGGGCGCTGATGGCCCAGAACCGCAACGAGGAGGCGATCGCGCCGCTCGAGCGAGCCGCCCGCCGCGTCGAGGATGCCGGTATCGAGACGCTGCTGGGCGTGGCGCTCGGCGCTGTCGGCCGCCGCAGCGAGGCGATCGATGTGTTGCGGCGAACCACCGCGCGGCGGCCGCCGTTCCTTCCCGCATTTCAGGAGCTGGCAGGGCAATTGTCCGCGGCCGGTCGCATCGACCAGGCGGTTGCCGTGATCGAAAGCGCGATCGCTCTCGCGCCTGGGACCCTCGAGTTGCAGATACTGCTCGCGCAGCTGCTGCCCGATTGCAATCAGCGCAACCGAGCGCGCGAGATTCTGGAGAAGCTGCGCATTGTGGCGCCGGGGCATCCCGCTATCCTGCCCGCGCTCGCGCGTGTGCTGCTGCTTGATGGCGAATACGCTGGTGCGGCGGAGCTCTATCGTCAGGTGCTCACGCAGCGCCCTGACGACCCCCTGACGCGTCTTAGCTACTCCGCCTGCCTTCTGGAAATGGGCGACCGCGCCGGCGGCGAAGCCAATCTGCGTCTGGCGTTGCGCGGCCGGCCGCAAATGATCGGCCGCACGACGGCCGCGCTGACCATGTCATCGCATGGCCGCTTCTTCTTCCGTCCCAGCGGGTTTGCAAAATTTCTGAGCTAGAGCGTTTTCCAGCGAAAGCCTGTCCCGGACCTGATCCGGGATGGACGCCGGTTGGCGTGAAGAAACGCGTCAAACAGGAATCCAGAGCTTCGGTTCTGATCCAATCAGAACCGAAGCTCTAGGCGGTCCAGGCGCTGCTGTAACCAGACTGGCAGTCTGTCATCGGCCGACTGGTTTGCATTGATGAGAGCGCAGTTGGTCGGCGTCGCGTCCCTGGCCGCATGCGGCGAGCCCCTGCTACAATGTCGTCCAGGCGAAAGCCAGCACCCATTACCCCAAATCTCAATTGTTGCGCGACGCTAGGATCGCGAATCTCGTTCATCACCGAATGCGGTGGTTATGGGTCCTGGCTTTCGCCAGGACGACGATATTTGCGCGGACAGCGCAACAAACTCACTGTCGTCCCGGCGAAGGCCGGGACCCATAACCCCAAATGTAAATTGCTGCGCGATGCTGAAACGACGAGTCCCTCTTACAACAACTGCTGCGGCGTATGGGTCCCGGCCTTCGCCGGGACGACGAACGGAGGGTGCGTGCACAACTTCACCCCGCTACCGAATGCGGCTGCGACGCGGCCGTGCGGCCCGATCTACGTCCGGAACTGCCGGCGATACAGCCCAGACTCGCGGGCGATCCTCTTGGACAGTTCCTGTGCCCGCGATGTTTCATCCGGCGTCATCGCCGCGGTCCGCGGGACCCAGTTTTCGCGTTTCACCGGGAAGCATTGCGCAATCGGCGTGCCCTTGGGCAACACGCCGTTGAAATTGGTGTCGTGCCAGCGTGCCGGGAAATGAATCCAGCTGTCGTGAAACAGATCGCAATCGACCAGGCCGGTCAGTGTGGTGAAGGGCAGGTCGAACCGATTGACCGGATGCGTGAAGAACAGCGAGTAGCCCGCCGGCGCCTCGATGGTCCACAGATTGACAAACTTGATGACGAAGCGGTCGGCCTCGAACAGCGGCGAGCCGACCACCTGGCTTTCGTCGTGGAATCCGACCGGCGAGCGCGGGAATTCGAGCTCGCGCCCGGGCGGAAGGTCGTTGTCCCATGTGATCGCGCCATTCTCGACCTTGAGATCGCAGACCAGCGGCAACAGGAAACCTGACGTCATCGCATCGACGAATGGCGGGCAGCGCTTGACGGTATCCTCCTCGCGATTGCTCATCGCATTGAAGGCCTGCGTCGGCATCGCCTTGAGCCATCCGGGAAGACCCAATGACGCGGGCACCGGCGGCGGAATTTTGCCTTCGAGCTCCGCTGGACAGCGGAATTTGATGGTCATCGCTTCGTTGTTGTTGGACACGGCTTTGGCCCTTGGTTCGTTCAATGTCGGCAGCGCCCTTGCGCCAGTCGATGCTGATCTAGCACGCGATGACGCCGCGGAGAAAGCAGCCGCATCTGCCGCGGGGCGGAACGCGGTATGCAGCTATAAGCTGTTGTTATCATGACGGATAAGGCAAGTCCTCTATTTCGCGCTTCGGCGCACGCCAATGCTGCTTTTCACGCGTCGTTCCGTTCACCGGTGTGCAAGACTCTGCCGACAGGCATTGGCTTTCGATGCCTGTCGGGCGCATCATGGCCGGTGTCGCTGACGACAGGATTTGCAAGAGGTAACGGAGGGACCGATGGCCGAATCGAAGGTTGAGACCGCCAACACCGCAGGCGCCGGCGAGAGCGGCGGCGTGAGCGAGCTCGCGATCGCAACCGTCCGCACCGTGCCGATCGAGCAGGCGCAGTCTCGCACCGAGCACGATCTGCTCGGCGAGGACGATGTGCCGGCCAACGCGCTGTGGGGCATCCATACCAAGCGCGCGGTGGTGAACTTTCCGATCACCGGCGTGCCGGTCGGCCATTTCCCGGAATTCGTCCGCGCACTGGCGCTGGTGAAGCAGGCGGCCGCCCGCGCCAACAAGCGGCTCGGCTATCTCTCGCCCGAAAAGGCCGATGCGATCGATAAGGCCTGCACCCTGATCGCGACCGACAAGGTCTATGCCGAGTCTTTTGTCGTCGATGCGATCCAGGGCGGCGCCGGAACCTCGACCAACATGAATGCCAACGAGGTGGTCGCCAACGTCGCGCTGCGATTGATGGGCAAGAAGCCTGGCGATTATCACACGCTGCATCCGAACGACGACGTCAACATGGCGCAATCGACCAATGACGCCTATCCGACCGCGCTGCGGCTTGCGGTGATCTTTGCCACCCAGCCGCTGGTGCGCGCGCTGGATGATCTCGCTTATGCCTTCAAGGGCAAGGCGGTGGAATTTGCCGACGTTTTGAAGATGGGTCGCACCCAGCTCCAGGACGCGGTGCCGATGACGCTCGGCCAGGAGTTCGACGCCTTCCACGCCACCGTGAAGGAAGACGTCGCACGGCTGAACGAGATCTCCTCGCTGTTCCGCGAGGTCAATCTCGGCGCCACCGCGATCGGCACCGGGATCAATGCCGACCCGCGCTACGCCGCGCTTGCGGTCGAGGAATTGTCGCGGCTGTCCGGCCAGCCGATGGTGCTGGCCTCGAATTTGATCGAGGCGACGTCCGACCTCGGCGCCTTCGTGCTGTTTTCGGGCGTACTCAAGCGCGTCGCGGTCAAGGTGTCGAAGATCTGCAACGACCTTCGCCTGCTGTCGTCGGGGCCGCGCACCGGCATCGGCGAGATCCGTCTGCCGGCGGTGCAGGCCGGCTCATCGATCATGCCCGGCAAGGTCAACCCGGTGATCCCCGAGGTGGTCAACCAGGTCGCTTTCCTCGTGATCGGGCACGATCTCACGGTGACGATGTGCGCCGAAGGCGGCCAGCTCCAGCTCAACGCGTTCGAGCCGACCATCGGCTACTGCGTGCTAAGCTCGCTGCGGATGCTGACCGCGGCGATCGATACGCTGACCAAGCGCTGCGTCGACGGCATCGAGGCCGATCGCGAGCGCTGCCGCAGCCTGGTGCAGGGCTCGATCGGCCTGATCACGGCGCTGGCGCCGGCGCTTGGCTATGAGGCCTCATCGCGCGTGGCGCGCCGTGCGCTGAAGGAGAACCGCTCGGTCGCCGACATCGTGCTGGAGGAAAAGCTCCTGACCGAGGCGCAGCTCAACGAGTTGCTCGAGCTCGAAGCCATGACCCGCCCGGCGCGCCGGCAGCCGGTACCCAAGAGTTGAGGTGAGATGCGAAGATCCATAAGCCGGAAGCACGGAGCCGCCACTCGTCATGCCCGGGCTTGTCCCGGGCATCCTCGCCTTCAATGCTCCCTCGACGAAAGACGTGGATGGCCGGGCACAGGCGAGCGGAAGCGACGCCGTCCTTCAGACGGCTATGCCTGGCCATGACGGAGAGCAATGATTTGCGAGGCTTACAGCGTCTTGATGAACTCGATCAAAGCGCGGCGCTCGTTTTCCGTCAGCTCCGGCCCGATCACGCCGGTGCGCTTCTCGTTCGAGAATTCGTGTCCGGAGTTGCTGTTGCCGCGCTTGGTGGTGTCGAGCACGAAGCCGTTCTTGATCTTGTCCTTCCAGACATAGCCGAGATCCTTGGGATCATACTCGCGGCTGCCGAGATAGAAGGTCGCGGGACGCTCCTTCACCGGCGACAGCAGTGCGTGGATGGTCGGGACTGATCCGTTGTGCAGGTAGGGCGGCGTCGCCCAGATGCCGTTGAGCGGCCGGACCTTGTAGGCGAGCGGCGCCTGAATCTCGTTCGGCCGGTAGCCGTTGATGCGCTTGCGATCCTCCGGCGGAGTCTTGTTCTGGTCGTACCAATAGTCGACGGCCTTCTCGACGAGGTCGCCGAGCGCCGGCCCGAAACTGCCGTCCTTGATCTTCAGATTGGCCGGCGTCTCGACCGTACGGCTCGCAAGGCCTTCGGCTTGCGCGCTGTCGGTGCCGATAAGGCTGATCGGAATCATCTCGACGTCGAGCAGCGGCTGGCCGGCGTCGTTCTTGATCCAGCGCTTCTTGTCCTTGAACAGCGCAAAGGCTTCGCTCGCGGGCAGCGCCTTGCTGTTGATCGCCGGGCCATGGCAGCCCTGGCAGTGTGTCTTGTAAAGCCCGCCGCCGATCTTCGCGAGATCCATGTTGATCTGCGGCAGGATGTTCTCCGGCCATTTCGGCGACGCCAGGCCGCCAAAGCCCTTGTCCTCGCTGGGCGGCTCGCCGGCGATCATCCGCTCCATCTCGTGCAGCACGTCGATTCGCGCGCTCGACTTGAACAGGCCCCTGGATTCGTCGAGCAGATTGAGCTCGGCGCTGACGCCGAGCGCCTCTCCGGCGTTGCGCACCATCGGTTGCATGATCGAGCCGTCATATTGCACCCAGCTGAACCATGGCGCGTTCCAGATCCGTGGGAAATGCACCGGCGCCGAATGCGAGGCGTAATTGTCCGGATTGTTCAGGTCGATCGAGAACACCTGGTTGCCGATCCGGTTCAGCGCGTCGAGCCGGGCATAGCCTTCCTCGACGCTGTTGGCGGCGACCTTGGTCTCCAACGAGTTGATGTTGGCGTATTGCTTCAACACCAGATCGAGCTGGCCGCGCAGCGCCATGCGCTCGTCGACGCTCGCATCCTTGCCGAGGATCTCGTCGGCAAAGCGCGAGAAGCGGCCCGGCCAGAACCGGGTCAAGAGCAGCGAGACGCCGACGCTCTTTTGGAATTCGAACAGATTGGTGTTGGCCGGCCCGCCGTCGATCACGATCTCGGTACCGCGATAGGTGAAGCTTCCGGTGTGACAGGCCGCGCAGGTCAGCCCGACCCCGGTCATATCGGCCTTGCTGTGCGGGTTGCGCCAGGGCGCGCCGTTGGTATCCGCCATCGGAGTGCCCTGCGCGAAGCCGATCGGCAGCGCATCCGGCTTGCCCGGGATCACGGTGTCGGGAATAAAGCCGAAGCGGCCGAGATAATTGGTCTCGCTGAGCCGCGGCGCCGCTGTGAACAGCGGCCAGACCGTCGGCTGTTCCAGCGCCATGAACCATTCATGGGGAATGCCGAAGGTCCGGGTGCCCTGGTCGGCGTGATAGAACCAGCGCAGCCGCTCGGCGCTGACATTCTGATCCAGCCACACGCTCTTTGCCGGCGGCTGGTAGTCGACGACCTTGACGCGGAAGCTGCTCACCACCGTCTCGATATCGTCCTTGAAGTAGAGGACGCCGGCGACAATCAGCAGTCCGATGAAGAAGATCGTCTTGCGAGGCATGCCCCGTCCCCCGATTCGTGGTACCCGCGCGTGATATGGACGAGATGTTAAGAATCGCCGAAAACAAGTTCGCGTTCTGCGTGTGTCATGCTGCGCGCCATCCTACAGTGGCGGCTCTTGGTCTAACAACGGAAATGTTGCAAAGGCAATGTTGCAAAGGAAATGTTGATCGGCTGTGAGCCAGTTCACTTACGGCATCGCTGTTGCGGTGGCATTTGCGCGCATCAAGGCCTGCGGCTAGAACTAACGGCACAACAATTCTTCGAGATATCATCTTGAACGCGTCAGGCGCGCAACCCCTCACGATCACGATCTCGGACGACAGCACGGTGTCCGCGCTGCTGCTGCGCCCGGCGCAGCCGCGTGCGGCCTACGTGTTTGCGCATGGCGCCGGCGCCGGCGCCGGCATGACCCATGCCTCGATGGAAGCGATTGCGGTCGGCCTCGCCGAGCGCGGCATCGCGACGCTGCGCTATCAGTTTCCCTACATGGAGAAGGGCAGCAAGCGGCCCGATCCGCCCGCCGTCGCGCAAGCAACGGTGCGCGCCGCGGTGGCGGAGACTGCGCGGCGTTGCGGCGAACTGCCGCTGTTCGCCGGCGGCAAGTCGTTCGGCGGACGCATGACGTCGCAGGCGCAGGCGAAAGCGCCGCTCGCCGGCGTGCGCGGGCTGGTGTTCCTCGGCTTCCCCCTGCATCCCGCCGGCAAGCCGTCGAGCGAGCGGGCCAAACATCTCGCCGAGGTCAAGGTCCCGATGCTGTTCCTGCAGGGCACGCGCGATGCGCTGGCCGAACTCGACCTGCTCGAGCCTGTGGTGAAGGGGTTGGGCAGCCGTGCGACGCTGCATCTGGTGCAGGAGGCCGATCACTCCTTCCATGTCCTCAAGCGCTCCGGTCGCAACGACCGCGAGGTGATGGCCGAGCTGCTCGATGCGTTCGCGGCGTGGGTCGTGAAACATTCGTGAGCCGTAACCCATGACAAAGATCCTGATCGTCAACCCCAACACCACCGCGTCGATGACCGCGACCATCGCCACCGCTGCGCAGGCGGTTGCCGCATCCGGCACCGAGATCGTGGCGGTCACCTCGTCGATGGGGCCGGCCTCGATCGAGGGCTTCTACGACGAGGCGTTTGCCGTTCCCGGCCTGATCGAGGCGCTGTTGAAGACGCCCGATGCGGACGCCGGCATCATCGCCTGCTTCGACGACACCGGGCTCGATGCCGCGCGGTCGGCGACGCGCTATCCGGTAGTCGGGATCTGCGAAGCGGCGCTGGTCACCGCCGGACAGATCGCCAAGCGCATCGGCATCGTCACCACGCTGCCGCGCTCGATCGTGCCGCTTGAAGAGCTGGTGCGCCGCTACGGCTTTGCTGACCGCGCCGTGGTCACTGCCTGCGACGTCGCAGTGCTCGATCTCGAGAAGCCGGGCTCTGGCGCAAAGCCAAAGCTGCAGGCGGAGATCGCGCGGGCACTGGAGAAGGGGGCCGACGCCATCGTGCTCGGCTGTGCCGGCATGGCCGATCATGCGCATGAGCTGTCGGTACAGTTCGACGTTCCCGTGGTCGACGGCGTCGCCGCCGCAGTGAAGCAGGCGGAAGCGCTCGCCGGTCTCAAGCTCACGACGTCACGCCGCGGCGCTTACGCCTCGCCCGCGGCGAAGGCCTATTCCGGTCCGTTGGGGAAGTTCGCGCCGCCGTCAGCCTGACGCCGCACCGCCATAGATCCGGTCGCGCAGGCGGCGCATGCCGGCGAGCCAGCGCTCGCGGTTGGTGGCCTTGCGCTGCATGTATTCCTGCACCTGCGGATGCGAGAGGATCAGGAAGCGCTCCTCGGCCATCGCCTCGATCACCATCCGCGCCACCTCGCCCGGCTGCAGCACGCCGTCGACGCGCGCTGCGCTCGGGCCCGGCGTCGTCATGCCGGTCTGCACCGATTGCGGACAGAGCACGGAGACGCGGATGCCGCGATCGCCATACTGGATGGCGAGATGTTCGGCGAGCGCGACCGCGGCGCTCTTGGTCACGCCGTAAGGCATCGAGTTCAGCGAGGCCAGTAGCCCCGCGGCCGATGCGGTGTTGATGAGATAACCGGAGCCGCGCGCCAGCATGCCGGGCACCAGCACGCGCGCCGCGAACACATGGCTCATCACATGCACCCGCCAGCTCATGTCCCAGTCGGCATCGGACGCGGCTTCCTGTCCCTTGCGCGACAATCCGGCATTGGAGAAGAACACGTCGACCGGACCATATTTGTCCTCGGCCGCGGCGATCAGCGCCTTGATGTCTTCCTCGAGCCCGACATCGGCGGTGACCGCAAGCCCGTCGATATCGCCGGCGACATTGGCGAGCCGGTCGCGCGAGGTCTTGAGATCGGCGACTACGACGCCGCGGGCGCCGGCCTCCGCATAGGCCCGCGCCACCGCTTCGCCGATCCCGCTCGCGCCGCCGGTGACGACGCAGACCTTGTCCTTGACGTGCATGGTTCGATGTCCCTGCTTGTTATCGTGGTGGGGCGGATTGTCAGCCCTGATAGAGGTCCTTGTCACGCGCCTTCTGGATCGCGAGCGCGGCCATCAGGTCGAGCATCGGGGTCGAGAGATCAGCGACGCGGGCAAACGCCACCGGTGCGCGCACCAGCACGTCGATCTCCATGACGCGGCCGAGCTCGTAGTCCTGCAGGATCGAGGGCTTGTGGTCGGGCGCCGGCCCGCTGCGGGTGACGCGCTTGACCGCAGGGATATAGCGCGTCGCCACGGCATTGGCTTCGTCGAGCAGGCGCGGGATGATGTCCTGCAGTGTCGGATCGTCGCGGACGCCGCGCGCGGTCAGCCCGGTCAATAGGCAGAGCACCGACATCGACATGTTGGTGAGCAGTTTCGACCAGATCGTCTCGCGGATTTCCGTGACCTCGGGCGATTCGATCGAGGCTTCATTCAGTGCCGCACGCAGCGTGGCGATGCGCTCGCTCTGCCGGTCGTCACATTCGCCGATCAAGAGGCGATTGCGCTCCGGCGACAGGTTTGCCGCCACGCCGGGCGCGATCACCTCGTTGGACGAGAAGATCACGCCGCCGATGATCCGCTCCTTTGGGACGGCGCTGCGCAGCCGTCCGCCGGGATCGAGGAAGCCGAGATCGGGGATGGCGGGATGCTGCGGCGGCAGGCCGAGATCGTACCACCAGGGAATGCCGTTTTGCGCGAACACGATGGCGGTGTCGCGCTGAAGCAGCGGCAAAAGCCCGGTTGCGAGCGCGCCGATGCCGGTCGCCTTCAACGTGCTGATAACGACGTCCTGCGGCCCCAGCTCGGCAGGATCGGCCGACGCCTTCACCTTTGCGGTGACCCTGGTGCCGCCGACCTCGAGCGTCAATCCGTTGGTCCTGACCGCGTCGAGATGCCGCCCGCGCATCACGCAGGACACATCGTGGCCGGCGCGAGCCAGCCGGACTGCGAAATGGCTGCCGACGGCGCCCGCGCCGAAAATGCAAATACGCATGAGTGGAACAATTCCTTGCAACGTGCCGCGTCAGTTTCCACAAGCGCGGGGCATCGCGCAACCCGTCATGCGCGTGGCGCGGTCGCGCGCGCCGAAAGTGATGGATCAAGGCATCTCCGCTCGCCATAGTGCAAGGCTGGTACAAGGCAAGATCAATGCCGAACGAGGGAGAAAATTCATGTCGGCCAGCCCAGTCCTGTGGAGCCTCGATGCGCGCGGGGTCGCGACCGTCACGCTGAATCGCCCCGAGGTCAACAATGCCTATGACGGCGCGCTGATTGCCGGCGTGCTGGCCGCGATCGACGATCTCTCGACCAGGCCGGTGCGCGTCGTGGTGCTCAAGGGCAATGGCAAGCATTTCCAGGCCGGCGCCGACCTGAAATGGATCAACGGCGTGCGGCCGAAATCATCGGAGGAGAACGAGGTGGCGTCGCGCGCCACGTTCGAGGCGGTGCAGCGCCTCAACACGCTGCCGGTCCCGACGGTCGCACTGGTGCAGGGCGGCTGCTTCGGCGGCGGCACCGGCGTGATCTCGGCCTGCGATGTGGTGATCGCGGCGGATAGCGCGCTGTTCTCGATCACCGAGGTGCGCTGGGGCCTGACCGCGGCGATCATCATCCCGCAGCTCTGCGACGCCATCGGCGTGCGCCAGGTACGCCGCTACGCGCTGACTGGCGAACGCTTCGGCGCCGAGGACGCGCGCCGCATCGGCCTCGTGCACGAGGTGGTGCCATCAGCCGATCTCGAAAGCGCCGGCGCCAAGGTCGTGGAGCAGCTGCTCGGCAACGCACCGGATGCGATGGCCGAGACTAAGAAGCTCGCGATGGAAAGCTCGTTCGGCGGCATGGGCGTGGACGACGACGCCTACGAGCGTCTCGTCCATCTGCATTCGGCCAAGCGGCAGACCGCCGAGGCGGCCGAAGGGCTCGCGTCCTTCGCCGAGAAGCGCGCGGGGCGATGGGGCGGCGGTAAACTGTAGGGCGGGTTAGCCGGAGGCGTAACCCGCCGCTCTTATCCCGATGGATCGGCGGATTCCGCTTCGCTAATCCGCCCTACAATGTTCTTTGCGGCTTCGCTCAGCAGCCGTTGCAGATGCCGCGGATGCTCCGGTAGACCTCTTCGTCGTCACGGCGCATCTGTTGCAGCTGATCGAATGTCTTCGATTCGCTCGATTGCGTCGCAGGCGCTTCAGGCTTCCGCCGCGCCGCCAGCTCCTGCTCCTGGCGGTGATAGCAGGCCTCGCGTTCCGCCTTGGCCTCGATGAAGCGGCAGGTCTCGATCGCCGCCGCGGGCCCAGCGAGGATGATGAGGCCGAGCGAAACTGAGATCAGGAGCTTCAAGCGGGCGATCCTTTCGTGGTCTTGTCTCAGGTCGGCGTGCGAGGGGCAAGACCGCCATCGTATCACAGCGATTGCGACAGCGATTTCTTCAATGTCTTCAGCAGCGCCTGCACCGCGGCGGCATTGATGCGGCGTTCCGGAACGGCGGCCTTCACCCACAGTTCCGGGATCGGAAACTCAGTGAGCACCGGCTGCAAGGTGCCGTCGCGCAGCGCGTCCGCGACCAGATAATGCGAGAGCAGGGCGATGCCGTTGCCGGCGATCGCGCTTTGCGTCAGCACGCGGCCCTCGTTCGAAGAGAGAATCGGGCGCACCTGGATATAGATGCGGCCGCGCGGCCCCTCGAACGGCCATTCCGGGCCGGTCGGCAGGAAGCTGAGGCAGCGATGATCGACCAGGTCGCGCGGATGCTTCGGTGTGCCGTGCTTCTTCAGATACACAGGCGAGGCGCACAACAGCCGCGGCAGCCGGCACAACGGCTCGTCGACGACGCCGCCGAACGAATGCGGGAAGGCGCCGATCGCGATATCAAAACCCTCGGTCACCGGATCGACCGGACGGTCGATCATCACGATCTCGAGCTTCACGCTGCGGTTCTGTCTCTGGAAGATCGTGAAAGCGTCGGCGAGCCGCGCCACCGTCAGCGAGGTCGGCGCCTTGACGCGGAGGTGATCAGTGAGGTCGCGCTGCTTCTCGCCCATCCGCGACAAGAGATCGCCGACATCGGCAACCACGCCGCGGGCGCGATGGACATATTGCTGCCCGGCCTCGGTCAGCCGCAATTGGCGGGTCGAGCGGTGGAACAGCGCGGTACCGATCCGCTCCTCGAGCTGGGTGACGCGCTTGGCGACGACTGAGGTCGCGACGTTGAGCCTGCGCGCGGCGGCAGAGAAGCCGCCGGCGTCGGCGGTGGCAAGGAAGGCCTCGAGGTTGACCAGCGTATCCATCTGCTCTTCCCGCGCCTTTCTCGATTCGCGAAAGCTGATTACATAATTTGGTGGATTGTACTGCAATCCGCATCAATTCATAGTTGGCGCAATCAACTTTGTTCAGGGCGGAAATGATGCGAGCGAGCACGATCGAAGAACCTGCGCGGCAGGTCCCCCTCTATGGCGAATATGACGTGGTGGTGCTCGGCGGCGGACCGGCCGGCATCGCGGCCGCCGTCGGCGCGGCACGTGCCGGACGGCGGACGCTGCTGATCGAGCGTTACGGATTTCTCGGCGGCATGGGCACCGCGGCGGGTGTGACCAACTTCTGCGGACTCCACGCCAACATCTTCGGCGAGATGCACCGTGTGGTGCAGGGCATCGCCTCCGACTTGCTGGCGCGGATCGACCGTCTCGGCGGGTTGAACGCGCCGCATCTGATCCTCGGCAAGATCCTTGCGCAGGCGTATGACACCGCCGCCTACAAGATCGCGGCGGACGATCTGCTGGCGCATCACAAGGTCGACATCCTGTTCCACGCGCTCGGTGCCGGCGTTGTGATGGACGGCGCGCGGATTCGCGCGCTAATGGTGGAAACCAAGGCCGGCCGGCAGGCGGTGCTGGCCAGCATCTTCATCGACTGTTCCGGCGACGGCGATCTCGCGGTGTGGGCCGGCGCGCCCTTTGAAGTAGGCGACAACCAAGGCGGCATGCTCTACCCCTCGATGATGTTCCGCCTCAACGGCATCGATCCGGCGAAGGCGGGCGATGCGTGGCGCACCATCCCCGCGCTGATGGCGGAGGCCGAGGCCGCCGGTACGTATAAATTCCCGCGCAAGTCGGCGATCGTGCGGCCGCAGAAATCGCAGATCGAATGGCGGGTGAATTTCACGCAGGTGACGCGAAGTGATGGCGGCGCCATCTCGGGCATCGATCCCGATGACATGACCCGTGGCGAGATCGAGGGCCGCCGCCAGGCGGTCGAGGCTTTCGTGTTTCTGCGCACGGTGCCCGGCTTCGAGAATTCCTACATCGTCGATCTGCCGCCGCAGCTAGGCATCCGCGAGACGCGGCGCGTGATCGGCGGCTACATGCTGTCAGGCGAGGATGTGCTGGGCTGCGCCTCGTTCGAGGATTCGATCGGCGTCAACGGTTGGCCGAAGGAGTCACACGTGCCGGGCGACGTGATCTTCGAGTTTCCGCCGATCCCGGAGAGCCGCGGCTACAACGAGTTGCCGTACCGCATGCTGGTGCCTGATGGTGTCGACAATCTCCTGGTTGCCGGCCGTTGCGCCTCGATGACCCATGAAGGGCAGTCGGCCGCGCGCGTCTCCGGTGCCTGTTTTGTGATGGGCGAGGCGGCGGGAACCGCGGCTGCGCTGGCGCTGTCGGGTAACACGATTCCGCGCGACATTTCCGTCGAAAAGTTGCAACAACAGCTTGGCAAGCAGGGCGCGTTCATCGGCCGCGATCAGGCCGTGCCCGAAGGACTTTAGGCGGAGGACGGCAATGAAGGGTTGGACGCGGCTCGCACTCGCGGGTCTGCTGGTCTGGGCCGCGAGCGGCATCGCGCGGGCCGATGATTTCCTCAAGGCGAAGATCGGCGTCTTGCGCCTGTCGTCCTCGGCGCCGGTGTTCATCGCGCAGGACAAGGGCTATTTCCGCGACGCCGGCCTCGACGTCGAGTTGAAATTCTTCGATGCGGCACAGCCGATCGCGGTCGCGACCACCTCGGGCGATATCGATTTCGGCATCACCGCCTTCACCGCGGGCCTCTATAACCTCGCCGGCAAGGGCACGCTGAAGGTGATCGGCGGCATGAGCCGCGAGAAGGCCGGCTATCCCCTGATCGGCTATTTCGCCAGCAACAATGCCTACGCGGCGGGCCTCAAGACCCCGAAGGATCTGGCCGGCAAGCGCGTGGCGGTGACCCAGGTCGGCTCCAGCTTCCATTATTCGCTCGGCCTGCTCGCCGACAAATACGGCTTCAAACTGTCCGACGTGAAAGTCGTGCCGTTGCAGTCGCTGTCGAACGCGGCGGCGGCGCTGAAGGGCGAGACGGTCGATGCGGCGCTGCTGCCGGTCTCGACCGCGCGGACGCTGATGGATTCCAACGGCGCGAAGTTTCTGGGCTGGGTCGGCGACGAGACGCCGTGGCAGCTTGGCGCCATCTTCGCTTCGCCGAAGACGCTGACCAACGCACAGCTGGTGACCCGGCTGCTCACCGCGCTCACCCGTGCCGACCACGAATATCACGACGTGATCCTCACGGCGATCAAGGATGGCGTGGTGCCGATCAACGACAAGACTAGGCCGTTGCTCGAGATCATCGCCAAATACACCAATCTGCCGGTCGAGCAGGTGGTCGGCAACTGCGCCTATATCGATCCCGACGGCAAGCTCGACGTGAAGAACGTCGACAACCAGATCAAATGGCTGCAGGCGCAGGGCTTCGTCGACAAGGGCTTTGACGCCAATGCGATCATCGCCAAGGACTATGTGAAGGCGGATTGATGCAGAGCCGCGCACGCAACTCCATCCCCGTCACCCTGAGGAGCGCGCACTTGCGCGCGTCTCGAAGGGTCGACGGCCCGGATGCAGCTCGGCCGTGCATCCTTCGAGACGCGCTTCGCGCTCCTCAGGATGACGGTTCAAGCTGGGAAAGCGGGGTGACATGGACCTGATCGCCGACCATATCAGCCATCGCTTCGGCGCGCTCGACGTGCTCGATGATGTCTCCTTCCAGGTCTCGGCGGGCGAGATCGTCGCGATCGTGGGTCCCTCCGGCTGCGGCAAGAGCACGCTGCTGTCGATCCTCGGCGGCCTGCTGCGGCCATCCGCGGGCGCCGCCGAACTGCGCGGCGCGCCGCCGGCCGGCAGCCTCAATCCGCTGACCTTCGTGTTCCAGGATTTTGCCCTGCTGCCGTGGAATACGGTCGAGGAGAATGTCGCGTTTCCGCTGTTGCACACGGCCCTGAGCGCCGGCGAGCGCCGTGCGGTGATCGACGACGCGCTGCGCCGCACCGGTCTCTCCGATTTCCGTGCGACCTACCCAAAACAGCTGTCCGGCGGCATGCGTCAGCGCGTCGGCATTGCGCGTGCGCTCGCTGTCCGACCAGCGATACTGCTGATGGACGAGCCGCTATCGGCGCTGGATTCGCAGACTCGCGAGCTCCTGATGGAGGATTTCGTAGGCTTGCTTGCCGACGGCACGATGGGCGCGGTCTATGTAACGCATAACCTTGAGGAAGCGGTGCGGCTCGCCGACCGCGTCGTCGTGCTGTCACGCCGCCCCGGCCGCATCAGGGAGATCGTGACCATTCCGATGACGCGTGCCGAACGCGGTGCGGCGGACGCGCGCGGGCCGCTGGCCGCGCTTCAAGGGGAGCTGTGGTCGCTGATCCGGAAAGAGGCGATCGATGCCGAGCGCGAGGTTCAGCATGCTTGACCGCGCGCCGCAGGAGACGAACGATCCGTCGGCGGAAGCAACGCGGCCGGTCGCGTTTCGCGGCGCCGGCTTTACCCCGGGCGGCAGCCGCTATGCCGGCTGGATCGCGCTCGCGCTTGTGATCGCGGTATGGCAGCTCGCGGGTAGCGCAGGATTGGTCAATCCGCTGTTCCTGCCGGCGCCGTCGGCGATCGCCGTGGCGATCACCAAGCTCGCGATGTCGGGCGCGCTGTGGCAGCACCTCTCGTGGTCGATCATGCGGATCGGCACCGGCTGGATCCTCGGCACCGTTGCCGGCGTCATCGTTGGTTTCGCGATCGGGCTGTCGACCCTGGCGCGCGGTGTCGGCATCACCTTCATCTCGGCGCTATTCCCGATTCCGAAGATCGCGCTGCTGCCGCTCCTGATCCTGTGGCTCGGAATCGGCGAGGAGCCGAAGATCGCGACCATTGCGCTCGGTGTGTTCTTCTCGACCGCGATCTCGGTCTATAGCGGCGTCGATGCGGTGCCGCGCAATCTGATCCGGATGGCGCAAAGCTTCAACGTGCCGTTCCATGCCATCGTGCGCCGCGTGATCTGGCCGGGCGCGCTGCCCTCGATCCTCGCCGGCTTCCGCATCACCGCATCGGTTGCGCTCCTGCTCGTCGTCAGCGCCGAGATGATCGGCGCGCAATACGGCATCGGCGCCTTCGTGCTGCAGGCCGGCAATCTGATGCAGACCGATCAGCTGCTCGCCGGCGTCGTGATCCTGTCGCTGTTCGGGCTTGCGGTGGGGAAGCTGATCAACTGGCTGGAGACACGGCTGCTGCACTGGCGGTGAAGTGCACATCGCGAGCCCCAACCTCCGCCGTCGTCCCGGGCCGCGCTTCGCTTGCCCGGGACGACGGGTGTTACGCGTTCCCGCGATCCTCGCGGAACAGGTCGAGCTTCTGCTGCACCGGGCGGTCGGAGAACGAGAACAGCACGGAGTCGGCATCGGCCTCGTGGGTGGCCCAGTGCCAGCTCGGCACCACGAACAGGTCGCGCGGGCCCCACTCGAAAGTCTGGTCGCCGACCCGTGTGCGGCCCTTGCCCTCGATCGCGGCGAACACGGTGGCGTCGGTCGCCCGATAGCGCGCGGTCTTGAAGCCCTTCGGCAGCAGCTGGATGAAGGTGCCGATGGTCGGCATCGCGAAATCGCCGGTCTCGGGGTTGGAGAATTTCAACTTCAGGCCGTGGCAGGCGTCCCATTCGTCGCTGACCTTGGCCTTCTCCAGCGCCTCGCGGGTGTATTCATAGGGGTAGTTGAAGATCGGCGAGGTCTTCGAGGTCCGCTTCTGGTCAACAGGCAGCAGATTGTGGCCGTAGCGCGCGAAGCTCGCGCCGGCCGGCTTGGAGATCGACTGCTGGTCTTCCTTGGCGCCTTCCGCAAACGAGCAGTCGAAGAATTGCACCATCGGAATGTCGAGCCCGTCGAGCCAGAACATCGGCTCACTGGTTTCGTTGGAATGGTCGTGCCAGGTCATCGAGGGCGTGATGACGAAATCGCCCGGCGCCATCGCGGTGCGCTCGCCATCGACGGCGGTGAAGGCGCCCTTGCCCTCGAGCACGAAGCGCAGCGCTGACTGCGCGTGACGATGGGCAGGAGCGATGTCGCCCGGCACCACCATCTGCACGCCGGCGAACAGCGAGGTCGTGATCTTGGACTGGCCGCGCAGGCCGGGATTTTCCAGCACCAGCACGCGACGCTCGGCTTCCTTGGCCGTGATCAGCCTGCCGGCCTCGTTCATGTAATCGCGGATCTGATCGAATTTCCAGAGGTGAGGGCGGCAGGCGCTCTTCGGCTCCGGCGTGATCAGATCGTTCATCACGTTCCAGAGTGCCGAGAGGTTTTCGCCGTCGATCTTCTTGTAGAACGCCTCGCGCTCCGGGGTCTTCTGCACGGCTTCCATGGCAAGCCTCCCATCATTCTTGTCGGTTCAATTTAATTGACAGTATACTGACAATATGGCTAGCGTCAATCAACCACGCAAAATGCAAGGGAGGTTCCGATGAAGCTGCATGGCTATTTCCGGAGCAGCGCGTCCTATCGGGTGCGGATCGCCCTCAATCTGAAGGGGCTCACGCCGGAGCATCTGCCGCATCATCTGCGCAAGGGCGAGCAATGCGCGCCGGCCTACCTCGCGATCAATCCGCAGGGGCTGGTGCCGACCTTGGAGAGCGACGCCGGTGCGATCCTGACGCAGTCGCTCGCGATCATCGAATGGCTCGACGAGACCCATCCCAATCCACCTTTGCTGCCAAAGGATCCGATGCGGCGCGCCAAGGTGCGGGCGTTCGCGCAGGCGATCGCCTGCGACACCCACCCGGTGCAGAATTTGAAGGTCTTGGCGCGGCTGCGTCAGCTCGGCCTGCCGGAGGCGCAGGTCACGGAGTGGGCGGCCTGGGCCAATCGCGAGGGCCTGGCGGCCTGCGAGACCCTGATCGCGGAGGAGGCGGGGCCGTTCTGCTTCGGCGACCAGCCGACCCTGGCCGATCTCTGTCTGGTGCCGCAGCTCGCCAATGCGCGGCGCTTCGGCGTCGATCTCTCGGCCTATCCGCGCCTGCTCAAGGCCGAGGCCGCGGCAAAACAGGTCAAGGCGTTTGCCGACGCCGCCCCGGACAAGCAACCCGATGCCGAATAGCAAGCCAACGCCCGTCACCATGGACGCGGTCTACACCGCGCCCGGCTATCTGTTCCGGCGCATGCAGCAGATCGCGGTCGCGTTGTTCATCGAGGAGTGCAAGGCATTCGACCTGACGCCGGTGCAGTACGCGGCGCTGGTGACGATCTCGACCCATCCCGGCATCGACGCCACCCGGCTCTCCGCGGTGATCGCGTTCGACCGCTCCACGCTCGGCAATGTGATCGAGCGGCTGCAGGCCAAGGAGTTCATCGCGCGCAAGCCGTCGCCCGAGGACAAGCGCGTCAAGTTGCTCTATCTCACCAGGGCTGGTGCTGCCGTGCTCAGCGACATCATGCCCTCGGTCGACAAGGCGCAGGCGCGGATGCTGCAGCCGCTGAAGCCGGCCGATCGCAAGACGCTGCTGGCGCTGCTGACCCAGCTCGTTGACCTCAACAACGAGTCCTCGCGGGTGCCGTTGCGCGCCGAGGACGCGCTCGAACATCTGGGGAGGTCGGGCTGATGGCAGACAGCAAGCCGGTCCTGATCGCGGGCGGCGGCATCGGAGGCCTTGCTGTTGCGCTGGGCCTCGCGCAAAAGGGCATCCGCTCGATCCTGCTGGAGAAGGCCTCAGCACTTGGCGAGATCGGCGCCGGCATCCAGCTCGGGCCGAACGCGTTCCACGCCTTCGACTATCTCGGCGTCGGCGAAGCCGCGCGCAACATGGCCGTCTATATCGACCAGCTGCGGCTGATGGATGCGCTGACCGCCGACGAGATCACCCATATCGATCTCGGCGACAGTTTTCGGGCGCGGTTCGGCAATCCCTATGCGGTGGTGCATCGCGGTGATCTGCACGGCGTGTTCCTGCGCGCCTGCCAGAACCACGAATTGATCGAGCTGCGCGTTTCCAGCGAAGTTGTCGGCTACGAGCAGGATGGTTCATCGGTCACTGCAAAGCTCGTCAGCGGCGAGCGCATCGCCGGCCGTCTCCTCATCGGTGCCGACGGGTTGTGGTCGAACATCCGCAAGCAGGTCACATCAGATGGACCGCCGCGCGTCTCCGGCCACACCACCTATCGTTCCGTGATCCCGACCGAGCAGATGCCGGAGGATCTGCGCTGGAACGCGGCCACGCTGTGGGCCGGCCCGAAATGCCACATCGTGCATTACCCGCTGTCGGGCTGGAAGGTGTTCAACCTCGTCGTCACCTATCACAATGATGCGCCGGAGCCGGTCGCCGGCAAGCCGGTCTCCGAGGACGAGGTGATGAGGGGCTTTACCCACGTCCATGAGCGGGCGCAGAACATCATCCGCCACGGCACCAACTGGAAGCTCTGGGTGCTGTGCGACCGCGATCCCGATGAGCGCTGGATCGACGGCCGCGTTGTGCTGCTCGGCGACGCCGCGCATCCGATGCTGCAATATTTCGCGCAGGGCGCCTGCCAGGCGATGGAGGATGCAGTCTGCCTGTCGCACATCATGGCCCATCACGACGACCAGGCGGCGGCGCTCGATACCTACCGCGCGCAACGCTTCCCGCGCACCGCGCGGGTGCAACTGATGTCACGCGCGATCGGCGAGCACGTCTATCACCCCGCCGGCGAGCACGCCCGCATCCGCAACGCGATCATGAGCGCGAAGTCGCAAGCGGAGTGGTGCGACGATATTGCGTGGCTGTATGGCGGGACGGGGCTGGGCGGTTAGCCCCCCCGTCGGTTGACGCAGGAGACGCGGTCCCGCATTTTCAGTCGTCGTCCCGGACAAGCGGAGCGCGATCCGGGACCTATAACCCAAAATGGTCGTTGTCGCAGCAAGCTGGGGCCCCAGCCTTCGCACAACAAACGTTGGTGGTTATGGGTCCCGGCTTTCGCCGGGACGACACTGAATGTGTGGCGGCAGTGTTGCGCAGTCTGGCGCCCTCACATCCGCATCACCGCCTGCCGGTCGATCTTCCCCGTGCCGGTCTTCGGCAGTTCGTCGATGAATTTCACCTCGCGCGGATATTTGTATGGCAGCAGCTTCGCCTTGACGTAGTCCTGCAGCCGCCGCGTTGCCTCATCGGTATCGAAGCCGCCCTTGTTCATCACCACCACGGCGCGCAGCGTCATGCGGCGATCGGGCAGTTCGGCGGCGTAGACGGCGCATTCGCGGACGTCGGGATGATCGGCGAGGCAGAGCTCGACTTCGAGCGGATAGACCCACTGGCCGGAGATCTTGATCAGATCGTCGGCGCGGCCGCGGAAGAAGTGGAAGCCGTCGCTGTCGCGGACAAAGCGGTCGCCGGTGTAGATCCAGCCGTCCTCGCGCACGGTCTCGGCGGTCTTGTCCGGCCGGTTCCAGTACAGCGGCGTCGCGGAATCGCCGCGCACCCACAAGATGCCTTCCTCATTGTCGCCGACCTCGCGGCCGTCGCTGTCGCGCAGCATGATCTCGTAGCCGAGCACGCGCAGGCCCGCGGCGCCGAGCTTTTTCCGTTCCGCGCGGTTGCAGAGATAGATGTGCAGCACCTCGGTCGAGCCGAGGCCTTCGATGATCTCGAGCCCGGTGAGCTCTTTCCAGCCGTTGAAGACATCGGCCGACAGCACCTCAGCGGCCGAGACCGCCATCCGCAGCGAGGAGAAATCGGTCTGCCCGGCGCCTTCGGCCTTGGTCAGCGAGATGTAGAGCGTCGGCAGGCCGAAGAACACGGTCGGCCGATACTGCGCGATCGCCGCGAAGATCGCGGCAGGCTTCGGCTGGCCCGGCAGCAGTAGCGTCGCGGCGCCGACCGTGAAAGGAAACGTGATCGAATTGCCGAAGCCATAGGCGAAGAAGATTTTCGGCACCGAGAAGCAGATATCGCCAGGTCCGAGCTTCAGCACGTTGCGGCCAAAGGCGAGCTCGCTATAGGCCATGTCGTGCTGCAGATGCACGATGCCCTTGGGGCGGCCGGTCGAGCCCGACGAATACATCCAGAACGCCATCTCGTTGCGGTGCGTGTTGGCCGCGTCGAGCTCGGTTGGAAATGTTTGCAGCCAGTCGGCGGTGTTGCGCAGCTCAGGCACGGCGTGCTCGCCGGCGGCGCCGTTGACCACGATCAGCGTGCGCAGTGGTGTGTCCCTGCAGGCCTCCGCGTTGAAGCGCGTGCAGAATTCGGCATCCGTCACCGCCACCTGCGCGCCGCCGTCGGACAGATAGAACTGCAGCAGCTCTGATGTCGTCAGCGTGTTGATCAGCAGCGGCACGAAGCCGGCGCGCACCGCGCCGAAGAATGCGGCCGGATAGGCCGGCGTGTCGTCGAGGAACAGCAGCACGCGGTCGCCGCGCTGCAGCCCGAGCGACTTGAAGGCGTGGCCCCAGCGCGCCGCATCGGTGCAGAGCTCGCGATAGGTCCGCGTCCCGGCGGGACCGATCAGCGCCGGCCGGTCGGCATGTCCGTTGCCGAGATTATCGAACAGGATGCGGCTCGCATTGTAGCGCTCGGGTATCGCAAAGCCGATCTCGCGCGCACCGGGATTGTCCAGTGGAACCTGGTCGGCGATCCCTGTCATGAGTGTCCCTTTGCGGCTTCGTAGCGGGCCATGAAGGCGGGCGACATCGCGCGCAGCCGCGCGTCGTCGATCCGGCCGGAGCGGGTGATGTAGCTGTAGGCGAAGTCCATCAAATCGCGCTTCATGTGCGCGGGGAAATGCTCGTACCAGTCGGCGCTGGTCCGCGCCGCGGTGACGAGCTTCTTCACGATCGGCTTGCGCTCGCCTTCGTAGCGCCCAAGCGCGGCGGCGATGCCGGCCTCGGTCTCCAGCGCCTTGGTCAGCGCGATCGCGTCCTCGATCGCAAGCCGCGTGCCCGAGCCGATCGAGAAATGTGCCGAATGCAGTGCGTCGCCGATCAGCACCATGTTGCCATGCGACCAGCGCTCGTTCCAGATCCACGGAAAATTGCGCCAAACCGATTTGTTCGAGATCAGCCGGTGGCCGTCCAGCGTTTCGGCAAACACTTGCTCGCAGATCGCCTGCGATTCTTCGATGCTCTTGTCGGCAAAGCCGTAGGCCGCCCAGGTCGCCGCGTCGCACTCGACCAGGAAGGTGCTCATGTCCCTGGCGTAGCGGTAGTGATGGGCGTTGAAGTTGCCGCGCTGGGTTGCCACAAAGGTCTGCGACAGTGTCGCGAAGGGTTTCGTGGTGCCGTACCAGGCGAATTTGTTGGTCGAATGCGAGACCGACGCGCCGAACGCGGTCTCGAAGCCGCGGCGGACCATCGAGTTCAGCCCGTCGGCGGCAACGATTAGGTCGTAACCCCTGAGCTCGTCGACCGACTGCACCACGGTGTCGAAGCGCGGCGTGATGCCGACGCTGCGCACGCGCTGCTGCAGGATCGTCAGCAGTTCCAGCCGGCCGATCGAGGAAAACCCGACGCCGTCGATCTCGACGCTCTCGCCGCGCAGGTTGAGGGTGATGTTCTTCCAGCTCTCCATCCGCGGCGCGATGGCGTCGACCGTCTCGGGGTCGTCGGCGCGCAGGAAGTCCAGCGCCTGCTCGGAGAACACCACGCCGAAGCCCCAGGTGGCGCCGGCGGCGTTCTGCTCGAACAGATCGATCTCGGCGTCAGGGTGACGCTTCTTCCAGAGATAGGCGAAATAGAGCCCGCCGGGCCCTCCGCCGATCACGGCGATCCGCAACGTCTGCCTCCCAGATTGACAGTGTACTTACTATTTGGCTCCACACTAATCTCCCTCCGGCGGGAACGCCAGAGGGAAAATGCGCGAGGCGGCTATCCTGTTGGCGCTGAAGGGCTCAGTAGCAGCGGCGGACCTTCACGCCGCCGACCCACACCCAGCGGCAGCCGGCGACGACGGGCTTGCGGACGACGACGGCGCCGCGCGTGCCGGCGCATCCGGCGCGATAGACGCCGCGGGCGCAAACCGCCGCGTTGGCGTCGGAGGGTTCAAAGGTCATGGTCGCGGCAAAGGACAACAGGGCCGCGGCGATCAGCAGAAATGAACGCATAATATTCCCTCTCCCGGGGTGAGGCTTGATTGGCCTGTGATTGATCAACAAGGTGCTACGGCTCCGTGACCGGCAATCGCCGGGCACATGTCGTCTCACCGCCTGCGCGGCTATTTCTTTTCCGCCTCCGCCAGCACCTTCTTGCAGGCCGGCGTCAGCTTGTCGCTCTGCTTCGCGAGACAGGCGATGATGCGCCCGCCGCCGGGCGTCACGCTCTTGCAGAACTTCTCGTAGTCGCCCATGCAGGCGTCGCGTTGGGCGTTGGTCAGCTCCTGGGCGTAGACGGCGGTCGTGCCGCAGAGCAGCGCGGCGGTCAGGACAATACGCAGCATCGTTGGCTCCCTTTGCGGTCAGTCACGTGACAACAGGATTACCGCGCCGCGAACGGCGCCAGCACGTCGCGGCATTCCGGCGAGAGCGAGCCGGCATTGGTCGCCAGGCATTGCAGGATTCGGCCGCCGCCGGGTTGGACGCCGCCGCAGATCGAGCGGACATCGGCGCCGCAGGCCGAGCGCAGCACGAACAGTTCTTCGCGCGTGCGCATCGGCCGCAGCACGATCACGGTCGGCGCTGCCGCCGGTGCCGCGGCTGGCGCAGCCGTCGTCGCAGCAGCGCCGGCGGCCGGCGCGGCGCCACCGCCGGCGGCGGCCACGGCCTTCTCGCAGGCCGGCGAGAGTTTTGC
Source organism: Bradyrhizobium sp. 6(2017) (assembly GCF_011058295.2). Lineage (NCBI taxonomy): Bacteria > Pseudomonadati > Pseudomonadota > Alphaproteobacteria > Hyphomicrobiales > Nitrobacteraceae > Bradyrhizobium > Bradyrhizobium sp. 6(2017). Next base: position 9,608,748 of record NZ_CP049289.2, on the reverse strand, counting down.
CTTGTTCTTCTCAAGGCATTGCAGCGCCGGCGCGCCGCCGGTCGGCACACCCGCGCAGACCTTGGGATAATCGGAGCGGCACGCGCTGCGGATCGCGGAAATCTGCGCGTTGGACGGCGCCCCGGACGCCTTCGGCGCGGCGGCCTCAGCGGCGGGCTTGGCCGCCGTCGCCGGAGCTGCGTCGGTCTTGGCTGCATCGGTCTTGGCTGCCGCGGGCGCGGTATCCGCCTTTGGCGCCGCGGCCGGCGCTTCCACTGCCTTCACGGCGCTGGCGCAACCCGGTGCGAGGCTTGCCATGTTCTTCTGCAGGCATTGCAGCGACGCTTCGCCGCCTGGCGGAACGCTCGAGCAGTGCGCGATATAATCATTGCGGCATTGTGACTTGATGGCGTCGCGCTGCGCCTGGCTCGGCGCCTGCGACATCGCCGGTGCGGTGCTCATCATTGCCGCAAGCGCAAACCATGCGGATAGCTTCGTTGCTCGTGTCAACGCATTGATCATCTGACTAAATCCTCTCGTCGCGCCGGAAGCCTCCGGCTCAACTGAACTGCGCTCTGAAAAAGTCTTGCTCTAACAACCTTCGCGAGCGGCATCATTTTCGGTTTCGAGTTCCGCTGCAAGCGGATTGTTGCTATGAAAGAACCAGGCTGATTTTTTTCGTTCGCTTCGACATCTCTTCTATCTTTGAATTAAGTCATTTGAATTGAGGCTCGGAAATGAGGCATGCGTGCGCATCGGCACATTTCATGTGGAGCAATTTTGTGCGGCTGCGAAACGCGCCACTGACGCGTTCGGCTTTCGTCATATCGGCCTTTGTCAGTTTAAGTGCCTGCGAGCAAAACAGTTTTGTTGCGCCTCCGCCACCCAAGGTCGAGGTTGCGCCGCCGGTGCAGCGCGCCATCACGCGCTATCTGGACGCCACCGGAAACACCGCGCCGATCAAGACCGTCGATCTGGTCGCGCGCGTGCAAGGTTTCCTGCAGTCGATCAATTATCAGGACGGCGCCCAGGTGAAGGACGGCACCACCCTGTTCACGATCGAGCCGGAGACCTACAAGCTGAAACTGGAGCAGGCGCAGGCGGCCGAAGTCGGCGCGCAGGCGACGCTGAAGCAGGCCGACGCCGACTTCAAGCGGCAGACGGATCTGGTGCAGCGCCAAGCGGTCTCGCAGTCGACGCTGGATAGCTCGACCTCGGTGCGGGACAACGCGCAGGCCAGTCTGCAGCAGGCCCAGGTCAATACCAAGATCGCCGCGGTCAACTACGGCTACACCAATGTGGCGGCGCCGTTCGACGGCATCGTCAGCAACCATCTGGTCTCGGTCGGCGAACTGGTCGGCGTGGCGTCGCCCACCCAGCTTGCCACCATCGTGCAGCTCGACCCGATCTATGTGAATTTCAACGTTAGTGAACAGGACGTGCAGCGGGTGCGCGACGAAGCGCGCCGCCTCGGCATGACGGTCAACGACATCAGACAGCTGCCGGTCGAGGTCGGCCTGCAGACCGAGACCGGCTATCCGCACAAGGGCAAGCTCGATTACGTCTCGCCGACCGTCAATCAGTCGACCGGAACGCTGCCCGTCCGTGGCTTGATACCCAATCCGGATCGCGTGCTGCTGCCGGGCTTCTACGTCCGTGTTCGCGTGCCGTTCACCAAGGAGGAGAACGCGCTCCTGGTGCCTGACGTCGCGATCGGCAGCGATCAGGCCGGCCGCTACGTGCTGGTGGTCAACGCCGACAATGTGGTCGAGCAGCGCAAGGTGACCACCGGGCCGCTCGACGGAGGGCTGCGCGTCATCGAAAGCGGGCTGAAGGCAGACGATCGCGTCGTGACCGCCGGGCTGCTGCGCGCGATCCCCGGGCAGAAGGTCGATCCGCAGGTGCAGAAGGGCGACGCGGCGCCGACACCGGCCAAATAGGGGCGCGCCATGATCTCGAAATTCTTCATCGAGCGCCCGGTCCTTTCCAACGTCATCGCGATCCTGATGATCCTGCTTGGCGGCGTGGCGCTGTACAATCTCGCGGTCGCACAATATCCCGACGTGGTACCGCCGACGGTGCAGGTGACGACGCGCTATCCCGGTGCATCGGCCAAGACGGTGGTCGACACCGTGGCGCTGCCGATCGAGCAGCAGGTCAACGGCGTCGAGGACATGCTGTACATGCAGTCCTACAGCGGCGCAGACGGCACCTACACGCTCACGGTGACCTTCAAGATCGGCACCGATCTCAACTTCGCGCAGGTGCTGGTGCAGAACCGCGTCTCCTCGGCGCTGTCGCAGCTGCCGACTTCGGTGCAAAACCAGGGCGTCACGGTGCAGAAGAAGTCGACCTCGATCCTGCTGTTTGTGACGCTGACCTCGCCGAACAAGACTTACGACAGCCTGTTCCTGTCGAACTACGCCACCATCAACATCCGCGACGAGCTGTCGCGCCTGCCGGGTGTCGGCAACGTCACGGTGTTCGGTGCCGGGCAATATTCGATGCGGGTCTGGCTCGATCCGAACAAGCTGCAGGTCCGCGGGCTGGTGCCGCAGGACGTCATCCAGGCGATCCAGCAGCAGAGCCAGCAGGTCACCGCCGGTCAGGTCGGCGCACCGCCGACGCCGGCGGGGCAGGCGTTCCAGTACACGCTGAACGTCAACGGCCGGCTCGACGACAAGAGCCAGTTCGAGGACATCATCGTCAAGACCGGCACTGTCGGCGACGTCACCCGCGTCCGCGACGTCGGCTGGGTCGAGCTCGGTGCGCAGACCTACAGCCAGATCTTCTCGCTGAACCAGAAGCCGGCGACCGGCATCGGCGTGTTCCAGTCGCCGGGTGCCAATGCGCTGCAGGTCGAAAAGGCGGTCGAGAAGAAGATGGCGGAGCTGGCCAAACGGTTCCCGCAGGACATCAGATACGACACACCGTTCGACACCACCAAATTCGTCAACGCCTCGATCGAGGAGGTCTACAAGACGCTGATCGAGGCGGGCTTGCTGGTGCTGGTCGTGATCCTGGTCTTCCTGCAGGACTGGCGGGCGATGCTGGTGCCGGCGACCACGGTGCCGGTCACGATCATCGGCGCGTTCGCAGGCATGGCCGCGCTCGGCTTCACCATCAACCTCTCGACGCTGTTTGCGATTGTGCTGGCGATCGGCATCGTGGTCGACGACGCTATCGTCGTGGTCGAGGGCGCGGCGCATAGTATCGAGCGCGGCATGTCGGGCCACGACGCCGCAATCAAGGCGATGGACGAATTGTTCGCGCCGATCGTCGGCATCACGCTAGTGCTGATCTCGGTGTTTTTGCCGGCGGCGTTCCTGCCGGGGCTGACCGGGCGGATGTACGCGCAGTTCGCGCTGGTGATCGCCGCGACCGCGCTGCTCAGCGCGGTCAATGCCGCGACGTTGAAGCCGACGCAATGCGCGCTGTGGCTGCGTCCGCCCGCGCCGCCCGAGCAGCGCAACTTCTTCTATCGCGGCTTCAACGCGGTCTATGACCGGCTGGAGCGTGGCTATACACGCGTCGTCGGCGGCATTGCCGGGCATGCCAAGACCTCGGTCGCGGTCGCGCTTGTTATCATCGGGCTCGCCGGCTACGGCCTGTCGCGGGTGCCGACCGGATTCATCCCGATCGAGGACCAGGGCTATCTGCTCGCCGCGGTGCAGTTGCCCGACGGCTCAGCGCTCGACCGTACCCAGCAGGTGCTCGACAGGGTCACCGAGATTGCCCGCAAGACGCCGGGTGTCGACCAGGTGGTCTCGATCGCCGGCATCTCCGCGCTCGACAACTCCTCGAGCCTCGCCAATGCCGGCGTCGCCTACCTGATTCTGAAGGACTGGAGCGCGCGCGGGCCGGGCGAGGATCTGCGTTCGCTGGTCTACGGGCTCAACGACAAGCTCGCGGTGATCCCGGAGGCGCGCATCCTGGTGATCCCGCCGCCGCCGATCCAGGGCATCGGCAATGCCGCCGGCTTTGCCATGCAGGTCGAGCTGCGCGACGGCAACGCCGACTACGGCAAGCTGCAGGCGGTCACCGGGGCGATCGTGGCCAATGCCCAGACCCAGAGCGCGCTGCAGCGGGTGCAATCGTCGTTCCGCTCGATGGTGCCGCAGTTCGATGTCGAGGTCGATCGGATCAAGACCCAGATCCTGCACGTCACCACCGACCAGATCTTCGCGGCGCTGTCGACCTATCTCGGCGCCAGCTACGTCAACCAGTTCACCAAGTTCGGCCGCACCTTCCAGGTCTACACCCAGGCCGAGGCACAGTACCGCCTGTCGCTGCGCGATATCGAGAACATGATGGTGCGCAACAGCAATGGCGACATGATCCCGCTCGGCACGGTGGCGAAGATCACGCCGTCGGTCGGGCCGTCGCTGATCAGCCTCTACAACCTCTATCCGTCCGCCACCATCATCGGTCTGCCGGCGCAGGGCTATTCGTCCGGCCAGTCGATGTCGCTGATGGAGGAGATCGCGGCAAAGACGCTGCCGCCGGGTTCGGGCTTCGAGTGGACGGCGATGTCGTATCAGGAGAAGGAGGTCGGCGGCCAGATCTACTATGTGTTCGCGCTGGCGCTGTTGCTGGTCTACCTCGTGCTCGCAGGACAATATGAGAGCTGGTATGCGCCGATCTCGGTGATCCTGGCCGTGCCGTTGTCGCTGCTCGGCCCGACGCTGGTGCTGCTTAGCCTCCGGATCGAGAACAACCTCTATACCCAGATCGGCATCATCCTGTTGATCGCGCTGTCGGCCAAGAACGCGATCCTGATCGTCGAGGTCGCGCTCGAGCACCATCTGCGTGACGGGCGGTCGGTCCTGGACTCGGCGATCGATGCGGCGCGCGCCCGCTTCCGGCCGATCCTGATGACGTCGTTCGCCTTCATCCTCGGCGTGCTGCCGCTGGTGCTCGCGACCGGCGCCGGCGCCAACGCCCGCAAGTCGATCGGCATCACCGTGTTCTCCGGCATGATCGCCTCGACCTGCCTCGCCGTGCTGTTCGTGCCGGCATTCTTCGTCGTGGTGCAGACGTTCGAGAACTGGCGCAAGGCGAAAAAGGGCCAGGTCGCCCCGCCGCAAGCCGCACCGCAGGCGCCAGGCACGGTGCATTAGGGCCGCGCAACCCAATCCATCCCCGTCACCCTGAGGGGGCCGCGAAGCGGCCGTCTCGAAGGGCGAACGGTCCGGCTTTCTCCGCGCTGCCGCAGCCGGGCCGTGCATCCTTCGAGGCGCGCAAGGGCGCGTACCTCCAGCGACAAAGGCGAAGCCTTTGCGCGGGGATGACGGGATTGGGCTGCGTAGGGTGGGTTAGCCGACTACGTGCGCCGTGGCTCAACGAGCGCAGGCGGAAGGCGTAACCCACCGTGCCGCGGGGATAGAAGTGGTGGGTTACGCTTCGCTAACCCACCCTACGGCGTCGTACTTCCCGCCTATACCTTCACCATGCGCTTGCCGCGGTTCTCGCCGGCCAAGAGCCCGATCAGTGCTTGCGGGGTGTTCTCGATCCCGTCGATCACGTCCTCCTGCACCTTGAGCTTGCCCGAGGCGACCCAGGACTGCAGGTCGGCGAGGGCGGCCTGGCTCTGGTCCATGTAGTCCATCACGATGAAGCCCTGCATGACGAGCCGCTTCACCACGATCAGGCCGGGTACGCCGCGCGGGCCGTGCGCGGAGGGGACGCCGTCATATTGCGAGATCGCGCCGCAGCAGGCGATGCGGCCGCGATTGTTCATCTGCGCCAGACAAGCCTCCAGGATGTCGCCGCCGACATTGTCGAAATAGACGTCGATGCCCTTCGAGGCGGCGGCGCGCAGCGCTTTGTAAGTGGCGCCGTCCTTGTAGTCGACCGCGGCATCGAAGCCGAGCTCGCTTGTCAGCCAGTGGCACTTGTCCTTGCCGCCGGCGATGCCGACGACCCGGCAGCCCTTGATCTTTGCGATTTGCCCGACGATCGAGCCGACCGAGCCCGCGGCGGCCGACACCACCACGGTCTCGCCCTCCTTGGGCTTGCCGACATGGAGCAGGCCGAAATAGGCGGTCAGGCCGGCGATGCCGTACACGCTGAGCAGATGCGTCATCGGCTCGAGCTTCGGCATCTTGGTCAGATGCCTGGCGGGCACCGCGGCAAAATCCTGCCAGCCGGTGTCGCCGAACACGATGTCGCCCGGCTTCAGGCCGGGGTCCTTCGACGCCACGACTTCGGCGATGCCGCCGCCGGCCATCACGGTGTTGGCCTCGACCGCGGCGCGGTAGGTGGCGCCGTGCATCCAGGCGCGGTTGGCGGCGTCGAGCGAGATGTAGCGCGTTCGCACCAGCGCCTCGCCGTCTTTCGGCTCGGGGATCGCACCGTTGGTCAGACGGAAATGCTCGGGGCCAAGCTTGCCGGTGGGCTTTTCAACAAGCAGGATCTGGCGATTGAAGGTATCGTTCATTGGCGGTGTCTCCCCTCGCGTTGGTCGTTTCGCATGCAGTTTGACTGCGGTGCGCGCAGCTCTCTGCACAGATTGTGCGCTGCATGAACGCTAGTCCTCGCGCTGGCATTCCACAACGGGAACATTTCGGCAAAGGCCCGCTCGGCGCGAAGCGTGTTGCTTAGCTGCGTAAATCTGCCACACTTGCCGTTCGTCGGGAACTTACGGGGGTAAGAGAATGTCGAACAGGTTTACGCAGTACATCCTGATTGCGATGGTCCTTGGCATCGCGATGGGGACGATTGTCTTCAACTATTTTCCTGACAGCCGTGCCGAGATCGCAGCAGACGTCAATTTGATCGCGATGCTGTTCCTGCGCCTGATCAAGATGATCATTGCGCCGCTCGTGTTCGCAACCCTCGTCGGCGGCATCGCCCATATGGGAAGCGGCGCCCGTCTCGGCCGCATCTTCGCCAAGACCATGGGCTGGTTCGTCACCGCATCATTTGTCTCGCTGCTGCTCGGCCTCTTGATGGTCAATTTGCTGCAGCCCGGCGCCAACTTCCCCGGCACGCTGCCCGACAAGGCGCAGTCGACCGGCCTGCCGGTGTCGGCTTTCTCCTTTGAAAAATTCTTGACCCATTTGATCCCGACCTCGATTGCGGACGCGATGGCGCAGAACGAGATCCTGCAGATCGTGGTGTTCGCGGTGTTCTTCGCGGTCGCGCTCGGCGCCATGCCTGAGCGGGCCAAGCCGATCATGGGCCTGATCGACGACCTCGCGCACATCATGCTCAAGGTCACGGGCTATGTGATGCTGTTCGCCCCGCTCGCGGTGTGGGCAGCGATCATGGCCACCGTCTCGAAGAACGGCCTCGGCGTGCTCTGGAAGCTGATCGTCTTCATGGGCGGCTTCTATCTCTCGCTGCTGATTCTGTGGAGCATCCTGGTCATCGTCGGGTTCATCGCGATCGGGCCACGCTACAGCCATCTGCTGCGGCTGATCCGCGAGCCGCTGATGATCGCGTTCTCGACCGCCTCCTCGGAAGCGGCCTATCCGAAGACGCTGGAGGGGCTGAACCGGTTCGGCGCCTCCTCGCGCATCTCGGCTTTCGTGCTGCCGCTCGGCTACTCCTTCAACCTCGACGGCACGATGATGTACTGCACCTTCGCCAGCATCTTCATCGCGCAGACCTACCATATCGAGATGTCGCTCGGCACGCAGCTCGCGATGCTGGCGACCTTGATGATCACCTCGAAGGGCGTGGCCGGCGTGCCGCGCGCCTCGCTGGTGGTGATCGCCTCGACGCTCGCGCAGTTCAACATCCCCGAGGCCGGGCTTTTGATGATCATGGGCATCGACACCTTCCTCGACATGGGCCGCAGCGCCACCAACGTGATCGGCAACTCGCTGGCGACTGCGGTGGTTGCGAAGTGGGAGGGCGAGCTGAAGGCCGAGCACGAGCTCGGGCCCGACGACGCGGTGCCGCAGGATGCGGTGCCCGGCGCCGTGATGGCCGGCCATTGACGGGAGGCATGCATGCATCGCGCCCGCTGGAGGCCGATACGGGCTGAGAGGCTACTGCTGTCAGCATGTCTGCTGGCGGCAGGCCTGCTCGCTGGTCCGGTGTCCGCACAGCCGGCGAGCGAGGGGCTCAGTCCCACGCTCGCCAACATCAAGGCCACGCACACGGTGCGGATCGGCTATCGCGAGAGCTCGCCGCCGTTCTCGTTCCTCGATCACTCGAACCGTCCGATCGGCTACAGCCTCGAGCTGTGCGATGCGATCGTCGAGGAGATCGGGACCGAGGTCGACGACGCCAACCTCAAGGTCGACTATGTCAAGGTCACTTCCGACGACCGCATTCCGGCGGTCGTCGACAAGAAGATCGATCTCGAATGCGGATCGACCACGGCGAATGCCGAGCGTGGCAAGCTGGTCGCGTTCTCGCCGCTGATGTTCGTGGCCGGCACCAAGCTGATGGTGCCGAGGGCCTCGGGCGTCACCCAGGTCGGCGACCTGAAGGGCAAGACCGTGGTGGTGACCAAGGGCACCACCAACGAGCAGGCGATGCACAATGTCGACGCCAAGCAACAGCTCGGCCTCAACATCGTGACCTCGCCCGACCACGAGCAGTCCTACCAGATGCTGGTGGACGGCAAGGCCGATGCGTTCGCGACCGACGACATCCTGCTCTACGGCCTGATCGCGCGGCACAAGTCGCAGGACAAGTTCCGCGTCACCGGCGACTATCTGTCCTACGATCCCTACGGCATCATGTACCGCAAGGGCGAGCCGCAGATGAAGGCCGTGGTCGAGCGCGCGTTCCGCAGGCTCGCCTCGAACCGCGACATCGTCCCGCTCTACAACAAGTGGTTCGTCGCCCGCCTGCCGACCGGCGAGAAGCTCAACGTCGCGATCTCGCCGCAACTCGAAGAGGCCTTCAAGGTGCTCGACGAGAACCAGTAGGGGGGCGGGATCAACACCAATGTCGTCCCGGCGAAGGCCGGGACCCATAACCCCAGAACTATGTTGTTGATGTGAGCTGGGGCCCCAGCATCGCGCAACAACATGCATTTGTGATTTTGGGTCCCGGCCTTCGCCGGGACGACGAGGTTACGCGAACACCTGATCCAGCGCTGCGGAATACGCCGCCTCGACCAGCGCCGGATGACGGCGGCCCAGTGCTTCCATCTTCACCCCCGAATTCACCTCGAGGATTTGCCACGCGCCGTCGGCGCGCACGACGTCGATCGAGGCAAAGCGGATGCCGACGGCCTGCGCGGCCTTGATCGCGAGCGCGACGCAGGCGTCGCGCGTCGCAGCGTCAGTGAGCAGAACGGGCTCGGCGCCGGCATCGAGATTGTGCCGCCAGTTGAGCAGCCGCCGTTCGCCGGCGGGCGGAATGGCGTCGAGCGCGGCGGCGTCAAAATCCTCGGTGATGGTCTTGAGCTGCTCTGCCGTCGCCGCCGCCTGCGCCAGCGCCCGCAGTGAGTGAATGCCGTCGCCAACCATTGACGGGCGCGTCTTGCCGTAGACGATCAGCGCGCGATCATCGAGCAGCACCACGCGCACCTCGTCCTTGATCTCGACATAAGGCGAGATCGCAAGACTCGGATGCGCGGCGAGGATGCGTGCGATCGCGGTCTCCAGCTGCCCGCGCGTCGTGACGCGGAAGACCAGCTCGCCGGATGTCCCCTCATTGGGTTTGACGACAAGCCCGCGCGGATGCTCCTCGAGCAGACGCTGCATCGCCTCCAGCGAGTCCGATCCCGGGATGTGCTTGCTGAGCTTCGCGCCGAGAACCAGCGTGTGCGGAATGGCTGATACGCCGGCCGATGCCAGCACCTCGGCGCAGGCCGATTTGTCGTTGGCGACCTGATGCGCGACCGCGCTGTTCAGCCCGATGTCGTAGCCGATCACGAGCCGCCGTTCGCTGCCCCTGGTCATGATGACCAGCCAGCCGCCGGAGCGCATCTCGACCGCGATTTCGCGCGCCAGACAATATTTTTTGATGGTTTCCAGGAAGATTCGCTGGCTGATCAGGACCACGAGATCATTTTCCCTTCGCCGCCGTTTTCGTAGCAATTAATTGCCAGATCGATGGCGATCTCAGCAAGTAAATTACGTGCAGCACCACGCGTTAACGATGTCGTGGTTGAACCTCTGCGCGAAATCGAACGACTGCCATTCCGAGATCGCAATTGCACGCCAGTTGATCTTGACTATCTCACGTAGAGGCGCAATGGACACGCGAGATATTCAGTGATTTCGGCCACTTCTGCGCCGTCGCGAGCAGTCTAGAAATCAAACCATTCTAAATCTGGTCAGTCGAGAAAACGAAAACACATGAGCGCGTTCTATCGAGAGAAAGTTCTTTCCGTTCAGCACTGGACCGATACGCTTTTCAGCTTCCGGGCGACCCGCGATTCCGGTTTCCGCTTCCAGAATGGGCAGTTTGCCATGATCGGCCTCGAGGTCGAGGGCCGGCCGCTGCTGCGCGCCTATTCGATGGCGAGCGCCAATCATGAGGAAGAGCTCGAGTTCTTCTCGATCAAGGTGCAGGACGGCCCGCTCACCTCCAAGCTGCAGAAGATCCGCGAGGGCGATACCATCCTGGTCGGCCGCAAGGCGACCGGCACGCTGATCACCGACAATCTGATTCCCGGCAAGCGGCTGATGCTGCTGTCGACCGGCACCGGCCTTGCGCCGTTCGCCAGCCTGATCAAGGACCCCGAGGTCTATGATCACTACGATCAGATCCTGCTGGTGCATGGCTGCCGCCAGGTCTCCGAGCTCGCCTATGGCGAGGAGCTGGTCGCCAAGCTGCGCGACGACGAATTGTTCGGGCCGCTGCTGTCCGAGAAGCTGTCGTACTATCCGACCGTGACGCGCGAGCCGTTCCGCAACCGCGGCCGCATCACCGACCTGATCACCTCCAACCAGCTGTTCACCGACCTGCACCAGGGCCCGCTCGACATCGAGACCGACCGCATCATGATGTGCGGCAGCCCGGGCATGCTGGAAGAGCTGAAGCAGCTGTTCGAGACCCGCGGCTTCAAGGAAGGCAGCGGCAACACCCCCGGTCACTTCGTGATCGAGAAGGCGTTCGTCGAGCGCTGATCCTTGTAGTCCCGGCCAAGCGAAGCGCGAGCCGGGACCCATAACCACCGCTACCGATTTGACGAAGGCTGGGGCCCCATCGGGCTTCAGCCTTTTTCATTTGTGATTATGGGTCCTGGCTTTCGCCAGGACGACACTGGTGTGAGTGGCGCCGTTCATTCCCTCGCTGCTATAACGCCCCCAACGCCGCGCAGCCGTTTCCCGAACGCGGCGAGTAAGGGAGCTGCACCTTGTCCATCACCGATCCAGATGCCCCGAAGACCGCCTTTGTGTTTGCCGGCGGCGGCAGCTTTGGCGCGGTCCAGGTCGGCATGCTGCAGGCGCTGGCTGCCCGTGGCGTCGTCGCCGACATGGTGGTCGGCTCCAGCGTCGGCGCGCTGAACGGTGCGTTCTATGCCGGCGACCCGACGGTCGCGGGCGTCGCGCGGCTCGCCGAGATCTGGCGCGGCCTGAACCGGAACGACGTGTTTCCGGTGACCTGGCGGACGCTGGTCGGTTTCCTGTGGCGCCGCGACTTCCTGATCCCGCATGACGGCGTCCGCAAGCTGATCGACGACCACATCCCGTTCCGCAATCTTCAGGACGCCCGGATCCCGATCCACATCGTCACCACCGACATCATCAGCGGCGACAGCGTGGTGCTGTCGGAAGGCTCGACGGCGGAGGCGATCATCGCATCGACCGCGATCCCCGGTGCGTTCACGCCGGTGCACTACCGCGATCGTTTCCTGGCCGATGGGGCGATCTCCAGCAACACGCCGGTTCGCGTCGCCGTGAAGCATGGGGCGAAGCGCCTGATCGTGCTGCCGACCGGGCACGCCTGCGCCAACCAGGCGCCGCCGGTCGGCGCGCTCGCCAACGCGCTGCATGCGCTGACGCTGCTGATCGCGCGGCAGCTCGTCAACGAGCTCGAGAACATCGGCCCCGATGTCGAGTATTTCGTCGTGCCGCCGCTCTGCCCGCTGGTCGGCTCGCCCTACGATTTCACCCGGACCTCGGATCATATCGCACGCGCCCTCGACACCACCAACGCGTGGCTGGAGAGCGATGGCCTGAAGGCGGGCCACATTCCGCACGAGCTACAGCCGCACGACCATTAAGCGAACGGCGCTTTCACCTCTCCCGCTTGCGGGGGAGGTCGCATTGCATCGTAGATGCAATGCGGGTGGAGGCTTTCTCCACGGAAAAGAGCCTCGCGTGTGGAGGCACCCCCACCCCAACCCTCCCCCGCAAGCGGGAGAGGGAGCGCAGCCTTCGCGCGGCTCTCCCTCGTTGCACTGCAGCAGATGGGACCAACTTGAATGATCATGACAGGGACACCCGCCCATCCGGGCGGTTGTCACATCTGTGACTGCTCGGCCGTATAACCGTGTAGCACTTGTTCCGCGAGTTGGATTAGGCTCGCGGCCGACAGGGGATTTCAGGCAGACCGGTTGAGGGTTTCCATGGACACGATACTGCTTCCGTTCTCGCCACGCTTCATCGTGCTGACGATCTGCGCCGTCGTCACCGCGCTCCTGCTGCTGGTCGGGATTTTCGATCCCAAGGTGTTCAAGATCGTTCTGATCCCGCTGATCATCTTCGGCGCGCTGACATTGCTCGGCATCCGCGACCTCACCCAGAAGGGCCATGCGGTGCTGCGCAACTATCCGATCTCGGCGCATGTCCGCTTCCTGCTCGAGGAAATCCGCCCGGAGATGCGGCAGTATTTCTTCGAGAGCGAGAAGGACGGCATGCCGTTCTCGCGCGACACCCGCGCGGTGGTCTATCAGCGCGCCAAGATGGTGCTCGACAAGCGGCCGTTCGGCACCCAGGAGGACGTCTACCGCGAGGGCTATGAGTGGATGCATCATTCGGTGGCGCCGAAGCCGCATGCCGACCAGAAATTCCGTATCACCATCGGCGGTCCCGACTGCACCAGGCCGTATTCGGCCTCGGTCTTCAACATCTCGGCGATGAGTTTTGGCGCGCTCAGCCCGAACGCGGTGCGGGCGCTCAATGCCGGCGCCAAGAAGGGCGGCTTCGCCCATGACACCGGCGAGGGCGGCGTCAGCCCCTATCATCGCGAGATGGGCGGCGACATCATCTGGGAGGTCGGCTCCGGCTATTTCGGCTGCCGCAACCGCGACGGCACCTTCAATCCGGAGCTGTTCGCAAGCGTCTCGGGCGACGACCAGATCAAGATGGTCGAGCTCAAGATCAGCCAGGGCGCCAAGCCCGGCCACGGCGGCGTGCTGCCGGCCGCGAAGGTGTCGGAGGAGATCTCCAAGATCAGGGGCGTGCCGATGGGCGAGGACTGCATCTCGCCGGCCTATCACAAGGCGTTCTCGACGCCGCTGCAGATGATGGAATTCGTCGCCCAGATGCGCAAACTGTCGGGCGGCAAGCCGGCCGGCTTCAAGATGTGCATCGGCCATCCCTGGGAATTCCTGGCGATCTGCAAGGCGATGAAGGAGAGCGGGCTCTATCCCGACTTCATCGTGGTCGACGGCAATGAAGGCGGCACCGGCGCCGCGCCGCTCGAATTCATGGATCATTTGGGCATGCCGATGCGCGAGGGCGTCAATTTCGTCCATAACGCGCTGGTCGGCATCGGCGCGCGCGACCGCATCAGGATCGGCGCCTCCGGCAAGATCGCGACCGCCTTCGACATGGCGCGCGCGATGGCGATCGGGGCCGACTGGTGCAATTCGGCGCGCGGCTTCATGTTCTCGCTCGGCTGCATCCAGTCCTTGAGCTGCCACACCGACCGCTGTCCGACCGGCGTGACGACGCAGGATCCGATCCGCAACCGCGCGCTCTACGTGCCCGACAAGATCGAGCGCGTGTACAATTACCACCACAACACGCTGCACGCGCTGACCGAGCTGCTCGCGGCCGCCGGCCTCGAGCACACCAAGGATCTGCGGCCGATCCACTTCTCGCAGCGGAGATCGACCACCGAGGTCTCCTCCTTCGCCGAGCTCTATCCGGCGCTGCGCCACGGCGAGTTGCTCGATGGCACCCAGGACCGCCGCTACCGCGACGCCTGGGCGATGGCGCGCGCGGATTCGTTCCAGCCGGCTGGGTAGGGCGCGTCTCGTTGCGAAAGCGGCAGCAACGAACGACGCCATGCGCGAGCAGGCGACATGGCGGCGCGGCTTTGAGCATTGCCATTCCGCTTGGCTTTCCGATTTGTCATGGACGGCTTCGAACCAGTCCGATGCTGAGCGTGACCGACTATTGACGGTCACTCAAAGGACGAAGGTTGCGAGCCATGAAACGGGCAATCATCATTTCAGTCATCCTGCTGGCAAGCTGCGCTGCTGCGCGCGCCGACCAGGTCGTCAATGAGGTTTACCGAGATCTCATCAGACCGCACGGGCACCCGCGCAGCGCCGCGGTCTCCCAAGCCGCGCTCGATTTTTGCTATGGTCAGACCGGTGACATTCGAGGTCTTGCCGATAGCGCTGCATTCAAGCAGTGCATGCTCGGCCGTGGCTATCGATGGCAAACGACGAAGATCAAGGGCAAACCGGCGCCCGAAAATGGCGTGGACTGGTGCATCGCGCATGACATGTGTTAGCTGGCCGTCGATGGCTGGCAGCCGGGCAGATGCGGAAATTTCCTAAGGCATTCAGCAAGCCCGGCCATGACAGAATGCACTTTCAGACAGCAGGCGCGCCGAACCATGTGGTCAGCGCGTCGGTGAGCCCTGTCCGGGTTTGCTCGCCGACCCACGCCACGTAGCCGTCGGGCCGAACCAGCACGGCCGTCGGCGCCGAAACCGGTCCGACTGCGGGAAGCTCCCACCCGCCGGTGGTGTCGGCGTCGACCAGTTGAACCCGATCGGCCCATCCGGTGATGTCGAAGCTGCCGGGCTCCCCGAAATTGAGCAGCACCGGTCGTGCCTGGTGCAGCAGCGCGAAGACCCGCAGCGGACCGTTTGCGGTGACCAAATCCAGATCGGGCATGCGGCGTCCGAGCAACGGATGGCCACAGC
Source organism: Bradyrhizobium sp. 6(2017) (assembly GCF_011058295.2). Taxonomy (NCBI): domain Bacteria; kingdom Pseudomonadati; phylum Pseudomonadota; class Alphaproteobacteria; order Hyphomicrobiales; family Nitrobacteraceae; genus Bradyrhizobium; species Bradyrhizobium sp. 6(2017). The sequence continues at coordinate 9,593,745 of NZ_CP049289.2, read as the reverse complement.
CGAGATCGTAGTGAACGTCCAGGCCCGACATCATCGCGGCGAATTGTTTGCGCGGCTCGTCCGTGCGCAGCAGCTCGGAGACGATCTCGTTCAGCGCCTTGCTGCGCGCATCGGTGCGGCCGAGCGCGACCTGCGCCATGGTGTTGCGCAGCACGCGGGCCGCCACCGGATGCCGCTCGGCATGGTAGCTGTCGAGCAGGCTGTCCGGCGCTGTCAGCTTGACCACCTGGGCGAGCTTCCAGCCCAGGTTCACCGCGTCCTGCACGCCGATATTGAGGCCCTGTCCGCCCATCGGCGGATGCACATGGGCGGCATCGCCGGCCAGCAGCACGCGCTGCTTGCGGTAGGCCACGGCCTGCCGGGTCAGGTCGGTGAACCGCGATATCCAGAGCGGACTGTGGATGCCGAAGTCGGTGCCGTACACGGCGATCAGCGCCTCGCTGATGTCGCGCAGGGTCGGCTCGCTTCCGCCGCCGAGTTGCCGCTCGGTCAACACCACCCGCACCCGCCCGTCTTCGACCTTGCCGATCGCTGAGGTGCCGGTGTCGTCCTGGCGCATGCCCCATTCCGGTTCACCGGACATCCGGGCCTCGGCGTTCAGCCAGCTTTTTGTCGCGTCCCAGCCGACAAATTCGATGCCGGCCGTCTTGCGGATCACGCTGCGTCCGCCGTCGCAGCCGACGAGATATTGTGCGCGGAACGATTGGCCGTCCGACAGCGCAACGTCGACGCCGCTGTCGTCCTGCGTGAAGCCGGTCACCTCGCGCCCGCGATAGATCGGCACCGCGAGCTCGTCGACCCATTCGCCGAGAATGCGCTCGGTATGGGTCTGCCAGAGCCCCAGCGTGTAATTGCGTCGGGTCGGCAGGTCGGTGATATCAAGCGGAACCAGATGCGAGTGGAACAGCACGGCCGGATGGCGCGTCCCCTGCGCCACGAAGCGGTCGGCGATGCCGCGCTGATCGAGCACCTCGATGGTGCGGGCATGCAGCCCGCCGGCGCGCGAGCCGGTGAGATCGCGGCTGGCGCGCCGCTCGACAATCGCAACATCGACACCGGCCAGCGCCAACTCGCCCGCCAGCATCAACCCGGTCGGACCCCCGCCTGATATCACCACCTGATGTTCGTTCATCCCGCACTCCCTCGGTTCGATTGGGCGCGCGTTCTACGGAATGACCCCGGGCTTGCGGCAAGCCCGGGGGGTCTACATATATCTGAGTGGGGAGAGGGTTTTTGCCGCCCCAACCAATCCAGCCATCATTGCCAGAGAATCCGTAGCCCGGATGCAGCGAGGCGCAATCCGGGATTCTTTGCCTCGCGGATAAAGCGGCCGCGGATTTCGTTGCGCTTCATATGGGCTACGCTAGGCTACATGCCGGCGCGACAAACTCGCTGTCGTCCCGGCGAAAGCCGGGACCCATAACCACAGGGTCTTGTGATTGCGATCGCTGTGGCCTCAGCCTGCTTCAGCAATTTACATTGGTGGTTATGGGTCCCGGGTCGCGCTTCGCTTGCCCGGGACGACGAGGGATGTAGCGATCCCTAAAACTCCCCGTGGATGCGGCCGGAGAAGATGTGCACCGGGCCGCGGTCGGCGTTGTAGGCGGGGTTGGTGATGAACTGATAGTCCGCGGTCAAGGTCAGGTTCTTGTTCACCTGATAGGCGTAGTAGGTTTCGAAGATCCGCTCCGGGCTGTAGTTCAGCGCGCCGTCGCCGATCAGGAGGCCGAGGCCGCCGGCGGCGAGGTAGTCGCGATGCGCGGCTGACAGCCCGTTGACCGCACCGCCGATGCCGATCGTGTCGTTGGCCCGTCCCCAACGGCTGCCCTTGATCGACAGGCCGCCGGAGATGCTGCGGTCGACATCGGTGAAGGACAGGATCTCGTTCTGGCCATCGTTCCAGCTGAGACGGCCGAACAGGCCGACATCGGTTGCGATCTGCTGCTCGCCGTTCAGATAGAAGCCGTACTTGAGATTATCCTTGCGGATGCTTGCCATCACGTCGTTGATGTCGAGCCCCGGATTGGCGTCCTCGATCGCGAGCGCCTGGGCGTAATTGCCGGTGTTGCCGCGATTGCCGAACACGCCGACGCGCAATTTGCCGGGCTGGTCGAAGATCGAATAGCGGTCCTCGAACTCCACCACCGCACCGCCGGTGTTGAACACCAGCACGTCGCTGTTCGGCGCATTCGGCACCTGGAACACACCGGCGCGCACCGCCCAGTCCTTGCGGTTGAGCTCGACCACCGCGCCGCGGGTATAGCCGGGCAGATCGGCGGGGAAGTCGTAGGCAGCGGATGCCCACATCGCCCAGTTCATGAAGTCGGCGCGCGGGTCCTTGGCGTAGGAATTGCCGTCGAAGAAATCGCCGACCGCAAAGCGCCCGACCACGACCGTGAGGCGGTCGATGTCGCGCTTGCCCGCGATCTGGTTGGGACCGTCGGCGACGTCTTCCTGCTCGCCGCCGAAACCGAAGGTCTGCTTGAAGTAATAGCGCTGCGGCCGGATCTTCGGATATGGCGCGCCGGCCTTCTGCGCTTCGCCGTTGGAGAAGCCGGCAAGGCCGAGCGTGCCGTTGAGGCCAAAGCCCTGCGCGGTCTCCGGATTGAAGTAGAACTCGCCGCCCTCCCAGAGCCGCAAGCCGAGAAATGCCGTGGTGGTCCAGGTCTGCTGCATCTGCCCGGGGCCGGGAAGGCTGTTGGTGCCGGAATACGGCGAACGGAACGAGGCGTAGCCCTGCGGCAGCAGCGTCGTCTGCGCGTGCACGCTCCAGTCGGTGGATTCAGGCAGCAAGGTCCGCGCCGGCGTCGCCGACCACGGCGAGTCGCCGAACTGGTAGTTCAGGCCGAATTTCAACAAGTGAATGCGCGGGTCGATGCTGACGCCGGGCATGCCGAAATCGGCGAGACCGAGCGTACGGCGCGACAGGTCGATGTAGTCGTATTCGACCTTGGCGGTCCAATTGCCGCTCACCGCAAATTCGGCGCCGGCGCCGGCGGTCCAGCCGGTCTGGTACTGGCCGGGCTCCGAGATCACCTCGCCGTCGGTGTCGTTGACCCTGACCTGGCTGTGTCCCCAGGCGAAGCCGCCGGTGACATAGGGCATCCAGGTGCCGAAGCTGTAGCCGGCACGGCCGCGCACCGTGCCGACATAGTCGATCGACGCGTTGAACGGGCCGAGCGTGCGCCGCGGCAAATCGGTCGGGCCGGTGAATGTCGCATCCGCCTCGACGCCGAGCACGAAGCGATTGGCGAATTCCTTGTTGTATCCAACCTGGAAGCCGCCGATCCCGCCGGTGATGGTGGGCGGAAAGAACACGCCCTGTTCCAGAATTGGGTTGGTGCCGGGGCCGAGCGTGCCGTCGCCATAGCCGACATGAGCGCCGACATAGAAGCCGGTCCAGCTGTAGACCGACCGCGCGGCGGGAGACTTGAGCGCTAGATCGGCCGCAGTCGCCGGCGTGACGAGGGTGGCCGCGCCGAGCGCTGCGCCTGCGGCGATCTGAACCCGGAAGAGGCGGACGCAGGTCATGACGCGGCTTTCGGCGAACGGTTGGCGGTTTCGCCCGGCATCACTGCAGATTTGGCGGCCGCTTGCCACCCGAGATTTGAAATCATCGCCCGCCGTCCCCGGTCCGATCCGTATCGTTCCATCCAATGCCAGATCAGCACCTAGCATCCCCAGTCGCTTATTGCAAATAATTCGCAATAGCAACTGAGGCGCCCCAGATACCTCCTCGATTTGCACGCCACCATGACAGTCACGTAACAGCGCGCGCCGGCCGGCCCTAACAGCCGCGATCGGCCAGGCTTCTGTGGCAAACGGGTCGACGCCCGACCGTTCAATCGATGCCGCCATTCTCTTCGTCCCTCGTTTTGATGAATACCTGCTGCGATGCCCGGCCGAGCACGACTCTGGCGCCGGCCCGTTCGACACATCGCGCCATGGACAGCGCCGTCCGCATCCCGGCGTCTGAAATCACGCGTCGCTGATAGAGCGCGGTCGCGCCGCGCAGGATGGCGCTTGCCAGCCTGAGCAACACGATCGCGCCCCATCGCCGTCCGCGGCTAGGCGCGGTCACGCTCCCACCGTGGCGAGCTGGACGATCCGCAGCAGCACGAGACCGGCGGCGACGACCAGATAGCCACGCAGCACCAGCATCCAGATCCGGCTCAGCGGGCTGAGGCGCGCCTTTGGCAGCCGGTCGAGCGGCGGCATCCGCCAGCTGTCGCGGTCGAACAGCGGCGGCCTCAGTTTGGGGCGGAAGGAGGCGTTACGGTGCGACGACATCTCGTACAGCTTGACGAGCGCGGTGACCGCGAGCGCAAGCCCGCTGCCGCCGACGAGGATGCCGATGATCCATTGCTCGCTGAGGTCGGGGAATAGCACCGCCGCAGTCAGGATCACCGACAGCATCACCAATGCCGCGACCACCGCGCCCGTGAACAGGTTCAGCCTGGTCGAGTTGACCCAGGGCCCGAGGATGTGGCGGTCGTTGCACAGCAGGAGCAGGAACACGGTTGCGCTGGGCAACAGCACGCCGGCCAGCGTCTGCACCGCATTGGTGAGCAGCCCGAGCGGCGTACCTGGCGTCAGCACCAGCACGGCGGCGAGCACGATGAGGCCGCAATAGACGGTGTAGAAGCCCTTCGCATCCCACAGCTTGCGGTGCAGCGAATGCTTGACCGCGAACACGTCGCCGATCGCGTAAGCCGTTGCGAGCGAGACCGCCGCCGCGCCGATGATGCAGGCATCGAGCAGCGCAAGGGCGAACAGCACCGCCGGCAGCCGGCCGGCATATTTCTCGAGCCCGACCGCGGTTCCCAGCGCGTCGGTGTAATTTCCGAATTCGGGCCGTCCGGCGAACACCGCCGCACAGAACGAGATGATCGCCACGGCGCCGACCACCACCAGCACGATGCCGATGCACAGATCCATCCGCTCATAGCGGATGAAGCGCGGTGTGATCCGCTTGTCGACGATGTAGCTCTGCTGGAAGAACAATTGCCATGGCGCCACCGTGGTGCCGACGATGGCGACGATCAGCAGCATCACCTCGCTGAGCTTGGCGTCGTGCGGCATCTTCGGCACGAAGAAATCGGCCGCGATCTGCCCGATCGGCGGATGCACCATCAGGATGACCGGCACCAGGAGCAGGCTGCCGACCACCAGCACGATACCGAAGCGTTCGAAGCGGCGGAAGTCTCCGGTCGAGACCGCCAGCATTACGATCGCCGCCGAGGCCAATACGCCCCAGAACTGCGAGACGCCGAGAAAGCTCAGCGCGAGCGTGATGCCGATGAATTCGGTGACGATGGTCAGCGCGTTCAGCACCAGGAGGTCGATGACGCTGAAGGCGCCCCAGAATTTGCCGAAGCGCTCGAAGATCAGCCGCGCATGGCCGACGCCGGTGACTGCTCCGAGCCGCACCACCATCTCCTGGTTGACATAGAGCACCGGGATCAGGAGCAACAGCGTCCACAGCAGCGTGGTGCCGTAATTCTGTCCGGCCTGGGTGTAGGTACCGAACGCGCCGGCATCATTGTCGCCGACCATCACGATCAGGCCGGGGCCGACGATCGCGAGCAGTGTCTTCAGCCGGGCCAGCCAGGTCGCGCGCGGCGCGGTGTCGTCGCGGGCGATGCTGCCGAGCGCGCCATGGATGTCGCCGGCATGCGCGGTATCGAGAATGGCGGTTGGGGTGGTCGTGGTTTCGGTCATTTCGCGTCTCCTCGCCGCCCCCTGGGGCACGGCTGAGGGACGCGGAGCCGTCAGGCGCGCACGTCTCCGCTGCCGTGAGCAGCGGCATTTCCAGATGTCATGTCGTTCGAAAATCCCGCTGCTGCGCCTGAGTGGCGCGCAACGGGGCAACTAGGTCCTTCGTCCATGTCGGCCTCCTAAATCCGCGCCGCGGCTTTCACCACGTGGCGCGTTGACGTTGCGCGCGGGCCAAGGCGTCGGCCCGCGCGTCGCTGCTGATCGAGATCGCCGCTGGTGTCGTCGATGGTCCACCGGCATTCCAGCCGGCCGTCGATCAGGACCCAATGACAGGCCGGGGTTGGACGCCGACGGTCCGCCGGGCAGCGAAAGCCCGGCAGGTTGTCATTGCAATGCATGGCCGCGCGCGGCGGCATGCGCCGCGGCTCGACAACGCGCCGCGGGCTTGCTTGCCGGAATCTTGCGAGCTTTTCGAACATCGCTCACCTCCACTTCCGCTGGTCGCGGCAGGCCGGTGAGGAGCGGGCGGTTACGTGAGGCGTGACCACCTGTCCACGCAGGCGATATCTGCGCGATCAGTCTTGCTGTGTTGCGGCGTCAATGGTCCCGGCGTCGCGGGGCTACTGTCGCCAGAGTTGCTACTGCCCATGTGCCTTCTGTGCTGGCTCGTGGTCGGGTTGGTGTTCGGGGACAAAGCCCCGGTGCGGAACGATTGTTCCAGCAATCGGGCACTACGCCCGGCACAATGGCCTGTCAAGCCGATTCTACTATCCTCCCGGGAGGATCGTGATTATCCTCCCGGGAGGATAGGAGAACCGCATGTCCGACGACCATCCGCACGCCGCGATCGCCCGCCGCCTCAAGCGTGCCAACGGCCATCTCGAGACTATCGTCGAGATGATCGAGCAGGGCCGGCCCTGTGCGCAGATCGCCCAGCAATTGCAGGCGGTGGAGAGCGCGATCGAAAGCGCCAAGAAGGCGCTGATCCACGATCACATCGGCCACAGCCTGGAAGACACGCTGAAGGCCGGAGGTCCGAAGGGCCGCGCCGTGCTGCGCGACTTCAGGCTGATCGCAAAATATCTGTGACCTGGGCCCGCCTGTCGCGAGCTCACAGCATTGACCCGCCCGGGGGGATTACCGGGCGGGTCTGTTGCGACACGGGGTGGATGAGGACCCGTGTCGAACACAGGATCCGCAGCCTTAGATGTCGATCAGTAGCAGGAGCGCACGCGGCCGATGTAGTTGCCGAAGCCGTCGTACTGGCGCACCCAGGCGCAGCGCCGATAGCCGCCGTTGTAGTAGTAGCCGTCGCTGACCGCGATCGCGCTGCCGACAACGGCGGCGCCGACGAGGCCTGCGCCAACGCCCCAGCCCCAGCCATACGGCCTGGCTTCGGCCTGCGAGGTGGTGGAAGCGATGGTGCCGGTCACGGCGAGCGCGGTGAGGGCGAGGGCGGCAAACTTGGTCTTGATCGACATGGAATGCTCCATCCTGCGAGCGCGGCGCCGGTGTGGTCCGCATGCCCGTTGGACGGAGGCTGTCCGGTTCCGGTTCGAGAGATGAGACCGGAAATATGGCTTCGTGAATTGTTTCGTCGCCACTGCTCCGACGAAGCAATTCCGATCAGCTGCCGCGAAAGATGCTCGGATCGAACTTGTCGACGTCGGCGAGCAGCTCGCAGAACGCGCCTGCGCCGTGCTCGATCAGCTGCTCGCCCTTCTCGGCCGAGGCCTTGGTCGCATCGCCGATCGCGCCGCTCGGGTTGAGGTCCTGCGCCTGCCAGGCGAACGGCGCCGGCCGTTGCGTCGACAGCAAGCGATAATCCTTTTCGATTTTTACGCTGGCGGGCTTGAAGTCCGCGATCGCATCCTGGCGCACGGCTTGCGGATATTTCGCCAGCATGATCGAGGTCTCGACCGCGCCGCCATGGATGCCGTGGCGCAATTCGTCGGCATCGAACAGCCCATCCGGCGTACCGAAGCGCGACCAGCTCGTCGTCACCACCAGCATGCCGTGTTGCGCGCGCAAATCCTGCGCCACCAGCTGCATCGCGGCGGAGTTGCCGCCATGGCTCGTCACCATCACGAGCTTCTTCACCCCGGCGCGCGCCACGCCCACGCCGAGCGCCATCCAGCTGTTCAGCGCCACCCTGGTCGGCAGGGTTAGCGTGCCCGGAAAATCGATGTGCTCGGTCGAGATCCCGACCGGCTGTAGCGGCAGGAACGTCGCCGGCATCGCCGCCGGCAGCAGCTCGCGCACCCGCGCCAGATAGGCCTCACCGATCATGACGTCGGTTCCGAGCGGCAAATGCGGCCCGTGCTGCTCGGTCGCGGCCAGCGGCAGCACCGCGATCCAGCGCGCGGCCGCGTCCCCGGCGATATCGGGCCAGCGGATGGCGGTCCAGTCACGGGGCGGAAGCTGAGAAGTCATCAAGCAAGCGTTTCATTGGGTGGATTTGCAGGCTAGTTGGTTTAACATCATAGAGGCGTCTGCGTCTCCGGGCGCGATCCTCGTCGCCGGGGCATGATCCGCGCCCCGGCCTTCCATCATGGGCCATAATGTCAGACGGAGTCCAACCATGATCCGGGCCTTTTTGCCGCGAGCGTTAACCACGAACCTTCTGGCCGCCGCCCTCTGCGTTGCCGCGGCCATCGTCCCGGCGCGGGCACAGACGCTGGACAAGGTCTCGTTCGGCACCAACTGGGTCGCCGAGGGCGAGCATGGCGGGTTCTTCCAGGCGGTCGCCGACGGCACCTACAAGAAATACGGCCTCGACGTCACGATCGTGCCCGGCGGTCCCAACGAGAACAACCGCATGCTCCTGATCGCGGGCAAGCTCGACTTCTTCATGAGCGCGAACTCGCTGCAGACCTTCGACGCCGTCACCAACAACGTGCCGCTGGTCGCGGTTGCCGCGATGTTCCAGAAGGACCCGCAGGTCTTCCTGACCCATCCCGAGGTCAAGGCCACCAAGATCGAGGATCTGAAGCCGCTGACGCTTTTGATCTCAAAGGAGGGCATCACCAGCTACTTCCAGTGGCTGAAATCGGAATACGGCTTCGACGAGAACAAGGTGAAGCCCTACACCTTCAACCCGCAGCCCTTCATCGTGAACAAGCAGACCGCAATGCAGGGCTATGTCACCTCGGAGCCCTTTGCGGTGGAGAAGGCCGCCGGCTTCAAGCCGAACGTGCTGCTGCTCGCCGATTACGGGTTCAACTCCTACTCGACCCTGATCGAGACCCGCCGCGACCTGGTCGACAAGAAGCCGGATCTGGTGCAGCGCTTCGTCGATGCCTCTGTTGTCGGCTGGTTCCATTATGTCTACGGCGACAACTCGGCCGGCAATGCGATGATCAAGAAGCTCAATCCCGACATGAACGACGAGCTGCTGGCCTATTGCGTCGCCAAGATGCGCGAGCACGGCATCGTCGATTCCGGCGATTCCATCAAGAACGGCATCGGCGCCATGACGGACGAGCGGATGGCGAGCTTCTTCGACAAGATGGTGCGCGCCGGCGTGGTCAAGAGCACCATCGACTACCGCCAGGGCTACACGCTGCGCTTCGTCAACAAGGCGGTCGGCGTCGAGCTCCGGCCGAAGAACTGACGGCCGGATGGCGGGGGCTGCGTTGTCTGAATCCGATGCCCGGTCAGCCGTGCGCCTGCGCGGCGTCACCAAGACCTATGACTCCGGCGTGACGGCGCTCGGGCCGCTCGACCTCGATGTCTCCGGCGGCGAGTTCGTCTCGCTGCTCGGGCCCTCCGGTTGCGGCAAGTCCACCGCGCTGCGGCTGATTGCCGGCCTCGCCACGCCCAGCGCCGGCACGGTCGAGCTCGCCCATCACGGCACCGAGCCGCGCGGCAGCCACAGGATCGGCTTCGTGTTTCAGGAGCCGACCCTGATGCCGTGGGCCAACGTGCGCGACAATGTCCGCCTGCCGCTGAAGCTCGCCCGCGTGCCTGCGGCCGGCGCCGATGCGCGCATCGCGGCCGCGCTCGATCAGGTCGGGCTCAGCGAGTTCGCGAACGCCTATCCGCGCGAATTGTCCGGCGGCATGAAGATGCGGGTGTCGCTGGCGCGCGCGCTGGTCACCGACCCGGATATCCTGTTGATGGACGAACCGTTCGCGGCGCTCGACGAGATCACGCGCTTTCGCCTCAACAACGACCTGTTGTCGCTGTGGCGTAATTTGCACAAGACCGTCATCTTCGTGACGCACTCGGTGTTCGAGTCGGTGTATCTCTCGCAACGCGTGATCGTGATGACCGCGCGCCCGGGCCGGATCGATGCCGAGTTTCGCATCACATCGTCCGAGCCACGCGGTGAGGAGTTCCGCACCTCGGCCGAATATGCCGCGCTCTGCCGCGAGGTCTCCAGTGCACTGGCGCCGTCCTATGCAGGGCAGGCGGGCGCATGAAGTCTCCGCAGGATCTCGTGCGCTTCCTGCTTCCCGTCGCGGTGTTCGCCGCGGGCCTCGTGCTCTGGGAAGCCATCGTCCGCGCCTATGGCATCCAGCCCTATGTGCTGCCGAGCCCGCTTCTGGTGCTGAAGACGCTGGTTGCGGACTGGCCGGTGCTGTCGCAATCGCTCGGCGTCACGCTGTTGACCACGCTCGAAGGCTTCGTTGCCGCCGCGATCGGCGGCGTGGTGCTGGCGCTGCTGTTCAACCAGTCCAAATGGCTGGAATATTCGCTGTTCCCCTATGCGGTGGTGCTGCAGGTCACGCCCGTGATCGCGATCGCGCCGTTGCTCCTGATCTATCTGCAGCAGCAGACCGCGGTGATCGTCTGCGCCTGGATCGTGGCGTTCTTTCCGGTGCTGTCGAACACCACGCTCGGCCTCAACTCGGTCGATCGCAACCTCGCCGGATTGTTTCAATTGTATGGCGCCTCACGGCTGCAGACGCTGCTGTTCCTGAAGCTGCCGGCGGCGCTGCCCTATATCCTCGGCGGCCTGCGCATCGCCGGCGGGCTGTCGCTGATCGGCGCCGTGGTCGCGGAGATCGCGGCGGGCAGCGCCGGCGCCGGCTCGGGCCTGGCGTTCCGGATCGCTGAATCGGGCTACCGGCTGAATATTCCCCGCATGTTTGCAGCACTTCTTCTGCTATCGCTGGCCGGGATTGTCATCTATGGGGTGCTGGCGCTAGTTTCGCATCTTCTGTTGCGGCGTTGGCATGAGAGCGCGTTAGGAAAGGACAATTGATGGCCCCGATTTCTTCCGAAAAGATCGATCTGTTGATCTATGGACCTGTCAGGCCAATCCTCGAAAACGGCTTTTCCGATCAATACGTGCTGCACCGGGCCGAAAGCCGCGGCGACCTCGAACGCCTGACGGGCGAGACGAAGGACAAGATCCGCGGTATCGCCGTCACCTATCACACGATGGCGACCGACAAGACCGCGATGGCGCTGTTTCCGAAGCTTGAGATCGTCGGCAGCTTCGGCGTCGGCTATGACCACGTCGATTCCCATTACGCCCGCGATCACAATATTGTGGTCACCAATACGCCCGACGTGCTGACCGAGGAGGTCGCCGACGTCGCGATGGGGCTGTTGATCGCGACGCTGCGCGAGTTCGTCAAGGCCGACCGCTATGTGCGCTCCGGCCTGTGGCAGACCCAGAACTATCCGCTCAGCGTCGGCTCGTTGCGCGACCGCAAGATCGGCATCGTTGGCATGGGCCGGATCGGCCAGGCCATCGGCCGCCGCCTCGAAGCGTCGCGCGTGCCGGTGTCCTATCACTCGCGCAATCCGTCCAAGGACGTCGCCTACAAGCACTATCCCGATCTGATCGAGATGGCGAAGGCGGTCGACACCCTGATCGTCATCGTGCCCGGCGGCGCCTCGACCGCGAAGATGATCAATGCCGATGTGCTGAAGGCGCTTGGGCCCCGTGGCGTGCTGATCAATGTCGCGCGTGGCTCTGTGGTCGACGAACCGGCGCTGGTCGCGGCGCTGAAATCCGGCACCATCCTGGCCGCCGGTCTCGACGTGTTCGCGGCCGAGCCGAACGTGCCGGACGAGCTCAAGGCGATGCAGAATGTCGTGCTGCTGCCGCATATCGGCTCGGCCTCGGTGGTGACGCGCAATGCGATGGACCAGCTCGTGGTCGACAACATCAAGAACTGGTTCGCCGGCAAGCCGCCGCTGACGCCGGTTGCCGAAACCCCGGTGAAGGGCCGCTGATGACCCTGTCCCGCTTCAACGTCGCGCTCCTGCTGCTGCTGGCCGCATCCGGTCCGGCAGCCGCGCAGGATGCCTCGACGTTGAAGAAGGACATGATCGGGCAGTGGGAGCTCGCCACCACCGAGCGCAGCAAGACCTGCGTCGTGACCCTGAAACCGGATCAGACGCCGCAAGGCTTCAAGCTCGAGCTCGAGCCGGCCTGCGCCGCCGCGCTGCCCTTCACCAAGGACATCGCCGGCTGGAGCATCAAGGGTCTCGGCGACATCGTGCGGCTGCAGAACGCGGCCGGCGAGGCCGTGATCGATTTCACCGAGGTCGAGACCGGCATCTTCGAGGGCATGCGCACCAACGAGGGCGTCTACATCCTGCAAAACCTCGCCGCCGCGCGCTCGCTCGCCAAGTCGATGGACCAGATGATCGGCGACTGGTCGATGGTGCGCGGCAATGGCCAGGCGATCTGCGTGCTGGTGCTGACGAACACCGAGGCCGGCAACGACAATTTCCAGGTGTTCCTGAAAGGCAAATGCGATCCGGCGGTCGCGGCCTTCAATCCGTCGCTGTGGCGGCTCGATCACGGCCAGATGGTCCTGATGTCGCCCAAGGGAGAAACCTGGCAGTTTGAAGCCGACGACAACGCCCAGTGGCGCCGCGTCCCCGACAGCGCCGACCCGCTGATCATGCTGCGGGAGCAGTAAGGCGGGTGTTCGCTTGCCTTCCCCGCTTGCGGGCTAGTTCCCCGTCATCCTGAGGAGCCGCGAAGCGGCGTCTCGAAGGATCGACGGCCACAAGCCGGGCCGCGCACCCTTCGAGGCTCGCCCAGCGGCGCAATTGCGCCGCAAGGCTCGCACCTCAAGGTGACGGGGAGGGGATTGTCGCCCTCTTACGCAGCAATACTCAAAAATAATTCCCAGCCCCCTGTCGATCCTGCCCGCCCCGGATCGTCGTCCCCCATAGCGAGCCGATTTCACCGCAATAATCCTGCCGCTCGCCGGGAACAGGAGCATTTCATGCGCTTTATGTCGATCGTCCTCTCGTCCCAGCCGCCGCAGCAGCCGACCCCGGAACTGCTGGAGGCGATGCACAAGCTCGCCGACCGCGAGATCAAGGCCGGCCGCATGATCGACAATGCCGGCCTGATGCCGCTTGCCACCGGCGCGCAGGTTCGCCTGGTCGGCGGCGAGCTCAGCGTCGTCGACGGCCCCTTCGTCGAGGCCAAGGAGGTGATCGGCGGCTATGCCATTTCGGAGCTCCGCAGCAAGGAGGAGGCGGTGGCGCTCGCGGTCGAGTTCATGCAGCTGCACAGGGAGCACATGCCGGGCTGGGAAGGTACCTGCGAGGTCCGCGCCTTTGCCGGCTTCGCCGGCCAGTGCGGTGAATAGAGGAGGCACGCGATGCGCTTCATGTATGTCCTGGTCGCCGAGAAGCCGATGTTGCCAAATCCCGCGCTGCGCGAGGCGATCGGCAAGCTCGCCGAACGTGAGATCGCGGCCGGCCGCATGCTTGATACGGGCGCACTGCTGCCCCGAACGGCGGGCGCGGAGGTGAAGATCAAGGACCGCAAGCTCACCGTCACCGATGGTCCTTTCATGGAGGCCAAGGAGGTGGTCGGCGGTTACGCGGTTTTCGAGCTGAAGGACAAGGAGGAAGCCGTGGCGCGCGCGGTCGAGTTCATGCAGCTTCATCTTGACCACATGCCGGATTGGGAACTGTCATGCGAGGTTCGTCCCTTCATGGAGTGCTGACGATGATGGCGTGTTGCCGGTGTCCGGCGTGACCGCGGACGACATCCAGCGCACCATTCTCGGTGTCTGGCGCATCGAGCAGCCGCGGCTGATCACCAGCCTGTCGCGGATGCTGCGCGATGTGCCGCTCGCCGAGGATCTGACCCAGGAAGCGCTGGTCGCGGCGCTCGAGCACTGGCCGGTCAGCGGCGTCCCGGAGAAACCGGGCGCCTGGCTGATGGCGACCGCCAAGCGCCGCGCGCTCGATCATCTCAGGCGCAATCGCATGCTCAGCCAGCGGCACGGCATGCTTGCGCACGATCTGGCGCGGGAGCAGGAGACCATGCCCGATTTCGATTCCGCGCTTGACGACGATATCGGCGACGAATTGCTGCGGCTGATCTTCACCGCCTGCCATCCGCTTCTGTCGCGGGAGGCGCGTGCCGCGCTGGCACTGCGGATGATCTGCGGCCTGACCACCGAGGAGATCGCGCGCGCCTTCCTGCAGACCGAGGCGGCGATCGCCCAGCGTATCGTACGCGCCAAGCGCACGCTGTCGGAATCCGGCCTCGCCTACGAGACGCCGCGCGGCGCGGAATTGTCGGAGCGGCTCGCCTCGGTGCTCGAAATCGTCTACCTCATCTTCAACGAGGGCTACACCGCGGCGACCGGCGACCAATGGCTGCGGCCGCAGCTCTGCTACGAGGCGCTGCGCCTGGGCCGCGTGCTGACCGCGATCGCCCCATTGGAGCCGGAAGCGCACGGCCTCACCGCACTGATGGAGCTCAACGCCTCGCGGATGGCGGCGCGCACCGATGCGAACGGCGAGCCGATCCTGCTGATGGACCAGAACCGTGCCCGCTGGGACCGCCTGCAAATCCGCCGCGGCCAGCTCGCGCTGGCGCGCGCCCGCGAGCTCGGCGGCGCCGGCGGCTTCTATGTGCTGCAGGCTGCGATCGTCTCCTGCCACGCCGAGGCCGGGACATCGGACGCGACCGACTGGCGCCGCATCGCCACCCTCTACGGCGATCTCGCCGCGCTAGTAAAATCGCCGGTGATCGAGCTCAACCGCGCGGTCGCGATCGGCATGGCGGAAGGTCCGCTCGCCGCGCTCGCGATCGTCGACGGTCTCGCGCACGAGCCGGCGCTTAATTCCTATCATCTGCTGCCGAGCGTGCGCGGCGATTTGCTGCACCGGCTGAGCCGCTTCGCCGAGGCCCGCGTCGCGTTCGAGGCCGCGGCCGATCTCGCCGGCAATACGCGGGAGCGCGAATTGTTGCAGCGGCGTGCGGCTGCGGCCGCGCGCGCCGCGCAGGACCCCGGCCGCCGCTGACCGCTCCGCAGTTTCGACGCAAAGCGCCGCCACGTAGCCCGCATGAGCGCAGCGACATGCGGGGCGTTGCGACGACCGGCCCCGGGTATCGCTCCGCTCACCCGGGCTACGGGTCACGCGCTTCCGCGATTTCGACTCAAACCTGCGGCATGCTCGGACGAAATGTATTGGATCGGGAACCGCGACCATGACGAAACCCTCGGTGCTGGCGATCGGTCTCGATCCGGCCTTCGTCGATCTCGCCGCCTTCCCGCAGTTTACCCCCGAGCTGGTGCGCAGCTACATCGACGCGCAGATCGACGGCCTGCGGACGCTTGGCTACGACGTCGAGAGCTGCCTGATCGATACAGGCGAGACCGCCGAAGCGGTGACGGCGGCGGCCCTCAACGCGCGTCGCTACGATTGCGTCGTGATCGGCGCCGGGTTGCGCGAGCCGTCGGAACGGCTGCTGCTGTTCGAGACGATCCTCAATCTGGTGCACCGGCTCGCGCCCGATGCCTCGATCTGCTTCAATACCAATCCCGCCGACACCACTGCTGCCGTGCAGCGCTGGGTCAGGCCTTAGGCGCAACCAGCGCCGCCTTGCCGCGCAGCCCCCACAACAGCAGGATCGATGCTGCGATGATCGCAAGACCGATCGAGATGAACCCTGCGGTCACGAGCGTTTCCTGCCATGGCGCGGCACTGAGGCCGGGCGCTGCGATCGGCGAAAGTGCGCCGGTTCCGAGAATGGCGGCGATCGTGGTCACGGCCCAGTTGCCGTAGGTCCCGCACAGCAGCGCCCAGTAGGCTATCGCGCTAGCGCGGGACGGCAGCCTGACCTCGCTCCAGATCGCGCCGACCGCGAGCAGGAAGGTGCCGTTCATGACGCCTTCGAGATGTGCCGCCAGCGCCATCCGCACATTGCTGAAGTGCTGCTCGAGAAGGCCGGTGACCAGCCCAATCAGGAACAAGGCCATGCCGTGAAAAAGCAGCCGTCGCCGATAATCCATTCTCGTCCCCTCAAATTGCCTAAGTGAATATCGGTCGACTATACCAGAAAGCGCGAGGGCGTTTGCGTTCCGCGCGGTCGCTGCCCGGCCTGATCGGGGGCCGTCGCGAAGGCCGGGCGGTTGTGACCGGCAGCAACCTATGACAGCATCCGGATTTCGATTTGCCGTGACGTCTGGAGACCTATGCCGCGCCGGAGATATGCCTGGGAGAATCTGACGGATGAGCAGTTGCTGGAGCAACGCCTCAGCAGCCTGAGGGTGAGGGTCGAGGGCACCTGGCTCGCGGACTGCGTCAGCACGCTTAGCGAGGAGCTCGAGGAACGGGGGCTGCGGCTGCGGCCGCACGCGTGGATATCGAGCGAATGGTTCAGTCCGTCGAGTACGCCCGGCATCGCTATTCCGTTCTATCTCGCCCATCCTCGCCTGATGAAGCTCGAGAAGAAGATGATGCTCGACGTCGAGGGCGGCACCTGGTCCGAGTGCATGGCCATTCTCCGTCACGAGGCCGGCCACGTGATCCAGCACGGCTACCAGCTGCAACGCCGCCGGCGCTGGCAGCAGCTGTTCGGTCCGTCGTCGCGCCACTACCCGCGCTACTACCGGCCGAATCCGGCCAGCCGGAATTATGTCCAGCATCTTCGGCTGTGGTACGCGCAGAGCCATCCGGACGAGGATTTTGCGGAAACCTTCGCGGTGTGGCTGCGGCCGCGTTCGAACTGGCGGACGCGCTATGCCGGCTGGCCGGCACTGAAGAAGCTCGAATATGTCGACGAGCTGATGGGCGAGATTGCCGGCAAGCGGCCGCTGCTCACATCGCGCGAGCGCGTCGATCCATTACATTCACTCAAGCAGACGCTCGGCGAGCACTACAAGAAGAAGCAGGCGTTCTACGCCTTCAATCCACCGAAGACCTATGATCGCGACCTGTCCAAGCTGTTCTCGGCCGATCCACGGCATCAACGGCATCCGGCGGCCTCACTCTTCATCAGGCGGCACCGCGCCCAGATCAGGCAGCTGGTCGCGCGCTGGACCGGCGAGAACCAGCTGACGCTCGATGCCGTGCTTGATGATATGATCTCGCGCTGTCGCGAGCTCAATCTGCGCGCCGTCGGCCCTGAGCAGAAGCTCGTCGCCAACTTCACCATCCTGCTCACCGCCAAGACCATGCACGCGCTGTTCGGCCCGTCGCGCCGGAAATGGATCGCGCTATGAAACGTCTTCGCATTCTCGTGCTGATGCACCCGGACTTCGTGCCGCCGGATTCCTCGGACGGCTACTCCGCCCAGGAGATCAATGCCTGGAAAACGGAATACGACGTCGTCAGCACCTTGCGCGCGGCCGGCCATGAGGTCCGTCCGCTCGGCGTGCAGGAGGAAATCAAGCCGGTCCGCGACGCGATCGAAAATTTCAAGCCGCATGTGGTGTTCACGCTGCTGGAGGAATTCCACTACGAGGTGGTGTATGACCAGCACATCGCGAGTTATCTCGAGTTGATGAAGATCCCCTATACCGGGTGCAACCCGCGTGGCCTGATCCTGGCGCGTGGCAAGGATCTGTCCAAGACGCTGGTGCATCATCGCCGCATTCCGGTGCCGGCCTTCGCCGTGTTCCCGATGCGCCGCAAGGTCAAGCGGCCGCCGCGTCTGGCGTTACCGCTGATCGTCAAGAGCCTGAGCTCGGATGGATCGCTCGGCATCTCGCAGGCTTCCATCGTCGACACCGACGAGAAGCTCGCCGAGCGGGTCGCCTTCATCCACGAACGGATCGGAACCGCCGCCATCGCCGAGCAGTTCATCGAGGGGCGCGAGCTTTATGTCGGCGTGCTTGGCAACAACAGGCTGCGGGTTCTGCCGGTCTGGGAATTGAAGTTCGGCAGCATGGGCGGTCACAGTGCGCGGCACATCGCCACCGAGAAGGTCAAGCACGATCCGAGCTATCAGGAGCGCATCGGAATTGAGGACGGGCCGGCCGGGAATCTGACGCCGGAACTATCCGCCCATATTCAACGGCTGGCGAAACGCATCTACCGGACGCTCGGGCTCGATGGCTACGCGCGCATCGATTTCCGCCTCTCGACCAATGGCGTTCCCTATTTCATCGAGGCCAATCCCAATCCTGAAATCGCCAGGAGCCAGGAGTTCGCAACCGCGGCCCTGCATGACGGGCTGGACTACGCGGGTCTGCTGCATCGCATTGTGACCCTGGGCATGAGCCGCGCAAAGGCGGGCGTATCGCTGGGCTGAACCGAAGCCGCTACAGGCTGCGCTGCGTCGGCGTATGGCGCCGGCCGTCCCTTGGGATGAACATCGCAAACGTTTCCCTAACGCGCGCCGCCGGCGTCGGGTCGACAGCGGCGGCCGAGACCGGGGCCGCGGTGGGACGGAACGCATCGCCTTCGGGCCAGCGCCGTGCAACGACGTCGCCGACCGGCGCCATCATGAGCAAGTCGACGTTGCGGCAGGCGTCGTAGACGTACAAACCGGCAAGAAAAATCGATACGGCAACAAGAATCGTCCTGAAAATCGGCATTGTGATTGCGCCTTCTTGATTGAGGCGAACAATGCCCTGCGACAGTGAACCGCGCGTTTAGCGGTCCGATCGATCGGTCGATACGGTTCCCACGTGGTGAAACGGTTCCCACTTCGTGCGATGGCTGCGTAAACGGCTCGCTTACCAATGCCCTCAAGATTGCAGCAACCAGCTTTCCTCAACGGGGCGAAAGAAGTCTCTGGCATTGAGAGACCAAGAAAAACACTGAGGAGGCACCATGTTCGTCGCCATTCGAGTCATGATCCTGATCGCCAGTGCTTATGCAGGCTCGGCCGTCGCAGAGATGCAGTTTGCGCCGTTGCCGAGCCCAGCGGTTTCGTCCGCGCCGTAGGACCGGCAGGCGACGCGCATCTTCCGGCGCGGTTACACCGGATTGGGCGCGGCAGCCCCGATTGCACGGGCCGCGTTCTCCGTCATCCGGGTCGCCGTCAGTCGCAGAAAATACAGCGACAGTCCTGGATTGCGCTCGCACAGCTTCTTCAGCGCAGCGTCGCTGATCCACAGCAGATCCACATCCGTTGCCGCCACGGCAGTTTGCGTGCGACGCCGTTCGAGGGAAAACAGTCCGATCTCTCCGAACAGTTCGCCTGCCGATACCCCGCGATCGATCTCGGGAAACCTGACCTGCCCCGATACGACCATATAGAGAAGGTCGGCATCGTCGCCTTTCCTGAAGATGGTTTCTCCTGCCTTGATGTGCTTTGCGTGCATGAACGGTTGCAGCCAGTTCGGAGAAAGATCCGTCGCCGCAGCAAGCTTTGCCTTGCGGAGCAGGCGGACCATCTGGAACAGCAGCAGCACGTTCAGCGGCAGCAGAATGATGTGAAGGATGAGCACTGGATAGATCCGGTCGCCCAATCCATAGCTGATGAACGCCAGATTGCTGAATATCGCGACGGTGCGCAGGCTCAACATGGTGCTCATGCAGAACGTCAGCAGTACAAGCGCCGACGCGAGGTAACCCAAGCCATCGATCAAGGTCATGGCAGCACCCACTGGAAAATGAACTGCAAGAAAAGTGTTCTGAAAGCGACTTCCAACCTTTGCTAGAGCGCTCATTTTCTTGGGCGGAAATGAGGCCGGCCCGCGCATCAGGCGGAACAGGCCTCCGTGATGCGACCTCCGCTGACGGTGCCGCTTGCATTGGAACTTCGCAGCTTTCCGTGGCTTTACCGAAGGTTGCCACGTTGGGATGCGAGATGTTCCGGCCCCTTGCCATTGTGCTGCTGCTTGTGTCGACCGCGCCGGCGGCGGCGGGTCTCGACGCGGCCTCGATCAACGATGCGGCGGCGCCGTCGGCAAAATTGCCCGGCCCTCACCAGGTCAATGCCTCCGTTGCGAGGCTCGAAATTATGCTCGATCGCGCGCATTTCTCCCCCGGCGAGATCGATGGCAAGCTGGGCGAGAACGCACGGAAGGCGCTGACGGCCTTTGCCGGGGCAAATGGATTGTCGTTCGACAAGGCGGTGACGGCGGACCTCTGGACCAGGCTTGCCGCTGCCAGCGACGGAGCTGCGATCGTCAACTACACGATAGCGGAGGCGGACGTGAAAGGGCCGTTCCTCGAGAAGTTGCCGCCGAAAATGGAAGGCATGAAGGATCTGCCGGCTCTGGGCTACAGAAGTCCACGGGAAGCGCTCGCCGAGAAATTCCACATGAGCGAGGAGTTGCTGCAAGCGCTCAATCCCGGACAGAAATTCGACAAGGCCGGCGATACGATCGCGGTTGCGAACGTCCTCGACACGGGAAATCCGGCGCCGGTTGCACGCGTCGAGGTCGACAAGACCCGGCAGACGCTCAGCACTTTCGACGCTGCGGGGAAGCTCGTTGCATTCTATCCCGCAACGGTCGGCAGTGCGGAGAAGCCGACGCCGAGCGGGACGTTGAAGGTGACGGCGATCAACAAGAACCCGACCTATCGCTACAACCCCGACTACAAGTTCAAGGGCGTCAAGTCGAAGCGGCCTTTCACGATCAAGCCCGGTCCGAACAACCCGGTCGGCTCGATGTGGATCAACCTCTCGGCGGAAGGCTATGGCATTCACGGTACCCCCGATCCCGGAAAGGTCTCGAAGGCGGAGTCCCACGGCTGCGTCCGGCTGACCAACTGGGACGCGGGGCGCGTCGCGGCCGGCCTTGCGAAAGGCACGCCGGTGGCGTTCGTGGAGAGCGCGATAATGCGATGAACGTTGGAGGGTGATCGAGCCGCGCAAACGAGGGGGAGGCGTGGTCAGTAGAGCGTGGGATGGGTGGAGCGAAGCGAGACCCATCAATTCCCTTCCGCGGCGCAAATGATGGGTTTCGCTGCGGTCTACCCATCCTGCGAGTCGACGGGCTGTCAATCTTCGATTTATTTGTTCGGCTTTTCAGAATTCGACTTGACGCTTGACCCAACTTAGATGTTCAATATGCCCGTCTCACCCGATCGAGGGGCGCTTCGCGGTCGTCACGAACGCGGTGTGGGATGCGGTGGACGCGGAATGCGCGACTGACGAGTGCGCATGAGGCGGACGGTGAAGTCGTGTGGTCCTGACGCCCTAGCTAGCGGCAGGTGTCTCGTCGCAAGACGCAAGCGCGTTTTGCGAAGGCGGTGACAAGCAAGCCCAGTCTCGCCGGGGAGAGCACGAAGTAAGCCGTAACCCATCGCGCAGGGAAAGCCGGATTGCTCCGGTTACACCTGTGGTCCTACCCCCGAGCTTTCTACCCATTGCTCGGGGCCCATGGGTGCGATCGGCACCCGGCTTTCCCTGCGCCCTCTGTTCGGAGAGAGGGCGGAACGAAGAGCAAAGCTCGGACAAATCATGTCGCGAGGATGCAGATATGTGACTCACAAGTGGCGCGACAAATCCAGTGTCGTCCCGGCCTAGGGCGCAATTGCGCACGGGGGCCGGGACCCATAACCACTGAAGGCGATTGTTGCGCGATGCTGTGGCCACAGCTCATCTCAACAACCCAATCCTGTGGTTATGGGTCCCTGCTTTCGCAGGGACGACGCGTGGGAAGAGCCGTGGGCACTCATTCTCTCCGGTGTCATCGTCCGGCTCGACCAGGCGATCCAGTACGCCGCGACCCCTCGGCTCAAGCACTGGCGTCTCTGGAATACTGGATCACCCGCATGCGCGGGTGATGACACCGAGAGCTTGGCTGTCTGACTGGTGAATCGGAATCCCCCCGTTGCGCAACCGTCGTGCCCGGAGCAGGCCGCATCACGATGGACGCATGCCAGCACACACCAGCCATGGCAGACGGTCGCGGGAATCAGCGGTGGAGATCGTGTGCCTCAGGGACGAGACGCGGCCGCGGCCCTACTGGTCCGTCTTCGGCGTCTTGCCTGCAATGTCGAGGCCGAGCCGGAGCGCGCGCTCATGGCGCTCTTCGATCAGGAGCTTCAGTTCCCGTTCCAGCGACCGCACCACCTCCTCCTGCGTTTCCTTGGAGTGGCGGCGGGAGCCGCCTTGCGGTTTGGCCGGTTGGGCAGTCACGGGAGGCCCCTTGTCATCACACTGTCATCGCCCTGATGACACGGCCGGAGTCGCCGCGACAATCAAAAAGAATTCAGCGGCCGCACGTTTGGAATGTTTGTTGTGCGTCTGACTCAAATTTGGGCAGAAAATTCTCTTTGCCTTTGTCTCGAATGGAGCCGAAGCCGGTCGGGCCCGCGGTCTCATCAATTGGGATGAGAGAGGCCGGTTCCGACGAAATCATTTCCGGATTGGCACGAAGGCGTCCTGAAACCGACAAGGTCTAACCTTAGTAGCGTTGTGAGGACGGATGCCTGGTGAGACGCTGATGATCGAGGTCGTGAGATTCACGACCAGGGTCGTGAGACTGATCAGTGCTCCCAGGACGTTGGGGATGATCTCGGAATGAAGAAGCTGAATGCTGTGCCATATGTCTGGGCGGCCGCGTTGATCGCGGTCGCGATCTGGGGCGTGAGCGGCACCCCGCAGATGGCGCACACCTCTGCCAGCACGCATTTGGCGCGGGCGCGATAAGGCGTTTCCCCTAAAGCTTCGGTCGCAGCGAGCGCTGCATGTCCATCGTGTAGGTGTAGCGCCCCTCGGGGTGCGTGGTGATGGTGACCTCGAACAGTTCCTCGCGCAGGCCGTAGTAGCGGCGTACCACGGTGAGCGCCGGCGAGCCGGTCTTGACGCCGAGCGCCTTGGCAATCGGCGCCGGCATGCCCCGCACGAAGATCTCCATCTGGGCGCGCTCGGTGACCTGGCCGTACATCTTGGCGATCTGCTCATGCACCGGGGTGCGGCCATGGTCGCTGCGGGTCACGACATCGGCGAACCGGCGCAGCACGTAGATCTCGGTCCAGCCGAGCGGCGCGGCGAACTGGTCCGAGCGGCGCACCGCCTCGATCAAGAACCAGCTCCTGCCGGGCTCGCATTTCAGGAGCCCGGCCAGCTTGCGGTCGGCGACGATGTCGCTGCTAGCCACGACGTCGCGGTAGGTTTCGTTGGAGTAGCGCAGCCACTCGCCGAGCGACTTGACGCTGTGGGTGAACAATACCGGCGGCTCGGATGCGATCACCACCGAGCCGAGGCCGGCGCGGCGCACGATCAGGCCCTGTTCGATCAGGATGCGCAGCGCCTCGCGCACGGTCTGGCGGCTCGCGCTGAAGCTCGCCATCAGCTCGGTCTCGGTCGGCAGCAGATTGCCGACCGCGTAGGTGCCGAGACGGATGTCCCTCTGCAGTCCGGTGGCGATGTCGCGATAGCGGGACGATCTCGCCCTGTCCGGTTGTTCAGACATGGTGGGTCACTGGTATGCCGTATGGCAGGCGACCGGATGTCCTGTCTGCATCGACTGCAGTGCCGCCTCGAATGCAGCGAGCGTTGCCAGCACATCTGCCTCCGGCACCGGGAACGGCTGCTTGCCCTCGACCGCATCGGCAAAGGCTGTGAGTTCCGCGGTGAGCGTGTCGACCGCCGGATAGCGCGTCGTCGCGGGCACCTCGCCGGATTTCCGCAGCACCATCGTCACCTCGTCGAGCACTTCGGCAGATCCCTTCGTTCCGAACACATGCACGCGCCAATAGAACGGTGTTGCGCGGATTGTCGCAAGGGTTGCGCTCACGCCATTCACAAATTCAATCGCCAAGGTTGCAGTGTCGAGCGGCGGCGGCCCGACGGCGCGCGCACTCAACCGGGCATAGACCTGGCGTACGGGGCCGAGCAGGCTGACGAAACCGTCGAGCACATGCAGTCCCGCGCCGGTCAGCCCGCCGCCCGGCGACTCCTCGGGCGACAGCCGCCAGCCCTGGGTGATGGTCTGCGAGTTCTCGTTGCTGTTGTGGCCCTCGACATGCAGGATCGTGCCGAGCTCGCCACAGGCTGTGATCGCGCGCAGCGCCCGCATCGAGGGCCAGAACCGGCGATTATGCCCGACCGCGAGCAGCACGCCGGCGTTGCGGCAGGCCGCGAACATCTCGGCGGCGTCGTTGCGCCGAAGCGCCAGCGGCTTCTCGCAAAACACCTGCTTGCCGGCCGCGGCGGCCGCGATCACTTGGCTCCGGTGCAGCGAATGCGGCGTCGCCAGCAGCACGGCGTCGATCTCGGGCGCGGCGAGCACGGCCTCCAGGCTCGTCGCGGCGGACAGGCCATGCGCCGCGCAGAAACTCGCGGCGCCCTTGCTGTCGGGTTCGACCGCGCTTGTGATCCTGAGCCGCGGCTCGTTCTGCGCGGCCTCGACCAGCGCGCGGCCCCAGCGGCCGAGGCCCATGATCGCACAATTGATCATGAATGCCCCTCATCCCGGCCGCGCCCGGCACGGATCGCCTCGATCACGGCGGCGCTGTCGCTCTCGGGGCCTTGGAGCGCGACCGCCGCGCGCAGCAGCTCGGCCTGCACTGAGGTCAGCGGCAAGGGCAGGCCGTGCCGGCGGGCCTCCCGCAGGATCAGCTCGGTATCCTTCAAGGTCTGCGCGATATGCGATTGCGGCGAGAAATCGCGCGCCAGCATCTTCCGTCCCTTGCTGTCCATCGCCTTGGAATATGCCGCCGATTGCCGCGCCGTCGCAAGGAACGTGGCGCCGTCGAGGCCCAGGCTCTCGGCAAAGGCGATGCCCTCGGCCAGCGCGGCGCGGTTGTTCTGCAGGATCAGGTTGATGGCGAGCTTGGTGCGGCTCGCATTGCCGATCGCACCGACATTGATCCGCTGCGGGCAGAGGATGTCGAGCGTCGGCTCGGCGGCGTCGATGACATCGGCATCGCCGGCGACCAGCGCGGTGGCGGTGCCGGCGCGGACCTCGGCGCTGGTGCCCGAGATCGGCGCCTCGATCAAGGCAAAGCGCGAGCGCGAGGCGAATTCGGCGATCACAGCGATCTCGCCCGGCGCGCAGGTGGTGGTGCAGATCACCAGCGGCGGCACCGCCGCGTTGGCGAGGTCCGGAAGCAGTCCCTTGACCTGGCCCGCGTCGTACACCGCGATGACGATGGTCCGGCAGTGCGCCGCCACATCGGCGGCGAAGGCGGCGAACTCGGCGCCGCTGGCCCTCAAGCCGTCGTTCTTCGCGGCATCGATGTCGAAGCCGATTACGCCTACGCCGGCGTCGATCAGCCGCGCGGAGAGGGCCGATCCCATCAGCCCCAGGCCAATCATGCCAACAGGTGTCTCGCGAGCCATGATGCGACAGAGCTCTCGTCTATTGCGGCTGGATGCCGGCCGCCTTGACCTCCGCCGACCAGCGCACGACCTCGCTCCTGACGAAGGCGCCGAACTCGGCGGGCGCCAGCGGCGCCACGATCACGCCAACATCGGCGAGCTTCTTCTTCGTCTCCGGCATTGCGAGGTACCTGGCGCATTCGGCGTAGATCCTGTTGACCACCGGCTCCGGCGTGCCGGCCGGCGCGAACAGCCCGTACCAGATCGTGGCCTCGAAGCCGGGCATCGCTTCCGACAGCGCGGGCAGGCCCGGGGTGAGCTCGTTGCGGGTCGCCGACGTCACGCCGATGCCACGCAAGGTGCCACCCTGCATCTGCGGGATCGCGACCGAGAAATCGCCGAACGTCAGGTCGATCACCCCCGCCATCACGTCGGTCATCGCCTGCGGCACGCCGCGATAGGAGGCGGCGATCAGCGACAGGCCGCCGCGCGATTGCAGCTGCGCGATCGAGATCTGCGACGCGCCGGAGCCGTAACCCGCGGTCAGATTGGGAGTGGCCTTGGCGTAAGCGAGGAATTGCGGCAGGTCCTTGGCCGCAAGCTTCGGGTTGACCAGCAGCACCATCGCCGTCGTGGTGGTGCGGATGACCGGCGCAAAATCCTTCACCGGGTCGTAGGGCAGGCTCTTGAGCGTCGCGACGTTGCTGGCATGGGTCGTGTTGGTACCCATCAGCAGCGTGTAGCCATCGGGCGCGCTGCGGGCGACTTCCTGGGCGCCGATGCTGCCGAGCGCGCCGGCGCGGTTCTCGATCAGCACGGTCTGGCCGAAGGCGTCCTGCAGATGCTGGCCGACCAGCCGCGCGACATTGTCGGGGCCGGCGCCGGCCGGGAAGGGCACGATGATCTTGAGCGGTCGTTGTGGGAGCCGTCCGCCGCGAGAGCCGGCAGGACCGGAAGTGCCGAGAGCAGGACGGCAAGCAGCCCCAGCCGTAACTTCATTCCGGTCCCCTTCGCGCCTGCTTTGATAAATTTATACGGATAAATACGTCAGAAATGCAAGCGGAAGGCCTTTCGCAATATTGAGGTGCGCCATAATTATCCGTATAAATAGCCCATACAGGGAGCCAGACGATGGTCGACATCAGCGATCTCCATGCGCGCGGGCTGCGGCGGCGTCAGAAGATGTTCGGCGAGGGCGATGTCGCCAAGCGGATGGCGGCTGCCGGTGATTTTGGCACGCCGCTGCAAAACATCATCAATGCTTATGTCTACGGTGACGTCTGGGAGCGCAGCGGGCTGTCCGACCAGATCCGTAGCCTCGTGATGCTCGGCATCACCGCGGCGAGCAGCAAGCCCGCCGAGTTCCGCGTTCATGCCAAGGGCGCGCTGGCCAACGGCTGCACCGCCGCGCAGGTGCAGGACGTGCTGCTGCTGGTCGCGATGTATTGCGGCATTCCGGCTGCGATCGAGACCAGCAAGATCGCAGCCGAGGTGTTCGGCGAGGTGCCTGCCGAGGGGTAGGGCGCAGGGCTGCGCCGTGATAGGGACTTTGCCGACTGCGATCGGCAATAGGATGCGCCCAAGGATCTGTCCATGTCCGGCTTCCCCACCTCGACCACCGTGCTCGATTCCGTGCTGTTTCGCGATGCCTTCGGCACAAGCGAGATGCGCGAGGTGTTTTCCGATCTGCGGCTGATCTCCCGTTATGCCGAGGTCGAGGTCGCGCTGGCCAGGGCCGAAGCACGCTGCGGCGTGGTCCCGGCGGAAGCTGCCGAGGAGATCGCCGAGCGTACCGATGTCGCCGCACTCGACTTCGACCTGCTGAAGCAGGAGACCGATGTCGTCGGCTACCCGATCCTGCCGCTGGTGCATCAGATGGTGAAGCAGTGCGGCGAGGCCGGCCGCTATGTTCATTGGGGCGCGACCACGCAGGACATCATGGACACCGCCGTGGTGCTGCAGCTGCGCGACGGTCTCAGGATTGTCGAGGCCGACATTGCTGCATTGCGCACCATCCTCGCCGATCTCTCGAAACGCTACCGCGACACGCCGATGGCCGGCCGCACCCATCTGCAGCAGGCGCTGCCGGTGACCTTCGGCTATAAGACCGCGATCTGGCTCGCGGCCTTCGATCGCCATGCCGCGCGCTTGGCGGAGCTGAAGCCGCGCGTGCTGGTCGGGCAGTTCGCCGGCGCCGCCGGCACGCTGGCCTCGCTGGGCGACAAGGGCTTCGACGTGCAGAAGGCGCTGTGCGAGGAGCTTGGCCTCGGCGTTCCGGTCTCCACGTGGCATGTCGCGCGCGACGGGCTGGCGGAAGCGGTGAATTTCCTGGCGCTGGTCACGGGAACGCTCGGCAAGATCGCGCTCGACATCATGATCATGGCCTCGACCGAGTTCGGCGAGGTCTACGAGCCCTTCGTGAAGGGACGCGGCGCGTCCTCGACAATGCCGCAAAAGCGCAACCCGATCTCGTCGGAGCTGATGCTCGCCGCCGCCAAGGCCGTGCGCCAGCATGCCGGCCTGATGCTGGATGCGATGGTGCAGGATTTCGAGCGCGCCACCGGCCCGTGGCACGCCGAGTGGATGGCGATCCCGGAAAGCTTCGTGCTGACCGCCGGCGCGCTGCATCAGGCCAGATTCGCGCTTGGCGGCTTGATCGTCGACGAGAAGCGGATGGCCGACAATCTCGACATCAGCCGCGGGCTGATTGTGGCGGAGGCCGTAATGATGGGCCTGGCGCCCGCGATCGGGCGGCAGGAGGCGCATGATGTGGTTTACGACGCCTGCCGTGTCGCCAACGACAAGGGCCTGACGCTGGCCGCGGCGCTCGCCGCGGATCAACGCGTCGTAAGCCGGATCGATCGGGCGACGATCGACCGCCTCACCGCACCGAAAAACTATCTCGGCCTCGCGCCCGAGATGGTCGACCGGGTGCTTAATTCAGTGAAGCGGTAAAATTCGAGGCAATTGCTCGCCGTCGCGTGATCGGGTGCGGCGGGCGGGAACCTTGCGAATGCGGATCGAATTGGACTACGAATCCTCAACACCCTCAAACGACACGGCCGGACACTTCATGACCGCACATCAACGCAACCTTTCCGCCTCGATCGATCCTGTAAAACTCGATCGGCTCGCCGAAGTCGCGATCAAGGTCGGCCTGCAGCTGCAGCCGGGGCAGGATCTGCTGCTGACGGCACCCTCAGTGGCAATGCCGCTGGTGCGGCGGGTCGTGGAGCATGCCTACAAGGCCGGCGCCGGTATCGTGACCCCGTTCTTCTCCGACGAAGAGCTCACGCTGGCGCGCTACCGCTACGCCAACGATGCGAGCTTCGATCGCGCCGCGGGCTGGCTTTACGAGGGCATGGCGAAGGCGTTCGGCGCCAACACCGCGCGGCTTGCGATCGTCGGCGACAATCCGATGCTGCTGTCGGGCGAAGACCCGGCGAAAGTCGCGCGCGCCAGCAAGGCCAATTCGATCGCCTACCAGCCGGCGCTGGAGAAGATCGTCAATTTCGACACCAACTGGAACATCATCGCCTATCCGAGTGCGTCCTGGGCGAAGCAGATGTTCCCCGATGATGCCGAGGACGTCGCGGTCGCCAAGCTGGCGGATGCGATCTTCGCCGCGTCCCGGGTCGATCAGGATGGCGCCGTCGCCGCCTGGGACAAGCACAATGCCAGACTGCGCGAACGCACCGACTGGCTCAACGGCCAGCGCTTCCACGCGCTGAAATATTCCGGTCCGGGAATGGATCTCACGATCGGGCTCGCCGACGGCCATGAATGGGAAGGCGGCGCCTCGACCGCCAAGAACGGCATTGTCTGCAATGCCAACATCCCGACCGAGGAGGTCTTCACCACGCCGCACTGCCGCCGCGTCAGCGGCCACGTCGTCAGCTCCAAGCCGTTGTCCTATCAAGGCACGCTGATCGACAATATTTCGGTCAAGTTCGAGGAGGGCCGCATCGTCGAGGCCAAGGCCTCGCCCGGCGCAGAAGTCTTGAACAAGGTGCTCGACACCGACGAGGGCGCACGCCGCCTCGGCGAGGTCGCGCTGGTGCCGCATTCCTCGCCGATCTCGAAGAGCGGGCTGCTGTTCTTCAACACGCTGTTCGACGAGAATGCCGCCTCGCACATCGCGCTCGGCCAGTGCTACTCGAAATGCTTCGTTTGTGGCGACAGGCTGACGCCGCAGCAAATCGCCGAGCAGGGCGGCAACAAGAGCCTGATCCACATCGACTGGATGATCGGCTCGGCCGACACCGACATCGACGGCATCCATGCCGACGGCCGCAGTGTGCCGGTGTTCCGGAAGGGCGAGTGGGCGTAGGGCGCGGCTAGCGAGGCTTGCGCTCGCGCGCGGCGATCAGTTCGCGGCGCGGGGCGCTGAAGCGGCAGGTCTCGTGCTGCGGCCGGAAGCCGAGCCGGCGGTAGATCTTCAGCGCGGGCGCGTTGCGGCTCGAGACGTTGAGCCAGCAGGGATGCTCAACCGAGACGTCGTGTGCGCTCAGCACGCGATAGACCAAGAGCTGGCCGAGCCCGCGTCCCTGCCGCGCCGGGTCGACGGCGACCGATTCGATCCACATCGAGTTCCGCTCCGGCTCGGTCAGGCAGAATCCCGACACCTGCCCATCCTCCGACGCGATCCAGACCCCGCTCTCGGTCAGCACCTGCGCCATCTCCTCCGGTGAATACAGGCGGAATGCGGCGTCCGAGGCATAGGCGGCATTGTGGATGCGTGCGACCTCGGCCGCGCAAGCGGTGACGTCGGTCACCTGCTCGATGGTGGCGCGGGCGGCCGCAAGCGTACGGGCCGGTTGCAACGGCTCGACGCACTTCATCCCGATCTCGGACTCGACATGAACAAAGCCGAAGGCGGTCACGAAGGCCATTCCTGCCGGCCAATCGCTGCTCACCAGCGTCTGCACGGTGAGATCGGGATCGGCGTCGATCGCAAGGATGTCGTCGATCAGCGCGAGGCCGATCCGGCGGCGGCGCATCTCGGGCGCCACGACGATCTTGAGGAACCGGGAATGATGCGCGCCCTGGTCGCGCAACGAGGATTCGGCGAGGCCGACGAGCCGGCCATTCCGCTCGGCAATACGAAAGTCGCGCCCGCCACGATTCTGCGGCAGCTTCAGGAACTGGTCCCATTGCGGCAGCGTGACAGGTCCCAGCCGCGGTTCCACCGCAGCTGCCTTTGCGTAAAGTGCGACCACCGCTTCCGCATCAGCCTCGCGAAGCGGTCGGATGGTGATGCCGTCATCCATGAGTCGAGAGCTTACCCGATATCGAGCCGATAGACATCCTTTGCCGTCTTCGAGAACAACGCGGTCTTCTCGGCTTCGCTATATTGTGAAGCAAGCCGTTTAAAGGTGTTAAAGATCACCTGGTAACTGCACTGCCCCTTATCAGGTGGGAAGTTGCTCTCGAACATGCAACGGCTTGGGCCGAAGGCCTCGATGCAGGTTTCCACATAGGGCCGCCAGGCGGCGGCGAGTTCCTCCGACGACGGCGGCCGGGGGCGGAGGTGGAAGTCGTAGCCGAGCAGGCACATTGCAAGCCCCCCGAGCTTGACCACGACATTCGGGCATTTGGCGATCTCCTGGATCGACGCCTTCCAGACCGGAAAGGTCTCGGCGCGCTTGCCGGCGAACCGGCCGGTGCCGACCGGGCCGCCGCAATGGTCGAGCACGATCCTTGTGTCGGGAAAGGCGCTGGCGAGGTCGGTGAGCTCGCCGATCTGCGGGTGGAACAGCCAGGCGTCGAAGCTGAGGCCGAGCGGTGCCAGGCAGGCAAAGCCCTTGCGGAAGGTGGAATCGAGCAGAATTCCCTTCGGCCGGTTCGCATACATGTGGGCGACGTTGGGGTCCTCGTCCCAGGCCGAGGAGTGGCGGATGCCGCGGAACCGGCCGTTGCCGGCGGCGATCTCCGCCTCCAGCACCGCCTTGGCCTGGTCGCCGATCAGAAGATTAACGTGGCTGACGATGCCGGCGCAGATCGCGGCCTTGCCGTACCCGCCGCTCGCCGCCATCGCCGCGACGCCGTTGGCGAACTCGACCTCGCCGACCGGGCGGAACGCCTCCGGGCCGTCGGCGCGATACATCGACCGGCAATCGACATAGACGGTGGCAACGATGTTGTGGCCGGAGGCGATGTCGTCGCGCATCTCCTCGACCAGATAGCGCAAGCCCCCACGATCCCAGAGATGGTGATGCGGATCGACGATCGGCCTGCCAGGATCGATGATCTCCTCGGTATATTGGGCGAGCCAGTCTTGGCGCGGGTTGGCATAGAGCCCGCTGGCGGAGGCGGGCAGAGTGCTGGTGCTGGTGGCCATCGATTCTTCACTCCCGTTTGGTTTTGCTTCTTCTTGTAAGAGACTTCACACCCCGTCGAGGATGATCACCGTCGGCGTCGCCGGCAGGGTGTCGCGCGAAATCCGCAACGTGCGCTCGCCGCCGCGGCGGTCGATCTCGAATTGCTGGCCGATCAGGCGCATGAACTCGTCGAGCGGGGTCGCGAAGCGGTGCATCGGCAGCACGACGGCGGCACGCAGCCGCTTGGTGATCTCGGAGACGCCGTCGAGCGACATCGTATAGGTGCCGTCGATCGGCACCATCACAATGTCGAGTCGGCCGATCGCGGCAAAATGGCTGTCGTCGAGCTTGTGATGCAAATGGCCGAGATGGCCGATGCAGAGGCCGGCAACCTCGAAGATGAAGATCGAATTGCCGTCCTTGATCATCTCGCCGCCGGAGCCCTCGCCCCAGTAGCGGCGGATGTCGGTGGTGACGTTGCGGATATAGACGTCGCCGATCCGCATCGCATAATGCGCGGCCCCGCCTTTCTCGCCCCAGCCGTGCAGCACGTGGGGAATCCTGGGGTCGGGGAACAGCGTGTAATGCGTCGCGTGGGCCCGGTTCATCGTCACGACATCGGGCAGCCGCCCGGTCTGATAGACGCCGTTGTAGTCGGTCGCGATCCGGATACCGCCCGGCGTGTCGATGTAATACGTCGAATGGCCTGCATAGGTAATCGCGACCTCATCGGCCTTGGCCGCGACGCGCCGGTAGTTCACCGGAATGGCGCGCGGCGGCGCACTCGCCATCGCCAGGCATTCGCTGCGCTGGGCGTCCTGCGCGAAGGCGTGGCTGGTCAACGTTCCGAGCACGACGAGTGCGGCGAGCAATCTCAGCATGACCTGTTCCGTCTGCGGCGGCATCCGCGGCCGCGAGACTATCGCGCAATTGGCGTGCCGTCATGATGAGACCGGCGCATCGCTCCATGGCGCTGAGTGCAACACGATCCGGGGGATTAATCCGGCAGGACGCGCTACCATGCCGAGCAGATCACAGCGATCAGGGAGTTATGCGTGACTGACACTGCCCCTTCGCCGCGCGCATCATCGACCAAGCGGCTCGAGCCCTTGCGCCATGTCGATGCAGGCGCGCTCAACATCGCCTATTACGAGGCCGGCCCCGCCGACGGCCCGGCGGTGATGCTGATGCACGGCTTTCCCTACGACATTCACTCCTATGTCGACGTCGCGCCTGACCTGGCGGCGCAGGGCTGCCGCGTCATCGTGCCCTATCTGCGCGGCTACGGACCCACGGTCTTCCGCGACAAGGCGACGCCGCGCTCGGGCGAGCAGGCGGCGGTCGGGGCCGACATGATGGCGCTGATGGATGCGCTCGGCATCAAGCGCGCGGTGTTCGCCGGCTACGATTGGGGCGGCCGTGCCGCCTCGGTCGGTGCGGCGCTCTGGCCGGAGCGCTGCATCGGGCTCGTCTGCACCAATGGCTACATGACCCAGGACATCGCACATGCGATGGTGCCGGCGCGGCCGGATCACGAGGCGGCGCTCTGGTATCAGTATTACTTCCAACTCGAGCGCGGGCGCGCCGGGCTTGCCGCCAACCGGCGCGGCATCGCGAAGCTATTGTGGTCGCAATGGTCGCCGAGCTGGGCGTTCGATGAGGCCTGCTTCGAGCGTAGCGCGCTCGCATTTGACAATCCCGATTATGTCGACGTTGTGATCCACAGCTATCGGCATCGCTTCGGCCTTGCCGACGGGGATCCGCAATATGCGGAGGTGCAGCGGCGGCTGGCCGCCTTGCCGGTGATCACCGCCCCCACGATCTCGCTCGACGGTGCCGACGACGGCGTGACGCCTGCGCGCGACGGCAGCGCCAGCGCGGCAAAATACACCGCCCGCCGGGCCCATCGCGTGATCCCGGGCGCCGGACACAATCTGCCGCAGGAAGCCCCGGAGGCGTTCGCCGCGGCGGTGATGGAGCTGGTGAAAGGCTAGAGCGTTTTCGAGCGAAGTGGATACCGGTTCGCGTGAAGAAACGCGTCAAACAAGAATCTAGCGTGGTTCTCACGCGCGCCGCGGGCTGATCTTCCAGGCGATGACGAGCGTCAACAGCGTCAGAATGCCGCTGACGAGCGCGGCCGACGGGATCGTCAGGACCAGCGCCGCGGTTGCCGCCCAGCCGATCGAGGAGAAGGCTTCCGCGAAGGTGGCGATGCGGGAGGAGGTCTGGCGCCGGCGGAACTGGCTGCGGTTGGCCTGGACGCGGAACCAGAGTTGCACCGCGGCGGCGGATGCGGTCGCGATGACGATCGCGATCGCCGTGACCGCGGCCTGCTGCGGCGAGGCAAATGCCAGTGCGGCCACCAGCGGCGCGAAGATGACGGCGATCGCGATCAGCACGACCTCGACCTTGGCGCGGGTCACGCGTGACGGCGGCAGCGGCGCGGTCGCCACCAGATCGGGCGCGTCCTCGCCCGAGATGGTCAGCCAGGCGAGCCCACCGGCGAGCTGGCCTGCGGCCATCACGATGACGGGCGTGATCAGCACGATCGCGGTCGAGGTGCCGGAGAAGCTGCGCCACAGCATCAACGCCGGCGGCACCAGATAGAGCATTTGCATCAGGGTCTGCGACAGCAGCCACGGATCGCGGCGCAGCAGCAGAAACTCCTTGCGCCGCAGCGCCTGCTGCCGCGAGCCGGGGCGGAATGCGCGGGCGCGCCCCCGCGTCACCGCAGCTGGATTGGCGGCGACGCTCGCGACGGTGTCGGCAAACCGTGGTGCGAACACCGCCATCACGACGCCGAGCATCACCAGCGCAGCGGCGAGCAGCAGCAGCATGATGTCGAGATCGCCGAGCGATGCCCGCGCCGGCCACCACAGCAGGCTGTCGGGGGCGGGGGCAATTCGAGCCGCGGTATCCGAGGTCAGGAACGCAAAGCGCGACAGCGTGCCGTAGGACAGCACCGCGACCACCTGCAGGGCGATGACGAAACCGGCGCCGATGACGGCGGAGACGATCTGCGCCACCAGCCGGGTCCGGCTCGGCCCGATCAGGCGAAACAGGAAAGCGGTGACGGCGATCGCGGCAGCCGCCGCCGACAGCCCGATCGCAAGGACGACGCCGAAGCCGGCGAGCCAGCGCGGGCCGCCGAGATAGACCAGCACGTCGACGAATGGCGTCGACAGCAAGAGCGCCATGCTGCTCACCGTCAGCGCGATCGCGGCGATCCGGATCGAGAAGATGTTGGTCAGCTTTGCCGGCGACGACATGATCAAATCGAGATCGGCGCGGGCATAGAACACCCGCGTCACCGACTCGATCGCCTGCGACAGCATCAATGCCCAGGACAGGAAGATCGTCGCGGTCAGCACGATCAGCGACGACGGGTCGAGCGGAAACCGCAGGTCGACATAGCGGGCGACCACGGCATAGGCCGGCAGATGCAGGATCGCCGCGAACAACAACAACCCGATCACGGCACGGTTGCGCCGGCGCCGGCCGCCGGTCATCATCGCCAGCCATTCGCGCCAGGCTAGGCGGAATTCGTGGCGGACGAACCAGGTGAGATGGGCGGTCGAGCTCACGCGGCTGCCGCCTCGGTGTCGACCAGCGCGATGAACATGTCCTCGAGGGTCGTGTCGTTGCGGCCGTTCTGCTCCCGCAGCTCGGCCAGCGTGCCCTCGGCGATCAGCCGGCCGGCCGCGATCACGCCGATGCGGTCGGCCATCCGTTCGGCGACTTCGAGAATATGGGTCGTCATGATCACGGTGCAGCCGGCGCGGACGCGCTCCTGCAGCAGGCCCTTGACGTGACGCGCCGACAGCGCGTCGAGGCCGGTCAGCGGTTCATCGAGAATGATCAGGCGGGGATCGTGCACCAGCGCGCCGGCGAGCGCCACCTTCTGGCGCATGCCCTTGGAGAAGCCTTCGCAGCGTTGGTTGAGATGCGGCTCGAGCCCAAGCGATATCAGGAGATCGTGCGCCGACCGCTCCGACGTGCGGGGGTCGATGCCCCAGAGGCCGGCGACGAATTCGAGATATTCCAGCGGCGTCAGCTTGTCATAGATCATCGGCTCGTCGGACACCCAGGCCATGATCTGCTTGGCGGCGACCGGATCGGCCAGCGCATCGATGCCCAGGATCGACACCGAGCCGGCATCGGGCCGCAGCAGGCCCGCCACCATGCGCAAGGTCGTGGTCTTGCCGGCGCCGTTCGGCCCGAGCAGCGCGTAGAATTCGCCGACACGGATGGTGAGATCGAGCGCGTCGACCGCCGGGCGGTCAAAACGCTTGGTTAACCCTCGCACGGCGAGTGCCGACAGTTCGGATGTCATGGCGTGGTGGCGATCCGGGATTGCGCTCTTCGGTTGCGTGAGCTTGGACAAAAACCGTTTCGGTGCGGTGAATCGCGCAGGACAAATCGAAGCTGATATCCGTATTAGTCCGTGCTGCGGCATTTATCCGCAAATGTGATGATGCTTACGGATCAAGGGTTTGTTGACAGGGATCGGGCCTTTTGGCTCAATCGGGGCGGACATAGGCAGCTTTCAGCGCT
The DNA here is from genome assembly GCF_011058295.2 of Bradyrhizobium sp. 6(2017). NCBI lineage: Bacteria > Pseudomonadati > Pseudomonadota > Alphaproteobacteria > Hyphomicrobiales > Nitrobacteraceae > Bradyrhizobium > Bradyrhizobium sp. 6(2017). Next base: position 9,557,754 of record NZ_CP049289.2, on the reverse strand, counting down.
TCCGACACAAGGGCGCGAAGGCGGGATGCAACGAGCGATCGGAAAGAATCGCCGGGCATCGGGGAGGGAAGGATGCTGGACTTTGTTCAGCAGCTCGTCAGCGGCATCGCGCTCGGCTGCGTTTACGGCCTGATCGCGCTCGGCTTCGTGCTGGTCTACAAGGCAACCGAGGTCGTCAATTTCGCGCAAGGCGATTTGATGATGCTGGGCGGCTTTTTCGCCTTCACCTTCATCGGCATGCTCGGGCTGAATTACTGGGTCGGATTCGCCGGTGCGGTGATCTGCATGGCGCTGTTCGGCATGCTGGCCGAGCGGGTCGTGGTGCGACCGATCCTCGGCTATCCGCAATTCTCCATCATCATGGCGACGATCGGGCTCGGTTATTTCCTGCGCTCGATCACCGGCATGATCTGGGGCACCGACGACTTCAAGATCGAAACCCCGTTCAGCCAGGGCGTCTTGAGGATCGGCAGCCTGGTGCTCGCCTATGACAAGCTGTCGGTGATCGCGGCGACCATCATCCTGTGCGCGTTGCTCTATCTGTTCTTCAACCGCACCACGCTCGGCACCGCGATGCGCGCCAGCTCCGAGAACATGCTGGCTGCCTATTACATGGGCATTCCGGTCAAGCGCGTGGTGTCGATCGTCTGGGCGATCTCGGCGGCGGTGGCGACCTGCGCCGGGGTGCTGCTGGCGCCGATCACCTTCATCCATTCCAATGTCGGCCTGGTGCTGGGGTTGAAGGCGTTTCCGGCCGCCGTGCTCGGTGGCTTCGGCTCGATCCCCGGTGCTGTGGTCGGCGGCGTCCTGATCGGCGTGATCGAGAGCATGGCCGGCTTCTATCTGCCGCAGGGATGGAAGGACGTCGCGCCCTACATCGTGCTGCTCGCGGTGCTGCTGCTCAAGCCCGAAGGCCTGTTCGGCCTTCACGTCCGCAAGAAGGTTTGAGGAGCGAGGATGCGGTTTCTCTTCAAGACCAATTATGAAGACGACATCAGGCTGTTCCCACATTCGGGCTATGTCTATTCCTACGGCCTGTTGCTGGCGGTGCTGCTGATCGCGCCTTACGTGCTCTCAAGCTACCTGATGAGCCAGCTCGTCTTCGTCTGCATCTATGCAACCGTCGGCGTCGGGCTCTTGATCCTGACCGGCTTCACCGGACAGGCCTCGCTCGGCCACGCCGCGTTTCTGGCGATCGGCGCCTACACCGCGGCCTATCTGCAGCAATTCAACGTGCCGTTTCCGGTCTACTTCCTCGCGGCGGGGCTGTTGACCGGCGTGGTCGGCGCGCTGGTCGGATTTCCGGCGCTGCGGCTGCAGGGCATCTATCTGGTGATCGCGACGATCTCGTTTGCCTTCATCGTCGAGGAAATCCTGGCGCGCTGGGAAAGCGTGACCCATGGCAATGAGGGCATGCGGGTCAAGGCCATACAGTTGTTCGGCACCACGATGTCGCGCGACGGCCCGACTTTCTATTATCTCTGCCTCGCGGTGCTGGTGCTGACCATCGTCGGCACGCTCAATCTGCTGCGCTCGCCGACCGGCCGCGCCTTTGTCGCGATCCGCGACAGCGAGACCGCGGCGCGCAGCATGGGAATCAATGTCGCGCTCTACAAGGTGAAGTCGTTCGCGATCTCGGCGGCGATCACCGGCTTCGCCGGCGTGCTGTTCGCCCACAAGCTCTCCTTCATCTCGCCCGAGATGTTCACGCTGCAGCTCTCGATCGAGTTCATCATCGTGATCCTGATCGGCGGCACCTTCAGCCTGCATGGCGCGGTGCTGGGCGCGATCTTCCTGGTCATGATCGATCCGTTCCTGACCTATCTGAAGGACGATATGCCCGGCGTGATCGCAGGCATTGCCGCAACCCTCGGCGCCGGCACGGAGCGCGCCGGACATATCCAGGACGCGGTCGCAGCCTTTGCCTCCGCCAACGGGCTGAAGGGCGCGATCTACGGCGTCATCATCGTGGTGTTCGTGCTGTTCGAGCCGCTCGGGCTCTATGGCCGCTGGCTCAAGATCAAGCTCTTCTTCCAGCTGTTCCCGCTCTACAAGCGCGCGACCTTCAAGCGGCAGAAGATCTACGTGAAATCGGAGCGGAACAGATGAGCTATTTCCGCGCCGAGAACCTGTCGCTGCATTTCGGCGGCCTCAAGGCGGTCGATGCCGTCAGCTTCGCGGTCGAGAAGGGCGAGATCCTGTCGATCATCGGGCCCAATGGCGCCGGCAAAAGCTCGATCTTCAACCTGATCTCGCGGATCTATCCGCCGACCTCGGGCAGGATCTTCTTCGAGGATCAGGACATCACCCAGGAGCCGGCCTACGATATCGCGAGGCTCGGCATCGCCCGTACCTTCCAGAACATCGAGCTGTTCGAGAATGCCACCGTGCTGAGCAATCTCCTGGTCGGACGCCATCGCCACTCCACCACCCAGCTCTGGCAGGAGCTGCTGTTCCTGCCGAGCGTCCGCGCCGGCGAGAAGGCACATCGCCGGCGGGTCGAGCAGGTGATCGAATTCCTCGATCTCGAGCCCTATCGCGACAAGCTGATATCGGGCCTGCCTTACGGCGTACGCAAGGTGATCGAACTGGCGCGAGCGCTGTGCTCGGAGCCGAAGCTGATCCTGCTCGACGAGCCGTCGTCGGGCCTCAATGTCGAGGAAACCGACGACATGTCGTTCTGGATTCGCGACATGAAGAGCGAGCTCGGCATCACGGTCTTGATGGTCGAGCACGACATGACGCTGGTCAACCGGGTCTCCGACCGCGTGATTGCGCTGAACTACGGCCGCGTGCTGGCGATGGGCTCGCCGTCGGAGGTGCAGCATCATCCCGACGTCGTCGCAGCCTATCTCGGCGCATGAGGATGATGCCATGAGCACATCAGACATCATCCTCAAACTCTCCAATATCGAGAGCTATTACGGGCCGATCATGGCGATCCGCGGCATCAGCCTCGAGGTGCCGCGCGGTCAGATCGTGACGCTGCTCGGCGCCAACGGCGCCGGCAAGACCACCGTTTTGAAGACGATCTCCGGCATCCTCGATCCGCAGAAGGGCTCGATCGAATTCCTGGGCAAGCCGATCCAGCGCATGGAGGCCGATCGGATCGTGCGGCTCGGCCTCAGCCATGTGCCGGAGGGGCGGGAGGTGTTTCCGTTCCTGTCGGTGCGCGAAAACCTGATGATGGGCGCCTATCTGCGCAAGGACCGCGACGGTGTGGCGCAGGACCTCGAGCGCGTCTACGGCTATTTTCCACGGCTGAGGGAGCGACTCGGCCAGCCGGCCGGGCAGCTTTCGGGCGGCGAGCAGCAGATGCTCGCGATCGGGCGGGCGCTGATGAACCGGCCGACGCTGCTGCTGCTCGATGAGCCGTCGCTTGGGCTGTCGCCGATCCTGGTAAAGGAGATCTTCACCATCATCCGCCGCGTCAATGAGGAGCAGGGCATGTCGATCCTGCTGGTCGAGCAGAATGCCAAGATCGCGCTGGAGACCGCGCATTACGGCTACGTGCTGGAGATCGGGCGTGTCGTCATGAACGACACCTGCGAGCGGCTGATGAATTCGCCGGATATCCAGGAGTTCTATCTCGGCGCCAAGGAAGCCGGCGCGCGGGGTGAGCGGCGCTGGAAGAAAAAGAAGACGTGGCGTTGAAGGTCGGCGTTGAAGAAAGCTGGCGCTGAGGAAGGTTTGGCGTTGGGAACGAGTTGGAGCTAGATTTCAGGCCTGTTTCGCGAACAAGACCGGCACGAAGGCCCGGCACGTGAGGCAGGCGGCAGAGGAGGGAGCGCGCATGGCAGGACCAGCGGTGCTGACGGTTGCCGACACGATCGCGAGGAGCTTTCTGCTCGCGGTACAGACGCGTGGTGACAAGCCCGCGATCCGCGAGAAGAAGTTCGGCATCTGGCAGCCGACCAGCTGGCGCGAGTGGCTGCAGATCTCCAGGGATATCGCCTTTGGCCTGCATGCGACCGGCTTCCGCCCCGGCGACGTCGCCTCGATCATCGCCAACGCGGTGCCGGAATGGGTCTATGCCGACATGGGCATCCTGTGCGCCGGCGGCGTCTCGTCCGGCGTCTACCCGACCGATTCGGCGGCGCAGGTCGAATATCTCCTCAACGATTCCCGCACGCGGGTCATGTTCGTCGAGGACGAGGAACAGCTCGACAAGGTGCTGACCTGCCGGTCGAGCTGTCCGACGCTGGAAAAGGTCGTGGTCTTCGACATGGAGGGCCTGAGCGGCTTCTCAGATCCGATGGTGCTGTCGCTTGCCGAGTTCACGGCGCTCGGCCGCAATCATGCGCAGGGCAATGACGCCTTGTGGGACGAGATGACCGGCAGCCGCACCGCCTCCGATCTCGCGATCCTGGTCTACACCTCGGGCACCACAGGTCCGCCCAAGGGCGCGATGCATTCCAACCGCAGCGTGACGCACCAGATGCGCCATGCCAACGATCTCTACCCCTCGACCGACAACGAGGAGCGGCTGGTGTTCCTGCCGCTCTGCCACGTCGCCGAGCGGGTCGGCGGCTATTACCTCTCGCTCGCGCTCGGCTCGGTGATGAATTTTGCCGAGAGCCCGGAGACGGTGCCGGACAATCTGCGCGAGGTGCAGCCGACTGCGTTCCTCGCGGTGCCCCGGATCTGGGAGAAGTTCTATTCCGGCATCACCATCGCGCTGAAGGATGCGACCCCGTTCCAGAACTGGATGTACGCCCGCGCGCTTGCGATCGGCAACCGGATGACCGAGTGCCGGCTTGAGGGTGAGACGCCGCCGCTGTCGCTGCGGCTCGCCAACCGCGCGGCCTATTGGCTGGTGTTCCGCAACATCCGCCGCATGCTCGGGCTCGACCGCTGCCGGATCGCGCTGACCGGCGCGGCGCCGATCTCGCCGGACCTGATCCGCTGGTATCTCGCACTCGGCATCGACATGCGCGAGGTCTACGGTCAGACCGAGAATTGCGGCGTCGCGACCATGATGCCGGCGGAGCGGATCAAGCTCGGCTCGGTCGGTAAGGCCGCGCCCTGGGGCGAGGTGATGATCTGCCCGAAGGGCGAGATCCTGATCAAGGGCGACTTCCTGTTCATGGGCTATCTCAACCAGCCGGAGAAGACCGCCGAGACGATCGACGCAAAAGGCTGGCTGCACACCGGCGATGTCGGCGCCATCGACAACGAAGGCTATGTGAAGATCACCGACCGGATGAAGGACATCATCATCACCTCCGGCGGCAAGAACATCACGCCGTCCGAGATCGAGAACCAGCTCAAATTCTCGCCCTACGTCTCGGACGCCGTCGTGATCGGCGACAAGCGGCCGTATCTTACCTGCCTGATTATGATCGATCAGGAGAATGTCGAGAAATACGCCCAGGACCAGGACATCCCCTTCACCAATTACGCGAGCCTGTGCCGCGCCCGCGAGATCCAGGATCTGATCCAGCGCGAGATCGAGGCGGTCAACGTGAAATTCGCCCGCGTCGAGACCGTCAAGAAATTCTACCTGATCGAACGCCAGCTGACGCCCGAGGATGAGGAGCTGACGCCGACCATGAAGCTGAAGCGCAGTTTTGTGAACAAGCGCTACGCGGCCGAGATCGACGCCATGTATGGCGCGCGGGCGGTGGCATAGAGCATGGTCCGGAAAAGTGTGAAGCGGTTTTCCGAATAGATCATGCTCAAGAATAGATGCGACGACGGACTTGGCGAAGGAGCGAGCAGGCCCGACCCTTCGCTCAACATGGGCCACTGAAGGAGGAGACTGCAATGTCGAAATCGCTGAAGGCGCTGGGCCTTGCGGTGAGCGCGCTGGCGCTGACCTGTCTGCCGGCCGCAGCCCAGACCAAGGTCACCAATGAAGGCATCTCGCCGACCGAGATCGTGATCGGAACGCATCAGGACCTGTCCGGCCCGATCAAGGTCTGGGGCGTTCCGGTGTCCAACGGCATGAAGATGGCGGTGGAGGAGATCAATGCCAGCGGCGGCATCAACGGCCGCAAGATCAAGATGATCCTCGAGGACAACGGCTACGACCCGAAGAAGGCCGTGTTGGCCTCGCAGAAGATGGTCGAGCGCGACAAGGTGTTCGCGATGATCGGCCCGATGGGCTCGCCGACCGTGCTCGCCGCGCAAGACATCCTGTTCGATGCCGGCGTGCTGCAGCTGTTCCCGCTGACCGCTGCCGAATTCACCTTCAAGTTCGATCCCGCCAAGCCGCAGGAGCGGCTGAAGTTCAACAACCTCTTGCCCTATGTCGAGAGCACGCGCGCCGCGCTCAAATACATGATGGACTGGAAGAACTTCAAGAAGCCCTGCATCATGCATCAGGATGACGAGTACGGCAAAAACGTGCTCGACGGCTTCACGCAGCAGCTCGGTGCGATGAAGGTGCAGCCGGCCTCGGTGACGAGCTACAAGCGCGGCGCTTCCGACTTCTCGGCGCAGGTCGCCAAGATGAAGTCCGACGGCTGCGACCTCGTCGTGCTCGGCACCGTGATCCGCGAGACCATCGGCGCGATGAACGAGGCGAAGAAGCTCGGCTGGGACGTGACCTTCCTCGGTGCCACCCCGACCAACGTGCTCGAAGTGCCGGCGCTCGGCAAGGAGGCCGTCGAGGGACTCTACGCGGCGTCAGGCTTCGAGATTCCCTATGAGGACACGGCCAAGGGCAAGGTGAAGGACTGGCTGCTCAACTACAAGAAGATGTTCAACTCCGACGCCAACACCCAGGCGATCATCGGCTATAACGCGGTGATGACCTTCGCCTTCTACGCGCAGAAGGCCGGCAAGGATCTCACCGGCCAGAAGATGCTGGACGCGCTGGAGTCAGGCGACAAGTTCCTCGACATCTTCAGCTCGCCGCCGACCAAGTTCACCAAGACCGATCATCTCGCCAACACCATCACGCAAGTCCAGCAGGTCAAGGGCGGCCGCTGGGTGCTGGTGAAGGACAATTTGATGTTCTGAGCGGGCGAAACTCACCGTCGTTCCGGGATGGTGCGCCAGCACCAGACCCGGAACCTCGAGATTCCGGGTTCACGCTCACGCGTGCCCCGGAATGACGTCGAGACCGCAACGCGATCCGTCGCGGCCGGTCAGCGCTCCTGAACCGGATGCGTCAATTCCCCCGCGCAGCCGGCCGCCATGCGGCTTCGGCGACGAGCGGCGCATCGACATATCGGCTGACGCCATGCTGGTCGATCACGAAGGTCGGCCGAAAACTCCTGATGTCGGCGTCCTCGATCATCGCCATGCGGCGGTTGTCGAGCGTCAGCCAGCGGCCGTCGAGCCGCGCCGCGACCACGGCATGGTCCTCGCCGCCGATGAGGTCATGCATGACGACGATCCGCAGATCTTCCGGCGCGACGCCGGCGATGCGTAGCGCCACGAATTTCGCGATCGCATAGTCCTCGCAATCGCCGCTGCCGCGGGCAAAGGTGGCGAGCGGCGTCGCCCAGACGTCGGGCTCGCCATAGGTCGCAAGATCGTTGCCCGGGCGGATCGCGAGGTTGATCGCGCGGTTGATCGCACCGAGCCGGGCGCGGCCGTCGCGCGCCCGTCCGGCATCGACGATCGCGAGGAAACGCAGCGCCTCCGGCGATGCACAACCGGTGCGGTCGCCTTCACAGATGGCGAGCTGCACCAGCTCGTCGGCGAGCTGGCGCTGCACGCCGCGCCATTTGTCATGCAGGCCGCCGTCGGCCAGCAGGCTGGTCGCGAGGCCAAACGGCTCGGTCGATTGTCTGAACAGCGTTGCCGGGCCGGGCGAAAGCAGCGAGGCGGCGTTGAGCTCGGCGGCCGGCGCGGCCAGCGCGAGGCCGACGCCGAGCATGACGGCGCGCAGCGCAAATGAGCGAACCGAGAATCCCATGTGACACCCCCTGTCCGCTCTTCGGCGGGTGGATGCTGCACCGCGCACGCGACCGGATCGTTTCATGCCGTCCAGCATGGCAAGCGATCCGTTCGAATCGATTTAAGATGTGGGGAAACCGGACGAGAGGCTGAAGGGCGCGTGGGCCGGGTCCCGAAAACTTTACCGGTTTGTGAAACGAACCGGCGAACCTTTATCCACCGTCTTCCGTCTCATGCTTGCCTCCTGGTTAACCGGCCGGTCCGCGCGCGGGACTGCTGTGATTTGTAAGCTAACTCACAGCTTTGGCCGGGAATTTGGAGTCAAATGCCCTCTCGGGGCTGCGGGGAAATAGAGGCAAGTACAGAAATGCCGGTCAATACCACGAATACGTGGTCAAATACGTATCTTGGCTGCAATCCCACCTTATGGTACCGTCGCACAAATCAGAACTACACGACTCATACAAGAGTGAGCCAAGTCACACCCGCTCAAACGGCGCGATCGAAGCACCTTGCGCAAGCACAGGACAGTTTCGTCGAGCTTTATCCGATGATATGCAGGCAAAATCATTCGGATATTCTTGAGTCATTAACCTTCGTGGTGCGGTGATCCGCAGTGAACTTTGTCGAGAAATTCGACGGCCTTTTGCCGAACGCGGATGCTTATGCCCGTGGGTCGGTCCACGTCGACAGCGTTTCCACGCACGCGCCGCGCGGCGCGATCACCGTCGACGACGGGCAATTGCTGTTCACCGGCGACTTCAAGCGGACGGGGCTCGACCTCGTCATCGCGAAGGATGATCGGGAACTCGTCCTCCACGACTACTTCAAGGGCGAGAAGCGCGCGGCGCTGGCGTCACCCGATGGCGCACATCTCACCGGCGACCTCGTCAACGCGCTCACCGGCTACACCCAGTATGCCCAGGCCGGCGGCGCGGCCGAACCGGCCAAGGTCATCGGCCATGTCACCAAGCTGACGGGCAGCGCCACCGCCGTCCGTAACGGCGTCGCGGTCGTCCTGAACCAGGGCGACAACGTCAACAAGGGTGACGTGGTGCAGTCCGGCAGCGACTCGACGCTGGGCATCACCTTCATCGACGGCACAGTGTTCGGTCTCGGACCGAATGCCAAGATGGTGCTGAACGAGATGATCTACGACCCGAACGGGTCGAGCAATTCGTCGCTGATGAGCCTCGTCTCGGGCACGATCTCGTTCGTTGCCGGCGCGACCGCCAAGCACGGCGACATGAAGGTCGATACGCCGGTCGCGACCATGGGCATCCGCGGCACCGCGGTGCTGGTCGAGATCGATTTCGACGTGCAGGGCTCGGGTGGCGTGCCGCCGGCCAAATTCCAGGTGCTGGTCGAGCCTGACGGGACCACCGGCTCCTACATCCTGTTCGACAAGACGACGCTCAATCCGATCGCAACCGTCGATCAGGCCGGCACCCAGACCATCGTCAACGGCCAGGGCAGCGTCAGCTTCGTCTCGTCGGCGCAGCTGTCCGCCGACGCGCAGCGGCTGATCTCGGACGTGTTCGCGCTGAAGTTCACCGACAACAACAATCCCAATACCAAGCTCACGACGAACTTCACCGACAGCGTCGTTCCGGTCACGACCACCCTCAAGCTTGCCGGCGGCGACGTGACCTTGCCGATAAGCTTTCTGCTGGCCTTGACCGGCCATGCCGGACTAGAGGCCCCCTCCAGCAAGACCGACCACGCCCCCGGGGCGCCGGCGGTCGTGACACAGAATGCGGAATTCACCGAGCAGGCCGGGCAGACCCATAGCGGACTGCTCGACACGGCGACGGGCCGGATCGCATGGGTGGACGTCAATCTCGGCGACAAGCCGAGCGCGATCGTCAGCTTTACCTCGTCCAGCTATCGGGACGCAGAGGGCAACGACGTCACCTCGTCGCTGACGGCGGCGCAGCTTGCGGCCATCCATGCTGTCGAGATCCCGCTGCAGCTCGTGCACGATCCGCTGAACAACAATATCGGTTCGGCGACCTGGACCTACAACATTGACGATGGCGCCTTCGACTTCCTGGCCGCCGGCGAAACGCTGACGCTGACCTATACCGCGCGCGTGGATAACAATTACGCTCCGAGCAACGAGACCGCGTTCAGGACATTCACCGTCACGATCACCGGCACCAACGACACGCCGGTGGTGACGTCCTCGGCGCAGCTCGGCTCGATCACCGAGCTTGCCGCGACGACGAACTCCGCCGTGCCGGATACGGTGCACGGCACGTTGACGTTCACCGATACGGATCTGACCGATACGCATTCGGTCACCATCACCGGCGTCACCGAGGCCGGCGTCACCACCGGACTTGCCAACCATGCCACCGTGCTGAGCTGGCTGTCGCTGGGCGCGCTGACCGATTCGACCGATGGCGTGACGGGATCGCGCGCCTGGACGTTCTCGGCCGCTGACAGGAGTTTCGACTATCTCGCCGCAGGCGAGACGCTAACGCTGACCTACACGGTCCAGATCGACGACCATCAGGGCGGCGTCGTCACGCTCCCGGTCACGATCACGATCGTCGGCACCGACGACACGCCGGTGATCACGTCGCCGACCCAGGCGGCAGCGATCACCGAACATGTCGGGACGACCGGCTCGGTGATATCCGATACCGCGTCCGGGACGGTGACCTTTACCGACGTCGATCTCAGCGACACCCACACTGTCACCGTGGCCGGCGTCACCGGAACGGGCGTCACCGCGGGCCTTCCCAGTCAGGCGACGATGCTGAGCTGGCTGTCGCTCGGTACACTGGCGGATTCGACCGGCGGCGTGACCGGATCGAGCCATTGGAGCTTCTCGGCGGCCGACAGGAGTTTCGACTATCTCGCCGCCGGCGAGAAGTTGACGCTGACCTACCTGATCCAGGTCGACGATCACCATGGCGGCGTCGTCACCCAGCCCGTGACGATCACGGTCACCGGCACCAACGACACGCCGACGTTTGCGTCGGCGCCAGGGACCGCCGCGATTCCCGAGCAGCCCGACGAGACGGGTTCATCCAAGCCGGACGGCGCAACGGGCGCGGTGACGTTCGTGGATGTCGATCTCAGCGACATCCACACCGTATCCATCACCGGCGTCGCGGAATCCGGGACCACCACGGGTCTCCCCGATGACGATTCCACCGTCCTGAACTGGCTCTCGCTGGGGACGCTGACCGACTCGACCGGCGGGGTCACCGGATCCCAGTCCTGGACCTTCTCGGCCGCCGATCGGAATTTCGACTATCTCGCTGATGGTGAGACACTGACGCTGACCTATACGGTCGAGATCAACGACCATCATGGCGGGGTCATCAGCCAGCCGGTGACGATCACGGTCACCGGCAGCAACGATACGCCAGCCGTCACCTCGGGGGCGCAGGCGGCGACCATCTCCGAACTGCCCGACACCACGGATTCATTGAAGCCGGACGGCGCGACGGGCACCGTGACGTTCACCGACGCGGACCTCAGCGACACCCACGGCGTGACGATCATTGGCGTGGCCGAAGCCGGGTCGACCACGGGCCTCCCCGAGGACGAGTCCACCATCCTGAACTGGCTGTCGCTGGGCACGCTGACCGATACGACCGGCGGCACAACGGGGTCGTCCACCTGGACCTTCTCGGCCGCGGACCAGAATTTCGACTATCTCGCCGCCGGCGAGACGCTGACGCTGACCTACACGATCCAGGTCGACGACCATCATGGCGGCGTCATCACCGAACCGGTGACGATCACGATCAACGGCGCCAACGACGCGCCGACGCTCGCCGACGTCAACGCCGGCACGCTGACCGATACCGCCGCCGATGACACTTTCAGCGCGCTCACCGGCGCACTCCACGGCCACGATGTCGATCACGGCGAGACCGCGACGCTGACCTATGCCGCGCTCAACTCGGACCACGTTGCGGTCAACTCGCCGATCGCAGGCCTCTACGGCTCGCTCACGGTCAATGCGGACGGCACCTACAGCTATGTTCCGGACGCCGCCGCGATCAACGCGCTGGCCAAGGGCAACTATACCGACACGTTCACCGTCGAGACGATCGATGCGCATAACGCTGTCGGGACGGCGACGCTGACGATCGACGTCGTCGGCGCCAACGACGCGCCTGTGATCCACGCCGACAACGTCAGCATCACCGAAAATCGCGACGGGACCGAGACGATCACCGGCCTGACGGTGACCGACGCCGATGCGACATCGGACGAGATCTTCACCGTGGCGGCTACGTCGACGGCCGGTTCGGGCAGCAGCGTCACGCCTCCATCGCAGGAGGGGCTCCTCTCCGGTATCAACACCGCGCTCGGGACGCCGGGCCTCATCTACAACCCCGGCCAGACGCCGCCGGCGACCGACAAGATCGCGCTCGCCGTGACCGACGGCCATGGCGCGACCGACACGGTCAATCTGATCTTCAACGTCCAGCAGGACCCGCCCCAGCCGGTGACGCTGACCGGCACCAGCGACAAGGACGTGTTTTTCGGATCTGGCTTTCAGGACAAGTTCGTGTTTGACCACAATTTCAACCACGACACGATCGTGAACTTCACGCCCGGCCTCGACCAGATCGACCTTTCGGCGATCCTGTCGACCGGCGGTATCGATCCCGATACCTGGATCAGCGAGCACGTCACGCAATCGCCGACCAACGCCGCGGATACCCTGATCACGGTCGACAGCGCCGACACCATCACGCTTCGCAACGTCACGCCCGCGCAGCTCAGCCACAACGACTTCCTGCTTCACGTGACCTGACGGAGGCGCGGCTGTGCCGCCATTGGCGGCGCGCCTGGCCGGGCCGTTTGTGCACCGCGGGTGCTTGTTCGATTGGAACAATGCTCCGCGCGTGATATCCAGAGGGCATGAGACGGCTGAAGGCGATACGACGGTGGTTCGGACGGCGCTTCGGTTATGCGCGGCTGGTCTGCGTGGTGCTTTTGATCGGTATCGCGGCGCTGCGGGTGATGGACCCGGCTCCGGTGCAGGAGCTGCGGGTCAGGACCTTCGATACCTTCCAGTTGATCGAGCCCCGCAAGAAGACCGCGCGTCCCGTCACCATCGTCGACATCGACGAGAAGAGCCTCGCCGATCCCCGGCTCGGGCAGTGGCCTTGGCCGCGGACGCGGATCGCCGAGATCGTCACCAATCTCACCAGGCTCGGCGCCGTCGTGATCGCATTCGACGCGGTGTTCGCCGAGCCGGACCGTCTCAACCCTGACATCGCAGCCGATACGTTCGGCAATCTCGACGAGGAGATGCGCGCCCGGCTCAGGCAGCTTCCGAGCAATGACAGCATCCTCGCCGAGGCCATCAGGAACTCGCGCGTCGTGCTCGGTGAGTCCGGCGGTCCCAATGTGCGCGCCGACCTCAACGAGAAGCTCCCGGTCACCGGACTGGCGATGCTCGGCGAGGCGCCGCAGCGCTTCATGTTCGAGTTCGTCGGCCTGCTGCGCAACGTGCCGGTGCTCGAGGAGGCCGCCGCCGGCCGCGGCCTGTTCACGATCAGGCCGGAACGCGACGGCATCGTGCGCCGCGTGCCGATGATGATGGTCGCCCAGGGCGTCACCATGCCGTCGCTCACCTTCGAGATGCTGCGGGTGGCGAGCGGCGCGGGCACCATCCTTATCAAGACCGACCAGGCCGGCATCAAGAGCCTCGGCGTCAAGGGCTTCACGATCCCGACCGATCTCAACGGCCAGCTCTGGATCCGCTACGCGCGCCGTGATCCCTCGATTTATGTCCCGGCCATCGACGTGCTGGAGGGGCGTGTCGCGCCGGAAAAGATCGCCGGCAAGCTCATCCTGATCGGCACCTCCTCGATCGGGCTGAACGACATCAAGACGACGCCGGTCACGCCCGCGATGCCCGGTGTCGAGATTCACGCCCAGGTGCTGGAGAGCGCGCTGACCGGCGACGTCGTTTCGCAGCCCAACTACGGCATCGGCATTGAATTCTTCGCCGCGCTGATCATGGGCCTCCTGGTGATCGCCTTTGCGCCGAAATTCGGCCCGGTGACGCTGGTCGTTGTCGGCGGGATGTTCGCCTCGGTGCTGATCGGCACGTCCTGGTATTTCTACTCCCAGCACCGGCTCCTGATCGATTTCACCTATCCGCTGATGTCGACCACGGCGATCTACCTCACGCTGGTCTTCTCCGCCTTCGTGCGCGAGCTGCACCAGCGCCGGCAGATCAGGTCGCAGTTCGTGCAGTACATGTCGCCCGCGCTGGTCGAGCAGCTCGCTAATGCGCCGGAACGGCTCGTGCTCGGCGGCGAGGAGCGCGAGATGACCATCATGTTCTCGGACATGCGCGGCTTCACCGCGATCTCGGAGACCTACAAGCGCGATCCGCAGGGCCTCACGCAGCTGATGAATCGCTTTCTCACGCCGCTCACCAACGCGATTCTCGCCCGCAAGGGCTATATCGACAAATACATGGGCGACGCCATCATGGCGTTCTGGAACGCGCCGCTCGACGACAAGCAGCACCACCTCAATGCCTGCGACGCCGCGCTCGACATGCTGGAGCGTGTCGACGAACTTAACCAGGAACGCGAGCAGGAGGCGCAGGAGGGCGGCCACGTCTATGTGCCGCTCAACATCGGCGTCGGCCTCAACACCGGCAGCTGCGTGGTCGGTAACATGGGTTCCGATCTCAAGTTCAATTATTCGGTGTTGGGCGACAGCGTCAATCTGGCCGCGCGCCTGGAGGGGCAGTCCAAGGAGTACGGCTTCCCGATCATCGTGGGATCGAAGACCGCGCTCGAGGTGAAGGAGAAGTTCGCGATCCTCGAGCTCGACTTCATCATGGTCAAGGGCAAGAAGGAGCCCGAGGTGATCTATGCGATCGCCGGCCGCGAGGACGTTGCGCAATCGGGCCGCTTCCAGCGGCTGCGCAACCTGACCATCGAGATGCTCGCCTGCTACCGCGGCCGCGATTGGGACGGCGCGCTGGCCGCGATCGAGCGCGGCCGCAAGACCGACGAGGCGCAGACGCTGCAATACTTGTATCGCCTCTATGAGGCGCGCATCCGCGCCTTCCAGAAGGAGCCGCCGCCGCAGGATTGGGACGGCGCATTTGCGTTGACGACGAAATAGGCGCCAGATTCACTGTCGTCCCGGGCAAGCGAAGCGCGACCCGGGGCCCATACGCCGCGGCCGGCGTAACGGGCACGCGGCCAAACGGCTTTCCAACAACACCCATTCGTGGTTATGGGTCCCGGCCTTCGCCGGGACGACGGTAAAGAGAATCATTCAAGTCCGATCTGCGTCAGATCCTGAAACCAGTGCTGCGCCTGCACGAATGTCTTCACCTTCGGCGACAGCGCGTGCGGATTGGTGTCGTGCACCACCCACACCAGCGCGGCATCGTCGACGATCAGCGCGTGCGCCTGCGCCAGCAGCGCGTCCTGCTTGGCAGGATCGAAGGTCTGCTTGGCCTCGTCGATCAGCGCGTCGACCTTCGGGTTCTTGTAGCCGCCCCAGTTGACGCCGACCGGAGCGACCTGGCCGGAATGGAAGAACCGCACGATGGCGTACAGCGGGTCCGACGTCACATAGGCGATGTTGTTGGCCGTGATGCCGGCGTTCATCTCGTCGGCCGCGCCTTTGCGCCAGTGGGTATAGAGCGTCTCGAGCTCGACCACCTTGAAGTCGACATCGATGCCGATCTCCTTGAAGCTCTGCTGCAGGAACTCGTTCATCGGCAGCGACAGCATCTGCCCGGTGCCGCCCTGGGCGATGATGAAGGTCGTCTTCAGCGGCTTGTCCTTGGAATAGCCGGCTTCCTCCACCAGCTTCTTCGCGGCCGCGAGGTCGTATTTCAGTTCGAAGGTCGGCTTGCCGAACCACGGGCTCGACGGGTCGACCTGGCCCTTGGCGGGCTTTGCCAGCCCGTTCATCAGGGCAACGACCGCGTCGCGGTCGATCGCGAGGTTGAGCGCCTTGCGCAGGCGGATGTCGGTCCAGGGCGAGCCGGGCAGCACGCTCAGATGATAATTCCAGACATGCGGCGTCACGTTGTCGACGATCTTCATGCCGGCGGCCTTGAGCTGCGGCACGGCGTCGGGCGCCGGCGTTTCGATCAGGTCGACCTGGCCGGCCAGCAACGCGTTGGTGCGCGTCAATGCCTCCGGCATCGGGATCAGGATCATCTTGTCGACCTTCGCAAGCCGCTTCTTGTCCCAATAGTCCGGGTTCTTGGTCAGCTCGGCGAGTTCGCGCGGCACGAGTTTCGTCAGCTTGAACGGGCCGGTTCCGGAGGGCTGGCTGGCGAACTTGTCCCAGTCTCTGCCGAGCTTCTCATATTGCGCGGGGCTCGAGACCAGGAACCAGAGCATCTGGTAGGGGAAGAAGGAGTCGACCGTCTTGGTCGTGATCTCGATGGTCGAGTCGTCGATCTTGGCGTAGCTCGCGACCGAGGGCAGGCGGGTCTTGACCTGCGCGCTCTGCCGCTTGTCGAATTGCGGTGCCTTGTCGTTCAGCACCTTGTCGAGATTCCAGATCACGGCGTCGGCGTTGAAGTCGCTGCCGTCGTGGAATTTGACGCCCTTGCGCAGCGTAAAGCGCCACTTGGTCTTGTCGGTGTCGTCGACCTTCCATTCGGTCGCGAGTCCCGGCACCAGCTTGCCCGGTCGGTCGGCAACATCCATCTCCCAGGCAACCAGCGGATCGTAGATCGTGTAGGCCGTGAACTGATAGGCGCCGGCGCCGCGATCGGGCTGGCCGGTCGTCAGCGGAATGTCGGCCATCGAAATGCCGTAGCGCACAATGGACTCCGCCCGCGCAGACAGGGCAGGCCAGCCCGCGGTCAGGGCAAGCGCCATTGCTGCCATCAGGATCGAATTGCGCGCACGCATATTAAAGGCTCCATTGGTGGGAAGTCGGAACCAAATCCTGCAAGCGTGATGCCAGAATAGGCACTATTGCCCCGTCTTAGTCTAAGGTGGGAAGAAATCAGCGCCCAGCGGTTATTTGCTGAAGAACTATTCCCCTTGGCACGGGCATTGCATACGCTTGCCTAAGAAATAATCACCAAAACGTCACCAGACTCGAAGGGGCTGCTCAGATGCGTAACGGGAAGACCAATGCGACAGCGATCATGCTGGCGCTCGCGATTGCTGCCGGTGTGCCGGCGATCGCCCGTGCCGAGACCGTGCTGCGTATTGGCATGACGGCTGCCGATATTCCGCGCACCCTCGGGCAGCCGGACCAGGGGTTTGAGGGCAATCGCTTCACCGGGCTCACGATGTATGACGCGCTGACGATGTGGGACCTGTCGTCGTCGGACAAGGCGAGCGCCATGATTCCGGGCCTCGCCACCGAATGGAAGGTCGACGATTCCGACAAGACCAAGTGGGTGTTCAAGCTGCGTCCCGGCGTCGCCTTTCACGATGGTTCGCCGTTCAATGCCGATGCGGTGGTCTGGAATGTCGACAAGGTCCTGAAGCAGGACGCGCCGCAATATGATGCGAGCCAGGTCGGCGTCACCGCCTCGCGGATGCCGACGCTGGTTTCCGCGCGCAAGATCGACGACATGACGGTGGAGTTGACCACCAAGGAGCCGGACAGCTTCCTGCCGATCAATCTCACCAATCTGTTCATGGCGAGCCCGACCAAGTGGCAGCAATTCTACGACAAGGCCGAAGGCGCCGACGCCAAGGCGAAGTCGCAGGTCGCATGGGCCGCGTTCGCCAAGGACGCTTCGGGCACCGGCCCCTGGAAGATGTCGAGCTTCACTCCGCGTGAGCGGCTCGAACTGGTGAAGAACGACAACTACTGGGACAAGGCCCGCGTGCCGAAGACGGACAAGATGGTGCTGCTGCCGATGCCGGAGGCCAATGCCCGCACCGCGGCGCTGCTGTCGGGGCAGGTCAACTGGATCGAGGCGCCGGCGCCGGACGCATTGCCCGAGATCAAGCAGCGTGGCTTCTCCCTCTATTCCAACGAGGAGCCGCATGTCTGGCCCTGGCAGTTCTCCCGCGTCGAGGGCTCGCCGTGGAACGACATCCGGGTCCGCAAGGCCGCCAATCTCTGCATCGATCGCGAAGGGCTGCGTGACGGCCTGCTCGCGGGCCTGATGGTGCCCGCGACCGGCACGTTCGAGCCCGGCCATCCGTGGCGCGGCAATCCGACCTTCCAGATCAAATACGACAAGCCGGCTGCGCAGAAGCTGATGCAGGAGGCGGGTTTTGGGCCGAACAAGAAGCTGACGGTCAAGATCCAGACCTCGGCATCGGGCTCGGGCCAGATGCTGCCGCTGCCGATGAACGAATATCTGCAGCAGGCCTTGGCCGAGTGCTACTTCGATGTGCAGCTCGACGTCATCGAATGGAATACGCTGTTCACCAACTGGCGGCGCGGCGCCAAGGATCCGTCCGCCAACGGATCGAATGCGACCAACGTCACCTATGCGGCGATGGATCCGTTCTTCGCGCTGGTGCGCTTCCTGCAATCGGGCATGGCGCCGCCGGTCTCGAACAATTGGGGCTTCAACAACAACCCGAAGTTCGACGAACTGGTGAAGAAGGCCCGCCAGACCTTCGACCCGGCCGCCCGCGACGCGGCGCTCGCCGAGCTGCATGCCGCTTCGGTCGATGATGCGGCGTTCCTCTACGTCGCGCACGACGTCGCACCGCGCGCGATGAGCCCGAAGATCAAGGGCTTTGTGCAGCCGAAGAGCTGGTTCGTCGACTTCTCGCCGGTCTCGATTGTGCCGTGAGGCACTAGACGCGCAATCGGTGCACCCTCTCCCCTTGTGGGAGAGGGTGGCTTCGCGAAGCGAAGCCGGGTGAGGGGCTGTCTCCGCGGACGCTCCTCCCCGATCTGCAATGACGTTGTCCGCGGATAGAACCCCTCATCCGGCGCGCTCCGCGCGCCACCTTCTCCCACAAGGGGAGAAGGAAGAAAGAGCGCAACGTGTTCGCCTATACGTCCAGACGGATCGTCTACGTCATTCCGATCGTGCTCAGCGTTGCGCTGGTGTGCTTCCTGCTGGTGCACATCACGCCCGGCGATCCCCTGGTTGCGGTGCTGCCGGCCGATGCCTCGCAGGAGCTCGCCGCACAATTGCGCGCCGCCTACGGCTTCGATCGGCCGCTGCCCGTGCAATTCGGCCTGTGGCTGTGGCGCGCGATCCATGGCGATCTCGGCAATTCGATCGCGACGGGGCGTCCTGTCCTGACCGAGGTGATGCGCGCGGTCGGCAATACCGTGATGCTGGCGATCGCGGCGGCGATGATCGGCTTCACGCTCGGCCTGCTGTTCGGCCTGATCGCCGGCTATTTCCGCGACACCTGGGTCGACAAGGTCGCGACCTCCTTTGCCATCGCCGGCGTCTCGCTGCCGCATTACTGGCTCGGCATGGTGCTGGTCATCATCTTCTCGGTGCAGCTCAACTGGCTGCCCGCGGTTGGTGCCGGGCCCGGCGGCTCCGGCGCCTGGGCGTGGGACTGGGAGCATCTGCGCTATCTGGTGCTGCCCGCCATCACCACCTCGGTGATCCCGATGGGCATCGTCACCCGCACCGTGCGCGCATTGACCGGCGATATCCTGAGCCAGGATTTCGTCGAGGCACTGCGCGCCAAGGGCCTGCGCGAGACCGGGGTCTTTCGCCATGTCATCAAGAACGCCGCGCCGACCGCGCTCGCGGTGATGGGACTTCAGCTCGGTTACATGCTCGGCGGCTCGATCCTGATCGAGACGGTGTTCTCCTGGCCCGGCTCGGGCCTGCTCTTGAATTCGGCGATCTTCCAGCGCGATCTGCCGCTGCTGCAGGGCACGATCCTGGTGCTGGCGCTGTTCTTCGTGCTGCTCAATCTCCTGGTCGACATCGCGCAGGCCGCGATCGATCCGCGCATCAAGCGGAGCTAACCATGAGTGCGATGAGCGATACCGCATTGCAGGCGGCACCCGCGACCAAGGCGCGCGGCTACTGGGCGACCGTTGGGCGCCGCATCAGGCGCGACAAGGTCAGCATGGCCTGCGCCATCATCCTGGTGCTGATCTTTGCCTCCGCGCTGCTGGCGCCATGGCTGCATCTCGCCGATCCCTATCAGGGCTCGATGATCCGCCGCCTCCGCCATATCGGTACGCCGGGCTATCCGCTCGGCACCGACGAGCTCGGCCGCGACATGCTGGCGCGGCTGATCTATGGCGGACGGCTCTCGCTGGTGATCGGCATCCTGCCGGTGATCCTCGCCTTCGTGATCGGCACCTCGCTCGGCCTCGTCGCCGGTTACGTCGGCGGCAAGCTCAACACCGCGATCATGCGTACCGTCGACGTGTTCTACGCCTTTCCCTCGGTGCTGCTGGCGATCGCGATCTCCGGCGCGCTCGGTGCCGGCATCACCAATTCAATCGTGTCGCTGACCATCGTGTTCGTGCCGCAGATCACCCGCGTCGCCGAAAGCGTCACCACCGGCGTGCGCAACATGGATTTCGTCGAGGCGGCGCGCGCGTCCGGCGCCGGTCCGTTCACCATCATGCGAGTGCACATGCTCGGCAACGTGCTCGGCCCGATCTTCGTCTACGCCACCGGCCTGATCTCGGTGTCGATGATCCTCGCCGCCGGTCTCTCCTTCCTCGGGCTCGGCACCAAGCCGCCGGAGCCGGAATGGGGCTTGATGCTGAACACGCTGCGCACCGCGATCTATGTCAATCCATGGGTCGCGGCGCTGCCCGGCGCGATGATCTTCGCGGTCTCGATCTGCTTCAATCTGCTGAGCGACGGCATGCGCAGCGCCATGGACATCAGGAACTAAGGCATGAGCGACAATCTCTCTGCCGACATGCTGGAGCCGGTCGCCGACATCGGCGGCGCCGCGCAGCCGCTGTTGCAGGTCAAGGGGCTGACAAAACACTTCCCGGTGCGCGGCGGGCTGTTCAGCCCGCGCAAGACCGTGCGCGCCGTCGACGATGTCACCTTCGCGGTCATGAAGGGCGAGACCGTCGGCATTGTCGGCGAGTCCGGCTGCGGCAAGTCGACCACCGCGCGGCTGTTGATGCACCTGATGACCCGCGATGCCGGCGACATCGTCTATGACGGTTTGCAGGTCGGCCCGTCGCTGTCGCTGCGCGATCTGCGCCGCGGCATGCAGATGGTGTTCCAGGACAGCTACGCCTCGCTCAATCCGCGCCTCACCATTGAGGAATCGATCGCGTTCGGGCCCAAGGTGCACGGCATGGCCGACGGCGCGGCGCGGGCGCTGGCGCGCGAGCTGCTCGGCAAGGTCGGTTTGCGGCCGGAGATCTTCGCCAACCGCTATCCGCACGAGGTGTCCGGCGGCCAGCGCCAGCGCGTCAATATCGCCCGTGCGCTCGCGCTGTCGCCGCGGCTCGTGATCCTTGATGAGGCGGTGTCCGCGCTCGACAAATCGGTCGAGGCGCAGGTGCTCAACCTGCTCGCCGACCTCAAGCGCGAATTCGGCCTGACCTATCTGTTCATCAGTCACGATCTCAACGTCGTCCGCTACATCTCCGACCGCGTGCTGGTGATGTATCTCGGCGAGGTCGTCGAGCTCGGCCCGGTCGATGCGGTCTGGGACGCGCCGGCGCATCCCTACACCCGCGCGCTGCTGGCGGCGATGCCGTCATCCGATCCCGACATGCGTACCGAGGTGCCGCCGATCTCGGGCGATCCGCCCAATCCGATCGATCCGCCATCGGGCTGCCGGTTTCACACCCGTTGTCCGTTTGCGGAGCCGCTCTGCGCAAACGACACGCCAAAACTCAGCGTTCTCGATACAATGGGCCATCAAGCGGCGTGCTACATGGCCATTCCTGGCTCAGGGCACAGCCGCGCGCCGGCAAAAGCAAAAGGAGAAAACGCGGCATGACCAGACCCACTCCCAAAGACGTCAAGGTGATCGCGCACGTCGCCGACGTGCCCGCTGACGACGAGACCGCCACCCGCATCGCCAATTCGATCGGGCCCGCCTTCGACGGTTTTGCACCGATCTCCGGCACGCTGCCCTTCGATCTCGAACCCGCGAGCTTCCTGCTGGCGCAGATCACAAAGGTGTCGAAATGAGCACCGAGCCGGCCCTCATGACCCTGACCGCAGTCGCCAAGGCGATTGCCGACAAGAAGGTCTCCTCGCATGAGGTGACGCGCGCCGTGCTGCATCGCATTGCAGAGTGGCAGCCGCGCCTCAACGCCTATATGGCTGTTGAATCCGAACAGGCGCTTGCTGCGGCCACCGAGGCCGATGCGGCGCTCGCCAAGGGCAACGCGCGTGGCCCGCTGCACGGCGTGCCGCTGGCGCACAAGGACATGTATTATGACGCCGGCAAGGTCGTGACCTGCGGCGCGCTGATCCGCCGCGACTTCGTGCCGAAGACGACCGCGACGGCGCTGCAGCGATTGAAGGATGCCGGACAGGTCCGGCTCGGCTCGCTGCAGATGGTCGAGTTCGCCTATGGGCCGACCGGCCACAACGTGCATTACGGCGCGGTGCGCAATCCCTGGAATACCGAGCACATCACCGGCGGCTCGTCGTCGGGCTCGGGCTCGGCGGTCGCCGCGCGGCTCACCTTTGCCGCGCTCGGTTCCGACACCGGCGGCTCGGTGCGCATGCCCGCGCATTTCTGCGGCGTCACCGGGCTGAAGACGACGGTCGGCCGCGTCAGCCGCGCCGGCGCGATGCCGCTGTCGCAGTCGCTCGATACCGTCGGTCCGCTGGCGCAGACCGCGGAGGACTGCGCGCTGCTGCTCGGCCTGATGGCCGGCGCCGATCCCGAGGATCTCACCGCGTCGACGCAGCCGGTGCCCGACTATTTGGCCGCGACCAGACAGTCGCTGAAGGGCGTCAAGATCGGCGTGCCGACGGCGTTCTATGTCGACGACCTCGATCCTGAAGTGGCGCGCATCCTCGACGAGACGGTTGCCACCCTGAAGAAGGAGGGCGCCGAGATCGTCAAGGTCGAGCTGCCCGATCAGCGCCAGCTCAGCGCGGCGTCGCAGCTGGTGCTCGCGGCCGAGGCCGCCGCCTTCCACAAGCGCTGGATGATCGAGCGGCCGCAGGATTACGGCGCGCAGGTCCTGATGCGGCTGCAGAACGGGCTCACCATTCCTGCCGTCAGCTATCTCGAGGCGATGCGCTGGCGCGGCCCTGCGCTCGCCGCACACAATTCGGCGATCAGCGGCGTCGATGCGGTTATTGCGCCGTCGGCCCCGGTGCCGGCGCCGACGATCGCCGAAAGCGACGTCGGCAACGGTCCGGGCGCGGAGGCGGTGATCCAGCGGCTGACGCGGTTCACCCGTCCGGTCAATTATCTCGGCGTGCCGTCGCTCTCGATTCCGTCGGGCTTCACCAGAGCGGGCCTGCCGGTCGGCATGCAGCTGATCGGCCGCTCGTTCGAGGAAGCCGCATTGCTGCGGATCGGCGCAGCGTTCCAGCGCGCGACCGATTTCCACGCCAGGGTGCCCAAGCTCGCATGACCAATCTTGTCGAGATCAACAACCTCAACATCCGCTTCACCGGCGATCGCACGGTGCATGCCGTGAACGATCTCAGCCTGTCGCTCGGCGAGGGCGAGGTGTTGGGGTTGCTCGGCGAGTCCGGCTCGGGCAAGAGCGTGACCTTGCGCGCGTTGATGCGGCTGTTGCCGAAGAAGCGCACGCAGATCTCCGGCAGCGTGACAGTGCTGGGTCGGGATGTGCTGGCGATGGACGACGAGGCGCTGTCCGCATTCCGCGGCCAGACCGTCTCGATGATCTTCCAGGAGCCGGCGCTGGCGCTCGATCCGGTCTACACCATCGGCCGCCAAATCGCGGAGACGGTGATGCGCCACGAGGGCAAGAGCGAGCGCGATGCCACCGCGCGTGCGCTCGAAATGCTCGAAGTCGTGCGGATCCCTTCCGCCAGGCGGCGGCTGGAATCCTATCCGCACGAGATGTCGGGCGGCATGCGCCAACGCGCGATGATCGCACTGGCGCTGGCCTGCAAGCCCAAAATCCTGCTCGCGGACGAACCGACCACGGCGCTCGATGCCACCGTGCAGATCCAGATCCTGCTGCTGCTGCGCGAGCTGCAGCGCGAATTCGGCATGTCGGTCATCTTCGTCACCCACGACATTGGCGTCGCGATCGAGATCTGCGACCGCGTCGCGGTGATGTATGCCGGCCAGATCGTCGAGCAGGGCGCCCTGCGCGACATCGTGCGCACGCCGGTCCATCCCTATGCGAAGGGTCTGCTGGCCTCGACCATCCACGGCGCGATGCGCGGCCAGCGGCTCGAAACCATCCCGGGCACGCCGCCCTCGCTCGATCAGGCACCGGCCGCTTGCTCGTTCGCGCCACGCTGCAGGTTCGCCGAGCCGCGCTGCAGCGAAGGCTTGCCGCCCGGCGTGCAGGTCGCGCCCGGCCATTTGGCGCGCTGCGTGCTCGCAGAACCCGCGGCCGCCACGGTTTAGGAGACGCGGGCGACCGCGTCGGCAATCCAGCGCCGCACTGCGGCAATGCGCCGGTCGCGCGCCTGTTCGGTGCGGGAGATCAGGTAGATCGTCTCGCTGGGCGCGGCCTCGAACGCGAACGGCGCCACCAGTTTCTTGCCGAAGCCCGGCCGCGCCTTGATCAGGGGAGCGATCGCGATCGCGACGCCGAGCCCGTGTTCGGCGGCCTCCAGCATCGCCGGCACGCTGTCGAGCCACAGATGCCCGCGCGGCGCAAGATTCGGCAGCCCGGCCTCCTGCAACCAGGCCGGCCAGGCCCGCGGCTGCGTCGTGACATGGATCAGCACCTCGCGCGACAGGTCCTCCGGCCGCCGCAGTCCGGCCTTGACCAGCGCCGGCGCGCAGACCGGCTGCCCGCTGACCCGGACCAGCGGCTCGACCTTCAGCCCGGCGGCATGCTCCCGCCCGTAGCGGATCGCGACGTCGACGCGCGAGCCGATGAAGTCGGCATATTGATGGGTGGCCTCGATCCGCAGCGTCAGCTGCGGATGGCGCCGCTTGAACTCCGGCAGCGCCGGCAGCAGCACGGCGCTGGTGAAGAACGGCAATGAGCTGATCCAGAGTTCGCCGCTGCTCTCGCGGCGTTGCCGCAGCATGTCGCGGCTAGCCTCCTGCAGCGTCGCCAGCGCGGCCGACACCTTTGCGAGATAGCGCTCGCCGTCCAGGGTCAGCCGCACCGAGCGCGCGCCGCGGACGAACAGTTTGGTGCCGAACTGCTGCTCCAGCCCGCGGATCTGGTGGCTGATCGCCGACGGGCTCAGCGACAGGTCGCGCGCGGCGCCGCGGAAGCTCAACTGTGTGGCCGCGCGCTCGAAGGCGAGCAGCGCCGCGAGCGGCGGGATCAGGCGCGGATCCGGAGCGTCCAATGGGTGAATTTTGTTCACCTGAAGTGATGAACGGCCTTTTGTCATGGCTGCTATTCTTCGCTCAGATTGCCAGATCGCTCAATCCTGCTCACCTCAGGGAACGCACCTTGGCCATCTTCGAACCGCTCGCCACGCCCCACCACTGGAAGCCCGCCGCGCTGCGGCGGGGCCGTTCGCAGGCCTTCAGGGCGGGGCGGTCGCAAGCCTGTTGACCGCCGAGGTCGAGGCGATGGCCGGCGCGCGCAACTGGGGCACCGCGATCTCAGCTTCAGCCTGGTTCCTGCGGCCGACCCCGATGGCCGAATTGCGCACGCAAGTCACCGTCGTGACCGAGGGCGGCCGGGTCAGCGTCGTCGACAACACGCTCTGGCCGGTCGGCGAAGCGCAGCCCACCGCGACGGTGCGCGTGACGCTGTCCCGCGAACGTGCCGTCGAGGTGCCGGGCCTTGACGGAAGTGCAGCCGATCCGGTCGATCCCACGGCCTTTCCGTTGCGCAACCTGCACGCCGTCCATGGCCATGGCCGCAGCTGGTTCATGGATGCGATGGAAGCCCGTGTCGGCGGCGAGGTTGCCTGGTTTCGCATGCATCATGAGGTGACGACCGATGCCGGCCCGCTGGCGCGGGTGCTCGGTCCCGCCGACTGGACCCACGGCATCGCGCGCCCGGTCCAGAACGTGGTGGCCGACCCCAATCCGAATCTGGCGGTGCAACTGTTCAGGCCACCGCGGGGCGCGTGGATCGGTGTTCGCCCCGAGGCGCGCTGGCGCCCGGAAGCCGGCCTTGGCGTCGGCAGCGGGGTATTGCTCGATGTGAACGGCGAGATCGGCAGGGTCTCGATGTCGGTCATTCTCGTGCCCTTTCCAAGAACTGCACCTGTTACCGCACCTGTTACCGCGCCGGGTTCCGCGGCCGGTTAACCCTAATTATTCCGTCAACTGTCTGTGGGATCACAAAAATAGCCCGCGAACCATGCTCTGGTCGACGCGACTTGAAATGGACGATGGCCGCAAACGCCTATACAAGGTGGTCATCACGTAACGCTTTGTTTGCAGAGAACAGTTTTCATGGCAGCCGCGCCCGCTGTCCGGCGTTCCGAACTGGCTGAGGCGCTGCGCGCATGTCGCAGTGCCTTCATCGGCGTCGGTCTCATCAGTTGCATGATCAACCTGTTATATCTGACAGGTTCGATGTTCATGCTGCAGGTCTACGACCGCGTGCTGCCGAGCCGTAGCGTTCCGACCCTGGTCGGCCTCGTGGTCATCGCCGCGGTGCTCTACATCGCCCAGGGCGTGCTCGATCTCTTGCGCGGACGGATCCTCGGTCGCGTCGGCACCTCGCTCGACGAGGCGCTCAATGCGCGGGTGTTCGACACCATCGTGCGGCTGCCGCTGATGGCCGGCAATCGCAGCGAGGGCCTGCAGCCGCTGCGCGATCTCGACAACGTGCGCTCCTTCCTCGGCAGCATGGGTCCCGGCGCGTTCTTCGATTTGCCTTGGCTGCCGTTCTACATGGCGATCTGCTTCGCGTTCCATTGGCTGCTCGGCGTCACCGCGCTGGTCGGCGCCGTCATTCTGGTGACGTTGACGCTGATTACCGAATACATGTCGCGCTCGCCCGCCAAGGAAGCGATGTCGCTCGCGGCGCGGCGCAACGATCTCGCCGCCTCGAGCCGCCGCAACGCCGAGGTGCTCGTGGCGATGGGCATGGCCGGGCGGATGAACAAGCGCTGGAACGAGGCCAACGAGGAATATCTCTCCGGCAACCAGCACGCGAGCGACGTCACCGGTGGGCTCGGTGCGGTCGCCAAGGTGCTGCGCATGATGCTGCAGTCCGCGGTGCTCGCGGTCGGTGCCTATCTCGTGATCCACCAGGAGGCCACCGGCGGCATCATCATCGCCGGCTCGATCCTGAGCGCGCGGGCGCTGGCGCCGGTCGATCTCGCGATCGCGCATTGGAAGGGCTTTGTCGCCGCGCGGCAGAGCTGGCAGCGGCTCAACCGCCTGCTGCAACAGATTCCGGCGCGCCCCGAGCAGACGCTGCTGCAGGCGCCGGAGAAGAGGCTTTCGGTCGAGGCGGTGACCATGGTTGCGCCCGGCGATCAGCGCGCCATCGTGCAGGACATCACCTTCGCGGCCGAAGCCGGCAGCGGCGTCGGCGTGATCGGCCCGAGCGGTTCCGGCAAGTCGTCGCTGATCCGGGCGCTGGTCGGCGTCTGGGTGCCGGCGCGCGGCAAGGTACGGCTCGACGGCGCAGCGCTCGACCAGTGGTCGTCGGACGAGCTCGGGCGCCATGTCGGCTATTTGCCGCAGGACGTCGAATTGTTCGCCGGCACGGTGGCGCAGAACATCTGCCGGTTCGATCCCGACGCCAAGTCCGACGGCATCATCGCCGCGGCCAAGGAAGCCGGCGTGCACGAGATGATCATCAAGATGCGCGAGGGCTACGACACCCAGGTCGGCGAGCAGGGCACCGCGCTCTCCGCTGGCCAGGCGCAGCGCGTCGCGCTGGCGCGCGCGCTCTACGGCGATCCGTTTCTGATCGTGCTGGATGAGCCGAACTCCAACCTCGATAGTGAAGGCGACGAGGCTCTGACCCGCGCGGTGCGTGGTGCCCGCGAACGCGGCGCCATCGTCATCGTGGTCGCGCACCGGCCGGTCGGCATCGAGGGCGTCGACCAGCTGCTGGTGCTGAAGGACGGCCGCATGCAGACCTTTGGGCCGAAGGAGACCGTGCTCGCCCAGGTGCTGCAGCGCGTCGCGCCGCCGGTGCCGACGCCGATCAAGATCGTCGCCGATGCGGGGGGAGCCAAGTCATGAGCGATCGCATGACCGATCAGCCGCGCAACGCACGTCTCTCGATCCGCAAGCATCTGATCGTCGGCCTCGTCGTGGTTCTGGTTCTGGGCGGCGGCGTCGGTGGCTGGGCGACCACGGTGCCGATCTCGGGCGCGCTGATCGCGCCGGGCTCGGTGGTGGTCGAGTCCAACGTCAAGAAGGTGCAGCATCCGACCGGCGGCGTGGTTGGCGAGGTCCGGGTGCGTGACGGCGACGTGGTCAAGGCGGGTGATGTCGTCGTGCGCCTCGACGAGACGGTCGTGAAGGCGAGCCTTGCGATCGTGGTCAAGACGCTGAATGGCCTCTACGCGCGCGCAGCCCGGCTCGAAGCCGAGCAGCGGGGCAACGACAAGATCGCCTTCCCGCCGCAGCTCACCGAGCAGGCCAAGGATCCCGACGTGCGCGACATCATGGCGAGCGAATCCAAGCTGTTCGAAGTCCGCGTCAACGGCCGCAGCGGCCAGAAGGCGCAGCTGCGCGAACGCGTCACCCAGCTCAACGAGGAGATCTCCGGCCTGCAGGCGCAGGAAGCCGCCAAGGACAAGGAGATCGCACTGGTGCAGCAGGAGCTGGTCGGCGTCCGCCAGCTCTATGAGCAGCATCTGGTGCAGCTCACCCGCCTGACCACGCTGGAGCGCGACGCGGCGCGGCTCTCCGGCGAGCGCGCGCAATACATCGCCTCGCGCGCCCAGGCCAAGGGCAAGATCACCGAGACCGAGTTGCAGATCATCCAGGTCGACAAGGACATGGTCTCCGAGGTCTCGAAGGACCTGCGTGAGACCAACGACAAGATCGGCGAGTTTGTCGAACGCAAGGTGACCGCCGAAGACCAGCTTCGCCGCATCGACATCCGCGCGCCGCAGGACGGCGTCGTGCTGCAGTCGACCGTGCACACGGTCGGCGGTGTGATCACCGCCGGCGACGCCATCATGATGATCGTGCCGAAGGCCGACGATCTGTCGGTCGAGGCCAAGGTCAACCCGCAGGACATCGACAAGCTGCAGGTCGGACAGAAGACCGTGCTGCGGCTCTCCGCCTTCAACCAGCGTACCACGCCCGAGCTGAACGGCGTCGTCACGCGCGTCTCCGCCGACGTCAACACCGATCAGCGCACCGGGCAGAGCTACTACACCATCCGCGTCTCGATGCCCCCGGAAGAGGTCGCGCGCCTCGGCAGCGAGGTGAAGATCATCCCAGGCATGCCGGTGGAAGCCTTCGTCCAGACCGGCGACCGCACCATGCTGTCGTATCTGATGAAGCCGATGAGCGACCAGTTCATGCGCTCGTTCCGCGAGAAGTGAGATTCTTCGCGCAGCGTTGCTCCGCTGATTGATAGTCCGCGAATCTCTCCCCCGCGTCGTCCCGGCGAAGGCCGGGACCCATTACCCCAGGAATGAGTTATGATGCAGGGTGTGGCCATAGCGCAGCTCACCGCCAACACTTGTGGTTATGGGTCCCGGCCTTCGCCGAGACGACGCCGTTGAACTAGCGCGACAGATTCCTCAGCAGTAGCTCCAGCGCCGCCTTTGCGAACGCCTGCATGTTGGCCTGCCGGTCGCCGCTGGCGGTTTCCAGCGTGATGACCTGCTGCTGCGGGCCTGAGACCGCCATGCAGCTGTGGCCGGCGGCATCGCCGTAGCGGTTGCCGGTCGGGCCGGCGGCGCCGGTTTCCGACAATCCCCAATCGGTCGCGAGGCGTTCGCGGATCTGGCGCGCCAGCAACTGAGCATAGGGTTCTGACGACGAGCGGAGACCCCGCATCGCGTCGTCGGAAATGTCCATCAGCGCACGCCGCGCGTCGCGGGTGTAGATCACGCCGCCGCCGAGGAAATAGGCCGATGCGCCGGGCACCGCGAGCAGTGACGCGGAGATCAGTCCGCCGGTGGAGGACTCCGCGACCGCAATCGTCTGCTTGTTGGCGATCAGTTTCGCGGCGACCTGCTCAGCGATGGATATGAGTGCGTTCATCGGCGCTCTTTCTCGTTGCTTGCCATGAAAATCCTGTAGGGCGTTCTGCCTTCCTAGCACACCACACCGGCCTCTGCCGAGTTGCGGATCGCAGCATGGACTGATTGAATGTCGGACAACAACCAAGCGGCGCCCCGACAGTTGTTGTGAGAGCGTGCGCGGAGGAAACACCATGACGTTGCCGATCGCGGGCGGCGTGGATTGCGATCTGCATCCCGCCGTGCCTCACCTCACCAGCCTGCTGCCGTACATGAACGACTACTGGCGCGACCAGGTGACGACGCGCGGCATGACGGATCTGATCTCGCAATCCTATCCCACCAATTCGCCGATCTCGTCGCGGCCGGACTGGCGCCCCGCGCAAGGCAAGCCGGGCTCGAGCCTTGGGGACATGCAAAGTCAGGCGCTCGACAAGTTCGGCACCGCCTACGGTATCTGCAACCCGCTCTACGGCGTGCAGTTGGTGTTCTCCGAAGACATGGCCGATGCCTTCTGCCGCGCGCTGAACGACTGGCTGGTCAAGGAGTGGCTCGACAAGGATGATCGGCTGCGCGGATCGATCGTGATTCCGATGCAGAGCATCGACAAGGCGGTGGCCGAGATCGAGCGCTGTGCGCAGGACAAGCGCTTCGTGCAGGTGCTGATGCTTGTGATGGGCGACATGCCGCTCGGCAAGCGTCACTACTGGCCGATTTACGCCGCGGCCGAACGGCACGGCCTGCCGATCGGCATCCATGCCGGCAGCGCCTACCACAACCCGCCGACCTCGGTCGGCTGGGGCTCCTATCACATCGAGGATTACGTCGCGCAGGCGCAAGCGTTCCAGACCCAGCTCACCAGCCTGATCGTCCAGGGCGTGTTCGCGCGCCATCCAGCCTTAACGATGGTGATGCTGGAGAGTGGTTTCACCTGGCTGCCGCCGTTCCTGTGGCGGCTGCACAAGTTCTGGCGCGGCGTGCGCATGGAAACGCCGTGGGTCGATCGTGCGCCGCTGGAGATTGTGCGAAGCAACATCCGCTTCTCGCTGCAGCCGGTCGACGCGCCGCCGGAAGGCGACACCCTGAACCGGCTGTTCGACCATATGCAGTCGGACGAATTGATCCTATTCTCGACTGACTATCCGCATTGGCAGTTCGATGGTGACGAGGTCTTGCCGAAGGGGTTGTCGCCGGACCTGGTCCGCAAGATCATGATCGACAATCCGCACGCGACCTATGGACGGTTGAAGGTGAAGGAGATGACGCCATGAACATCCAGGTTCGGGAACGCCCCGAGGCGGCCGCGTCGACGGGCATCAAGACCGCGATCGCCGATTGCGACATCCATCCGGCACGCGCGACCAAGGACGAGCTGCATCCTTATCTGGCCAAGCGCTGGCACAGCCATCTCGAGACCTTCGGCGTTCATGCTTATCAGGGCATGATGGAAGGCCCGCCCTATCCGAAGGCGCAGCCGAACGCCTCGCGCCGCGACGCCTATCCGCCGGAAGGCGGGCCGCAGGGCTCGTCGCTGTCCTTCATGCAGAAGCAGCATCTCGATCCCAACAATGTCGCGCTCGGCGTGCTCAATCCGCTCAACACCGGGCAGGGCATCCGCAACCAGGACCTCGCCGGCGCGATCTGCTCGGCGATCAACGACTGGCAGATCGAGAAATGGACCAGCAAGGACTCGCGGCTGAAGGGCTCGGTGGTCGTCGCCAATGAGGAGGGCGTGTCGGCGGCAGCGGAAATCCGCAAGCGCGCAGGCGACACGAATTTCGTCCAGGTGCTGCTGCTCAGCCGCAACGTCGAGCCGCTCGGCCAGCGCCGCTACTGGCCGATCTATGAGGCGGCGCAGGAGGCCGGCCTGCCGATCGGCGTGCACGCCTTCGGCTTCGGCGGCAACCCGATCACCGCCTCGGGCTGGCCGAGCTATTACATCGAGGAGATGGTTGGGCATTCGCAGTGCCAGCAGACCGCGCTGGCGAGCCTGGTGCTCGAAGGCGTGTTCGAGCGCTTCCCGAAACTGAAGATGGTGATGGTCGAGGCCGGCTTCGGCTGGGCGCCGTCGCTCGCCTGGCGACTCGACAAGGTGTTTGCGCGGCTGCATTCCGAGGTGCCGCATCTGAAGCGCAAGCCGTCGGAATACATCCGCGACCACATCTGGTGGACCACGCAGCCGATGGAAGATCCGGAGAGCCGCGACCATCTGTTCCAGACCATCGAATGGATCGGCTGGGACAGACTGTTGTTCGCGACCGACTATCCGCATTGGGATTACGACGAGCCTTCGCGCGTGCTGCCGGCCGGCGTCAGCGATGCTAACCGCCAGGCGTTCTATCTCGACAATGCGAAGCAGCTGTACGGTATCTCATAGATGGCGCGTCATGTGATTGCCCCGGTGGACGAGTTGCCACCCGGGTCGCGAAAATTCTTCGAGATCGACGGACGGCCGATCGCCGTCTTCAACGTCAAGGGCGAGTTCTTCGGCCTGTTGAACCGCTGCCCGCATCAGGGCGCGGCGCTCTGCGAGGGCCCGCTGATCGGGCTCGCGTCATCCTCCGATCCCGGCGAGATCGAATACACCAAGCTCGGCGAGATCCTGCGCTGCCCCTGGCATGGCTGGGAGTTCGACATCCGCACCGGCCAGTCCTATTGCGACCCGCGTCGCTTCCGCGTACGCGCCTATCCGGTCAGCGTCGAGCCGGGCACCAATGTGGTGAAGGGGCCGTATGTCGCCGAGACCATCAAGGTCGCGGTGGAAAGCGACTACGTGGTGGTGGATTTGTAGTGTTCGCCGCGCTGGCGCCACGCGGGCGGTCCCGTAGGGTGGGTTAGCCGACTACGTCCGCCGTAGCTCAACGAGCGAAGGCGGAAGGCGTAACTCACCATCTTCTCCGCGGCACGAAGTCGGGGAGTTACGCTTCGCTAACCCACCCTACATTCTTAATCACTCCGCCGTCATCTGCCGTTCCCGCGCGTAGCGCACCAGCGCGACGAAGCGGTAAATGCCGTGCACGAATTTTCCGTAGGGCATGGTGATGAACAGCGCGAACACCACGCCGAGGTGTAGCGCGAGCAGCGGGCCCATCGCGGCAGTCTCGCGCCACAGCAGCAAGGCGAGGCCAGTGATGCTGGTCAGGAACAGCATCAGGATGAACGCGGTGTCCATGCCCATCTGCTTTTCGTCGACCAGCACCCGATCGCGCTTCCATTTCTCTGACAAGAGCCCGATAGGGCCGACCACGAGCCCGATGCCGCCGAGCGTGCCCAACACCACAGGCAGATCCCACCAGGCATAGGGCGCTTCGCGCGCCAGCAGATAATGATACAGCGTTCCGACGCAGGTCGCGGCGAAGCACAGCGCGAAGCCGTAGAAGGTGAAGTGGTGATGCAGCTTGCGGCGGTCGGTCGGGTGGTCGTCCTCGTTGAAGCAGCCGACGCCGCCGCCGTCGAGATAGCGCAGCTCGCCGGCATCTCGCACCGCCTGCAACAGCGATTTCGCGTCCGTTTTCATGCCAATGGGCTCGCCGATCGCGCGCCAGAACGCGCGCGCGCCCATCGCCAGCGCCAGGATGGCGTAGAGCAAAGCGGCGCCGAACAGCAGCGCCATCGCATTGTGCGGCATCAATTTGTAGAACGCGCCGGGCCCGGTGTGGATGCCATACAGCACGCCGCGGTCGTTGACGGCGGCAAAGCCGAAGATGAAGGCGGCGACGCTCAGCGCCGCGATCAGGCTGATGACGAGGCCGTTGCGCGCGAACACGCCGGCGAAGGCGCGTGGCCAGGCATAGGCGGCATAGGATTCGGCGCGCGCCACCGCGAGCGTCTTCGGCACATTGACGTTGAATTCGTGCGGCGGCGAGAACTGGCAGTCGGTATAGCAGGCGCCGCAGGCATGGCAGAGATTGGCGAGATAGTTGAGGTCGCCGTCGGAGAAGGCGCGGCGCATCTCCATCGCGGGAAACACCGCGCACAGGCCCTCGCAATAGCGGCAGGAATTGCACACCGTCATCAGACGGTCGGCTTCCTGCAAGATCCTCGTCCCGTGCATCGCTCCCGCCTAGCTGTCAGTTCCGCGCATTCTTCGCCGCTTCCCGCCCGGCGACGCGGCCGAACACGCTGCCGATGGTCATGCCGATGCCGGCGGCGTAGCCCTTGCCGAGCACGTTGCCGGCCATGATCTCGCCGGCGGCGAACATGTTGGCGGACGGCTTGCCGTCCTTCATCAGCATCCGCGACTGCTTGTTCACGCGGGTGCCGAGATAGGTGAAGGTGATGCCGGGCCGCACCGGATAGGCGAGATAGGGCGGCGTCTCGATCCTGCGCGCCCAATGCGTCTTCGGAGGCGTGATGCCTTCGGTGCGGCAGTCGTCGAGGATGGTGTGGTCGAAGCTGCCGGGCTGCACCGAGGCGTTGAATTCGGTGATGGTCTTTTCCAGCGCGGCCGCATCGAGCTCGAGCTTGCCGGCGAGTTCGGCAATCGTTGAGCCTGCGATCGGCGGAAACAGCGTCGGCATGAAGCTCGTCACGACGGTCGAATCGAAAATGATGTAGGCGATCTGGTCCGGCTGCGCCGCGACCAGGCGGCCCCAGATCGCATAGCGCTTCGGCCAGATGTCCTCGCCTTCGTCGTAGAAGCGCTCGGCATGCTTGTTGACGACAATGCCGAACACGACCGAGTCATGACGGGTAATGATGCCGCCGTCGAACTTCGGCGCGCGGGCGTCGATTGCCACCGCATGGCACTGCGTTGGATCGCCGATCTCCTGCACGCCTTTGGCCAGCAGCATCTTCAGGATCGCGCCTCGATTATACGGCGTGCCGCGGATCAGGAAATTGTCGGCGGCCTCGCCCCAATATTGCTTCAGCCATTCGATATTTGCCTCGAAGCCGCCGGCGGCCGCGACCAGGGTCGAGGCGCGCACCTCGGTCCTGCCGCCGACCGGCTGCTTCAGCTGGGCCGAGAGGAACATGCCGTCCTCGATCTTGAGATCGATGACCTCGGCATCGTAGAGGATGTCGACGCCGAGCTCCTCGGCGGTAAGATACAGCGCGTTCAGCATCGCGCGGCCGCCGCCGAGGAAGAACGAATTGGTGCGGCCGAGGCTCAAGGTGCCGCCGAGCGAGGGCTGCCAACGCACGCCCTGTTGGACGATCCAGTTCAGGATGTCCTTGGACTCGTGGATCATGAAGCGGGCCAGTTCCTCGTCGGTCTGGCCGCCGGTCACCAGCAGCAAATCCTGCCAGAATTCCTCCTCGGTGTAGGGACCGGTGAGGATTTCGGTCGCCGCGTCATGGGCGCAGCGCATGTTGCGGGTATGGCGGGTGTTGCCGCCGCGGTAGAACTTTGGCGCGCCTTCCAGTACCAGCACCGAAGCACCGGCGCGCCGTGCGCTGATCGCAGCGCAGAGCGCGGCGTTGCCGCCGCCGATCACCAGCACGTCGAACCTGCGCGTCAGATCAACCATGCGCTCTTGTTATCGTTGTTGGCATGGAAAGCAACAGGGGCGGGCGAATGAGCATGATCCGGAAAAGCGTGTAGCGGTTTTCCGAAAGATCATGCTCAAATAAAGAGTCTGCCCCAATTGCATGCGCACGATCATGCCGCAACCGTCTCACGCTGCTCGATGGTCTGGCCGTCACGATAGACGATCAGCGCGGCGACGATGCCGAGCACGGCCGCGCACATCAGCCAGTAGCCGGGCGAGGCCTTGTCGCCGGTCTGCTGGATCAGCCAGGTCGAGGCGAACGGCGTGAATGTGCCGAACAGCCCGGCCGCCAGCGCAAAGGCCAGCGAGAAGCAGGTGGTGCGGACATGCGCCGGCACGATCTCGACCAGAGAGCCCAGCATGGTGCCGCTGTAGACGCCGAAATAGAACGAGAACATCATCTCGACCGCCAGCATCTTGCCGAAGCTCGGATCGGTGACCAGCCAGTGCAGCGCCGGATAGGCCGTCACCAGCGACAGGCCGGCGATCGCCAGCAGCACCGGCTTGCGGCCGATCCGGTCGGACAGCGCGCCGCCGACCGGATTCCAGATGAAGTTGGTCACGGCGACCAGCAGCGTCACCAGCAGCGCATCCTGGGTCGAGAGCTTCAGCACGGTCTTGCCGAAGGTCGGCGTGTAGACGGTAACGAAGTAGAAGGTCGTGGTGGTCAGCACCGCGATCATCATGCCGAGGATCACGATGCGCCAGTTGGCGAGTGCCGACGAAAACACCTCGCTTGCAGTCGGATGCTTCTTCATCGCCAGGAACGCCGGGGTTTCCTCCAGCGTGCGGCGCAGGAAGAAGATCACGGGGATGATCAGGCAGCCGACGAAGAACGGGATGCGCCAGCCCCAGTCCGCGACGGTTGCGGCCGGCATGCTCTCGCTCAGGATGAAGCCGAGGATCGAGGCGACGAAGATCGCCACCTGCTGGCTCGCCGACTGGAACGAGGTATAGAAGCCGCGATTGCCGGGTGTGGCGATCTCCGCGAGGTAGACCGAGACGCCGCCGAGCTCGACGCCGGCGGAGAAGCCCTGCAGCAGGCGGGCAAGCAGGACGATAATCGGAGCGGCAATGCCGATGCTTGCATAGGTCGGGCAGATCGCGATCACCACCGTGCCGACGGCCATGATTGCGAGCGTTACGATCAGGCCCTTGCGGCGGCCGATGCGGTCGATATAGGCGCCGAGCACAATCGCTCCGACTGGGCGCATCAGCGCGCCGAGCCAGAACACGCCGAAGGCGTTGAGCAGCGCCGCGGTCTCGTTCTCGGAGGGGAAGAAGGCCTTGGCGATAAGGGGCGCATAGAAGCCGAACAGGAAGAAGTCAAATTGCTCGAGGAAATTGCCGCTGGTCGCGCGCAGGATGGCGCCAAGACGCGACTTGATTTGCGGGACTTGTGGTGAACTCGACTGCGACATAACGCCTTTTCCTTCCCCGAAACAAAAGGGCCGGCGAAAATTGTCTCGCCAGCCAAGGCAGTTACCCTGCCATGTGCGGCAATTTGGCACGCCTGTCCGGCGCGACCAACCCCGAAATCACGCCGAGGCCATCGGAAAAAAGCCGTAGGTGGAAATCTGCTGGAAGCGCCTTCGAGCGAAGCTTGAGCGCAGCGTGCGCCGCATCAAGGCGCGGTATGTGCCGCGGCGCCGAGCCAGGAGCGGAACGCGGAGAGTTTTGGCGTATCGGCGCGTCCCTGCGGCGACACCAGATAGAAGCCGGCGTCCGCCGGCAGTGCGATCTTGAAGGGAACCACGAGCCGGCCCTTGGTGATGTCGTCCTGCACATAGGAGGTGCGGCCCATCGCGATGCCGATCCCGTCGATCGCGGCCTGGAGCGTCACGAACAGCAGGTCGAAGGTGACGCCCGGCTGTTTGGAGACGTCGGTCGGCAGGCCCGCCGCGGTCAGCCACAGCCGCCAGTCGTCGCTGTTGGCGTTGCTGGTGTGCAGCAGCACATGATCCCTGAGATCCTCAGGGCATTTGAGCGGCTTGGTTCCCTGCAGCAGCGAGGGACTGCACACCGGAAACAGCTCGTCCGCCATCAGCCAGTCCGCGCGCAGGCCGGCCCATTGGCCGCGGCCGTAGCGGATCGCGGCGTCGACCTTGTCGCGGTGGAAATCGACCAGGCTGGTTGAGGTGGTGATGCGGACGTCGATGCCGGGATGCGCCTCCTGGAATGCCGACAGCCGCGGCAGCAGCCATTTGGCGGCGAGCGACGCCAAGGTCGAGACGGTGAGCACGTGATCGTCGTCCCGGCGTAGCAGCCGATCTGTCGCAAGCCGGAGGTCGTTGAAAGCGGCGCGGACGCCGGGAAGGTATTCGGCGGCCTCCGGCGTCAGGCCCAGCGAGCGGTTCTGGCGGATAAACAGGCGGACGCCGAGTTCCTCCTCAAGCCGCCGGATCTGATGGCTGATCGCGGTCTGGGTCACGTTCAGTTCGGACGCCGCCAGCGTGAAGCTCATGTGCCGCGCGGCGGCCTCGAATGCCCTCAGGCCGTTCAGCGAAGGCAGGCGGCTGGTCATGCCAGAAAGGTCTCCCAATGCATGACGTTAATTCATGCGAAGCGGTACAAAGTGTCGTTTGTGAACGGGCCGAATAGCTCCGATATTGCCGCCAACAGGTTTACCGATAGGAGCCGCAAATGTCCATTTTCACCCATGAATCGATGACAAATCATCATACGGCCGATCATCATGCATCGGGGCTGCTGAACCAGGTCGGCGAGACGCTGCATGTCTGGTGGGAGCGCTACGAGCGCCGCCGCGAGCTGTCGCAGTGGACCGAGCGCGACCTGCACGACATCGGCATGTCCCGCAGCGACGTCGTGTTCGAGACCGACAAGCCGTTCTGGCGGGCCTAATGGGCCGCCGTCGCCGGCGCCGCCTCGATGGAGGGGCGCCGGCCAGTTTCTTCACCCGAGGAGCGTGTCATGGTTGCGCTGCATCTCGACGATCTCAAGCAATACTCCGACGTGCTGCGCGCCAAGAACGGCAGCGAGATCAAGGTGCGCTTCGTCGAGCCGCGCGATCGCGAGGAACTGCAGAACTACATCCGATCGCTCTCCGCGGGGTCCCGCTACAACCGCTTCCTGGGCGCACTGAGCGAGCTGCCGAAGACGGAGCTCGAGCGTTTTATTCATGTCGGCGAGGCTGACCGGTTCACGGTGGTCGCGACGATGCTGGTCGATGGTTTCGAAACCATTGTCGGCGAAGCCCGCTATGCCTTCCATGCCGATACGTCGAGCGTCGAGTTCGGCCTGTCGATCGATGACCGGTGGCAGGGCCACGGCATTGGCAAGGCGCTGCTGAAGAATCTCGAGTGCCGCGCGGCGTCCCTCGGAGCCGAGCGCATTTTTGGCGACACGCTGCGTTCCAATGCGACGATGATCGGGCTCGCCCGCAAGTCCGACTATGCCTTCATGCAAAGCCCCGGCGACTGGAAGCTGGTGCGCTTTGCGAAAGAGATCCACGTCGAACCGCAAGACATTCCCTGTGCCAGCTGGCGGCTTGCCGCCACTTCCCGCTTGGCCGCGATGTCCTCGCTTGCGGTTTGACTGACTAGGCCCGGTTCCGGCCTCCCCAGAACCGGGCCCTTTTCTTTTTAAGTCTGCCGCGATGGCTCTTACCTCCCCTTGAAAAGGGGAGGTCGCTTTGCTCGTCAGAGCAAAGCGGGTGGGGATCCTCTCTCTCTCTCTCTCTCTCCACGGGCAACCGTGCGTGTGGCTGACCCCCATCCCGACCTTCCCCCTTTCAGGGGGAAGGAGAAGAGGCCGAACTCAATTCCCCCGGAATACCGGCTTGCGCTTCTCGATGAACGCCTGCACCGCTTCCTTGTGATCGGCCGTCGTGGTCAGCCGGATCAACCGCTCGGCCTCGTGGCCGCGCGCGGTCGCGAAGTCGAATTGCAGCGCCTCGTCGAGATTGTCCTTCATGTAGCGCAGCGCCAAGGTCGGGCCTTCGGCCATCGACTTCGCCAGCGCAAAAGCCTCGTCCTGCAGCGCCTCGTCCGGCACCACGCGGTTGACGAGGCCGATCTGCTCGCATCTGACGGCATCGACCTTCTCGGAGGTGAACATCAATTCGCGGGCGCGCGAGGTGCCGACCAGCCGCGTCAGCAGCCAGGCCATGCCGTAGTCGCCGCTCAGCGCCACGCGCAGATATCCGGTCGAGATGAAGGCGGATTGCGCCGCGATCCGGATGTCGCAGGCCATCGCGATCGCAAGCCCGGCGCCGACCGCGGGGCCGGGCAGCGCGGCAATGGTCGGCTTGCGTACCGAGGCGAGTGCGCCGGTCAGCAGGCGCTGGCGCTCCTGAAGGTCCGCGACCTTGTCTTCATAGGACATTTCGAGCTTCTTCGGGTCGCGATGCGCGCCCATGCCCTTGACGTTGCCGCCGGCGCAGAACGCCTTGCCGGCGCCGGTGACGAGCAGCACGCCGACCTCGGGGTTCTCGCCGCAGGTCCGGATCATCGTGCGCAGCGCCGGCGTCAGCGTGTCCGACAGCGAGTTGCGGGCATCCGGACGGTTCAGGGTGATGACGGCGACGCGGTCGCGGATCACGCAGAGCAGTTCGTCGGTGCCGGTTTCGATCTTGATTTCGCTGGTCATCTATTCCCCCGGGGTTGAATTGTTGTCGTCATTGCGAGCGCAGCGAAGCAATCCATGCCACCGCGAGTGGAGAAATGGATTGCTTCGTCGCTTCGCTCCTCGCAATGACGGTTAGGATCGGCGCTCAGCCCAGCCTACGCCTTAGAGATGATCTCCGTCATCTCAAAACTTCTCAACCCAGGGCCGCAATTCCAGCTCCCAGGTCCAGGCGCTGCGCGGCTGTTGCAGCACGTTCCAGTAGCTCAATGCAATCGCGTCGGGATCGAGCATCGAATCCGGGCGATCAGCGGGCTCGGTGCGGGCGGCGCTGCGGATGCCGCCGTCGATCACGAAATGCGCGACATGGATACCCTGCGGCGACAGTTCCCGCGCCATGCTCTGCGCCAGCCCGCGCAATGCGAACTTGCCCATCGCGAACGGCGCCGATAGCGCATAGCCCTTGACGCTGGCGGAGGCGCCGGTGAACAGGATCGCGCCCTTCTTGTTGGGCAGCATGCGCTTCGCCGCTTCCTGCGCCACCAGGAAGCCGCCGAACGCCGAGACCGCGATCGCCCGCTCGACCTCGGAGGGGACGAGTTCAACGAAGGGCCCACGCGAGCGGCCAGAGGCGTTGTAGACCACGATATCAGGGGTTCCGATCTCGCGCTCGACGAGGCCGAAGAGACGCTCGACATCCTCGGCCTTGGTGGCATCGCAGGCATAGGTCCGCGCGCCGGTTTCGGTGCAGAGCGCGCCGAGCTTCTCGATGCTGCGGGCGCCCAGCGCCACGCGAATTCCCTCCCGCGAAAATAGCCGCGTCAGCGAGGCGCTGAGGCCCTCGCCGGCGCCGACGATCAGGGCGATCTTGTACTTCGGAATATCCATTGGGCTTTCCTTTGCTCGGCCGGAGGAGGATAGTCGTGCCCAAACAAATGAGAAGCGAAGCCGGGAATTCAATGCAGCCGCTCAAGCAGGATCAGAAAACGTCGTCCGTCAGCCAGCCGGGACTGCTGGCGCCCGATACGACGGGAATGAATTTCTACCGGGCCGATCCCGCGCTGACAGATCTTCTGAAACTGCATCTGCCCGAAGCGTTGTTCCGCCACATCGAGCCGCATCTCGACCGTCTCGGCGGATTGGCCGGTGGCTTTCTCGACGAATGCGCACGGCTTGCCGACCGGCATACGCCTGTGCTGCATCAGCGCGACAAGTTCGGCCGCGACGTCCAGCACATCGAATATCATCCGGCCTATCGCGATATCGAGAAAGTCGCGTTCGGCGAGTTCGGCATTCACGCGCTGTCGATCCGCAAGGACATCATGGGCTGGCCCGATAAATATCCTGTCGTGGCCAAGCACGCCTTCACCTTCCTGTTCAACCAGACCGAATTCGGCATGGGTTGCCCGATCAACGTCACCGACGGTTGCGCGAAGCTGCTGGCGAATTTCGGCAGCGAGGCTTTGAAGGCGAAATATTTGGACGGACTGACCCAGACCGACATGAGCAGACTGACGCAGGGCGGCCAGTTCATGACCGAGAAGGAGGGCGGTTCCGACGTCGGCACGCTGACCACCCGCGCCGTGCAGGAAGGCGACCACTGGCGGCTCTACGGCGAGAAGTGGTTCTGCTCAAACGCCGATGCCAAGGTGGTGATGCTGCTGGCGCGCCCCGAGGGCGCCGGGCCGGGCACCCGCGGCGTCGGCCTGTTCCTGATGCCGCGCTTCCTCGACGACGGCGCGCAGAACCACTACCGGATCGTGCGCCTGAAGGACAAGCTCGGCACCCGCTCGATGGCTTCGGGCGAGATCAAGTTGGATGGCGCGATCGCTTACGCCGTCGGCAAGCTCGACCGCGGCTTCGTGCAGATGGCCGAGATGGTGAACTCGTCGCGGCTTTCGAACGGCGTGAAGTCGACTGCGCTGATGCGCCGCGCCTTCCACGATGCGATGACGGTCGCGAAGGGCCGTGTGGTGTTCGGAAGCCGCATCATCGATTTGCCGCTGGCGCGGCGGCAGCTGATGAAGATCATGCTGCCGACCGAGCAGGCGCTGTCGATGAGCTTTCTGACCGCTGACGCGCTCGACCGCGCCGAGGCCGGCAGCCAGGATG
This sequence comes from Bradyrhizobium sp. 6(2017), assembly GCF_011058295.2. Classification (NCBI taxonomy): domain Bacteria; kingdom Pseudomonadati; phylum Pseudomonadota; class Alphaproteobacteria; order Hyphomicrobiales; family Nitrobacteraceae; genus Bradyrhizobium; species Bradyrhizobium sp. 6(2017). Next base: position 9,515,586 of record NZ_CP049289.2, on the reverse strand, counting down.
CCGCGGCATTGCTGCGCATCCTGACGCCGACCTTGAAATTCCGCGCCACCCGCGATGCCCGAAAAGTCTGCGGCGACGCGATGGAGATGCGCGGCGGCATCGGCTACATCGAGGAATTCGTCACGCCCCGGTTGCTGCGCGACGCGCATCTCGGTTCGATCTGGGAAGGCACCGGCAACATCGTCGCGATCGACGCGCTGAAGCGCGCGGTCGGCCGCCATGGCGCCGACAATGCGCTCGCGGCCGATCTGCATGTGCGGCTCGATGACAGCCCGAACGTGCCGCAAGCCTGGCGCAGCCGGCTGCGCGATCTCAGCGACCGCGCGATCGGGTTTGCGCGCGAGGTCTCTGGGAGCATCGACAATGAGGGCGATGCGCGGCGCGCCACCAGCCTGCTCTATCATGTCGCAAGCGCCGTGGCGCTGGCGTGGGAAGGCGGCCGCATTCACGAGATGCGCGGCGATGCGCGCCGGCTGCTGCTGTCGCGGATGGTGATCGACCATCGCGTGATGCCCGGCGATCCGTTCCGGCTTGCGGAAAATGCCGTTCAGCGCAGGATGACGGAGCACCTGCTCGGCGATCGCGCCGTCGGCATGGCCGAGGTTGGCGAATTGCTCATCGCAGCGTAGGCTGCCGCGCGAGCGCACCGTTCAAACAAACAAAAACGCCAAGGGAGACCCCGATGAAGGCCGCCGTTCTGCATGAAGTCAACAAGCCGCTGGTGATCGAGGATGTCAGCGTGCCCAATCCCGGGCCGCGCGAGGTCCTGATCCGCACCGCAGTCGCGGGTCTCTGCCACTCCGACCTGCACTTCATGGAAGGCCTGTATCCGCATCCGCTGCCCGCGGTGCTCGGCCATGAATCGGCCGGCGTGGTCGAGAAGGTCGGCTCCGACGTCAATTACGTGAAGCCGGGCGATCACGTCGTCACCTGCCTCTCGGTGTTCTGCGGCACCTGCGACAATTGCACCACCGGCCGCACCGTGCTGTGCACCGACACCACAGTGAAGATGTTGCCCGGCGCCTCCAACCGGTTGTCCTGGAACAGGTCGGAGAAGCTGCACCAGTTCCTCAATCTCTCGTCGTTCGCCGAGCAGATGCTGGTGCACGAGAACGCCATCGTGAAGATCAAGAGGGAGATGCCGCTCGATCTCGCCGCGCTGATCGGCTGCGGCGTCATCACCGGCTATGGCGCCGTAGTGAACACCGCCAAGGTGACCGCCGGCGAGACCGTCGCGGTGATCGGCTGCGGCGGCGTCGGCATGGCCGCGATCAACGGCGCGCAGATCGCCGGCGCCGGCCGTATCATCGCGATCGACACCAATCCGGCCAAGCTGCAGCTCGCGACCAAACTTGGCGCCACCGACATCGTCGATCCCGCCCGCGGCGACGTCGTCCAGCAGGTGCGCGAGCTCACCGGCGGCGGCGTGCAACACTCCTTCGAGGTGCTCGGCCGCAAGGACACCGCCGAGCAGGCCTTCGCCATGCTGGCGCCCGGCGGCACCGCGACCATCGTCGGCATGATCCCGTTCGGCCAGAAGATCGAGCTGCACGGTTTTGACTTCCTGCGCGAGCGCAGGATTCAAGGCTCCTCGATGGGCTCCAACCACTTCCGCGTCGACATGCCGCGCCTCGTCGACTTCTACATGCGCGGCAGACTGCATCTGGAGGACTGGATCTCGGCCAAGCTGAAGCTTTCCGAGATCAACGAGGGCTTCGCCAACATGAAGGCCGGCAAGACGCTGCGCAGCGTGATCATGTTCGACAGCTGAGCTTGTGTCGTCCCGGCGAAAGCCGGGACCCATACGCCGCGGCTCCACTTGGGGCACAGAGGTGGACGACTTTCTTTAGTCACCACAAATAGCGGTGGTTATGGGTCTCGGCGTTCGCCGGGACGACGGTTGAGATTGTTGTCAGCCGTCACCGCGCGACGTGCGCGGACACGGCGAGCCATTTGCCGTTCTGCCGCGCCCAGCAATCGGTGTAGCGGCCGTGTGCGGGCTCGCCGTCGGCGTTGGTGTAGCTGGTCTTCGCGTGGATGATGGCGAAATCGCCGAGGATGCGGATTTTGATGTCCTCGGCCTTCAGGCCCTTGATTTTCACCGGGATCGCCGTCTGCTTCAGGAAGGCGGCGCGGTCGACCAGGCTCTTGTCTGGATTGGTGCAGTAAAAGTCCTGCGCCAGGATTTCATCGAAGCGCTTGACGTCGCAGTTCTGAACCGAGTCGACGTAATCCTTGTTGAGTTTTGTCAGCTCTTCGAGATCGTTGCTCATTGTTTTCCTCCCGGCTGCTATTGCTCGTCATTGCGAGCACCCAGTCGGCGCCAAGCGCCGCCGGATGACAGGCTCCGCGAAGCAATCCATCGTTCCGCGCACGTTGATATATGGATTGCTTCGCTCCGCTCGCAATGACGGCAGCAACTTACTCAATCATCGAACATCTTCGGCGGCACAAATCCGCCGAACTCGCGCTCGATCAGCTCGGCGAGCTTGATCGGCGTGCGGTCCTCGAGCCAGGGGCCGACGATCTGCACGCCGAGCGGCAGTCCGTCGGGCGCAAAGCCGGTCGGGATCGCAGTCGAAGGCAGGCCAGGCAGGGTCGCGATGCCGGGCCAGGCGAGCTGGTCGGTGTAGATGTGCGGTTCGCCGTCGATCAGGATTCTGCGCTGCTCCTGATCGGGCGAATGATCGTGCGGATAGGCCGGCGTCGGCATGATCGGGCAGATCACCGCGTCGAAGGACTTGAAGAACTCGCGCCATTGCGCGCGCAGCCGCGAGCGCGCCGCAGTCGCCTGCACCCAGTCGCGATGGCTGAGCGCGATGCCGCGCAGCCGCTCGGCCTGCAGGCTGGTGTTGTCGGCCGGCAATGCCGCCGCCGCCGCGCAGGCGCCGGCATAGATATCGGGCGGAAAGTTCGCGCCGAGGAACGACAGCAGCATCCGCATATAGAGCCGCGACGACGCCGCGAAATCCGGCAGCAGCGGGCTCGCGCGCGAGATTTTGGCGCCGGCCTTGTCGATATGGCTGGCGAGCTTGTCGATCGTGCCGCGGACCGCCTTGTCGGTCGGCAGCACCGGATCGGTGTCGATGACGAGGATGCGGAAATCCCGCAAGTTCGCGTGGCGCGCTGCGGGCAGTTCGAGGCGATAGGCCTTGCCGGCGTCGAGCGGATCGGGGTCGGCCATTACGTCCAGCAGCAGCGACAGGTCGGCCGCGCCGCGCGCCATCGGGCCGGTCACCGCGAGGTCGCGTTCATAGATCAGCGGCGGCAGCGGCGGCGCGGTGTGTCCGCGCGACGGCAGCAGCGCGAAGGTCGGCTTGTGGGCATAGATGCCGCAGTGGAATGCCGGCACGCGCAGCGAGCCGCCGATGTCGGAGCCGAGCGACAGCGCGCCGTAGCCCGCCGCGAGCGCCGCCGACGATCCGCCGGAGGAGCCGCCCGGAGTGCGGCCGAGGTCGTAAGGGTTGTTGGTGGTGCCGTAGATCTCGTTGTAGCTCTGCCAGTCGGCGAGCCCGACCGGCACGTTGGTCTTGCCGAGGATCACGCCGCCGGCGTCCTTCACCCGCGTGATCGAGAGCGCGTCCTCAGTCGGCGTGAAGTCCTTCTGCGCCGGGTAGCCCCAGGTCGTCGGCAGGCCCGCGACGTTGAAGGATTCCTTCACCGTCATCGGGATGCCGAGCAGCGGCTTGTGCTCGCCGCGTGCGATCGCGGCATCGGCCGCGCGTGCAGCAGTGAGGCCGCGCTCGAAATCGCGCACGCAGACCGCGTTGACCCTGCCGTCGTGGCGCTCGATGCGGCCGATCGCGTCCTGTGCGAGCTCGACCGCCGAGACCTGCTTGCTGCGCAGCGCCTCCGACAGTTCGACGGCGGTCCTGAAACTCCATTGCGATTTGGCCACGGCGTGCTCCCGGTTCTGGTTGGCGCGATGATGGGCAGTTTGGCTGCCGCCCGCAAGCGCTGTAGCCGCCGCATGGCTGCCGCGTTTGATCGGAATTTCTACGCCGCACCGATCAGGATGCCGACCGCGAGCACGATCGCGCCGCCCAGCACGATCTGGAACACCGCCTGCAGGAACGGCGTGTCCATGTAGCGCGAGCGGATGAAGGCGATCGCCCACAATTCGAAGAACACCACGATCCCGGCGATTGCGGTCGCGATCCAGAATGCGTTCGGCCAGGCGTCGGGCACCAGATAGGGGATGGTGTGGCCGAGGCCGCCGAGCGTCGTCATCAAGCCGCAGGTCAGGCCGCGCAGCCAGGGCGAGCCGCGCCCGGTCAGCGAGCCGTCGTCGGACAGCGCCTCGGCAAAGCCCATGCTGATGCCGGCGCCGATCGAGGCGGCAAGTCCGACCAGAAAAGTCTGCCAGTTGTGATGGGTGGCGAAGGCGGCGGCGAACAGCGGCGCCAAGGTCGAGACCGAGCCGTCCATCAATCCGGCAAGCCCGGGCTGGACATATTGCAGCACGAACATCCGCCGCCGCGTGCGGTCTTCCTCGGCGCGCACATCGGGCTTGAGGATGTCGCCGGTCAGCTTGACCGCGAGCTTCTCGTGGCCCTTTTCCTCCTCGGCGAGATCGCCGAGCAGCCGGCGCACGCCGACATCCTCGGCCTTCTCCGCGGCCTTCGCATAGAAGCGCTCGGCCTCCAGCTCCATGGTCTCGACTTCCTTGCGGATGGTGTCGAGCGGCAGGTTCTTGGTCAGCCAGATCGGGCGGCGGCGCAAAAAGCCTTTGACATCCTCGCGCCGGATCGGCGGCAGATGCTGACCGAAGCGCTGCTCGTAGGTCTCCAGCAGCCGGTGGCGATGGCCGCGCTCCTCCTCCGCCATCTCCTCGAAAATCTTCGCGGTATCGGGATATCGCCCGGCGAGGTCCTCGGCGAAGGACATGTAGATGCGGCTGTCCTCCTCCTCGGAGGCGATCGCGACCGCCAGCACCTCGCGCTCGGTCAGATCGGCAAAGTTCTTCACGGCAACGCACCCTGTTCATTCAGTTTAGAATTAGAATAGTTCTAAATAATAGGAGCGCGCCGCCGCCGGGTCAAATCAAGGTGGCCCCGAATCCGGGCGCAACTGCGCCGGGCGGCAGCGCAGTTTTGGCGAAGAACGCTTTTCAGAACAATGAGATGAACTTGGATCGAGCAACGGCTCAGGGCCGGGAGCCGGCCTCTCGCAGGAATGTGAGCAGGAGCCGGCTGACCTCCTCCGGCTGCTCCTGCTGCACCCAATGGCCGGCGCTGTCGACCAGATGGCAGCCGATCATCCTGCTGCAGGCCTTGGTCCGCATCGCTTCGAACACACCGGGCCGCTGATAGGTGCCCCAATCCTGCTTGCCCGAGATGAAGGCGGAGGGCTGGTCGATGCTGCGGCCGCTCCAGGTCTGCAATTCCGGGGTGAACGCGCCCGAGGTGCCGCAGCGATACCATTGCAGCCCGCCCTGGAATCCAGTGCGCTGATACTCGGCGCTGTAATAGGCGAGCTCCCGATCCGGCAGCCAGGTGTTGGCAGCGATCGCCTCACGCGACGGCATCTGTTCGGCCACCGTCGCCGCCATGTCCTTGGCGAGATCCATCACATAATAGGTCGGCAGCTTTGCCAGTTCGCCCGCCGACCACGACTCAAGCGGATACGGCCTGTTGTCTTTCCAGTCCGCGCTCTTGTGATGGTAGTAGGCGCGCAGGAAATCATGCACGCCCTGCGGCGCGCGATGCATGTCGTCGTTGGCCGGACGTGTCGAATAATACCACTGATAGTGTTTGCGCGGCCGCGGCAGCGCGGCGAGCTCGCGATGCACCGGGTCTTCGCCCGCGGGCTTTGCCGGAGTGTTCGCGATGTTGAACGGCAGCGACGGCGGCCCCGCGAACGGCGCGCTCATCATCACGACCGCGCGGAACACGTCGGGCCGGATCAGCGCGCACCATGCCGCGACCGACGAACCGAAATCATGCCCGATCACCGCATCGACATGCTTGGTGCCGAACGCTGCGACCACCCCGAGCGCATCGCGCACCAGGTTGGGCAGGCGGAACGACGCGAGGTCGCCGTCATAATCCGCGCTCCAGCCAGTGGTGCGGCCATAGCCGCGCTGGTCCGGCGCGATCACATGATAGCCGGCCGCGGCCAGCTTCGGCATCACCTTGCGCCAGGAGAACGCCAGCTCCGGAAAACCGTGCAGCAGCAGCACGCAGGGACGGCCGGATGTCTCGAAGCCGGCTTCGAGCACATGCATGCGCAGGCCGTTGATCCCGTCGACATAACGCGAGCGGATGGTGGCGGGGAGCGGGACGTCGGGGAGGGCTGCCATCGTAAGGATCACCTGTTCAGGACAGCCGCAGAACCAGCGCATTTGGCTGTATGCTGGCGGTCATTGTTCTCACGATAGCAACTTTGGCCAGGGGATGCATACCGCATGCGCCACGCGAGGATTGCAATGCTGCCCGGCTGGATGGCGCGGCCCGCTCTGACGATCGTGGCCGCAAGCCTGCTGCTGCTGCCGGTGGCGCGCGCCGCCGACATCAACGAGCTGACCGAAAAATTGCCGCACGCCTATATCGGCGAATTCCTGTGGGATGGTGACAAGACGGTGCAGAACGTCGTCATCACCTTCGACCAGGTGCACGCCCTGAACGAGCAGAACGCGGAAGCGCTCGGCTGCGGTTCGTATGAGGTCGGCCGTCGCGTGACCAAGATCAAGGTGCGGATGTTCGTCCGGCTGTCCGATCTCGAGGTCGAGCTGTTCGAGCGGTCGCCCGACGGCAACGGCTCGTTCGAGACCGGCGGCAGCCATCGCGGCAAGCTGTCGGAAGATTTTCAGCAGATCGACGCGCAGTGGACCACCACGGCGACCGGCCAGCACGGCCAACTCCATCTGCGCGCCGTGGCCTCGGCCGCCTGCGAGCCGGCCGCGGCGCTGTAGCTCGGGTCAGCGTCTCTGAGTGGGCAAAGCACCGCCGGTCCCTAATCCTCCCCTTTCAGGGGAGGGCAAGAAGTCACGCCTTGCCCGCCGGCTTCGGCCAATAGCGATCACGCAGATGCCGCTTCACCAGCTTGCCCGTCGGCGTCCGCGGCAGCTCGGCCTCGAAGTCGATGCTCTTCGGGCATTTGATCGGCGACAGATGCTGTCTGCAGAACGCGATCAGCTCGGCCTCGAGATCCTTGCCGGCCTTGGTCATGTCGCGCGGCTGCACCACGGCCTTGACCGCTTCGCCCATCTCTTCGTTCGGCACGCCGAACACCGCGACGTCGGAGACCGCGGGATGCGTGATCAGCACGTCCTCAGTCTCCTGCGGATAGATGTTCACGCCGCCGGAGATGATCATGTAGCTCTTGCGGTCGGTGAGATAGAGGAAGCCCTCTTCATCGAGGTAGCCGACGTCGCCGAGCGTCGACCAGCCCCTGGCGTTATAGGCCTTCTTCGTCTTCTCGGGATCGTTGTGATAGGTGAAGGCGGGCGCGTCGGCGAAATAGACCTGGCCGATCTGCCCCGTCGGCGCCTCCTCGTCGTTTTCGTCCAGGATCTTGACCTTGCCGACCACGGCGCGGCCGACCGTGCCGCGATGCGTGAGCCATTGCTGCGAGGTCGACACCGTGACGCCGTTGCCCTCGGAGCCCGCGTAATACTCGATCAGGATCGGTCCCCACCATTCGATCATCTTGGCCTTGACGTCGACCGGGCAGGGCGCCGCGGCGTGGATCGCGCCTTTCAGCGAGGAGACCTTGTAGCGTGCGCGGATCTCGTCGGGCAGCTTCAGCATGCGCACGAACATGGTCGGCACCAGCTGCGACTGCGTCACCTTGTGCTTCTCGACCTGCTTCAAAAATTCCTCGGCATCGAAATGCTCCATGATGACCGAGGTGCCGCCGAGCACGGTTGCCATCATGTTGAAGCGCAGAGGGGCCGCATGATAGAGCGGCGCCGGCGACAGATAGATGCTGTCGGCGTTCATGCCGCACATGTCGGCGGTGAGAATCCGCAGGAACGGGTTCGGCACGTCGATCCGGTTGCCCTCGAACTCCTTCTTGATGCCGTTGGGCCGGCCGGTGGTGCCGGAGGAATACAGCATGTCGTAGCCCGCGACCTCGTCGGCAACCGGCGTGGTCGGCTGCGCGCCGGCCTCCTTGTCGTAGGAGCGGAAGCCGGGCGCGGGCTCGTCCATCATGTAGAACAGCGGCTCGCCGGGTTCGCCCTTGATCAGGCCCTTCACCTTGTCGGCGCATTGCGGCGTGGTGATGAAGACCTTAGCCCCGCAATCCCTAATGATGTAGGCGATCTCATCTTCCGTCAGGTAGCGGCTGATCGCCGTGTAATAGAGCCCCGAGCGCTGCGCCGCCCAGCAGATCTCCAAGAAGGCGAGCCGGTTTTCCATCAAGAGCGCGATGTGGTCGCCTGCCTTCAGGCCGAGCGAGCGGAACAGATGTGCGCCCTGGTTCGAAAGCTCGTCAAGCTCGCGATAGGTGATGGATTTGCCGGTCGCCGCCATCTGGTAGGCGATCTTGTTCGGATGGTTGCGCGCGTGGATCGACGGATGGGTCAAAGATGTTTCCTCAAACAAAGTGGTCGTCCCGGCGAAGGCCGGGACCCATAACCACCAATTTTTGTTGTTGGACTGGGTTGCGGCCCCAGCCGTGCCTAACCACAAGCGCCTGTGGTTATGGGTCCCGGCCTTCGCCGGGACGACGCTTTTTGTGTGGAGGCTGTGCGCCTCACCTAACGAGGCTTACAGCCGCTCGACAATCGTCACGTTCGCCATGCCGCCGCCTTCGCACATCGTCTGCAGGCCGTAGCGCTTGTTGCGCTGCTTGAGTGCGTGCAGCAGCGTGGTCATCAGCTTGGTGCCGGAGCCGCCGAGCGGATGGCCGAGCGCGATCGCGCCGCCGTTGACGTTGAGGCGCGCCGGATCGGCACCGGTGGTCTTCAGCCACGCGGTCGGCACCGAGGCGAAGGCCTCGTTGACCTCGAACAGGTCGATGTCGTCGACCTTCATGCCGGCCTTCTGCAGCGCGCGCTGGGTCGCCGGCAGCGGCGCTTCCAGCATGATCACGGGGTCGCCGCCCATCATGGTCAGATGATGGATGCGCGCCATCGGTGTGAGGCCGAGCGCCTTGAGGCCCTTCTCGTTGACGACCATCACGCCGGAGGCGCCGTCGCAGATCTGGCTGGCGCTCGCCGCGGTCAGCCTGCCGTTCTCGGCGATCAGCTTGACGCCCTTGATGCCGTCGAGGCTGGCGTCGAAGCGGATGCCTTCGTCGATATGGTGGGTGTCGGTCGAGCCGTCGGCGCGGGTGATCTTCACCGGCACGATCTCATCCTTGAAATGGCCGGCTTGCGTTGCCGCGATCGCACGCTGATGGCTGTTGTAGGAGTACTCGTCGAGCTCATCCTTCGACAGGCCGTACTTCTCCGCCATCATCTCCGCGCCGGTGAACTGGCTGAAGATGATGTTGGGGTACTTCGCCTCGATGCCCGGGCTCTTGTAGTGGCCGAAGCCGCTCTTGGCCGGCAGCGAGGAGGCGAGCCCCATCGGCACGCGGGTCATCGATTCCACGCCGGCGGCGATCACGCAGTCCATGGTGCCGGACATCACGGCCTGCGCCGCGAAGTGCAGCGCCTGCTGCGAGGAGCCGCACTGGCGATCGATCGAGGTCGCCGGCACGCTCTCCGGCAGCTTGGATGCCATCACCGCGTTACGCGCGACGTTGTTGGACTGCTCGCCGGCCTGCATCACGCAGCCCATGATGACGTCCTCGACCTGCGCCGGGTCGGCGCCGGATCGTTCGACCAGCGCATCGAGAACGGTCGCGGCCAGATCGGCGGGATGCCAGCCGGCGAGACGTCCCCCCTTGCGGCCGCCCGCGGTGCGAGCGGCGGCGACGATATATGCCTCGGCCATGTCTGATCTCCCTGATGTTCTGATTGGGCGGTTTTGAAAGTTGGGCCGGATTTAAGGGGCGGCTCCACATTTAGTCAATCAATCAATTAACTCTTGAGTGCAGCCCCGCCATGGGCTTATGTGCGGCCTCGATTTACCGGCGAGCCCGGAACCAAGAGCGGGACCAGAGCGCAGTTGAATACCAGCGTACCGACGAAACTTGCCGCGAGCAAAAACGCCACGGCGGACAAGCTATTGGTGGCGGCCAGCGAGCTGATGATCGAGCGCGCCTCGATCGAGGTGTCGCTGTCCGACATCGCGCAGAAGTCGGGCGTCAACGCAGCCCTGGTGAAATACCATTTCGGCAACAAGGACGGGCTGTTGCTGGCGCTCTTGGCGCGCGATGCCGCGACCGAGATATCGCAACTCGAATATCTCTTGGCGCAGCCGATCTCGCCGTCCGCGAAGCTGCGGCTGCATATCGGCGGCATCATCCGCGCCTATCACCAGTTCCCCTATATGAACCGGCTGATCCATTATCTGCTGCACGAAAGCTCGGCAGGCGCTCCGGACGAGGTGTCGAAATTCTTCGTCGCGCCGCTGCTGGATTTTCATCGCCGGCTGTTGGCCGAAGGCATCAAGGCCGGCGAGTTCCGCAAGATCGATCCGGTGCTGTTCTACACCAGCCTGATCGGCGCCTGCGATCATCTGTTCTTCGGCCGCCACGCGATGTCGCGCGCGGTCGGCGTCGGTCCGGTCACCGACGAGGTCTGCCGCGAATACATCAAGCACATGGAAGCCTTGATCTTCGGCGGCGTGCTCAATCCCGATAAGGAAACGGCGGCTGTCGCCGCCGGATAACAAAGTTCGAAGTTGAGAGAAGAAACGCTCAAGGAAGGGTTATTCCATGCAGTTGAAAGACGTTGCCGTTCTCATCACCGGCGGCGGCTCCGGCCTCGGCGCCGCGACCGCCCGCGCCATGGCCGCCAAGGGCGCCAGGATCGGCGTGATCGACCAGAACAAGGAAAACGCCGAGAAGGTAGCCGCCGAGGTGAAGGGCGTCGCGCTGCATGCCGACGTCACCGACGAGGAAGCGATCAAGGCGGCGATCGCCAAGGCCGAGGCCGCGCACGGCATCGCGCGCGTGCTGATGAACTGCGCCGGCATCGGCGGCTCGCAGCGCATCGTCGGCAAGGACGGCGTCTATCCGCTGGCGAAGTTTGTCCGCATCATCAATGTCAATCTGATCGGCACCTTCAACGTGCTGCGCCTGTTCGCCGAGCGGCTGGCGACCGAAGCCCCGATCGGCGAGGAGCGCGGCGTCGCGATCAATACCGCTTCGGTCGCGGCCTATGAAGGCCAGATCGGCCAGATCGCCTATTCGGCCTCGAAGGGCGGTGTCGTCGGCCTCACGCTGCCGGCCGCGCGCGACCTCGCAAGCCTGAAGATCCGCGTCAACACCATCGCGCCCGGCCTGTTCCTGACACCGCTGCTGATGGGCCTCAACGAGGAAGCCCGCAAGAGCCTCGGCGCCCAGGTGCCGCATCCGGCCCGCCTCGGCGATGCCTCGGAGTACGGCAACCTCGCCGTCCACATCGTCGAGAACCCGATGCTCAACGGCGAAACCATCCGCCTCGACGGCGCCATCCGCATGGCGCCGCGCTAACGGCGAATTCCGCCGTACTTCCCTTCTCCCCTCTTGTCCGCCGAAGCCTTTAGGCGAAGGCGGATGTGGGAGAAGGTGGCGCGGACGTAGTCCGCGACGGATGAGGGGTTCTCCCCGCGGAGACAGACCCCTCACCCAACCGAATGCAAGGCTAATAGCGAACATGCCCTCTCCCACAAGGGGAGAGGGCACAGTAACGAGCATCGCGTTCGCTGAACGGTCGGGAGGACCATACGCGTGTCTCATCCGCTGCTGATCGAACATCACGACGGAGTCGATTGGGTCACGCTCAATCGTCCGGACAGCCTGAACGCGCTCGATCCCGCCATGATCGATGCGCTCAACACCTACTTCCAGGGCCTGCAGCGCAATCGCGATACCCGAATCGTGGTGCTGAAGGGCGCCGGCGCGAACTTCTGTGCCGGGCTCGACCTCAAGCACGCGATGGCACGCCGCGACGGACAGACCGAGCCGCCGGGCGTCACGGAGTCGCTGGACTCGCAGCGCCGCATTGCCGACATCGTGATGCTGATGCGGCGTTGTCCGCAGCCGATCATCGCGCTGGTGCAGGGCGCGGCCGCCGGCGGCGGCTTTGCGCTGGCGCTCGCCGCCGACATCCGCATCGCCGCAAAGAATGCGCGGATGAACTGCGCCTTCATCAAGCTCGGCCTGGGCGGCTGCGACATCGGCACCAGCTATTTCCTGCCGCGCCTCGTCGGCGTGTCCGTCGCGTCCGAACTGATCCTCACCGGGCGCTTCATCCATGCCGACCGCGCGCTCGCCGTCGGCCTTGTCTCTGAGGTGGTCGAGGCCGCCGATCTCGACGCCGCGGCCAATCCTTATGTCGAAGCGATGATGACGGCCTCGCCGGTCGGTCTCCGCCTCTCCAAGGAATGCATCAATATGAGCGTCGATGCCGGCTCGATCGAGGCCGTGATTGCGATGGAGGATCGCAATCAGGTGCTGTGCAGCCGCTCGGAAGATTTTCAGGAGGGCATCAGGGCCTTCCTTGAGAAACGAAAGCCTGTCTATATCAGGCGCTGATAAAAAGTCCGCAAAGGACAAGAAATTCCGGGAGACGCAAAATGGATGGTGACGCGGCGATGCTGACAAAACCCGCCTTTCGCAAGGTGGACTGGCTCGCACGTGACGTCGCGGTCGAGCGGCGCAACGACGGCACCATCGTCCTGAAGTCGCGGATTCCGCTGCAGGCTTACGAGACGCATATTCCGGCCTATCTCGCCAAATGGGCGGCGCAGGCACCGGAGCGTATCTGGCTGGCGCAGCGCGGCGGTCCCGACCGGCAGTGGCGCAAGGTCTCCTATGGTGACGCCAAGCGCACCGTCGATGCGCTGACGCAAAGCCTGCTCAATCTCGGTGTTGGCGGAGACCGGCCGGTCGCGATCCTCTCAGGCAATTCGATCGAGCATGCGCTGATGACGCAGGCGGCGATGCAGGCACGGTTGCCGGCCGCGCCGGTGTCGCCGGCCTATTCGCTGATGAGCCAGGATCATCTCAAGCTCAAATATCTGTTCAACCTGATCAAGCCCGCCGTCGTGATGGTGCAGGACGGTGCGGCCTTCGAGAAGGCGCTGAAGGCGATCGATCTCACAGGGATCACCGTCATTCACGTGCTGCGTCCGTGCGAGGGCATCAAGAGCGTGGCCTTTGCCGAGCTTGCCGCAACGCCGGTGACATCCGCGGTCGGTGAGTCCATCGCGAAGATCACGCCCACAACCGTCGGCAAGCTGCTGTTCACCTCGGGCTCGACCGGCATGCCCAAGGCCGTCATCAATACCCAGGAGATGATGTGCGCCAATGCGGCGATGATGATGCAGGTGCGGCCGCGTGAAACGGCTGGCCCGATCCCGACCGTGCTCGACTGGATGCCGTGGAATCACACCATGGGCGGCAATGCCGCGTTCAATCCGGTGCTGGTCGACGGCGGTACGCTCTATATCGACGACGGCCGGCCGATGCCGGGTCAGCTCGAGGAAACCATCAGGAATCTGCGCGAGGTGTCGCCGACCTATTACGCCAACGTGCCGGCCGGCTATGCCGCGCTCGCAGCCGTCATGGAGAAGGACGAAGCGCTGTGCCAGAGCTTCTTCAAGAACCTCGCGATCATGGGTTATGGCGGCGCGCGGCTGCCTGACGATCTCTACGACCGCATGCAGGCGCTGGCGGTGAAGACCACTGGCGAGCGCATTGTGTTCTACACCGGCTGGGGCTCGACCGAGACCGCGCCGACCTCGACCGGCACCTATTGGGACACCGAGCGCGTCGGCCTGATCGGCCTGCCGTTCCCCGGCGTCGAGCTGAAGATGGTGCCGTGCGGCGCGAAATACGAATTGCGGCTGCGCGGCGTCAACGTCACGCCGGGCTATTTCGGCCAGCCTGACCTCACCGCCAAGATGTTCGACGAGGAAGGCTTCTACTGCATCGGCGATGCCGGTGTGTTCGTCGATCCCGAAGATCCGCTGCAGGGCATCATCTTTGCCGGCCGCGTGGTCGAGGATTTCAAACTGACGACCGGCACCTTCGTCCATGTCGGCTCGCTGCGCACCGATGCGATCGCGGCCGCGACGCCGGTCGTGCATGACGCGCTCGTGGCGGGGCAGGACCGTGACTTCATCGGCCTGTTGTGCTGGCCGAACCTGCACGCCTGCCGTCAGCTCGTCGGCAATGCGGAGGCGAGCTATGAGGACGTGATCCGGCATCCCGACGTGGTCGCCTGCCTCAGGAAAGGCCTGCAGGCCCACAACGCGTCGACCACCGGCAGCAGCATGCGCATCGCGCGTGCAATGCTGATGGTCGAGCCGCCGTCGATCGACGGCAACGAGCTCACCGACAAGGGCTACATCAACCAGCGCGCCGGCCTCGAACGCCGCGCCGCGCTGGTCGAGAGGCTCTATGCCGACAAGCCCGGCGACGACGTGATCGTTTTGAACTGACCGTAGGATGGGTAGAGCGCAGCGAAACCCATCATCTGACCAAGCAATCGATGGGTATCGCTTCGCTCCACCCATCCTACGAAGCCAAACAACAACGCGGGTAGCGCCATGAATTTCGATTTCTCCGACGAACAGAAGCAGATGCGCGACGAGGCGCGGAAATTCCTGAGCGAACAATGCCCGCCGAAGGCCGTGCGCGAAGTGCTCGACGGCAAGGCGCCCTACGACAAGGCGCTGTGGAAGGGCCTTGCCGAGATGGGCTTCCTCGGCGTCGCGATCCCGGAGCAGTTTGGTGGCGCGGGCGCCGGCCATCTCGAGCTCTGCGTGATCGCCGAGGAAATGGGCCGTGCGCTGGCGCCGGTGCCGTTCTCCTCGACCGTCTATCTCGCCGCCGAAGCGATCCTGATCGCCGGAAGTGACGCGCAGAAGCAGAAGTGGCTGCCGAAGATCGCCACCGGCGATGCCATCGGCACGCTCGCGCTGTTCGAGGGCCACGGCAATCCGTCGCCGAAGGCGGTCAAGGTCACGGCCAATGGCGGCGTGCTCAACGGCGTCAAGAAGCCGGTCGCCGATGGTGCGATCGCCGACTTCGCGGTGGTGGCCGTGCGCACCGGTTCGAGCGGACGTGAATCCGATATCTCGCTGTTCATCGTCGACCTCAAGGCCTCAGGCGTCGAAGTCAAGTCGCTCACCAACATCGATCTGACCCGCGGCCAGGCAGAGATCACCTTTAAGGATTGCAAGGCCGAGCCGCTCGGCGCGACCGGCGAGGGCTGGAGCGTCATCACCCAGGTGCTGGATCGCGCGGCGGTGTTGATGGCGTTCGAGCAGGTCGGCGGCGCCGACCGCGCGCTGGAGATGGGTCGCGACTACGCGCTCGACCGCATCGCGTTCGGCCGTCCGATCGGCTCGTTCCAGGCGGTGAAGCACATGCTGGCTGACATGTATGTCTCGGCGACGCTGGCGCGCTCGAATTGCTATTACGGCGCCTGGGCGCTCTCGACCAATGCCGGCGAGCTGCCGGAAGCCGCTGCCGCCGCGCGCATCAGCGCGACGCAGGCGTTCCAGCACTGCGCCAAGAACAACATCCAGGTCCACGGCGGCATGGGCTTCACCTGGGAGTTCGACTGCCACATGTACTACCGCCGTGCCAATGCGGTGGCGCTCGGCCTCGGCAGCCTGTCCTATTGGGAAGACGCGCTGATCGACCGCATGCGCAAGAAGAACGCGGCGTAACGGCAATCGTAGATTCGTAGGATGGGTAGAGCGCAGCGAAACCCATCATGAAGCGGGTGGTCAAGAGATGGGTTTCGCTTCGCTCTACCCATCCTACGGCACCGACGAGGGATGATAGACCATGAATTTCGACGACACCCCGCAGGAAGCCGCATTCCGCGCCGAGGCGAAAGCCTGGGTCGCGGCCAATGCGCCGAAGCAATATGAGGAAGAGCTGCGCAAGGCCTCACTCGGCCGCTTCCAGCTCAAGGGCGCCAACATCCTCGAGGTCGCCAAGGCCTGGCAGAAGAAGAAGGCCGACGCCGGCTGGGCCTGCCTGCACTGGCCGAAGGAGTATGGCGGCCGCGGCTCGTCGCCGATCGAGCGCGTGATCTGGCAGCAAGAGGAAGGCCCGTTCGGCCGCCTGAGCTCGATGTTCATCATCGGCCACGGCATGTGCGGCCCGACCATGATGGCGTTCGCCGGCGAGGAGCAGAAGCGGACATATCTGCCGTCGCTCGCCTCCGGCGAGAAGATCTGGTGCCAGCTGTTCTCGGAGCCCGCCGGCGGCTCCGACGTCGCGGGCCTGCGCACCCGCGCCGAGAAGCATGGCGACGAGTGGGTGATCAACGGCCAGAAGATCTGGACCTCCGGCGCGCATTATTCCGACTACGGCATCCTGCTCACCCGCACTGATCCGACCGTACCGAAGCACAAGGGCCTCACCATGTTCTTCCTGGACATGAAGAGCCCGGGCGTCGAGGTGCGGCCGATCAAGCAGGCGAGCGGCGCCTCCGACTTCAACGAGGTCTATTTCACCGACGTGCGGATTCCGGACTCGCAGCGGCTCGGCAATGTCAATGACGGCTGGAACGTGTCGCTGACCACGCTGATGAACGAGCGCATGTCGATCGGCGCCGGTGTCTCGACCGGCTTCCCCGAGCTGTTCGACTTCTGCAACGGCCTGATGCTGGAGGACGGCCCGGCGATCGAGAACCGCGCGGTGCGCTCGAAGCTGGCGAACTGGGCGGTGAAGGCGAGCGGGCTGAAATACACCAGCATGCGCGCGATCTCGGCGCTGTCGAAGGGCGAGCGGCCGGGGCCGGAGAACTCGATCGGCAAGCTGGTCGCGGGTTCGATGATCCAGGACGTCGCGGCCTACGCGCTCGACCTGCAGGGCGCCGCCGGTGCCTTGAGCGGGATAGAGGATGCCGAGGTCGCCGGCAAATTCCAGGCGATGCTGCTGCGCGCGCCGGGCACCCGCGTCGAGGGCGGCACCGATGAGATCATGCGCAATATCATCGCCGAGCGCGTGCTGGGCCTGCCCGGCGACATCAGGGTCGACAAGGACGTTCCCTTCAACAAGATCCCGACCAAGGGAAGAGCTTAACCGTCGTTCCGGGGCGGCGCGACGCGGCGAACCCGGAACCTCGAGCCGCATAACAAATCTCCAGATTCCGGGTTCGATACTTCGCATCGCCCCGGAACGACAGAACAAGGAGCCGCCATGAATTTCGATGACACGCCGCAGGAAGCCGAATTCCGTAGCCTCGCCCGCAGCTGGGTCGCCGCTAACGCGCCGAAGGAGTTCGAGGAGGAGCTGTCAAAGTCGTCGCTCGGCCGCATCAAGCTCGCCAGGCACGACATGGTCGAGGTCGGCAAGGCCTGGCAGAAGAAGAAGGCCGAGGGCGGCTGGGCCTGCCTGCACTGGCCGAAGGAATATGGCGGCCGCGGCGCCACCCCCATCGAGCGCGTGATCTGGCAGCAGGAAGAGGGTGTCTACGGCAAATTGACCCAGCCGTTCCAGATCGGCGAGGGCATGTGCGGCCCGACCGTGATGGCCTGGGGCAGCGAAGACGCGAAGCGCCGCTATCTGCCGAAGCTTGCGTCGGGCGAGGAGATCTGGTGCCAGCTGTTCTCCGAGCCGTCGGCCGGCTCCGACGTTGCGGGCCTGCGCACCCGTGCAGAGAAGAAGGGCGACAACTGGGTCGTCAACGGCCAGAAGATCTGGACCTCGGGCGCGCATTATTCCGACTATGGCCTGTTGATCGCGCGCACCGATCCGAATGTGCCGAAGCACAAGGGCCTCACCATGTTCTTCCTCGATATGAAGAGCCCCGGCGTCGAGGTCAGGCCGATCAAGCAGGCCAACGGCATGCAGGAGTTCAACGAGGTCTATTTCACCGACGTCGTGATCCCCGACAGCCAGCGCCTCGGCGCCGTCGGCGAGGGCTGGAGCGTGTCGCTGACCACGCTGATGAACGAGCGCATGTCGATCGGTTCGCGGCTCGCGACCGGCGTGCCTGAAGTGTTCGAGTTCTGCTCCAATCTGATGCTGGAGGATGGCCTCGCGATCGACGATCCGGCGGTGCGCTCCAGGCTCGCGAGTTGGGCGGTGAAGGCGAGCGGGCTGAAATACACCAGCTACCGCGCGATCTCGGCGCTGTCGAAGGGTGAGCGGCCCGGTCCGGAAAACTCGATCGGCAAGCTGGTCTCCGGCCTGATGCTGCAGGACATCGCGACCTATGCGATGGACCTCGAGGGCGCGGCCGGCAGCCTCACCGGCACCGATGAGGAGCAGGCCAACGGCCAGTTCCAGCAGATGCTGCTGTCGTCGCCCTCGATGCGCATCGCCGGCGGCACCGACGAGATCCTGCGCAACATCATCGCCGAGCGCGTGCTCGGTCTTCCCGGCGACATCCGGGTCGACAAGGACGTGCCCTACAACAAGATCCCGACCAAGGGGCGTTGAGGGGATCGTAGGGTGGGTTAGCGAAGCGTAACCCACCATTGGCTATCAACCACGTGCGACAGAAGCGGTGGGTTACGCCTTCGGCTAACCCACCCTACGCAGAATAGGATGCGCAATGGACGCCGTCGTAAAACAACAAGACCGCATCGGCGCGCTCGAGGAGCTGCTCGACGAGCGCTACTCGGTGCGCGCGTTCCAGCCGCGCGAGGTGCCGCGCGAGACCATCGCGCACATCCTGGCGACTGCGCAGCGCACCGCGTCGTGGTGCAACAGCCAGCCCTGGCAGGTCCTGATCGTCTCCGGCGCGGCCAAGGAACGGTTCCGCAAGGCGATCTATGCCGAGGCCTCGCGCGGCCTCGGCGAGGATTACGACTTCACGCCGCCGCGCGAATATGTCGGGGTCTATCTGGAGCGCCGCCGCGAAAGCGGCTTTCAGCTCTACAACACGCTCGGCATCGCCAGGGGCGACAAGGCGGCCTATGCCAAACAGGCGCTGGAGAACTACAATTTCTTTGGCGCGCCGCACATTGCCGTGATCCACACCAACGAGCCGCTCGGCATCTATGGCGCGATCGATTGCGGCGGTTATGTCTCGAACTTCATGCTGGCGGCGCAGGCGCTCGGGCTCGGCACTATCCCGCAGGCCGCGATCGCCCGCCATTCCGGGCTGATCCGCCGCCATTTTGGTCTGGCCGACGATCGCCGGGTTGTCTGCGGCATCTCGTTCGGCTATGCCGATCATGCACACAAGGTGAACAGCTACCGCACCTCGCGTGCGACCGTGGCAGATACTGTCACATTCGTGGACGTATAATTCCTGAAGGCTGAGTCCGCCCAGGGCAAAGACAAAAGCGGCAAGAGCGACCAAACAAGAAACGACAAGAAAAAAAGCGACAACAAGAACAATGGCGAACGACGCCTCGCTCACGGCGGGCAGGATCAACAGGCAGCTGCACCGTCTCCCCGCGCTCGAACGCGACGCGTTCATCGCCGCGCATTATCTGGGCCAGCCGGTCGCCTGGGAGACCCGCTTCTTCGACGCGATCGACTGGGGTGCGGGCTCGGTGCTGCAGTTCAGCTTCCTGCAGCGCGGCTGGCACCGGCAATCGCGGCTCGACAATCCGATCTATGCCCATATCGATATCGAGCAACATCCTGAAACGCGCGGCCTGCGTCGCGGCCGGCGCATCGACCTCTACGGCACGATCAAGGGCATCGACTTCGTGACCGGGATTACGCTGACGCTGGACCGGTTCGAGATCCTGCCGGTCAATTTTCTCGACCGCTTCGTGATCAGCTCCGACAGCCGTTACTAGCGCCGGGCTGCGCGGCGCGCCGGCGTCTCGGCATAGCGCGCGGCCATCGCGCCCGTCAGCTCGGCCATCTTCTCGCGCAACTCCGCGGGCGCGATCACCTCGACCTCGGCGCCGAGCCGCAGCAGCTCGGTCGCGGCGTGCCACACCGTCTTGCCGACCGGCATGGTGGCGACCCGCGAGCCGTCGGCCTCGCTGCCTTCGGCAAGCCGCATCCGCGCCTTCACGTAGGGGTGCGCCAGCGCATCGAACAGTTTCAGCCCCAACGGCGACAGCCGCACCGTGGCCTGGTTCGGATGCAGCTCGGCCTCAAGCCGTTCGATCGAGGCGCGCCAATAGGCGGCGAGGTCGAAATCCGCCGGCCGCGCGAATGGCGTCTCAAGCGTCTCACAATCCAGCACGCGCGCGACGCGGTAGGTGCGTACACTGCCGTCGACGAGGCCGGCGAGATACCAGCTGCCGCCCTTCAGCACGAGCCCGAGCGGCGCCACCCGCCGCCGCTTCTCGGCCTTCCAGCTCTGGTAGCGGATTTCGATCAGGTTCTCGCGCAGCACGGCGGCTGCAATGGCGCGAAGGTGTTTCGGCTCCTCGGTTTCGCCGAACCAGCCCGGCGCGTCGAGATGGAAGCGCTGCTGCATCCCTCGCGCGTTCGGCCGCAAATTTTCCGGCAGCGCCGCCATCAGCTTGGTCTGCGCCCCGACCATCGCGGCATCAAGGCCGAGCGCCGCGGCGGGGCCGGGCAGGCCGGCCATGAACAGCGCCTCGGCCTCGCCCTGCGACAGCCCGTTCAGCCGCACGCGATAACCATCGAGCAGGCGATAGCCGCCCTCCGCGCCACGGTCGGCATAGACGGGCACCCCGGCGGCCGAGAGCGCGTCGATGTCGCGGTAGATCGTGCGCACCGAGACCTCGCAGGCCTCGGCGAGCTCGGGCGCGGTGACCTGTCCCCGCGCCTGCAGGGTGGTGAGGATGGAAAACAGCCGGCTTGCGCGCATGGCCATATCATACCTGACACAAGATGTCAGGTATAGGCGGACATAAGGAGGCCATGCCGCCCGACGGCGCAAGGAGACTGCCCATGACCACCGCGACAACCACGACCGACCGCGTCACGCTGTATTACTCGCCGCAAAGCCGCGCCACCGGCACGCGCGTGCTGCTCGAGGAACTCGGTGCGCCCTATGATTTGCATGTCCTCAACATGAAGGCGGGCGAGCAGCGCAAGGACGCCTATCTCGCCATCAATCCGCTCGGCAAGGTGCCGGCGATTCGCCATGGTGGCGCGCTGGTCACCGAGCAGGTCGCGATCTTCATCTATCTCGCCGATCTGTTTCCGCAGGCCGGCCTGACGCCCGCGCTCAACGACCCACGCCGCGGCCCGTATCTGCGCTGGATCGCTTATTACGGCGCCTCGTTCGAGCCGGCCGTGATCGACCATTTCATGAAGCGCGAGCCGGCGCCGATCACCCAGTCGCCCTACGCCGATTACGACACCATGCTGGGCGCACTGGAGGCGCAGCTCGCGAAAGGGCCCTATCTGCTCGGCGAGCAGATCACGGCGGCCGATATCCTCTGGGGCATCGCGCTCAGCTGGACCATGATGTTCGGTATCGTGCCGAAACGGGACGTGTTCGTCCGCTATGCCGAGCGCATCACCGCGCGCCCGGCGCTTGTACGGATATCGGAAGCCGACGACGAGATGGCGGCGCAGCATGCTGTGGCCGCCGGAGTGTGATACGAGCGTTGTGATGGCCAGGACACTGCAAAAGATGCCGCACAGCCCACTGCACAGCACCAACTGCTTCGACACCTTCATCCGCGTGGCGGAGGATTGTCCGGCGCGGAGCGGTGAGGAGCCGCAGCCGCGCGGCGGCCAGCCGACCGTCGCCGTGCTGCAATACCGGATGATATCCGGCGCGCCGTACCAATACACATCCGACGACGTGGTGTTCGCCACGTCGGCGGCCGGCCGCGCGCTCGATGCCAAGGCTGCGAACAGCAAGGTGGCGAAGCAGGCGCGCAGCCTCGCCCGCGAGGCGTTCTTCTCGCGCGGCCAGGCCTGCATGCGCGCCTCGCCGCTCGGCAAGCGCTTCGGCTGGGGCGTCCACGCCGATACCGAAGGCCGCATCGCGATCTACGCCGTCGACAGCAAGCGCTACCAGGCGCTCGCCGGCGATCCGGAGATCGCGCAAGTCCGCGCGATGCGGTCGAAGCGGGCGTAAGGGGAGGGTGAAGCGTCGCGCGTCGCTGCTAAGCCGTCATCCTGAGGAGCGCGTAGCGCGTCTCGAAGGATGCACGGCCACAGTTGGGCCGTCGACCCTTCGAGACGCGCGCAAGAGCGCGCTCCTCAGGGTGACGGTACTATTGATTTGAAGCGCTGCGCTAAAACTTCGGCGCCCGCTTCTCGGCGAATGCCTGGATGCCTTCCTTGATCTCGTCGCCGCGCATGCTGTCGCGGTGGCGGGCGTCGGCTGCGGCTGCATCGAGCTCGCCGCGGGCGAATTCGTTGACCGCGCGCTTCATGCCGGCCATCGCCTTGGGCGCATTGCCGGCCAAAACATTTGCAAGCTTGTCGACCTCCTCGTCGAGCAGGTCGATTGGCACCATCGCGGTGAGGTAGCCGATCCGCAGCATCTCGGGCGCCGTGATCTTTTGCGCGGACAGGAACAGCATCTTGGCGTTGTCGACGCCGAGCCGTGTGACGTAGCGCTTGATGCCGCTGGTGTAGTAGTGCAGCCCGAGCCGCGCCGCCGGCATGAACATCTCCGCGGTATCGACGCCGATCCGGAAGTCGCAGGCGAGCGCGAGGTCGGTCGAGCCGCCATAGACGCCGCCATTGAGCCGGCAGATCGTCGGCACGCTCAAATCTTCCAGACGGTTGACCACAACCTCGAACGCCGAGCCCGCGCTCTGCTGCTCGCTGGCGCTCACCGCGCGCTCGGCCACCGAGTTGAGGTCGTAACCGGCGGAGAACGCTCGGCCGGTTCCGGTCAGGACCAGCACGCGGATCGCAGGATCGGCCTCGATCCGGTCGAACAGCTTCAAGAGCTCGCCGAGATCCTCGGCCTGCAGGCGGTTAAGATGCTTCGGCCGGTTGAGGCGGATGGTGGCGCGCGCCCCCGCAATCTCGAGCACGGGTCCGCTGGCGGTGTCGGCCGCGTCAGCCATCTTGGTCTCCATTATTGGTTCTCACGTTCGCGCCGCTTCGCCTCGGCGTCGATGGTCTCGGCGAGATCGGGATGCCTTGCCATCAACAGGCGGAAATCAACCAGGTCAAGCACCAACAGGCGGGTCACCTTGCTGGTGGCGACGCTGGCGGCGCGCTTGGCGTTGCCGAGCAGCGCCATCTCGCCGAAGAACGCGCCTTCGCCGAGCTTGACCTTGCGCCCGGGCAGGTCGACCTCGACCTCGCCGGCAGCGACGAAATACATGCAGTCGCCATTGGTGTCCTTGCGGATGATCATGGTGCGCGGCGGCAGGTCCATGGTCCGCAGCACCTGGGTGACGTCGGCGATCGCGGCCGGGCCGAGATGCGCGAAGAACGGCACCTTGCTGACGGTCTCCCAGGTCTTCAGAAAATTGTCGCGCCGGGTTTCCGCAGCAAAGCCGGTCGCCAGGATACCGGTCCACAGCCCGAACACGCCGAGGCCCGAGATCATCACCATGGCGGCGACCACGCGGCCGAGCGGGGTGATCGGCACCACATCGCCATAGCCTGTCGTGGTGAGCGTCACCACCGCCCACCACAATGCCGCCGGCACGCTGCCGAAGGTCTGCGGCTGGACGTCCCGCTCCAGCAAATATTCCGCGACGGAAGCCAGGAACACCACCATCAGGAAGATCACGAGCACGCTGAGCAGCGGGCCGGACTCCACCACCAGCACGCGCCGGAGCTGGCGCAGGCCGGGAATGCCCGGCACCACCTTGAGCACCCAGAGCACGCCGAACAGCCATGCCGTCTTCGGCTCCAGGCCGGAGAGCAAGGCGAGCGGCACCGCCAGCGCGCCGATTGCATCGACCACGCCTGCGCTGGACAGCGCGTAGAACCAGAGCTTGCCCTGCCGTCGCATATGGCGCAGCCGCACCACCCATTCGAACACGAAATAGGCAAGGCAGGCCGAGAGCAGCGCCCCGATCCAGTGCGGGGCGGCGTCATAGGCCGGCTGCACCGTCAGCAGCGTCATCATGGCGATGCCGGTCGCGACCGCGACATAGGCCGCCGTGGTCATGTTGCGGCCGGCGGTGGCCGAAACGAAGGCGGTCAAAGCCGGAAGGACGAGCCGCTTGGACATCAGAACGGAGGTTGCCTGTCGACGAACTGTTGAAATCGGGACCCGCGCGCGGCGGAGCCTGCGTCACAACGTGCCCGTCCTCCTTGAGGCCGTCAACGCGCGGGCCATTCGCGCATCAAGTCAGCAGGACAGCCGTTCGTTGGACGAATGGCCCAAAAGGCCTAACCATCCTGCCCCGATTTTGCGCCCGCGAATGTGAGAAATCGGACAAATCGTCGCTTTTTCACCGTATATCAGGGATGCTGGCGGCCGATACGACCCGCCCCGGAATGAAGCGACTAATAAGACGATCTATTCACTTCTTGAGCATTGGTTGGTTTCCGATGGACACCTCACACCTCGCGGAACACGCCGGCGCCGCCGGCAGTCTATTCGCATCGATCTTCGTGGTCGCCACGCTGTCGATGCGGACCATGATCCCGTTGCGCGTGTTCGCCATCCTGACCAACATCATCCTGATCGCGACCGCGATCCCGACCCACAATTACGCCGTGCTGATCCTGCATTCCGTGCTGCTGCCGGTGAACACCTACCGCCTGCACCAGATGCTGCAGCTGGTCCGCAACGTGAAGAAATCGGTCAACAGCGATCTGTCGATGGAGTGGCTGAAGCCGTTCACGACGGAGCGCAAATGCACGGCGGGCGAAGTCCTGTTCTACAAGGACGAGAAGGCCGACAGCATGTTCTACATCGTCAGCGGCCGCTTCCGCCTGGTCGAATCGGGCATCGAGCTGCCGGTCGGCGCCATCGTCGGCGAGTTCGGCATGCTGTCGCCGTCGAACACACGGACCCAGACGCTGGAATGCGTCGAAGGCGGCATGGTGCTGTCGGTGACCTATGACCAGGTCGAGCAGCTTTACGTCCAGAACCCGGCGTTCGGCTTCTACCTCCTGCGGCTGTTCAGCGCCCGCCTGTTCCAGAATATCTCGACGCTCGAGCAGCGGCTCGCGCAACACACCACGCCGCAGGTTGCGGAGCCAAAACCTGCATGAGCCCGCCGTGACCAGTTCTGGAGGCGCCGCAGTGCCGGATGACGACAGTCTCCTGGCTTCGCTCCGCTATCTCTTCGCCGATATCATCGGCGACGAGGACGAGGGGCCGCCCGTGCTGCCCGAGGCTTGTCCGGATCATCTCGGGCCTGCGGTCACCGAGGCCATCCATCTCCTGATTGCCTATCAGAGCACGAGCTATGCCCAGCTCTATATCGACCGGCTCAAGCGCTTCGTCGGACGCCGCGGCGTTGACGATGCCCTGCTCGCCGACATCGCGCGGCTGATGGCGGAGCGGATGGCCTATGAGGACGCGATCCGGATTGCGCAGCTCAAGCTCGGCGAGGTCAATGCGGCGGGCGGCCTTGCGGCGCGCTCGGCCGACGACGTCAAGCGATTTCGTCTCGACGAGCTGATCGACGCCTTGCCGGCTGTGGTTGCCGATCCGATCCTCGCCGTGCTCGATCGTTTCGGCTGGCGCCGCCGCAGGGTCTCGATCCGCTTCAGCGCCAACAACCGCTTCAGCGTGCGCCGGCTCAGGATCGAGGCTGGCCTGAAGCGCTGGCGGCTGTTCTCGGTGCGCTATGCCAAGGAGCGCGTCTGGGTCGAGCGCTGGCTGCACATGATCGACCGCAGCCTCACCAAGCAACCGGCTGCCGCATCGGCGGTGGTGCAGACCGCGACCATGATCCAGGGCTATGGCGATCCCTATCGCCAGGGCATTGCGGACTGGCACGCGATCATCGACGGGCTCGCCAAGCCGACCTTCGACGGCGCGCTCGCGCTTCCCGATCTCGCCGTCGCGATTGCGGAAGCCCGCGCCGCCATCATGCCCGATCCGCGGCAGGCCGCACTGAAGCGCAAGATCGCGGAGATCCGCGCCCGGGTGCCGGCGGCGGCGCTGTAAGAGGCGCAGACGTTCTCGCTCGTGATGACGTGTAGAACGTAGACCGTCACCCTGAGGTGGCCGCTTCTTCAGCGGCCCTCGAAGGGTCGACGGCCCGACTGTGGCCGTGCATCCTTCGAGGCTCGCCCAGCGGTGCAAGTGCACCGCAAGGCTCGCGCCTCCAGCGACAAAGGCGAAGCCTTTGCGCGGGGATGACGGGTCCAGGCTGGCAGCGTTGCCCGCGGCTTTGCTGCGACCGGCTATTCCGCCGCGGCGGTGACCTTGGTCAGCGCCTGCTGTCCGGCTTCAGTGAGCTCGGAAAGCGTCGTTCTGCCGCTTCTGGCGCACCTGATGATGTATTTGGCAACGTATTTGCGGGTGGCATGTTCCTCGCCATGACGCGCCTCTGCACAAACCCGGTCGAGCGCAAAATTCATGATGGCGAGTGTATGTGAGTCAAATCTCTCCTCGATCATCGCAGCCCTCCCTGTGGGCCGGTGTCCGGCGCGGCTTATTTGCGGAGCGTCAGCCACTCGCTGACTTCCATCACCGTCTCGGTCTGTCTGGCTCTCTTCATCAGCGTCTCGCGTTCCCGCCCCGGCGGCAGCTTGCGTGCCGCTAGGCGTGCATCTTCGGCAAATTTTTGCAGGCGGTCCTCGAACGATCCGGGGGGACGCGCCCTGTTGCGTTTCTTCTTGATCATGCCGCCTCCGGCCTGGAACCGGGAATACTTGGCATGTTCCCCGGAAGCCGTCGTTAACCCATGACATCAGCGGATCGAATTCGTCTTTTGCTTCGCAGGAACGATCTCCGGCGGCACGCGTAACACCCGTGCGTTCACTGCTCTTCACCCCGGGGGCAGTGGACCACTCCGGTGACGGGCCTCGGCGAATTTCATCGTCGGGGCCCGCACATCTTTAGGGGTATCAGCCAAGGGAAATCGGCAATGGCACATTCCAATCACGGTATCGTCAAGGACGACAAGGGTCAGGAGCAGCCGGCCGACAAGGAGCGCGCGCAGACCGCTCAGAAGACCGACCTCCGAAAGTCGCGAACACGCGAAGCGACGCGGGATCCGAAGCTGAATGACGCCGGCAAGACGCCGGGCTCGGGCATGACGCCTGACGACAGCGGCGATCCCCCGACAGGCTGAACGTCGTTTCGCTCTGCAGCAACTGCGGCAATGCGGCAGGAACGATGACCCCGGTCCATCGTTGGCCTCCAGAGATCAATGGAGATGTGACATGGCGACAGACGCAAAAGAGGTCGGAAATCTCATCGGCAGCGACAAGGTCGAGGGCACCGCGGTCTACGGATCAGACGAACGCAAAATCGGCTCGATCGAGCGCGTCATGATTGACAAGACAAGCGGCCGGGTGTCCTACGCCGTGCTCGGCTTCGGCGGCATTCTTGGTCTCGGCAACGACCACTATCCGCTGCCGTGGCAATCGCTCAAATACGACACGCGGCTCGGTGGCTATGTCACCGGCGTGACCGAGAGCCAGCTGCGCGGTGCGCCGAAATACGGCAGCGAGCGGGATTGGAATTGGGCCGATAACGGCACCACACGCGCGGTCAACGATTATTACGGCGTGCCGCTCGTCTGAAGGACATCGGCCTGCAGGCGTCACGTTTTGCTGATGCCACCCCAGTGACATCAGATTTGTACAGCGCCCGAGGACGTCGCCGTCGCGTCCTCCGGCGTGTGTACACTAGTGAACATACAGCAATAGCTGTGCAATGTAACATACGTTATTGAAAGCCGGAGCGGCGGTTACCCGATTTAGCATCCGGGGAGACCAATGTCGTTGGCGTCGCTAGTCCGGAAATTGGAGCAGTTCGTACGGCTTTCGCCGGTCGACCACGCTATTCTCAATCGCGCGTCGACCGAGCGCGTCCGTCACTTCGGTCCGCGCGTCGACATTGTCCGAGAAGGCGAGAAGCCGAAGGACGTCCATTTGATCCTGTCCGGCTGGGCCTGCCGCTACAAGCAGCTCGAGGATGGCCGCCGCCAGGTGGTGTCGTTCTTCCTGCCCGGCGATATCTGCGACGTGAACGTCTTCATCCTGCGTGAGATGGATCATTCGATCGGCACCATCACCGCGGTGTCGATCGCCGACCTCTCCCGCGATTTCTTCGACAAGGTCGCGGCCGGGCATCCGCGCATCGTCACTGCGTTCTGGTGGGAGACGCTGGTCAACGCCGCGATCCAGCGCGAATGGACCATGAGCCTCGGCCAGCGCACCGCGCTGGAGCGCATGGCTCACCTGCTCTGCGAGATCTGGCTGCGCCTGCGTCTCGCCGGCCTGACCCAGGGCGACAGCTGCGACTTCCCGCTGACCCAGGGCGACCTTGCTGACGCGACCGGGCTCTCCAAGGTCCACGTCAACCGAACGCTGCAGGAGCTGCGCGCCGACGGCCTGATCGTGCTCAAGGGAAAGACGCTCGCTGTCCCCGATCTCGACCGGCTGATGCGCGCCGGCCTGTTCAACCCGAACTATTTGCACATGGATCATGAGGGACGGCAGCTCGATGCCGTCGGGATGTCAACGGACGTGGCGGCGGGGTGATCGACGGGTCGATTTGTCGAGGCGCACGGCGCTCTCCTCGGCGGGCGCGGGTGGAACAGGCAATTGAGACGCCCGGCACCTCGATGGCGGTCGATGAGCCGGGCCGCCCCCTCCAGCCGGCCCTCGCCCCTCTACGCTGCGCTTTGTCGCGGTTGGTGGCGATCGGGTGCGCGAGCTTCAACTGGATCACACTGCCCCTTAGGCCGCTTCGGCGTTCACCGCGGAGACGGCAATGGAGGTAAGCGTCTCGTCGGTCTTCTTTTCCTCATTCAGGGTCTGATCGAGCAGTTTGACGGCATCCGGCATCTTCAACTTGTCGGCCCAGGCTTTGAGCGTGCCATACCGCGAGATTTCATAGTGCTCGACCGCCTGGGCGGCAGCGAGCAGGCCGGCGTCCAGCGCGGGTGCGTCCGCGTATTCCTCCATGATTTCCTTGCCTTCGTCGAGGATGCCTTCGATGGCATCGCACTTCTTGCCTCGGGCCGGCTTGCCGAGCAGCTCGAAAATCTTCTCGAGGCGTTCGATCTGGCCTTCGGTCTCGTCGTGATGTTTCTCGAAGGCGGCGCGGAGCTTGTCGGACGCGACCGCCTTCGCCATTTTTGGCAGCGATTTGTAGATCTGCTTCTCGGCGTAATAGATGTCCTTGAGTGTATCGAGGAAGAGAGCGTTGAGGTCTTTTTCGGCCATGGTTGGCTCCGCTGCGAATGAATGGTGCAGATGAGCCCCCAACACACGGTAGAGATCGACGTTCCTATTTGGCTGATGGCGCCTTCCGGAATCACGTCGTCATCGCTTCTTCCTCCGTGTCGTAGAGACGCGAGCTGCGTCAACACGGCCTGTCCCACTGCGTGACCTGTCTAGCGTTAAGTGCACTTGGTAACACAGCGAATCTACACCACTGCGTTGCGTGCTCTCGCACGATTGTGGAGGCGTCATGTACGGGGCCATCCGTCGCAGGGCAGCTTAGGAACGATGGCCTCTCTCTTCGGTTGATCGGTCTCCAAATGATGGAGGTTGACGATGGATTGGAATCGGGTTGAAGGAAACTGGAAGCAGATGAAGGGGAAGGTGAAGGAGCAGTGGGGCAAGCTGACCGATGATGACCTCGACGTCATCGCCGGCAAGCAGGACCAACTCGAGGGCCGTCTGCAGCAGCGCTATGGCTACGCCAAGGACCAGGCCCAGAAGGAGATCGACAACTGGTATGGCCGCCAGAAGTGGTGAACAAAAAGCCCCGCACTCGCGGGGCTTTTTTTGTAAGGATCTCGACCTGAGAGAATGATGTTGGGCAGGGTGCGCGCCCTGGTGGCACCTGTGGGGATCGCGGGGTCTCGATGAGACCCCGCTTTCGAGTGACCGCCACCACGAATGCGGCGTCAGCTGTTTGCGCCGCGATCGGCTATTTGCCTTCCGGGACCCAGGTCGTGCTCGCCCTGTCGTACTTGAACCCCGGGGCGGACTTCAAACCGTCCTTGGACTCGTTCAGGGTCAGCCACCATTTATTGTCCTTCTTCGCCGTCTTCACGGCGGTGAATGGAACGATGACGTCCTTCTCTCCCGCACCGAGAAAGCCGCCGACGCCGATCACCAGACCGTTGATCTTGCCGGACTTGTCGACGAGCACGTCATCGACGTCACCGATCTTGTTTTGCTGCGGATCGTACACCGACTGCTTGTAATAGTTGGTCACGGTCCAACTCTCGGCGGGCGCGGCCGACATGGTCTCTGCGGCATGCGCCGCTGTCATCATTCCAGCCGCAACGACGCATCCTGCAATCAACTTGTTCATTTTCTTCTCCTCCATATGAGGCAATTGTAACCTCACGCTTGCGGAGAAGTTCCTCGCCAGGGGCACGAGATGCGAACGCGAATCCCGCCGGTCGACGATCCATGGCGTGATGTCCACCTCGACCCTTGATCCCGTCTGTCGCTTTCAGGCTGAAAATGAAGACCGCGGATCAAGCTCTGTCCGTCGCCGAAACGGATGGCGATCCGCCCCTGCCACTGAGTTGCCCGACGGCGCAAGCCCTCGCAGCAAAAATATTTCCGTTTATCGGAATGACAACTCAGTGTATGGTTTGCCCGTCTCACCCGATACGAGGGGCGGGTCGCGATCGTCATGAACGCGGTGTGAGATGCGGTGGACGCTGATCATGCGAGCGACGAACGCATGTGATGCGGACGGTGAAGTCGTGTGGTCCTGACGCCCTAGCGGCAGGTGTCCTCTCGCAACACGCGAACGCGCTTTGTGAAGGCGGTGACAAACAAGCCCAGTCTCGCCAGGGAGAGCACGTATAAGCCGTAGCCCATCGCGCAGGGAAAGCCGGATTGCTCCGGTTACACCTGTGGTCCTACCCCCGAGCTTTCTACCATCGCTCGGGGCCCATGGGTGCGATCGGCACCCGGCTTTCCCTGCGCCCTCTGCTTCCAGAGTGGCGAAGTGAGATGCAAGACTCGGACAGATCATGTCGCGAGAATGCGGATGTGTGACTCACAGATCGTGCAACACACTCAGTGTCATCCTGGCGGAAGCCAGGACCCATTACCCCAAATCTCACTTGTTGCGCGACGCTGGGGCCACGATCCCGTTCATCATCAAGTGCGGTGGCAATAGGTCCTGGCTTTCGCCAAGACGACAGCGGTGTATGCGGCACGACCGCGGGGACGATAACAACGACAACTCGCGACCTTCACCCGCTCGCGGCCTTCACCACCACGATATTTTCATCCGGTGCCGCCGGGTGGCGCTTGAGATGATCGCGGCGCAGCGCGATCTCGTCGCGGACCAGCTCGTAGCCAAGCTTGAAGGTGTCGAGCCCGTCGCCGGACACGGTGCCGTCGCGCAAGCCGATCACCGCGCCGCGCAGGATCGCCTCGAGCTCGTCCTGCAATTCGTCGAGATGCTCGGCGCAGGTGGTGTGCTCGACGCGCTCGCCGATGTCGAGGATCCGGCCCGCCAGCTCGCTCGCCTTCTCCGGCGCGACGCGGGTGATCTTGGTGTAGATCGCGGCGAAGATCGTGCCGATGATGCTGAGCGCGGCGGCGCCGAGATACATCATGTCGCTGTAGCGATCCATGAACGACTTGGTGTCGTCGTTGATGTATTCGGCGGCGCCCTGATGGGCGACGATGAAGGCGTCCTTGTCGGTCGCCGCCGGCTCGATCTTGGAGGCGAAGCCGTCGTCGAGCGCGAGCTCGGACTTGTTCTCATAGATGATGCGCGCGAGCTCGGCGGCCGTCGTCGTGGACATCCAGGATTGCGCGACCAGCAGCCATTCCAGCCCGATGGTGTCGACGTCGTCATCGGGGATCGCCGGCGAGGATGACAGCATGCCGGTCGAGACCGTCTCCTCCGAGATCGCCGGATATTTGCGCGCCAGCGCCTTGGCCGCGTCGATCGCGTTCAACGTGAAGCCGCCGGAGCGCTTGGCGTATTGCTCGTAGGTCTTGTCCTTTATGATCTTCGAGGCATGCTCGATCGCGACCACGGCGGAAAAGCCGGAAGCGAACAGTTTGTCGAACGGGGTGTTCGGCGGCGCCTGCTGCACCCGCTGCGCTGCGTCGGGGCTGTCGGAAATCTCGAGCGCGCTGCGGACGAAATTGACGCTGTTCTCGCCGTCGCCGACCACCGCGATCTTCTTCTTCCTGAGCTCGGCGAGCGACTTGATCTTCTTGCCGCCGGGGCTGAGCACCAGCACCACGTCATGTTCGAGGATCGCAATCGTGCGGGCGCGCGGCGGCACCTTTGCATCGGTGCGCAGGATGGCAAGCGCGGCGTCGCGGCGATCGAACTGCGCCAGCGCCTTGGCGTTGTCGGGGTTCGGCGCGATCTTCAGCCGCAGCCGCGACGAGTTGGTCTTCAGCACGGTGGCGAGACGTGCCGCGAACTTGGCCTCCGGGCCCTTGGCATCGCCGACCGCGAACACCAGCGTCTCGGAATTGCGCAGCCAGACCCGGCCGCCGACCACGGTGATCGCGCTCAAGAACAGCGTCAGCAGGGTGAAGACGATGATCTGCGCGCGGTTGCTCTTGGCGACCGGGGGACGCGGCCGCGGCGGCATTGGCGAAGGCGAGGGGGCTTCGGCACTCATGGCTGATCACCTGGCTCATCACCCGTCCGGGACTGCGCTTGACGGCCCTCGGCTGCAACCGGATCGGCGCGGCGCTGCCCGGTGAATCCGTAAATGACTATAAAAGAAAGAAAATTTCCTGCATCCTGACGATATACCTCCCGGGCGGGAATGCAAACCGGCGAGCCGCCGTAACCTTAACCTCGGCTGCCCCGCGTTGCGTTGCCGCATGACCATCGCCACTATCGACGCCGGGAGGAGGATGTGATTTTCGCAGTAACCGCAGGTGCATTCCGCCGCCGGAGATGTCATAAATGAGACAAGCTTCGGTTCGCGGAATTGTGCTGACGGCCTGACCCGGATTTCCTGCAATCACTTTCATCGAAGTAAAAGGGCGTCAGCTTGTTGTTTCCTGCCATGTCATCGTCGGTGTCGGTTGGTGCCCTGGTGGGATGGATGTTGCTTCTCACCGCGAAGCACATCATCGCCGACTTCATGCTGCAGAACGCCTGGATGGCGATCGGCAAGGACCAGAAGACCGGCTGGGCGATGCCGCTGCTCGCGCATTGCCTGGTGCATCTGGCGGTCGCGCTGGCGCTGATTCTGGTGGTGGCGCCGCGGTTCTGGTACGTCGCCTTCGTCGACTTCGTGATCCACATCATCGTCGATCGGTGCAAAGGAATCTGCGCCTCGCATTTTGGCGTGACGCTGGAGTCAGGCCATCCCTGGTTCTGGACCCTGATCGGGGTCGACCAGGCGCTGCACCACCTCACCGGCTTCGCGCTGTCGATCTACATGGCCGCGAACTGAGCGGCTCCCGGACCTTTCTTTTCTCGTTTCGAATCACTGACCATCCGCCCGCTTCAGCGCGGATGTGATTCGCGTGCAACGGGCAAGGGGCCCCGGAAACGACCGGAGGCCGTGGTTAACCTTTCGTTAGAGGATTGCGCGGCATCTTCCGGATCAAGGGGGATTTGCAAATGTTTTCAAGCCGCGACGCATTCGATAACGATGCCTGCCCAGTTGCGGACGACCTGCTCGGCCAGATGTACCGCGCCAATCCCAACGGGCTTTCGCTGCTGGTCGCCAATGT
The DNA here is from genome assembly GCF_011058295.2 of Bradyrhizobium sp. 6(2017). Lineage (NCBI taxonomy): Bacteria > Pseudomonadati > Pseudomonadota > Alphaproteobacteria > Hyphomicrobiales > Nitrobacteraceae > Bradyrhizobium > Bradyrhizobium sp. 6(2017). The sequence goes on along the minus strand of NZ_CP049289.2, from coordinate 9,481,920 downwards.
CGCGCCCGACGCCAGGGCGAGGCTGGCGCTGTTCTGCTATCGCCGCAGCCATCTGCACGCACTCGCAGTCGCGATTGCGTCGAGCTGCACCGAGCGCGAGCTGATCAATTTCGGTGGCCGCGTTGGGTCGACGCTCTACGCGCTGGCGCGTGAGCCGGCCCGCGTTGCGACCGTCTCGCATGGTGGCCGCAAGCCGATCACGCTGTCGACCAAGCCGCTGTCGACCTTCGCGCCTGTTGTCGATGACGAACTCGACGACGAGGAGTTCACCGCGACGGTGATAGCTTAAAGCGCGTGATCAAACCGGCTGCGCGCTCGGAATGAGCGGCAGCCCGTGCCGGCGCCGCGCCATCGCGCATTCCGCGTCGCCCGGCAAGCAGGTGCGGCACACCTCCGGCCGCACCGCATAGACCTCGCAGCGCGTTGCCTCTCCCACCCGCCCCGACAGCGCCGAGCAGCGATCGCCGTCGCAGCGCATCCCTGACTGTCGCGTGTTGACGAATTGCGGCGGGATCAGCGCGAGCTGCGCATCGTCCTCGACGGTGAAGCGCGGCCAGTTCTCCGAATAGCTGCAGCAGGCGCCGCAGGACTGGCAGGGGCTTGCCTCCGTCGCGTCGATGTCGCTGTCGGCCATCAGGTGTCCCTCGGCGCTTCCCACACCAGGCTGCGCCGCCAGCGCGCCCTGAGCAGGTCGCGCCGCTCCGGATATTTCTCGTCGTGATAGACGGCGGTGACCACGCGGTCGGTGCGGAAGCTGCGAAAGTCCTTGCGCAGCTCGCACCAGGCGGCGAGCAGCCGCACCGCCTCATGATAGCCGACCGCGATCGGCCAGACCGTGCGCTCTGAGTCGCGGCCATGCTCGTCGCGATAGTTGAGCGTGATCTTCTTGCCCTCGTGGATCTGGCTACGGGTCCTGACCATGTCGATGCGGTCGGGCTCCCGGTTCCAGGCGGAGCGGGCGCGGCTCGCCGGCTCCAGCACGAATGGCCGCAGGCGGTCGGGCACGGTCTCGGCGATCTTGGCCATCAGGTCCTCGGCCGCGCGCGCCAATGCCGGATCGGCGTGACCGACCACCCATTGCGCGCCGAGCACGCAGGCCTCGATCTCGTCGGGCGTCAGCATCAAGGGCGGCAGGTCGAATCCCTTCTCCAGGATGTAGCCCATGCCGGCCTCGCCGCGGATCGGCACCCGCTGCTCGATCAGGCTGGCGATGTCGCGATAGATCGTCCGCTTCGATGTCTCGAGCTCGGCTGCGATCGCATCCGCGGTCAAGGGCTTACGGGTGCGGCGGAGCACCTGGATGATCTGAAACAGCCGGTCGGCGCGTCTCATGGCAGTTCTCTTCGTCGCTCTCTTCTCAGGTCTCTTGGCCGCTGTCTTGACGAGTGTCTTACAACCATCTCGGCAGCTCTGTTCGTCGCTCGGCGCGTCGGCTTTTCTGCGTCCCGTCCGCCTGCTGCTGACAGCATGTTGGCAGCAGGTGGGGGCTATATCAGGACAACACCTCAAGTGAAGGGAATTTGTCCATGACGAATCTTGATGAACTCGGTTTCCGGCAAGCGCAGAGCTTCGCGCTGGAACAACTGGTCACGGTCTACTCCACCTCCGGCGACCTGCGCTGGGCCCTGGTTGCGCTGGTCGCACAGTCGATCGGCGCTGCCTGGTCCTATGGGCGGGCACGGCTGGTCAAGCGCGTTCGCGAGGCGGTTCGCCGCCTCGCACCGGTCGGCCCGCTCGACAGCGAATGCCACTACTGCTGACACCATGCTGGCAGCAGGGGGCCGCTAGCTTCACTTCACGACCACAGGCGATCGGGAGCTTCATATGATTACGCTTTTTGGCTTTGGCACGGGTTTCGGCTTGCCTGAAATCAGCCCTTTCGTGACCAAAACCGAGGTCCAGCTCAAGATGGCCGGGCTCGCTTACGTCAAGGAAAAGGCGATGCCGCCGGCCTCTCCCAAGGGCCAGCTGCCCTTCATCGCCGATGACGGCGAGACGATCGCCGATTCGACCTTTATCCGCGCCCATATCGAGGGCAAATACGGTTTCGATTTCGACGCGCCGCTGAGCCTGCAGGCACGCGCGCAGGCCTGGGCGTTCGAGCGTATGATCGAGCATCACGTCTACTGGGCGCTGATCGGTGCGCGCTGGGTCGACGACACCAATTTCGCCAAGGGGCCGGCGCATTTCTTCGACGGTGCGCCCGATCACATGCGCGACAAGCTGCGCGAGGACGCCCAGTTCCGCGTTGCCGAGAACTATCTGCTGAGCGGACTCGGCCGCCATGGACCCGACGAGGACGTCGATCTCGCGCTCCGCTCGCTATTTGCGCTGTCGGTCCAGCTCGGCGACAAGCCCTATCTGATGGGCAATGCGCCGTGCGGCACCGACGCCACCGCGTTCGGCGCGCTGGCAGGAATCCTGACGCCGTTCTTCGATTCGCCGCTGCGCGAGCGTACCGAGAAGTTCGACAACCTGACCGCCTATGTCGGCCGGATGATGCAGCAACATTATCCGGAATTCGCCTGGGCGCCGCTACAGCAGCAGGCGGCCTAGCTCGTTGCGGCGGGAACGGGCTGGCCCTTCAATGCGGCCAGCTCCGCCTCGAGCTCGGCAATGCGCTGATCGCGCGAGGCGAGCGCCGTCGCCACGTCGGCGGCGTCGAATTTCTGCGGAATGTGCTGCGGGCAGTTGGTGTCCCATGCCGCGACCTTGAACAGGATCACCTGTTCCGGCCGCGCCCGATAGCCCTGCGGCATCAGCGAGCGCAGCAGCGCCGGATCGTCTTCCACCACCTGCGCCTCGCCCCAGATCTTCACGCGCTGCCGATACGCATAGTTCATCACGAAGATATAGGCCTTCGGGTTCTCCGAGAGATTGCCCTGGGTGATGAATTGCCGGTTGCCGCTGTAATCGGCGAACGCGATGGTGTGCTTGTCGAGCACCTTGATGAAGCCCTTCGGCCCGCCGCGATGCTGGATGTAGGGCTGCCCGTCGGCCGAGGCGGTCGCGAGATAGAAGCTGTTGGTGTTGGCGAGGAAGGTCGCGAGGTCCTCGTCGACCTCGGTGCGCCAGCCGCCATGCTCCTCGACCTCGGCATAGGTGTCGCGCGAGCCCTTGCGGGTCTGGATCGCCTTCACGGCAGGCGTGAACCCGACATCGCTCGGATAGCTGCGAACGTCTGACATCTGAGCCTCCCGATGCGGGCGCCAAAGCGGTCGTCCTCGCGCTGTAACATGGGTATTTCCGGATCGTAGGCAATCTTGTGAATTGACACTTCACTGTTGCCGATTATGCAATAGTGCCATGGACCGGATCGACGCCATGCAGGCCTTTGTCGCGGTGGCGGATCTCGAGGGTTTTGCCCCCGCCGCCCGCAAGCTCGGCCTGTCGCCATCGGCGATCACGCGGCTGATTGCGGCGCTGGAGGAGCGGCTGGGGGCGCGGCTGCTGCAGCGGACCACGCGGCAGGTGACGCTGACCGACGCCGGCTCGCGCTATCTGGAGCGGGCGCGGCGGATCCTGGCCGATGTCGAGGAGGCCGAGGACGCGGTGGAGAGCGAGCGCACCCGCCCCGAGGGCCGGCTGGTGATCTCGGCGCCGTTCGGCTTCGGGCGGCTCCATGTCAGCCCGGTCGTATCAGTCTATCTGAAGCGCTATCCCGATGTCGGTGTCGACCTGCGGCTGTCCGACCGCAGGATCAACCTCGTCGAGGACGGCGTCGACCTCGCGGTCAGGCTCGGGCACCTGCCGGATTCGACGCTGGTTGCGCGGCATGTCGGCCAGATGCGCCGGATCGTGGTGGCGTCGGCCGGCTATCTGAAGCTCCGCGGCGAGCCGAAGCGGCCGGCTGATCTCATCACCCATGACACGATCCAGTTCGGTGCCATGACCGCGACGCCGGATTGGCGCTTCATGGAGGAAGGGCAGGAGATTCGCATCACGCCTACGCCGCGCTTCACCAGCAACAGTTCGGATGCCGCCATCCAGTACGCCGAGCAGGACGGCGGATTGACGCGGGTGATGGCCTACCAGGCCGCCGAATCACTGAAAGCGCGGCGGCTCAGGATCGTGCTCGCCGAGTTCGAGCAGCCGGCGGTGCCGATCCACGTCGTCTATCCGACCACGCGGCTGCTGTCGGCCAAGGTGCGGACCTTCATCGATCTCGTCACCGAGATCACCGACTGGCACTTCGGCTAACCAGCTCAATCGGCCGTCATTTGGCGTCCTTGTTCAGTTCGATGGTGACCTGCGACAGCCAGGAGCCGGGCGCTTCCATCACGAACGACTGGTGGTCGCCCTTGGTTCGGATCGTTACCAGCGCGGCAACCGTCTCGCCCTCGATGCGCGCCTCGATCAGTCCGTCAGAGTTGGTCCCCGAGATTTTGCCGCCCTGCCGGTACTCGCTCTCGAACCAGTTGCCCGAAAGCTGCGTTTCGTTCTGTTCGATGTTTGCGGACAACGACATCTTGTAGGCATCGCTTGCGCATCGGAGATCCAGGCTGATCGCCTTGCCTGGCTTGGTGACGTTGTAGGCGACCTTGCAGCGGACCTTCTCCCAGTCCCCCGTTCGAGGGCTTCATCGAACCGGATCCGGACCAACCGCCTGCCAGGCTGTCCAGACTTGTCGCCGCATACGACAAGCCCGAGGTCATCAGTGCGAAGCACACCGCGATGCTGCTTCGCACGATCCAAAATTTCCAAGGCCATTTCCAAGACCAAGAATTCCAAGACATTGAGCCGATCTCCAAATCGCAATGCGATTGACCCTACCCGCGCCCGGTCGTGGAGATGTGGCGGCGACGTTAAGAGATGTTGCGGAGTATGCCTTTCTGTTTACCGCGGCAAGCCGTGCGCTCCGCTTGAGAGCACCTCAAGTCACGGGCGCCTTCTTCGGCACCACGCGGAACGTGCCGCTGGCGCGCGCGATGGTGACGCCATCGGCCTTGATCAGGCTCTGCGCGAAGCAGATCGTGCTGCCAGTCTTGATCACGTCGCTCTCGATCGCGAGCCATTGGCCGACATTGGCGGAGCCCACGAAATCGACCGCGAGCGATATCGTCACGAACGAGGTGGTCCAGGCGGTCGCCTGGCCGCAGCTATAGCCCATCGCGTTGTCGGCGAGTGCTGCGATCAGCCCGCCATGGATCAGGCCGCGGCCGTTGGTGTGCGGCCTGGCGAGCCGCAGGCCGATGATGACGGCCCGTTCGGTCTTCTTTTGGTAAAGCGGTTCCCAGGGCTCGGTGAGCGGGCTTTTGCGGAACAGCGGCTCGAAGCCCTGAGGGATGTCTTGGGAGTTATCTTGGGGGATGTCGGGGGCGACTTGCGTATCGTTGGTCATCTGAAGCTCGCATATGGCGTTGCGTGACGCCATTGAACGCGATGTCGATGACGGTTTCACCGCCTACAAAGTTTTAAACGGGATTCGCGCCTGTGTTTGAATGTGGCTCCGGCCTGTCGCCACATCTCCCGCTGTCATCGCCCGGCTTGACCGGGCGATCCAGTATTCCAGAGACCGCACGGCATGAATCGAGAAGCCGCGGCGTACTGGATACCCCGCATGCGCGGGGTATGACGGCTGAGGGTGTAACGACGAGGTTGCTCGACGAAGGAAACAGCGACCTAAAACGGCAGCCCCACATAATTCTCCGACAGCGAGGCCGATGCCGCCTTCGAGCTGACGAGGTAGTCGAGCTCGGCGATCTGGATGCGCGCGGCGAAGTCGCCCTCGTCGGGGAATTTGTGCAGCATCGAGGTCATCCACCAGGAGAAGCGCACCGCCTTCCAGACCCGGGACAGCGCCTTGGCCGAGTAACCGTCGAGACCCGCCGAGGATTTCTCGTCGTAGAATTCGCGCAACGCCTGCGACAGATAGTGCACGTCGCTGGCCGCAAGGTTCAGGCCCTTGGCGCCGGTCGGCGGCACGATGTGCGAGGCGTCGCCGGCCAGGAACATCCGGCCGAACCGCATCGGCTCGGCCACGAAGCTGCGCAGCGGCGCGATGCTTTTTTCGATCGAGGGGCCGGTGACGATCTCGTCGGCGGCCTTCTGGTCGAGGCGCCGCTTCAATTCGTCCCAGAACCGCTCGTCCGACCATTGGTCGACATGATCGTCGAGCGGGCACTGCACGTAATAGCGGCTGCGGTGGGTCGAGCGCATCGTGCACAGCGCGAAGCCGCGCTCGTGGTTGTTGTAAATCAATTCCGGCGAGACCGGCGGGGTCTCGGAAAGAATCCCGAGCCAGCCGAACGGATACACCCGCTCGTAGCTGGTGATCGCCGAGGCGGGAACGCTGGCGCGGCTGACCCCATGGAAGCCGTCGCAGCCGGCGATAAAATCGCAGGCGATTTCGTGGGCGACGCCGTCCTTGACGTAGCTGACGCGCGGATGGTCGGTGTCGAAATCATGCGGTTTGACGTCGGCCGCGGAGTAGACCGTGGTCAGGCCGGCCGCCTTGCGGGCGTTCATCAGATCGAGCGTGACCTCGGTCTGGCCGTAGATGGTCACGGTCTTGCCGGTCGCCGCATGCATGTCGATGCGGTGCCGCGCGCCGCCAAACGCCAGCTCGACGCCGTGATGGACCAGGCCCTCCTGATGCAGGCGGGCGCCGGCGCCGACCTGGTCGAGCAGGGAGACCGTGCCTTCCTCGAGCAGGCCGGCGCGAATCCGCCCCAGCACGTAGTCCGGGGTCTGCCGCTCAAGAATGACGTTGTCTATGCCGAAAGAATGAAGTAGTTGCCCAAGCAACAGTCCGGCCGGACCTGCGCCAATGATTGCTACTTTTGTCCGCAATACCTGCTCCTCCCGATACGATAGGCTTGGCTCGGGCGCCCGCGCCGGGGCGTGCGCCATCAACTTGCCAAGGCAACTATATCATATAGCCGTCCTGGCAAAGGGCGTTTCGCCCAGGAAAAGCGTTCGCCGCAATGCGAGATGCACTGGGGTCGCCCCGGGGCGGAGGTGCGACGAGGCGTCCACCATGCGGATTTCGGCTTGAATATGCGCTCGAATTAGATAACATGTTAAGTAATGAGGCGGGTACCAAGCCCGTCCTGGAGAGGAGGAGACGTGATGAGGAATAAATTGTTGGCCCTGCTGATGGCAGCGGCCGTCGTGGCGGCCGCAGGTCCCGCCGTGGCACAGGACAAGACCGTCTATCTCAAAGTGTCGCTATGGGTGCCACCGGCGCATCCGCTGGTGCCGGCGACGCAGGCCTGGGCCGCCGACATCGACAAGGCATCGGGCGGCACCATCAAGGTCACCGTGTTCCCCTCCGAGCAGCTCGGCAAGGCGTTCGACCATTACGACATGGCGCGCGACGGCATCGCCGATGTCACCTATGTCAATCCCGGCTATCAGCCCGGCCGCTTCCCGATCGCAGCTGCCGGCCAGCTCCCGTTCGTGTTTTCCGACGGCAAGAAGGGCACGCTGGCGCTGAACGAGTGGTACCACAGATACGCGCCGACCGAGATGAAGGACACCAAGCTGTGCTTCGCCTTCATCCACGATCCGGGCGCGCTGCACGGCAAGAAGAGGATTTTGCTGCCGAGCGACCTCTCTGGCGTGAAGGTGCGTCCGGCACAGAGCACAATCGGCGAGATGGTCAAGATGTTCGGCGGCACCAATGTGCAGGCCTCCGCGCCGGAATCGCGCGACGCGATCGAGCGCGGCGTGGCCGACGAGATCACCTTCCCCTGGGGCTCGATCTTCCTGTTCGGCATCGACAAGGTGGTGAAGTACCACATGGACGTGCCGCTCTATTCGACTGTTTTCACCTACAACATCAACCTCGCCAAATATAACTCGATGTCGGATGCCCAGAAGAAGGTGATCGACGATCACTGCACGCCGGAATGGGCTTCCAAGGTCACCGACCCATGGACCGATTTCGAAGCCAATGGCCGCACCAAGATGAAGGCGCTGGAAGGCCACGAGGTCTACCCGCTGACGTCGGATCAACTCGCCGAGTGGAAGAAGGCGGTCAAGCCGCTGCGCGACAGTTGGGCCGAGGCGGTGAAGAAGGCCGGCGGCGATGCGGAAAAGATCGACGCCGATCTTCAGGCCACGCTGAAGAAGTACGAGGCGGGGATCTGATCTCGTCATTCCGGGGCGCGCGTGAGCGCGAACCCGGAATCTCTTATCTCAACCTCCAGATTCCGGGTTCGCTCGCCTTGCGAGCGCCCGGAATGACGGCTCCTGACAGCGACAGTCGGACAATATGGCTGCCAACTCCGAAGTGACCCAAGACGGCGCGATCACCGGTCCACCCGAACCGGTGCGCAAGAACTTCATGGACCGCTTCATCGATTCGATCGAATGGGTGGCGGCCTTCTTCGTCGGCGTCGTCGCGCTCAACACCTTCACTGCGGTGTTCATGCGCAAGTTCTTCTCGGTGACGATCCCCGACTACTACAATTTCGGCCAGTTCCTGCTCGGCATCCTGATTTTCTGGGGCATCGCCGCGACGAGCTATCGCGGGACCCACATCACCGTGGATCTGGTCTGGGCCAATGCCTCGCCGCGCTACCAGCGCTGGATCGACATCTTCGCGACGCTGGTGCTGCTGTTCGTGGTGACAGTGCAGACCTACACGCTGATCGACAAGGTGATCGACACTAAAAACGGCCACATCGTCACCATGGACCTCGGCGTGCCGATCTGGCCGTTCTTCCTGGTGTCGTGGATCGGCGACGTCTCGGCGGTGCTGCTGATCGCGATCCGCACCTACCGGCTGATCTTCCATCCGGAAGAAATCCACGATGCCAAGATCAAGACCGCGGAGTAGACGGCCATGAGTCTCGACCTGAGTCCGGAGACTGTCGCCGTCATCGGCTTTGTCAGCCTGTTCGCGCTGATGCTGCTCCGCGTGCCCGTCGGCATGGCAATGGGCCTCGTCGGCATCACCGGTTTCGGCTATCTCACCGGCCTCGCGCCGGCGCTGAAGCTGATCGGCCAGACCACGATGCGCACGGTGACGGATTATTCCTTCGGCGTGATCCCGATGTTCCTTTTGATGGGCGCCTTCGTGTCCGTCTCCGGCATCAGCCGCGAGCTGTTCCGCGCCGCCAACACCTTTGTCGGCCACTGGAAGGGCGGGCTTGGCATTGCGACCATCGCGGCCTGCGGCGGCTTTGCCGCGATCTCCGGCTCGTCGGTCGCGACCGCGGCAACCTTCTCGGCGGTGGCCTATCCCGAGATGCGCCGCTTCGGATATCCGCAGTCGTTCTCCACCGGCGTGATCGCGGTCGGCGGCACGCTGGGGGCGATGCTGCCGCCGTCCACCGTGCTCGCGGTCTACGGCATCATCACCCAGCAGGACATCGGCAAGCTGTTCATCGCGGGCGTGGTGCCTGGCCTGCTCGCGATCCTGATGCACATGATCACGATCGGCATCATCGGCGTGACGCGGCCGGGTTTCCTGCCGGCGGGCAAGAAAGCGTCGTGGCATGAGCGCTTCGTCGCGCTGCGCGACGTCTGGTCGCCGCTGCTGCTGTTCCTGTTCGTGATCGGCGGCCTCTATGGCGGCTTCTTCATCCCGACCGAAGCAGGCGCGGTCGGCGCGGTCGGCGCCTTCATCATCGGCATCCTCCGCGGCAAGCTGACCAGGGACGGCATCCTGCAATCGCTGCTGCAGGCGACCCGCACCGCGGCAGCCGTGTTCACCGTGCTGATCGGCGCGCTCTGCTTCGGCTACTTCCTTACCATCACCCAGACGCCGCAGAACGTCACCGCCTTCCTCACCGGGCTCGGCATCGGCCCCTATGGCGTGCTGGCGCTGATCCTCCTGATGTATCTGGTGCTGGGCTGCCTGATGGACGCGATGGCGATGGTGATCCTCACCGTGCCGATCGTGTTTCCGGTGGTGACCGCGCTCGGCTTCGATCCGATCTGGTTCGGCATCATCATCGTCATGACCGTCGAGCTCGGCCTGATCCATCCGCCGGTCGGCATGAACGTGTTCGTGATCAAGAGCGTGATCAAGGACGTCAACATGTCGACAATCTTTGTCGGCGTGCTGCCGTTCGTCATCACCGACCTGATCCGGCTGGTGATCCTGATCCTGTTCCCGCTGCTCGCGACCTACCTGCCGCAACGCATGATAGGCTAAATCCATGGGACCGGAGCTTCAGACCAGATACGTCTTCACCATCACCGCCCGGATCGCCGAGGTGACGTCCGCCGGTGACATCGGCACCGGTGTCCGCCGCATCATTCCGATCATCGGCGGTGAGGTGAGGGGCGAGACCGTCAACGGTAAGGTGCTCGGCTTCGGCGCCGACTTCCAGATCATCCGGCCCAACGAGCTGATCGAGCTGGAAGCGAAATATGCCTTCGAGACCGACGACGGCGCCATCGTCTATGTCGAGAACAAGGGTATCCGCTTCGGGCCGGTCGAGCTGCTCGAGAGGCTCAAGCGCGGTGAGCCTGTTGACCCGAAGCTGATCTATTTCCGCACCGTGCCGAAATTCGAAACCGGCGCCGAAAAGTACCGCTGGCTGATGGAGCACATCTTCATCGCCTCCGCCGCCCGCCACGCCGACCGCGTCGTGATCGACGTGCATCAGGTGCTGTAGGCGGGCGCGCGGAGAGAATCGGGATTCTTGCTTGGCGCGCGTGTGAGGAAGGCAATGGCGGGAGGGAGCCGGAACGGCGTGCTCACCTCACTCATCGGGCCCTTGCCGATAGAATTTCTCTTTTTCAGAATTATCTCTTGACGCGCACCCCAACTCAGCGATCTAATGCCGCCGTCTCACCCGATTGAGGGGCGTTGCGCACGTCACGAACGCGCGGTGGGATGCGGTGGACGCTGACTGCGCGAGAGACGAGAGCGCATGAAGCGGACGGTGAAGTCGTGTGGTCCTGACGCCCTAGCGGCCGCTGTCCCCTCGCGAAACGCGAATGCGTTTCTGCGAAGGCGGTGACAAACAAGCCCAGTCTCGCCGGGGAGAGCACGAAGTAAGCCGTAAAACCATCGCGCAGGGAAAGCCGGGATTGCTCCGGTTACACCTGTGGTCCTACCTCCCGTGCTTTTTTGTTGCACGGGACCCATGGGTGCGATCGGCACCCGGCTTTCCCTGCGCCCTCTTCAAGAGAGGGCGAGACGAAGAGCAAAGCTCGGACAATTCATGTCGCGAGAACGCGGAAGTATGACTCACAACCCACGCCACATATTCAGTGTCGTCCCGGCGCAGGCCGGGACCCATAACCACAAATGGTTATTGTTGCGTAACGTCGGAACGACGAGTCCCATCCACTACATCTGCTGCGGCGTATGGGTCCCTGCTTTCGCAGGGACGACGGGTGGAGTGTGTCGCGCGTGCCGACTCCATCCCCGTAATCCCAGACGTCTCGAACGTCTCCCATATTGACTCTCCCGCCATTAGTTATAAAACATAACTATTCTGAACAGGAAGCAATAACGCCATGGGAAACGCTGCCGACGCGGGTGACGCCTCGCTGCTCAAGATCGAGACGCGAGGGGCGGTGCTGACGGTCGGGCTCAACCGGCCCGCCAAGCGCAATGCGCTGAACGACGGCATCATCCTGGCGCTGCGGGATTGCTTCTCCGCGATTCCCGATGCGGTCGGCGCCGTTGTCATCCATGGGATCGGCGATCATTTTTCGTCTGGCCTCGATCTCTCCGAACTGACCGAGCGCGACGCCACCGAGGGCCTGGTGCATTCCCAGATGTGGCACCGCGTGTTCGACCGCATCCAGTATTGCCGCGTGCCTGTGATCGCGGCGCTGAAGGGGGCGGTGATCGGCGGCGGGCTGGAGCTAGCCTGCGCGGCGCATATCCGCGTCGCCGAGCCCTCGGCCTATTTCGCGCTGCCCGAGGGCCAGCGCGGCATCTTCGTCGGCGGCGGCGGATCGGTGCGGCTGCCGCGCCTGATCGGCGTGCCCAGGATGGCGGACATGATGTTGACCGGCCGGGTCTATTCGGCGACCGAGGGCGCGGCCTATGGCTTCTCGCAATATCTCACCGAGGCCGACGGCGCGCTGCCGAAAGCGCTGGAGCTTGCCGAGCGCGTCGCTGCCAATGCGCCGCTGACCAACTTCGCCGTGTTGCAGGCGCTGCCGATGATCGCCGAGGCCAATCCGCAGACCGGCCTATTGATGGAATCGCTGATGGCGACGGTGGCGCAGAGCGACAAGGAAGCCAAAAAGCGCATCCGCGCCTTCCTGGATCGCAAGACCGCCAAGGTGAAGCCGACATGAGCGCCACGCCGTCCGCACCAGCTGCGAGCGTGCATCCGCTGCGCCCGATCTCGTTCGGCAATCCCGACGTCAGCGTCGAACGCCGCGACGACGGCACGATCTATCTTCGCCCGAAGCTCAGTCTTACCGATTATCCCGCTCGTCTCACCGACCGCCTGCATCACTGGGCGACCGCCGAACCGAACCGCGTGTTCATGGCCGAACGCGCCGGCGGCGGCTGGCGGCAGATCACCTACGCGCAATTGCTGGAGACGACCCGGCGCATCGCCTCCGCGCTGATCGCGCGCGGGTTGTCGGCCGAGCGGCCGGTCGTGATTCTGTCGGGCAATTCGATTGATCATGCGCTGATGGCACTCGGCGCGCTCTATGCCGGCATTCCTTTCTGCCCGGTGTCGCCGGCCTATTCGCTGGTGTCGCGCGACTACGGCAAGCTCGGCTTCGTCATCAAGCTTCTGACGCCAGGTCTGGTCTTCGCCGACGATGCCGGCAAATTTGCCGATGCGCTGCGCGTCAATGTCGCGCCGGATGTCGAGATCGCGGCCAGCCGCGGAACCGTGCCCGGCCGCGAGGTGACCCGGCTCGCCGATCTCATGGCGGCGCCGGAAGATCCGCGCCTCGACGCGACCCATGGGGGAATCGGGCCGGACACGATCGCGAAATTCCTGCTGACGTCGGGTTCGACGGGCAATCCCAAGGCCGTGATCAACACCCAGCGGATGATCTGCGCCAACCAGGTGATGCTGCGCGAGACGCTGGCGTTCCTGAAGGACGAGCCGCCGGTCATCGTGGATTGGCTGCCGTGGAATCACACCTTTGGCGGCAACCACAATGTCGGGTTGACGCTCTATAACGGCGGCTCGATGTTTCTCGACGAGGGCAAGCCGATGCCCGGCGGCATCGAGGAGACCGTGCGAAACCTCCGCGAGATCTCGCCGACGGTCTATTTCAACGTGCCCAAGGGCTATGAATCGCTATTGCCCTATCTGCGCGACGACGCTGCCTTGCGGGCGAAATTCTTCGATCGGCTGCATGCGATGTTCTTCTCGGGCGCCGCGCTGTCGCCGTTCATCTGGAACAGCCTCGATGCGCTCGCCGTGCAGGAGAAGGGCTATCGCGTGCCGATGCTGACGGGGCTCGGCGCCACCGAGACCTCGCCGTTCTTCATGTCGGTGCGGCCCGATACCAGCCGCTCCGGCCATGTCGGGCTTCCGGTGTCGGGCAATGACGCGAAGCTCGTCCCCAACAACGGCAAGCTCGAGGTGCGCGCCAAGGGTCCGAACGTGACGCCCGGCTACTGGCGTCAGCCCGAACTGACCGCCAAGGCGTTCGATGAGGAGGGCTTCTACAAGTTCGGCGATGCGCTGAAGCCCGCCAACGCTGGTGATCTCGCTGCCGGTTTCGATTTCGATGGCCGGATCGCCGAGGATTTCAAGCTGGCGAGCGGCACTTGGGTCAGCGTTGGACCCTTAAGGGCGCGCTTTGTCGGCACCTGCGCGCCGCTGGTACGCGACGTCGTGATCGCGGGGCTCAACCGCGACCAGCTCGCGGCGATCGTGATCCTCGATCTCGACGGCTGCCGCCTGATCAATCCAGAGCTTGCCGCTGGCGACATCGCGGCCGCGGCCAATGATCCGCTGGTGCGGGCTGCCTTTCGTGAACGCTTCGCACGCGTCCTTGCCGGCGCCACCGGCTCGTCGAACCGGATCGCGCGGGCGATCCTGCTGGATACGCCGCTGTCAATCGATCGCGGCGAGGTCACCGACAAGGGCTCGATCAACCAGCGCGCGGTGCTGGAGCATCGCACTGACATCATCGAAGCGCTCTATGCGCCGGTGCCATCGGCATCGGTGATCACGTCAGTCTGACATTTGAAGAGGAGAATTCCATGCAGTTGAAGGACCAGGCCGCCATCGTCACCGGCGGCGCATCGGGATTGGGCGCGGCGACTGCGCGCCGTCTCGCGGCGCAAGGCGCCAAGGTCGCGGTCTGCGACCTCAATGCCAAGCTCGCCGAGAGCGTGGCGGCCGAGATCGGCGGCATTCCTGTGGTCTGCGACGTGGCCGATGCGGCGGCCGCCGAGGCTGCGTTCGCTGCCGCCGCCAAGGCGCATGGCCCGGCGCGAGTGCTGGTGAACTGCGCCGGCATCGGCGTAGCAAAACGCGTGATCGGCCGCGAGGGACCGATGGCGCTCGTCGATTTCGACAAGGTGATCAAGGTCAATCTGATCGGCTCCTTCAACATGCTGCGGCTTGCGACCGCTGACATGGCGAAGCTCGAGCCGCTCGCGACCGGCGAGCGCGGCGTCGTGATCTCGACGGCCTCGGTCGCGGCCTATGACGGCCAGATCGGGCAGGCGGCCTATTCGGCCTCGAAGGGCGGGATAGTCGCGATGACCTTGCCGATCGCGCGCGAGCTCGCGCAATTCGGCATCCGCGTTTTGACCATCGCGCCCGGCCTGTTCATGACGCCCTTGCTGGCCGGCCTGCCGCAGGAGGCGCAGGATTCGCTCGCCGCCGCGATCCCGTTCCCGCGAAGGCTCGGCCAGGCCGACGAGTTCGCCTCGCTGGCGCTGCACATGATCGACAATCCCTATCTGAACGGCGAAGTGGTGCGGCTCGATGCCGCGCTCCGGATGGCGCCGCGCTGACTATGGTCATGAGGATGAACCAGCAGCATCCGGCGAGCTCGCTTCCACCTCTCCCATTGGGAGAGGTCGGATCGCGCAGCGATCCGGGTGAGGGGCTACGATCAACAACGAAGACCGTACCCCCTCACCCCAGCCCTCTCCCCATGGGAGAGGGAGCTCACCGCCGTTGCCGCGCTATCGGAGTTCGATAAATCATGTTCGTCCATCGGCGCGACGTGCAGATCCAGTGGGGCGATTGCGACCCCGCCAACATCGTCTATTACCCGCGCTATTTCGCGATGTTCGACGACTCGACCTCGATCATGTTCGAGGCCGCCGGCTGCTCGAAGCAGGACCTGATCCACAAATACGGCCTGGTCGGTATTCCCATGGTCGACACGCGGGCGAAATTCCACATCCCGTCGACCCATGGCGACTGGATTACCATCGAGAGCCGGATCGACAGCATCAAGCGCTCGAGCTTCGAGGTGGTGCACCGCGTGTTCAAGGGCGAGGCCTTGGCGATCGAGGCATTCGAAACAAGGGTGCTGGTCGGCCGTCATCCGGACGATCCCGACAAGCTGAAATCGGCGCCATTTCCGCAGGAGATCATCGACCGCTTTATGAACGGCTGACTTGATGAAGGGCTGACTTGCAGCCCCTCATGACCTAAGAAGGGGCTGAATTGGCCCGCAAAACCGGCTTAAACCCAAAAGACTTACTTGCAGGGAGGAATGAATGAAGAAGGCCACTCTCGCCGCAGCCGTGCTCGCCGCAGTGATCGCGCTGCCGGGCGCGTCCGCACAGGCGCAGACCAACGAAATCACCATCGGCATCACGATCTCGACCACCGGGCCCGCCGCGGCGCTCGGCATCCCCGAGCGCAACGCGCTCGATTTCGTGCCGAAGGAGATCGGCGGCGTGCCGCTGAAGCTGATCGTGCTCGACGACGCCGGCGATCCGACGGCTGCGACCACCAATACGAGGCGCTTCGTCACCGAGTCCAAGGCCGACATCATCATGGGCTCCTGCATCACGCCGACGACGATCGCGGTGTCGACGGTCGCCAACGAGGCCGGCATTCCGCATCTTGGGCTGGCGCCATTCGCGATCAATGAGGCCCGCGCAAAATGGTCGGTCGACCTGCCGCAGTCGATCCCGATCATGGGCAAGGTGCTCTACGAGCACATGAAGGCGCACAACATCAAGACCGTCGGCTATATCGGCTATTCGGATTCCTACGGCGATCTCTGGGTCAACGACTTCAAGGCGCAGGCCGTGCCGATGGGCTTGACCATGATCGATGAGGAGCGCTTCGCGCGCCCGGATACATCGGTTGCGGGCCAGGTGCTGAAGCTCGTCGCCGCCAATCCCGACGCTATCCTGGTCGGCGCGTCCGGCACCGCCGCGGCGCTGCCGCAGACCGCGCTACGCGAGCGCGGCTACAAGGGCCTGATCTACCAGACCCACGGCGCCGCCACGATGGACTTCATCCGCATCGCGGGCGCGTCGGCGGAAGGCGTCATCATGTCGGCCGGCCCGATCATGTCGCCGGAAACGCAAGCGGACAGCGCGCTGACCAAGAAGCCGGGCCTGACGCTGAACGCCGCCTACGAAGCCAAATACGGTGCCAACAGCCGCAGCCAGTTCGCCGGCCATTCCTACGATGCCTTCGAGGTGCTGAAGCGCATCATCCCGACGGCGCTGAAGACCGCCAAGCCCGGCACGCCGGAATTCCGCGAGGCAATCCGTCAGGCGTTCATCTCCGAGAAGGAGATCGTCGCGAGCCAGGGCGTCTACAACTGGACCGAAAAGGACCGCTACGGCCTCGACGACCGCTCGCGCATCTTGCTGACGGTCAAGGACGGCAAATACATCCCGGCGATGTGAGCCGGCCACGATCCGCTGAGGTAACAAGCCGGCCCTCGAAAGAAGGCCGGCTTCGTCATCTAAATCACGCTCTCGCCTTCGTGCTGGAAGCCGAGATAGCTCGCGGCGACGCCCTTGTTGGCGGCGATCTCCTTCGCGGGACCCGACAGCACGAATTCGCCGAGCTCCATCACATAGGCGCGGTCGGCGATCTGCAATGCGGCCTGGGCGTTCTGCTCGACCAGCAGCACCGAGACGCCGGCGGAGCGGAGCTCGCCGACGATGCGGAAGATGTCGGCGACGATGATCGGGGCAAGGCCGAGGCTCGGCTCGTCCAGCATCAAGAGCTTCGGCGCGCCCATCAGCGCGCGGCCCATCGCCAGCATCTGCTGCTCGCCGCCGGACAGCGTGCCGGCGAGCTGCTTGCGGCGCTCCTTGAGCCGCGGAAACAGCGTATAGACCCGCTCCAGCGAAACGGCTGCGGTTGCCTTCGCGATCCGGAAGGCGCCGAGCTCGAGATTGTCCTCGACGTTCATGGTGCCGAACAATTCGCGATGCTCTGGCACCAGGCTCAGGCCGGTGGCGACGCGGTCTTCGATGTCCAATGGCGCCATGTCGACGCCGGCAAAGGTGGTGCGGCCCTTCAGCGGCAGCACGCCCATGATGGCGTTGAGCAGCGTGGTCTTGCCGGCGCCGTTGGCGCCGATGATGGTGACGATCTCGTTCCCGGCAACGTCGAGCGAGACGCCGCGCACGGCCTCGACCTTGCCGTAGGCGATGTGGACGTCGGTAACCGACAGCAGCGCGCTCATGCGGCGGCTCCGAGGTAGGCCTTGATCACGTCGGGATTGCGCTTGATCGCGGCCGGCGTGCCTTCGGCGATCTTGGTGCCGAAATCCAGCACCACGATGCGGTCGGCGAGATCCATCACGAACCCCATGTCGTGCTCGACCAGCAGCACCGACATGCCGCCGTCGCGCAATTGCCGGAGCAGCGCGGCCAGCCGCTGCTTCTCCATGTGGCGCAGGCCGGCGGCCGGTTCGTCGAGCAACAGCAGCATCGGATCGACGCACAGCGCACGCGCAATCTCGACGATGCGCTGCTGGCCGAGCGACAGCGAGCCCGCGAGCTGGTCGATCTGGTCGGACAGGCCGACGCGCGCGATCTGCCGCGCGGCTTCCGCCAGCAGTTTTGCCTCATCGGCGCGGTCGAGCCGCAGCATGCTGGAGATCGCCCCGGAATTCCCGCGCAGATGCGCGCCGATCGCGACGTTCTCGAGCACGGTCATGTCGGGCACCAGCTTGACGTGCTGGAAGGTTCTGGAAACGCCGAGCTTGACCACTTCCTGGGGCGGCGCGTTCTCCACTTCCTTGCCGAGCACGGAGATCTTGCCGCCGGTTGCGGTCAGCACGCCGGTGATCAGGTTGAAGGTCGTGCTCTTGCCGGCGCCGTTCGGGCCGATCAGCGCGACGATCTCGCGGGCGTTGACGTCGAACGAAACGTCGTTCACTGCGATCACGCCGCCGAACTGCTTGCGTGCCTTGTCGATGTGCAGTAGCACCGAAGACGAACCTGGTGCGCGCTCGCGATGCTCCAGCTTCAGCGACGTGTCCGGCGTCTTGCGGGCCGGCTTGAGCGGCAGCCGCGACATCAGCCAGGGCCAGACGCCGGATGGCGCGAGTTGCAGCAGCAGCACCAGCATGATGCCGAACACGATGGTCTCGAGCTGGCTCTGGCCGCCGAAGATGTAGGGCAGGTAGCTCTGCAGCACCTCCTTGAGGATCACGACGATGCCGGCGCCGAGCACCGCGCCCCAGACGTAACCGGCGCCGCCGACGACGGCGATGAACAGATACTCGATGCCGGCCTGCGCGCCGAACGGCGTCGGGTTGGCGGCGCGCTGGAAATGCGCATAGAGCCAGCCGGACAGGCCGGCCAGCACCGCGGCATAGATGAACACCAGGAGCTTGGCGCGCGGCGTCTGCACGCCGAACGCTTCGGCCGCGACATGGCCGCGCCGCAAGGCGCGGATCGCGCGCCCGGTGCGGGAGTCCAGCAGGTTCATGGTCAGCAGCGCGGAGATCAGCACCGCGACCCAGATCGCGTAATAGATCGTATCCGGGCTCAGCATCTTGAACGAGCCGATCGAGAGCGGCGGAATGCCTGAGATCCCGTCGTTGCGGCCGAGGAATTCGAGCTTGCTGAACAGATAGAACAGGCCGATGCCCCAGGCGATGGTGCCGAGCGGCAGATAATGGCCCGACAGCCGCACCGTGACAATGCCGAGCAGCACGGCCGCAATGCCGCTGACCACGAGCGAAGCCGGCAGCGTCAGCCAGGGCGAGACGCCATAGGCGGTGGTCAGCACCGCCGTGGTGTAGGCACCGAAACCGCAGAACGCGGCCTGCCCGAACGAGGTGAGGCCGCCGACGCCGGTGAGCAGCACGAGCCCCATCGCGACCAGCGCGGCGAGGCCGATATTGTCGAGCAGCACGATCCAGAACGGCGGAATGCCCGGGACGAGCGGGATCACCGCCAGCACGAGCGCGAAGATGATGAGAGGGAGCCGCTGCGTCATCGCGCTCAATCCTTCTCTTCTTCGACCGCGGGCGCTGCAAGCGAGCGCAACACGAGCACGGGGAGGATCAGCGTGAACACGATGACTTCCTTGAAATTGCTGGCGTAGAAGGATGAGAAGGCCTCGACGATGCCGACCACGATGGCGGCGACCGCGGTCAGGGGATAGCTGACCAGGCCCCCGATGATGGCGGCGATGAAGCCCTTCAGGCCGATCAGGAAGCCGGTGTCGTAATAGAGCGTGGTGATCGGCACGATCAGGATGCCGGAGATGGCGCCGATCACGGAGGCGAGCAGGAATGCGATCTGGCCTGACAGCGTGGTGCGGATGCCGACCAGGCGGGCGCCGAGGCGGTTGACCGCGGTGGCGCGCAGCGCCTTGCCGGTCTTGGTGTAGCCGAAGAACAGCCACAGCGCGACGATGAAGCCGACCGTCAAGGCGTAGACGGCGAGGCTCTGGCCGGTGAAGCGCAGCGGGCCCGCGGTCAGCGCGGCGTTCGACAGCGCCGGGGCGCGCAGGCCTTCGGCGCCGAAGAACACCAGGCCCAGGCCCTGCAGCGCGAGGTGGCAGCCGACCGAGGCGATCAGGAGCACCAGCACCGATGTGTGCGCGATCGGCTGGAAAGCGATGCGGTAGAGGAACAGCCCGATCGCCGCCACGATCAGGAGCGCCAGTGCAATGTTGACGGCGACCGGCGTGTTGGGACCAACCAGGGCGTAAACGAGGCCGAGCAGCGCGAAGGGGAAGACGATGTTGAGCGCGACGGAGCGCATCATCAGCCGCGCATGCAGCGCCTTGCGGGCGAAGAACAGGTCGAGGGCGAAAGCGACGAGGCCCATCGCGACGGCAAGCCGCACCGTGCCGGGCACCTGGCCGGTCGCCAGCATGGCGTAGCTCAGCGCGCCGTAGGTCACGAATTCGCCCTGCGGGATCAGGATCACCCGCGTCACCGCGAACACCAGCACCAGGGCCAGCCCGAGCAGTGCGTAGATCGCGCCATTGGTGATGCCGTCCTGCAGCAGGAACAGCATGATCGTTGTGTTCAAGGCCGGGCGCTCCCCCTTAGGCGTCGGACCGCCGCAACCGGTTGCGCCGGTCGGGTCGGCCGATATCGGCTGTTGATAGGCGCCGATATTTGATATAGTGCATAACGATTATTAGATATAATCTCAAGGTCCCCGAGCGTCCCGCGGGGTTTTTGTACCGGGATTGCGAGCCTGGAGCGATGACTGTTTCCAAGACCGCCGCCGATGCCGTCCGATCACCGCGTGCCCTGCGCAGGGAACCGGTCGATCCTGCCGGGGACGACAGCATGCTGCAACTGGGCGAACTGTCCGGACTGCTCGGCTATTCGCTGAAGCGTGCGCAACTCAAGGTCTTCGAGGACTTCCTGCGCTGCGTCGCGCCGCTGCAGCTGACGCCGGCGCAGTTCTCGGTGCTGCTGCTGCTCGACAAGAATCCGGGCCGCAACCAGACCGAGATCGCCAACACGCTCGGCATCCTCAGGCCGAATTTCGTCGCCATGCTCGATGCGCTGGAGAGCCGCGACCTTTGCGCGCGGATGCGCTCCACCAACGACCGCCGCTCCCACATCCTGGTCCTGACCGA
The DNA here is from genome assembly GCF_011058295.2 of Bradyrhizobium sp. 6(2017). NCBI lineage: Bacteria > Pseudomonadati > Pseudomonadota > Alphaproteobacteria > Hyphomicrobiales > Nitrobacteraceae > Bradyrhizobium > Bradyrhizobium sp. 6(2017). The sequence continues at coordinate 9,461,020 of NZ_CP049289.2, read as the reverse complement.
CAGGGGCCGCGCCGTGTTGGCGCGCGCCAAGAAGCTGGTGGCCAACAAGCACGAGGCGCGGCTGATCGAGGTGCTCGGCCCCGCCAACCACGCCGCGTTGCTGGAGATGCTGGCGAAGCTCGCGCAGGAGTTTTGAGGGGGTGTGACGGCCCATCCGCTCGCAATGACGCGCTGGGTTGATACATATCCGGCATGCGGGCGCCGCCAGGCGACGAACCCATCGCGGTCTAAAGCTTGTAGCCGATGTTTCGCAGCAGATCCTTCCGCCACGCTATGTCGGCGTCGGTTTCGACGCCAAGCGGCGAGGCGCCATCCACCACGCCGAGCACGCCGCGCCCGAGCTCCGTCTGCGCGACGATCACCTGTGTGGGATTGGCCGTCGCGCAATAGATGCGGCAGACCTCTGGCACCGCGCGCACCGCCGCCAGCACGTTGACGGGAAAGAACCCGTCGCCGAGGAAAATCAGGAAGGTGTGACCGGCGCCGATCGCCAATGCGTTGTCGCGTGCCAAGGCGAACGAGGCGTCGTCGTTACCGGAGCAGCGCACCAACCGCTTGCCGGAGGCCTCGCAGAAAGCCAACCCGAAGCGGATGCGCGGCACCGCGCCCACCAGCGCTTCGTGAAGGTCTTCCACGGTCTTGATGAAGTGCGACTGGCCGAAGATGAAGTTGGTCTCATCCGGCTTGACGATGGGCACCACGGTGAGTTCCATGGCTTCGCTCCTGCACGGTGAGCTCCCCAATCCATGGTAGGCCGTCGGAGGGCGTTTGCAAGCGGCCACAGGCGGCCAAATGTGTCGGCTGTCTGCTTCGAGCTCACGCCGACCAGACCCAGCATCCGTACTCACGACGGCTCTCGAGGGAAGGCCGGAAATCGCCGGGGAGGGTTACGCGCCCAAGGACGGGAACTGTGGTATCCTCCGTCGAGCGCGACAGGGTGCGCCCGAATGTTGCATGGCCCCTCGCCAAAGTGGCCGCGAAGCGTACCGAGCGTTGCTAACGGATCTGAAGGGATCGCTTCCGGGGGGCCCGAGGAGGATCAACGCCGTGAAGCGGGACTTCGACCTCATCGTCTATGGCGCGACGGGTTACACTGGCCGTCTCATCGCCGAATATCTGGCGACATCTTATCGCGGCGACGATGCTCCGTCCTGGGCAATTGCGGGACGTTCGACCGACAAACTCCAGAAGGTCCGTGCCGACATCGGCGCACCGGACGATTTGCCGTTGGTGAAGGCGGATGCCGCCGAGCCGGCCAGCCTGCGTTCGATGTGCGAGCGCGCGGCCGTGATCGTCACCACGGTCGGGCCCTATCAGCTTCACGGTCCCGAGCTAGTGGCGGCCTGCGCGGCCACCGGCACGGCCTATGTTGATCTTTGCGGTGAACCGGGCTGGATGCGGCGCATGATCGACGTCCATCACGAAGAGGCGAAACGGACCGGCGCGCGCATCGTCTTCTCCTGTGGCTTCGATTCCATCCCGTTCGACCTCGGTGTGCTCACGTTGCAGGAGAAAGCGCGCGAGAAATTCGGACGCCCGGCGCGGCGGGTCAAGGCTCGTCTGCGCAAGGTGAAGGGCGGCATGTCCGGTGGGACCGCGGCGAGCGCTCAGGCGACGCTGGCCACCGCGGCGCGCGACCCGGCCCTGATCCGGCTGCTGACCGATCCGTTCGCGTTGACGCCGGGCTTCACCGGGCCGTCTCAGCCATCGGGCCTCGTCCCCGAATATGACACGAGCATGCACGCGTGGCTCGTGCCGTTCCCAATGGCGCCGATCAACACCAAGAACGTGCACCGCACGAACTTCCTGTTGGGACATCCCTACGGCAGGGACTTCGTTTATGACGAGATGATGGTGGCGCCGGGACTTGGGGACATCGCGAGCGTGACGACGGAGGCGCTCGCCACGGTGGTGTCCTTGTTCGGGACCGGCGGTCTCAAACGCGGCGCAGGCCCGACCCGGGAAGCGCGCGAGAGGGGCTTCTACGACATCTTCTTTCTGGGCGAGGTGCCGGATGGCGGACCGGTCGAGGCCGTCGTCACCGGCGACCGCGATCCGGGCTATGGCTCGACCAGCAAGATGATCGCCGAGAGCGCACTCTGCCTCGTGCGCGACGTGCAGGGCGAGGGCGGCATCTGGACGCCAGGCGCACTGATGGGGCCGGCCTTGCGCGACCGTCTGAAGGCCCGTGCCGGCCTCACCTTCAGCGCGCGTTGAGGTCGCGCGCAGGATTGGGGCGGCGTGCTGGATTGCTTGCGCCATCGCCAAGGTTTCGGCGGACAAGTCGCGGAGCCTGTCATGCAATGACTGGATGGTTACGCGCCATTCCGGGGCGCGCGTCAGCGCAAACCCGGAATCCAGAGGTGGTCGAGTGAGATTCCGGGGTCGATGCTACGCATCGCCCCCGGAATGACGATGGATCAATCCACCAGGATCACCCTGACATCGTTGACGTTGGTCAGCGTCGGCCCGGTCAGCAACAGGTCCCCGGTCTGCGCGAAGAAGCCCGTGGCGTCATTGTTCTCGAGATAGGCCCTCGGATCGAGGCCGATCGATTTCATCTTCGCGAACGTCGCCTGATCGATCACGGCCCCGGCGGGGTCGGTGGCGTTGCCGGCACCGCCATCGGCGCCGTCGGTGTCGGCGGCGAGCGCGGAGATGTCGGGCACATCCTTGAGCAGATCGGCCAGCGCCAGCGCGTATTCCTGGTTGGGCCCGCCGCGGCCATTGCCGCGCACGGTCACCGTGAGCTCGCCTCCGGAGATGATTGCGATCCGCTTGCCTTCGCTGCGCGCTTTCAGCGCGAGCCGCGCGTGCCCGGCCGCGACGTCGCGGGCCTCGCCTTCGAGATCGGCGCCAAGCGCGATGGTCTCATAGCCGGCGTCCTGCGCGACCTTCACGGCGGCATCGATCGAGGCATTCGGCTTCGCCAGCAGTTCGAACGTCGCCCGCGCAAAGGCGGGATCGCCGGGCTTGCAGCTCTCGTTCCTGGGATCGTCAAGCGCGCGGCGGACCGCGTCATCGACGGAGAGATCGTATCTGGCGACCAGCGCGCGGGCATCCGCGAGCGTGGTTGGATCCGGTACCGTGGGTCCCGAGGCGATCGCGGAGGGATCGTCATGCGGCACGTCTGAGATCGCCAGCGTGACGATCTCGGCGGCGTGCTGGCCGGCGCGCGCCAGCCGTCCGCCCTTGATCCGCGACAGGTGTTTGCGGACGATGTTCATCTCGCCGATCGGCGCGCCGGAGCGCAGCAGCGCGCGGTTGACCTGCTGCTTCTGGGCGAAGCTCACGCCTTCGACCGGCGCGATCCAGTTCGCCGAACCGCCGCCGGTCAGCAGCACCAGCAGGAGATCGTCTGCCGTCGCCTCGGCGGCGAGCCGCAGCGTATCGTCGGCCGCCCGCAGGCCGGCCTCATCCGGCACCGGGTGGCCGGCCTCGACCACCTTGATCCGGCGGGTCGGCACACCATGGCCATGGCGCGTGGTGGCGATGCCGACCAGCCGCGTCGGTGCAAGGCCGAGCGTGTCGAGATAGTGCCGTTCCGCCGCCGCGGCCATGGCGCCGGCGCCCTTGCCGGCGGCAAGGCAGATCACGCGTCCCTTCGGCGCCGGCCGCAACCGCGATGCCAGCACGACATCGGGATGCGCAGCCGCCACCGCGGCATCAAAGATCGAACGCAGGAACGGACGACGGTCGGGCATGGGTATACCTTCGCGAGAGCCGGGACGTGGGTAGATTGGGCCGCATTAACGCTGTGTTCCCTCTCCCGCTCGCGGGGGAGGGCTAGGGTGGGGGTGCTGCCACGAGTCGCACTGCGGGGGAAAGCCCCCACCCGGATCGCATCTTTGATGCGATCCGACCTCCCCCGCAAGCGGGAGAGGTGAAGGAAGGTGCGTTGCCTCCAATCGAAACAAGCTCCGTTCCGTCTCTAGTTTCCGACGACTTCGCCGCTGATGACGTCGCCGAACAATTGCCAGCGCTCGCCCTTGAACTGCATCAGTTGCAGTTGCTCGATCGGCTGGAAGTCGTCGGGACTTGTACTCAGCGTGACGCCGGGCAGCAGGCCGCCCTGCGCAAACTGCTTCAGGCTTGCCGCCTGCTTCATCACATTGGCGCGGGTGAGGTCGTCGCCGCAGCGGCGCAGCACCTCGACCATGGTGGTTGCCATGTTGTAGCCGGTCATCGCCGAGGCATCGACACGGTTGGTGTCGGGCATGTATTTGGCGAGCAAATCGTCGAACGCCTTCATGCCTGCGTCGTCCTTCCACTGCGGATCGCTGGCGTCCTTGGCGTAGGCCGCCGAGATCACGCCCTGCGCATTGTCGAGCCCGGCCGGACGCATCACCGTCGCGGTGGAGGCCGATACGTTGGAAACGAACGTCACCGGCTTCCAGTTCATCTCGCCGAGCTTCTTGATCGCTTGGGCGCCGAATTTCGGCGTGGTGAAGAAGATGATGACGTCGGGGTTGGAGGATTTCAGTCGCACCACATGGGAATCGATGGTCGGTTCGGCGACTTCATAGCTCTCCTTGGCGGCGATCCGCGCGGGATCGCTGGCGAAGCCGTCCTCCAGGCCCTTGAGGTAGTCCTTGCCCATGTCGTCGTTCTGGTAGAGCACCGCGACCTTGGCGGCCGGCTTCTCCTTGAGCAGATATTTCGCGTAGATCCGCGACTCGCTCTGGTAGCTGGGCAGCCAGCCCATGGTCCAGGGGAAGCTCTTCGGGTCGTTCCACTTGGTGGCGCCGGTGGCGACGAACAGCTGCGGCACCTTCTTGGCGTTGAGATACTTCTGGATCGCGGTGTTGGAGGCGGTGCCGAGCGTGCCGAACAGGAACAGCACCTCGTCGCTTTCGACCAGCTTGCGCGCCTGCTCCACGGCCTTCGGTGGCGAATAGGCGTCGTCATAGGACACGAAGTTGATCTTGCGCCCGTTGACGCCGCCGTCGTCGTTGACCTTCTTGAACACGGCGGCCATCGCCTTGCCGACCACGCCATAGGCCGACGCCGGGCCGCTATAGGGCACGATGTTGCCGATCTTGATCTCGGTATCGCTCGCACCGGTGTCGTATTTCTTCTGCGCCCATGCGGCATTGCCGGCCGCGGTGGCGACAGCGAGGCCGAGCAGGGCGGTTGCGATACGGTGTCGGATCGGCATCGGCATTTCCCGAAATCTCCTTGTTGTTGCCGCCGCGCGAGGGGCGGTTTCTTGCGGGATTTCCTAGCGCATTGCCGGGCAAAGTGTAAGCGGCATCGCCCGGGCCGGGCGGCGGGCGGGTGCTCTAGCTCATGAAAAGCCCCCTGCGACGGTATCGCAGGGGGCCATTCTCAGCCGGTAATTTGCGGGAAATCAGCCGCCGACGTCGGCGCTGATGACGTCACCGAACAGTTCCCATTTCTCGCCCTTGAACTTCATCAGCTGCAACTGGCTGATCGGGGCGAAATCATTCGCGGCGGTGTTGATCTTGATGCCGGGCAGCAGCACCTCGGTGCGGAAGTCCTGCAGGTTCGCCGCCTGCTTCATGATGTTCTCGCGGGTGAGGTTGTCGCCGCACTGCTTGAGCACCTGGACCAGGGTCTGGGCCACGCCGAAGCCGACCACGGTGCCGCCGTCGAGCTTGTCGCCCTCGGGGAAGTCCTTGGCCATGAAGGCGTAGAATTCCTTCATGCCGGGATCATTGTCCCACTGCTTGTCGGAGGCGTCCTTCAGGTAGGCGGCCGAGATGATGTCTTGCGCGTTCTCGAAGCCGGCCGGCTTGATCACGCTGCCGACCGAGGCCGACACGTTGTTGAGGAAGTGGGTCGGCTTCCAGCCGATCTCGGCAATCTTCTTGATCGCCTGCGCCGCGAATTTCGGCGTCGCGATGTCGATGAAGACGTCGGCGTTGCTGGACTTCAGCTTGACGATGTTGCTGTCGATCGTGGGCTGGGAAGTCTCGAAGCTCTCTTCGGCGACGATCATGCTGGCGGCCTTCTGGCCAAGGCCGTCTTTGAGACCCTTCAGATAGTCCTTGCCGTAATCGTCATTCTGGAACAGCACCGCGATCTTGGCGTTCGGCATGTTCTTCAGAATGTATTTTGCGTAGATCTGGGTCTCGCTCTGGTAGTTGGGCTGCCAGCCCATGGTCCAGGGAAAGTCCTTCGGGTCATTCCACTTGGTGGCGCCGGTGGCGACGAACAGCTGCGGCACCTTCTTGGAATTCATGTACTTCTGGATCGCCGAGTTGGACGGCGTGCCGAGCGAGTTGAAGATCAGCAGCACCTCGTCGCTCTCGACCAGCTTGCGGGCCTGCTCCACGGCTTTCGGCGGCGAATAGGCGTCATCGTAGGAGATGAAGTTGATCTTGCGGCCGTTGATGCCGCCGGCGTCGTTGATCTTCTTGAAATAGGCGGCCTCGGTGCGGCCGATGATGCCGTAGGCGGATGCGGGTCCGCTGTAGGGCATGATGTTGCCGATCTTGATTTCGGTGTCGCTGGCGCCGGTGTCGTATTTCTTCTGGGCAAACGCGGCGCTGCCGGACGTGGCGACGAGCGCGAGCGCGGCCCCGAGGACCGCAAGTCTAGTGGTAGCGGACATTGATGTCTCTCTCCCTGTTGTCAGACGGATGTGTCGCGGCCCCCTTGTTTCGAGGGCTCTCTTATTTGGCTGTAGTGATTAGCATTTTAGGCGGTCGGTCTCAATGAAAAGCCCCTGCGACAACGCCGCAGGGGCTCTCGTCTTTAGTCGACAATTTCGGGTTAGCCGCCGACGTCGCCGCTCAAAATTTCACCAAAGCGCTCCCAGGTCTCGCCCTTGAACCGCATCAGTTGCAGTTGCGAAAGCGGCGCGAAGTCGGTCGCCGAGGTGTTGACCTTGACGCCCGGCAACAGGCCGCCGAGCTCGAGGTCGCGGATGCTGGCGGCTTGCTTCATGATGTTCTCGCGCGTCAGATTGTCGCCGCACGCCCGCAGCACGTGCTCGAGACCCTGCGCGACGGTGTAGGCGTACATCACGGACGCGTCGGCGCGGTTTGCTTCAGGGTAGTACTTATCCAGGAATTGGTTCCAGGCGATCATGCCCTTGTCGGTCTTCCACTGCGGATCGGTCGGATCCTTCAGATATTGCGACGAGACGATGTCCTGGGCGTTCTCGAAGCCCGCCGGCTTGATCACGCTGCCGATCGACGAGGAGACGTTGTTGAGGAAATGCAGCGGCTTCCAGCCGAGCTCGTTGTTCTTCTTGATGGCCTGTGCCGCGAATTTCGGCGTCGTGATGTTGAAGAATACGTCGGCGCCGGTGGCCTTGAGCTTGACGATGTGGGAATCGATGGTCGGCTCGGTCACCTCGTAGCTGTCCTCGGCGACGATCATTGAGGCGGCCTTGGCGCCGAGCCCGTCCTTGAATCCCTTCAGATAGTCCTTGCCGTAATCGTCGTTCTGGTAGAGCACCGCGATCCTGGCGTCCGGCTTGTTCTTCAGGATGTACTTCGCATAGATGATGGACTCGCTCTGGTAGTTGGGCTGCCAGCCCATGGTCCAGGGGAATTCCTTCGGGTCGTTCCACTTGGTGGCCCCGGTGGCGACGAACAGTTGCGGCACCTTCTTCTGGTTCATGTATTTCTGGATCGCCGAGTTCGGCGGCGTGCCGAGCGAATTGAAGATGATCAGCACCTCATCGCTCTCGACGAGCTTGCGCGCCTGCTCGACGGTCTTCGGCGGCGTGTAGGCGTCGTCGTAGCTGATGAAGGTGATCTTGCGGCCGTTGATGCCGCCCTCGGCGTTAACCTTGCGGAAATAGGCTTCCTCGGTCTTGCCGATCACGCCATAGGCGGAGGCTGCTCCGCTGTAGGGCATGATGTTGCCGATCTTGATCTCGGTGTCGCTGGCGCCGGTGTCGTATTTCTTCTGCGCGACGGCGGGGCTCGTGGCCGCCGCGAGCAGTGCGAGGGCAGCCGAAATGGCCCCCAATCGCAAGTGGATAGCAGGCATTTTGATCTCCCTTGGATCACCATGAATGTGTCACGATTTTTGGAATGGGAGCACTTCGCGGCCCCTCGCGGCATTGAATACCTTTCGCCTGGTGCCAGCAACAGGAAGCCCCCCGCGGTGGTGCCGCGGAGGGCGTCATTTAGTCGAACGCGATGCGAGGAAAACCTGCGTTGCGGAAGCGCCTCGCGATACACGCGAAACGTTTGCGTTGAGGCCGTGCGTCGTCCTAGTTGCTCAGATTGCTCGAAATGATGTCACCGAACAGCTCCCACCTCTCGCCCTTGAACCGCATCAGGCGCAGCTGCTTGATCGGCGCGAAGTCGGTGGCCGAGGTGTTGATGCTGATGCCCGGCAGCAGCGTGTCGGGGACATAATCCTTCAGGCTCGCGGCCTGCTTCATGATATTGGCGCGGGTCAGATCGTCACCGCACATTTCCAGCACCTTCGCCATGGTCTGCGCGGCGGCGTAACCGAAGGAGGTGGCGCCGTCGAGCTTGTTGGCGTCGGGATAATCCTTCTTGAGGAAGGCAAGGAATTTCTCCATGCCGGGATCCTTGTCCCATTGTGGGTCGGCGCCGTCCTTGAGGTAGGACGCCGACAGGATGCCCTGCGAATTCTCGAAGCCCGCCGGCTGCATCACGCCGCCGACCGAAGCCGAAACGTTGGCGACGAACTGCAGCGGCGTCCACGCGATCTCGGCCGCCTTCTTGATGGCCTGCGCCGCGAATTTTGGCGTCGTGACGCTGACGAAGGTGTCGGCGCCGGCGGCCTTCAGCTTGATGATGCGATTGTCGATTGTGGGCTCCGACGTCTCGTAGGCCTCTTCGGCGACGATCATCGTGGCCTTGTCGCCGAAAGCGTCCTTCAGTCCCTTGAGGTAGTCCTTGCCGAAATCGTCATTCTGGTAAAGCACGCCGACCTTGGCGTCGGGCTTGTGCTTCATGATGTATTTTGCGTACACCCGCGCCTCGTCCTGGTAGGACGGTTGCCAGCCCATGGTCCATGGATAGTCCTTGGGGTCGTTCCACTTGGAGGCGCCGGAAGCGATGAACAGCTGCGGCACCTGCTTCTCGTTCATGTACTTTCGGATCGCGGCGTTGCTTGAGGTGCCGACCGAGCCGAACACCAGCAGCACCTCGTCGTCCTCGACCAGCTTGCGCGTCTGCTCCACGGTCTTGGCCGGCGAGTAGCCGTCGTCATAGGAGATGAACGTGATCTTGCGGCCGCGGATGCCGCCGGACGCGTTGATCATCTTGAAATAGGCCGCCTCGGTCCTGCCGATCACGCCATAGGCTGAGGCGGGACCGCTGTAGGGCACGGTGTTGCCGATCCTGATCTCGGTGTCGCTGGCCCCGGTGTCGTAGGCCTTCTGCGCCAGCACGGCATTGCAGCTCGTCAGGATCAGAGCGAATGCGGACAATAGCGCCGTCAGGGACGGGCGTACGGCAATCATGGTTTCCCCACCTCGTATTCTTGTGCCGTGTATTCAATACCATCGGCGCCGGGCGTCAACAAAAAGCCCCCGCGACGGGATCGCGGAGGCCGTTGTTTTATTCCCGCAGTGCAACGTTACTCGGAGGGAACGTCGCCGGAGATGATCTCGCCGAACAGTTCCCATTTCTGGCCCTTGAAGCGCTGCATCTGCAGCTGGGCGATCGGGGCGAAATCGGTGGCCGAGGTGTTGATCTTGACGCCGGGCAACAGGGTGTCCGGCGTAAAGTCCTTCAGGCTCGCGGCCTGCTTCATGACGTTGGCGCGGCTCAGATCGTCGCCGCACATTTCGAGCACCTTGGCGAGCGTCTGCGCGGCGCCATAGCCGTAGACGACGCCGTTGTCGGTCTTGTCGACGCCCGGCATGTACTTGTCGAGGAAGGCGTTCCACTTCTTCATGCCGGGATCGTTGCCCCATTGCGGGTCGGAGCCGTCCTTGGCATAGGCGGCCGAGAGCACGCCCTGGGCGTTCTCGAAGCCGGCGGGCTGCATCACGCTGCCGACCGAGATCGCCACGTTGGTGATGATCTGCAGCGGCTTCCAGCCGAGCTCGGCGGTCTTCTTGATGGTCTGGGCGCCGAATTTCGGCGTGGTGTAGATCAGCAGCACGTCGGGATTGGCGGCCTTGATCTTGACGATATGGCCGTCGATCGACGGCTCGGAGACCTCATAGCTCTCCTCCATGATGATGCTGGAGGCCGCCTTGGCGCCGAAACCGTCCTTGGTGCCCTTGAGGTAGTCTTTGCCGAAATCGTCGTTCTGATAGAGGATCGCGACCTTGGCGTCGGGCTTCTCCCTCAACAGCCATTTGGCATAGATCTGCGCTTCGCTCTGGTAGCTGGGCTGCCAGCCGATGGTCCACGGGAAGTTCTTCGGGTCGTTCCACTTGGTGGCGCCGGTGGCGACGAACAGCTGCGGGATCTTCTTGGAGTTGAGGTACTTCTGGATCGCGGTGTTCGACGGCGTGCCGAGCGGGTTGAACACGACGAGCACCTCGTCGCTCTCGACCAGCTTGCGCACCTGTTCGACCGCCTTCGGCGGCGAATAGGCGTCGTCATAGCTCACGAAGCTGACCTTGCGGCCGTTGATGCCGCCCTGATCGTTGATCATCTTGAAGTAGGCTTCTTCGGTCTTGCCGATCACGCCATAGGCGGAGGCCGGTCCCGAATACGGCATGATGTTGCCGACCTTGATCTCGGTATCGCTTGCGCCGGTGTCGTATTTCTTTTGGGCGAATGCGGCAGTGGACGTCGCAGCAACAGCGACGATCGCCGCGGAAATCGCGGCGATCCGAACGGTAGAAAGCATAATGTCTCCTGGTTTGCTTCGATAGGCTGTTAGTTTTTCTTGAGCTTTGCGGCCAGTTGCTGGGCAACGATCGCAACCTGCCTGGCGCCGTGCGGCACGAGGAAGATGACGAGGAACAGCAGCACGCCGAACACCGCACCCGAAAGGCCCTTGGAGATGCCTTCCGCGATATTCGGCACGAAGATGATGAAGGCGGAGCCTACGATCGAGCCGGGCAGCCAGCCGACGCCGCCGACCACCATGCCGAGGAACAGCGAGATCGCGAGCTGGATGGTGTAGCCGTCGGGCGCCACGAACTGCACCGCGATGGCGCCGAGACCGCCGGCGACGCCGGTAATGCCGGCCGAGACGCCGAACGCCAGCGTCTTGTACAGCGCGACGTCGACGCCCATCGCGGAGGCCGCGATCTCGTTGTCGCGGATCGCCATGAAGGCGCGGCCGGAGCGCGAGCGCAACAGGTTCACCGAGGCGATATAGATCGCGATCGTGACCACCAGCGTGAAGTAATACAGCCACATGTCCTGCCCCATCGGCAGGCCGAACGGCGCATCCGGCTTGGTCACGACCAGCCCCTGCACGCCGCCGGTCCAGTGCTCGAAATAGCCGAGCTTGAGGAGCTGCGGCATCGCGGTTGCGAGCGCAAAGGTGGCGAGCGCCAGATAGACGCCGGAAAGCCGCAGCGCCGGCTGGCCGAACAGGAAGCCGAAGCCGAAGCAGACGATGCCGGCGATAGGCAGCGTGAGGGCATAGTTCATGCCCACATGCTCCATCAGGATCGCCGAGGTATAGGCGCCGACGGCGTAGAACGCGCTCTGACCGAGCGAGAACTGTCCGGAGCCGCCGGTCAGGATGTTGAGCGCCATCACCGCGAGGCCGTAGATCAGAAGCATCGTCATCTGGAAGATGATGAAGTTCTTCACGAACAGCGGGATCAGGATCAGCGCGGCGAGCACCACGAGCGAGGTGCCATAGCCGAGCGTCATGGCGCGCTTGGGAACGGCCTCGACGGCCTGGCCTTCGGTGACGACTTCGACTTCTTCAGCGGCGCTCATGATCAAACTCGCTTCACGATGGCGCGACCGAACAGGCCTGCCGGTTTGACGACCAGGACGACAATGATCAGCGCAAGCGCGATCGGAAGTTTCAGCTCATTGCCGACCCCGGGGATGTAGGTGCCGACGAGGTTCTCGAAGATGCCGACCAGGAAGCCGCCCATCACCGCGCCGAACGGACTGGTCAGGCCGCCGAGCACGGCGGCAGCAAACCCGTAGATCAGCACGCCCAGCATCATGTTCGGCTCGAGGAACACCACCGGCGCGATCATCATGCCGGCGATTGAGCCGATCGCCGCGGCCATGCCCCAGCCCAGCGCGATCATCCACGAGGTGTTGATGCCGACCAGCCGCGCCGATTCCGGCACCGATGCGGCGGCACGCATCGCAAGACCCACCCGGGTGAAGCGGAAAAAGAAGAACAGCAGGAGCAGCATCAAGAGCGTAATGCCGATCATGCCGGCCTGGTGGGTCGAGATCAGCTGGCTGCCGAGGAACGGGGAAGAGCCGAACGGCGTCGGATATTGCTTGATGGTGAAGTCCCAGATCAGGCCGGCGACGCTGTTGATGATCGCATACAGCGCGATAAAACCGGCGACGTTGGTCAGGATCGGCGCCTTCGCCAGCGGCTTGAACAAGAGCCGCTCGATCGCAATGCCGGCGGCGAAGGAAAACGCGACGGTGAGCACGAAAGCGCCCCAATATGGCACGCCCCATTGCATCAGCTGCCAGGAGACGAAAGTCGAGAACATCGCCATTTCGCCCTGGGCGAAATTCAGATGGTCGATGGCCTGGTAGATCATGACCACCGCGAGCGCCATGCAGGCATAGATCGCGCCGGTGGCGATGCCGGCCAGGACCTGGTTGGCAAAAAGCTCCATTGTGCCAGCTCCTCAGTAGCCGAGATAGGATTTGCGGACGTCTTCGTTGTTCGCGATGTCCTTGGCATTGCCCGACATCACGATCCGTCCGGTTTCGATCACATAGGCCTGGTCGGCGAGCTCGAGCGCGAGCTGCGCGTTCTGCTCGACCACCAGGATGGTCACCTTTTCCTCGCGATTGATCTTGCCGAGGATGCGGAACAGGTCGCGCACGATCAGCGGCGCGAGGCCGAATGACGGCTCGTCGAGCAGCATCAGCCGCGGCCGCAGCATCAGCGCGCGCGCCACCGCGAGCATCTGCTGCTCGCCGCCCGACAGCGTGCCTGCCTGCTGGGTGTAGCGTTGCTTCAGCACCGGGAAATGTTCGTACATTCGCTCGATGTCGGAGCCGATGGCCTGCTTGTCCGAGCGGCTGATGGCGCCGAGCTGCAGGTTTTCCTCCACCGTCATGTTGGTGAAGGTGCCGCGGCCCTGCGGCACATGGGCAATCCCGAGGCGGACCACGTTCTCGGTCGAACGGGTGCCGATCGGCTTGCCCTCGAACTCGATCGCGCCGGTCGAGCGCACCATGTTGCAGATCGCCCGCAGCGTGGTGGTCTTGCCGGCGCCGTTGGCGCCGAGCAGCGTGGTCAACGAACCCTCGTTGAGCGAGAAACTGAGGCCGTGCAAGGCCTGGACCTGACCGTAATAGGCGCGCAGGTCCTTGACGTTGAGCATCGCTGTCATTGGTCCTTGCTCCCCAGATAGGCCTTGATGACATCAGGGTCGGCCTGGACCTGGGCCGGCGTGCCTTCGGCAAGCTTGCGGCCGAAATTGAGCGCGACGACGTGGTCGGCGATCGACATCACGAGACCCATGTGATGCTCGACCAGCAACACCGTAATTTTACGGTCGTCGCGGATTTTTCGGATGAGGTCGCCGAGCACGTAGACTTCCTCGTGATTGAGGCCGCCGGCCGGCTCGTCGAGCAGCAGGATCTTCGGATCCGCGGCCAAAGCGCGCGCCAGCTCGACGCGCTTCTGGGTGCCGAACGGAAGTCCCGAGACCACGGTGTGGGCGACGTCCTCGAGATCGAGATAGCCGAGGATGTCGTGCACCTTCTTGTTCATGTCGTGCTCGCCGCGGCGGACCCAGGCGAGGCGCAGCGAGTCGCTGACGATGTCGCTCGAGGTGCGCGCATGCGCGCCGACGCGCACATTGTCGATCACGGACAGGTTGGGGAACAGCGCGACGTTCTGGAAGGTGCGGCCGATACCGATCTCGGCGATCCGGTGCGGCGGGCGCGACAGGATGCTCTTGCCTTCCATCAGGATGTCGCCGGATGACGGCTGGTACAGCCGCGACAGGCAGTTGAACAGCGTCGTCTTGCCGGCGCCGTTCGGCCCGATCAGGCCGAGGATCTGTCCATGACGCATGTCGAACGACACGCCGTTCAACGCGATGATGCCGCCGAACACGACGCTGACGTCGCGAACCGCGAGCAGAGGATCATTCCCCTGCGCGAGCTGTGCCTGCGTCATCTCGTCTCGCCCGCCGTCTTCGAGCGGTGCGAGCGGCCCTGCGATGTGCTTCGCCGGACGTGATGGAGGCTATCTGATCCCCTCGGCCAAACGTGCAACTTTCCCTCCTACTCTGGTCTTTTTGCTTGTTTCTTTTTTGGATTGCGGCGCCATTCCACCGAGCGCCTGCTCGATGTTCCTTACCATCGCGACAAGGCGAGGTCCAATGTCGTTGAGCAATCGATCTTCCGTGAAGCGGAATGCCGGCGCGCCGCAATTGAAAGCATAGGGGCCGGTTCCGTCGTTCAGTTTCAATGCAACGCCGGCCGCGGCGACATCATCCTGCCAGTCGCCGGTGGACAAGGTGAATCCGTGCTTCGCCACCGTCTCGCCGGAGCGCTCGATGCCGTCGCGGATCTTGGCCCAGCGGCTGCCATAGTGATCTCGCAGCTCGCGTAATAAAGCCGCGCGCTCCTCGGGTGGCAATGCCCAAATATAGGCACGCCCCATCGCCGTGGTTGCGATCGGCACCCGCGAGCCGACGTCGAGTTGCACGCCGAGCGCCAGGCCGTTCCGGCTCTGGCCGAAATAGATCATGCTGTGACGGTCGCGGCCGCCGACGGCGACTGCGCCGCCGGTCGCGCGCATCACTTCTTCCCGATAAGGTTCGGACAAATGCCGAACGCCGAGATTGGCGAGCGCGGCGTAGCCGAGTGCCATCGCCGACGGCGCGAGCTGGTACTTCTCGAACTTCGGTACAGGTGTAAGGTATCCCAGCTTGGTCAGCGTGTAGGTCAGGCGGGAAATGGTCGGCTTCGGTAATTTGGTGCGGGCCGCAATCTCCTGATTGCCGAGCAGCCCGTCATTGGGTTGAAATGCACGCAGGACGTCCAGTCCGCGGGAAAGCGCGACAACGAAATTGCGATCGGTCGCTGCTTTTTTTCCGGCGCGCTTCATTCCCTGACCTTGTCATGCTCGTTGACAAGGCTCGTGCTTCAAAATAACCCTCCGTGTCAAGATGTGGAATTAAATTTCGCAGTGCGAAATTGGTCTAATCGTAGCGGCTCAACGCAAGTCGTGCAGCTACTCAACGCAAGAACAAGCATCCAGGGAGAGTCCCGGTGAGTGAAGTCGTCAAGCTCGAACGTCATGACAACATTGCAGTCGTCACGGTTAACAGTCCGCCTGTGAACGCGCTGAGCGCGGCCGTGCGCGGCGGTATCTTCGATGGCATCAAGGCCGCGATCGACGATCCGCAGGTTCAGGGTATCGTGCTGACCTGTGCCGGCCGCACCTTCATCGCCGGCGCCGACATCACCGAATTCGGCAAGCCGCCGAAGCCGCCCGGGCTCGCCGAAGTGCTGAGCCTGATGGAAAGCTCGCCGAAGCCGATCGTTGCCGCGATCCACGGCACCGCGCTCGGCGGCGGTCTCGAGGTCGCACTGGCCTGCCACTATCGCGTCGCCACCAAGGACGCCAAGCTCGGCCTGCCCGAGGTGAAGCTCGGCCTGCTGCCGGGCGCCGGCGGCACCCAGCGGCTGCCGCGCGCAGTCGGTCCCGAGCTCGCGGTCAAGATGATCGTCGGCGGCGACCCGATCAGCGCCGAGGTGGCGCTCAAGAACGGCCTGATCGAGGAGATCGTGGAAGGTCCGGCGTCGGGCGGCGAGGCCTTTGCGCGCAAGCTGGTCGCCGAGAAGCGTCCGCTGCGCAAGCTGCGTGATGACGACTCCAAGCTCGCCGCGGCAAGGGCCGATCGTTCGATCTTCACCAATGCGGTCGCCGCGCTGACCAAGAAGGCGCGTGGCCTCGAGGCGCCGTTCGCTGCCGCCGACGCCGTCGGTGCCGCAATCGACCTGCCGTTCGACGAGGGCCTGAAGAAGGAGCGCGAGGGCTTCCTCAAGCTGATGAACGGCGACCAGTCCAAGGCGCAGCGTTACGCCTTCTTCGCCGAGCGTGAAGCCGCCAAAATCTCCGGTGTTCCCGAGGGCACCAAGGGCCGCAACGTGGCGCGCGTCGCCATCCTCGGCGCCGGTACCATGGGCGGCGGCATCGCGATGTCGTTCGCCAATGCCGGCATCCCGGTCACCCTGGTCGAGACCGGCGAGGAGCAGCTGAAGCGCGGCCTGGGCATCATGCAGAAGAACTATGAGGCGACCGCCGCGCGCGGTGGCATCCCGGCGGACGCGCCCGCCAAGCGCATGGCCTTGATCAGCGGCGTCGTCGGTATCGAGAACGTCGGGGATGCTGACCTGGTTATCGAGGCGGTGTTCGAGACCATGGCGGTCAAGAAGGAAGTGTTCGGCAAGCTCGATCAGTACGCCAAGCCGGGCGCTGTGCTGGCCTCCAACACCTCCTACCTCAACATCGACGAGATCGCGCAATCGACCAAGCGTCCGCAGGACGTGCTCGGCATGCACTTCTTCTCGCCGGCCAACGTCATGAAGCTGTGCGAGATCGTGCGCGCCGACAAGACCGCGCCGGACGCGCTCGTCACCGCCGTCTCGATCGCCCGCAAGATCGCCAAGGTGCCGGCCGTGGTCGGCGTCTGCGACGGCTTCGTCGGCAACCGCATGCTGGCGCAGCGCGGCAAGCAGTCCGAGAAGCTGCTGTTCGAAGGCGCGCTGCCGCAGCGGGTCGACGCCGTGGTGACGAAGTTCGGCATGCCGATGGGCCCGTTCGCGATGGGCGATCTCGCCGGTCTCGATATCGGCTGGCGTTCGCGCAAGGACCGCGGCATCAAGTCGGAGATCGCGGACGCGCTGTGCGAAGCCGGCCGTTTCGGCCAGAAGACCGGCAAGGGCTACTACAAGTATGAGCAGGGTTCGCGCGCGGCCCTGCCCGATCCGGAGGTCGAGAAGTTGATCGACGAAACGCTGTTGCGCCTCGGCCGCAAGAAGCGCGTCGTCAGCGACGACGAGATCCTCGAGCGCATGATGTACCCGATGATCAACGAAGGCGCGAAGATCCTCGCCGAGGGCATCGCGGCGCGGCCGTCCGACATCGACGTGGTCTGGCTCTATGGCTATGGCTGGCCGATCTATCGCGGCGGCCCGATGTTCTGGGCCGACACGGTGGGCCTGAAGCACATCGCCGATCGTCTGGCCTTCTATGCCAAGGAGACCAATGATCCCTCGCTCGAGCCGGCGCCGCTGCTCAAGAAGCTCGCCGACGAGGGCAAGACCTTCGCCTCGCTCGCCGCGGCATCGAAGGCGGCGTGATCGTCTTCGACGACGCGAAGGCGGTGACAGGGTTCCCTCCCCCTTGCGGGGGAGGGTAGGGAGAGGGGTGGCGGCATCGGGACTGCCCGAGTGGTACCCCTTCCCCCAATCCCTCCCCGCAAGGGGGAGGGGAGCCCGCGCGCCGGTGCTCACCTTACGAAAGCGAAGACGTTCATGATTGGTCATCCCGGCGAACAATATTATCCCAACGGCGTGCAGTGGAGCGACGAGATCGCACGCGGCACGCTGCCGGATCTGCTCTCGAATGCGGCCGCGGAGTTCGGCGCGCGTCCGGTGCTCGAATTCCGGGAACGCCAGATCAGCTACAGCGAACTGGAAACCCTGGTCGAGACCGCCGCCGCCGCCTTCATGCGGGCCGGCTACGGCAAGGGCACGTCGGTCGCATTGTTTCTCGGCAACTCGCCCGATCATCCGATCAATTTCTTCGGCGCGCTGAAGGCCGGCGCTCGCGTCGTGCATCTGTCGCCGCTCGACGGCGAGATCGCGCTGTCGCACAAGCTGTCCGATTCAGGCGCGCGCGTGCTGGTCACCAGCAACCTCTCGGCGCTGTTGCCGACCGCGCTGAAATTCCTCGCCAAGGGTCTGCTCGACCGGCTCATCGTTTGCGAGGATGATAATTGGGGCAAGGTCGGCACGCCGCAGACTGCGTTGCCGGACAATCCCGCCATCATCACCCACCGCCAGTTCATCGACGGCGCGACCAGGCCGGCGCAATGGCCCGCGGTCGACGTCGAGGACGTTGCGCTGCTGCAATATACCGGCGGCACCACCGGCCTGCCCAAGGGCGCGATGCTGAGCCACGGCAATCTCACCGCGGCGGTGTCGATCTACGACGTCTGGGGCAAGCCGGGACGGCTGGAACGCAATGCGATCGAACGCGTGATCTGCGTGCTGCCGCTTTTTCATATCTATGCACTGACCGTCGTGCTGCTGTCGGCGATCCGGCGCGGCCATCTGATCTCGCTGCATCAACGCTTCGACGTCGAGGCGGTGATGCGCGACATTGAGGTCAAGCGCGCGACGGTGTTTCCCGGCGTGCCGACGATGTGGATCGCGATCGCCTCGCTTCCCGATCTCGACAAGCGCAATCTCTCCTCGCTCGTGGTCGCCGGCTCCGGCGGAGCGCCGCTGCCGGTCGAAGTCGCTAAGGTCTTCGAGCGCCGGGTCGGCATGAAGCTGAAGAGCGGCTGGGGCATGACCGAAACCTGCTCGCCCGGCACCGGCCACCCGAAGGAAGGACCGGAGAAGCCGGGCTCGATCGGGCTGATGCTGCCCGGCATCGAGATGGACGTGGTGTCGCTGGAGGATTCCACCAGGGTGATGCCGGTCGGCGAGGTCGGCGAAATCCGCATCCGCGGCCCGAACGTCACCAAGGGCTACTGGAACAGGCCCGCGGAAACCGCGGAGGCCTTTGTCGGCGACCGCTTCCTCACCGGCGACATCGGCTACATGGACGCCGACGGCTATTTCTATCTGGTCGATCGCAAGAAGGACATGATCATCTCCGGCGGCTTCAACGTCTATCCGCAGATGATCGAGCAGGCGATCTACACCCATCCTGCCGTGCAGGAAGTGATCGTGATCGGCATCGTTGATGACTACCGCGGCGAAGCGGCAAAAGCCTTCATCAAGCTGCGCGACGGGCAGCCAGCGTTCTCCGTCGACGAGCTGCGCGCGTTCCTCACCGGCAAATTGGGCAAGCACGAACTGCCGGCCGCGGTCGAGTTCGTCGCTGAATTGCCGCGCACCCCGGTTGGCAAGCTGTCGCGCCACGAATTGCGCCAGCAGCAGCCGAAGACATCTCCGTCCAAACCACAACAGCCTGCATCAGGACCCCGGTCATGACGGACGCAGTCATCGCGCCTGTTCGAGGTGTTGTAGTTATTTCGTCGTCCCGGCCAAGCAAAGCGCGAGCCGGGACCCATACGCCGCGGCCCGCGCAAGAGGCACAAGCGGCGGCCGGCTTTGCCAGTTGCGATGGCCGGTGGTTATGGGTCCCTGCTTTCGCAGGGACGACAGCGAGAGAGTTAGAAGGGTAATTCAACTTTCAAAAGGAGGATCCGATGGATCTCGCTTTCACCAAGGAAGAGATAGCGTTTCGCGAGGAGGTGCGGGAGTTCTTCAAGAACAACGTGCCGCCGGAGACAAGGCGCAAGCTGCAGGAAGGCCGCCATCTGTCGAAGGACGAGATGGTGACCTGGTGGCGCATCCTCAACAAGAAGGGCTGGGGCGTCACCCACTGGCCGAAGGAATATGGCGGCACCGGCTGGACCACCGTGCAGCACTACATCTTCAACGAGGAGCTGCAGTCCTATCCGGCGCCGCAGCCGCTCGCCTTCGGCGTCAGCATGGTCGGCCCGGTGATCTACACCTTCGGCAACGAAGCGCAGAAGAAGCAGTATCTGCCGCGCATCGCCAGTGTCGACGACTGGTGGTGCCAGGGCTTTTCGGAGCCGGGCTCGGGTTCGGACCTCGCGTCGCTGAAGACCAAGGCCGAGCGCAAGGGCGACAAGTGGATCATCAACGGCCAGAAGACCTGGACCACGCTGGCCCAGCACGCCGACATGATCTTCTGCCTCTGCCGCACCGACAACAATGCGAAGAAGCAGATGGGCATCTCCTTCATCGTGTTCAGCATGAAGTCGAAGGGCGTCACCGTGCGCCCGATCCAGACCATCGACGGCGGCGTTGAGGTCAACGAAGTGTTCTTCGACGACGTCGAGGTGCCCTATGAAAACCTGATCGGCGAGGAGAACAAGGGCTGGGATTACGCAAAATTCCTGCTCGGCAATGAGCGCACCGGCATCGCCCGGGTCGGCGTATCGAAGGAGCGGCTGCGCCGCATCCGCGCGCTGGCCTCCAAGGTCGAGGCCGGCGGCCGCCCGGTGATCGAGGATCCGGCGTTCCGCGAAAAGCTCACCGCCTGCGAGATCGAACTCAAGGCGCTCGAGCTCACCCAGCTCCGTGTCGTCGCCGACGAGGGCAAGCACGGCAAGGGCAAGCCAAATCCGGCGTCCTCGGTGCTCAAGATCAAGGGCTCCGAAATCCAGCAGACCACGACCGAGCTCCTGATGGAGATCATCGGTCCGTTCGCCGCGCCCTATGACGAGCATGGCGATGCCGGCTCGAACGAGAGCATGGATTGGACCGCGCAGATCGCGCCGAGCTACTTCAACAACCGCAAGGTTTCGATTTACGGCGGCTCCAACGAGATCCAGCGCAACATCATCAGCAAGGCGGTGCTGGGGCTTTAGGCCGCACATTCAGCTGTCGTCCCCCGCCTTGTGCGGGGGACCCAGTACGCCGCGGCAGTCATGGCAGACAACGACTGCCGGCGATTACTGGATCCCCGCATTCGCGGGGGTGACGAGTGGAGATCAGGGCGGACGCCCGCGTGATTTTGGAGAGATGGTAACATGGATTTTGATCTGTCCGAGGAGCAACGGCTTCTCAAGGAAAGCGTCGACGGGCTCCTCAGCGATGCCTACGACTTCGATGCGCGCAAGAAGTACATGAAGGAGAAGGGCGGCTGGAGCAAAGCCCTATGGGGCAAGCTCGCTGAGCAGGGTCTGCTCGGTCTGCCGTTCGCGGAGACCGACGGCGGCTTCGGCGCCGGCGCGGTCGAGACCATGATCGTGATGGAAGCGCTCGGCAAGGCGCTGGTGGTCGAGCCCTATCTCGCCACCGTTGTGGTCGCCGGCGGCTTCCTGCGCCATGGCGGCTCGGCCGAGCAGAAGGCCAAGTACATTCCCGGCATCATCGACGGCAGCAAGACCTTCGGCTTTGCGCAGCTCGAGAAGAACTCGCGTTACGACCTCTTTGACGTCGTGACCACCGCCAAGAAAAAGGGCGACGGCTGGGTGATCGACGGCGAGAAGTTCGTCGTGCTGAACGGCGAGAACGCCGACACGCTGATCGTGACTGCACGCACCAAGGGTGCGCAGCGCGACAAGACCGGCATCGGCGTGTTCCTGGTTCCGGCGGACGCCAAGGGCGTCACCCGGAAGGGCTATCCCACCCAGGACGGCCTGCACGCGGCCGACATCACCTTCACCAATGTCGAGGTCGGTGCGGATGCTGTGATCGGCGATCCCGAGAACGGCCTGCCCCTGATCGAGCGCGTGGCGGACGAAGCCCGCATTGCGCTGTGCGCGGAAGCCGTCGGTGCGATGGATGAGTCGCTGAAGGAGACCGTCGAGTACATCAAGACCCGCAAGCAGTTCGGCGTTGCGATCGGCTCGTTCCAGAGCCTGCAGCACCGCGCCGCCGACATGTTCGTGGCGCTGGAGCAGGCCCGCAGCATGTCGATGTTCGCGACCATGGCGTCTGATTTCGACGATGCCAAGGAGCGTTCGTCCGCGGTCGCGGCCGCCAAGGTGCAGGTCGGCAAATCCTTGAAGTTCGTCGGCCAGCAGTCGATCCAGCTCCATGGCGGCATCGGCATGACCATGGAGGCCAAGATCGGTCACTACTTCAAGCGGCTGACCATGATCGAGAACACGCTCGGTGACACCGACTACCACCTCCGTCGCGTCAGCGAGGGCGGCGGGCTGCTGGGTTGAGATGTCGTTGCCGGGCTTGACCCGGCAACCCATCGCTCTTGAAAAGATGGATGCGCGGGTCAAGCCCGCGCATGACGGGTTTTGTAGACGTCAGGGAAACAACAATGAAAAACACCCCGTTCGATCTCACCGGCCAGGTCGCCGTCGTCACCGGCTCGAGCCGCGGCATCGGCCGCTCCTCGGCTGAACTGCTGGCAAAGCTCGGCGCCAGGGTCGTGATCTCCTCGCGCAAGGCGGATGCCTGCGAGGAAGTCGCCGACGGCATCAAGAAGGCGGGTGGTGACGCGCTCGTGATCCCCTGCAACATCGCGCGCCGCGCGGAGGTCGAGGGGCTGATCTCAGGCACGCTGAAGCACTACGGCAAGATCGACATCCTGGTCTGCAACGCCGCGGTGAATCCCTATTACGGCCCGCTGCTCGACATCACGGACGAGGCCTTCGACAAGATCATGGGCTCCAACGTCAAGAGCAACATCTGGCTTTCCGCGCTGGCGATCCCGCAGATGGCCGAACGGGGCAAGGGCTCGGTCGTGATCATCTCCTCGATCGGCGGCCTGCGCGGCTCGACCGTGATCGGCGCCTACGGCATCTCCAAGGCGGCGGATTTCGCGCTGTGCCGCAGCCTCGCCGGCGAGTGGGGCCCGAAAGGCGTGCGGGTCAATTGCGTGGCGCCGGGCCTGGTGAAGACCGATTTCGCACGCGCGCTGTGGGAGGACCCGGACAATCTGAAGCGCCGCACTGCGTCGACGCCGCTCCGCCGCATCGGCGAGCCCGACGAGATCGCCGGCGCAGTGGCTTACCTTGCCTCCGACGCGTCGACCTTCATGACCGGCCAGACCATTGTGGTCGACGGCGGCGTGACGACGGCGGCGACGTAAGCGGCTTGCTCTCTACAAGATAGAGCTCAAACGTCACACAATCTCGTCATGCCCGGCCTCGTGCCGGGCATCCACGTCTTTGGCGGTTGTTTTGAGCAAGACGTGGATGGCCGGGACAGGCCCGGCCATGACGAGGCTATCGCGCCAGCCTCAAACCTGCTCCAGCGCCCGCACAAAATCTTCGATCAGGTCGTCGGGGTGTTCAAGCCCGGCCGAGAAGCGAATAAAACCTTCGCTGATGCCGAGTTCGGCGCGGGCCTCCGGCGCCAGGCGCTGATGCGTCGTGGTCGCGGGATGCGTCACCAGGCTCTTGGCGTCGCCGAGATTGTTGGAGATGCGCGAGATCTTCAGCGCATTGAGGCAGCGGAAAGCACCGGCCTTGCCGTCCTTCACCTCGAAGCCGACCAGCGTCGAACCGGCGCCCATCTGCTTCTTCACCGTCTCGGCCTGCGGATGATCGGCGCGGCCGGGATAGACCAGCCGCGTGACCTTGGGATGCTGCGCCAGCGCCTCGGCGATCTTCGCCGCGTTTTCGGTCTGGGCGCGGACCCGGACGGCAAGCGTCTCGAGGCCCTTCAGCAGCACCCAGGCGTTGAACGGCGACAGCGACGGGCCGGTCTGGCGCATGAAGTTATGGATGTGCTCGGCGATGAAGGCCTCCGACGACAGGATGATGCCGCCGAGGCAGCGGCCCTGACCGTCGATATGCTTGGTCGCGGAATAGACCACGACGTCGGCGCCGAGCGACAGCGGGTTCTGCCAGATCGGCGTCGCGAACACATTGTCGACGATCAGCCGCGCGCCGCCGCTATGCGCGATCTCAGCGATTGCCGCGATATCGAGCACGTCGAGCGTCGGATTGGTCGGGCTCTCCAGGAAGAAGGTTTTCGTGTTCGGCCGCAACGCGCGCTGCCACTGGTCGAGATCGAGGCCGTCAACCAGCGTCGTCTCGATGCCGTAGCGCGGTAACAAATCCTGCACGACATAGAGGCACGAGCCGAACAGCGCCTTCGACGCCACCACGTGATCGCCGGCCTTCAGCGGCGCGAGGATCGCGGTGGTCACCGCGGCCATCCCGGTAGCGGTCGAGCGCGCGGCTTCCGCGCCCTCGAGCTCGATCATGCGGCGCTCGAACATCGCAATGGTCGGATTGGAGTAGCGCGAATAGATGAAGCCGGGGTCCTGGCCCTTGAAACGCGCCTCGCATTGCTCGGCGCTGTCGTAGACGTAGCCCTGGGTGAGAAACAGCCCTTCCGACGTCTCGCCGAATTGCGAACGCAGCGTGCCGCCATGGACGAGGCGGGTTTCGGGACGGAAGCGGGCGGTAGCTTTGGATTCAGACATGTGACCTCCGAGGTGGCCATTCCCTTGGAAATGGCCACAAAAAAACCGGCCTGGAGAAACCTCCACAAGCCGGGATCACACTGTCCCCGGCCTGTTTAGCGACTTATTTAACGTGGCTGCAAGCCGGCCGGCTCAAATCACCACGGGATAAGTGCAGCTGATATTCCCTCGCGCCCTTTCCGTCAAGACGGTCATCGGATAACCCGTAAAAGCCCATATATTGGGGCTTGATGGCCGCTCAGAGGTTGATTTTGGGCCATCCCGAGGGACCGCGCCGTGTCGTTCACGCTGGAAGAAGAATCCAACGGAATTCTGCCCGACCGCATGATCGCGGAGATGGCGGAGGCCGGCCTCATTCTGCCCGCCTACGACTTTGTCGAGAGCCAGATCCAGCCGGCGAGCCTCGATCTCCGCCTCGGCGACATCGCCTTTCGGGTGCGGGCAAGCTTCCTGCCGGGGCCCGACGCCACCGTCGCCGAGCGGATCGACCAGCTGAAGCTGCACGAAATCGATCTCTCCGACGGCGCAGTGCTGGAGACCAACTGCGTCTACATCGTCCCGCTGCTGGAGAGCCTGGCGCTGCCGCCGGAGATCGTGGCCGCGGCCAACCCGAAGAGCTCGACTGGACGGCTCGACGTCTTCACCCGCGTGATCGCCGACGGCACCCGCCGCTTCGACATGATCGGTGCCGGCTATCACGGCCCGCTCTATGCCGAGATCAGCCCGAAGACGTTTCCGGTGCTGCTGCGCGAGGGCTCGCGGCTCAGCCAAGTCCGCTTCCGGATCGGCGAGGCGACCTTGACGGCCGACGAGCTCGACGCGCTGCACGCCGCTGAGCGGCTGGTCGACGCCGACAATGCCGATCTCACCCACGGCGTTGCACTCTCGGTCGATCTCTCCGGCGAGAGCTCGGGCGGCTTCGTCGGCTATCGCGCCAAGCGCCACACCGGCGTCGTCGATATCGATCGCCGCGGCGGCTACTCGGTCGACGAGTTCTGGGAGCCGATCAAGGCGCGGCCCGACGGCAGCCTCATCCTCGATCCCGGCGAGTTCTACATCCTGGCTTCGAAAGAGGCCGTGCAGGTGCCGCCGGACTACGCCGCGGAGATGGTGCCGTTCGATCCCTTGGTCGGCGAATTCCGTGTCCACTATGCCGGCTTCTTCGATCCCGGCTTCGGCTATGCCGGCGCCGGCGGCAAGGGCGCGCGCGCCGTGCTCGAAGTGCGCTCGCGCGAGGTGCCGTTCATTCTCGAGCATGGCCAGATCGTCGGCCGCCTCGTCTATGAGCGCATGCTCGAGCGCCCCGATGCGCTCTACGGCCAGCGTATCGGCTCGAACTACCAGGCGCAGGGCCTGAAGCTCTCAAAGCATTTTCGCGTGTAATTCCGTAGCCCGGATATCGGGTCGCGAAGCAAGACCATCTTGCAATCATTCTTCGCTGTCATTCCCCGCGAAAGCGGGGAATCCAGTACGCCGTGGCCCTTCGATCGACAACGACCGTCTCTGGAATACTGGATCGCCCGATCAAGTCGGGCGATGACACCGCGCTTGGGTTTGGTTGCGTCGTCATGCTGACGATGACACACTCCACCAAAACAAGAGATCGGGAGTGAACATGAGCGCCGCAACAGATTCAGCGCAGCAGGAAGCGCAATGGCGGAGATGGCGCAGCGTCGCCGATCTCTATCATGCCTTCTTCACCGGTCTCATCCTCACCGTCGTCACACGGCGCGGCACGGCTGATGCCGCCGAATTCGTCTTCCGCGTGTTTCGCCGCCAGCAGCAGGAGCGCTTCCTGCCCGGCTTGAAGAAGCTCGGCCTCGACGGCCTGCCGCCCGCGGTCGCGGCCGCGCAATATCACTATCTCTCGAACTGGATCGGCGGCGTGCATGTCGAATACATGTACGAAAGTGATCGCAAGGCCTGGATCCGCTATCCGCCGCCGCGCTGGATCTGGAAGGGAACGGCGATCTGCGGCGTGCCCGGCGAGGTCTCGCGCGCGATGCTGCGCGGCTGGCACGCCAACAACGGCGCGGCCCTCGGCGATCTCAGGCTCGGCTTCGTCTGCACCAAGCAGAGCGTCGACGGCCAAGACGGGCTCGAGGGCTACTATTGCGAATACGATCATCCGCTCGAGCTCGACCAGCGCCTCATCTTCGCGCGTCATCTCGAGGCGCCGTTGTTCGATTCCAGAACCGCGCCGGCGCTGCCGGTCGACAGCTGGCCGAAACCACGGCTGGAAAAGGCCTATCGCAACTACGCGATGGAATATGTGAAGACAGCCGCGCCCGTCATGGTGCAGGCGTTCGGCCCGGAGGATGCGAGCTATCTGCTGCACCTCACCGGCAGACTGATTGGCATGCAGTATTATGACGAGGTCGCGCAGGCGCTCGGCGCCAGCCGCGGTGGCGCCAGCGAGTTTGTCAGCTTCCTGCGCATTCTGTTCGAGTCGCAGGACGATCTGGCCGAGATCAGCGAGTCCGAGGGGCAATTCGAAATCCATCAGCAGGGTTGGAAGCTGATGGCCGAAGTAGCCGATGATCACCCGGCCTGCGCCAGCGTCCTGACAGGCCTGTTCGAGGGGCTGGCTGCCGGGTGCGGGCGGCATATTCCGGTGCATTTGAAGCCGAATGGCGCCGCGGGCGCGCCGTTGGTTTGGTCGATCGGCTAGGGGCAAGGTTCGCCTGCAATCGCGCAGGCCCCCCTTGCGTCCCGCGCACGTGGAATCCGCTGTTGCCATGGTAGGGAAACACCATGGCGCGGCTCCCCAGATCGCGCGCGGGAGTGGAAATGTCCGACCTCGGCCTCGCCGAAATACCTGTCGACGAACATGAGCGGCCGCTACCGCCGCCGGTGACCAGGCCGGCGCGCAACGCGCTGCTCGATGGGCCGATCCTGAAGACGTTGTTGTGGCTCGCCTGGCCGAACGTGATCGCGCTCTCCGCCGGCACCTGCGTCGTGATCGCTGAAACCTCCTATATCGGCCGGCTCGGCGTCGAGTCGCTCGCGGCGATGGCGCTGCTGTTTCCCTGCGTCATCCTGACCATGACGATGTCCGGCGGTGCGATGGGCGGCGGCGTCGCATCCGCGATCGCACGCGCGCTCGGCGCCGGCGAGATCGAGCGCGCCTCGACGCTGGCCATGCATGCGCTGCTGATCGGCCTGACCTTTGGCCTGACCTTCATGCTCGGCATGCTGATCTTCGGTCCGCGCCTGCTCGAACTGCTCGGCGGCCGCGGCAATGTGCTGGCGCAGGCGATCGCCTATTCGCAGATTTTCTTCGGCGGCGCGATCCTGCCCTGGCTGATGAACACGATGGCCGGCATCCTGCGCGGCACCGGCAACATGAAGCTGCCGTCGACCATGATCCTGTCGTCGGCGGTGTGGCAGATCATTCTGGGCGGCACGCTCGGCCTCGGCCTCGGGCCGGTGCCGCAATTCGGCATGCGCGGCGTCGCCGCGGGCTCGCTGATCGCCTATTCGATCAGCATCAGCGTGATGGGCTGGTATCTGTTTTCGGGCCGCGCCCGGGTGAGGCCGAAGCTCAAGGGGTTGCGCGTGCAATGGGCGATGTTCATCGACATCCTCAGGGTCGGCGCCGTCTCCTGCTTCTCGCCGCTGCAGTCGGTTTTGACGATCTCGATCTTCACCCACATGCTGGCGCAATTCGGCACCGCCGTGCTCGCCGGCTACGGCATCGGCGCGCGGCTCGAATTCATGCTGACCTCGGTCGCGTTCGCGGTCGGTATCGCCTCGGTGCCGATGATCGGCATGGCCGTCGGCGCCGAGCGCGTCGCGCGTGCGCGGCGCATCGCCTGGACCGCGGGCACGCTGTCGTTCCTGTCGGTCGGCGCGGTCGGCAGCTTCATCGCCGTCTTCCCCGACCTCTGGGTCAATCTCTTCACCAGCGATCCGCATGTGCGGGCGACCAGCCACCAATATCTCTCGACCGCGGCGCCGATGTACGCCTTCATCGGCCTCGCGATGTCGATGTATTTCTCCTCGCAGGGTGCCGCGAAGGTGCTCGGCCCGGTGCTGGCGCAGACCGCGCGGCTGATCTTCATCGGCACTGGCGGCTGGTGGCTGTCGACGCATGAGGCGAGTGCGCAAAACTTCTTCGCACTCGCCGCCGCCTCGATGGGCGTGCTCGGCGTGCTCTCCTGCCTCAGCGTGATCCTGACGCGCTGGGGCAAGTCCACGCCGGTCGCTGAGGCCCAGCCGGCGCTGTCGTAAGATTTCTCGGTCCGTCATCTCGACCCTCTCCCCGTCATCCTGAGGAGGCCGCGAAGCGGCCGTCTCGAAGGATCGACGGCCCCCGTGCGTCGGCGTGCGCTCGCGGAAACAGTCGGGCTGTCGCCCTTCGAGACGGCCGCGTTGCGGCCCCCTCAGGGTGACGGTCACGGTTCGAATACGAAATGGTAGCGAGAGCTAGCGGTTTACGCCGCGTTCCTGGCCTTTGCCGATCGCGCCAGCGCCGCCTGCATCGCGGCAGCACCAAGGTCCATCTGCGCGTCCATGTAGGGCGCGACCTCGTGCGGCAGCACATCCGCGATCCACACCATCCGGCAGCGCCCGTCGCCCTCGGCAAACACCTGCGCCGAGGCGGAGTGCTGCTTCAGCCGTTCGCTGGTGATCGCATAGACCAGCCGCTGTCGTTTGTCGTCGCAATCGACCAGCGTCTCGCGCGCCACGGTGCCGTTGGCGAAGGTGACGGTGCGGACGTCGCCATCGAGTTGCGTGTCAGTCACGAAGCCCGGCGCTAGCCGCGTATGCAGCGCGCCGAAATCGCGCAGCGCGTCCCAGACGTGATCTGCCGGCGCGTCGATCGGGATGTCCTTGTAGATGGAAGCCATGGAAGTTGAGTCCTTTCGCAAATCAGGATGACGATGAAGGCTTACGTGGACACCGCTTCGACATTGTTGCCGTCGGGGTCGAGCAGGAATGCCGCGTAATAGGTCGGGCTGTAGTCCTTGCGATGGCCGGCCGCGCCATTGTCCTTGCCGCCGGCCTTCAAGCCTTCGGTGTGGAATTTCTTGATCGCGTCATGGCTCGGCGCGCGGAACGCGATATGCGCGCCGCCTTGGGCCTTGCCCTTGTGCAGATGCAGCCAGAGCGCGGGCTCGCCCTTGGGGCCGAAGCCGGCGCCGCTGTCGTCGCGCGAGCAGAGCACGAATCCGAGTGGTGCCAGCACTGCGGTGTAGAAGCGAACGCTGGCGTCGAGGTCGGCGACGCGCAATCCGATATGGTCGTACATGATAGAGTCTCCAGTCGTTGGACGCGTCATGAGACGCGCGGACCGGATGAACCCTAGCTATTGCAGTGCAAGGCGTTCTTGGAAAATCTTGCGGTTGCCGCGGGAGGCCTGGCGGAACTTCAGCGGCGAGGCACCGGCCGCGCGGTGGAAGCTACGCACGAAATTGGAGAGATCGCCGAACCCGACATCATAGGCGATGTCGGTGATCGGGCTGTCGTCGTCCGCCAGCCGTCGCGCCGCATGGCGCAGCCGCGACCGCACGAGATATTGATGCGGGGTGACGCCGAGCACGGCGGAAAACAGCCGCAGGAAATGGAACGTGCTGAGCCCGGCCTGCTCGGCGGCATCGTCGAGATCGATCTGATGGTGCGAATTGGCGTCGATCCACAGTGCGGCCTCGACGGCGCGGCGGCGATCGCGCAATCCGGCGGTGAGCGGCCTTGCCTTGCGGTCGGACACCAGCTCGACAAGCCGGCTGGCGAGGAGGTGACCGATCTCGTCGAGGCCGACGTCGCTGTTGCCAACTGCCGCCGTTTGGGCGAGCTCTCCGATCACCATCAATTCGGGCAGCGGTGGCACCGAGCCGACCTGCCAGACCGCCGCGCGGTCGCCGATCGTCTCGACCAGCTCCGGGTCCAGGAAGAAGGACAGGCATTCGTCGCCGACCACATGGTCGTGCGTGCAGGTGTATTCGTCGCCGGGATGGCCGACCAGGATCGAGCCCGCCACCAGCTCATGGAAACGGCCGCGGCAATGGCAGCCGAAGCTGCCGCTGCGCACATAGGATACGGAATGAGAGGCGAACTGCTCGACGAACGGCTTATCGCCGGGCTCCGCCGTGCAGCGAAACTCGTTCACCGTGATGCGATCGCGCTGCAACAGCGTGGTCCGGGTCATACCCCAGATTTAGGCTTGCGGCCGGGGCCGTGCAACAGGCAGCAGCACGTCGAACAGGGTCTTGCTGGTGGTCGGCTGGGCGCCTTCGATCGAGAGCAGCCGCCGCTTGGAGACGCTGCCGCCGCTCGGCGAGATACGGTCGGCATAGTTGCCCTCCTCGAGCACGCGGTGGCAGGGCACGATGATCATGAAGGGATTGCGGCCGAGCGCCTGCACCACCGAATAGACCGCGCCGGATGCGCGCAGGGCGCTCGCCACCTCGTCATAGGTTCGGGTTTCGCCACGGGGAATGCTGCGGACCGTCTGGTAGACGCCCTGGTTGAAGGCCGGGATGCCGCTCATGTCGAGCGCAATGCCTGCGAGATCGCCATCGCCGCCGCGCAAGGTCGCTGCAATGCCCTCGATCGCAGCCTCGACCTCTTCGGGAGGCCGCATCTCGCGTGCATCGGGATAGTGCTGGAACAGCCGCTTGCGAGTTTCGATTTCGCGGAGCTCGGGAAGCTGGACACCGACCACGCCTAGCTCGCCCCATGCGATGGCGCACCGGCCGATTGCCGTGTCGAAAATGCTGTACCCACGCCCCGCCATGACGCCACCAACCCCCGAGCGCGATCTAAGCATCGCCGCCGTCCGGCGCATCTGGAATTTTGACGTTTAGTTAACCATGTCGCGGCCGGTTCTGTGTGACCCCGCCAAATTCCAGTCACCCATCTTAAAGGCTTTGCCCGCTATCTGGTCGCCAGCATGCTGCTTTACGATACGATCGGCGGAACGATGACGAGCACGAGCGCCGAGACCGCGCCCGGCAGCAAAGGCGTGGTCGGGAGAGCGACCGGGCGTTTTCACCCGCTGGTCGCATTGCTGTTGCTGGCGCTGGTCGTGCGCCTTGCGGCCGCCGTCTGGCCCAACGTGATGTATCCCGACGAGATCTTTCAGTATCTCGAGCCGGCGTGGCGGATGCTCGGCCATGACGGCATTTTGACGTGGGAATGGCGCGAAGGCATTCGCGGCTGGTTCCTGCCGACATTGCTGGCCGGCCCGGTTGCGCTGGGTGACACGATTGCGCCCGGTGGCGCGGGCGCCTTCCTGGCGCCGCGCCTGGTCGTTGCATTTGCGTCGCTGTCGATTGTGCTCAGCGCCTGGTTCTTTGGCGCACGGATCTCGCGAACCCATGCCGTCGTCGCGGGTTTCGCTGCCGCGATCTGGTTTGAGTTGATCCTGCTTGCGCCACACACATTGGGCGAGCCGTTGGCGACGGCGCTGATCGTACCGGCGGCGCTGCTGGTGACCGATCGCCCGTCGCAGCTTCGTCTCGTGATCGGCGGCGCGCTGCTTGCCTTCGCCTTTGTCTGCCGCTTCCAGTATGCGCCGGCCATCGCCGTGCTTGCGCTCGGCGCCTGCTGGACACACTGGCGCAACCTGATTCCGCTGGTCGCCGGCGGGCTTGCCGCGCTGTTGCTCGCCGGCGCGATCGATCTTGCGCATGGCGCCGTGCCGTTCGCCTGGCTGATCGGCAATATCAAGGAAAACCTGTTGCACGATCGCGCGACCGAATTCGGCGTGACGCCGCCTTCGGCCTATCTCATCAACTTCCTGATCGTGTGGTCGGTGGCGATCGTGTTGCCGCTCGCCGCAATCTGGCGCGGCGCGCGGCATACGCCGCTGCTGCTGGCCGTCGCGGTCGCAAACCTCGTCTTCCATAGCCTGATCGCACACAAGGAATACCGCTTCGTGTTCCTGTCGGTGGTGCTGTTCATCATCGTCGCGGCGCTCGGGTCGGCCGATTGGGTGCAATGGCTGCGCACAAAAGGCGGATGGCGCCGCGGGGCGTTGCCGATCGTCATGGGCGGTTGGGCCTTGCTCTCGGTGGCGCTCGCGGGCGCCAGCGAAGGAATGC
Source organism: Bradyrhizobium sp. 6(2017) (assembly GCF_011058295.2). Lineage (NCBI taxonomy): Bacteria > Pseudomonadati > Pseudomonadota > Alphaproteobacteria > Hyphomicrobiales > Nitrobacteraceae > Bradyrhizobium > Bradyrhizobium sp. 6(2017). The sequence continues at coordinate 9,428,750 of NZ_CP049289.2, read as the reverse complement.
GCGACTATTGGACGCGCGGCGTCGGCGCGGCGCAGCTCGCCGCCGAACTGCGCAGCGATCCGCAGATGTGCGGGCTCGCGCTTTACAACGTTCGTTTCCAGCTGTTGCCGGGGCGGGAACGATTGGTCGGTCCGGTGCCGCTCTATGCGTTTGCGCCCGCCGATCCGCTCGCCGAGCTGATCCTGCCGCCGCTGTTGCAGGCGACCAAGCCGGCCTTCAACCGCATCCTTGCGCGGCCCGCGGCCGCCGGCGATCTGCCGTCGGATTTTTCACGGCAAAGCTGTGCCCAAGTCGGCATCGCCGATGCCTGCATCTACGCACGCAGCGGCACCTGCGACGCATCCGCCGCCGCGCCCTTTGTCATCGATGACGTGCTCGTGAGGATGGGCCACTAGCGGCGCCGGGCCTGAATGCACGCTTGATCCTCCGCCTCCGCCCGGGCTATGGTCCGGCAGGTCGCATCCGACAGGGTCGGCCTCAAGAAATTGAGATCGCGGGCGTAGTTCAATGGTAGAACGGCAGCTTCCCAATCTTTTTTGAAGCCTCTCCACCGTTACACATGGTGCCCGCAAACCCCTTATTTTACAGTAGTTTACGCGACTCGACCGTCGTATAGTACGGCATGGTTATCCGCCTCAATCCGCGTGAAAGGCGTGCCAAATCGTGCCAATTCTTGGACTCACAGATCTCTCGGTTCAATCACTGAAGCCCGGTCTGTATATGGACCGGAAGACGCCAGCTTTCGGCTTGCGCGTAGGCAAGCGTCGAAAGACCTGGATCGTCCTCAAGGAGCCAAATCGCACCAAAATTCGACTTGGTCACTATCCTGATCTGAAGCTCGCGGAAGCGCGCCGCCGCGCCTTCGTCGCTCTCGGCACGCCGGTCGGGCAGAAAGAAATCAGCATTGAGTTCGAGCAAGCGAAGCTCGTCTTCGTTGAGGAAAATTACAAAGGCAAAGCCGAGCGCACGAAATCTGAGACGCTCCGTCTCCTTAACCGCTTGGATTTTAGATGCACGCTCATTGAACTCGATGATGCGATGATTGAGCGCGAACTCGGGAAGCTCGCCGACGTGCCCAGTGAACAGCTTCACGCATTCCGCGCACTCCGGACGATGCTCCGTTGGTGCACGAAACCTCCGCACCGCTACATCAAGCGCAGTCCGCTTGAAGGCTATCCCGCTCCAGGCAAGGACATAAAACGCAGCCGTATCCTGAACGACGACGAACTCGGGAAAATCTGGCAGGCATGCGAGGGCTTTTTCGGTGACATGATCCGCCTCATCATCCTGTGGGGATGCCGGAACGGCGAAATAGGAAGGCTGCAACGCGCCTGGCGAGAGGAGCGTCTGCTCACCATTCCGGGCGAGTTCACGAAGAACGGGCGCGCCCACGCAATTCCGATCCTTCCCATGGCACGTGCGATCCTCAATCGGCAAGAAAAGATGGGTGACAATTGGCGAGACAAGACCACTGATTATTACTTCCTTGGTCACATCAAGGGCTCTCACTTCAATGATGGCTCATGGGGCAAGCTGAAGAAGGAGCTCGACAAGCGATCGGGCGTGACCGGCTGGCAAGTGCGCGATCTGCGCCGAACGTTTAGATCGATGCTCGCGCGCCTTGGAGTCTCGCGAGAGATCGCAGAGATCATGCTCAACCACGTGACGGGCGCGGGGAAAACGGACCTCGATGAAATATATGACAGGTATGACTATCTGCCTGAGAAGCGGGCCGCGCTGCAGAAGGTCGAAGTTCACCTTAAAAAGGCGGTGATTAGCTAGCGTCGACTTCTTGAGCGAAGTTGGCGTCGACTGTCCAGAGATAAGATAAGTGAACTGACTTGGTCAGGGATGAGGAAAAGAAAGCGCGGCGGCTCGCCAAGCCGTCCTGCTCCGGGTCAAAATGCGAAGAACTCACTGAGCAAATCAAGGCCGCTATGCCCCGGCAAGCAGACATGCCAAGCGGGGCTACCGGCAAGTCTCAAACGGGCCAACTCCGGACCTTCCTAGGAGCGCGGTCGCGGCCTTCGGGCAGTACGCCAATCGGGCCTTCGGGCGAAGCCGCCTGTTTCTCAGGTGCGTCAAGTGGCGTAGAATGTAATTGCCGTTAAGCGGGATGTGCCGAAATCACCGTTCGGAGACGAACGAGCTGTACGAGTGCTGTCGGCAGGTACGCATCCTAGGAGACCGCTCCCTTTTCCGGTTTCGCAGCAGACTAACCGACGAAATGCGAGCGCCGCCTCTGCGGCGGCTCGTTGCTGTAACTTCAGGAGAAAGCGATGAGCAAGATCGATCGAAGGTCAGCATTGGGTATCGGGTTGGCAGCGGCTTGGGCAGCCATAATGAAGCCAGCCGCTGCTCAAACCACGGGCTATAAAGACGAGACACCATGGCCCGGTGTCGTGGTGCGTGCTTATGATGGCGAGACACCATCCCTCATCCCTGGGTTTAAGACCGTCTCGATGCGTGATGTCATCATGCAGCCGGGATCGAAGACTATGGGTCCCCCGATGATGAACGCCATGATCTGCCATATCACCGAAGGAGAGCTTCGGCTGGATCGGGAGGGAAAGACCTTTACCGCCAAGAAGAACTTTGTCTGGACCTGCAACAAGGACACAAAAGAGCAGGCGTTCAACGATGGAAACGTGGTCGCAATTATGAGGATCACGGACCTGAAGGCCTAAAGGCGTCGGTTCGATAAACGGTCAGATTTCGCCAACCGGCGGCTACAGGTTAGAAATTGTGCAGCCGCGCGACCTTGTCCTCGCCAGCATGGCCTTCCGAGTGCGAACGGCCTGCATGCCATGACTGCTCGCGCGATGCCGCCGCTGAAAAGAAATCAGCGGTGGCCAATTCTCGCTATGGACTCATTTCAGCTTATAGGTGCCGGTCTGATGATTGCAGTCCTGAACTGTTCCGGCTTTGATGACCGGAAATGGCCCCAACGGCTCAATCGTGCCGCTCGCAGATCCTCGGCGTGCGGCGGTCGACCGTGAATCTCCTGATGCGCAATCTGCGCGCGTCCGGAGTCGATCAGATCGGAGCGACGCGGCCAGATCGAGATCGACCGATCGCGACTCACTGCAGCGGCGTGCGAATGCCACGGCACTATCCGTGTCGAAACGGTCGCGACCACGTTGATGGGCCGGGAAGGCGCCTTGGCTTCGCTCTCCGTGCTTGGTCCCTCGCGTTCGTCCGTTACCGCGATTGCTCGCGTGGCCGGCACCGCATCGCTGATTTCTGCCGCAAAATTTCGGGTCGCTTATGCGCGAAGCGCGGCCATCAGGCATGTCGTGCAGGTCCACGTCCGCTCGTTGCTGTTGCAGCTCCAGCACGTGGCCGCCTGCAACGCGTTACATCGGGTGGATGGCCGCGCTGCGCGGTGGCTACTGCAGCTCCATGACCGCCTTCCCGACGACATGCTTCCGGTGACGCAGGAGGCGCTTGCCCAATTGCTCGGGGTACGGCGGACGACGGTGACGCTGACGATGAGCAATCTTCGCGCGGCGGGCGCCATCCCGTCTGACCGGCGCGGCTTCGTCGAGATCGACCGGGCGCGGCTCGAAAGCGTGGCATGCGACTGCTATGCACTGATGCAGCGCACGATCGATCGCATGTACTGCCAGGAATTGTCCGAGCCCCAACCTGTCCTTGTGCCGTTCCGGTAAAGTTCTGTCATCGCCTCAGACGGAACCGGCGAAGTCGGTACTGAATTCAAAAACGCTTTGCCGGAGGGAAAATAGTGCTCGTGGCGGCACATTGTCCCACGCCGGCGGCAGGGATGGCGCTGAGCATAACTGAAAGTTCGCGACGCAACGGCAGACAATTCGCTATACCCTTCGGATCAGTGTTTTGAGGTCGGGGCAAGTGCCGCCCCGCTGAAACACCAGCAAGTCGAGCGAAGGTGGTTCGCCACCCGTCAGGATCGATAAGCACGCATGTGCTTGTCCGCGATGATGCGTCTGGTGATGGAACAGGTGCCACAGAATATCCGCAAGGACCTGAGACTGCGGCATCCCGGAGGTTGTCTTGTAGCCGTGGAGATTGGCAAGCGTCGTTTCGTCGTACTGATCGACAACCGCCATCAACCGATTGTCTTCATCGATCCGCGCCTGGGTTAATTCGACACGGTCTTCATACAAAATAGCGTCAAGACGATCCGGTTGGTCGCCTTCACCGGTCAGCCGTCTCAGCCAAAGGCGGTCGGTCAGCAGCAAGTAGTTTAATGTGCCGTGCAGACTGCCTAAGGAGACGCCGATGTCAAGACGATATGCCCGATCCGATAGATCAAGTGCAGCAGCATACAGGCGCGCATTGGCCCACCGATTGTAGGCGGCAAGTTGCCGAAACTGGGAGATGGTCATGATTTTGTCTCACAGCCGTATCCTTAGGGATCCAGCGAGCCGATGTAAGCTGCAAGGGCGATCATCTCGTCCTGAGAGACCTTCTCGACAGTCTGTTTCATTTGGGAGCTTGCGCCGCCTGCCCGGCCGCCGTGCTGGAATTCATAGAGTTGGCGCACGATGTAGGTTGGTGAGCGCCCTGCGATCGGTGGAGCAGAGTCGAAGCCCTTCAATTCCGGCCCATGACAGAGATTGCAGGCTATGGTCGTTCCCGATCCACCAGTCGTCGCGAGTGCCTTTCCCTTCGTCACACTCCCAACCGGCACATAAGCCGTGAACGTAGCTCGTGAGTCGCGAAGTTCGAACTGGTCGACATCGTCCGGCATCTCGACGATGCGCTGGCCGAGCGATTCGGTGCCGCCATCCAAACTCTTCACGTAAAATAAGCGCGACGGGGCCGTTTTCGGGATCGTCTCGCTCTCGACGACCTTGATAACCCGCTTGGGTTTAAGCGCAGCGAAATATTCCGCTGCGGCGTGAATTTCGGCGTCAGTTAAGTCTTTGACTGACGCCAACATCAATTGGGTGGAAGGCCTCTGGGGGCCGGACATATTTCTGGAGCCGCTCTTAAAGTCGGTGATTTGCTGGACAATATGCGACGGGTAAGCCGGCGAGGCTTGCATTCTCCGGACCACCGGTCCCCTCGACGCGATGACATGATCCGCAAGCGCGAACGTTGGGCTTGCGTCCGTACGCGACAATGTCCGGCATCGGAGGATGGGCGTCCGGATGCCAGTCGGGCGCGACGAAAAGATCGCGCGCCTGTTTCCAGCTGAATGCGGCGCTGCTGCCCGGGAGTGGATTGGGCTTGTCGTCGGGTGGGGGCACTTTGACAGTCGGATCCCACAAGAAGGCCCAAGCAGGAAGCCCATTAGGCGGAGAGGCAGCAGATGGCCCGATACTTTGTATGAAGCCATCACTGCTTGCGCAGATCGCGATCGACGACAACATCAGCGCATAAAGCAAATTTGTTTGAAGCGATTTCAAATTAACGCCTCCTGCGAAAACCCGAGCCTACGTGAATAGGAAAAATAACAAAAGCAGAGAAATCCAACTTGCTCGGCTCTCCGCCTGGGCACATTGCCCGCTTTTATGCCGGATTCAGAAGTCATCTCGGTGACGGCCATTCGCCCATGAGAGACGTCGACGAAGGCCGGCGGCTTCGGCGGAATTCCTCCCTTGCGCGGTTCGGACAGCAGTTGACGCTGATCGACGACGAGCCCGACCGATTTCACGCCGTTCTTGCCCTTCCAGGCGATCACCTCAAAAACGACGACGGAATCTGGATGTCGTTCGCCCAAAGATCAACCTTGTCATCGAAGATCGGCCCCTGAAAGACGCAGATACGGTTGGCGGTCTCTTCGGCGATGGCTCCGTTTTCGAGGACGTATTGCTCGGCGCCCTGCCAGAATTTGGTGCTCTCTTTGAAGCGGAAGTGCTGCGGGGTGCAATTGGTGAAATCATAGGTGTCCGCATTCGCGCGTTCGGCTTCCTCCTTCCTTCCCCAGTCCGGGTCCATCCGGCGAGTTAGATGGCTCCTGTCGAAGAGATTGGACCAACCAGAATAGAAGGTCTGGTCGATGAAGAAGCTCGCGCCGATGCGGGGGTTGCCGTACCACGTTTCTCCTTCGGCGCCATCGGTGACCTCCCCGTGGAGCGATCCACATTCAGAAAACTCTTGCCGTCGATGTTGGTGGCCGTGAAGGGAGCCATCTTCTTGGCTTTGTTCATCTTGATGCCGAAGTGCTCATACTTCAGTTCACCGGCCTCGGCGTTCTGTTCGCCGGCCCGCAAGGGAGCGAGCTGCTTCGCCAGTTTGCCGACCGGCGTGGGCAGCGGAAACGTCACGCCGCTCACGAACCGCGGGTCGTAGCCGTCGCGATTGGAATAGTCCTCGTCGACTGATATCTTTTTCCGCGTGAGCGTTTTCAGGGGAACCGGTGCTGGCGCGATCGATGCTGCAATCGCGTAGCTTCCGCCCACCCGGTCCCACCCGGTATCTGCGTAACGCCTACGCCGATATTCCGGCGGCCGTCGAGGTCTTGCGCCAATACTGGATGCCGATCCGCTACGCTCGCGCTCGCTGATCCCGCAGGCGTGGGAGCTCATGCCGGTTACCCTGGACGTGAAGGAAGCCATCGATTTTCGTTGATTGGCGTCGCCACGCCGTGAGCAGCCCGCGGGAAACGCCATTGTGCCGACGCCACCTCGGAGATGTTCGCCCCCTCCGCAAAGCTCTCCGCTACGATCCGGGCCTTCTCCTCGCCCGTCCACCGTCGCCGTCGGCGCTCCCCAGTGATCACCTCGACGCGACGAAAGGAGTCACCTTCCTGCCTGACATCAAGCATGGCATTTGCCATCGCTGCACCTCCACCGTCAGCTCATGCCAGGCTGTATCGCAGGCGAGCCTCGCTATGGCGAGGTGGGGGCCTCATGCCGCTTACTTTTTATCGATGATGCGATCCACCTGCGCTTTGAGAAGAGCGCGTCGAGTATGACCTGCCCGACGATCAGAAGGCGTGTCCTTGCTGCCGTGGAAGAAGGGCGGCGGTCCGCCCGAACAGGCCTTGCGGAAGTCGACTGGATGGCTGGCCAAGAACTCCTTCACGCCGGAGGGGATCATGCCGAACGGACCGCCCGGATCACCCGCTGCAACTGCGCCTCGTCGACGTCCAAGCCGGCGCGCACGATCACCTCGCCAATGGCAATTTCGATCACCGCGCTTGACACAGACGCCGCCACACCCTCGCAACTCGAGTGCCGCGCGCGGTGCCGCTGCCAGCCTTTGCAGACAGCCGAACTCCAGCACCGCGTCGGAAAAGCGGCTGCGCTTCATGCTCGGATCGTTGTCGTGAGCCCGAGCGATTTTCAACCTGGATTGAGCCCGAGGCCTGCGGTTAACGCCCGTTGGAGTTTTTAAGACGCGGCTTTGATGAAAACAGGCGATGAAACCTTCTCCTCGAACTAATCCTGGAAGGATCAGGGATACGCCTTATCACAGGTGATTGAATCGCCCGTTCATCGTACCTTCGGCCGGCTGGCCACAAACGCGCCGCCTAATCGCCTCGTCGCCCAATTCCCGCAACTTTCTACCACGTCAAACGATTCTTCGAATCGATCGACATCATATTCAGAATATAAAAGTCCTATTTTATTTCACGATGCTAGGCTGCGCATGCTGGCGATAGGCCGGTCACCCAGGAGAATGCGATGAATAAGGAGAAGTCGATGGATACAACGACTATCAATGACACGGCGCAGGACGTCGGGGATGCCACCGAGCTCACGGAAGGCTTCGGGGGCGATTGGACCTTTGAACCTACGACGGGCGATTATTACCAACGCGATTGACGTGGACCGCTTGATGGGATGGGCTTCGGCCCATCCCATCAATTTGACGGCGCGGTGGGCAGAAGGATCGCTGCTGTGAGCAACGTATTTCATGCGTGGTCTAACGGCCGTTGGATCAGCCTCGACCTGCAATCCAATCGTTACAGCATGGCTAGCACATCTGTAGCTTGTCCGGAGGAGCGTGAACGGCTGACTGAGACGACAGCAAGGTTGCGCGATTGTCTGAACTCACTGCCAGCCTTCGTCCCGCCCCTCCATCTGGTGTGGCGCTATGCGCGTGCGGCTCATGCTGCCCGCCTCATTCGCAGCCAGAGCATCGCTTGTCAACTCGACTTTCTGCGTGCATCACGTCACGGTACGGCACCCGTCGGAGGCGAAACGATCCATTGCTACGCCAGCGTATTCCAGCATCTGCGCAATCTTCGGTTACGCCGCCCGCGCTGTCTTGAGGATTCCGTGGGTGGATATCTTTTTTTCTATCCCTACATCGCATCGCTCGAGCTCCTCGTGGGTGTGAAGCAACCACCGTTCAGTGCCCACGCTTGGCTGCAATCGGGCGACCTCATTTTGAACGACACGAGGCGGGCTGTGGAGGACTACAGCGTCATCTTGAGATTCGCGTAATGAGACTGAACGCCGATGGGCTCCTGGATTCAGTCAAGGAGCTTGCCAGCATCGTTGTAAACGGCCGCGTTGAAATCACGGTGCTCAACGATATTGTTGACGCCAAGACCGGCGAGCCGACTGAATTGGAACCAACACACTTCAAAGGCACGTCTCTGCCGGAGATTGTAGCTGTGCTGCAGGAGCGGTACGCTGGCGATGCGGCTTTCATTGTTCGCGCGCCGAGTGGCACTGCGATCGTACGCCCTCCTTTCTCGGAGATCTCCATCTTCTACCAAGTCAGAAATGATGTAATTGAGTGTTGGGCAGGACTGAAGCTGCCAGATGCCGTCTTGGCGCAACGCCACGCCTTCAACTTTGACTATTTGATTGGACTAATGTGCAACACGTCCTGGATGACCCCGGAAACAGGGTTGTGTGGGGTTTTCGAGCTGCTGAGTGGCGCGGCCCTCATCATCTCAAGGGGGAGCTTTCGGCAAGTCGACTTTCTGGCGAGCGCCGTAGCCAGGCTCAAGGGAACCGCGGTCTCTTTCGAGGATGATGTGGCCAGCTTTCGCCGATTGATCTCGGCGAGCGTCGCTCACAAAACGCGCCGATATGGCGGTGGTTTTAGCATTGAATGTTCCGGGGGGCTTGATTCGTCGGTCGTGGCATTGGCAGCGGCCGACCTCCATCGAGATAGGTCCCTCTCCCTCCTGAACAGCTACTCAGAGACGGACGTCAAGGGTGACGAACGTTTCTTTTTTGCCGCGCTGGCCGAGCGGGCGCGCGGCGTGCCAACCTATGTCGAAACGAATGCTCGCTCGTCGATGACCGACCTGTCATCAGAATTGCTGGCTCCAACGCCGCGACCTTGTAAGCTAGCGGCCACGATCGCCACGACAGCTCAACTTCACGAGGCTGCGCAGGCTGCAGGATCGCGTCTGGTGTTGACAGGGGATGGAGGCGATCAACTATTTCTCAGAATGCGCCGCTTGACGATGGCCAGAGAGCTGCTTGCCGAAGCCCGATCGCCACGAGAGACATTGCGCGAGCTCGCCGGCCTTGCGATCCAGGCCCGAGCGTCTGTCTGGCGTGTTCTTGGCGACGTGATCACCGGCCAGAGCAGCCGGGACTTACGCCGGCATATGTTCGGTGATCTTCGATTTCCGCAGTCGCCTGTCGCATCAGCACGGCCGGATGTCCGAGCAGAGCTCGTACCGGGCTCTAGGGCCCTACGCCACCTGCCGACGACGCGACTGTTTCAGTTCTTCGGCATGCGTAATGCAGAGCTCAATCGCATCGCACTACGAGACATTGCGGTAGAAGAGCGAAAGGCCTTTGTGTTCTGGCCGCTCATCAAGGCGGGACTTCTCGCGGCTCGCCGAAATCACTGCTCAAATGGAATTGATCGCGCACTTGAGCGCGAGGCCTTCCGGGAAGACTTGCCCGACGTGATCTACTATCGACTTGGCAAAGGTGCCGGGCGCGATCTGCTAACTCGGTACAAATATGGTGCCTTGGCGGCACGTGTCGAGCGTAGTGCATTGTATCGGCACGGCTTGATCTCCCGTGATCTGCTCCGTACTGCTATCGATAATTTGTCTTACGATTCAGCGTCTGCGCTCGTTCGGGTATGCGCTGTTGCCGATTGGATGGATCGTTATGAACTCGGGTAAGCCGCCCTTGCCCCCGCTCCAATGGGACGTCATCAAGACGAGCATGCAATCTTCCCGCCTTCTTGTCGCGGGTTTCGTGCTCACGACCACTGTAGCGTCCGGCTGCGCGGTCGCCGGGCCGCTCTTGTTCTCACGGGCTGTCGCCCGGCTGGTCAGCGCGCCGCCGCTTTACACGCTCAGTTTGTTGTGGCTGTTTGCCGTTACGGCCGCGCTTGCTCGGTGCTTGCAAGACGTCAAGGTGGTTCTATCGAACAGGCTGGAACAGCACGTTCGCAATCTCTCCAGCAAGAAGATCATGGCCGCTCTGGCGACTGCCGAGCTATCGCTGTTTGCTCAAAACAATCCGAGCAAGCTTTCGGCAATTGTGGAGAGTTGGCACCAGTCCAACAAGATCTACATTCAGCTCTATTCGATGGTGCTAATGGGCGGGGTCGCCGATGTTGCGTTCTCGTTCCTTGCCGTCGGAGGAGCAGCGAATTGGTTGGTGGCGTTGTTCATCTTAGCCTACGGCGCCGTGCTCGTACTGACAACATGGAAGAGCAATAGGGTTACAAAGGTGTATCAAGCTCAAGCGCAGGCTTCGACTAATGAGAGCTCGAACCTTTTAGGAAGTGCGATCGAGAACATCGTTCCGATTCGCATGTTCCGCGCTCAACCTTGGATAGCTGAGCTGTATGATCGCCAGACAGCCGCCACGCGCCGAGCTTGGCTTACTTTCTATAGCGTCCGGTTGCGCTATGGCGCTTTGCAATCCACCTTCTTGTTCGTTCAGTATGCCTCGATCTTGGGGCTTTTGCTGTGGCTCTATGACCGGTCAGGCGAGATAAGTGGGCTCGTCATGGTGAGCATGATCCTCGTTCAACTGAACCGGCCTTTCGAGCTTATCGGCATGTCAATGCGGGACATCACCGTTGCGCGTGGCATGGCTGGGCCGCTGCAGGAGCTGCTTGATGCACATGCTCCAGCGGTGCGACCCGCTATGCTCAGGCGTACCATGCCGATATTGGGCTCACTCAACGTTTCTATCAGCGCGCTTTCGTTTGGTTATGAACGAGGCGCTTCGCCGCTCCTCTCTGAGATAACGGGCGAGTTCAAGCCCGGCGTCATCAACTTCATCATCGGACGGTCGGGTGCTGGCAAATCCACGCTTATGCAACTCCTGCTAAAAATGCATCAAGGCTACAGCGGCCTAGTGCGCATTGGCCCCCTGGACTTGGCCACGCTCGATCCGGAAGATTACCTGGCGTACGTAGGTTACGTGCCCCAAGAGCCCTTGATGATGAATCTGAGTATCCGCGAAAACGTTCTGCTGGGCCGCCCGTTTTCCGATGCGGATGTGCTTCACGCACTCGATTGCGTCCATCTGGCTGATAAGGTGACTTCCTTGCAGAACGGTTTGGACTACCGCGTCGGCGAGCGGGGCCAATTGCTAAGCGGCGGCGAGAGGCAGCGCCTTGCGATCGCCCGTGCACTCATCGCGAGGCCCCGGTTGTTGCTTCTCGACGAGCCCAGTGCCGGGCTGGACGAGCAGACCGAGGGCTGGATCTTCGACGCACTTCGACAACTCGCATCGGGCACGACGATCATAGCAGTTACGCACCGTCGGGGCGTGATAAGTCCACATGACTACGTGTTAGATTTGTCGTGCTCGGCATCCGCGAAAGCCTCGCGTGCGCTTGAACAATTTCCGTGATCCGGCGTCTGAAGTAGGCCCGGACGGCACGGACTGCGGCCTTGTGCTGTCCTTCGATGATCAAGGTGCTAATACCTTGGCTTTCGACAAGCAAATCGCCGTAGTACGTACGCGTTCCCATTGCGCGTGAAAGATAGACATAAACCACGTCTGCGACGTGATCCGCAATGTGGCGATGCTGTTTGACCAGCAAAGCGCGCCGATAGCACTCGCCTACTTTCAAGAAGAGTGTCGCGGGATCCTCATTGCTCGCGTAAATGGGCCTGATTTCATCGCAGAAGCTTGCCGCCACCTTATCGATCAGCTTCGCCTTGGTGAAGCCGCTGATGCTATCGACATACATTTGTGACAGCATCTTGCAGAATAGAATGGCTTGGTCTGGGTCGATCCGCCTAGCGCTGAACCCCTTGTGGTTGACATTTTGCACTACATCGCGCTCAGTCAGCCGTATCAAAGCCTCTCGTACAGGCGAAATACCGACGCGAAGCTCATCCGCAATGTCGGTCGGCTTCAAGGCCATGCCGGGTAGCCAATAGCCGAGTAATAGACGTTCGCGCAAAGCCTGGAATACTGGATGCTGTGTCTCAAAGGTCATGATTACTCGTCCGTTCAGCCGTCCTAGCTGCGGCGGCCAAGCGCGCCTGACCTCTTCGCGTGGCTCTGCTGCACGCGTTCCAAGGGCATCGCGATGGCGCCCAACCCCAGCGGCCATTGCGCCACGGACCGGACCGCGGAGAGGCTCCGGGCGGCGTTTTGCAAGGTCCCGCCGGACTGAAGATAATCTTCGACTCCATTCTCCGGAGGGTCCAGCGAGGTGAAGGTCGCATTCCTCGCGACCTCGAGCCAGCATCGCGTCGATGTTCCCGCAAATCGCTCGGCCACGAAACAGGCCGTCGTCCAGACTTTGAAAGGGCGAGCAAGTCGGGGTGCCGACAGCGCGCCGTCCAAAGGACTACAAGGTCTCTGCAGGCGTTCCGTCAGGGCCGCTAAGCTCTGCCGCCGAGTAGGACCTCGGCATTTCCAAAGCGGAAACAGGCAGTCGGAACGGGTAGAGGCGGCAATCCAGCGGCATCTCTGCGATTGGGCCACTCGCCCAAGAAGCAGCGTCGCTGCCATCGTCAATGTCGGCACCGACACCTTTGTTTCGCTCTTCACGGTGTTGGCCGATTGTTGCGTCCGCACTCGCGGTCCTCCCTTGTCATGACCAACGCGCCGGGCGCGATGGAGAGGTTGAGTTCCACCGTTCCAACTACCGGGTCAGGTTCGCATAACAACGTCAGAGCGCCTCGTGTATCGGCATGAATTGCGCGATTAGCTTTGTCTTTCCCTTGGAACGGGGAAGCAAATCCGTCCTGTCTGCGCCAATAATCAGAGCGTAGCGGGCTGTGCTCGATCATGAACGATGTGCGCGAAGACAGTAACGAGCGATCGAGCGGCAGGTACGTTGATCCTGCCCTCAAAATTGCGACGATCGCCGTCGCCCAGTTGAAGCCCCCTTTACCCCAGACGACGGCGCGCTGAGCGCCACGCTCTCGTAACTTCATTGCGAGGGCAACCGCTGTTAATCTTGGCTCCCCACAGGTGAGCTCGTCTGTGCCGCACCTCAGCGCACCCCTCTTCGGATCGGATCTTGCAAGGCGATCCGTCGCCGCAATCGCTTCGATCGGTCGGCGTTGTACAGACTGATTTTCACCGGATCGACTTTCCCTAGGCATACGCCCCCGCCATCGCCTAGTTGTGGAGCCTCAAGAGGTTGTCCTTGGTCAGCCCAAGTCTGCTGATCGGCGTTCGTCAGTCTATACCACCATGAGGCCGGTGCCAGTTGTATTGATGCAGCCAGATCGGCAGCTCTTGTGCGCGGCGATCTGATGTCGGATAGGCCTTAGCGTAAGCCCATTCCCGAAGTGCGGTCTGGATGAAGCGCTCGGCCTTGCCGTTTGTTCTGGGCGTGTAGGGCTTCGTGCGGATGTGCTTGATACCGAGGTCCCGGCAGGCGTCGCGGAAGGCAAACGACTGATAGCAACTGCCGTTATCGGTCATGACACGAGGGACGATGACGCCGAGGCTTTTGTAGTACGCCATGAGCAACGGAATAGCGCCGTTCGCCGTCTCGTCAGGTTTGATCTCGGAGAAGGCGACGCGGGAATGATCGTCAATGCAGACGTGGACGAAATCCCAACCAGCGCCGCGGCTCTTGTTCGGAGCACTCGGATCGCCGGTGATGCGGTGTCCTACCCGCTTGAAACGCCCCAGCTTTTTGATTTCGATGTGAATGATCTTGCCTGGGTGCTCGCGCTCATAGCGACGCTCCGGCTCGGCCGGCTCCAGATCGCGTATCCGGTTCAATCCCAGGCGGCGCAGGACGCGGCTGACGGTGGCCGGCGACACCGCGATCTCGGCTGCGATCTGCTTGCCGGTGTGGCGCTGGCGGCGCAAGGCCTCGATCGCCGTGCATGTGGCGAGCGGGGTTTGGCTTGGCGACGAAAGGGGTCTGGAGGAGTGATCTCGCAATCCCTCCACACCTTCTGCGCGGAACCGTTTGACCCATTTGGCGACCGTCTTCGGCGATATGTTGAACAGGTCAGCCGCGGCGGCCAGGGTCAACCCGCCCTCGACTACGCTCCGCACCATCGCCTCTCGACCTTTGGGCGTCAAAGGCGCATTCTTGTGGACGTTCATCTGGTCTCTCCCTCAACCCTGGCTGCGCGCCAAGCTTGGTCTGCTCAGCCAGAAGACCAAACTCGCGGAGGCCATTCGATATGCGCTGTCGCGTTGGAACGGGCTGACGCGCTTCATTGCCGAGGCCCGCATCGAGATTGATTCCCACGTCGTCCAGCGGCGCTATGCTGTCCTTTTTGGTCCACATTGCCCAATAGCGCCCGCCGACGCCGACGCTGAAGTAGTTCTTGGTAATGAAGTAGCACAACGCGCCTCCAATCTGGACGCCGCCAACACGGTTTCCGCGTTGTTCAGCGAAGGTGGTCGTCGGGCGCAAGAGATGATTGTCACGCCCTTTGAAATCGGTCCAGAGCAGGTAAGCGACGCCCGCGCTCAAACGCCAACGCTCGGTGAGCATGGTTTCGGCGCTTAGGCCGACACGAGGTGCATTCCATTGAGTGTTCTGGCTCCCCAACAACTCTGTGATCACCCGTCGGCAAGCAGGTAGCCTTCGGCCTAGCGATCTGTACACACCCGGTCGAGTCGGAGCTCTTGTTCGTAATAGGTCCAGCCGATAAATCCGCCGACCTTGTAGTTGGCGCCGCGTAGGAAATCGTAGCCGGCGTCGGCCGTATAATAGGTGAACCTCCCGTTCGACTCGCCTGATTTCGTGTTGACATAGGGCGTGCCCCAGTCTTCATCATTCGAGTTTCCTTTGTTGAAGCGGCCAGTGCCAAGGTTACTCTTCAGGAACACTCCCCACGGTCTGTCAAGACGACCAAATAACTCTCCAGAAAGCCCGTCCGGTCCGTGATAAGTGAGCCTTGATACAAGAATGCTGGGATCTCCACGGCGGATTTCATCAGGCTCAGCGCTAGCGTCCCATTGGAATCGTCCCGGCTGAGCCAGCCGCGATCCGCTTTTAAACGACCAACAGGCCGTGTGAGCAATCGGCGGCGGCACGCCAGCGCGTGCGTTCGCGTACAGCGGTGCATCGGGCCATTGCGCCGCCCAAGGGTCGGCGCCAAAATGGTAGTTCAACCCGATCTTTCCGAGGTGATAATTGCTGGACAGGCTCGTTGTGTTCGTCGGAAGAATTGCGAACGGCGGATCCTGCAGAGTTGGAGGCGTTGCGACACTCGGCCCGCCGAAATGCAGATAGTCATACTCGACTTTGACAGACCACGCAGGCGTAAGCGCTTGCTCGACGCCTAGCCCAATGATGCCACCGACCCGACCATAGTCAAAATGGGTGTTTTCCTGTGGCGCGCGGCCTTCGAAGTTGTTGACGACGTCGCCGCGATTGGTTTGCCAAGCTACGCCTCCCTTGAGATAGGCGAGCGTGTGACTCAGTGTGCCAAACGCGTAACCGACGCGGCCGGTCCCGGTCGCAAGGAGATTGGGACCGGCCTTGCAGTTTGCGCTCACAATAAAGCCGGAGGCGGCGAGGCAGGTATTTGTGCCCTCGGAGACAGCACCGCTGGCATCCAGTTCGACACCAAACACCCCGCCGTTCTTCTCCCAATTGTAGCCGATCTGGCCACCTGCAAGGAACACTGGGGTATCGACGACATCGCCATAGACTGACACACCGTAGGGATTGCTGAAGGAGGTGCGACCGTACCCGCCACCGACGTGGCCGCCAATATAGCCTCCGGACCAGTTCCACACCGTGGGTGGCAGTTTCGCTTCTGGCTCAAGGTCTGCCGCATTGGCTGCACCGGTTGCGACGAGCGCAATTGTCGTGGCTCCCAAAAAAAGAACTCCAGATCGCATCCAACACTTCTCTGCATTATCTCGTTTCACAACCGAGCGCCTTTAAATTATCGCGCAGCAAACCGTCGGGCCGGATCAGACGCTAACAGCGACGGCGTTGAGTCCGCCCCGAAGACCAAACGCACTCCGATTGGTGATGATGCCGTAAAGAGAGCAAGTCGCGTGCCGAAGTGAATTCGCGGGCTTTGCAGGCACTTCGTCGCGGCTGGTGTCAAGTTGCTGACATTGTCTCAATACCGACCGACGCGCAGCCGCTGCCGAGCAACACTTGGCGAGCGCGGTATTATGATCGGCTGATAGGTAGCGCGTGTTCGGATACGACGACGTTCGAAATCATCCTCAATTCGCGATCGCGCGGTCACCTTCGAGCAGATCGTCAGCTCGCCTTGCCGTGGCAGCACGAGCCGAATGTCGTCTTCTCAATGAGGTACCGGCACGGCGCCGCGACGGCGCACGCTCGAGAGCTCGGCCCTGGTGGTTCTGTCGGTGCGAAGAAGAAGCGCAGACCGTCTCGCCGGCCTGCGACGTCTCTTCTCGTCTTGACGCCATTCGCCCGCCGATCCTCGGCGCCCAAAACATTGACCGGCGTTTCGACCGCCTGGTCAGTGAGGCGCGTAAATCGGCGCCGGCTTGCAAGGCGCCGGTTTGCGTCGGCGTCCCCGGCTCGAACCCGCCCCGACCGCGTGCGGGCGGCGGGGGTGGCTTCGATAGCTTGGCGCGCAGCAAGGCCATGATCATCGGCCAGACGGAGAATTTCCCGTCCTACCAGAAGCCGGGGCTCGCGCGACATCCGCCTCAGCACGCGGTTGTTCTCCGATAAGGGTGATCTTCCTCCGGAGGTACGCCGGTGGACCTCAAGGAATCGTCGCGCGGCACTAAAACCGTGTCACGGCAATGCTTCCTCGCCGCGCGCCTCGCGCAGTTCGAACTGCGTGACCACGTCGCTGGCGCGCGCCGTTCCGGTCGAAAGCGGCGATCATCCTCGCTACGCTTCGGGGTAGTTAGCTCGGATGAGCTTTGCGGTGGCGATGAGGCTGTAGATGGCAGCCGCACGCCGGCCGCCCTCATCGGACCCGGCGAAGGTCCAATTTTTTCGTCCCACGGCGACCGCCCGTAGCTCACGCTCAGCAGCATTGTTCGACATGCAAAGCCGTCCGTCATCAAGGAAGCGGTTAAATGCATCCCAGCGGCTGAGGCAGTAATTGATCGCCTTGGTCGTGTCGTTGTTCCTGGAGAGCTTGGCGCGCTGCTCGCGCAACCACGCCTCCAGCTCGACCATCAGGGGGCGGCTACGCTCCTGGCGCACACGCAAACGCTCCTGCGCGGTAAGACCGTTGATCTCGCGCTCAATGGCGAACAGAACATCGACGCGCTTGACCGCCTCGGCCGCGATCGACGCCTTGCTGAGCGGCGCGAGATCAAAGAACTTGCGCCTGCCGTGCAGCATGGGCTTATCGTTTGCCCTATTGGGCTGATCCGCCGTTCGACTTTCCGGCATCTCCGCCAGTGCTCGCGCGGTTCTCGCGCTTACGAATGAACGTCTCATATCCCTCGGGATTTACCTCCTTCAGGCGATCTAGCGCGCGCTCAGCTTCCAGATCGGCGGCCTGGCTATGACGCTGTTTGATCTCGTTTACTTTTGCTTCCATCCCTGTGAGCTGCCCCATTGCTGTTGTTACATTCTCGGATGCGATCTTGAGCTTCGCGCCTGGTCGTGTTTCCTCAATGCCTACGAGCATCGCCCTAAGCTCTTTAACGGCATTGGAAAGAATGACCAGCTGTTCAGCTAAGCCAATCTCAGCGCTTACGTCATTATCGACTTGCCGGTGAAAATTCGGTGCGATGTCCTGCACCACCGACCCGCTGAGTGGCGCGAAAAACGGAAAACTCAACCAAGAGAACCAATTAGGGTTTGACATTGATATCCTCTCGGCGATCGTGGTGTTCTTCCTCAGCATATTCCAGCAATTGGCGTGCTAATCGGCCTTGGTTCCGATGACGGCGCAAAGTACAGATATCATTTCCATCGGGCATGCAAACCTAGCGCGGCCCGGATGTACAGTTCGGCTTGTCGCCGCAGGTTAGGCGGCACCGTCAAGTTAACGAATTGGAGCGGCCGAGGGGGTAGACAGCAGGCATGCCGACCGCCCGGGACCCTCTTTATCGCCGCCATCGCTTCCCACCGGAAGTGATCAGCTATGCCGTTTGGTTGTATTTCCGGTTTTTCTTAAGCTTGCGCATGGTCGAGGAAATGCTGGCGGCGCGTGGCATTGGCGTGACCTATGAACCGTGCGCCAGTGGGTACGGAAATTCCGCAGGGCGTTTTCCGATCGGATACCCGAGCGCGCACTCGCTCGCGGTGACAAATAGCATCTGGACGAAGTCGTTATCTCGATCGCGGGCGAACAACATTGGCTCTGGCGCGCTGTTGACCAGAATGGCTTCGTTCTCGACGTCTTGATCCAGCGCCGAAAAGACTCGCGCGCTGCGCAGCGGCTCATGAAATCGCCGGCACGCCGCCGCGCGTGATGATCACGGACAAGCACCGTTCCTACGGCGCTGCGAGGGCGAAGATGGGCTTTCACGTCGAACATCGCTAGCACAAAGCTCTCAACAATCGGGCCGAGAATTCTCATCAGCCGACGCGGCGACAGGAGCGGATCATGAAGCGTTTCAAATCGTCCCGTCGGGCTCAATGGTTTCTGGCAGTTCACGATCAGGTCGCGAACCTTTTCCACATCCCCTATCCCGAAGCCGTCACTGCCGACTTCCGTCGTGCTTCGCGCGAGCGAGCCTTTGCGACTTGGGCGAGATCTCCACGACAAGCGCTATCGCCGAATCTCGAACCTTTGAAAAGCGCCTCCTTCGGCTCGGCGGTCGATTAAGTTGACGATGCCGCCCGCCGAGACGAGCCGGGGTCGGTTATCGGCGCCGATTGTCAGCTTTCAGACCAATGTCGACAACTTGACCTACACACCCGATACGAAGTGCCTGCAGAACCTCCCATTTTCGATTCGGCACGGCCCTTGCGTGGTTCGGGGCACCATCGCCGATCGCTCACATCCTAATCGAGGGAGTAACATGCCATGCCGCAGAGAAATTTCGTCCTGTCCGCTGGCCTTGCCGCGCTTCTTGCTATCGCGCTATCGCGCCGTCGATTGCACCGGCCTGCACGCGTCTCGTCTATCTCGGCGTCCATGACCAAGTGATCACGGCGCGGACGATGGACTGGAAGAGCGATCTGAAGACCAATCTCTGGATCTTCCCGCGCGGCATGGCACGCAACGGCGAGGTCGGGCCTAACTCGCTGGCGTGGACCTCGAAATACGGCAGCGTGATCGCGTCAGCCTATGACTGCACCACTGACGGGCTGAACGAGGCTGGCCTCGTCGCCAACGTGCTGTGGCTGGCGGAGTCGGAATATCCAAAGTTCAACCCGAGCAGGCGGGGCCTCACGATCGCGGCCTGGGCGCAATATGTGCTCGACAACTTCGCGACTGTGGAGGAGGCCGTGGCCGACTTGGAGAGGGAGCCGTTCATCATCGTGACCGACGACGTGTCGCAGGACGAGAAGCGGCTTGCGAGCCTGCATCTGGCGATCTCAGATGCGAGCGGCGACAGCGCCATCGTCGAATACATCAGAGGCAAGCAGGTCATCCATCACAACCGCAAGTACCAGGTGATGACCAACTCGCCGATCTTCGACAAGCAACTCGCGCTCAACGCCTATTGGGAGCAGATCGGCGGTACCGTGTTCCTGCCCGGCACGAACCGCTCCTCCGATCGCTTCGCCCGCGCGGAATTTTATGTCAACGCGATTCCGAAGGACGAGAATCGCAACCATGCGCTGGCGAGCGTCTTCAGTGTGATCCGCAACGTCTCGGTTCCCTACGGCATCACGACGCCGAGCTCAAGAAGGTGTGGCACGCGTGCGCCGGCTTCTTCGGCGACATGATCCGGCTCATCATTTTGTGGGGATGTCGGAACGGAGAAATAGGACGGCTGGAACGAGCCTGGCGTGAAGGCCGCGTGGTCACCATCCCCGGAGAATTCACCAAGAACGGGGGCGCGCACGCAATCCCGATCCTGCCGATGGCGCGTGCGATCCTCGATCGACAAGAAAAGATCGGCGACAATTGGCGAGACAAGAATACCGACTATTACTTCCCCGGTCACATCAAGGGTACTCATTTCAACGACGGGTCGTGGGGAAAGCTGAAAAAGGAGATCGACAAGCGATCAGGTGTGACCGGATGGCAAGTGCGCGATCTTCGGCGAACTTCCGATCCATGCTCGCGCGCCTCGGAACAACACGTGAGATCGCAGAGATCATGCTCAACCACGTGACAGGCGGGGGCAAAACCGACCTCGACGAGATTTACGACAGGTACGATTACCTACCGGAGAAGCGCGCTGCACTGCAAAAGCTTGAAGCGCATCTGAAACGAATGGTCGGCCAATCGGCGAGCTAAGACAGATCCGTCGGCTGCACTCGACGGCACTTGCGACGGCTCGCCGCCTTGCGTTCGACAGCGGGCTGCACTCGACGGCACTTGCGACGGCTCGCCGCCTTGCGTTCGACAGCGGGCCGCTCGGCTACGAGCGTCTGTTCGGAAAGTGCGATCTTCGTCTGCACCTCCGCGAGCGCGTCGGCATAACCGTCACGCGTCAACGAGCAGGTGGCGACTGCCACTTCCGACGTCGCGCGAGCCTTCGACATCGTGATGGGCTTGAGGTGATGGCGCTGGAGCCTGGGGTCGCCTCCAGGAACGCCGCGTCAGCAGCCGCGTGGCGGCTAATCAAGGTCTCGGCGCGCGCGCAGCGAGGCCAGTTCGGCTTCGAGTTGTTCCATGGGTGATTTTCGTCGGAGGAATGCCATGCCGACAAACCACTGGCCGGAAGGCGATTTGCAGAGGCCGGCGTTGTGGCGCGTCCCACAGCGAATGGCTTCTTGTGGCGCGCGCCAATGCTCCGCAAGGGCGCACGGTCCGCTTCATGCATTGCTGAAGACTATCGAGAGCACCCTCCTTCCTTTCCCTTCCCGGAGGTATATGGTGGTAGTGTTACTTGGAGCTGCCAGGCGCTGACGCGCATGCGGACCCCGGCGGCGGTCGAGCTTGCCCTGCTCAAGATGGTCGAGCAGTTCCAATTTGCCGACCATCCATCGGTTCACAAAGAGGATCGGCAGGCGATGCGGTCAAGTACTTCGGCGACTGAGCTGATGCACCATCGCGACGGCTCCCACCAAATGGAGCTCAGCCGCTCGCCCTTCGCAAAAAGAGAGATTGAGCACGACAACCAGAATGAAAGGGCCGCTAACTGAGGGGGGCCATTAAAATGCACCGCTTGAACCGCGAGCGGGGCTGAAGTCGCCATGGCGCGGTTTCCAAAGCGCAACGACATTCTCGGGCTAATAGCCGCATATGACAGTGTTATTAGACTCTCGCGGTCGCATATCGCGAGGTGCGCCCAGTGAGGGCGGCCTACTTCTTACCAGCCATGCTCTCTAGGAGATCGTGCAGGCGCTTCAAAAAGCTTTCAAGCCAGCGGCCCATCTCTGGCTTGCGCTCAGGTGGTTCCTCAAATTGATCGATGCAAGACGCCGCCTTTTCCCGGAATCCATGTGCTGCCCGTTGGTAAGATGCGCTGCCTCGGACTGCAACTCCCAGGTTGTGGCTTTGTTTCCGAATTGAACACAATTTCCCTGCTCTGCCTGGTCGAATCAAGACTGGCCACTCGCGCTTGGGCGCGGCTAGGTCATGAGGGATCCGCTGTTCACTTCCCTGGTTCTATCTTCATTCCTTAGAGGATCCACGGGCAAGCGCTGTGACCTCGGGTGCACCCAAACCATTATATCGAAGCGAGTTCAGCCGGATTTCCCCTTCCCGGAGTCTCCCACGCGTTTCCAGTCCGTGAAACAATAGATTCCGGTCCAATGATGGACGGGCTTCTCGCAACTTAGGCAGCTAAAGAGGCCTGAGCTGATCACCGGAGCGGCGCTCCGCTCTTGAACCGCAGAATAAACCGCGTCGCAGCCGGGGCATGAAAAACAGACGATCATCAATCTTCCTTGGCGCGCCCAAAGCGTCCTTTAGCCGCGTCGTTAGTGCGATGCTAGAAGTTCGTTGCCGGTGCGGCGAAGAAAGAGCATGCGATCGATGATCGCAAGCGTAGGCATCACCACTCCAAGAATCGCTCAATGTCGGAGGCGCTTTTTAGATCGGCGGCCTAGATGGTCGACGAGGACGAAAATTGTCCCGATCACGACAGCACCGACTGCTACTGCATCGATGATCAAAAGCACTGGTGTTTCGCGCAAGAACTTTACCCCTAATGAAAAAGGCCGCAATGCACTGCGCACTGCGGCCCGTCCGGGAAAATTGCCTGTCAGTGCAATGATAATACTCCAGCCCCGGTTAAGATCGAAGCTGCCGCAAAGATGTTGAGAAGTGGAGTCTAAACTGTTGTTCCAGCAGGCGGAACATCCCGCATGTTGCGGAGCGGTGACAGGAAATGGCGCTATGTGAGGCGCAACCTTCTGGGTGGACACGTTGCAAGCGGCGAGGCGGCTTATCGAGACGGCTTCGCCGGGTGATAACGGAATTGATCAGCGCGCCACCCCTTGCCATGACGCAAGAGCAAGCCTTGTGCGACCAGCTTTCGGCACGTTGGATTGACGCGCTGTATCGTTGCGTTCTCTCCGAAGAGCCGATCGGCGAGTTGACGTTCAGTTAAACCTGGCTGCCCGCGAACGGCGCGAACTATTTTCTCTGAGACTGTCATGGCCACCGAAATTGACCGACCAAATCAATCGCGTGGCGCGTCCTGCGTCAATGGCCCAAACGGGACAGGAACAGCGTCCAGCAAATCCGGAGAACGCGAACTCAGTCGCTACTAACTATGGTTGTGAAGCCGCTCTAGTGGGCGGCCTCTTTCACTTCGAATGTCATCGGTAACGTTTCAGAAAGTGCCGCAATGTCGGGCTTGAACCGGGAGGACGATCGTCGGGCAAGTTCGTGAGTTCGTGACGCAATACGACAGGTACTATGACGTTTATTGGCACAGGGACCGCGTACTGAGATCTGCTATAAATGCACGTCGGCTGACTTAACAGCCGTCGCGACGGCTCCAACCCAATGGAGCTAAGCGATGACTGGCAAGGAAGTGGTCAACTGGCGTGGACTTAAGGCACTTGGAATCCCCTACAGCCGCACGCATTGGTTCAGGATGTGTTCGAGTGGAGAGGCGCCGCGGTTTTTCAAACTCGGCCGCCACAGAAACAGCCCGCCCGTGTGGTGGCTGCACGAGATCATCGAGTGGCTTGAAGCTCGCGCAACAGCCAAACCTGCCGACGCTCCAACAAAGTAGGAGCGGGGCTGGCCCTCCAAAGCCAGCCCTTCCTTCTTCGAGGCTTCCTGTCGACGTCGACCTTATGCCCCGCCGTACGCTCCGCCTTTAAGGTAAGGCGGGGTCAGCGGATGGTATGCGCAAGCCTGGGGCAGCATGTCTCGTCGACAAACCGGACTTCTGCGCGCGACTTGCGTGCCTAGCGGCACGTAGTGGCGACGCCCGCGCCGCCTAAACCCAGCAGGCGGACGCGATCACTGGTGCGCCGTCTTAAGACACCAGAGTAGATGGAGTATATAGACTCATTTCAAGGCACCAGATGAAAGGAGAAAACAACCTTAGATTTGCTGACACCGATAAGACTATGCGGCCTTGAATGTTGTTCGCTGTGAGTGACTGGACCAGTCGACGTTTGATGTTCAATTCTATTTTCAGGATCTCGATTTCTATCCTCTTCATTTTCCGTGAGTTTTGAATTTCGAAATCTTTGCAATTGCGAACGAGCAAGTCCGCACCTCGGATAGGTTGGCGTGCGGCACGAGGACGGCCAGCTAAGCCGTACGATCGAGCGCCGTTCCGGTTGCTCCGAGGTACCGCCGTGTAGTTGCAATAGCCCGGCGTCCGCTTCGCGCTGTCGCGCGTACCGTCCGAGCGCTCGTCCTCGAGCAGATCGGGCAGACACCACCTGACGCGCGCCAGACCAGGGCGCGCGGCCAAACGTGCTCGCCTGATTGATGCGGCGCATCAGCGCCCATCGCGGGAACTTCTGGTCTTTCGCATGTCGAACGTGCATACTCATTTCTTTGCAGAGGAGGGTTACTCCATGCAACTAAAGCTCAAGCGCTCACAACGCACGGGCGGCATGCTGAGCGGCAAGGTCATCTTTGCTCTCGATGCACGCACCGAGCTCACGCCCGATGAAAAGGGATTGGTAAGCAAATACGGCCTTGGAAAACTCGTCGTATTCGACAGCGAGGCCCGCAAGAAACATGGCGAGGCCGCCTACGGCCATTTCGATGAAGGCGCCAGCAGCACAATTGGACGCTCGCTGTGGAAAAACGCCCGTGGCATTGCAAGCGCCGCCATGATGACGCTTTCGCTGCGCGTCACCGTCGACGGCCTGACGGCCGGACAACACATTGAATGCAAAGATCTCGACGAACTGCTTGGCGCCGAGGCGGCCATTCTCAACGCGTGTAAGAGCCTCAAGGCCTATCTCGAAACGGCGCAGACCTTCGACGGGCGGGAGGAGGTCGTTGAGTTCTAAGCTCCCAAAATACGAACGCCCTTCTCCTTTCACCCCGTTCCTGCGTCGCTTCACGGACGAGCGGGCACGTGAGCTGTCGGACACTATTACCCTATATGACCAAGTACGCGCGGCGCATTGCGGATCAATGTGGGCGCAAGAAGATTCGATCGCACGCGTGAATGCGCACGTTGCAGAGCAGGTCGGGGAGATTATTGAACGGCCGGCGCCAACTACGGTTATGAAGGCGTTGGATCGGTGCCAAGAAGAGATCCTGGCCCTAGAAACGACAATCTTCTCCTGGCCCGACATGGACCTCAACGCCGCGACGCTGTCCATCAAGGAGCACGTGGACCTGCGTCGCTTTCTCCGTGCGAAGCAACACTTTCTCGCGAACGACGAGCGCGTAGGCGATCTGCTCATTACGGCTCTGCGCAATGTTGGTTGGGGCTTTATTTCCAGCTTGCCTGAATTGTCCGAGAGTGCGGATGCTGCGCCGCTCACGGTTCCACTCATCTGTCTGCTGCGCAATCCGCATCAAGTCGTGGACAGGATCATCGGCAC
Source organism: Bradyrhizobium sp. 6(2017) (assembly GCF_011058295.2). Taxonomy (NCBI): domain Bacteria; kingdom Pseudomonadati; phylum Pseudomonadota; class Alphaproteobacteria; order Hyphomicrobiales; family Nitrobacteraceae; genus Bradyrhizobium; species Bradyrhizobium sp. 6(2017). The sequence continues at coordinate 9,403,427 of NZ_CP049289.2, read as the reverse complement.
GATCTGCAAGCAGGGGCACGTGGAGGCTGGCCTGTTTGCGGCGTTGTACGAGCGATTGTACGCCAATCTGTGCGAGGCCTCGGGGGTTTCTCCAGAAGATGAGAAACATCGAAGGCCGATGATCTACGCAGCCGACTCCGAGCTCCCGCCGATCGAGCTAGTCGAGACATATCTGAAATGCACTCCCTTCGTCGACCTCTTTCTTTGCCCGGTGCCCTTTAGTATTCCTGCAAAGAGCCGCTTTGAGCACCAATGGATTGTTGCGCCGCCAGGCGCCGGAAAGTCGACGCTCCTTCAATACCAGATTTTGCGCGACCTCGAGCTTGTAGCCGCGGAGCAAGCGTCCATTGTCGTCATGGAAAGCAACCGCGACCTCATCAAGGCGATCGAAGGGTTAAAGGTGTTCGCGCCGGGAGAACGCCTCGACGGCAAGCTGGTCATCATTGATGCCGAAGACATCGAATGGCCGGTCGCTCTCAATCTTTTCGACGTGGGGATCGAAGAGACGCAGTCCTACTCCCCTGCCGAGCACGAAGGTTTCCGCAACGCCGTGCTCGCGCTGTACGACTACATCTTTAGCTCGTTGCTGTCGGCGGAGATGACCAGCCGCCAGAATACATTGTTCCATTTCACGATCGAGCTTCTGCTTACCATCCCGTCGGCTACGATCGATACTCTCATTGACCTGATGCAGCCCCGCGGCCTCACTCAGTTCGAGCAGCATCTGTCCAAGCTCGATCCGGATGCGAGGCGGTTTTTTGAGCTAAAGTTCAACAGCAAGGAGTTTGATCGCACCAAGGAGCAGGTCGTTGATCGCCTATTCGCTGTCAAGCGCATCCGGACGCTCTCGAGAATGTTCGCGGCGCCGAAATCTAAGTTCGAGTTTTTCACCGAAATGGGCGCTGGAAAGGTTATCCTCATCAATGTCCCACAGAGCCTCCTTCAAGAAGAAGGTGTCGAAATTGTGGGCCGCTTTTTCATCTCAATGATCTTGCTCGCCGCGCACAAGCGTCAGCTTCTTCCCAAGGAGCAGCGTCTTCCGTGTTTCGTCTACATCGACGAGTGCCAGGATTTCATCAAGCGCGATCCCAAGATACCGGTCATTCTTGATCAGGCACGTAAGCTCAACGTCGGCTTAGTCCTCGCGCATCAACGATTGCAGCAAATGCAACCGCATGTCCTTGATGCACTGTATGGCGCGACCGCAATTAAATTCGCTTCCAAAATCAGTGACGCGGCTGCTCATGCGCTTGCCCGCGACATGCGAACGACCCCAGAGTTCATCCTCAATCAGCCATCGTATCAGTTTGCGGCATACATCCGCGGCATGACAGATGCCGCGCTATCGGTCGGCGTGCCGGAGACTGACATGAATGCGATGCCGCGCATGACGCCGGCTGAGCATGCTGCCGTTCGTCAAAGCACCCGAGAACGCTATTCGGTCGAGCCAGCGGCACCGGCAGCTGCTTTGAGGGATGCCGGGACGCGGCGTGCAACGGTAGAAAAGCCGCTTGATGCAGGGCCTGCGGCAGCACCAGATTTTGGCGGCGATGATTGGCGATCATAGCAAATCAAAAGGAAGCCCGCCGAAGCGGGCCTGAAGTCGTTACGTTGCGTCGGCTGCCTTTGAAGGACACGTGCTTGCGCGGTGTCCTGGCTCGTTACAGATCGAGCACTTCGGAATGCGTCGCTCGCGAGCCGTGCCGCCCAATAGCTCATTGAGTTCGGCGTCTAATTCTTCGCGCTTGTCGATCAGATCTTTGACCCGTGCGATCTTGCCGTCCAAGTCCATTTGCATCACCTCCTTCCGTGAACAAATAGCCGATCGACGATCGGTCGTCACTGCTTGCATGGATGCACGTCACAGCGCGTGCTGTGCTATGTGCCGCTACACGCATGGATGACGAACTGTAGCTATTGTTCACTTTTTATTGGTCGCTCGGCTCTGATCGTACGCCTGCGAGGTCGCATCTGGTACAGTCCTCTCTTATGGATGCGACATCAACGTCGGCGACGAACCGTCGGCCTCGCTTTCGGCGCTCGGCAGAACCGGTGCCGTTTCGAGTCACGGAAGGTGATGTGCTGATCCTGCGGCAGTTGCTGCGCTATCGCTTCTTGAGATCCACCCACATTGCGGCGCTCGTTGGCCGCTCACTTGATCGCACGAATGACCGACTGTGTCGGCTGTTTCACGCCGGATATGTCGATAGGCCGCGGGCGCAGCTCGACTATTACCCCACGGCAGGATCGGCGCCGATGGTGTACGCACTCGGGGTGCTCGGGGCACACCTTCTCTCCGAACGCGGGGTGGACTGTGCAAACATGGATCGGACCCGAAACAATCGAGAAGCGGGCCGGCCATTCATTGAACATCAACTGGAGATCGTGGATTTTCACGTTGCCCTGGAGCGATCTATGCGCGGCCGCAGCGACCTCCGGCTTATCCACCCTGAGGAGGTTATCGCGAGCGCGCCTGAACCCACTCGAAGAATGCGAAACCCGTTCGCATTGCGAGCCAGGATCTCGCAAGCCGAGCGCGCGCACGATGTTGGCGTCGTACCGGATCTTGTGTTCGGTCTCCAATTTCCGGACGGCTCTCGCCGTTGCTTCATGGTAGAGATCGATCGTGGCACCATGCCGGTGAATCGTGCTGACGCCACACAATCAAGCTTTGGACGTAAGATGCTCGGGTACCTCCATGCGCATGCTGAGGGACGGCATACAAATCAGTTCGGTTGGAAGACATTCCGCGTCCTTGTCGTCACGACCGACCAACACCGTACACGATTGATGGTCGAAACACTGCGACGGTTGGAAGTACAGCGTAGCCTTGGACCATCGCTGTTCTTCTTCGCCTCAGGTGGAGAGCTGCGATCGAGCGATCCCCTCAGTCACATCTGGAAAGACGGAGCCGATCGCGCCGTGCGGCTGATCTAGGTACTCTGTGAGTGCACTACGCTTCCTGCTGCGGCCGGAGGCCTGGATGGGCAGCGAAGAGGCCGAGGACACAAGTGCACGGTCATCTAAACCTAGCAGAGCGGTGAATGGAGAGACTACAGCGCATCAAGGTACTGCTCGACCAACAAGAAACGAATACAACCATAAATAGCACTGCAATTAGAATTACGAATTTCGTGATTCTGATTGCAAGCCGTTTCTGAGCAAGCTCTGTAATTCTGTCAAAGCAAATATAAGCGATTGGGAGCGACAGCAACACAGGCACAAAATGCAGCACGTAATAATGAAAGAAAGTGTGAACGAGCCCCACAACGCCGGCCGGTGAAAAACTAGAGCCTGGATGCGTTTCGCGTCCGTGGCTGCGCGCTAAACAGCCTTTAGACCTCGGAGTAATCGATGGATAGACTGAAGCGTATAACGGAGCTGCTTGCACAGAAAACGGCGATCGACACCGAACTTAAAAGCCTAAAAGACCAAATCGCTGAAGAGAGCGCGGCACTGAAGAAGCCCCGACAGCCGCGAAAGGGGAAAGCAGGACTTTTGGCCGTCGTGCAAACACTAGAAAAGCCCGCAGTTTGCGGGCGTTTTCGCCTCAATCGCATCAAGACGATTGCTTCACCAAGGACAACCTGGATCTATGTTAGAATTGCAGGATGACAAAATTGCTCACCACTGCGGCGATCGTTGTTTTGATGTTGGTGCTAATTCTTGGCATTCGGAGCGCCAAACAACAATCGACTATGGCACAGCTTGAGAGGCGGCCAACAAACGACCGTCTTGATCAGCCTCCGATTGCGCAGCAGCCGCGTGCCGAACCATCAATCGCAATCGACCAAGCTACACTCCTTTCGACATCGTCCGAACCAACAGTTTCCGGGACCGCCTCCGGCGTAAACTTAGTCAGCATAATTGTCCGAGCGCCCAGCGCAAAGTTTTCGGGATGGGCAGAAATCGGAACGGCCGACAACATTCCCGTGACCAACGGCCATTGGTCCATACGGCTAACAGAGTCGGTAGTCCCAACAACTGATGACTTGCTAAATGGCCTCACTCCCGGGACATACTTGATAGATGCGATTGCCGATGTCGACCATCAAGAAACGGGGATGCTGACGATCGCTCCTTAGATTTGCACAAGCAATCTGTTCTTTCCAAATGGTTGATTAGATCAAATGCCAGCTGCCGTTGTCGAGTTGCGCACCGTTGTGCTGAAAATTGAACATCTCGGCGGAGGCGTAATCAACTGCGCCGGTGGCTATTGACGAAATCCCGCTTGTTGCCGGATGCGAGCCCCACGCGCCGAAAGAGGAACTTGAAGCATAGTCTCGGTCGAAATCTACATTGTCGATTGAGTTCTGTGGGCTTTTTTGAGTACTGAATTGATCCAGGGACCAACCCCCATTTTTAATCCAGTCCTTAGTTCCTGCCCAATCGCGGGCCGCGCCCGCAAGCCAGGTATACTGCGCAAGAGCCTCTTCACCAGGCGGACTGGTGATCCTGCTTAGTGTGTCACCGGCGCCATATACTCCGATTGCGTATCGTTCAGCCGGAGCCAGCGTGCTACTAAGGGCAGCAATCCCTTCAAAATACTGCTCTATTCCGGCGAGAGCTTGGGCCTCACTTATGCCGCTCTTTGCACTGCCCGGATCAAGATCGATGCCAAAATAAACTGCCGAGCCGGCAGGTTGTCCCAAATTGTGCGCGAGTTCAAATGCGCGGGCGGCGTCTTTGAGGCCGTTGTCGTAGGCAATGGTATGCCCGTCCGCAGCGGCATTGGTGCTGAAGTAGGACTCCCATATCTTTGTATATTTCAGAGTGTTGGAATCCGTATCTGCCATGTTCTTGTTTTCATAAATAGTCACGATCTGAAGGCCAGCTGCTTCGAAGTTAGCGACTTTAGCCGTCGTAAGTGCGCCCGTGTGATCTCCGATGTACTGCGATACGAATTGATATCCTGCGGCTTTTATTGCGAGTGCCTGCTCGAGATTGATGTCCTGGTTTGTATCGAGCCCAAGTATGTGTGCGGAAGATGCTGGAGGTCCGTGCTGTAGTGTTACAGGAATGATGTCGGTCCCGCCGTGCCCGTCTGAAGTGAGCTGAAAGGAAACGTCCTTGAAATTGTCAGTCGGTGAGAGTTGGAGATCATATCTCGTCTGGCCTTCAGTGACTTCCAAGACATTGCCCGACTTGAGAATGATCATCTCGTGGCTAGATACTGGAACTGACGTAAGATCGATCAGGTCTCCAGGCTTAAATCCCTGAATCACAGCGCTGGGCATATGCGTGCCGTGGATTTCTATCAATCCCCCGGTGGCGGAAAATGCGAGAGTTCCGCTGGCAACTGCGCCGTCTGACAGATCGAGGATGCCGCCACTTACGTTCACGCCCGCAATTGTGCCGTCGAGTGCAACGTGCGCACTAGCGCCGCGATCAATCGTTACGTTTGCAGCGTGCCCAGCATTGTTGATCGTCAGAATTCCACCGCTGTTTATAATCGTTCCGACTGCAGTCCCATCGAAAGCGACAAATTCCGAGCCGCCGTTCAGGATCGAGTGGTAGGCAAACCCGCCGTACACGTATTGCGAGCTATCGGCGCTCACGATTGTGTCGTTCGCGGAGCCATACACGTACTGGTAGCCTCCCGCATTGATCGTAGTTGTGAACGCCGCACCGCCGGAACGGATTTCCTGAAATGCGGAATTGATGCTGGTGCCAATGGCTGTGCCGCCGGATAGAACATACTGACTACCGAGCGGATCGTTAATGACGCTGTTAACAGCCGTACCATAGACCGTCTGCGTACCTACGTTGACTTCGCTGGCAATCGACGTTCCATAAACAAATTGATCGCCGCCATTAAGCTTCGTGTTGCTGACCGTGACGCCGGAGGAAACAATCTCGGCGCCGTTATTGCCAACTACGACCGAGAAGTTCTCCAGACCGGCAGTTCCGTTAATCACGAGTATGGGCGTTGCAGGGGCACCACCGCCATCGCCGATATGCAACGTACCCGTTCCTTGAAGGGTGGATTGCAGGCCAGCTGGATCAGTGAGAAAACCATTGTTGAACAGGAATTGGCCTCCACCGCCCAATTCGAGAGTACCATTATTGAGCACGATCACGCCTTGTAGTGACCCGCCAACAGGCACTGGAGAACCGAAGCTCGAAAAGTGCGGGTCAAACTCATCTATGTAGAGCAGAGCCCCTTCGTTTACGATGGCACCATTGACGAACCCGTCGATTACGCTACTAACACCACCGTTATTGATTGTCGTGGCATTGGCCAAACCGCCGTCGACATACTGCCGAGCGCCATCGATCATCGCGCCATTAGCTGTGCCGCCCAAGAGCACAAACTGAGATCCGAAATCAGTGACTATAGTGCTGGTCGCGACTCCCCCACTTTCTACCAGCTGGACACCACGGTCGACGATTGTGTCCAGAGCGATGCCGCCGGAATATACGAATTGCTGTCCACCAAGGTAGATTATTGTGCTTGAGGCGATTCCATAAACGTCCTGTTCCGTGACAATATCGGATCCACCGACGATCGTTCCGTTCACTACTTGTCCTCGCGAAACAATTTGAGTCGTCATGGCGTCTTCTCCTATGCCAATCGTGTGTTGCACGACTGCGCGCTATTGCTGGATGCGACAGGCAATGCGACAGCGAGGATGCTCCCCAATGCGCATGCCGGGCTAAGCTCACGAACGAAAGTTAATATCGCGAGAGTTCCGTCTTGTGACGTAAGAATGCGATTGCGTGGGTTCGGGAGCAGCCCTTTTTGCGGGGCACCGTGACGGAGTCAGTGCGCCACCCACCATTGACTTGGAATGTAGTCACGGGCGCTTTCTCCTGAACGTAGCGTTCCTCGCCCTAGTGGTGCGCCAGGGCTCACAAGTTCATTGCGATGTTCGCCCGCGAGCTGTCCGCTCTGTCGTGCCGGCAATTCATTGTGACGCGTGTATCTTGGCCGCTGCTCGCAACAGCGACGTTTTCCGCCGTGCCTGCCGATGGCATCGATGCTGCCAGTTGAGGTAACGAGAGACTTCGGTGCGTCGCCGTTTTGTGGGCAGCTTCCGGCGCGCAATTGCGCCTGTCTCAATCTGACGCTCCTTTCGTCTGGGTGGCAAGCGGTAAGAAACGAAAAGTAACGGCGCACTACCACGCAAAATGCAGCGTTGGCGTACTCGTGGGCGTCGTCAAACCCCCTCCCAGTCAAGGCCGGGGATCTATTCGGAGGTACTCCCAACAGGAGCCGCGGCGCGTTCAACGGTTAGCAGCATGAGCGGTGTCGGTGCGCACGACGTTTCTTTGCCCCGGTCGAGCCGGGCTAGCGAGACCTGCGGGAACGACTTTCGCCACCTCTTAGAGTCTTTGTTGTTTCCTCTTGATTTCTTGTTCTTGAAGTCGCCCGCATGAATCGTTTTGCGCGTTGCATATGTCTCCAACGCAGGCAGCCCTTCCGCCCGGTTTTGTCTCGCAGCTATTCGGGCCGACGAAACAGTCCTGTGCTCCAGGGCGATATTTCGCACACCAAGCGGCGCAGGTTATTTTCCTTGCCGAACATGCCGCCGTCGCCCCATCTGCTGTCCCGACCGTAAGCGCAAGCAATGTGACTGCAGTAATCCAAACAGCTTTCTGCATTCTATCCTCCCGTGGAACGCTGCAGACAAACAGCCGTATCACGGTAGCCTGAACGTGAATGTTGGGAAAGTCGTACAACAGGACCAATTTGTCTCCAGGCTCCTCGACTACCCGGCCTATTTGTCGATAGACTGAAAGAAGACGAGCGCGAGCGCCGCTGCATCGAAGAGGCCCATTCTTCGGTCCTCGCTCATCCACGGTTTGCGAGGCGGCGGGACGTACCGCTCGAACGCGGGAATGTGCTTCGCAATCAGCTCGGCCAGGCTACGCTTGTTCGGGCATTCGTAGCGCTCGAATGCGCTTCGCACCTGATCGCGCGAATATGCGAAAACTGGAACGTCGCGGTCTTTCGCGAGCACCTGGATCGAGGCATTGAGAGTGGTGATCCACCGCGCTCGTTGCGTGCCTTGCGCGGTCGTGTCCTGGATAACAAGGACATCAGGAGCATATCGATCGAGAATTTGTGTGATGCGCGTGAGACATCCTTTGCGTTTTCGAGGCCCGCGCATCTCGCGTATTCCCCAATCGAACGGTGAGAAGTGGCCTTCGAACACGACGAATGCGAAACCGCGCGTGTTTAAGTAGATTGAAAGAGCCAGCGCATGTCGAGCGGCGCGCCTCATACGGCACGAAACGTGCGCTTTTCAGCTCGTTCTAGTAATCTCTCTAGGAAGTCCAACTTGAATTGCGTCGTGTTAGATGGGTTTCCTTGAAGCTCCTCATACAAATCATTTGCGCGCCGAACAGTGACCTCATGGAGCTCCGACATAAGCCCTGGAAACAGCTCCGACGGAGTTGTGTCAAACAGCAACGCGAATATAAATGCAGCCTCAAGGCTCGGTTTGCGCTTCGCGCCCTCAAGGCGTGAAATCGCAGTTCGGCACTTGACGCCGATAAGAAAAGCAATCTCCTTTTGCGTAAATCCAAAGCGGCGGCGAAGAGGTCGAATGTATGATTTGAGGTCGTAGTTCATAGCGTGGTGGGCCTTATGACAGGCACACACGCAATTATTCACCTGAGAACGCCTCAGTTCGAGACACGAAAAAGTGCCGACTTGTCACCGAAATAGAACGCCGTACCCCATTTTGGCTTTGACAATAGTGCCAGCGTTTCGATGAAAGGAGGGTGGAGCGGGACAAGGGGACGTGGGGAGCTCGCGCGGGCGTGCCGAGAGTCGCTACTTGTCGATCATGCCGTAATCACCGCCACCCTATGGCGTATCTGCTACGTCCCCGAAGTCCCCATCTGTATGCATCATTACGTAATCGGCAGAGGCATTCACGCCGTAACGTTCGCACAGAAGCTCCACTTTCTCCTTCTCGTTCAGCGGAACGCCATACACCCCGTGGGATTTGTATGTTTGAAGATTTAGCTTGTTGCGCAGGATGCTCCCTATCCACCGGTTGGTGATTGGCCGATCGTATTCGGTGCCGTACCGATTGATGAAGCTCATAGTAATCTCGCCGGCGGCACGAACGGGCCGCCTAGAAATCCACATAAGTTCAGTAACGATTTCTAGCACTTGGACCTCCATCAGAAGACCACACTCAGCAATCAACGAGAGCTGGGTACGTTGCGCAGCCTCCTTAGCATCGAATGGGCCGCAATTATCTCTGGGACCGCGACGGCGATGCCACCAACGCCGTCCTCGCCGCCGCCGGCTATAACGGTCCGGCCATGCAGCAGTGAAATCATCGGTCTGATCGACGGTCTCGGCGAATAGCTGCTCGATGACCCAGATCTGCTTGTCGATCTCCTGCCACATGTCGTATTCGCCGACCTTCCTCGCAATGCCTGGCCGAGCCTTTCGAGAGCGGTCTGTGCGTTCGCGAGTTCGGTCGCCGCCTGAGCCGCCGGGGGCCAACTTGCTCAGCGCGAAATGAAGTCGCCTGTCCTAGCTGTGCATGATCGCGCCAGCAGGCCAGCGCCCACGGTATCATCCTTTAAGGTAGTCACTGGTCGTCGTGACGGTGCCATAGGCAAAGCCAAGTGCCGCCATGAAGGCCGCATGAACCTGTACAGCGGGCACTGCCATGCCGCGGAATTCGAGATCGCGCGTGGCGCACGCATCGTGGACGATAGTGGTTGTGTAGCCGTGATCGACGGCGGCCCGGCTGGTCGCGTCGATGCACATGTGGCTCATCGCGCCAACAATCACGACTTCCTTAATGCCCTTGGCGTCGAGCCGCTGCTTCAGATCGGTGTCGCGAAAGGCGTTGGGATGGTGCTTGAGGATGACGGCCTCACCATCCAGTGGCTGGACGATGGGACTGATCTCCACGCCTTCGGTGCTTGGCGTGAAGATGGGAGCTTGTGGGTCTTGCATCTCGTGCCGAAAGTGGATGACTGTATCGGCCCTTGCGCGGGCGTCCTGAATCACCTTGGCCGCATTGGCGGCTGCCAGCTCGATGCCAACCAGGGGCAATTTGCCACACGGGAAGTATTCGTTTTGGATGTCGACGACGATGATGGCGCGGTGGCTCATGGCATCTCCCTTCATCAGGTGGTTGCGTTTGTTGGACTGGCAGCCGACCAGGATTCGCCGAAAAGCTGCCGATGAATTCCTTACGGTCGAAGTGAGCGCGTTTCTCGATGATCTTCCCGTTTGCGATCGTCAGCAGCGTCAAGAGCGAAAGGCTCGAGCGCGTGCCTGCAGGGCGATACGACCGAGGGCACCCTGGTGTATCGGGAAACTGGATCGCCGGTCTGTCCGCGCGACAACTCCGCCGCTTCTTATCCATGCGGGCCCCTCTCATGTCTGGTTACGCGTCTGCCATCCAGCGGAATCACCTCCAGGGACGGTCCGTCCAAATTGAAATAGGATTTACGGTTTCGATCGGTCGTGTCGCATTCGAGCACGAGGCGATAGGGATACAGACCCGGCTCCAGATCGGGCACGACTGACCCGGCCCAGTAATAGTAGGACGGCGTCCACGGACTACGGATCTTGTCCGGGCCGCCGTAGACCTTGAGATCCTCGCATACCTTGCGGTACCGCGCCATGCCATCGGGCAGCACAAAAACGATGTTTACAATGCGCGCGAAGAGAGGCCAGCTGCCGTCCGGACGCTTTTCCATGTCGGTACAATAAACCAGCCAGTTCAATACATGGCCCTGGCGGCAGACTGTGCGCAAGGTGTTCGTGCCTTTGCCGGTACTGTCACTGCCATTGTCCATCAGCCCGGCGTTGCCGGTGACGCTGCCGGTCCGTAGGGTGCCTGCAACATCTATGACGGTGATGATGTTCAACTGGGTGGAGGCCAGAGTGGGCATGCTGGGGGGCTGGTGAGATGCTAGACTGACCGGTTGCATCATGAACTCCCGGTTCGGGTTGCGTCGGGGGAAGTTTGGAGAGCCGCCTCGATGAGGCGTGCGTCGGTACCATTGTGGAGCGTCCGCGTCCGGCTGCCGAGTTCCAACGTCAGGACGTACGGTAGGTTGCCGACCGGCTGCTTCACCGAACCGACCCAGAAGCTGATATCTGAGCCGGGATAGGTTTCGCGCCGAACCTCGCAGATTTCCGCCGGCAGTTCGATCGCCCGCACCGCGGCATGCGTCTCGCATTCGATCGGCACCAACGTCCAGATGATCCGGTCTCCGGGTGCCACCGCGGTCGCGAGCGCGGCGGTTGCCTGGTTGCGCGAGCCGCCGAGACGGTTGTTATCGATCATATAGAGAGAGCCAGCCAGCGTGTCGGTCTCCAGCGCGGCGAGGACATCCACCACCATTCGAACGCTGATCGCTTTCATATCGCACCTCCCGCAGTGCTCGTCGGCTCGGAGGGCAGGATCGGCAGCAGGCCGGGCGCGCAGCTGCCAGTAAAGCCGTTGATGCTCGGGGCGGTGCCAACCTGAATGCCGCACGCCAGAGTAAAGACCCGCGGCTCCCAGACGAGATCACCGTTCTCCTGAACGGGGTGGTAGAGCGCCACCTCGATCGAATATTCGTGGCGGCCGACCTTGGCCGTATCGATGGTCGCGCTCCAGTACCAGCCATCCGTCAGCGGATCGGGCGAGCCGTAGAGGGCCGGATACAGAACACCGTGCTCCACCGCCGATCCGCTGATGCGGGTGACAACCGGGGGCACACTGGCCGCCGCGGCGGAATCGTCAGGCTCCAGCATCTCGCCGGCCGCGTTGAGCAGGGCGGCGTCGTAGGTCTGGACGGCACCGCGGTCGCGAACCCGCAGGGGTTTCGGAATGCGAATGCCGCCTTCCGGATCGGCCAGCACCTTGGAGATGGACTCCGGCGTGTGGGCCGTACGGAGGACGCCCAGCAGCCGTTGTGCGGTGTTCGCAGTGTTGAAGCGGTGGGGATAGCTGCGGGGCAGCGTCGTTGGCAGTTGGGCGACGCCGAGGGTGATCCAGTTCAGGACGGCCTCCATCGCCTGCGAACCGTCGGCATTATAAACGCCGGGAACATTCGTGACGCGGGGGTCCGTCCGCGAGGCGAATGAGCCCGTATTGTCGATGACATAGGCATTTCCATCGAGAGTGCCCTGCTTGAGGGCAGTCTCGATATCGATAATGGTGACAATCGAAATCTGCATTCTATCATCCTCCCATTGGAGCGGTTTGTGCAGTCGCCCCGACAGGCGAGGGTCGAGGCGGAATCGGCCGACCTGCCGGCGGAGGCATGAATACGAGGGACGGACCTGCGATGCTGATGGTGCGCCCGGTCAGGCTGCGCGTGGCGAGCGTCAGCCGGTAGGAATGGCGCGAGCCCGGAGTCAGCCAACACGGGGCGTATCCCTGCCAGTGCAGGGTCCAGGGGATCGGGGCGCGCGCTGCGGGTGGCGCCTTCCCGTCGAACGACACGCCGGTCAGCCAAGCCATGGTCTGGACATCGAGCGGCGTCAGGCTCCAGCGGACCAGTTGCCCGGGCCAAACCGGGCTGACCAGCTTAGCGGTGCCGGAGTCTTGTCCGCCCCAGAGGCTATCGTCGAACATGAAGACGTTGCCGTCGGCCGTATTGCCAAGCATCAAGGCCACGACATCGACAAAAACTCGGATGTTGAGTGGTGTCATCATTTCCCTTTCTCGCCGCCGGCGGTCCTAATTGCGGGTATCAAACGCGGTCGACGACGAGAGGCACCTTGCCGACTACCGTGCGGACCAAATCCGCCCCTCTTGGATCTACAAGCCGGATGGCAAAGCTGTAGCCGGAGCTCCGCAGACTCGCTTCGTTCGCCTCTAGCGCGTTGAAGACGGACAGGGACCGGATCAAGCCGGCGATGATCAACGGCGAGGAGCCTTCCGGCCCCAGGCGCCCGGCGACCTCCGCCGAGAGGGAGGCGGCTTCAGGCGAGCCTATCACTAAGTGCAACTGCCGGTTCGCGCGATCGATCTGGAACTGTGTGTCGGTTGCGACGCTATCGATCTCCAGCACATGTTGCTGACGGAATTCGGCAATGATAGCCGCCAAGGCCTGCGGCGCCGAATATTGCGTGTCGCCGATATGCATGAAATCGCCACTGCGGCCAACATACTCAAATTGCATGGCATTCAGACCGGGCGACCGCAGGTCCGGGCGGCGGATGACCCGGTCGCCTATCTTGTAGCGAAGCACGGGGGCAGCATTACCGAACAGGCGCGTGACGACCAATTCGCCTTCCTCCCCTATCTTCGCCCCTTGTCCGTCCGACCTGACCACCTCCACTAGGTGGAGGCCGGGTACCGCCGTCAGGATGGGGCTTTCAGGGTCGAGCTGCAGGCCGATGGTTTCCGCCTGGGTGGCCGCGAAGTAACTGAGTACGATCAGGTTTGGATAGGCCTCCCTTAGATCTGCCTGCACCTTGGGAGTCAGCACACCACTACCGTAGAGGGCGACCCGGAAGCTGTCCCGCGCCTGGCGCGATAGGCCGTCGGCAAATCTTGCCAGCAGCGCTATGCTCTGTGTAATGCCCATGATCGCCTTCGGCCCCGGATAGGACATCATCAGCTGGAAGACTTCACGGCTCATCGGGCCGGCGCCGATGTAGTTGACGCCCGGAATCTTCTGAAGCACGCCGCCCACCATGGTGCCGCTGCTCCACATCTGATAATCGGCAAGCGTCGTGGCCACCCATTTGGCGCCGCCGCCGATAAGATGGTGCGACATAATGTGTCGGCCAATGAAGTCTCCCGCCCAGCCGTAGGTCTCCTGCAGCTCCTCAAGCGGATAGACCGTTTCCGATGGCTTCCCGGAGCTGGTGCCGCCGCTGGCAACGATCTCGAAGCCGCAGCGCTCAATGGGCACGACCATACCCGGCCGCGTTTCCGTGAACATCTGGCGGAAGACGTCCTTGTCGGTAAGCGGCAGCGCCTGGAACTGCTCGAAACTGTCCACCTGACCGACGCCTACAGCACTGTCTATGCGCTGTCGCCAGAGTGGATTGGTGCGTGCGATGGAGACGAGCTGCGATAGCCTGCGCTCGACGATTACGGCCTGGGTTTCCAGGCACATTTCATCGATCCGACAGCCGACATGGGATTGCGCGTAAAGGAGGGTGGCCAGGAAAGAGGGCAAAGCCAGCACCTCATCCACAGTGCTCGGATACAACAGCGTGTCCGGCAGCAGCCAGCCGGCGAAGTCCCGTGGCGAAAAGGCGAGGTGGTGCATAGTCATTCCGCAGACTGAAGCCCAAGGGGCCGCTCTTGCCCGCCCGGAGTGGGGTTGTGTTGAAGGATGTCGCGCGTGTGGCGTCGGATCTCGGCCGCCATGCCCGCGATGTCAGCCAAGCCGATCCGATGATTCATGAGAACAATGCGGAGCATCGTCCACCCGTCCAGATCGACCTTGGACAGCAGATAACGCCCGCCCGCCCGCACGCGGTCGCGCAACTCCAGCTGTAGACCGGAGAGTCGACCGCCGCTCACGCCAGGTGGTTGATGCATGAAACAGAGGATATTGGATTCCGGTCGGTACGGCACGAAAAAGTCCGGCTGATCGGCGAAGTAATCGTGCGCCGCCCCGGTCATCGTCACCAGTTGCTCCAGCTTATCCGCGAAGGCGCGACGACCATAAAGCGACCACGCTAGCCACAGGTTGAGTATCGCCGGGCGCTTCGTGCATTCGAAATTCTTTACGCCGCTCTGCACGGCTGCCATCTCGTCTTCGAACGGGTCGAATACATAGCTGTCTTTCTGAGGGAAGGCGGTCTCTGCCAGCCCCTTCTCGCGGTAAAACAGCAAGGTGCAAAGGGCCGGGACGAACAGGGTCTTATGAGCGTCCAGGCAGAAAGAATCCGCGAGCTCCAGGCCCGCAAGGCGCGGTCGCAATTCGTCGGAAACCAGAAAAGCGCCATTGTGTGCAGCATCGACATGTAGCCAAGCCCCGTGCCGCTTCGCCAAGGCGGCAAGTTCTGGCAACGGGTCGTTAGCGCCGATTGCGGTTGTCCCGGCCGAGGCGATCAAACAGAAGATGTCCAGTCTTTGGGCTGCCGCCGCGTCCAGAGTCGCCACGGCCCGTCTTGGGCAGATCTGCCGGCGCTCGTTCAGCTGCAGCCTGATCACCTGATCCTGGCCGATGCCGATGATGCCGGCAATGCGGGCGACGGAGAAATGGGCATCCTCACCAATAGCGATGGCGGGGCGCCTTGAGCCGTCGCCTACAAGGCCTCCCTTCCAGCTTCCCGAAAAATGACGGTTGCGGGCGACTAGCACGGCGGTCAGGTTCGCCAGTGACGCCCCGGATGTCGTCACCATCTCAAAGCTGCCCTGCGGCCATCCGATAAGGCGACCGAACGCCTCTTCGATAAGCCGGTCGACGATATTGGCGAGCTGGCCGGCCTCGTAGTAGGAGGCCGGCTGCGGCGCCATGGCGGAAACCATTTCGAAGATGGCGGTGACCGGCATGACCGAGCTGAACTGCCGTCCCATATATCCGCGGGAGTTCACCTTGATGCCAGTTTCCAGGTAAAGCTCGAGGATGTCAGCGAAGCGGCGCGGTTCGAAACGCCCCAAATCGGCCGCTGTCATCAGGCTGCGGGCTTTGGCCATCAGATCGGAAGGCCTTTGCAGTCGGACACCTTCTACCTTGTCATTGGACAGCATATCGGCGAGCCGCTCGACAGCCTGATGAGCGGCCACGGTGAAATCCCGGACGCTGAAAAACGCTTCCGTTCCGGCGGAGGGCGCCTTGGGAGCGACAGACGAACCTCCATCAAGCCCGCACAGGTTGTCCATGTTTATTGCGCCGCCTTTCGTTGTCGATGATCACAACGGGACTTCCCGCCTTGAAGGCCCGCACACTCCCGTCACTGCGCTGTGAGCGACTGGCCATCTATTCGGTGAGCTTTGTCATGAGTGATTCACCATGCAGTTGCCACCGAGCGGCTGCACACGACGCAGCAAAGGCCATGCCAGAGCGAAAGTGCTTTTCGAACAACGCGATTAGTCTTAAGTCGCCGCGCTTCATGTCCGACATTGTCAAACATCCGACAACGAGCACAACGCGTGATCAACATCTGAGGACGTTCCCATCAAAACAGGGGGCCCCCAGGATGGCCGGTGGCCGCTGGTTTGGCGGAACAAGTTATTCGAATTAACGGCGGAGATTCCTCTTGAGGAACTGCGCGCGCAAGTTTCGGGGGAATCGTCAAGCGCTCGGTTACCAGCTTCAGAGCTTGCCCCTGCCAAATGTGTCCGTTTGGAGCGCGCATTGAGTTCGCGTTCTATGATACGGAAACCGGCGCGGACACCGCCTTCGATCAGATCTTTGTTTGCAGCGATCCGTACTGATTTCCAACTCAAGGAACTGGATCGGTTCGAGATTCGCCGCCCGTTCTGCCTCACATCGTTCCATCGCCGGGCGCGATGCACATGACCGGCGTCGAGGCCGCGAGGCTTTTGCCGGGTTGGATCGACCTTATCCATCATGCGGTTGCATCGGAGACTTTGAATGGCGAGCCGTCACGGCACAATGGCTCTTAATGCTGGCAGTCGGATTGTTCCTAGTTTGGCTGGGGTGGTTCATATTTAAAGAAACGCTCGCAAAGACGTACACAATCCGCAAACGGTATTCTTGATGTTATGAGGCCATCGCTGCAAGAAGCAAAACAAAGATACCCGAAGGGTGTCGCAGCAATGATCTGACGCGGTACCCCTCTCTTGGTCGACTTCCCAAGAGAGCCCCGCCACCGGCGGGGCTGGAAAGAACAACGAGCTAGTCGTTGATGATGCGGAAGCGCGACTCCTCACGAGGTACATGAAGCCGGGCGCAAATCTCGGAGCAACACAAGATGCCGTGCTTTGAGACCCACGCCACTCCCTTACTGCTGCGTTCGTCAAATTCAACGCTGCAGAAAGGACACGGCCAGGTGCGGTAGCGTTCACCATAGAGGATATCCCACAGTGGCCCTTCGGGATCGAAGGTGATTCTCCTGGTCGGCATCAGTACTCCGCGGCGAGCATGAGCGTGAGCACTCGCATCGTGCGTTCCGGATCGCTAGGATCTTCCGAACCATTCACCAGATCCTTGTCGTAGTAGTCGATCTTCCAAAAGAACTTGCGCCCCACTAGGTCGAAGCTCCCAAAATCGTGTTCGGCATGCGGATCGTTGTCCGCTGTGAATTCCGAGAATTTCGTCACTTGAAGGAGCGCCTCGGCTTTCACACAGTCAGGCAGTTCGTAAACGCCTGATGTCATCATGACCCTGCCCCCGCGAAACGTGCGGCGGAAGGCGTCGTTGAGTTCGCGAATGCGGTTCTTACTCATGGCCGCACCTCAAATGAGACCGGCGAGTACAAGCGCCGATGTGACGGTGTTGCCGCCACACGCCTCGCAGAAACCCTCGTCTTGGTCGGGTTCCATGTCCGCCGTGTAGTCGCATCCCTCCGTCATGCAGATGGCGGGACACACACTGTCCGTGAAAGCTGCTAATAAAAGAAGATCGTCGAGGCTTTCAAAGCCTTTGAGATCGCAGAGCTTCATTAGCTTTACTGCCTTATTGGAAAGAACAAATGTCGACATACCGTTCTCCTCGCTACGGGCATCCGAACCATTCGGGTGCTCGATTGCGGGGAGATGTCGAAAGATCAAACTCTTGAATGATGTTCGCCCGTAATAAGAAATTAGTGGAGACACGGGATTGTGCCGGCGCGTCACATGCCAATCTCGGGATACTTTTGGCACCGTCTCCCACCTAGCGCGCTCTCAAGCTATGCGCGACGATGTCTGCGACCTATGTCGACAGAGAATGTTACGCATTTTGCACGCGTTGATTTTCGTCATGATGAACGCGTTGTCGGAAATCAAAAACGAAGATCGCCTTTTGCACATCTACATCATCGGAAAAACCGGGACCGGGAAATCGACGCTGCTAGAGACGATGGCGCTGCAGGACCTCGAACACGGCCGTGGTCTTGCCCTCATCGACCCGCACGGCGATCTCGTCGAGCGTATTAACGCGCATGTGCCAGCGACGCGCCGAGACGATGTTATCTATCTGAATGTCCCCGATCCCACCCAGCCTTTCGGCTACAACCCACTTCGTCACGTTAGGGAGGGATATATTGCGCTTGCCTCGTCGGGGATGATGGAAGTGTTCAAGAAGATGTGGCCTGATGCCTGGGGCGTGCGCATGGAACACATCTTGCGAAACGTGCTTATGGCCCTCCTGGAGCAGCCACACGCAACGATGCATGACGTGCTGCACATCTTGTCTGACCGGAAGTTCCGTACGGAGATTGCGCGAAGGTTAAAAAATGAGACCGTCCGTACGTTCTCATTGAAGGAGTTCGATCGGTTTTCATTTGGCTACCGGGCAGACGGCACCGCCCCTATTCAGAACAAGGTTGGAGCCTTTCTTTCGGACCCGCTCCTCAACCGGCTACTCACCGCGTCAGAGCAGGACCTTCACATTCGGAAAATCATGGATCAAGGCAAAGTTCTTTTGGTCAATCTTGCCAAAGGTCAGATCGGGGAAGATAGCGCATCGCTTTTGGGAGGATTGCTGGTTACGACAATAGGACTCGCAGCACTCACGCGAGCCGAACTCCCGCCTTCCGACCGGCAAGATTTCTTCGTGTACGTGGATGAGTTCCAGACCTTCACGACACTGGCCTTGGCAAACATGTTCGCGGAGTTACGCAAATATCGCGTCGGCTTCACGGTCGCCCACCAATACCTGCACCAGCTCGACCCGGACGTGCGCCACGCGATCATTGGAAATGCCGGTTCCATCATTTCCTTCCGAGTTGGTGCCGAGGATACTCCGTACCTGGTCCGAGAATTCCATCATAGATTCGAGGAGATGGATCTCTTGCAGCTGCCGAACTACCGCATCTATCTCAAGCTTGTGATCGACGGGACGCCGTCAAAACCGTTCCGCGCCGTCACCTTAACCCCACCCCGAATCGAGAATCCAGGAAGTTCTTAATCGCCGATGCAGGCTTTGTATGAAAACTTCTCGCTGCTGCCATCGACACGATTAACCCAAAAGCATTTCGTGCCGAAGTCCGCGCTCCTGACGCTGAAGTGCGTGATGCCGGCTCCCACTTTTGCAGCAGCGTCCGGGTGAAGCGCGAGCGCGGCGTGCAGTACTTCGGCATCTTGCGCGCCGACTTTGTCTCCGACGTCATATTTGTGAAGGATTGCCTGCAGAAACGCAGCCGCATCGCCCTTCTTGTCGAAGTGATAGGGGCCGATAGTAACGGGCTTTTTGGTCATCAAAGTCTCCTAATTCCGCTAGGATGTTGACGTGGCAGCGCCTGAACGACCCTCGGGCAAGCAGTTTGGCGCGAATCTCCCGAAGGATGATGGCCGGGATGTCCATGCCATCAAATTGCGCGTCACGTTCTCTCACCCAAGCGACGCAATCCTCTTTATTAAGGTCATCTCACGCAATCTTTTCATAGAGTGCGACCGCGCTTACGCGCGACAGCCCAAGCTCGATCAGCGAAAGCAAGGTCCGCGAAGAAACGCCGAACTCAAGCTGCGTACCGATATCGACATCGTTATCGATCAGGTCTTCTCGTCTTATCGAAACGAGGTGCACATTTAGAATGTCGACATAGGCGGACAAATATTTTGGCGCCCGAAACCGGGCGATCTGTTCCACGAGTTCCATCGTGTCGCGGATGAGGACCGGCAGCTTGAATGACCGGCCGGTCCTGCGATGATAGTCGATATTCCGCTCGATCATCCGAGACAGAGAAAAGCCCTTTAGCCATTGCACGACGATCAGAGCGTGAAGCGGAATGATCCCGTCCAGTGTGAACGCCGGAAACAGGTACTGGTTGATGCGGCGCATGATGTAACGAAGCGATCATAGCTGTCCTGACTATTCGACCCGTTGGTGATTTCAGGTTGCCAGCGGGATTCGACGTACGACATCGCCAGCAACACATCTGCGTCGACCTGCGCCAGGCGCGACGCCCGAGCGAAACAGCTCTCGTCGCCGGCGGCGGCCGTCGGGCCGGTCGCGATCAGCACCGCCGGAATCGATTATGGCGGAGCTACGCCAGTTGAACCAATCGGTGCGGAATACGCGCGATCGTGGCCTTGTCAAATTCCTCACAGTCCAACCCTCGTGACGCCGGCTGTTTCACAGTGGGGCTCTTACAACACAGCCGTTAATTAAGCGGCAGATAATACGCGCGGATTATCGGAACTGAGTTCTGCTGCTGAGGCCGCGACGGGGAACTCGCCGGATCGGAATAGTGTCCTGGGGGGTGGGTTGCAATCGATCGGACCACACGCTATGGTGAATCAACGCTAGGATGCAGACCGTACACCTGTCGCCCTAAACTTGACGCTCTGGGTGTGAGATGGGTTTGCCTCGTAGACGCGTCCAATTTGATGATGACATAGGGGAGTTGCGACAATGCAGCAGCATTCTTCGCGGAAATGGTCTCTTAATGACATTGAGGTTACGTGCGACGCGCATTGGTGGGGATTCACCCTGCACCTGAACGAGGATGCTACACAAGCATTGCAGGACATCGACGAGTGGGCACAAAAGCTAGTAAGTGTTCTGCCGGGAGAACTGGACGATGGGGTCACGGATCTCATCAAACTATACCTGAAGATTCGATATTATATCATTCAAGCGGAAGACCAGGGCGAAGGTGTCAAGCTCGTTTCTCCCTGGATCGCGCCAACTCTGCTGATTCCCTTCCCTGAGAATGCTCACGTCGATGACGGTCAGCTGCGGTGGTCAGTTTGCGGGCAAGGCGACGGCAATGGCTTGTCCTGGAACGACGAAACGAAAATGGCCCAGGTCTATTCGGAAGATGGCCCTGGCCTCGCGGTACATCAGGACAAGCTGTACTGTGTGGCGCGCGGCGCCGGTTCCGATGCGGCGCTCTGGTGGATGATCTATGACGGCTCCTGGAGCACCTACACAAAGATCAGGGACGGCGTCTTTTCCGCGTTCGGTCCGGGACTGGCATCCTACAACGGCCAGCTGCACTGTCTCGCAAGAGGGGCGGGCGATAGTCAGATGTGGTGGATGTATTATGATGGCAGCAATTGGAGTCAGTACACCCCGCTTCCTCAAGTCTATACGGCCTCAGGCCCGGCGCTGGCAGTCTACAACAATCGCCTGTTTTGCGTCGCCAGAGGAAACGAGGACGACCTTTGGTGGATGGCGTATGATGGCGGATCTTGGAGCCAGTACACACAGATTCCCAATGCGATGACGGGCGCCGCTCCTGGGCTCTGCGCATATAACGGCCGGCTATACTGCGCTCATAAGGGGACTGGCAACGACAACAATATTTGGTATGCCAGCTATGATGACCAAAATGGATGGTCACCCGATCAACTAATTTCATCCACCGTTTACACAGCCGATGGACCGTCGCTTGCTGTGTTTGACAGCCGGCTGTTCTGCGCAGCGCGAGGAAACACAAAAGACCAGGGCCTGTGGTGGCTGTATTTTGATGGGCTGGATTGGAGTCAGTATCGGCCGATAGCCAACGCCAAGTCCGCTCGTCGCCCAGCCATCGTCCATTATCAGCAACCGAATTCCAGCAGGGACCAGTTGCTGATGATGCACCGGGGAATTGAATCATAGGACGCGTCCGCGCCCCAGGTTCGGATCGGGGCAGGACGTCCCGGCTCAGCTTGAGCGGCGAGAAAACGACAGAGGGGCGGTGCTGACGCACCGCCCCTACGGCTCGCGCCACTGAAGCGCTAGTGAAGAAGGCTCCTGACCACCAGAGTTACGATGGACGAAAGCACAGCGATCAGAATGCCGATGATCCACTGCATCCGGACGCTGTTCTTGTCGCTGAGGGTCGCTCGCAATTCCGCATTGTCCTTGCCGATCTCCGTTCGAAGGCGACCAACCTCTTCCGTGAACCGCTTGGCGATCTTGTCACCGAGCGCGTCGGTCTGCTCCCTCACGTACTGAGGCATCATGTAGGCCATGATGTGCACCACCTCCTGCGCTTGGCTGCCCGTGAACCCGCCACGGACGAGATGCCGTTCGACACCATGCCAGAAAGTCTCCGCGATTGCCGCGTCGACCTTCTTGCGATCCTTCTCTTCCACAACAGCCACCTCCACTAACGAGCGTTGGAAGGCCTCGTGGAATCGTCGATCGCCCTTGCGGACCTCAACGGTCCACAAGGGCGATCGACTGATCGCACCCTCAATATAGGCGATCTGGGCGGCGTTTGCGATCCGGAGGCAGAGCTGGTCCCGGTTTTTTGGACTGCGCCCCGCGAAAATTAAGTGGATTCCTGCCGGTTATGCTGAAGGCGGGGCTTTACGATTTTGCTGTGGCGTCGGGAGGGCGTAAGCCCGACCAGAGCCGCAGTAAAATCGTTGGCGACGATCATGCGGCCGTCACCATCGTTTGCGCGCCGAAGTAAGCCTCGTCGGGCGTGCGTTCGTCAAGGCTCGAGTGAGGACGTCCTCGATTGTAGAACGCCAGATATTTGGAAATCGATGCTCGCGCCTCGAGCACGCTGTCGTAAGCACGCAGATAGACTTCCTCGTATTTGACAGTGCGCCACAGCCGCTCGACGAACACGTTGTCGCGCCAGGCACCCTTGCCGTCCATGCTGATGGCGATGTTCGCGTCCAGCAGCACACCGGTGAAGTCGAGGCTGGTGAACTGGCTACCCTGATCCGTGTTGAAGATCTCGGGCCTGCCGTGCTTCGCCAACGCCTCCTGGAGCGCTTCGACGCAGAATATCGTCTCCATCGTGATCGATACGCGATGGACCGACACCCGTCGGCTGAACACATCGACGACCGCCGCGAGGTAGACGAATCCACGTCGTATCGGAATGTAGCTGATGTCCATTGCCCAGACCTGGTTCGGCCGCTCGATCTTCAATCCGCGCAATAGGTACGGGTAGATCTTGTGGCCCGGTGCGGGCTTGCTCGTGTTCGGACGGCGATAGATCGCCTCGATCCCCATGCGCTTCATCAGCGTCGCGACGTGGCGGCGGCCACCCTGCATGCCCTCACGCTGCGACAGCGATCGCAGCATGCGCGCCCCTGCGAAGGGATAATCGAGGTGCAGCTCATCGAGCCGGCGCATCAAGACAAGGTCCTCGGCCGAAACCGGCCGAGGTTCATAGTAAACCGTACTGCGGGCAAGGTTCAGGACCTTCGCCTGGCGCACGACAGACAGATCATGGTCGCGGTCGATCATCGCTTTGCGCTCAGCAGGCCCGCCTTGGTGAGCGCGCCGGACAAAAAATCGTTCTCCAACGCAAGCTCGCCGATCTTGGCATGTAACGCCTTCAAATCGACCGGCGCCTCGGCCGGTCCCTTGTCCTGCCCAAACACTCCGGCGGCGCCTTCCAGGAGTTGGGTCTTCCAGGTCGTGATCTGGTTCGGATGGACATCAAACAGTTGCGCCAGCTCGGCCAACGTCTTCTCCCCCTTCACGGCCGCCAAAGCCACCTTTGCCTTGAATGCCGGAGAATGCGTCCGGCGACTCCTCTTCGTCATCTTCGCTCCTGATTCGCGGCAAGAAGCCTCGCCGCTCTCAGGCAGAAATCCACTCAAGCTACTGTCCGAATTTGCGGAGCCAGCTCTCTCTTCGCAATATTGGAGGTAGGCCGCGTGCAACACGGCTTTGTCAACGGCGCGTCCCGGCTTCACCAAGCAACATTCATCGACGAAACCATTGGGTTATGTTGCCCGTCGCCATGGGCTCTCCCCGAGCCTGGTCTTCCGATGGAGACGGCTGATGAGCGAAAGGGGCAAGGAAGCGGTGCGGGCGGATGAGGATGGGGTCGCCGCGTCCGAGGTCCGGAGGCTGGAGGAACGGGTTCGAGACCTCGAACGCATGCTCGGCCGCAAGACCCTGGAGGTCGAGATCCTCAAGGAGGCTCTTGACCTTGCACGGGTAAAAAACCGACCTTGCTGTCGCGATCGCAGGCGCCGGAGGATACCCCGTGAAGCGGATCGCAGAGACCCTCGGGGTGGCCCGTTCCAACCTGGTGGAGTGAGCGGACGGGAAGCGTCCAAAGCGAGGTCCCCAGATCCGCGCCGGGGATGCCGAGCTCACTTCCGATATCCGGCGCCTGGTGGATAGCCGGCCGAGCTATGGATACCGGCGGATCGCCGCGCTCCTCAAGCGCGAGCGGCGATCCGCCGGCCACGACCCGGTCAACGCCAAGCGCGTCTTCCGGCTGATGAAGAAGAGCGGCTTGTTGCTGGCCCGGCATACAGGGCGCCGCGTCCCACGGGGCCCATGATGGAACGATCATGACAAGCGAGCGCTGGTGTTCGGACGCGCTCGAGTTCACCTGCTGGAATGGTGAGATCGCGCGGGTTGCCTTTGCCCTGGACAGCCATGACCGCGAGGTCATCAGCTGGGTGGCCACGACGGCCGGGATCTCCGGCGAGATGATTAGGGACATGATGATCCACTGTGTCGAGCAGCGGTTCGAGGACATCCGGGCTCCTCGCAAGGTGCAATGGCTGACCGACAATGGCTCCATCTTCGCCGCCTATCGCACCCTTGAGATTGCCGCGGCCCTGAACCTTGAGCCTTGCTTCACGCCGGTCGAAAGCCCCAGAGCAACGGCATGGCCGAGGCATTCGTGAAGACCTTCAAGCGCGACTACGTTCGTGTAAACCCGATCCCTGATGCGCGCACCGCGCTGCTGCGGATCGACAACTGGATGGAGGATTACAACTCCGAACACCCGCATTCCCGGCTGGGCTACCGCTCACCGCGGGAAGTTCGCTATCATGAGAGCATCGACAACCTCACACCCGCCGATGTCTACTTCGGCAGAGCCGAGGCGATCCTCGCAGAGCGAAAACGCATCAAGCGCGACACCATCGCAAAACCGCCGCTTGCAGCATCAACTGCAGGCTGCTTAAACTCTAACCCCTGATGAGCCAGAGCCTCCCTTCTCAAAAAGCCTGATCAGTCTCAAATCATCTGACGACGGACAAGCAGACTGCTAACGTACATGCATAGCGCTACCGTTTGCGGATTGTGTACGTCTTTGTGAGCGTTTCTTTAAATATGAACCACCCAAGCCAAACAAGGAAAAATCCGAATGCCAGCATTAAGAGCCATTCGAGGTTTAAGTTCGCTACCCCGTAGGCGTCAACGAAATAGCAAGCGTCTCGAATGGTTACCAACCCCAGCAGGCCAATTGAGATCGCAACTACGTAGGGCATCGATGCACCCGATGTTTCTTGACCTTGGCGTCGAGGTCGGCGCGCATGCATTGATAGATCTTCTTGATCATCCAGCGCTTATGGCCCGCGGAGGACCACCGATCTGTGCGCAATCGTTTGACGATCGCAAAATATGGAGCCATCCACTCCTCAATCGGGATGTGCTTTGCCGCCAAATCGGGGCTCGCCTCCTCGAAGACAATCTCAGCAGGAATAGGGGCTGGCTGGCCCAGCCGGACAATCCAGCCCGTAAATGTTGGCGCTCCGACGTCCGCATCCATCGTGATGATCGGCGCTAAAAAGTCCTTCCAGTTCTTCTGGGCCTCCGCAGCCCGCTGCAACGCCGCGCGAATAGAAGGCATGTCTCCCTGACCGCTACC
Source organism: Bradyrhizobium sp. 6(2017) (assembly GCF_011058295.2). Taxonomy (NCBI): domain Bacteria; kingdom Pseudomonadati; phylum Pseudomonadota; class Alphaproteobacteria; order Hyphomicrobiales; family Nitrobacteraceae; genus Bradyrhizobium; species Bradyrhizobium sp. 6(2017). The sequence continues at coordinate 9,377,857 of NZ_CP049289.2, read as the reverse complement.
GGCTACGCCGCCAGTTAGGTTCTTCAGGTTTGATGGGTGCGTGTGGATCACGCCGAGAACGTATTTGTTTGCGGGAAGCAATTCCATGTTGAGGTAGTACTCAATAAATGGTGCGTTGAGCTGAACGTGACCCGGGCCTCTGTTTAAGCGGCCGTCGGGCCCAACCATTGGCGGCATCGGTCTGCAATCGGTCACACGGTGCGGATCACTGAGGCTCCCCGCGAGAATTGCGTAGTGCTCGGGCGGATGTCGGCAAATCGAATTCAAAAGAATCTGCCGGACGCCATGATCCATTCTAATTATCGAATGATCTCCACCACTGAGAGCTCCCCTCATGATCTCCTTTTAGCTCCATGGTTTGCCATCGCGGATATAACGAGACGTGCGTTCAGCCCACAACATCGCGAGAAACATGGCTGCCGGTAGATCACGAGGCTCCTTGCCGGGCCAGATGCAGATGCGCGGTCGTCCCATGCAGAGGCCCAACCGATGGGTGGCACTCGCATCGCTAGCACGGCCACCATAGTCTCGCTGTTGCTCGATGAAAATGTTGTAGCTTTCTGCGGTGCGCTCGAACCGGAACACGAAGAAATCGCCAAGTACGCTTTGGTGGCGCAGTCGCCCGTTGCTCTGTTCGGGAACCTGTTGACGGATTGAAGCCAGGTTCGGGTTGCCGCCGCAGTATACATTCTTTAACTGCACAGGCATCGATCCCTCCGTCCCCGGTGTCACTGCGATGGGCAGTCGCCTGCCCATCGCATCGCTCTGGTCGAGTTCGGTTCCCCAATCAATGGAAAGTGTCAGGACCAATCGGTGATGGTTCCCAGACGGAAAGACGTTGAGCTGTCGTTCCCATATTCTTCTCCTCATTGCCTATCGCGCTCCTGGTTAGGGTCTTCCGGGCGCTGCACCGGAGGCTTCGCGCACGCGCTCGTGCCACACACCGGGCACCGCCAGCCGACGGGAAGCGGCTCGCGGTAGGCCCGGATCGGAAAAATCTCTCCACTTGCGGCATGAATTCCATTCAACCCGATCCAGCATGGCAGCTGGGTGAAATGCTCCCCAATGGATGCGATGGATAACGTCGAGCCAACCCGGTAGTGGAGAAGTCCGAGCGCGACCCACGCCGCCTTGACATTCAAGGTCTCCGGAACGATGCGGTGACTATTGAAAAACGGCGGCGATTGATGTCCGGCCTCATGAAGATCGCACGCGCTCTTGAGAAAGCACCGCACGCAGCCGAGCCCCGCAGTATTCCGCAAAGTGCCCGCGATAACGTATTGCCGATTGTCGCCTTCCGTCCTGATATGCAACGCATCGATGCCGAGCTGAACGGCGGCTCGGCTCAGTCGAATTGCTGCGGACAGATTATCTGTTCCGTCGATGACGAGATCGGCACTTCCAAGGACGGCGTCGAGATCTTCAAGCTCATTGTCGCGGCAGGCGAACGTCTCGATCCGCGCATCTGGATTAATGCGCCTGACACGATTGGCAACGACATCCCCCTTTAGTTGTCCGACGTCATCGCACGCGAAGCCGGACTGGCCAATATTTTCGCGCTCGACGATGCCGCCGTCGACGAGGATAAAATGACCGATGCCAGTTGAGGCAAGAAATTCGATGTTGCTCAAGCTCCTACCGGTACCGAGGAACGCGATCGTTGTCCCGGACAGGAGCCGGGTGCAGAGCTGTCCCCGTTGTCGATCCGCTACTTCACCCATCACAGTCGTGCTCCCTGGATGTGATGAGGATTGAATCACGGCCAGTCGCCGCTGAGAACTGATCGTGAATGTGACATTTTGACTCACGAGCGGCGAGTGGCTATGTCGCCTGCCGGTCCCTCCTATTAATTGAGTAAAACAATCTCAGCCCCAAAGCCGCCGCGTCAAAGATCCCCATACGCGCGTTCTCGCTCATCCAAGGCTTCCGCGGCGGCGGAACGTACCGCTCGAGCGCCGGGATGTACTTTGCAATCACCTCAGCCAGAGCCTGTTTATTGACGCAACCGAGGTAGTCGAAAGCCGCTCGAGAATATAGGTAGACCGGAATTCCACGGCTCTTCGCCAGCTCGGCAATCGCCGCATTGAGGTCGGCGATCCGCCGTGCGCGCTGTGCCCCCTCCGGCGAGGTGTCTTGAAGAACGACAACGTCCGGCAGGTAGCGATCGAACTTCTTGATGATACGCGTGACGCAACGCCCATGCTTTCGAGGACCGCGGATTTCGCGCATACCCCAATCAAACGGAGACAGATGGCCTTCAAACAAAACGAACCCGCAGGCCGCGCGTGTTCAAATAGATGCCAAGCAAGAGCGCGCGAGCGCGTACCGACGAAGTTCAACAGTCGAATCGAAGGGCTTTGTTTCCGATCGCTGAATGCGTTGTTCAAGAAAGTCCAGCTTGACGATTGCTGTCTTGGACGGATCGCCCTGAAGCTCTTCATAGAGTTCATTGGCACGCTGAAGCACGAACTCATGTAGTTCTGACATGAGGCTCGGAAACAACGGCAAGGGCGACATCTTGAAGACGAGCGCGCATATACCGCATCAACACTCGGCCTTCGCTTAGACCCTTCAATTCGCGCGATGGCGGTTCTCTTTACACCCATCAAAAAGGCCAGCTCCTCCTGGGTGAATCCTCAGCGGCGGCAAAGCGGACGAAGGCATGATCTGCGAGGGTGGTGCATATAGTGATACGGCCAGCCAGTAAGATGTAAGATGACAGGCACGCGCACTATAATCGCCTACGGTACGATCCCTTTCGAGACGCGAAAAAGTACCCGCGTGGAACGAATGAGACGCAGAACACGCGGTGCGCCATTTCCTCTCGTGACTTTGGGAAGCATGCACAACGTCACATGAAGAGGAGGTGGACGTGGGGAGATGGGGGCGTGACGGAGCCCTGCGTGCCTTGGAATTGTAAGCTCCTGTCCTAAGCGTTTCCTCGCCCTGTCTCGTTGTAGAGGTGCGCTACTACGTCCCCGTAGTCCCCACGTCCCCCTTTGCCGCCGGGACGTCGGTGATGATATTCACACCGTATCGGCCGCACAGCAGCTCTACTTTCTGCCTCTCATTCATGGGAACTACATACACGCCGTGGCTCTTGTAGGTTTGCAGGTTGAGCTTCTTTCTCAAAATGCTGCCAATCCACCGATTCGTGATCGGTCGCTCGTACTCGGCGCCGTACCGCTCAATGAGCCCCATGGTGACATCGGCGACGGGAACGATCGGGCGGTCTGTCGTAATCATTAACTCCGCGAGAATTTCGAGCACCTGGGCTTCCATGAGGAGGCCACGTTCCGCAACGATCGAGGCTTGAGCCTTATGGGCCGCGTTCCGAAGTTCGGCACGCAGTCCCGGGTCCCCTATGACGCTGAGTAGGGGCAACATGATCTGGTTGAGGCGTGGTTCGAGCTTTGGATCAGCCAAAGTCGGATCGAGCTTGACATCATGCCTTCTATGAAAACGATACAGTAGCAGCTTGTTGCGTAGCTCGCGCGCTTCTTCCTTGAACGTTTCCGGAAGGTTGATCGGAACATCATCCCGAAGCGGCCGTGCGCCCGTTTCCTCTGTGATAAACCGGCTCTCCAATCCTCGATCTTCATAGAGGCCGCGCGTGGCCACGATCTTGGGACCAAACACATGGAATGCCTGCGGGTTGAACTCCCGTTGTTGGTTCATCATGGTGCGCAGCACCGGCATGCCACGCACATTGCCATTGTTGAGAATTTTGACAATTTCTGATCGCTCGTCGCTAAAGCGAAAATCGGCCTCATCGAAGATTAGCGTTCCGCGGAAAGCATCGAGCGTATGGAATATTGGCGAGACGGTCGAAGCGCCGCTCGCGAAGAACGGTTTGTAGCAAAGCGAACCAATAGTGAGGAGCATGCGCGTCTTGCCCGTGCCGAAGTCGCCGCGAAGCCGCAGGTACGGCAGGTCATTGAATGCATCGTAGAGCCACGTCAGCAAGACGTAATAACAAGCGACCTTCTCGAAGGAGGGACTGAGGTCCGCGTACCGATGTATGAACTCCGCAATTTCCGAAACGAGCTGTTGCTCACTGCCGTAGATGCGAGGCTCCGATGGCAGAAGCACAACCTCGTTCTTGATAAGATTGTTGTTCGGAGAGAATGGGACGAGCCGGTGCCGCTCCGACACGTCTACGTGGCTTTGCAGCGTCCAGCGTCCGGCATTGAACATGGCAAGAGACGTGTTTCGATTTTCCGGCCGGTATACGAGTTCAACAATCGTTCCATCCTCGAGCACCTCTGAAACCGTCGGCACGACGCGCCCACGGTCGTTGCGGCTTACAGCGGGATCGTTCATGCCCCAACGATCGCAGATCATGGCGAGCCTGGCGAGGCCCGAAGCTGTGCCTCGTCTGGCACATTCGCGAGCCTTGGCCGGAACGTGTCTCACGCTACCTTGAAAGTATATGGAGGCAATAACAGTTCATATCGGCTGGGAGTATTTCCTAGGGCTTCTAGACGCGGTGGTTGCCGTGGCGTGGTACTCGAACGGCCGATTTACGGCGCTAGAAACGTCAATTGACCGGATTAAGGACGTGCTGGTTGATCTGAAATGGTCGATCGACAACGCTTCCGAAAACGCGAACAGAACTGGTCATGCATCCAGCGAACAGAGATACGCGAACCATCGGACGCAGGTGGCGCCTTCACCACGCGACAAAACACGTCAAGTGAAACAGTAGATCCGCAGGCCCTTGATGTCGAACTAGCCGTGAACCTGTAAATCTGCCGGAGCGCACGACTCTCTCCAGACCTTTGCCGTCGTAACTACCGCGCGTCGCGACAATTTTGGAGCCGAATACGTGGAAGGCCCGAGGGTTGAACTCTGGTTGGCGATTCATCATGGTGCGCAGTACCGGCAGGCCCTGAACATTCTCATTGTTGAGGATTTTCACGATCTCCGCTTTCTCGTCGCTGAAGCGGAAATCGGCTTCGTCGAAGATGAGCGTGCCTCGGAAAGCATCGAGTGTATGGAGATCGTCCAGACGGTTGAAGCGCCACTCGAAAAAAATCCTTTGTAGCAGAGCGAGCCAAGAATTAGCAGCGTACGAGTCTTGCCGGTTCCGTAATCACCGCGGAAGCAAATAGGGCAACTCATGGAAGGCATCATATAGCCACGTCAGGATCACATAATAGGTCGTCACTTTCTCAAACGACGTATCGAGGTCAACGTGGCGGTGAATGAATTCTCGTATGTCAGCGACAAGTTCCTCTTCGTAAATCATCGGTCCAGAAGGAAGTAGAACGAACGACCTCATTCTTGATGAGATTATTCTCCGGTGAGAACGGGACAAGGCGCACATCGGAACCGAGATCGATTGTATCCTGCAGCGTCCATCGCCCGGCGCTATAAACCGCAAAGAATATTCGACGCTGCCTCGGAAGGAGCGCCATCTCCCACAAGAGTACCGTCTTCTAAGACCGCGGATGCCGTGGGAATTTTCGACTTCTTATTCTCATCAGTGTTGTCTTCCACCAAACCAGCCTACGTGCCTCTGGGGATAGACCGTAGGAGGGAGATAGCTGTCAGGTCGCCATATCGCACCGCGGCCTCCTTGTGAGACGTGCTTCAAGGAAGAAATCCGTAATCCACTCCGCTCCTTAATGGGTGTAGTTCTTCGGGAGAACTAAGCAGCTGGATTGGCGGCAGGCAGATTTGCGATGTACGCGACGACGAACATTCGAGATGGTAGTCTCTGGTTTCGTCCGAGGAAGAGAGCTAGTTTCTGCGTCTAAATGGTTATAACACGGACTGTTTCCGTGCGAATATGCCACTACTGTGTATAATTGGAACGAAACGCGATGACTAACAACGGGCTGAACAGTTCAAGAAGGGGGCAGAACGGTGAGATTATCGACACGACTATGCTTCGAAAACGCTGTCTCGATTTCCTTCGACTACACTGTCACGAGGACTTGTGGCCGCCTGAGGTGGGAGCAATCCCAAATGCAATGACATCTGCCGAGGTTCTCGCTGCCGCCGGCTCTCAGCTTTACGATAGTGATGGTCTGAACCGCGCCATGTCTCGGCTTGAGGGACTTCAAAGGCCTGATGGCTCCTGGACGGATCCAAATGATCCAAATCCTTGGGACTGTTCCGCAACTGCTTGGTGTGCGTGGACGCTACAAGGCAGATATGAAAAGACCCATAGCAGTGATCGAGCTTTGGATTTTTTGGAAAGCCAAATACGGTCTGATGGTGGTGTATCCACCAATATAAGCTCAAACCAGGGAAATACTTATGCTTCGGCATATGCCTGGCGAGTTTTTATACGGAACGAGCGGCGGGCCGCGGCAGAAAAAGTCTATACCTTCCTTTTAAACATGCAAAACCAGGATGGTGGGTGGGGGCTCACTGCTCATGCCTCTTCCGAACCAACGCTTACCATGTACGTGCTCGATGGATTCTTAGGAGTGCAAGAGAGGAGCACATTGAGACTTACGGAGCCCGCCCTCTCATGGTTGGAGGCTACTCGCAGCGCAGACGGCACATTTGGGTCTTGGCTGGAGAGTGGCGCGTCAATAGAGGGTACAGCATTTGGTTTGTACATTTTGCATAAAGCGAAGAGATTTTCGTCTACGGCAGACCGACTCGCCTTGGAGTATATTGCGAGGCGAGCGGCAACAGGTGATGCCTTCTCGATTGATGGAGCGCAAAAGATTTGGGTCGCAGTAAGCATGTATCTAGCGGCAAAAGACGTTCATTACACGCCCTAGCTCCAAGTCACCGCAGTATAACGGATACAGGAAGTGCGAGTTAGGTCATGTCCCAAGGGCAACTTGAACAACGGGTGTCCAAAGCGCTATGGAGATCCATTGATTTCTTTCTCCACCAGTATGACTCCAGTTTGCGCGGCTGGGGCAAGGAACCTGGCACAGCGCCAGACGCATGGACCACTGCGGAAGTGCTGAGCCTTCTTGGTTCAGTCGGTCCTATTTCGTCGGATGTGATCGAAGGAGGGGTGACCTACCTTCTGGACTCTCAAAATCTGGATGGATCGTGGGGCAGCACATTTTTTGGCGGCGACGTACCAGCGAGCGCGTATTCTGTCATTGCTCTTGCGGGCACATTTTCAGGGGAGCATCGGGCGATTGGGCGAGCGCTTGACTGGCTTGTGGATACGTTTCGCCAAGGGTGGACGACTAGCCCGGACGATCCACAGGCCAGATTCGGAGATACGCATTTTTATAGCTCCGCAATGGCGCTAAGAGCCCTGATCAGAGCTCCACGCAGTGAGCATCTCTCAGTATACATACAAGAGACGATTTCCCGCCTTCTTGCGGGCCGAGCTGTCCAGGGAGGCTGGGGATACGGCATTGGGCGCCCCGCGGATCCCACGTTCACTTGCTACGTACTGCATGCCCTTATGGATGCTCCCATACGGTTAGGTGTCGAGTCCGATTCGAGAGCTATCGATGCCGCGCTGGAATGGTTACAAGGTGTTCAGACTAAAGATGGGTGCTGGGGCGATTGGCACGGCATGGTCTGCAGTCCGGAAGCAACTGGTTATGCAATCTATTCACTCCTGAGGGGTGCTAAGCTTCCGGACGACGCGACAATCGTCTCCGCCTTGCACTGGTTGATCCAGCAACAGCAAGATGACGGCGGCTGGCTATTCGACCCATTGCAGAAGTCTATCTCAAACAACTGGGTAACATTCTCAGTCTCTCTTGGCCTACGGGCGTACCTAGCGCGAATCATGTCCGCTGGTCTGCATCCCGAGCAAAAGGCAGAAGGTACAATTGTGGATGTCGATGCTGTTTCGCTCGTTAGACCTGCGCCTCCTGTTGAAGCCCAGCAGTCCCGCGATCAACGGACGCAACGATATGAAAATTACTTTCCTTTTCTTCCTGAGGAATTACGCGGCCCGGTGGCGCGACCTCTCGATCATACGATGTCTGACGCTGTCGATGAATACGTCAAGCAAAGAGTTCCGGAAAAGGAAATACGAGAGGTTATTAACCGCGCGGGTAAAGTCGAGCTGCACCAGATCTATCCGGACGACTTCCTAGGAGTTTCTTCTCTTCGTCGCTGGACTATTGACAGCGAAATTCGAAAAAACAACAAACCGAAATCCAAACGCGTTAATCACGTTCGTCCCCGCTTTTTCCGCGGTCATAACGAAAATGGAGCAGAGCGACTCTGGATCGCGGTTACGCCTGGTCTCGATTACCTTTTGCATTACGGTCTGTTAGCCCGTCACGTGATTTCAATGAGAACTGTTGAATGGCGTCGTTGTATGGCCTTATACCGCTATCCAGTAGCAGAGCGCAACCTGGTCCAATGGACCCGGCTTAGTGAAGTCGGATTAGCTCAAGAAGATCTCGTAGTCATAGGGTTTGTATCGGAAGTCGGGGAGAACTTACTTCGCCTAGGCGCCTCCAAGGTGGGTACACCCATTGAGAATGCATATTATCTTCTAGAACGGTTAGTCAGCGGGGCAAGACGTATCAGTCTCCTAGGTGTAAAATTCTCGTTTTGGGGATCCATTGCGGGGCAGATTACTGAGCTGATTTGCAAATCAGGTGCGCGTGAGATCTTATATATTGGTAAGTTGGGAGCATTGACGACGCCGGACGACATTTATCGGAAAATCTTTTGCCCAACACAATTCCTTCGGCTCAGACACATGCAAGATTTCAAGGAGGAGGCTCCGCCAAACTATATTCTTGACGCGTTTCCTGCATTGGACACCGGTATTCACGTCTCTGTCCCGACTGTATTGGAGGAAGATTATGTTCAACGCGGAAAAGCGACGGCTCTCCAAGCCAAAAGCATCGACAATGAAATATCGGTAATCGCTTCAGAGATTGGTGCGTGGAACCGAGCGCACGCTGCTAAAATCGGGTTTACCTGCCTCCATTTTGCGACTGACTATATTCGGCAGCCGACGGAGCGGGCAATCGTCACGAAGTACGACTTGGGCCGAGACAAGACGCCTGGCGCCCGCAAACTGAAGGCGAAAATGGTGACGCGGATCGTTCGCGATATCCTTCACCCATATTGTTGTAGAGCAACTTTTCGACCGCACTAGCAGAGATTACATCGTATCAAGAAGAATGTTGTCAATGATGACGTAAGCGGGGAGCGCCCTCGAGATGGGCATTTCGCTTGGTTCACCGGATCGGACAGAGCGGGTAAAGCTCGACAACTCTGATACATATCCGGCACGATCCAGGCTACCCAACAAAGCACCTGAGCTAAATCGAACGACTTCCTTGGCATCATAGATCGAGCCATTCGGCCTCGAAAGGGCTGACCCGTATACTTCGAACTCTGTTAAATTTTCTAATCCAATGACCGTGCCCTGATCTGTAATAGCTTCAAGCTCTAATATAAACCTGTTTGCATAGTTGCCCAATTCAATTTCCGCAATCCTTCCGTCGGAAGTCTTGAGGGTTATCAAAATCGCCATCAGGTTCTCATTGATGTAGACGACACGCGCGGATTCATACTGTAGGGTTGGAATGTATGAGAGCGCGATACTGAGGGCGTGGATTCCTACAGCTAGCAATATGGATTGCGGTAAAGAGGTGTAACCCCATATTGCTGTAGTCGGCTTATTTGAAACGCATCGCAGCTTTAAAAGCCGAGGTCCGCCGTATTTAGAGCATTGGTCTCCAAACCGCTTAATTGTTGGTGCAAAGACGAAGTTGAATCCGACGAATGACGGCGATCGCGAAGCTCCTTCGGCGGAGATCAATGAACGAAGCGATACCGTATCCGGTGCCGGCGGTTTTTCCGCAAAGATCGCTACTCCGCAACGCAATGCTTGAGCCACGACTTCGGCATGTGCCTGCGGAGTTGCCGCCACGATCGCGGCATCGCATGTTTGAGGATTAATCACTGAGCGCCAGTCTATCGTCCAGTCGTCGGCGCCCCAACGCGCCGCCGAATCCTTGGCCTTTTGTTCTGAGCGGGACGAAATGCAAATCAAACGAACATCTTTCACAAGGCGAAGCGCCGGCAACAAGTACTCTTCGGCATGCTTTCCCGGTCCAATCAACGCGACTCGCGTGGGACGAATCCGATTACGATTAATAAGCTCATTTTGACGGATAGTGGTTTTCCCGGAAATCATGACCCACCGCGAGCGATTGCCATCTCTTCAACTCCTGTCTTACGTGCCTTCACCTCGGTCTGCAAGTTTTTGCAAGCGACTGAATAGGATGGCCTGTGCCGCTATCAGAGAAACCGAAAAGCATGATGCGTAACGCGGACAGAAGTCCAGCGTATTCATGGCGGCTTCGATAAAGACGCGTTTCGAGCGTCGTGTAATAGGGCAGATCGCGGTCAGGTCGGCACATCGCACCTGCGGCCTCGTTGCTTCCCGGAAAAAATCCGTAATCCACTCCCGTTCTCAACGGCGGTGGAAGTTTGATCGTGAGTTCAAAACGGATCAGAGGCGCGCCGGAATGTCGAGTTGCGTCCGCTCCATGCCTAGGGCGAGTTTGTAAGTAAGCGGCAAAGAAACCCCGTCTGGCGGAATGGTAAGCGATCGGCTATCGGCTGCTGAGTTTGTGAGCCGATGTGAGCTTCTATGTCTGCGCCTAGTTCTGGAACTAGAACCTTCCATATGATCGAAGCGGTCGCCGACCGTCTTGAGGGAGCGCCGCGGCAGCTTCGCCGACGCTGGTCGGACGAGTTCAAGGCGCAAATTGTGACAGAGGCGCTGGAGCCTGGCGCGAGCGTCTCGGCGATCGCCCGCCGGATCGGCATTCACCCGTCGCAGCTGTTCGCTTGGCGCCGAGCGCGTCCTGACCGACGGCCGCATTGAGCTCGACTCCAACATCGTCGAACGCGCCATCAGGCCACAAACAATTACGAGAAAGAATAGCCTCTTCGCTGGCAGCGACGGCGGCGGACGAACCTGGGCGACCATCGCGACACTGCTGCAGACAGCGAAGATGAACAACGTCGATCCGTTCGCCTGGCTCACCCTCACGCTTCAGCGCATCGCCAACGGCTGGCCGAGCAGCCAGATCGAGGCGCTTATGCCATGGAACCACGCCGCGTGAACGGCCTCAGCTTGCCGCTTACGTTTGTAACCCGACATGACGGCCTTGATTTATGCCCTCTCAACTCTGGCCGATGCGCATGCGCGTCGAGCCGCGAGTCACGGCGCTCATAGACGTAGCTGAATTGTCGTAGGCGGGGAATTCGTGCCGAAGCGGCATATTGCACCGTCTCGCGGATTGACGACAACTTGGCACGATCTGTTGATATCAGATTCGCGCAAAATCGATTTCGATTCTAGAATCGCGAGTCTAGGCACTTATGCGATATTTTATCTATTGCAGGAAATCATCTGAAGCTGAAGATCGACAGATCGCTTCAATCGAATCGCAATTGACGACGTTGAAGCGAACATTCGGCGACAGGTCTGACATCGAAATCGCCGGAATTTATGAAGAGTCGTTCAGCGCCAAAGCACCTGGTCGCCCACAATTCGGTGAGATGCTCGCCGAGATCGAGAACGGGGCGGCTCACGGGATTATCGCGTGGGCACCGGATCGTCTTGCGCGAAATTCGATCGATGGGGGGCGCCTCATCTACATCCTCGATTGTGGCCGGCTCCGCGATCTTAAGTTTGCGACGTACACATTCGAGAACAATTCGCAGGGAAAGTTCATGCTCCAAATCATGTTCGGCCAATCCAAGTATTATTCCGATGCGCTTTCGGACAACGTCAAGAGAGGAAACAGAACGAAGATTGAAAAGGGTTGGCGACCCAACCAGGCGCCCCTTGGATACCTCAATGATCCCGACACGAAGACGATCGTAAAAGACCCGGCACACTTTCCCCTGATGCGCGCAATGTTCGACCTGATGCTCACGGGCTCGTACACTGCGAAGCAGATTGCAGTGATAGCACGCGACGAGTGGGGCTTTCTAACGCCGAGGAAGAGACGGATAGGCGGCAGGCCGCTCGCGCTTAGCTCAATCTACCAAATTCTGGGCAACCCATTTTATGCCGGCATCATAAAGTGGGGCGGACAAACGTATCCCGGCAAGCACGACGCCGTCATTACGATTGATGAGTTCGAGCGCGTGCGTTCGCTTTTGGAGCGACCGGGTAGGGCTCGACCGAAAAGACGAGCCCTTGAACGCCAGATAGAGCAGTTCATTCGGTCGCTGGCGATCGATCCCGCGGTTGAGGCTTGGGTTCGAGAGGAAATGTCGCGCGACGCTGCTACATTCCTCCAACAGCAGGAGGTGCGACAAAGTCGGATGTGTTCTTTTTGAAGTTCTCCGCTGGCAAACTGTTGCGAGCCGAGCAGGTGGATAATAGGTGAGAATTCTTCGAGGCAGATGGACGATAGCTTTAGAGGGCACGTAGAGTCCAAAACGAAGCCGCCCTTATAAGGAAGGCTGAAGCTTCTCGGGCGCGACGTCTAGGCCTGTCTGCGCCGTAAACAGCGTGGCAACATCCGTCGCGAGCATCATGTAGGCATCGTACGCCGTCTGACTGGCAGGCACGATTGCTTGCGGAACCGTCGCCGGAAGGACGCCGTTGTTAGCCGTGACGGCAGAAGCCCGGAATTTCCTTTCAGCCTCGCGAAGATCACCAATCGACTTGTTCAGGTCCGCCATCGTCGTCGGTGTCACCAGTTTACCGCCGATATATACGACTTGGCTCAGTCCCAGAATGCCAAGCAAAGTCTGCGGAATTTCAAAGGATGAAAGTTGGATCACGCCGCCAATGATGAGAGCTCCAGCCACCGCCAGGCTGAAGATAAAGCTTTGATATCGGTAGACGTCAAACTCGCCGTCGGTCGTAAAGATATCCCGCCAATGCGCGTCAATGTCTGCCGGGTTGCGGGCTGACGGTAGCCACTGTTTCCGCAACAGCCAGGCACGATTTTCCGGCGTGATGGTGGTCCTGGAAATGTCGGCGCCCTTCGCCACGGTAGATCCGATCCCGGCAATGCCGAGGAGAATAAGAACGGTGCTCGAAATGTCGGTTAGAACGCCCGTCTTGAGGAGAAAATAGGTGATCAGGCCGAAAACGATCAGCGAGAACATCAGAATCTGGAGCTTTCCAAGGCTCGCCTTTCCGTCCAGCCCTGCGGTCATGGAGACCGGGTCGAAGTAGGATTGCCAGCGCTCCGGACGCTTCTCCCGAAAGGCGAAGGCTGCAATCAGATAGCCCACGAAGACGCTAAGGCACGCGAGGACTGAGCTATAGAGGGCCGGACTTACTCTTGCGGTCGTATCTGAGACTTTGAAAGGCGACCCATCACGGCACGTAAATACATAGATGTGCGCCTGGGTCCAAGGCGCGTTCAAAACATCCGGTATCTGAAGATTGACGATTGTTCGGTCTTTTCCCAGCAAACCCTTTTTCACCATCGGGTCGGAATCAGATGCCTGGTGTGCCCTCACTTGCGGCCGATCCAGTATGACTGGCTTTGGTACTCCTATATCCAGGGCACCAAAATAATACTCGGTGCCGGAAAACATCTCATCCAATCCGACATCGACGCTTCCCCCGGTCGGCAGCAGGAACGTATCCATAATGATTCGACCACCGACCTGGCGCCGCTTGTCCACCAACTCCTTCGCCGCATCTGTCTCCGTGATGCAGAGATCGCGGGGGTCGTGTTTTTCTTCTTGGGCGCCACCTGATTCTCCAGCGCGCCGGCTGTTGGCTCCGCTTGTTTCATGGATGAATCGGGTACTGATTGCTCGTTGGGGCTTGCCACCGGCGTATCATCAGCACGGGCTTCCAGACGCAGCGCAAATATGAAGATCGCCCCCCACATCATTGCCTTGAAAAGTGACATCCGTCGCTCCAATTCCTCAAAACGTCACGTCAACCAAATTTCAGCGAAAATCTCTCGATAAGATGCGGCTTAAGTGGCTTCTTCGGCAAAAACCTCGGCTCGTCCGGTGTATGAGGGCCGTGGTTGCGATTTTCTTGCCAGTCATCGCGGCTTGGAACGGTCTCAAGCCCCACAACAAAAAAATCCGCGCTGTTCTCCGTAATCTTCAGCCGCACGAAATTGTTATAAGAACCGATACGGAGAGCGCTGAACGCGTCATTGCGGTTCATGCGGAAGTATCTGCAAGTGAGCATCATGTTCCAGCCGAACAAGCTGCTGCCCACAAGGAAGCCAACCGGAAGCATCTCAAGCAGGAGAAGGGCAAGCCACTTCCAACTGCTGTACCAGGTGCCCGCGAGCGTGAAATGAATTTCGTTGAACGATGCGAAGTATCGCGCCGCGAAGATGACGACAAAAATATGAGCCGCCGCGTGAATCGCGCTGCTGATCAGAACCGTAGGCCTGTAGGATTTTTCTTGGGCGGTGGTGTAGCCAATTAACGACCAGCCGAAGATCACCGCAACAAGGCCGTACGCGTCCCACTGGTCGCGTAGCGTGACCGCGACCGCGAGCAGCCAATAAACAAGCCCCATCAGGACGGAGAAATCCCAGTTAGTGAACGCGAAGAGCCAATTCCTCCATACCAGGCGGCGGCTGACGTCGAACGCGGGGTAAACCGCCGGCTCGGGACCTTTGTCGGAAGCCGATGCTAATGTGAGCTTCTGTGAGATGCCCGACAGCTCGATATCAACGATCGGCTGGAGCTGGTGGGTTGGGTGCAGGAAGGCGCCGCCACCGCCCGACGTAATGAATTGAGTTTTGTCCGGTCCCACATAGCGATTGTAATGGTGCGTGTCGCCGGACATCACGATCGGGACAGTTAGTCCACGGTCGACATCCTTTGCGATACCCAGCGCGTAATCGGTGATCTCCCATGATTTTGAGTTCGTATCCGTGTAGAGCCAGCCAGGCTCAGCACTGCAAAGAATAATTTTCGAATTTACGGGCATTCGCTCCGCGATAAGAGTGAAATAATCGAATTGCGGCTGGTCCATGTTGTCGGCGAGCTGGATATCGATCGCCCAGAGCCACCAAGTCTCGGTCAGTTGGATCGCGAAATAGCTGCGGCGCTGATAGGCGCGCCAACTCCCGAAGCGGGTCGTTTTGTGACCGCAGAAATAAGCCAGGAAAAGCACGAGGCCATCATACCAGTCGTGGTTGCCTGGAACGGCGTACAACGGCACACCAGTCTCGGACTCTGGATTGGGGTCAGGAAACGCCCAGACGTAAGGCATACGCAACTGGTAGCGGTAGGCGTTCTCGGTGGCTTTCGGGTAGACCTCATCGCCGCCCATGAAGAGCGCTTGCCCCCGGGGCATGGTCAAATCGCCGAGCTTCAAACTCGTTTGAGCGAGCAGGCTTGCCATTGCGTAGGTACTGTCGAATCCGTCGCCAAGGTCGGCAACAAAGTCGATCCAGATGGCTCCCTCTGCGTTCTTCGGAAGAGCCTTTTTGGCGGCGGTGGCTCGATCGAACAGTTTGACGGGATCGGTGGTGTCGAGTGCCGCGATCATCAGCCGCCGGTCGGCATATGAGCCGAAGATTGATGACAGGATTACGTTGATAAGCAATTTGAACAGCAGGATTGGATTGAACCAATGCGCCATGCGCGGATAGTGGCCGTAATTATCGAGCGGTGGCACTGCCATAAAAAGTCCCCGTTTGAATTCTTGGAAATGTTTAAGCAATCCCCTTCAGCGTTCCCGGTCTCTCTGGCTCGTTTGCCCCTATGTTCATCCAAGCAAGTTGGCCGATTCCTGTGCCTGAGAGCGGCTTGCCTCAAAGACAAGCCAGTCTCCGTTGGCGTTGCACGTGGAAATACTGGCACACTTTCAGGTTGCTTGGCTAGATGCGCTCGCAATTAACTTGTGCTTTTCGGGCGCACTTGCGGGAGTGATCCGGAACGAGCCGGCGGCGGTCAGCTGGATTATGGCGCCTAACGCTGGACGCTTAGCGCACTGCGGGTGCGCCCTCGCGCCCAACGTGACAGCAACAGTGTGTGCGAAGTTGTCACGACTCCAAGCCTGGTCGTCGCCGGAGTTGGTGCGTAACATGCGTGCATGCTCCAACAACCCCGCATCCATGATAGAGTTGAAATGCCAGTCGGTGATCACAATTTGCCGACGCCAGATCGTTCTTTGAAAAATACAGGCTGTTCCACGCCCGATGTAGAGCTGTTGACCATCGCTGAAGTGGCGAAGCTTCTTAGAGTGTCGGTTCCTAGCGTGCGACGCCTCCAGCAGCGGCGACGAATTCCCTTCGTTAAGATAGGCGGCTGCGTGCGTTTCACCAAAAACGACATCATGTTGTATCTAGCGAAGCAGCGGGTGCAAGCAGTCGACTAACTATATGCTATGGCAGTACGAACTATAAGGAAATCATGGTGGGTTGACTTCAGGGTCGACCACACGCGTTACAGAAGAAGGAGCCCTGAAAATTCGCGATCCGGAGCTCTCGCCTATGAGGCGATGCTGCGGCAAAAATTGGCGCGCGGTGAGCCGATTGAACGTAGGTCGGACGAAGCGGACAAGGCGCAAGCGTTTGGGCAATTCGCGCTGAAATGGTTTGAGGAATACGTGATTCCGAACAACAAGTATTCCGAGCAACGAATAAAGAAATACGTTCTCAGCGGCGCGCTCATTCCCTTTTTCGGAAGAATCCCTGTTGGCCAAATTACCGGCCGACATATCGAGCAATACAAGGCGCGACGAGTTAAGGACGGGCTCGCGAATAAGACGATCAGAAACCACCTGACGGTTCTGAGCAAATGCTTGGTTACCGCCTATGAGTGGCTGGCGCTCGATTCAAAGCCGCCAAAAATCCAGTGGCCTAAATGCCCCCCGCCCCAGACGGACTATCTGTCGTCGGACGAATGCAAACTACTACTGTCGCACGCCAGCGGCGTCGTTCGCGAGATGATGCTGATGGCGCTCAGAACCGGAATGAGACAGGGGGAACTCAAGGGACTGCAGTGGTCTTCGATTGATTGGCAAAACATGAACGTGACCGTCAGGCACTCGCGATGCGACCGCGCCAAAGCCATTGTTTCTCCCAAGAGTAACCGCATGCGGCATATTCCGCTCGATGCTGATGTTTATGAGCTGTTGTACCGAAGAAGGAGGAACACCGGATATGTATTCTCGGATGCGGATGGAGAGCCGTTCAACCATGACCGCCTGAGTTATCGGATGGAGACGGTTTGCGAGAAGGCCGGCCTGCGGAGAATTACATGGCATGTTCTCCGTCACACGTTCGCCTCTCACCTTGCAATGAGGGGCGTGCCCCTGCACATCGTGCAGGCGCTTCTCGGACATTCAACCATCACGATGACAATGAGATACACACATGTCGCCCCCTCCGCGTTGCGTTCAGCTATAGACGCGTTGAATCCGCGACGGCTGATCGCCCTGGACCATGGGCAACCGGCGGGCAACTGGTGGACTGAGGAGACGAAACAGAACATGACCAGTCAAAATCCAGCCTCCGTTTCCGCGCTTTATCCGCGGGCGGCCTGAACATCTGCCCTGAGGTTCGAGTCCTACCCGGGGAGCAAAGTTGCTTGCAACGAGCGAAGGTGTTTTAGCAGGAAGATCAAGCATTTTCCGACACACCGTCGTACTCTCAAGCGATCAGCGTTAGTCAGATTTCATCACCTTTTGGGCAACCCGTGGGCAACCACGTAACATTACTAGCAAGAGCGATACGGCAAGGGTGATTGAAGGATACCGCAAAACGCCGCCATACGGCGGCTTTTGCGTTGCAAAGGTGGTCTTCCGAACCCGTTGCCCTTGGAAATGAAACAACGCTCAGTCAGTGCTCTGGGGCTTGCCGGCCTCGTCGGCACCAACGGAAATACCGTAGTTCCTTACGCGACGAGCGTTAATCGGCGATTCGTTTCCAATCCTGCGAAGAGCTTCTTCCGCAGTCTTTGTTACCGTTTTCATTTTTTCGTTGGCATTGCCAATGTCTCGAAACATGAGAGCTCCATAAATTGCTCGCCGCAAATCAATGCCCCTTCTGCTCTTGAAGACCTTGTAGAAATCATCAGCGCTCAGGCTAGAGAGAAAATCGACATCCTCAGGGTTCCAACCCTTCTGAGTACCAATGCGCTCCAGGAGAATATCCGGATCAGGTTTTTCCGCAGCGGCATCGAACTTTCGTTTGAATGCCTTTATTACGTCCGGGTCCTTTATCTCTCCTCTGAATGAGGATTTGCTCAGATCCCAGAATTCAGCCCCTTCCTGACGTGCATCTACATACTGTTGTATGAGCTGGTCGGTGCTTCCCCCTCGACCCATTTCTTTCAGGAAACTGATTGTGCCCGACAAATTCAGGGGCGTGATCGCCTGTGCACATTTCGCAATCGCACCTTCCATGCCATCAAGAACAGCATCAACATTATTCTCGAATGAGTCGTGATAGGCGTCCCACGCAAGACTAAATGATCTGTCTTTATCGGACAGCTTGAATTCCCGCTCTCGCTTTTCAGCAGCTGCTTTTAGCGTAACGGCGTCGAACCGACCTTGTTCAACCCCCTGCAGAATTACCGCGTCGAATTCATCAACATGGGTAAAGCCGAACTGCTTTATCAGTGCTCGCCAACCGGCGTGCTGAGGTTTTTCAGGAGATGATTTATCGAACAGTCCTTCGTAGGGATTGAAGTTCCTGATGAATTCCAAGGACGGTGCTGAATCCGGCTGGAACTTCGCAAAGATGAACAAAGCCGCTGAATGGATCGCCTGTTGAAGCACGCGGGAATCGACACTCCTCAACTCCTCCTCAAGTCGACGCGCAAATCGCTCAATCCGTTTGATTACGCGAATATTGACGATACCAAGTCCAATGCAGTCTGCTTTGAGCCACTCCTGAAAAATCGTCGAGCTATCGATGCCCACTTCCGCTGCTTCGATTGCCGTCGGTTCGAAACGAAGTACCGTATCTGCAACTTTTTCCAGCTGCGATCGGAAATCAGCACCGGCCTCTTCTGCAAACGCCTCATCATTCATAAGTAGTACGATTTTGGAGTCCCGCTGCTCCTTCAAAAACGACACCAGTCCCAGGATATCTTTTGTCTGCAGACCGGCGCCTGCCCTCTCCAAATCATCGATACAAACGATTTGAGTGCGTACATTTATAAAGCCAAGTTTCCCAATTCCTTCCGCGAAATCGCCTACCTTAGGAATGTATTTTCCGAACTTAAAAGCACCGCGCCAATTTCCCAAGATGGTTTCAATCGAGCTCTGTAGAGTGCTCAGGTCAGCCTTTTTGCCTACCAAGTTGCTGGGGATTGAGTTTTCAAACAGCGCATACCGGACGTCTTCGAGGGAGTTCTGACCAAAGAGGGAGACGTAGGAGTATTTTGAGAGAGCCACTTTCCCCTTTCCCTGTGCTTCGTGCAAATACAGGTTCCAAGCAAAGGTTTTCCCAACACCCCACTTGCCCGTGATGCAAAGAACCTCTGGGTCCTTACTCGCCAAAAAGCGCGCAAGCTCATCAGAAAATTGTTTAATAGCCATTTGGACATCCATAGCGAACCAACTAGTGTCGCAACGCACGAAGGCTCTTTGTCAGCGTTTTAGGCGTTCCGATTCGTCAGCGGTGATTTCAGCAGCAATTCGAGCCTCGAACCCGAACGACTTGACCGGCAACGACGCTGCAATTTTCGGATCAAATAGGGGCGAGGCCGGTGACCATTCTCGCCGACGAGTTACGCTCTTCAGTTCTGGGGCACTGTACACATACCGCTCGTCGTACCGCATATAGAGCGTCTCAAAGAAGCGCTCCAGCCGCAGCGGACTGTCCGCCTTTGGAAACGTGTCCAGCACCTGACCGGCGTTGATGTCCGGGTCCACCAGAGCCAGGCACACGGCCTCGTAGCGGCTTACGTCGTCCCTGACACCGCTTCTATTCGTAAGCTCACGCAATGCATTATGAAATCGCACGATTGTCTCGACTGGCTCTCCGCTTTTCTGGATCGCGATATCGTTTTGTGCAATGACTCTGCCCGAACTGGGTGCGGCTGCCGGGGTCGTCGCAGATGCGGCGATCAAGGTATCTTGGCGATGTGCGCGCATGACGAAGAGATATCCGGTCACCATTGCCGGATAGGTAATGTGGAGATTGGTGCAATCGCCGACTGCCTCCTCCATACGATTGGTGAGATTTCTGAAGGCGCCGATAGCTCCCTTGCAGGACACGGACATCACGGGGCCGAGGCCGTCCTTCAAGATCACCACATCGACATTCTTGGTCTTCAGCCCGCCGAGAAGCGTTTGTTCGCCTCCGCCCGCGAGGGTCTCATCATACGAAAGGAGCCACTCGCCTTTTCGCTTTTGAGCACGGAACGGCGGACGAGGGGTGATCTCCTCCGGAAGAAAGCCACCTTCGAGCACGAGGCGGCACGCGACGTAATGATGCAGGGGTTTGATGTGCCGTTGACTCTGCGTAGCTTCGTCGAATGTTGCAAAAATCCTAAGAGCAGCCTGCTGGTCGACCCATTTGCAAAGACTATCAGGCGACGGAGGCATAGTGCCGCCACTGGCGCATGGTATCGATAGCTCCCTGAATGGGACGAGGGTCAAGGTTCCCGAGCGTCTTTCGAGATGGCAACACGATTTCAGTTGCTTCGCGTGGCTCCAGCTTGAGCATGCCGCCCCCGAGAGGATGGCCTTCGATCTCGCAGCTCAACTGCACAAAGTCCGATCCCCACGAAGAGAGATTTACCTTGGAGGGCACATCGGACTTTATCCGCACGCTGTGTACCGAGTTTGTACATGTGCAATTCGCGTCGTTACGTGCGAGGTTGGGCCGAACGCCCGACATGTACGACAGGAAGAAGTCGGGAACCTGCACGTCGGGAACCGAGTACCAAGGATCGCGAACGCGGCACTTGTACGCCGTCTGAGCGATCCTGGCTGCCTCGGTGTCGAGGTAACGAGTTACAGCGCTCGGAAGTTCTTTGAGCTTAGGAAGTCGAAGGAGATAGAGCGCCTCATCGGCGCGCTTCCACTTCTCAACCACAGCCTCCGTTAACCTCGAAGTCGTCAGTGCGCGACCGTTGCGTACAGTCGCGTGGAGGAACTTGGCCGGTATGCTCCATCGATCCACGTCGCTGGGACGTAGATGAAAGAAATCGTTCGCGCCACTGACGTAGCCGATCCCAATACTAGCGAGCTCTCCGAACCGCCGCGTGTCAGGTTGATCCACTAAATGCCGATAAATGTCCCGTACCTCGTCTGCAACGAGAAACGTGCGGAGGCGCCGCTTCCAAACGCCTCTCCATTCAAGAACGCTCACTCGAATAAACTGTCGCGGTGGTCGTGCCGACGGAGCGAACCTGCTCAAGATCGAGAAGCGTATTTCGTTCGTCTTGCCTCCGTGTCCATCTGTGAACAGAAGCCAGCAGTCCTCTGAAAGATCTGGGAAGAGCTTTTCACGAACCGCCACAACATGAACCGTGGCGAAGTTCTCAACCAAGTAATCCAACAGCGGAGCTGCGTACGGAGCGTGTCCGATCTCGGCCGGCACGACGAACGCCATTTTGCCTCCGGGTTTCAGCAGACCAGCGGTTGCGACCAGAAAAGGAGCCCACGAAGACGCGAGACCCGTAAAGTCGGCGCCAAGCCTGGCGCACAGCCCGAGCGCGCGAGCCCGGGTATCCCCTTTAAACGATTGATATCGGATGAACGGTGGATTGCCTGCAGCGCATTCAAAGCGCTCAGCCGTCTCAGCAGCCCAGGAGAAGAAATCGCCCTCATGCACAAGCGCCCACGGCGCCCGCGCCATCGCGGTCCCGAGCGTGTCCATGTCCTGCTCAATACCAACAGAATTGCGATGCCCGGCTATGAACCTACCGTCCCCGCACGAGGGATCGAGAAGTCGGTCGCGCTCATCCCGGACGGCCCATCGCAGGAGGGTCGAGACGATTGCGTCCGGCGTAAAATACGCGCCAGCTTCTTTTTGTGAGAGGCGTTGCACTGCAGCAGCTTCTTTATCGCGAATCACCCGGATGCTCTTCCGACTATACCTAGGGTTGGAGCACTGCCGTAGGTTTAGCCGCTGCTGTCAACGGGAGAAACGCTGTCTCTCCAGACTGCTCACAGCTTAATCGCGATGCATCACTGAATTCGGTATTATCGTGTCTGTCTCACGATCCAGTATGCCCATTTGGTCGCAAACCCGGCGAAAATTGACTAGTCCCCGGTCGCTGAGCTTAGATCGCTCATAAAGTGGTCTGCGGTCCAGCGTCAGACGTCGTGTTGTCTTCGGCGGCTCAGTTTCAGGCAACCATTCATCGCTCATCGCTTACCCCACTATCGACCGCTCACGACGGTTCGTACCATCGGTGGCGGCTCAAAGATAACGTTCACATCCCTGTTGCCGCATTGCGGGCACATGAGACGGCTCCCAAGCCTTCCGAGCGGAAAATTCCGGCCCTTGGCCCACACGAGCGTTTGCATGTCCAAGACCGCCTGGTAATGCCACGGGCGGACCCGGACCGGGCTTTCTATGTACCCCCGCACACACCCCACGCGGACGCGCCAGCTGAGCCGGTAGGCCTCCCCAGCGTCTCGATTGACATTAGAACAAAATAGGAACATGTTTCCCGCCCGTCAACACGGAATTGCACATGTCCGCCGATCCCAAGGCGACGCCGGAGCTCAATACTCTGCAGGTGGCGACCGATCAGGTGATCGCAGCATGCGACGGCGACGTGCGCGCGGCTGTCCGAGCGCCGATCGTTGCCAAGGGGATTGCTGGAGGACGAACTTCGTGACGTCTGCGCGGCAACGTCGCGAGGATACGCTCGTGGTCGAATTAAGAGCGGCTCTCAAATGAGCTAACCGACTTCGAACAGGTCGTCTTGCACGCTGCGTGGCTATATCAGAAGATCACACGGCGAGCCCGTGCTCGAAATGCCAGCCTCTTACTCTCTTTTATCCGCCTCTTCCGAAGGTTATGGGCTCACATGGAGTGGCGCGACAACTCCTGCGATGTCAGGCTCTCGGCGCCTTGTGAAGAACCAGACGTGTGGTAGCATCGATCCACAACCGGGTAAGTAATTTCCAATGGCGCGCACAATTTCAACCGAAACCAACAAGCCTGAATGCGATACCACACTTACGAAAGCTCTGCAGTCAGGGCACATAAACTTCCTATTGGGATCTGGCGCCTCGATGCCAGCGATAGCCACCGCCGGTGATATCGAAGTGAGGCTTAATAAGCTTCTCGAAACGTCAGATGACAAAGGTTTTGACGCTGAAAAACATAAGTTTCTTAGCGCGCTGCAAACATCGACAAATGCCCTTATCGCCAATTCGCGGGTGGCCGCCAATGACGCGACGTTAGATCAATACCGCCAATTTCTTACGAACCTGTCTCGTATTCTCGACGAGCGAAAGACCGAATTGCTCCCGAAGCAGATCACGATCTTTACCACGAACTACGATCTCTTCGTCGAGCGAGCTGCTGAGGGAATAAAGACATTGCGGCTCAATGACGGCTTCCTCCGCAATCCGGCGATTTCCGAGAGTTACACGTTTCAACCTGAACATTACTTCGACGTGACGTATAAGACCGGTACGCTATTCAAATATCGCTATCCAATACCGACGGTGAATCTGATCAAGCTGCATGGTTCGCTGTCCTGGCGACTTTCAGGTAGCTCGCTTTCCTATCACTCTCAACAGCGGACCATCCCCGCGGCGGGTTCGGCGGACGTGGCGGCGTTCTTAGATAGTTTTTGTCTGGTGATGCCAACGAAACAGAAATTTTCCGAGACGCTACTCACTCGCGTATACTATGACCTGCTGCGTATCTTTGCGAATGCGCTCGAAGTTGAAAATACCGTTCTAGTTTGCTTCGGTTTTTCATTTCAGGACGAACACATCGCAGACATCGTCACCAAGGCGCTTAAAAATCCGACTTTGCTCGTCTTGATCGTCTCCTATGACGATGCATCCGTCGCGGCGTACCGCGACCAATTTAGCCGCTACAACAATGTCGTGATTGTCCATCCCGAAGGAACCGACACGATCCCCTTCTCAAGTCTAAACGCCTTATTGTCGTCGGTGGTACCAAAGCTCAGTCATGAAGCCCGATAATTATCTAACCGAAGCGGTGCTACGCGTCGGCGAAGTCATTGAAGTATCAGGTCGGCGAATATTCGTTCGTGTCGATCGAAACAAGAATTTGTCTGATCTCTTCTTTGACGGTCAACTGCTCCGCAATGTTTCAGTGAATGGCTACATAGAGATCAGAAAGGGATTTCTTGCGCTAATCGGGAAAGTAGAGGGCGAAAAAACGGAGGAGGAGTACCGGGGCTCCGCGTTCGCTGCCTTTGATAAGAACCGCCGAGTGCTAACGGTGGCGCTCGTGGGCTTCATTGACAAGGATGGAAAATTCTTCGGAGGGACGCGGGAATTGCCCTTGATTGGAAATGAGGCCTTCCTCGTAACTTCCAATCGCATCCACCAAATCCATCAACTCATCTCAGAGGGCGACATCTCAGTCTCGTTCGCGAAGACTGACTACGAAGACTATCCCATGGCATTCCCAGTCGATGGACTCTTCAATAGCCACATCGCGATCTTCGGCAATACCGGGAGCGGCAAATCGAACACATTGGCTACCATTTTCGGTGCCTTCGTTGCCGAGCTTCGAAAGCGTAACGCCGAAAAGTTCGAAGAAAAATGCAAATTTCTGCTGTTCGATTTTAACGGTGAGTACACTCATCTCCAATGCATGACCGACCGAAAGACGGTCTACAATCTATCCACTCGTAAGAATACAGGCGATAGAATACCAATCTCGCACGACGATCTCTTAGACATCGAGTTGTTGGCGATCCTATCCGACGCGACAGAAAAGACACAAAAGCCGTTCTTGAGGAGAGTCTTGCGACTGTTTGATCACGTATGGGGAGATGGCACCGGAGATTACACCGAACATTTCAAAAACATTCTCCGGCAGCGGGTAACGTCCATTCTCCAAATGTCGGACAAAGTTCGCGTCGACCTGCTCTTCGATTATCTACGCGAGATATTGCCGGAAGTCGATGGCAATGGAAACCCGGTGGAACTGGCCGATGACCTTGAGTGGCACAACACGATGCAGGAATACAAGCTCAAGGGAACGCAGACATTCCTAAAATCGAGTCCGGATGAGATACCGAACACAGTCGTGTATTCCCACATTGAGACATTCGACTTCACTGATAATCTTCTATCCAACCTAATCTTCTTTATGTACCTCCAGCTAATCTCAGATGTTCTATCAAATCGAGCGCAGAATGAGCACATCGCGCCTGCAATTAACAAATTGAAGAGCAAGCGAGAAGACATCGAGCGTGTCTTCGACACGACCGGCGGCAGCGGTATCTGGCAAGAGAATTTCGTCGTGATCAACCTGCACGACGTGAACACGGAGATGAAGAAGACGATCCCGCTCGTTGTCGCAAAGAAGCAATATTCAGATCAGAAAGGTCGGTCGCAAGATTACTCGCTGTCGATCATCATTGATGAAGCGCACAATATTCTATCGACGGAATCAATTCGGGAGGCTGAAAGCTGGAAAGATTATCGCTTGGAGACGTTCGAGGAGATTGTCAAGGAGGGCCGAAAGTTCGGAGTCTTCGTTACGATTGCCAGCCAAAGGCCGAACGACATTTCAGCAACTATCACCTCTCAAGCGCACAATTATTTCATACACCGTCTTATCAACCAAAGAGATCTCGCGACGATCGCGAGCGCAGTTTCCTACATTGATCAACTCTCCGAGGAATCGATCCCATCGCTTCCGACCGGAACATGTATCTTCAGCGGCACGGCAGGTCAGATGCCGCTGAAGCTTGTTATCCCGCGGCTTGAGGGCGACCATCGTCCACAAAGCGGTACGCTTGAGTTCAGCAAGGTTGTTCCGCCCAAGCCAAAGAGGATGCGCTTACGACCGAGGTAAAGCCGAGGGAAACAAATTTGTGAGCGATGACAGCCTCAGGCGGGAGTTTCTGATCCGCGCTAATGTATCGATCCAAGCGACAGCACAGGTCATTGGAGGTTTCCCCTAGTTAGAAAAAGCCCCCGCTTGAAGCGAGCCGGACAAAGTGTGTCCGAGGTAAATCCGCTCTGTTCGGGCGCATGACAGCATTACGCTTGTCCGTCAGGCCTTGCGAAGGTGCCCACAACGGTACTCCTCCTGCTGGAGCATCTATCCGCTGCGTCTAGATGGGAGGCGGTCACGTCTTGCTTTATTAGTACTCGGTCGCGAGCATATGCGCGCTATTCGTGCCTCACAATGCGGAATTGGCTGCCGTCCGATGCCAGCATCAAGAGTCGCGCTGCCATGATCAGGGCCAGATGGGTTCCGTGAACAGGCCCACCAGCAGCTCAAGGTGGAGTTTGGGCTTGACCACTTCGAAGGTAGTCCTGGATGGGATTACATCGACATGCCTTGATGACGATGATTGCCTGCGCTTCCTCCAATCCTGCCGCCTCAAAGCAGCGGAACGGAAAAAGAATCTCAGGACCGCCACCACAACCAAGCATGCCGGCCATTATACAAGCGATCCTCGATCTCTTCGCACGCACCCCACGATGTCCTCGTGACCACTCCTAACAGGTAACATTCGCCGCGGCGAGGAGATCGACCCCTTCCGCCAACGCGATGTGATAATCAATCGGGTCGATCCAGAGCTACGCGTCATCTGGAATGGCGATGCCCTGAGCCGAGCCCTCGGGAAGACGCAATTCTGAGAAAAGAAAAACCCTCGCTCGAAGCGAGGGTCAGGACAAAAAGAACGTCTAGAGTATATCCGCTCTGTTCGGGCCGCATTGGCAGCATCACGCTGTTCGTCAGGACATATGACGATCCCCGCAATGGTGCTTCTCCAGCTTAAACATCGATCCGTTGCGCTTAGGCGGGCGGGTCACTTCTTGCTTTATCAGTACTCAGTCGCGAGCATGAGCGTGAGCACACGTAGTGTTCGTTCGGGATTGCTGGGATCTTCGGAGCCGTGCCGCATGTCCTTATCGTAGTAGTCTATCTTCCAGAAGAACTTGCGGCCGACCAGATCGAAGCTTCCGAAGTCGTGCTCGCCGTGCGGATCGTTCTCCGGGGTAAAGTCGGAGAACTTCGCCACTTGAAGAAGCGCCTCGGCCTTCACGCAGTCCGCTAGCTCCGCAACGCCGATTGTCATCATGACCTTGCCGCCGCGAAACGTGTTGCGGAACGCGTCATTGAGAAGTGCGATCCTATTCATCATCGCGCTCCTCCGCGTCTTCGCTTTTGTACGGGGACATATGACGTGCGCCGCAGTACGGACAATCATCTTCACACTGTGCGGACCAGATGTCCGTCCACTCACGACCGCATTCTGCGCAGTGGTAGTAGTTTCGAACCAGCATCGTCGGCCTCCTAGATCAGACCGGCGAGCACGAGAACCGATACGAGGGTGTTGCCGCCACACGCCTCGCAGAACCCCTGATCTTGGTCTGGTTCCATATCTGCTGTGTGGTCACAGCCCTCCGTCATACAGATGGCCGGACACACTGCATCCTTAAGGGCCGTCGCTAGCAGAAGATCGTCGAGGCTATCAAATCCGTTAAGATCGCAAAGCCTCATCAGCTTCAGCGCTTTGTTGGAAAGAGCAATGTTGGACATCGTATCCTCCTCGCTACGGGCATCCGAACCATTCGGGTGCTCGATCGCGAGGCGGAAGCCGAGCGTCCGTCACTGAGCCGGATTAGAATAAACACCCAATCGACCGTATGGACGCTCGTCGCGATGCCTCCGCCTCGCCACCGAGACCCGGACATGCATGCAGGTCCCGGATCGCGGGGCGGAACGTGTAAAGATCAAAACTCTGGGGTGATTGTCGCGGCTAACTCGAAACGAGTGGAGGCGGCAGATCGTGCCACTTCGTCACTGAGCGGACGTGACATTGAAATACCGGACACACCCTCTCGGAGGATATGTCTGAGGCGCGAGTATTGAGCGCATGCCGCTACGACTAACGCGCGTTGCTCGCGCCGACCATCGCAACATCGACTACATCTTTGGAATCAAGGACGAAGACCGCTTCTCACACATCTACATCATCGGTAAGACGGGCACCGGCAAGTCCACCTTGATCGAGACGATGGCGCTCCAGGACATTGAAAGCGGACGCGGACTTGCGCTTATCGACCCCCATGGCGATTTGGTGGAGCGCGTCGCGGCTCAAGTGCCGACGCGACGAAAATCCGACGTAATCTATTTGAACGCCAGCGATCCAACTCAACCGTACGGGTACAATCCGCTGCGCCATGTTCGCGAAGATCGCATCGCCCTTGCCGCTTCCGGCTTCATCGAGGTCTTCAAGAAGATGTGGCCGGACGCATGGGGCGTGCGCATGGAGCACATCTTGCGGAACGTGCTTATGGCACTCCTGGAGCAGCCGGAGGCGACGATGCATGACGTGCTTCGCATTTTGTCGGACCAGAAATTTCGCACGGAGATTGCGCGGAAGTTAAAGAATGAGACCGTCCGTACGTTCTTATTAAAGGAGTTCGATCGCTTTTCATTCGGCTACCGGGCAGACGGCACCGCCCCTATTCAAAACAAGGTCGGAGCCTTTCTTTCGGACCCACTCCTCAACCGGCTACTCACCGCGCCCGAGCGCGATCTCCACATCCGGCAGATCATGGATGAGGGTGGAGTGCTGCTCGTGAATCTAGCTAAGGGACAGATCGGCGAAGATAGCTCGTCGCTTCTGGGCGGCTTGCTTGTCACAACGCTCGGACTGGCGGCCTTTAGCCGAGCGGAGTTACCCGCGCATCAGCGGAGAGACTTCCACGTCTACGTTGACGAATTCCAAAACTTCACGACGCTCGCTATGGCGAACATGTTCTCGGAGCTCCGCAAGTATCGTGTCGGCTTCACTGTAGCCCATCAGTATCTGCACCAGCTTGAACCGGACGTACGCCATGCAGTCCTCGGAAATGCGGGCACGATTATCTCCTTCCGCGTGGGCGCAGAGGACGCGACGTACCTGGCGCGAGAATTTCAAGACCGATTTGACGAGATCGATCTGTTGCAACTGCCGAACTACCACATCTATCTCAAGCTTATGATCGACGGTATGCCGTCAAAACCCTTTAGCGCCGTTACAATTGAACCTTGAACTCCCGGACCTTAGGGAAAAGCTCGGTGACGAAAATTATCATCGGAGCCTTAACACTCGGCGCTATCGCGGTTCTCTGGCTTGGTGCGGAGTTGTAGGGTTTATCTTGGAGCGCCTGTCCCACATCGGTCTTTGGATACCGAAGCAAGAAACCGCCGCAATGCATAAAAAAGACCCCGCCAAATTACGGGGTCTCCATCATTCAAGGTTTATCCGTTCTCGGATGCTCTGAAGCAAGCGACCGACACCGCGCCTGACAGGAGGACGCAGATAGTCATCTCGAGTCTGATGATCGTACCAGCCGCCATAGTAAGGTGTGACGGAATGTCAGAGGCCCATACATCTAGAAGTTGGAAGAACATGAGCGTTGTGCCGGTAGAACAGATGCAACCGACCGTTTTGCAAACCGCGTTCATGACATTCTCTCCATTGCTCAAGTAGCCGCCGTTTTTTCAGGGGCTACAGAAAGCAATGGAGCGCCCTATAACAGTATCATGCTACCGCTAATCTGTCAATTCACTAGGGGCCACTCCAACTCTCCCTGCATCGATGGATACGGCGCACCAGTCTTTTTCAGGTTCTGCTATCGTGCAGCGTGATTTTGAGGGCGCTGCCTCCCGTGCGCACATCTCTCGTCGAATGGATCGTTTTGGCTGTCGTATACATCTGCACCGCCGGCGTAGCTGCCAAGCAGTGGGGGGAGCAGCGCAAGTCTCTGACCGGGCTAATAGCCATATTGGCCTTCGTCCAATTGGTTTGGTTTTTTCGAGATCGGTGGGTCGAATGGTTCAAAACCGAAGACAAGAAAGAGCAAGTGGAGCCGGCGAGCCGAACGACGCAACTACCTGGCCCAATCGGCATCCCTCGTGTTGATCCTGTCCAGGTTGCATACCCTCGGATGTTCTGGGGTACACTACCTCCTGATGGCAACCCAGCCGTCGTTTACTCTGTGACGAACGGAGGCACGCTGGGCTTAAAAAACGTGTCTGCATCAGCATGGATCATGGAGGGCCAGAACGCTCGAAAACTTGACGAGCGTTACATCGGGTATTTGGGGCAGAGCGAAACCCGTGAGGAAAGAGTTGTATTGCCATCCACGCCATATGGCCGCGGATTGTTGTGTGTCTCGTTTACTTATGCCGGCAGTACATCGGACGTGCTGCATTTTTTCCAAAGTGTCGGCGAATATGCCAAGTATGGACCGATGAGGGAGATGCAGAGATTCCGTGATCCGATTGCACAAAACAACGTATGCCAGTCCCTTGGAGCACAAGCGGCCACGTTGATCAATCAGCCATGAGGCGAGAGCTGCATCATGGATAGAGAACATATTGTTGTTAATCGCTCAAAATTCACTCAATTGACGCTGACCGCGTCAATTCTGCTTCTCTCTATTCTTACAACAACGGGCCACGCTCAGAAATTTCCGAGTTGTGTCGATGCCGCCGCCACGCAGAAGTCCAAATTAGTACTGGCTCGCTTCATTGAGCAATCCGCCCAAGCAGGCCCTGATTTCAAGGTGGTTTCGGTCGACATCGAGAAGATTTGGCCAAGAACCGCGCGCTTCGGTAACTATTCTGGTATTCTTGAATGCGAAGTGACAGCGCGCATTACGGTAATGAAGATTTCAACCGGGCAACGATTGGTAATGGGTCTGGACAAGTTTGTCTTATACTATGCGTATGATCAGAACGGCGAATTGGTCGTCGAAACGCCTTGAACCCTTACAACCCTTGGCTTTGGCGAACATGCTCTCAGAGCTACGTAGGTTCCGAGTCCGCTACACGGTGGCCCGTGAATATCCAAACCAGCTAGAGCCGGCGTACGCCACACTGAGCAACGCCGGCTCTATCAGTTCATTCCGGGTTGGT
The DNA here is from genome assembly GCF_011058295.2 of Bradyrhizobium sp. 6(2017). Lineage (NCBI taxonomy): Bacteria > Pseudomonadati > Pseudomonadota > Alphaproteobacteria > Hyphomicrobiales > Nitrobacteraceae > Bradyrhizobium > Bradyrhizobium sp. 6(2017). The sequence continues at coordinate 9,346,916 of NZ_CP049289.2, read as the reverse complement.
ATCGAAGACGTCCCGTATCTTGTTCCCGAGACGGGTTTGGACACTGATTGAGTTCTCCCATAGCCGAGCTTTGTTATCGGTTAGATGAGGTCAACGTTGTGTGGAGATAGTTGTCGGAGCGATCGTGTCAGTCGGGGGCTGTGTTGTGGTTGGCGTTGTTGGGCGTAGCCAAGGTCGACAACATGCGCGTTGTGAGATCGGTTGCCCTCTCGCGCGTATCCGATAGAGTGCAGGTCACATGAAAGAGACAAGTCGCGAAGCAATTCGAGAGGGACGCGCCGCCCTACTCATCGAATTGCAAAAACATCATCTTCCCCGGGAATACCGACGCGGTCCAAACGGCGGTTGGCAAGGAGCCGTTGTACCAAAACCAAGTACGCTCAGTTTGTTCTCGGGGCACGATGGTCTAACTGGCCGGCTTGCGGAGAAGCTCGGCGCAGTGCTCGCGGTGGATTATCCGGATTACCTGAAAGTTGTGGGCACCTCCATCGGCGCGGGGAGTTTGGACCCACGCACCGTCCTCACCGGCCTAGCGTATGAAGCACTCCAAAGATGCGGCACATTCTCCATCACCGATGATCAGATGGATGAATTGCTCACCGATGTGGCTGGCTTCTTTGACCGCTCCACCGTCCAGCTCCGACTGTATGCTCCGGCTTTAAACCTGCATGGCCCGAGAGATGTGCCGCCGATCGCCTTCCCTGGCGGCGTAATTCTGCGCCCGATCACCGATGAAGAGTTCACGCTCTTCTACGGAGGAAATCCGATATTTCGGGGCCACGGCAGGTTGCTGAATTTTCCAGACTTCGTGTTCGTAAGGGAGATCGAAGTACCGAAAGTGATCGGAAGCTACGATGGAGTGACGGAAGACCAGATTTGGAAGCCAACTTAAGAGATATTGGACCGCTGCATGTTAGCGCTCGCATCATTCAAGTATGCGGGAGCAGTTGGATATGACGGTGTGCGTGTCACGCCTGCAGAGCTCACACTCGGATCGGCATTTGGTATGGGCCACCTCTGGGGCAACGAACACGTGCCTATGGCTCGATACGACGTCTCAGCGGAAGAGGCATCGAGGATCGAAGCCCATGCGAAGCTTTTCGAGAACATTCATCCTTCGCTGGAGATGGCATGCCAACGTCTCGTCGACTCTGCGCGTCGAGCAAAGCCGCGCGATAGCATCGTGGATGCGGTCATAGGGTTAGAGAGCATACTGCTTGTAGACATAGGAGAAAAGCAACGCTGAGAGACGCGTTTCCGATTTTCTCTCAACTATGCATCCCCCTTCCCAAGTGCCGAACGTCGAAGCGCCTTCAACACCGCGCGCGACCTCTATGACGTACGGAGCGCGATTGCCCACGGTGGCTCGCCTCAGGCAAAGGTGAAGATCGACGGTAAGGAAATCGCCTTGCACGAGGTTGCAGGTAAGCGCTGTTCAGCGGCCACCGACCGGTTGACGGGGCGATCTGCGAGTCTGCGGTTTGTTTGAACCGTTAGGCTTAGAATGGACACAGAGCATAGTGCTATCACGGAGCCGGTGAGGCGGCTTGAGGTCTTCACTGGAGCCGGCCGTCGGCGGAAGTGGAGCGACGAGGACAAGGCGCGGATTGTTGCGGAGATCGTTGCGAGCGGCGACTCGGTCTGTTCGGTAGCGCGACGGCATGGATTGTCGCCGCAGCAGTTGTTTGGCTGGCGCCGTCAGTTGCGAGAAGCTGCGGGCGGTCATTCCGAAGTGGAAGAAGTACAGTTTGTGCCGGCGGTGGTGGATGCCGTAGTGCCGGCGCCCGCTGTTGGCCGTGAGCGCAAAGCGGTGCGCTGCAAGGCCAAGACGGATTCCGGGATCATCGAGATCGAAGTTGACGGCATCACGATCCGGGCCGGTCGTGGTGCCGACCCAACAATGATTGCGTCGATCGTCCAGGCGCTGAAGGCGAGCCAGTGATCGGTCCGTCGGGTGCGGTCCGGGTGATGGTGGCGACTAAACCGGTAGACTTCCGCAAGGGAATGGAGGGGCTTGCTACCCTGGTGCGCGAGAGCATGGGGGCTGACCCATTCTCGGGAGCTGTCTATGTGTTCAGGGCCAAGCGGGCGGATCGGATCAAGCTGGTGTTCTGGGACGGAACGGGTTTGTGTCTGTTCGCCAAGAGGCTGGAGGATGGAATCTTCCGCTGGCCGAAGATCGAGGACGGTGTGATGCGTCTGTCGGCGGCGCAATTGTCGGCGCTGCTGGAGGGGCTCGACTGGCGGCTTGTGCATGAAGCACGGGCGACGCCGGCGCCAACACAAGCGGGATAGTTGTTGGCGGTGCTGCGGCGAAGTGAATCAGGAGCGTCGGACGCGTCGCCAGTTGGCGGCGAATATGCTCTGAATTGGGTGTGAGCGACGCCCTGCCTGACGATCCCGAGACGCTGAAAGCGATGCTGCTTGCGGAGCGGTGCGAGAGCGAACGGCTGCGTCAGATCATCAAGGAATTGCAGCGGCATCGGTTTGGCCGGCGGGCAGAGACGCTGCCTGAAGATCAGATGCTGCTGGGCCTAGAAGACGTCGAGCAGGTGGCAGCGTACGGCGAGACGGCGCAGGACGTCAGCGCACCTGAAGGCCGTGAGGTGCAAGCCGGTAGGCGCCGCGTCAACCGTGGCGCCTTGCCGGCGCACCTGCCGCGGATCGAAGTCGTCGTCGACATCGAGGACAAGACCTGTCCCTGCTGCCAGGGCGAGTTACATCGGATCGGCGAGGATAGAAGCGAGCGGCTGGACCTGGTCCCGGCGCAGTTCCGGATCCTCGTTACCCGGCGTCCCAAATACGCCTGCCGCGCTTGCGAGGACGGTGTCATGCAGGCGCCGGCCCCGGCCCGGTTGATCGAGGGCGGACTGCCGACCGAAGCAACCGTCGCCCAGGTTCTGGTGTCCAAATATGCCGATCACCTGCCGCTCTATCGGCAGGCTCAGATTTACGCCCGCCAGGGCATTGAGCTCGATCGTTCGACGCTGGCGGACTGGGTGGGACAAGCAGCCTTCCACCTGCGTCCGTTGCATGAGCGCCTCCTCGGCAAGCTCAGGCGACGGCCAAAGCTGTTCGCCGACGAGACGACGATGCCGGTGCTCGATCCCGGCCGAGGGCGCACCAAGACCGGTCAGCTCTGGGCCTATGCAGCGGACGACCAGCCATGGGGCGGCGCCGATCCGCCGGGCGTCGCCTATGTCTATGCTCCCGATCGCAAAGCCGACCGACCAATCGCCCATCTGGCAGGCTTCAAGGGGATCCTGCAGGTCGATGGCTATGCTGGCTATGGCAAGCTGGCCGAGCGTGGCGACGTTCAGCTTGCATTCTGCTGGTCCCACATGCGGCGTAACTTCTACGAACTCGCCGCCCCCGGTCCCGCGCCCATTGCGGGCGAGCGCTCAAGCATATCGTTCTATGCCATCGAGAAGGACATCCGTGGCCGTAGCGCCGAGGAGCGCTGTCTCGTTCGGCAACAGAAAAGCCGACCGCTGGCGGAAGCCTTCGAGCAGTGGCTCCGCGCAAAGCTCGCGTTGATCAGCCAAAAGGGCAAGCTGGCCGACGCCATCCGCTATGCGCTCTCACGCTGGGAGGGCCTGACGCGCTTTATCGATGATGGCCGTATCGAGCTCGACAACAACGCCGTAGAGCGCTCGATCCGTCCGATCACGCTCAACCGGAAAAATGCGCTGCTCGCAGGCTCCGACGGTGGTGCCGAGCACTGGGCTATCATCGCCTCCCTGGTCGAAACCTGTAAGCTGAACGATGTCGATCCGCTTGCCTGCTTGACCGACGCGCTCACCAGGATCGTCAACGGTCATCCGAATAACGAGATCGATCACCTGCTGCCGTGGGCCTATTGCCGTCACGACCTCAAAGCTGTGGCCTGAAAACAGCGCTTACGGTTGCAGTTCTGGCACGATCTCTATTGCGTGAGACATTGAGCAGGTTCATGCCTAATTCGGCCAGACCTGAATTCTTGGCGGAAGGCTTTTGGATCGCCAGGACGCTTGGGCTGTGACCCGGCTCGCATAGTTCAAGAAGTAATGTCGTAACGCTTCGTACGAATTCAGGAGTGCCGGCACAACCCCACTTTCCGCCCTTCTTCTTACAAGAAGCATGTACCGCATGAGGGGGAACGTGGAACGCAATGAGCTTGCTCCCATCACTCGCGGAGATGGCCATGCGCGCATTGTCATAACGATGGAGACTGTATCCACGTGCCAGTCGGCATTTCTTTCCGCGGCAGGCCACACGGCTTGCCGTGGCCTGCCGCGATCCTTAAAAAAACACAGGAGGACCTCTGAGCCCAACCCTTGCGAGTTGGGCCAAGAGCCGGAGGTCAGTAGTCCTCCGCGAGCATGATCGTGAGGACGCGCCTCGTCACGGCCGGATCAGCCGGATCGGGCGAGCCCCATTTGAGGTTCGCGTCGTAGCAATCGATTTTCCCGAAGATGGTTTGGCCTTCGTCATCATTGGACACTTCGAACTCCTCGAAGGAACGTACGCGCTCGGCAATCGCCATCTGCGCATGCTGCGCCAGAGCATAGATGTCGCGCATAACCAAGATCCTCCCGCCGATGAACGATGGCTTAATAGTCAAATGTGATGCTGCCCGTGCGCGAAAAGAATCGACAATACCAGTTTGAGCTGCCGCGCGTGCGTTAATCCGGCATGCACCCCGATGGCCGTTTTTGCCTTTCGGAACACCCCATCGAGCGAATGGTAGTATTTGGAATATTGAGATCAGGAAACCTTTGAAAGGTAAAAAGATACTGCAGATGTGCAGCAACTGAATCACGCGCTTGTCGCACGCGTTTGTGCGTGTATGACCACCGACCGGTCTCCGGATTTTGTGTCTTCTCTTGAAGGAACACACGGTACGTCTTGCACCTAAGTTTGAATGCATCAGAGAACGAGGCCTCGTCATTTTTTGGCAACGTTCGCACGAGCTCAAGGAGTTCGATTCCTGCGTCCAACTTCGGATTGAGCGTGAGATATCGAATCACAATCTGTTCTTGGTGAAAATGACACATCTGAACGGGTACGCCTGGAAAAAGCCGCCGTATGGCGACAAAACGACCATCGCTGACGATTGCCGAGAAAGAGAACCCCATTCTTCGAAGATGTGCGTATGCTTCTTGATATACAAATGTCGTCTCCGACGATATCTCCCGTGCATACACGTTTTCCTTCGCATGCGGATCGCGTACGACGAGCATCCACGAGAGTCCGACTTTCGTCGCGTCGATGATCGCGACCATGGTTCATGGCGTTGGAAGAATCTCTGGCAGAGTGCAGTCGTCCAACCTCCGATGAACAGTTGACTTTGAAATGTGATGCCGCCGTGCGAGTACTGACACGCGTGCGTGTTCATCGGCAAACTCTCGCCACAATGTCTCGGCTGACACACTCGTGTCGTGCACGAACTGAACACCGCAAGAACGGCAACGGTATCGCTGCGTTCCTCTAAATGTTCCGTTCTTTTTCGTTCGCGAGGAACCGCACTTTGGACAGTTTTTTATACTCATACCTTGGTTTGCGATTTTATATTGATATTGCGCGATGATACCGCACAAATAGCATCACTTCTGACTATTAAGCCGAGAACGCGACGCAGCGCGTCTCCATCAACGTCGCCATCGACCCGAGTGCGATGCCCGCTACCAAGATCGATCTCGGTGATGCCATCGCTCTTGCGTCGCCGCGCCGTCGTCGTCAACGGCGCGTCGGCCGGCTCCCGCGGTGACGCAGGCGGCCCAATCTCGACCGGAACAAACGGAGCCATGCTCGCTTCGCCGTGCTTGCAAAGCTCCTTGCGCCACCTGAACAGCTGGCTCACATGAAGCCCGGCCGCGCGAGCCACCTCGGAAACACTGGCGCCGGGCTCAAGCGATGCTGCAACAAGCCGCTCTTTCTCGTCCTGCGACCACCGGCGCCGCCGCTCGACCGATGTGATTACCTCAGTCCTCGAAATCGTCATAGCGCTTCTCCTAGGATTACCTCTAGGACCTGCAGCGATCTCGTTCGTCAAACAAGGCGGCCTTCAGTGGAGGGATACGGCGATCCTGACAAGGGATGAAGAGCGAGATGTATGGATGCGTGCGCCGTGGGATGAGGCGAAAGTTCTGCAAAGGCAGTTGCTGGCACAGGGGCCTCTCCGTCGAGCTGCATGCGTTCTGCCGTCGCGCGGTTGCGCGATGTCCCGCGTATGAGTAGGCTGAACCGGTCCATGGAGAGTTCCGAATGCAAATGCCGATACTCGATATGGCTCCGACCGATCAGAGCCTGACACCTTACGACCAAGAGCACGGCCACCTACATCCGACTACTCGACGCAGATGCAGAGGGCGCAGACTGGCGAGAGGTCGCGGAGATCGTATTGCGCGTTGATCCGAGAGCTGAGCCGGAGCGCGCCCGTCGGGCGTTGAAACCCATCTCGCCCGCGCCAAGTGGGCCGCCAACCAAGGCTACCGGCATTTGCTCCGAAAGCGGAGGGCCGAGCGTGAACTAGCAGGCTAGCGCGGGATCAGCCTCGTCAGAATGGCTTTTGCACGGGCCAGCCTACGGCTCCGAAATTGCATGATCATCGGTGCGAGCCGACCTCACATGGTGAGGGCTCCTCCCGAGGTGCAGCAAGATGGATGGTTGGATGGTGACGGTCGCCATCTTCAAGGAAGACAGCGACGACGAAGAATTCAGGCACATAACTTACGCGGTTGCGGTCACCGACCCGGCGGAAGCCGTGAAGCTGACCCTGAAAGACTGCGGCGCCAAGGCCGCAATGCTAAACTGCCCTCTCGAAGAGGAGCAGTTGCAAAGGCTCGGCGTGGAACCCGGTAAGCTGATCGTTATACACGATGACGAGATCGATCCAATCATCTCGCACCCGCGGCGTCACTAAGCGCTTGCTCGTCCGATCTCGTTCTGCCGCGTCCAGTTGATGACACGCATGTCCGGAAGCCGCCATCGAAGTGCGCGTAGCTATTCGGGCCTTGGCTGAAAGTGGCGTTTTGCCTCTCTTTAAGCGGAGCTGCATTACGACTATTTGGCACGCTGGTTGCTGAGACTTACGTGGCTTGGCTGCTATTTTGTGACCCTCATGAAAACAGCCAAGCCGTCCTTCGTACCACAAACTCGCGCGCGTGCGGCTCCCCCGCCGCCCGCGCGCCTTTCTGTGACATCGGGCTAGCGGCGCGCTGTGGAGATCATCTCGTGACCCATGAAGAGGCTTTGGAGAACGCCATAGCGGCGCTCAGACAACGGTCTGAGGGGAAGATCGAAACCGGCGCCATACTTGCTGCGATTGCGGAGCTTGTAGCGACTAGCCCGCCTCCGAAACGGAATTTCTCTTCATAGGCTAGTTCTCACGATTTGCAAAAGAAGCGTGCTGCAATGGACGAGCTCAAATTCATACCGCTTTCGAGGTCGCAATTCGCTCTGCCGATTCCCAAAAGCTCGCCGCGCTTCGAGAGCCCATTCGCGAGCGCGGAGAACCGATAGAACACTATCGTCAATTACTCACTTCATGTTGGGCAAAAACAATACACACGGGAGGAAAGCATGAAATCTGCACTAAGACTGATTGTTTTCATGATGGCTGTCGTCTTAGCCAGCGCCAGCTTTGCAGAAGCGCCAACGACCAAACCGGAAGCGGTTGGCGTCTCGCCTGATCGGCTCTTGCGAATCCGCACCGTGTTGCAAAAGGAGGTTGACGCCGATCGCATGCCCGGCGCCGTGGTCATGATCGCCCGGCGGGGCCAGTTGATCTATTCTGAAGCCATCGGTTTCCAGGATAAGCCTGCGGGCAAGCCTATGACCAGCGATGTGATCTTCCGCCTCTACTCGATGACAAAGCCACTCGCATCGGTCGCGGCTATGATGCTTGTCGAGGAAGGCAAGCTTCAGCTCACCGATCCAGTCTCCAAGTTTCTGCCGCAGTTTGCGAGGATGGAGGTGCTCGTCACCGACAAGGACGGTAAGACCAGCCGAGAGAGCGCCAAGCGTCAGATAACGATCCAAGATCTTTTCAGGCATACCGCTGGCCTCGCTTATGGTGAGTTTTCGAATGTGCCAGAACTGAAGGCAGCGTACGCCGAGGCCAAACTCTTCGATCCCGCGATCACTGCGGAATCGCGCATGATCACGCCTGAGCAATTTGTTACGGGGATCGCTAAGGCGCCATTAGTCCACGAGCCGGGTACGACGTGGGAGTACAGTATGGCCGTCGATGTGCTTGGCCGTGTTGTCGAAGTCATTTCGGGCCAGCGCCTGTCTGCCTTTCTGGACGAGCGACTTTTCCGTCCTCTCAACATGGTCGACACGGGCTTCAAGGTCCCTGAGGCAAAGTGGAGCCGCATTGCCCAGCCGTTGCCGACAAATCCGCTGACGGGTGTTCCAAACGAGACGATGCTCGACGTAAAGATCGACCCGCTAAATGACTCTGGTGGTGGAGGCGCCGTATCGACCGCTGCCGACTACCTGCGCTTCTGTCAAATGATGCTCAATGGCGGCACGCTGGACGGCCGTCGCTACCTCAGCCCAACTACCATTAAGCTGATGGCCTCGGATCATCTGGGAACCCGGCCAGGTTCGCCGGTTACACCGGGTGCTCTTCTGATGGGCGTGGAAGGTTACACGTTTGGACTTGGCTTTATGGTTCGACAGGGAGCAGGACTTGCTGGCGTACCTGGCTCCGAAGGCGAGTACATGTGGGGTGGGGCTGGTGGAACATTCTTCTGGATCGACCCCAGGGAGCAGCTCGCGGTGGTCTACATGGCGCAAACCCCGGGTGCTATCCGCCCATATTACCGACGAATGATCAAAGCGCTCGTTGCCCAAACGCTAGAGAATTGATCACACCTCAGAACGATGGTGCGGCGTGCTTCTGGTTAAGAGAAGATGTTACAATGTAACCGAGAGGTGAGCCACACCTCCGAATTGCGGACGGCGACCCACGTGCACGGTAGCATACACGACATCGCCAACGATGATGGGCTGGTCTTCGACTACGGCGTCGAGATCAAAGAAGGGGCGCCGCAGTACATCCTCGACAAGCTCGCCAGGCTGCCTAGGTACGGTAACTTGATATCTGTCGGCCTAGGGTGGTGCGCTGGCGCCCCGGATCAAGAGTAAATGTGGCTGCCTTGGACATGTGTTTTCTTGGTTCTGGTCCTTCAGCTTGCCGCGGCCCGCACCCGTCGCGACTTAAAGGAAGAGAGTGGCCGTCCTCGGGGTGGGCGAGAGATGAGTGGAATGGGTATGCGAGCAACGCAGCGAAGTTGCTTTGTTGGTCTTTCCTCGGCCGTTCTTCACATTGTGGTTACGCCATCGATTGTCTCGGAAGCGTGACTGCGGCCAGTGAATCTGCGTCCATCGCGTTGGCCATTCTGTGTTTTGTTCCAAAGGCTGACGAGAGTCGCAAGTGAATGAGCCGTAAAGCCTGTCCGCTACGACCGCGGTCGGACGCCCCCGAGCGAGGCTCTACATGGCCTGCCTAAGGCGATCTGCGGCGGCGCTTGGGTTTAGATCGCGGTTGCGGGGCCACTAAAAGCGGCTCGTCGATCGGCAGGGATTCTTGGACTTTCGATTTCCCTCCCCGAATTGGATACTTGAAAGGCGGTGACTCCCTAACCTCCGCAGGTGTCGGCGCGCGCTTAGGCTTTTTCCGATCTTCCGCTTTCGCGGCAAGTGCGACTTGCACTGTGTTCAAATTGGTTATGATCCCCAAACTTGGACCGGCAAGAAGGTCGTCCAGCGTCACGATTTGAATGCGCGGGCGGATCCCGCCCGGCAGTTCTATATTACGACCGGTCGCGGCCTCGGTCCGCATATCCTTCGACGGCTGATCGAGACAAACAAAGACTCCCATATGCGCGCCTTCGCGCTCAACTGTGCCTTTCAGCGCCCTGACCATATCTGGATTGACATTTTTTCCAGCTTTAACCGAGACAATTGCTCTGCCGTAGTCCTTGGCACCACGCAGAAAGATGATTTCTCCATCGATACCGCGATCAGCGCCCTTTCCACGCGGCTGTCCACCAACCCTGCCTACGGCCCAAAGCTGAAATTGGTATGGATCGAGGGCGGCCAATTTTCTGCCTGAGAGTTCGTCCCGAGGTATCCCGTCAACTTCATATAGCGCGTGCGGAAGCCACGTCTTGAAACGGTCTTGTATGACTTGAATAGCGAGATACGTAACATCAATCCCGATCCACCTGCGCCTCATCTTCTCGGCCGCATGAATTGCAGTGCCGCATCCGCAAAATGGATCGAGGATCAGATCACCCTCTTTGCTTGAGGTCGCTATTATTCTTTCGAGAAGTTGCAGCGGCTTTTGCGTCGGGTAATGAAGGCGCTCTTTAGCTTGCGAATTTATGGCGCTGATATCGCCCCAATCGTCGCTCACTGTGACGCCCGGCATCGTATCCAGGTATCGTTTGAACCGAGGAACTGCGCCGGGTCTGGGCTGAACAATGAGCCCTTTCGATATCAGATCGTTCATTTTCTCGCGGGAGTAGCGCCAGTACCGCGTCACCCCCATAACCTCGTATGAAGGATTGCCCTTGGCTGCGCCGCCCGGACCGGTGATGTTGTCGAGCTGGTACGCTCTGCCGTCAGGGTCTCTTAGACCATATTTCTTCGCGATATAGGCCTCGTCATACGCAGCGAATTGCTGAGTGAAAGTCGCCGTGGCGGACGCATCCTTGCGATAAACCAACAGCACGTCTCGCACGCGAGGGTAGTGTGTCGCTCCCTGCGCGTAATCTGATTTGGCCGTTGTTCGCTTCCAACTGATTTCGTTGATATAGCCTTGGCCCTCAAACACGCAATCCAAAAGCATTTTGAGGTAGTGGCTGTTGCTTGGGTCGCAGTGCAAATAGAGCGTAGCAGTAGGTTTCATCACGCGGCGCATTTGAAGCAGCCGTGGCGCCATCATGGCGAGATAAGCCATTACATCGCCTTCCTTCAAAAAGGTGCGGCGAAGTGCGTCCAGAAGCATAAAGGTGTCTAGGTCCAGCGTTCGAACGTGATCGAGAGCGCGCTCTGCGCCATTCTCCCAAGTCCATGTATCGTCGAAGGCAGCAATCTGTGACGATGCGTCCTCAGCCACCGGGGAACGAAACAAGATGTTGTAGGTGGCGTTGGAATTGAACGGAGGATCAAGATACACCAAGTCAACGCTGTTCGACTCGATCCGCTGCAACCAGTCTAGGTTGTCTCCAAAATAAAGCCGATTTCTTAGACCTGATTTAGTCACGTCAGAACCCCGTCCTCATACGGGAGCGGATATTCGGATACAACCTCCAACGGTTCCCTTACGGGGGCGGGATTGGTGTCGGCATGGTTAACCCTGAGTGAACACTCATGACCAACCCCGCCTCGGTGCGCGGCAGGCGCATTTCGCGCGGCGTGCATTAGGCGACCGTGACGGCATGCATTCGGCATCTACCAGTACGACGTCGATCTCAAGACGCTCGTCTGGACGCGCGGTGCGGTCTTCCCCGGCTCCGATCTCGCGTCAAGACTCAAATGCCCGAGCTGTGGATCGCGTCGAGTGTCGCGCTCGTTTTTCACATGCCCAGAGAGCGCAGGCCATGAAGTCCAAGGGGGACCGAGTTGGGAGAGCCGGAAGGCCGCGCAGGAGTTCATTGCGCGCAGCCGGTGTTGATTGCGAGTGATTGCTTCAAGGCGACTAGGCCCCATCGGAGGGGACGCGATGTGCGGCCGGCCAGAATTGATTTTTTGGGGACAATTCCTCGTTGAGATCGCGACGAAGCGATTGGTGCGAGCCATTGGATATGGAATTTTATATGCCGCTGCGCTAAGGTCGGGTGGCAACGGCGTGCCAAAACCGTGCCACGGCACTTGAGTGCCAAATAATAAAGTAACGGTATCAGTTACTTGCGGGCGTAGTTCAATGGTAGAACGGCAGCTTCCCAAGCTGCATACGAGGGTTCGATTCCCTTCGCCCGCTCCAATGTATTTCGCCGTGATAGCAGGAGACCTGATGTGAAGTTGCTTGGAGCGCTGCTGCTTGCGCTAAGCGCGCTTTGCATGACAAGGCCGGCGTCTGCACAAATGTATGATCCACGCTATCCGGTCTGCATGCATGCTTACGGTTCGTTGATCGGCGATCGAATGGACTGCATCTTCACGTCGCTGGATCAGTGCCAGGCGGCCGCCATGGGGCTTCCGGCGACCTGTCTGGTCAACCCTTTTTACGCGCCAAGATCGGTGCGCCCTTACAGGTGAACGGTAACTTTTTCCGCGCGTATGCGCGGGCGTCCATTTTGAGATCGATGCATGGAATGGTGGCACTACGCGCTCTTTGCGGTCGTTCTGATCGGGTGCGCATTTGTGGTTCGCGGCCGTCGCGGCAAGAATTCGAAAGAGGATCAGGAACTGAACCGGCGGATTGACGAGCGCGTCGAGCGTCTCGATCTCACTCGCCGCAATCGCGACAGGGATTCCTGACCGAGATTCGCAGAGCCAATCCGCAGGCAGGCTTCCCGCGATGATCCCGGGATAATACGGCGATCTGTTCACGCAACGTGCGCATCTAACGCACTGTACTCAACCTGTTCTTCTCACAGGGCGCAGTTATGTTTCCGTAGTTCTCCGCGTTTGAGAACGAAGTTCCGCCGGAACGATCGCGCCGGTTCCCGCATTGGCCATATAGAACCGGCCATCCTCCGGCGAGAACGGTCGGTTCAAGCCCGCGGCGGATCGTCCCCTCTCAACCACCCCCTGGAAGACGGCCGCCGCGGGTCCTGATCCCGCGGCAAGCTCAGCGCCACCAAACTCAGCGCCAGCCCAAGGTGGGCGCGATCTGAGTCAGGATCGTCTCGATGACATGCGCGTTGTAGGCGACGCCGAGTTGATTGGGCACGGTCAGAAGCAGGGTGTCGGCCTCGGCGATCGCCTCGTCCGTCTTGAGCTGCTCGATCAGTCTGTCCGGCTCGGCGGCATAGCCGCGGCCGAAGATCGCGCGCGTCCGCTCGTCGATGAAGCCGATCTGGTCCTCCTCCTGCCCGTTGCCGAAATAGGCGCGATCGCGATCGTCGACCAGCGCGAAGATGCTGCGGCTCACCGAGATGCGCGGCGCCCGGGTGTGGCCGGCCTCCTTCCAGGCGGCGCGGTAGGCCCGGATCTGGGCGGCCTGCTGGATGTGGAAGGCTTCGCCGGTCTCGTCGCTCTTCAGCGTCGAGCTCTGCAGATTCATTCCGAGCTTCGCGGCCCAGACTGCCGTGGCGTTCGAGCCGGCGCCCCACCAGATGCGCTCGCGCAGGCCCTCCGAGAGCGGTTCGAGCCGCAGCAGGCCGGGAGGATTGGGAAACATCGGCCGTGGATTCGGCTGCGCAAACCCCTGTCCGCGCAGCATGTCAAGGAAGATCTCGGCGTGACGCCGCCCCATGTCGGCGTCGGTCTGGCCCTCGCCCGGCTGATAGCCGAAATAGCGCCAGCCATCGATCACCTGCTCGGGTGAGCCGCGGCTGATGCCGAGTTGCAGGCGTCCGCCGGCGATGAGGTCGGCCGCGCCGGCGTCCTCGATCATGTAGAGCGGATTTTCGTAGCGCATATCGATCACGGCGGTGCCGATTTCGATCCGGCTGGTCTTCGCGCCGACCGCCGCCAGCAGCGGGAAGGGCGAGGCCAGCTGGCGGGCGAAGTGATGGACGCGGAAATACGCGCCGTCCGCGCCGAGCTCTTCGGCGGCGACCGCGAGGTCGATCGATTGCAGCAGCACATCGGCGGCTGAGCGGGCCTGCGATTGCGGCGAGGGCGTCCAGTGCCCGAACGAGAGGAATCCGATTTTTTTCATATCGGCAATGTAGGCATGCCTGACGCAAATTGCGATCGGTTGCGTGATACGGCGGTGACACGAAAGTGTTTATCAACCCGTGAAAATTTCTGCAGCCGGGGCTTCGGGTTTGGATGATTCCCCATCGCGTGCACGGCGCATGCATCCAGGTCCTGCCGCCTGCGCCGTTGTGCAGCTTGCGATGATGCGGCGCGCCGCTTAGCTTTCGGCGGCCGTTTTCCCGCCACCACGTTTCCGCAGGTCCCGATGTCGCAGCCCGTTCTGTTTCAGCCGATCACGCTTCGCGGCGTGACCTCCCGAAACCGCATCCTGATTTCGCCGATGTGCCAATATTCGGCGACCGACGGTATCGCCAATGACTGGCACCTTGTGCATCTCGGCAAATTCGCCCAGGGCGGCGCTGGGCTCGTGATGGTCGAGGCCGCGGCGGTTACGGCCGAGGGCCGCATCACCCATGGCGATGTCGGTATCTGGAACGACGAGCAGATCGCGCCGCTCGAGCGCATCGCGGCCTTCCTGAAGGACAACGGCGCTGTGCCGTCGATCCAGCTCGCGCATGCCGGCCGCAAGGCCAGCATGCAGCGTCCATGGTACGGCAATGCCGCACTCGACGAGGCCGACCGCGCCCGTGGCGAACTGCCATGGCGGACGGTGGCGCCGAGCGCGATCCCGATGGAAGACGGCTGGCTGATGCCGCACGCGCTCGACGTCGCCGATCTCGCAGCGCTGCGCGAGCAATGGCGGCGCGCCACCTTGCGCGCGGTGGAGGCCGGTTTCGAATTCGTCGAGGTGCATTGTGCGCATGGCTATCTGCTGCACGAATTCCTCTCGCCACTGTCGAACCGCCGCAGCGATGCCTATGGCGGCGACCGTGCCGGGCGGATGCGCTATCCGCTCGAGATCATCGAGACCGTGCGCGTGGCCTGGCCCGCGGAGCGGCCATTGTCGGTACGCATCTCCTCGGTCGACGGCATCGACGGCGGACTCGCGCTCGAGGACCAGATCGCATTCGCCCGGGAAGCCAAGGCGCGCGGCGCCGATCTGATCGATTGCTCGTCGGGCGGCCTGCTCGGTTCGGCGACGGCGGCGCGGATTCCGCGCGGCTACGGCTTTCAGGTGCCTTATGCCGCCGAAATCCGCCGCGCCGCCGATGTTGCCACCATTGCAGTCGGCCTCATCCTGCATCCGCAGCAGGCCGAGGATGTTCTGGCGGGCGGCCATGCCGATCTGGTCGCGATCGGCCGCGAAGCGCTGTTCGATCCGAACTGGCCGCTGCATGCCGAGCTTGCGCTTGGCGGCAGAAGCGGCGAGGTTTTCGCGTCCTGGCCGAAGCAATATGGCTGGTGGCTGGAGCGGCGCGAGCCGGGCCTGCGCAGGCTCGAAGGCCCGCCGCTGCCGTTCCGCAAGATCTGACATGAAGCCCTGAGAGGTCGTCATCATGACATCAATCGCAAAGCGTCCCTATCGTGGCGTCTTCCCCGTGGCGCCGACCATCTTTGATGCCAACGGCAATGTCGACCTCGAAGGCCAGCGGCGTTGCATCGACTTCATGATCGACGCCGGCTCCCACGGCATCTGCATCCTCGCCAATTTCTCCGAACAGTTCGTGCTGACCGATGCCGAGCGCGAAACCGTGATGCACGCCGTGCTCGAACATGTTGCGGGGCGGATTCCCGTCATCGTCACGACGACGCATTTCTCCTCGGCGGTCTGTGCGGCGCGCAGCCGGGAGGCGGAAGCCGCCGGTGCCGCCATGGTCATGGTGATGCCGCCCTATCACGGCGCGACCTTCCGCGTGCCGGAGCCGGGCATCTATGAGTTCTATCGGGTGGTATCGGATGCCATCAAGATCCCGATCATGATCCAGGACGCGCCGGTCGCGGGCACGCCGCTCTCGGTGGATTTTCTGGCGCGAATGGCGAAGGGGCTTGCCAATATCAGGTACTTCAAGATCGAGGTGCCGATGGCGGCGAACAAGCTGCGCGGCCTGATCGAGAAGGGCGGCGCCGAGATCGAGGGGCCGTGGGACGGCGAAGAGGCGATCACCCTGATGGCCGATCTCGACGCCGGCGCCACCGGCGCGATGACCGGCGGCGGCTATCCCGACGGCATCCGCCAGATCATGGATCCGTTCTTCGCGGGCCGGCGCGACGAAGCAGTGCGGGCCTATGCGCGCTGGCTGCCGCTGATCAACTACGAGAACCGCCAATGCGGGTTGCAGGCCTGCAAGGTCCTGATGCGCGAAGGCGGCGTCATCAAGTCCGACATGGTGCGCCATCCACTACAGCCGCTGCACCCGGCTACGCGAGCGGGGCTGATCGAGATCGCGCGCGCGCTCGATCCGGTCGTGCTGCGTTGGGGACGGTAACAGCGCTTATGCGTCCCACGCCACTGGCAGATCCAGCAGGCCGCGGAACGCCCAGCCGCCGATCCGCGGCGGCTTGTCCTCGATCAGGCGCAGGTTTTTCAGCCGGTTGAAGATCGCGGGCAGCGCGACGTCGGCGACCATGGCGCGCGAGGCCCAGGCGCCGGCGCAGAAATGCGGGCCGGCGCCGAACGCGATGCTCTTGCTGGCGTCGCGGCGCACGTCGAACGCGTCGGGCCGGTCGAAATGCTTCTCGTCGCGGTTCGCCGAGCCGAACATCAGGAACACGCGCTCATTGGTCTCGAACGCGACGTCCCGGATCGTCCAGGGCTTTGCGATCCGCCGCGGCGACATGCCGATCGGCGAGATCCAGCGCGCATATTCCTCGAACACCTGCAACCACGGGACCGCGCCGCTGGTCGCTAGCGCAAGCTGATCCGGATGGGTCAGCAGCGCCCACACCGTTCCGGCGATCGCGTCGCGCGGCTCATTCTGGCCGCCCGAGATCGCGAGCTTGATGTTGGCGCGCACGCTTTCCATCGGCATGTCCGTTTGCAGCATCACGCCGAGCAGGCTGAGATCGGGCGTCTTGCGCAGCACCGGCACCATGTCGTCGATCGCGGCATCGATGCCCGAGGTCGCCGCGTGGCAGCGCGCCTCGATCGCCGGGTCGCCGACATAATTGGCGATCCCGTCGATCATGCCCTGCGACCAGGCGTTCATGTCCTGGAAGCGCATGTTGGTGAGGCCGGTGATCGACTTCAGGCATTCGGCCGAGAACGGCAGCGCGAAGGCCTGCACGAAATCAACCAGCCCGTCCGGCTTCAATTCGTCGAGAATGCGCGTGGCATGTCGCTCGAATTGCGCGGTCCAGTGCGACCTGACGGTCTTCGGCGAGATCGCCGGGAAGATCGCCTTACGCTCGTTCATGTGCGCATCGCCGTCCTTGCGCATCATGTTGTGGCCCATCAGTCTGTTCATCAATCCTTCGGGCTGGTGCGACGAGAACACGTCGATCTGCTTCTCGGAGACGAAGATGTCGTCGCGGTTGCACAGCAGGGTGCTGCCGAGCTGCGGCACGAAGGCGATCGGCGCTTCCTTGCGCATCCGCGCGAGCGTCGGATAGGGGTCCTGCCAGAAGGCTGGCACATCGATGTCGAAATGGGGTGCGGTGCTCACGACTTGATCTCAGGTTGGCCTCAGGTTTCGGGCCAAGCATAGGCTGGAAAGCGCCGCCGGTCTGTCCCCACCGTTGGGGACAGACGGAAGCCACCGCTCAAGGCCCCCTCAGTTCAACTGGCGCGCGGACGCGATCAGGCGCAGCGCGATCGCGAACAGCTCGTTCTGCGAGGAAATGCCGAGCTTGTCATAGGCACGCTTGCGATAGGTGAGGGCGGAGTGCAGCCCGATGCCGAGGTCGGCGGCGATCGCTTCCGAGCTGAGGCCGGAGAGGATGCGCAGGCAGACCTCCCTCTCGCGCCCGGTCAGCCGGGCGAGCGGTGCTGCCGTGGCAAACAGGGTCTGCAGCCGGGCGATCGGGTCGGCATCCGGCGCCATGTCGCGCTGGAAGTGCCGCGCCACGGCCGCGGTCAACGCGGGCGCGACCGCGGCCAGCCGCGCGATCTGTTCGCGGCTGAAGCGGCCCTGCGCTGTGATCTGGTAGAAGTTGACATAGAAGCAGGTGTCGCCGGTCCAGATCGCGGAGGCGAACTTGTCGACGATGTCGGAATCGTCGAAGAAGATCTTGCGGTAGCCGTCGCTGTACATCCGGCGAGCAAAGTTCGGCAGCACGATCGGCGTGGCCTGCGCCTGCCCCTCGAACACCGCATCGCGGTTCGGGTCGGCCTGATGGAAATGTTCGGAATAGGCGATCCCAAGCTCACGCCCGGTCGGGATGTTGCCGACGTCGAGCAGGCACGCGGTGGACCGCGGGCCTGTAAACGAGAACACCATGCAGTGGCCGACGCCGGCGACGCGGCGCAGCGAACCGATCAGGGCTTGCGGAAAGCTGTCACGGCCGATCGCCAGCAGCGCCGGCGTGATGTCGCTGACGACAGAAGTCTTGAAGGCGAAATCTGCCTTCATGGCGTCCTCCCTGTGTTTCGGGAAGATTAGCAGCGACATCACCGACTTGGAAGCGGACCATAGCGTATTCGAGTGAAGTGGGGCCCGGTTCGCGCGAAGAAAACGAGTCGAACAAGAAGCTCGCGTCAGGCGCCCGGCACCTGGTCGAGGAAGCCGGTGATGCTCCTGATCCGGCCGTCCTTCAGCATGGCGAAGTCGGTGCCCTTGATCGGGCTGTCGACGCCGTCGGGTCCGAGACCCCAGGAGAAGCGGACATGGTCGCCGAAGCCGTTCGGCTCGCCGATCAGCTTGAAGGTGAAGTCCGGAAACTTCTGCTGCACGCCTGCGATCAGCGCGTCGACGCCCTCATGGCCGTCGCCGCTCATCAGCGGATCGACATAGCGCGCATCGGCGGTCCAGTTCTGGCTCAGCATCTCCCGGCGCCGGCTCGGCGTCCGCTCGTTCCAGAGCTCGATGTAATTGCGGGCGATGGTGGCGTGGTCGGTCATGGTGCTCTCCTTCGATGGGCCGGACTGTGCGGCTGTCCGGACTATCGAAGGTTCGCAGGCATCGATCGATTACCTCGGAGGTCATCGCGCGAGCTACGGCGCGATTGTCAGCACCGCCTTCATGTTGGGATGGTAGCGGCAGTAATAGTCGACCGTACCGGCCTTGGTCAGAACCGACTTGACCGTTTTCTTCGGCGCAATCGTCACATCGAAGTCGCCGTTCTTCGCGGTGGCGGTGTGGGCCAAGACGTCCTTGTTGACCCATTCGATGGTGTCGCCGACCTTGGCCGATACCTCGGCCGGCGCGATTACCAAATTCTCCATCACGATCTGGATGGTGGCCGCATGCGCCGGGACAGCCGTCGCGCCGAACACGAGCAAGGCGAGCGTTGCGAGATAGCGTCCTGGCAACATCATGCGTCTCCCTATTTCAGGCTGGCCGCGACATGTTCGGCATGCTGCTGGTGGCCCTGGAAGATCTTCAGGCCGGTCTCCAGCAGGCCCTTCAGCTCGGGATTGCTGGCGGAGGGGATCAGCTGCGTCTCCAGCGCCGTGTTGACGGTCTTGTGGTAGGCGACCTCGTTGTCGATATAGGCCTTGTCGTAGGCGGTGCCCGTCAGCTTGCCGAGCTCGGCAAGCTTGTCGGCCGCCTGCTTCGACAGCGCCTTGCTGGTGTCGTTGTCCTCCGGCGTCACCTTCAGCTTCTTGACGAGGTCGAGCGCCTGCTTGTTCACCGCCTCATGGTCGCGCGCCATGTCCTGGGCGAACGCCTTGACCTCCTTGTTGGACGCCTTCGCCTCCGCCTGCTTGGCGGCATTGATGTCGATCACGCCGGCGGTGTAGGCGATGTGTGCGATCTGCGGATCGGTCGGCTTTGCGCCCTGCGCCAGTGCTGCTCCGCTGAGAACGCTGAGCGCGGCGACCGCGATGCTCAATCGAACGAACATGGTTTGACACTCCTGTTGAGCCGGGCGTAGCGCGCGGCACGTTGTTGGTTGCACAGGAGTTGGATGGTGCGGACGCGCAGAGGTTCCCGAAAATCTATGCTGTGGCGCCGAGCCGTTTCAAAACCGCCTCGGTCAATCGCTCGCAGCGTCTGCCCGCAAAGGGAAAGGCCTCCATCACGATGGGGCCGATCTTCCGCTCGACATTGTCGCGCAGCATGGTCCGGGCACGGTGCAGGCGGGTCTTCACGGTTTCCGGCTTCAGGCCGAGGATTTCAGCGGTCTCCTCGACATTCATGCCCTCGATCACCCGGGTGATGAAGACGAGGCGGAACGCCTCGGGCAGTTCATCGATAGCGCGCTCGACAACATGCTGGATTTCGCGTTGGGCCATGGATTTTTCCGGATCGTCCGCTGACGACAAGGGGAACTGGATGATCTGGGCCTCAAGGGCGCCTCTCGGCAGCTCGGACCATTCCACGCTTGTGTGCCTGCTGCGCAGGCGGCCGAGCGCCTCGTTGATCGCGATCCGCGACAGCCAGGTCGAGAGGCTGGAGTCGCCGCGGAACTGGTCCAGATGGGTAAAGGCGCGCACATAGGCCTCCTGAACCACATCCTCGGCCTCGTTATCGTTGCGGAGGATGCCGCGCGCCAGCCGGAACAGCCGGCGATTGTTCGCCTGCATGATGGCGCGAACCGCGGCCTCGTCGCGGGCGAGCGCGCGTTGCACCAATTCGGCATCGCCAGAGCTGATCGGCGGTGGTTGCTTTACCTGGGCCTGGCGCATGGCTGGATCGCCTCACTGTTCACTGATTATCGACATTAGATGCCGCGGGGCCGGCCAGGTTCCCGAGAAAATCGTGGTTGGCCAAAACAGCCGTCAATCAGTAGTCACGGTCTGATATAGGCCTCCGGATCGCCCCGCGCATGCGCCTCCATCGCATCGAGGAAGCAGCGCACCTTGGCCGGGACAAATTGCCGCGCGGGCAACAGCGCGTGCACGTTCAGCGGCTCGCAGGCGTGGTCGGGCAACAGCCGCCGCAACTCGCCGGCGGCGACCGCGGCGCGGGTGTAGCTTGCGGTGACCCGCAGCACGCCATGACCAGCGAGCGCCGCCTGCAGGCGGACATGGGCATTCGAGCTGGTGAGCCGGGCGCGGTCGACCGCGAGATGCTCGACCGCACCGCCGGGAGCGGTGATCGCCCATGGCGGATCGCTCGGGCCGGTCAACAGCGGCAGCTTTCTCAGCTCAATCAGCGTGCGCGGCTCGCCGAACTTCTCCAGCAGCGCCGGCGCCGCGAACAGGCCGCGTTCGAGGGTGAAGACGCGGCGGATCACGATGTCGGCCGACGGCAGCGGCGCCTCCAGCATCGCGAACACGATGTCGTAGTTTTCGGCGATCGGGTTGACGATGTCGTGCTCGACATCGATCCGGATCGCAAGCTCCGGATAGCGGCCCATCACGGCGCAGGCGACCGGCCCTGCGTGATGCGCGCCGAATTCGTAAGGCGCCTTGATGCGCAGCGTGCCTGCGACCGCGCTGCTCATCGCCAGCGCCTCGCTGTGGGTGTCGTGCAGCGCGGTGAACAGCGGGCGCACCTTGCGATAGATGGTCTCGCCGGAATCGGTCAGCCGCAGGTGTCGCGTGGTCCGCTCGATCAGCCGCAGCCCGAGATTGGCCTCGAGACGCTGCACCGCAGCACTGAGGCTCGATTTGGGATGTCCGAGCACGCGCGCGGCCGCGGTGAAGCCGCCATGCTCGACAACCTCGCAAAACAGCTCCCAATCGCGCCACTCCATGGCCGATTGTCCATCCAGCGGTACAGTGTGTCCAGCCAAATCGGATTATCGCGGTGATCGCAATCACCTAACCTGGTCGCAACCAAATCTGCATCGGAAGGGCGAGATGGTCGACGACAACGGAATTTTCCTGCGCAACGCCTGGTATGTGGCGGCGCTGAATCACGAGCTGATCGACGGCAAGAAGCTGGCGCGCACCATCCTGGAGCGGCCGATCGTGCTCTATCGCGGCTCGAGCGGAAAGGTGGTCGCGCTCGACGACCGTTGCTGCCATCGCGCCGCGCCGCTCTCGATGGGCCGCGTCGAGGGCGACGACATCAGGTGCATGTATCACGGCATGAAGTTCGCGGCCGACGGCAAGTGCATCCAGATTCCCGGCCAGGACGCGATCCCCGCCAAGCTCGGCGTGCGCAGCTATCCCGTGGTCGAGCGCTACAACATGATCTTCATCTGGACCGGCGATCCCGAGAAGGCCGATCCGAAGCTGATCCTGGATTATCCGCCGCTCGAAGATCCAAAATGGCGCGGCTTGCCGGGCTACATGCACTACAAGGCCAACTGGCTCCTGATCGTCGACAACCTCAGCGACTTCGCCCATCTCGCCTTCGTTCACACCAACACGCTCGGCGGTTCCGAGGAATACGCCTACAAGACCAAGCCGGTCGCGATCGAGAAGCTGGACGACGGCTTCCGCGTCGAGCGTTGGCACATGGGCGCCGATGCGCCGCCTTACCACAAGAAGGTGATTTCCAACCGGGCCGATAAGGTCGATCGTCGCAATATCGGCCGCATGATCGTTCCGGGTATCTTCACGCTCGATACCACGTTTGCGCCGGCCGGGCAGGGCGTGGAGAAGGGCGCTCAGGTTCCGGGTACGCGCTCATATCGCAACGCGCAATTCATGACGCCGGAGACGCGCTCGTCGACGCACTTCTTCTGGAATTACCTGCACGACTTCGACACCGACAACCCCAACATCGCGCTGTCGCTGCGGCATTCCCTTGAGGAGGCCTTCAATGAGGACAAGGACATCATCGAAGCCCAGCAGAAGGTGTTCGACGTTGATCCGGACTATCAGCTGCTCGCGATCGGCGCCGATGCGCCGCTGACCTATTTCCGCTGGCTGTTCGCGCGCAGGCTCGATGCGGAGAAGGGCGCGGCACGCGCGGCATAGTCGCTGAAGCGACGGCCGTCACGGCCTGATCGCAAGCTGCGCCGGGATCGCGAGATCGTGACGTCCCGGCGTGGCTGCACTCCAGCGGGTTTGGCGTAAAGTGATCAACTTGAATTCGTCGGTTTTCGATCAGGGTCAAGGCTTCGACCCGCGTTGGCCAGACTTTCCTGGTGGCGATCAATCGGTGAATGAGCTTGCCCGACAAGGCGGATCCATCGGAACGAAGTGCGAGCGCCAGCTGGGTGCAGGACGCCTGGCTGTGGCCGTTTGAAGCCACGCGATTGGCGCTGGACATCTACTCGCAGTGGTACCCCAATCGCGCGCCGGAGCCGGCGGATGCGTCAGGCGACGCGGCGCTGCCCTGGACGACGGCCCACTCGGTCGCGCTTCAACTGCCGTCGATGCGCCTGCTGGACTTTTCAAGCGCGGTCGAAGGCCCGCCGCTGCTGGTCTGCGCGCCCTATGCGCTGCACCGCGCGCAGATCGCGGATATTGCCCCCGGCCACAGCCTGATGGAGGCGTTACAGCAGGCGGGTCTGGCGCGTCTCTATCTCACGGATTGGCGCTCGGCGGCACCGGAGACGCGATATTTCTCGATCGACACCTATCTGTCTGATCTCAACGTGGCCGTCGACACGATCGGGCCGCCGGTCGACCTTGCAGGTCTCTGTCAAGGCGGTTGGCTGTCGTTGCTTTATGCGGCGCGCTTTCCCGGCAAGGTGCGGCGGCTCGTGCTTTCAGGCAGCCCGGTCGACGTCTCGGTGCCGTCGGAGCTTTCCAGGATGGTCGCCTCGCTGCCACAGCAAGGCTTCGAGGCGATGGTGCGCCAGGGAGATGGGATCGTCAGTGGCAAGCACATGCTGCAGCTCTGGAGCATTCCGTTCAGCCTGCCTGACGTGGAAGCGGCGCTGCAGCGGCGCCTCGACGGCAAGTCGGAGGATGCAAGGGCGCTGCTCGATCGTTTCACGCGCTGGAACAGTGAGACGCTCGATCTGCCGGGCACCTACTACCTTGAAGTGACCGACTGGATCTTTCGCCAGAACCGGATCGCCGCCGGTGACTTCGTCGCGCTGGGCTGCAAGATCGATCTTGCTGCGGTGAAGCTGCCGGTCTTCCTGCTCGCCGCGGAGAACGACATCGTTGTTCCGCCCGACCAGGCATTTGCAACAATGCGGCTGTTGGGCACGCCGCCCGCGTGGCTGCGAAGGGAGACCGAGCCCTGTGGCCATCTCGGCCTGTTCATGGGCTGCAGGGCTCTGGCCGGTTCATGGCGCCGGATTGCCCGCTGGCTGCAGTCCGATCTCGGTGAGGCCGCGGGCGAGCGATCGCGGATCAGCGCGTGAGTGCAAAATGAAAATGCCCCGAACTGCAATTCTGCAATCCGGGGCATCCGATATCCGTCGCGACAATTTGCGTCGCGTTTAGTTGCCGCGTTTACTTCGCCGCGACAACCATGATCTCGACATTGTACTGCGGCGCCGCGAGCTTGGCCTCGACGGTGGCGCGGGCCGGGGTGTTACCCTCCGAGACCCAGCCGTCCCACACCGCGTTCATCTCCGGGAACGTCTTCATGTCGGTGATGTAGATGGTCGCGCTGAGGAGTTTTGACTTGTCGGTGCCGGCCTTGGCCAAATGGCCGTCGATGATCGACAGGATGTCCTTGGTCTGGTCGATGACGCTGCCGCCCGCGGCCTTGCCGGCGACGACGCCGGCGAGATAGACGGTGTTGCCGTGCACGACGGCCTGGCTCATGCGCGGGCCTGTTTCGAAACGTTGAATGCTCATTTGGGTCTCCACTTGAATGGCGGGCATGTCTATAGCGTTTTCAAGCGAAGTGGCTACCGGTTCGCGTGAAGAAAACGCGTCAAAACGAGAGAACCTCTAGCCTGCCGCGGCGACCACCGCCACTGCACAATTTGCAGCACCGCTCACGGAAAACGCGCGAAGAAGGCCCAAATCGTATCGGCGCCGTCGATATCGCCGTTTTGTGGCCCGAGCAGCGCGGCCGCCAGTTTCGTAAAATGGGCGTCCGGGAAGTGGCCGGGCATGCGGTGACCTCCGCCATTCACCCGGTAGAGCACGACGTCACGTCCTTGCGGACAGACCGAGTCGATCCGTGTGACAGTTGATTGATCGGAAGGGTTGCGGTCGGGCAGATCGGTGGTTGCGGCGTCCTTGTTCTCGCAGCCATTGGTCCGCCGCCAGAATTGCAGGGTGCGTTCGGTCGACCAGAATCCGTCGACAGCGAAATAGCTGGTGCCGCGTCCACCCCGATAGGGGATCAGCGGGTCGACGGTGCCGTTCATCAGGAGCACCGGCACTGGACGCACAGGCCGGCAGGCGCCGGCGGATTCGTCGGTCAGGTTCATCACGACGCTGGCCGCCGCCGCGAACCGGTCGGCGCGTTCGCAGGCCAAGGTCATGGCCATCGCGCCGCCATTGGAGATGCCGGTGACATAGATGCGCTTCGGATCGGCGGTGCCGTCGCCCACCAGCTTCGCGATCAATTGCGCAATGAAGGCGACGTCGTCGGTGCCTTCCGGCGGCGGACCGGCGGCGCGCCGCGTGTTCGGCCGGGAGTCGGCCCAGGCGTGGTTCAACCCATCGGGATACGCCACCGCGAAGCCGTCGCGCCTGGCGATCAGTGGCCACGACGTCCGTGTGATCATGTCGGCGCTGCTCTGGGTCTTGCCGTGCAGCACGATGACGAGCGGCGCGGGCCTGGTTGCAGGTGGCTGCAGCGTGAATGTTCGCGTCGTGCCTTTGATGGTGAGTGAATCCGCGCGCACCGGCACGATGCTCAAGGCGATTGCGCCAGCCAAAGCAAGCATACCGATTGGACATCGTCGCATCGCCGAACAAGCCTGCTCCTGCCGCGGCGATTGCAGCATGCCGGCGAGGCGGGTTCAACCAGTCTTGCCGGAGCGTGGCGTCACGATCCGGCCGGCGGCTTCAGCGCATCGGCCCAGCGCGCGAACAGCGCGACTTGTTCAGCCGGCCAAGCGCCGTCGCAGGGCATGGTCCCGGCCTCCAGCCGGGCCAGGATCTGCCGGCGATGCTTGATCACGTCCTCCTCCTTCCAGAGGTCGAAGGCGAACAGCATCGAGTTGCGATCCATGGGCCGGAACAGCGGCCGGATGTGCGCTTCGAACTGCAGCGCCTCGCCCGGACCGGGCAGCGCTATGCTGGTCTCGGTTGCGGCTCGCGCGTCGCCTTCAATTGCGGATGGCCGCGCAGCGGGCGTTGCGTTGCAGACCCACCACCATCGCGGCACCGGCATGTTCGGCGGCGGTTTTGCGCCGACGCCCGAATTCTCCACCGCGATCCGTGAGCCCCATTCGATGTAGGCGACGAAAGCGGCGCGGGATTCCGGATCGGACGGCAGCCCGG
This sequence comes from Bradyrhizobium sp. 6(2017), assembly GCF_011058295.2. Classification (NCBI taxonomy): domain Bacteria; kingdom Pseudomonadati; phylum Pseudomonadota; class Alphaproteobacteria; order Hyphomicrobiales; family Nitrobacteraceae; genus Bradyrhizobium; species Bradyrhizobium sp. 6(2017). The sequence continues at coordinate 9,320,845 of NZ_CP049289.2, read as the reverse complement.
CATCGTCGGCGCTCTGCACCATGTAGGTCGCCCACAGCGCACGCTGCTCCGGCCTGATCTCCTTGCCGATATGTTGCGACACCATCCGCCGATAGCCGCCATAGCGTTCTGTGTAGAAGCGCGGGCCGCCGAACACCTCGCTGAGCCAAGCCGCCACCCGTTCGGGATGATCCGGCGACATCTCGGCGAACAGCGGACTGAGCAGCGGGTCTTCCGGCACATAGCGGCTGTAGAAGATGCGCGTCATGTCGAGCAGCGCGGGATAGCCGCCGGCCCATTCGAACAGCGTCGGCTCGCGCATCGGATCGGGAACGGGATCGTGAAACGCGACGTTCCAGTGCATGCCGCTGCAGAACGGCTTGTTCAGCGACGAGCCGCAGCGGCACAGGCTGACATGCTCCTGCGACGCGCCGGTGTTCTGTGCGATCGGCGTGCCGTCCTCATCGACCAGTTCGACATGGCCGGTGACGCGATAGGGGCCGTCCTTCGACACTTCGATCTGCGGCGGCCGGCTGACGTCGGACAGGTTGCGTCGCGCACGGGGCCAATGCCGATCCCGAGCGCGCCCGATGGGCACCTGCGCACCGCGTTGATGAGATCGTCGAGCCGCGCGCCGCTCGGCGCGATGAAGGGCTCCTCGCCGAGATGAAACACTGAGCTGAGCCGGTCGGTGCAGAAGCCGGAATGCGCGCAGGTGCCGCGATTGTCGAACACATACGCCTGCTGCCCGGCATAGACGTCGAGCTTGTCGGGCACGCGCCGCGGATCCCTGGCGTCGGTGAAGCCGCGCGCGACGTGGCTGTCGTCGCAGAACGGTTTGGTCTGAGATTGCCCGCAGCGGCAGAGCAACACCGCCGCCTCGGCTGTAACAGGCACGCCGAGATGATCGACGATCGGAATGCCGGGCTCGGGTTCGTAGGGCCCGTTGCGTCTGACGGTGATGCGATTGCGAACCTGTTGCTGGTCGTTCAGTCGGTGGGCGGAACTGTCTTCTGTCATGCCTTGCAATGATCCCTGAACGCGCCCAGCCCGCGCAAAGCGTGCTTAGATGGATCGACGGCGGCTCTCAACGAACCAGATGGAAAGTGCCGCGGGAGAACGGGATGATCCGCAAGACCAAGCGCAAATATGGTTGCCCGGTCGAATTCTCGATCGATCAGCTCAGCGGCAAATGGAAGACTGTGATCCTGAGCCGGCTGAAGGTCAGGCCGATGCGCTATGGCGAACTGCGTCACGATATCCCGCAGCTCAGCGACAAGGTTTTGACCGAGCGCCTGCGCGATCTCTGCAATTCAGGCTTCATCAGGCAGGATCGCGGCGGCGGCTCCTCGCGCTACTGCCTGACCAAGCGCGGCGAGACGCTGAAGCCGATGCTGCAGGCGCTCTATGATTGGGGCGAGGCCAACGCCGACACGTTCGGCGTCCGCTTCCTCAGCGCGGAGGCGGATGAGAGGCGAGCGGGAGATCATTGAAATCAGGTTGGATCGGTCGGGCCGCAGCCTCGGTGCACCTCTCCCGCCTGCTCTGTCGCAAGGGCGCGTTGCCAAAATATCGAAAACAACCCCATGCAAAGTAGCCGGCGGCGGCGTTCGACCAGGCAACTTGACACGTCGGGCAACTCAGCGATATTCTTCTAATATTCCGAAATCGTGCCGGTGCCCCCTCACTCCGAGATCGGGCAAAACGCCGAGCCAGCGAAAGCGGCTGGCGCGCCCATAATTGAAATTACTCCCCGGATTCTAGAGGCTGGGGTTGATCGCTTTGCCCGTCTGCTGAATCCCTGTACGGGATCAGAATACTTGGTTTCGGAGGTCTATCGGGCGAGGCAGCGAGAGAAGCTGTCGTAGAAGGATCGGCTCTTGCGTCAATCATCGCTTGCAAGCGCATAGTATAAACAAAAAGCTCCGCCATATCATCGGCTACCCCTCTAAGCTCGGTGAGAGGTATGCGGAACTCGTTTTGCCGATTGGGGTCTCTAGTCGCTTTCTTTGAAAGGCTAATGATATCTTCGTCCGCGGATTCCAATATTGCGTGCTGCAAGATATTTCTATTCTCTGTGCAGATCTCGTAGCAATTCAGAAGATAAATAATCTCCTCTTGGACGCCATCCCTGCAGGTCGTTTTGGCGATGGCGCTTAGCAAATCAATCCTGTCTCGATTGTTGAGCTTGTGATAGAGCCTATTCGAGAAGTCAGTATCGGTTGGCATAACCGCTTTGAAGATAGTTCCGATTCCCTCTTCCAGGTAGTTGAACATCAGCGTGATCTGACCTAGCGCCTCTAGCTGAGCGCTAGAGGCAATCCTATTGAAACTTGTAGGCCAGTTGCCGTCCGGGTCTGTCATGGCAAAATCCAATATAGAGGTACGAAGCGTTTGATGAGCGCGCTCGTGCGCATGAAGCCAAAGCCCCACGAGGAGATGAAGATAGGGAAGGCTAAAGCAAAGGCAGCTAGGAGTCCTGCGAAGAAGCGCGCTTCTTCCAAGCCAAAAAGCGCCTAATTGCTGCAGTGAGGGCAATAGGGAGAGGGGCCAGCCCTTTCGCGGTTGCTATTCGAACTCTAACCCACAGCCTTCGCCGCCGCGCGTCCCGCATTGCGGCCCGAGAACAGGCAGCCGCCGAGGAACGTACCCTCCAGCGAGCGATAGCCGTGCACGCCGCCGCCGCCGAAGCCGGCGGCTTCGCCGGCCGCGTAGAGCCCGCGGATGATCTGGTGATCATTTCCGAACACGCGCGAATCCAGATCAGTCTCGAAGCCGCCGAGGGTCTTGCGGGTGAGGATGTTGAGCTTCACCGCGATCAGTGGGCCGTGCTCGGGATCGAGGATCCGATGCGGCTTCGCGGTGCGGATCAGCCTGTCGCCGATATAGCGGCGCGCATTGTGCAGGTTCATCACCTGCGCATCCTTGACGTAGGGATTGGTGATCTCGCGGTCGCGCGCCTCGATCTGCGTCTTGATGGCATCGAACTGCAACAGGTCGCTGCCGGCGAGCTTGTTCATGGCACTGACGAGATCGGCGAGATTGTCGCGCACGATGAAGTCGGGGCCGTGCTGCTTGAAGGCTTCGACCGGCGCCGGCGCGCCCTTGTTGGTGGCGCGCTTGATCGTCATGCGCCAACTCTTGCCCGTGAGGTCCGGGTTCTGCTCCGAGCCTGAGAGCGCGAATTCCTTCTTGATGATGCTCTGGGTCAGGATGAACCACGAATAATCGTAGCCCGTGCCCATGATGTAGTGCAGCTGCCCGAGCGTGTCGGAGCCCGGGAACAGCGGCGCCGGCAGCCGTTTGCCCGTGGCGTCGAACCACAGCGACGATGGTCCCGGCAGAATCCGGATGCCGTGCCGCGGCCAGATCGGGTTCCAGTTCTGGATGCCCTCGACATAGTGCCACATCCGGTCGCGGTTGATCAGCCGGCCGCCGGCCGCCTCGGTGATGCCGATCATGCGGCCGTCGACATGTTCGGGCACGCCGGAGATCATGAATTTGGGAGGTTCGCCGAGCCGCTTCGGCCAGTTCTGCCGCACCAGATCATGATTGCCGCCAATGCCGCCGGAGGCGACGATCACCGCCTGCGCGCGCAGTGCGAAATCGCCGATGATGTTGCGGGAAGAACTCTTGCCGCGTTCGACGCCTGTCGGTTCCAGGATCGCGCCGCGCACGCCGTCGACCGCGCCGTTGGTGACATCGAGCGCATCGACCCGATGGCGGAACTTGAACACCAGCCGACCGCTTTTCGCGGCCTCGCGTGCGCGACGCTCGAACGGCTCGACGATGCCGGGACCGGTGCCCCAGGTGACGTGAAAGCGCGGCACCGAATTGCCATGGCCCATCGCGTCGTAGCCGCCGCGTTCGGCCCAGCCGACGACCGGGAAGATGCGATGGCCCATCGCGCGCAGCCAGTCGCGTTTCTCGCCCGCCGCGAACGCCACATAGGCTTCAGCCCATTTGCGCGGCCAGTGATCCTCCTCACGATCGAAACCGGCGGTGCCCATCCAGTCCTGCAGTGCGAGGTCTGCGGAATCCTTGATGCCAAGCCGGCGCTGCTCCGGCGAATCGACCAGAAACAATCCGCCGAACGACCAGAAGGCCTGGCCGCCGATGCTCTGTTCCCCTTCCTGGTCGAGCACGATGACGCGTTTGCCCGCGTCGGCGATCTCGGTTGCGGCGACCAAGCCTGCCAGCCCGGCGCCAATCACGATCACATCCGCATCGTCAGCCATGTTTTGATTCCCCCGTCCCGCTGCGATTGAAGACCGCGCGATTGTATGCGGTCAACGCCAAATGGACCTTGCCTGTGGCGGCGCGGCACCAAGCAGCCGTGGCAGGCTGTTCCAGTTTGGGACCTTTTCCACGCTCCACTGCAGCGCGCGCGCAACACCCAATTTGAATTTGTTTTGACCGGCTTCGCTCGTCTGGACAAAAATCCGCGGCCGCAACACGCTCACAACCAACTTGCATCACAAGACCAACAGATTCGGTTTCGACTGGGGCTGGCCAATGAAGTTGATGACGGGGTTGCTCGCGGCGGTTCTCCTGCTGGCGGGAATGGGGGCGTCACAGGCAGTGGTCAGAATCGCCGACGATCGCGGCGGCAAGATCGGGGTCTATGTCGACAGATATCAGGACCTGCGCACGTCGGGTGAGACCGTCATCATCGACGGGTTGTGCGCCTCGGCCTGCACCATCGTGCTCGGCAAGGTTCCTCATGACCGGATTTGTGTGACGTCACACGCCAGTCTCGGCTTCCATGCGGCCTGGGATTACGGTGACGACGGCCGCCCGGTGCCCAATCCCGAAGCCACCCATATGCTGTACCTGATGTACCCGCCGGCCGTCCGCAGATGGATCTCCGACCGCGGTGGCCTGACCCGCCGGATGATCTTCCTGCGCGGCAAGCAGCTGCAGGCGCTGTACAAGCCGTGCTATCTCAACGCCCAGGCCTCGGCGTCGAAGCCCGAGCACTGAGCTCCGGCTGATCTCTGCATTTAATCCCCGGCGTGATCCGGCCGCTGCCGGGAGTAGCCTCGCTATCATTTGACGGCCTGCGACCGCCGTTGCGCTTGCTGCCTGCCGGAACCCGGCTTATCTCAACCCTATGGTTCAGCCGATCTCCACCCGATCCGAGCTCGTGACGGCTCCGCAGGGCCGGGTGGCATCTGCGATCCTGTGGGGCGCTTCCGGTATCGGCGGGGTGGTCCTGCTTGCCGCTGCGGCGCTCTGGTTCCACTACGGGACCGCGGTGTTTTTCGAAATGATCACGGCCGGCATCTCCGCCTGCTTCTGACAAGGATGTCCTGCCCATGCCTCGGACCACTCGCCCGCTGGTGATCTTCGCCGCCTTCGCCGGCAGCCTCGCGGTCGGCCTGTTCCTTATGCTGTGGGCGGTCGGGGGCCTCCGCACTGTTGCCGCCCCGGCCGCGATCGGCGGCCCGTTCCAGCTCACCGACCAGGTCGGCCAGACCGTCACCGACAAGAACCTCCAGGGCAAGCCGACGCTGATCTTCTTCGGCTTCACCCATTGCCCGGACGTCTGCCCGACCTCGCTGTTCGAGATTTCCGAGGTCCTGAAGGCGATGGGCAAGGACGCCGATCGCGTGAATGCCTATTTCGTCTCGGTCGATCCGGAACGCGACACCGCCACCGCGATGAAGGACTACCTTTCGAGCTTCGATCCGCACCTCAAGGGCCTGACCGGCGACCCCGCCGCGATCGCCAAGGTGCTGTCGAGCTATCGCGTCTACGCCAAGAAGGTACCGCTGAAGGATGGCGACTACACGATGGATCACACCGCGCTGATCTATCTGATGGATCGCGACGGCCGTTTCGTTTCGCCGTTCAATCTGAAACGGACGCCGGAAGAGGCGGCGGCCGATCTGAAACGGTATCTCTGATTGCCATTTCCGCTTCAGAATTAACCCAATCGGCGCTCGCATCACGCGCCGGATGGTCTATAAGCCGTTCAATTCCCTAAAATTGCCGGTTATGCCAGATTTGTCCGCCCAGCCCTTTGCCGTCCGCTCGCGCCAGCTTTGCATGGCCGCGGGGGTGATGGCGGCTGGCTTGCTGGCTCTGGCAGGCCCTGCGATCGCGCAGACACCCCCCACCCAGGCACAGCAGGCGCCCGCGGCCAAGACGGCTCCCGCTCCAACTCCGGCTCCTTCTGCCAGACCGGCACCGACGGCGCCTGCGCCGCCCCCGGCCGCTGCCGTGCCACCGACTCCAACTCTGCCGCCCAAGGCCGCTGCCGAGGCTGCGCCGCAGGCGGTGCCGGGCTTCTGGGACCCGCGGCGCCGCCCGGATAGGCCGGACCTCTCGCGCCTCACCGTGATCCGCTTCCTGACCGAGACCGACTATCCGCCGTTCAACTTCACCGGGCCGGACGGCAATCCGGCCGGTTTCAACGTCGACCTGGCGCGTTCGCTCTGCGACGAGATCAAGGTCACCTGCACCATCCAGATGCGCCGCTTCGAGACCCTGATCGATGCGCTGGCCACCAACCGGGGCGATGCCATCATCGCGTCGATGGCGGTGACGCCGCAGCTGCGCGCCAAGGTCGATTTCACCGATCCCTATTACCGCGCGCCGGCACGCTTCGTGTCGCGCCGCGACAATGTGATGCCGGAAATCCGCCCGGAATTTCTCGAGGGCAAGAAGGTCGGCGTGATCGCCGGCACCTCGCACGAGGCCTACCTCAAGGCGATGTTCACCGACGCCGAGATCCATTCCTATCCGGATAACGATGCGCTGCGCGCGGCGCTGCGCCGCGGCGAGGTCGATTTCATTTTTGGCGATGCGATCTCGCTCGCGTTCTGGATCAACGGCACCGATTCCGGCGAATGCTGCGCGTTCTCCGGCGGCCCCTTCGTCGAAAGCCGCTTTTTCGGTGAGGGCGTCGGCATCGCCGTCCGCAAGGGCAACGATCTGCTCCGGCAGTCGCTGAATTGGGCGCTGTTCCGGATCTGGGAAAAAGGCCGCTTCACCGATCTGTGGCTGCGCTATTTCTCGATCAGCCCGTTTTGAATCCGTCATTCCGGGGCGATGCATGGCATCGAACCCGGAATCTCGAGATTCCCCGATGCACAATTGTGCATCTGCGGTCTGGTGCTAACGCACCATCCCGGAATGACGAACCTGCCGTCGTTTTGCATTTTGCCGCGAAAGCGTTAGTTTTCGCGGCCTTTTTGGAGAAAGCCTGAAGAATGTCCGTGATTGATCTTGCTGCCAGCCCGAGCGACCTGCGGGCGCTCGCCGAACAATCCAACGCCTGGCCGTTCGAGCAGGCGAAAGCGATTGTGGCGCGGCTGAAGAAAAATCCGAAGGACGAGGTGCTGTTCGAGACCGGCTATGGTCCATCGGGCCTGCCGCATATCGGCACATTCGGCGAGGTCGCGCGCACCACGATGGTGCGCCACGCCTTCCGCGTGCTCACCGAGGACAAGATCAAGACCCGCCTGCTTGCCTTCTCCGACGACATGGACGGCCTGCGCAAGGTGCCGGACAATGTGCCGAACAAGGAGTTGCTGGAGCAGCACCTCGGTATGCCCTTGACCAAGGTGCCGGACCCGTTCGGCACCCATCCGAGCTTCGGCCAGCACAACAATGCGCGGCTGCGCGCCTTCCTCGACCAGTTCGGCTTCGACTATGAATTCGCGAGCTCGACCGAATACTACACCTCGGGCCGGTTCGACGCCGCGCTGCTGCGCATGCTGGAGCGGATCGAGAAGGTGATGGCGATCATGCTGCCGTCGCTGCGCGAGGAGCGGGCGGCGAGCTACTCGCCGTTCCTGCCGATCTGTCCGCGCACCGGCCTCGTGCTCTACGTCCCGGTGACGGCGCACGACGCCAAGGCCGGCACGATCTCCTACGAAGATCCCGACACCAAGGAGAGCGTCACCGTTCCCGTCACCGGCGGCCGCTGCAAGCTGCAATGGAAGCCGGACTGGGCGATGCGCTGGTACGCGCTCGGCGTCGACTATGAAATGGCCGGCAAGGACCTGATCGACTCGGTGAAGCTGTCGGGCAAGATCTGCTCGGCGCTCGGCGGCACGCCGCCGGAAGGCTTCAACTACGAGCTGTTCCTCGACGAGAAGGGCCAGAAGATCTCGAAGTCGAAGGGCAACGGGCTGACCATCGACGAATGGTTGCGCTACGCCTCGCCGGAATCGCTTTCGCTGTTCATGTACCGTGAGCCCAAGGCGGCGAAGCGGCTCTATTTCGACGTCATCCCGCGCAATGTCGACGAGTACCAGCAGTTCCTCGACGGCTTCACGCGGCAGGAGGCGCGGCAGCAGCTGCAGAATCCGGTCTGGCACACCCATTCCGGCAAGCCGCCGCAGGCCGACATGCCCGTCACCTTCCAGCTCCTGCTGACGCTGGTGTCGTCGTCGAACGCGGAGAATGCCGAGACGTTGTGGGGCTTCATCGGCCGCTACCGGCCGGGCGTGACGCCGCAGACCCATCCCAAGCTCGACGCCATGGTCGGCTACGCCATCAACTATTATCGCGACTTCGTGGCGCCGACCAAGCAGTTCCGCGAGCCGACCGATGGCGAACGCGCCGCGCTGCAGGATCTGCGCGATGCGCTCGCCAACATGCCGGCGGACGCGACCGCGGAAGACATCCAGAACGTGGTCTACGAGATCGGCCGCCGCGAGCCGTTCCTCGACACCGTCAAGAAGGGCAAGGACGGCCGTCCCGGCGTCTCGCTCGACTGGTTCAACATGCTCTACCAGGTGCTGCTCGGCCAGGAGAAGGGCCCGCGCTTCGGCTCCTTCGTCGCGGTCTACGGCGTGCAGAACGCGGTCAACATGATCGACGGCGCGCTGGCGCGGTCGTCGTAGATCGATGAGCTTTCACACCATGGTCGTCCCTGCCTAGTGCGCAATTGCGCACGGGAGCAGGGACCCATAACCACAGCTGCGAGACGGTAGCGTAGGCTGTGGCCTAAGCTCGTAACGCACGACCATTCGTGGTTATGGGTCCCGGCTCAAGGCCGGGACGACAGCGATGATTGCGGCCGCCACAGACGACAAGCCCGCAAAATCCGGATGGCTGATCCTCGCCAATTTCACCCAAGGCCGCCGCCGGATTGCGCTACACTCCGTCCCATAAAATCAGCATGGCCTCCGCCGAGAGGCCGGCACAGATGGGAGCATGCGCATGCAGTTCAGGGTTTCGCCGACATCGCTGCAGGACAGTTCGAGCGCCGAGGAATGGCAGGCGCGGGTCGATCTCGCGGCGGCGCACCGGCTCGCCTTCAACCACGGTTTTTCGGAAGGCATCTTCAACCATCTCACTTTCGTGGTGCCCGGCCGCACCGACCGCTACTACCAGATCCCGTTCGGCATGCATTGGTCGGAGGTCACCGCCTCATCCTTCATGGAGGTCGGCATCGACGATGCCGAGGTGAAGCGCGGCGAGGGCGAGGTCGAGCGGTCCTGCTATTGCATCCATGCGCCGATCCACAAGGCGCTGCCGCAGGCCAAGGCCGTATTCCATACCCATATGCCCTATGCGAGTGCGCTGACCCGGCTCGAGGATCCGCGCATCAAGGAGATCGGGCAGACCGAGGTCGGGCTGTCGGAGGCGATCGCCTATGACGATCGCTACACCGGCCCCGCGCTCGATCCCGAGGAAGGCGCACGGCTCGCCAGGGTGATCGGCAACAAGACCATCCTGTTCATGGCCAATCACGGCATCTCGACCGTCGGCGCGACCGTCGCCGACGCCTATGACCGGCTCTATTACATCGAGCGCGCCGCGCAGGTGCAGATCTACGCGATGTGGACCCAGCAGCCACTCAAGCAATTGCCGCAGCACGTGGTCGAGAAGACCAAGCGCGATTTCCGCGACGACCATCTCTACAACGGCCCGACCCCGGCGCAGCGGCATTTCGATGCGCTGAAGCGGATGCTGGACCGCAAGGAGCCGGACTACGCGACGTAAGGGAGGTCGGACGGCTCTCCAACTCGCTGTCGTCCCGGCGAAGGCCGGGACCCATTACCACAGGGTGGAGTTGTTGAATCGCGCTGTGGCCCCAGCTTGCTCAAGTTCAATGAGTGGTGGCTATGGGTCCCGGGTCGCGCTTCGCTTCCCGGGACGACACCGGTTTTGTGGTTGTCGTTTCGTCGAGCTACTGACTTGCCCACACGATGCGTGCGATCCACACCACCTCTTCGGCGTCGAGCATGCGGTCGGGGTGCTCCGGATTGAGCGACGCGAGTTCCAGCACCTTGGCGGTGCGGCGCCTCAGTTCCTTCACCATCACCTCGCCGCCGGTCGTGCGCACCACGACGCGGTCGCCGCGGCGGATCGCGGTCGCGGGTGACACCACGATGATGTCACCTTCGCGATAGGCGGGCTTCATCGAGTCGCCCTCGATCTCCAGCGCATAGGCGTGCTCGTCGGTGGTGGCCGGCAGCGCCACTTCGTCCCAGCCCTTGCCGGCGGGAAAACCGCTATCGTCGAAAAAGCCGCCGGCACCGGCCTGGGCGAAGCCGATCAGCGGCACCGACTGGCCGCCGCGCGGGCCATCGCCGAGCAACTGCACGAAGGTCTCCATGCTGGCATTGCTCGCGGCGAGCGCCTTGGAGAGCGATTCGGTCGACGGCCAGCGCTCGCGCCCGTCGCCGGTCACGCGCTTGGACTTGTTGAACGTGGTGGGATCGAGGCCGGACTGCTTGGCAAGGCCGGACGGCGACAGGCCGGCGCGTTCGGCGAGCCGGTCGAGCGCGGCCCAGACCTGAGCGTGGGTCAGCGGTCGGGCGGCTTTGGGCTGTTTGGCCATCGAGGGCATCCCCGGGTGCTGTCCTAGGAATTATTGCCTGAAACTCGCGAATTTCGCAAATCTGCCGTGTTCTGTGTCCCGGCGCCGCTTGAGTTGCGCCGCCGCCGCCGATACGGTCCCTCGCCCGCCCGGTGGCGTCTGGGGCCATCCCCATCAAATCCGGATAAAACCCCAAGAGATTCAAGGACAAAGGGAGCGCCGGCCCGTGCCTATGATCTACAAAATCACCCCCGCTTCGGCCTGGCGTGAGGCCGAGCGGCAGGGCGTGTACCGGGGCAGCGCGGACGACCAACGCGACGGCTTCATCCATTTTTCAACCGCCTCCCAGGTGGCCGAGACCGCGCGCAAGCACTACCACGGGCAAACCGGCCTGTTCCTGGTCGCGGTCGATGCCGATGCGCTTGGCGACGACCTGCGCTGGGAGCGTTCGCGCAACGACGAGCTGTTCCCGCATCTCTATGGCGAGCTTGACCTCGGCGCAGTCATCGAAATCCTCGATCTGCGCGCGCGCTCTGACGGCGGCCACGACGTTCCGGAGCTCAAGCCGTGATCCGTGCCTTCGACGCCTTCTCGCTGCCGCTGCTGCGCTGGTTCGATCCGGAAGATGCCCATCGCATGGCGATCCAGGGCCTGAAGCTGCTGCCGCCGATCCGGCAGCGGGTGGATGATCCCAAGCTCGCGGTGCGCGCCTTCGGGCTCAACTTTCCGAATCCGATCGGCATGGCGGCGGGCTTCGACAAGAGCGCGGAAGTGCCCGACGCGCTGCTGCGGCTCGGCTTCGGCTTTGTCGAGATCGGCTCGGTCACGCCGAAGCCGCAAGCAGGCAATCCGCGGCCGCGGCTGTTTCGCCTGGAGCGCGACGAGGCCGTGATCAACCGCATGGGCTTCAACAATGACGGCGCGGAGGCCGTGCTGCGGCGGCTCGCCGCGCGGGCCGCCGGCGGCGGCATCATCGGGGTCAATGTCGGGGCCAACAAGGATTCGTCCGACCGTGTCGCCGACTACGTGAAGCTGATCGAGACGTTTGCCCCGGTCGCGAGCTATTTCACCGTCAATGTCTCCTCGCCGAACACGCCGGGCCTGCGCAATCTGCAGCAATCGGCGGCGCTCGACGATTTGCTGGCGCGGGTCATCGATACCCGCGAGCGCGTGCGCAAGAACGCCGGCGATTCGCCGGTGCTCTTGAAGATCGCGCCGGATTTGAGCCTCGCCGAGCTCGACGATGTCGTGCACATCGCCCGCTCGCGGCGCGTCGACGGCATGATCGTCGCCAACACCACGCTGGCACGTCCCTCAACCTTGCGCGAGGACAACCGCGCCAAGGAGCAGGGCGGCCTGTCGGGCCGTCCGCTGTTCCGCTTGTCGACGCGGATGGTGGCCGAGACCTATGTCCGCGTCGAAGGCGCATTTCCGCTGATCGGCGTCGGCGGCATCGACTCCGGTGGCGCCGCGCTGACGAAAATTCGCGCCGGCGCCAGTCTGATCCAGCTCTATTCCTCGCTGGTCTACAAGGGCATCGGTCTGGTCGAGGACATCAAGCGCGATCTGTCTTCGACCCTGCTGCGCACCGGCCGCGACTCGCTGTCGGAAATCGTCGGCGCCGATGCCGCGACCATCACGGCCGAGGACTGGCCGGTGAGATAACCACTCTCTCGTGCCCCGGATGCAGTGCAGCGCGCCGCAGTTGCGGCGTGGTGCGCTGCTGGTCCGGGGCCCATGGTTGACATAGGTCCCGGCTCTGCGGCGCGTCAGTTCGTGCCGCACCGCCTCCGGGACACGAGAGGCTTAGCCGGGCCACGCAGCCTTGAACGTCTTCCAGAACAGCGCCGGATAGCGCAGGCCCTGCAGGCCGCCGCGTGCGACGTAGAAGCCGAGCAGCGCGATCCACAGTCCGGTGTTGCCGAACGAGCTGAGTGCCCACCAGGCCGCGAGGAAGATCGCGAGCGAGGCCAGCATCAGATTGCGCATCTCGCGCGCCCAGGTGGCGCCGACATAGATCCCGTCGAAGCCGAACGCGAACACGCCGGGCAGAGGTGCCAGGATCACGAACACCAGGAAGTCGCGCGCTGAGCTGCGCACGTCGTCGCTGGTCGTCATCAGATTGATCAGCGCAGGCCCGAACAGCGCGAACAGCACCGACACGACCAGCGCAAAGCCGATGCCCCAGAGCAGCACCAGGCGGGTCGAGTCGGCAAAGCCTCGTGCATCGCGCGCGCCGAACGCGCGGCCGCACAGCTGCTGGGCGGCGTTGGCGAGCCCGTCGAGGAAGAAGGCGCTCACCAGCAGGAAATTGTTCAGCACCGAATTCGCCGCCAGCGTGACGTCGCCCTCGCGCGCGCCCTTGGCGGTGAAGAACAGGAACACGATGATCAGCGCCGCGGTGCGGACCATGATGTCGCGGTTGACCGCCAGCATCCGCATCAGCTTGGCGCGATCAAACAGCGTGGCCGCGGGAACGGCGAAGCCGCCTTGCGAGATCCGCCAGGCCGCGATGATGCCGGCTGCAAAGCCTGCACCCTCGGCCAGCACGGCGGCGATCGCGGCGCCCGCGATGCCTGCGCCATAGACCTGCACCAGCAGCACGGTGGCGGCCACGTTGATGAGATTGACCACGATCTGTAGGACGAGCGCCAGATTGGCGCGCGCCTGTCCGACCAGCCAGCCCAGGATGACGTAGTTGGCCAGCGCCAGCGGCGCCGACCAGATACGGATCATGAAATAGCTCTTGGCCGCGTGCGTGACGCCTTCACTGCCGCCCATCAGCTGGAACGTGATCGTGGCGAGCGGCACCTGCAGCGCGATCAGCGCAGCCCCGATCAGGCCGGCGACGATGAAGCCGCGGACCAGGATCGCCGCATATTCCTGCGGTTCGCCCGCGCCCTGCGCCTGCGCGGTGAAGGCCAGCGTGCTCATGCGCAGGAAGGCGAACAGCCAGAACAGGCAGTCGAAGATCACCGAGGCCATCGCCACGCCGCCGAGCAATGCGGCATCGTCGAGCCGGCCGATCGCGGTGGTCGAGACGATGCCGATCAGCGGCGTGGTCAGGTTGGCGACCATCGCGGGTCCGGCGATGGCAAACACCTGGCGGGTCGTGATCTTTGGGTGGGCGGGCGCGTGCATGGCTACAGTTGCGAGGAATGTAGGCTTCTATCGCGTCAACCGCCGCGCGGCCATGCTGGAATTGTTCTCAGAGCAATGCGCTGGTGAGGGGGCGGAGCCGCCGACAGAGTAATCGCGTGGTCAGAATACGATCACCATGCCGTCGCTCGCCGCCGTGTAGGGCAGGTCGTCGACGCGGCCCAGCATGTCGTCGCTCATGTGGGTCAGCACCACGCGCTTCGCGTTGATGGCGGGCAAATGCTGTTCCAGCGTTTTCAGGCTGAGATGGTTCTTGACCATCTTGTCATGGGTATAGGCTTCGGCGATGAAGAGGTCGGCATCCTGCGCGGCCGGGATCAGCGCCTCGGTCCACTCGGTGTCGGCGCTGTAGCTGATGACGCGGCCTTCCGCCTCGATCCGATAGGCGAGGTGCGGCCCGCCGGATTCGCCATGCATGACTAGGTAGGGCGTCACGGTCACCTCGCCAAAACTGCGCTGCTCCTGCGGTGCGAGCGAGACGACGGACAGATCGAAGCGCTGTTTGGTTTTGGAGGAATGCTCGAACATCACCTCCATCACCGCAGGCAGTTTGGTTTCGATCCCTTCGGGTCCGGCGATCACGAGCGGCCTTGCGCGGCGGGAGAACTGTGCGTCGAGCAGGAAGAACGGCAGGCCGGCAAAATGATCGCCGTGGAAGTGGGTGATCAGGATCAGGTCGATCGCCTCGCGATCGATTTCGAGCCGCTTCATCGCCGGGAGCGACGAGGCGCCGCAATCGATCAGGAAATTGGCCCGCTCGCCTGAGACGTGGAAACAGGTATTGAAGCGGCCACCGGAGCCGAATGCATCGCCGCAGCCGACAAATCGCAATTGCATCGGCTGCGAGCTCTCCTTGGGATCAGCGGCCGCGCGGCGCGCCGAACAGCCGCGACAACAGCCAGATCGGGACCACGATTACGGCGCCAAGCAGGAAGTAGCGCCAGGCCCAGTTGATCGCATCGAAGCCGAAATCCCAGATGGTCTGGAACAGCCTGCGGACGCTGTTGAGAATATTCCAGGGATCGAGGCCGATGGCGGCGAGCACGACGCCGACCAGGATCGAAAGCAGGATCAGCCGGAACGCCACCGCGAGCGGCGATCCGCCGAGAAAGCGGTACAGGCCGTCACTCCGGCCGGCCGGCAAGTCCCGGATATCGTTTGGCATCGCTTTCTCCTGGCGGAATCGCCCGCGCATTATAGGTCACGGCGCAGCACATGGGAAACCCGTGAGCCGCGATCAATGGCTGTCATGCGCGCTTCGGGTTTAATTTCCCGTCATGGAGATTAACAACCGTTCAAGTGTCTCCAGCCGGTCGGCTTCGCGCGGTGGCTTGTCCCAGCGCAGGCGGCTGATCCGGGGAAAGCGCATCGCGACGCCGGATTTGTGGCGCGGCGAGCGCTGCAAGCCCTCGAACGCGACTTCGAGCACCAGCCCCTGATCCGGCTCATGCACGACATGGCGGACGGGGCCGAACTTCTCGGTGGTGTTGCGGCGGACGAAGCGGTCGATCTGCAACAGCTCCTCGTCGGTGAAGCCGAAATAGGCCTTGCCGACCGGCACCAGCTCGTCGCCGTTATCGCCCCGGGTCCAGACCCCGAACGTGTAGTCGGAATAATAGGACGAGCGCTTGCCATGGCCGCGCTGGGCATACATCAGCACCGCGTCGATGATGTGCGGATCGCGCTTCCACTTCCACCACGGGCCCTTCGGCCGCCCCGGCAGATAGGGCGCGTCGCGCCGCTTCAGCATCACGCCTTCGACCGCGTCGGCATCGTCGCCGGCGCCGGCGCTTTTCGGATCGGCTCGCGCCGCGGCCAGCTCTTCCCAGCTCGCGAACGGGATGGTCGGCGACAGATCGATGCGCGGATCGTTCAGCCTGGCGACGAATCTTTCGAGATGCGCGCGGCGCTCGGTGAAGGGCAGCTCGCGCAGATCGTTCTCGTCGTCGCCGAGCAGGTCGTAGGCGCGCAGATGGATCGGAAACTCCTTGATCAGCTTCGGCGAAACCACCTTCCGGTTCAGTCGCTGCTGCAGCACGTTGAAAGTCTGCACGCGGCCCTCGCGCAGCACCAGCAGTTCGCCGTCGATTGCACCGGGCAGATGCAGCGACGGCACGAGGTCGGGGAAGCTGCCGGTGATGTCCTCGCCGCTGCGCGAATAGAGCCGCGCCTGGATGTGGCCGCGCGCATCGCGGCCGGCGACAGCCTGCACGCGGATGCCGTCCCACTTCCATTCCGCGCTGAAATCGGCGGCGTCGAGATTGGCGAAATCCGCATCCTCGATCGCATGCGCCAGCATCACCGGACGGAACGGCGTCGGGTCGCGGTTGACAGGCTTGTCGCCGCGGCCTTCGAGCCAGGCGAACAGGTCGAGATAGGGCGGCGACAGGCCGGGCCACATCAGCTCGATCTCGTGCGGATCCTTAGTCCCGAGCGCAGCCGCCGCGGTCTTCGCCAGCCGCGCGGAGATCCCGATCCGCATCGCGCCGGTGACGAGTTTTAGCAGCGCCCAGCGCCCGGTCTCGTCGAGCTCGTCCAGCCAGCGCGCCAGCTGTGCCGGCAATTCAGCCTTGCCGAGCGTTCGCAGCGTGGTGACGACGTCCGTGAGCGTCGGAGGAGGTGGGTTGTTGTGCGTGCGTACAATCTCACTGCTATCTCGCCCGCGGTACCCCTCTCCCTGCCCCTCCCCCGCAAGGGGGGAGGGAACCCATCCACCGGTGCGTCCCTCACCCACGTCAATCACCTCGATATCGCTGTGAGGTGAGCACGACGGCTGCGCTCCCTCCTCCCTTGTGGGGGAGGGTTGGGGAGAGGGGTGGCCCCGGAAAGGCTCGTTGTGAGATACGCCAGCCGCCTTCGGCCACATCAGCGCGACGGTCTCGGAGAGATCGCCGACGTAATCATAGGAGTAGCCGAACAGCACCGGATCGGCGCGTTCGGTGATCAGATCGCGGATCAAGCCCGGCTTGGCGTGCTTGAACGACAGCGCACCGGTCAGCGCCGCCAGCGCGTAGCCGCGGTCGGGGTCCGCGGTCTCGCGGAAATAGGCGACCAGCAGCTTGATCTTGTTGTTGCGGCCGGGCTCGTAGGCGAGGCGGTCGAGCAGTTGGGCAAAGCGGTTCATGTTTCGGCCTCGCCGGCGGGCTGGGCCTCGCCGGTGACCGCCGCCGTGTCGCCCTCATCCTCGTCGCCATAGCCGACGAGATCGAGCGGCCGCGCGGCAAGGCCCTTGCTCTTGCACCAGTGCACCAGCGCGTCTTCCTGGCCGTGGGTGACCCAAATCTCGCCGGCGCCGGTCGCGGCGATCGTCGCCGTCAGCCCGTCCCAATCGGCATGATCTGATATCACCAGCGGCAGCTCGATGCCGCCCTGCCGGGCTCGGGCGCGCACGCGCATCCAGCCCGACGCAAAGGCGGTGACCGGATCGGGAAAGCGCCGGGTCCAGACGTCGGATGTCGCGCTCGGTGGCGCCAGCGTGATGGTGCCGGCCAGCTCGGCCTTCTTCATGCCGCGCGCCGGCCGGAGCTCGCCGAGTGCAATGCCGCGCTCTTGATAATAGTACGTGATCTTCTCCATCGCGCCGTGCAGATAGATCGGCGCGTCGTAACCGGCCTCGCGCAGCAGCGCGATCACGCGCTGCGCCTTGCCGAGCGAATAGGCGCCGACCAGGTGCGCGCGCTCCGGAAACAGTTTGACCGATGCCAGCAGCTTGTTCACTTCGCCGGCCGCATCGCCATGGCGGAACACCGGCAGGCCAAAGGTCGCCTCTGATATGAAGACGTCGCACGGCACGAGCTCGAACGGCGCGCAGGTCGGATCGCGCGCGTCCTTGTAGTCGCCGGAGGCGACGATGCGGGTGTCCTTGCAGGTGACCGATATCTGGGCGGAGCCCAGCACATGGCCGGCGGGATGAAACGTCACCGTGACGTCGCCGAGCCTGATCTCCTCGCCGTAAGCGACGGCCTGCACTGAGCCGGCGAAATTCTCGCCATAGCGCAGCCGCATCATGTCGAGCGTTTCCTGGGTCGCGAGCACCGCGCCATGACCCGCCCGCGCATGGTCGGAATGGCCATGCGTGATCAGGGCACGTTCGACCGGCCTGACAGGATCGATGTGGAAGCCGCCGGGCTTGCAGCAAAGCCCGGCCGGGACGGGCATCAGGATGTCTTGCGGGCGCATTGCCCCTATATAGGCGCTCGATCCCTGATGTTTAGCAGTCATGCGCGGGCTTGACCCGCGCTCCCATCTCCGGAAAGAGTCGGTGCTTTGATGGATGGCCCTAACAGGCCGAGATCGGTTCCTGAAGGCAAGATCGGTTCGTTAAGAAGAGAATGGCCCCCCGCCTGTTTCTATCCTCCGGCGACCTCGTCGCCGACCGCCGCTACGAGTTCGCGCGCGACCTGCAATTGAAGGGCGATTTGTCGGCTGCCGCCGAGCTGCTCGAACAGGCGATCGAGCTGGCGCCGAAATTCTCGTCCGCCTGGTTCACGCTCGGCAAGATCCGCCTCGAACTCGGCCAGCGCGAGGCCGCGATCGCAGCCTTCCGCGCCGCGCGCGAAGTCGATCCCGAAGACCGTCATGGCGCCGGCCTGCATCTGATGCAGCTCGGCGTCGAGGCCGTCAGCGCGATGCCGCCGGGCTATGTGCAGACGTTGTTCGATCAGTATGCGCCGCGGTTCGAGGCCGCGCTGGTCGACGACCTCGGCTATCGCGGCCCGGCGCTGTTGTTCAAGGCCGTACTGTCGGTGCGCGCGAGCGCAAAGAAACCGGCCTTCTTCAAGCGCGCGATCGATCTCGGATGCGGCACCGGACTGGCCGCCGGCGCGTTCGCGGAGCATGTCGATCGCTTCATCGGCATCGACCTGTCGCCGCGCATGATCGACAAGGCGCGCGCCACAGCCCTCTATGCCGAGCTCGAGGTCGACGACATGCTCAACGGCATTTCGGGCAAGCCGGACGCCAGCGCCGAATTGATTCTCGCCGCGGATGCGATGGTCTATGTCGCCGATCTCGCACCGCTGCTCGCCGAGGCCGCGCGCGTGCTGCTGCCAGGCGGCGTGCTCGCCTTCACGACCGAGACCCATGACGGCGAGGGCGTCATCATCGGCGAAGGGCTGCGCTATGCGCACAGCGCGCCCTACGTGCGTGCCTCCGTCGCCGCCGCAGGGCTGACACTGGCGCTGCTCGACGATCTCTCGGCGCGCAATGAAGATAACATCCCGGCGCCCGGGCTGGTCGCCGTCGCCGTCAAGCCGTGATGCTTTCTTACCCTCTCCCCTTGTGGGAGAGGGTGGTTCGATGCGGTAGCATCGAAGCCGGGTGAGGGGTCTCTATCCGCGGATGCAGACCCCTCATCCGGCGCGGACGCTGTCCGCGCCACCTTCTCCCACAAGGGGAGAAGGGAAGAGTCGTCCGCGTTGTGTGCTCAAACTTGAGTCTACACGCTACGCATTTGCCGTGACGCGGCATTGCGCCGCAAAGCGGTGACTTCGCGCTTGCCCGGCGCAGGGCGGAATGCGAGAGCTTTTCGCCTCAGGGAGAGAAGCAATGAAAAAACATACTCGGCGCGAGTTCGGCGCCACCGCATTGTCTGTCATCGCAGCGTCCGTGCTGCCCGCGCCGTTCGTCCGGGCCGCGGACAAGAAGTACGATCCGGGTGCGAGCGACACCGAGATCAAGCTCGGTCAGACCGTGCCGCATTCCGGCCCCGGCTCGCTCTATGGCGTGCTCGGCCGCGTCGGCGAAGCCTATTTCCAGATGCTGAACGACAAGGGCGGCATCAACGGCCGCAAGGTGAAATTCCTCACCATGGACGACGCCTACAGTGCGCCGAAATGCGTCGAGGCGACGCGCCGCCTGGTCGAGCAGGAGGAGGTGCTGGCGCTCTATGGCTCGCTCGGCACCGCGCCGCAGACCTCCGTGCACAAATACCTCAATTCCAAGGGCGTGCCTCAGCTGTTGCTGAACACCGGCGCCTCGAAGTGGAACGACCCGAAGAATTTCAAATGGACCATGGCGGGCCTGCCGCTCTATCCGACCGAAGCGCGCATCCTGGCCAAGCACGTCGTCAGCGTGAAGCCGAACGCCAAGATCGGCATCCTCTACCAGAACGACGATTTCGGCCGTGATTTCCTGGGGCCGTTCAAGAAGGTGCTGGCCGATGCCGGCGGCACCGCGCAGGTGATCATGGAGCAGATCTACGATCTCACCGATCCGACGGTCGATTCCCAGCTCATCAATCTCTCGAAGTCGGGCGCCGACGTGTTCTACAACATCACCACCGGCAAGGCGACGTCGCAGTCGATCCGCAAGGTGGCCGAGCTCGGCTGGAAGCCGTTGCAGCTGTTGTCGGCGGGCTCGACCGGCCGCTCGATCCTGAGCGCCGCGGGACTCGAGAACGCCAAGGACATCGTCGCGATCCGCTACAACAAGGAAGTCGGCGTGCCGCGCTACGAGAAGGATGCCGATGTGGTGGCGTTCGAGGAACTGCGCAAGAAGTACCTGCCGAATATCGACCCCGACAACACCATCGCATTCGCCGGCTACGGCCAGGCCGCGACGATGGGAGAGATCCTGCGCCGCTGCGGCGACGATCTGACCCGCGCCAATGTGCTCAAGCACGCCACCACGCTGGCCGGCTTCCACTCGCCCTATTTCCTCGACGGCATCAATTACAGCTACACGCCCGACAACTACACGCCGATGAAGACGCTCTATGTCTCGATCTTCAACGGCAAGGATTGGGACCTCTCCGGCGAGCCGATGACGGAGTAGGCGGCGGGCACCGCACTATCGTCTCCCTCGCCCCGCTCTTGCGCAGGGCTGTCCGGGAAAGCTCAGCCATAGCAGAACTCCATCTGGTTGGCGGAGGCTGTGGGTTTGCTGGGGCTGGGGTTGCTGGGCGGAGGCTTGTCGATAGTGGCAAGGGATCGGCGGGTGAACAGGAACTGGCCGACAAGTTCGGCCAGCCTGAGGGGAAGCATTTTGATGCAGTTGGCCCGCGCAGCGATGCGTAGCAGCAGGTAGGCAATCATCCTGCAAGCACTTGCAGGCGGATCGCATTGTCGTTGGTGCCGAGAAACTTGCGGATATCGAGATGCTGCTTGATCCAGCGGAATAGCAGTTCGATCTGCCACCGGCTCTTGTAGAGGGCGGCGATCTCGACGGCCGTTCGCGTCATATCGTTGGTGAGAAGCGTGATCACGCCGCCGTTCTCCCGCCTGACCTTGATGCGCCGCAGTGGTATCGGCAGTCGCGAGTCGCCTTTGCTGGTGAGCTTCACCTCGTCATCGGCGATGACCTTGAAGCCATCGCCCTTGCGCTTGCGATTAGTGCGTCGCTTGATCTTGCGGAGACGCATGCTTGTCTTCGCCCGGGTGACGAAAAAAGCCTTGCTGTCATTGATCTTCTGCCACCAGTCGAAGCGGCAATATCCCTTATCGAACACGTAGGTTGTGCCCACCTGGATAGGGACATGGCGACCGATCTCGATGTCATTGACGTTCGCATCCGTCACCTCGACGCAGTCCGGGACATCGCCCTTGGGATCGTAGACCATATGCAGCTTCATGCCACGGATGCGGCCGTTCCACGCCGCCCAGGTGCAGAGCTTGCCCAGCGGGATCGGACTGGCGTCGATCAGGCGCACCATCTCCTGGCCTTCGCTCCGCAACTGCCGGCTTGCCATCGCTGATAGTCTGGCAAAGGTTTGCGCAAAAACGCCGGACGGGCGGCGGGCATTGGCATCCGATAGCGTCGAGCGGGACAACCTGCCGGTGCCCAGATGATAGTGGTGCTGAGGATTGGCGTTGAAGCCGGCCACCACGGCGCGCAGGCTGTCGTGACTGCTCAGCTGCGCATAGATCAGCGCCACCAGGTGATCCCAACTCCTGAACGATTTGTCGTAGGCATCCCCGTCCAGACGATCCACAGCCGTCTGAAACTGCCGTCGATTGATCGGTTCAAGCAGCCTTCCAAAAATGCTATCGCGGAATCGCATGCTCGGCCTTCTGTGTCTCGACAACCAGAAAAGGCCGATTTGCCTCGGTCTTGCCGAGCATGCACCGCGACATAGTGAATCATTCCCCGGACAGCCCTGCGCTCTTGCGGGGAGAGGGCGGGGTGAGGGGCTCTCTCCACAAGGCGGTGTAAGCCGACAGACCTGTACCCCCTCACCCGGAATTCAAGCGGTGCTTGAATTTCGACCTCTCCCCGCAAGCGGGGCGAGGTAAGGGACCAGCGCAACGGGGCAGTGCCACCTGCTGCCATCCCGCTTCGCCCTCGACGAAACCGCCTGAACCACCTACCTCTTGGGCGTGTCGACGCTCGATCTCTTTTCCGTCACGCCGTCGGAAACGGCCGATCTCTTGCCGCGCCGGTTTCGCGACTGGTTCGCCTCACGCGGCTGGTCGCCGCGCGAGCATCAACTCGCGCTGTTGGCGAAAGCGCGCGAGGCGCGCTCGGCGCTGCTGATCGCGCCCACGGGCGCGGGCAAGACGCTGGCGGGTTTCCTGCCGACGCTGGTGGAGTTGAGTGGGGAGGGCGAAGAAACACAGCGGCATACTCGATCGCCACCTCCCCCCTTGCGGGGGAGGTCGACGTCCTCTGACGCGCAATTGCGCGTCGGAGGACGGCGGGAGAGGGGTACGCCGCTTGCTCCGAACGATACGGCTTACCCCTCTCCCCAACCCTCCCCCGCAAGGGGGGAGGGAGCCCTACCAGCGAGCGCCGCTGAGCCAAGAACGAATCTCATCTCCACGGGCCGCGGCGTTCGCCGCTCCGCCGGCTTGCACACCCTCTACATCTCGCCGTTGAAAGCGCTCGCGGTCGACATCGCGCGCAACCTGGAGACGCCGGTTGCCGAGATGGGACTGCCGATCAGGATCGAGACCCGCACCGGCGACACGCCGGTGTCGCGGCGGCAGCGGCAGCGGCGCTATCCGCCGGATATTCTGCTCACCACGCCCGAGCAACTCGCGCTGCTGCTCGCCTCCGACGATGCGCCTTTTCTGTTCTCCTCGCTGAAGCGCATCGTGCTCGACGAGCTGCATGCGCTGGTCACCTCCAAGCGCGGCGACCTGCTGTCGCTCGGGCTGGCGCGACTCTGGACCATCGCGCCACAGGCGCGCGCGATCGGCCTCTCGGCGACGGTGGCCGAACCTGAGCAGCTGGCGCGCTTCCTGGTGCCGCAGCCGGGCGGCGCGAGCGTGTCCGCCGACGTCGTCACCGCCGGCGGCGCCGCGCCGCCGGTGGTCGAGATGCTCGACACGCGGGAGCGGCTGCCATGGTCGGGCCACAGCGCGCGCCATGCGCTGCCCGAGGTCTATGAGCTGATCAAGCGCAACAAGACCACGCTGGTGTTCGTCAACACCCGCAGCCAGGCCGAGATGCTGTTCCAGGATCTCTGGCGCATGAACGACGATGGGCTCGCGATCGCGCTGCATCACGGCTCGCTCGACGTCGCGCAGCGCCGCAAGGTCGAGGACGCGATGGCCGCCGGCCGCCTGCGCGGCGTGGTCTGCACCTCATCGCTCGACCTCGGTGTCGACTGGGGCGATGTCGACCTCGTCATCAATATCGGTGCGCCCAAGGGATCGTCGCGGCTGATGCAGCGGATCGGCCGCGCCAACCACCGCTTCGACGAGGCCTCGCGCGCCGTGCTGGTGCCGGCCAACCGGTTCGAGGTGCTGGAATGCCGTGTCGCGATCGATGCCATCGCCGAGAATGCGCAGGACACGCCGCCGCTGCGCTCCGGCGCGCTCGACGTGCTCGCCCAGCACGTGCTCGGCTGCGCCTGCGGCAAGCCGTTTCTGTCCGATGAGCTCTACGATGAGGTCAGGACCGCGGCGCCCTATGCGTCGCTGGCCCGAACGAATTTCGACGACGTCGTCGACTTCGTCGCGACCGGCGGCTACGCGCTCAAGACCTATGAGCGTTTCGCGCGCATCAAGCAGGACAAGCAGGGCCGCTGGCGCGTCACCAATCCCAAGGTGCGGCAGAGCTATCGCCTCAACGTCGGCACCATCGTCGAGGAGACCATGCTGAAGGTGCGGCTGGTGCGGTCGCGCGCCGGCGGTAGCGGTTCGACCGGCGCGATCGCGCGCGGCGGCCGCATGCTCGGCGAGATCGAGGAAGCCTTCATCGAGGGCCTCGTGTCCGGCGACACGTTCGTGTTTGGCGGCGAGGTGGTGCGCTACGAGGCCTTGGTTGAAGACCAGGTCTACGTCTCCCGCGCCAATGATAAGGATGCAAAAGTGCCGTCCTATATGGGCGGCAAGTTCCCGCTCTCGACCTATCTCGCCGAGCGCGTCCGCAAATTGCTCGACAACAGCCGTGCCTGGACCGCGCTGCCGGATCAGGTGCACGACTGGCTGTCATTGCAGCGAAAGTTCTCCCGCGTCCCGGCGGCGCGCGAGTTGCTGGTGGAAACCTTTCCGCGCGGCGGCAGCCATTATCTGGTCTGCTATCCGTTCGAGGGCCGGCTCGCGCATCAGACGCTCGGCATGCTGCTGACTCGCCGGCTGGAGCGCGCCCGCGCCCGTCCGCTCGGCTTCGTCGCCAATGAATATGCGCTCGCGGTCTGGGGCGTCGGCGATCTCTCCTTCATGATCCGGCAGGGCAAGCTCGATCTCAACGCGCTGTTCGATCCCGACATGCTCGGCGACGACCTCGAAGCATGGCTCGCAGAATCCGCGCTGATGAAGCGGACCTTCCGCAATTGCGCCATCATCTCCGGCCTGATCGCGCGCCGCTTCACCGACGAGGAGAAGTCGCGCCGCCAGGTGCTGTTCTCGACCGACCTGATCTACGACGTGCTGCGCAAGCACCAGGCCGACCATGTGCTGCTGCGCGCCGCGCGCGGCGATGCCGCCACAGGGTTGCTCGATCTCCGCCGCCTCAGCGACATGCTTTCCCGCATCCACGGCCGAATCACCCACAAGGCGCTCGATCACGTTTCCCCGCTTGCCGTGCCCGCGCTGCTGGAAATCGGCCGCGAGTCAGTTTATGGCGAAGCATCCGACGAGCTTCTGGCCGAGGCGGCCGAGGAACTCGTGCGGGAGGCGACGACATAACGCTGAGGACCGGATGTGACGGCGAGCGCGCAGGTTTTGAGAGACGGTGACGACATGCGCGTTTCCAGGGTCACGGTGGCGGATATCGGCTTCGTGGCGGATTTCTCCGGCGCGCTGTTCTGGGAACAGCAAAGCCTGCTCGTGGTGTCCGACCTGCATCTGGAAAAAGGCTCGAGCTTCGCTGCCCGCGGCGTGCTGCTGCCGCCCTACGACACGGTCGCGACGCTGAGCCGGCTTGCCGCGGTGATCGCGCGGCACGATCCGCGGCAGGTGATCGCGCTCGGTGACAGCTTTCACGATCGCGACGCGCATGCACGCCTGTCGGGGCCGGATCGCGAGGCGCTCGCGGCGCTGCAGATGCGGCGTAACTGGATCTGGATCTCGGGTAACCACGATCCGGCGCTGCCGACCAATCTCGGCGGCGTGGTCGCGACCGAAGTCGCGATCGGCCCGATCGTGTTCCGCCATGAGCCGACGGGCGCGAGCGGCGAGATCGCCGGCCATCTGCATCCCAAGGCCCGGGTGCCGACCCGCGGCCGCTCGATCGAGCGGCGGTGCTTTGCCTCTGACGGCGAGCGTGCGGTGATGCCGGCCTTCGGTGCCTACACCGGCGGCCTGAGCATCCGCGACGCGGCGTTCGCGAGGATTTTCGGATCGCCCGGCTTCATGGCCCACGTGCTCGGCGACAACCGTGTGCACGCGTTCGCGGCGTCACGGTGTTATTGACGATCGTGACCAGCCCACTCCAACCTGCCACCATTCTCGGTGTCGTCCCGGGCAAGCGAAGCGCGACCCGGGACCCATAACCACCGATAGTCGTTGTTGCGCGTCGCTGGGGCCAAAGCTTACTTCGGCAACACAACCCTGTGGTTATGGGTCCCTGCTTTCGCAGGGACGACGGCAGAGGTTATTGCGGCACTCAGCCCTACGCCGCCTTCGCCTGCACGCTCTCGCAATACTCCGCCAGCCTGTCCGCCAGCCGCAGCGTCGCGGGGCTGGCGTCGGGGGCTGCGACAAGCGCGACCTCGGTCCGCTCGATCGGCGCAAAGCCGTCTTTCGCGGTGAGAACGCGATGCTCCGCCTGGATCGACATCTCCGAGAGGATGCTGAGCCCAAGGCCGGCGGCGACCGCGGCCTGGATGCCGGCGAGGCTGGAGGAGGTGTAGGCCATGTGCCAGTTGCGGCCGGCGCTCTCCAGCGCATGGATGGCGCGGGCGCGATAGAGGCAGCCCGAGGCGAAACCGATCAGCGGCACCGAGCCGGCCGCAACGTCACGCGGATGGCTCTTGCTGGTGACCCAGTGCACGCGTTCCGGCCACACCGCGATGCCGCCCTTCTCATCGGCGGCGCGCTTGATCAGCGCGAGATCGAGATCGCCGCGCTCCAGATCGCGGTACAGGAACAGGCTTTGGCCGGAGCGCACGTCGAGCCGCAAATTCGGATGGCTGCGCGAGAAGGTCGCGAGCAGCTTTGTCAGCCGATAGGCGGCAAAATCCTCGGTGATGCCGATCCGGATCGCGCCTTCGCTGCCGGGGCGCGACACCACATCACGCGCCTCTTCGGCGAGCGACAGCAGCCGCCGCGCATAGCTCAACAGCCGCTCGCCGGCCTCCGTCGGGGTCACATCCTTGCCGCTGCGAATCAGCAAGGGCTGGCCGACGTCCTCCTCCAGGCGCTTGATCTGCTGACTGACAGTCGATTGCGTACGGTGGACGCGCTCGCCGGCGCGGGTGAAGCCGCCGGCATCGACCACCGAGACGAAACTGCGCAGCAGCTCCAGATCGAGCATCGCAGCCTCCATTAATAAATCCACTGGATGTCAGTTTATCATTTAATTTCCAAATATCAAGGCGCGGGCCTAGATCATGGGCGAAGGAGAATGCCCATGTCCGCCGCAACCTCGTTGGCCGCCCCCCGTACCCGCTTCAATACCCTGCCGCTGCTGATCGCGCTGTTTTGCCTGCTCTGGAGCTATGCCTTCGTCGCCGGCAAGATCGGCGTCACCGATTGCCCGCCGCTGATCCTGCTCGCCGCGCGGTTTTCGCTCGCCGGCGTCCTGATCCTTGCCGTCTCCTGGCTGCGCAGCGACAGATGGGACCTCACCTGGCGCGACGCCGCGGTGTTTGCCGTGATCGGCGTCGCCAACAACGCGCTCTATCTCGGCCTTGGCTATACCGGGCTGAAGACGGTGTCCGCCGGGCTCGGCGCACTGATCGTCTCGGCCAATCCGGTATTCACCGCCATGCTGGCGGCGATGTTCCTCGGTGAGAGCATGACCTTGCGCAAGGTCGTGGGCCTCGTGCTCGGCATCGTCGGCGTTGCCTTTATCGTCTGGCATCGCTTGAAGGTCGGCACCGATAGCCCGCACGGCATCCTGTTCACCTTGGCCTCGCTCGCCTCGATTGTCGCCGGCACCATGTTGTTCAAGCTGCTGGCGCCGAAGGGCAGTCTGTGGATCGGCAACGGCATTCAGAACATCGCCGGCGGACTTGCAGTGATGCCGTTCGCCTTCACGCTCTCCAGCATCAGCGACATCGTGCCAAGCATGCGGCTCGCCGGCGCCTTCGCCTTCCTGGTGCTCGGCGGCTCGATCCTCGCCTATCTGCTCTGGTTTCATCTCCTGAAGGTGTGTGGCGCGACCGCAGCCAGCGCCTATCACTTCCTGATGCCGCCGCTCGGCATGCTGTTCGCCTACCTCGTGCTCGGCGAGCATGTCGAATTTCGCGACCTGCTAGGCATCGTTCCGGTTGCGCTCGGCATCTATCTGGTGACCCGCCCTGCCGCCGCCGCGCCCAAGAGGAATGTGACGTGAGCATCACCACGCTACGGCCATAGAGCTACAGGTTTCATCGGAGGAACCCTGCGGTATCCGGTTCGTTGTCGCGACGGCCGGAACCGCATGACACACAAGACCTCGCGAAAACATCACGACAAGTCGGGCAGCGCGCCGGCTGAGAAAGCTCCGCGCCAGCCGTTTAGCTTCCGTAATGTCCTGAAGACGCTCGGCCCCGGTTTGATCACCGGGGCCTCCGACGACGACCCGTCGGGGATCGGCACCTACAGCCAGGCCGGCGCGCAACTCGGCTACGGCATCGGTTGGACCATGCTGCTGACATTCCCGTTGATGACCGCGATCCAGGAGATTTCCGCGCGGGTCGGCCGCGTCACCGGGCACGGCCTTTCGGGCAATGTCTGCCGACATTATCCACCTTGGCTGCTGGTCATCGTGGTGACGCTGCTGTCCATCGCCAATACCATCAACATCGCGGCCGACCTCTCGGCGATGGCGGATGCGACAAAACTCCTGATCGGCGGGCCGGCCATCCTCTACGTCGTGCTGTTCGGCGTCGGTGGCCGCCCAGATTTTCATGAACTACCGGCGCTACGTCGCCGTCCTGAAATGGTTGACGCTCAGCCTGTTCGCCTATGTTGCGGCGCTCGCGTTTGCCAAGGTGTCGTGGACAGAGGCCTTGGCCGGCGTGCTGGTGCCGCGCATCACCTGGAGCGCGGACTATTTCACCACCATCGTCGCGATCCTCGGCACCACGATCTCGCCCTATCTGTTCTTCTGGCAGGCCTCGCAGGAGGCCGAGGAGCAGCGGATCGACGCCAGCAAGCAACCGCTGATCGAGCGGCAATACGGCGCGCAGCGCGAATTCTCGCGCATCCGCGCTGATACCATCACCGGCATGGCGTTCTCCAACGTGATTGCGCTGTCGATCATCGTCACCGCCGCGGCCACGCTGCATTCCGCCGGCAAGACCGATATCCAGACCTCGGCGCAAGCCGCCGAGGCATTGCGCCCGATCGCAGGACCCTTTGCCGAGGTGATCTTCGCGCTCGGCATCGTCGGCACCGGCCTGCTGGCGATCCCGGTGCTTGCCGGCGCAACGGCCTACGCGGTCGGCGAAGGACGGCGGTGGTCTGTCGGGCTGGCACGCAAGCCGAAGGAGGCAATCGCATTCTATTTGGTGCTGGCGCTGTCGGGCGGCATCGGCATCGCGCTCAACTTCACCCCGATCGATCCGATCTCGGCGCTGTACTGGAGCGCGGTCGTCAACGGCGTGCTCGCGGTGCCCGTGATGGTGCTGCTGATGTTCATGGCCCGCCACAAGCCGGTGATGGGACGCTTCGTGATCGGCGGGTGGCTCTACTGGCTCGGCTGGCTCTCGACCGCTTCGATGGCGCTCAGCGTGATCGCGATGGGCGTCGGGCTGCTCCTATGATCCCCGCGGTCAGAACAGCGAGGGATCGATCCTGGTCGTCGATTTGACCTTTCGCAGGATGATGGTGGTGCGGTAGCTCGCGATATCGGTGTCGCGATGCATGAGGCGGTCGAGGATGAATGATTGATAGCGTGCGAGGTCGGAAGACACGACACGGAGCGAGTAATCCCAATCGCCGGCAATCATGCAGCATTCGACGACCTCCGGAAGGCCGGTCACCTTCTTCTCGAAGCGCTCGAAGGATTCCCTGGTCTGCTGCTTGAGGCGGACCTCGACGATCACGTCGAACCCGAGCCCGATCTTGGCTGGGTCCACCAGCGCCACGTAGGAGCGGATGACGCCGGTCTCTTCGAGCGTCCGGACGCGTCGCATGCAGGGGGCGGACGAGAGGCCGATCTGTTCGGCCAGCTCGAGATTGGTGATGCGCCCCTCGACCTGCAGCAGGTCGAGGATTTTTCGGTCGATCTCGTCGAGCACCGTCGTGGTTCCCATTTCTTTCGCATTTTCCGTATCTTGCGCAATTAATTGCAGAAGAGGCGGCCAAATGCATCCCAAAACGCAATGTCATTGCGATGGTGCGCGCTTAGGATGCTCTGCGAGAACCTGAATTCGTGGCGATTCATCAAAGGGAACGGGCATGGCCGGAAATGACGACAAATCGTTCTGGGACCGCGCACGGCATCACCTCATCCGTTATGGCGGGACGTTCGCTCCTGTGATCATCGAGCGCGCCTCCGGATCCTTCGTCTATGACGCCGACGGCCGCGCCATCCTCGACTTCACGTCCGGCCAGATGAGCGCCGTGCTCGGTCACGGTCACCC
Organism: Bradyrhizobium sp. 6(2017); assembly: GCF_011058295.2. NCBI lineage: Bacteria > Pseudomonadati > Pseudomonadota > Alphaproteobacteria > Hyphomicrobiales > Nitrobacteraceae > Bradyrhizobium > Bradyrhizobium sp. 6(2017). The sequence goes on along the minus strand of NZ_CP049289.2, from coordinate 9,290,804 downwards.
CGAGATCGTCAAGACGATCAGCGAACATGCCGAACGGCTCGACCATCTGTTCAGCGGCATGCTGACGCGCCCGGTCGTCTCGCTGGCCGAACAGCTCGCCGAGTTGCTGCCGCCGGGACTTGATCGCGTCATGCTGCTGAGCACGGGGGCTGAGTCGAACGAGGCGGCCATCAAGATGGCCAAGCTCTTCACCGGCGGCTTCGAGACCGTTGCGTTCGCGCAGTCCTGGCACGGAATGACCTCGGGCGCGGCCGCGACGACCTATTCGGCCGGCCGCAAGGGTTATGGTCCCGCGCCGGTCGGCTCGCTCGCGATCCCGACGCCGAACCCCTATCGTCCCCGCTTCGGCAATGCGGACGATTGGCGAGCCGAATTGGCCTATGCCTTCGATCTGGTCGATCGCCAGTCGACCGGATCGCTCGCGTGTATGATCGCCGAGCCGATCCTGAGCTCCGGCGGGCTGATCGATCTGCCGGAAGGCTACCTTGCCGAGCTGAAGCAGCTGTGCGGTGCGCGGGGCATGCTGCTGATCGTCGACGAGGCACAGACCGGTCTTGGCCGGACCGGCGCGATGTTCGCCTTCGAGCGCGACCGCGCCGTGCCTGATATCCTCACTTTGTCGAAGACGCTCGGCGCCGGCCTGCCTTTGGCCGCGGTCATCACGTCAGCCGAAATCGAGGAGCGGTGTCACGAGCGCGGCTTCCTGTTTTACACGACACATGTGTCGGACCCGATGCCGGCCGCGGTCGGGCTGAAGGTCATCGAGATCATCCTGCGCGACAGACTGGTCGAGCGCGCCAGGACTGCGGGTGCGCGGCTGAGGGAAGGGCTCCTCGCCCTGCAGAACCGGTTCGAATGCATCGGTGACGTGCGCGGGCGAGGGCTGATGCAGGGCATCGAGATCGTGCGCGACCGCCACAGCAAGGAGCCTGACGAAGCGCTCGGAACGCTTGTGTCGCAGCGCTGCATGGAGCTCGGACTGAGCACCAACATCGTGCAATTGCCCGGCATGGGCAGCGTGTTCCGCATCGCTCCGCCGCTCACGATCAGCGACGACGAGATCGATCTTGGCCTCTCGATCCTGAGCGACGCTTTCGAAAGCACGTTGCAACGGCAGGGCGCTTGAAAGACTGGCAGATCAATCCTTGCGGAACACGATCGAGGCCATCCAGCCGGTCATCAGCGCCATGAATGCGGTGACGAGGCCGTAGACCAGGCCGTTCTGCCGCGCGGTGGTGGCGACGAACTGCTCGAAGCCGACCTTGACGATCTCGAACGCGGTCTCGGTCTTGGTCACCAGCGCGCCGTCGGCAAACAGCTTGATCTCGACATTGTAGGTGCCGATCGGCACCTCCGCCGGCAACGGAATGCCGGTGCGGAACAGGGTCGGGGTCAGGAACGTCACCGCCGAGGTCGCCTCACTGTATAGCCCGTGCTCGGAGCGCAGCCGGACGAAGGCGCTGCGGAAAGGATCGTTCGGCACCACGTCGGCATAGTCGGCCCCGACCCGCTGCATCAGGAGCACGTTGTTGAGCCCGAGCTGCTGACGCCGCTGCACCTCGGGCGAGGCGATCTGGTCGAACGGACGGTTGGAGAACAGCGCGAGATAGCCCGGCACCTGCAGGAACTGCCGCGAATCGGTGTTGATCCAGATCCCGAATTTGCGCTCTTTGCGCCGCGTGACCATGTCGGCGCGCGGGCCGGAGACCGTGACGACGAGATCGTAATTGCCGCGATTGGGCGGCGTCTTGTCGTCCTTTTCGACCGAGCCGAACAGCACCAGCTCGCCGCCGGAATAATTCGGCGTCACCGTGACGCGGTGGTTGGAGACCGATACGATCAGCCGCTCGGCATGGGCGGGCGCCGCGGCAAGCATGGCGGTCACAACACCGGCGATGGCGAACAGCGTGCGCGATCTCATGGCGGGCCTCCGCCACTGCTTTCGCGGATGGTGAAGAGATCCTGCGGCCGGATCACGAGCTCGACCGCAAAGCGGATGCCGACCGCGAGCACGAGCAGGCCGAGCAGCAGGCGCAAGTGCTCGCCGCGGATCTTCTGGCCGGCGCGGGCGCCGAACTGCGCGCCGGTGACGCCGCCGATCATCAGGATCAGCGCCAGCACGGCGTCGACCAGATGGTTGGTCGCGGCGTGCAGCAGGGTGGCGAACACCATGGTGACGAGGGTGAGCACCATCGAGGTGCCGATCACGGTCGAGGTCGGCACCCGCAGCAGATAGATCATCAGCGGCACCAGGATGAAGCCGCCGCCGATGCCCATCACCGCGCCGATGAAGCCGATCACGAGCCCGACCACGACCACCGGGATGACGGAGAGGTAGATCTTGGAGCGCTTGAAGCGCAGCTTCAGCGGCAGGCCGTGGATCCAGCCATGGCTGCCGGGCTTGCGCAGCGTGACCGGGCCACCGCGGCGCGAACGCAGCATCGCGCGCAGGCCTTCCCAGAACATCAGCCCGCCGACCGTCGTCAGCAGGATGACGTAGGACAGCGCGATCATCAGGTCGAGCTGGCCCAGCGAGCGCAGGAAGGTGAAGGTCCACACCCCGAGTGCGGTGCCGATGGTGCCTCCGACCAGCAGGACCGCTGCCAGCAGCGGATCGATCGCGCGTCTGCGCCAATAGGAGATCGCGCCGGAGAAGGAGGAGGCAGCGATATGGCTTGCGACCGAGGCCACCGCGACCGCGGGCGCGATGCCGACGAAGATCAAAAGCGGCGTCATCAGGAAGCCGCCGCCGATCCCGAACATGCCGGAGACGAATCCAACCGCCGCGCCCATCGCCAGGATGAGGAAGACATTGACCGGAATGTCGGCGATCGGGAGGTACAGCTGCACGCGCGTCGCTTCTTGTCGGTTCGCCGCGAGCTGGGCGCAAGGCCGCATCACGGCGTGATGTCGTTCGGGGCATTCTCCGGCTGAACGAATCCGGTCAGCGCGCAAGAAGCAGGCGAACGCGGGTCGATTGCCGCATTCTTGCATAACTGAAATCGGCGGGGGGAGGGACTAAAGATTCCGCCCCGGAGAGCATTTTTCGCCGCACGTTGCAGCTCAGCTGCGGACGTGGTTGATAATTCAGATTAATGACGTCCGTGTTGCCTCAGGGCCGATCGACCGGCCTGGTGATCAGGTTCAGCGCGAGCGCTTCCTTCGGGCTCAGCCAGCGGATATCCGAGGTCTGCGACATCGCCTCGACGATCCCGGACGAGACGCCCATCTTGGTCATGTAGCCCAGCACCATGCCCTGGATGCGTTGTGCCTCGGCGAGGGGATCGCTGACCGGTGCGCTCGTCGTGAAGCGATGCACGCCGAGCCGCGAGCCCGCGATGCCATAACGGGTCTGACCGCCGGCAAAGACCAGCACGCAGGCGCTGGCGCAGGCGGCGGGGCGGAGCTTGCCCGATGGGTCTGATGTGGCGACGGCGGTGACGAGCCCGCGGGTGCGGATCGCCTCGCCCATGATGGCGGCCTGGTTCAGCGCGCCGCCCTGCGACGACAGCAGCACGGCATCACCCGGTTTGAGACGCGCCTCGCTGAGCCGGTCGCGGAGCCAGCTCGCGCTGGCCGAGCCGATCTTGCCGCTGATCGCAAGCGCCCGCCGGCCGCGGCCCGATCCGTCGATGTCGACATCGGGAATCACCGCCGACGTCATGCTCGCCGCGATGTAGGTCTCGCGCCAGAAGTCCCAGGCGCCGGGCGTCGACAGGTCGCGGTAGGCCTGGATGGCAACGCTCGACAGCAGCAGGACAAAGATGATGATGGACCAGAGCGAGAACCGGAAGGCACGAGGCGGTGACGGCGCGTTGCCTTGCGGCGGCGCGTTGGGACGCGCGGCAAATGGCGACGGCCTCTCGCGCGGCGGCGCGACCCGGGGACCGGTCGGCGACGAACGGTGGGCTCCCGCTGCATCATCCTGACGGTCATCGACAGACAAGCCGGCTCCTCCGGAACGCGTGCGTTAATGGCGCGGGACTGCGCACCTCTCTACACGGCGGGAGGGCAGAGGTATAGCAGAGCGGCGCCGTCAAGGCGCCGCAGCCATTCTGAAATCTAGTGAGCTGGAGCGGCCAATGCCGCGGTCCGCTTCGATGGTTGCTTGGCGGCGGGCTTCGCCGCCGCGGGCTGCGCCGGGGCCGTGTCCCAGCCACCGGCGGGGGCCGGCACGTTGACCGCGTCGCTCGGTTGCGGCTCGGCGGTGAAGGTCTGGATCGCAAGCTTCGCCGCGGCCAGCGACTGCGGGTCGAGCCGCTTGGCGATGTCGTCGCGCTTGTGACCCGCGTCGGCGTCGCCCTGCGCAGCCGCGAGGCTGAACCACTTGAAGGATTCGGCGAGGTTCTGTTCGACGCCGATGCCGCGGGCATAGAGGATGCCGAGATTGACCTGGCTGTCGGCGACGCCGCGATCGGCCGCCTTGCGGAACCACTGCGCCGCGCTCTTGTAGTCAGCGCCCTTGCCGCCGCCATCGGCGTCGAGCACGGCGAGGTTATGCATCGCCTTGGCGCTGCCGCGCTCGGCGGCCTGCACGTAGTAGCGCCGCGCCATATCGAAGTCGCGCTTCACGCTAAGGCCCTTCTCGTAGAAGGTGCCGAGCCGGAACATCGCGGGCACCACGCCGGCCTGTGCCGCGCGGCCATACCATTTGGCGGCCTCGTCGAGATTGGCGGTCACGCCCTTGCCCTCGGCGAAGCGGATGCCGACCTCGTAGGCCGCGGCCGCATCGCCCTTGATCGCGGCCGTGCGCAATGCCGGCCCGCCGATCGCGTCGGGCAGCTTCTCGCCTGCGGGAATCTGGATCGTGCCGAGCTTGCCGCCAAGCGGCGGCGCGGTCGGAATTGTGCCGGTGATGTCGTTGGTTCCGGCCGGTGCCGCCGCGGCCGGAGCTGCTGACGGCACTGGAGCAGCGGCGGGCGCCGCGGCCTGCGGGATCGTGACCTGCGCGCTGTCGAGCGTGTTCGGCGCCGGCGTGTTGTTGGACTGGCGGCCGAGCGGGGTCGGCGAGGTCATCGACGGCACGGGCAGGCCAGACGGCGCGGCCGGTGCAGGCGCCGCGGAATTCTCGGCCGGCGGCTGCAGCGGCAGCGGGGGCGCGGCCGGCTCGCTGTGCTCGATCGCCGGCATCTGCGGCGCGGAGCTGGTGTCGAGCAGGTTCATCGCCATCTTGGCGGTAGAGAGCAGGATCACGACCACGCTCGCGCCGACCAGCAGCGAGCGGATCTTCGAGGTGATGGTCGACGGCTCGGCCTCCGACGCGCCAGTCGCAGGTGCACCGGCCTTTCCGGCAGCGGCCTTCGCGGCCTTGTCGGCCTTGTCCTTGGCCTTGGCTGCGGCCTTGCTCGCGGCGCGCGCCGCCTTCTCGTTGACGGGTTGCACGGCCGCGGCCTGCGCGGCGCGGCGCGCGGCGGCGATGAAGCTCGATGTCGAGACGGGCTCCTTCTTGCCGGCGGGAAGATCAGAGATCGCGCGCTCGGAATCCGCAATGCGCTCCGATGGCGACGACATGCGGCCCGAGGGGCGCGTGCCGGGCTCGAGCGGATGATCAGGCGGCAATTCCGGTGCGATCGCGGCGCGCGCGGACGCCGCGTGCGGTTCGAGGATCTCGCTGATCGCGCGCGGCGGTAGCGGCGGCGGCGCGGGCTCGACCGGCTGCGCGGCATGGAATTCGCGCGGCGCGGACATGAAGTGCTCCTGCGCCTGCGCAGGATTCGGCAATTCGGGCCTGTAAGCTTCAGGCTGATACGTTTCAGGCTTGTACGTTTCGGATCTGGGCTGCGGCATTGCCGCGCGCGGCATCTCCATCCGCGGTGCTTCCATCCGCGGCTCGGCCGGCGCGGGGGCGGGCGGAGCCGTGCGCACCGTGCGCAGATCGTTCTCGATCATCGCCAGGCGATCGACGACATGGCCGAGCGTGTTGTGAACGGTCTCCAGCGAATCCTGGGTGCGGCGATCGGTCTCCGACTGGCTGAAGCGGATGTCGGACAGCTCGCGCTTCACCAGGTCGACGATGCCGGTGTCCATCATCGGCTGCGGCGCGGCGCCATTGAAGTTGCGGGTGGCGTCGGCGAGCGAGGCGATGTGGGCGTGCTGCGCCTCGAGGTGCCGCATGATGTCATGCAGACCTTCCTCGACGCGGCCAAGATTGCCGGAGCGCTGGTCGGCGGACTCTAGCCGCTCGAGCAGATACGAGACGCGCTGCTCGAGATGCGTAAATGCCGATGAGCTGTCATTGCCGACCTGCAACCGGTCGATCCGCTCCGACAGAGCGCGCACCGCCCCTTCGATGGCATCGCCATTGTCGTAGCCGGCCGGCCGCTCGCGGCTTTCCAGCGTCGAGGCCAGCGCGGCAATGCGCTGCTCGATCCCGGCAAAGGCATCGCCGTGGGATTCGCTGCGCGACATCTGCGACAGCTGGTCGACCTTCGCCGACAGCGCGTGCACGTCGGAGGAGAGCTGCAGCAGCGCGTCGTTGGAGGCGACATTGGAAACGATGGCGCGCAGCGCCGCGATCGCGCTCTCGAGCTGATGCACGGTCGACGGATCGTCGTTGGCGCGCAGGATCATGTCGAGCTTGGCGCCGAGATTGCGGATCGCCTCGTCATAACCCGTGAGCTGCTCGGCCGGGGTCAGCGTGCGCAGCGCCTCGCGGATTTCCGACAGTGCGCGCTCGATGCCGGCGATCGCCGGGGCCTGGCCGTTGCTGCTGTCCTGGCGGATCTCGTCGATCCGGTGATGCAGCGAGCGGATCTCGTTCTCGATCGATTCAATCGCGCGGCGCGGCATCGCCTCGGTGATGACCTGGCGGATCTCCGCCAACTCGCCGCGGAAGGTCGCGATCGACTGCTCGATATGGTCGGGCCGCTGCAGCGCCTCGATCTGGCTCGTGATCTTGAGCAGATGGCGCTCGAGCGAGGAGAAGTCGGGGCCGGCGGGCGCGGCCGGCGGCGGCGTGTAGGCGGCCATCGGCGGGGCCGATGGCGGCATCGGCGGCGCGCTGCGCGGCGGCATCTGCCGTGATGCTGATGCGTCGAGTTCGTTCTGGCGTGCGGCGATTTCCGCGATCGCGGAATCGAACGACGCCGGGCTCAGCGGTGGCGAGGGGCGGTAGACCTGGGCTGCGGCGCGCTCGACCGCCTCGGTCTGGCGCAGCCGCTCCTGCAATTGGCGCTCCTGCGACTGGCGGTCCTGGACCTGGCGGTCCGGCATCTGCGGCTCGCGCTGCATCTGCGGTTCACGCACCGGCTGGGGCTGCGGCTCGCGCGCCGGCTGCGGCCGCGAGATCTGCGACAGCCGCGCGTCGAGGCGCGAGATCGCGTCGTTCAGCTGCCGCGCAACGGCGGGCTGGCCGCGCGGTATTTCGGCGCGCACGGCTTCGCCGCGCGACAATGGTTTTGCGATCTGTTCGATCTGGTGGGTGATGGCGTCGAGCCGCTGATGGATATCGGCGACCTCGCGGCTTTCCCGGCTCGGCATCGGCTGCTGCCGTTGCTCCATGCGCCAATCCGGCGGGCTCGGTTCGCCGACGGTGGAATTGAGCCAGTCGTTCAGCGACATGCCGGCGCGGCGCGCCGCCGCCTCTGCCCTTTCGCGGACGGAGGGATCGATGCCGTCAACACTCCACGATACGCGCGAATTCATGATTCCGTCCGGTCCCGACTCCGGCGCTACACCCTGCGCCCCGCAGCCTCCCCGCGCATTCCCGTTAAGAGACAATCGAATTCTGCGCTGGTCGTCTGCTTCAGCTGCTGACTTTTTCCCGTCACGGTAAATAACGGGTTAAGGAATGCGGCCGGCGGGCCTTAAAGTTAGGGAATCCGGGAACCTGTTGCGCCGGATCAGGACAGGGCTAGCGTTTTTCGGCGAAAAGGATTCCGCTTCGCGCGACCGCAGCACGCCGCGACCAGACTGAGATTGTTTCTAGCCGTTGCTCTCGCGCTTGCCGTCGTCGAGCGGCAGCACATTGCCGCGACCGGAGATCGCCGACAGCGCGTCGAGCGCCTCCTCGCACCACTCGATCACGACGCGCTCGTGGCGCATCCCGATGCGCAAGCCCAGCATCTTGCCGACATCGGCCGGCGGCGCGGTGCCGTCGGGAAAGCGCTTGTTGAGCAGGCGCTCGTAGCGCTCATAGCGGTCGCGGTGATGCTCGAGCCGCGCCATCAGGTCGGTGCGCAGCGGCTCGATGTCGACGCAGTCGAGCGCATAGAGCCGGACCAGCAGGTCGTCCTTGATCGACGGCGGAACGCTCGGCCGCGCCGCCCAATGCTTCAGCGCCGCGCGGCCCTCGGGCGTCAGGGTGTAGACCAGCTTGTTGGGTTTGCCCGACTGCACCACCTCGCGGCCCTGGACGTGGCCCTTGTCGCGCAGCCGCGAGAGCTCCCGGTAGATCTGCTGATGGTCGGCCTTCCAGAAAAAGCCGATCGAGGCATCGAACGTCTTGGCGAGCTCATAGCCTGTCATCGGACGTTCCGTGAGGCATGCGAGGATTGCGTCACCGAGTGCCAACGCCCACCTCCATCTGAGTTCCCGACAAGACCGTTCTGAAGTTCGCTTGACTTTATGCATTACTGTGCATATGCGTCAATATGCATATCGTGATCGGCGTGCCGCCTTGTCGCGCGCGCCGGTGTTCAGACTTCCCAACCCCCGCCGCAGGAGACGTCCGAATGAGCAAGCCGGGCCTCGACAAGTGGTACGCCTACATGAAGTCCCACGACACCGCCGCTTTGTGGGATCTGCTGCATCCCGATGCGGTGTTCGAAAGTCCGGTCGTGCACACGCCGCAGCGCGGCCGCGACATCACCTTCAAATATCTCACCAGCGCCGCCAAGGTTCTCGGCGGCCCGACCTTCAAGTATCTGGGTGAGTGGCGCAACGACACCGGCGCGGTGCTCGAGTTCGAGAACGAGATCGACGGCATCAAGCTCAACGGCGTCGACATCATCACCTTAGATGGTGACGGCCGGATCACGCATTTCAAGGTGATGGTGCGTCCGCTCAAGGCGATCAACCTGCTGCATCGGCTGATGGGCGAGCAGTTGATGCAGCAAAGCGGCGCAACGTCGCAATCACAGTCTCGATAGGACCTGCCGCGGACCTCCGGAACCGGATAAGGTCCGCTCCAACAAACCAACGACAAAGCTGCGCCAGCGTCAGTCGCACATGCGACCACGGCCAGCCGGGAGACCAGCATGCCAACCTACAAAGCCCCCGTTGAAGACGTCAGCTTTCTGCTGAACGACGTTTTCCAGATCGATCGCTACGGCAATCTTCCCGGCTTCACCGACGCGTCGGCCGATGTGCGCGAGGCGATCCTCGGCGAGGCCGCCAAGCTTAGCGAGGAAGTGCTGCAGCCGCTCAACCGGGTCGGCGATCTCGAAGGCTGCAAGCGCAGTGACGACGGCAACGTCACCACGCCGAAAGGGTTCAAGGACGCCTTCAAGCAGGTCGCCGAAGGCGGCTGGCTCGGCCTGGCGGCGCCGACTGAGTATGGCGGCCAGGGCCTGCCGGTGACGCTCTCGCAGGTGGTCGGCGAATTCCAGATCTCCGCCAACATGGCGTTCTCGATGTATGGCGGCCTCACCATGGGCGCGACCGCGGCGCTGCTGGTGCACGGCACGCCCGAGCAGAAGAAGACCTATGTGCCGAAGATGGTCGCCGGCGAGTGGACCGGCACCATGAACCTGACCGAGCCGCAGTGCGGCACCGATCTCGGCCTGCTCCGCACCAAGGCGGTGCGCCAGGCCGACGGCAGCTTCAAGATCACGGGCACCAAGATCTTCATCTCCGCCGGCGAGCACGACCTCACTGAGAACATCATCCATCTGGTGCTTGCTCGCGTCGAGGGCGCGCCGGCCGGCATCAAGGGTGTGTCGCTGTTCGTGGTGCCGAAGGTGCTGGTCAATGCCGACGGCTCGCTCGGACAGCGCAACGGCGTCACCTGCGGCTCGATCGAGCACAAGATGGGCATCCACGGCAATTCCACCTGTGTGATGAACTACGACAACGCCACCGGCTGGCTGATCGGCGAAGAGAACAAGGGCATGCAGGGCATGTTCGTGATGATGAACGAGGCCCGCCTCGGCGTTGCGGTGCAGGGCCTCGCGCAGTCCGAAGTCGCCTATCAGAACGCGGTTGCCTATGCACGCGAGCGCCTGCAGGGCCGCGCGCTGACCGGCGTCAAGGCGGCCGACAAGCCAGCCGACCCGATCATCGTGCATCCCGACGTCCGCCGTACCCTGCTGACCATCCGCGCCTTCAACGAGGCGGCGCGCGCCATGGTGGTGTGGACCGCGCTGAAGAGCGACGTCGCGCATCGTTCCCAGGACCCCAAGGATCGCCAGGCCGCTGACGATCACATGGGCCTGATGACGCCGGTGCTGAAGGGCGTGCTGACCGACACCGGGTTTGCCAACACCGTCTCGGCGCAGCAGATGTTCGGAGGCCACGGCTATATCGCCGAGCACGGCATGGAGCAGTTCGTGCGCGATGCGCGGATCGCGATGATCTATGAGGGCGCCAACGGCATCCAGGCGCTCGACCTGGTCGGCCGCAAGCTGCCACGCGACGGCGGCCGCGCCGCGATGGCGTTCTTCGGCGAGGTCACGGCCTTCGCCAAGGAGCACGGCGCCGACGAAGCGATGAAGCCGTTCGTTGCTCCGCTTTCCGCCGCGCTCGGCCATCTGCAGCAGGCCACCGGCTGGCTGATGCAGAACGCGCTTGCCAAGCCCGACAATGCCGGCGCCGCCGCGACCGACTACATGAAATTGTTCGGCCTGGTCGCGCTCGGCTATATGTGGGCGAAGATGGCCAGGGTGGCGCAGGACAAGATCGCCGCCGGCACGACGCCCTACCTCAACACCAAGCTCGTCACCGGCCGCTTCTTCATGGAGCGGCTGCTGCCGGAGACCGCCGTGCACCTGGCGCGGATCCAGAGCGGCAGCGCCACCACGATGGAACTGGCTGCGGAAGCGTTCTGAAAAATTGCCGCCGCACCCCGTGCGGCGGCGCTTCCTTCCGTTATATATTATGATCCTCATATCAAGGAGGGCGTCATGCCTGAGGCATACATCTACGATCACGTTCGTACCCCGCGCGGCCGCGGCAAGGCCGATGGCGCGCTCCACGAGGTCACCGCGCTGGCGCTCGCCACGGCGCCGCTGACGGCGCTCAAAGAGCGCAACAATCTTCCCGAAAACTCCGTCGACGACGTCGTGCTCGGCGTGGTCGATCCGGTCGGCGAGGCCGGTTCCGACATCGCCCGCTTCGCGGCGCTGAAGGCCGGTCTCGGCGAGAAGGTGCCGGGCGTGCAGATCAGCCGCTTCTGCGCCTCCGGCCTCGATGCCGTGAACTTTGCCGCGGCCCAGATCATGAGCGGCCAGCATGAGCTCGTGATCGGCGGCGGCGCGGAATCGATGAGCCGCGTCGGTATCGGCGCCTCCGGCGGCGCCTGGCCGATGGATCCCTCGATGGCGGTGCCGGCCTATTTCATGCCGCAGGGCATCTCGGCCGACCTGATCGCGACCAAGTACGGTTTTTCGCGCGATGATGTCGATGCCTATGCCGTGCAGAGCCAGCAGCGCGCCGCCAAGGCCTGGGACGAGGGCCGCTTCAAGAACTCTGTCGTCCCGGTCAAGGACGTCAACGGCCTGACCATCCTCGCCAGGGACGAGCACATGCGCCCGACCACGACGATGCAGTCGCTGGCGCAGCTGCAGCCGTCCTTCGCGGCGCTGGCGGCGATGGCCGGCTTCGACGCGGTGGCAATCCAGTCGCATCCTGAGGTCGAGAAAGTCAATTACGTGCATCACGCCGGCAACTCTTCCGGCATCGTCGATGGAGCCGGCGCGGTGCTGCTCGGCAGCAAGGAGGCCGGCGCGAAGCACGGCCTGAAGCCGCGGGCAAGGATCCGCGCCTTCGCCAATATCGGCTCGGAGCCCGCGATGATGCTGACCGGCCCGGTCGACGTCACCGAAAAGCTGTTCGAGCGCTCCGGCATGAAGAAGTCGGACATCGACCTGTTCGAGCTCAACGAGGCCTTCGCCTCGGTGGTGCTGCGCTACATCCAGGCCTTCGACATCGACAACGCCAGGATCAACGTCAATGGCGGCGCAATCGCGCTCGGCCATCCGCTCGGCGCGACCGGCGCGATGATCCTCGGCACCGTGCTCGACGAGCTCGAGCGCACCAACAAGGAAACGGCGCTGGTGACGCTGTGCATCGGCGGCGGCATGGGCACCGCCACCATCATCGAGCGGGTGTGACGGCCGTGGGTCGTAGGGCGGGTTAGCCGAAGGCGTAACCCACCACGCCACCCCGAAGAAAACGGTGGGTCACGCTTCGCTAACCCACCCTACGAAATCGAGACGCAACCGCCGCGCCTGGGATCGGCCGCTGGCACCGAGGGAGCAAGAGATGACCTACAAGAATTTCAAGTTCGAAGTCGACGCCGACGGCATTGCGCTGGTCACCTGGGATATCCCTGATCGTTCGATGAACGTGTTCGACGATCTCTCGACCCAGGAGATCGGCGAGATCATCAAGCAGACGACCGGCGACGCAGCGATCAAGGGCGTCGTGATCACCTCGGCCAAGGAGGCGTTCTGCGCCGGCGCCGACCTCTCGATGCTCGAGGGCATGAACCGCAGCTATGCGCAGCTTCTCAAGGAGAAGGGCGAGGAAGCCGCCAACCAGATGCTGTTCGAGCAGAGCCGCCAGATGTCGCAGGCGTTTCGCGCGATCGAGACCTCGGGCAAGCCTTGGGTCGCCGCGATCAACGGCCTCGCGCTCGGCGGCGGCTTCGAGATCACGCTGGCCTGTCACTACCGCGTCGCGGCCGATAATCCGAAGACCCGGCTCGGCCTGCCGGAAATCAAGGTCGGCCTGTTCCCCGGCGCCGGCGGCACCCAGCGCGTGCCGCGCCTGGTGCAGCCGCAGGATGCGATGACGCTGCTGCTCAAGGGCGAGGCGGTCAAGGTCGATCGGGCCAAGGCGCTCAATCTGATTCACGCCGTCGTGCCGGCGGCCGACCTGATCAAGGCCGCCAAGGACTGGATCAAGGGCGGCGGCAAGGCGGTCGCGCCGTGGGACGAGAAGAGTTTCAAGCTGCCCGGCGGTCTGGTGTTCTCCAAGGCCGGCATGCAGATGTTCCCGGCCGGCAACGCGATCTATCGCCGCGAGACCTACGACAATTATCCGGCCGCGCGCGCCATCATGAGCTGCGTCTATGAAGGCCTGCAGCTGCCGATCGACGCCGCGTTGCGCGTCGAGTCGCGTTACTTCACGAAAGTGCTGCGCTCGAAGGAAGCGGCGGCGATGATCCGCTCGCTGTTCCTGTCGATGCAGGAATTGAACAAGGGCGCGCGCCGTCCGGCGGGCGTGCCGCCGACCAAGGTGAAGAAGCTCGCCGTGATCGGCGCCGGCTTCATGGGCGCCAGCGTCGGTTATGTCTCGGCGCAGGCCGGCATCGACGTCGTGCTTGTCGATCGCGACCAGGAGAGCGCCGACAAGGGCAAGGGCCACGCCAAAACCGTGGTCGACGGGCAGGTGGCGAAGGGACGCATGAAGCAGGAGGCCGGCGACGCCATCCTGGCGCGCATCTCGGCAACATCTGATTACAACGCGGTCTCGGACTGCGACCTGGTCATCGAGGCCGTGTTCGAGGACCGCAAGGTCAAGGCCGACACCTATGCCAAGGCGCAGCCGCTGTTGAAGGCGGACGCGATCTTCGCCTCCAACACCTCGACCCTGCCGATCAATTCGCTGGCCGAGGAGTTCAAGGACCAGGGCAAGTTCATCGGCATCCACTTCTTCTCGCCGGTCGAGAAGATGATGCTGGTCGAGATCATCCTGGGCAAGAACACCGGCGACGTCGCGCTGGCGACGGCGCTCGACTATGTCCGTGCGATCGGCAAGACGCCCATTGTTGTGAACGATTCCCGCGGCTTCTTCGCCAACCGCTGCGTGATGCGCTACATCTCCGAAGGCAACGAGATGCTGCTCGAAGGCGTGCCGCCGGCGGTGATCGAGAACACCGCCAAGATGGCCGGCATGCCGGTCGGGCCGCTGTCGCTGCAGGACGAGGTCGCGCTCGACCTCGGGCTGAAGATCACCAAGGCGACCGAGGCCGATCTCGGCCCCAACGCGATCGACCAGGCGCAGAAGAAGCTGATGGTCGAGATGGTCGAGAAGCAGGGCCGCTTCGGCCGCAAGAACGGCAAGGGCTTCTACGACTATCCGGAGAAGGGCAAGGGTCAGAAGAGCCTGTGGCCGGGGCTCGCCGGCCTGCAGCCGAAGCGGCTCGATCCCGACACACTCAGCGTCGAGGAGCTGAAGCAACGCTTCCTGGTGGTGCAGGCGGTGGAAGCCGCGCGCACCGTCGAGGACCACGTCATCACCGACGTGCGCGAGGCCGATGTCGGCTCGATCCTGGGCTTCGGCTTCGCGCCGTTCACCGGTGGTGCGCTGTCCTATATCGACTTCATGGGCACCAAGAACTTCGTCGCGCTCTGCCACGCCTTCGAGAAGAAGTACGGTTCGCGCTTCACGCCGCCGAAACTGCTCGAGGAGATGGCGGCCAAGGGCGAAACCTTCTACGGCCGCTTCCCGCCGAAGAAGCAGGCGGCGTAAGCCTTCGTCGCGTTCCAAATCGCGACAGGATCAGGCCGGGTCATCGATCCGACTTGATCCCGTTACGTGACGGTCACGCCGGTCAAACTCCCGCCACGCTTGCTCCGCACTGCCACCACGCTGCTGGCATCACTCTTGCTGGGTGATCGTCAAGTCGATCACCGGGGTCGATCGTCAAGTCGATCGCCGGGTTGATCGAAGACGATCACCGAGGACGATCGCCAAAGGCGATCGTCGGGACGACGATCAGCATCAAGGGTGGGCGGGCGATGAGTTCTGCGTTCAAGGAAGGTGCCGCCGGAACCGCGGATAGACACGCGTTGCTGCCGCGGCCGCGCCGGATTTCCCTTCGGCTGCGTGGCAAAGGCCCGCTGTGGACCGGCCTGGTGCTACTTTTTCTGGCGGCGGATCTGATGCTCGCGGTGGCCGCCTGGCACGCCGTCGATTTCTTCCGCAACTGAGCCGTCAGCCTCCGGCGACAGCAAGGCGCCGGCGAGATAGGCGAGTTGGCTGAACGCGAGGCAGGCGACGACGAGCGGAGCGCCGGTGGCAAACGAGAAGCCGTCGGATTGGAGCATGACCGCCGCGAGCACCGCGATCAGCGGTGACACCAGCATCAACGTCCAAACCCGAAAATACAAACTGGTTGCCAGCCCAACGAGGGTGCTGGTCAACAAAAGGGTAAAGGCGATCGTCACATTTTTAGACCAGTTGGAGCGGAGGGCGCGCCGCAGGTCATAGTCGGTCAGTTGGATCGCGCGAACAAGGACAGCAACGCCCTCAGCCGGAAGTACACCGACTTAGCATTAATCGGTACAATGCGGGTTAAATTGAGACGTTCCACCTTCGGTTGCCGAAAGTAGGCTAGCGGCCACAAAAAAGAGCCGGATCGGCGATCCGGCTCTTTGTCGACTGTGGTGTGCCAGGCTCAGGCCGCCTTCAGCAGGCCTTCCTTCTTCAGCGCTTCCTGCACCTTCGGGCGCGCCGCGACGCGGGCCTTGTAGGCCGTCACATTGGGCAAGCCGGAGAAGTCGAAGCCGAGCCGGTCGTTCGCCCACATCATCATCGTGAAGAGGTAGCCGTCGGCGACCGTGAACTGGTTGCCCATCAGGTATTCGCGTCCGGTAAGCTGGCTCTCGACATATTTGAACTTGCCCATGGCGCGGTCCTTGAAGAAGGCCTTGGCGTCGTCGGCGAGGGCCGGCGCGAACATTGGGCCGAGATTCTTGTGCAGCTCGGTCGTGATGTAGTTCAGCCATTCGAGCAGCTTGTAGCGCTCGTTGGAGTCGCGGGCCGGCGCCAGCTTCCGGTCGGCGACCCTGTCGGCGATCATCTGGATGATGATCGGCCCTTCGGTGACCATCTCGCCGCTATCCAGCGCCAGCGCGGGCACCTGACCCTTGGGGTTCACTTGCAGGAAATCGTCGCCGTTTTCGAGCTTTTTGGCCCGCAGATCGACCTTGACCAGGTCGTAGGGCAGCCCGGCTTCGAGCAGGGCGATGTGGGGGGAGAGGGAGCAGGCACCGGGGGAGTAATAAAGCTTCATGGGGGTATTCCTTCCCTTGTTCTTGGCGTCCGGAGAGGGATTGCCAACATGCACCTGCATGAAATAGTCAAGATTGATGCAGATGCATTCAGTGCGGTACACTGGTTCCGGGACCTTATGAGCTAGACCATGAAACGCAAGCTATCGAGCGCGGCGACCGCCGCCTGGATCCGCCTGATGCGGGTGCCGAGCCGGGTGCTGGACTGCGTCGAGCAGGATCTGAAGAAGGCCGGCTTTCCGCCGCTCGCCTGGTATGACGCCTTGCTCGAGCTGTCGCGCGCGCCGTCCGGCGAGCTGCGCCCGGTCGAGCTCGAGCGGCAGATGCTGATTCCGCAATATTCGACGTCGCGGCTGATCGACAAGCTGGTCGACGAGGGACTTGCCGCGCGGCGCGAATGCAAGATCGACAAGCGCGGCCAGTTCGTCGAGATCACCGAGGCTGGACGCGAGCTCCAGAAGAAGATGTGGAGCGCCTATTCGGCCGCGATCGACAAGCATGTCGGCTCGAAATTATCCGATGCCGACGCGGCCCGGCTGTGCGGTCTGCTCGACCGTCTCGGCTGCTCCTGCGGCGACGCCAAAAGCGACGCCAAGAATGAGACCAAGAACGATAGCAAGGCTGCGCCTGCCCGAGACGGCGCGCCTGCCCGATGATAGTCCTGATCCCATCATCCGCAGCCGTTGTGGCTCGCGGATGTCCCTGCCACCGCGCGCGTTCGATCGAAGCGCCCTTGAGTTGGATTTCGTATGGCGCGTGACCAGATCGACATGACGCCGCTGCAGTCGCGCGACGAACTCGTGGCGTGGCTTGAAGCCGGCGTGAAACCCGAATCCGAGTTCCGGATCGGCACCGAGCATGAGAAGACACCGTTCACGCTCGAGGGCCACCAGCCCGTGCCCTATGAAGGCGCGAAGGGCATCGGCGCGCTGCTCGAGGGCATGAAGCTCCTGCTCGGCTGGGAGCCGATCATGGAGCGCGGCAACATCATCGGGCTCTATGACGTGACCGGCGGCGGCGCGATTTCGCTCGAGCCGGGCGGCCAGTTCGAATTGTCGGGCGCGCCGGTCGAGACCGTGCATCAGACCCAGTCGGAGCTGATGGCGCATCTGGCACAGGTGCGGGAGATCGCGACCCCGCTCGGCATCGGCTTCCTCGGTCTCGGCATGACGCCGTCCTGGTCGCGGGCGCAGATCCCCGTGATGCCGAAGGGGCGCTACAAGATCATGAGAAACTACATGCCGAAGGTCGGCAAGTACGGCCTCGACATGATGTTCCGGACTTGCACGGTTCAGACCAATCTCGACTTCTCCTCCGAAGCCGACATGGTGAAGAAGCTGCGCGTGTCGCTGGCGCTGCAGCCGATCGCGACCGCGCTGTTCGCCAACTCGCCGTTCACCGAGGGCAAGCCCAACGGCTTCCTGTCGTTCCGCTCCGAGATCTGGCGCGACACCGACAATGCGCGCTCCGGCATGGTGCCGTTCGCGTTCGAGGACGGCATGGGCTTCGAGCGCTATGTCGATTATGCGCTCGACGTTCCGATGTATTTCGTCAAGCGCGGCGAGGAATATATCGACGTCGCCGGTTCCTCGTTCCGGGATTTCTTCGCCGGCAAGAATGCCGTCTTGCCCGGCGAGCGCCCGACCTTGTCGGACTGGGCCAATCACCTCTCGACGATCTTCCCCGAGGTGCGCCTGAAGCGTTATCTCGAAATGCGCGGCGCCGACGGCGTGCCGTGGGGCCGGCTGCCGGCGCTGCCGGCGTTCTGGGTCGGGCTGCTCTACGACAATGACAGCCTCGATGCCGCCTGGGACATCGTCCGGCACTGGACCGCGCCGGAGCGGCAGGCGCTGCGTGACGACGTGCCGCGTTTCGGCTTCAAGGCCCGGATCAAGGACCGCTATCTGTTCGAGATCGCCAAGGAGTGCCTGATCCTGTCGCATGCCGGATTGCGGCGGCGCGGCCGGATCGATCATCTCGGGCGCGACGAAAGCCGCTTCCTCGAACCGCTCGAGCGCATCATCGAGACCGGCCGCTCGCCGGCGGAGGAGATGCTGGAGAAGTTCAACGGTCCCTGGAAGGGCTCGGTGGAGCCGGCCTATCAGGAATACGCCTTCTAATCCCTGGCTAACCCCGATCCGGGCTCGAAACGCGCGCGGACGGCGGTGGTGTCGCACCGGCCGTTCATCAGCCGTACAGGTTCATGGCGTTCAAATGACGGCCCGCGGGATGCGCGGGGCTGCGCGAATTTGAAAGCAATCTCATGGGGATAGGCCGCCTCTTTAGGGCGTCTGTGGTGATGTTCGCGGTTTTTGCCGCGGCTTTCGTCGCGCGCCCGGCATTGGCGCAGACCAATTTCGACCGTCCTGGCGGCGACTATCTGAACGCGCCGGTGACGTCGGGCGATCCCGCCGATTGCGCGCTCACCTGCGAGCGCGACCGCCGCTGCCGTGCCTGGAGCTTCAGCTATCCGAACGACGTCAACAATGGCGCGGTGTGCTGGCTGAAGAATAGCGTGCCGCCGCGGGTGCAGGACAATTGCTGCGTGTCCGGAGTGCGCGGCGCGGGCGTGGTCGAACCGCGCAACGGCGCTATCGAAACCTCGATCGACCGCCTCGGCGGCGACTACAAGAATTTCGAGTTGAAGAGCAGCGACGGCGACGAGGCCTGCCAGGCCGCCTGCACCGCCGACAACAAGTGCCGCGCCTGGACCTACGCCCGGCCCGGCTATGCCGGCCGCGACGCGCATTGCTTCCTGAAGAAAGACATCAAGCCGCCGCGCCGCAAGGCGGGGTTCACCTCGGGCGTGGTGCGGTGACGCCGGTTCTCTCCACACGTCGTCCCGGCCTTGAGCCGGGACCCATAACCACAAATGCCGGTGTTTCGCGACGCTGGGGCCTCGATCCCGCCTGCAATTTCCTCCGGTGGTTATGGGTCCCTGCTTTCGCAGGGACGACAGGCTAACCCTGAGCCGCCAGCACGGTGATCTCCGGCCACAGCGCCTTCCGCCGCGCTGTCTTCGTCGCGTAGTTTGCCGCGGAAAATTCGAGGTCCGGTTCGGCCGCACGATCATGTCAGCCACATCGTCGAAACCGCTCGGCGCATAGACGTCGTAGCCGCTGGCGCTGCGGCTGATGCCGATCCGCGTGTTCTCGGTGAGGAAGCGATCGATGCCGTCGCTCGAACGCGACAGCGCGGGGTAGGGCAGGCCGTGTTTGCCGGGATACCAGAGATGGACGCGGGCCTGGTTGCGCGCCTCGATCGCGACACCGAGATGGCCGAGCCGCGCCTTGAGGTCGCGGATCACAGCGTCCTCGGCCTCCCACGACGTATCCGGATCGAAATAGAAGATGTCGTAGTCGCTGATGCTGTGATCGACCGGCCGGTTGGTCAGCACGTTCCACACGGTCTGCACCAGGCAGCCGGCCACCAGCCAGGCATCGGGCAAAGCGAGGCGGTGCAGCTCGTCGGCTATCGCTTGATTGGCCGGGTTGCGGAGCGCAGCCGTGAGGAATCCGTCTTGCGTCACGACGAGGCGGTCGCGTCGTAGTCCCTGACTGCCTTCTTCGACGCCAGCGTGCGCCAATGCCGGCGCAGCAGCGGCTCGACGGTCTGACGCCTGGCCTTCGACAGGCGGATCAGCACCATCGGGTAGTCGCGGTAGTGATCGGTGAAATAGAACACTTTGGGCTGGCTTTCGACCAGTATGTCGCGCTCATCCGGCGGCACGCCCGGCATCACCAGGCTGTCGCCGTCCTCCTTGAGCCGCGCCAGCATCTTCTTGCGCACCTTCAGCGCCGGCGTACCGTAGGAAGAGCCGTCCTCGACCTCCGGCCACGCCAGCACCAGGGTCCTGACGTCGTCGAAGGTCACGGTTGGTGAGCTCACTGCACCGAGGTGAAGAAGCGCGCGAGGCGGAAGCCGGACAGCCAGGTCCAGACCGGCTGGCTGCGGATGCCCATGTCCCAGGAGCCGACCACTGCGTCGGCGCGGCCGATCAGATTGTCGATCGGCAGGAGGCCGACGCCGCCGTCGCGCACCGGCACGCGGCTGTCGGCGGAATTGTCCCTGTTGTCGCCGAGCACGAACAGATTGCCGGGAGGCACCGTCACCTCTTGCGTGTTGTCGAGCCGGCCATTGTCGCGGATCTTGAAGATCGCATGGCTAACGCCGTTCGGCAGCGTCTCGATATAGCGATAGGCCTCCTCGCCGCCGCCGCGATCGTCTTCGGCAAAGCCGGTGCCGTCGGGCTTCAGCGCCGCCGGATGATCGTTGATGAAGAGCTGACCCTGCCGCATCTGGATGCGATCGCCGGGCAGCCCGACCACACGCTTGACCCAGGCTTGCGAGCGGTCGCCCGGCCAGCGGAACACGACGACGTCGCCGCGCTTCGGCGTCTCGCCGAACACCCGGCCGGTTTCCGGCAGCGTGATCTGGATCGGCAGCGACGCCGCGCCGTAGCCATAGGGAAATTTCGAGGCGACCAGCGCGTCGCCGATCAACAGCGTCGGTTCCATCGATCCCGACGGCACGTAAAATGGCTCGGCGATCGCGCCCTTGGCGAGGAACACGACGGCCACGATCGCGGCCAGCTGCACGGCCTGTCCGCGCCAGCTGGTCGGCTTGGCCGTCACGACTTCGTTTCCGCTGCTCACTAGCCCGTTCCTCCGACCGTAATCCGTTCCATCCGCAGCGTCGGCTGACCGACGCCGACCGGCACGCCCTGGCCGTTCTTGCCGCAGGTGCCGATTCCCGTATCGAGCGCAAGATCGTTGCCGATCATGGTGATCCTGTGGAGATCGGTCGGTCCATTGCCGATCAGCATGGCGCCCTTCAGCGGCGCGCCGAGCTTGCCGTTCTCGATCTTGTAGGCCTCGGTGCACTGGAACACGTACTTGCCCGAGGTGATGTCGACCTGGCCGCCGCCGAAATTGGCGGCATACATGCCGTTCTTCACCGAGGCGAGGATCTCGGCCGGGTCGCGGTCGCCCGACAGCATGTAGGTGTTGGTCATGCGCGGCATCGGCACATGGGCATAGCTCTGCCGCCGTCCGTTGCCGGTCGGCTTCATGCCCATCAGCCGGGCATTCTGGCGGTCCTGCATGTAGCCGACCAGGACGCCGTCCTCGATCAGCACGGTGCGGTTGGTCGGCGTGCCCTCGTCGTCAATGGACAGAGAACCGCGGCGTGACGCCATGGTGCCGTCGTCGACCACCGTGACCCCCTTGGCCGCGACCTGCTTGCCCATCAGGCCCGCGAAAGCCGAGGTCTGCTTGCGGTTGAAGTCGCCCTCGAGCCCATGGCCGACGGCTTCATGCAGCATCACGCCGGGCCAGCCGGCGCCGAGCACCACGTCCATCTCGCCGGCCGGCGCCGGCACCGATTCGAGATTGACCAGCGCCTCGCGCAGCGCGCCGTCGGCGGCGTCGCGCCAGGCCTTGGTCTCGATGAAGCGCGCATAGCCTTCGCGGCCGCCATAGCCCTTGCTGCCGCTCTCCTGCCGGTCGCCCTGGCCGGCGACCACGGAAACGTTGACGCGCACCAACGGGCGGATGTCGCGATAGCTCTCGCCATCGGGCCGCAGGATTTCCACCACCTGCCAGGTCGCAGTCAGGCTGGCCGAGACCTGCCGCACCCGCGGGTCCTTGTCCCTGACATAGGCGTCGATCTCGCCGAGCAGCTTGACCTTGGCCTCGAAGGCCGGCCCGTCCAGCGGGTTCTCGTCACCATAAAGCTTGATGTTGGTGTGGGCCGGCGCCGCGGCGAAGCTGCCGGCATAGCCGCCGCGCACCGCCGCCACCGCATCCGCGGCGCGGATCAGCGCCGGGATCGACACGTCGGAGGAATGCGCATAGCCGACCGCGTCGTCCTTGACCGCGCGCAGGCCAAAGCCCTGCGAGGTGTCGTAGGTCGCCTGCTTCAGCCGGCCGTTGTCGAACACCAGCGCCTCGGTCTGCCCGTACTCCAGGAACAACTCGCCGTCGTCGGCGCCTTCAAGCCCCCGCGCCACCTCGCGGCGGACGGCATCGCGGTCCAGATTGGCGCGGTCGATCAGGGAGGTCGTGGCAGGATTGGTCATGGTCACTCCGACGCAGTGCGATTCCTTGGCGATTCCTCGTCATCCTTGCCTGAAGCGCGGCTGATTGCCAGTGCGGAACGAGCAGCAGGGATTTCGGGCAAATGAAGCAGAAACGAGCGCAACACTCATCTCACAACCCGGAAACCTGTGCCGGTCCCGGTTCAGACCCGGATGGCCACTGTCAAAGATAGTGTTTGGGGTGGCAAACCGGGAGAGCCCGCGGCTATGCCGTTGATCACGGCAGGCTATCGAGTTCCTCACCTTGTCGTCATCAGAGCATGATCCGGAAAAGTGCGAAGCGGTTTTCCGAAAAGATCGTGCTTAAACAAAGAGCTAAAGCGCGATGACGGTTCAACCTGAACTCATCGCGCTTGAGAGCGCCGATCCGCCTTGAGCGGCTGGTCTTCCGGCACGTCGCCATCGCTCGACGGCTCGGGCTTCGGCTGCGCGGCTCCCTGCGCCGAGGTCGGGAAACCATGCTCCTGGGCCCAGCGGTACAGCTCATCGAACACCGGTTTGAGCGCCCTGGCGGACGGCGTCATCTCGTACTCAACCCGCGGCGGCACCTCGGGATAGACCGTGCGCTTGACGAGGCCATTGGCCTCGAGGTCGCGGAGCTGGGTGGTCAGCATGTGCTGGGTCACGCCGGGGATCGACTGCCGCAATTCGCCGAACCGCCGCTTGCGGTCGACCAATTGCCAGAGGATGTCGCCCTTCCATTTTCCGGCCAGCACCGAAAGCGCCCGATGAAATTGCGCCGACAGGTCGCCGTTGCACGGTTCGGATGCCGCCGGAGGCTCGGCGGGCTCATTAGTCAGTTTTTTCATACTGCCTCACAAAAAGCATCCTACTTGTTCTTTTCATCTTACTCCCGAATTTAGTGCACCGGAAGAAGCGGGCCTGCCGCCGAATGGAGAGATGGGCGCGCGTTGGGGTCGATTCGAACAATCTCGGGAGAGATCAATGTCAGTTGCTGTTGCCTCGGCGCCGTCGCGCTGGAAATCCGTCACGCTGTGGGTGGTCAGGGGTTTGCTTGCGCTGGCCTTTGCCGCCGCCGGCGGCGCCAAGCTCTATGGCGTGCCGATGCTGGTCGAGGAATTCCAGCATATCGGGCTCGGCCAGTGGTTCCGCTATCTCACGGGATCGCTGGAGCTGTTCGGCGCCCTCCTGATCCTGGTGCCTTCGCTCGCAGCCTTCGGCGGCCTGCTGCTCGGCTGCATCATGGTCGGCGCGACCATCACCCATCTGTTCGTGATCGGCGGCTCGCCGGTGCCCGCCCTCGTGCTGCTGACGTTGAGCGCGATCGTCGCCTACACCAAGCGCAGCCAGTTCGCCTTGCTCGCGATCGCGCCGTGAGGAGGCCGCGGTGCGCCTCTCTCGCAGCACACTGACGGTCGCAACCGGGCTGGTGCTGGCACTCGTGGTGCCGTTCGCCGCGACATTGCTGCTCACCGGATCGGTTGCGGCGGTCTCGAAGCCCGAGTCCACAAGGCAGGCCGTGCAGCCGCGCATGCATCGCCTGGTGCTGCCGATCAACTCCGACGATCCGACCACGATGCGGGCGCTGATCTCGACCGCGCTCAACCTCCCGAAATATTATCAGGAGCGCAACGAGCCGTTCGAGATCGAAATCGTCGCCTACAATGCCGGCGTCCACATGCTGCGCGCCGATACCTCGCCGGTAAAGGATTTGCTGCGGGTGGTGCGTGGGCTCACGCCCGGCATCCGCTTCGTGGTCTGCGAAGCCACCAAGCTCGGCATGGAGCGCGCCGAGGGCCATCCGCTCGTCCTGCTCGACAATGTCGATCTGGTGCCGAACGGGCCCGGACGCATCATCGAATTGCAGGAAGCCGGCTGGTCCTACATCCGGTCGTGAGCAATGCGGCGATCAAGCCAGGCGGAGACCCCATCATGATGTCAGTTCGCGCGCCAACCCGCCGCGCCATCGTCGCCGGCATGCTTGGCGCCGGCGCCTCGCTCGCGATGCCGGCACCACCGGTGCGCGCAGCGTCCGGCGGACCGCCGCCGTTCGGCACCATCCGCCACCAGTTCACGCAGGTTCAAGGCGCCCGCCGGGTGCCGCCGGTCGCGATTCCCGCACTCGCCGGCGGCGCGATCGATCTCACCTCGTTCAAGGGCAGGATGGTGCTGGTGAACTTCTGGGCCACATGGTGCGCAGCGTGCCGGACCGAGCTGCCGATGCTGGACCGGCTCGCCGCCAGCGGCCGCAGCGATCTCGCGGTCATTGCGATCAGTACCGACCGCAACCGCGCGCTGGTGCCGCCCTACGTCAAGCAGTTCAAGCTGCATCGTCTAGCGATCGGCTTCGATCCAGGCGGCCTCGTCTCGCGCGTCGATGCCGCCGAGCTCGACACGCCATTCGCGCTCTACGGCATGCCGATCTCGTTCCTGATCGGCGTCAGCGGACAGGTCGAGGGCTATATGACGGGAGAGGCGGACTGGCTGTCCGCGGAGGCGGGCGGGTTGTTTGATTATTATGCGGGTGGTGCGCGGTAGGCTCGGCTACGGCAGCTTGTCATACCCTTCGCCCAGCCCATTCAGGCTGAGCGGAAACCCGATCCCCTCTTCCGGCGTCTCGAAAATAATGAACGTCGCGGTCTTCGCGTTCTTCAACTGGCCGAGCAGCTTGTCGTCCATCACGACCTCGGCGACGCAGCCGTTGGGCAGGCAGCGGACAAAACCGGCGCGGCCGACGTCCTGGTTGTCGAGCTTGAGGCCGAGGCCGGAGGGCAGCAGCACGCCGAGCGGCGCGACCACGCGCATCAGGCGGCTCTTCTGGTCGGCGGTCTTCAGCACGATCACGGTCAGGCCGGCGTTGGAGCGGTCTTCCGCTACCACGCTCTGGATCAGCGCGCATTGCTCGGCCTGGGCGCCGGGCGGGGTGTCGCAGCGGATCTGCCAGTCGCCATGGACCGAGCGTACCGCGCCCTGCGCGTTTGCCGCCTGGGTCAGGCCGAAACTGAGGGCCAGAAACAGCAGCCCGCTGAGCCAACCGGCCTTCGGTCTTACCTGAATGTTCGAAGCGCCCATCCGGGTCGATCCTTTGATTGTTCGGTCGGTCCAGCCGTCGAGGCCGCCGGTAGCACGCATCAGTCGACTGATACCGCAATAGGGCGCCTTGAAGGCGATGTTGAAGCCATTCCCGCGCCGGATTGGGGCGGCCCGCAGCGAATCAGGTTCCTGTGGGCTGCCCTGCCTGTGCGTACATCCGGTAATCCCCCTGTCAACTGTGTGCGGCCGTGTTTCGGCGACTTTCGCTTGATTTTGCGGGAAAAATCGCAAGCGGCAGGTTCATCGCAGGCGCATGGCTTTC
The DNA here is from genome assembly GCF_011058295.2 of Bradyrhizobium sp. 6(2017). Classification (NCBI taxonomy): domain Bacteria; kingdom Pseudomonadati; phylum Pseudomonadota; class Alphaproteobacteria; order Hyphomicrobiales; family Nitrobacteraceae; genus Bradyrhizobium; species Bradyrhizobium sp. 6(2017). Next base: position 9,265,213 of record NZ_CP049289.2, on the reverse strand, counting down.
GGCCCCACTACTGCATTGCGAGCGCCTGCGAATTATGGTTTGAGAGGCTGGATTTCGACGCGTTCTAGCGATCTGGCTCCCGTACCCACCTTGACTCGTAGACGGGTATGTCCGGAAGGCCATTTGTCAGGGCGGATCGTGCTGCATTTCCGGTCAAGTGCCGGAGGTGTTTTGGGGAATTATCAAGGGAGCGCGAACGGCATGAAGATGTCGATTGGCCGGTTGGGCAGGCAGTTGCTGGGTTTGGCGGTGGCGGGGATGGCGTCAGTCGCCGCGGGATCGGCCTCCGCCGAGATGGGACAGCCGGCGCCGTGGGAGCACACGCTGCAGGAAGCCGCGACCCCGGTGATGGAGAACATCATCTGGTTCCACAATTTCCTGCTGGTGCTGATCACCGTGATCACGCTGTTCGTGCTGGCGCTGCTGATCATCGTGGTGGTGAAGTTCAACGCCAAGGCCAACCCGGTCCCCTCCCGGACTACCCACAACACCCTGATCGAAGTGGCCTGGACGCTGATCCCGGTCCTGATTCTGGTCGGCATCGCGGTGCCGTCGTTCCGCCTGCTGTTCCTGGAGCTCGACGTGCCGAAGCCGGACCTCACCGTGAAGGTCACCGGCAAGCAGTGGTATTGGTCCTACGCCTACCCGGATAACGGCAAGTTCGAGTTCGACTCGCTGCTCGATAAGGACAAGCAGCCCCGCCTGCTCGGCGTCGACAACGAGATGGTGGTCCCGGTCAACAAGGTGGTGCGGATCCAGACCACCGGTGCCGACGTGATCCACTCCTTCGCTGTGCCGGCCTTCGGCGTGAAGATCGACTCGGTCCCCGGCCGCCTCAACGAGAGCTGGTTCAAGGCCACCAAGACCGGCGTGTTCTACGGCCAGTGCTCGGAACTGTGCGGCAAGGACCATGCCTTCATGCCGATCGCGGTGCGGGTCGTCAGCGACCAGGAATTCGCGACCTGGGTCGAGGGGGCGAAGAAGAAGTTTGCGACCAACCCGGCGAATTCCTACGCCTCGGCTGGTCAGGCGGCGCAGTAAGCCGGGACGGCTTGCGGCGCGGGATGGAATAAGGGCGACGGGACCGCAAGGTCCAAGAGGGACTGCAAGGCAGGATTTTGAACATGGCGACAGGCGCAGCGACACACGACGATCACGCCCATGATGATCACGCCCACCATCCGACCGGATGGCGGCGCTATCTCTACTCCACGAACCACAAGGACATCGGTACGATGTACCTGGTCTTTGCGGTGATCGCGGGCATCATCGGCGCCGCGATGTCGATCGCGATCCGTGCCGAGTTGATGTATCCGGGCGTCCAGATATTCCACGAGACGCACACCTATAACGTGTTCGTGACCTCGCACGGTCTGATCATGATCTTCTTCATGGTCATGCCGGCGATGATCGGCGGGTTCGGCAACTGGATGGTACCGCTGATGATCGGCGCGCCTGATATGGCGTTCCCGCGCATGAACAACATCTCGTTCTGGCTGCTGCCGGCCTCGTTCGCGCTGCTCCTGATGTCGACCTTCGTCGAGGGTGAGCCGGGCGCCAACGGCGTCGGCGCGGGCTGGACCATCTACGCGCCGCTGTCGACCTCGGGCCATCCGGGTCCGGCGGTCGATTTCGCGATCCTGTCGCTGCATCTGGCCGGTGCGTCGTCGATCCTCGGCGCCATCAACTTCATCACCACGATCTTCAACATGCGCGCGCCAGGCATGACCCTGCACAAGATGCCGCTGTTCGTGTGGTCGATCCTGGTGACGGTGTTCCTGCTTCTGCTGTCGCTGCCGGTGCTCGCCGGTGCGATCACCATGCTGCTGACCGACCGCAATTTCGGCACCGCCTTCTTTGCCGCCGACGGCGGCGGCGACCCGGTGCTGTTCCAGCATCTGTTCTGGTTCTTCGGCCACCCCGAAGTGTACATCCTGATCCTGCCGGCCTTCGGCATGGTCAGCCAGATCGTCTCCACCTTCTCGCGCAAGCCGGTGTTCGGCTATCTCGGCATGGCCTACGCCATGGTCGCGATCGGCGGCATCGGCTTCGTGGTGTGGGCGCACCACATGTACACCGTCGGCATGTCGTCGGCGACGCAGGCCTATTTCGTCGCCGCCACGATGGTGATCGCGGTGCCGACCGGCGTGAAGATCTTCTCCTGGATCGCCACGATGTGGGGCGGCTCGATCGAGTTCAAGGCGCCGATGATCTGGGCGATCGGCTTCATCTTCCTGTTCACCGTCGGCGGCGTCACCGGCGTGGTGCTGGCCAATGCCGGCGTCGACCGAGTGCTGCAGGACACTTACTACGTGGTGGCGCACTTTCACTACGTGCTGTCGCTCGGCGCCGTGTTCGGCATCTTCGCCGGCTGGTACTACTGGTTCCCGAAGATGTTCGGCTACATGTACTCGGAGACCATCGCCAAGGCGCACTTCTGGTTCACCTTCATCGGCGTCAACTTGGTGTTCTTCCCGCAGCACTTCCTCGGCCTGTCGGGCATGCCGCGCCGCTATGTCGACTATCCGGATGCGTTCGCCGGCTGGAACCTGATCTCCTCCTGGGGCTCCTACATCTCCGGCATCGGCGTGCTAATCTTCATCTACGGCGTGATCGATGCCTTCGTCCGCAAGGAGCAGGCCGCGAACAATCCGTGGGGCGCGGGTGCGACCACGCTGGAGTGGACGCTGACCTCGCCGCCGCCGTTCCACCAGTTCGAAGTGCTGCCGCGCGTGCAGTAATTCCAACACCGCGCGGCGCACCCAAAGTGCGCCGTGCGCTTTATAGAAGCGGAACCTGATCTTGTCGGTTGTCGATCACAATGCCATCGAGTTGCCCCGGATCTCCGAGGCCGAAGTGGGCGATTACATCGCGCTGTTGAAGCCGCGCGTGATGTCGCTGGTGATCTTCACCGCGCTGGTCGGACTGATGATCGCGCCGGTGCATGTGCATCCGGTGCTGGCGTTCACCTCGATCCTGTGCATCGCGGTCGGCGCCGGCGCCTCCGGCGCGCTCAACATGGCCTATGAGAACGACGTCGATGCGTTGATGACGCGCACCGCCAACCGGCCGATCCCGCGCGGGCGCATCACCCCGACCGAGGCCGCCGCGTTCGGCATCACGCTCGCCTTCTTCTCGGTGATGACGCTCGGCATCCTGGTCAACTGGGTGGCGGGCGCGCTGCTTGCCTTCACCATCTTCTTCTATGCCGTGGTCTACACGATGTGGCTGAAGCGCTGGACCGCGCAGAACATCGTGATCGGCGGCGCCGCCGGCGCGCTGCCGCCGGTGGTGGCCTGGGCGGCCGCGACCGGCTCGCTCTCGGTCGAGCCGATCCTGCTGTTCCTGATCATCTTCTTCTGGACCCCGCCGCATTTTTGGGCGCTGGCGCTGTTCCGCAGCGACGACTACGCGCGCGCCGGCATTCCGATGCTGCCGGTGGTTGCCGGTCCCGACGCGACCCGCCTGCAGATACTGCTCTACACCATCGTGCTGGTCGCGGTGGCGCTGGCGCCGTGGCCGCTCGGCTATTTCGACGCGATCTACGGCGTCACCTCGCTGGTGCTCGGCGCCGGCATGCTATGGCTTGCCATCGAGGTCTATCGTCGCCGCGAGGGTGTTGCGGCCAACCGCGCCACCCGCCGGCTGTTCGCGTTCTCGATCCTTTATCTGTTCGCGCTGTTTGCCGTCCTCCTCGCCGAGGTCGTGGTCCGCGCGATTGCGCCTGTCTTGATCGGATAGGGAACGCCCGGGGGCGAGATGGGGGCGCATGGGACATCAATGGACGAGAAACGCGAACCAGACGGAATCGTCCTCACCGAGGCGCAGCTCAGGAGCCGGCGCCAGCGCTCGATCGCCATTGCGCTCGCGCTCGGCGTCATGGTCCTGCTGTTCTTCGCGGTCACCATCGTCAAGGGGCCAGCCGTGCTGGTGCGGCCGCTATGAGTGAGACGGCGAACCAGCGCAGCACCGAGGCACCGCAAGGCGAGCGCGCCAAGGTCACGCGCCGCACGCTGTCGCGCGATACGATGGTGGCGTCGATCTGCGGCTTCGTCGTGGTGCTGATGCTCGGCGCGTCCTACGCGGCCGTGCCGTTCTACAACTGGTTCTGCCGCACCACCGGCTTCAACGGCACCACCCAGGTCGCGACCTCGCTGCCTTCGGATGCGCCGCTCGAGCGCACCATCACCGTCAGCTTCGATTCCAACGTCGCGCCGGGCCTGCCCTGGAAGTTCGAGCCGGAGCAGAACAATATCGACGTCAAGATCGGCCAGGTCGTCACCGTCTATTACACCGTGACCAACCAGTCGGCCCGCACCACCACCGCACAGGCGTCCTACAACGTCGCGCCGCTGACGGTCGGCGCCTATTTCCAGAAGATCAACTGCTTCTGCTTCACGGAACAGACCTTGGCGCCCGGCGAAAAGCGCGAGATGGCCGTCGTATTCTATGTCGATCCGGCGCTGGCCAAGGACAGCGAGAACGACACGCTGAAGACGATCACTTTGTCCTACACTTTCTTCCCCGTGCGCGACGCCGCGCCGAAGCCCGTGGCGGCGGGCGAGGCGGAGCAGCGCAAGGGCGGCTAGTTCTGGAATTAAAGACTTAAGACGTGCCTCGCGGCACGCGAATGGAGAGACGGCAATGGCTGAGGCGCAAGTCAAGCATCACGACTATCATCTCGTCGACCCGAGCCCGTGGCCGGTGGTCGGTTCGATCTCGGCCTTCATCATGGCGGTCGGCGCGATCGGCTGGATGCACCACATGTATTCGGCCGCCCCGATCGTGTTCGGGGTCGGCACCATCGGCGTGCTCTACACCATGGCGAGCTGGTGGGGCGACGTGATCAAGGAAGCCCAGTACAAAGGCGACCACACCCGCGTGGTGCAGATCAGCCACCGCTATGGCATGATCCTGTTCATCGCCTCCGAGGTGATGTTCTTCGTCGCCTGGTTCTGGGCCTTCTTCAATTCGGCGCTGTTCCCGGCCGATGCGGTGCATGCCACCCGCGACGCGGTGTTCGGCTGCGGCGCCGGCAGTGCGATGGGCGCCTGCTCCGTCCCCGGCACCTGGCCGCCGCACGGCATCGAGACCTTCGATCCCTGGCATCTGCCGCTGCTCAACACGCTGCTGCTCTTGACCTCCGGCACCACCGTCACCTGGGCGCACCATGCGCTGCTGGAGAACGACCGCCAGGGCCTGAAGCAGGGCCTGATCCTGACCGTGATCCTCGGCGCCCTTTTCACCTGCGTGCAGGCCTATGAATACGCCCACGCGACGTTCTCGTTCGGCGGCAACGTCTATGGCTCGACCTTCTTCATGGCGACCGGGTTCCACGGCTTCCACGTGCTGGTCGGCACCATCTTCCTGCTGGTCTGCCTGATCCGCGCCTATGCCGGTCATTTCACGCCGAAGCAGCACCTGGGCTTCGAGTTCGCTGCCTGGTACTGGCACTTCGTCGACGTGGTCTGGCTGTTCCTGTTCATCTGCATCTACGTCTGGGGTCGCGGCGCCGAGGCGATGGCCCACGGCGCACACTAACCGCACGCCGACGTGCTAAGAGGGGCGGCCGGATGGCCGCCCCTTTGCATTTGAAGAGACCCGATGACGGATACCCCGCCCACTGTGACCGAGAGCGCGATCCGCGGCATTGCCTGCCGCTGTCCGCGCTGCGGCAAGGGCAAGCTCTATTCCGGCTTCCTGACGCTGGCGCCGCGCTGCCAGGCCTGCGGCCTCGACTTCGCCTTCATCGATGCCGGTGACGGGCCGGCGATCTTCGTCATCATGCTGGCCGGCGCCATCGTGGTCGCGGCGGCGCTGATCGTCGAGGTGAAGTACCAGCCGCCGTTCTGGGTGCATGCCGCGCTGTGGCTGCCGCTGATCGTGGTGACCACGATCCTGCCGCTGCGTTCGATGAAGGCGCTGCTGATCGCGCTGCAATTCCACCACAAGGCCGCCGAAGGCCAATTGATCGAGCGCGACCCGCAATGAATGACAAGACGACGCACCGGCCGAGCGCGGCCGGCTTCGGCATTTTCACGTTGATCCTGATCGCGGTGTGCATCGCGCTTGGCGTCTGGCAATTGCAGCGCAGGGTCGAGAAGCATGCGCTGATCGCAGCGCTCGACGTGCGGCTCGCCGCTCCGACCGAGGCGCTGCCGCCGCCGTCGGCGTGGCCCACGCTGACTTCGGCGAGGGACGAATTCCGCCGCGTCACCCTGACCGTGACCTACGCGAAACAGCCTGACGCGATGGTGTTCAGCTCGGGCTCCGCGGTGCGCGACGACATCAGCGGGCCCGGCACCTGGGCGTTCCTGCCGGCTAAGCTCGCCAGCGGCGAGACCGTCGTGGTCAACGCCGGCTTCGTCCAGAACACGATGCAGGACCGCGCTTTCGAGGATCGTGTCGCCGGCCGCCTCGCCACCGGCGCGCCGGTCGAACTCACCGGCTACATCCGCTTTCCGGAGCCGCCGGGCCGGCTGACGCCGAAGGAAGATCCGACAAAGCGGCTATGGTTCGTGCGCGATCACCGCGCGATGGCGCAGGCGCTCGGCTGGGGTGAGGTCGCACCGTTCTACATCGACCTCGAGGCGCCGGTGCCGGAGAGCGGCACGCCGAAGCCCGGGCCGCTCAAGGTGCGGCTCAAGGACGACCACATGCAGTACGCCATCACCTGGTTCTCGCTCGCCGCCGCGGTCACGATCGCCTTCGGCCTGTGGTGGCGCGGCCAGCGGCGCAGGGCGGGTTGAGGGAAGGCGCCAACTGAGAGCGCGCCGCCGGAAGGGCGACGCGCTTTCGAAAATTTCCTTTCGCGGCGAGGCTCAATGGCCGACAGGGGCGGGGCCGCCGAGCTTGACCTTGCGCAAGGTCAGCGCCAACGGGATGGCCGAGAGCGAGATCAGCATCAGCACCCAGAACGCGTCCATGTAGGACAGGAACGAGGCCTGGGTCTGCACCTGCTGGCCGATCCACTGGATCGCCTGTTGGTGCGCCTGCGCCAGCGAATTGCCCTGGGCGACGAAGAAGTCGGTGACCTGGTGCAGCGTGTCCTGATATTGCGGGCTTGACGGCGTCACCTGCTCGACCAGCCGGCTCTGGTGGAACTGCTGGCGATGCGTCAGCACGTTGGACACGATCGAGACGCCGATCGAGCCGCCGGTGTTGCGCGCCGCGTTGATCAGCGCGGAGGCCTGGTCGGTCTTGTCAGGCGGGATGCCGTCATAGGACGCCGCCATGATTGGCACGAAGATCAGCGGCAGGCCGACGCCGATCAGCATGCGCGAGCGCGCCATGAACCAGAAGCCGAGATCGCCATAGACGTTGGTCATGCTGTACATCGAGGCGGCGATCACCAGCGCGCCGAGCACGATCAAATATTTCGGCTGCACCTTGGCGGCGAGGCGGCCGACCACAAACATCATCGCCATGGTGACGAGGCCGCCGGGCGAGAGCACGAGGCCGGCCCAGGTCGCGGTGTAGCCGAAATCCTGCTGCACCAGCTGCGGCAAAAATTGCGTGGTCGCAAGCAGGATGGCGCCGGTCGCCAGCATCACCAGGAAGCAGGCGCCGAACTGCCGGGTCGCGACCATCCTGAGGTCGATCATCGGATTGCGCCGGGTCATCTCCCACGGGATCATCAGCACGAACGCCGCGCCGCAGATCACCGCTGATGTGACGATGAAGGACGAGGCGAACCAGTCGTCCTCGAGGCCGCGGTCGAGCATCACCTCGAGCGCGCCGAGGAAGGTCGCGACTAGCGCGAAGCCGATGACATCGAAACCGGCCTCCTGCCGTTGCGGCTTGGCCTTCTTTGCAGGCTCCTGCAGCACTGCCGCGATCAGGATGGTCGCAAACGCGCCGACCGGGGCGTTGATCAGAAAACACCAGTGCCAGGACAGATTGTCGGACAGCCAGCCCCCGAGCGTCGGCCCGACCACCGGCGCCACCACCACGGCGATGCCGAACACCGCAAACGCTTGTCCGCGCTTGGCCGGCGGAAACGCATCCGCGAGGATCGACTGCGCCACCGGCACCATGCCGCCACCGCCGAGGCCTTGCAGGATGCGGAACAGCAGCAGCGCGTTGAGGCTCGAGGCGAAGCCGCACAGGATCGAAGAGACCGTGAAGATGCCGAGGCAGATCAGGAAGAACCGCTTGCGCCCCAGCATTCGGGCGAGAAAGCTGGACGCGGTCAGGATGATGGCGTTGGAAACCAGATAGGAGGTGACCACCCAGGAGGCTTCGTCCTCGCTCACCCCCATGCCGCCGGCGATATAGGGCAGCGCGACGTTGGCGATGGTGCTGTCGAGCACCTCCATGAAGCTCGCGAGCGCAACCACGATGGCGATCAGCCAGGGATTGATGCTGACGGCTGGAGCCGGCATGGCTTTGGCGTCGATCGCTGCGGCACTCATCACAGCCTCCCGAGATTCAGCTTCTCAAGACGCTCGAGCAGCGACGGCGCGGCGTCGATCCGCACCGTCGGTACCACCGACATGCCCGGCCCGAGCGCGACGTCGGTCGGCGGATTGTCCATCACGATCTTGACCGGCACGCGCTGCACGATCTTGACGTAGTTGCCGGTGGCGTTCTGCGCCGGCAGCAACGAGAACGCGGTGCCGGAGCCGGGCTGCACGCTCTCGACATGGCCATTGATCGTGCGTCCGGGATAGGCGTCGATCTTCAGCGTCACCTTCTTGCCAGGGCGCATCTTGTTAAGCTGGATCTCCTTGAAGTTCGCGGTGACCCAGGTCTGGTCGGGCACGAACATGGTCAGGTTGGTGCCGGCCTGCGCGAACTGGCCGACCGCAGCCGAGAGGTTGACGACGCGGCCCGGCTGCGCGGCGGTCACGGTCGTGTAGGACAGATTGAGTTGCGCCTGGTCGCGCTGCGCCTCGGCCTGGGCGAGATTGGCGACCGCGCTCTTGCGCTGCGCCTTCAGCGACTCGACCTGGCGCTGCGCGAGATTGAGCGTCGCCTGCGCGCTCAGCAGCGCGGCCTGCTGCTGATGCAGTTGCGAGGTGTACTGCTCGGAATTCTGCACCGTGCCGTAGCCGGTCTGCTCCAGATGCTGGAAGCGCGTTGCCTGCTGCTGGGCGAACACCAGCGCCGCGTGCGCCTGGTCCACCTGGGCCTGGTTGGCGGCGATCTGCGCCTGCTGCACATCGAGCTGCGCATCGACATTCTCGATGCTGGCCTGCGCGGCCGCGACCTGGGCCTCGGCCTGCGCCAGCGCGACGAGATAGTCGCGGTCGTCGAGGCGGGCGATCACGTCGCCGGCTGTGACATGCTGGTTGTCGGTGACCGGAACGGCGGTGATGTAGCCGGAGACTTTTGGTGCGAGGGCGGACTGCCGCGCCGCGATGAAGGCGTCGTCGGTGGATTCGAAATGGTCTGTGTAATCCATATAGAGGGTGCCACCGCCGACCGCGGCGGCGAGCAGCACGGCGCCGATCGCGGAGACGACCGGACGGCGGCGCAGGAAACCGCGCCGCGGCGCCTTGCCGGTAACCTCCGGTGGGACTGTTTGCGGTGGCGCGGGCTGCTTGCCGGCTGGACGCTCCGGCGCGGGAGCCTTCGCGGTGATCTCCGGCTGGTCGGATTTGGCATCGGCTTCGTGCGGGGCCGGCACCGGGGGCGAGCCCTCGATGCCCGGATGCCCCTCCTGGTCGCGCTCCAAAACAGTGTCTTCGAACATGATGGCGGCTCCTGCTGTCCGGCGAGGTCCGTTCGGGCCTGCATAAAGGAACGAAACAGTTTCGTTTCTATGCGGCAAGTAGTCCGGTGGCAGCGCGGCGTCAATAGAAACGGAACTGTACCGTTCTATTTACAACCAGATGTGATAGGGCTATATCATCTGTTGTTGCCGGCGCGACCGGCCAACGGCACCCGGGTAGAGGCGATGACCACCAGCACCTTGAAGAAGCCGCGGGCTCCCAAGGCGAGTCCGGTCGAGGTGCGTGCCGGCCGGCCGCCAAAGGAGCTGGCCGGCGAGGTCGACGGGCGCATCCTGAATGCGGCGCGCAAGGTTTTTCTGCAGCGCGGGTTCGAGGGCGCGAGCATCGACGAGATCGCCGAGGCCGCGCGCTCCGGCAAGCGCACGATCTATGCACGCTTCCGCGACAAGCGCGCGCTGTTTACCGAGGTGGTGACGCGGGACATCCTGTCGCGGATCGCCGAGTTCAAGGCGGATGCGCCGGTCGGCGCGACGGTCGAGGAGCGTCTCACCAGCGTTGCCTCGACCCTGCTGCATTGGGGCCTTGACGCCGATCGGATCGGACTGATGCGGCTCGCCATCGCGGAGGCGCATCGCTTTCCGGATCTTGCTGCCACCGTCAACCGCAGGGCGCGCGCGCTCGCCACCGAGCTCGGCGTTCACCTGCTGCGCGACCTGACGCAATCCGATGAACTCGGCAAGTTGCCCGCCTTCGCCCCGGAGCAACTGCCGACAACGGCGCGCCTGTTCCTGGACATCATCGCGGTGCCGATGCTGCTTCGGGCGCTGTTCGAGGTGGACCTGAAAGTGCTCGACCCCGAGATCGATGATCATGTTGCACGCGGCGTCGCGTTCTTCGTCGCCGCATGCAGGACCGGCTGGGGAGCGCCTCTATGACGCTGCCTCGGACCGGCGAGATGCGGCCTGCCGCGCGCCTCCGCGCAGGCCGCCCAGCCATCGCCTGATGTCGTCGAGATAGATGTAGACGACCGGCGTCGTGAACAGCGTCATCAGCTGCGAGACGATCAACCCGCCGACGATCGCAAAGCCGAGCGGCTGGCGCAGCTCGGACCCCGTTCCGGTGCCGATCATCAGCGGCACGCCGCCGAGCATGGCGCACATCGTCGTCATCAGGATCGGGCGGAAGCGCGCCTTGCAGGCCAGATAGACCGACCGCTCGGCAGAGAGGTGCTGGTGGCGTTCCGCCTCCAGCGCGAAGTCGATCAGCATGATGCCGTTCTTCTTCACGATGCCGATCAGGAGGATGATGCCGATCAGCCCGATCACGTCGAGGCCGAAGCCGAAGGCCCATAGCGCAAGCAGCGCGCCGAGGCCGGCGGAGGGAAGGGTGGAGAGGATCGTGACCGGATGGATGGTGCTTTCATAGAGCATGCCGAGGATCAGATAGACCGCAACGATCGCCGCGACGATCAGCACCGGCGTGCTGGCGAGTGCCGCCTGGAACGCCTGCGCATTGCCCTGGAAGCTGGTGGCAACGGTCGAGGGCATGTGCATCTCGGCGGTCGCCTTCTGGATCGCGGCGACCGCCGTTCCCACCGCCGCGCCGGGCGCGAGGTTGAAGCTCAGCGTCACCGACGGGAACTGGCTCTGATGGTTCACGGCGAGCGGCGCGGTGCCGTAGTCGATGCTCGCGATCTGGCTGAGCGGCACCATCGATCCGGTGGACGAGCGGATATAGATGCGGTTCAGCGCATAGGGGCCGAGCTGGAACGACGGATCGACCTCGAGGATCACGTAATAGGTGTTAAGCGCCGTGAACAGCTGCGCGACATGGCGCTGGCCAAAGGAATCATAGAGCGTGTTGTCCACCGCCGCCGGATCGATGCCGAGGCGGGCGGCGGCGTCGCGGTCGATCTCGAGCTTGAGCTGGCGCGCGGCATTAGCCTGGTCGGTGGCGACGTCAGCGAGCTCCGGCAGCGTCTTCAGCGTCTGATACAGCTTGCCGGCCCACAGATTGAGCTCGTCCTGGTTCACATCGGTGAGCGTGTACTGATATTGCGTCTTGGACAGGCGGCTGGCGAGATTGATGTCCTGCGTAGCCTGCAGGAACACCGACATTCCCTTGATCTTCTGCAGCGCGGTGTCGAGCTGCCGGATCACCTGGTCCGCGGAAGCGGAGCGCTCCGCTTTTGGCTTCAGCAGCACGAACAGGCGGCCATTGTTCTCGGTCACCGTTGGGCCGCCCGGGCCGATATAGCCGGTCGCATTGGCGACCCCGGGGTTCTTTGCGATGATGTCGATGGCGCTGCGCTGCAAGGCCGCCATCTGCGCCGGCGAGACGTCCGCCGATGCTTCCGTGATTCCGGTGATCATGCCGGTGTCCTGCTGGGGAAAGAAGCCCTTGGGGATGGCAACGAACAGCAGGCCGGTCACCACGATGCTGGCCAGCATGATGGACAGCGTCGTGGCCTTGAAGCGCAACGCCACGGCGAGCAGCCGCTCGTAGCCGGTCTCGATCGCGACGAAGCCGCGCTCGAGCGCGCGCGACACCCGCCCGGCATCGGCGCCAGGGTTCGGCGACAGCAGATAGGCGCACATCATCGGCGTCAGGGTCACCGAGACGACGACCGACACCAGGATGGCGACGCAGACCGTTACGGCGAATTCCTGGAACATGCGGCCGATCACGCCGCCCATCAGCAGGAGCGGAATGAACACCGCGACCAGCGAGACCGAGATCGAGATGATGGTGAAGGCGATCTCTTTTGCGCCCTTCAGCGTCGCCTGCATCGGCGAGAGACCCTCCTCGATGTGCCGCGAGATGTTCTCGATCATCACGATGGCGTCGTCGACGACGAAGCCGACCGCGATCGACAGGCCCATCAGCGACAGATTATCGAGGCTGTAGTTGAGCAGATACATCACGCCGAAGGTGCCGATCAGCGAGATCGGCACCGAGACCGCGGGAATGACGGTCGCCCACAGATTGCGCAGGAACAGGAAGATCACGCCGACCACCAGCGCGATGGTCAACAGCAGGGTGAACTGCACGTCGGCGACGCTGGCGCGGATGGTCTGGGTGCGGTCGGACGCGATCTGGACCTTGATGTCGGACGGCAGGCCCGAGACCAGCTGCGGCAGCAGCTTCTTGATGCCGTCCACCGTGCTGATCACGTTGGCGCCGGGCTGGCGCTGGATCGCGAGGATGACGGCGGGCTTGTCGTTGTACCAGCCGTGCAGCGTGACGTCTTCCGCGGCGACGATGGCCTGGCCGACGTCGCGCAGGCGCACCGGCGCGCCGTTGCGATAGGCGATGATCAGATCGTCATACTTGCTCGCGACCAGCACCTGGTCGTTGGTGGCAAGCGTGTAGGCCTGCTGATTGCCGTAGAGCACGCCCTTGGGCTGGTTCACGGTGATGTTGCCGAGCGTGGTGCGCAATTGCTCGAGGTCGAGGCCTGCGGCGGCGAGCTTGGCCGGATTGACCTGCACGCGGATCGACGGCTTCTGCATGCCGCCGATCGTGACCAGCGCGACGCCGGGCACCTGCGACAATTTCTGGGCCAAAATGCTGTCGGCGTAATCGTCGACCTTGGTCAGCGGCTCGGTGTCCGACGTCAACGCGATCAGCAGCACCGGCACATCGGCCGGATTGACCTTGTGGAAGGTCGGCGGCGACGGCATTGTCTTGGGCAGTTGCCCGGCTGCGGCATTGATTGCGGTCTGCACGTCCTGCGCGGCCGAATCGACGCTGCGGTTCAGCGCGAATTGCAGCGTGATCTGGGTGTTGCCGAGCCCGCTGCTCGAGCTCATGCCGGTCAGGCCCGCGATCTGTCCGAACTGCCGCTCCAGCGGCGTCGCGACCGAGGAGGCCATGGTCTGCGGGTCGGCGCCAGGCAGTTGCGCGGTCACCTGGATGGTCGGGGTGTCCACCGTCGGCAGCGCCGAGACCGGCAGCCGCACAAAGGCGACCATGCCGACCAGCGTGATGGCGATGGCCAGGAAGGCGGTTGCGACCGGCCTGCGGATAAAGCCTTCGGAGATGTTCATGGCAGCATGCCTGCGCTGGCGGTGGTCGCGTTCTGGACCAGGTCCTTCTTGTCGTCGGGCACGATCTCGGCGGTCGCGCCTGGACTGAGCCGGTACTGGCCGGCGGTGACGACGGTCTCGCCTGCCGCGAGGCCCTGCTCGATCAGGCTCTGCCCGTCACGCGACTGACCGGTGGTGAGGCTGCGCGTGCTCACGACATTGTCCGCAGCGACCACATAGGCGAACGCGCCGTTCGGGCCCTGCAGCACTGCGGTCAGCGGCACGGTGAGCGCGTTGTGGCTGATCGCGACGGTCAGATGGACGTTGACGAAGGTGCCGGGCCACAGCGTCTTGCCGGCGTTCGGGAACGACGCCTTCAGCCGCACAGTGCCGGTCGAGCTGTCGACCTGGTTGTCGATCAGGATCAGGCTGCCGTGGTCGAGCTTCCGCGTGTTCCTGGCATCGTAAGCGTCGACCGACACGATCCCGGACGCGAGCGCCTGCTGCACGCGCGGGATGTCGGCGGACGGCAGCGTGAAGATCACCGCGATCGGCTGCAGCTGGGTCAGGACCACGAGCCCGTTGAGATCGGACGGCTGCACGATGTTGCCGGGATCGATGCGGCGGATTCCGGTGACGCCGTCGAACGGCGCGGTGATGGTGGTGAAGCTCAGCTGGGTTTGCGCGGCTTCCAGCGCCGCCTTGTCGAGCGCGACCGTGCCCTCGCCCTGCGCGACCTGCGAATTCTGGGTATCGAGCAGCTGCTGGGTGGCAAAGCCGCGGTCGGCGAGCGGCTGGGTTCGCGAAACATTGGTCCTGGCGTTCTTCAGGGCGGCCTCGTCGCGGGCCAGCGCGGCCTCGGCCTGATCGACCTGGGCCTCATAGACCCGCGGGTCGATCTTGGCGAGCACGTCGCCGCGCTTCACCTGCTTGCCTTCGACGAAGTCGACGCTGTCGAGCGTGCCCTGCACCTGGGTGCGGATGGTCGCGGTGTTAATCGGCGTCACCGTGCCGAGCCCTTCGAGCACGATCGGCACGTCGTGCTGCCGGACCTTGGACGCAGTCACCGGAACGGCCGGCGTGGCGGCCTTGGCCTGTGCTGTGGCGGGCACGTGATCTGTGCGGCCGTCGCGCAGGTGCACGAGATACGCACCGGCGCCGATTGCGGCGGCAATCGCCAGACAAGCGCTGGTGATCATGAGGGCCTTCGGTGTCATGGGTCGCCAACTCCATCAATTGTCCGGCGGCCGATCGTTGCGACCAGCTCGAGGACGAAGGTTTCAGTGACGCTCGCTGCCGCGCCGGCACCGCGGCCGGCCGTCAGGTCGAGCGTGATGATGCGTGCGTCGAGATCGGCTGAGCGCAGCGCGCCAATGAGATTGCCGCGCAGCGTCTCATCGCCTTCGCGACGGATGACAAGCCGCATCGCAGTGACCGTGGGCACGATGGGAAACGGCAGTGCGCCGCAGGGGACGTCGATCGCGACGATGCCGCCGCACGGCAATTCGCCCCGCAGCGCCAGTTCGAGCATGCTGCGCGCGACCGGCCCTTCGCCGAGCAGGATCAGCTGCCGCGGCGTCATGCCGGAGCGGGCGAGGGCGGCCGCAACGCCGCTCAGGACGTCGGCGTAGCCCGGTTCGCCCAGTGCGATCGGCAGCCATGTCGCAAGCGGCGTCAGCGCCCGCCAGCGCGCGAAGGTCTCGGGGATGGCGACGGCCGTTGCATCCGGTGTGACGAGGACACCGACCAGCACGCTCGCCGCGGTGCGAACCGACCTTGCTGGAACCGCGCTGTGCAGGCTCTGGAACATGCCCGGAAGCTGGGCCTCGCCGCGATATTATTCAAATGAATTGTCTTTATCCACTAATTCATATCGTGCATGATGGGTATATGCGGCTGCGCAATCTCGACCTCAATTTGCTCCTGGTGTTCGACGCGGTGATGCGCGAACGCAGCGTGATACGCGCAGCCAACGCGCTTGCGATCAGCCAGCCGGCGGTCAGCCACGCGCTGAACCGGCTGCGCCACGCGCTCAAGGACGGACTGTTCGTCCGCACGCCATCCGGCATGCTGCCGACGCCGCGGGCGGAGGCGCTGGCGCTGCCGATCCGCAAGGCGCTCAACGAGCTGCAGCTCGCGGTCGAGGGCGATCAGTTCGATCCGGCGCAGGCCAACCGGCGCTTCACCATCGCGGTGAACAATTATGCCGCGGTGGTCGCGGTCGGCCTGATCCTCGCGGCTGCGCGGGCGCAGGCGCCGAAGGTGCGGCTGACGCTGCTGCCGAGCGGCACCTTGAACCTTGCCGACCGGCTCGACCGCGGCGAGCTCGATCTCGCGATCTCTGCGCGCGCCCTCGAGAACGAGCGCTTTGCCTCGCAGCTCTTGATCGAGGATCGCTTCGTCGCGGTGCTGAGGGCCGGGCATCCGTCCCTGCGCAAGAAGCTGACCGCCGAGCTGCTGGCCGGACTGCCTCATCTTGCGATCACCTCAAGCGGCGAGAATCTGGACTTCGTCGACGCCTGGCTGCAGGCCCGCAAGGCCGAGCGGACCATTGCCGCAGACATCCCCTATCTGTCCGCCGGCGCGGTCCTGGTGCAATCGAATATGGTCGCGATCCTGGGGCGGAAGCTCGCGCTCGAATTCCGCCGCGCCTATCCGATCGAGATGCGCGAATTGCCGTTCGACGCACCGAAGCTGCAGAGCGTCATGAGCTGGCACCGCCGCTTCGACGATCTGCCGGCGCACCGCTGGCTGCGAGACACCATCATCGCCGCCACCGCCGGCATTTGACATCCGCCTCGTCGCGCTTGCGGCAGGCCGGCGCTCAACCCGGCACGCGCTCCACCGCATGCCGCAGCCAGACCATGCCGCCCTCCAGCGTCTCGCAATGGGTGAGCCGCAGCGATTGCCCGGCGCCGGGGCGGTCGCCTTCGGGGCCGTGATAGTCGACGATGCTTTGCGATCCGGCGACGCCGTCGACCGCCGGATGGATCAGCGTGCTGAACTCGTCGATCAGCCCGTGCTTGAGGAAGGCGCCGTTGATCCCGCCGCCGCCTTCGAGCAGCAGCGTTTTGGCGCCGAACAGCGACGCAAGCTGCGCCATCGCGCTCGCCAGGTCATCGCCCTTTGCGCCGGCAAAGAGATAGGACGCGCCGTCCTCGTGCAGCTCGGCGAGATGGGCATCGGAGACCTGCTCGCCGAGTACCGCGACGGCGTGATCGCCGCCGACATTGTCCTTGCCGAAATGCACGCGGCCCGCCGGATCGATGCCGATCGCGAGCTTGCGGCCATTGCGATTGCCGAGATGCGGTTCGCGCGGCACTTTCGGTGCATTGGCGATGTGCCGCTCCGATCCCTTGGCCATCTCGTTCATGGTGACGCGGCCGATGATCCATCCGTCGGCGTTGAATTCGTCATGGATCCGTTCGTAATGGGAGCGCAGCACGTCGGCCGGGATGCCGGCGGCGGGTTTGGTGAAGCGGCTGGGATGAAGCCGGCCGTCGATCGACGTGCCCATGTGGCAGATGATGTGGGGTCGCATAGGCTAACTCTTCGGTGGAGCGGCGCAGTGACTGCGCCGGGGGAGGGGCAACCTCTGATCTAGAGTGGCCGAAGCACATTCTCAATGCCGATAACGCGGCAGTGTTTGGTCACATGCCCGCCGAATGGAACCAGCCGCGCCGCTCCACGTCTCTCCTCACGTCTCCTTCGCGTATTGCTCGTAAAGCCTGGCTGCATTGTCCCAGCGAATGGCCTCCATGTAGATGTCGACATAGCGGGCCGCGGCGGCGCCGAAGTCCATGTGATAGGCGTGCTCATACATATCGAGCACCAGGACCGGACGACCGCCGGCAAGCGTCGTCGTATGATCCGCGGCCCATTGATTGACCAGCCGCTTGTCGCGGGGCGAGTAGGCGAGGATCACCCAACCCGAACCGCCACCTTCCGCCTTGCCCATCGCGGCGAATTCGGTGCGCCAGCGCTCCATGCTGCCGAAGTCGCGCGTGATCGCCTCGGCGAGCGCTCCGCCCGGCTTGCCCGCGCCGCCGAGCCCGTCGAAATAGACTTCATGCAGGATCATCGAGTTCGCTGCGATCAACTCCTCGCGCTTCAGGCCGTTGATCACAAAGTTCGGCGCCTTGGCGAAGTCGAGTTCGGCAAGCTGCGTGCCGATGGCGTTGAGCCGCTTCACCGCGCCGACGTAATTGTTCTCGTAGTGACTGACGAGGATCTTCTCGGAGATGCCGCTGATCGACTTTGGATCGAACGACATCGGTTTTGCCTGATAGGACATGGCCCTGGCTCCTGTCTGCTGGTTGGTTTCGGCAGCGGCGCGGTTGCTACCCAGCACGACTGCCGATGCTGTGGCTACGCCGGCCGCGGTGATGAAGTTGCGGCGCTCTGTGTCGATGGTCATCGGCTCCTCCTGATGTTGAGCAATGCCGGTACGCTTGGATCAAAGGCGAAAAAGTTCGATGCGTCAGGCACGCGCGCTATTCCTTCGTGAGCCCGACGATGGTCCGAAATCCCGAGATATCCTGCACCGAGAATGTGACGGGATCGCCGAAGCGGACCGCGTTGAACAGCAGGCCATCCTGAACCTTGAACGGCTCTGTCCGGTCCAATGACAGACGTATCCTGATCGTATCGTTGCGTTCGTCGATGCTGTCGACGACGCCGCGCAGGGTCTGGGTCGACGGCGGATGGATGGCTGCCGCCTCGGCCGATGTGACGACGGCTTGCTGCTTTTCGCTGACGTCGGTTGGTGCCGCGAGAGCCATCGCAGGCCAAAGTATGACAGCACACAATGCCAAAGTTGATTTGGTCATGATCGTTCCTCGTTCGCTTCGATTTCGGTGTTTCGCCGAGGTCTCAGTTCTGCTCCTTGACCTGACCGCTGCTGTCGATCACGAGCCTCACGGGCTTGCCGTTCTTCATCGCTTTCGCCGTCAAGCCTTCGGCCGTCGATTTGACGTCGCTGATCTCGGCATAGCCGGCGGCCTGAAGTTTTGCGACGAGCTCGTCCTGCGTCAGGGCATGGGCTGGCATGGCGGCGCCCGCGATCGCGAGCGCAAGGATCAGGTGAGGGAGCTTTGCTTTCTGCATGTTTGTTCTCCCGGTTGTATTGTGCTGCCCCAGGTTCTTGTGATGCGTGCCGCTCACCTCAGATGATGCCCGCCAGGCGCAGCAGCACGCCCGCGCTGCAGGACGCGGCCAGGACCGTGAGCATCCCCACATTGAAGCGGAAGATCGCAATCGCAGCGGCCACCGACAGCGCCAGCGCCGGCCAGTCGATACTGCTTGGCACCGGCGCGTCGAACGACAGGCCGAGTCCGTGCACCGGGAAGGTCTGCCGGAACAGCGTGTGCAGCGCGAACCAGATCGAAAGATTGAGGATCACGCCGACCACGGCGGCGGTGATCGCCGAAAGCGCACCCGCCAGCACCTTGTTGCCGCGCAGCGCTTCGATGTAGGGCGCGCCGACGAAGATCCACAGGAAGCACGGCGTGAAGGTCACCCATGTCGCGAGCAGGCCGCCGAGCGTGGCGGCGAGCATCGGCGGCAGCCCGCTGGCCTCGCGGAACGCCGCCATGAAGCCCACGAACTGAACCACCATGATCAGCGGTCCGGGCGTGGTCTCGGCCATGCCGAGCCCGTCCAGCATCTCGCGCGGGCTGACCCAGTGGTAATATTCCGCGGCCTGCTGCGCGACATAGGCGAGCACGGCATAGGCGCCGCCGAACGTCACCATCGCCATCTTGCTGAAGAAGATCGCGATCTGGCTGAACACGTCGCCGGGCCCGAGCGCGATGAGCAGGGTGAACACCGGCACCAGCCAGAGCGCGAGCCAGACCGCGCCGACCCGCAGCGCGCGCGACGCGTTGGGACGGACGTGATCCGGAACCGCCTCGCCAAGCATGCTGTCGATCACGGCGGAATTCTTGCCGCCATGTTCGATCGCCGCAAATTCGCTGCGGCCCAGGCATGCCCCGATCAGCCCGACGCCGGCAGCGGCCAGGATGATCAGCGGAAACGGCACCGCGAAGAAGAAGATCGCGACAAAGGCCGTCGCCGCGAGCGCGATCATCACCCGGTTGCGCAGCGCGCGCTTGCCGACCCGCACCACAGCCTGGATGACAATGGCAAGCACCGCCGCCTTCAGGCCGAAGAACAGCGCCTCGACAAATCCGACATTGCCGTAAGCGGCATAGATATAGCTGAGGCCCATGATGGCGAAGATGCCGGGCAGGATGAACAGCCCACCTGCCACGATGCCCCCGAGCGTCCTGTGCAGCAGCCAGCCGATATAGGTCGCGAGCTGCTGCGCCTCCGGCCCCGGCAGCAGCATGCAGTAGTTGAGGGCGTGCAGGAAACGCCCCTCCGATATCCAGTTCTTTTCCTCGACCAGGATGCGGTGCATCACCGCGATCTGGCCGGCCGGTCCGCCAAAGCTCAGGATCGCGACGCGCATCCACACCAGCAGCGCCTCGTTGAACGAGATGCCGTGGGCGTACTCCTGACTCGCCTTCGGGTTCGCCGCGACGTCGGTCATGCCTTCACCTTGCTGGTCGGCCAGTTGTGCGTTTCCCTGGTCGCGTCGCGGCACCATCGATAGAAGGCGTCGTAGAGCAGCATGCCGGCGCTCAACTGCTCGAGGTCGTCGTCGAACATGCGCGACAGGCCGAGCGAGGCGGCGAGCAATCCGGGTGCCTCCGGGGATAGATCGAGCCGCGCGGTATCCGCCGCCCGCACCATGGTGGCGAGCCGCTCCAGCGCCGGCGTCGCGAGACCGAATTCCTTGACCATGACGTCGAAGGTGCAGAGGTCGCCGCGATGGCTCCAGAACACGTTCTCGATGTCGAAAGGCGTGGCCCCGAAGCGCTCGGCGACAGCGTCGACCTCCGCTGATGCGACGAACAGGAACACGGCCGCGGGATCGACAAAGCGGCGTATCAGCCACGGACAGGCGATGCGGTCGATCTTCGGCCGTGATCGCGTCACCCAGACGGTGCGGCCGCGCCCGTCGCGTTTCGGAATCCTGTCGGCGGGAACGGTGGGAAGTTCCGCCGCTTTCCAGCCGAGATGGCCGCCCTCGAGAACCTCGGCAGCAATGTTGCCGCATCGCAGCCAGGCGGCGGTGCCTTCGCTGAGCTTCTGCCCCTTCTGGCAGATGACCACCACCGACTGGCCGGAAAGGCGGGGAGCCCAGTCCTGGACGTCGAGGTGGGAGTGCCTGATGGCGCCCGGGATCAGCTGTGGATCGGCGGTGAAATCCTCATCGACGCGAACGTCGACCAGCACCGGGGCCTTGGCCGTGCCGATAAGACGAGACAGTTTCTCTGATGAGATCGATGTGTATGACGACATGGTGCGTCCTTGGTGAACAGGACGCGATTCTTGGGCATGTCGCCTCGCGGGGAGATCGCACATCCCCGTGGCTGCAATAAAAGACGAATGTCCGTTGCTGTCAACGGTCTTGGCGAAGCGGAATCATCAACGATTGAAACGGATCACCAAAAGTTCACTGTCTATGACAGGAACGGTGTCGGTGCTGAATCTCGCTCTCAACCGCTCAGCAGGATTGGTTCCACTTCCATCTTGAAACCTGGGCAAGGTCGTCTAGATTCCTGCCTACGGGGAAAAGGCAGACTCCCCGTGAGACCTCGGTCCAAGCTCTGCGCGACACCCAACCCGTCGTGGAGCGTTGATATGGACACCGAACAGCACACACCTCGTCGTTCCAGAATAGCGATCCTGTGGCGTGGCGATGCCGCGGCGCGGCAGGACGCGACGGCGCACAACAACCGTTTCGTCCGCGCCTTCGAAGCGCTCGAAGCCTCCGGCATCGAGGCTTGTCCCGTCGTCTATGACGAAACTTTCGCCGATGCCGTCCGCGACCAATTGCTGACGATGGACGGCGTTCTCGTCTGGGTCGATCCGATCCATCAGGGAAAGACGCGCGCGGCGCTCGATCCGCTGCTGCGCGAGGTCGCGGCGAAACATCCGATGAGAGGTCCGATGAGACATCCATGGGTCAGCGCGCATCCGGACGTCATCCTCAAGATGGGCGTCAAGGAGGTGCTCTACCGCACCCGTCATCTCGGCTGGGGCGCTGACACGCATCGCTACGCCACCGCCGACGCTTTCCGCGCCGAATTCCCGTCGCGCCTGCGCACGGGTGGTCCACGCGTGCTCAAGCAGAACCGCGGCAATGGTGGGCAGGGCGTCTGGAAGGTGGAAGCGTTGCCGAATGCGGACGCGACCGTTCGCGTGCTCCACGCGCTGCGCGGCAGCCAGCCCGAGGAGATGCCGCTTGACGCCTTCATCGCGCATTGCGAGCCGTATTTCGGATGGGGCGGCTGCATCATCGATCAGGCTTTCCAGCCGCGGCTGCCCGAGGGCATGATCCGTTGCTATGTCAGCGGATCGAAGGTCGCGGGCTTCGGGCACCAGCTGATCAGGGCCTTGATCCCGCCGCCTCCGGAAGGCCCTGACGCACCCGAGGCGCAACCCGGACCGCGCATCATGCATGGTCCCGATGCCCCGCAATTTAGGACGTTGCGACGGCTGATGGAGGACGACTGGATCCCGCAGTTGATGGCGACGCTGGTGATCGATGAGGCGTCGCTGCCGGTGATCTGGGATGCGGACTTCCTCTATGGTCCGCGCGATGCCGATGGCGCCGACACCTACGTGCTCTGCGAGATCAACGCGAGCTCGTGCTTCGCGATCCCCGACGAGGCGCCGGCCGCGATCGCGCGAACGGTCAGCGAGCGCATTGGTCGGAGCGTGAGGTGAGCGCGCGTCTCGGGCTCCCTTCCCCACGCAACCGGGGTGTACCGATCGGCACCCGGCTTTCCCTGCGCCCTCTGCAAGAGCAAGGGCGGAAAGAAGAGCAAAGCTCGGACGATTCATGTCGCGAGAACGCGGAGGTTTGACTCACAACCCGCGCCGCATATTCAGTGTCGTCCCGGCGCAGGCCGGGACCCATAACCACAAATGGTTATTGTTGCGTGACGTTGGAACGACGAGTCCCATCCACAACACCCGCTGCGGCGTATGGGTCCCGGCCTTCGCCGGGACGACGGCGGGGCGAGGATCGTGCACATTTGCGCCTCTACCTATGCTTCGCGGCGCTTCCACTCGCCCACTACTTCGCCCGCATCGCCTCGGGCGTGTCCGACTGCGCGGACGGATGCGCGCTGGCGAATGCCGGCAGCGCCATTGCGGTCTCGTGGATGCGCTTCACGGTCGGCCAGGGCGACAGGCTGATCTGCTGGTTGATCGCCGCGGTGACGTGACCGACCAGGCAGATGTCGGCGAGGCCCGGCGCATCGCCGTGGCAGAACTGGCCGGTTGCCTTGTGGCCGGCGAGGTGGCCCTCGAGCGCCGCCAGCGTCTCGACCGTCCAGTGCCGTCGCCAGGCATTCTGCTGGCTGTCGCGCAAATCGAGCTCGCGGTCGAGATAGCGGCGCACCCGCGGCGTCAGCAGCGGATGGCCCTCGCAGGCGACGATCAGCGCCAGACCGCGCACCCGGGCGCGGCCGAGCGGATCGGAAGGAAGCAGCGGCGGGCTTGGGTAGGTCTCGTCGAGATAGTCGATGATCGCGAGCGACTGGAATAGCACCGTGCCGTCGTCCGTCACCAGTGCCGGCAGCGCCATCTGCGGATTGATCTTGCGATAGGCATCGGCGCGATGCGCGTCCGCATCGATGTCGACGAGCACGATTTCGGCCGGCACGCCCTTCAGATTGAGCGCGATCCGGACCCGAAAGCTCGCCAGCGACCGCCAGAAGGAGAAGAATTGCATGGAGTATACTCCGCGTTTCTTCCCCTCTCCCCTTGTGGGAGAGGGTGGACGCGATGCGAAGCATCGCGGACGGGTGAGGGGTCTGTCTCCGCGGATGGAGACCCCTCATCCGTCGCGGACTGCGTCCGCGCCACCTTCTCCCACAAGGGGAGAAGGGAAGGAAGAGCTACCCCGCGCCGACCTTCTTCTTCCGCCAGGCGAGGTGCACCGCGCAGGTGCAGCCCTGCGGATGCGAGGCCAGCTCCTCGTCATTGGCGGGCGTCGCGGCGGGCGCGATCGCCTGTCCCTTCGCGTCCTGCGACGGGATGTAGTTGAGCACCGGCGCGAGCCAGCGCTCGACCTCGGCGACCGTCATGGCCTTGCGCGCGGCATAGTCCTCGACCTGGTCGCGCTCGATCTTGCCGACGCCGAAATAGAAGCTGTCGGGATGCGAGAAATACAGGCCCGAGACCGACGAGCCCGGCCACATCGCAAAGCTCTCGGTCAACTTCACGCCGGCGGTGGTCTCGGCATGGAGCAGCGCGAACAACGTCCGCTTCTCGGTGTGGTCGGGCTGCGCCGGATAGCCCGGCGCGGGGCGGATACCGTCGTATTTCTCGAGGATCAATTCGTCCGGCGACGAGCTCTCGTCGGGCGCATAGCCCCAGAACTCCTTGCGCACGCGCTGGTGCATGCGCTCGGCGAAGGCTTCGGCCAGCCGATCGGCCAGCGCCTTGCACAGGATCGAGGAGTAGTCGTCATTGGCGTTCTTGAAGCGGTCGGCGACTGCATCCTCGCCGATGCCCGCGGTGACCACGAAGCCGCCGATATAGTCGGCTACGCCAGTGTCCTTCGGCGCGACGAAGTCGGACAGCGCGGCATTGAAGCGGCCCTCGCGCTTCTCGAGCTGCTGGCGCAGCGTATGGAAGGTCGCGATCTTCTCGGCTCGGCTCTCGTCGGCATAGACCTCGACGTCGTCGCCGACGGCATTCGCGGGCCAGAAGCCGATGGTGGCGCGCGCGGTGAACCACTTCTCCGCGATGATGCGGTCGAGCATCGTGCGCGCATCATCATAGAGCGAGCGGGCGACCTCACCGACCTTGGGGTCGTCGAGGATCGCCGGGAAGCGGCCGGTCAATTCCCAGGTCTGGAAGAATGGCGTCCAGTCGATGTACTGGGCGAGCTCCGCGAGGTCGTAGGCATCAAAACTCTTCAGCCCGAAGAACGTCGGCTTCCTCGGCGGCGCCGCGGCGAAATCGATCGCGACCTTGTTGGCGCGGGCAGCAGGAAGCTTCAGCCGCTTCTTGTCGGCCTGGGCGCGGAAATGCGCCGTCGAGATCTTGGCGTATTCGGCGCGCACCTCGGCGGCATAGGCCTGCTTCTTCTCGGCCGACAACAGCGAGGAGGCAACGCCGACGGCGCGGCTCGCGTCGTTGACATGCACGACCGGGCCGCCCGGATAGTTCGGGTCGATCTTCACAGCGGTATGCACCCGGCTCGTGGTGGCGCCGCCGATCAGGAGCGGCAGATTCATGCCCTGCCGTTCCAGTTCGCCGGCGAGGAAGCTCATCTCGTCGAGCGAGGGCGTGATCAGGCCGGACAGGCCGATGATGTCGGCGCCCTCGGCCTTCGCCGTCTCGATGATCTTGTTGGCGGGCACCATGACGCCGAGGTCGATGACCTCGAAATTGTTGCACTGGAGCACAATGCCGACGATGTTCTTGCCGATGTCGTGGACGTCGCCCTTCACGGTCGCGAGCACGATCTTGCCCGCGGCGTTGCGGCCGCCGGTGATGCCGTTGGCGAGGTTGCGCGCCTTCTCCTCCTCCATGAACGGCATCAGATAGGCGACCGCCTGCTTCATCACGCGCGCCGACTTCACGACCTGCGGCAGGAACATCTTGCCGTCGCCGAACAGGTCGCCGACCACGTTCATGCCGGCCATCAGCGGGCCTTCGATCACGTCGAGCGGGCGGGTGGTGTTCTGGCGGGCGGCCTCGGTATCCGCCTCGATGAACTCGGTGATGCCGTGCACCAGGGCATGCGACAGCCGCTTCTCGACCGGCCATTCGCGCCAGGCGAGATCCTGCTCCTTGGTCTGCTTCTCCTTGCCGCGGAATTTCTCGGCAAGCGCCAGCAAGCGTTCGGAAGCACCCGGATCACGGTTGAGGATGACGTCCTCGCAGGTCTGGCGCAGCTCGGGGTCGATGTCGTCATAGACGATCATCTGCCCTGCATTGACGATGCCCATGTCCATGCCGGCATGGATCGCGTAATACAGGAACACCGAGTGCATCGCCTCGCGCACCGGCTCGTTGCCGCGGAACGAGAACGACAGGTTCGACACGCCGCCGGAGATGTGCGCACCGGGCAGGTTCTGGCGGATCCAGCGCGTCGCCTCGATGAAGTCGACGCCGTAATTGTTGTGTTCCTCGAGGCCGGTCGCGATCGCAAAAATATTCGGATCGAAGATGATGTCCTCGGGCGGGAAGTCGAGCCGGTTGACCAGGATGTCGTAGGCGCGCTTGCAGATCTCGGTCTTGCGCGCGAACGTGTCGGCCTGGCCGGTCTCGTCGAACGCCATCACCACCACGGCGGCACCGTGGCGTTTTGCAATCGTCGCCTCGTGCAGGAATTTCTCCTCGCCTTCCTTCATCGAGATCGAGTTCACGATCGGCTTGCCCTGGATGCACTTCAGGCCGGCCTCGATGACGTGGAATTTCGAGGAGTCGACCATCACGGGCACGCGCGCGATGTCGGGCTCGGCGGCGACGAGGTTGAGGAATGTCACCATCGCCGCTTCCGAATCGAGCAGGCCCTCGTCCATGTTGACGTCGATGACCTGGGCGCCGTTCTCGACCTGGTCGCGCGCGACCTGCAGCGCGGCGGTGTAGTCGCCCGCGGTGATCAGCTTGCGGAAGCGCGCCGAGCCGGTGACGTTGGTGCGCTCGCCGACGTTCACGAATGGGATCGCGTCGGTCAGCGTAAACGGCTCGAGGCCGGAGAGCTTCAGCCGCGGCTCGATGTCAGGCACGACGCGCGGCTTGTGCGGGGCGACAGCCCTGGCGATCGCGGCGATATGGTCGGGCGTGGTGCCGCAGCAGCCGCCGACGATGTTGACGAGGCCGGCGGCGGCGAACTCGCCGATTAGCCGCGCCATGTAGTCCGGCGTCTCGTCATATTGGCCGAACTCGTTGGGCAGGCCGGCGTTCGGATAGGCGCAAACCAGCGTGTTGGCGACGCGGCCGATGTCGGCGATGTGCGCGCGCAAATCCTCGGCGCCGAGCGCGCAGTTGAAGCCGATCGTCACGGGCCGGGCGTGCCGCACCGAGTGCCAGAACGCCTCCGGCAACTGCCCGGAGAGCAGGCGGCCGGACTTGTCGGTGATGGTGCCGGAAATCATCACGGGCACATCGATGCCGCGCTCCTCGATGATCTCGGAGATCGCATACAGCGCCGCCTTGGCGTTCAGCGTATCGAAGATGGTCTCGACCAGCAGCAGGTCGGCGCCGCCGTCGAGCAGGCCCTTGGCCTGTTCGCCGTAGGCCTTGCGCAAATCGTCGAAGGTGACCGCGCGATAGCCGGGATTGGAGACGTCAGGCGAGATCGAGGCGGTGCGGTTGGTCGGGCCAAGCGCGCCGGCCACAAAACGCGGCTTGCCGTCCTCGGCGCTCACCCGCTCCGCTGCGGTGCGCGCCAGCCGCGCGCCCTGCAGGTTCAGCTCATAGGCGAGGTCCGACATGTCGTAGTCGGCCTGCGCGATCGAGGTCGAGGAGAAGGTGTTGGTCGCGACGATGTCGGCACCGGCGCGCAGATAGGCGGCGTGGATGTCCGTGATCGCGTCAGGCTGGGTCAGGATCAGGAGATCATTGTTGCCCTTGATGTCGCGGTGGAAGTCCGCAAAGCGCGCACCGCGGAAGGCGGCTTCATCGAACTGCAGGCCCTGGATCATCGTGCCCATGGCGCCGTCGAGCACCAGGATGCGCTCGCGGGCAGAAGCGAGCAATGCGTTACGCTTGGGAGAAACGGGAACGGACATGTGTCAGGCAGCTTTCTGGGCACCGTTCGGCCGGATGCCGAGCAAATGGCTGATCGCGAACACGAGGTCCGCGCGGTTCATGGTGTAGAAGTGGAAGGTGTCGACGCCGTGCTTGAACAGCTTCTGCACCTGACCGGCGGCGACGGTGGCCGCGACCAGCTTGCGGGTCTCGGCGTCGTTGTCGAGGCCCTCGAACTTCTCGGCGAGCCAGTCCGGCACGCTGGTGCCGGCGCGGGTCACGAAATTGCGGCCCTGCTTGAAATTGTGCATCGGCATGATGCCCGGCACGATCGGAATCTCGATGCCGCGCGCCCGCACCCTGTCGACATAGCGGTGGTAGAGGTCGTTGTCGAAGAACACCTGGGTGATCGCGCGCGTCGCGCCGGCGTCGACCTTGGCCTTCAATGTGTCGATGTCGGCGTCGAAGTCAGCGGCTTCCGGATGCTTTTCGGGATAGGCGGACACCGAGATCTCGATGTCGGCGTGGCGCTTCTTGATGGCGGCGACGAGCTCGGCCGAGCTCTGGTAGCCGTCGGGATGGGTGAAGTAGGGCGTGCCGATGCCGCCGGGCGGATCGCCGCGCAGCGCCACGATGTGGCGGACGCCGACCTCATGGTAGCGGTCGACGATGTCGTCGATCTCGCCGCGCGAGGCGCTGACGCAGGTCAGATGTGCGGCCGGCAGCAGATCGGTCTCGCGCAGGATGCGACTGATGGTGGAATGGGTGCGCTCGCGGGTCGAGCCGCCGGCGCCGTAGGTGACCGAGACGAAGTTCGGCGTCAGCGGCGCCAGCCGGTTGATGGTCTCCCAGAGATTGCGCTCCATCTCCTCGGTCTTCGGCGGGAAGAACTCGAAGGAGATTTTCGGCGTCTTTGACGCACGATACCCGTTCGGCACGGAGGAAATCGTCTCGGTCATGATACGCAAGGGCTCCGCAACTGGAGGGCAGACGTCTGGCCTGGATATGATCTGCGCAAGATAGGCCAAATGGGTTGGATCAAACAGCCCATCGGATATGGGAAATTGCCCATTGGATACGCTGATGCGACAAAAATTGACCACATAAGGCGGATAATGGGCAGGCGTCTGTCCGACGTACTGAGCGATCAGTTTGTTGAATTATCTATATAAAATAGGGATCTTGCATTGATTTGGGGTCGAAATCAGTTGTGGGCAGTAAGCTGTGTCAATGAATCGTTTCATTTCGTCCCAAAATCCGTCGCGGCGAGTGCCGACCTTCGGGTGCGGGACTGCCCTGCGCGGCCGGGGCCTTTGTCGCCCCGTGGCGCCACACTAGGTTGACGGCCATGATTCCGCTCTCCGTCCTCGATCTGTCCGTCGTCACCACCGGTACCAAGCCAGCCGCTGCGCTCCGCAACAGCATCGACCTGGCGCGCCATGTCGATGGTCTCGGCTACACACGCTACTGGCTCGCCGAGCACCACAACCTCGCCTCCGTCGCGAGCCCGGCGCCCGATCTGATGATCGGGCAGATCGCGGCGGTGACGCAGCATATCCGCGTCGGCTCCGGCGGGGTGATGCTGCCCAACCATGCGCCGCTGGTGATCGCCGAGCGCTTCAAGATGCTGGAGGCGCTGTTTCCCGGCCGGATCGATCTCGGCCTCGGCCGCGCGCCCGGCACCGACGGCGCTACGGCCTACGCGCTGCGCAGCCGGCTCGATCGCCGCGAGGGCGACGATTTCCTCGAGCGGCTGCATGAGCTGACCTTGTGGGAGACGCGCGATTTCCCGGCCGGCCATCCCTACAACAATGTCGTGGCGATGCCGGATGATTCGCCGCTGCCGCCGATCTGGCTGCTGGGCTCGAGCGACTATTCCGCCGAGCTCGCCGCGCAGGTCGGGATGGGCTTTGCATTCGCGCATCATTTCGCAACCCATGACGCTGTTGCGGCGATGACGAATTACCGTGCGCATTTCAAGCCGTCGGGCTGGCGCGCCACGCCGCAATCGATCCTGGCGGTCGCGGTCGTCACGGCGGAGACCGACGCGGCAGCCGAGCAACTCGCGATGTCGATGGACCTCAACCGGCTGCGCCGCGACCGCGGCCAGTATCTGCCGCTGCCGAGCGTCGAGGAGGCGCAAGCCTATCCCTACACCGACGCCGAGCGTGCCTCGATCGCGCGCAACCGCGCCCGCTTGTTCGTCGGCAGCCCTGCAACCGTGATGACCAAGCTGCAGCCGCTGCTCGCGGCGAGCCAGGCGGACGAGCTGATGGTGATCACCGCGGTCTACGATCACGACGCGCGGAAGAAGTCCTACAGCCTGCTTGCCGAGGCGTTCGGGCTTACGAAAAAGGAAGCCGCGTAATGATCGTCGTCCCGGCCTAGTGCGCAATTGCGCACGGGGGCCGGGACCCATTACCACGAATCAAAGTTGCTACGCTTCGCTGGGGCCGCTATCCCTCCCACAACCCAAGCCGGTGGCTATGGGTCCCGGCCCCCGTGCGCAATTGCGCACTAGGCCGGGACGACGTATGGAGGACAGTGCGTGCGACTCAGTCCGCCTTCTCGCTGAAGGTGGCGCGGAACGGATGGCCGGGATAGACGCCGACGATGCGGAATTCGCGCGAGAAGAATTTCAATTCTTCCAGCGCAAAGGCGAGTCCGCGGTCGTCAGGATGGCCGTCGACGTCCGCGTAAAACTGCGTGGCAAAGAAATTGCCGTCGACCATGTAGCTCTCGAGCTTGGTCATGTTGACGCCGTTGGTGGCAAAGCCGCCCATCGCCTTGTAGAGCGCGGCCGGCAGGTTGCGCACCCGGAACACAAAAGTGGTGACCAGCGGCCCCGAGCCCTGCGCCGCCCATCTGGCCTCGCGCGCCAGCACCACGAAGCGGGTGGTGTTGTGGGCCTCGTCCTCGATGTCCTCAGAGAGAATGTCGAGGCCATAGATCTCGGCGGCGAGGCGGGAGGCGATCGCCGCAACGCTCTTGTCGCCGCGCTCGGAGATATCGCGGGCGCTGCCGGCGGTATCGCCGGCGACGATCGGCCGGATGCCGAGCTTGCGGATGATGCGCCGGCACTGGCCGAGCGCATGGACATGGCTCTCCACGCTCTTGATGTCGGCGAGCTTGGTGCCCTTGACCGCCATCAGCTGGTGGCGGACCGGCAAAAACCATTCGCCGACGATGAACAGGCCCGAGGCGGGCAAGAGATGGTGGATGTCGGCGACGCGGCCGGCGACCGAGTTCTCGATCGGGATCATGCCGAGATCGGCCTCGCCCGAGGCGATCGCGGCCAGCGCGTCCTCGAAGGTCGCGCAGGGCATCGGCTCGGCGTCGGGATAGGCCTCGACGATCGCGATATGGGAATTGGCGCCAGGCTCGCCCTGGAATGCGATTTTCAGCTTCTTGGTCATGGGTTCTTTCCTGCGGCGCCTTTTAGCACCCGGTCAGGCTTTGGAAAGTATTCTGCGGGCGGTTTCGAGATCGGCCGGGGTGTCGACGCCGCGCGGGACGGTGTCGACGATGGTGATGTCGATCCGCATCCCGGCCTCCAGCGCGCGCAGCTGCTCGAGCTTCTCCTGCTGCTCCAGCGGCGAGGGCGGCAGCGCCACGAAGCGCTGCAAAGCGGCCCGGCGGTAGGCGTAGAGGCCGATATGATGGTAGCGCGGTCCGTCGCCATGGGGCGCCGTGGCGCGGGTAAAATACAGCGCGCGCAAACGATTTGCCCCGATCGGCGAGCCCACCGCCTTGACGACGCTGGGGGCCCGATCCTCCTCCTCGGTATGGATGCGCGAGGCCAGGGTCGAGATTTCGACCGCGGGATCGTCGAGCGCCGGCATCACGCTGCGGATGGTCTCAGAGGTGATGGTCGGAAAATCGCCCTGCAGATTGACCACGATCTCGGCACGGCCGTCCGGGTCGAGGGTCGTCATTGCTTCATGAATCCGGTCCGAGCCGGAGGGATGGTCGGCGCGGGTCATCACGACCTCGCCGCCGGCAGCCTTCACCGCTTCAGCGATCTCGACCGCATCGGTGGCGACCGCGACCCGGCCGATCCCGGCCTCCTCGGCCCGCCGCAGCACGTGGACGATCATCGGCGCGCCCGCGATATCGAGCAGCGGCTTGCCGGGCAGTCGGGTGGCGGCCATGCGGGCCGGAATCAGCACCAGGGTGCGGGATTGGGTCATTCGTGTCGGGGCCCGTCCGGCCTGCGGAAATTGGCGGGGAGGAGGTTGAATTCGGCGCGTTTATACGGGTTGCCAGAGCGCGGGCAAACCGATATCTCAACCCTGCTTGGGGCGGTGCGATAAGGCCGATTCCCAGGTCTTTCCCGCGGCCGTAATTCCCGGCCTGAAGTCGACATTCAAGGCCCGGAGCCTGACCCGAAATGGACTCCTTCGAACTCAACAAAATTCTCGGTGCGCTTCTCGGCACCTGCATCGTCGTCCTGGTGATGAGCTTTGCCGCCGGATCGGTGTTTTCCGCGAAGCTGCCGGAAAAGCCGGGCTTTGAGATCGCGGTGAAGGAAGAGTCCCATGGTGGCGGCGAGGCGGCTGCGGCCGCATCCGAGCCGATCGAGAAGCTGCTGCAGACCGCCTCGGTCGAGAAGGGCGCGGCGGCCGCCAAGAAGTGCCAGGCCTGCCATACCTTCGAGAAGGGCGGTCCCAACCGCGTCGGTCCGAACCTGTTCGGCGTCGTGAACGAGGCCAGGGGCGAAGGCCGTGGCTTCAATTTCTCGGCGGCCATGAAGGCCAAGGGCGGCAACTGGAGCTTCGACGACCTCAACAAGTTCCTGACCAATCCGAAGGGCTTCATCCCGGGCACCGCGATGGGCTTCGCCGGCGTTCCGAAGGACAGCGAGCGCGCCGACATCATCGCCTATCTAAATTCGAACTCGGAGCATCCGGCTCCGATCCCGACCGCTTCGAAGTAACGATTTGCTTCGCGCAAGCATGTGGATGAAACGGCCAGGCAATGCCTGGCCGTTTTCGCATGCGGAATCTGCTGTCGCAGAGTTGTTATCGGGACGTTTCGCCGCACCGATATTGTTCCCGGGCTGACATCATGAGGAAAAAGCAACGTAATTTGTCGAACCGTTGCCTTATATTGGGTCCCATGTAAGCGGGGCCGCAAGCAGGAAGAGCGAATTTGGCGATCACCCGACGACACCTACTTCAAGGCAGCGCACTGGCGGCAATGGCTCCGGCGCTCGGACTTAACCCCGGCATCTCGGCGATCACGCCGGCGCTCGCCGACGACGCCCCCAACGGGCTTAAATGGCGACACGGCCTCTCGCTCTTCGGCAACGTCAAATACGCGGCTGACTTCAAGCGATTTGACTACGTCAATCCGGATGCACCGAAGGGAGGTCTTGTCCGGCAAATCTCAATTGGCACTTTTGATAATTTCAACATCGTCGTCTCGGGTGTGAAAGGCTCCATCGCAGGCGCTGTGGCCTTCATTTATGAATCGCTGACGACGGCTTCGCTCGACGAAGTCTCAACGGAGTACGGATCGCTGGCGGAGGCCGCAAGTTACCCCGACGACTTCTCCTACGTCGTTTACCGTCTGCGCCCTCAGGCAAAGTGGCATGACGGAGCACCGGTTACTCCGGAAGACGTGATCTTCTCGCTCGACGCCTTCAAGGCGCATCACCCGATGTTTTCCGCCTATTACAGCCATGTGGTGAGAGCGGAGAAGCTTAGCGATCATGAAGTAAAATTCGTCTTCGATATGCCAGGTAACCGCGAATTGCCGCAGATCGTGGGCCAACTCACGATCTTGCCCAAGCACTGGTGGGAAGGCACCGATGGCCAAGGCCGCAGGCGCGATATCTCCGCGACAACGCTGGAGCAGCCGCTTGGGTCGGGACCGTATCGGATCAAGGAGTTTGTCGCAGGACGGACCGTGACTCTGGAACGCGTCAAGGACCATTGGGCGCGCGACCTCGCGATCAACGTGGGGCGCAACAACTTCGACGAACTTCGCTACGAGTACTTCAGGGATCCGACGGTTGCGATCGAGGCATTCAAGGGCGATCAGATCGATTGGCGTTTGGAGAACAGCGCGAAGGCATGGGCGACTGCCTATGATTTTCCGGCCGTCAGCGACAAGCGTGTGGTGCTGGAAGAGTTTCCGAACCGCAGTTCAGGCGTCATGCAGGCCTTTGTTCCGAATCAGCGCCGTGCCAAATTCAAGGATCCGCGTGTTCGCCGGGCTCTGAACTACGCGTTCGACTTCGAGGAAGTCAACAAACTACTGTTCTTCGGCCAATACAAGCGCATCATTAGCTACTTTGATGGCGCCGAGGAATTGATGGCGACTGGGCTGCCGCAAGGCAAGGAACTTGCCATCCTTGAATCACTGCGTGATCAGGTGCCAGCCGAAGCATTCACAACGGTCTATACCAACCCGGTCGGTGGCAATCCCGAGGCCGTGCGCGAAAATCTCCGCGAAGCATCACGTCTGCTCAAGGAGGCCGGCTACGAAGTACGAGACCGGAAGCTCGTGGATTCCAAGAGCGGAGAACCGTTCTCTATCGAACTGTTGAGTGAGGATCCGAATTTCGAAAGGATCATGCTGGCCTACAAGCCGGCACTCGAGCGGCTCGGATTTTCGATCACAGTGCGCACGATCGACCCGATCCAATACGAAAATCGGCTTCGCAGTTGGGATTTCGACATCGTGGTCGCGTCTTGGGGGGAATCCCTGTCACCCGGCAACGAGCAGCGCGAATACTGGGGATCGAAGGCTGCAGACAACGCCGGATCGCGCAATATTGCCGGCATCAAGAGCCCGGTGGTCGACAAACTGATCGAGCGGGTGATTTTTGCGACGGATCGCGAAGATCTCGTTGCCGCGACGAAGGCGCTCGATCGCGTGTTACTATGGAACCATTACGTCGTTCCGCAATGGAATTATCCGAAGGTGCGTACAGCGCGCTGGGATCGCTTCGGCCGTCCGGCAGAATTGCCCAAATATGGCCAATCGGGATTCCCGGCGATCTGGTGGTACGACGCCGACAGAGCGGCCAAGCTCAAGCGTTCATAAGATTAAGGATTCGCGCATGGCGCTGTTTACCCGTCGGCACGCACTCGGTCTCGGCATCGGTGCATTGAGTGCTGCAGGATTGCGTGCTGCGCCGGCGGCAGCCGACAACGGAACCGAGATGCACGGCATGTCGGTGTTCGGCGACCTGAAATATCCGGCGGATTTTCAGCAGTTCGACTATGTCAATGTGAAAGCGCCGAAGGGTGGCGCGTTCTCGGTGATTCCGTGGGTGCGCGGTTACAACCAGTCCTACTTCACCTTCAATTCGTTGAACGCCTATGTCCTGAAGGGCGAAGGCGCGCAGGGCATGGACATGACGTTCGCGACGCTGATGTCGCGCGCCAATGACGAGCCCGATGCGATGTACGGCTATGCCGCGAAGTCGGTGCAGATCTCGCCGGACAAGCTGACCTATCGCTTCACCATGCGTCCCGAGGCGCGCTTCCATGACGGCACCAAGCTGACGGCGCAGGACGCCGCCTTCTCGCTCAACACGCTGAAGGAAAAAGGTCACCCGCTGATCCAGGTGCAGCTGCGCGACTTCGTCAAGGCTGAGGCGCCCGATGACGCGACTGTGGTGGTGACCTTCGCAGCGGGCCGCGCCCGCGACGTGCCGCTCTATGTCGCGGGCCTGCCGATCTTCTCCAAGGCCTATTACGCGGCACGATCGTTCGAGGAATCGACGCTCGATACGCCGCTCGGCTCGGGGCCGTACAAGGTCGGCAGGTTCGAGGTCAACCGCTACGTCGAATTCGACCGCCTCAAGGATTGGTGGGGCGCCGACCTTCCGGTCAATCGCGGCAGCTACAATTTCGACACCGTACGCTATGAATTCTATCGCGACCGCGATGTGGCGTTCGAGGGCTTCACCTCGAAGAGCTATTTGTTCCGCGAGGAGTTCACCGCGCGCGTCTGGGCGACGCGCTACGATTTCCCCGCGGTAAAGGATGGCCGCGTCAAGCGCGAGACGCTACCGGACGACACGCCGTCCGGCGCGCAAGGCTGGTTCATCAACACGCGCCGCGACAAGTTCAAGGATCCACGCGTGCGTGAGGCGCTGATCTACGCCTTCGACTTCGAGTGGACCAACAAGACCATCATGTACGATGCCTATGCGCGCACCGTGTCGCCGTTCCAGAATTCGGACATGGTGGCCGAGGGACCGCCGCCGCCCGAAGAGCTTGCGCTGCTCGAGCCGTTCCGCGGCCAGGTGCCCGACGAGGTGTTCGGCCTGCCCTTCGTGCCGCCGATGTCCGACGGCTCCGGCCAGGACCGCGCGCTGCTGCGCAAGGCGGTACAACTGCTCAACGAGGCCGGCTGCGTCATCAAGGACGGCAAGCGCGTGCTGCCGAACGGCGAGCCCCTCACCATCGAATTCCTCAACGATGAGCCCTCGCTGCAGCCGCACCATGGGCCCTACATCAAGAACCTCGGCACGCTCGGCATCGAGGCTACATTCCGCCTCGTCGACGCCGTGCAGCGCCGCGCGCGGGTGGAAGATTTTGACTTCGACATGACCATGGAGCGCTTCAACTTTTCGGCGACACCTGGCGACAGCATGCGGCCGTTCTTCTCCTCGCAGGCGGCGAAGACCAAGGGCTCCTACAATCTCGCAGGTATCGCCAATCCCGCAATCGATGCCCTGATCGAGAAGATCATCGGCGCCAATAATCGCCAGGAGCTGACGATTGCCTGCCGTGCGTTCGACCGCGTGTTCCGCGCCGGCCGTTACTGGGTGCCGCAATGGTACCGCAACACGCATCCGGTCGCCTATTGGGACCAGTTCGGTCATACCGAGAAGCTGGCGAAATATACCCAGGGCGTCGGGGCGCCAGAGAACTGGTGGTATGATGCGGCCAAGGCCGCAAAGCTCGAACAGGCGAAGAAATAGCCGATGAGCGCCTATATCGCCCGACGTATCTTCCTGATGCTGCCGACGCTGCTCGGCATCCTGTTCGTCTCCTTCGTGGTCGTGCAATTCGCGCCAGGCGGGCCGGTCGAGCGCGTCATCGCGCAGATCAACGGCGCCGACACCGGCGGCACTTCGCGCGTGTCGGGTGGCGGCGGCGATTTCGGCGCGCAGCGCGGCCAGGGCGCGGGCGCAGCCGGTGCCACCAACTCGAAATATCGCGGCGCGCAGGGACTCGATCCGGATTTCATCAAGAAGCTCGAGGTGCAGTTCGGCTTCGACAAGCCGGCGCCGGAGCGGTTCGCGCTGATGGTGTGGAATTTTGCGCGCTTCGACTTCGGCAGCAGCTATTTCCGCAGCGTCAGCGTGCTGCAGCTGATCAAGGAAAAGCTGCCGGTCTCGATGTCGCTCGGCATCTGGATGACGCTGCTGACCTATCTGATCTCGATCCCGCTCGGCATCCGCAAGGCGGTCAAGGATGGGTCGCGGTTCGACACCTGGACCTCGGCCGTGATCATCGTCGGCTTTGCGATACCGGGCTTCCTGTTTGCGATCCTCCTGATTGTGCTGTTCGCCGGCGGCTCGTTCCTCAACATCTTCCCGCTGCGCGGCCTGACCTCGGACGGCTGGGCGCAGTTTCCCTGGTACTGGAAGATCATCGACTATTTCTGGCATCTGACGCTGCCGCTGGTGTCGATGGCGCTCGGCGCCTTCGCCACCATGACCTTGCTCACCAAGAACTCGTTCCTCGACGAGATCCGCAAGCAATATGTGATGACCGCGCGCGCCAAGGGCTGCAGCGAGGGTCAGGTGCTGTACGGCCATATCTTCCGCAACGCCATGCTGATCGTGATCGCGGGCTTCCCGGGCGCGTTCATCCACGCGTTCTTCTCCGGCTCGCTGTTGATCGAGACCATCTTCTCGCTCGACGGGCTCGGCCTGCTCGGCTTCGAGAGCGTCTTGAACCGCGACTATCCGGTGGTGTTCGGAACGCTGTTCATCTTCTCGCTGGTCGGATTGGTGGTCAATCTGCTGTCCGACCTCGCCTATATGTGGATCGATCCCAGGATCGACTTTGAGGCGCGGGAGGTCTGATGACGATGCTCGCGCCCCAGCCGGTCGAAACCACGACGCAATCGCCGCTCGGCGAGGCCGTGCCCGCCACGCGTCACGGCTTTGCGCCGTCGCCGCTCAACAAGCGCCGCTGGCAGAACTTCAAGGCCAACCGCCGCGGCTACTGGTCGTTCTGGATCTTCCTCGTGCTGTTCGTGCTGTCGTTGTTCGCCAATTTCATTGCCAACGACAAGCCGCTGGTCGTCAAATATGACGGCCGTCTCTACTGGCCGGTGGTGTTCACCTACGCAGAGACCACCTTCGGCGGCGACTTCGAGACCGCGGCCGACTATCGCGATCCGTACTTGCAGAAGCAGATCGCCGCCAAGGGCGGCAGCATGATCTGGCCGCCGATCCGTTACTCCTACGACAGCCGCAACCTCGACCCGCCGACCGCGGTGCCGTCGAAGCCGACCTGGCTCCTGACCGAAGCGCAGTGCAAGGACGTGGTGAAGCGCAAGGGCCTGACCGGCTGCCGCGACCTCGAATACAACTGGCTCGGCACCGACGATCAGGGCCGCGACGTCGTCGCGCGGCTGATCTACGGCTTCCGCATCTCGGTGCTGTTCGGCCTGACGCTGACCATCCTGTCCTCGATCATCGGCATCGCCGCCGGCGGCGTGCAGGGCTATTTCGGCGGCTGGATCGATCTTGGCTTCCAGCGATTCATCGAAATCTGGACCGCGATCCCCTCGCTCTATCTGCTGCTGATCATCTCGGCGGTGCTGCCGCCGGGCTTCTTCATCCTGCTCGGCATCCTCCTGCTGTTCTCGTGGGTCTCGCTGGTCGGCCTGGTGCGGGCCGAGTTCCTGCGCGGCCGCAACTTCGAATACATCCAGGCGGCGCGCGCGCTCGGCGTCTCCAACCGCGTGATCATGTTCCGCCATTTGCTGCCGAACGCGATGGTCGCGACCATGACGTTCCTGCCCTTCATCGTCTCGTCCTCGGTGATGACGCTGACGGCGCTGGATTTCCTCGGCTTCGGCCTGCCACCCGGCTCGCCCTCGCTCGGTGAATTGCTGTCGCAGGGCAAGGCCAACGTGCAGGCGCCGTGGCTTGGCCTCACCGGCTTCTTCTCGGTTGCGATCATGCTGTCGCTCCTGATCTTCATCGGCGAAGCCGCGCGCGACGCCTTCGATCCGCGCAAGACATTCTCGAAGGGCTGACGCATGGACGCGACCAATCAGCCTCTGCTCGACGTCAGCGACCTCTCCGTCGCCTTCGGCCGCTCGCTTGCGGTCGATCGTGTCTCCTTCTCGATCAAGCGCGGCGAATGCACGGCGCTGGTGGGCGAGTCCGGCTCGGGAAAATCGGTTAGCGCGCTGTCGGTATTGAGGCTGCTGCCCTATCCGGCGGCGTCACATCCCTCCGGGGCGATCCGTTTCAAGGGCCGCGATCTCCTGGGATCGTCGGAACGCGAGATGCGCGGGATTCGTGGCAACGACATCTCGATCATCTTCCAGGAGCCGATGACCTCGCTCAATCCGCTCCACACCATCGAATCCCAGATCGGCGAGATCCTGTCGTTGCACAGCGGCATTAGCGGTGCGGCGGCGAGGGAGCGGACGCTGGAGCTATTGGGCCAGGTCGGCATCCCCGAGCCGGAGACACGGCTCAAGAGTTATCCGCACCAATTGTCCGGCGGCCAGCGCCAGCGCGTGATGATCGCGATGGCGCTCGCCAACGAGCCCGATCTGTTGATCGCGGACGAACCGACCACCGCGCTCGACGTCACCGTGCAGGCGCAGATCCTGGCTTTGCTGGCGGAGATACGCGCGCGGCTCGGCATGAGCCTGTTGTTCATCACCCACGACCTCGGCATCGTCCGCCGTATCGCCGACACGGTCTGCGTCATGAACAGCGGCAAGATCGTCGAGCAGGGCCCGGTCGAGCAGGTCTTCACCGCGCCGAAGCACGCCTATACCAAGGCGCTGCTAGCGGCCGAGCCGAAGCCCGACCCGGCGCCGCCGCAGCCCGATGCGCCGGTCGTGATATCGACGGACAATCTCAAGGTCTGGTTTCCGATCAAGCGCGGGCTGTTGCGCTCGACCGTCGGCCACATCAAGGCGGTCGATGGCGTCAGTCTCGCCGTGCGCAAGGGCGAGACGCTCGGCGTGGTCGGCGAATCCGGCTCCGGCAAGACCACGCTTGGGCTCGCGCTGCTCAGGCTGATCTCGTCGGATGGTCCGATCGTGTTCCTCGGCAAGGACATCCAGGGCCTGCGCTTCAAGCAGATGCTGCCGTTCCGCCTCGACATGCAGATCGTGTTCCAGGACCCGTTCGGCTCGCTCAGCCCGCGCATGTCGGTGGCTGACATCATCGCCGAGGGGCTTGAAGTGCACCAGAAGCAGCTGTCGCGCGAGGAGCGCGAGGTGCGGGTGATCAAGGCGCTCAAGGATGTCGGCCTCGATCCCGAGTGGCGTTTCCGCTATCCGCACGAGTTCTCCGGCGGCCAGCGCCAGCGCATCTCGATCGCGCGCGCGGTGGTGCTGGAGCCGAACTTCGTCGTGCTGGACGAGCCGACCAGTGCGCTCGACATGCTGCTCCAGGCCCAGATGGTCGACCTGCTGCGCGACCTGCAGCGCAAGCGTGACCTCACCTACATGTTCATCTCGCACGATCTGCGCGTGGTGGCCTCGCTCGCGAGCCATCTGATCGTGATGAAATCCGGCAAGGTCGAGGAGGAGGGGCCGGCCTCCGAGCTCTTCAAGAACCCCAAGAGCGACTACACCCGTGCGCTGTTCGCCGCCGCCTTCCGCATCGAAGCGGCCGGCGGGGCGGCCGTGGCGACGTAACTCTGTAGCTGTTGTAGGATGGGTAGAGCGAAGCGAAACCCATCATCGGGCCACGCGGTTGCAGCCTGATGGGTTTCGCTGCGCTCTACCCATCCTACGACATCTCGCTAAAGCCGCTTGATCGCCAGGACGCCGCTGCCGGCGGCCTTGATCCGCGCGATGGCGGCCTGCGTGTTCTCCACTGCCGTTGCCATGTGATGCGCGTTGGCGTGCACGATTGTGGTCGCATCGCGCGCGATGGCGACATGGCCCTTCCAGAAGATCAGGTCGCCGCGTTGCAGATGCTTTGATTCCGCCGCGGTCAATTCGCGGCCGAGCCCTTCCTGCTGCATGTCGCTGTCGCGCGGGCAGCCGGTGCCGGCGGCGGTCAGCGCGATCTGCACCAGGCCGGAGCAGTCGATGCCGAGGCTCGATTTGCCGCCCCACAGATAGGGCGCACCGACGAATTGCTCGGCGATCGCGACAGAATCCGGCGCCATCGCGTCGAGCGGCGCAACATGCCGGCGCGGCAGGTGCCAACCCTCGCGGGTCACCGCGAACGGACCGTCCTCGCGGACGATCGCAAGCTTCGTGCCCATCGCCAGCGCCTCGACCGGCGGTAGCTTGATCGACGGCCCCGGAAACGCCAGCGTGCGCAGCACCGCCACCTTGTGCGTCGGCGTCGCGCCGGGCTTGGTCAGCGCGGCCTCGGGGATCCAGCCGACATAGCCGTCATCGGCGAGCTGGCCCCAGGCCCAGCCTTCGCTATTACGATCGTACACCGTGACGCGCTCGCCCTTGAGCGCCTGCGTCATCTGCTCGGCATCGGCCGCAGGCGCATGACGCAACGGGGCGATGGCGTCGCTGACTTCGAATACCTCGCCGTCAACGAAGCGCGCGGCCTTGACCTTGCCCTCCAGATATTTTGCGGCGACGTCGTCGCGGGCCGGCGTCAGTCTGACATCATGCATAGCGCTGGCTCAACAATTTATAGATTGCGCGTGCGGCCTGGCACTCGCCGCCTTCGGGGCGGCCGGGTTTTGCGGATGGCGTCCAGCCGTAGATGTCGACATGCAGCCAGCTTCTCGCCTGCTCGACAAAGCGCTGCAGGAACAGCGCGCAGGTGATCGAGCCGGCGAAACCGCCTGACGGTGCATTGGTGATGTCGGCGGTTTTGGAGTCGAGCCAGGCATCGT
Organism: Bradyrhizobium sp. 6(2017); assembly: GCF_011058295.2. Taxonomy (NCBI): domain Bacteria; kingdom Pseudomonadati; phylum Pseudomonadota; class Alphaproteobacteria; order Hyphomicrobiales; family Nitrobacteraceae; genus Bradyrhizobium; species Bradyrhizobium sp. 6(2017). The sequence continues at coordinate 9,223,675 of NZ_CP049289.2, read as the reverse complement.
AGGCCGGCCACAGCGGCATGCGCCACAGCGGATCGTTCTCGCGCTTCGCATGGGCTGCGACGTCGCCGGCCAGCGTCTCGTCATTGGTGTAGAACGGCGGCAAATCCGGGCCCAGCGCCACGCGCGCCGCACCGGTCAGCGTGCCCAGATCGACCAGCAGATCGGGCTGCTCCTCGTCGGCAAGGGCCAGCGCGTCAGCGAGCACCAGCCGTCCTTCGGCGTCGGTGTTGCCGATCTCGACGGTGATGCCCTTGCGCGACCTGAAGATGTCGAGCGGGCGGAACGCATTGCCGGCGACCGCGTTCTCGACCGCCGGGATCAGCACGCGCAGCCGCACCTTCAGCTTCGCGTCCATGACCATCTGCGCCAGCGCCAGCACGTTGGCGGCGCCGCCCATGTCCTTCTTCATCAACAGCATGCCGCTGGACGGCTTGAGATCGAGCCCGCCGGTGTCGAAGCAGACGCCCTTGCCGACCAGCGTCACCTTCGGATGGGCCGGATCGCCCCAGCTCAGGTCGATCAGCCGCGGCGCGCGGGTCGATGCCATGCCGACGGCGTGGATCAGCGGAAAATTCTGCGCCAGCTCGTCGCCGCTGATGCAAGTGAAGTCGGCGCCGAACCGTGTCGCGAGGTCGCGGGCCACCTCGGCGAGCTCGGCCGGCCCCATGTCGTTGGACGGCGTGTTGATGAGGTCGCGCGCGAGCGTCGCCGCATCCGCCATCCGTGTGATCTCGGCGGCATCGACGCCGTCGGGCAGCACCAGGCGAACCTCCGGCGTCTTGTTGGTGCGATAGCGAGCGAAGCGATAGCAGCCGAGCGCGAAGGCGAGCGCGGCGAGCCGCGTGTCATGCGGCGCGTTGGCGAAGCGATAGACGCCCGGCGGCAGCAGGCCGGGCAGGGCGCCGGCCCTGAACGGATCGGGCGATCGGCCACTGGCGTCCTCGAGGCCGAACAGCACCTGCGCGATGCTGCCGTCGGCGGCCGGCAAGGCGAGGGACTTGCCGGGCTTGGCCTCAAAGCCATTCGCCTCCGCGAACTGGCGCGCCGCCGCCGGCAGTTCGCTCCGGACCGCATCCCATGTCGATTTGGTGACGAAGGTGATCGGTGTGACGGCGGCGGCGGTTGCGGTCTCGAACACGGATGGCATGCGGCTCTCGGCTGTTCTGGCGTCGTGGGTGGCTACTACACGCCTTTCGCGGTGGATGGTAGCGCACGAGCGGTTCACGCGACGTGCGGAAACGGAACCGGGCCCGCCCAGTTAACCAGACGTTAGGGTTAACAGTCTATTGCTGGCACGCTCGGCTGGATCCATTCGCCTGATTTCGTGAGTCACAGTGCCATGTGTCGACAGTCCAATTTGACCCGGCATCTCGCTTCCGCGGCCCTCGTGGCGGTCCTCGCCGCTGGCCTTGGCGGTTGCCAGACCATGTCTGACGTGACGGGATCGATTGCGTCCAAGTCGGATCCGGTGCCCGATGATCCGCGCCGTGCCGCCGAAGTCTATGGCGAGCGTTATCGCAAGAATCCCAAGGATGTCGACGCCGCGATCGCCTACGGCCAGGCGTTGCGCATGAGCGGACAGCGCTCGCAGGCCTGCGCCATGCTGGAGCAGGCCACGATCGCCAATCCCGGCAACAAGACGCTGCTCGCCGCCTATGGCCGCGCGCTGGCCGACAACGGCAATTCGCAGGCTGCGTTCGATGTGCTGAGCCGCGCCCACAGCCCGGACAATCCGGACTGGCGGATCCTGTCGGTGCAGGGAACCACGCTCGACAAGATGAACCGGCACGAGGAGGCGCGGCGCTATTACGCAAGCGCGCTGCGGCTGGCTCCGGACGAGCCGTCGGTGCTGTCCAATCTCGGCCTGTCCTACATGCTGACCAAGGAATTGCCGAAAGCGGAAGAGACGTTGCGCCAGGCCTATGCCAGCGCCCGCGCCGACACCCGTATCAGGCAGAACCTTGCGCTCGTGGTCGGCCTTCAGGGCCGCTTCGCGGAGGCCGAAACCATCGTCAAGGCCGACCTGCCGGCAGACGAGGCGGCGGCCAACGTCGCCTATCTCCGCGACATGCTGAACCGCAAGGACGGGCCGCGAACCGCATCGCGCGCCGCCCCTGTCGTCGCCAAGGACGACTAGCCAACACGGCAACTTCCATACCTCCCCTTGAAAAGGGGAGGTCGCTTTGCTCGTCAGAGCAAAGCGGGTGGGGATCATCTCTCTCCACGGGCAGCGTCGCCTGTGGCTGACCCCCATGCCGGCCTTCCCCCTTTCAGGGGGAAGGAGAAGGCGGTCGGCGCGGCGGCGCCGCTCAATGCATCGTAGCGATCTTGATGTAGGACGGCCCGAGGATCACGATGAACAGGCAGGGCAGGAAGAACAGGATCATCGGCACGGTCAGCTTGGGCGGCAGTGAAGCCGCCTTCTTCTCGGCCTCGTTCATGCGCATGTCGCGGTTTTCCTGCGCCATCACGCGCAGGCTCTGGCCGAGCGGCGTGCCGTAGCGTTCGGATTGCTGCAGGGCCATGCACACCGACTTCACGCCCTCGAGCCCGGTGCGGCGCGCCAAATTCTCGTAGGCGGTCCTGCGGTCCTGCAGGTAGGACAATTCCGCGGTCGTCAGCGCGAACTCCTCCGACAGCGCGACCGACTGTCCGACGATCTCGTTGGCGACCTTGCGGAAGGCGACCTCGACCGACATGCCCGACTCGATGCAGATCAGCAGCAGGTCGAGCGAATCAGGGAAGGCACGCTTGATCTGGAGCTGACGCTTGGAGATCGCGTTCTTCAGGAACAGCATCGGGGCCTGGAGGCCGGCATAGGCCGCGCCGACGCAAATGCCGATCTTCAGCGTGAGCGACCAGGTCGCGCCGGCGATGAAGAACGTATAGATGATCGCGGCGAGCAGCATCACGACCGGCGTCGCCGCGCGGGCTGCCAGGAAATAGACGTACGGGGCGTGGCCGCGATAGCCGGCCATCACCAGCTTGTCGAGCGCCGCTTCCTGGGCCAGCCATTTGGTGAGGTTGAGGTCATCGACCATCCTGGAAACGGCCTGCTTCGGCGTCTGCCGCAGCGTCACCTTCTCCGACTTGGAGAGCCTATCGCGTTCGCGCTGCCGGAGACGTTCGCGCTCGCTGGCGACCGCCTTCATGCGCTTGTCGAGATCACCGCCGGCGAGCAGCGGCATCACCAGTGTGTAGACCGTCGCGCTTGCCGCGAAGAAGGCAAGCAGCATGGTCATGAACCTGACGTCGTGGAGCTTGGCGATAAGGAAATCAATCATGCTGCACCGTCAGAAATCGAAATTGATCATCTTCTTCATCACCAGCACGCCCATCGACATCCAGACGGCGCAGGCGACCAGCATCAGCTGGCCCATCGAGTTGGTCCACAGCAGCGCGATGTAGTCGGGGGTCGTGAGGAACACGAGGATCATCACGATCGGCGGCAGCGAGCCGATGATGGCGGCGGAGGCCTTGGCTTCCATCGACATCGCCTGGATCTTCTCGGCCATCTTCTTGCGGTCGCGCAGCACCTTGGACAAATTGCCGAGCGCTTCCGACAGATTGCCGCCGGACTTCTGCTGGATCGCGATCACGATGCCGAAGAAGTTTGCTTCCGGCAGCGGCATGCGCTCATAGAGCCGGGAACAGGCCTCGCCGAGGGGCATGCCGATCGCCTGGGTCTCGATGATCGCGAGGAACTCGCTGCGCAACGGCTCCGATGCGTCGTTGACGACCGCCTTGAGCGATTCGAACAGCGGCAGGCCGGCCTTGATGCCGCGCACGATGACGTCGACGGCGTCGGGCAGCGCCCGCAGGAAGGCCTTCTCCCGCCGCTTCTTCAGCCAGCCGAGCAGCCAGCGCGGTACGCCGAGACCCATGGCAAACCCGATGCCGGCCGCGCCGAGCATGCCTCCGCCGGCCAGAAATGCCGCGCCGAATCCGAACAGGCCGAGGGCTCCGGAGATTATCCAGAATTTCTGCTCGGACCATTCCAGTCCGGCCTGCGAGATGCGCATGCCGAGCGGGACTTTCCTGTCCTTCTGCCGCCGCGCCTCGAGCTCCTTCAACGATCCCTCGACCTGCTCGCGGCGCGAGCGTTGCGTGCGGTCGACATTTCGTGCTGCTGCAGGCTCGCTGCGCGCCACCGATGCGCGGCGCGACTCGGCCTTCTTCTCTCCCGACAGGTAGGGATAAAGGAAGACCCAGGCGATGCCGCCCACGGTCGTGGCGGCGAGGAAGGCCAGGGCAACGGTTTGCGTCTGCATCCTGCGTTCCCCTAGACCGGCGCCGGCGCGTCGGAGGCGTCGAGCGCCGCCGCAAGCCGCTTCTCTTCATTGTAGTAGCGCGCACGCTCCCAGAAGCGTGGCCGGCCGATGCCGGTCGAGCGGTGCTTGCCGATGATCTTGCCGTTGGCGTCTTCCCCGACCACGTCGTAGAGGAAGACATCCTGGGTGATGATGGTATCGCCTTCCATACCCATCACCTCGGTGATGTGCGTGATGCGGCGCGAGCCGTCGCGCAGGCGCGCAGCCTGCACGATGATGTCGACCGAGGCGCAGATCATCTCGCGGATGGTGCGCGACGGAAGCGAGAAGCCGCCCATCGTGATCATGGATTCGCAGCGCGACAGTGCTTCGCGCGGATTGTTGGCGTGCAGCGTGCCCATCGAGCCGTCGTGGCCGGTGTTCATCGCCTGCAACAGGTCGAACGCCTCTGGTCCGCGGACTTCGCCGACGATGATCCGCTCCGGGCGCATACGCAGGCAGTTGCGCACCAGTTCGCGCATCGTCACCTGGCCCTCGCCCTCGATGTTCGGCGGCCGGGTTTCCAGCCGCACCACATGCGGCTGCTGCAGCTGGAGTTCGGCGGCGTCTTCGCAGGTGATAATGCGCTCGTCGTGCTCGATATAGTTGGTCAGGCAGTTCAGCAGCGTGGTCTTGCCGGAGCCGGTACCGCCTGAGATGATCACGTTGCAGCGGACCCGGCCGATGATCTGCAGGATGGTCGCCCCTTCCGGCGTGATCGCGCCGAACTTGACGAGCTGGTCCAGCGTCAGCTTGTCCTTCTTGAATTTGCGGATGGTCAGCGCAGGCCCGTCGATCGCCAGCGGCGGTACGATGGCATTGACGCGCGAGCCGTCGGCGAGGCGGGCGTCGCAGATCGGCGAGGATTCGTCGACGCGCCGGCCGACCTGGCTGACGATGCGCTGACAGATGTTGAGCAGCTGCTGGTTGTCGCGAAAGCGGATGCCGGTGCGCTGGATCTTGCCGGCGACTTCGATGAACACGGTGCCGGCGCCGTTGACCATGATGTCGGCGATGTCGTCGCGCGACAGCAAGGGCTCCAGCGGTCCGTAGCCGAGCACATCGTTGCAGATGTCGTCGAGCAGCTCTTCCTGTTCGGCGATCGACATCACGATGTTCTTGATCGCGATGATCTCGTTGACGATGTCGCGGATTTCCTCGCGCGCGGACTCGCTGTCCAGCTTGGCGAGCTGGGCAAGGTCGATCGCCTCGATCAGGGCGCCGAAGATCGTCGCCTTGACCTGATAATAGTTGTCCGAGCGGCGGGCTTCGACGATTGGAGCCGGCGGCGGCTTGGCCGGGGCCAGCGGCGGTGACGAGATCGTGGGCGCGACGGACTCGCGCGCCATCGGCGGCGCGCCGGCGGGCTCCGGCGCCTGAAAGGCGGGCTTGGGTGCCCGCACGTCCCCATCGTTTCCGCTACGCTTACCAAACACGACGTCTTGACTCCACGCGGGCCACTATTTGGACCGCAGCTTTTCGAGCAGGGGCGACAGGAAGGACCCCCGCGGCTTCTTGGTCTCGCCGCGGCCTGTCAGCCGCTGCGCCATCTGCAGGAACATCTCGACCGCGCGGTGATTGGCGGAGATTTCCGCGATCATCTGGCCGTTGTTGGCAGCCGAACCGAAGATCTGCGGATCGAACGGGATTGCGGCGATCGGCTGGCTTTCGATCGCCTTGGCGAACTCGCCCGCAGCGATCTCCGGCCGTTTCGGCACGCCGACCTGGTTGAGGCAGTACAGCGGCGCGCGGTCGTTGGGCCGGGACGCCTTCAGGAGGTCGAACATGTTCTTGGCGTTACGCAGATTGGCGAGATCGGGCGCCGCCACGATCAGGATGTCGTCGGCCGCGATCAATGCGCGCTTGGTCCAGCCAGACCATTGGTGCGGTACGTCGAGCACGATGCAGGGCATCGTGGTGCGCAGCGTATCGAAGATCGCATCGAACGCTTCGGCGCCGAAATCGTAGACCTTGTCGAGCGTGGCCGGCGCCGCCAGCAGGCTCAGATGGTCGGTGCATTTCGACAGCAGGCGGTCGACGAAGGCGGTATCGACGCGGTCCGGCGAGAACACGGCGTCCGCGATGCCTTGCGCCGGATCCTGGTTGTAGTTGAGGCCGGCGGTGCCGAACGCGAGGTCGAGGTCGGCGACAACGGAATCCAGCGCCAGATCGCGGGCGATCGCCCAGGCGACATTGTGGGCAATCGTCGAGGCGCCGACGCCGCCCTTGGCGCCGACGACGGCGACGATGCGGCCGACCGCCTTGGCTTCCGGCGCCGAGAACAGGTTGCAGACCGCGCGCACCACGTCGATTGCATGGGCCGGCGCGATCACATAGTCGCTGACGCCGCGGCGCACCAGCTCGCGATACAGCGTGACGTCGTTGACGCGGCCGATCACGACCACGCGGGTGCCGGCATCGCAGACCGTGGCGAGCTGATCGAGGCCGGTCAGGATGTCGCCGCGGCCCTCGGTCTCGAGGATGATGACGTTGGGCGTTGGCGCCGAGCGATAGGCCTCGACGGCGGCGGCCATGCCGCCCATCTGGATCTTGAGGTGAGCCTTGGCCAGCCGGCGATCCTCGCCGGCCGACTGCACGGCGGCGGCGGTCTCGACCGTTTCGCAGAACGCCTGAACCGAAACCCGTGGCGCCGGAGCAATATGGTCGTCCACGGCTTGCGACGTGGCGTCCGGCTGCTCTTCGGAGTTTTGCTGCGCGTAGGTGATCATTTTCCTGTATCGCTTAGCTTGGCCCTGTCGGACTCGGGATACGTCGTGGCGGTGGTGGTGCCCTTGCGATACTTGTCAAAGGCGATATTGCGACGCGACGTGTAGGCAGGGGTCTCCGCGCGCGGCTGCACGAGGTCAGACGGGTTTTCGACCATGGCGGCGAGGTTGCGCTGATTGGCGCAGCCGAAATTGTAGTACTGCTGGTTCTCGATGTAGGCCCTGTTGTGGATCGACGGGCCGAGGTCGTCCGGCCAGAGGCCGCACGGCCCCGCGGTGGCCTTCATCTTTGGATAGTTCACCCGGATCGCCGGCATCATCCGCGGATCGTCGGGGTGATATTTGCGAACGAGCATCCCGCGCGGCGGCACGCCGGCGGCGGCGAAGGTGGCCTGGATCTCGCGCAGGGATTCCTGGGCGGGCCGGGCGTTCGGCGTGTCGACCGGAACGTCGATCGTCACGGCGCCGGTTCCCTCGCGCATCCAGTCCCCTGCCATCTCCATCACCGAGGCGCGCTGATCCGCGGTCAGGCCGCCGCGGCTGCGGCCGACGAACACCACGATCGAGCGATCAGCCTCGGTCACCGAGATCGGATGACGCTGGCGATAGTCGGCGGGGGCGTCCATCGCGAAACTGTTGTCGGCGGCGTGCTGGCAGGCGCCGAGCGTCACGGCAACGCCGACGAGCGCCGCTGCGATAGCGATCGGGCGCTTGGTACCGGCGGGTGTCCTGGATGTGGTCTGTGTCATCGTCCGCCTCAGTCCGTGATAAAGCCGTAGGTGCCGCGGTAATTCCGCGCCGGCTCGGTCCGGCCCGGCACGCCGTAGACGCGATTAATGCTGCCCAGCAGGTCGGCCTGCGGATCCGACGCATTGGCGAAACCGTCATCCGGACGCGACAGGTCCTTCTGCGCCACCGCGCGAACGATATAGGGCGTCACCAGCACCATCATTTCGGTCTGGTTGTTGACGAAGTCGCGGCTGCGGAACAGCGTGCCGAGCACCGGCAGCGTCGACAGCCCGGGAAGGCCGTTGATCGCCTGCTTGGTCTGGTCCTGGATCAGGCCGGCCATCGCCATCGAGCCGCCCGATGGAATTTCCAGCGTGGTCTCTGCGCGGCGGGTCTTGATCGAAGGGATCGTCGTTCCGTTCGCGCCGCCGGTGAGCGAGTTCTCGGTCGAGACTTCCGACACTTCCGTCATCACGCGCAGGCTGATCCGGCCCTCGGTCAGCACCACCGGCGTGAAGTTGAGCGAAATGCCGAATTTCTTGAAGCTGACGGTCTGAACGCACTGTCCGATCGCGCCGCTCGTCGTGGTCTGACAGGTCACGCCGGTTGGAATTGGAAATTCGCCGCCGGAGATGAAGGTGGCTGATTCGCCTGAGATCGCGGTCAGGTTCGGCTCGGCGAGCGTGCGGACGACGCCGGCGCTTTCCATGGCGCGGATCGTTGCGGAGACCGAGGGCGCCGACCCGAACGCGGTGGTGATGGCGTTGTTGGGCACCAGCGCTGCGTTGTTCGCCGTAAACGGGTTGGCGTTGGCGAATTTCACCACCGCTGTGCCGTAATTGAGATTTGCGGTGAGGTCGATGCCGAGCTGCTTGATCAGGCTGCGCGAGACTTCGGCAACTGTGACTTTCAACATCACCTGGTCACGGCCGCGAACCGTGATGGAATTCACGACCTTGTCGGTGCTGCCGACCAGCCGGGCGGCCATCTCGCCGGCCTGCTGCGCCTCGACCGGGCTCGCCGCACTGCCGCTCAGCACGACGCCCTCTCCGACGCCCTCGATCTGGATGTCGGAATTCGGCATTGCCTGACGCAGCGCCGCACGGACCCCGTTGAGGTCGCGTTTGACCGCGATGTCATAGGCCGCGATCTGCTGGCCGGCGGCATCGAAGAACACGATGTTGGTCTGGCCGACCGTCGCGCCGATGATGTAGGCGCGTTGCGCCGAGCGGACCACGGCGTTGGCGATCTTCGGATCGGCGACCAGGACGTCCTTGATGTCCCTGGGTAGATCGATCACCACTGATTTGCCGACGCCGAGCGCAAGGAAACGGGCGTTCATCTGACCATCGGCCGCGGCAGGGGCGGCGGCGGCGCGGTAGTCGCTCGCTACCACCGGCGTCAGCGCCGGGTTGAGCGTGAGCGCTGCGACCGCCGAGAACGACAATGCGCGGACCATGTAGGCCCGCATCGTCCGTTGAGTTGCCCCGCCCTTCATCACGTCTGTCCTCATGATCACTTCTGCATCGTTGCCTGGTTGGCAACGCCAAAGCGGATGACGTTGATCGTCTCACCGCGCTTTTGGGGGTTGTCGTCGGTCCTGACGTCGGTCGCGTTGACGTCGACGATGCTGCGCAGCGCCAGCGACAGGATGCCGCTCTGGCGCGCGCGCGCCAGCGTCTCGGTCTGCTCGGGCTTCAGCTCCAGCGTCACCGTTTTGCCGATCAGTGCGTTGGTGCCGTCCTTCTCCTTAGGAGCCTGATCGATCGCGAGCACCCGGATATTGGTCAGGATGACCTCGGAATTGACGATGTCGGCGCCATTGCGGTCAGGATTCTTGTCCCGCTTCGACAGCAGGACGTCGACCCGGTCATTCGGCAGGATGAAGCCGCCGGCGCCCGTCTCCGGTGAGATCTCGGTCGATACCGCCCGCATGCCGGTCGGCAGGATCGCAGCCATGAAACCGCTTCCGTCCGCCTTGACGAGCTTCTGCTCGCGAATCGGCTCGCCCTGGATGAAGGGGGCACGGGCGATCGAGCCGGTGACGTCCTTGATGGCTTCGGCGTTGCTGTCCCTGCGCATGAAGCTGGCGCTGGCGGTCGCCGCCGGCCAGGTCTGCCACTGCAGATCCTCGGGCTTCACCGCCTGGCCGAGGCCGATGTCGGCTTTCGCGACCAGGATGTCGACGGTAGGCAGCTGCGCGACCGGGGGAGGCGCCGCCGGCTTGTCGTCGCCTCCGCTTGCCAAATAGAGCGCCGCAAGGCCGGCGCAGCCTGCAATTGCCAGGACCAGAATGCGGGCCTTATCCATTACGCTTCACTTTCCACATGACGCCGCGACGCTGCCGCCGCCGTGATGGGAGTTGACCAGCTATTCGTCAAAGCATGGTTAATGAGGCGTATCTAAATCGCCTTAACGAGCGGTTACCGCTGCTTTCTCAGCGCATCGCGAAGTGCGCGAGATCGATCGTCTTGATCCAGTCCGTCTCGGGATAGATCAGCAGGGCGCCGAGGGCGAGTGCGATGCCGTAGGGAATTCCGGTCTGCTTGTCGTGCAGCCGGCTGAGCCAGGCCTGGGACGCGAGCGGGTAGGGCAGGGGCCATTGCCGGAGCTGCAACAGCAGCACGGTCAACGCACCGCCGAACAGCGACGCAAACACCAGATAAGGCAGCAGATGCTCGAACCCGAACCACAGGCTGGCTGCGGCCGCGACCTTGGCGTCGCCGCCGCCGACCCAGCCCATCGCGAACATGCCGAACGCCACCACCAGCACCAGCGCGCCTGCGCCGGCATGGGTAAGAATGTCGTGGACGCCCATCCCGGTCAGCGGCGCCAGCACGAAGAAGCCGGCCGCCAGTGCCAGCGAGATCCGGTTCGGGATCGTCATGGTCAGGAGATCGCTCGCCGCCGCGAAGGCCATCAGGGCCGGAAACAGCATCAAGCGTGCGATGTCGAGGATCATGGATTCATGCCGTCAAGCTGGAGCTGCGGTCGAGACCCGACGCTAGCGGCCATTGGTGAACAATCGGGAAAGGACTGCCGGCCGCTTCGAAGGCGGCCGGCAATTGGAGCCCGACAAATAGCAAAGGTCCCGGGGTTGCCGGGACCTTTGATGCGAACTCGTCGGAACCGGCTTACTTCAGCGAGCCCGAGATCGAGTTGAAGGTACCCGAGAGTTTCGTGCCGACGCCGTTGACCGCAGCGATGATCGCGATGGCGATGCCGGTCGCAATCAGGCCGTATTCGATGGCGGTCGCGCCCGACTCATCCTTCACGAAGCGCGAAACGAGGTTCTTCATAAAATTCACTCCTGTGTACACGTGGCTGGTCGAACTAGGTTTGGTCTGGCCGGCGTTCTCAGCACCGTGACCATGGCGGCACCCTACGGTTCGACGATTTCGGTGCAGTTAATTTGATCGCATAAACTCTGGGGGAACCCGCTGTTGTTGCGCAAAGTAAATTTGGCATTAAGCGGCTCGCCAAAATTGCAGATTGTTACCGAGGCCGGCCGCGGCCTGGGTCTATTCACGGCTCCTTAAGCGCACATCTATACCCATGAGGCTTCCGTAGAATGAGGCTGTCATGTCCACCCTTCCGCTTGAAGTCATCGAGATGCTCGGCCAGACGATGATGAGGGTGGTGCCGATCACGATCGGCCTCGCATTGTTCTTCAGCGTGCTGACCCACTTCTGGGCCTGCAATCCCGGCAAGCCGTGGTGGCAGAAGCGTGAGCTGGTCACTGACATCTGCTACTGGTTCTTCGTGCCGGTGTTCGCCCGCGTGCTGCGCATCGGACTCCTGGTGGTCGGCGCGGCCGCGGTCTTCAACGTGCACGGCGCCGACGATCTCATCGCGTTCTACGAGAACGGGCACGGTCCGCTGTCGCAGCTTCCGCTCTGGCTGCAGTCGATCGTCTTCCTGGTCGCCTCGGACTTCATGCTGTATTGGCTGCACCGGATGTTTCACGGCGGCGGCTTCTGGAAGTACCACGCCATTCATCACTCCTCCGAAGACCTCGAATGGATTTCGGCGGCGCGCTTCCATCCCGTCAATCTCCTGATCGGCACGATCACGGTCGACGTGATTCTGCTGATGGCCGGCATCTCGCCGAACATCATGCTGTGGGTCGGCCCGTTCACCACATTCCATTCGGCCTTCGTCCACGCCAACTTGAACTGGACACTCGGCCCGTTCAAATATGTGATCGCGACGCCGGTGTTTCATCGCTGGCATCACACCGCGCTCGAGGAAGGCGGCGACACCAATTTCGCGGGCACGTTTCCGCTCTGGGACATCCTGTTCGGGACGTTCCGCATGCCCGAAGGCAAGCTTCCGGAGGATTACGGCGTCGACGCCGAGCAGGGCGTCCCGGCCGAGATCGGCGGACAGCTGGCCTATCCGTTCCGGCATTGACGTCGTTGTCCGGCCCGTGCCCGCATGAGTGCTGAGACCGCAACCATCCCGCAGGCAAGGGCCTCCGTGTTCGCCGAGGTCCCGGCCTGGTTCTGGATGGCGTGCGGCGTCTACGCGCTGCTGCTGATCGTCGGCGACAGGCTGCTCGCCGATTCCGACACCTACTGGCAAATCGCGGTCGGCCGCTGGATCCTCGACCATCGCGCGCTGCCGTCAGTCGATATCTATTCGTTCACCAAGGCGGGTCAGCCATGGATGTCGTCGTCCTGGCTGGCGCAGGTCCTGTTCGCGAAGGCCTATGATCTTGCCGGGTGGACCGGGCCCGCGGCGCTGGCCGCGGCCTGTGGTGCCGCCACCTTCGCGCTGCTTACGGCCATTCTCAGCCGCGCGCTGCCGGCGATCTATGCGAGCCTGGTCGCGTTGGCGGCGCTGGTGCTGACATGCGGGCATCTGCTGGCCCGTCCGCATGTGCTGGTGCTGCCGATCATGATGCTCTGGGCGAACGGCCTGATGGTCGCCAGTGAACGCCGCGAGGCCCCCTCGTTCTGGCTGCTGCCGCTGATCGCGCTCTGGGCCAATTTGCATGGTGGCTTTCTGTTCGGCCTCGTGCTTCTCGGCGCCTTTGCGCTCGATGCGATGTGGAATGCCGCGCCCGCGCAAAGATTGCCGCTCGCGCTGCGCTGGACGGCATTCGGTATCGGCGCGCTGGCCGCGTGCTGCGCGACCCCCTACGGATGGGGTTCGCTCCTTGCCTCCTTGAAGATTCTCAGCCTCGGCGAACTGCTGCATCTGATTGCGGAGTGGATGCCGGCGAACTTCAGCCACATCGATGCGTTCGAGCTATCCATTCTCGGCCTGATCGGCGGGGCGCTCTATTGCGGAGTGAGGCTGCCGCTGCCGCGGATCGCCCTGGTGCTGGGCCTGCTGCACATGGCGCTGTCCCATGTCAGGAATCTCGAGCTGTTCGCCCTGCTGCTGCCGCTGGCTGCGTTGACGCCGGTGGCGACCCAGTTCGGTCTGCGTGCCGCGAGCATTGTCCGGCTGAAGGCTGCGCCGACTGCGATATTCATCGTCGCGCTGTGCGCCTCGACCTGGTTCGTTGCGGCACGGGGCAACATCGCGCCGCCGCCGATCCATTCACCCGTTGCTGCCGTTGACGCGCTGAAGGCGTACAATGCCCGGCGCGTGCTCAACGATCTGCAGTTCGGCGGATATCTGATCTGGCGTCAGGTGCCGGTGTTCGTCGACGGGCGTGCCGAGCTTTACGGCGAGACGTTCGAGATGGCCTATTACCGCGCGCTCCAGCTCAAGGACGTCGACGGCTTCTTCGATCTGCTCAAGACCTACAACATCGATGCGGTGATGCTCGACCCGGCGACGCCTGCCTCCAGATTTCTCGATCATATCGATGGATGGCAGCGCCTCTACGCCGACGATCGCGTGGTGATCCATGTGCGTGCGGGCGGTGAGGCGGCGGCTGCGCGCCCCGCGGGATAGGTTTTCGCGCGAGATTCCGAGGCCGCTGGCCGATCCGCTCCGGAAGTCGTGACATCCGCGCAATTCGGCGCTCGATTTTTCCTCTTCTTAAATGAATTACCGTCAGATTCGCCTGCGTCGGGCGCCGGTCCGCTGCGTATCGCTTTTGCCGGCCTGTTAACGTCCCGGGGTACAATATGTCGTTTCAGTCCCATCGTATTCGCGCCGTCACGCGCATTGGATTCATCTCGCTGGCCGCAGCCGTGCTGCTGTCGCCCGCGTTCGCAACGGCAGCGCCCGATCCCGACCGGATCGCGGTCAATGTCGATCAGGCCAAGCTCGTCAAGCTGCCCGGAGGCATTGCCACGATCGTGGTCGGCAATCCCCTGATTGCCGATGTCACCCTGCAGAATGGCGGGGTTGTCGTCGTAACCGGCAAGGGCTACGGCGCGACCAATTTCATCGCGCTCGACCGCACCGGTCAGGTGCTGGTGGACCGCCAGATTCAGGTCGAAGGCCCGACCGACCAGCTCGTCACCGTCTATCGCGGCGTCGATCGCGAGACCTACAGCTGCATGCCGGTCTGTCAGCGCCGCATCACGCTCGGCGACGGCGACGTCTATTTCAAGGCGACCATGGACCAGGCCGGTACGCTCAACACCCAGGCCTCCGGTTCGGGCGCGGCAGGAAAGCCGCAGAACTAGCACGTGTCCGCTCCGGCGCCACTCACGCCGGGGCCGCGGCCGATCGGATACCGTTCGTTCGACATGGTTAAGAAAGACCTAACGGATAGGGGCACTCTGTCTCGATCCGGCGAAACACTTCAACAATGAGTCTTGGGGTAGTTGTTGCCGCCATGTTGATCCGGGGTCGTTGATGCCGCTGCCCGCTCGTTCCTTCGCAGACCTGCTCCGCCGCTTTCGCCGAAATCGCCGTGGCGTGACCGCGGTCGAATTCGCGATGGTCGCACCGCTGTTTTTCGGACTGCTGTTCGCGATCATCGAAGTGGCAATGATCTTCCTTGCCAGCCAGGTGCTCGAGACCGTGACGCAGGATTCGGCCCGCTTCGTCATGACCGGCCAGGCCCAGGGCCTGAGCTACACCCAGGCGCAGTTCAAGAACTACGTCTGCAGCCGGGTCAGCGCGCTGTTCGATTGCACCAACGGCATCTTTGTCGACGTGCGCAGCTATTCCTCGTTCAGCAGCGTCAACATCACGCCGCCGATCGACTCCAGCAACGCGTTCATTCCGGCCACGAAATGGTGTCCCGGCAAGGACGGCGACGTCGTGGTTGTCCGGCTGTACTATCAGTGGCCGCTGTTCGTCACCAAGCTCGGCTTCCACGTCGCCAACCTCTCCAATGGCACGCGGCTGTTGACCGCGACCGCGACGTTCAAGAACGAGCCCTCCGGAACCTCCGGAGCCACATGCTCATGAGCAAAGTCGTGAAAACCCTAACCGCGGCCTTGCTGCGCTCCGTCGGCGCCCTCTGCCATGACCGCCGTGGCCTCGCCGCCGTCGAGTTCGCCTTCATCGTGCCGCTGATGCTGGTGATGTTCTTCGGCACCGTCGAGTTCTCATCCGGCGTCGCGGTCGACCGCAAGGTCACGCTGATGGCGCGCGCCGCGTCGGATCTGACCTCGCAGGCAACGGCGGTGGTCGACACCGACCTGCAGAACTTCTTCAGCGCCGCCGTCGGCATCATGACGCCGTACGATCCGTCACCGACCAAAATCACATTGTCGGAAATCTATATCGACAACTCCAATATCGCGCGGATCCAGTGGAGCAAGGCGGGAACGATCGCCACCGGCGCCACGCAAGCCACGGTGACGACCTCCACGCGCAGTCAGGGTGATGTGGTGACGAGCCTGGTCCCGGCGTCGCTGCTGATTGCGGGCACCTATCTGATCTTCAGTGAAGTCAGCTACAAATACATGCCGACGATCGGCTATGTGATGGCCAAGAGCGGCATCAATCTCAGCGACGTCGCCTATACCAGGCCGCGGCAGTCGCTGTGCGTGAATTATTCCTCGACGTCCGCCACCGCGTCGAACGCCTGCACGACTTACTAGAGCGTTTTCGAGCGAAGTGGGCATCGGTTCGCGTCAAGAAAACCCGTTAAAACAGGAAACTCTAGAGCGCTTTCGAGCGACGTGGGCTGCGGGCCCGCGATCCATACAAAAAGGGCCGTACCCGGAGGTGCGGCCCTTGATGCTTTGACGACAATTTCCTGGAGCTTCGCGCTTCCGGGAAATCGGCTTATCCGGC
Source organism: Bradyrhizobium sp. 6(2017) (assembly GCF_011058295.2). NCBI lineage: Bacteria > Pseudomonadati > Pseudomonadota > Alphaproteobacteria > Hyphomicrobiales > Nitrobacteraceae > Bradyrhizobium > Bradyrhizobium sp. 6(2017). The sequence continues at coordinate 9,207,750 of NZ_CP049289.2, read as the reverse complement.
GGCGCGCAGATTGTCGGCCGAGGATTTGCCGGAACGGCGGTCAGCCACGATCTCGTAGGAGATCTTCTGGCCTTCACGCAGAGTGCCAAGGCCGGCGCGCTCGACTGCACTGATGTGCACGAACACGTCGTTCCCGCCTTCATCCGGCTGGATGAAGCCGTAGCCCTTGGTCGCGTTAAACCACTTCACGGTTCCCATGCTCACGTGGGTAGTCCCTTCTCAGATATACAAGTTCAAGACCCGCTGATCGGCGGGGTGGTGAGATCGAATTTTTGGAAGGGTCGTCAGCGTCTGAACCGGCTGTACCGGTATTGGCTAATGTCGTCCGGCCGAAAATCGATGGTTAGGATATTATTCGATAGAAGGCTTCAAAACAATCCTGACGTGCGCGATTTTTTGGCCGGCGCAGGCGCCGGCCATTGCTGCGCAGGACATCAGGATGTCATGCGCGCAGCAGTTGCAAACCTTGTTTATCGGCGGCGGAACTGGCCGCCGCGCTGCGCTCCGCCCCGCGGCGGGCCGCCGGGCGCGCCGCTCGGACGCTCGTCCTTGTGGCGGAAAATCAGGCGGCCCTTTTCGAGATCGTAGGGCGACATTTCGATCGTAACGCGGTCGCCGGCCAGCGTCTTGATGCGGTTTTTCTTCATCTTGCCGGCGGTGTAGGCGACGATCTCGTGTCCGGCATCGAGTTGTACCCGGTAACGAGCGTCGGGGAGGATTTCGGTCACCAGTCCTTCGAACTGGATCAGCTCTTCCTTAGCCATATGGTTCTCCAGATCGAGCGACGGCTAGTGCTTCGGTCGGTTGTTGCGGTTGGGTTGCGGATTCGGCCGGCTCTCGCGATGCAAGAAGGCGACGCCCTGGATGCCTTCGCTGTTGCCGGCCTGCGACGGACGCGGCGACTCGCCCCGGCTCGTCTGCGGCGCGCCATTATTACCACCTGGACGACGGCGGCGGCGAGGCCCTTTTCCACTCGGAGCCGCCTCATTCTTCCCACGGACATTATGCGCGCGCGGCGCAGAACGGCCACCCCGGTGCGGGTGGGGTGCCTGAGCCGGTGCGGGTTCGCGGTTGCTGCCCGGCGTGCGACGGTCTTCCCGCGGCAGCGTGACGCGGATCAGCCGTTCGATGTCACGCAAATAGCCCATCTCTTCGGCACCCGCGATCAGCGAGATCGCGACCCCGTCGGCGCCGGCGCGCGCGGTGCGGCCGATGCGGTGGACGTAGGTCTCCGGAATGTTGGGCAGGTCGAAATTCACGACATGGCTGATGCCGTCGACGTCGATGCCGCGGGCGGCGATATCGGTCGCCACCAGCGTCCGGATTTCGCCGGTGCGGAACGCCGCCAGCGTACGCTCGCGGTGGTTCTGCGACTTGTTACCGTGGATGGCATTGGCGCTGATGCCGGCTCGCTCCAGGCCTTTCACCACCTTGTCCGCGCCATGCTTGGTGCGGGTGAAGATCAGGGCGCGATTGACCGGTTCCTGCTTCAGCAACTGGGCGAGAATCGCCGGCTTGGCCGCAAAATCGACCTGGATCACGCGCTGCGCGATGCGGTCGACCGTCGAGGCCACCGGCGTCACCGCCACGCGGGCGGGGTCGCGCAGCATCGCTTCGGCGAGCTCGGCAATGTCCTTGGGCATGGTGGCCGAGAAGAACAGCGTCTGCCGCCGGATCGGCAGCTTGGCGACGATCTTCCGGATGTCGTTGATGAAGCCCATGTCGAGCATGCGGTCGGCTTCATCGAGCACCAGGAACTCGACCTGGTTGAGCTTCAGGCCGTTGCTCTGCACGAGATCGAGCAGGCGACCGGGGGTGGCGACCATCACCTCGACGCCCTGCATCACGCTGCGGACCTGGCGGCCCATCGGGACGCCGCCGATGGCGAGCGCCGAGGACAGCCGGAGGTGGCGGCCATAGGCATTGAAGCTGTCGAGGATCTGCCCGGACAGTTCGCGGGTGGGCGAGAGCACCAGCACGCGGCAGCTCTTGGGCTGCGGGCGGACACGGTTCTCAAGCAGCCGGTGCAGGATCGGCAGCGCGAAGGATGCGGTCTTGCCGGTTCCGGTCTGGGCGATGCCGACGACGTCGCGGCCGGCAAGTGCGAGCGGGATGGTCTGGGCCTGGATGGGGGTCGGTGTGAGATAGTTCTCTTCACGAAGCGCGCGGGCGATGGGTTCGGCGAGGCCGAAATCCTGAAAGGAGGTCAAAAGTGGTTCTTTCCATAAAAGCCGTCTTCGTCCCGGTCCAATATCGGCCGGAATCGCTTGAAGGCGTTCGGGACACCCGCGTGTCTGGGGCGTCAAGCTGGGTTAGCTGAAAGGCGAGCCAGAAGCCGCTTGGGGCGGCTTGTACACGCAGCTCGCGAAGGCACCGCGATTTCGCGGGCATGGCGAGGATATGGACCAGGAACAGGGCGGTTTCAAGGTGAGATTGCCGGATCGGTGCTCGAAGTTCGCCGATCGCTCGCGCAAACTGTCACAAATCGGTGCCGGAATTTTAGCCAAAATGGCAAATTTGCCTACAAAATAATCTGATTGCACTTTCAGCAGTCAAGATGACGGCCCAATGATTGAGCAATCGATTTCCGTATTTGCCCGGAACTCGCAAAATTATCCAGCCGGTTCATTGGCTTAAGGTGCTCGCGCACCGTGGCACAGTTCTTGCGATTCCCTTAACCGCAGGCGGCCAAGCGGCCGTTTCGCAAGCGTTCACGCCTGCGTCAGGGAGACGACATTTCATGCTTACTCAGCTTACTCACAAAATAACGACGATGACCCGCCGCCGCGCGCTCGCGGCGACGGCCGGCCTGGTTTTGGGTCTGGCTGCGTCCTCGCCGTTCGCGCCCGCGCAAGCGGCCGACGACACCATCAAGGTTGGCGTTCTCCATTCGCTTTCCGGCACCATGGCCATCAGCGAAACCACGCTGAAGGACACCATCCTTTTCCTGATCGACGAGCAGAACAAGAAGGGCGGCGTGCTTGGCAAGAAGCTCGAGGCCGTCGTGGTCGACCCCGCCTCGAACTGGCCGTTGTTTGCGGAGAAGGCGCGCGAGCTGATCACCAAGGACAAGGTTGCGGTCGTGTTCGGCTGCTGGACCTCGGTGTCGCGCAAGTCCGTGCTCCCGGTGTTCAAGGAGCTGAACAACATCCTGTTCTATCCGGTGCAGTATGAGGGCGAGGAGTCCGAGCGCAACGTGTTCTACACGGGTGCCGCGCCGAACCAGCAGGCGATCCCCGCCGTCGACTATCTGATGAAGGACGAGAAGGTGAAGCGCTGGGTGCTGGCCGGCACCGACTACGTCTATCCGCGCACCACCAACAAGATCCTGGAGGCGTATCTGAAGTCGAAGGGTGTCGCCCAGGAAGACATCATGATCAACTACACGCCGTTCGGTCATTCCGACTGGCAGACGATCGTGGCCGACATCAAGAAGTTCGGCTCGGCCGGCAAGAAGACGGCGGTGGTCTCCACCATCAACGGCGATGCCAACGTCCCGTTCTACAAGGAGCTCGGTAACCAGGGCATCAAGGCGACCGACATCCCGGTGGTCGCGTTCTCGGTCGGTGAAGAAGAGCTCGCCGGCATCGACACCAAGCCGCTGCTCGGCCATCTCGCCGCCTGGAACTACTTCGAGTCGATCAAGACGCCCGAGAACGAGAAGTTCATCAAGGCGTGGCAGGCCTACACCAAGAATCCGAAGCGCGTGACCAACGATCCGATGGAAGCGCACGTGATCGGTTTTGACATGTGGGTCAAGGCGGTCGAGAAGGTGAAGTCGACCGATCCGGACAAGGTGATCGACGCGCTGCCCGGCATCGAAGCCAAGAACCTGACCGGTGGCACCTCGAAGATGCTGCCGAACCACCACATCACCAAGCCGGTGTTCATCGGCGAGATCAAGGGCAACGGCCAGTTCGACGTGGTCTGGAAGACCCCGGGCCTGGTGGCCGGCGACGCCTGGTCGAAGGAGCTCGAGGGCTCCAAGGACCTGATCGGCGATTGGGTCGGCAAGAAGTGCGGCAATTACAACACCAAGACCAACAAGTGCGGCGGCCAGGGCTCCTGAGCTCCTGACCTGATCCACGACACAACACAACCATCCAAGAACCTGGAGAAGGCGGCACAGCTCGCCGCCTTCTCCTCACACTCCTGCCGGGGTACTGACGTGTTCGCCAATTGTATTGATCGTTTTCGTGCGCTGTTTCTCTCGATCCTGCTGCTGAGCTGTTTCGTCGTTCCGGCGCTGGCCGGCCCGTTCGAGGATTCGGTCGCCAAATTCGCCAATGACGAGTTCTCCGACACCGAGGAGGCGATCGGCGGGGTTGCCGCATCGGGCAATGCGCTGGCCTCCCCGATCATCAGCGCGCTGCAGGACGGCCGGCTCTCGGCCGATCCGGACAGCAAGAAGGTCTTCATCACGCAGACCGACGGCAAGATCATCGACGCCGCCACCGGCGCTGCCGTCGACAAGCTGCCCGACAACGCCGCCGCCGTTCGCCTCAACAACCGCCTGCGCCGCACCGTGGATGCCGCGCTCGGTGGCCTGACGCTGTTGTCGCCGGATCCGGCCAAGCGGCTCGCCGCGGCGCAATCGGTGTTCAAGAGCCACGAGGAGAACCTGCTGCCGACGGTGGAGGGCGCGCTCGCCAAGGAGAGCGTCAAGTCGATCAAGCAGGCTTTCGCCGAGGCGCGCGCCGCCATCATCCTGTTCAAGTCGGATGCGTCCGACAGCGACAAGCTCGACGCCGTCGCCGTGGTCAAGGCACGCGGCGACCAGGAGGCGCTGGCGCTGCTCACCGGGCTTGGCGATCAGCCGCCGCTGGTCGCCCAGGCGGCCGCAACCGCGGTCACCTCGATCCAGAGCAATCTCGCAATGTGGTCGATGGTGCAGAATGCCTGGTACGGCCTGTCGCTCGGCTCGGTGCTGCTGCTCGCCGCGATCGGGCTCGCCATCACCTTCGGCGTCATGGGCGTCATCAACATGGCGCATGGCGAGATGGTGATGTTAGGAGCCTACACCACCTTCGTGGTGCAGGAGGTGATCCGGACCCGTTATCCCGCGCTGTTCGACTATTCGCTGCTGATCGCGGTGCCGCTCGCCTTCCTGGTCGCGGGCTTCATCGGTGTCCTGATCGAACGCACCATCATCCGCTTCCTGTACGGCCGCCCGCTGGAGACGCTGCTCGCGACCTGGGGCCTGTCGCTGGTGCTGCAGCAGGCGGTGCGCACCGCGTTCGGCCCGACCAACCGCGAGGTCGGGAATCCCTCCTGGATGAGCGGCGCCTTCGAGCTCGGCCAGATCACCATCACCTATAACCGGCTCTGGATCCTCTGCTTCACGCTCGCCGTGTTCGCCATCCTGCTCGCGATGCTGCGCTACACCGCACTCGGCCTCGAGATGCGCGCTGTGACGCAGAACCGCCGCATGGCGGCCTCGATGGGGATCGCCACCTCGCGCGTCGACGCGCTGACCTTCGGCCTCGGCTCGGGGATCGCCGGCATTGCCGGCGTGGCGCTGTCGCAGATCGACAATGTCAGCCCGAATCTCGGCCAGAGCTACATCATCGACAGTTTCATGGTCGTGGTGTTCGGCGGCGTCGGCAATCTCTGGGGTACGCTGGTCGGCGCCTTCACGCTCGGCATCGCCAACAAGTTCCTCGAGCCGGTGGCGGGTGCGGTGCTCGGCAAGATCGCGATCCTGGTGCTGATCATCCTGTTCATCCAGAAGCGGCCGCGCGGCCTGTTCGCGCTCAAGGGTCGGGCGGTGGAAGCATGACGCCGCACATCCTCACCCGTTCGCTCGACCGCGCCGCGACCGCGTTCGTTCTGCTCGTCGCCGCGGTCGGGGTGCTGATCCCGCTGTCGAACCTGCTGCTGCCGCAGGGCTCGATGTTCCAGGTGCCGACCTATCTGGTGGCGCTGTGGGGCAAATATGTCTGCTACGCCATCCTCGCGCTCTCGATCGATCTGATCTGGGGCTATTGCGGCATCCTCTCGCTCGGCCATGGCGCGTTCTTCGCGCTCGGCGGCTACGCCATGGGCATGTATCTGATGCGCCAGATCGGCAGCCGCGGCGTTTATGGCAATCCTGTTCTGCCCGACTTCATGGTCTTCCTGAACTGGGACAAGCTGCCCTGGTATTGGTACGGCTTCGACAAATTCGCATTTGCAGCGCTGATGGTGCTGCTGGTGCCGGGTCTGCTCGCCTTCTGCTTCGGCTGGCTCGCCTTCCGCTCGCGTGTCACCGGCGTCTATCTCTCGATCATCACGCAGGCGATGACCTATGCGCTGCTGCTGGCGTTCTTCCGCAATGATTTCGGCTTCGGCGGCAACAACGGCCTGACCGACTTCAAGGACATCCTTGGCTTCAACGTGCAGGCCGAAGGAACCCGCGCCGCGCTGTTCCTGCTGAGCTGCCTTGCGCTGATCATCGCGTTCCTGATCTGCCGCGCGATCGTGACCTCGAAGCTCGGAAAGGTCCTGATCGCGGTGCGTGACGCCGAAAGCCGGACCCGCTTCCTCGGCTATCGCGTCGAATCCTACAAGCTGTTCGTGTTCACGCTGTCGGCCTGCATGGCGGGCGTCGCCGGCGCGCTCTACGTGCCGCAGGTCGGCATCATCAATCCGAGCGAATTCGCCCCCGGCAATTCGATCGAGGCGGTGATCTGGGTCGCGGTCGGCGGCCGCGGTACGCTGATCGGAGCGGCGCTCGGCGCCGTCGTCGTCAACTACGCCAAGACGGTTTTTACCTCCGGGCCGCTCGCGCCGTACTGGCTGTTCATGCTCGGCGCGCTGTTCATCCTGGTCACGCTGCTATTGCCCAAGGGCATCGTCGGCACCATCAACGGCTGGTGGGAGAACGCGCGGCGCAGCTCTCCCGACGCTGAGAGTGCCGCGCGCGAAGACGGCGTCGGCGCACCGAATCCGGCGGAGTAGGCAAATGAACGTCATGGATACCCGCGCCACCTCGGCCATGCTCTATCTCGACGGCGTGCACGTCTCGTTCGACGGCTTTCACGCCATCAACAATCTGTCGCTGACGCTCGCGCCCGGCGAGATGCGCGCTATCATCGGCCCGAACGGCGCCGGCAAGACCACGATGATGGACATCATCACCGGCAAGACCAAGCCGGACGAGGGCACGGTGCTGTTCGACGGCACCGTCGACCTGACCCGGCTCGACGAGACCCGTATCGCCGAGCTCGGCATCGGCCGCAAGTTCCAGAAACCGACGGTGTTCGAGAGCCAGACCGTGCAGGACAACCTGCTGCTCGCGCTCAATGTCGATCATTCCGTGCGCGGCACGCTGTTCTGGCGCAGCAGCAAGGCCGAGTCCGAGCGCATCGACAAGGTGCTCGAGACCATCCGCCTGACCGATGCGCGCAACCGCCTCGCCGGCAGCCTGTCGCACGGCCAGAAGCAGTGGCTCGAGATCGGCATGCTGCTGGCCCAAGACCCGAAGGTGCTGCTGGTCGACGAGCCGGTCGCCGGCATGACCGATGTCGAGACCCATCTGACCGCGGAGCTTCTGAAGGAGATCAACAAGAACCACACCATCATGGTGGTCGAGCACGACATGACCTTCGTGCGCGAGCTCGGCGTCAAGGTGACCTGCCTGCACGAAGGCACGGTGCTCGCCGAAGGTTCGATCGACCAGGTGTCGTCGAACGAGCGGGTGGTCGAAGTGTATCTGGGGCGCTAGCGCGATGCTGAAGATCGACAACATCAACCTCTATTACGGCGCGGCGCAGGCACTGCGCGGTGTGTCGCTGACCGCCGAGCCCGGCAAGGTCACCTGCGTGCTCGGGCGCAACGGCGTCGGCAAGACCTCGCTGCTGCGCGCCATGGTCGGGCAATACCCGATCGCCTCCGGTGCGATCAATTTCGACGGCAAGGACATCACCGCGCTAAAGCCCTATGAGCGGGCGCGGCGCGGCATCGGCTTCGTGCCGCAGGGCCGCGAGATCTTCCCGCTGCTCACGGTGGAAGAAAACCTCAAGACCGGCTTCGGCCCGCTGAAGCGCGAAGACCGCAACATCCCCGATGACGTGTTCTCGCTCTTCCCGGTGCTGCAGACCATGCTGGGCCGCCGCGGCGGCGACCTTTCCGGCGGCCAGCAACAGCAACTCGCGATCGGCCGCGCGCTGGTGATGCGGCCAAAGCTTCTGCTGCTCGACGAGCCGACCGAGGGTATCCAGCCCTCGATCATCAAGGACATCGGCCGCGCCATCTCCTATTTGCGCAACCTCGGCAACATCGCAATCGTGCTGGTCGAACAATATCTCGACTTTGCCTGCGAACTCGGCGACAGTTTTGCCGTAATGGACCGGGGTGCGGTGAAATATGCCTGCGACCGCGCGAACCTCGATCCCGCAGAGATCAGCCGTCAGATGGCGCTGTGAACAGGATGTGACGCCGCTTCGCGCGGCGTGCGTGAGGGAGCGTCGGAGGAATGCGGACCGGGATCGCAGGCGCGGCAGCGGCGACGTTCGCGGCAAACCGCGCCCAGGGTGCTGTCAGGTTCGGCGTGCATCGCAAGGATGGCGCCACCCGCCGCGGCGACCTGCATGAGTCGGGCTCGCTGCGCGTCCGCTTTCCATCGCCGGAGGACGACGGCCTCTCGGCCATGTTAGTCAACACCGCCGGCGGCATTGCCGGCGGCGACCGCTTCGACATTGCCATCGCAGCCGGCGAGGGCACCCGCCTGACGCTGACTACGGCAGCGGCGGAAAAGGTCTATCGTGCGCCGGCAGCGCCGGCTCGGCTCGATATTGCGCTGAAGGTCGCGGACGGTGCGCATCTCTCCTGGCTGCCGCAGGAGACAATCCTGTTCGACCGCGCACGTATTGTCAGGAGCTTCGACATCGATCTTGCGGAAGGCGCTTCGTTCCTGCTCTCCGAGATCGTCGTGTTCGGCCGTGCTGCGATGGGCGAGACCATGGGTCACGGCGAATTCGTCGACCGCTGGCGGATGCGGCGCGGCGGCCAGTTGGTGTTCGCCGAGACGATCCGGCTCGACGGCGAGATCGGCGAGAAGCTCGCACGGCCCGCGATCGCGGGCGGCGGCTGCGCAATCGGCACGGCGCTGATCGTGCCGGGCGACGAGGCCTTGATCGAGCATATCCGCGAGGCGTCGGACAGCTTCGGCGGCGAGGTCGGCATCTCCGCCTGGAATGGCTTTGCAATGGCGCGCTTCTGTGCCCAAGATGCGGCCCGGCTGCGCGCCGATATGATGACGGTGCTCGGCCGCGCCTCCTTGGTCCCGCTGCCGCGGCTGTGGCTCAACTAGACCTCATCAGAACGATCAGAGTGCTCGCATGAATTTGTCTCCCCGCGAAAAGGACAAGCTCTTGGTCTCGATGGCCGCCATGGTGGCGCGCCGCAGGCTGGAGCGCGGCGTCAAGCTGAACCACCCGGAGGCGATCGCGCTGATCACCGATTTCATCGTCGAGGGTGCGCGCGACGGCCGCACCGTCGCCGATTTGATGCAGGCCGGCGCCAAGGTCCTGACCCGCGATCAGGTGATGACCGGCATCCCCGAAATGATCCACGACATCCAGGTCGAGGCGACATTCCCCGACGGCACCAAGCTCGTCACCGTGCACGAGCCGATCCGATAGTCACGAGCGTCATTCCGGGGCGGCCGGAAGGCCGAACCCGGAATCCAGAGATTGTTTAAGGAGATTCCGGGTTCATGCTTCGCATGCCCCGGAATGACGAGGAGAAGGACATGATCCCCGGCGAACTCTTCATCAAGGACGGCGAGATCGAGCTCAATGCCGGCCGCAAGACCGTGACGCTGTCGGTCGCCAACACCGGCGACCGTCCGATCCAGGTCGGCTCGCACTACCATTTCTTCGAGACCAACCCGGCGCTGAAATTCGACCGCAAGAAAGCCCGCGGCATGCGCCTCGACATCGCCGCCGGCACTGCCGTCCGCTTCGAGCCCGGCCAGACCCGCGACATCAAGCTCGTCGCACTCGCCGGCAAGCGCGTGATCTACGGCTTCCGCGCCGAGGTGAAGGGGAAGCTTTAGGCCCGATGCTGCCCGCGCTCCGCATGGTCTCCGAGGCTGCCGAGCTCGCCGCGCGCCGTCATAACGGGATGGCGCGCAAGGGGCGGGGGAGCGAGCCTTACATCAATCATCTCGCCGAGGTCGCAAACCTGCTGGCGCAGGTGACCGATGGCGCCGATGCCGAACTGGTCGCGGCAGGCTGGCTGCACGACACCATCGAGGATACCGGGACCACGCGTGAGGAGCTCGCGCAAAAATTCAGCGAACGTGTTGCCTCGCTGGTGGTCGAATGCACCGACGACATGAGCCTGCCCAAGGCCGTGCGCCGGCAAAGGCAGATCGACGACGCGCCGCATAAATCGCCCGATGCAAAGCTGATCAAGACCGCCGACAAGGTCAGCAATATTGGCGCCCGGATCGTGCCGCATCCAAGCAAGGATGAGCGCGCCGATCTCGCCGATTATGCGGCCTGGGCCGGCAGGGTTGTTGCCGGTTGCCGGGGGATCAATCCGCGGCTCGACCGCATTTTTGACGACACCATTGCGCGCGCCAAGGCTGCGCTGGCAGAAACTGGGGGCTGATATGTCCGTGAAGATCAAACGTTCCGTCTATGCCGACATGTTCGGGCCGACCACCGGCGACAAGGTGCGGCTTGCCGACACCGACCTGATCATCGAGGTCGAGAAGGATCTCACCACCTACGGCGAGGAGGTGAAGTTCGGCGGCGGCAAGGTGATCCGGGACGGCATGGGGCAGTCGCAGGTCACGAACGCGCAAGGCGCCGCCGATACCGTCATCACCAACGCGCTGATCGTCGATCACTGGGGCATTGTGAAGGCCGACGTCGCGATCAAGGAGGGCATGATTGCCGCGATCGGCAAGGCCGGCAATCCGGACATCCAGCCCAATGTGACCATCATCATCGGGCCCGGCACCGATGTGATCGCAGGCGAGGGCAAGATCCTGACCGCCGGCGGATTCGACAGCCATATCCATTTCATCTGCCCGCAGCAGATCGAGCACGCGCTGATGTCCGGCGTCACCTCGATGCTGGGTGGCGGCACCGGCCCGTCGCACGGCACCTTCGCCACCACCTGCACGCCCGGTCCGTGGCACATGGGGCGGATGATCCAGTCGTTCGACGCCTTCCCGGTCAATCTCGGCATCTCGGGCAAGGGCAACGCGTCGCGCCCGGCGGCGCTGGTCGAGATGGTCAAGGGTGGCGCCTGCGCGCTGAAGCTGCACGAGGACTGGGGCACCACGCCGTCGGCAATCGACACCTGCCTGTCGGTCGCCGACGATTACGACGTCCAGGTGATGCTGCACTCGGACACGCTGAACGAATCCGGCTTCGTCGAGGATACGGTCAAGGCATTCAAGGGCCGCACCATCCATGCCTTCCACACCGAGGGCGCCGGCGGCGGCCACGCGCCCGACATCATCAAGATCGCAGGCCTGAAGAACGTGCTGCCCTCATCGACCAATCCGACAAGGCCGTTCACCCGCAACACCATCGACGAGCATTTGGACATGCTGATGGTGTGCCATCACCTCGATCCGTCGATCGCCGAGGACCTCGCCTTCGCCGAAAGCCGGATCCGCAAGGAGACCATCGCCGCCGAGGACATCCTGCACGATCTCGGCGCGCTCTCGATGATGTCGTCGGACTCCCAGGCGATGGGCCGGCTGGGCGAGGTCATCATCCGCACCTTGCAGACCGCCGACAAGATGAAGAAGCAGCGCGGCGCGCTGCCGCAGGACAAGGGCAACGACAACGACAATTTCCGCGTCAAGCGCTACATCGCCAAATACACCATCAACCCCGCAATCGCGCATGGCGTGTCGAAGCTGATCGGTTCGGTGGAGAAAGGCAAGCTCGCCGACCTCGTGCTATGGTCGCCGGCGTTCTTCGGCGTCAAGCCGGACTGCATCATCAAGGGCGGCTCGATCGTGGCGGCGCCGATGGGCGATCCCAACGCCTCGATCCCGACGCCCCAGCCGGTGCACTACCAGCCGATGTTCGCCGCCTTCGGCAAGGCGTTGACGGCGTCCTCGGTGGTGTTCACCTCGAAGGCCGCGGTCACCGGCGGCCTCGCCCGCAAGCTCGGGATCAGCAAGAAGCTCTACGCGGTGCAGAACACCCGCGGGAAAATCTCCAAGAAGAGCATGATCCACAACGATGCGACGCCGAACATCGAGGTCGACCCCGAGACCTATGAGGTACGCGCAGACGGCGAGCTTCTGACCTGCGCGCCGGCCGAGGTGCTGCCCATGGCACAGCGTTACTTTATGTTCTAAAACCGCTCCCGGTATCCAAAGCCATAACAGAAAACCGGGAGGAACTTCCGTGATTTACGTCGTAGCCACCCTGACCATCAAGCCCGAGTCCCGCGCCGAATTCATCGCCGCGGCGACCGCCTGCATCAAGGAAACCCGCAAGGAGCCCGGCAACATCGCCTATGATTTGCACGAGAGCGTCACCGACCACAGCAAGATGGTGTTCGTCGAGCAATGGGAGAATGCCGAGGCGCTGGTGCCGCATCGCGCAGCCGAGCACATGAAGACGTTCGGCCGTGTCGCCGTGAAGTGCATGGCCGCGCCGCCCAAGATCGAGGTGATCACGCCCGAGAAGGTCGACGTCCGCTAAGATAACAACAAGAACGGGACAAGCAGCATGATCTATGTGATCGCCACCACGCCGATGAAGCCGGAGAATCGCGACGACTTCATCAAGGGCCACAAGGCCTGCACGGTCGAGACCCGCAAGGAGAAAGGTTGCATCTCCTATGACGGCAATGTCAGCGTCAACGATCCCAACCTCTATGTGGTGGTCGAGCGCTGGGAGAGCCGCGAGGATCTCAACGCCCATGCCAGGGCGCCGCACATGAAGGTATGGCGCGAATATTCCGCGCAGATGAAGACCGGGCCGACGGTGATCGAGATCATCAGCGACGCCAAGGTCGAGAAGCTTTGAGGCATCGATGATCCGCGCAACCAAGGTTCTGGGACAGCATCGCTGGTCGGAAGCGGCGGCCGATACCGTCGTGCTCGATTTCGACGACCGGCACCGGCGGCGGATGGCGATGACCGGGACGCGCGGGCTCGAATTCCTGCTCGATCTCGAAAACGCCGTCGCGTTGCGCGGCGGCGATGCGCTGGTGCTGGAGGACGGCCGCCTTGTCGAGGTGGTCGCGGCTCCCGAGCCGCTCGCGGAAATCCGCGGCAGCGATCCGCATCATCTGATCCGGGTCGCCTGGCATCTCGGCAACCGCCATCTGCCGACGCAGATCATGCCGAAAGCCCTGCGCATCCGTCGCGATCACGTGATCGAGGCGATGGTCAAGGGGCTCGGCGCCCGTGTCATCGAGATCGAGGCGCCGTTCGATCCCGAGGGTGGCGCCTATGCCGAGCATGCGCATGCCGACGCGCACGCGCATGGTCATACCGGGCACGATCACGCTCATAGCCATGCGCACGATCATGATCATCATCACGGTGATGGACATCACCACGGGGATGGTCACCATCACGATGATGGTCATCACCATGATCACGCGCATGATCACGACCACCACCATCACGATGAGCATTGCGATCATGCTCATCATCACCACGACCACTCCCATGCTCATGACCGCAAATGAGCCTGATCCCGCCGCGGTGCGCGGCGGAATCACGGAGGATGAGGCAGCCGCGCTGTATCGACTGATGACGTGGCTGTCGCCGTCCTTTCCGGTGGGGGCGTTCGCCTATTCCAGCGGCATCGAATGGGCGGTCGAGGCCGGCGACATCACCGACGCCGCCTCGCTGCGCGGCTGGCTCGCGGCGATGCTCGCTGACGGCAGCGGATTTTGCGACGCCGTATTCCTGGCGCAAAGCCATCGCGCGGCGTCGGAGCACAACCACAGCGGGTTGAAGGAGACCGCCGAGCTCGCCGCGGCCTTCGTGCCGTCGCGCGAACGGCAGCTCGAGACCACGACGCAGGGACGCGCCTTCATCGAGATCGCCCGCGCGGCCTGGAATTCACCCGGCCTCGACGCGATGATCACGGCCTGCGATGGCGCGATCGTGTATCCGGTCGCGGTCGGCATCGTCAGCGCCGCGCATGGCATTCCGCTTGCGCCGTCGCTGCACGCCTTCCTGCACGCCGTCGTCTCCAACTGGATTTCTGCAGGCAGCCGGCTGATCCCGCTAGGCCAGACCGACAGCCAGCGCGTGCTGGCCGATCTCGAGCAGGTCGTTGCCGCAACCGCGGCGCGGGCCAGCGCGGCCTCGCTCGACGATCTCGGCAGCGCGACCTTTAGGGCCGATCTCGCCAGCCTGCGTCACGAGACGCAATATACGAGGCTGTTTCGGTCATGATGCGCAATCGAGCCACAATGCCAGCGCCGCGTCCTCAACCGTCGTCCCGGCGCAGGCCGGGACCCATAGCCACAGGCTTCTGGGGTTGTGCAACGCTGGGGCTCCAGCTTCTCGCAACAATTCAATTCGGTGGTAATGGGTCCCGGCCTGCGCCGGGACGACGATAACAGAGAGAGCTTCTCACATGCCCACTTCTCATGGCCCGTTGCGGGTCGGCGTCGGTGGTCCGGTCGGCTCCGGCAAGACCGCGCTGATGGACCTGCTCTGCAAGTCGATGCGCGAGCGCTACGACATCGCCGCGATCACCAACGACATCTACACCAAATGGGACGCCGAGTTTCTGGTGCGCTCCGGCTCGCTGACGCCGGACCGCATCGCCGGTGTCGAGACCGGCGGCTGCCCGCACACCGCGATCCGCGAGGACGCCTCGATGAACCTCGCTGCGGTCGCCGACATGCGGGCCAAATTCCCCGATCTCGACCTGGTGCTGATCGAATCCGGCGGCGACAATCTGGCGGCGACCTTCTCGCCGGAATTGGCCGATCTCACGATCTACGTCATCGACGTTGCCGCCGGCGACAAGATCCCTTCCAAGGGCGGCCCCGGCATCACGCGATCCGACCTCCTCGTGATCAACAAGATCGACCTCGCGCCCCATGTCGGTGCGTCGCTTGAGAAGATGGACACCGACGCCCGGCGGATGCGCGGCGAGCGGCCCTTCGTGATGACCAATCTGAAGAAGAGCGACGGCCTCGACCGCATCATCAGCTTCATCGAGACCAAGGGCGGCCTTCGGTCGCAAGCCGCAGGCAAGGTGGCCAAGGCACGTACGAAGGCGGGCTGACAAGGCAGGCTGACGTTAATCATTGTGGCAGACCGCTAGTGTCCTTCACCGTCACCCTGAGGCGCTCGCGTAGCGAGCCTCGAAGGGTGCACGGCCCCGCTGACCGGGCCGTTCATCCTTCGAGACGCGCTGCGCGCTCCCCAGGATGACGGTGAGGCAGTAGTCTGGGTGTCAAGCCGCCGCAAAAAAGCTGCGCAATCGCCGGAACAATTTCCAACTTTGACGATTAGCAACCTTTGGCGCCGCCAAAGACCGCCGGGTGGCGTCGTCGTTAATGTTGCCGACCGGCTCCTGTTGCGTACCGATGATCGCTATTCCATATTCCCTTGCGGTTGGCGCTCTTCGCACCCTGAGTTATCGCGGCCCCCGCAGAAGCCAGATGCTTTCCGTCCCCTTTCGCCACCCCCTGATTGCCGAGTAAGCGTGTGGTTCGACTGGGCTTCATCGTTGCCTTGATTGCACTGATCGGAGTTCTGCTCTCCGGTCTTGCCGCCTATCGGGTGCACGATCAGGAGCTCGCGATCGACGGTATCGCGCTGGCGCGGGCGATCGACGTCCATGCCAGCCTGGTGCAGGACCGGCTGACCGAGCGCGAGCTGCTGGCGCGGGTGGCCTCGGGCCTGTTCCGGACCCCGTCGATGGTGAAGGCCAACATGCTGCAGCCGCTGCGCTCGGCGATCTACGCGTTCAAGACCGATTTCGTGTTCGCCGCCTGGATCGCGCGGCTCAAGCCGGACGAACTGGCCGCGGCGGAGGCCGAGCTCAAGGCCAACGGCTTCACCAATCCAACCATCCGGGATTTCGATGACCAGGCGCTCGACCTCAAGGCGCTGGACAAGCCGATCAACGTGCTGATGGACGTCGAGCCGCGCAATCCCGAAACCCTGAGCATCCCGGGCCGCGCCTTCGACCGTCATTCGGTGGTTGGTCCGATGCTGGCGCGGGCGATGACAGACGCCAAGCCGGTGGCCTCGGACCCGGTGCCACTGCTGCGGCAGAACGGCCCGGTCGGCGTCGTGCTCGCGGCGCCGGTGTTCCAGGAGGGCGCATCCGAGCCGGCCGGCTTCATCACCTTTTCCTACGAGCTGTCGTCGCTGATGCTGACCAACGACGATTCCTCGCTGTTCGCGGTGGCGCTGAAGGATCCGCGCGATTCCAACGACGAGTTTACCGCCAACGAGCAGGGCATCGTCACCTCGCGCGCGGTGCGCCAGGACGGCCCGATGCCGTCGATGGTCCGCACGGTCACGTTCGGCGGCCGCGACTGGTCGCTCGACTATTACGCCAAGAGCAATGCCACGGTGCGTGCGCAGCAGACCGCGACCATCGTCGCGGCGATCGGCCTCGCGCTCACCGGCATCGTCTGCGGCCTGTTCGGCTATGTCGCCTACAACAATCTGCGCCTCAGCCGCGAGATCGAGGTCCGGATCGGTTTCGAGCGCCGGCTGACCGCTGTCATCGACGAGCTCAACCATCGGGTCAAGAACATCCTTGCGGTGATCCAGTCGATCGTGACCCGTACGCTGCGGCACGGCGCCGATATCGACGTCGCGCGCGAACTGTTGATCGGGCGCATCCATGCGATGTCGAACGTCGTCACGCTGCTCAGCGAGAGCCAGTGGCAGGGCGTCAAGCTGAAGGGCCTGTTCGAATCGCGCTCGATCCCGCATGCCGACCGGATCGCGGTGAACGGACCCGACATCACGGTGAGCGCGCGCGCCGCGCAATCGCTGTCGCTGTTGTTCTTCGAGCTCGCCTCGCACTCCGACGAAGGCCTGTCGCTGGTCGGCAAGCATCCGCACATCGTCGCCAATTGGGAGGTGGTCGGCGACGGCGAGGACGCGGTCTTCAATTTTCGCTGGGAGGAGTTCAACACCAGCCAGGCGACGCGGCGCGCGGACAGCGATTTCGGCCTGATCCTGCTCGACCGTGTCGCGCCGGAGGCGCTCGGCGGCACCGCGAAGCGCTACTTCACCGACGTCTCCTATGTCTACGAGCTGACTGCGCCGATGGACACCGTGGTCGACATGACCGAGCGCGACCGCACCGAGCAGATCTCAGCGCCGGTGCGCCCGGTGAAGAAGTAGCAGCTGCTGCCTCAGGTTGTGATACTCTGCCGCTGCCCGGATTGATCGAAGTCAAGCGCGCGCGAAGCGCCGGCATCATTCGTGACCGGCGCCGGTCATCCGTACTAACCCGCAACCGATTGTTAAAACTTCGTTGAACATGCTTCGGCATATACCGGGCAGGATACCGTCTGAGGACCCCGATGAGGCTTTGGGTCAGCCTGACCTTGCTTGTGGCAGTTTTGCCGGTAGGGCTGTCGCTTGCGCTGACCCCGGCGACGGCGCCCGGCGACCCTGCGACAATTCGTACCAGCTATCGCCGGCCGGAGGTCGTTCCCTTCCCGAGCAGCAATCCCTATTCGGAGGCGAAATCCGCGCTTGGGCAGATGCTGTTCTTCGATCCGCTGCTGTCGCGGTCGAAGACGCACTCCTGCGCGAGCTGCCACAGGCCAAGCCTGTCTTGGGGCGACGGCCTGCCGCGCGCCATCGGTGAGGACCCGAAAGGCCTGCCGATCCGCTCGCCGACGCTGATCGACGTGGCCTTTTTCGAGCCCCTCGGATGGGACGGCAAGTTCAAGGATCTCGAATCCGTGGCATTCGGCCCGATCCTGTCTCCCATGAACCTGAACATGACCGAGCCGGAATTGATCGCGCGCCTTGCGGCGATCCCTGGTTATGTCGATGCGTTCGGCCGCGCGTTCGGCGACGGTGCGATCACACGGCCGAGGATCGAGCAGTCGCTGGCGACCTTCGAGCGCTCCATCATTGCTGGCGAGGCGCCGTTCGACCGCTGGATCAAGGGCGACAATAGCGCGATCGGTGCATCAGCCCAGCACGGCTTTGAGCTGTTCAACGGCAAGGCGCGTTGCTCGGCCTGCCACAGCGGCCCGTCCTTCTCCGACGGATCGTTTCAGGATATCGGCACCGCCAAGGGGCATGACATCGGGCGCGGCCGTTTCTTTCCGACGTCGGCGAAGCTGAAATATGCGTTCAAGACCCCGACCTTGCGCGACGTCGCGCGCCGCGCGCCCTACATGCACGACGGATCGGTCGCGACGCTGGAAGATGTCATTGAGCTGTACAACAAGGGCGGGATCGAACGGCCGAGCCGATCGCCCGACATCAAGCCGCTGTCGCTGACGGCAGCCGAGAAGAAGGATCTCATCGCCTTTCTTGAAACGTTGACCGCCACCAATCCACCGGTGCCCGGGGTGCCCAAGCTGCCGCGATGACCGCGGCAGGGCTGTTGAGAACAAGGCTGTCGAGAACAGGACTCGCTCAGGCCAGGTGCGGCAGCGCAGCCCCCAGGAGGCCAAGTCCGACGATCAGGAAGGCACCCGCGCAGGTCTCCAGCGTCTCCACGCGCGAAGGATACGATTTGGTCAGGTAGGCGAGGGCCGAGCCCACCCCGATACTCACGACACTCAACGCTCCGAACATTGTACCGGCCTCCCGAACCGATTTGTCCGGATTTCAGTACGACAGTTGAATTGAGCTCCCGTGCCGGAATTAGCTAAAATTTGAGGGAACCGGCTGTAAAGACTGCACAAAGGGACGGGCTGGGCTGGTCCGTCGCAATTAACCACAATGCAACCAGCGGCTGTCCGGGGCAGGCGCAAAGCTTAAAATTTGATATAAGTTAAACAAGTCCTTAAGCGTGTGTGTGTGTGTGGGCGGTTGGTTCAATGTTTAGTGGATGGGCGCGAGATGCCGGATCGGCCGTGCGCTCCTTTTCTGCCACGTGCCTTGCAGCGGTTTTGTTTTGTGTCGTAGCCGCGCGCAGTGCCGAGGCGCATGTCAAATGGTTCTGTGCCTACGACGTCGCCGGCCAGCCGCGCGGACTCGAGAATGTCCTTTGCCTCGACTTTGAACTGCTGCTCGGCATCGCCGTCTTCTGGCTGTTTGCGGGCTGCGTGATCGAGCCGACGTCGCTGGGAGATGCGACGATCCGGGTGCTCGACCGCGTCACCGCGGGATTGCGGCTGCACACCGAGTTGATGATGCGTGCGGTCTGCGCGTTCTTCTTCATCTCGATCTGGGCCGTCGGCGGCATCCTGCTGACCCCCGAGTTGAAGACGTCGTCACCGCTGGTCGGCGCGCTGCAACTCGGTATCGCCGCCGGCATGCTGTCGCGACGCACGATGCCGCTGTCGGCCGCCGGGATGGCGATCCTGTTCGGAATCGGCGTCCAGGGCTACGGCGTCTTCCATCTCGCCGATTACCCGATCTTTCTAGGCGTTGCCGCCTATTTCGCGCTGGTCGGGCTGAACAAGGATCTGTTCGGAATCCGGCCGATCGACGTGATGCGGTACGCCGCGGCAGTGACGTTGATGTGGGCTTCGATCGAGAAATGGGCCTATCCGGAGTGGAGCTTCCCGCTCCTGATCGAGCATGCGTCGATGACCCTCGGCTTCGACAATGAGTTCTACATGCGCGCCGCGGGCATGGTGGAATTCACGCTCGCCTTCGCCTTGATCTGGACGCCGTTGATCCGGCGCTGCGCCGCCGCCGTGCTCGCCGGGATGTTTGTCAGCGCGTGCTTCGAATTCGGCAAGATCGACACGATCGGACATTCGGCGATCATCGCCGTCCTGTTTGCGATCGTGGCCGACAACAAGGTCCTGCAACGCGATCGTCGCCCGGCGTGGCTCGCCCCGGTCGCGCTCTGTGCCGCGCTGTCTCTGACGCTGTTCGTCTACTATTTCGGCCATGCCGCGATCTTCAAGACCTCGGTCCTGTAAGATCGTCGCGGTTTGAGCCTGGCTATTTGGCGACGTGGACGGCGAGCTTCATCTTCGGATGAATGCCGCACAACACGGTGTAGTCGCCGGGTACCGAAAAGGTGACGTCGAATTTGCTGCCCGGCTGCTGGTCGCCGGAGTCGAAGCTGAACGCCTCGGTGCTCAAATAAGCGTGATGCAACAGCTCGCCGTCATCGTTAACGAACCGTAAAACCTCGCCCCGCTTGATCGAGATTTCCGCGGGTTTGAATTCACGATCCTTCTGCGAAATGACGTAAGGGGCTGCACCCAAAGCGGCTCCGGTGAGCACTCCCGTGACAATCGCGGCCACAAATGGCACACGGCTGAACTGGCCGAGGCGCAAGCCGCGCAACAAGCCTGACTGCATGAGACCCCCGCCTGAACCTCGACCACCGGATACCGCTACCCAAGGCTGCAAAAGTCGCCTCAGGGATTACCTGTGAGGGTGATTATCGCCAGCTGATCTTAACGATTTCAGCATGAGTTCCAGTCACTACTAAGGCAATTTTGAGCAGACAGTCATTTTCCGCATGCGCTGCGCGTTTCTGCGTAGCTTGAGTACCGAGCACTACGGCGAAACGCGGGCATGGATAGCCTCTTGGGCAATCTCAAGGTGAAGAGCAGTGCGGCGCTTCGGTACGCAACCGGCCGCCTGTCGCGCTTTGCGCTGACGACGGGCTCGATCCGCGCCCAGATTCTGATCTTCTGCCTTGCGATGAGCGCCATTGCCGTCGCGCTCGGCGGATACTCCATCCTAGGCATCCGCCACGCCGGCGATCTGGTGGCCAAGACGTTCGACGAATCCCTGATGTCGATCAACTACGCCCGCGCGGCCGGCGCGGATTTCGCCGCGATGCGGGTCGCCTCGTCGCAGCGTCTGATGACGTCGGACCCGGAGATCCGTGCGAGCCTCGACAGCCAGATCGAAAAGCTCGCCAGGACGCTCTCGGAAGACCTGACGATCGCCGCCGATCGGTCGCAGTCCTCGCGGGCTGCGCAGGCCGCCGCCAAGGTTCAGGAAGCCGCCGACGCCTGGATGGAACTGCATCGCCGCGCGGTCGGCTCGTCGCTGGAGGCAAACCCGGCGTCCGATCCGCATGCATCGGGCACCTCGGTCGGCGACGTCGATCGCTATTCCAAGATCGTCGGCCAGCAGGTCGAGCTGCTGGTCAACTATACGGCTGGTGACGGCTTCCTGTTCCGGCAGAAGGCGCTCTCGACCATCAAGCGTGACCTGCAGCTCAACGTGGCCGGGCTGACCGTCGCGCTATTCCTGTCGGCACTGTTTTCATGGTTGCTGGCGCGCCGCATCATCGGACCGGTCGCCATTGCATCCCGCGCCGCGCGCAGCATCGCCGGCGGCGACCTCGATGCGACCGTCCCCAAGGGCGGCACCGACGAACTGGGCATCCTGCTGACCGCCATGGAAACGATGCGCGACAACATCAGGCGGATGGTCGATCAGGAGGTGTCGCAACGTCGCTCCGCGCAGGCGCGGCTTTCGGATGCGCTCGAAACGTCGCGTGAAGGCGTCGTGCTGCTCGATGCGGACGGCCAGATTGCCCTGGCCAACTCGCGCGCCAGCGAATTCATCCGTCTCTCGCCGCAGCTGCTGCAATCGGATCGACTGGAGGCTCCCGAGCTCGCTCCGACCGAAGGTGACATCGACGGTTTCGCGAGCGAAGCGCAGCTGTCCGACGGACGCTGGCTGCGCGTCAGCCGGAGCGAGACGCAGGAGGGCGGCGTCGTCCTCGTCTACAGCGACATCTCCGCGCTGAAGCAGCAGAAGGCAGAGCTGCATGAAACCAATCTGCGGCTCGATGCGGCGCTCACGCATATGTCGCAAGGCTTGTGCCTCTACAACAGCGAAGCGCGGCTGCAGGTCGCCAATCGCCGGTTCTGCGAGATCTTCGATATTTCGCCGGAGCTCGTCGTTCCCGGCATGACCATGGAGGACGTGCTCGACCTCAGCATCGCCGCCGGCAATCATGGCGATCGCACCGTCGCCGACCTGCTGGCCGAGCGCGAGCGATCGATGGGCCAGCAGGAGGGCGGCAACTATCTGCAGCATCTCAGCGATGGACGGATCATCGCCATCGCGCAACGGCCGACCTCCGACGGCGGCTGGCTCGTCACCTGCGAGGACGTCACCGAACAACAACGCGCCGAGTCGCAGATCGCGTTCATGGCCCGGCACGATGCCCTGACCAAGCTGCCGAACCGTACGCTGCTGGCCGAACGGATCGAGCTGGCGGTTGCTCAGGTCGGCCGTGGATTTGGCTTCGCGGTGTTCTGCCTCGACCTCGACAATTTCAAGCAGGTCAACGACACGCTAGGGCATCCGGTCGGCGACGAACTGCTCTGTGCGGTCGCGGACCGGCTCAACGCCTGCGTCCGTGAGGTCGACACCGTCGCGCGTTTGGGCGGCGACGAGTTCGCGGTCATTCAATGCGGCGTCCAGGGCGGAGACGAGGCCGAGCGCCTCGCTCGCCGCATCGTCGAATGCGTCGGCGCCCCGTACGAACTGAACGGGCATCGCGTCATCGTCGGATGTAGCGTCGGCATCTCGATGTCGCCGGGCGACGGCACCACCGGCGAGAAGCTTCAGAAGAACGCCGACGTCGCGCTGTACCGTGCCAAGATGGAAGGCCGGGGCACCTGGCGATTTTTCGAACCCGCGATGGACGCCAGTCTGCAGCGGCGCCGGGCGCTCGAGCTCGACCTTCGCGAGGCGATGGTCAAGGACGAGTTCTCGCTGTTCTACCAGCCGCTTTACGATCTCAATCTCGACCGCATCTGCGGCTTCGAGGCGCTGCTGCGCTGGCATCACCCGAAGCGCGGACTGGTGCCACCCGACCAGTTCATCCCGATCGCGGAAGAGATCGGGCTGATCTGCCCGCTGGGAGAATGGGTGCTCAATCGTGCCTGCGAGCAGGCCGTCACCTGGCCCAGCGAGATGAAGCTCGCGGTCAACGTCTCGGCGGTCCAGTTTCGCGACCCCGACTTCATCGACGTTGTTGTCAACGCGCTCGCGGCGTCAAAATTGTCGCCGCGCCGGCTGGAGCTCGAAATCACCGAGTCCGTCTTCCTCGCCAACAGCAACGAGACCCTTGCCACGCTGCACAAGCTGAAGGCGCAGGGGCTGCGCATTGCGCTCGACGATTTCGGCACCGGCTATTCATCGCTGAGCTATCTGCGAAGTTTTCCCTTCGACAAGCTCAAGATCGACAAATCCTTCGTGCGCGACGCGACGGCGACGCATGGATCGAAGTCGATCGTCCGTGCCGTCATCAGCCTCGGCAAAAGCCTTGGCATGACCACGATCGCCGAGGGCATCGAGACCGTCGAGCAGTTGAACCACATGCGGGCGGAAGGTTGCAACGAGGCCCAGGGCTTCCTGTTCAGCCATCCGGTCCCGGTGACCGAAATCGCGGCCAAGATCCTCGAATTGAGAAACGGCTTCAAGCCGGCCGCTGTCGAGAAGGCGATGGCGAGCTAACGCTGCGAAGAGGAGGCGTCTGCCGGTCGCGCGAACGTGATCTTGTTGATTCCCAACCAAAAAGGCGGCCCGATCAGGGCCGCCTTTTCGCATTTAACATCGGTCGCGTTCAGCCGCCATTGCCGCCGATCACGGCGCGCACGGTGTTGTCGGGGCCGAAATCCTCGGCGCTATCGACATAGAGCAGCGCACTCAGCTTCGATCGCGCACGGTTGACGCGGCTCTTGATGGTGCCGACCGCACAGCCGCAGATCGCCGCGGCATCCTCGTAGGAGAAGCCGGAGGCGCCGACCAGGATCAGTGCCTCGCGCTGGTCCTGCGGCAGCTTTTCGAGTGCGGTGCGGAATTCCTCGAACTCCAGGTGAGCGGTCTGCGACGGCTGGCTCTTCAGCGTCTTGGCATAGTTGCCCTCGGCGTCCTCCACCTCGCGCCGCCGCTTCCGGTAGTCGGAGCGAAACAGGTTGCGAAGGATGGTGAACAGCCACGCGGGCAGGTTCGAGCCAGGCTGGAACGAGTCGATATTGGCGATCGCGCGCAGCAGGGTCTCCTGCACCAGATCGTCGGCGCGGTCACCATTACCGGACAGCGAGATCGCGAACGCGCGCAGGCTCGGGACCGACGCAAGAATGTCGTCGCGAAGTTCATTCGTGAGAGGCATTAGTCCCCTCCATTGTTCTTGTCGGTATCACCACCCCCGGCGACGGCCGCCGCGGCAGCCTCGGGTCCGTCGAGTTTGCGGATCAGCTCCGCAAAGCGGTCGGGCACCCCCTGTCGCACCACGTCGTCGTACATGGCGCGAAGCTGGTGGCCGATTCTCGATTGAATCTCGGCGTTGAGACCGCCCTGCTTCTTTACTTCCTTCATGATGTGATCCACGCTTCCCCGGGAGTTAAGTCTCTGATTTCCAAGATGTTTCCTCGAAATTAGAGGCTGGCCGCGTTGCCTCGTCGGTCACGAGCTAATGCAAAGTTGCGCAGAAAGTTCCGGAAGGCTGGAACTATTTCGTGGAACTTTTTCGTCGTTCACGCGTAATCGGGGATGCAGGGGAACCGGGGGGGCCTCGAAATGGATGCGCCGCCCCCGGACAACGGGTTTCAGGCCGGCAGGCCTCACGAACAAGATGGAGTGGGAATGTCCCGATCGCAGATCGTTGCCGAACACCTTCCGCTGCTGCGCCGCTATGCCCGCGCACTGACCGGAAACCAGGCGTCGGGGGACGCCTATGTCGGGGCCATGCTCGAGGCCTTGTTGCAGGACGGATCGTTGCTGGACCAGGCGCACGGCCCGCGCGCCGGCCTGTTTCGGCTGTTCACCCAGATCTGGAATTCAGTGTCGGTGAACAATGACAATGCCGACGTGGCGACGCTGTCGCTGCCGCCGGAGCGCCGGCTTTCCAACATCACGCCGCTGCCCCGCCAGGCCTTCCTGCTGCTGTCGCTGGAGGGCTTTTCGGAGGAGGAGGTCGGCTACATTCTAGGCACCGACATCGCCGAGACGCGCAAGCTCACCGATGCCGCCGGCCGCGAGATGGCCGCCGAGATCGCCACCGACGTTCTGATCATCGAGGACGAGACCTTCATCGCCATGGACCTCGAGAGCCTGGTGAAGAATCTCGGTCACAACGTGATCGGCGTCGCGCGCACGCACTCCGATGCGGTTGCGCTCGCCAAGAACAAGAAGCCGGGCCTGATCCTCGCCGACATCCAGCTCGCCGACGGCTCGTCGGGCCTCGATGCGGTGAACGAGCTGCTGCGGACCTTCGAGGTGCCGGTGGTGTTCATCACCGCCTATCCCGAACGCTTCCTGACCGGCGAGCGGCCGGAGCCGGCATTCCTGATCTCGAAGCCGTTCCAGCCGGCCATGGTGTCGGCGGTGGCGAGCCAGGCGCTGTTCTTCCAGCGCAACTCGCGCAACCGTACACCGCGCGCGGCGTCGGCATGAAGTTCTGAAGCTGGTCGACTGATCCGGCGCATCGCAAGGTGCGCCGGATTTTTCTAGGGTGGCCTGCTATTTCGGTGTGACGCGGACCGGCATCGCGCTGAGCGCCCGCAGGCCCGAGCTGTCGCGGAAGGCTGTGGGGCCCGCAATGTCGAACTGCTTAACGCGGGCCGCGAGCGCTGCGATCACGGCCTCCGCCTCCAGCCGCGCCACCATCTGCCCGACGCAGCCGTGGATGCCGACGCCGAACCCCATGTGCCCGGACAACCGCCGTCTGACGTCGAACTGGTCGGCATGCTCCCAGCGCGTCTCGTCGCGGTTGGCGGAGGCGAGCCGCAGGAGCACCTTCTCGTGCTTGCCGATCCCAACGCCTGCGATCTCGGTGTCATGCGGCGTGGTGCGGAACACGAACGGCGCCGGTGAATCGAAGCGCAGCGTCTCGTCGAACGCCGCGCGCGACAGCGACGGATCGGCCGCGAGTAGCGCCCATTGATCGGGATGGCGCGCGAGCGTGTACAGCGCCATGCCGATCGCGCTGATCGTGGTGTCGAGCCCGGCCGAGAGCAGCGAACGCACCAGCAGCGGCGCTTCCTCCGCGCTGATCTCGCCGGCGTCGGCCGCCTCGTAGACCTGCGCGCCAAAGCTGCCCGGGCGCAGCGCCTCGCGCTGACAGCGTGCCGCGACCCAGGGCAGCACGCGGGGCGCTTCTTTCATCAGGTCGCGAAAATAGTCGTTCTCGGGTCCGAAGCCGGCGAACACCATCGCGCCATAGGTCAGGAAATTCTCGCGGCCTTCCTGGTCGATGCCGAGCGCGTCGGGAAACACGCTGACCGGAAATACCTCGGCGATGTCCTTGATCGCGTCGAACGATCCGCGCGCGACCAGCCCGTCGACCAGCCGTGCCGCCATCGCCTTGAAGTCATCCGCGAGCCGACGCATTGCGCCGGGCGAGAGGATGCGCGCCAGCACCGCGCGGGTCCGGGTGTGCAGCGGCGGATCGGCTTCCAGCACGATGCTCGGCGGCCGCCACGGCTTTTCCTTGAAGTGGTTGGCAAGCCCGGCGCCGCCGGCGTTGCTGAAGTTGAGATGGTCTCCGAAGATCGTCTTGACCTCGGCAAAGCGCGGCACCGCCCAGATGTCGTATTTGGTCAGGCGAATGACCGGCGCCGCGGCGCGCAGCTCCGCGTAGGTGCCGTAGGGATCGGCCCGCGTCGCAGGGCTGAACGGATCGAAATCGCTGCGGACAACCTCGCCGGCGAGGGGGCTCGCAAGGGCGCTCATTGCATCCTCCCGTCTTATGATCAATTAATTGACCATAGTCAATTAACTCGGCTATGGCAAGGGGAGCCTCGTTTCGATTCCATCGGAACGGAAAAGGCTCTAGGAAACGGCGATGTCGATCGAGGAGCGATCCAGCAAAGGCGGGCGGCGCTTTCAGCGCCGGGCACGGCAGGAGGCCGACAAGGAGGCGTTGAAGGCGCTGATCCTCGATACCGCGCGCAAGGAATTCGCCGCCGGCACGCTCGAGACCGTCTCGATCCAGAAGATCGCCGACGCGATCGGCTACTCCAAGGGCACCGTCCTCAAATATTATCCGACCAAGCTGCTGCTGCTGCTCGCTGTGAAGCAACAGAACCTCGAGGCGGTGGCCGAACAGCTCCAACGGGTCCGCGCGCAGACCGCCGACAGCGATCTCAGGCTGCGGCGCGTGATGGAAACCTATCTCGACTATTGGGCCGACAATCCCGATCACTTCCGTTCGCTGTTCTCGATGTCGGGAACGGTCGAGGACCGCCGCTTTCCCGACGGCGTCTATTTCGGCGAGACCGAGATCGCGCGCCGCAGCTACGAGCTGTTCGTCACGTCGGTGCGGGAATTCCTGGCGGCACATGGCGCCGAACCGCCGTCGGGCCTTCCGCAGCGGCTGGCGACTGCGCTGCTTGCGGCTGTGCATGGCGTGGTCGCACTTACGCTCGGCACGCCTACCATGAAACTGCCCGACATGCGCGGCACCGGCCGCCTCCTGATCGCGAGCCTGATCGATGCCTGGGCGAGCAAGCTTGCCGCCGCGCGGAAAAGCGAGGGCTGGCCGCGGATCACGATCGGCTCCTTCGCCTGACCAAGTGGTATTCGAAGGTACACGCTGGATCGTTCTCGCGTGCCACGCGCCCCGGCATGCGCAATGCGCTGTGGAATCACGCCTGTCTGCCTGCTAAGCGCGGCCCATGGACACGACTCAACGCGACAGAACAGTCGGTTTTCTCTGCCTGGTCATCACGGCGTTCGGCTGGGCCCTGAACTGGCCGCTGATGAAGCTGTTGCTGCAGCAATGGCCGCCGCTGTTCGCCCGCGGGCTCGCCGGCACCTGCGCGGCGGTGATCCTGGGCACGCTGGCGCTGGCCCGCGGCCAGTCGCTGACCGTGCCGCGCGAGGCGATCCCGCGGCTGTTGTTCGCCTCCTTCACCAATGTCTTCGCCTGGATGGGCTTTGGCACCATCGCGATGAAATTCGTCACCGTCGGCGAGGGCGCGCTGTTGGCCTACACGATGCCGATCTGGGCGATGCTGTTCGCCTGGCCGGTGCTGCACAGCCGTCCGACCTTGCGGGACCTCGCCGCGCTGGTGCTCGGCGTCGCCGGCGTTGCACTATTGCTTGGCGGCAATGGCTTTGCCTTCAGCGCCGGCAAGCTCACCGGAATTGCGCTGGCGCTCGCCTGCGCCATCCTCTTTGCGCTCGGCAATGTGCTGAACCGCAAGCCGCTGCCGATGCCGCCGCTCGCGGTGGTCGCCTGGCAGGTCGGCATCGGCTGTCTCGTGATGCTGTTGCTCGGCATTCTCTTCGAGCACCCGAACTACGCCGCGATCACGCCGTTCGGCCTCGGCTGCTTCGCCTACATGACGCTGATGCCGATGGGCATCTGCTACCTCACCTGGTTCGAGACGCTGCGCCGCCTGCCGCCGACATCGGCGTCGACCGGCATGCTGCTGGTACCTGTCATCGGCGTGGTGTCGGCGGCGATCATCCTCGGTGAGCCCTTGGGCCTGCGCGAGATCGGCGCCATGGCGCTGACGCTCGGCGGCGTGACGCTGGCGCTGCAGCGGGCCTGAGCGCACGGCGGACGGAACCGACGTTCGCGAGGCGCGTTCTCCCCAAAAGGGAGCTTGGCCATGCGAAAGGCAATCGCGCGGCTTGATGCGGAGCAGAAGGCGCAGCTGCTTTATCTCGCGGATCTCGGCACGGCGATGTTCTCGTCGGCGCTCGTGGTCTCGATCCTGAAGGGGATTGTGGACCTCTTCGTCGCGGCTTGAGCCGCGACAGTCCTGCGCGCCAACGCGCCGCTATTCCTCTTGCGGTGCGTCCCCTTGGGTGTGCCCGTCCGGCCCCCGATTAAACACCCCATACTCGCTCGATTTGACCCCGGCTCCCCCATCGATGCCGTTGCCGGCCAGACCGAGCTTGAGCAGCTCGCGAACCGCCGCAGCACGGGTCGGCATGCGGTGCTTGAATCGGAAATCGTCGAGGGCAGCCAATTCCTCGGGTGACAACATGACTTGAAGACGTTCAGCGCGAAGCTCATTCATCGCAAATCGCCCAGAATTAGTTAGTTGAGTAATTTGCTAAACGAACCAAGTTGCGGCGGGTTCCTCAAGCCCCTAAAAAAACATCAATTGAGTATGTTTATCAAGTGATATCAATGACTTAGACAAAAGATTGAGGAACGATCCGGGGGCCTCTCCGTTGTCTCGCGGGAGTGATGCCATGACCAACCACGTCAAATTGCCCCGCAAGCTATCCGAGGAGCCGGAAGCCCCTGAACCGCGGCGTCCGAGCCACGCACAGGTCATCGATCAACTGGACCGCTGGGCCAACAGTCCCGGTCTGCAACCGCCAAGGGTGAGTGATGAAGACGATTCAGAAGCGGAAGCGATCTGAACCCCACACCTTCGAGCAGCGCCTCGACGAGCACCGGGTGCGGCTTGAAAGCCGGCTCGCGCAGCTGCCGCGCGGCGCCGAACGCGAGCAGGTTGCTGCGCGCATCGAGCAGCTGCGGACCGCCGTCGAGCTGAACGCGATGCTGTCGATGAGCGAGTGAACCAACAGCGAAGCGGCGGGATGGTTACTTGCTCCCGCCGCGCCGCTCGCCTACCATTCCCACGTTGATGGGGATGGAGTCCCCCGATAACCGCCGCAAGGCTGATGACTCCTACCGGGCGCGAGAGCGTCGGTAGGAGCATGCGCCACCGCCGACCCGCTACGCGCCCCCCGCGAACGAGAAGGGGCAGAGCATGACGGGTCTTCCTGGGTCACTCTCAATCGCATTGTCGCTGGTCGGGTCGATCTGGCTCGTCGGCGTCGTCGCCCTGTTGGTCGGCGCGCCGGGCGAGCTGGTCGCCGCGACCTTCGTTGTCGGGCTTGTGGCAGGCATCGTCGAGTGGCGGGGCGGAAAGGTGAGGCATTGAACGTTCAATTGTTGGCGGCGGTCGCGATCGGCGGCTCGCTGGGGTCGGTCGCGCGCTATCTGGTGGCGATCGGCGCGGGGCGCCTGGTCGGCACGGAATTTCCCTGGGGCACGCTGGTGATCAATATCGTGGGCTCGTTCCTGATCGGCGTCTTCGCGGAATCCTTCGCGTTGAGCTGGAATGTCAGCCAGGCGACGCGGGTGTTTCTCACCGTCGGCATCTGCGGCGGCTTCACCACCTTCTCGACCTTCTCGCTCGATGCCATCGTGCTGATGCAGCGGGGCGAGTTATGGTCGGCCGGCGCCTACATCGCAGCCTCCGTCGCGTTCTCGATCCTCGCGCTGTTCGGCGGCCTGCTGCTGGTCAGGGCGTTCGCGGCCTAACCAGCCGCCCTGCCGTTCCAGAAAAGTGAAGGGCTGGAGGTATTGCCTGCCGCCCGGAATCCTTGGCGCGCCCGGGGCCAGCCGGTAGTATGGAACCCGGATGATGGTCAGCGGACAAGGGAAAGAGCGGGGATGAAGCATGTCGACGTCGCGGTGATTGCTGCCACGCTGTGGCTGCTGGCGTCGATGGTGCTGGACATCCTGACGCCGAAGTCGATTACCGCCTTGATGATCGCTGCCGCGCTTGCCCCGCCGTTCCTGATCGGGATCGGCATCCATTTCGCGCGCGAATATTTCAAGGCCAAGCGGCGCAGCTACTCGCCGCCGCAGGGACGGACGCTTCAGGACCTGAGCGGGGCAGGGCTGCAAGAAGGGCCGCACGAGCCGCATTGAACTGCGCAAATGGCTTGCTAAGCTCGCGCCATGACCGAGCATCTTCCCGATACGATCAGCCGCCTCTACACTGTTGCAGGCGAATATGTCGACAGCGACCATCCTGCCGTCGCAGCGTTCGCCCGCGCCGCCGTGCCGGCTGACGCCAGCGCGCGCGAAAGAGCGAGCCGGCTCTACACCGCGGTGCGCGACGGCATCCGCTACAATCCCTATGTCAGCATGCGCTCGCCGGAGAGCTTCCGCGCCTCCAGCGTGCTCGCCGCCGGCAACGGCTATTGCGTCGGCAAGGCGGCGCTCTATGCGGCGGCCTGCCGGGTCCACGGCATCCCGGCCCGGGTCGGCTTCGCTGATGTCCGCAACCACCTGACCACCGAGAAGCTGCGACAGAGCATGGGCTCGGACCTGTTCACTTGGCACGGCTTCACCGAAGTGTTCGTCGACGGCGCCTGGCGCAAGGCGACCCCGACCTTCAACGACACGCTGTGCGCCAAGCTCGGCGTCAAGCCGCTCGATTTCGACGGCCATTCCGATGCGCTGCTGCATCCCTTCGACGGCGCCGGGCGCGCCTACATGCAGTATGTCAACGACCACGGCACGTATCACGACGTTCCCGCCAAATTCCTGATGCGCGAGATGGCGCGCGACTACGCCAACATGCAGGGTGAAGACATGTCCAGCCGCGACATGGAGCGGGAAGCGGCGGAGCAGTGAGGCTGTGCGCGCGCCGCGGCGGGCGGCTGCGCTGACGGGATTTGTCTTCGTCGATTGTGCCGGCTGAGGGGGCGGTGTCATGGATGCGGAGTTGCCGAAAGCTCCGGTCGGCCGTCCGGCCACGGGCTGGGAGGACGCGGTCGCGCTGACCGGCTTCATCCTGGTCGCGGTCGGGCAGGCCTCCAACCAGGTGCTGGCGCGCGGCCTTGCCGGCTCGGTGCCGCCGTTCTCGCTGGCCTTCTTTCGCTGGAGCATCATCGCGATCGGGCTGGCGCCGTTTGCGATCGCGGCTGTCAGGGACGGCAAGATCCCGCTGGCACAGAATCTCTGGCCGATCTTCGCCGCGGGCTTCCTCGGCATGTTCCTGTGCGGCGGCCCGGTCTACATCGCGGGCATCACGACGACCGCAATCCATATCGCGCTGATCTTCGCGCTGTCGCCGATCATGGTGCTGCTGATTTCGGCCGCGCTCGGCATCGAGCATATCGGGCCGCTGCAATGGCTCGGCACCGGGCTCGCGCTGGCCGGCGCGCTGTTGATCGTCTCCGGCGGCCATCTGGAAACGCTGACGCAGTCGAGCGCGGCCTGGGGCGATCTGCTGGTGGTGGTCGCGATGCTCGGCTGGTCCGGCTACACGCTGATGCAGTCGCGCGTCGCGTCGCGCGCCTCGCTGCTGGCGCGGGTCAGCCTGTTCTCGGCGGCCGGCGCGCTGTGCTCGCTGCCGCCGGCGCTCCGGGAGATGTGGGCCACGCCGGCGGAGGTCTTCAACGCCAGGGCGTTCGAGGCCTATGTCTTCGCCGGCCTCGTGCCCGGCCTGATCGCCTATGCCGGCTTTGCCTGGCTCGGCGCAAGGTTCGGCTCGGTGCGGACGTCGCTCGTGCTCTACGTCGCGCCGATCGCCAGCGCGCTGTTGTCGTGGATCATCCTCGGCGAGCCACCGAAGCTGATCCATTTGATCGGCGGCCTTTTGATTCTCGGCGGCGTCTGGGCCAGCCTGCGCAAGTAGAGCCAGTTCCCTCCAGTGCAACCTTTTCCGGCCTCGTGCGTTGAATCCAGCGTTGATTCAAGAGCTTAGTTGGAGGCCATATGAATTTGACTCCCCAGCAGCGGAAGGCCCGCAACGAGTTGCGTCAGCAAGAGGCGTCGGAGGCGATAAAGGAGCATCGCGCCAGCGAGAAGGCTTTTTACGAGAATTTCAAGCGGCTCAAGGCCGAGCGGCAGGCGCGCGAAGCCGCGCAGTTCCAGACGAAGACGCAAGCTGCTTCAAAATAAATCTGG
Organism: Bradyrhizobium sp. 6(2017); assembly: GCF_011058295.2. Taxonomy (NCBI): domain Bacteria; kingdom Pseudomonadati; phylum Pseudomonadota; class Alphaproteobacteria; order Hyphomicrobiales; family Nitrobacteraceae; genus Bradyrhizobium; species Bradyrhizobium sp. 6(2017). The sequence goes on along the minus strand of NZ_CP049289.2, from coordinate 9,175,036 downwards.
GAACGTCACCCCCATTGTCCGGATTGCCCGGACGTTACCGGCCGAAAAGGAGTGGAAGCGATCTGAAGGGGCAATCGAGTTCGCCCCAATGACGAGATGAAATCTCCAGCCCATGGAGGGACGTCCGATGTATTTTGCCGACAGCAAGACGGTGACCTGCAAATGCGGCGAGCCCCTGAGCGAGCTGATGCTCGTCGACGACCAGACGACGGGAATCAAGTTTCACGTCGGTCGTTGCCTGTCCTGCCGTGAAGTGACGGTCGTTCGTTCCCAGGACATGCCGGCAAACGACAACGCCTAGTCAGGCGGTCCTCTCGCCAGTGAGGGGATCAGCCCTCGGCGCCTCACTCCAAATGCAACCGGTGAGTGAAATGCTGGCTGACGCCCCGTCCGCAGCTCACCGCAAAAAAGAGCAGGGCGCGACCGGCATCACCACGGTCGCGCCCTACGTCGCCGGTCAATGGGGCAGGGGGAATAACCGGCTCTTGCAATGACTCGCGAACCCCCGGACTCGTTCCCTGCGCGTGAAAATATTTTCGTACACGGTTAAGTGATGGCCGGACGCGAGAACTCCACAGGTTCCGCTCGCGTTGTGTCCGTGATCGCCAAGGGAAACTTCCATGGGGCGAGGGACATCACCATGCCAAAGATTCAAAAGGGAATTTTCGCTGCGTTGGCGGGCGGATTGACGCTTGGCGCGGTGCAGCTCGCATCCGGCCACGATCTCATTGGAACTCAGAAGGTCACCACCGCACTGGCGCCGGAGAGCGCGGTCAATCGCACCGCCAAGACCGACCGCGCCGCGGTTCCATCAAGCGGCCTGCCGAGCAGGACCGTCGCGCTGAAGGTCGATCGGCTTCCCGAGACGTCGGTGCTGGTCCGCGTTCCCGTGGCGCGGGAAGAGGCTCGCAATCGCCCCACAGCGCCCGCCCGGGCCCGGCCCGGCGACACCCGCAAGGTGGCTTGTGAGCCCGTGGTTAGCGTTTTGACCGAAGTGGCCAAGCTGCTGCAGCCCGGCCGCTGCGTGACCTGAGAACGGTGCTCCGCGATCTCAACTAGAAGCTCCGCGATCTCAACAGGCACAGCTGTCATCGCCCGGCTTGACCGGGCGATCCAGTATTCCAGAGGCAGTCGTGATTGAGCCGATGGGCTGCGGCGTACTGGATCGCCCGGTCAAGCCGGGCGATGACACCGGTTGTTCCCGTACGAGGCGTCACTCCTCCTCCGGCTGACCGCTAGCGGCGGCGCTGCGGCTGGCCATCAGGCCGAGCGCGAGGCCACCGACCGCCAGGATCGGGATCAACCGCTTCACGCCGATCGCCCGGATGATCTGCAGGCCGGTGGCGACCACAACAGGGTCGGCAAACACATTGGCCGCGGCTGCCTTTGCCGCCTTCTCCGCACGCTGGCGTGCCTCGCGCTTACGCACGATGTAAACGCTGGCGGCGACCAGCGTGACGACCAGGAACACTGCGGCGCCGGACAGGCACGCCTCCACCGGGCCGTAGTGCTGCAGTACGAAGACAAAGGCGGCCGCGCAAAGGAAGGCGATGGTGATGGACAGCGCGATCGCGGCAGCGGCGGCAAGCGACGTCAGGCGCAACGCGCTGCCGGTGGATTCCTTGACGTCATTGATCAGCCGCTGAAGCATTGCCAAACCTTGCCTTCAATCTCGCCTTGAAAAGCGCATCGACAAACGAGGCGGCGGCGCGCCAGCGCTGCCATCGCGTCCAGAGGGGAGGTTTGCGGATGACCGCCTCCACAGGCCTCATTCGAGAAGATCCGTTAGCGGCGCCAGGCGACGCCGATCAGAAAGCCGAGACCGAGCGCCAGGCCGACGGTCGCCAGCGGCCGCTGCGTGATCATGTCTTCTAGCGATTCCTCGATCGAAGAGGCCGCGTCCTGCGCCGCGCCCATCATCGCGCTGCCGCGCTCCGACATGTCGTCGAGCGTCGATTCCGCATTGGCGCGCGCATCCTTGTAGTGGCGGCGCGCCTGCTTGCCCGCGTTGTTGGCGAACGAGTTGAGCGCGTCAGTGATTTGTTCGGTGAGGGCTGCGATATCGTTCTTCACGGCGGTGACATCCTTTTCCAGGCGTTCGTAGGTCGCTTTGTCCGTCATGTTCTTGATCCCAAATGCGTTGTCCGTGCTCGACATCGAAAGCTCCCGGAGAATTCGCGTGTTGTAAGGAAAAACGCCCCGCAGCAGGCAAAGTTCCAGATGCGAAACTTGGCCTGTTCGCTCGACAGGTGTTCGCGACGCAAGCCGGTGCCTGCCTCGCTTGAAAACGCTTTCTATTCCTCGGGCAGCTGCGGCGAATTGTCCGGCATCAAATGCTCTTTCACGATCAACGCCACGATCAATAGCGGCGACGACAGAAAGGCGCCCATCGGGCCCCACAGCCAGGTCCAGAACGCGAGCGCGAGAAAGACTGCGAGCGCATTCAGCGACAGCCTGCGGCCGACGATCATCGGCGTGACAAAATGCCCTTCCATAAAGGTCACGGCCGCAAAGCAGGCCGCCGCGATCAGCCCGGCGCCGATGGTCGGGGTGGCGATGATGCCGACCACGACCAGCACCACGAACATCGCGACCGGGCCGATGATTGGAATGAAGTTCAGCGTCGCGGCGAGTGCGCCGAGCCCGGCCGGATTGGGCATGCCGGTTGCCGCGCAGATCGCACCGGTGACGATGCCGACGCCGACATTGATCATGGTCACCGTCAGCAGGTAATTGCCGAGATGGGTCTCGATCTCGTTGAGGATGCGCAGCGTGCGCAGCCGCGCCGCGCGTTCGCTGAAGTTCATCACCAGCGCACGGCGCAGGTCCTTCCAGCTCGCGATGAACAGGATCAGGGTCGCGATGAACAGCAGGAATTCGGCAAAGGTCGGCGACAGGAATTCCAGCGTCGGCTGCACCCATTCGAATTTCGGCAGCTGCAGGCTGGCAAGCGTATCGGAGCCGCCGAGCATGCTCTGCAATTCCTGCCACAGCGCGAGCGGCCGGTCGAACACATGCAGCTTCTCCCTCAGGATCGCGCCGAGCTCGGGCAGCCGCGAGCTCCATTCCATTAGGGGCGCGGAAATCAACCCGACCATGAAGCTGACGGTCGCGCCGACCGCGATCACCAATAACACTGCGCCGAGCGGGCGCGGGATCCGGTAGCGTTCAAGCAGGTTCGCCGCCGGAGACAGCATGGTGCCGACAATGAAGGCCATCGTGATCGGCAGGAAGAACGCGCGCGCCAGATAGAGCACGGCCACCACGACGATCACCAGCAGCGCGACCAGCGCGAACGCGACGACCTCGGCGCGGCTGATCATCGGCGGCAGTTCGGCCTTGCTGTCGGGGAAGGGCGTGCCTTCGGGCGGATTGCCAAGCAGACGTTCACCCGGAAACGCGCGCACCAGTTTCCTCCCGCACGAAGGCAAAACGAATTTCGCGCTGCGAGGTCACCCCGCGCGTCCAATGGCGCCTGACAACGGCCCGCGCCGGCAAAGGTTCCATCGCGGGTTCGTGACGGCCGGCGGGTTGACAATCTCGGGCTTGCGATGATTCGCGCCGGAACCGTCTGACGGCCGCGTGCGTTGAACTGGCGTAGCATCACCACGATGCGCATCCCGTCCAGGGGCAGCACATGACACAGCAGTCTCTCTCCAGCCGCCGGCTTGCGTCGCGCGCCGCGCGCAACCTTGCCTTCGCCAGCGTCCTGTTCGTGACGCCGTTCGTTGTCACCACCTCGGCCAGCGCGCAAGTCCGCTCGTCTGCGCTCGGCTATGCGTCGACGCAGCCGGGTGCATTTCCATCCGACGAGGTGATGAACGATCCCTCGAGCGGGGCCAGCGAGGGCGGCGCGCTGCCGGAGCGGCTGCGCCGCACCACCGTCGCGCTCAACACGACGGAAGCGCCCGGCACCATCATCATCGATACCGGCAACACCGCGCTCTATTACGTGCTCGGTGGCGGCCGGGCGATCCGTTACGGCGTCGGCGTTGGCCGCGAGGGCTTTACCTGGGCCGGCGTCCAGACCATCAGCCGCAAGGCCGAATGGCCGGATTGGCATCCGCCGGCCGAGATGATCAAGCGCCAGCCCTATCTTCCGCGCTTCATGGCCGGCGGCCCGGGCAATCCGCTCGGCGCACGCGCGATGTATCTCGGCTCCAGCGAGTACCGCATCCACGGCACCAACGATCCGTCGACCATCGGCAAGTACGTGTCGTCGGGCTGCATCCGGCTGACCAATGAGGATGTCTCCGACCTGTTCAGCCGGGTCGATGTCGGCACCAAAGTCGTGGTGTTGCCGAAGAACGCGCCGCATCTCGCCGCCCGCGAGCTCGGCCCGACCACGACGCAGATCTCGGTCCGGCCGGCACCGGTGCAGCCGCGGCCCGCGGTGATGACGCTGCCCTCAGGCCGCCAGGCGATGAACATTCCGACCGCTTCCTCGTTGTACTGAGGATCGGCGTTGTATGAGGGGCGGTGATGGTGAAGCGATATTCCAGGCGGTGGGCGTTCGGGACGGCGGCGTTGCTCGGCCTGTCCCTTGCGCCCGCGGCGCAAGCCCAGGACTTCTTCTCGCAACTGTTCGGCGGCTTCATGCAGGGCCGTCCGCCGGTGATCCGGGTCCCGTTCGACGACGGCCCGGCGCCTGTCGCGCCGCGGGCCGAGCGTCGCGCGCGCTATGACGGCGGTCAGGCTTACTGCGTGCGGACCTGCGACGGCCGCTATTTCCCGCTGGCAGCGACCGGCAATCAGAGCAAGGCGGAGAGCTGCAACAGTTTCTGCCCGGCGAGCGCGACCGAAGTGGTCTATGGCGGCAATATCGACAACGCCGCGACGGAGGACGGCAAGCCCTATTCCGAGCTGCCGAACGCGTTCCGCTATCGTGACCAGATCGTCGCGGGCTGCACCTGCAACGGCAAGGATCCGGTCGGCCTGGCCGCGGTGAAGATCGAGGACGATCCGACCTTGCGCAAGGGCGACATCGTCGCCGGCAAGGACGGGCTGATGTCGGTCGGCCGCGCGGACCGGCGCGGGGCATCTCTCAACTTCACGCCGGCGCCGGATCGCATCCGCGCCAAATATCAGCGTCCGGCGGTGCTGGCGCGCGAGTAGCGCCACTTGCACGAGGCGGCCCACTTTCGGTTCCGTGATCCGGAACCGGGCTCCGTCTCGCACGTTAGCAACGGGCGAACAGCACATTTACCGATGCCATCAGGGGGCCCCGCATGCTCGTCGGCGTACTCGTCACCTTCCTTGTCATTATTCTCGTTCTTTATCTCATCAACATGCTGCCGCTCGACGGCCGCGCCAAGCAGATCGCGCGCGTCGTCGTCATCATCATCGGCATCGTCTCGCTGCTGAAATATTTGGCGGTGTTCTAGACTGAGTTCGTCATTGCGAGGAGCGAAGCGACGAAGCAATCCATGCCTCCACAAGTGGTGAGATGGATTGCTTCGCTTCGCTCGCAATGACGCCTGCGGCACCGCCAACGCCCAACAAAAAGCCCCGGCTCATCGCCGGGGCTTTTGCTTCTCGTCGCGACTCGCCGATCAACCGGCGGCCTTGGCCTCGCGGCGGCGCGCGGTGAGGATGTATTCGGTGTAGCCGTTCGGCTGCGTACGGCCCTCGAAGATCAGGTCGCAGGCGGCCTTGAAGGCGACACCGTCGAACGACGGCGCCATCGGCTTGTAGAGGGAATCGCCGGCGTTCTGCTTGTCGACCACGACGGCCATGCGCTTCAGCGACTCCATCACCTGATCTTTGGTGATGACGCCCTGATGCAGCCAGTTCGCCAGATGCTGGCTCGAGATGCGCAGCGTGGCGCGGTCTTCCATCAGGCCGACGTCGTGGATATCCGGCACCTTGGAGCAGCCGACGCCCTGGTCGATCCAGCGCACCACGTAGCCCAATATGCCCTGGCAGTTGTTGTCGATCTCCTGCTTGACATCGTCGGGCGCCCAGTTCGACTGCGACACCGGAATGGTGAGGATGTCGGAGAGCTTTGCGCGCGGCCCGCCCTTGGCGAGCTCCTGCTGCCGGGCTGTTACGTTGACCTGGTGATAGTGCAGGGCGTGCAGCGTGGCCGCGGTCGGCGACGGCACCCAGGCGGTGGTGGCGCCGGCCTGCGGATGGCCGATCTTCTGCACCAGCATGTCGGCCATCTTATCGGGCGCGGCCCACATGCCCTTGCCGATCTGGGCATGGCCGGGCAGGCCGTCGACCAGGCCGTTGTCAACGTTCCAGTCCTCATAGGCCTTGATCCAGGGCTGCGCCTTCATGTCGTTCTTGCGGATCATCGGACCCGCTTCCATCGAGGTGTGGATCTCGTCGCCGGTGCGGTCGAGGAAGCCGGTGTTGATGAACATGATGCGCTTGGAGGCGCGCTGGATGCAGGCCTTGAGATTGACAGTGGTGCGGCGCTCCTCGTCCATGATGCCGACCTTCAGCGTGTTCTCGGGCAGCGAGAGCATCTTCTCGACCTCGGCGAACAGGTCGCAGGTCAGCGTCACCTCGTCGGGGCCGTGCATCTTCGGCTTGACGATATAGACCGAGCCGGTGCGGCTGTTCTTGACCTTGGAATTGCCCTTGATGTCGTGGATCGCGAGCAGGCCGGCGACCGCGGCATCCAGCAGGCCTTCCGGAATCTCCTCGCCCTTGGCGTCGAGCACCGCGTCGGTGAACATGTGGTGGCCGACATTGCGCATCAGCAGCAGGCTGCGGCCGTGCAGCTTCAGCTCGCTGCCATCGGGCTTCTTGTAGACGCGGTCGGCATTGAGCGAACGGGTCAACGTCTTGCCGCCCTTGTCGAAATCGGCCGACAGCGTGCCGTTCATCAGGCCGAGCGTGTTGCGATAGACCAGCACCTTGTCCTCGGCGTCGACGGCGGCGACCGAGTCTTCCATGTCGAGAATGGTGGAAACAGCCGATTCCAGGATCATGTCGGCGACGCCGGCCGGATCATCCTTGCCGATGATGTTGCTGCGGTCGATCTTGATCTCGACATGCATGCCGTTGTTGACGAGCAAGATCGCGGAAGGCTGGGCCGCATCGCCCTGATAGCCGGCGAACTGGGCGCCGTCCTTCAGCGCGGTTGAATTGCCGCTCTTCAGCTTGGCCGACAGCTGGCCGGCGATCACGCTGTAGGAGGTCACATCGGTATGGCTTGCGGTCGCAAGCGGCGCTGATGCGTCAAGGAAGGCCTTTGCCTTCGCGATCACCTTGTCGCCGCGGGCCTTGTTGTAGCCGCGGCCAGCTTCGCTCGGATCGTGCGGGATGGCGTCGGTGCCGTAGAAGGCGTCGTACAGCGAACCCCAGCGCGCGTTGGCGGCGTTCAGCGCATAGCGGGCGTTGGTCAGCGGCACCACGAGCTGCGGGCCGCAGATCTTGCCGATTTCCTCATCGACATTGGATGTCTCGACCTTGTGGGTCGCGGGCTCCGGCAGCAGGTAGCCGATGTCCTTCAGGAACGCGGTGTAGGCGTTGATGTCGAACGCCTTGCCCTTGTGGGCGCGGTGCCAGTCGTCGATCTTGGCCTGCAGCGTGTCGCGGACCGCGAGCAGCTCGCGGTTCTTCGGTCCGAGCTTCTGGATGATGGCGGCAAGTCCGGCCCAGAACGCGTCGGGAGCGATCCCGGCCTTGGGCGTCGCCTCCTTGGCGATGAAATCGAACAGGACAGGGGCGATCTTCAATCCATGGGCATCGACACGAGTCATGATGGGCTTTCTCAAAGAAACGGGCGTTTTAGGAGCTGTTTTCGAAAGAAATCAGCAAAAAACGCGCCAAAGGGCCGCGTTCACGGCCCTTTTAGCCCTAAAGTCCCGGCTCTGAGAAGGCCCCTTTGTTGCCGCGCATGACGCCGTCATGCCCCGCTTCAAGCGGGGCATCCAGTACGCCGCGGCCTCCCGGCTCGATAATTGCTGTCTCTGGAATACTGGATCGCCCAGACAAGCCGGGCGATGACAGGCGAGCGAGGTCAGATATTCGCCGCGAGATCGGTCAGTTCGTCGAACAGGATGCCGGTCTCGGCCAGCATCCGCTCGATCTCGTCGGTGGCTTCAGTGACCGAGCGGTTCGAGGTGTCGATGGTCAATTCGTTGCCGGCCGGCGGCTGGTAGTCATTGGTGATGCCGGTAAAGGACGGCAATCCGCCGGAGCGGGCCTTGGCGTAATGGCCCTTGGGGTCGCGGGTCTCGCAGACCTCGGCAGGCGTCGCGACATAGATCTCGCGGAACGCGTTGTCGGCGATGCGGCGGGCCGTCGCACGGTCGGCGGCGGACGGTGACACCGCGGCGACGATCGCGATATGGCCGTTGCGCGCCAGATGGGTCGCGACCTCGGCGAGACGGCGGATGTTCTCAGCCCGATCCTGCGGCGAGAAGCCGAGATCGCTGTTGAGGCCCGCACGCAGCGTGTCGCCGTCGAGCAGGATCGGCGAGCCGCCATTTCCGAACAGCCGCCGCTCCAGCGCCCGCGCAAGGGTCGACTTGCCCGAGCCGGGCAGGCCGGTCAGCCAGATCACGGCGCCGTTGTGGTGGTAGCGCGCCGAGCGCTCGTCCGCACGCAGGGCGGATTCCACCGGCACGATATCGACCGGCACCGCAGGCCGGCCGGCGTCGACCGACAGCACGAGGCCGCCGCCGGCGATGCGGCCGTTGACCTCGATCACGAGGCGCCCGGTGCGCGGATTGTCGGTGTAGGGATCGGTCGCAACCGGCTGCGCCAGCGAGATGTCGATCTCGCCGACATGGTTGCGCGCGATAGCGCTGTTCTCTTCGTTGGACAGCGCGCCGGGGTCGATCGCCTTCTCGATGGCGACCACGGTGGCGCGGCTTTCCTTGGTGCCGAGCCGGATCAGGATCTGCTCGCCCTTGGTCAGCGGCTTGTCGTGCAGCCAGAAGATCCGCGCGCGGATGCGGCGGGTGTCGCGCGGGCTCTGCCCGCTATGTCCGATGATGTCGCCGCGCTCGAGGAACAGCTCGCGGTCGAGCGTGATGCCGACCGAGCGCCCCGCGCCCTGCGGGCCGTTGACCGGCGTCACCGGCCAGCTCTCGACGGTCTTGATCGTGGCGATCTTGCCGGTCGGCATGATGACGATCTCGTCGCCGGCCTTGAGGCTGCCGGACTCGATGCGGCCCGCCACGATGCGGCGGTCGTCGAATTTGTAGATCGCCTGCACCGGTAGCCGCAGCGGCAACTCGGCGAGCGGACGCGCCGGCTCGAGCGCATCGAGCGCATCGACCACGGTCGGTCCCTTGTACCAGTCGATCCGCGGCGTGCGCTCGGCGACGCCGTCGCCGTCGCGCGCCGAGATCGGGATCACAGCCGTAGGCCTGACGCCGAGGCCGATCAGATGCGCGGAAATCTCGTCGCTGATCTCCTTGAACCTCTCGGCGCTGAAGTCGACGCGGTCCATCTTGTTGACCACGACCGCGACCTGCTTCACACCGAGCAGATGCAACAGATAGCCGTGCCGGCGGGTCTGGTCCCGCACGCCTTCGAGTGCATCGATGATCAGCACCGCGCCGTCGGCCTGCGAGGCGCCGGTGATCATGTTGCGCAAGAACTCTGCGTGGCCGGGCGCGTCGATCAGCACGACGTCGCGCGAGCGGGTGCGGAAGCGGATCTGGGTGGTGTCGATGGTGATGCCCTGGTCCCGCTCGGTCTGCAGCGCGTCGAGCAGGAACGACCATTCGAACGGCATGCCGCGCCGTGCGCTGACAGCCATCAACATTTCCAGCTTGCCGTCCGGCAGGCTGCCGGTCTCATGCAGCAGGCGCCCGACCAGCGTCGACTTGCCGTGATCGACATGGCCGACGATGACGATGCGTACCTGCGGCCGCGTCGTGCCGTTGGGCGTTGCCGAGATCGAGGCGGTGGGAAGGATCATGTTCATCGGAACGCTCGCGCGAAGTGGGAAAGCCAAATGTTGAGAAGCCAGTCGATCAGAGATAGCCGGCGACACGCAGCCGCTCGAACGCATCCTCGGTCTCGTGGTCGAGCGCGCGGCCGGCGCGCTCCGGGATCTTGGTGGCGTCGAGTTCGGTCAGGATCTCGTCGATGTTGGACGCGGTCGAAGCGACCGGGTTGGTAATGTCCTGATCGCCCAGCGAGCGGTAGCGCTTGCCGTCCTTGGCGAGATACAGCGGGATGATCGGGATGTTCTCACGCTTGGTGTAGGCCCAGATGTCGGCCTCGGTCCAATGCAGGATCGGATGGATGCGCAAATGCGCACCCTGCGGCGGCGAGGCGTTGAACTGGTCCCAGAATTCCGGCGGCTGGTCGCGCACGTCCCACTCGCCTTCGAGGCCGCGCGGCGAGAACACACGCTCTTTGGCGCGCGTCGCCTCCTCGTCGCGGCGGATGCCGGCGATCAATCCGTCAAAGCCATACTTATTGAGTGCGAGCTTCAGCCCTTCTGTCTTGCGCGCCGCGGAGCGCGCGGCCGGCGGCAGGGTCGGATCGACGCTGTCGATCGACGGGCAGGGTTCGACGCGCAGGTCGAGATCCCATTCCTTGCCGAAACGGTCGCGGAACGCGTACATCTCCGGAAACTTCTTGCCGGTGTCGACATGCATCGCCGGGAACGGAACCCGGCCGAAGAATGCCTTGCGCGCCAGCCAGATCATCACATTGGAGTCTTTGCCGAGCGACCACAACAGCGCGAGCTTCTTCAACCGGGCGAATGCCTCGCGCAGGATGTAAATGCTCTGCGCCTCGAGCTCGTCCAGGTGATCCATGGTCGGGGGGGCCTGATGGGCCGAAATCCCCGGCACGGAAGATGCTTGTGCAAGGGCTGCAGCCCGTGATCCGGCAGCGGCGGATTCTTTGTCGAGAAGATGCATCTATCGGCCTTGGCCTGTGGAGGTGAAAATTCTAAAGTTGCGCTGCAATAGAGAAGAAATAATTTTCTCTTTGCTGGCCTTGATCGAGAGATAAATAGAAAATAATTTCAGTCAACCCCCAAGTTGGGGAAGCGAGTGTCTGATGCGATATCTGCCGGTGTTTCTGGATCTGCAAAGCGGCAAGGTGCTGCTCGTTGGAGCGGGCGAACTCGTGCGCGCCAAGCTGCGGCTGCTTGCGGCTGCCGGCGCCGCGGTCCGCTGGTACGCGACCGACGGTGACCATGATCTCGCCGGCCTTGCGGCGGAGGAGGCCGCGCGGATCGAGCGCGCCGAGGGCGATCCGCTCGCCGCTGATCTTTCAGATGTCATCGCCGTGCTGTGCGCCGGCGCCGGCGACATCGGCGTTGCGATGTCGGTGCGGGCCAAGGCGATCGGCCTGCCGGTCAATGTGATGGACGACCTCGTCCACTCCACCTTCATCATGCCCGCGATCGTCGATCGCGGCGATGTCGTGGTCGCGGTCGGCACCGGCGGCACGTCGCCGGTCGTGGCGCGCCGCATCCGCGAGAAGATCGAGGCGGTGCTGCCGGCACGGATCGGCGACCTCGCCGGCTTCATCGGCCGCTTCCGCAAATCGATCCATACCCGCATCGAAGAGTTTCCGCTGCGCCGCCGCTTCTGGGAGCGCATCGTCGACGGCCCGATCGGCGCGCTGGTGCTGGCCGGCCGCAAGGACGAAGCCGAGCAGGCGCTGAACGCGATCACCGATCCCGCCGTATTCGCCGGCGCGAGCGCAGAGGGCAAAGCCATTGGCCACGTCACGCTGGTCGGTGCGGGACCCGGCGATCCTGATCTCTTGACGGTGAAGGCGCTGCGCGCGCTGCAGGATGCCGACGTCGTGTTCTATGACGAACTGGTGTCACCTGAAATTCTCGACCGCATCCGGCGCGATGCCGCGCGAACCCCGGTCGGCCGCCGGATCGGCAAGCCCGGCATCGGCCAGGACGCCATCAACCGCCTAATGATCGAGGCGGCGCAGGCGGGCCAGCGTGCGGTGCGGCTGAAGGGCGGCGATCCCTTTGTGTTCGGCCGCGGCGGCGAGGAAATCGAGGCACTGCGCGACGCCGGCGTTGCCTACTCCATTGTTCCCGGCATCTCCGCCGGTCTTGGCGCCGCCGCGCAGTTCGAAGTGCCGCTGACCTATAGGCACGAGGCGCTGCGCATCACCTTCCTCACCGCGCACAAGGCGCGCGATGCCGAAGTCGTCGACTGGTCGGTGCTGACCGACAACAAGATGACCGTCGTCGTCTACATGGGCATGACCGCGGCGCCCTCGATCCGCGAAGGTCTGCTCGCAGCAGGCCGCTCGCCGGAGACGCCGGTCGGCGTGTTCGCCCGCGTGACACGGCCCGACGCCAAGGCTGCGGTCGGCACGCTGGCGCGGCTGCCCGAGCTGGTCAAACAGGTCGATGGCGGTCCCGCCGTCCTCATCATCGGCGACGTGGTCGCGCATTCCGCGCCGTGGAGCCGATCCAACGTCACCCAACTCTTCTCCAACCAGATGTTCTCCGAACTGCTGAAAGCTGCCGAATGACCTCTCCGCTTGAACAGAAGAAAATCAGGATCACGGGCCCGTCAGTGGTGACCGCCAACCGCACCTGGGATGGCGCCGTGGTGTACCGGACCGCGCAAAAGGGCTGGTCCACCGAACTCGCCGACTCCGCCATTGTCAGCACCTCCGACGATGCCCGCGCGCTGCTGGCCGAAGCCGCCGCCGACGACGTCGGCGCGGTCGGCCCCTATATCGCGCCGGTCGAGCTCAAGGACGGCGGCAAGGTCAAGCCGGGCAATCTCCGTGAACACATCCGCGCCAAGGGCGTCACGATCGATCTTCAGGTGCCGGCGTAAGGCTCATCCATCATGTATGCATATGACGAACTCGACCGCACGCTGATCAACGAGCGTGTTTCGGAATTCCGCGACCAGGTGAAGCGCCGCCTCTCGGGCGAGCTCACCGAGGACGAATTCAAGATCCTGCGTCTGCAGAACGGCGTGTATTTGCAGCTGCACGCCTACATGTTCCGCGTCGCGATCCCGTACGGCACGCTGTCGTCGAAGCAGCTGCGCCGCTTCGCCCATGTCGCGCGCCGCTACGATCGCGGCTACGGCCACTTCACCACCCGGCAGAACATCCAGTTCAACTGGATCAAGCTCAGCGAGCTACCCGACGCGCTGTCCGACCTCGCCGAGGTCGGGATCCACGCGATGCAGACCTCCGGCAATAACATGCGCAATGTCACCTCGGACCAGTGGGCCGGGGTTGCGCCGGGCGAGATCGAGGATCCGCGGATCTGGTCGGAGCTGATCCGCCAGCACACCACGCTGCATCCGGAATTCTCGTTCCTGCCGCGCAAGTTCAAGATCGCGATCACTGCCTCCGAGCACGATCGCGCCGCGATCAAGATCCACGACATCGGCCTGCGGCTGCACAAGAATGCCGACGGCGAGACCGGTTTCGAGGTGCTGGTCGGCGGCGGCCTCGGCCGCACCCCGTTCATCGCCAAGACCATCAAGCCGTTCGTGCCCGGCCGCGATATCCTGAGCTACATCGAGGCGATCCTGCGCGTCTACAACCAGTACGGCCGCCGCGACAACATCTACAAGGCGCGCATCAAGATCCTCGTGCACGAGCTCGGCATCGAGAAGTTCGCCAAGGAAGTCGACGAGGAGTGGAAGCAGATGGGCGATGTCGGGCTGACGCTCGACCACGCCGCCATCGAGGAGGTCCGCTCGCGCTTCTCCTATCCGGCTTACGAAAAGCTGCCGCACATGCCGGACGAGCTGAAGCAGGCCGCGCATGACAAGCTGTTCGAGCGCTGGCGCAAGAACTCGGTGTTCCCGCACAAGGTGCAGGGCTACTCGATCGTCGTGCTGTCGCTGAAGCCGGTCGGCGGCCCGCCCGGCGATGCCAGCGCCGAGCAGATGGACGCGCTCGCCGATCTCGCCGACAAATATTCGTTCGGCGAAATCCGCGTCGGCCACGAGCAGAACCTGGCGCTGCCGCACGTCGCCAAGCGCGACCTGCCGGCACTGTTCAAGGCGCTCGACCGGCTCGGCCTGGCGACGCCGAACGTCAACCTGGTCACCGATATCATCGCCTGCCCGGGACTGGATTACTGCTCGCTGGCGAATGCGCGCTCGATCCCGATCGCGCAGGAGCTGACGCGGCGCTTTGCCAATCACGACACCGCCGACCTGATCGGCCGGCTCCACATCAACATCTCCGGCTGCATCAATGCCTGCGGCCATCACCATGTCGGCCACATCGGCATTCTCGGCGTCGAGAAGAACGGTGAGGAATTCTACCAGATCACGATCGGCGGCCGCGCCGACGAGAACGCGCAGATGGGCACCTTGATCGGCCCGGCCGTTCCCTATGCGGAAGTCGCCGACGTGATCGAAGACATTGTCGAAGCCTATCTCGCGCTGCGCGACCGTCCCGAGGAATTGTTCGTCGATACGGTGAAGCGTCTGGGCGTCGAGCCTTTCAGGGAGCGGGTCTATGCCACTCGTTAAGCAGGGAAGACTAACCACCGATTTGTTCGTCCATGTCGCCGACGGCGCCGAGCTGCCGGGCGACGGCGCGGTGCTGGTGAGCGCCGAACGCTTTCTCGCTGATCCGGAGGCGCTGCTGCGCCGCCCCGGCAAGGTCGGCGTGATCTGGCCGAACAACCGCAATCTCGACGATCTGGTGTCGCATCTCGATCGGCTCGCCTCGGTCGCGCTGGTGTTCCCGACCTTCCGCGACGGCCGCGCCTACAGCCAGGCGCGCCTGCTGCGCGAGCGCTACGGCTATGACGGTGAGCTGCGTGCCACCGGGCAGGTGCTGCGCGACCAGTTCGTGTTCATGACCCGCGCCGGCTTCGACGCCTTCGAGGTGAAGAAGGATGCCGATGCCGACGCCTTCGCCGCGACCATGAAGCGCTATTCGGTGTTCTACCAGCCGACCGGTGACGGCCGCGTCACCGCGCTCAACCGTCGCATGCAGCTGCGTCACTCGGAGAGCGCTGGCCAGTGAGCACGCTTGCACCAGAGCTCGCAGCCGCGGCGCCGGGCGGATTGCCCGCGGCCGATGCACTCGATCGCGCGCTGCGCACGGCATCGCCCGCCGAGGTGATCGCGGCTGCGCTGAAGACGGTCGGCCGCGAGAGGCTGGTGCTGGTGTCGTCGTTCGGCACCGAGTCCGCCGCGCTGCTCAAGGTGATGGCGGATGTCGACCCGGCGATCCCGGTGGTCTTCCTCGACACCGGCTGGCTGTTCGAGGAGACGCTGGCTTATCGTGACACCTTGATAGCTACGCTCGGCCTCACCGATGTGCGTTCGATCAAGCCCGATGAGCAGGCGCTGTCGCGCCAGGATCCGGACCGCGAATTGTGGTTCACCGATCCCGATGCCTGCTGCCGGATCCGCAAGGTCGAGCCATTGGCGCGTGCGCTAAAACCGTTCGCCGGCTGGATCAATGGCCGCAAGCGTTTCCAGGGCGGCGCCCGCACCGAGATTCCGGTCGTCGAGGACGACGGGGTCAGGCTGAAATTCAATCCGTTCGCCAATGTCTCGCGCGAGGAGATCGAGGCGATCTACACGCTCGGCAAGCTGCCGCCGCATCCACTTGTCGCATCGGGATATCAGTCGGTCGGGTGTATGCCTTGTAGCAGCCGGACTGCCGCCGGCGAGGATGCGCGCGACGGCCGCTGGCGTGGCCGGGCCAAGACGGAATGCGGCATTCATACAATGAAGATGTCGTAGCACACGACAAAGCCTTCGCAGTGCGGCGCCTTCGTAGCACAAGCGCGCTGCACGGCCGCAAACAAAGAAAACCGGTTTCGTTGACTTAAAGCCACTTCGCCGCGAGTTATGTCTGGCGTGTTCCCTGACATTCTCGGGTTGAATGGAGACAGAAATGATCCGTCGTATCCTGCCGCTGGTCGCGGGATTGTTGTGGGCGAGCTCGGCCTTCGCGGCCGACGTTTCGCTGCTCAACGTGTCCTACGATCCGACCCGCGAGCTCTATGTCGATTTCAACAAGGCGTTCGCGGCGGCCTATCAGAAGGAAACCGGCAAGAGCGTCGAGATCAAGCAGTCGCATGGCGGCTCTGGCTCGCAAGCGCGCTCGGTGATCGACGGATTGCAGGCCGATGTGGTCACGCTGGCGCTCGCCTATGACATCGATGCGATCGCGGGCAAGGGCCTGCTCGCGGCCGATTGGCAGAAGCGGCTGCCGCTGAACGCCTCGCCCTATACCTCGACCATCGTGTTCCTGGTGCGCAAGGGCAACCCCAAGGGCATCAAGGATTGGGATGATTTGATCAAACCCGGGGTCGCCGTGATCACGCCGAACCCGAAGACCTCGGGCGGCGCGCGCTGGAACTATCTGGCCGCCTGGGGCTATGCGCAGAAGAAGTTCGGCTCAGTCGACAAGGCGAAGAAGTTCGTCGCCGACCTCTACCAGAACGTCCCGGTGCTCGACACCGGCGCGCGCGGCTCGACCGTCACCTTCGTCGAGCGCGGCGTCGGCGACGTGCTGCTGGCGTGGGAGAACGAAGCCTTTCTGGCGCAACGCGAATTCGGCAAGGACAAGTTCGAGATCGTGGCCCCGGCGCAGTCGATCCTCGCCGAGCCGCCGGTCGCGGTGGTCGACACGGTTGCCGACAAGAAGGGCACCCGCGCCGTCGCCGAAGCCTATCTGAAGTACTGGTACACCAAGGAAGGCCAGGAGATCGCCGCGCGCAACTCCTACCGACCGCGCGATCCCGAGATCGCCAAGGAGTACGAAAAATCCTTCGCCAAGGTTGAACTTTTCACCATCGACGACGTTTTTGGTGGTTGGACCAAGGCCCAAAAGGAGCACTTCGCCGAGGGCGGCATTTTCGATCAGATCTACAAGAACTGATCGAGTTATCGTCCGGGCCAAACAGGGGGATTTGTGAGCACAGCGGTTGCACGGCGCAGTACCCTGCCGGGGTTCGGTCTCACGATGGGACTGACCCTGACATGGCTCTCCGTTATCATCCTGATTCCGCTGGCCGCGCTGTTTCTGAAGACGTTCGAGCTCAGCCTCGACCAGTTCTGGGGTATCGTCACCAGCCGCCGCACCTTGAACGCCCTGAAGATTTCGTTTGGGCTTTCGTTTGCGGCCGCCTGCGTCAACCTGGTGATGGGCACCATCATCGTCTGGGCGCTGGTGCGCTACCGTTTTCCGGGCCGACGGCTGTTCGACGCCATCGTCGATATTCCATTCGCCTTGCCGACCGCGGTCGCCGGCGTCGCGCTGACGCAATTGTTCGCGCAGAAGGGATGGCTTGGCGCGCCGCTCGCCGAACTTGGCATCAAGGTCGCGTTCACGCCGATCGGCATCTTCATCGCGATGATCTTCATCGGCATTCCCTTTGTGGTGCGCACGGTGCAGCCGGTGCTGATCGATCTCGATCCCGAGATCGAGGAAGCCGCGGCGAGCTTGGGTGCCAATCGCTGGCACACCGTGTTCCGCGTCATCCTGCCGAGCCTGATCCCGGCGCTGCTCACCGGCTTTGCGCTGGCCTTTGCCCGCGCCATCGGTGAATACGGCTCGGTGATCTTCATCGCCGGTAATCTGCCCAACGTCTCCGAAATCGCGCCGCTGTTGATCGTGATCCGGCTGTCCGAATTCCGCTATGCCGACGCCACCGCGATCGCGGTCGTGATGCTGGTGGCCTCGTTCCTGATCATCTTCGTGATCAATCGCCTGCAGCGCTGGGCGCAAGCCCGCATTCCCGTGCATTGAGGTTCGAGATGTCGATGCAGACGGGATTGGTGACCTCGACGACGCAACTGCGGACCTACGCGCCGGCAACGGATGTCAGCGTGGCGGCTCCGGCGCCACGGCTCGAGATCGCGCGCGCGGAGCCGGGCACGGCGCAGCGCAATTTGCGCACCGAGCCGGGCCCGATCCGCTTCATCATCATCGCGCTGGCGATCACCTTCCTCAGTGCGTTCGTCGTGCTGCCGCTGGTCGTGGTGTTCGCGTCCGCCTTCTCGAAAGGGATCGGCGCATATATCGCGGCGCTGGCCGAGCCCGAGGCGCTCGCCGCGATCAGGCTGACGCTCTTGGTCGCCGCGATCTCGGTCACGCTCAATCTGGTGTTCGGCGTGGTCGCGGCCTGGGCGATCTCGAAATTCGAATTCACCGGCAAGACCTTCCTGATCACGCTGATCGACCTGCCGTTCTCGGTCTCGCCCGTGATCTCCGGCCTGGTCTTCGTGCTGCTGTTCGGCGCGCAGGGCTATTTCGGTCCGTGGCTGCAGGCGCACAACGTCCATATCCTGTTCGCGGTGCCCGGCATCGCGCTGGCGACGATCTTCGTCACCTTCCCGTTCGTGGCGCGCGCGCTGATCCCGCTGATGCAGGAGCAAGGCACCCAGGAGGAGGAGGCGGCGATCTCGCTCGGCGCGTCCGGCCTGCAGACCTTCTTCCGCGTGACGCTGCCCAATATCAAATGGGGCCTGCTATACGGCGTCCTGCTCTGCAACGCGCGCGCGATGGGCGAGTTCGGTGCGGTGTCGGTCGTCTCCGGCCACATCCGCGGCGAGACCAACACGATGCCGCTCCTGGTCGAGATTCTCTACAACGAATATCAGTTCGTCGCGTCGTTCGCGATCGCATCGCTGCTGGCGATGCTGGCGCTGATCACGCTGGTGGCGAAGACCGTTCTCGAGCAACGACTCGACGAGGCAGAGGTGCCCGATGGCGATTGAAGTCAAGAATATCGTAAAGACGTTCGGCAGCTTTGCCGCGCTCGACAATGTCGATCTCAAGGTCGCCGACGGCGAACTCTTGGCGCTGCTCGGCCCGTCCGGCTCCGGCAAGACAACGCTGCTGCGGATCATCGCGGGACTGGACTGGCCTGACAGCGGCGAGGTCGCGATCGACGGCGAGAATGCGCTGTCACGCGGCGCCAGCGAGCGTCAGGTCGGCTTCGTATTCCAGCACTACGCGCTGTTTCGCCATATGACGGTGTTCGAGAACGTCGCGTTCGGGCTGCGCGTACAGCCGCGCGCGATCCGCAAGGACGAGGCGACGATCCGCGCCCGGGTCAAGGAATTGCTCGATCTGGTGCAGCTCGACTGGCTCTCCAACCGCTATCCAAGCCAGCTGTCTGGCGGCCAGCGGCAGCGCATCGCGCTGGCACGCGCGCTCGCGATCGAGCCTCGCATCCTGCTGCTCGACGAACCGTTCGGCGCGCTCGATGCCAAGGTGCGCAAGGAGCTCCGGCAATGGCTGCGCTCGCTGCACAACGAAATTCACGTCACCTCGATCTTCGTCACCCACGACCAGGAGGAGGCGCTCGAAGTCGCCAACCGCGTCGTGGTGATGGACAAGGGCAAGATCGAGCAGATCGGCTCGCCCGGCGAGGTCTATGACAACCCGGCGACCGCCTTCGTGCATGGCTTCATCGGCGAATCCATCGTGCTTCCGGTCGACGTGGCCGGCGACGCGGTGCGGCTGGACGGCCGTCCGCTGAACATTCCGGCGCTCGGCGCGGCGTCGGGCGCGGCAAAGCTGTTCGTCCGCCGCCACGATATGGCGGTCGGTCCGGCCGGTACCGGCGCCCTGGAAGGCGCCATCCGGCATGTCCGTTCGTTCGGGCCGATCCAGCGCGCCGAAGTGGCGCTGTCGGGTAGCGCGGGCAAGACCGTGATCGAGATCGATGCCCCCCGCGACCGCGAGCTGCAGGCCGGCGAAATCGTCTCCCTGCAGCCCCGCCGCTACCGGATTTTCGCAGCGCAGGATTAGGGGCCCGGCCGCCGCGTTCAAACCTCCCCTTGAAAAGGGGAGGTCGCTTTGCTCGTCAGAGCAAAGCGGGTGGGGATCCTCTCTCCACGGCATCCGCTGTCGCCTGTGGCCAACCCCCATCCCGACCTTCCTCCTTGCAGGGGGAAGGAGAAGCAAGTGCCGTAGCCCGGATGGGCCAACAGCCCGCGACTAACGCGCCCTGACCGGCCGGTTGCCGTGGCTGTCCTGCGGCACGCCACGCTGCAGTGACATGTGGGAATGAATGCCGAGCCAGCGTCCGTCGGTCTGACGCGCGAGGATGATCGTCGCCCGTCCCGGCCGATCGAAGCGGCTGCCGTCGGCATGGAAGCCGGTGCTCGTCCATGGCGTGATCACCGTCGCCATGTTGCCGTCGGCGCTTGCCAGCACCACCGTATTGCCGAGGTCGAAGGCGAAGTCCGCCGTGCGGGGCCAGACATTGTCCCATTGCATCTCCGTCCAGCGCGCGCGGCCGCGGATGAGTTCCTGGTAGGTGCCAAAGGAGATGATGTCGGGATGCCAGAACGGACGGGCGGCAGCATAGTCCACCGCCCTGACGCAGGCGGCGAACCGTTCGAGCCAATCGAAGACCGATTCCGTCGTCGATGAATCGGCGATCGGCAGGGCTGCTTCCTGGCTCATCATCTTCCTCAACCCGACGGCTATGGTGGGCCGACGGAGCCAGAAACGCACAATGGTGTCAACGAAGCGAGATCCGGGGACTTGCTCCGCGGATCGACTGACCCCGGATCGCGGAGCCTGTCATCGGTCGCGCGTTCGCGCGACCCGTTGGCTCCATCCGGACGACCTGCCAGATATCGTCGTCATTCCGGGGCGATGCGAAGCATCGAACCCGGAATCTCGAGATTCCGGGTTCGCTTCGCGCCCCGGAATGACGGTGATGATGGCCCCAAAGTTAGCCGCTGTTCACCATTCAGCCACGGTTGGTATGCAACAACGGCGGGCCAACCTTGGGGGTTCTCTAAAGTGAAACGGACGACGGTCGCCCTGTTCGGGCTTCTGGTGCTTGCCGGCTGTGCCGCAGACACCAAAATCCCGGAAGAACCGACCATGTATCTCAACATGGCGCAGGCCGGCGCGGTGCTGGATAGCCAGGCGGCCGCCATCATGTTCTCGCAGTATCGCCAGAACAATGGTCTTGGCACCGTCGTGGTGGATCCGGACCTGACGAAGCTTGCCGAGCAGCAGTCGCAGGCGATGGCCACCCGCAACAAGATGGACCATGACGTCAAGGCCCCACTCGGCAAGCGGCTGCAGGCCGGGGGCTATCCCGCAACCGTGGCGGTCGAGAACATCTCGGCCGGCTATCACACGCTGGCGGAAGCGTTTTCGGGGTGGCGCGATTCACCGCCGCACCGGGCCAATATGCTTAAGACTGGTGTCACAAAAATGGGCATCGCGGCCGTCTATGCTCCGAATACCAAATACAAGGTGTTCTGGACGCTCATTTTGGCGGCAACCTGATCTCGATAAAATCCGCGTGATCCGCTTCCGCATCTCGTCGATTGACGCGGCCGCGAACAGCCGCCACGGTGCGCTGCAAGGTATTCCTGACTGGGCGGTTACGAATGGATACTTCTGACACCGCGCCCGCCTCGACGCCGGCGCAAGCGCAGCGTGTGCTGGTTCTTCAGGGCGGCGGTGCGCTCGGCTCCTATCAGGCCGGCGCCTTTCAGGCGCTCTGCCATGCGGGCTTCGAGCCGGAATGGATCGCCGGCATCTCGATCGGCGCCATCAATGCCGCGATCATCGCCGGCAACGAGCCGGACAAGCGCGTGCCGAAGCTCAAGGAATTCTGGGAGATGGTCTCGGCGCCGGTGCCGTGGAATCCGATCTCGAAGCATGAGCGCGCCCGTTCGCTGTTCAACGAGACCTCTGCCGCCATCATCGCGACCTTCGGCGTACCCGGTTTCTTCACGCCGCGGATTCCGCCGGCGCCGCTGTGGCCGCCCGGCAGCTCGCAATCGCTGAGCTATTACGACACCGCGCCGCTGAAGAAGACGCTGGAGCGGCTGGTCGACTTCGACCGCGTCAACGATCTGAAGACGCGCCTGTCGGTCGGTGCGGTTGGCGTCACCTCGGGCAATTTTTGCTATTTCGACAATTACGATTTCAAGAAGCGCGGCAAGAAGATCGGCCCCGAGCACATCATGGCCTCGGGCGCGTTGCCGCCGGGCTTTCCCGCCGTCGTGATCGAGGGCGAGCATTACTGGGACGGCGGCATCGCCTCCAATACCCCGCTCGACTTCGTGCTGGACGAGGAGATCAGCCGTGATCTCCTGATCTTCCAGGTCGACCTGTTCAGCGCGCGCGGGCTGTTGCCGGAGACGTTGCTGGAGGCCGCCGAGCGCGAAAAGGACATCCGCTATTCCAGCCGGACGCGGATGAACACCGACAAGAACAAGCAGATCCACAATGCCCGCATGGCGGTGCGCGACCTGATCGGCAAGCTGCCGGATTACCTGAAGAACGACCCGTCGGTCGAGCTGCTGCGCAAGGCCTCCAAGGAGAACACCGTCACGGTGGTTCACCTGATCTACAAGAGCAAGAATTACGAGAGCTCGTCGAAGGACTACGACTTCTCCCATTTTGCGATGGTCGAGCACTGGGGCGCCGGCGTGCGCGACGTGCATTTGTCGATGCGTCACAAAGAATGGCTAGAACGGCCACAGTCCGGGGAAACCATGGTGACTTACGATCTCACGGGGGACGAACCCACGCCCCCGGCAAGCAAATAGGAGCGAAGAACAATGGGTACGTTGACAGGCAAGACCGCCGTTGTGACCGGCTCGACCAGCGGCATCGGATTGGCTTATGCGCGCGCCTTCGCCGGCGCCGGCGCCAATGTCGTCATCAACGGCATGGGCGTTCCGGCCGACATCGAGAAGGAGCGTTCCGGCATCGAGACCGACTTCAAGGTCAAGGCAGCCTATTCGCCGGCCGACATGACCAAGCCGGCCGAGATCGCCGACATGATCGCGCTCGGCGAGAAGACCTTCGGCTCGGTCGACATCCTCGTCAACAATGCCGGCATCCAGTTCGTTTCGCCGATCGAGGAGTTTCCGCCGGAGAAGTGGGAAGCGATCATCGCGATCAATCTGTCGTCGGCGTTCTACGGCATCCGCGCCGCGGTGCCCGGCATGAAGAAGCGCGGCTGGGGCCGCATCATCAACACTGCGTCCGCGCACTCGCTGGTCGCCTCGCCGTTCAAGTCGGCCTATGTCTCGGCCAAGCACGGCATTGCCGGCCTCACCAAGACCGCCGCGCTCGAGCTCGCGCAGCACAAGATCACCTGCAACTGCATCAGCCCGGGCTACGTCTGGACGCCGCTGGTCGAGCACCAGATTCCGGAGACCATGAAGGCGCGCAATCTGACCAAGGAGCAGGTCATCAAGGACGTGCTGCTCGCCGCCCAGCCGACCAAGGAGTTCGTCACCTCGGAGCAAGTCGCAGCACTCGCGCTGTTCCTGTGCGGCGACGATGCCGCGCAGATCACCGGCGCCAATCTCTCGATCGACGGCGGCTGGACCGCGGAGTAATTCTCCGGCGGGATTTGTCGCTGGACTGCCAGAAGCAACGAGCCGGCCCTGATTGGATCAGGGCCGGCTTTTGCTTTTGGAGATGCGACTGAACCTTGCTGCCCCGTTACGACGTCGGCCGCCGCTTCCCGAACGCCAGCACGTGCAGGCCGAGCCGAGAGCGCACGACGTAGAACAGCAGGATCGTCTCGAAGGTCAGCGACAGCGAGGTCGAGGCGGCCGCGCCCATGCCGCCGTAGC
Source organism: Bradyrhizobium sp. 6(2017) (assembly GCF_011058295.2). Taxonomy (NCBI): domain Bacteria; kingdom Pseudomonadati; phylum Pseudomonadota; class Alphaproteobacteria; order Hyphomicrobiales; family Nitrobacteraceae; genus Bradyrhizobium; species Bradyrhizobium sp. 6(2017). The sequence continues at coordinate 9,151,544 of NZ_CP049289.2, read as the reverse complement.
GCGGGACGAGCGCGATGCAGAGCCCGACATTCATGAAGAAGGATACCGCATAGGCCGTCGCGCAGATGCCCTGGTGTCCGAGCATGTTCAACAGACGCTCGACCGGCCCGATCGCCGAGCGGATCACAAGCCCGATCGCGGCGACGAACATGATGCTGTAGCCGTCGACGAATTTCGGGCCGAACAGCCACAACAGCGGCTTGCCGAACGCGAGCAGGGCGATGGTCGCGAACAGCGACGGCCAGAACGTCCAGCTGATGGCGTGCGCGACATAGGCCGACAGCCGGTCCTTGTCGCCGAGCGCATTGTACTCGGCGAAGCGGTGCGCCGTCGTCGCCGACATCGCGTAGTGCACGAACGACACCAGCGCCAGCGTCTTCACCACGGCGAAATAGATGCCGACCTCTTCCGACGAGCGGAATTGCTGCAGCATCAGCACGTCGGTGTAGCCGAGAAGCAGATAGAAGCTTTCTACCAGCATGATCGGCAGCGAGATCGCGAACCAGCCCTTGACGTCGTAGGTCTTCTCGCCGGGCCCGACATGGGCGGCGAGGCGGCGGTTCAGCACGATCATCTGGCCGATCGCCGCAATGTACACGGCAGCCGCGCTCGCGATCATCGCCACCGTCGCGCCGAGATTGAGGCCGAGCGCCAGCGCGCCGGCAGTCAGCGCGATGATCAGCCCCTGCCGGACGATGAACTGCGGCATCAGGCCGAGCTGCATCCAGTCATGCGCGCGCGAAATGCCGTCCTGGGTGTTGGCGACCACGAAGGGCGGCAGCGTCAGGCAGCCGACATAGAGCGGCACGATCGCGTTGGGGTCGATCCAGGGCGAGGCGAGATGGATCACGCCGGCGAGCAGCAGCGCCACGGTGCTGGACGCGGCCAGCACCACCCAGCGGCCGCCGGAGAGGAAGCCGCGCAGCGCGGCGAGGTCGCCGCGCGCGCGATATTCCGGGATGATCTTCTGCGAGGACGGCGCGATGCCGAAATCCATGGTGCTGCCGAGCAGCAGCACCCAGGTCCAGACATAGACATAGATGCCGTAATCCGAACCGCTCATCCAGCGCGCCAGCAGGATCTGCGCGAGATAGGCGATCGCGGCGCTGATGACGCGGATGACGAAGATGGTGCCTGCAAGGCGCTTGGTGACCGACGCCTCCTTGGTGCCGCCGAGCAGGCGCGCGGCGAGCCCCCGCAGGCGTGCGACCGGGCCCGATGGCGCAGAGGTTGCGGTTTGGGTTTCCATCACAGCCAAGGCGGAAAATTCCTGAAGCGCCGCAGCGCGGCGATGCGCCTCGATCTATCAACGAAACGTTAAGATTGGGTTGGGTGACGGATGCTTCCATCTTGCGTCGTCCCGGCGCAGGCCGGGACCCATAACCACAGGGAACCGTTAATGCGCACGGCTTGATCCCAGCGTGCCTCAGACTGCTGCCGCGGAGTATGAGTCCCGGCCTTCGCCGGGACGACGCTGCCGCGTCAGTTCAAATTGATATTGAATTCGTAGCTCTTGTCGCCGCCGACCAGCGTCAGTTTCAGCGCCGCACCGTCCGCCGTGACGCCGGGCGGCAGCCCGTCGAGCTCGAAAGAGAAGCGCTTCACGCCCGGCGGCGCGTGCTCGACCAGCTTGGGCACCGGGAGCGCCCAGTCGGGCGTCGGCCCCTCGACGAACAGGCTGAGGTCGCGGTTCTCGGGCGCGGTGACATCGACCAGCACGTTGTTCTTGCCGTCGCGCTTGACGTCGCGGATCGTGAACGGCGTGGGATCGCCGATATTGGCGGGCTTCGGCACCGCGTTGAGCGCGTCGGTCAGCGCGGCGTCCTCGGTCGAGGCGACGCTGGCGAATGCCAGCTCGGCCTTCGCTTCCACCGGCACGCACAGCTTCTCGCACACCGCGTAGTTGATGTCGGCGCGCAGCACCAGCGGCTTGTCGGGATTCTTCGCGACGATGCGCAGCGGCAGCACGACCTGGTGCTTGTAGCCGAGCGAGGTGCCCCCGGCGCCGTCGTCGAACTGGCGCGGCGCCGGCCACATCACCGTGACGGCCTCGACATTGTCCGACCTGGAGAAATCGAATCGCGGCGGCACGCCGGAATCGCCGGGTGTCCGCCAGTAGGTCTTCCAGCCGTCCTGCAACTGGAAGGCAATGCCGCCGAGCAGCACCGCGCCGCTGCGCGACCCCGCGAGCAGCCGCACCGCCGAATGCGTGTCCTGCTGCCACGGCGAGGCGTCGTCGGCGCGAACCTCCGTTGCCAGGGATGCGACGGATAGGGATGCGACGGAAAATAGGGCGGCAACGCCAAACGCGGCCCGCAAGGGAACTGTGACCATCATGAGACGTCTTTACCCGCAACTTTCGTTGCAAACCATTGAATTGCTTGTGATGCATCGCCGCATGGCGGGCGATGGTTGATTGACAGAACGGCGACCCAATATCAGGATGCCAAATCAGCAGGAAAGGCCTTTGCGGATGCGCCCTGAAGGCAAAACAGGCAAGACTCGCAAGACCGCCGCCAGAAGCGCGGGCATCGGTCACAACGCCGCCGATGATGGCTATCTCGACGGCCAGATGCTGATTGCGATGCCTGTCATGAACGACCCGCGCTTCGAGCGCTCGGTGATCTACATGTGCGCCCATTCCTCCGAGGGCGCCATGGGCATCATCGTCAATCGCCCGGCCGGCAGCATCGACTTTCCGGGGCTCCTGGTGCAGCTCGACATCATCGAGAAATCGGACCAGATCCGGCTGCCCGAAAATGCCGAGATGATGAAGGTGATGAAGGGCGGCCCGGTCGACACCGGCCGCGGCTTCGTGCTGCATTCCAGCGACTTCTACATCCAGGATGCGACGCTCAATATCGACGACGGCATCTCGCTGACCGCGACCGTCGACATCCTCAAGGCGATCGCCAAAGGCGCCGGCCCCAAGCACGCGATCCTCGCGCTCGGCTATGCCGGCTGGGGGCCGGGCCAGCTCGAGAACGAGATCCAGCACAATGGCTGGCTGCACTGCGACGCCGATCCGGAGCTGATCTTCGGCGCCGATGTCGACGAGAAATACGCGCGCGCCTTGCGCAAGATCGGCATCGAGGCCGGCATGCTGTCCAACGACGCCGGCCACGCGTAGTTTGTCCTGACGTAGCGACGATCTCTCCACGTTCACAGTGTCATCCCGGCGAAAGCCGGGACCCATGACCATAGGACGTGAGGATGGAGCGAGCTGGGGCCACAGCGTCGCGCAACAACGGCGCCCTGTGGTTATGGGTCCCGGGTCGCGCTGACGCTTGCCCGGGACGACAGCTGTGGGCTTGGTTAGGACAGTAGTCGGTTCGGCTACGACGGGCGGTGGCTGTGCCTACTCCGCCGCTTCCTGCGCCACCGTCGACTGGGTGCCGGCCACCGTGGCGCGGCGCATGTCGCGGGGCTGCGACTGGTCGTAGCGGCGGACGCGGTGCACGGTCTGGCGGTTGTCCCACATCACGAGGTCATGCACCGTCCATTTGTGCACGTAGACGAATTCCGGACTGGTGGCGTGCTCGGTGAGGTCGCGCAGCAGCAGCCGTGCCTCCGGCATGCTCATGCCCCTGATGGCGCCGGCATGCGACGACAGATACAGCGACTTGCGGCCGTGCACCGGATGCGTGCGCACCAGACGCTGCAGCACCGGCTTGAACATCTGCTTTTCTTCATCCGTATAGTCGAGGAAGCCGAGCGAGCCGCGCGAATACATCAGCGAGTGCTCGCAGATCATGTCCGCGATCTCCGCCTTGGTCTCGTCGTCGAGCGCGTCATAGGCGGCGCGCATGTCGGCGAATTCGGTGTTGCCGCCCTTCGGGTTCACCACGCGCGCCGACAGCAGCGAGAATTTCGCCGGAATCGGCCGGAACGAGCTGTCGGAATGCCACAGGCAGTTGCCGAGGTTGAACAGATGGGTGCGGTGATCCTTCGGCAGCGGCTTGCCGTCCTTGCCGAGATTGGAGACGTCGTTAAGCCCGGCGGAGAGACGATAGTCCTCCTTCTTCGCCACGGTGCCGCCGCGCGCATCTTCGCGCTCGCCGAAATTCAGCGCGAACGCCATCTGCTGCTCGTCGGTGATGTCCTGGCCGTGGAAGACGAGCACGGCGTACCTGTCCATTCCGGCCTCGATGTCGATTGCTTCCTGGTTCGTCAGCGGCTTGCGCAGATCGACGCCGGAGACCTCGCCGACGAAATGCTTGTGAAGCTGCCGGATCAGGACCGTCATGGCGTATCTCCCCGTATCTCGCGGGCGGTTATCCCGCTTCGTTTGCCGGGAAGGCTACTCCCGACGCGCGGGCTGTCAACGCTCCGCGGCGAAGTGTGGGGTTGGCGCGGGTCAGGCATTCCGCGCCATCAACCCGCCGTCGACCGGAATCACGGCGCCGGTCAGGAACGATGCGGCGGGCAGGCACAGGCTCAGCGTCATGTGCGCGACCTCTTCCGGATCGCCGTAACGCGCCAGCGCGGTGCGGCGCTTGGCGTAGATCGTCTTGTGCTCCTCGGAGATGCGGTCGGTGATGGCGGTGCGGATCGGGCCCGGGCAGATGCAGTTCACGGTGATGCCCTCGCGTCCCAGTTCCACCGCGAGCGAACGCGTCAGGCTGGTGACGCCGCCCTTTGCCGCGGAGTAGGCGCTGTGCAACCCGGTCGCGCCCAGCGCCTCGGTCGAGGCGATGTTGACGATGCGCGGCGATCGCGACTTGCGCAGGTATGGCAGTGCGGCGCGGATGATGCGCGGATGCGCCGTCAGCATCACCGCAATGCCCCTGGCCCAGGCGTCCTCGTATCCGGGATCGTCGATCGCCACGCGCACCGAGATGCCGGCATTGTTGACGATGATGTCGAGCCCGCCGAAATGCGCGGCGACATCGTTGACGACTTTGGTGATCGCATCGCGATCGGCGACGTCGAGCGTCCATGCCTTTGCGGAGCCGCCGTTCGCCGAGATTTCCTTCGCCACCGCCTGCGTGCCTTCTTCGGTCAGGTCGGTGACCGCGACATTGGCGCCTTCGTCGGCGAACACCCGCGCGGTGGCGCGGCCCATGCCGCTGGCGGCGCCGGTGACGAGAACGGTGAGGCCCTTCACCGAACGGCTGAGCTGCTTGAATTCGGACATGACGGACCCCCCGTTGATTTTCTTGCGTTGTGAGATCGACAACGCTGGCACCGTTCCGCAGAGACGTCAAACCACTGATCCGATATCGGCGCGCGCGCAGCGCGTTAACGCAAGTTTCCCGGTTGGCTTTTCGAAAAGGATGATGCTCAATCAAGAAAACAGAGCAGGAGAAACGCGATGAACGAGCTCGATTTCGGCGGTAAGCAAATATTGGTGGTCGGCGGCTCCAGCGGGATCGGCAACGGCATCGCGCGGGCCTTCCGCGCCAAGGGCGCGCGCGTCAGTGTGTACGGCACCCGCGCGCAGGCGAGCGATTATTCGAAAGAGGAGGGCTCGGATCTCGAGGGCCTCGCTTACGCGCAGCTCGATGTCTCTAATCCGCAGGCGATCGAAAGCTTCACGCCGTCGTTCGATCGGCTCGACGTGCTGGTGCTGGCGCAGGGCGCGGTGATTTACCGCCGCGGGGAATTCGAGATGGCGGGCTTCCGCAAGGTGCTCGAGGTCAATCTGATGAGCCTGATGGCCTGCGCCACGAAATTCCACGCGATGCTGACCGCAGCTAGGGGCTCGTTGATCATCGTGAGTTCGACCGCGGCCTATCATTCCACCATGGGCAATCCGGCCTACAACGCCTCGAAGACCGGCGCCGTCGGGCTGACGCGCACGCTGGGCGAGGCCTGGGCGGAGAACGACATCCGCGTCAACGGCATCGCGCCCGGCCTCGTCGACACCAAGATGACCAAGGCGACGACGGCCAATCCAAAGCGTCTCGAGGGCGCGCTGGAGCGCATTCCGCTGAAGCGTCTCGGCACGCCCGCCGACATGGCCGGCGCCGCGCTGTTCCTCGCTTCGCCGCTCGCCTCCTACATCGTCGGCCAGACCATCGTCGTCGATGGCGGGCTCATTCTCTAGCTCCAGGAACTTGCGCGAGGTTCCGCGGTTGGCTCCCTGACATTTCAGGGAGCGTCACGATGGACAAGGATCGGATTTTCGGAACGGCGAAGGAATTTGCAGGCAAGGCCGAAGGCGCAGTCGGCGATGCGACCGGCGATGCGCAGACGCAGGCCTCGGGCCGCGCGCGCGAGGCCGCAGGCGCAGTGCAGGATCTCTACGGCCAGGCCAAGGATGCCGCGCGCGACGCGGCTGATACCGCGGTCAACTACGCCAAAGATGCTTATGAGCATCGCGGCGAGACCGTTCGCAGCGGGCAGAAGGCGATGGCTCATGCGGTGCAGGACAATCCGCTCGGTTCGCTGCTGATCGCCGGCGGCATCGGCTTTGCGCTCGCGCTTTTGATGACGCGCCAGCCGCGCCGGCCGCCGCCGTCGCGCTGGCGCTATTACGGCTGAGGCTCACTCACCGTCATTGCGAGGAGCGAAGCGACGAAGCTATCCATCCGTCCGCGCGTACGGATCGATGGATTGCTTCGCTTCGCTCGCAATGACGTGGATGGAGCTTCGATTTGATCAGAGGGCGCGCTTACCACTGCCAGGGATTGCCCGGCGCTGCGGCCCGCTGTCCGATATTGCCGGGCGGCCGCGGCGGACGCGGCGGCGGTGCGACCAGCGGGCGCTGCTGCGGCGCGCCGAAGCCGAAGATGTCGCGCAGCCAAGGCTGGGTCTGCGGCTGCTGCTGCGGTTGGGCTTGGGCCGGGCGGAACGCACGCCGCTGCGGCTTCGGCGCGGTGATAATCGAGCCGTCGGGCGCGATCGCCGTGGTGGAGGGCGGCGGATTCGCCGGCGCACCGCTCGGCGCGGCTGGCGTGGCCGCAGCGACAGGCACATCGCCCTTGGCCTGCTCGCGGCCGATCTCGCGGCGCGGCCAGGCGAAATCATCGGCGCGGCCCGCGGGCGGCGCCAGGGCCTCGCCCTTCACCAGCGTGCGCGCGGCGAGCGCATCGACGGCGGCGGGCCGCGAGCCCGGTCCGCCGAGCAATTGATCGGTGCCGACCGTAGAGGCGACCAGCGGCAGCACGGGGCCTGCCAGCGGCCGCGGCGCGGGCTTGCCGGGCTCGGCGCTGGTATCGGGTGTTGCCGGCTCGCTCGGCAGCGCGATCGGGCCGGTGCGCACCGCAAGCAGCCGCGTCACCTCGCGCTCGACATAGTGCGCGAGCTTGCGCGCGCCGGCCTTGGTGAAGAACACGCCGTCATCGGAGCGCAGCTTGCGGGGCTGGCCTTCGAAGTCCGGGCCCTTCTGCATGAAGCGGCCGGCCTCGTCGACAAAGCCGTCCCAGACGTCGACATAGGTGATGCCGGCCTTGCCGGCGCCGTCGCGATAGAGCGCGTCGAGGAACAGCATGTCCGACGTGCCCTTCTGGCCGCGGATCGCGGGCAGGCCGACCCACAGCACCGGCACGCCCTTGCTCTTCAGCACGTTGATCAGCTCCTCGATCTTCTTGCCGTAGAGCTCGACCCAGCGGTCCTCGCGGAATTCATAGAGGCCGTTGGGCGAGCGCGCGGTCTTTTCCGGCGCGGCCTGCGCGTCATTGTCGGCGTCGTCAGCCGGCGGCTCGGCAGCGGCGGGCTTGGCGTCAGTCTTGCCATCGGTCTTGCCGTCGGTCTTGGCGGCGGTATCGGGCTTGTCGCCGGGCTTTGCGTCCGGTTTGGCGCGCGGGTCCTTTTTGTCGTCCTTCTTGTCGACCTTCTTCTCCACGACAGGTTCGCGGATCGCGGTGCGGTCGTTGAGGCCGAGCATCACGACGATGGCGTCGGGGTTCTCGGTGGCGAGAATGCCCTTCGCGGCGGCAGCCCAGTCCGCCGGATCGCCCTTGGGCTGGTAGCGGATCAGGCCGGACACCGTCTTGTGCTTGCGGATCACGCCCATGTCGGGCTGATCGGAATAGGCATCCTCGAGGCCATAGGCGAGCCAGTCGGCCATGGCGTCGCCGATCACCAGCACGTTGCGCTCGGCGGCGGCCTCGCGCTTGGCCGGCGCCGGCGCGCGCGAGAAATCCTCACGCGGCCGCTGCTGCTGTGATTGCGGTTGCTGCTGCTGCTGCTGGAACGGCGCGAAGAAATCGCCCCCGAACCAGCCGCCGCCACCACCGCCACCGCTGCGTGGCGGCGCGCGGCGTTGGGGTGCGTCACCAAAGCCCGGGAAGCCGAAGAACTGCGCCGAGGCGGGCTGGGCGATGCCGATCAGGAGCGCAAGCGCCACCGTGAGCGCGACCAGCGGGCCGGCTTCGGTGAATATGCGCAGGAAGGACGTCGGCTTTCGCATCGGGGCGGTCGCAATGATCTGGAAGTACCACCCCATACTAGCGGAATCGGGCCGCAAGCGGGCAGCTTTTCCACCATAAATCGGGTGCCGCGGGCGGCCGTCAAGGCGCCGGGCAAATATCGGATTTCACGGTTACTTTTGGGGGTGAGGGGCCTGCTGCCCACGCCCGTCGCCCGGATGGAGCGGGGGCCTCATCCGGGGCTTAGCCTTCTCCTTCCCCCTGAAAGGGGGAAGGTCGGGATGGGGGTCAGCCACACGCACTGCCGCTTGTGGAGAGAGACGATCCGCACCCGCTGCTCTCTCGAGCAAAGCGACCTCCCCTTTTCAAGGGGAGGTGAAGAGGTTCCGTAGGGCGCCCTACCTTCCCCGCAGCCGCTCCAGCACCTCGGCGGTGGCAAAGCCGTCGGCGGGGGCGCCGATCGAGACCTGGAAGCCGCGCAGCGCCTCGCGGGTCTGGCCGCCGAACTGGCCGTCGGGCGTACCCTTGTAGAAGCCGCGCTGGGCCAGCAGCTGCTGCAGTTCCAGCCGCTCGGCGCGCGACAGCACCCGTTCCTGGCGCGGCCAGGGCTGCACGAAGGGTGGGCCGCCGCGCAGGCGGTCGGCGAAATGGCCGATGGCGAGCGCATAGGCCTCGGCCGGGTTGTACTTCATGATGACCCGGAAATTCTGCAGCATCAGGAAGCCCGGCCCCGCGGCGCCGGCCGGCGCCAGCAGATAGGCTTTGTCGGACGACCGCGGGAACGGCTGGCCGTTCGGCCGCTTGAGGCCGAGCTGCTCCCATTGCGACAGCGGCATCGCCTTGGCGCGATCGGCTAGCATGTAGTTGAAGCCTTCCGGCAGCACGACCTCGTAGCCCCAGCTCGCGCCGGTCTGCCAGCCGTCCTTCTTCAGATTGTTGGCGGTCGAGGCGATCAAATCGCTCGGATCGTCGACGACATCGCGGCGGCCGTCGCCATCGCCGTCGACCGCGTAGCGCTTGAACGCGGTCGGCATGAACTGGGTCGGGCCGAAGGCGCCGGCCCAGGAGCCGCGCATCTGCTCGGGCCTGAGATCGCCGCGGTTGAGGATTTCCAGCGCCGACAGGAACTCGTCCTTGAAATAGGCCTGGCGGCGGCCGATGCAGGCGAGCGTCGCGGTGGACTGCACCACGCTGCGATCGCCCATTTGGGTCGAGTAGTTCGATTCGATGCCCCAGATCGCCGCGATGATGTAGCGATCGACGCCATAGGCCTGCTCGGTCGCGTCGAACTGCGCCTTGTATTTCGCAAGGATCTCGCGGCCTTTCGCAAGCCGCGCGTCGCTGACGAGAATGTCGAGATAGTCCCAGATCGCCTTGGTGAATTCCGGCTGCGAATCCATCAGATCCATGATGCGCAGGTCGGGCGTGAGGCCCGCGGTGAAGCGCTCGAAATTCTCGCGCGTGATGTTGCGCCGTGCGGCATCTGGCCACATCGCTGCGACGCAGTTCGGGAAGTCCGACGCGGCCTGGCGGATCGCCGCCGCCGTCATCAGCGGATGGCCGGAGGCGCCGTCTTCCCCGCTCCAGGGCGGCGCTGTGCCGTCGCCTCCGGTCGCGGCCTGCGGCGGCGTCGCGGCATTGGGTCCGGAAAAGATGCTGTCGATCAGGTTGGTCAGGCCGTTGCCCGATTGGGCCCGGGCACCGCCGGGCATCAACAGCGCCGCGCCTGGCAGCAGAACGGCCAACGCGACGAGGCTCGCGCTGAAAAGCCTGGTCCTTGATGTTCCCGTCGCGTGCATTGTCGTGTGCCTGTCAAAAACGTGCGGTTTCAGAAGGCCCCGGCACGGTTTCCATTAACTTAACATCGGCGAGATTTTGCTGCCGCAGCTTTGGCCGGCGGGAACGGCGGAATTAAGCCTCACCACACATCCGCCTTTGTTGGCGGCTGCAAAACAGGTACCAAGGCATGATTCATTTCGTGCCGCCGTCCCACCCATTTCAAGGCTTCCGATAATCCCATGAAGATCCGCAAAGCCGTATTCCCCGTCGCAGGTCTCGGTACCCGCGTGCTGCCCGCCACCAAGGCGATGCCGAAGGAGATGCTGACGATCGTCGACAAGCCGCTGATCCAGTACGTGGTCGACGAGGCGAGGGAAGCCGGCATTGAGCACTTCGTGTTCGTCACCGGCCGCAACAAGGGCGTCATCGAGGATCATTTCGACCGCATGTTCGAGCTCGACACCACGCTCGCGCAGCGCGGCAAGAAAACCGAGCAGGAGATCCTGGCGCAGAACCAGCCCGAAGCCGGCGCGATGAGCTTCACCCGGCAGCAGTCGCCGCTCGGCCTCGGCCACGCGGTGTGGTGCGCGCGCGACATCGTCGGCAACGAGCCGTTCGCGGTGGTGCTGCCGGACGAGCTGGTGCTGAACACGCCGGGCTGCCTGAAGCAGATGATCGACGCCGCAAGCAAGCTCGGCGAGAAGTCGAACCTGATCGCGGTCGAGGCGGTGCCCGACGAGCTCACCCATCAATACGGCATCTGCAGCGTCGGCAAGCGCACCGGCAACATCTTCGAGGTCGATCGCATGGTCGAGAAGCCGCCGCAGGGCACCGCGCCGTCCAACCTCTCGATCACCGGCCGCTACATCCTGCAGCCGGAGATCTTCGACATCCTGGCCACCCAGGAGCGCGGCGCCGGCGGCGAGATCCAGCTCACCGACGCGATGATCGGGCTCGCCAGGACGCAAAAATTCTACGGCGTCGAGTTCGAGGGCGAGCGCCACGATTGCGGCTCGAAGCCCGGCTTCCTCCGCGCCAACATCGCCTTCGGCCTCAAACGCCCCGAACTGCGCGACGGCCTGATCGCCGAGATGAAGAAGTATCTGGAGAGGTGAGGCGCGGGCGCTGCGCGCGCCATTCCGCGGCGCATAGCGCGATGCCGCGGGGCGCGGTGAGGTGAGCACGCCGCTCAGGCTCCCTCTCCCCTTGCGGGAGAGGGTGGGGAGAGGGGTAGCCCCGGGCAAGCTGATCGATGAGCGCATCGTTCGCGCAACTTGTTCGCTTGCCGCCGTGACTAATACGGTGAGAGCACGTCGTGTGGCACCCCTCTCCCGCAAGGGGAGAGGGAACCCTTCCGCCAGTGCCTTCCTCACGCGCCCCCTGCCAGTGAGTTGCCCGACGGCGCAAGGCCCCAGCGCAAAAATATTTCGCTTTATCAGAAATACAACCCAGTGTATGGTTCGCCCGTCTCACCCGATCGAGGGGCGCTGCGCATCGTCACGGGTGTTGCGGTGAGATGCGGTGGACGCTGATTGCGCAGTCGACGAATGCGCATGACGCGGACGGCGAAGTCGTGTGGTCCTGACGCCCTAGTGGCCGGTGTCCCCCGCGAGATGCGAAGCATCTTCGCGTGGCGGTGACAAACAAGCCAAGTCTCGCCGGGGAGAGCACGAAGTAAGCCGTAACCCATCGCGCAGGGAAAGCCGGGTTGTTCCCGGTTACACCTGTGGTCCTACCCCCGAGCTTTCTACCTTTGCTCGGGGCCCATGGGTGCGATCGGCACCCGGCTTTCCCTGCGCCCTCTGATCCTCAGAGAGGCGAAACGAGATGCAAAGCTCGGGCAAATCATGTCGCGAGGATGCGGATGCGTGACTCACAGGCCATGCAACACACTCGGTGTCGTCCCGGCGAAGGCCGGGACCCATAACCACAAAGGGATGTTGCTAAGCGTCGCTGGAACGACGAGTCCCGTTCACTATAATTGCTGCGGCGTATGGGTCCCGGCCTTCGCCGGGACGACAGTTGTGGGGGTGGTGCGACGTGCGTGTCAAACGCGGCCTGCGGCTCCGTCGTGCCACTAGAGCAATCACCCGACCTTGCGCCGCCCCGCGCGCTTTGCCGGCTCTTTCGCAGCATTCCCCTTCGGCGCGCGCAATTCGTCGGCGGCGAGACTGACCACTTCGGCGATCTGCTGCAATTGTGCCGCCAGCGGGCTGGTCTTGCGCCAGACCATGCCGATGGTGCGCGAGGGTTGCGGGTTCTTGAAGCGCGAGACCGTGACCGGCGCGGAGCGCGTCTCGACCGTCACCGCCATCTCGGGGATCAGGGTGACGCCGATGCCGGCGCCGACCATCTGCACCAGCGTCGACAGCGAACTCGCGTCCAGCACCTCGCGCGGCGGCGACGACGACTGCATGTTGCAGAACGACAGCGCCTGGTCGCGGAAGCAATGGCCTTCCTCGAGCAACAGCAGCCGCATCTCGCGCAGCATCTCGGCGCTCGGCACCGGCGTCTTGGCGTCCTCGCCCGGCCGCACCAGCAAAAAGTTTTCCGAGAACAGCGCGACCTCGGTCAGCGACGGTTCATGCACCGGCAGTGCCACGATCGCGGTATCGAGCCGGCCTTCGGCGACCTCCTTGATCAGCTTCGGCGTCAGCGTCTCGCGGACATGGATGTCGAGCTCGGGATGCAGCCGCGCCAAGGTCTCGATCACCTTCGGCAGCAGATACGGCGCAATCGTCGGGATCATGCCGACGCGCAGCCGCCCGGCGAGCTTGTCGCGCGAGGCGCGCGCGAAGTCGCCGAGCTCGTCGACCGAGCGCAGGATGTCGCGCACGCGATGCAACAGGTCTTCGCCGAAGGTCGTCAGCGTGACCTGTCGCGCATTGCGTTCGATCAGCACGCCGCCGACGGCCCGTTCCAGCTCGCGGATCTGCATCGACAATGCCGGCTGCGACACCGCGCAGGCCTCCGCGGCGCGGCCGAAATGTCCGTGCTGCGCCAGCGCATCGAAATACCTCAGTTGCCGGAGTGTGACATTTATCATCAGATTATCTTATCGCTGCGATCATTAAAGTCAATTTCACCTGATGGATTGGGGCGCGTAGAATCGTTCTTGGAAGAGTTCCAGCACATTCCAGAATCCATCACCTCGGAGAAGAAACATGGACGCAAAAACCGACGAAGGCGCGGGCAAATGCCCATTCACGGGCGGGCCCCACGGGCGCGCGAATCGTGACTGGTGGCCGGAGACGCTCGACGTTCAGGTGCTGCATCAGAACTCCAGCCTGTCCGATCCGATGGGCAAGGGCTTCGACTACGCCAAGGAATTCAAGACCCTCGATCTCGGCGCCGTGATCAAGGACCTCACGGCCCTGATGACGACGTCGCAGGAATGGTGGCCGGCTGACTTCGGTCACTACGGCGGCCTGATGATCCGCATGGCCTGGCACTCGGCGGGCACCTACCGTATCACAGACGGCCGCGGCGGCGCCGGCGCCGGTCAGCAGCGCTTCGCTCCGCTCAACAGCTGGCCCGACAACGCCAACCTCGACAAGGCGCGCCGGCTGCTCTGGCCGATCAAGCAGAAATACGGCCGCAAGATTTCCTGGGCCGATTTGATGGTCCTCGCCGGCAACGTCGCGCTGGAATCAATGGGCTTCAAGACCTTCGGCTTCGCCGGCGGCCGCGCCGACGTGTGGGAGCCGGAAGAGCTGTACTGGGGTCCGGAAGGCACCTGGCTCGGCGACGAGCGCTACAGCGGCGAGCGTCAGCTCTCCGAGCCGCTCGGCGCGGTGCAGATGGGCCTGATCTACGTCAACCCGGAAGGCCCGAACGGCAATCCGGACCCGGTTGCCGCGGCCAAGGACATCCGCGAGACGTTCTTCCGCATGGCGATGAACGACGAGGAGACCGTTGCGCTGATCGCCGGCGGCCACACCTTCGGCAAGACCCACGGCGCGGGTGATCCTTCGCTGATCGGGCCGGAACCGGAAGGTGGCGCGCTTGAGGAGCAAGGCCTCGGCTGGAAGAGCAAGTTCGGCACCGGCGTCGGCGCTGACGCGATCACCGGCGGCCCCGAGGTCACCTGGACCCAGACCCCGACCAAGTGGAGCAACCACTTCTTCGAAAACCTGTTCAAGTACGAATGGGAGCTGACGAAGAGTCCGGCGGGTGCGAAGCAGTGGAAGGCAAAGGGCGCGGACGCCGTCATTCCGGACGCGTTCGACCCGTCGAAGAAGCATGTCCCGACGATGCTGACGACCGACCTCTCGCTGCGCTACGATCCGGCCTATGAGAAGATCTCGCGCCGGTTCTATGAGCATCCGGATCAGTTCGCGGACGCCTTTGCCCGCGCCTGGTTCAAGCTCACCCACCGCGACATGGGTCCGATCGTGCGCTACCTCGGCCCGCTGGTGCCGAAGGAAACGCTGATCTGGCAGGATCCGCTCCCGGCGCTCGATCATGCCGTGATCGACGACAAGGATATCGAGGCGCTCAAGGCGAAGATAACAGCCTCGGGTCTGTCGGTGTCCGAACTGGTGTCGACCGCCTGGGCCTCGGCCTCCACGTTCCGCGGCTCCGACAAGCGCGGCGGTGCCAACGGCGCGCGCATCCGTCTCGCTCCGCAGAAGGACTGGGATGTCAACGAGCCGGCGCAGCTCAAAACCGTGCTGGGCAAGCTCGAAGCCATCCAGAAGGAGTTCGGCAAGAAGGTCTCGCTAGCCGATCTGATCGTGCTCGGCGGCGCCGCTGCGATCGAGAAGGCGGCGAAGGACGGCGGCACCAATGTGAAGGTCCCCTTCACGCCGGGCCGCACCGATGCGACGCAGGATCAGACCGACGTCGAATCGTTCGCTCCGCTCGAGCCGCGGGCTGACGGCTTCCGCAACTACATCAGCGGCAAGCGTCAGTTCATGTTGCCCGAAGAGGCGTTGGTCGATCGTGCACACCTCATGCGGCTGACCGGACCGGAATTGACGGTTCTGATCGGCGGCCTGCGCGTGCTCGGCGCCAACGCCAAGAAGTCGAAGCACGGCGTCTTCACCGGCAAGCCGGGGACGCTGACCAACGACTTCTTCCTCAACCTGCTCGACATGGGCACGGTGTGGAGCGATGCCGGCGAGGGCGTCTATGAAGGCCGCGACCGCAAGACCAAGGCGGTGAAGTGGACCGGCACCCGCGCCGACCTGATCTTCGGCTCGCACTCGCAGCTGCGCGCGTTCGCCGAGGTCTACGGCTCGTCGGATGCCAAGGAGCAGTTCGTGAAGGACTTCGTCGCGGCCTGGGCCAAGGTGATGAACGCCGATCGCTTCGAGCTTGCCAAGTAAATTGGCCAAGTAAACTGGTCGAGTAAGCAGCCGGCAACGGCAATCAGGGCAGGGCGGCGCTTCGGCGCCGCCCTGTCTCATTTCAGGGACGATGAGGAAGGATTTTCAGCGGTTTGCCTATCCTACTCAGTCGTGCAGCTTCATATCGCGAAGCATCGCTGCGATCTCCGCCTGGGTCGGAGCCGCGAGCGGGACCTGCGGTCCGCTGCTCGTCGCATAGGGGACGTCGCACTGTGAGGCCCCGCGCGAGGGCTCGAAGATCGCGGTCAGGCTTGCCCAGCAGACCAGCAGCGCCACGATCCAGTCCAGTACATTGGATGCAATCATTGCAGCACCAGTATCAGCATTGTCATGCCCTGATGCTGCAGCCGCCGCGGACATTGCGCAATTCGGAAGGTGCGAAACGTAACTTCGGCGTTGCCGAGACAAGCGCCGACGCCGCGATGCTATTCGGTCCGCGCCCGGCGCCCTTCGATCGGATAGGCGGGATCGTTGAACCCGGGCGTCGAGGGATGGCCGGTGACGACGAGGCGATCGATCAGCGCCTCGTCCTCGGCGGTGAAGCGATAATCGAGCGCGCGGATGTAATCGTCCCATTGCGCTTCGGTGCGCGGGCCCGCGATCACGGCGCTGACGAACGAGGAGTTGAGCACCCAGGACACCGCGAACTGCCCGGCGGTGATGCCGCGGCTCTCGGCGTGGCGCTTGATCTCTTGCGCGAGCTGCAGCGATTCCGGCCGCCACTCGGTCTGCATCATGCGCTTGTCGTTGCGACCGGCACGGGTGTCCGCGGGCGGCGCCGCATCGGGCGCGTATTTGCCGGTCAGCACGCCGCGCGCCAGCGGGCTGTAGGGCACGATGCCGAGGCCGTAATAGGCGCAAGCCGGAAAGTGCTCGACCTCCGGCATCCGGTTCATCGCGTTGTAATAGGGCTGGCTCGCGACCGGGCGGTCGATGCCGAGCCGGTCGCAGATGTTGCAGATCTCGGCGACGCGCCAGGCGCGGTAGTTGGAGATGCCGAAATAGCGCACCTTGCCGGCGCGGATCAGGTCGCCCATGGCGCGCACCGTCTCGTCGAGCGGCGTCGTGTGGTCTTCCTTGTGCAGGTAGTAGATGTCGATGTAGTCGGTGCCGAGCCGCTTCAGGCTCTCGTCGGCGGCCTGGAACACCCAGCGCCGCGACAGTCCGCCATGGTTGGGGTCGTCGCCGATTGGGTTGGCGAGTTTTGTCGCCAGCACCCAGTTCGACCTTCTGTTCGAGATCGCGCGGCCCACGACCTCCTCGGATTTGCCGCCATTATAGGCGTCGGCGCTGTCGATGAAGTTGATGCCGGCCTCGCGCGCCTTCGCCACGATCCGCGACGAGGTCGCCTCATCGGTCGGTCCGCCGAACATCATGGTGCCCAGGCAGATCGGCGAAACCTTCAGGCCGCTGCGGCCAAGCTGGCGATATTGCATCGATCGTTCCTCCGGAATGACGCGTCAGCTCTCGTTCTTCAGAATCTTGAACACGCCGTTGGCCATCGCGATGCAGCGCTTGTCGACCGTCACCTCGGCCGTGATGAAGATCAGGCTGCGGGTCGAGCGCACCACGCGCGGGCGCGTCGTCAGGATCTCGCCGATCTTGCCGGCCTCGACGAAATGGGTGTCGAGCTGCACCGTCGCAAGCGTCGGCTTGCCCGAGACGAAACGCGCGGCCATGCCGCAGGCGCGGTCGGCGAAGGTCATGATGACGCCGCCCTGCACCAGGCCGCGGCGGTTGTGGTGCTTGTCCTCGGTGATCAATGCGAGCTCGAGCGCGCCGTCTTTCAGCCGTTCCCACAACGGGCCGATCAGCGTCAGGAAGCCCGTGGTGTCGGCGACCTTCCAGCCGTCGGATTTGAGCTTGTCCGCGACCTTGGCCGTCATGAGGTGAGGATCCGTTGCTTGCAAATGGTTGATCGCAGGAGGCATGCCGTTCAGGTCATTTCATCAAACGCTGTTGTGTTGTAGTCAAGATCAATGGCCCGCACATTTGACGATGCCACCCGGCGGAATATCGCAGAGCTCTGCTCGGCGTTCGCGCGCCTCGCGCCAGTCGATGCCGCACCGACGCTGAAGCGCGCGGCGGTCGCGATCGCGCTGACTGAGAGCGATGATGGCAGCGGCGCGGCCTTCCTCTTGACCCGCCGCAGCGCGCGCCTGCGCGCCCACAGCGCGCAATGGGCGCTGCCCGGCGGGCGCTGCGATGCCGGCGAGACGCAGGCCGAGGCTGCGCTGCGCGAATTGCACGAGGAACTCGGCATGGCGCTGTCCGAACGCGACGTGCTCGGCATGCTGGACGATTATCCGACCCGGTCCGGCTATCTGGTCACGCCGGTCGTGGTCTGGGCCGGCGCCAACGCGGCGATCGTGCCGAACCCGGACGAGGTCGCCTCCGTCCACCGCATCGGCCTCGATGCGATCGAGCCGGACGACGTGTTCACCTTCGTCACGATCCCGGAGAGTTCGCGGCGCGTGATCCGCTTCCGACTCGGCGGCCAGCATATCCATGCGCCGACCGCGGCGCTGATCTATCAATTCCGCGAGGTGCTGGCCGGCCGCAACACTCGCGTCGCCGATCTCGAGCAGCCGGTGTTCGCATGGAAGTGAGTGGAGGAAGCTATCTGTGGTGCCGCTTGTGGCGGCGCGGCTTCGTTACTTTCGGTGGTGCGGCAGGATGCGCCGCGACCGCGGGTTCCGGATTGGGCGCCCGCGACACGTTGTCGTAACAGGTGAGACGTGAACGGGTATCCGGAAACGATCCGCAATCCGGACGTTCGGCGCGCGCCGGCGCCATCAGCGTCAGCGCGCCTGCGGCGGCGAGCCAGAGTGCCTTCCTCATCGCGATCTCCACTGCTTTCCTCGGAGAACACCGCATTATGGCGAATATTCTGCGCCTGATCGCGGCATCCGGTCGCCGATATCAGGAGACAATTCCGGGCTGACTTCACGGCCGTGCTTGCTACAAGGAGGCGATGCGCCCGCAATTGATTCGCTTCTCGTCAGGATTTGTCGCGCTCGCGCTGGTCGCAAGCGCGCCGTCTGTGTTGGCCGGCGAGGCCGATGCGTTGCCGCCTTCCATCACCAATGCGATGGCGCAGGCCTCGCCGCAGGCGATCATGGACTATCGCCGCAAGCTGCAGGAATACCAGGAGGCGCGCGCTGCCTTCGAGCAGGATGCGACCGCCTACTGGAATGCGATCGCCGACAAGCGGCGCGGCCGCAATGCCAAGCGCCGCGACCGCGTGCAGATCTCGCTGGACGATTACGTGCTGCAGCAGCCGCCGGTCTATGAGGGCCCGAAGCGGCCGGTCAATCCGGCTCCGGAAGAGGAGGAGGGCGGCAAGCGTCCGCCCAAGACTATACCGGTGGTCTCGGATTTGGTCAGGGCGGCTGCCGAGCAATTCCAGTTCACACCGCAGCGGCCGACCAAAGAGGTCGAGTTCAAGCGCGCCTATGCCCGCTACGCCCGCGCGGCAGGGCTGACGCCGGAGCAGGCGGTGCGGGTCTATTCGTTCGAGACCGGCGGCACCGGCAATTACGACGTGCAGGCGGGTATCGAGCATGGCGGCAAGCGCGCCATTTCCACCGCGATGGGCTACAACCAGCTGCTAACCACCAACACCGTGGAGCTATTGGCCGAGCAGGGTCATGAATTCGTGCGGGACCTCTCCGAGCGGGTGGCGGCGACGCAGGGGCCGGCGCGCAAGGCCATGGAGCACAAGCTCGCGGTGCTGAAGAAGATGGTCGCGTTCAGTCGCACCGTGCCCGACGACTGGTCGGCACATCAACGGCTCGCCGACACGCCGCAGGGCTGGGCCTGTCACGCCATGGTGCTCGACATCGATGTCGGCCCGATGCTGCAGACCCACAAGCTGCTGACCTCGGTGATCTTCGCCCGCAACAAGGGCTACACACGGCCGCTGACCGCAGCCGAGCTCGAGATGATGAACCTGACCGGCGACGGCACCGGGCTCGACATGGTGACCATGCCGCAGGCGATGCGCGAGCAGGTGCCGACCTCGAACTTCTTCCAGCGCTCCGGCTACGAGCGCAACCCGGTCGCGATCCGCCACAACACCGTGGCCCGGCTGCTCGCCGTCACCAACGAGCGGATGGACTTCAACAGCAACAAGCCTGGCGCCCGGGAATTGGCCGCGGCGTTCTGAGGGCTGCCGAAAAACGCTAGAGCTTCGGTTCTGACTGAATCAGAACCGAAGCTCTAGACTCTTGTTTTGACGCGTTTTCTTCACGCGAACCGGTGTCCACTTCGCTCGAAAACGCTCTAGTTCGAGCCGAACATGAACTTGCCGTCGCCCTCGAGATAGGGCCCGGAGCGCATGTAGAGCTGGCCGTTGTGGCCGATGAAGAACAGCGTCCCCTTCGGCACCTTCTTGGCGCCCTTCAGCAGCGTGCCGGCATTGCTGGTGCCTATCTTGTAGGACCAGGTCTTGCCGTCCTTGTCATAGGCGTAGCCCATGTCGGGCTTCAGCTCCCACGGCGCAGCCTCCTGCGCGAAGGAGCAGGTCGTCAGCGCGGCAAACGCCGCAGTCGCAACAAAGGTCTTGGTCAGAAAATGCGTCATGATCCACCTCCGGCCGAGAAAAACGGCGTCGTCCCCACGTTTCTGAACAAATCACGAACGCCATTCGTGCGTCAATACGACAATCGGCGCGACTGCTTACGCCAGTCAGCGACTTTGTGATTTCCCGCATCGAGCTTGACGACTATCTTCGCGTTACCGTTTACAAACGCCTCGATTGCCAGAAACACGACCTTGGGGATGGATCAGGATGAACCACGTCATGAAGATCGGTATCGGTGTCGCGCTGTCGTTCATGACGCTGGCGTCAGCCGCGCAGGCCGACGAATTCAAGCTCTCCAACAACCAGCGCATCTCCTGCAGCCGCGGCCTGTCCGCCGGCAAGCTCAACACCGCGACCTGCAAGTCCTACGCCTATCTGTTCAACGCCAAGACCTCGGAATACTTCCGATGCCAGGTTTCGCTGGCGCTGACGCGGGACAACAAGGAGGTCATCAACGTCCAGGCCGACGGCGGCTGCACCAGGAAGCCGCGGATCTTCGAGACCGACGGCAATTACACCTTCGACGCCACCGAGACCGAGCCGCCGAACACCAACTCGTTCTTCGGTCCGGGCGGCTATGCGATCTGGGCGAGCGACGCCAACACCCAGAAGATCCGCGGCTGCATCACCATCTCGTCCGGCCTCGGCTCCGACATCTCGAAATGCCTCGACATGACGTTTCAGTGACGGCGGTGCGGGCGGCCTGATGCGCAAGCTGCGTCCAGCCTCGCTCTGCCGCTCCTGGCTGTTTCTCGAAGGCGCCAATGAGGCGGTCCTGCAGCGGGCAGCCGCCAGCGGCGCCGACGTGTTGATCCATGAGCTCGAGGATTTCACCCCGCCGCCGCTGCGCCCGAAGGCGCGGGCACTGGCGGCCGAGCTCTACGCGGCCTGGCGCGACCAAGGCGTCGTGGTCGCGGTCCGCGTCAATCCGCTCGACCAGGACGGCATGGATGACCTGGCCGCGGTGATGCGGGGACGTCCCGATATCGTCGCGCTGCCGAAGGTCGCCGAGCCGCACCATGTCGTCAGGCTTGACGAGGCAGTGACGCGGTTCGAGCGCGACTATGGCATTGCCGAGGGGTCGACGTCCCTGCTGCCGAATATCGAGTTCGCGCGCGATCTGGTGCAGACCGGCGCGATCGCGGTGGCGAGCCGGCGCATCGTCGGTTGCCTGATGGCCTCCGAAGATCTCGCCGCCGATCTTGGTGCCGAACGGGGCAGTGATGGCCTGGAGCTTGCCTATGCGCGGCAGCGCTTCATCGTGGAATGTCGCGCGGCTGGCGTCGTCGCGGTCGATTGTCCCTACACCTGGAGCGACGCTGAAGGCGTCGCGCGCGACACGGTGTGGGCGCGACGGCTGGGCTACACCGCCAAGAGCCTGGTCGATCCTGCGCACGCGGCCATCGTCAACGGCGTCCTCACGCCGAGCGAGGACGAACTGCGGCAGGCGGGCAGGATCGTCGCGGCGTTCGAGGCGGCGCGGACACAGGGCCTTGGGCGCGTCGAACTCGATGGCTCGCTGCTCGAGGTCCCGACCTATTCGAACGCAAAGCGCCTGATCGCGCGCGGCGAGGCGCTGCGCGCGATCGATCGCGACGCTCAAGCCTGACCAGAGGCCACGCCTCAGGATACGACCGGCTCTTTCTCCGAGAAGTGCATGCGTGAGCGCGCGAACTTCTTGACGCCCATCGGCTTGCCGAAGAGGTAACCCTGGACCTGATCGAAATCCATCTCATGCGCGGCGAGGAAATCCGCGCGCGTCTCGACGCCTTGGGCTACGACCTGCGCGCCGCTATCGTGCGCGAGCTCCACGACCCGCCGGCATACCGTCTGCTTCAGGCGCTGATCCGCGCAGCCGGTGACGAATTGATGGTCGACCTTGAGCTGAACGAACGGGAAGTTCGGCAGTCCGAGCAAGGACGGCCAGTTGGCGCCGACATTGTCGATCGAGATGCCGATATTGTGCAGCCGCACGCGCCTCGCGACATCGATCGCCAGGTCGAGATTGTCGACCACCTCGGTGCTGTCGATCTCGATCAGCAGGCCGGCGAATGCAGCATGATCCGGCATCCGATAGCAGAGCTCGCGCACCGCATCGTCGTCGGCGAGAAACGAGATCGGCAGGTTGATCGAAAGATCGACCGGCCCAATCTGCTCGAGGAGATAGCGCCAGTCCTCGATCGCGCGCGCGATCACGAATTCGGACAGCGCATGAAAATGCGGATCGCTCTCATCGGGGATGAAGTAGGCCGGCGGCACGACGCCCCAGGCAGGATGGCGCATCCGGATCAGCGCTTCGGCGCCGCTCGGAACCAGAGTGCGGAGATGAATTTTCTGCTGATACCACAGCTCGAGCCAGCCGGCCTTCAGCGCTTCGGGGACATCCACCGCGGGGCTCGGCGCGGGTTCGAGCGGCAGCAGCGACGCAAGACTGTCACGCAGGGTTCCCGCGCTGAACGGCGTCGACAGTGCCGGCAGCATGACGATGCCGTATTCATCGCCGATCTGCCGGACCGCCTTGACGATGATCGAGTCCGGCTGGCCGATGACGAGCACCTTGCCGCCGTAGTCCTTTCTCACCAAAGTCTCGAGAATTTTACTGACTTCGATGCCGTCAACGGACACGCCGAGCACCAGAAGATCGGGCCGTTCCGCGTCCAGGACGGTTTCGAGTTCCAAAGCCTGGCTGCACTCACTGGTGATGAAGCCGAGGTCTTCCAGCGCCTCCGCGAGGAAGGTCCGAAGGTGTTTTTTGCTGTCCGCAATGCATGCGCGTGGGGTCAGCTTGCGATGTCCGAACCATCCGGCTCGCGCGTGTCCGATGTGACTGATGTGGTTCATGCCCCGCCTTATCCGTAATTACCCCGGCCTGACTCGTACATCCAAGAGCGGCGGCAATCATGGAAATTTCTGGCTCATACATTGATTGCGCCGCTAACCTTAAAGGATTCAATTCGAATCAAATGACGCGGGAATCGCCGCGTCTCACCGCTGTCTCGCGCGCAACAAATGCGTCATCTGACGTTCACGAGCGCGATCGCGCCGGCTTTTGACGTCGGCAGAAACATTGCGCGCGTGTTTCATCGAGAGACGGTGTTAAGGACTGTGGTGTGGCTTCGATGCAGATGTGAATCTGCGTCATTGTCGGACATCAGATCGCGTCAGGCGGCGTGATGCGTTGATTCGCTGCCGAGCGCCGACGGCGAATCGGATCATCGGTTCTGCGGTGCCAATGCAGTTGTGCGTGACGTCGTCGTTGCCGTGCGCAATGTCTCCGGCATCAACGCGCAGTAGCCGATCAGCCCGGCACAAGCGACGGCTGCAAGGAACAGAAATGCGGCGCTGTAACCGGCATGGACGATGATGAATCCGGCGACCGCCGTGCTCAGCGCGCCGCCGAGGCCGGTTGCGGTGGCGATCGCGCCCTGGCTGATGTTGAAATGCCCGGTACCGTGCGTGAGATCGGCAACCACGAGCGGGAACAGCGCGCCGAAGATGCCGGCGCCGACGCCGTCGAGCAATTGCACCGACACCAGCCAGTATGGGTTGTCCGACAACGGATAGAGCGCGCCGCGAACAGCCAGCACCGCGAGCGCCGTTGCGAAGATCGGCTTGCGGCCCCAGACGTCGGCCTTGCGTCCGACCAGCATCGCAACCGGCACCATCACCATCTGTGCCGCGATGATGCAGACCGACATCAGCGATGTGCCGAGGTTGCGGTTGACCAATGCGAGCTTCTGTCCGACCAGCGGCAGCATCGCCGCGTTGGCAAAGTGAAAAATCACGGTGGAGACCGCGAAGATCAAAAGCGGCTCGCAGGTCAGCAGCACGCGAAAGCCGGACGGCTGGTCATGCGCCGCGCCTTGCCCCTCAGCGACATCGTCGAGCCCGCGCGCGACCTGATGATCGATGGCGGCGGCCGGGATCGACAGCGTTGCGGCGATGCTGGCGAGCGCCATCGCCGCCAGCAGCCAGAACACGACGATCGGGCCGAACCAGAAGGCGGTGCCGCCGGCGATCGCCGCGGCCATCGCATTGCCGGCGTGATTGAACGCCTCGTTGCGGCCGGTCCGCGCCGCGAATGCCTTGGGTCCGACAATGCCGAGCGTCACCGCGGCGATCGCCGGCGCGAACACCGAGCCGGCGGCGGCCGCGAGCGCCTGGGTCGCGGCGTCCAATTCGAACCGGTCGAGCAGCGGCAGCAGCAGGCACGTGGCGGTCACGGCAATCGCAGCCGCGATCATCAGGGCGCGTTTGGCGCGGCTGCGGTCGATCAGGGCGCCGGCCGGGGTCTGGGCGACGATCCCGGCAATCGCCGCGATCGACATCACTGACCCGATCGAGGCCTCGTCCCATTTCCGTTCGGTCAGCAGGTAGATCGCCAGATAAGGGCCGAGCCCGTCCCGCACGTCGGCAAGGAAGAAGTTCAACGCATCAAGCGCTCGCGTGGCGGTCGTCCGGGACGGCTGCAAGTCATACCTCGCGGCGGGAATGCGCATCTCAACCCGCTCGCATGCGCAGAGTTTCCCGTCGTGGCGAGCGGTGCTGCCATACGGGATCCCTGTTTGGATGGGTTGACCCAGTGGGGGTGTGCGGCCAATTTCCGGCTGAGCCTAAGGGGAGAATAGGGCCAGCGTAATCCGGGGAGACCGGCCCCCGGATTTCGCTGGCGCTTCATCCGGGCTACGGGCCTTATTCGGGCGACAAGAACAACAAGGGAGAACAAACGATGGATCGGCTCAAGGGCAAGGTTGCGATGGTGGTCGGCGCGGGCTCGATCGGGCCCGGCTGGGGCAATGGCAAGGCGACCGCCGTGACCTTTGCGCGCGAGGGCGCCAGCGTGTTCTGCGTCGATCGCAACGGCGCCGCGGCCGAGGAGACGGTCAAGATCATCACCGAGGCGGGCGGCAAGGCTGTCGCATTCACCGCCGATGTCTCGCGCGCCGCCGAGGTCGAGGCGATGGTCGCGGCCTGCCTGAAGGCCTATGGCCGCATCGACGTGCTCGACAACAATGTCGGCATCGCCGAGGTCGGCAGCGTGGTCGAGGTGGCGGAAGCCGATTGGGACCGCGTGTTCGCGGTCAACCTCAAGAGCGCCTATCTGTCGATGAAGCACGTCATTCCCGTGATGATCAAGAAGGGCGGCGGCTCGATCATCAACATCTCTTCGATCGCCTCGATCCGCCATGTCGGCATTTCCTATGTCAGCTACAATGCGAGCAAGGCGGCGATGAATCAGATGACGCGCTCGACCGCGGTCGAGTTCGCCTCCAAGCATGTCCGCGTCAACGCGATCCTGCCCGGGCTGATGAAGACGCCGATGGTCGCGCATTCGGCGGGGCTGGCGCAGAGCTACGCCAAGGGCGATGTCGAGGCGATGTGGCGCGCCCGCGACGCACAGGTGCCGATGGGGCACATGGGCGACGCCTGGGACGTCGCCAATGCCGCGCTGTTCCTGGCGTCGGACGAATCGAAATATGTCACCGGCATCGAGCTCGTGGTCGATGGCGGCATCACCTCCAAGTCGGGCGCGTGAAATCGGGCACGTGAAGGAGGTTACTGCGCCAGCGCCAGGATGCCGCCGGCGAACGAATGCCAGGCGGCCGAGGTGCTGATCGGCCAGTTCAACAGCTTCACCGCTACCAGCGCCAGCCCGCCATAGATATAGACTGGGTGTGGACGGCCGCGGGTGCGCCAGTCGAACACGATCGCGACGACCAGCAGCAGATAGGCGACGAACGCCGGTGCGATCGTGACCGGGACCGGCGGTGGCCCCGGCGGGCCTGATGGTGCGAGGAAGGTCAGGAACCAGCGGGCAACCGCAGCGTCGAGGATCGAAATGGCCGCGAGCAGCATCAGCCGCTTGTGTGCTTCACGGTCGCGGACATAGATGATCGCGAGCGCGAAGACGACCGCAAAGAACACGATGCCGCTGAACGGAACGATCGAGAAGGCGATGCCTTCGTTGATCTGCCCGATCGCGGCCGAGCGCTTCATGACGCTGATCGAAGCCATCAGGCCCAGCATCGTCATGGCGGTCGCAAGCGACACGCCGATCATGCCAACCCGGCGGTGCCGCACGATCCGCCCCGAAGCCGCAAGCCAGCTCTGGAATACGAAATAGAGCGTCCAGGCGAAGAACAGCAGGCCATGCAAATGCACGACAGGGGGCGCGGCCAGCGAACCCCGCGCCATCGGCACCCAGTAGGTCGGGGCAAAACCGAGCAGGGCAACCGCCATGCACGACAACGCCATATAGAAATAGAAGGACTGCGCTTCGACTTTCACCGAGGCGCCGCGCGAGTTGCGATCAATGAGGATTGTCATGATGTTGGGTCTGACAAATCCGGCGATGGTTCAACCGGGCCCGGCTGCGAACGATCTTGTGAAGACGGCGGGCCGTCACGCTTCAGCGCTGAGTTCGGCGCGGTCGAGCTCTTCTTCGACCAGATGGAAGGCGTCGTCACCGATCGCCTCGGTGTGGCGCAAATTGAGCAAGGCCTGACGCGCTGCTGCGATGGCACGGCGGCGCAGCGGATCGGCCGGCAGCTCGCCTGAGGCGATGCCGCCGTCCGGCTCGGTCTCGGCGCGCAGCAGCACGGCGCGGTATTCGAGCCGGAGGATCTCGGCCTCCTCGGAGGGGTCCGCATCGATTTGGTCCAGCGCGGCGCGAAAGGCGACGCTGCGGGCGTGCGCGGCCTCACGTCCGACCGGATCGTCGTCATCGAATTTCAGCGCCAGGATGAGCGGCCGCAATGTCAGGCCCTGGATCACCAGCGAGCCCAGCACCACGGCAAACGCCGTCAACAGAATCAGGTCGCGATACGGAAAATACTCGGGCAGCGCAAAGGCGGCCGCCAGCGTGACGATGCCGCGCATGCCGCACCAGGATACGACGACCGTACGCCGCAGCGACGGCACCGCCGCCACCACGTAGCGCGGAAGCAGGTCGCGCGCCTTCAGGGCACGCAGGAAGGCGCCATAGGACATCACCCAGGCGATGCGGACCACGACCACGACCGCGAGAATCGCGGCGGCAAAGCTGCAATATTTCCACCGCACCTCGTCGTCGAGCTCCGACCAGATCGGACGCAGCTGCATGCCGATCAGCATGAAGGCGAGCACGTTGAGCACGAACACGACGGTTTCCCACACCGTATAGGACGACACGCGCAACCGCGCCGATGTACGGGCCGGCGCGGTGCGGGCGATCGTGATCGCATAGGCGATGATGGTGAGGATGCCCGACAGCCCGAGATGCTCGGCGACGATCCACACCATGAAGGTGCCGCCGAACTGGGTGATGATCGCGCTCGGCGCCTCGGTGATGCGGCGGGTGATCATCATCCAGACCTGCGCGAACAGATAGCCCGCGGCGAGGCTGCCGACCAACGCGACCGCAAGCGACGGCACGAATTCGCGCACCTTCATGTGTTCGGCCGCGATCAGGCCGACGGCGACGCGATAGATCAGCAGGGAACTGGCGTCGTTGAGCAGGCTCTCGCCCTCGAGGATCTTCTGGATCCGGTAGGGCAATTTGACCTGGCGCAGGATCGCGGTGGCCGCGGCCGCGTCGGGCGGGGCGACGATGGCGCCGAGCGCGATCGCGACCGGCCAGGGCATGTCGGGAAGCAGCCAGCGCGCCACCACCGCGACCGCCACCGTCGTGATGCCAACCGCGACCAGCACCAGCGTCGAGACCGGCAGCCAGTTGTTGCGGAGATCGCGCAGCGAGGTGTCGAACGCGGCATCGAGCAGCACTGGTGCTAGGAACAGCGCCAGCGCCAGTTTCGGTTCCAGCGCCCAGGACGGGCCGGACGGCACGAAAGCCAGCAGTACGCCGCCGATCGCGAGGAAGGTCGGGTAGGGCACCTTGATCTTGCGTGCCAGCGCCGACAACGCAACGGCCGCGAGCAACAGGCCGATGATCCATTCGAATGTGAGCAAGGCGAACCCCCAGTGCAGCCGATCGTGGCAATTGACGTATAATCCAGCGTGTGGTTTTGCGGCAAATGGCGCGCTGCCGGAAGTCGGGGACCGGTGGTTGGACGCGGGAGAGGGGTGTTTTGTTGGCGATTGGGATGCGACGCAATTCTGCAAATCTGGCCTTGAATCTGGCTTTGGCTCTGATCTGTGCTTGCTTGTCAGGCGCGCTTACATCGGGCGTTGCGCGTGCGACGAGCAGCGAGCCCGGCAAGGATGTGCAGGCCGATGCCGGACCCTGCATTGCGGCGGCTGCGGCGGCGGATGACGACAAGACCATCGATGTCTGCGGCGCGCTGATCGACAATGAGAAGGCGGCGAAGCCCGATCGCATCAAGGCGCTCGTGGCGCGCGCGAGCGCCTATGACCGCAGGCAGATGATCGATCGCGCGATCGCCGATTACGACAGCGTGCTCAGGCTGGATCCGGCGCTGGCCGACGCCCATAATGCGCGCGGCGAGCTGTGGCGCCGCAAGGGCGACCGGCCGAAGGCGATCATGGATTTTGGCGCCGCCGTCAAGCTCGACCCCGATCACGCCGCCGCCAAGGCCAACTACAAATCGCTGTCGCTGGAGCTGGAGCGGATCGGCGCCATGATGGCGGTCGCCGGCAAGCCGAGCTTCGATTGCCGCAAGGCACGCCGCGCGGTGGAGAAGGCGATCTGCGCCGATCCCAAGCTCGCCGATCTCGATCGCGAGATCGGTGCGTCGACCTTTCGCGCGGTGCGCGAGTCGAAAGACCCGCGGCAGGCGCGCGAACTGCAGCGCGAGCAGGATCAGTTCATCGCCCGCCGTAATGCCGAATTCGGCAAGCCGGGCTATGATTTGCAAAAGGCGATGCGCGAGCGGCTGCAGCGGATCAACGGGGTCGACGGCTACTAGCCACACCCGGCCGAAGGTCGCGGTCATTTCGGCTTGAAACCCGGCCGCTTCCCGTGACAATGGTCGGCAAATGACGCGCGGCCGCGCGAGGGAGAAACGCGATGAACAGCCAGCAGATGAGCCGGTATCATGAGGTGTATGCCCGCTCGCTTCGGGACCCCGAGGGCTTTTGGGCGGAGGCGGCGCGCGAGATCGACTGGATCGAGCCGGCGAAGAAGATCTTCGATCCCTCGATGGGCGCCTATGGACGCTGGTTTACCGGCGCCGTGGTCAACACCTGCTACAACGCGCTGGATCGCCACGTCGCCGGCGGCCGCGCCAGCCAGGTCGCGCTGATCCACGATTCTCCGCTCACCAACACGATCAGCAAATTCACCTATTCCGAGTTGCTTGAGGAAGTGCAGACGCTCGCCGCGATCATGCAGGATTTCGGCGTGGCCAAGGGCGATCGCGTCATCCTCTATATGCCGATGGTGCCGGAGGCCGTCGTCGCGATGCTGGCCTGCGCGCGGATCGGCGCGGTGCACAGCGTCGTGTTCGGCGGCTTCGCGGCCAAGGAGCTGGCGACCCGCATCGACGACGCCAAGCCGAAGCTGATCTTCTCGGCGAGCTGCGGGCTCGAGCCTGGGCGCATCGTGCAATACAAGCCGCTGCTCGACGAGGCGATCCGGCTCGCCGGCACCAAGCCCGAGACCTGCATCATCCTGCAGCGGCCGCAGCAGGGTTGCGAGCTCACCGCGGGCCGCGACCACGACTGGGCGACGCTGCGCCGCGCCGCGTTCGATGCCGGTAAGGCCGCGCCCTGCGTGCCGGTGCTGGCCACCGATCCGCTCTATATCCTCTACACCTCGGGCACGACCGGAATTCCGAAGGGCGTGGTGCGCGACAATGGCGGGCATCTCGTTGCGCTGAAATGGTCGATGTATAATCTCTACGGCGTCAAGCCCGGCGAGATCTGGTGGTGCGGCTCCGACATCGGCTGGGTGGTCGGCCACTCCTACATCGTCTACGGCCCGCTGATCCATGGCGCGACCTCGATCATGTATGAGGGCAAGCCGGTAGGCACGCCCGACGCCGGTGCGTTCTGGCGCGTGATCAGCGAGCACAAGGCGGTCGCCTTTTTCACCGCGCCGACCGCGTTCCGCGCGATCAAGAAGGAAGACCCGGAGGGCAGGCTGCTCAAGAGCTACGACCTCTCGAGCTTCCGCACCCTGTTCCTCGCCGGCGAGCGCGCCGATCCGCCGACGGTCGAGTGGGCGGAGCAGCAGCTCAAGGTGCCTGTGATCGACCACTGGTGGCAGACCGAGACCGGTTGGTGCATCGCGGGTAATCCCGTGGGGCTGGGCATGCTGCCGGTCAAGCACGGCTCGCCGACGGTGCCGATGCCGGGCTATCAGGTCGACATCGTCGACGAGGCGGCGAAGCCGGTGGCGGCGGGCACGATGGGCTCGATCGTGATCAAGCTGCCGATGCCGCCGGCCTGCCTGCCGACGCTGTGGCAGCAGGATGATCGCTTCAGGGACGCCTACCTCACCGAATTTCCCGGCTACTACAAGACCTCGGATGCCGGCTACAAGGATGCGGACGGCTATGTCTGGGTGATGGGCCGCACCGACGACATCATCAATGTCGCCGGCCACCGGCTATCCACCGGCGGCATGGAGGAGATCCTGGCCTCGCATCCCGATGTCGCCGAATGCGCCGTGCTCGGCGTCAAGGATGCGATCAAGGGCGAGGTGCCCTGCGGCTTCCTGGTGCTGAAGGCCGGCGTGACCAAGCAGCCCGCCGACGTCGAGAAGGAGGTCGTGGCGCTGGTGCGCGAGAAGCTCGGGCCGGTCGCCGCATTCAAGCTCGCGATCACAGTGGCGCGGCTGCCGAAGACCCGCTCCGGCAAGATCCTGCGCGGCACCATCAAGAAGATCGCCGACGGCGAACCCTGGACCATGCCGGCGACGATCGAGGACCCCAAGGTGCTCGACGAAATCGGCGAGGCGCTGAAGGGCAAGGCGTAGGTCCTTCGGGGCGAGAGCAAGTTGCGCAGCATCCGAGAGACCACGCCGTGTGGCCACCCCTCTCCCTAACCCTCCCCCGCAAGGGGGGAGGGAACCCTTCCGCCGGTGCGTCCCTCACATTTGGGCAGCGTATTGCTACGTAAGGTGAGCACGCTCGTCAGGCTCCCTCCCCCACGCAACCGGGGTCTACCCCGGTTGCGCACCACTGATTTGCGCAAGTCGGGCAGGCCCGACTTGCGACGGGGGAGGGTTGGGGAGAGGGGTAAGCCGCGGGCGAGATGATTGATGGATCCATCGCCGGTCGTCTCGATCGCGTCTCGCCGAAACGCACCCAGAAGCAAAACGGCCTTGATTTTGATGGATTGCCGGGTCATCCCGGCTTTCCAACGCCATACCCCACGAGATACGGACCACCGGATGCGATCCATTTCCGCACGCGCGCCCCTTGCATTGCTGCTCGCACTGCCGCTGCTGGCAGGCTGCCTCGAGCGCGGCCGATCGCCGATTGCGGAGAGCATGGGCGACGACGACCAGTACTGCCAGGCCAACGGCAAGGTTGCGGTCGGTTCGCCCGAATATGTCGCCTGCCGCAAGGACCGCGACGTGCAGCGACAGAACGCCGAAGCCCGCACCGATCGGAGGCAGCGTGATCTCGGCGAATACATGATGAACAATCCGGACCGGCACTAGGCGCGTGATGACGGCCCGGCCGGCGGGGTATGCGCGGACTGGATGAGACCTGATCTTGTGCATGTGGAAGGCGAGCTCGCGTTGGAACGTGACAGGATCGGAGAGCTCGACGGGCTGCGCGCGATCGCGCTGCTGACCGTCGTCATCTGGCACTATTTCGGGACGCCGGACGGTCCGCAGCGCTGGCCGTGGGAACTGCTGCATGTCGGCCGCTTCGGCGTCGACCTCTTCTTCATTCTGTCCGGCTATCTCATCACGGATATTCTGCTGCGGCACCGCGCGGCCAAACGATACTATTCGGCCTTCTACGGCAGGCGTGCGTTCCGCATCTGGCCGCTCTACTATTTGATGTGCGCCAGCGCAGCGATCGGCTGGTATTTTTCGCTAAGCCCTCATTTGTTTGACACCAGGGGCGTGCCTGGCTGGCTGTATCTGTTCGGCTTGCAGAATTTCGGAATGGCCAAGGCACAGACCGATGGCGCTTACTGGCTGGCCGTAACCTGGTCGCTTGCGATTGAGGAGCAGTTTTATCTGCTGTTTCCGTTGCTGGTCCGGAACTTCCCGTCCGAGCGGCTGTTCGCGATCTTGCTCGTCCCGATCCTGATTTGCCCGATCGGGCGCCTGATCGACAGCGCGCTGCCGGATGCCTATGGCTGGTACGTGCTCCCGCAATTCAGGATCGATTCGCTTGCGATCGGCGCGCTGATCGCCTGGTGGCGCCTCTATCGCAAGCCGGATGCCGAGATCTCCGGACGCGTCACCGCGATCCTCAAATGGTCGAGCGTTTCGCTTCCCCTGCTGTGGCTGTTCGGGTGGAAGCGCTGGTCGGTGGCGTTCTCGCACACGCAGGTCGAGATCTTCTTCGGTTCTCTGCTGTTCGTCGTTCTGGAAAATCGCGGCTCTGCAAAACTCGCGATCCTGCGCAGCTCGGTCGCGAACTTCTTTGCCAGAACGTCCTACGCGGCGTACCTCACCCACCACGTCATCGTGTACCTGCTGTTCGCCGTGCTCCATCAACCCAGGACAGTCACGAGCCTCGCCGGCATCCTGCTGACCTTCGCCGCGCTTGCCCTGACGTTTGGGCTGTGTGCGCTGAGCTATCGATATTTCGAACGTCCACTGCTCGACTTTGCCCACCGGCGTTTCTCGTTCGGGTGAGCGAAGCCGGCGCGTGCGGGATCAGGGCAATTGATGCCCGCATACAAAAACGCGGCCGGTTGTCCCGCCGCGTTTCGTATTCCGGTCTTCGAGTTGCGCGGTCCGCGCTTACTGTTCGTCGTCGTCGGCCTTCTTGCCGCCGATCGTTTTCAGCTTGGCGAACACGGCATCGACGTTGAGGTCGTCGTGCTTCTCGATCGGCTGATCGTCCAGTTCGTCCTTGCGCGTGGTCTCGGAGGCCGGCAGCAGCGTGGCGCCGCCATAGACGGTCGTGGTCGGCTTTTCCTTGGCGGCGCGCTGCACCTCGAAATCGAGCTCGATCTGCGAGCACAGGCCGAGCGTCACCGGGTCCATCGGGGTCAGGGTCGAGGCGTTCCAGTGCGTGCGGTCGCGCACGCTGGCGATCGTGGTCTTGGTGGTGCCGACCAGACGCATGATCTGGGCGTCCTTCAGCTCGGGGTGGTTGCGCACCAGCCAGAGGATCGCGCTCGGCCGCTCATGGCGGCGCGACACCGGGGTATAGCGCGGGCCCTTCTTCTTGGCGGCGGAGGGCAGCACCACCTTGCTCTCCTGCAGCTTGAGACGATAGTTCTGGTCCCTCTCGCCGCGCTCGATCTCCTCGCGGGTCAGCTGGCCATTGGAAATCGGGTCCATGCCCTTGATGCCCTGGGCGGCGTCGCCGTCGGCGATGGCGCGGACCTCCAGGGGGTGCATTTTGGTGAAATCGGCCACCTGATCGAACGTGAGGGCGGTATTGTCGACCAACCACACGGCAGTCGCCTTCGGCATCAGCGGTGCGTTGCTCATGGCAAATCTCCTTTGTGCTTCGCCCACCTCTGTCGAGGCGAAGCTGGTAGTCATCGGTGATGACGGGAATTATGGCGCCTATATAAGCCCTCAGGGGGGAATGGCGCAATGGGCCAGCAAAATCGCCTTGACAGAGCCCGAAAGCAGTCCCAAGTCCTTATCCTAACTGGCCGTTCCCCGCCCGCCGGCGAGGGGTGATTCGGTCCCGAGATTGCCCCGAGACAGCCCGATGTCAGCGAAAAAACCCGACCTTAGAATCGTGCTTTGCTCCCCCCGCGGCTTTTGCGCAGGGGTGGTCCGCGCCATCGACACGGTCGAGCGTGCCCTCACCATTTATGGTGCCCCGGTTTATGTCCGGCACGAGATCGTCCATAACAAGTATGTGGTGGACAGCCTGAAGACCAAAGGCGCCATTTTCGTCGAGGAATTGGCCGAAATCCCTGACGATACCAACGCGCCGGTGGTGTTTTCGGCCCACGGTGTTCCGAAATCGGTTCCGGCCGAGGCGAAATCCCGCAATTTTTTCTCGCTGGATGCAACGTGTCCGCTGGTGACCAAGGTCCACCGCGAGGCGGCGATCCATTTCAAGCGCGGCCGTGAGATCCTGCTGATCGGGCATTCCCATCACCCCGAGGTGGTCGGCACGCTGGGCCAGCTTCCGGTGGGCGCCGTGACCCTGATCGAGACCGCCGAGGATGCAAAGACCTTCGTCCCGAAGGACCCCGACAACCTCGCCTTTGTGACCCAGACCACGCTGTCGATCGACGACACCGCCGAGATCGTGGCGCTGCTCAAGCAGCGCTTCCCGAACGTCAACGGTCCGCACAAGGAAGACATCTGCTACGCCACCACCAACCGCCAGCTCGCGGTGAAGAAGGTGGCGCCGGTGGTCGATGCCCTGATCGTGGTCGGCGCGCCGAACTCGTCGAACTCGCAGCGCCTGCGCGAGGTCGCCGAGCGCGAGGGCTGCCCGATTGCGGTTCTTGCCCAGCGGGCCAGCGATCTCGACTGGAGCAGGTTTGAAGGCATCACGAGCCTCGGCATCACTGCGGGCGCATCGGCGCCGGAGGTGATCGTCGAGGAGATCATGGGCGCCTTCGCCGAGCGCTACCAACTGCACGTGGAGACGGTCTCGGCCGCGGAAGAGAACGAGTTCTTCCCGCTGCCGCGTTCGCTACGGCCCGACGCTGCCGCGGCGGAATAGACCATATGGCGGTCTACACCGACGTTGCCGCCGAAGACCTCGCGGAATTCCTCAACAGCTACGACATCGGCGAATTGCTCTCCTACAAGGGCATCGCCGAGGGCGTCGAGAATTCGAACTTCCTGCTGCACACCAGCCAGGGCGCCTACATCCTCACGCTCTATGAGAAGCGCGTGGCGGAGAACGACCTGCCGTATTTCCTGTCGCTGATGGCGCATCTCGCCGAGCGCGGCGTGTCGTGCCCGCAGCCGGCGCGCAACCGCAAGGGCGAGGTCTTTAGCCGGCTCGCCGGCCGGCCCGCGGCGATCATCAACTTCCTCGAAGGCGTGTGGCCGCGCCGGCCGAACGTGACGCATTGCGGAGGCGTCGGCGAGGCGCTGGCCAAAATGCATCTCGCCGGCCGCGACTTTCCGCTGGTCCGCAACAACCCGCTATCGGTCTCCGGCTGGCGACCGCTGTTCGGTCTCGCCGCCGCGCGGGCTGACAGCGTGCAGCCAGGCTTGCACGACTTCATCGCGCGCGAGCTCGATCATCTCGAAGCCGCGTGGCCGGCCGATCTGCCGGTCGGCGTCATCCACGCCGACCTGTTTCCCGACAACGTCTTCTTCCTCGGCGACAAGCTGTCGGGCCTGATCGACTTCCCGTTCGCCTGCAACGACATCCTGGCCTACGACGTCGCGATCTGCCTCAACGCCTGGTGCTTCGAGCCGGATCATTCCTTCAACGTCACCAAGGCGCGCGCGCTACTCAATGCCTATGGCCGCGGGCGGCCATTGTCGGCGGCGGAGGAGGCCGCGCTGCCGCTGCTCGCGCGCGGCGCATCGATGCGCTTCCTGCTGACGCGCCTGGTCGACTTCCTCAACGTTCCCGAAGGCGCGTTGGTGCAGCCGAAGGATCCGCTGGAATACGTCCGCAAGCTGCGCTTCCAGCAGAACGTCGCTGCCATCAGCGACTACGGCATCACGCCGGCGGGATGCGCGGCGTGAGCGACAAGCCGCATGTGATCGTGTTCACCGATGGTGCCTGCTCCGGAAATCCCGGACCGGGCGGCTGGGGCGCGATCCTCAGATTCGGCGACGTCGAGAAGGAATTGAAGGGCGGCGAGCCGCACACCACCAACAACCGCATGGAACTGATGGCGGCGATCTCGGCGCTGGAAGCCCTGAAGAAGCCCTGCGTGGTCGACCTCACTACCGACAGCCAGTATGTCCGCCAGGGCATCACCGGCTGGATCCACGGCTGGAAGCGCAACGGCTGGCGCACCGCCGACAAGAAGCCGGTCAAGAATGTCGAGCTGTGGCAGCGCCTCGACGCCGCGCTGAAGCCGCATGAGGTGAGCTGGCACTGGATCAAGGGCCATGCCGGCCACGCTGAGAACGAGCGCGCCGACGAACTCGCGCGCGAGGGCGTGGCGATGGCGCGGCTGAAGAGTTAGGGCGCGGTCGCGCCGCTAACTGGCTGCGTAGGGTGGGTAGAGCGAAGCGAAACCCACCCTGCGGTGCCAGGCGCTTAGCTAAACTTGAACATGCTGGCGTCCAGCTGT
The DNA here is from genome assembly GCF_011058295.2 of Bradyrhizobium sp. 6(2017). Lineage (NCBI taxonomy): Bacteria > Pseudomonadati > Pseudomonadota > Alphaproteobacteria > Hyphomicrobiales > Nitrobacteraceae > Bradyrhizobium > Bradyrhizobium sp. 6(2017). The sequence goes on along the minus strand of NZ_CP049289.2, from coordinate 9,115,236 downwards.
CCCGGCGCGATTCCGATCAGCCAGACCGCACTGCCTGCGGCGTCGGTGATGATGGTCGTGTTGATTCCGGGCGAATAGAACTCGGCCGCCTGAACATCGGCGAACGAATGCAGTGACGTGCCGGCGAAGTTCACGAAGTCGTTGACGCCGCCCGTGTTGAAGTCCTGGACAACCATGACCTCTGGCGTGCTGTCATTGATCGTGAACGTGTCGGAGCCGCCGCCGCCCCAGGCATAATCGACGCCGCCACCGCCGGTGATGTTGTCGTTGCCGCTCCCCATCAGGAAAACGTCGACGCCTGCGCCGCCAGTGACCGTGTCGCCGCCGTTCGAACCATAAACATAGTTCTGGCCTGAACCGCCGTAGATGAAATTGCCGTCCGTCTCGCCCGACGAGATGAAGATGTTGAGACCGGAGCCGCCAACCATCGTATCGACGCCGGTACCGCCGTAGAAATAGTTGGTGCCGATGCCGCCGTAGAGAAAGTCTGCTCCGTCGCCGCCGTACATGACGTTGACGTCGGATGCCGTCCCTCCGCCGCTTCCGATCAATGTGTCATCGCCGCTGCCACCGAACAGATAGTTGAACCCGGTGCCTCCGTAGATGAAGTCGTTGCCTTCTGCGCCCAGGAGCACGTCAAGCCCATCGCCACCGACCAGCGTGTCATCGCCGCCATAGGCATAGATGTAATCATTGCCGTTTCCGCCATAGGCCGCGTCATCGCCGATCGTTCCAATGAGGATGTCATTGCTCGCCGAGCCGGAAAGCAATTGACCGGCAACCAGGTCAAAGCCGCCGTCGCTGAAGGGGCCGGCGGAATAGACCACCGATGTCGTGCCGAAAACCCCCGGATGGATTGATGAATCTGCAAAAAGTACATTCGGCGCAATTGAAGTCGTGAACGTGAAGCCGGTGAGCGATTGGCCGGGCTGCAGCGCGGTGGCGGTGGAGTCTGCGACCCAACGGACGCTGTAGCCGTTCGCCGGGGGGGCACCATCCGTGATGCTTGCTGTCCATCCCGAAGGGGCGACGAAGGTCGGAATCTCGCTCAGGTAGCCCTGGCCAGGCAACCAGGAGAACCAGAATGTACCAATCGGGGTGGTACCGTTGTCGATCAAGGTGATCGTGTACTGATAGCTTGTCGGGGAAAGCTGCACGAATCCGATGAACGCGGATGCATTTTCAGCCATGACGGGCCTCCCTGATCAGTGCGGCCGAACATTAAGTTGTTGGAATTTAATCGACTTGAGCCGAAGTCGGCGCAGCATCAATGCTCTGCGTGTTGACCAAACACCGGCGCGCCGGGGAAATTCCGGCAGGTTCCGGGGAGGCGGGACGAAAAAGCCGATCCGCGGAGGGAACCCTCCATCCGGCACAGATTGCACGTAGCCGTGCCCGCGTAGGGTGGGTCAAGCGCAGATTGCGTAGGGTGGGTAGAGCGAAGCGAAACCCACCATCTCAATGCATGGCACGAAGCCAATGGGTTTCGCTGCGCTCTACCCATCCTGCGAAGCTACAACGCGGCGATCCCCAGCTATCGCCACGCCCAAAACTGTCATCGCCCGCGAAAGCGGGCGATCCAGTATTCCAGAGACAGTGGTGATTGAAACGAGAGGCCGCGGCGTACTGGGTCGCCCGGTCGAGCCGGGCGACGACAGCCAGGTTTGCGGCGAAAGCTCAGCTCAGAGCTGCCCGAGCAGCGCGTCGCCGCCGGAGACTTCGACCTTGCCCGGGGCGGGCTCGAGGTTGAGCTTCTTCACCACGCCGTCCTCGACCAGCATCGAGTAGCGCTTGGAGCGGATGCCGAGGCCGTTGCCGGAAGCGTCGAGCTCCATGCCGATCGCCTTGGCGAAGTCGGCATTGCCGTCGGCGAGGAACACGGCTTCGTCGCGCTGGTCGGTGTCGCGCTTCCAGGCGTTCATCACGAAGGCGTCGTTGACCGAGACGATCGCGATGGTGTCGACGCCCTTGTTCTTCAAGGCGTAGGCGTTGAGGAAGATGCTCGGCAGATGCATCTTGTGGCAGGTGCCGGTGTAGGCGCCGGGCACTGCGAACAGGGCGACCTTCTTGCCCTTGAAGATGTCGTCGGTGGTTTTGACCTGCGGCCCTTCGGCGGTCATGACGCGAAACTTGGTTTCCGGCAGCTTGTCGCCAACATTGATCGTCATCGGTGTTCTCCCTCGGTGAAGCGGAACTCTCTTAAACCCGGCTGCGGAACGGCACAATACGACCTGGCGGAAGAACGGCAATGCCGGAAGCTGGTCACCGTTCCGTCATCAGCCGGAAAACCCGCCGGCGTCGAGAAATGCCTGCTCATCCGCGGTGGTTTGGCGGCCGAGGACGCGGTTACGGTGCGGGAAGCGGCCGAACCGGCGGATGATGTCGGCGTGGTCCTCGGCATATCTGAGGTTGTCGGGATGGCCGCCGCATTGCCGAAACAGCGACACGCAGCGCTGCTGGTCGGCGAGATGCTCCGAATGCTCGAAAGGCAGATAGAGGAATTCGCGCAGCAGCGGATCGATCCGCGCGTCGACGCCGCGGTCGATGGCCCGGCCTGCCACCTCGCGCGCCAGCGGATCGCTGGAAAAGGTCTTGGCGTCGTTGCGAAACAGATTGCGGGGAAACTGGTCGAGCACGATGGTCAGCGCCAGGGCGCCATCGTCGTTCGCCTCCCATGACGACAGCTCGCCGGAAGCCGCCTTCTGCCAGGTCGCGAGGAAGCGGCTGCGGATATCGGCATCGAACGCGTCGTCGCGCTTGTACCAGCGATCACGGCCAGCCTTTAGCCAGAACGTGATGATATCGGCCGGCGTCGCGAGGCGCGCGTCAGTCATGTCCAACGCTCGCCTCGCCGGTCTCTTACGCCGCAGCCTTCTTCTCGTCGCGCAGCTCGCGGCGCAGGATCTTGCCGACATTGGTCTTCGGCAAATCGGTCCTGAACTCGATCTGCTTCGGCACCTTGTAGGCGGTGAGCTGGGTGGCGCTGAATTTGATGATGTCCTCGGCGGTGATGTTCGGGTCCTTCTTGACCACGAAGGCCTTCACCGCCTCGCCGGACTTCGCGTCGGGCACGCCGATCACGGCGCACTCGAGCACGCCCGGATGGCTCGCTAGCACTTCCTCGATCTCGTTGGGATAGACGTTGAAGCCCGAGACCAGGATCATGTCCTTCTTGCGATCAACGATCTTGGTGTATCCCCGCTCGTCCATCACGCCGATGTCGCCGGTGCGGAAATAGCCGTCCGCGGTCATCACACGCGCGGTCTCGTCGGGCCTGTTCCAGTAACCCGACATCACCTGCGGACCCTTGGCGCAGATCTCGCCGGCCTCGCCGATCGCCAGCTCGTTGCCGTCGTCGTCACGGATCGAGAGCCATGTCGACGGCACGGGTAGGCCGATCGTCCCGGAGAACTCTTCGATCGTCGCTGGATTGCATGTCAGGGTCGGTGAGGTCTCCGACAGGCCATAGCCTTCCGACAGCGCGGTGCCGGTGACTTTCAGCCATTTTTCCGCGACCGGCCTTTGCGTCGCCATGCCGCCGCCGTTGGCGATCTTCAACTTGGAGAAGTCGAGCTTGTCGAAGCCGGGCGTGTTCAGCAAGCCATTGTAGAGCGTGTTGACCGCCGGAAAGAAGCTGACCTGGTACTTCGACAATTCCTTGATGAAGCCGGCCATGTCGCGCGGGTTCGGGATCAGCAGATTGGTGCCGCCAGTTCGCACGCCAAGCAGGTAACACGCGGTCAGTGCGAAGATGTGATAAAGCGGCAGCGCACAGACGATGATCATATTGTCGACATGCGGCGGCTTCTTCAGCGCCGGCTGCAGCCAAGCGTCGTTCTGCAGCACGTTGGCGAGCACGTTCTGGTGGATCAGCGTGGCGCCCTTGGAAACGCCCGTGGTGCCGCCGGTATATTGCAGGAAGGCGACGTCCTGGCGCGTCAGCGTGGGCTTGGTGAGCTTCATGCCGCGACCGGCCGACAGCGCGTCGTTGAACGAGACCGCGCCCGGGATCGACCAGGCCGGCACCATCTTCTTCACCCGGCGTATCACCAGATTGACGATCACGCCCTTAAAGCCGAGCAGGTCGCCCATGCTGCCGACGATCACCTGCTTGACCGCGGTGTTGGGCAGCACCTTCTGCACGGTGGTGGCAAAGTTCTCCAGCACGATGATCGCCTCCGCGCCGGAATCCTTGAGCTGATGCTCGAGCTCGCGCGGGGTGTAGAGCGGATTGACGTTGACCACGGCATAGCCGGCGCGCAGCACGGCGGCGGTCGCAACCGGGTATTGCAGCACGTTCGGCATCATCAGCGCGACCCGCGCACCCTTCTGCAGGCCCTTGCTCTGCAGGTAGGCGCCGAGCGCCGACGACATCTCGTCGAGCTCGCGATAGGTGATCGACTTGTCCATGCAGATGAACGCCTTGCGATCGGCGAACTTCTTGAAGCTCTCTTCCAGCAATTCGACCAGCGATGAATATTGCGTGACGTCGATATCGGCGGGCACGCCGGCCGGATAGTGCTTGAGCCAGATGCGCTCCATGGTGGTCAATCCCCTCTCTCAAAATTGCCTGATGTCCCGAATTGCTTCCGGGTTTCCGGCGCTTTGGCCGGCACTTGGTCGGCTGTTGGCCGCGTTATTTTCGGCAGTATTGAGCAATGCCGCGGTCAATGGCAAGCCGCGCTATCGACGCATCGGGGGAATAGGAGGGCCGGCTGCGCTGTTAGCCGGCCGGCTTGGCGTCGGCCTTCGGCTTGTCGGCCGCCTTCGGCTTTGCCGCCACGGGCTTCGCTGCCGCGGGCTTGGCGGCCGGCTTTGCGGCAGCTGGCTTGTCCGCGGCCGGCTTCGCAGCTGCGGCATCCGGCTTGGCGTTGGCATGACGCGCCGGCTTGGCCGCCGGCTTGTCGGATTTGGCGTCGCCCTTGTCGGCCGCCACATCGGGCTTCTTGGCCGCGACGCGGGTGTGCTTGGCCTTGCCGCGCTTGACCGGCTGCATCTTCTCGGTGTCGGCATCGACCGCGGCGATCAACGCAGCGCCGGTCTTGGTCGGCCCCGTATAAACCACGACCGGCTCGGACGCCGCCGGCGCCTGCGCCAGCATCTCTGACGGTTTCGGCATCGCGGCCTGCAGGCCGGCGGCGAAGAAGCTCACGCCACCTTCGCCGTTGGTGGTCGAGCCTCCGGCGCTGGCGACGGTGTCTTCGCCGTCCTCGTCGCTGGCCGGCCGCTTGTGCTTGCCGCCGCACATCTCCTCGCGCAGGTTCGGCGGCGAGGCATCGATCGGCACCAGATTGTCGACGGTGCCGAGCGAGGGCCGCAGCCACGCCAGCCCGTTATTGGCAAAGCCGCGATCCAGGAGCTGCGCGGCGCGGATCGCGCGCATGCGGCCCGAGGAGGCGCCGAGCACCACGGCGATCAGCCGCTTGCCGTCGCGCGTCGCCGAGGCCACCAGATTGTAGCCGGAGGCGCAGATGAAGCCGGTCTTGAAGCCGTCGGCGCCGGGATAGCGGCCGATCAGCTTGTTGAAGTTCGGCGTGATGCGGCGTCCGAAGCGGATCGACGGGATGTGGACGAAATATTCGTATTCCGGCAGGTCGCGGATGATGGCGCGGGCGAGGATCGCCATGTCGCGCGCCGAGGTGATCTGGCCGTCGGCGGGCAGGCCGTTCGGGTTGACGTAGCTCGTTTGCGTCATGCCGAGCTTTTGCGCGGTCTGGTTCATCATCCCGGCAAAGCCGTCGATCGAGCCGCCGACGCCCTCCGCCAGCACGACGGCCATGTCGTTGGCCGACTTCACCAGCATCATCTTCAGCGCGTTGTCGACGGTGACCTGGGTGCCGGGCCGGAAGCCCATCTTCGAGGGCGACTGCGAGGCCGCGGTCGGCGAGACCGTGAGCAGCGTGTCGAGCGACACCCGGCCGTCCTTGACCGCCTTCAGCGTCACATAGGCCGTCATCAGCTTGCTGATTGACGCCGGATACCACGGCATCGTCGCATTGTCGGCCTGCAGCACCTTGCCGGAATCGGCCTCGACGACCAGCAGCGCCTCGGCTTGCGCCAGCTGCGGCGTTGCGATGGCGAGCATCGCAACAGCCAGAATCCATTTCAACGACGGGCGCAGCGGGCGAGGAAAATGCACGAGTCCGGTTCCGGTCCTTTGAGACCCGCCTTAAAACAAGGAGGTCTTGCGATTGTAGCGTACGGGTTTCAAGCGTGTCCGGCGCCGCGTTGCGGCGATGCAAACCCTATACCGGCTTGCCAGCAGAGAACAGAGGCCGACGGATTATATCGTGGACGAAATCGGCTGAATTTCGGCAGCCGCCTCAATTGGAAAGCCGGAATTATGGTGTCTCGATGCCGGCGCGTGCCTGCTCATGGACCATGAACTGGGCCCGCGCGAGCTCGGCAAAACGCCCGCCTTTCGCCACCAGTTCATCGAAAGTTCCGCTTTCGATCACCCGTCCCTGGTCGAACAGCAGGATGCGGGTGGCGTGGCGGATGGTGGACAGGCGGTGCGCGATCACAAATGTGGTGCGACCCTTCATCACTTCATCGAGAGCAGCATTCACCTTGGCTTCGGTGACGGCGTCGAGCGCGCTGGTCGCCTCGTCGAGGATCAGGATCGGCGGATCCTTCAACAGCGCACGTGCGATCGACAACCGCTGGCGTTCGCCGCCTGACAGCATGCGGCCGCGTTCGCCGGCATGGGTGTCGAATTTCTTGTCGCTGCGCTCGATGAAATCCAGCGCCTGCGCGCGCGCCGCGGCGGTACGCAGTTCCTCATCGGTCGCGTCGGGCTTGCCGACGCGCAGATTGTCGGCGAGCGAGCGGTTGAACAGCAGCGCCTCCTGGAACACCACGCCGATGTTCCGCCGCAGCGCCGTCAGCTTCAGCGCGCGGATGTCCATACCGTCGATCTTGATGATGCCGGATTGCGGATCGAACGCGCGATGCAACAGCGCGATCGCGGTGGATTTGCCGGCACCGGTCGAGCCGACCAGCGCGATGGTCTGGCCGGGCAATGCGGTGAAGGAGAGGTCTTCGATCGCCGGCCGCTTGCCGTCATAGGAGAACGAGACGTTGTTGAACTCGACCAGCCCGGACAGCCGTCCGGGATCGACCGCACCGGGCCGGTCGCGCACCGCCGGCACCGCGTCGAGCACGTCGAAGAATTCCTGCAACCGCGGCGCTTCCATGAACACGTTGTTGATGAAGCTCACCACCTGTTCGAGCTTCTGGATCAGCATGGTGGCGAACGAGACGAACATCACGATCTCGCCGACCGTGGTGAGGCCCTCGTTGTGGAGCGCGATGCCGACGGTGAAGATCGCCAGCACCGTGATGGTGGTCGAGGCGCGGGTGATCACGGTGACCAGCGCCCACCATGACAGCACCGGCATCTGCACCGCGAGCAGCTTGTCGGCGACGTAGCGCAGGCCCTGCACCTCGGAATCGATCCGCACAAAGCTCTGCACCAGCGCGACATTGCCGAGCGCGTCGGAGGCGCGCGCCGAAAGGTCGCTGTAATAGGCCTCGACCTCGCTCTGCATGCCGTAGGTCTTGCGCACCACCAGCGTGGTCAGCACGGTGAACACGACGCAGAGCGCGAACAGCAGGAAGGCGAGCCGCCAGTTGATGTAGAGCGCGAGCGGCAGCAGCACGATCAGCGACATGATCGCGGCGAAATGCTCGCGGAAGAAGCCGAGCCAGAGCCGCCACAGCGCATCGGTGCCGTTCAGCATCACCTTCATCAGCCGCCCGGAATGGGTGCCGGAGTGGAAGGTCAGCGGCAGCTGCAGGATGTGCTCGAAATAATCGGTCAGCACGGCCTGGCGCTGGCGGTGCGCCAGCCGGTCGGCCTGCAATGCGACGATCGCGCTGCAGCCGATCGTGAACAGGCCGAACGCCGCCCAGGCGACGAGCAGCGGCCATGCCGAGTTCGTCGCGAACAATCCGGTGACCGGCCGGCCCGACAGCACATCGACGATCTTGCCGAACAGCACCGGCTCGGCGAATTGCGCGCCGGCGAGCAGCATGTTGGCGGCGGCCAGGATCCAGCCGAGCCGCGCCTCCTTGCCGAGCAGTTCAAGGACGCGGGTATAGAGGCGGAGCATGGACATGCCGGCGGGACTCGTAAGCGGTGGACGCCCGGTCAGGCGGGACGCGATTTAATCAGGGTTCGCGAGACAGGGCCAGCGGGCGATGGCCGGCTCCTCGCGTTATTCAATCCCCGTCATTGCGAGGAGCTCGCGACAAAATTGCGAAGCAATTTTGCGCTGGAGCGACGAAGCAATCCCCGTTTCCGCTTGCTCGGTGACAATGGATTGCTTCGCGGAGCCTGTCATCCGGCGGCGCTTCGCGCCGACCGGGTGGCTCGCAATGACGTGGACGGAGTGAGTGCCTAGTTCACCAGCCGGCCGTCGATCGGCGGCAGGAACTGGTCGTCGAAGATGTCGGCGGCGTGCGGCCGCTTCTGGAATTTGAAATCCTCCGCGAGCTGGTCGATCGACCGCTCGAAGCGCGCCGCCTCGATGCCGCCGATGCCGTCGCGCTTCACCTCGCCGGTCAGGATGTTGTCGCGGATGATGGCGCGCAGCCGCTCGAGCTCCAGATCGCGCGAGCCGCCATCCATCCGGCTCACCACCTCGCCGGCGGCGCGCCCCGGGTCCTTGATGGCGAGGTTGGTGCCGCCGATCACCGCGCGCACGAACCCTTTCACCGCATCCGGCTTCGCGGCGGCAAGGCGCGGGCTGACGATGACGGCAAAGCCATAGGCCTCGCAGCCATAGTCGGCGAAGCGCAGCACCGCGAGATCGTCGGCCGGTACGCCGCGATCCCGCAAATTGATCGCCGAGAGATAGGAGAAGCCGGTGACGGCATCGACCTGTCCGGCGGACAGCATCGGCTCGCGCACCGCGGCGCTGATCGTGTTCTGCTTCACGCTCGAGAGCTTGATGCCGTTCTGCTTGGCGACGGCGGGCCAGAACAGGATCGAGAGGTCGCCTTCGGCGACGCCGAGGTTCTTGCCTTCCATATCCGCCAGCGCCTTGATGCCGCGGCTCTTGCGGGCAATGATCGCGTAGGGCGCCTGGTTGAACAGGACCAGCACCGCCTTGACGGGCGCAGCGCCAGGCTTGTCGCGAAAGCGGATCAGCGCGTTGATGTCGACCAGCGCGAAATCGCTCGAGCCGTCGGCGACCCGTGCGATCGCGTCTGCCGAGGTGGTGGCGACGTTGGTGCCGACCGCAAGTGCCTCGGCGCTGAACAGGCCGCCGGTCTGCGCCATCACGAACGGCGCGGCGGCGGCATCAAGTGGACGGTCGAGTGTGAACTGGATGGCGAGCGGCTGGTCGCTGGCGCGGAGCGAGGTGACGGCCGGCCACGCGCCGCCCGCGAGGCCGATCATGCCGGCCAGTATCCAGCGGAGAACGATGGTTCGAGTTACCTGCATCATGACATCCGGGAGGCGAGACAAAGTGCCGCGCCGGTGCGCCTGCTTCATGGCATCGAATGCGCCAGGGCAACGTGCAATTTCAAGCGTTATTTGCAGGCATTTTGCCTCAGCCAAGGTGAACGGCCGATGACTGCCTTGTTTTCGCCTAGGGTTGTTCAGCTTGCATTCGGTTTGGGGAACCTAATCTGGAGGTAGTGGTTAGCTAACCATGGCCCGTCGGGCCGGCTTCCACAAAGGATGACTGCAATGTTTGCGCGAAAAGGTGTTTTTTCGTCCATTGGCCGCGCAGCCACATTGGCAACGGTTGCCGCGGTGGCGCTGTCGGCCGTTGAGCCGACGATGGCGTTCGCAGGCTCTGCTCCGGCGGGCAAGGCGGCCACTGTGACCACATCGCTCGGCACCAGCGGCGCGACCGATATCAGTGCGCGCCGTCGCTACTATGGCGGAGGTGGCGCGGCTGCGGCGGCCGCGTTCGCCGGGATCGTCGGCACGGGTCTGGCGATCGCCGCGGCCCAGAGCCGCCGCGACTATTACGACTCCTACGGCTACGACGCCGGCCCGGGCTATTACGGTGGTGGTCCGGCCTATTACGGCGGCGGCCCGGTCTACTATGGCGGCGGACCGTATGGTTACCAGGGCTATTACGGGGGCCGCTCGCAACTGCCCTATACGCCGTACTGAGACCGCCGGCGGTTCTCAGAACTGTCACAAACGATCAATCCACCGGTCTCAGGCCGGTGGATTTTTTCATGAGCGCCGTTAACACGCTGGCGACGCGTTTCGATTAGGTTCGAAGGATGAGTGATTCGATCGATCGGCTCTACCAGGCGGTGATCGCGGCCAAGGATCTCGATCCGGCAACGTCGCGCACGGCACGGCTGTTCCAGCGCGGCCCGGCCAAGATGGCCAAGAAGCTCGCCGAGGAAGCGATCGAAGTCGTGATCGACGCCGTCGCCGGCAAGTCGGATGCCGTGGTCCGCGAAAGCGCCGACCTGTTCTACAACCTCACCGTTCTCTGGGCGTCGGCCGGCGTCAAGCCGGAGGACGTCTGGCGCGAGATGGAGCGGCGCGAGCGGCTACTCGGGATCGCCGAGAAACTGCCGAAGTCGCCGGTCAAGCTGCCCAAAACCGCGCCCGTCCCGGTGGTTCGGCGCCGAATTGTCGCGCTGGAGAACCGGCTGCGCAAACGGTAGCCGCAAATCGTCCCAAATCAGCCCAATCCCGGCATGGACAAATCCGCTCCATGATGGTTCATCGCGCCCATGTTGAAACGGATTTACGACTGGTGCGTCGAGGCGGCCGACAAGCCCTACGCACTCTGGATTCTCGCGGCCGTCTCGTTCGCTGAGAGCTCCTTCTTCCCGATCCCTCCCGACATCATGCTACTGCCGATGTCGCTGGCGCGGCCGAAGCGGGCGTGGTGGTTTGCGACGGTCTGTACGGTTGCGTCCGTTGCCGGCGGTGTGCTCGGCTACGCGATCGGCGCGCTGCTCTACGACTCGCTCGGGCAGTGGCTGATCCATCTTTACGGCCTGTCCGACAAGGTCGACGCGTTCCGCGCCTCCTATGCCGAATGGGGCGCCGTGATCATCCTGCTGAAGGGGCTGACGCCGATCCCCTACAAGCTCGTGACCATCACCTCGGGCTTTGCCGGCTACAACATCTGGCTGTTCGTCCTGTGCTCGATCGTCGCGCGCGGCGGCCGCTTCTTCTTCGTTGCGGTGCTGCTTAACCGCTATGGCGATGTCATCCGCGCGGAGCTCGAGAAGCGGCTCGGCCTGTGGGTCGCGATCGGCGCGATCGTGCTGGTGCTGGGCTTTGTTGTCGCATTCAAGCTGATCTAACCAAAGTTCTAGCCCTTCGCGTCTTTGTCAGCGGACGGCTTCGGACTACGCTCGCTGCGATGGCTGATGGAATCGACGACCGGTGAATCTCGCGAGACTCAATCCCGCCAGGGCGCGCGTTGCGATGGCGGGCCTTGCGCTGTCGATGGCGCTGCCTGCGATCGACAGAGGATGGGCGCAGACCGCGCCGCCCGCGCTCGGCGTGCAGTCGCAGCAGTCGCAGCCTGTTGAATCCCAGCCGCCACAGATCGAACTGCCTCCGGCGCCGGTCGAGCGCGAGAATCCCGGGCTGATCAACGAAATCGGAAAGCTGTTCGAGAAGTCGAAGTCGGCGCTGCCGCAGCTGAAGAGCCCCGGCGCGACCATCAACGACCTCTCGAACATCGCGCGCCCCTCGACGGTTGTGACCGGACGCGCAGCCTGCGTGGTGGCGTCGAACGGTGCGCCGGATTGCAAGATCGGCGCCGACCGGCTGTGCCAGAGCCAGGGGTTTCGGGAAGGCAAGGGCATCGATACCGACGCCTTCGAGAAACGCTCGCCGCTGGTCTATTTGCCCGGCCACAAGCGTGGCCCGAACGACTGCAAGACCGAAAATTTCGTGACAGGGGCGGTCTGCCAATAGCGCGGGTAAAACCAGGTCTGGGATGCCAGACGCCTACGAAAAATGCTGTGCCTGGATGAGGTTTTGTCATCCATTTCGCAGCGCCGTAACGCAATACTTGACACTGGAAAGATTCTTGTTGGTATGACGGTCAGCATTCGAGACCAACGACCAACCCGAGGATCCGCACCCAATGTCCATGCCTGCTCTGTTCAAGGGCCGCCTGTCTCTTCCCGTGATCGGGGCGCCGCTGTTCATCATCTCCGTGCCCGACCTCGTCATCGCCCAGTGCAAGGCCGGCGTGGTCGGCTCGTTTCCGTCGCTGAATGCGCGCCCGCCGGAACTGCTCGACGAATGGCTGTACCGGATCAAGGAAGAGCTCGCCGCCTATGACAAGGGCCATCCGGAGCGGCCGTCGGCGCCGTTCGCGGTGAACCAGATCGTGCACAAGTCGAACAACCGGCTCGATCACGACATGGCGCTTTGCGAGAAGCACAAGGTGCCGATGATCATCTCCTCGCTCGGCGCGCGCGAGGAGCTCAACCAGGCCGTCCACGGCTGGGGCGGTATCGTCTTCCACGACGTGATCAACCAGAAGTTCGCGCACAAGGCGATCGAGAAGGGCGCCGACGGCCTGATCCTGGTCGCAGCCGGCGCCGGCGGCCATGCCGGCACGATCTCGCCGTTCCCGTTCGTGTCGGAGACGCGGCAGTGGTTCGACGGACCCATTGCGCTGTCGGGCACGATTGCCAACGGCCGCGCCATCCGCGCCGCGCGCATCATCGGCGCCGACTTCGCCTATATCGGCTCCGCCTTCATCGCGACGCAGGAGGCGAACGCGGTCGAGGGCTACAAGAACATGATCACCAATTCGTCCGCCGAGGACATCGTCTATTCCAACTTGTTCACCGGCGTGCACGGCAACTACTTGAAGTCGTCGATTGTCGCGGCCGGCATGGATCCGGAAAACCTGCCGACCTCCGATCCCTCGAAGATGAGCTTCGGCACCGATTCGTCCGGCGAGCGCGCCAAGCCGAAGGCCTGGAAGGAGATCTGGGGCTCGGGCCAGGGCGTCGGCAGCATCTCCAAGGTGGTGCCTGCGGCCGAGCTGATTGCCCGGTTCAGGAAGGAATATGACGAAGCGGTCGATCCGGCGCTCTGATGGAGCCGATCTTTCGCGTTGACGGCGACCGCGTCGTCACCAGTCCCGACGCCGCGGGTCCATGGGACCCGCGGATGCAGCACGGCTCCGCGCCGGCGGCGCTCGTGGTGTGGGCGGCCGAAGCCATCCCCGCGCCGGTGCCGATGCGGATCGCGCGCGTCACGATCGACCTGATGCGTCCGGTGCCGGTGGCGCCGCTGACGGTCGAGAGCGAGATCCTGCGCGACGGCCGCAAGATCCAGCTCTGCGGCGTCAGGCTGCTCGCTGACGGCGTTCTGGTGGTCTCGGCCAGTGTGCTGAAGATCAAGCAGCAGGCGGCCGAGCTGCCGCCCGAGATTGCCGATCTCCCGGTCGATCTTCCGGGGCCCGATCAATGCTCGGCCGAGCCGGGCGACATCAGCAGCCCGTTCGTCAGATGTATCTCGATGCGCGCCGCGCGCGGCCGTTTCGGCCAGATCGGGCCGGGCGCGATCTGGTTTCGCGTCGACCAGCCGCTGATCGCGGGCGCCGCCGTCTCGCAGGCGATGCGCGCGGTGGTCGCCTCGGATTTCTCCAACGGCACCTCGCCGGCGCTCGATTTCAACCAATGGACCTTCATCAACGCCGACCTCACCGTGAGCCTGGCGCGCGAGCCGGTCGGCGATTGGATCCTGCTCGACGGCGAATCCTGGATCGGGCCTGACGGCGCCGGCCTTGCGATGTCGCGGCTCGCCGACCAGCGCGGCTATTTCGGCCGGGCAGTCCAGAGCCTGGTGATCGAGCGGCGCTAGCTAGGACTACGTTTCTCCAACCTCCCCTTGAAAAGGGGAGGTCGCTTTGCTCGTCAGAGTAAAGCGGGTGGGGATCAGCTCTCTCCGCATACGGCATCGCCTGCAGCGATCCCCATCCCGACCTTTCCCCTTTCAGGGGGAAGGAGAGGATCAGCCGCGCCTTAATAGCGCGGGGGGGTCGTTGACCGGCCCGCGGTGTGGGAGCCCTGCCAAGCGGCTGCCCTTGCAGCAAAAATAACCCGGTTTCCCGGGAACGGTTGGCAGCGCCAGCGAGTTTCGCTCCCGTGAGGGGCCCCATGATGCGCATCGATCCCACCGCCGGTATCGTGGCCATGGCCGCCCGGCGGCGGTGTGACGTGGCGCCGGTTCGTGATGAAGCTCGGCAGCCCGAGGGGCGGTCGCGATGAGGCCCGGCCCGTCCTCGGAACGCGCGGTCATCCTTGCCGCAAGCGAGCGGGACGCCGTCAAGACGGCCCATCTGATCAAGGAAGCCGGCTACTACGCCAATATCTGCGGCGACCTCGCCGCTCTCGAGCGCCAGGTCGCAAGCGGGGCGGGGCTTGCCATCATTGCCGATGAGGCGATCCGGAGCGCCGACCTCGCCGGCCTGACGCGCTGGCTGAACGAGCAGCCGTCATGGTCGGATTTCCCGATCGTGCTGATGAGCGAGGGCGGCGGGCCCGAGCGCAATCCCGAGGCGGCGCGGCTCGGCCGCGCGCTCGGCAATGTCACCTTCGTCGAGCGTCCGTTTCATCCGACCACGCTGGTGAGCCTGGTCGCCGCGGCGGTGCGCGGCCGCCGCCGCCAGTATCAGACCCGCCAGATCCTGGAGGATCTGACCGAGAGCGAAGGCCTGTTGCAGACCGCGCTCGATGCCGGCCATCTCGGCGCGCTCGAACTTCATATGCCGGATTTCGAGCTCGAAGCGTCGCCGACCTGCAAGAGATTCTTCGGGCGCAAGCCTGCCGATCCCTTCACCTATCCGGAGCTGCTGGATGCGGTGCATCCCGACGACCGTGCCCGCCGCAGCAAAATCGTCGCGCAGACGCTGCGCACCGGCGCGGATTACCGGATCGAATACCGCAACATCTGGCCCGACGGCACCCAGCACTGGCTCGACGTCCGCGCCCGCGCGGTGCGCCGGCCCGACGGCAGAATCCGCTCGCTGGTCGGGGTCTGCTCCGACATCACCGCGCGCAAGACCGCGGAGATCGAGCGGGAGGCGCTGCTGGCGCAGCTCGCGGCTGAGCGCACCGCGCTGGCCGAACTCACCGCGACGCTGGAGCAGCGGGTCGAGCAGCGCACCGCCGACCTGATGAAGGAGGTCGCCGCGCGCGAGCGGGCGCAGGAGCAGCTCCGCCATTCCCAGAAGATGGAGGCGATCGGCCAGCTCACCGGCGGCGTCGCGCACGACTTCAACAATCTGTTGATGGCGGTGATGGGCAATCTCGACTTGCTGCGCAAGCGGATGCCGGAGGATCCGCGCCTGCGACGGCTGGTCGACGGCGCGCTGCAGGGTGCCGAGCGCGGCGCCTCGCTGACGCAGCGGCTGTTGGCATTCGCGCGGCAGCAGGATCTGCGCCCGGTGCCGGTCGATCTCGGCGCGCTGGTGCGCGACATGAGCAATCTGCTGGAGCGCTCGCTCGGACCGCGCGTCATGCTGCGGCTCGACATTCCCGCCGGCTTGCCGCCGGCCTGTGTCGACACCAACCAGCTCGAACTCGCGGTGCTCAACCTTGCGATCAATGCGCGCGATGCGATGCCGGATGGCGGCACGATCGAGATCAGCCTCGCGGCCTTGCAGGCGAAGAACGATCCGTCGCTGCAGCCGGGCAATTACCTGAAACTGTCGGTGGTCGACGGCGGCACCGGCATGTCGCCGGATGTGCTGAAGCGGGCGATCGAGCCGTTCTTCTCGTCGAAGCCGGTGGGCAAGGGCACCGGGCTCGGGCTGTCGATGGTGCATGGGCTCGCGGTGCAGCTCGGCGGCGCGCTGCAGCTGTCGAGCGCGGTCGGCAAGGGCACCACGGCCGCGCTGGTGCTGCCGGTCGCAACCGCAGCGCCTGAGGCCGAGAGCCCGGCGCCTGCGGCGCAGACCGTCAAGCGCTCGGCGGTGATCCTGCTGGTCGATGACGATCCGTTGATCGCGATGTCCACCATGGAGATGCTGGAGGACCTCGGCCATCGCGTGATCGGCGCCAATTCAGCACCGCACGCGCTCGACATCATCAGGAGCGACCAGGAGATCGACCTGATGATGACCGATCACGTGATGCCCGGCATGACCGGCATCGAGCTCGCCGCGGCCGCGCGCAAGCTGCGGCCGCAGCTTCCCGTCCTGCTCGCCACCGGCTATGCCGAATTGCCCGACGGCATCCAGGTCGACCTGCCGCGGTTGGCCAAGCCCTACCACCAGGATCAACTGCGCGAGCGGCTCGATCAGTTGCTGGGGCAGGGCGCCGGTCAGCACACCGCCGCCACCAGCGCCGACAGTCGCGACACGCCTTCCACGCTCTCTCCGTCACCCTGAGGAGCCGCGCTTGCGCGGCGTCGCGAAGGGCGGCGGCCTGGCTACGTCGCGTGGCTGACAATGTCGGAAACGTGATCTGCGCGCGACCGACTGGGCGGGAAGGATGCGCGCGTGATCGGTGTTGGTCACATCACGTCGAAGAACGCCGAGCACCAGGAGCTGCCCTATGAAGATGCCCACCCGAATAGCGATGTCTGCCGCTCTGGCCGGCTTGGCCATGCAGGCCTCGGCAAGCGACCTGCAATCGAGCCGACGGTCGATCTCGTATCACGCGGTGGATATCCTGGGCGTCAACATCTTCTACCGCGAGGCGGGGCCCGCCGACGCACCGGTTGTGCTGCTGCTCCACGGCTTTCCATCCTCATCGCGGATGTGGGAGCCGTTACTGCCTCTTCTCGCCGACAAATATCACGTGATTGCCCCTGATTATCCGGGGTTCGGCAACAGCAGCGCGCCGGCGCCGTCCAGCTTCGAATACACCTTCGACAATCTCGCGCGCGTGACGAACGAGTTCACGACAAAGCTCGGGCTCGCGCACTATGTGCTGTTCATGCAGGACTATGGCGGGCCGGTCGGCTTTCGCCTGGCGCTTGCGCACCCCGAACGAGTCCGCGCGATCATTGTCCAGAATGCGGTCGCCCACGAACAGGGATTGGGCCCGCTGTGGGAAGCGCGCAGGAAATTCTGGGCGGATCCGGCGCACGAGCTCGACAAGCTCAAGGCCAACTTCACGTCCTTCGAAGCGACGCGCCAGCGTCATGTCGGAACGAGCCCGCATCCCGAACGCTACGATCCGGATCTGTGGGTCGACGAAGCAGCGTTTTTGTCCCGCCCGGGCCAGGCCGACATCCAGACCACGCTGTTCCTGGATTACCGGACAAACCTGGCCTCCTACCCGCTATGGCAGAAATGGCTTCGCGAGGCGCAGCCGCGAACCCTCGTCGTCTGGGGCAAATACGACCCGTCGTTTACCGTCGCCGGCGCAACCGCCTATGCCGACGATGTGCCGGGAGCCGAGGTACACATCCTGGATGCGGGACATTTCGCGCTCGACGAAGCGACCGACGAGATCGCGACGCTGGTTCGCGGCTTCCTTGCGCGTCTCGACCAGCGCAAGGAGTAACGTGGAATGTGCCGCCGCCGGCGGCCTCTCCCCGTCACCCTGAGGTGCGAGCGGAGCGAGCCTCGAAGGGCGACGGGGCCCGGCTGTCGCCGCGATGGCCTGGGGTGCGAGCCGAAATATCGGGGCCGTGCATCCTTCGAGACGGCCGCTGTGCGGCCTCCTCAGGATGACGGTGATAGGTTTCGTGCGCGCCGCGGTGCTCACCCCACCATGCGGTCGCGGCCGGTCCAGAAGCGGGCCTTCAGCACCTTCTTGTCGACCTTGCCGACGCCGGTCATCGGCAGCTCCTTGACGAACTGGATCTGCTTCGGCGCATGGGCCGAGCCCTTCTTCGCCTTCACCAGGCCGATCAGCTCGTCGGCGTCGGGCACAGCACCCTCGCGCGCCACCACGACGGCGGTGACGGCCTCGCCCCATTTGTCGTCGGGCACGCCGACGACCGCGACCATCGCAACATCAGCGTGCTGCGACAGCACATCCTCGACTTCGCGCGGAAAAATGTTGAAGCCGCCGGAGACGATCATGTCCTTCTTGCGGTCGAGGATGAACATGTAGCCGCGCTCATCCATGCGCGCGATGTCGCCGGTGTGCAGCCAGCCGCTCTTCAGCGTCTCGGCGGTGATGTCGGGCCGCTTCCAGTATTCGGCCATCACATGCGTGGCGCGCACGCAGATCTCGCCCGCCTCGCCAGTCGCGACCTCCTGGTCGTCCTGATCGAGGATCTTGACCTGGCAGGCGGCGATCGGGAAGCCGCAGGACAGGAACAGCTCCGGCGTCTTTGGATCATGATCCGCCTTGCGCAGCACCGAGACCGGATAGCATTCGGTCTGGCCGTAGAGCTGCGAGAACACCGGGCCGATCCGCTCGATGCCCTCGACCAGCCGGCTCGGCGACATCGCGGACGCGCCGTAGAGCAGGAGCTCGAGCGAGGAGAGGTCGGTCTTGTCGAGCGCGGGATGATCCAGCATCACATAGATCATGGTCGGCACGAACAGCGTGAAGTTGATCTTCTCGCGCGCGATGGTTTTGAACACGGCCTCCGGATCGAAGCCCTTGAGCATGTGCACGGTGCCGCCGCGCATCAGCGTCGGCAGCACCTTCGTGCCGGCGACATGGCTGATCGGCGCCACCGTCAGATAGCGCGGCGTTTCCGGAATCTCGAAGTCGGCGAGGATGGCGGCGGCGAAGCCGCCATATTCGCGGTGACGGCGCAGCGCGCCCTTGGATTTGCCTGTCGTGCCGCCGGTGTAGTTCAGGGTCGAGATGTCGTCCGCACCAGCGAAGTTCTTCGGGCTCGCGCTGCCCGCGGCGTCGACCGCCTGCAGCAGGTCGGCGCCGTAATCTGCCGGGCCGAGCGTGAACACGGTCTTCAGCCCGGGCGCTTTGGTCGCGAGCTCGCCGCCGCGATCGCGAAACGTGATGCCGTCGACGATCAGCATCTCGGCCTCGGAATCCTCGATCTGGAACAGCTGGTCGTCGAGCGAGCCGAGCGGATGCAGCCAGGTGATCGCGAGCCGCGACAATTGCGCGGCGACGCCGGCGCACCAGGTGTCGGCGCGGTTGGCGGTGAGAAAGGCGACGCGGGTGCCCGGCGCAAAGCCGAACCGCATGAACACGCTCTGCATCCGTCCGATCAGGTCGGTCGCGCCCTGATAGCTGAGCGAGCCGCCCGGCCAGGCGAAGGCCGTGCGCGACGGATAGCGTGCCAGCGCCCGCAAGGTCTGCTCGCACACCGCCGGAAATGCATAGAGCGGATTGCTCATCTTGTTCTTCCTCCCGCCTTTGTCTTTGGCTTCTCTCGTGCCAATGTTGCGGGCAACGCTAACACAAGGCTGCAGGGAAGAAACAACTTGTCCGCTGATCTTCTTGCGCGTTTTCGCGATCGCCTTCGGCTGCCGCTGATCGCGGCGCCGATGTTTCTGGTGTCGGGCGTCGAGTTGGTGGTAGCGGCCTGCCGCAACGGCGTGATCGGCTCGTTTCCGACTGTGAATTGCCGTGAGACGGAACAGCTCGATGCCTGGCTCGGCGACATCGAGCGCCGCCTGCGGGCGCATGCCGATGCGAGCGGCAAGGCGGCGGCACCGATCTGTCCGAACCTGATCGTGCACCGCTCCAATGCGCGGCTCCAGCAGGATCTCGCCGTGCTGCTGCGGCACAAGGTCGAGCTCGTGATCACCTCGGTCGGTTCGCCCGCACCGGTGCTCGCGCCGTTGCACGATGCCGGCGCGCTGGTGTTCGCCGATGTCGCCTCGATCCGCCATGCCGAGCGCGCGGCCGCCGCCGGCGCCGACGGGCTGGTGCTGCTCACCGCGGGCGCCGGCGGGCAGACCGGCTGGCTCAATCCGTTCGCGTTCGTGCGTGCGGTGCGCGGTTTCTTCGACGGCCCGATCGTGCTCGCCGGCGGCATCGGCGACGGCCACGCCCTGCGCGCCGCGCAGGCGCTCGGCTGCGATCTCGCCTATATGGGCACCAAGTTCATCGCGACACGCGAGAGCATGGCTGACGCGAGGTACAAGCAGATGCTGGTCGACAGCTCTGCCGACGACATCCTGCTGACGACGGCGTTCACGGGCCTGCAGACCAACATGCTGCGGCCCTCGATCGAGGCCGCCGGTCTCGATCCCGACGATCTGCCGGCGCGCGGCGCGATCGACATTGGCAAGGACATCGATATCGGCGCCCGCGAAAGCCGCCCGAAACGCTGGCGCGACATCTGGAGCGGCGGTCATTCCACTTCGGGGGTGACTGGGGTGCTTGGCGTCGACGATCTCGTGGCGCAGACGGTTGCGGAGTACGAGGCGGCGAGCGCGCGGGTGCGGCTCGCCTGATACCAGACCCAGCTGTCGCTCAAGTCCCGCCTGTCCGCTTAACGCGGCATTAACCATGCCAGTCCCAACAATGGCGCCATGGGACGGTCTGCCGCCACGGCCGGCCGCCCGGCAGTTGTGGGAATGCGACATGGCTTTTGAGGCGCTTTTCGCCAAGGATCTGGCCAAGGATCTGGACAAGACCCCGGCATCGCTCGACGAGCTCCGGACCCGGGTCTTCTACGCCCTGCAGCGGCATCCGCTGTGCCGTCAGGTCGAATTCGACATCGTCAGCACGCCGCGGACCCGGCGCACCAACTGGACGGTCAGCCTGCACTCGGTCCAGCCGGGGGCGCTGTGGACCGCCCACGAGATCGTCGCCGACATCCAGGAAGCCTATGAGCTCGCCGCCGCGGCCTAATTTTCGGGCCGTTTCGGGACAATTTCACCTATTTGGCGTCGTCATGGCACGGTAACGCCGCATTTGGCGGTCAGCCTGCGGTGATACTGGCAGGGAATGGAGTAATTTTTGACCAGAGCCATCACCCTCGCCGCGCTGACATGTTTCCTCCTTGCCGGCGCTGCGATCACAGCCATTTTGGGCCGCGACAGCCTGCCGGCGGCGCAGGCTGACATCGGCCCGGTCGCCAACCGCGCCAGCAAGCAGGACAAGCTCGCGGTCACGACGCTTGCCACTGCCGCCTTTGAGGCGCCCCAGCCGACTGTGCCTCCCGCCAATCCGTCGCCGCTCCTGCAGCGGGCGCAGGCCGCGATCCCGGGCGCGACCGACACCGTGCGCCAGGCCTATGCCTCCGCCGAGCCCACCGATATCGGCCTGCCGAAGCTCACCGACCCGGTCGATGCCGGCCTGCCGAAGGCCGCCGAGCCCGGGGCATTGCCGACGGCTCCCGCGCCGCCGAAGCCCAAGGCCGCCGCCAAGCCGGCGCCGCAGAAGAGCTACGCGCTGCTCAGCGACGCGCAGATCGCCGGCATCAAGGACCGGCTCAAGCTGTCGTCGTCGCAGGAATCATACTGGCCGGCGGTCGAGACAGCGCTGCGTGCCGTCGCGCGCAAGATCCACGCCAAGCGTCAGGGTGATCCTGCGGCGGGCACTATGCCGATCGATCCCGACTCCGAGGAAGTTCAGCAGCTGAAATCGGCGGCGATGCCGCTGCTGTTCCAGCTCCGCGAGGACCAGAAGAACGAGGTCCGTTCGCTGGCCCGCCTGATCGGGCTCGAACGAGTCGCGGCGATGATCTGAGTGCCGGGTCCGGTCGAGCCGGACCTTTGCTCTCGCTTGGCTGGGTTACATCGGCCGCAGCTTCTCGACCCTGCCCTGGGTTTCGACAAGCAGCTGTTTCATGAAGTCCTTGTTGCGCTTCAGCCAAGGCTCCAGCGTCTGCCTGATGTCGCCTGGCGATCTCTTCTCGACGGCCTGCGCGAGCCTGGTCTGAAACGTCCCCCAATCCTTGAACATCTCCTTCAGCAGCGCATCGTCGGAGATGTTGATCGCCGATTTGATGTCGCCGACGGTCTCCAACTCGCGCATATTGCTCTGCCGCAGGATCGAATCCAGATTCTCCAGGCATTCGTGGTAGCGCTCGAGCAGATCGTCCCATCGTTTGGCGTTGACGTCATCGTCCATGCCCTCGACCGCGTTGTACAAGGGTTCGAGAAATGACCAGCGGAAGCGCCTTGCCAGCCGCAGCAGGATTGACAGGAAGACGATGTCCTTTGGCATGTTCTGCGCGACCATCAGGCGGGGATCCTCGCTGAAGGGCGGCATCGGGACGAAGATGAGGACGACCGAGAATGGCGTGTTGTCGAGATATTCGAGCCGGGCAATGACCGGCTGAAAAAGCTTCAGGTCGCGGAATATCGGGCTCAGCACCTGTTCGCGGCTGCGGCGGCTTGCGATATCGACGTCGGCGAACGAGTTCGCGATATAGTTGGTCAGTTCGTCGAGCCAGGCGCCGCTGTCGCAGCGGTTTTGCGCGCGGAGCAGGTCCTCCCAGTCGAGCTCCGCCGTATCGGGACCGGATAGCAGCGTGACAGTGGCGGCATCCGCCTCCAGCCTGGCATCCTTCAGGAATCCGCGCGCGCGGTCCGCAGGGGCGAGCGGCGCCAGCGAATCGGCCTTTTGCCGGAATGACAGCTCGTCGCTGAACACGATGCGCAGCCTGAGCCGAAACAGCTCTTCCGGACGGGTGATCTGCATGAATTGCGCGTGAATGTCCTTCGCCGCATCGTTGAATTCGCGGGCGTGGTTGGCATTCAGTCGCGGCCGGAGCGGGACGTTACCGAAGGTCGGTTTCACGAACAGATCCTCGAGAAACCGCCGCACATCGTCTTCGCCGATGCCGTAGAACTCGTTCTCCGCCAGCATCGGGAACGAAGGCGAACTATCGACCGAGAACCACAGCACTTTCGACATCAGCTTCAGCGCGCGCTTGTAGCCGTCGAACTGCGAAATCTCCGACGCGCACCAGGTCCAATTGTGCTCGGCATTGGTGTGGATGAAAATCAGGCAATCGGCCCTGGCCGTGTTGTCGATCATCCATTGGCGCCACTCCGAGCCCCCGGGGATTTCCTCGCACACATAGCACTCCACCGGACGCTGGCGGTCGAGGCTGCTGAGATATTCGAGCCGCGCCTTGAGCAGGCGCGCGAGATATCTGTCTTCGGCGCGATGGCTGAGAAAGACCGAAAAATCATCCGGCATGGCAAAACCCTATCCGCATGAATGTTATGCGACGGCTGGCCGCATCTTCGTCGGCCAAATTCCGTGGCTCGCCGCGGACGGAATGATATCCCGTCTTTCAAATCCGCGATCGCCGGGCAAGAAAAAGAAAAACCGTCTGCCAGTGAAATATCTCACTATACCTTAGGGTGTATCGCGTGCAAGCTGACTGCCGCGGAGAGCCGGCGCGCGAAATTGTCCGGCTCCGGCATCGAATGACTAAAATTGTAAGCAAGCCGATGCGCCGGTTGGGCGCGTTGCTTCATTTCATGACGTCATGGTTCCGCGGGGGCAATTATGCCGAAGACCAAGCAGCAGCATCTCGATCGCGACGCCGGACCGAAGCGGATCCTGGCTCTCGATGGCGGCGGCATTCGCGGCATCCTGACGCTCGAATATCTCGCCGCGGTCGAAGCGATGTTGCGCAGGCGGTACGGCAAGGACGATCTCCTGCTTTGCGACTATTTCGATCTGATCGGCGGCACCTCGACGGGATCGATCATCGCGGCCGGACTGGCCTGCGGCATGACGATCGACGCCTTGAAGAAGCTTTATCGCGGGATCGGCACCGACATCTTTCAGGGTTCGTTCTGGCGGCGCGGGCTGCTGGCGCCGAAATTCAAGGCCGACGCCTTGCAGCGCGCGCTCGACGCTCAGCTCGGCGCCGACACGGCGCTCGGCGGCGATCACATCCGCACCGGGTTGATGATCATGACCAAGCGGCTCGATACCGGCAGTCCCTGGCCGCTGCATAACCATCCGGACGCGCCCTACGCAAAGCAGGACGGCGCGTTGCGGCTGACCGAGGTGGTTCGCGCCAGCACCGCGGCGCCAACCTATTTCGAACCGCAGAAGATCACGATCTCGGCGCGCGACGGCAGCACGGTCAGCGGCGCCTTCGTCGACGGCGGCGTCAGCCCGTTCAACGATCCGGCCCTGCAACTCCTGATGCTCGCGGCACTCCATGGCCATGGCTTTCGCTGGCACACCGGCAAGGACAATCTCCTGCTGATCTCGGCCGGTACGGGCGTGTTCAAATCGACGTTCTCGACGGATGAGATCGTCCACATGCCGGCGGCTGAGCAGGGCGTGCGGTCGCTGCAATCGCTCATGGACGATTGCGGGCGGCATAATCACGGCATGCTGCAATGGCTGACGAACTGCCTGACGCCGTGGATGATCGATCGCGCGGTGGAAGACATGGTGGCCGACAGCCAGAGCGGGCCGCAACTCGCGACCTATGCGCGCTACAACGTACTGCTGGAAACCGACTGGTTGAGGAAGACGGTCGCCATCGACCGGACGCCGGACGCGCTGGTGAAGATCGCGGCGATGGACAACCCGAACAACATGGACGAGCTCGCCGACATCGGACGACTCGCAGCAATCAGGCAGGTCAAGCCGGATCACTTCCCGCCGGCCTTCGATATCAAATGATGCCGCGCGGAGCAGCTTCTCAACACGCAAATCCCAGTTTCGACAAGCAATTCGCCTTCAGCTAAGTTCGCCACCGAGACACGATGATCCAATCATTTAGTCGAGGTGTCGCGATGACCACAGAGCCGGATGCCAGATCACCGAACAAGGTGGTTCTCTTCAGCGGTCACATGATCGATGCGCCAGATCGAAAAACGCCCCGCTTTCCGCCGGACAAGGAGCCGGCAGCCGCCGCTGCGATCGCCGATGCGCTTTTGCGGATCGGTGCGGCCGAAGGCGATCTTGCCATCTGCGGCGGCGCTTGCGGCGGTGACCTGCTGTTTGCGGAAGCGGCTCTGGCGCGGGGCATGCGGCTTGAGATCTATATTCCGTTCGACGAGCCGACCTTCCTTGCCGGTTCGGTGGATTTCGCCAGCGGCAATTGGCGCGCGCGCTATTTCGCGGCCAAATCGCGCGCGACGCTCCACGTCATGCCCGACGAATTGGGGCCAATGCCGGCCGGCGAGAACGCCTATGAGCGCGACAATCAATGGATGCTGGAGCGGGCCGCGCGATATGGCGGCGAAAGGATCGCCTTCATCTGCCTGTGGAACGGCGAGGGCGGTGATGGTCCTGGCGGCGCGAAGCACCTGATGGAGGAAGCGGGGCGCCGGACGACGTGGATTTACTGGCTGGATACACGAAAATTATGGGACTGAAGGATTTGCAAGATGCCGTCGTGTTTCATGATCATGCCTTACGGCCGCAAGGCGACCCAGGCTGACCCCAAGCTTGGCCCGGCCGAGATCGATTTCAATGCGCTTTGGGATCGTGCATATGTTCCGGCCATCAAGGCGCTGGGCTATGAGCCGGTGCGGGCCGATCAGGACACCAGCGCGTTGATCGTCAGCGAGATGCTAGAACGAATCTACTTCGCCGATCTCGTGCTGGCCGACATGACGATCCCGAATGGCAACGTCTATTACGAGGTCGGCATTCGCCACGCGTCGCAGAAGACGGGATGCGTCCTGCTCGCGGCCGACTGGTCCAAGCAATTGTTCGATGTCGTCCAGCTGCGGACCGTCCGCTACCCGCTGCCCGAAGGAGAGATCACGGCGGCAACCGCCGCCGCCATGCAGGCCGCGATCAAGGAGCCGATCAGGGCGCTTTCCGACGGGATTTCGCCGATGCACCAGTCGATCCCGGGCTATCCCGACAAGGTGGATCCACGCAAGGCGACCGTGATGCGAGGTCAACTCGCGGAGCAAGCCGCGTTCCAGACCAAGATACGCGCGGTCCGCGCTGCGCCTGCGGCCGAGCGTATGAAGCGCGCCCAGGCGTTGATCGCAGCTGAGGGCAATCCACCCGCGACCTATGCGAAGGCGCTCGCCCTGCTGTTGCTACTGCGCGACTGCGTCGACACCACTGCCGATTGGAACGTCGTGCTGGATTACATCAAGAATCTTCCCGACCGTTTCGCGAACGAGCCTGAGGTCCAGGAAAACCGCGCTTTCGCCGCTGCCCAGGTCGGTAACGAGATCGAGGCTATTGCCGAGATCGAAACGCTGATTGACCTGGCGGGACCGACACCGGAACGTCTGGGCCTGATGGGTGGCCGCTACAAGCGCCTCGCCAGAGCCACAGCGGCCTCCGCCGCAGAGCGCAATCAGTCGCTCGTGAAGGCGATCGGCTGTTATGAACGGGGTATGGAGCTTGATCTCAACGCCTATTATTGCTCCGGCAATCTGCCGCGTCTCTATCGCACGCGTGGGAGTGCAGGTGACGAGGAGCGCGCGCAGTCGACACTTCGGCTGGTGATCGCCTCTTGCGAGCGGGCCCGGCGGATGCAGATCGCGGACGAATGGCTGCGCCCGACGCTGCTTGCCGCGGCTTTCGACCTCGGCGAGCCCGACAAGGCTGACGAACTTGCTGATGCCGTGATTGCCGAAGGTCAGGCCAGATGGAAGGTGAGCGCCATGCTGAGTGATCTCGAAAACACCGTTTCGCATGTCGATGACCCCGCAAGGCGCGCGCGATTGTCTGCGATCATCGACAAGATCAAGACGGCCTGACCGCCGCGCCATCTCGGCGGCATGGTGACGACTGCTCTGTGAAGCATGGTGCCGGCACGGTCGGCACATGACCGCCGCGAGCCACCAGGCTCGCGCGCTGTGATCACGGCGGAGGCATAGGGCTCATTGCCACTGCATTTGCTATTTTCAAAGGCGGTAAAGATCGATGGTTGCGACCCCGGCGATTGATCAAAAACAGCTCGGCGTCTTCATCTCATATTCGCGCAAGGATGTCGATTTTGCGCAGAAGATCGTCGCCGCGCTGGAAGCGCGCGGATTGACACCGCGGATCGACACCCGCGATCTGCCAAAGCTTGAAGATTGGCGGCGGGAGTTGCTGGGCTTTATTCGTGAAGCCGACGCGGTCGTTTTCATCGTCAGCCCAAACTCGATTCTGTCGCCGGTTTGCGCGTGGGAGGTCGAGCAGGTCGCCGCGCTCAACAAGCGCCTGGCTCCGATTGTTCTCGAACGGGTATCCGACGACCGCATTCCCGAAGCCATCGCCAGGATCAACTACCTGTTCTTCGACAAGGCAGACGATTTCGATGCACGGGTCGACGAGCTCGCGCACGCTTTGCAGACGGACCTTGTCTGGCTCAAGGAGCACACGCGGGTCGGCGAACTGGCTCGCCGCTGGGACGAGCGAAACCGGCCGGGCGGCCTGACCCTGCGGGGGCAAGAACTGCAGAGCGTGGAACATTGGATCGCCTCGAGGCCGCGTGGGGCGCCCGAGCCGACGGCTCTTCACAAGAGCTTTGTCGCCGAGAGCCGGCGTGCTGCCACGCGCCGGCTGCGCCTGACGGTCGCTGCGTCGCTCGCCGTCGGTGTGCTCGCGTTGGGTTTGGCGGCCTTTGCGGTGACCCAGCGGCAATTGGCGGAAGCCAGCCGGTCGAATGCCGTCCGGACCCTCGCCACCTCCGACTTCCGCCAGGGAACGTCGCTGTTGGAAAACAACGACACAACGTCGGAAGGGATGGCGTTGCTGTCGCGGTCCGTCAGGGAAGGACAGGACAAGCGCGCCCTTGCAAGACTGTGGACGCTGCTTCAGCAGCGGCGCTTCTGGCTGCCGGCGCAGCCTGACGGCACGGCGGCCGTTGCCGCCGGTCCCGTGCAATCGGACGCAATCCCGGACGCAATCAAGAAAAGGTACAAGAGCGTTACGGTCAACGGGACCTCGGCACAGGTCAAGTTCATCTCCGTGAGCGGCGACGGCAAACGAATATTCACCGCAATCGGCGACAACGTCGAAGCGACCGATGCCCAATATCGGATCTGGCGCAGTGACGGAACACCTGTCACACCCTGGATCAAGCCGCCATACAACGGAATAAGTTACGTCGCTTCACTCAGAGGCTACCTGTCGTTGGACGGAAATCTCTTGGCTCTGGAAGTCACTGGGTGGAGAGAGAGTGCCTACCTGCAAATCATCGACCTGAAGACCAATCAGCAAATTGGCTCCGACGTGAGAGCGACCGGACGACTCCCGAACAGTCAAAACGTCCAGTTCTCACGGGTGCAGTTTCTGCCTGAGCCGGCTCACGCCGGCGCCGATTCCAGCATGCTGCTGTTCACGGTGTCCGAGAAGGGAGACGCCGTCATATTCCGGGTGGATCCGTCTGGCATCGACATGATTGCGAAGAGCGAACATGCCGCGCCAATCGTCTTCGCCGAGCTGGACGCCGCACACGAATGGCTCATGACGTCGAGTTCCGACGGGATACTGCGCGTCACCCGTCTGGCCGGCGGCGCTGGTGGGGAGCTGATTGGCAATGTGCTGCATCTCGCGAGCGCTGCGACGTCGATCAACCGAGTAGGCAACGATCGAATTGTCGTAACTCTCGGTCCCGGCAACTCCCCCTTCTTTGCATTGAGCTCGGTCGTGAAAATGCCTTTGGCGGGCCCGGTCGTCAGCGAGCAGGTATCCACCGGATGCAAGCGATGGGATGACGACGTTCTTTACGCCATGGACGCTCCGGCCGACGGGAAGCTGCGCACATCGAAAGGTGAATTGTCTCGGCCCGAACCGCGACAGCTCGCTGTCGTGAGGGATGGGGTGCAAGTCGCCGTGTCGCCGGTCTTTTCCAACGAAGTCATCCTGGTGTGTCTTGGCGAGGGCGGAGATAGCCTTGCGGTTACGACAAGCGATTTTGTCACCGAAGTATGGACGACCGACTTTTCGCGGCGCCTTGGTCTGCCGATCGTGGAACGGCGCTTGTTCGGCCAGGGAACCACGCCTCAGTCGACGAAGCGCGTGTTTGTCCCGCGCGACAACCGGCGCGCGTTGATCGCAAGTTCGCTTTGGGATCCGCCGAACGTGGACCTTCAGTGGTACAGCCTTTGGGATTTGGAAACGGGCTTGCCCCTCATGGATCGCACACTCTTCGAAAATACCATGAGTGACGATGAAGTGGAGCGCGCAATGATCGATCCGGACGCCAAATACGTTGCCTTCACGGGCCACTCAAACAAACGATTTGTTGCCCTCGCCTCACTGGATCTGACCCCGCCTGAAACGGTGAGCGGCTGGCTCCCCGATCTGGTCGAGGCGCTGGGAGGCCTCGCGATCAACACTGAGGGCGCGTTCGAACCGGTGCCTGATCGGCCGGGGAAAATGAGGCAGGGGTTCGAGAGTATCCGCCAGTTCGCGCCAGGCGTTGATCCCGGCTCCAGGCCGGGACCTCCATCAGGCCGCAGCGAGGCCGGTCCAGCACCAAACGTCACCTCTTCGCCGGTACCTCCGGTCGCTCGGGTCCAGCCTGATCCCGGGCCAATCGTTGCGTCTCCGTCGCCGATAAACTCCTACGATCCCGTCGGCACGGTCAGAGCGTTCTATCTTGCGCTGTCGCGAGCCGACGGCGATTTGGCGCAGACGTTTGTTATTCCTGAAAAGCGGGGCGGTGGTCCGTTCAATCCGACCAGCATTCGGCAATTCTATTCGAACCTGCCATCGCCGATGGAAACGCTCAGCGTCGAGCTTGCAAGCAACGATGTGGTGAACGTGAAGTATCGCTTTGTGCGGCCAAATGGCAGCGAGTGCCGCGGCAACGCCGCGGTAACCACTACCTTCAGCGGCGGCAAGACCCTCATTCGCGGTATTGCCGCAAATTGTTAGCGCAGGCAGCGCGGTTTGATGGCGCCCCTGGCCGCAATCAAACCAGCACTCCTTGAACTCAAGTCGAGCGCGTCGGCCAGTTCCGCAACGGGCATTGCCTGACCGCGCGCTTCGCCCGCCTCCGCCTCAGCCAAGCCGCATCGACAGCTCGACGTCCTCGCCGAACGGCACCGACAGGTAGCCGCTTGCCGGGGAGCGCACGCGCGCCAGATAGTCGAGGCTGAAGTCGGCGTTGTCGGCGACCACGAAGGCGCCCGGCTTGAGGCGGTGCTCCACGAGATCGAGGATCTCGGGGTAGAGCGCCTTGGCGCCGTCGAGCAGCACGAGGTCGATCGTATCGGGCAGATCGGTGCGCAACGTCCGGAGCGCGTCGCCCTCGCGGATCTCGACTAGGTCGTAGAGGCCGCCGGCGACGAGATTGTCCCTGGCGCGCACCACCTTGGACGATTCGAACTCGCTGGTGATCAGGCGGCCGCCGCCATTGTCGCGCAGCGCGGCGGCAAGATGCAGCGTCGAGATGCCGAACGAGGTGCCGAACTCGACGATGCTGCGCGCGCCGCTGCCGCGCGCCAGCATGTAGAGCAGCGTGCCGGTCTCGCGCGAGACCGCGAGCGGCACGTTGCTCAGGCGGCCGTAGAGCGCGCGATAGTCGGTCTTGCTCCGCAACAGGCGCGTCTGCTCCTCGTCGGTGAGGTCAGCCACCGCGAGCTGGGTTTCTTCCCGCGCGGCGGAAGCCTGCTCGAACAGGCGATCGAGCAGGCCCGCGAGCTCAGGTGAAATGAGGGTGGTCATATCCGGTCTCCGGTCTGAAAGCGGCGCGTCCTTGCGCTCCGTCAGAAATACGAATAATTATTCGCATTCGCTAATCGCATTCCAGATGAAGTCCATGACCGAGCGCCGAAGTTCTTCAATTTCCTCGCGAAAACAGCCGCAACAGGCCCGCTCGTCCGAGCTCGTCGCGGCGATTCTCGATGCCGCTGTTCAGGTTTTGACCAAGGAGGGCGCGCAGCGTTTCACCACGGCGCGGGTGGCCGAGAGGGCCGGCGTCAGCGTCGGCTCGCTGTACCAGTATTTTCCGAACAAGGCGGCGATCCTGTTCCGGCTGCAGAGCGACGAGTGGCGACAGACCACGACCCTGCTGCGCGACATCCTCGAGGACGCAAAACGGCCGCCACTCGACCGGCTGCGCACGTTGGTGCACGCCTTCGTCCGCTCGGAATGCGAGGAGGCCGCGGTGCGCGTCGCGCTTGGTGACGCCGCGCCGCTCTATCGCGATGCGCCGGAAGCGCGCGAGGCGCGGACGTCGGGCGAGCGCATCGTCGAGACTTTCATGCGCACGGCCTTGCCGAAGGCGTCCGACGCGGTGCGCGCGATGGCCGGCGATCTGATCGCGACGACGCTGAGCACGGTCGGCAAGGATTTTTCGGAAAGCCCGCGAACGCAGGCGGAGATCGAGACCTACGCCGACGCCATGGCCGACATGTTCTGCGCGTATCTGAGGCGCCTTGGACGACGTTGAGGCGTCTGCAAATCGCGCCGCGGCCGCGCCACGCGTAGCCCGACAGGCGAAGCGTGGTGCCCAACCTATGTCCTTCGCAGCTGTCCTTCAAACCGCCGTTTTAGCGGCCTATCGATAATTCCCGCCGGACGTCGTGTCACGGGTGAAACACCTCATAAGCGGAGTTCCGCTTCGCAGTTAACCTGGCGCGCAGCGCGGCGTCAGATCGCGGCAAATATTCTTCCTCGATCTCGGCCGGGTATGTTAGGCAACGGTTCGTTGGTCGGTCGTCCCTATGAGGAAGGTCACTGACGCCTTGCGGGCTGGCTCGAGGCGTGTCGCAACGTGCAGCCCCAATCGCTGGCAGATGATGTCCGACGGAGATTTTCAGATGAAGTTTATTCCCCTCACGGCGTTTCTCATCCTTGCCTGCCAGGTTATTGCTTGCCACGGCGCTGCGGCTCAAACGTCCGGATGCTCGGCGATCAGCAATTCCAATGACCGGCTGGCCTGCTATGACAAGGCTGCCGCGATCACGGGTGGAAGTCCGGACAAGGGCAAGACCGCCTTATCGGATCCGTCGGCCAAGCGTGGCAGCGTCGTCGAGATGCTTGCTGATGAAAATGCAAAGCTGAACGCCAAGCTCAAGACCATCTGCCGCGGCTGCTGACACTGCCCAATGGCAAGTGATCTGATCGCGATGACGCTGGGCGCGGCCGGCAGGAGCTGAGCCGCCGGCGCAATTGCTCCGAGAGCATGATCTCGGTACCGCTTCACGCCGAACTCGGCTATCAGGAGCGCCCGACGGAGGTCACGCCGCGATCCGAGAAGAGGGCCAGTTCGCTGGCAGGCAACCGTGAAGCTCGAACAACGTCTGCACGAACTCAACATCGAGCTGCCGATGTCGGCGGCGGCCGGCGGCGCCTATGCACCGGTGGTGGTCCACGGCGACACCATCTATGTCAGCGGCCAGCTTCCGCGCGATGGTGACAAGGTGCATGTCGTCGGCCAGGTCGGCCGCGATGTCACCTTGGAAGACGCCAAGCGAGGTGCACGGCTGGCGCTGATCCGCGGACTGGCCGCGATCAAGGCGCATCTGGGCTCGCTCGACAATATCACGCAGATCTTGAAGCTCACCGTGTTCGTGCACAGCGCCGCGGATTTCAGCGGTCAGACGGCAGTCGCCGACGGCGCATCGGAACTCATCATGGAGCTGTTCGGTCCCGAGCGCGGACTGCACACCAGGACGAGCGTCGGCGTCGCGCAGCTTCCACGCAACGCAGCGATCGAGGTCGAGTTGATCGCAGCGCTGGCGCGCTAGAGCGTTTTCGAGCGAAGTGGACACCGGTTCGCGTGAAGAAAACGCGTCAATACAACAAGCCAGAGCTTCGGTTCTGATTCAATCAGAACCGAAGCTCTAGCCTAAGCCGCTTGGTCGCGACACGCGCGGCAACAGTCAAACGATCAGAGGCCGCCTCGGTTGGCGGCCTCTTTCATTTCAATGTCGTCAACGTCATTCTGTTCTTTCAAGGACGCAACCCTTGTCGCGAACCACGGCCGACATCGTCGACTAATGATCAGCCCGTGGGATTGCGGGTTCGTTGTAGTGATATGCTCTCGACAAGGCGTATATACCCACCGTCACAATGACGAGTAGCAACAGGGCAGAGCCCAATATCGCGATCCTGTCTCTCTTGCTCACGACAGCCCCAAGACCTTTGCCGAGTCCCACGGCGCCTATGATATCCAATGAATTTTAGCACTGGAAGCGGTGCCTAACATCAGGGCGCTTACCGCTACGCTTTTTCTAAAGATCGGCTTAGGTTCTCTGACAACAAAAAATTGGCCCGGCGTGGTGCCGAGCCAAAGGTTACGGGGGCATCCGTACCGCAGTCAGAATGAAACCTGGATTCCCGTCGATACCGCACTCAGCGTCTGCCCCGGCATCGGCCCGCCGGTCTGAGTTCGCGGCGAAAGGTCCGGCGCGCCGTGCCCCTCGCCAGCTCCCAGACCGTAATGGGCGCCTGGGCCCTGCGTGAGGTGGGCCGCTACGAGATAAAGACTGGTGTGCTCGTTCCAGTGATATTTTGCTCCGACCGAGTACATGTTGGCGCGGTCGTCTAGGCCAGGAAATTTCGGGCTCCCGGGGGTCTGGCCTGCGTGCGCATACCCCGCCATCAGATCGATCCCAAAACCGATGTCCTGGACGTCGCTGACGTAGAGTCCCGAACGCTGCCGTTCATTGGTGGCTGCCACAACGCCATACCTGTAGAGTTCCTCATAGATGACGGAGACTTGGTTGTTGAACGGCAGATGATAGGACGCGCCGACCTTGGCAGCTGCCTCGTCGGCGATGACACCGCCTTTGTCGGATTCTCTGTTGACATCCTTGTGCAGTTCGTAGGCGGCGGTGAGGTACAACGGACCATAGGAATAGTTGACCGCAACGCTGTAGGCATCCTTGAACGCGCCGTCATTGCAGAGCGTCTGGGTCCCTTGCGCGTTTGGCGTAGCGCCGTTCAAGCTAGGTTGCTGCGAGCCCGAGCAGACGAGTTCGCCGACCGGAAAGGCGTTGTTGCCAGCAGCGGCGAGGTCATCGAGCTTTTGGCCAGGCGAGTAAAGCGCGTTAACGGTGAAGCCATAGAATTCGTGCGAGTCGAAGAAGACCGAATGCGGCATGCGATAGTCAAATTCGGTGCGGCCTTCGCCTGCTGAATTGCCCATGATCGAGTTGTAATCGCCGACGCTGCCCTTGAAGGGGTTCATTAGGGCGGTCGATCGCTTGTAGGGCGTGTCATCCTTCCCGGCCATGAACCTGCCGATCGGTGTGTCAATGCCGACGAACGAATTGCGCGATCCGATCGAACTCGCGACGCCAGGCGTTGCCGACACCTCTGCCATGGTCTCGATCTGGTAGATTGCCCGCCAGTAGGGTGATCCGAGGTCGATACCTCCCGCGACCCCCAGAAACGATTCGTTGCTGGAGACTTGATTGATCGATTTTACGCCATTGTTGGCTCGATCGAACGACAAATCGAGGAAACCGTACAAGCCGACATCGACTCCCCACACTCGCGTGCTCAACGTATTGCCGAGCACAGGTGCCGGTCCCCTAACGATTCCGGTTTGCGATATCCTTGCGACCTGCGGAACCTCTGCGATATCGGGCGAGGTGGTGTTCGGTGGAGCGGGGATCTGAACACCCGCGGGCCAAGGCGACTGAGGGACCTTTTTCGGAACTTCTGTATTTGTCCCCCCGCGCCGCGACACTCAGGCGTGGCGCCGCCGCTAATGCGTCGAGTTTCGACTGCAGCGCTTTCTGAGATGCCTTCATCTGCTGCATCTCACGGCGTAGCATTTCGATTTCCTGGGTGGTTGCATCCTTATCTTCGGCCGCGACCGCGTTCACAGTCGATCCGAAGCAGATGACGCAAGCCATTGCCACTATCACGCTCTTCATTCGATCCTCCCCCTTTTTGAAATCAACTCTGCAGCGGAACGACACGCGTGACCGGCGATCTTCGATCGCATGGTTCTTGTGC
Organism: Bradyrhizobium sp. 6(2017); assembly: GCF_011058295.2. NCBI lineage: Bacteria > Pseudomonadati > Pseudomonadota > Alphaproteobacteria > Hyphomicrobiales > Nitrobacteraceae > Bradyrhizobium > Bradyrhizobium sp. 6(2017). Next base: position 9,080,565 of record NZ_CP049289.2, on the reverse strand, counting down.
CTCCCCCCGACGCAACTTGTCCTCGCATGAATCTGCGAGTGGAGAGACCGTAGGAGGCTTGAATTAGCTGATGCAGAGGCGCGCGATTCATGATGTCGATCGCGCGAGGTCTGTCGCAAATTTGGCACCACTTTGCTTCCGCAATGCGATGCAGCCGTGTTGCAGCACAGCGACGAAGGTGCGGAATGGGGCCCTCGACGGCCGGCATGACGAAAGCCAGCAAGGCTGGTCGATCGTGACGAGCGTTAGTTACTCCGCAACTTCGCGAGATCGAGCCGATTTCAGCTTGCGTGGTCGCTTGCCACGAATCGGTCTTTCTTGCTTGTCGATTTCCTCGACAAGCGCTGCCATCCGACGCATTAGACCGGCCTTCTTCATCGCATCATGCCGATCAGGCCCCGGTGGGAGGCTGCGTGCGATCTCGATGGCGCGATCGGCCTTGTCGTCCCAAGCGGACTTAGAGTCAGGTTTCTTCAACGGCGCCCTCCAATGCGCCACGTCCCGTCTTGTCGCGGGTGATCGCTCGGGAATAAGCAAAGATGGATTTGAAGTCGATCGCGTTTTGGATCAGACTTCAAATCAGGCTTTGCCGTTCGTGCCTTTGGGCTCCTCGAGCATGTCGTGGCGCAACAAAGCTACGGGCGTAGAATTAGCTGACAATTAGCCGTATCCCTACGATCCATCGCTGGGGAACAAGAGGGGGAAGCGTCTGCGCAAACTATGCGTGTGTTGCTGATCGAGGACGATGCTCTGATTGGTCGGAGCCTTGTGAGTGGCCTGGAGCACGAGGGCATGGCTGTCGACTGGGTGCGATCCGGCGCGGATGGACACGCGGTGCTCGGCTCAGACCGCGATGAGCATGCGATTGTACTGCTTGACCTCGGTCTACCCGAGATGTCGGGATTGGATCTGCTGAGGCGCGTACGGCTCGCGCGCAAAACGCTACCGATCTTGGTTATCACCGCGCGCGACAGCGTCGATGACCGCATCGTTGGCCTCGACCTTGGTGCCGACGACTACATTGTCAAACCGTTCGAGCTCGGCGAGCTCTTCGCCCGGATGCGCGCGGTTATGCGCCGGCTCCACGGTCAGGCGCAATCGGTGATCGTAAGTGGCGAGATATCGCTCGACCTTGCAACTCACGAGGTCGAGTATAAGAACGTCAAGCTGATTTTGTCGGCGCGCGAGTTTGCGCTGATGCGTGTCCTGCTGCAACGGCCCGGGATGATCCTATCTCGCGCGCAGATCGAGGAGCAGATCTATGGCTGGGGCGAGGAAGTGGAGAGCAATGCCGTCGCTGTGCTCATTCATTCTATTCGAAAGCGGTTCGACAAGGACATAATTCGCAATGTGCGAGGCGCCGGATGGATGGTCACGAAGGATATCGCTTGAGCTCGTTGCGCCGACGAGCGCTGATCTGGAGCAGCCTCCTGATCATCTTCATCGCGGCCATCGTCGTTGCGGCAGCAAGGCATGTCGCGATCGTTGAGATCAACAAGCTGCTCGACAACGAATTGCAGCAGATCGCAGTCAACGCCGGGCGCGGTTTGTCCGAAGCTGCACTTGGGCCGCTCCGCAACACGGAAGTCGAGAATCGCGTTGCCGTTCAGGTCTGGCGCGAGGACGGTGAAACTGTTCACCAAAGTCCTGAAATGGATCGGCTGCCTCGATCAACCAGGATCGGCTTTTCCGACATCGAGGCCGGCGGCCACCTTTGGCGGGTCTACACAGCGGGCGATGGTCATCTTTTCGCACAAGTTGGGCAGCGCCAGAGTGCGCGGATGGAGATCGCCAATCATGCCGCTGCGGCCGCCGGAGTGCCCCTGCTAGCCGCGTTTCCGCTTGCTTGGATCGCGGTAATTCTCGGGGTCGATCAGTTGCTTCGTCGCTTGGCCAACTTTTCGGATGCGCTCGCAGCCCGCAGTGTTGAGGCCAAGGATCCGGTCGACCCTGGTGGTATGCCCAACGAGTTCCTGCCGATCATTAGTGCAATCAACAAATTGATCGACCGGTATCGGCAGGCGGTCGAGCAGCAAAAGCAGTTTGTCTCGGAAGCCGCGCATGAGCTGCGCACGCCGCTTGCTGCGCTGCAGATTCAGATCGACAATCTCCACCGTCAGTCTGGTGCCGCGTTCAAGAGTGAAATCCTCAGCGAGTTGAGCCAGGGCATAAGGCGTGCGAGCGCGATGGTCGGACAACTCCTAAGGATGGCCAGGCTGGACGGCCCGATGCTGCACCATGCCCGTGCTGAAATCGACTTGAAGGGGGTCATGCTTTCTGTCGTCTCGGAGTTTGTCCCGACATCCGCCAGATGCGGCGTCGAACTTGATATGTCCTTGAATGAGGATGTCCGCATTGAGGCATATGATGCAGAACTCCGCCTGCTCTTTGCTAACCTGATCGACAATGCAGTCCGCTACACGCCGTTCGGTGGCTCTGTAGAGGTCTCCATTGCCAAGTCGAACTCGGCTATTTCGGTCAGAATCCTAGATTCCGGAATAGGCATTCCAGAGCATGCGTTGCCAAGGATCTTCGACCGGTTTTATCGCGCTGCGCCGGTCGATATCGAAGGCACCGGCTTGGGGCTCGCGATTGCAAGAAAGGTTGCTCAGCGCAACAATATGACGCTGACTGTCGAAAATCGGCGCGATGGACGGGGAGTCCTTGCACAAGTTGATATTCCGGTTGCCGGCTGAGCAAGGATGCTGCCGACATCCACGCGTACCTGAACTCGCTGCCGGGCCCGCGGTCAACTGACGATCGAGAAGTTCGCCGCCGTCAGCGTGCCTGCCGTGGCACCATTGAGCCAGACCGCGGTGTCGCCGTCGACCTGGACAACGAAGTAGGCGCCGTTTTGATAGGAGTGCGACAGCGCGTCGGCAAAGGAGCTGAAGCCGGAGCCATTGAGTTGCACGACGTCGGTCGCGCTATTCCAATCCTGAACCACCTGCACGCTGGGCACGTCATTGGAGACGAACGTATTGCTGCCGCCGCCTCCGAAATAGTAGTTCACCCCCGTGCCGCCGTCGAAATAGTCGTTGCCGGCGCCTCCGAGCAGGATGTCCGTGCCATCGCCGCCGTACAGCGTGTTGTTGCCGGCGCCGCCATAGAGGTAGTCATTGCCGCCGTAACCGTAGAGCACGTCATTGCCGTCGTCGCCGTTGAGGACGTCGTACACCTGCGAACCGATCAGCACATCGTTGCCGGTGCCGCCGTAGGCGTTTCCACCGCCAGTCGGCAGATAGATCCAGTCATCCCCGCCGCCGCCTTCCAGAAGATCCACGCCGGCGTCCCCGACGATGGTGTCTTGCGCGCCCCCGCCGTAGACGCTGTCATCGCCCAGGCCGCCGTAGATCGCTGAACCGCCTGTGCCGTTGGCGCCGGTCAGCACGATGAGATCGTTGCCATTGCCACCGAATGTAAATGTCGTATCGCCAATGGCTGCGTAGCCACCAAACAGGCTGTCGTTTCCGTCGCCGCCATCCCAATACAGAACGGTTCCGGTCAGCAGGTCATCCCCGGTACCGCCGTAGGCAACCCCGCCATAAAAGCCGCTCAGAGATGTATTGATGGTGTCGTTTCCATCGCCTCCGAAAGCGCCGCCTTGACCGGTTGCGGTAATCGAATCGTTGCCCCCGTCGCCATAGAATGCACCGATACCCGAGAGAGTATCGTTTCCACCCCCGCCGTAGATTCTTATGCCTGGGCCTGTGGGGCTCCCTCCGGAAATGCTGTCATTCCCCTCACCACCATAGAGCGTTTGTCCGCCTCCGGTGGTGGCGTTGCCGTTGAGCGTGTCGGCGCCATCCAGGCCATACATGACATCTTCCGTGCCGGTATGGCTGTCATCCCCCAGGGTGCCGACATAGGTGGTCATGATCGCTTCCTGCTTTCCAGACGCTCCTCCGGGGATGATGGCGGAACGATCCCACCCAGGCAAGCTCCAGGGTTAATAGCTCCGCTGCCGACATCCTCACGTTGGGATATGTCGTAGTCAGCGACGACGGCTGTTTCCGGGCGTGCTTGAGATCGGCTTGCGGAATGCTGGCGGCGGGCGTCTTGATGATTTCGGATTGGGATTTCGGCGCGGGCTGTGCGCGCAATTGCAGTTCGCTTGGGGCGGTCCGTCTTCGCTTTCGCTCTGCTCAAGCTTCGCCGGACACGCTTCGCGCTTCTGGCCATCGCGCGGCTGCGCCACGCGGTGCGGTGCCCGGGCGTCCGCCTTCGCCAAGGCTTCGGCGGGACAGCCTTCTCTGCTTCGCTTGGATAGAGCCCGTCGTGGCTCGCCCGGCCGTAGCTGCGAAGCAGCGAAGGCTGGTGCCCCTGGCCGGAATCGAACCAGCACTCCTTGCGGAACTCGATTTTGAGTCGAGCGCGTCTACCAGTTCCGCCACAGGGGCATTCGCCAGCTCCCGGCCAGGAAAACGGCCGGGGTTGCGAAGCGCCGCGGACTATAGCGGCCGGCCCGTCACGGTCAACCCGCGCGGATGTGATTGTCCCGCGCCTCGACAGCGGTATTTTCGCGCGATACGACCTCGGTTGAACCATGGAGCAGGGGGCTTGGCCCTTCCGAATGATGCTCGCAGGAGGAATGCCGTGACGCTCGCCACCGCCCATCCGTCGCATGCTTCCGCCGCCGGCAATCCGGCGCTGAGCTCGGCCCTGGCGATTGCCGTGATCGCGGCGGCGACGCTGGCCGGCGCCTGGTTCTTCCAGCTGGTGCTGGAGATCATGCCCTGTCCGCTCTGCCTCGAGCAGCGCTATGCCTATTACCTCGCGCTTCCGCTCGGCGCCGTGGTCGCGCTGGCGGCGGCCCGCGGTGCGCCGCGGTGGCTGCTGCTTGCAGGGCTCGTGATCCTCGGCCTCGCCGCGCTCGCCAATGCCGGGCTCGGCGCCTATCACGCCGGCGTCGAATGGGGGTTTTGGCCGGGGCCGACCGATTGCACCGGACCGCTGGTGGATTTCGGCAAGGCCGGCTCGCTGCTGGATCAACTCGACAAGGTCAAGGTGGTCCGCTGCGATGAGGTGCAGTGGCGCTTCCTCGGCATCTCGCTTGCCGGCTACAATGTGCTGATCTCGCTGCTGATGGCTGCGATCGCCGGCTGGGGCCTGGCGAAGGCGGCCAAGGCCTGACGTGAAGGCCTGACAGAACAGGCCTCACTCAACCGACCTATTTCTTCTTTCCCGGCGCGAAGCTCGGCTGTCCGCCGCCCTTAAGGCTGGGAGCCGCGGCGATCACCTTGACCTTTTCCTTCTTGGGCTTCTTGGCTTCCCGGTTGCTGCGTCGCTCGCCTTTGGACATGACGGTCTCCATCGTGCTTCTCGAGAGGATCGGATCGATCCGCCAGAGCTTGGCCGTGGGGGCAGGCTCTGACGTCGACGTGGATTTGCGCGAAGCAATGGCGGCTTCGCGAAAACGCGTGAGGTGTGGAAGAGAGCCGCTGCGAACACACCAAAGCAGGCAGCAGCGGAACGACGATGGATGCCACGATCCATTCGGCCAGCCGAAATAGCCGCAACAGATGCTTCCTGTTCATTGCGGCGGCAGCGCGCGCGGCCCTCAGTCACCGGCCGATGTCGTGGGGACACGCGATGATCATCGAGCGTAGGCCGATGTCACCCAAATAGCGAGCGCGAAAGTATCCGGCGGCGCTGCGGCAACAACGCACGGCACGCAATGGCAAGCGGCCCGTCGCTCCGGCCTCGGCGATAGAGCCCGGAAAGCCGAAAAAGCCCAGAAAGCTGTGGCTATTACGGCCGAAGGGGCGCATGCTCGCCGTGGGGCCGCACTGCAGCAAGACGTTTCGCAAAAGGCTGGCCCGTGACCATCCGCTCACAACGTGAAGTCGTCACCTTCCGGCATCCATTCCGGATCAGAGGCATCGATCGTGAATTGCCTGCAGGGGCCTATGAGGTCATTACCGACGAAGAGGCGATCGAAGGGCTCTCGTTCGCGGCGTTCCGCCGTGTCGCCACGATGATCATCGTCCCGGCACAAGGCTCGCGCGGATTGGCGACGGAGATGGTGTCGATCGGCTCGGTCGATCTCGCGGACGCCCAGCGTATCGACGCGAGCGCATCTAATGACTGACGAGCCGCTCGACCTCGATCGCCACCGCGGCATGGCGGCGCAGAAGGCCACCGATATTCGCCGTGCGCTGGCGGAAATCGAGACCCACGCGAGGGATCTGCGCGAACGTCAGGCCGCGCTTGAAACCGGACTGCTGGCGGCACCCGCGACGTCGTGGCCGGAGGTCGCCGCCAAGGCGCGCTACGTCCTGAATCTGTACGCAGCGAGCCTGCCGCCGGAGGATACAAGGCATCGCGATCTGGTCACGGCAATTCTCGAGGATTTTGTCCGGCTCACCGAGCCGCGATGAGCCAGGACCACTGCGCGGCTTTGAAGGAACCGGTCACATGACGCTTAGGCAGGGTCGCTTCATCAGCTACGAGTACGACAGGATGGTCGTACTCTTTTCGATGCACGACGACCAAAAGGAGATCCATTGCGCGATCTCGACCTCTGCCATGGATGAATTGGAAGGTGGGGCGCTCGGGCGCGCGGGCCACCGCGAGACCCAGTTCATGCGCCTGCGCGAGCGCATCGAAGCCTGCGCCGACGGCAAGTACCAGGCGAAGGAGTTCGAGGGCGCGCCGCCCGGGATCGTCCTGCGCAGCATCGATTTCCGGAAGCAAAGATAGCGGCTTCCCGTGCGAAGGCCCTGACGCATGTCAGGTGTTTCAAGGTGGAGGCTATCCCGCCGTCTCCGTCCCCGACTTTGCGCAACAGACGAGCCTATGCTGATCATCGTGCGCCGCGTCCCCGTTGAGTTGTTGCTGTTGGCCAATGAGACGCTGATGCGCCTCAAGAGCGGGCGCAATCTCATCGCTACGTTGATGAGCGAGCAGCGCCCGAGATACGCGATCGCCGAGATACATGGTGCGAGCTGCCGGCTGACCGCGTTATGGCGCGCAGTCGCCAGGGAGCGGCTCGAGGAATGGAACGAAGCACAGCCCGATTCGGTCTATGCCCGGATCACCGGGCCCTTGTGGCGCGCTGCAGCGGTCGCGAAACTGCAAACCGACCGGGACGAAGAGCTGTGGTTCGATCCCGTGGAGCTGACGGCGTTGGCGCGATCGTTCCGCGATCAGCCGAACCAGTCGACGGCCGAGGCATGATCGGGATTGGAGCTGTCGGGTGGGTAGAGCCAACGGGTCCGCGCAAAGCGCCGCCCGATGACAGGCTCCGCGAAACCCGCCATCTCGCTATCGGCGGAACGAGAGCGATGGGTTTCGCTTCGCTCTACCCATTCTACGCTTCCACGGATAAGGCCCGTCCGCCTCGCAATCCGTCATGCTGAGGAGGCTGCGAAGCAGCCGTCTCGAAGCATGCACGGCCACCAGCCGGGCCGTTCATCCTTCGAGGCTCGCTCCGCTCGCACCTCAGGATAACGGTTGGTAGGTCAATCGTCGACGTCGTCCTGCGGCCGTCCGAACAGATGGATGATGCCCGGCGTCGAGATGGTGACGAACAGGAAGCGCGACAGATGGTGCGCGCCGACGAAGATCGGGTCGATATGCAGCGTCAGCGCCAGCGCCAGCATCGCATCCATCGCGCCGGGCGCGAACGCGACCACGACGTCGGAGAGCCGGACATGGGTGGTGAAGCCGATCACCGCGACGAACACGGCGGAGATCAGAATCGCGATCGCGAACGAGCCGAGTCCGGCATTGACGTGGCTCAGCAGGGTCGAGGTCTTCATCCGCGCGAAGCGGGTGCCGATCAGCGCGCCGATGCCGACCAGCGCGACGTTGCGGATCCAGGGCGGCAGGCCGCCATCGACCAGCCCGGAGCCATGCAGCAGGCTGGAGGCGAGCATCGCGCCGAACATCCAGCTCGCCGGAAACTTGACCCAGCGCAGCAGTAGTGAAACGCCGATCGACCCGGCGACCAGCGCGGCAAGTCCGAGCGGTGAGGCGACCGAGGTCGGCAATGCCGGCGGCGCGCCGTGCGTCACCCCGGTCAGCGCCAGCACCAGCGGCAGCGCCGCGGTCAGGATGATCACGCGCATGGTCTGCACCACGGCGATCGCCGCGACGTCGGCGCCTTTTTCCGCGGCCAGGATCGTGATCTGCGACAGTGCGCCCGGGCTGCCGGCGAGGAAGGCCGAGGTCTGGTCCCAGCCGTGGACGCGCTGGAGATAGAGGCTTGAGCCGAAGGTCGAGCAGAACGTGGCCAGCGCAAGCAGGCCGATGGTGAGCGGATAGGAGCTCATATGCTGCAGCAATTGCTGCGACATCAGCGAGCCCAGCGAAATGCCGAGCAGCAGCAGCACCGACTGCGTCAGCACCGGCGGCACCGCGAGCGGCCGCCCCATCAGTGCGGCGATCGCAACCGCGGCCATCGCCCCCGAGATCAGGCCGCCCGGCAATTCTGCCCACAAAAACAGCAAGCCGCCGGCAGCGCCGATGACGAGTGTCTCGAGCCCGTTCAGAACTTTGCTGCGGTCGGAAATGGCCGTTGCCATCGAAGCGCGGATCAGGGTCACGCCGCCTTATGGCAAATTCGCAACCACGGGACAAATGCATCTCGCGATTGCAGCATTGCGCCGGAAAACGCGGGCAACTAGCCTGGCGCACAGATTTTCACCCTCCCCGGTGGGGGAGGGTGAAGGACATCAAAGATGTCCGAGCGTTACTTCGTGGCCGCCGGCGCAGCGGCAGCGCCGCCCGCCTTCTTGCACTCGGAGCGGAATTTCTTGCGCTCCTTGCCATGCAGGCCCTTGGCGTCGGCCTGCTTCGAGCATTCCAGCGACTCGGCGGTGCGCGGCTTGGCTTCCTTCGGCGCCTTGGTGTCCGCCTTCGGAGCGGCGTCCTTGGCGGCAGGCGCGGCGGTTTGTGCGAAGGCGCCGCCCATCAGCAGCAGGGAGGCAAGGGCGGTTGCGGTCGCGAACGTGGAAATCTTCGTCATGAAGGCACCTCGTGAGGAAAGGAGGTCGAAACGTTGCGCGGCGATGCTGAACCGTGGATGAACGTGCGGCGGTCCCGCCGCCACAATATTTTGACGGGGAGGCGCGTCCGCGCGTTGTCGCAAGTCCGGGTTGCGCTAGGATAATGGTCTTATGCCAATGCCCCCCAAAGGGAGACCAGGGATGACCATTCAAACCAGATTGTTGTGTGTGATTGCGGTGTCGGGCTTTGCAGCCTTTGCGGCGAGCGCACCGGCGCAGGCCCTGACCGCGCAGGAATGCAGCGCCAAGTACCAGGCGGCCAAGACAGCCGGCACCCTCGCCGGCCAGAAGTGGAATGATTTCCGCAAGGCTCAATGCGGCGCCGACGCGACCCCGGCCGCGGCGCCTGCCGCTCCGCCGCCTGCTGCAGCTGTGCCCCCTCCGGCCGCGCCGAAGGAAGCCAAGAAGGAAGCCGCCCCCGCTGCAGCCCCGGCGCTGCCGGCAGGGCCCGCCGTGTTTCCGAACGCCATCGATCCCAAATATGCCAAGGAGTCCGAAGGCAAGGGACGCATGCATACCTGCGTCGACCAGTACAACGCCAACAAGACCACGGGCGGCAATGGAGGCCTGAAGTGGATCCAGAAGGGCGGCGGCTATTACAGCGAATGCAACAAGCGCCTGAAGGGCGCCTGAGCCCTTCCGATACGCGTTTTCGACGAGAGCGGCCGGCGCCAGTCGGCCGCTTTTCGATTGGCTCCGGATTCTTGTTCTGACGCGTTTTCTTCACGCAAACCGGCATCCACTTCGCTCGAAAACGCTCTATGGGCCTTCCGCCAGCAACTTGTCCGCCGACTGCGCCAGCAGTTGCGCACGCTTGCGCGGGCCGCGCTCGAGAAACAGCAGGCTCTGGCCGAAGATGAAGCAGTAGAACAGGAAGGCCTGCGCATCAGCCTCCTCGGCCGCTAGGCCGGTGGCGCGATAGAGCTGGCCGACATTCTTCAGCCGCGCGGCGTCGACGCTCGCGGCGGCAGTGGCCGCCGCCTCGTCGGTGCGCGCCCATTGCCGGATCGCGAGCTCGACCGCCATCGCCTCGGTGTTCATGCGCTCCGAATAGAGCGTGATGATCGCCTTCAGCCGTTCGCGGGCGCTCGCGCCGTCGAGTGCGGTCTGCTTTTCGATCGCGGCGATGCGGCCGTCGCGCCAGCGCGTCAGCATGGCCTCGAGCAGCGCAGCGCGATCCCGAAAGCGGCGGTAGAAGCCGCCTTTGGTGACGCCGAGATTCTTGGCCAGCACCTCGACCCGCACGCCGTCGACGCCGGTATGGGCGAGTTCGGCAAAGCCGGCCGCGACCCAGACGTCGCCCTTGCTTTCAGTCATGTGATCTCCGCGCACCCTCATGCACGATGGGAGCGTCATCGCGCACTAATCTCTTGTTCGAGCATGATCTCCGCGCAAACGCGTTGCGTTTGTCGCGAGGGAAAACCGCTTCGCACTTTTCCGGATCATGCTTTGATACGGTACCGTATTGCTAGCCCGCCTTGTCCCTGATACGCTACCGTATCACAAATCGAGGAGGCGTACGATGGAGGGCGAGGCGACCTACCGCGGCACGGTCTATCCGTGGCATTGCGACCACATCGGCCACATGAACGTGATGTGGTATGTTGGCAAGTTCGACGAGGCGAACTGGAACATGTTCGCGCGGATCGGGCTGACGCCGACCTATCTGCGCGAATCCGGCTGCGGCATGGCCGCCGTGCAGCAGACCATCTCCTACAAGCGCGAGCTGCTCGCCGGCGATATCATCGAGGTCAAGAGCCGGCTGGTCGAATTCCGCGACAAGTCGATCCGCTTCCTGCATGAGATGCGCAACGCGGAGACCGGCGAGGTCGCCGCGACCTGCGAGATCGCGGCCGTACATATCGACCGCGCGGCGCGCAAGTCGGTTCCGTTCGCGCCGGCGATCCGCTACGCCGCGATGCCGCACCTCGTGCCCGCAGAACCTGCGATCGCGTGACCGCCATGCCGCGTTTCGAACCGAAGAATCCCGACTATCGCGCGGTCGCGACCGCGACATTCGCGCAGCAGCGCGCGATGCAGACGCTCGGCATCTCGATCGCGCGCATCGAGCCCGGCGAGGTCGATCTCGCAATGCCCTATGCGCCGGAGTTCTGCCAGCAGAACGGCTTTGTGCACGCCGGAATCATCACTGCTGGCCTCGACAATGCCTGCGGGATCGCCGCCTTCACGCTGATGCCCGACGGCTCCGACATCCTCACTGTGGAGTTCAAGACCAATCTCTTGGCACCGGCCCGCGGCGAGCGGTTCGTGTTCCGCGGCGTCGTGGTCAAGCCCGGCCGCACGCTGACCGTCTGCGACGGCCGCGCCTATGCAGTACAGGACGGCGTCGAAACGCTGATCGCGACCATGAGCGGCACGCTGATGGCGCTGCAGCGGCGCGCGCAATAGATTGTGACGAGCAATCTATCCCCGTCATGCTGAGGAGCCGCGTAGCGGCGTCTCGAAGCATCGACGGCCCGGGTGGCCGTGCATCCTTCGAAGCGCGCAAGAGCGCGCACGTCCAGCGACAACGGCGATGCCGTTGCGTGGGGATGACGGGACTGTGAAGCCGTCGTGCCCAGCATCTGCGCATCCTCCCGAGATCGCCGCATTGACAAGCTCCCGCCACAACGACCTGATACGCGGATGCTTCACGTGAGCGTCTCGTCATGATCGCCAGCCTCAGCCTGATCCTGCTCTGTCAGCTGGTCGGCGAGGTCGGCGTGCGGGCGCTTGGCGTACCGGTGCCGGGGCCGGTGGTCGGGCTGTTGCTGCTGCTGTTGCTGCTCTTGGCGCGCGACCGCTTTCCGGCGCTGGCACGCGGGCCGCTCGGCGATGACGGTGTCGAGAGCGCGAGCCGCGCCATGCTGGCCAATCTTTCGCTGCTGTTCATTCCGGCCGGCGTCGGCGTGGTGCAGAAGCTCGATCTGCTCGCCGAGCACGGCGTCGCGATCCTGGTGATCCTGGCGGTTTCGGTCATTGTGACGCTGCTGGCGACGGTCGCCACCTTCGTTGCGGCGAGCAGTCTGCTGCCGCGCGAGGAGGACAGGCCGTGAGCGATAATCCGTTCTCGCTCTGGGTCTATCTCTCGCAGTCGCCGCTGCTCTGGCTGACCGTGACGCTGCTGACCTATGCCGCAACTGATGCGGTGTCGCTGAAGACCCGGCGGCATCCGCTCGCCAATCCCGTGCTGCATTCGCTGTGGATCATCGGCGCATTCCTGCTCGTGACGAAAACCTCCTACACCACCTATTTTGCCGGCGCGCAGTTCGTGCACTTCCTGCTCGGACCCGCGACGGTCGCGCTGGCCGTGCCGCTTTATGAGAACCGCAGGCGGGTCGCGGCTGCGATCCTGCCGATGCTGGTTGCGCTCGCGGTCGGGTCGCTCACCGCGATCGTCTCGGTGGTGCTGCTGGCGCAGGCGTTCGGGCTGCCGCGCGACATCATCCTGTCGCTGGCGCCGAAATCGGTGACCGCCGGCGTCGCGATGGGAATCAGCGAATCCCTGCATGCCGATCCGTCGCTGACGGCGGTGTCGGTGATCCTCACCGGCATCATGGGGGCGATCATCGTCACGCCGCTGATGAACTTCACTGGGATCACCGACTTCCGCGGCCGCGGCTTTGCCGCCGGCATCGCCGCCCATGGCATCGGCACCGCACGCGCCTTCCAGGTCGACGAGGTTGCCGGCGTGTTTGCCGGGATCGCGATGAGCCTGAACGCGCTGGTCACCTCGCTGCTGGTGCCGTTCGCCGCGACCTATCTGGTGCGCTGAGCATGATCCGGCATCAGGCTGCAGGGCAGTTTTGTGCTGTTGGTATGGCGTTCGGCAGCAAATCCTTCTAGGGTCGCGGCCTCAAACGTGAGTCTGTTCCCCTTGGTGTTTTCCGTAACTCAAAGCGTGCTTGGGCTGGCATCGGGCCTGCTGGGCGGCTTTTCGCTGGGCCTGGTCGGCGGCGGCGGATCGATCCTTGCCGTGCCGCTGATGGTCTATGTGGTCGGCGTGCCCGAGCCGCATGTCGCGATCGGCACCTCGGCGATCGCGGTCGCCGCCAATGCCGCGATCAACCTCTCCAACCACGCCCGCGGCGGCACCGTGATCTGGTCCTGCGCGCTGGTGTTCGCGCTGTCAGGCATTTGCGGGGCCTTCGGCGGTTCGATCCTCGGCAAGATGCTGGAGGGGCAGAAGCTGCTCGCGCTGTTCTCGCTGGTGATGCTGGCGATTGCGGGCCTGATGCTGAAGACCCGCGCGCGGGTCGGGGTGACCGACGTCAAGATGTCGATGTCCAACATGCCCGCGATCATCGGCCTCGGGCTGACGACCGGAACCATGTCCGGCTTCTTTGGCATCGGCGGCGGCTTCCTGATCGTGCCGGCCCTGATGCTGGCGACCGGGATGCCGATCATGAACGCGGTCAGTTCCTCGCTGGTCGCCGTCACCGCCTTCGGCATGACCACGGCGTTGAGCTATGCGTGGTCCGGGTTGGTGTCGTGGGGGCTGGCGGGGCTATTCGTCGCCGGCGGCGTCGCAGGCGGCCTGATGGGTACACGCAGCGCCCGGCACCTGTCGGAGCGGCGCGGCGCGCTTAATATCGTGTTTGCGACTGTGATTATCGTGGTGGCGATCTATATGCTGCTGCGTAACATCAATGTGTCCTGAACGTAGAAGGGCGAAGTGCCCTTGCGAAAGCCAGCCATGAACCATCTGACGAAATCGCCTCTGACCAACGCCGGTGCCACCCGCCGCGGCGCGCTCGGCCTGCTCGGTGCCGGCATCGCGCTGTTGGCCGCAGGCAGCGCGCGCGCCGAGGACGACAACGTTCTGACCGAGGCGCAGGTGCTGCGTGATCCGGATATTCCGGTGATCGGCAACCCCAAGGGCGACATCACCATCGTCGAATGGTTCGATTACAACTGCCCGTATTGCCGCAAGCTCGCGCCGGAGCTGCGTCAGGTGGTGCAGGACGACGGCAAGGTCCGTCTCGTGCTGAAGGATTGGCCGATCCTCGGGCCGGTCTCCAAGGTCGCGTCGCGGATGGCGCTGGCGGCAAAGTACCAGGACAAGTTCGAGGCCGCGCATGAAGCGATGATCTCGGTCAATTCGCGCATCACCGAGCCGCGCATCGCCGAATTGCTCTCGGGCGCCGGCCTCGACATGGACCGTTTGAAGAAGGATCTCGACGCCAACGCCAAGGCAATCGACGCGATCCTGGCGCGCAACAATGAGCAGGCGCTGGCGTTCGGCTTCAACGGCACGCCCTCGTTCATCGTCGGCAAGTATCGCGTGCCGGGTGTGCTCAGCATGGACCAGTTCGAGCAGGTGATCGCCGACGCCCGCAAGGCCAATATGGGCCGCTCGAACGAGAAGAACTTGTAACTCCTCATCCGGGGGAGCTTGGAATGGCAAGACACTCACGACAAACAATCATGGCCTCTCCGGCGCCGGAGAGGCCATTGGCTTTTGTGCCGGCTTGAAATCAACCGTTACTTCTCGGCGATCTTGGTCCACTGCTCGCGAGCGCGCTCCTTCAACAGGTTCCAGTCGTGCGCCGCGACATCCCAATTGACGATGGTGCGCGCGACCTCGCCATTGGCCACGCCCGACGTCCGCATCGAATCGTAGACATAGACGCCGCAAACCAGCAGCAGCGCACCCAAAATCATGCCGAAAAACGTCCGCATCGCTTGAACCCTCCGGTGTCGGCGGGATAACGCCGCAGGGCTCGGTGTGGTTCCGATTGCCCATCAGCCCCGCGCGAACACCCGCATCACATAATCGATGAACACGCGAACCCGCGGCGAAAGCTGGCGGTTGCGCGGATAGAGTAGGGACACCGGCACCGAGGGCGGCGGGCATTGCTGCAGCACCGGCACCAGCGTGCCGTTGGCGAGATCGGTTTCGGCGTGGAAGCGCGGCACCTGCACGAGGCCGAGGCCGAGCCTGGCGCTCGCCAGATAACTTTCGGGGCCGGTCACCGACATCGGTGCGGGCAGCGGAAATTGTTTGAGCGCGCCGTCGATCAAAAACTCCATCGGCCGCAACCGTCCCGTCGTCAGCGAGCGAATGCCGATCATGCGATGGCCGTCGAGCGCGAACGGATCGGTCGGCATGCCCCAGCGCGCAAAGTAATCCGGCGTGGCGCAGGTCAATCGCTCCAGCATCGTCACCTGCCGCGCGATCATGTCGCTGTCGGGCAATTGGCCGAAGCGCAGCACGCAGTCGACACCCTCGCGGATCAGGTCGACCCAGCGATCGCTCTCGCTCATGCTGATTTCGATGTCAGGATATTCGGCGAGGAAGCCCGGCAGATTTGGCAGCAGGAAGTGCCGCGCCAGCGTGCCCTGCACTTCGAGCCGCAACAGCCCCTTCGGCCGCGCGCCGCCGAACGCGCCCTCGGCGTCTTCGAGGTCTGAGATCAACGACAGACAGCGCCGATAGTGCGCCTCGCCGTCGAGCGTCGGCCGGACCGTGCGCGTGGTGCGCTCGAGCAGCCGCACGCCGAGCCGCGCCTCCAGCCCCTTCACCGCGTCCGTCACGGTCGAGCGCGGCAGCCCCAGATCGTCGGCGGCCAGCGAAAAGCTGCGCCGCTCCACCACGCGGGTGAACACGCGCATCGCATCGAAGCGGTCCATCTATTATCCGAAAATAGCGAATAGTGATGCCGGAATATGCATGATTATCCGGATAGTGACAAGGCATAGTGTCCTCCCATCGAACGCGGCTCGGCCGCACCACCTGATGGGAGACTGAAAATGACTAAACAAACCAACAAGGTAGCTCTGGTGACGGGTGCCTCGCGCGGGATTGGCGCGGCGGTTGCCGAGCGTCTCGCCAAAGAGGGCTTCACCGTCGTCATCAACTATTCCGGCGACGCCAAGCCCGCCCAGGCGGTCGCCGACCGGATCGAGGCCGCCGGTGGCCGGGCGCTGACGGCGAAGGCCGATGTCAGCGATGCCAATGCCGTCCGCGGCATGTTCGACGCGGCGGAAGCGGCGTTCAGCGGCGTCGACGTGCTGGTCAACAATGCCGGCATCATGAAGCTCGGCAAGATAGCCGACAGCGACGATGCGGCGTTCGACCAGCAGGTCGCGGTCAATCTGAAGGGCAGCTTCAACACCATGCGCGAGGCGGCGCGCCGGCTGCGCAACGGCGGACGCATCGTCAACTTCTCGACCAGCGTCGTCGGCACCAGGCTCGAGACCTACGGCATCTATGTCGCGACCAAGGCGGCGATCGAGTCACTGACCGCGATCCTTTCGAAGGAATTGCGCGGCCGCGGCATCACCGTGAATGCAGTCGCGCCCGGCCCGACCGCGACCGACCTGTTCCTGGACGGCAAGTCGGACGAGCTGATCGACCGCTTCGCCAAGATGGTGCCGCTGGAGCGGCTCGGCACGCCCGACGATATCGCCAACGCCGTGTCGTTCCTGGTCGGTCCCGACGGCTCCTGGATCAACGGCCAGACGCTGCGCGCCAATGGCGGCCTGGTCTGACGCTCTCAGACCTTCACCCAACTTGCACTCAATCGACCTCACAGGGATACGTGTCATGAAACAGGTTATCGTCATCACCGGCGCATCGAGCGGCTTCGGCCGCCTCACCGCCAACGCGCTCGCCAGGGCCGGCCACATTGTCTACGCCTCGATGCGCCACACTACCGGCCGCAACGCTGCCGCGGTCGCCGATATCGAGGAATTCGCCAGGGACAACCATGTCGATTTGCGCGCGCTCGAGCTCGATGTCGGCTCGCACGCCTCGGTTGATGCGGCGATCGCGCAAATCGTCGCCGAAGAAGGCCGTCTCGACGTCGTCATCCACAATGCCGGCCACATGGTGTTCGGCCCGGCGGAGGCCTTCACGCCCGAGCAGCTCGCCGAGCTCTACGACGTCAACGTGCTCTCGACCCAGCGCGTTAACCGCGCGGCGCTGCCGCAGCTGCGCAAGCAGGGCAGGGGGCTTGTGGTCTGGGTGTCGAGCAGCAGCTCGGCCGGCGGCACGCCGCCCTATCTCGCGCCGTATTTCGCGGCGAAGGCCGGCATGGATGCGATGGCGGTGATCTATGCTCGTGAGCTCACGCGTTGGGGCATCGAGACCTCGATCATCGTGCCCGGTGCCTTCACCGGCGGCACCAACCACTTCGCGCATTCCGGCCGCCCCGCCGACCAGGCGCGCGTGGCCGAATACGAAGCGGGTCCCTATGCCGGCTTCGGCGAGGAGATCATGAAGGCATTCGCGGCGATCGTGCCCGAGGATGCCGACGCGTCGTCCGTCGCGGACGCGATCGTCGGGGTCGTCGACACGCCGTTCGGCCGGCGGCCGTTCCGCGTCCACATCGATCCGACCCAGGACGGTGCCGAGGTTGCCTTCGGCGTGATCGACCGCGTCCGCAACGAGATGCTGCACCGGGTCGGCTTCTCCGACCTGCTCAAGCCGCGAGATAACCAGTAACGTTGTCCGCGCTGAATCCAGGATAGCGCCCGCGCGGCTCCGTCCATCACCGTCATCCTGAGGAGCGCGCTCTTGCGCGCGTCTCGAAGGATGCACGGCCCCGATGGAGCCGCGCGGCCGCAGCCGGGCCGTCGACCCTTCGAGACGCGCTTCGCGCTCCTCAGGGTGACGGGGAGGGAGTCCCTCAAGCTCCGTCGGCGCGCTCGCCGTTCAGCCACCGGAAGACCTCCGCATTGATCTCGCGCGGATAGGTGTGGCTGAGATCGTCGATCTCGCGATAAACGACGTTAGCGCCGGCGGCCGACAGCAAGCCCTGGGTCTGCCGCGCGGTCTGCACCGGGAACATCCAGTCGAGCCGGCCGTGGGTGATGAAGATCGGCAAGCCGCGCAGCCGATCCGCATCGGCCATGTTAGCCATCAGCGGATGGAAGGTCGCCGCAACCGGCGCCAGATGCGTGAAGCGCGAGGCGCCGTCGAGCCCGCTGACATAGCTGAAGGTGCCGCCATCGCTCATCCCGGTCAGCAGCATGCGGGTCTCGTCGATGCGCCAGCGTTCGCGCACCTGGTCGATGATGCGGTTGAGGTTCGGCGTGTCGGTGTCGTCGCCCATCAGCGCCCAAGTCTGGCCGGTCGCGGTCGGTGCCACCAGGATGGCGCCGCGGCTGCGCGCGTCGCGCAGCCAGCTCCACAGGAAGCCGCGGCCGTTGCCGCTGCCGCCGTGCAGCGCCATCACCAGCGGCCAGGTGCGATCGGGCGTATAATACTCCGGCACATACATCGAGAAGCCGCCGCGGCTGCCCGGTTCGTTGCGCTCATGGAAAATGCCGGTGTTCTCGTTGGGCGTGGCCGCGAGCCTGGCCTGCAGCTCGGCATCCTCGCGCAACTCGGGCGCGAGGAAGAAGGCGCTGACCGGCGGCAGCTCGGTCAAGGGATAGAGCGCCTCCTGCGCCCGCGGCAGATAGCGCAGCGCGCGGAACACGCTGACCAGATCGCCTTCGCCGTTCTGCACCGCGCGCAGGTCCGCATAGCCGGCGAGCGCCGCATCGATCGCAGCTTCAAGTGCGGTCTTGATGTGGTCGAATTTCTCCGGCCATCCGGCGAGAAGCGGCCGCACCGCCTGCAAGGTCTCGTCGGGCTCGCCCGCGATCTGCATCACGCGATCGAAGTCTGGCGGGTTGAGATTGCGCGCGACAAAGGACAGCGATTCCAGCGTCTGCAACAGCGGCGGCAGCACGGCCACGATGTTATCAACCACGGCCTCGCTCATCGCCGCTGCCTCTTTCTCTTCGCTTCAATGCAGCCGTGGCGCCTTCAGCAGCTTCATGCGGTCGGTCGAGGTCAGCGTCACGTCGAAGGTGACGCCTTCGTGGTAGACGGTCAGCGGCACGTCGACGCCGGCCGTGCCGAGCGACCAGAGCTTGCGATAGAACGCGGTCTGGCTCGTCACGTTCTCGCCGTCGACCGCGATGATGACATCGCCGGTCTTCAGCTCGGCGCGCGCCGCCGGACCCTTGCTGGCAATGCCGACCACCACGAGGCGGTTGTCGATCTCGGTCGTGTACATGCCGAGCCACGGCCGCGACGGCTTGTTGACGCGGCCGAACTTGCGCAAATCGTCCAGCACCGGATTGAGCAGATCGATCGGCACGATCATGTTGACATGCTCGGCGCGGCCCGAGCGCTCGCGTTCGAGCTGCAGCGAGCCGATGCCGATCAGCTCGCCGGAGTTGTTGATCAGTCCGGTGCCGCCCCAGTTCGGATGCGACGGGTAGGTGAAGAGCGCCTCGTCGAGCAGGTACTCCCAGTAGCCCGCGAATTCCTGCTTCGCCGCGATCTGGCTCGCGACCGAGCGGGTGCGGCCACCGGCGCCGCCGACCACGACACTGTCGCCGACGCGCGTTGCCGCGGACCGGCCGATCGGCAGCGGAGCGAGATCGAGCCGGCCGAGCGCCTGCACCAGGCCGAAGCCGGATTCGAAATCGAAACCGAGCGCGTGGCCCTCGACGACCCGGCCGTCGCCGAGATGCAGCCACACCGTTGCGGCCTCGGTGATCAGGTAACCGATCGTCAGCACCAGCCCGTCGTCGATCAGCACGCCGTTGCCGGCGCGCTCGGTGCCGAGTGTCTCGGCGCTGAAGGCGTCAGGCGGAATGATCGAATGCAGGCCGACCACACTCGTCAGCGCGCGATCGAGATCGAAGCGGTAATCTTCGGGGCGAGGCTGAAAGGCCGGTGGCACTTTCCATTCGGTGGTGGAGGGCATGGAGGTCTCCGCAGGGGCGCAAGTGCGTCGTCGATAACGCCGTGCGAGGCGAAAAGATCACGGTCCGGACTGTCGTCCGCTTCCGTGATATATAACAGTCAATTGGCGGATGATCGAGATGCCAGATCGGGCACGCGGCTTCGCACGCGTTCAGCATCGGGTCAGCCGCGCCACTCCCGGAAATCGCGTCGCACCTTGGCCTCGGCGATTTCGGCGGCGGCATCGAGCCAGTTGCGCTGTTTCCGCTGCCGCTGCTTGAGATCGTCCTGCAATCGGCTGACCCGGGATGTGCCGGCTGCATGGATCGATGCAAGATCATAGGCCATCGCCTTGATCAGCTTGCGTTGCAGTTTCCGTCCGGCATCCTCGCCGAGCTCGATCTTGTGGGAATCGGCGGCGATACGGCGCAGGATGAAACCGTGACGAGGATGCAGGAACGGATCCGGCGCCCGGTACCGTCCGGTTGCCAGTGCCATGAAGTGAGGCGCGCTGCGGGCGCGGCTGCCATGCGCCCAGTTCCATGCCGACGGCACCAGCGCCTTCGCCTCGCGAACGATTTGGCCGCCGCGCCAATAGGCAATCGCCGCATAGCGCGGCCGTCCGAGGCCGCCGCCACCCTTGCGCAGGATGCGGCACAGCCGAATGCTGTTGCGCGCGACATCGCGCGGCAGGCTCGCGCGCAGCGCTGCGGCGATCTTCGGCGGTGGCGCTGCGGTGGGATAATCTGCGACGTCTTTCCAGAATTTCTTCACCTTCGTCTCATCCGGTTCGGCGTAGGGCCTGAGCCAGGTCTGGCCCTCGAACAACAGCGCTGGTTGCGGATCGTCGAGCCCTTCGCGGTAGCCGTCGAGCAGCGCGGCAGCCGCCTCACTTGCGCTGATCGCCGGGCGCGGCGCGAGCCGGATGCTGGTCGCAAGCCGCACCAGGTCGAGCACATAGGGCATCACGGCGGCCTCGTCGAAATCGTTGACGCCCCAAACCAGCCGTCCGTCGGCATCGCGCCAGGTGCCGAAATTCTCCAGATGCAGATCGCCGACCGAGAGCACCGCCGGCGCATCCATCAGCTCCGGGCACCAGTCGCCGATCTTGCGCGCCCAACGGAAATAGGTCGCACGCAGGAAGATGAACGCACTCTTGCGCATCCGGTCGTGCTTGTAGGCGATGTCGGATCTGACGACGTCGCACTGCTCGGCGAGCCAGGCCTCGAACGCCTTGTTGTCACTGCGAAACGACATGGGACTACCTGCCACGGTCAGCGGCGCCTGCCGATCCTCATTCTACCTCAGAATGTATTTCCGCGAAATATCTCTGATGTCGAGAATCGGCGCTACTCCGTTTTCGCCGATGCGCGCGCCGGCATGATGCGGAAGGCGCGGTCCTCCTTGATCCAGGCGGCGCGCTCGTCGCGCAGCATGGTGCGGCGGACCTTGCCGGAATCGTCTCGCGGCCCGGTGCCGACGCGCTCAAAACTCTCCGGATGCTTGTAGCGGCTGAGCCGGTCCTTGAGGAAATCGGCCATGCCGTCGGCGATCTGTTGTGCATCGGCGCTGTCGGCGAGCTCGAGAATCGCATGCACGCGCTGGCCGAATTCCGGATCGGGCAATCCGACCACGACGCAGGAGCGCACCTCGGGATGTTCGCTGACCGCGGCCTCGACCTCGGCCGGATAGATGTTGGCGCCGCCGCGCAGCACCATGTCGGCGAGCCGGTCGCCGAGATAGAGATAGCCCTCTTCGTCGAGCCGGCCGATGTCGCCGAGCGATTCCCAGCCGTCTGGCCGCCGCTTCGGCGCCGCACCGAGATAGTGATAGGTCGAGCCGGCGCCGTCATTGGGCAGGAAGTAGATTTCGCCAGTCTCGCCGGGCGCGACGTCGTTGCCGTCTTCGCCGATGATGCGGAGCTTCGCGGTCTCGCCGATCTTGCCGACCGAACCCTTGTGCGCCATCCACTCGACGCCGGAGATCACGCAGGCGCCCTGCCGCTCGGTGCCGCCATAGAGCTCCCAGACTCGTTCCGGGCCGAGCCACTCGATCCACTTCTCCTTCAGCCAGGGCGGCATCGGAGCTGCCATGTGAAACACGATCTGCAGGCTGGAGACGTCGTAGCGGTTGCGCACCTCCTCGGGCAGCGCCCAGATACGGTGCATCATGGTCGGCACGAAGTTGACCCATTGCACGCGCTCGCGCTCGATCAGCCGCAGCGTCTCCTCGGCGTCGAACTTCACCATGCCGGTCAGCCGCCCGCCGCCGAACAGCGCGGAATGCGACAGGATGAACGGCGCGTTGTGATAGAGCGGCCCCGGATTGAGCAGCGACGCCTCAAACGGAATCCCGAGCAGCGGCGGCGTCGTGGTCTCAATCACGGCGGGGTTGTGATCGAGGATCACCTTCGGCCGTCCGGTCGAGCCGCCGCTCGTCATCGCCTTCCAGTAGCGCGCGACCGGCGCATCGAGCGGCTCCTCGGAAAATCCCTCCGGCACGAAATTCACCGGCAGCGAATTCGGCGCATTCCAGTCGGCCTCGCCGCCGACCACCAGCGACGGTTTAAGAATCTCGAGCACCGCGGCGGCCTCGCCGCGCGGCAGCCGCCATGACAGCGAGGTCGGCGTCGCGCCGCATTTCCACACCGCAAAGGAGGTCTCGAAGAACGCGTTGCTGTTGGGCAGCCCGATCGCGACGAAGTCGCCGGGCTTGACGCCCTTGGCGGCGAACGCCCGCGCCCGCGCATTGGCGCGGCGCTCGAGTTCGAGCCAGGTCAGCGCTTCAGCGCCGTGACTGACGGCGATGGCATCGAGCGGCTTGCGTTCGGCATACCAGCGCGGCACGTCGGCTAAGGGGATCAGCATGGGGCGTTTCCGTCAAAAAGGGGGGCGGCTTGAAGCGCTCTTGTTGCAGGGATGTGGCCAAAGCCACGGCCGCCACTTCACCAACTATGCGGTCGCCGTGTCAAGCCGACGGCGGCCGATGCGGCCGGTATCATGCTGAGGGAATTGCAGAATCCCGGTTGCCTAAAAGCCACGTCAAGATTCCGGTAAAGTTCAAGCGATCGCGCTAAGCCGGACTTTACGGGGGGACGGCATGGTGGCCCGTGCGGTTGCGTGCCGGGCCTGTCGATCGACGCGCCCGGTCCCCAATGTCTTCGAGGACGACGACGATGGCGAACAATGGAGCACGGACCAAGGTCAGTCGCGAGCCGAGGCGCCAGCTCAACAATCGCGCGGCCTGGATCACAGTCGATGACGGCGCAACCGAGAGCGCCTGCGCCGTGGTCGACATCTCGCCCGGCGGCGCCAAGATCACGACCGAGGTCGAGTTCGAGGTGAAGGACCGCCTTGCGCTGACATTGCTCGCCGATCACGCCAAGCGCTATCCCTGCGAGGTGGTGTGGCGACGCGGCAAGACCTACGGGCTCAAATTCGTAACGGCGGAGCCTGAGCCGACCGAACCGGCTGCGGAGCCGGCCGGCGTTATCTAGCATTCATCGATCAGTATTCGACAGGCTCAGCGAAGCAAATCGCCGATCGTATCGTCGTGCTTTTAGCGGCTCGCGCAAGCGCGCCTCAGCGTCCCGTTGATGCGTTGCCGGTCGTGCCCATCGAGCTTCCCGGAAGGGCCGGTGCCGCACTGCCGGCGCTGCTGCCGGACGACGGTGCAACGCGCTGGCCGGTCTGGGTCGGAAGCGCGCTCCCGCCGACGCCGTTCGACGAAGTGGCACGGTCGCCTGGCCGGGGCGGCAGCGCGCTGCCGCCGCCCGTGCTCTGCGCTAGAAGCTGGGCCGGCGCGAGCACGAGGCCGGCGGCGATGATGATGGCGAATTTGTTCCTGAGCATGCGCTACTCCGAGATCAGGCGGTGAGGCTGCTTCTGTATATAGGGCCGCGACGGAGACGAGACATCCGCCAAACCCTCAAGATTGCGTGTCAATAACGTCGGCCATGTCGGTCGCGTTCCCGGCAGCCGCGTCAACTGCGAAGCAAATATCCGTGTGGAGCGCACTTGGTGCGCGGACGTTCACGGTCAGTCCCGATAGCGCAGCGCGTCGACCAGCAGCGCGAAGGCCGGTGAGGATTGCCGGCGGCTCGGATAATAGAGGTGATAGCCGGGAAATGGCGCGCACCAGTCGTCGAGCACCTGGACCAGCTGACCCTTGGCCAATTGCGCCTGCACCTGATCCTCGGCGATATAGGCAAGCCCAAGTCCGGCCAACGACGCCTTGATCCGCAGTGCGGTGCTGTGAAGACCAATTGTCCGTCGACGCGGACCTTGATCGGGCGTCCGCGTTTCTCGAATTCCCAGGCGTAGATGCCGCCATGGGTCGGCAGGCGAATGTTGATGCAGGCGTGCTGCGTCAGGTCCTGCGGCCGCTTCGGTCGCTCGCGCCGCTTGAAGTAGATGGGCGCACCGACCACGACCATGCGGAAATCAGGCGCGATCCGCACCGCGATCATGTCCTTGGCCAGCTGCTCGCCGAGGCGGACGGTCAGCTCCACCTTGATGTCGGGATAGCGCGGCAGGAACTTTTCCAGCGCCGGCCACAGGATGGTCTCGGCGGCGTGCTCGCCGGCGTTGATGCGAATGGTGCCGGCCGGTTTCTCGCGCAGTGCGTTGAGCGCGGCGAGTTCGGCCTCGATCTCCTCGAAGCGCGGACCGACGCCCTGCAGCAGCCGCTCGCCGGCCTCGGTCGGCGCGACGCTGCGCGTGGTGCGGGTCAGAAGCCGCACCCCCAGCCGTTCCTCTAGCGCGCGCATGGTGTGGCTGAGCGCCGATTGCGATACGCCGAGCCTTGCCGCGGCGCGGGTGAAGCTGCGGTCGCGCGCGACCGCGAGGAAGGCGATCAGGTCGTTGACGTCATGCCGCGGCATTGATGAATCCAGCTCATAAGTCCATCCCGATTTTTACGTCTAATGGCGCGCCTGTGCACGCCCTAAATGCCGCAGCGGCAGGTTCCAGTCCTTGATGCGGAGAGACGACATGCAGAAACGTAAACTCGGTAACAGCAATCTGGAGGTATCGGCGATCGGGCTCGGCTGCATGGGCCTCAGCTTCGCCTATGGTCCGGCGGTCGACCACGCAGCAGGCATCGCGCTGCTCCGTGGCGCCGTCGAGCGCGGCGTCACCTTGTTCGATACCGCGGAGGTCTACGGCCCCTTCGTCAACGAGGAACTGGTCGGCGAGGCGCTGGCGCCGTTCCGCAAGGATGTCGTGATCGCGACCAAGTTCGGATTCGATATCGGCTCCATGGCGGAGCGGCATCGTTCGCTGAACAGCCGTCCCGAGCACATCAGGGCCGTCGCGGACGCCTCGCTGAAGCGGCTGAAGACCGATGTCATCGATCTGTTCTATCAGCATCGGGTCGATCCCGCGGTGCCGATCGAGGATGTCGCCGGCACCGTCAAGGACCTGATCGCCGCCGGCAAGGTCCGGCATTTCGGCCTCTCGGAGGCCGGCGCGCAGACCATCCGCCGCGCCCATGCGGTGCAGAAGGTCACCGCATTGCAGAGCGAATATTCGCTGTGGGAGCGCGGGCCGGAAGCGGAGATCCTGCCGGTGCTGGAGGAGCTCGGCATCGGCTTCGTGCCCTACAGCCCGCTCGGCCGAGGTTTTCTCACCGGCGCGATCAGCGCGTCCACCACGTTCGCGAGCGACGACTTCCGCAACCTCGTGCCGCGTTTCTCGCCGGAAGCCCGCCGCGCCAACCAGGCGCTGGTCGATCAGCTCGGCCGGATCGCCGCCGGCAAGGGCGCCACGCCGGCCCAGATCGCGCTGGCCTGGCTGCTGGCGCAAAAGCCGTGGATCGTGCCAATCCCGGGCACGACCAAGCTCAATCGCCTCGACGAGAACATCGGCGCCGCGCGGATCGAGCTGACGCCCGCCGATCTCGCCGAGATCGGCACGGCGCTGGCGGCGATCGAGGTGCAGGGCGCGCGCTATCCGGAGCATCTGCAACAGATGGTCGGACGCTGAGGGGGAGTTCGTCTGTCAGTCCGAGGCCACGAGACCCGAAATGACGTTAGGTGAGCACGTCTCTCAGGCTCCCTCTCCCTTGCGGGAGAGGGTGGGGAGAGGGGTGGCCCTGGGCGAGATGATTGATCAGGGCACACTACACGCGCAGCTTGCTTGCAGTGGTAGCAGATACGGAGAGAGCTTGCCGTGGGGTACCCCTCTCCCTAACCCTCTCCCGCAAGGGGAGAGGGAACCCTGCCGCCGGTGGCTCCCTCACGCGCGCGTGCCACTGAGTTGCCCGACGACGCAAGCCCTCGCCGCAAAAATATTTCGGTTTATCGGAACAAAAACTCAGTGTATGGTTTGCCCGTCTCACCCGATCGAGGGGCGTTTCGCGATCGTCACGAACGCGGTGTGGGATGCGGTGGACGCTGATTGCGCGACTGACGAGTGCGCATGAAGCGGACGGTGAAGTCGTGTGGTCCTGACGCCCTAGCGGCCGGTGTCCTTTTGTAAGACGCAATTGCGTTTTGCGAGGCGGTGACAAACAAGCCCAGTCTCGCCGGGGAGAGCACGAAGTAAGCCGTAAAACCATCGCGCAGGGAAAGCCGGAGTTTCCGGTGACACCTGTGGTCCTACCTCCCGTGCTTTTTGTTGCACGGGACCCATGGGTGCGATCGGCGCCCGGCTTTCCCTGCGCCCTCTGTTCAACGAGAGGGCGGAACGAAATGCAAGACTCGGGCGATTCATGTCGCGAGAGCGCGGATGTATGACTGACAAGCAGTGCAGCACACTCGATGTCGTCCCGGCGAAGGCCGGGACCCATAACCACAAATGGCAATTGTTGCGCGACGTTGGGGCTATAGTCCTCTTCAACAAGACAACCCTGTGGTAATGGGTCCCGGCCTTCGCCGGGACGACGATTGTGGATGTAGGCCATGTAACATATTTGGTGTCGTCCTGGCGAAGGCCAGGACCCATTACCCCAAATGCGCGTTGTTGCGCGGCGCTGTGGCCTCGAACCCTTTCCCTTCAAACGCCGGTGGTTATGGGTCCTGGCTTTCGCCAGGACGACGGATGGATCAGCGATGCGCGCAGGATTTTTTACGATCTCCACGCCATCTTCAGCACCGGGCGTCCCGAGGTCGGGTTGACGTCCTCGCCGGCATGCACAAAGCCGTTGCGTTCATAGAAGCGGATGGCGCGGGCGTTGTCCTTGTTGACCAGCAGCGTGACGCCTTCGGGCGACAGGCGCTTGGTTTCGTCGAGCAGCGCGCTCGCCAGCGGAGAGCCCCAGTGCGCGGGATCGACCACGAGCTGGTCGAGATAGCCGGTCTTGTCGATGGTGACGAAGCCGGCCAGCGCGCCGCTCGCTTCCGCGACGACGATCGTGGCATCGCGCACCAATTCGTTGCGCCAGCGCTCGCGCCACCATGCCACGCGTGCGTCGAAATCGATCGACGGATAAGCCTGCTGCCAGGTCTGCCGCCACAGCTCGATGGCGGCGTCTTCATCCGCGGCGCGATAGGAGCGGAGATGGAAAGAAGGGCTCATCGAAACACGAACGTCATGCCCGGGCTAAAGCGCGAAGCGCGTCTTCGCGCAGATGACCCGGGCATCCATCTACTTCGAACGACTCTTTTCCGATGGATTGCCGGGTCAAGCCCGGCAATGACGACTGATTGGCCAGGCGCCAGCAAACTACCTCTCCGTCAGCTTCAGCTCGATGCGGCGGTTGCGCTTGTAGGCGTCTTCGGTCTGCGCGGTGTCGAGCGGCTGGAATTCGGCGAAGCCGGCGGCGACCAGGCGCTGTGCCGGCACGCCGAGCGAAACCAGATATTGCACCACCGAGATCGCGCGCGCCGACGACAGCTCCCAGTTCGACTTGAACAGCGGGCTGTTGATCGGCCGCACGTCGGTATGGCCGTCGACCCGCAGCACCCAGGCGATCTCGGGGGGGATCTGCTTGTCCAGATCGATCAGCGCATTGGCCACGGTGTCGAGCTCGGTCTTGCCCTCCGGCAGCAGCAGCGCCTGGCCGGTGTCGAAGAACACTTCCGACTGGAACACGAAGCGGTCGCCGACGATGCGGATGTCGGGGCGGTTGCCGAGGATCGCGCGCAGCCGGCCGAAGAACTCCGAGCGGTATTTCGACAGTTCCTGCACCCGCTGCGCCAGCGCGACGTTGAGGCGCGAGCCGAGATCGGCGATCCGGCTCTGCGATTCCTTGTCGCGCTTCTCGGAGGCGTCGAGCGCTTCCTCGAGCGCGGCGAGCTGGCGGCGCAGCGCGCTGATCTGCTGGTTCAGCACCTCGATCTGCGCCAGCGCGCGCGACGAGACGCTCTTCTCGGACTCCAGCGCCTTGTTGAGCTCGTTGGCGCGGCCCTGCGCGTCGTTGCCGGAACTGGCGAGCCCCTCATAGAGCCCCTTCATGCGGTCGCGCTCGCCTTCGGCGGAGGCGAGCCCGGCGCGGAGCTGCGAGACCTGGTCGTCCAGCGTCAGCTTGGAGAGCTTCTCCAGCGACAACAGCTCGTTGAGCTGGGCGATCTTGGCGGTGAGCTGCTCCAGCGCCTTGTCCTTGCCGGTGACCTCCTGCGACAGGAAGAACTGCACCACAAGGAACACCGACAGCAGGAACACGATCGACAGCACCAGCGTCGACAGCGCGTCGACAAAGCCGGGCCAGTAGTTGAAGCCGGATTCGCTACGGCGCGAGCGGGCGAGGGCCATTCGGTTTCCCTTTATCTAGAACGTTTTCAAGCGAAGTGGATACCGGTTCGCGTGAAGAAAACGCGTCAAAACAAAAATCTAGAGCCCCGTTCCGATTTCATCGGAACGGAAAAGGCTCTAACGCGGTCAGTCCTGCGCTGCATGACAGACGGCCTCGATGTTGTGACCGTCGGGATCGAGCACGAAGGCGCCGTAGTAGTTTGCATGATAGTGCGGCCGAATGCCGGGCCGTCCATTGTCCCTGCCGCCGGCCCTGATCGCGTCCTCGTAGAAGCGATCGACAGTGGCGCGATCGCTTGCGGTGAAGGCGACGTGGGCGCCGGCCTGCGGCGTGTCGCGCCGGCCGATCCAGAAGAACGCCTTCGGGCCAACGCCATAACCCGCAAACTCGGCGCCTTCGGCGTACAGGCGGCTGATGCCGAGCGAACGCAAGGCCACGTCATAGAACGCCTTGGACCGTTCGATATCGCTGATGCCGATGGTCACGTGGTCCAGCACACAGGCCTCCTCGGCTCAACTCTTCTCGGGCTGGCGGGCGAGGCGCTCGAGCAGCCGCTTGATCTCGCGGTTCTGCTCGCCCTGGCCGTCGGCCCATTCGCGGATCATCTGCTGCTCGGTACGCATATGGGCGACCAGCCCCTGGATCGCCTCGGCGAGATTGGCCATCGCGGCCGTGGTGTTGCGGCCGCCGCCGCCGCCACCTTCCTCGAGCGCAGTGCGGAGACGGTCGATCGCGCCCTGCATGTCGCCGGTGACGCCACTTTCGTCGCCGGAAATGCCGCGCACCGTGGTGGCGAGCCAGTCCTCGAGGTCGGTGTAGAAGCGGTTCTGGGCCTGGCTCGATTGCAAATCGAGGAAGCCGAGGATCAGGGAGCCGGCGAGGCCGAACAGCGAGGACGAGAACGAGATGCCCATGCCGCCGAGCGGGGCGGCCAGCCCCTCCTTCAGCGTATCGAACAATGCGCTGGAATCGCCGCCGACCTTGAGCCCGTCGATCACCTTGCCGACCGAGCCCACCGTCTCGATCAGGCCCCAGAAGGTGCCGAGCAGGCCGAGGAACACCAAAAGGCCGGTCATGTAGCGCGAGATATCGCGGGCCTCGTCGAGGCGGGTTGCGATCGAATCGAGCAGATGCCGCATGGTCTGCTGCGAGATCGACATCCGGCCCGAGCGCTCGCCGCCGAGGATCGCGGCCATGGGGGCAAGCAGCTTCGGGCGGCGGTCGATCGCAAGCCCGGGATCGGCGATGCGGAAATTATTGACCCAGGCGACCTCGGGATAGAGCCGGATCACCTGACGGAACGCCAGGATGATGCCGATCAAGAGCACCGCGCCGATCAGGGCGTTCAGGCCGGGATTGGCGAAGAAGGCGGTGACGATCTGCTTGTACAGTACGACCCCGACCAGGCCGCAGAGCACCAGGAACACCAGCATCCGCACCAGGAAGATCCGGGGCGAGGACAGTTTGCTCAGTTCGATCTCCATATCGGAGCGGGAAGGGGGCATTGCCGGATCATCCGTTCGCGAAGGCTGCATCTGCCAGCAATATGGCACAGCGGCGGAGTGAGGAAAGCCGAATCCAAAGCGGGCGCGCAGAACCTTGGGTTGAAACCGGGCGGGTTGCTGCCGCTTCGCCCAGCTTTCCAGCCCAGTCCGCGCATCACCATTGGCGCTGGAGCCGGTCCGGTCAGCAGATCGCGTGCGGGTCGCACGCACCAGCGGGTGAGGCAAGTGCCGTGACCGGTGATTCGTTCGCTGCGCCTCATGATGTTGCGATGTGCGGCATTCCTGCGCAGGCAATTGACCTATTCCCGCTCACGCAGTCGTTAATGCATTCCCACAGCCTGCGATGGAACCCGCTCACAATCCGGTGACTCGCTAAAACATGCCGCGAAATCAGTGCGATAGGTTTGTGTGACATTGAGCCGCCTGACAAACGCTTTGCATCGCAGCAAGCGGGTTTTACTTTCAGCAACAGAAGCGGTGTCGGTGTGACGCCGCCGTTTGTTTATTGCAACCCACAGGGGCGATCATCTCAATGTCTGGACTTCGCGCGCAATCGGCATGCATTGCTCTGATGCTGGCCGTGACGGCGCCACTGCTTGCTGGCTGCGACGAGCCGAATACTGCAACCGCCGCCGTACAAGCATCACCCGAGCCGGACGTCAGTGTCGTCACCGTGAAGCCGCAGGCGCGCGCGATGGTGCGCGAGCTGCCGGGCCGCATCGCGCCGACCCGCGTTTCCGAGGTGCGCCCGCGCGTCTCGGGCATCGTCGTGAACCGCATGTTCCATCAGGGCAGCGAGGTGAAGGTCGGCGATCCCTTGTACCAGATCGATCCGCGCCCGTTTGAAGTCGAATTGCAATCGACCGAGGCGGCGCTGGCGCGCGCCAAGGCCGTGCAGGAGCAGGCTGCGCTGCAGGCCCGCCGCATTGCCACTTTGACCAGCCAGCGCGCAGCGCCGGAGGCCGAGAACGAGAAGGCGATCGCAAACCTGAAGGGCGCCGAAGCCGACGTGCAGGGCCGCGAGGCCGATGTCGCGCGTGCCAGGCTCAATCTGGATTACGCGACCATTCGCGCGCCGATCGACGGCACCATCGGTGCCGCGCTGGTCAGCGAGGGCGCGCTCGTGGTGCAGAACGACGCCGCGAGCCTTGCGACCATCCAGCAGCTCGATCCGATCTATGCCGACTTCCAGCAGTCGGTGACCGAGATGAATCAGCTGCGCCGCGCCTTCGAGAGCGGTGACCTCGACCGCATTGCGTCTGATGCGATGAAGGTCCGCCTCGTGCTCGACGACGGCTCGATCTATCCGATACCGGGCAAGCTGCTGTTCTCCGACGCCAAGGTCGACGCCCATACCGGGCAGGTGACCCTGCGCGGCGAATTCCCGAATCCCGATCGCATCCTGCTGCCGGGCATGTATGTCCGCGTGCAGATCGAGCAGGGCATCGACTCCGATGCGATCGCTGTGCCGCAGCAGGCGATCCAGCGCAATGGCGGCGGCGGCAGCGAAGTGTTCGTCGTCAAGGACGACAACCTCGTCGCGGTGCAGCCGGTGCGTACCGGCTCGCTGCAGGGTGGCCACTGGTTCGTGACCGAAGGCCTTAAGGCCGGCGACATGGTCGTGGTCGAGGGGTTCCAGAAATTCGCCGCCGGCGACAAGGTGCGGCCGCAGGCCTGGCGTGACATTGACGCTACTGCAATGACGGATTCGCAGCAGACCGCGCACGCGGTGCGGTGATCCGACATGCCCAGCTTCTTCATCGACCGGCCGATCTTCGCCTGGGTCGTCGCGCTGTTCATCTGTCTGGTCGGTGCGATCTCGATTCCGCTGCTCGCGGTCGCGCAATATCCGATCATCGCGCCGCCCTCGATCTCGATCTCGACCAGCTATCCCGGCGCGTCGCCTGAAAACCTCTACAACAGCGTGACGCGGCTGATCGAGGAGGAGCTCAACGGCGCCGCCAACATCCTGAACTTCGAATCGACCTCCGACTCGCTCGGCCAGGTCGAGATCATCGCCAACTTCAAGCCGGGCACCGACACAAGCCAGGCTTCGGTCGAGGTGCAGAACCGCCTCAAGCGCGTCGAGGCGCGGCTGCCGCGCGCCGTGATCCAGCAGGGCATCCTGGTCGAGGAAGCCTCCTCCGCCGTGCTGCAGATCATCACGCTGAACTCGACCGACGGCTCGCTGGATGAAGTGGGCCTCGGCGACTTCATGATCCGCAACGTGCTGGGCGAGGTGCGCCGCATCCCCGGCGTCGGCCGCGCCACGCTGTATTCGACCGAGCGCTCACTGCGCATCTGGATCGATCCGGCCAAGCTGGTCGGCTACGGCCTGTCCGCCGACGACGTCAACAAGGCGATCACGGCGCAGAACGCCCAGGTCGCCTCCGGCAGCATCGGCGCCGAGCCGAGCACCGATACGCAGAAGATCTCCGCGCAAGTGCTGGTGAAGGGCCAGCTCTCCTCGCCCGACGAGTTCGGCGCGATCATCCTGCGCGCTAATCCCGACGGCTCGACGGTCCGCCTGCGCGACGTCGCGCGGATCGAGATCGGCGGCCTCAGCTATCAGTTCAACACCCGCCTCAACGGCAAGCCGACCGCGGGTCTCTCGGTGCTGCTGTCGCCGAAGGGCAATGCGCTGGCGACCGCGAGCGCGGTCGAGGCCAAGATGAAGGAGCTGTCGCGCTTCTTCCCGGCCAATATCGGCTACGAGATCCCCTACAACATCACGCCCGTGGTGAAGGCCTCGATCGAGAAGGTCCTGATGACTCTGGTCGAGGCGGTGGTGCTGGTGTTCATCGTGATGTTCCTGTTCCTGCAGAACATCCGCTACACCATCATTCCGACCATCGTTGTTCCGGTGGCGCTGCTCGGTACTTGCGCCACGCTGATGGTCGTGGGCTTCTCGATCAACATGCTGACCATGTTCGGCATGGTACTGGCGGTCGGCATCCTGGTCGACGATGCCATCGTCGTGGTCGAGAACGTCGAGCGCATCATGGCCGAGGAAGGCCTGCCGCCGAAGGAAGCCACCAAGAAGGCGATGTCGCAGATCACCAGCGCCATCATCGGCATCACGCTGGTGCTGATGGCGGTGTTCGTGCCGATGGCGTTCTTCCCGGGCTCAGTCGGCATCATCTATCGCCAGTTCTCGGTAACCATGGTGGCGGCGATCGCGTTCTCGGCGCTGCTCGCGCTGTCGCTGACGCCGGCGCTGTGTGCGACCTTGCTCAAGCCAGTCGAGAAGGGCCACGGCCATGCCCGCAGGGGCGTGTTCGGCTGGTTCAACCGCGTGCTTGACTCCGGCCGCGCCGGCTATGTCAGCACGGTGCAGGCCGGGCTGAAGCGCACCGGCCGGCTGATGCTGATTTATCTCGTGCTGTTCGCAGGCGTCGCCTACGGCTTCGTGCGGCTGCCCGGCGGCTTCCTGCCGGTCGACGACCAGGGCTTCATCACCACCGACGTGCAGACGCCGTCGGAGTCGTCCTATGCGCGCACCGAGGCTGCGGTCGAGCAGGTCGAGAAGTACCTGAAGACCCGCGCCGGGATCGAGAACGTCACGTTCCTGACCGGCTTCAGCTTCCTCGGCCAGGGCATGAACACCGCGCAGGCCTTCATCACGCTGAAGGACTGGTCGGAGCGCGGCCCGAAGGATTCGGCTGCCGCGATCGTCGCTGACATCAACCGCGACCTGTCGTCGTCGATCCGCGACGCCAGGATTTCGGCGCTGCAGCCGCCGCCGATCGACAATCTCGGCAACTCCTCGGGCTTCTCGTTCCGCCTGCAGGACCGCGGCCAGAAGGGCTATGCGGCGCTGATCGCCGCGTCCGACCGCCTGATCGCGGACGCCAATGCCAGTCCCGTGTTGCAGAAGGTCTATGTCGAGGGCCTGCCGCCGGCGCCGCAGGCCAATCTGATGATCGACCGCGAGAAGGCGGGTGCGTTCGGCCTCACTTTCGAGGACATCAACAACACGATCTCGACCA
Source organism: Bradyrhizobium sp. 6(2017) (assembly GCF_011058295.2). Classification (NCBI taxonomy): domain Bacteria; kingdom Pseudomonadati; phylum Pseudomonadota; class Alphaproteobacteria; order Hyphomicrobiales; family Nitrobacteraceae; genus Bradyrhizobium; species Bradyrhizobium sp. 6(2017). The sequence continues at coordinate 9,046,676 of NZ_CP049289.2, read as the reverse complement.
ATCTCGGCTCGAACTACATCAACGACTTCCCGAACCGCGGGCGCATGCAGCGCGTCATCGTGCAGGCCGACAAGACCAGCCGCATGAACGCGGACGACATCCTGAATTACAACGTCAAGAACAGCCGCGGCCAGCTGGTGCCGTTCTCGGCCTTCGCCACCATCGAATGGTCGAAGGGGCCGACGCAGATCGCGGGCTTCAACTACTATCCGGCGGTGCGCATCTCCGGCGAGGCGCGGCCCGGCTTCACCTCGGGCGATGCGATCGCAGAGATGGAGCGGCTCGCCGACAAGCTGCCGCGCGGCTTCGGCTATGAGTGGACCGGCCAGTCGCTGCAGGAGAAACTGTCGGGCTCCCAGGCGCCGTTCCTGCTCGCGCTGTCGGTGCTGGTGGTGTTCCTGTTGCTCGCCGCGCTGTATGAGAGCTGGACCATTCCGCTCGCGGTGCTGCTGACGATTCCGCTCGGCATTCTCGGCGCCGTGGTGGCCGCGACGATGCGCGGCCTGTCCAACGACGTCTATTTCACCGTTGGCCTGATCACCATCATCGGCCTTGCCGCCAAGGACGCGATCCTGATCATCGAGTTCGCCAAGGATCTGCGCGCGCAGGGCAAGCCGCTGGTCGAGGCGACCATCGAGGCGTGTAGCCTCCGATTCCGCCCGATCCTGATGACCGGCCTTGCCTTCGTCTGCGGCGTGCTGCCGATGGCGATCGCGACCGGCGCTGGCGGCGCCAGCCAGCAGGCGCTCGGCACGTCGGTGATGGGCGGCATGATCGCGGTCGTGATCCTGGCGCTGTTGCTGGTGCCGGTGTTCTTCGTCAGCGTGCAGCGCGTGCTGGCGGGGGATCGCGAGAAGGCGCCCGAGAAGGCCGAAGCCTATAGTCCGCCCGCGCCGGCGCGGGGCGGCCACTGATGTCCGAGATCGGCGCCGATCTCATCAGGGCCTGGCGCCGCCTCCGGCTTGCTCTCGCAAGCCGACCAATCCAGATTGCATCTCTGGATTGAACGGGGAGCGTGCAGGCAACCCGAGGATTGAGGGCATGTGATGCGGCCGACCGATATTGCGATCTCGAATTATCGCTCCATTCGGCGGCTCTTCATGCCCATCGAACCGCTGTCGGTATTCGTCGGCGAGAATGGTGTCGGCAAATCCAATCTTTACAAGTCCCTGTCGCTGCTGCGCGACGCGGCGACGGGCCGGATCACCCGCACGATCGCCGATGAAGGTGGATTGAACTCCGTCTGCTGGTCCGGCATTCGCAAGCGGGGCGAGGATGGACGACTGCGATTGGCGGCCAGATTCGACGACATCAGATACGCCATCGAGCTCGGATTTCCCGGCCCGCTCGAGGCGGCATTTTCCGGCGAGCCGATGATCAAGTCCGAGCGCATCGAGGTGGCCCACGGAAAGCGCAAAGTACTGCTGATGGAGCGGACGAATTCACATGTCAGCGTGCGCGGCGAGAGCGGCGCCTGGAGCGAGCACAAGGATGCGGTGCTGCCGTCGGAAACCGCGCTCGCCGGATTCCTCGACGGCAAGACGTGCCCCGAAGTCGACCTGATCAGAAACGCAATGCAGAGCTGGCGATTCTATCACGATTTTCGCACCGATTCGGCGTCGCCGATCCGAAAGCCTTGTCTCGCGATCACGACGCCTGCGCTCTGTGCCGATGGCAGCGATCTGGCTGCCGCCCTGGCGACCCTCTACGCGATCAGGGAAGATGCCTGCGACCTGCAGGATGCGATCGAGGATGCGTTCCCGGGCGCCGAGCTCCGGGCATGGGAAGAGAACGGGCGGTGCGAATTCGAACTGCAACTGGCGGACATGCCGCGTCCGTTCAAGGCACACGAGCTATCCGATGGGACGCTGAAATATATCTGCCTGCTCGCCGTGTTCATGGGCTATCGGCTGCCGCCGTTCATCGCACTGAACGAACCCGAGGCCAGCCTGCATCCATCGCTGCTGGCGCCATTGGCCCGGCTGATCGCCAAAGCGTCGCGCCGCGCCGGCATCTGGATTGTCACCCATTCGGAACAGCTGATGGAGGCGTTGCAAAGCGAGAGTTCGGTCCCGCTTCGCCGGGTGATCAAGGCCAAGGGCGCCACGGCCATCGAAGGCCTGACCCTCGGCGGTGAATTTCGTGACGAGGAACGCGACGACGACGATGACGATTAGATCGTGCCGTCGTGCTACTGCCCGAGCGGTTTCAAAATCTTGATCAACTCGCCGTGCACGAACTCGTTGCCGCAGACGACGTGGCCGGTCTGCAGCGGGTCGTCATTGCCCTGAATGCCCGAGACGGTGCCGCCGGCTTCCCTGACCATGATCTGGCCCGCCGCGATGTCCCAGGGCTGCAGATTGCGCTCCCAAAAGCCGTCGAGCCGGCCGGCGGCGACGAAGGCGAGGTCGAGCGAGGCGGCGCCGAAGCGGCGGAAGCCCGCGACCTTGGTCTGCAGCGCGGCCATCTCCTGCAGCGCCAGCTGGTGATTGCCGCGGCCGATATGCGGCAGGCCGCAGGCCACCACGCATTCATTGAGCTGGCGGCGGCCGGCGACGCGCAGCCGCTGGTCGTTGAGGAACGCGCCCTTGCCGCGCTCAGCGATGTAGAGCTCGTCATTGGCGGGATTGTAGATCACGCCGGCGATGATCGTGTCCTCGCGCTTCAGCCCGATCGAGATCGCGAATTGCGGGATGCCGTGCAGGAAGTTGGTGGTGCCGTCGAGCGGATCGACGATCCAGGTGTGGCTCTTGTCCGAGCCTTCGCGCTGGCCGCCTTCCTCGCCGAGGAACCCGTAACCGGGCCGGGCCTTTTCGAGGTCGGTGTAGAGCATCTCTTCGGCGCGCTTGTCGGCGAGCGAGACGAAGTTCGCCGGCCCCTTCAGCGACACCTGGAGATGTTCGATCTCGCCAAGGTCGCGCTTGAGGCTGCGGCCGGCGCGGCGCGCGGCCTTGACCATGACATTGATGAGGGCGGAGTAGAGCATGATGGCGGCTTCTTCGGTGCGATTGAGCTGACGGCGGGTTCAAAGTGGTCCCGTCATCCTGAGGAGCGCGGAACGCGCGTCTCGAAGGATCGACAGCCACCAGCCGGGCCGCGCATCCTTCGAGGCTCGCTCCGCTCGCACCTCAGGATGACGGGGAACGGCTTGCGGCGTCGGAGATTGCTGGACTGGGTGCCCTCTGGAGGCCGCCCCGTCAAGGCGTCATTTGACGTTGTTTCCGATCCATTTCCGGGCAGCAGCCTCGCCCTTGGCGCGGTCTTCCGGGCTCATATCGGCGAGGATGTCGTCGAGATCGGGGTCGCCCTTGCCCGCGGTCTTGGCGACGGTGTGCCATTTCAGCGCCTCGACCTTGTCCACCGGGGCGCCGGCGCCGGTCGCCAGCACATGGGCGAGGCGGTTTTGCGCGATCGCGCTGTTCTGCCGGGCCGCCTTGCGCAGCATAGCCACCGCCGCCGGCACGTTCCGCGGCGTGCCGGAGCCGTTATAGAGCGCGATGGCATATTCGACCTCGGCATCGACATTGTCGGCCAGCGAGGCGGCCTGCAGCAGCCGCGCCGCCTTTTCGAGGTCCTTCGGCACCCCGGTGCCTTCCTTGTAAAAGGTCGCGAGCGCGTATTGTGCCTCCGGGCTGCCGGCGTCGGCGGCCATCCGCAGCAGCTCGGCGGAGCGCTTGAGGTCCTGCGGCAGGGTCTGGCCGTCGAGATAGAGCAGCGCAAGATTATAGGCCGCCTTGGGTTCGCCGAGCTTGGCCGACGATGCCAAAAGCTTGACCGCGGAATCCTTGTCCACCGTGCCGCCGCGTCCTGCGATCCGCATCATCGCGAGCGCGAACATCGCCTCGCGGTCGCCGGCATCGGAGGCGCGCTTGTACCATTCGTCGGCCTTGACGTAGTCGCGCTTGACGCCGAGCCCGTTGGCATAGAGCTCGCCCAGCATCGTCATCGCCTTGGCATCGTTGTTGTTCTGCGCGCGCGCCGTCGCGAGGTCGAACGCCGTCTTGTACATGCCGCGCTGATAGGCGCCGTAGACGAGGTCGACATTGGGATCGTCCGGCGTCGGGGTCGGCGAGGGCGTCGGGGTGGGCGTCGCCGAGGCGGCAGGCTTCGGCACTGGCTTCTTCGCGACCGGCGCATGCACCTTCGGCTTCTCTTTCGGCGCCTCCTTCTGCGCAGGCGGCGGCGTCTGGGCCGGCGGCGTGATCGAGAGCTGCGCCATCGCGCCGCTCGCCAGCATCGTGCAGCCGAGCGCAACACCTATCGGACGCAGGGACTTCATTCCGGCGTCATCCCTCGGCCTTGGCCGTGCCGAATGTGCTGGCATGGGCCTGCGCAATCGCTTCGCCGATCTCGACGAGCGCCGCCTTGGCGCCGCGCGGATCGGACCAGATAACATCTCCGACCAGCACGAAATCCGCGCCGGCCGATGCGAACGCCTCGGCCTCCTCGCGCGAGGTCGCAAAGCCTGTGCAAGGCGGCTCGAACAATTCGTCCCACCATTGCAGCCGCTCGGCGATCGCCTCGGTCGAGGGCCGCTGTCCCCTGGCATCGGGCTCGCCGAACAGCACATAGTCGGCACCGGCCTCGCCCGCGGCCATGGAATCGTGGCGCGTCGCGAGCCCGCCGACGCCGACGATGCGGTCGGGCTTCAGCGACGGCATCGCCTCTTCCATCGCGGCGATGCCGGTCAGATGCGCGCCGTCGGCGCCGGCGCGGGCCACGATATCCGGATGACCGTCGATCAGCAGCGCAGCACCGGCGTTCTGGACCGCCGGCGCCAGCGCCTTGACGGAAGAAATCATGCTGCGCGGATCGCTCTCGCGCAGCCGCACCAGCACGGCCGCGACGTCGGCCGCGGCGAGCAGCTCGGCAAGCTCGGCCGCAAGCTGCGCGGGCTCGTCGAGCGGCGGCGTTGCCAGATAGAGGCGCGGCGCTGGCCGCGGCGGAACGGGCTTGGTCGCCAACTATGCCGCCTGCTTTTCGAGGCCGGCTTCCCAATTGCCGGTGCTTGCCAGCCCGTTCATCCGGGCGCGGTGCGAAAAGGCGCACTGGCCCGCGGGGACGTTGTCGGGCTTGCCGGACCACGCCTTCTGCGGCGCCGCCTGTAGCGCACGGCCATAGGAGAAGGTCAGCCGCCAGGGCAAATGGCCGATCTTGTTCATGGCGTCGAGATGCGCGGTCGCTTCCTCGTCGCTCTGCCCACCGGAGAGGAAGGCGATGCCGGGCACTGCGGCCGGCACGCAACTCTTGAGCAGGCGGATGGTCTTCTCGGCGACTTCCTGCACCGACGCCTGCTTCGGGCATTTCTTGCCCGAGATCGCCATGTTCGGCTTCAGGATCATGCCTTCCAGCGCGACGCGCTGCACCCGCAATTCCTGGAAGGTGCGGTTCAGCACGCGTTGCGTGACCTCGTAGCAGCGGTCGATGTCGTGATCGCCGTCCATCAGCACTTCCGGCTCGACGATCGGCACGATCTGCGCGGCCTGGCACAGCGCGGCATAGCGCGCCAGCGCATGCGCATTGACGCGGATCGCGGTCATGGTGGGGACGCCGCGGCTGCCGGCGCCCGAGCCGATATCGATCACTGCGCGCCATTTCGCAAAGCGCGCACCGCGCTCGTAATATTTCTTCAGCCGTTCGGCGAGCTTGTCGAGGCCGACGGTGACGAGTTCGCCCGGGCAGTTCGGCAGGGCTTGCGTGCCTTCGTCGACCTTGATGCCGGGAATGCTGCCCGCCTGCTCGATCAGCTTGACCAGCGGCGTGCCGTCCTTGGCATCCTGCCAGATGGTCTCGTCGTAGAGGATGACGCCGGAGATGTACTTGCTCATCGCCTCCTGCGAGCGGAACAGCATCTCGCGATAGTCGCGGCGATTGTCCTCGGTCGAATCGACCTTGATGGCGTCGAACCGCTTCTTGATGGTGCCGGAGGATTCGTCGGCGGCAAGGATGCCCTTGCCCGGGGTGACCATGGCGAGGGCAACTTTGTTGAGGTCAGCGAGGTTCATGGAAACGTTCTCCAGAGCGCATTGCCTTTGCAAACCAAAATAGGCGGTTCTCGGGCAAATGCCTAGAAAACGTTCGTCGCGGCCGCTGTTTGTCGCAGTCGGCGATCAAGCCCCGGGACACCGTTTCCAACTGCGTCGGAGCCGGTGTCCCGCCTTAATGTTTCGGGCAATATGGTGTCAGCGATCTCTCGTCAGGCGACCTCTTTAGGCGACCTTGGGGTCGAGCTGGCCCGCAGCGTAGCGCTTGGCCATTTCCGCCGTGGTCAGCACCTTCTTGATCTTGCTGGCCTGGCCCGCGGTGTTGAACTCCTGCAGGCGCTGCTTGCACAGCTTGGTCATCGCCTCCATCGCGGGCTTCAGGTACTTGCGCGGATCGAACTCTTCCGGATTGTCCTTCAGCACCTTGCGGATCTGGCCGGTCATCGCCATCCGGTTGTCGGTGTCGATGTTGATCTTGCGCACGCCGTTCTTGATGCCGCGCTGGATCTCGGCGACCGGCACGCCCCAGGTCGGCTTCATCTTGCCGCCGTTGGCGTTGATGATCTCCTGCAGCTCCTGCGGCACCGACGAGGAGCCGTGCATCACCAGATGCGTGTTCGGCAGCTTGCGATGGATCTCCTCGATCACGTTCATGGCGAGGATGTCGCCGTCGGGCTTGCGGGTGAACTTGTAGGCGCCGTGCGAGGTGCCCATCGCGATCGCGAGCGCGTCGACCTTGGTCTCCTGGACGAACTTCACGGCCTCGTCGGGATTGGTCAGCAGCTGGTCATGCGACAGCTTGCCCTCGGCGCCATGGCCGTCTTCTTTGTCGCCCATGCCGGTCTCGAGCGAGCCGAGCACGCCGAGCTCGCCTTCGACCGAAATGCCGCCGAGATGGGCCATGCCGGTCACGGTCCGGGTGACGCCGACATTGTAATCCCAGTCGCCCGGGGTCTTGCCGTCGGCCTTCAGCGAGCCGTCCATCATCACCGAGGTGAAGCCGGCCTGGATCGCGGTCATGCAGGTGGCGGGCTCGTTGCCGTGGTCGAGATGCACGCAGACCGGGATCTGCGGGTAGATCTCGGTGACGGCGTCCATCATGTGCTTGAGCATGACGTCGTTGGCGTAGGACCGCGCGCCGCGCGAGGCCTGGATGATGACGGGCGCGTCGACCTCGGAGGCCGCCGCCATGATCGACAGCGCCTGTTCCATGTTGTTGATATTGAAGGCAGGTACGCCGTAATCGTGCTCGGCCGCGTGATCGAGCAGTTGCCGCAACGTTATGCGAGCCATTCCATTTCTCCCTGTAGTGCGCGTTCGCGGGTTTGAAGCGCGATGAGCTTAGGTTGAATCGTCATCGCGGTTTAACTCTCTGTTTGAGCATGATCTTTTCGGAAAACCGCTTCACACTTTTCCGGATCATGCTCTCAATCAGCCGTGTTTCAGAACTTCGACGCCCGGCAGCGGCTTGCCTTCCATCCATTCAAGAAACGCGCCGCCCGCGGTCGAGACGTAAGAAAAATCGCCCGCCACGCCCGCCTGGTTCAGCGCCGCGACGGTATCGCCGCCGCCGGCGACCGAGACCAGTTTCTTGCTCTTGGTGCGCTCGGCGGCATGCCTGGCCGACACCACGGTGCCGCGGTCGAACGGCGTCAGCTCGAAGGCGCCGAGCGGACCGTTCCACACCAGCGTCGCCGCGTCGTCGATCGCGGAATGGATCCGCGCGATCGACTGCGGACCGACGTCGAGGATCATGCCGTCGGCCGGGATCGCATCGAGGCCATAGGCATGCGACGGCGCATTGGCGGCAAACTGGTTGGCGACGACGGCGTCCACCGGGAGGATGATCGCGCAGTTCGCGGCGTTGGCCTTTTCCATGATCCGCAGCGCGGTCGCGGCGAGGTCCTTTTCGGCGAGCGACTTGCCGACGTTGATGCCTTGCGCGTGCAGGAAGGTGTTGGCCATGCCGCCGCCGATCACCAGCGCATCGACCTTGCTCACGAGATTTTCCAGCAGGTCGATCTTGGTCGAGACCTTGGCGCCGCCGATGATCGCGATGACGGGCTTGGTCGGTGCTTCCAGCGCCTTGCCGAGCGCGTCGAGTTCGGCCTGCATGGTGCGGCCGGCATAGGCCGGCAGCTTGTGGCCGAGGCCTTCGGTCGAGGCGTGGGCGCGATGCGCGGCGGAGAAGGCGTCGTTGACCCAGATGTCGCCGAGCTTTGCGAGATCAGCGACGAAGCCGGCGTCGTTCTTCTCTTCTTCCTTATGGAAGCGGGTGTTTTCCAGACAGAGGATGTCGCCGTCCTTGAGGGCCGCAACCGCGTTGGCCGCAGGATCACCGATGCAGTCGTCGGCGAAGGCGACCGGGCGCTTGATCACTTGCGACAGCGCGTCAGCGACTGGCTTCAGCGACTCCTTGGGATCGCGTCCCTTGGGCCGGCCGAAATGCGCGAGCAGGATCACCCTGCCGCCCTTGTCGGAAATCTCGGTGATGGTGGGGGCGACGCGCTCGAGCCTTGTGGCGTCGGTGACGCGGCCGCCTTCCATGGGGACGTTGAGGTCGACGCGCAGCAGCACGCGCTTGCCCTTCACGTCGACGTCGTCGAGGGTGCGGAATGATTTTGTCATGGGAGGTCTCTTGTCCCCGGCGCACAGCGGCGCGAAGTGCGGCTGTGCAGGACCGGGACCTTGGGTTGAATGGGTCCCGGCTCAGCGGTGCAGCGTCTCGACGCTGCACCGCGTCCGGGACACGAGACGTGAGTTAAATCAGCTTGCCGATGGCGACGGCCGTGTCGGCCATGCGGTTCGAGAAGCCCCACTCATTGTCGTACCAGGCCATCACCCGCACCAGCGTGCCGTTCTGCACCTTGGTCTGGTCCATGTGGAAGGTGGCCGAGTGCGGATCGTGGTTGAAGTCGATCGAGACGTTGGGCGCGGTGGTAAAGCCCAGAATGCCCTTGAGCTGCTGCTCGGCGGCGCGCTTCATCGCCTCGTTGATTTCCTTGGCGTCGGTGGCGCGCTTGGCGACGATCTTCAGATCGATCACCGAGACGTTCGGGGTCGGCACGCGGATCGAGACGCCGTCGAGCTTGCCCTTCAGTTCCGGCAGCACCAGGCCGATCGCCTTCGCCGCACCGGTCGAGGTCGGGATCATCGACATCGCCGCAGCGCGGCCGCGATAGAGATCCTTGTGCAGGGTGTCGAGCGTCGGCTGGTCGCCGGTATAGGCGTGGATCGTGGTCATGAAGCCGGTCTCGATGCCGACCGTCTCGTTCAACACCTTTGCAACCGGCGCGAGGCAGTTGGTGGTGCAGGAGCCGTTGGAGACGACGAGCTGATCCTTGGTCAGCGTGTCGTGGTTGACGCCGTAGACGATGGTGGCGTCAGCGCCATCGGCCGGTGCCGAGACCAGCACGCGCTTGGCGCCGGCGGTGAGGTGCGCCGAGGCCTTGTCCTTGGCGGTGAAGATGCCGGTGCATTCCAGCGCGATGTCGACGCCGAGCGCCTTCCACGGCAGCTTGGAGGGATCGCGTTCGGCCGAGACCTTGATCTTGTTGTCGCCGAGGCTGATCGAGTCGCCGTCAACGGTCACGGTGCCCGGAAAGCGGCCATGCACGGAATCGAAGCGCAGCAGATGCGCGTTGGTCTCGACCGGGCCGAGGTCGTTGATGCCGACGACCTCGATGTCCTTGCGGCCGGACTCGGCGATGGCGCGCAACACATTGCGGCCGATACGCCCAAACCCGTTGATCGCGACGCGGATTGCCATGCTGTTGTCTCCTCTAAAAGCTGCTGCCAGCCCCGCGGGAGGGCTCCCACGAAGCTTTTACGGCGGAACGCCCGGTTCAGCCGGACGCGAGCGGAAAAGATGGAGCTTTGGTAATCCTTTTTCGCGGCAAGCTCAACCTTTGACCGGCGGGTGTCAGGCCAGCGTCAGACGCGCTTCAGGGCAGCGTTAACGACGGCCTCCGCGGTAATGCCGAAATGCGGGAAAAGGTCCTTCGCCGGGGCACTTGCGCCGAATCCGTGCATGCCGATGAATTCGCCATCGTGCCCGATCACGGCATCCCAGCCCCAGCGCACCGCGGCCTCGATCGCGATCTTGACCGGGGCGTTGCCAATGATGGCATTTTGCCGCTCGGCAGGCTGCGCCAGCAGCAATTCCAGCGACGGCACCGAGACCACCCGCGTCGCGATGCCGCGTCCGGCGAGCTGCTTCTGCGCCTCGACCGCGATCTGGACCTCGGAACCGGACGCGAACAATGACACTTTTGCGTCACCCTGCGCCGCGACCAGCTCGTAGGCGCCGTGGCTGCACGGGCTGTCATTCGGCACCGTGGTGCGGAGCTGCGGCAGGTTCTGGCGGGTCAGCGCCAGCACCGTCGGTCCGTCGATGCGGTTGAGCGCCAGTTCCCAACACTCGGCGGTCTCGACCGCGTCGCAGGGACGGAACACGCGCATGTTGGGCATCGCGCGCAGCGCGGAGAGGTGCTCGACCGGCTGGTGCGTCGGGCCGTCCTCGCCGAGGCCGATCGAGTCATGGGTCATGACATAGACCACGCCGGTGCCCATCAGCGCCGACAGCCGCATCGCGCCGCGCGCATAGTCGGTGAACACCAGGAAGGTGGCACCGTTCGGCGCGAAGCCGCCATGCAGGAAGATGCCGTTGAGGCACGCCGCCATGCCGTGCTCGCGGATGCCGTAATGGATGAAGCGGCCCTTCGGCGTCTTGGCGGCAAACCCCACCGCCGACTTCGCCTTGTTGTTGTTGGAGCCGGTGAGGTCGGCGGAGCCGGCGACGAACTCCATCGGCATCGCAGCCGCGATCACCTCGATCGCGGCTTCCGACGATTTGCGGGTCGCGACGTTGAGCGGATTTTCCAGGAGCCCCTTCTTGAAAGCGCGCAGGCCCTTGGCGAGCGAGGCCGGCCGCTCGTGACGCAGACGGCGCTCGAACTCGGCGCGCTTGCGGTTGCCGAGCTGCGCGAACTGCTCGTCCCAGGCCTTGTGCTCGGCGCCGCCGCGGGCACCCGCCTCGCGCCAGGCCTTCAGCACGTCGTCGGGCACCGAGAACGGCTCGAGCGAGATGCCGAGCTTCTCCTTGGCGCCCTTGAGCTCCTCGGCGCCGAGCGCCTCGCCATGCACCTTCGCGGTGCCGGCCTTGGTCGGTGCGCCGAAGCCGATCGTGGTCTTGCAGGCGATCAGCGAGGGCTTGCTGGATTTCTGCGCACGGGTGATGGCAGCCGCAATCGCCTGTTGATCGTGGCCGTCGATCAGTTCGGCGGCCCAGCCCGCGGACTTGAAGCGCTTCACCTGGTCGACGGAGTCGGAAAGCGAGGTCGGGCCGTCGATCGAGATGCCGTTGTCATCGTACAGCACGATCATCTTGTTGAGGCGCCAGTGGCCGGCGAGCGCAATCGCTTCCTGCGAGATGCCTTCCATCAGGTCGCCGTCGGAGGCGAGCACATAGGTGTGGTGGCTGACGATCTTCTTGCCGAACTCGGCGGCGAGCATCTTCTCGGCGAGCGCCATGCCGACTGCGGTCGCGATGCCCTGGCCGAGCGGGCCGGTGGTGGTCTCGATGCCTTTGGTGTGGAAATTCTCGGGATGCCCAGGCGTCAGCGATCCGAGCTGGCGGAAATGCTTGAGCTGGTCGAGCGTCATCTCCTTGTTGCCGGTGAGGTACAGCAACGAATAGAGCAGCATCGAGCCGTGGCCCGCCGACAGCACGAAGCGGTCGCGGTCGGGCCAGGCCGGATCGGCGGCGTCGAATTTCAGGAACTGGGTGAACAGCACGGTCGCGATATCGGCGGCGCCCATCGGCAGGCCGGGATGACCGGATTTCGCCTTCTCGACGGCGTCCATGGCAAGGCCACGGATCGCATTGGCCATACGGGTGTGATCGACCTGCGACATGATGAAAAGTCCGCCTGAAATGAGGAGCTGGTTGCTGGACGCATCGGGGCGGGCAGCCGCGATGCGCGCGTGGATGGCCTTACGGGTTGGAGGGTGGATTAGCACCTCAATTCCGCAAGTCCAAGGCGATGAAACGCCCCAAAACGGGGAAAAGTTGCCCGAAATGGCCCTATTTCATTCAACGGTGCATAGTTCTGCTGCGCCGTTGCGCTCGGCTCGCTTGCCACGTAAATTTCGTCCCGTAAGCGCTTGCCGAACCGCCAGTTTTGCCGTGCGGCAGGCTTATATCCAGCAGGCTACCCAGCCAACCCAAGAAAGGTCCACGCCGCGTGTCATGAGTGATCGTCTCGCCAACGGGTCTGGCAATACCGAGGCACCGCTTGCCGATATCGATGCTGCGACAAAGCGGCTGATGGCTGCGCTCGACGCGCTGGAAAGCTCGGTGGAGCGGCGCCGCGAGGCCGACCGCGACGAAAACGAACTGGCGAGCCGGATCCAGGCGCTCGGCGCCGATCGCTCCAGACTTGCCGACGAACTCGACGGATCGCTGGTCAAGACGCGCAAGCTCGAGCGCGTCAATCGCGACATCGCGGAAAAGCTCGACGCGGCGATCGGCACCATTCGCGCCGTGCTCGAGGGCGGAGACAGCAGATGAGCCACATCAACGTCACCATCAATGGCCGGCAATACCGGATGGCCTGCGAGGAAGGCCAGGAGGTGCGGCTGCTCAAGCTCGCGGAAAACCTCGAGCAGCGCGTCGAATCGCTGCGCGGCAAGTTCGGCGAGATCGGCGATGCGCGGCTCACGGTGATGGCGGCGCTGACCGCCTGCGACGAGTTGGCCGATGCCAGCGCACGCCTCCGCAGCCTCGAGGAAGAGGTCGAGCAGCTGCGTAATGCACGCGTCGCCGCCACCGACCGCGCCCGCGCCACCCAGACCGCGGTCTCCAACGCGCTTAACGCCGCCGCCGAGCGGATCGAGCGCACCACCCAAGTGCTCAACCGCACCATCGGCGGCGGCATCGCGATCGGGTAGCCGAGGCGTCATTGCGGGGAGCGATAGCGACGAAGCAATCCATCCATCAGCATATGCGGGGGGTGGTGGATTGCTTCGCTTCGCTAGCAATGACGTCCTTGGTCGCAGGGAGGACGATCCAGAATCGCGGTTTCTTGCCGCTGGCGGAACCGGCACTTCGTCGCTACATTGGCTTCGCGAAGCTGCGTCGTGCGTCAGGAGCCATATATCCCCGGGGCCTTATCGATCCTTTAGGGAACTGTCCCTGGCCGGGTCCGTGGACCCGGACATATGGTGCCCACCTACTTTCGTAGGGAACTCCGGGATCGAGCGCTCCAACGGCCTCTGCGGCTTCGCACTATTTTTGCTGTTGCCTTGTCGTCGCGCGGCGGCGGTTCGATTGTGGTGCAGCGCTGTCCCCTGCGAAGCGGGGCGTCCAGTGCGCCGCGGCCTGGCCATACGGTGCTGAAGCATGATCCGGAAAAGTGTGAAGCGGTTTTCCGAAAAGATCATGCTCAAACAAGAACGCTAAAGCGCTCATCGCGCTTTAGCGTCTCTGGAACGATGGATCGTCCGTTGTCGCGGACGACGACAGCGGAAGATGGATCATGCACGCAGCTCCATCGAAGGCCGAGCTTCGGGCGCTTGCCCTCGCCAAGCGTGATGCGCTGAGCGACGAGCAGCGCGCAGCGGCGGCCGAGGCGCTTGCCAAGCGCGGCGCGCCGTTCGAGATCACGCAAGGCATGATCGTCTCCGGCTATGCGCCGATCCGCAGCGAGTTCGATCCGGCGCCGCTGATGAAGAAGCTGGCCGAGAAGGGCGCGCGGCTCGCGCTGCCCTGCATCAATGCGCGCGGCCAGTCGCTGACCTTCCGCAGCTGGTCGCCGCAGGACCGGCTGATGCTCGGGCCGCTCGGCATTCCCGAGCCGTCGCCGGCCTCACCCGAGGTGCATCCCGACGTGATGCTGGTGCCGCTTGCGGCTTTCGACAAGCTCGGCCACCGCATCGGCTATGGCGCCGGCTATTACGACTATACCTTTGCGCATCTGCGAAAGGCCAAGCATGTGATCGGGGTCGGGATTGCCTTCGCTGCACAGGAAAGCAAGGCTATTCCGGCGTTGTCGCACGACGTCCCGCTGGATTATGTGCTAACCGAGCGCAAGACGTTCGATTTCCGGAGCCCCTAGCATTGCGTATTCTGTTCGTTGGTGACGTCGTCGGCAGGACCGGCCGCACCGCCATCGCCGACCACCTTCCCGGCATGATCAGGGACTGGTCGCTCGATCTCGTCATCGTCAATGGCGAGAATTCCGCCGGCGGTTTCGGCATTACCGAGGCGATCTACCAGGAGCTGCTCGACGCCGGGGCCGACGCGATCACGCTCGGCAACCACGCCTGGAATCAGAAGGAAGCGCTGGTCTTCATCGAGCGCGCGCCGCGCCTGATCCGCCCCTTGAATTTCCCGCGCCATTCGCCCGGCCGCGGCTCGACCCTGATCGACACCAAGAACGGCAAGCGCGCGCTGGTCATCAACGCGATCGGCCGCGTCTTCATGGAGCCGTCGTCCAACGATCCGTTCGCCGCGATCGACCGCGAGCTCGAGGCCTGTCCGTTGCGCGAGGGCGCCGACGCCATCGTGCTGGACTTCCATGCCGAGGCCACCAGCGAGAAGCAGGGCATCGGCTTCTTCTGCGACGGCCGCGTCAGCCTCGTGGTCGGCACCCATACCCATGTGCCGACCGCCGATCACCAGGTGCTGCCGGGCGGCACCGCCTATATGAGCGATGCCGGCATGACCGGCGATTATGATTCGGTGATCGGCATGCAGAAGGAGGAGCCGCTGCAGCGTTTCCTCACCGGCATTCCCTCCGGCCGTTTCGAACCGGCCGCGGGCACAGCCACGCTCAGCGGCATCGCGGTCGAGACCGACGATACGACCGGGCTTGCGGTGAAGGTCGCGCCGGTGCGCGCCGGCGGACGACTCGAGCCCGCGGTGCCGGGGTTCTGGACGTAGAGCTTGTAGCCCGGATGCAGCCAACGGGTCGCGCGAACGCGCGCCCGATGACAGGCTCCGCGAAATCCGGGGTCTAACAAAGCTGAGGGGCTGATCCCGGATTGCGCTTCGCTGCATCCGGGCTACGGATTTACGACTGCCGGAAGCCCATCCGGAACGCGCCCCAGTGGCGGCCGTGCACGACGATCGGCGATGACACATCCTTCATCAGCACGAAATTGCCGCCGCCCATGTCGCGGCGGTAGGTCTGCAGCAGGAACGGCTTTGTATTGGCTGCGACCTTGCTCACCGCGCGGTCATTGAACAGGCGGCGGTTGCGGCAATTGGCGTTGTTCCAGACCGGGTCGGGCCCCTGCGGCAGCCGGTAGTTCGGATTGTGGGTCGGCAGATAGCCGCCGCGTGCCCAGGCGACGCAGAACACGATGCGCGGATCGGTCTTCTGGATCGGGTCCTGGATCGCGGGCAGCACGCGATCGGTGAAGCTGACATAGTTGGTTAGATATTGCTTCGGATTGCTGCCTGCGATCTCGCGGTAATTCTCGTCCATCAACTGCGCGAGCGTGATCTCGCCGCGCGTGACCGCGTTCTCGAACAGCTCGGAAATCTGCTTCGCGGTGTCGATCACGACGCGGATCAGCGGCGCGTCACTGGTCTCCACGCCGCTGTCGGCGATGGTCACGATCAGGCTCTCGGACAGCTCGAGCAGCTTCGCGACGCGGCCGTCGGCGTGCTTGAGATCGCGCGACGAGAGATCGACGCCCTTGGCAAGCTCGTTCAGCTCCGCGATCACGGTGTCGCAATGACCGAGATTGGAGGTCGCGGCGCGCGCGACGTTGTCGATCTCGGCACCAACAGATGAAAAGCCTTCCTGCACCCGCATGATGATGCCGGAGATCTGCTGGGCGCCTTCGCCGGCGCTCTTGGCGCGCAGCGAGGCGTCGCTGCTCTCGCCGATCAGGCTGCCGATCTGGCCGTCGAGATCGCGCACCGTGTCGGAGATCTGATGCGTCGCCTGGCGCGTCGCCTCCGCAAGGCTCTTCACCTCGCTCGCGACCACGGCAAAGCCGCGGCCGGCGGTGCCGGCGCGCGCCGCCTCGATCGTGGCATTGAGCGCGAGCAGGTTGGTCTGTTTGGCGATCGCCTCGATCGAACCGGAAACCTTGGCGACCTGGCTCAGCGCGGAGCCGACAGCGGCAAGCCGCGCCTCAATCCGCGCGACCGCGGCGACGAGTTCGGAGATGTGGCTGACCGCAGTGTCCACCGCATGGCGCGACTCCGCGATCTGGCCGACCGCGGCGGACGCGGTCGATTGCACCGCCTGCGATGCGTTGGCGATGTCGTGATTGGCCGAGACCATCGTCTCGGCGGTCGCCTGCAAATGATGGAACCGCTCCGACTGGTTGGTGACGCGGTTGGCGACCTCCTGGACGTTGCCGGCGATGTCGGCGAGTTCCACTCCGAGGCCGCCGATGCGGTCGGCAAGCTGGTCAACGAGCCGTTCGGCCAGCGTCCGGTTCGATGAGGTGTCCAGAACTGCAAGCTGCGCGGCCGACATATCAGCGCTTCCTCCATCACAGCGGTCGGTTGAGCCGCCGCAGCATTCCCCATTTCAATCTAAAGCGTGATTCGCGCCGCCGGTCTTGCCTGAGCGTGCACTCCGTAGCCCGGATGCAGCCAACGGGTCTGCGCCAAGCGCGGCCCGATGACAGGTTCCCCGAAATCCGGGTTTCCCGCCCGTGGGCACGCTCGTCCCGGATTACGCTTCGCTCCATCCGGGCACCAAAAATTCCAATCAAAGCTTGTAGGCGGTGCGGAAGCCGCCCCAGTGCCGGCCGCGGACGCGGATCGGCACGTCGATCTCGCGCATCATCACGGTGGTGCCGTTACCCATGTCGCGCGGATAGCTCTGGACCAGATAGGCGCGCTGGTTCTGCGCGGCGGCGAGGCCCGCGGGATCGTTGAAGATGCGGCGATTGCGGCAATTGGCGGTGTTGTAGGCGACATCGCCCGGCCGCTGCGGATGCGAGTAGATCTTGTTGTGGACCGGCAGATAGCCGTTCCGATCGACCGTCGCGCAGAACGCCAGCCGCTTGTCCTTGGCGAGGAACGCCTCGAGCAGAGCGGGCAGCGCGCGATCCGCCCAATCCAGCATCCTTGTGCGGTATTGCACCGGATTGGTGCCGGATATTTCGACATAGTCGGTGTCGAACATGTCGTCGATCGTGATTGCGCCGCTCGCAAGGCCGCTCTCGAAGACCTTGGTCAGCGCCGTGCCTGCTTCCATCGCGCGGGTGATCAGCTCGGCGTTTTCCTCGTGGATCGCCCACATCCGGTCTTCGATCAGCTCGCGCAGCGCGGAGCTCGCAGCCTCGAAACGCGCCTGCGCGCCGGCCTTGGTGCGGTCGCCGATCCTGATCCGGCACGCACCGACATCCTGCAAGGTCGCACTCAGGGTCTCATGGGCCGGCAGCTTCTCGGCATCGGGCCCGCCGATCAGGATGCCGTCCATCGCGATTTCGTAGACCGGCGCGGTGATGATTCCGCGGGCGGTCGTGATCTCGATCTTGAGGCTGCAGGGCAGGCGCTCGTTCTTGCGCGGGTCGCTGCGCTCGTTCTGGCGGAGCAGCACCGCGCAGCGTGCCTTCAGCTTCTGGGCAAAGGCGGTCACGGCCTTCCCGGCCTTCGCAACATTGTCGCCATATGCGGCGGCTTCGCGTGTCGCGGAGTCGATCTCGCCGGCGCTGGTGCCGACCGAGACGATGAAGCTGGAGGCGGAGGCCGCGTTCTGGCCCATCTCGCCGGTAATCGCATTCTGCTCGGCGACCGCGCCGTTGACGTTCTCGAACACCGGGCGGATTGCCTCGATCGCCCGCGAGATGCGGTGCACGGCGTCCGCCGATCCGGTGGCATCCTTCTGCAGCGCCTCGATCTTCCGCGTGATCTCTTCGGTGGCGCTCTGGGTCTGCACCGCCAGCGCCTTGACCTCCGTGGCAACCACCGCAAAGCCCTTGCCGGCGGCGCCGGCGCGCGCCGCCTCGATGGTCGAGTTGAGCGCCAAAAGCGTGGTCTGCCGCGCGATCTGCGCGATCAGGTTGACGACGTTGCCGATCGCGGCCGAGGATTCGCGCAAGCGATCGACATTGGCGGTGGCCTCGCGCGCTGCGGCTGCGGCATCGTCGGCGAGTTGGCTCGCGCTGCGCACCTGCTGGCCGATGCCCTCGGCGGAATGGGTGAATCGGCCGGCGGCTTCCGAGAATGTCGTCGCGGTGTTCTGCGCGTCGCTGCTGCGGCCGCTCAGCGCGTCGGTGCGGGCGCGGATGGTCGCAAGCTTGGCTGCCGTCGCCTCGGCGCCGTCGGCGACCGAGCCTGCGGCGCGCTCGAGCTGGCGGATCATCGCGCCGAGCTCGAGTTCCAGCAGCTCCAGGATCTCCTTGGCCGAGTCCTTGGCCGAATCAGTCTCGGTCGCGGAGGCTTCAGGCGCAGCCGCCGCAGTTGGAACCTTCGGCGCGACGGCGGGCGCAGCCGGCTCCGGCACTTGCTTTCGAAACAAACCGAACGCCATGTGGGCTCTGTGGGGGCTGTTGGAAGTTGCCTTGGAGTTGCGGCGGGACGGGGCGATCCTCGCATCCGGGCGTGAAGTCATGGTTAACAAGTGCCTCATATTCCGGCTTGCGGTAGTATTCCGGGGCCGGACCGCCCCCGCCGATCTTTGATTTTGACCGCCAGGGGCCTATAAGGCCGCGTTTTCCACCCGTCAGACCCTACGCTTTCGAAGAGACGTCGCATGGCCGGCCATTCCCAATTCAAGAACATCATGCACCGCAAGGGCCGGCAGGATGCCCAGAAGTCGAAGCTTTTCGGCAAGTTGGCCCGCGAAATCACCGTGGCGGCCAAGCTCGGCACCCCGGACCCTGCGATGAACCCGCGCCTGCGTGCCGCCGTGGTCGCGGCCCGCGCCGAGAACATGCCCAAGGACAATATCGATCGTGCGATCAAGAAGGCCGCGGGCAATGAGGGCGAGAACTATGACGAGATCCGTTACGAGGGCTATGGCCCCGGCGGCGTCGCCGTCATCGTCGAGGCGCTGACCGATAACCGCAACCGCGCCGCCTCCGACATCCGCTCCTTCTTCACCAAGTCGGGCGGCAATCTCGGCGAAACCGGCTCGGTCGCCTTCATGTTCGACCGCACCGGCATCATCGAATACGACGCCAAGGTCGCCTCCGACGACGCCATGCTGGACGCCGCGATCGAGGCCGGAGCCGACGACGTGGTTTCCAGCGAATCTGGTCACGAGGTCTACGCCTCGCAGGACACCTTCCGCGAAGTCGCAAAGGCGCTGGAGGCGAAGTTCGGCGAGCCGCGCAAGGCGGCGCTGACCTGGAAGCCGCAAAACACCGTCGCGGTCGACGACGAGACCGGCGAAAAGCTGCTGAAGCTGATGGACCTGCTCAACGAGCACGACGACGTGCAGAACGTGTTCGCCAATTTCGAGGTGTCCGACGCGCTGATCGCGAAGATGGGTGGGTAAGGGCTCGTTCGTCGCTCAAAACTCCACTGTCATCGCCCGGCTCGACCGGGCGATCCAGGATTCCAGAGACCTGCGTTTGAACCGAGAAGCCGCGGCGTACTGGATCCCCGCTTTCGCGGGGATGACAAGCGAGGCCGACTACAACGGCCGCGGCAGGGGATGAACCTCCGTTTGTGTTTCGTTCTCCCGGCGCAGGCGGTATCACTACCCCATGACATCGCAGCCGATTCGCTCTCCCGTCCGCATCATCGGTATCGATCCGGGTCTCCGCCGCACCGGCTGGGGGGTGATCGAGACCGAAGGCAACCGTCTGGTCTATATCGCCTGCGGCTCGGTCGAACCGCCGGACAATCTGCCGCTGGCGAGCCGGCTGCTCGCGATCCATGAGGGGCTTGCCGCAGTGCTAGGCGACTACAAGCCGGCGGAGGCGGCGGTCGAGGCGACCTTTGTCAACAAGGACGGCGTCGCCACGCTGAAGCTCGGTCAGGCCCGCGGGGTCGCCATGCTGGCGCCCGCAATGTTTGGTATCTCGGTCGCCGAATACGCGCCGAACCAGGTCAAGAAGACCGTGGTCGGCGCCGGGCATGCCGAGAAGAACCAGATCCAGGTGATGCTGAAGATACTGCTGCCGAAGGCCGAGCCGCCATCCGCCGACGCCGCCGACGCGCTGGCGGTCGCGATCACCCACGCCCATCACCGCCAGAGCACCGCGCTGCGGCTCAGGGTGGCAAGCCTATGATCACGCAATGTGAGGATGGCGCGCTGATCGGGCTCCCTCCCCCCTTGCGGGGGAGGGTTGGGGAGAGGGGTAAGCCCCGGGCGACGGCCCATGAGATGCAGCGAAGATGCGCCAACCAAGTTCGTGAGACGATCATTCGACATGTGAGTGTTGCCTTTGCTCTGCGTCAGCCAACCGAGCAAGCGGCATCCCTCTCCCTAACCCTCCCCCGCAAGGGGGGAGGGAACCCTTCCGCCGGTGCCTCCCTCACGGATTTGGAAAAACTCGAACACCGCGCGGCCGTTGAGTCCGGGTGGTCCTCATGATCGGCAAGCTCAAGGGCCTGATCGACTCCTATGGCGAGGATTACGTGATCCTCGACGTCGGCGGCGTCGGCTATCAGGTGCATTGCGCCAGCCGCACGTTGCAGGCGCTGCCGTCGCCGGGCGCAGCGGCCGTGCTCTCGATCGAGACCTATGTCCGCGAGGATCAAATAAAGCTGTTCGGCTTCCGCTCAGATCTCGAGCGCGAATGGTTTCGCCTGTTGCAGACCGTGCAGGGCGTCGGCGCCAAGGTCGCGCTCGCGGTGCTCGGCACGCTGCCACCGACCGATCTCGCCAACGCGATCGCGCTGCGCGACAAGGCGGCGGTGGCGCGCACGCCGGGGGTCGGGCCGAAGGTCGCCGAGCGTATCGTCAGCGAATTGAAGGACAAGGCGCCGGGCTTCGCCGATGTCGATCCCGCGGTGGTGCAGCTGTCGGGCGCGATCGACAACAACCGCGCGCCGCGTCCGGTGACGGACGCGATCTCCGCGCTGGTCAATCTCGGCTACGGCCAGCCGCAGGCCGCCGCCGCCATCGCCGCCGCCTCGCGCAGCGCCGGTGAGCAGGCCGAGACCGCGCAGCTGATCCGGCTGGGGCTTAAGGAATTGTCGAAGTGAACACGCCGTCGCGCATGGTCTCGCCCGAACGCCGCTCCGATGATGTCGGCGACAGTGCGATGCGTCCGCAGTCGCTGACGGAATTCGTCGGCCAGGCCCAGGCGCGCAAGAATCTCTCGATCTTCATCGAGGCCGCGAAGAAGCGCGGCGAGGCGCTCGATCATGTGCTGTTCGTCGGTCCCCCCGGCCTCGGCAAGACCACGCTGGCGCAGATCGTCGCGCGCGAGCTCGGCGTCGGCTTCCGCGCCACCTCGGGTCCGGTGATTGCGAAGGCCGGCGATCTCGCGGCACTGCTGACCAATCTGGAAGAGCGCGACGTGCTGTTCATCGATGAGATCCATCGCCTGAGTCCGGCGGTGGAAGAAGTGCTCTATCCCGCGATGGAGGATTTCCAGCTCGACCTGATCATCGGCGAAGGTCCGGCGGCGCGCTCGGTGAAGATCGAGCTGTCGAAATTCACTTTGGTCGGCGCGACGACGCGCGCGGGGCTGCTCACCAATCCGCTGCGCGACCGCTTCGGCATTCCGATCCGGCTCAATTTCTACACCGAGGACGAGCTGGAGAAGATCGTCACCCGCGGCGCCCGCGTGCTCAACATCGGCATGAGCCCTGACGGCGCCAACGAGATCGCGCGCCGCGCCCGCGGCACGCCGCGCATCGCCGGCCGCCTGCTGCGCCGGGTGCGCGACTTTGCCTCCGCGGCGGACGCCGACGCCATCGATCGCGGCATCGCCGACCGCGCGCTGAGTGCGCTCGAGGTCGACAGTGCCGGGCTCGACGCGATGGACCGGCGCTATCTGACCACCATCGCCCTGAACTATGGCGGCGGACCGGTTGGCGTCGAGACCATGGCAGCGGCACTGTCGGAGCCGCGCGATGCGATCGAGGACATCATCGAGCCCTATCTGATCCAGTGCGGTTATTTGCAGCGCACCCCGCGCGGAAGGCTGCTGACCTCGCACGCCTTCCGTCATCTCGGCCTCGCCGAGCCGAACCGCGATCCCTCGCAGTTCGGCCTGTTCGGCAACAATGGCGACGAGGACTGAGCTGCTCCCGAAGTCGTGAAAAGACGTGTTGATGCAGTGCATCGTGCTGCCGGTAACCTTGCCCGCTAACCGTTGCGAGGTCTCTGCAGGCCGTCTGCACAAACGCGGCCCAATTCCGCTCCAATCAAAGGGCTTATGATTGGTCGGAGCGTTTCCAGGAAGCGTCAGGCATCACCGATCCAACGTCCATGATTTCACGTCGTCATTTGCTTCGCGGGTTCGGCGGATTGACCGCCGTCACCGCCTCGACCGCGGCCTACGGCCTGAGCGAGCCGGTCGCCCGGCTCACGCTCACGCGTTACGATCTGTCGCCGCGGCAATGGCCGGCGGACTTTCCGCTCAAGATTGCCGTGCTCGCCGACATCCACGCCTGCGATCCCTGGATGTCGCTCGATCGTATCGAGACAATCGTCGAGCGCACCAATGCGCTCAACGCCGACATCATCGTGCTGCTCGGCGACTATGTCGCGGGGCTGCGCCACGTCACCCGCTTCATTCCGGCCTCCGAATGGGCTGCGGTGCTGAAGGGCCTGAAGGCGCCGCTCGGCGTGCATGCCGTGCTCGGCAATCACGACTATTGGGAGGACAAGGCGGTACAGCGTTTGGGGCAGGGCACGCCGGTCGCGCGCCGTGCGCTGGAGCGGGCGGGCATCCCGGTCTACGAGAACGATGCGGTGCGGCTCGTCAAGGACGGCCGTGCGTTCTGGCTCGCCGGCCTCGGCGACCAGCTCGCCTATTTGCCGGCGCGGCACTATCGCCAGGTCACCCGCATCGGCGTCGACGATCTCAACGCGACGCTTGCAAAGGTCACCGACGACGCGCCGGTGATCCTGCTCGCGCATGAGCCCGACGTTGCGCTCCGCGTGCCCTCGCGCGTCGCGCTGCAGCTGTCCGGCCACACCCATGGCGGCCAGGTCCGGCTGCTCGGCTGGTCGCCGGCGGTGCCGGTCAAGCACGGCATGCGGCTCGCCTATGGCCATCTGAAGCTGAAATGCGACGTCGTCGTCTCCGGCGGCCTCGGCTGCAGCATCATGCCGTTCCGCCTCGGCGTGCCGCCCGAGGTCGTGCAGGTGACGCTCGGCGCCAAGGGGCCGGTGGTTTCCTGACGAGCCCGGCCGTGCACTCATAAAGGCGCGGATGTCGGCGTTTGGAGATCAGGCTGCATGGGAAGTGCCTTGAAACGCGGCATCCTTTAGCGAGGTACGCGCGTTCGTCACCCAAACGGGTGTTGTGCAGCCACGCCGACCTCGGCGCGTGACAACAGCTGCCCGCTCCTGTAAAAACATTAAGCCCCGATGCAGCGGGAAGGAGGTGCCCTGTGAAACGCAGGATGACAGCCGTCCTGCTGGCGGATGTCGTTGGCTACAGTCGGCTTATGTCGACCGACGAGGACGCCACACACGTGATGCTGGCCGAATGTTTCGGCGGCCTGATCGAACCCAAAATTTCCGAGCACGGTGGTCGTCTTATCCGATCCAGCGGCGATGGATTGCTTGTCGAATTCGGCAGCGCTCTGGATGCCGTGCATTGCGGTATCGAAATTCAGCAGGAATTGAGCCAGCGCAATGTCGGTGCCGCTCCCGAGCGCCGCTTCCAAATGCGCATCGGCGTAAATGCCGGTGACGTCATTTTCGACGAGCGCGACATCTACGGAAACAGCGTCAATATTGCAGCTCGGCTAGAGACTCTCGCCGAGCCGGGCGAGCTATTTGTTACCAATACTGTTCGGGATCAGCTCCTGGGTCATCCGGACCTCGCATTTGAGGACAGGGGCCGTCACCGGCTCAAGAACATTGACCCTCCGATTCAGGTCTTTCGGGTCACCCAGGCCCAAGAGCAAGACAAATCCCTCCTGGGGCGAATGCGTCTCGCCGCGCGCCGAGTTATCGCGCTTCCTCCGATGCGTCGTCCGGTGGTCGCTGCATTTGCAGTCTTATTAGCCATCGCGATGTTTGCAGGCACAGTGCCGTTTTGGCATGGCCAAAAAGCGCAGTCTGCTCAAGCGTCCATCATGGTGATGCCGTTTCGCAGCATGAGCAATGATCCGCAGGAGGGCTATTTCGCCGACGCGGTCACTGATGATCTAACCACGCACCTCTCCCGCTTGGCTGATACTGTGGTGATTGCGCGTGCGACGGCTTTCACTTACAAAGGGAAAGATATCGACCCTCGACAGATCGGACTGGACTGCGACGTTCGATATCTCTTGGAAGGCAGCATCCGGAAAGTCGGTACCAAGGTGCAAGCTAACGCGCATCTGGTAGATGCGCGTTCCGCCACGGCCATTTGGGCGGATCAATTTGATACTGATGTTACAGACCTTTTCGAATTGCAGGAAGTTGTAACTGGCCGAATCGCATCGTCACTCGGACTTCAACTGGTCAAGGCCGAGAGCCGCCGACGTAATCGGTCGGGAGATTCCAATGCGATTGATATGAGGTTACGAGCCATGGCTATTCTCATTGAATCGATTACTCCGCAGCACAATCTTATCGCACGCAAGTATCTTCAGGATTCTCTGCAGCTCAGCCCGCAATCGGCCATCGCCTGGAGCCAACTGGCAGATGTCTTGATGCGTGACTATTTGAATCGCTGGAATGAGGCTGCTGGAACGGATTCCAACGCACGCATTGAGCTGCTGAACCAGGCCGAGCATGCGCTGCAACAGGCATTCAGTCTCGACCCGACCATTGCTCTGAGCCACATGGATGATGGCTTTATTCGCCGTGCGAAGGGGGATCATCAAGGAGCCCTGGATGCTTTCGAACGGGCGCTTGCCCTCGATCCAAATCTTGCCCTCGCATATGCTCAAAAGGCCAATCAACTTGTCCTGACGGGGCGTCCCAAGGAAGCGCCTCCGCTGGTGTTGAAGGCGATCAGACTCAGTCCTCGCGATCCTGCCAGGAGTGTATTTTCCTGGGTCCTGGGGCGCGCGTACTTCGCGATGGGAAACTACGACGACGCAATTGTCTGGCTTCGTAGGGCGGTTGAGGAGAGACGCACGGTTTGGTTCAGTCGCGCGCATTTGGTGAGCGCCTTTGCGCTGGCCGGAAAGCAAACCGAAGCGGTCGACGAGCTGAATGATTTCAACAGCGCGCTGCCGGGTTACACACTGGCGCGTATCCGCGACATCTATTCCCAGGAAATTCCAAATCAGCATCTGGCGTTTCAGAGTACATTGAATGAACTCTTCAAGGGATTGCAGCAGGCGGGGATGAAATAATCGCAGTCGATCGACAAGGTCGGCTCATGGGTACTCATTCCGCTCGCGGCGCAATGAGCGCCGTCCAGCGCGGCACCCGAGGGATGATTGCGGATAAGGTGCCGGGCGGAGATCTCTGCATGTGGTCGCTGGTGCGGTGCTCCGCCGCCGTATCAAGCCTGCACGCTCAGCTCAGCCCGAATTTGAGGATTTGACCAGCCGATATCAGGAGACATCCAATGCTTCAGATATCATGTCGAAAACTTTGCACTGTGGTGTCAGTCGGCGCCTTGTCGGCAGTGTTCGCTTCGGCGCAACCAATCTCGTCGCAAGTGCATGCGAAGACTCTCATTGCGGTGATGCATTCCGATCTGCGCATCCTCGACCCAAGCTTCACCGGGGCGTATATCACGCGCGATCACGGCTACATGATCTTTGACACTTTGCTCGCCACCGACTCCAACTTCAAGATCCAGCCTCAGATGGCGGATTGGAAGATCTCCGACGACAGGCTCACCTACACCTTCACTCTCCGCGACGGACTGAAATGGCATGATGGCAGCCCGGTCACCGCGGAAGACTGCGTTGCGTCGCTCAAGCGCTGGAGCAAGAACGAGACCATGGGCCAGACGCTGATGGACTTCACGGCCAGCATTGAGGCGACTGACGACAGAACCATCACGCTGAAACTGAAAGAGCCTTACGGGTTAGTGCTGGAATCGATTGGAAAGCCTTCGTCGATTGTTCCGTTCATGATGCCCAAGCGTCTGGCTGAAACCCCGCCGGGCCAGCAAATCAAGGAGCAGGTCGGCTCCGGTCCCTTCAAGTTTGTTCAGTCCGAATTCCAGCCCGGCGTAAAGGCCATCTATGAGAAAAACACCGACTACGTGCCGCGCAAGGAGCCGCCGAACTGGACGTCGGGCGGCAAGGTCGTGAAGGTCGATCGGGTCGAATGGATCAGGATGCCGGATGCACAGACCGCCGTGAACGCGCTGCAATCCGGCGACATCGACTTCGTGGAGAATATCCCCTTCGATCTCGTAACGAAGTTGGCTGCCAACAAGGACTTGAAGCTTGAAACCCTGGACAAGCATGGCTTCCAGATCGTCGGGCGCATGAACTTTCTTTACCCGCCGTTCGATAACGTCCTGGTGCGCCGCGCGGCGTTGCTGGCGCTGAACCAGAAGGACGTGCTGGACGCATTGGTCGGCAATTCAGAATACTACCGGGTATGTGGCGCGGTTTTCGGTTGTGACACGCCGCTGGCCACCGACACCGGTTCGGAATCGCTGGTGAAAGGCAATGGTCTCGCAGAAGCGGCCAAGCTGCTTGCCGAGTCCGGCTACGACGGTACGCCTGTTGTGATCATGGCTCCCGGTGACGTCCTGGTTTTCAAGGCACAGCCGATCGTCGCGGCGCAACTGCTGCGTAGGGCCGGTTTCAACGTGGACCTCCAGGCGACCGATTGGCAAACGGTGGTCTCCCGTCGCGCCAGCCAGAAGCCGCCCAAAGAGGGCGGTTGGAACTTGTTTTTCACCAACTTCATCATTGCCGATGTGGTGGACCCCGTCGTCAACATATTGGTCAACGGTCGAGGCAGGAACGGTGGTTGGTTTGGTTGGCCGGAATCGGTCCGGCTTGAAGGTCTGAAAGACCAGTTCGTGCGTGCATCCACGCCGGCCGAGCAGAAGAAGATCGCCGCAGATATCCAGGCGGTCGTCTATGATCAGGTGATCTATGTCCCCCTCGGGCAGTGGCGCGGGGTCGGCGCGTGGCGAAAATCGCTCTCGGGCGTGCTTGACGGCCCTGCCACGCCGATCTTCTGGAATATCGACAAGTCGGAGTGAAGCACGGATGGTTCCGTGTTCGTTGCACGATGAGGCAATCGAAGTTGGTTGCGGCCGTCGTTACGTGGGCGGTTGATCGAGGGCTACATTGCATTCTATCTGGTGGGATGGATCGGATCGTGATCGTTCGCGTTCTCGACGGTCGCGGAGGTACTGAGCGAGAGTTTTCCAGATGACCTTACCCCATATCGACGGCGCGATCCGCGATGGCCGCCACCATATGCAGGTCCGTGTCTATTACGAGGACACCGACTTTTCCGGCATCGTCTACCACGCCAATTATTTGCGCTTCATGGAGCGCGGACGCACCAATCATCTCCGGTTGATGGGCGCCGAACAGAACGCGCTGTTCGAGGAGGCACAGGAAGAAACCGGCGGCTTCGCCTTTGTCGTGCGCTCGATGACGCTCGACTTCCTCAAGCCCGCGCGGATGGACGACATGCTCGACGTCGTGACCTGGCCGATCGCGGTGAAGGGCGCCTCGATCATGCTCGCGCAGGAGGTCAGGCGCGGCGATGACGTGCTCGTGAAGGCGCAGGTGCGCGTTGCCTTCGTCAGTCAGGGCAGGGCACAGCCTATACCGAAGAGCATCCGCACACTGATGAAGGCCGATATGGCCTAACTATTGACCGATAGCAAATGCCCCATCGACTCTGCGCGGCGCGGCGATAGATTTGCGCGACAAACAACCGCGAGGGATCGCCGATGTCACGCCCGCCGCTGCCACCTTTCACCCGCGAGACCGCCGCGCAAAAGGCGCGCATGGCGGAGGATGCCTGGAATTCGCGCGACCCGGTTCGGGTTGCCGGCGCCTATACCGAGGACAGCCGCTGGCGCAACCGCTCCGAGGTGTTCGGGGGACGCGAGGCGATCGTGGCCTTCCTGACCCGCAAATGGGAGAAGGAGCTGGAATATCGCCTGATCAAGGATCTCTGGGCGTTCGACGGCAACCGCATCGCGGTGCGCTTCCAGTACGAATGGCACGATGCCGGCGGCAACTGGTTTCGCTCCTACGGCAACGAGCAGTGGGAGTTCGACGAGCACGGCCTGATGCGCCGCCGCGAGGCCTCGATCAACGACATCGCGATATTGGAAAAGGACCGCCGCTTCCACTGGCCCGCTCCCGGCCCGCGTCCGGCCGATGTGCCGGGACTGGGGGACAGTCCGTTCTAGCCGGATATCGCTACAGCAGGGCCGTCGTGCTTCGAGGCTTGCGGAGCGGCGCAAACGCGCCGCTGCGCTCGCACCTCAGCATGACGGTGATAGATGTTCGCGAGCGGCTCGAATTGCAGCCGAGCTCAGTTCCATCTCCGTCACCCTGAGGTGCGAGCGGAGCGAGCCTCGAAGGGTGAACGGCCCCATCCGGGAGCCGCTACACCTTGTGCGTCAATCCTTACGCCGCCGCCTTATGCCGCGCGATCTCGGCCTTGTAGAGCTCGAACTCCTCCGCGACCGCCTTAGCGACCGATGGCCGGGTCCGCAGTCGCTCGTAATAGGCCTTCAGTGCCGGCCATTTCGAAAGCTCGATCGGCGGCGTCGCCATGGTCCAGTTGATGACCGTGACGAGATAGGCGTCGGCGACGCTGAAATGATCGAGCAAATAGTCGCGGCCCTTCAGATGGTTCTCGACATGGTCGAGCCGCGAGACGTATTTCTCCAGCGCGTAGCTCTTGGCGTCCGGCGGCGCCTTCTTGTCGAGCAGCGGCAGGAACAGGCCCTTGTGCAGCTCGGTGCCGATGAAGCACAGCCATTGATGCAGCCGTGACCGCTCGGCATTCGATGCGGTGCCGAGGCCGGCGCGCGGGAACTGGTCGGCGACATATTGCAGGATCGCGGCGTTCTCCGTCAGCACCACGCCGTCGTCGGTGCGCAGCGTCGGCACCAGGCCGAGCGGATTGACCTTGTTGAAGTCGGAGCCGTCGTTGCGCACCTGCTTGGTCTTCGGATCGACCTCGAGATAGTTGGCCGGCTGGCCCGCCTCATAGAGCGCGACGCGGGTCGCCATCGAGCAGGCAAGCGGCGAGAAATAAAGGTCCATTTGTGCCTCCTTGGGGCGTCTGGCACGGGTGTCCCGGCCGTTGTTGATTTTTGTACTGTCTTGGATAATATTAGTGGCGTCAAGGAATTTAATTCGAAATGGTACAAAAAAGTAAGAAGCCGCCATCTGCTGCCAAAATCGAGGCACCGGTCGCACCGAAGCGCCGCGGACGGCCGCGCGCCTATGAGCCGGATGTCGCGCTCGGCAAGGCGCTCGATCTGTTCCGGCGCGACGGCTTTGCCGCGACCTCGCTCGATGATCTCAGTGCTGCGACCGGCATGAACCGGCCGAGCCTCTATGGCGCGTTCGGCGACAAGCGCGAGCTCTACATCAAGAGCTACCAGCGTTATCGCGACGACGCGCGCGCCGCGATGGTCGACATCTTCCGCGCCGAGGCACCGCTGCGCGAGCGGCTCGAGCGCATCTACCGCATCGCGCTCGACATCTATCTCTCCGGCGAGTCCGGCCCGCGCGGCTGCTTCACGGTGATGACCGCGGCGTCTGAGGCGGTGTCGGATCCGGGCATCCGCAGCATGGTGGTGGAGGGCCTGACCGAGCTCGACAAGGCGTTCGGCATCTGCTTCCGCCACGCCAAGGAGCGCGGCGAGCTGGCTGACGGCGCCGATCCGGCCGCGCTGGCGCATCTCGCCTCCGCCACCATCCACACCATTGCGATCCGTGCCCGCGCGCGCGTGCCGCGCAAGGAGCTCGAGGCGATCGTGAAGGGGGCTGTCGACGTGATGTGCGGGCCGAAATAGCGGCTCGCGAAATTCCTCCGCACCAAATGTCGGGTGCTGGTTTTCCCGCCCGTCCTCCGTAAGGTCTCTCAACCACGGAAGCGGAATGTCATGGGAAAAGTCAGGACTTCAGTATTCACGGTCTCGATCGACGGATTTGGCGCGGCGCTGCGCCAGAGCCTCGAACATCCATTCGGGGAGGGCGGCCTGGCGCTGCCCGCCTCCTGGTTGTTCGAGACGCGCGCCTTTCGCGCAATGATCGGCCAGGACGGCGGGACGACCGGACTCGACGACGAGATCGCGCGCAAGTCGATGGAGGGTATCGGCGCCTGGATCCTCGGGCGGAACATGTTCGGCCCGATCCGCGGGCCGTGGCCGGATGATTCCTGGAAGGGCTGGTGGGGTGACAA
The DNA here is from genome assembly GCF_011058295.2 of Bradyrhizobium sp. 6(2017). Classification (NCBI taxonomy): domain Bacteria; kingdom Pseudomonadati; phylum Pseudomonadota; class Alphaproteobacteria; order Hyphomicrobiales; family Nitrobacteraceae; genus Bradyrhizobium; species Bradyrhizobium sp. 6(2017). The sequence continues at coordinate 9,016,279 of NZ_CP049289.2, read as the reverse complement.
TCCGCCGTATCACACGCCGACGTTCGTGCTGACCCATCATGCGCGGCCCGACATCGAGATGGAAGGCGGCACCACCTTCCACTTCGTGACCGATGGCATGCTTGCCGCACTGGAGCGGGCGCGCGGGGTTGCGGGGGACAAGGACATTCGCGTCGGCGGCGGCGTCTCGGTGGTGCGGCAATTCCTGCAGGCGCGTCTGCTCGACGAATTGCAGCTGGTGTTGCCGCCGGTCGTGCTCGGCGCCGGTGAAAGCCTGTTCGCAGGCCTCGATCTGCCTGGTCTCGGCTATGCCGTCGTCTCGCACGTCGCGAGCCCGTACGCCACGCACGTCACCTTCGCGCGCAAGTCTTGAACCACTCACGCCTGCGTCAGCGGAAAATCCGCCGTTGACGCGGGCGCTGTTTGGTCGTACTTAACCCAAAGGTTATTTAACCGATGAGCTAAGTAGATGCCGCCCGACCCCCTCAGTTCGACCTTCGCGGCGCTGGCCGATCCAACCCGGCGCGCGATCCTGGCGCGGCTCGCGCTCGGCGAGACCTCGGTGATGGAACTGGCAAAGCCGTTCGACATGAGCCTGCCGGCGATCTCCAAGCACCTGAAGGTGCTCGAGCATGCCGGGTTGATCGCGCGCGGGCGCGAGGCGCAGTGGCGGCCGTGCCGCATCGCGCCCGACCAGTTCAAGAAGGTCGATTTCTGGCTCGGAAATTTCCGCCGCTTCTGGGACGAGAGCTTCAACCGCCTCGACGGCCTGCTCGAGGAGATGAAGGCGGAGGAGGCCACCAAGGCCCCGCCGCGCAGCACCCGTAAAGTCAGAGTAAAGGAGAAGCAACGTGGACGCACGCGTGGATAAGACGCTGAGGATCACCACCCCGTCGGATGTCGAGTTCGCCATGACGCGCCAGTTCGACGCGCCGCGGCACCTGGTGTTCGATGCGATGACGAAGCCGGAATATCTGGTTCGCTGGCTCGGCTGCGAGGAGATGGCGATGCCGGTTTGCGAGGTCGACCTGCGCGTCGGCGGCCGCTATCGCTACGTGTTCCGTTCGTCTGACGGTATCGAGCACGTCCTCACCGGCACCTTCCGCGAGGTCGCGCGCCCGGATCGCATCGCCTTCGGCGAGACCTTCTCGATGCCGGGCTTCACCAGCGACGAATATCTGGTCACCTCGACCTTCGTCGAGGAGGCCGGCACGACCACGCTGACCACCACCATCCGCCATCCCACCAAGGAGGCGCGCGACGGCCATCTCAATTCCGGCCTCGAGAAGGGCGTCGAGCCCGCCTACGACCGGCTCGCCGAGATTGTCGCGGGGATGGGCTGACGAGCGCCCTCACCACCTGTCGTCCCGGCGAAAGCCGGGACCCATAACCACGGTTTGTCGTTGTTATGGTAAGCTGGGGGGCCACAGCTTTCTTGATCACGAACGCCTGTGGTTATGGGTCCCGGGTCGCGCTTCGCTTGCCCGGGACGACGATGTCTCAATATCCCCGCGTCCGATCGACCAGGTTCTCCAGCGCGCCGCCGGCCTCGAAGCGCGCGATCTGCTGCGCGACGTATTTCGAGATCTCGTCGGCGTCGGTGTCGGCGGCGTTGTGCGGCGTCAGCACCACCTTGGGATGGCTCCAGATCGGGCTCGCCTCGGGCAGCGGCTCGCTCTCGTAGACGTCGAGCGAGGCGGCGCCCAGCGTACCGTCGTCGAGCGCGCGCAAAATGTCCGTTTCGTTCTGCAAGCCGCCGCGGCCGGCATTGATGATGACGGGCGCACCGAGCGGGCTGCTACGATTGAGCTTCGCGAACACGTCGCGGTCCAGCACGTGCCTTGTGTCCGGCGTCAGCGGCAGCAGGCAGACCAGGATGTTGGTCTCGCGCAGGAACGCATCCAGCCCCTCAGTGCCGTGGTGGCAGGCGATGCCGTCGATCCGCTTCTCGCTGCGGCTCCAGCCAACGACGCGGAAGCCGAGCGCGCGCAGCGCATGCGCCGCGGCGGCGCCGAGCGTGCCAAGCCCCATGATGCCGACGGTGATCGCGCCCGCCGCCCATTGATATTTCGGCGCCCAGCGCTTCAGCCGCTGTGACTCCCGCAAGTAAAGCTCCTGGCGGTGATGCATCAGCACATGCAGCACGACATATTCGGTCATGCGGTCGGTGAGATCGCCGACCGCGACCCGCACCAGCGGCACCTCGGGCAGCGAGCGGTCGGCCATCAGCGCATCGACCCCGGCGCCGAGATTGAAAATCACGCGCAGATTCTTGAACGCGGCAAGCTCGCCCGGCTTCGGCTTCCATACCGCGGCATAGTGCACCTCGGCCGCATCGAGCGTGCCGTCCGGCAGTAGCACCACGCGGCGGTCCGGGCAGACGGTGTCGAACCGCGCCTTCCAGCGCGCCGACGACCAGTTTTCCGAGCCGCCATTGATCAGCAGCGCGAGTACGCCATTACCCATCCAGATACCTCCAACGTCATTGTGATATGCATCACAGAGCGGGTCCGGCCCGCCCCCAGTCTCCTGCCACCAACAGGGGAGAACTTCCATGCGCAAACTGATCCTGATCCCGGCTTTCATCCTGGCCTCGCTCACCACTGCCCATGCCGGTCAGAGCCGCGGCCTCGTGCTCGCCGCCGCGGATGCGCCCGCCCAGGCGCGACCGGCCGCTGCTGCATCTCAGGCCGACTCCCAGCCGGCGCCGTCGCAGGCCCAGTCGGCCGAGGCCCCCCGGCAGCAGGCGTCCCGGCCTGTGAACAAGAGCCATGCCCGCCGCCGCGAGAGCGACGAAGCCAAGGCGCGCCGGATCGCTGCCCGCTACGGCGTCACCTGGTAATCGCAGCATGATCGTCACGGTGGTGACCTCACGCGCCATCGCCGTGCCTCGGCTTTGGTCGGTCGCGGCTCGCCATGCAGCTTCGGCGAAATCCATCGCCGATATCCGGAACCTAAATTTCTTTCGCTCCCCCTGTCGGCAGCGGGCATAATCGTTCGTTCTTGCAATGAACGGAGATGCCTTTTCGATGCTGTACGCCATCCTCTGCTATCATGACGAAGACATGGTCGGTTCCTGGAGCAAGGAGCACGACGCCTCGGTCATGCAGAAACTGTCCGTGGTGCAGGACAAGCTCGCCAAGCAGGGCCGGCTCGGCCCAGTGGCCCGGCTGCTGCCGACCACCGCCGCGACCACGCTGCGCAAGGAAAACCCGCCGGTCGTGCTGGACGGCCCGTTCGCCGAAACCAAGGAACAGCTGCTGGGCTTCTATTTGGTCGAGGGCAAGAACCTCGACGAGGTGCTCGACATCGCACGCGACCTTGGCGAGGCCAATCCGGGCGGCACCTATGAGATCCGCCCGGTCGGCTACTTCAATCAGGGGAGTCCAAAAGCGTGAGCATGACCGACGCCGCCTGGATCGATGCCGCGCTGACGTCGGCGCGTCCCCAGGCGGTTGGCGCACTGCTGCGCTACTTCCGCAATCTCGATACCGCCGAGGAGGCCTTTCAGAACGCCTGCCTGCGGGCGCTGAAGAGCTGGCCGCAGAACGGCCCGCCGCGCGATCCCGCGGCGTGGCTGATCATGGTTGGCCGTAACGTCGCGATCGACGATATCAGGCGCAGCAAAAAGCAGGAGCCGCTGCCCGACGACGACCAGGCGATCTCCGACCTTGATGACACCGAGGACGAGATCGCCGAGCGGCTCGACGGCTCGCATTACCGCGACGACATTTTGCGGCTGCTGTTCATCTGCTGTCACAAGGATCTGCCGGCGACGCAGCAGATCGCGCTGGCGCTGCGCATCGTCTCCGGCCTGTCGGTGAAGCAGATCGCGCGCGCCTTCCTGGTCTCGGAAGCCGCGATGGAGCAGCGCATCACGCGGGCCAAGACGCGCGTCGCCGATGCCAACGTGCCGTTCGAAACGCCGGGTGCGGTCGAGCGCAGCGAGCGGCTGGTCTCGGTTGCGGCGATGGTCTATTTGATCTTCAACGAGGGCTATTCGGCGAGCGGCGACACCGCCGAAATCCGCTCGCCGCTGTGCGAGGAGGCGATCCGGCTGGCCCGCCTGCTGCTGCGGCTGTTCCAGAGCGAGCCGGAGATCATGGGGCTGACGGCGCTATTGTTGCTGCAGCATGCCCGTGCCGCCGCGCGCTTCGACGCCGACGGCCAGGTGATCCTGCTCGACGACCAGGACCGCAGCCTGTGGAACCAGAAGCTGATCGCCGAGGGCCTCGCCTTGATCGACAAGGCGATGCGCCACCGCCGCAGCGGGCCCTACCAGGTGCAGGCGGCGATCGCAGCGCTGCACGCCCGCGCCGAAAAGCCCGAGGATACCGACTGGACCCAGATCGATCTGCTGTACGGCGCGCTCGAGGTCATGCAGCCGTCGCCGGTGATCACGCTCAATCGCGCGGTTGCGGTCTCCAAGGTGAAGGGGCCGGAGGCCGCGCTCGAGATGATCGAGCCGCTGGCGCCGCGGCTGTCCAACTACTTCCATTATTTCGGCGTGCGTGGCGCCTTCCTAATGCAGCTCGGCCGCAACGACGAAGCGCACGTCGCCTTCGACCGCGCCATCGCGCTCGCCAACACCACCGCCGAAGCCGCCCACATCCGCATGCACATCGACCGCCTGATGCGCGACAGCAAGCCGCGCAATGTGAAGGCGAAGTAGTTTCATCCACATCGCCGCACGCACGCTGCACCTCTCCCGCTTGCGGGGGAGGTCGTATCGCATCGTAGATGCGATACGGGTGGGGGCTCTCACCACAATAGGACTCGTGGTGAGACCCCCACTCCAGCCCTCCCCCGCAAGCGGGAGAGGGAGGCGCAGTCCCGCCGCGGTCGCGATATGACCGCATCTCATCGCGCTCTCCCAGAAAAATCTTCACCGCCCCTGTCGGCCGCGCATCACTCCGTTCGTCATGAAGGCAGAGCATCACCACACCTTGGGGAGCAAGCCATGCCGACGATCGTCGACGCCGAAATCTCAAAGCCCGCCCGCATCACCGGCCGCGTTATGAGCGGCGTGGTCGTCCTGTTCCTGCTGTTCGACGGCGCGATCAAGCTGGTGCCGCTGTCGGTCGTTACCGAGACTATGGACAAGATGGGTTACGGCGCGAGCGATACGCTGGCGCGCAGCCTCGGCATCATCACCATCGTCTGCACGCTGCTGTATTCGGTGCCGCCGACCTCGATCCTCGGCGCCATCCTGCTCACCGGCTACCTCGGCGGCGCCATCGCCTCCCATGTGCGGATCGATAGTCCGCTGTTCACCCACACGCTGTTCGGGCTCTATCTCGGCCTGATGGTGTGGGGCGGGCTCTATCTGCGCGACGGCAATCTGCGCGCAATGCTTCCGTTTCGCCGCTGAGCTATCGTTTTAATTTATCCACCTGGAGACTGTCATGTTCGAGACCATTGCCATCATCGCTATCATCCTCGCGCTCGCGATTGCCGTCATCCTGATCCTCGTGGTGACCAAGCCGGGCACGCTTCGGGTGACGCGTGCGATCAGTATCGACGCGCCGGCGGAGCGGGTGTTTCCGCTGATCAACGATTTCCATCAGTGGACGGTGTGGTCGCCCTACGAGAACCGGGATCCGGACATGAAGCGCATCTATAGCGGCGCCGAGCGCGGGCAGGGTGCCGTCTATGCCTGGGATGGTAACAAGAATGTCGGCGCCGGCCGGATGGAGATCCTGCAGTCCTCCGCGGCGTCGAAGATCGTCATCAAGCTCGACTTCATCAAGCCGTTCGAGGGCCACAACACCGCCGAGTTCACAATGCTGCCGCAGGGAGATGCGACCAGCGTCACATGGACCATGTATGGTCCGGCCGTCTTCATGTCGAAGGTGATGCAGGTGTTCATGAACCTGGATCGCATGATCGGCAGGGATTTCGAGATCGGTCTCGCCAATCTGAAGAAGCTGACGGAAAAATAGAGAGCGTTTTCGAACGAAGCGGTTACCGGTTTGCGTGAAGAAAACGCGTCAAAACGAGAATCTATCACAGGGAGCATGTCATGCAGGTCAACCCCTATCTTTCCTACGACGGCAATTGCGACGCCGCGCTGAAATTCTACCAGACGGTTCTCGGCGCGCGGATCGAGGAGACCTTCCCTTACGGCGAGGGCAATGCGGAGATGCAGACGCCGCCCGGCTGGAAGGACAAGATCATGCACGCCCGCCTCACGATCGACGGCGAGATCATCATGGCCTCCGACGCCCCGCCCGGCCACTTCCAGAAGCCGCAGGGCTTCCACGTCGCGCTTCAGGTCGATGATCCTGCCGAGGGCGAACGCCGCTTCAAGGCGCTGTCCGAAGGCGGCACGGTCACCCTGCCGTTCGGCAAGACCTTCTTCTCCAACGGTTTTGGCATGTGCGTCGATCAGTTCGGCATCCCCTGGATGGTGAACTGCCCGCAGCAGATGTAACGTACACGACGTGGTTGGACCGTCATCCCCGCGCAACGGCTTCGCCGTTGTCGCTGGAGGTGGCCGCTTCTTCAGCGGCCCTCGAAGGATCGACGGCCCGGCTGGTGGCCGTGCATCCTTCGAGGCTCGCAAGGGCTCGCACCTCAGGATGACGGGTTTGGGTTCGCGGAGTGGGCATGACGCAGACGTGCCTTTGCCCACTCTGCAAGCTACAGATTCTCACCTGCACCGCGGATAGATCGCCGCGAGCTCGCGGCCGCGCAGCAGCAGCAGGCGTGAGGTCAGGCCGCCGCGGCGCACGATCCAGCTGCGCACCGGCGCCGGATAGGCTTCCAGGACTGCGACGGAGGCTTCCGGCTCCGCATAGGTCCGGCCGCGCTGGTCGATCGAGCGCGCGGCATGAAAGCCGAGCACCGCGCGGCGCGTCACGCAGATGCGGTCGCCCGGCACCATCGAGAGCACCAGCGTGCACGCCGACAGGCACGGCCCGTCGATCACCACGCGCTCGCCGGACTCGCGCACCTTGTCGAACAGTTCGATGAATGGGCCGACCTGCCCGCCGGGGCTGGCAAGGATGCGAACGTCGGCTTGTGCGCAGGAAACCGTTGCGCAGAGAGCTGCCGCCGCGACAAGTGCCTTCATGAACGCGATCCCTGCCGCCGATGCGATCAAGGTTCCGCCGCATCGGATAGCTCAAGGCTCGCGCCGGAATGGGGCATCGTCAAGACCGATGCCCGCTCCGCGACGGCAGTCGATTCAGGCTGCCCGGTTCTTGAGCACGCCCACGATCGCAGTGAGCACCGCGCCGGCAACGCCGCCGCCGGCGACCTGTCCGATGATGCTGCCGATGTCAGGCGCCGCGCCTGAATTGGCGAGCAGCGGGATCAGCATGCCCAGCAGCTGTCCGCCGGCGCCGCCGCCGATGGCGCCGGCGATGGTGTTGCCGAGCGTGCCGAGATCGATGTTCTTGGCCGCTCCCGCCGCGACATTGCCGCCGACGGCTCCGCTGATGATTTGAATGATCAGATTGATGAGAACACCCGACATGACGTGATTCTCCCCGGATTCTGGTTTCAGCATGGCCCGAGGCGCCGGCCGGCGCCCGCCGGCACGCAGGTTAGGCCTTCCGCGCACAGTGGTCATGCTGCGCACGCGAAGATTGTGCCCCGCATCAGCGGTATGCACCGGCTTTTTGAAGGAACTGTGCCGCTATCCCCCGGCTTCAGTCCGCGCCGGAAACGCCGGCCTCGGCAAAGGTCGCCATGCCGCCGTGACAGGCGAGTGCGGCGCGCAGCAGCAGGATCGCCACGCCCGCGCCGGAGGCCTCGCCGAGCCGCATCTCGAGATCGAGCAGGGGAGCGAGCGCGAGCTCGCGCAGCAATTCGCGGTGGCCGAGTTCGGCCGACACATGCCCGGCGCGGCAATGCGCGAGGCTGTCGGGCGCAAGCCGCGCCAGCGGCAGCACCGCCGATGTCGCGACGAAGCCGTCGAGCAGCACCGGGATCGATCTTGCCCGTGCCGCCAGCACGGCGCCTGCGATCGCTGCGAGCTCGCGCCCGCCGAGCGCGACTGCGACAGCCAAGGGATCGTCGAGGAGGTTGCGATGCAGTTTCAGCGCGGTGTCGATCACCGTGCGCTTGCGCAGCAGGCCGGCATCGTCGACGCCGGTGCCGCGGCCGGCCCAGCGCGCGCCGCGCCCGCCCATCAATGCCGCGCACAGCGTCGCGGCCACGGTGGTGTTGGCGATGCCCATCTCGCCGACCACCAGGAGGTCGCATTGCTCGGGCACCGTGCGCCAGCCGGTGTCGAGCGCGACCAGGAAATCGGCGCCATCCATCGCCGGCGCCATGGTGAAATCGCGGGTCGGGCGCTTAAGCTCGAGCGGCTCGACGCGCAGCGCGGCGCCGGCAAGTTTTGCGATCTGGTTGATCGCCGCGCCTCCCGCGGCGAAATTCGCTACCATCTGCGCGGTTACTTCAGAGGGAAAGGCCGAAACGCCGCGCTCGGCGATGCCGTGATTGCCGGCGAACACGGCAATGGTGACCTGGTCGAGCCGGGGGATCTCGCGCCGCTGCCAGCGCGCCAGCCAGATCGCGACCTCTTCCAGCCGGCCGAGGCTTCCCGGCGGCTTGGTCAGATTCTGCTGGCGCAGGGTAGCCGCCGCAGCGCTCGCCTCGTCGCCTGCGGGCAGGTCGCGACAAAAGCTGCGGATGTCGTCTAGAGTACTGAACTGCATGCGATTCCCTCGTCGAGCGGGCCGCAAACTAAAGCATGATCCGGAACGCTGTGAAGCGGTTTTCCGGGAAGATTATGCTCAAACTGGACGCTGAAACGGGATGACGATCCGGCCTGATCTCATCGCGGTTTGGAGCAATTTGAAGGCCAGGACTTTGAATACCAAGACCATGCGTGAGTGGCTCGACGATCTCAGGATCGCCACCGCCTTTCTGACCCGGCTACCGATGCCGCACCCGGACGGTGCGCGGCCGGAGAGTTTTGCGCGGGCGCAGCGGCTGTTTCCGCTGGTCGGGGCCGGCATCGGGGCGGCGATCGGCCTGTTCTGCCTGCTGCTGCGGGCGATCGGTGTGCCGGATCTCGCTGCCGCGGCGCTTGCGCTCGGTGGCGGTGCGCTGCTGACCGGTGCGCTGCATGAGGACGGGCTCGCCGACGTCGCCGACGGCTTTGGCGGCGGCCGCGATCCGGCCGCAAAGCTCGAGATCATGCGCGACAGCCGGCTCGGCACCTATGGCGCGCTGGCGCTGGTGGTGAGCTTTGCCGCCAAGCTTGCGGCGCTCGCGGCCATTCCGAACGGTCTTGTGGTGCAGACCCTGATCGCCGCGCATGCGCTTGGCCGCGGCGTGCTGCCATGGATCGCGATCAGCCTGCCTTACGCGCGCAAGGACGGGCTCGCGGCCAATGCAGGCCGGCCCGATGGCACGATTGCGGCGGTCGCGGCCGGCATCGCGCTTCTGATCGCACTCCTTGCCTTGCCCTTTGGCAATGCGCTGCTGGCGGCGATCGCGGCCGGCGCGAGCGCGCTGATCATGGCGCTTTTGGCCAAGCGGCAGATCGGCGGCCAGACCGGCGATGTGCTCGGCGGCGCCGAGCAGGTTGCTGAGACCGCGATCCTGGTGCTGCTCGCGGCCCGGCTGGAGTAAGCCGAAGATGGACGGCGAAACGCATCTCTGGCTGATCCGCCACGCGCCGGTCGACGGTCCGCGCGGTGTGATCCACGCGCCCGATGCGCCCGCGGATCTCGGCGATGCAGCGACCTTCGCAGCGTTGCAGGCGCGGCTGCCGGCTAGCGCCTTCGCCGTTTGCAGCCCGGCGCGGCGCACCCGCGAGACCGCTGCGCGGCTCGGTCTCGCGGCAGCCGAGGACGACGCCTTTCGCGAGCAGGATTTTGGCGACTGGACCGGCCGGCGCCACTGCGAGATCGAGAGAGAGCTCGGCGCGGCAGCCTATCGTGCGTTCTGGCAATCGCCGGGCACCAACGGGCCGCCCGGCGGCGAAAGCTTCGCCGACCAGATTGCGCGGGCGCGGGCAGGGCTCGCGCGCCTGCCGGAAGGCAATGTCGTGCTGGTTGTGCATTCCGGCACCATCCGCGCGGTGCTTGCGATCGCACTCGATCTCGCGCCGGAGCTCGCGCTGCGGTTCGTGATCGATCCACTGTCCCTGACGCGGATCGACCGGCTTGAGAATGCTTGGCGTGTTGTTGCAGTGAACGACCGCTAGGCCAACTGCGCGGCTTTCTGTCCCGTCATCCCCGCGCAAAGGCTTCGCCTTTGTCGCTGAAGGTGCGAGCCCTGCGGCGCGCTTGCGCCGCCGGGCGAGCCTCGAAGGATGAATCGGTCACGAGCGGGGCCGTCGACCCTTCGAGACGGCTGCTGCGCAGCCTCCTCAGGGTGACGGTGAGAAAGCGGAGGCGCTACCCATTCCGCCGCCGGCCGCGCAGCGTCGGCAGGCCGATGCCGGCGGCGTCGAAGCCGCCGTCGACGGCGAGGATCTGTCCGGTGATGTAGCTGGCGCGCTCCGAGCACAGGAAGAAGATCGCTTCCGCCAGCTCCTCTTCCAGCCCGTAACGATTCAGCGGGATGGCGTCGTGATAGTCGGCGCGGATCTCCGGCGTGTGCACGGCCTTCGCCATCGCGGTCTCGACCGGCCCGGGCGCCACGCCGTTGACGCGGATGCCAAGAGAGGCGAGCTCGACCGCGAGCTGCTTGGTGAGGTGCGCAAGCCCCGCCTTGCTGGTGCCGTAGGCCGAGCGCAGCGTCGAGGCGCGCACCGCCGAGATCGAGGTGATGTTGACGATCGCGCCGCCATGCTCGCGCATCAAGGGCGCAGCCGCCTTGGTGCACAGGAACGGGCCGGTGAGATTGACCGCCATGATCCGGCTCCAGTCGGCGTCCGAGGTCTCCAGCACCGGCGTGAACACGGCAATGCCGGCGTTGTTGACCAGCGCGTCGAGCCGGCCGAAACGGCCGGTGATCGCCGCCATCGCTTTGGTCACGCCGTCAGCGTCCGATACGTCGCAGGTCAGCGCCAGCGTGCTGTTGGGCTGCTTCAACGCCGCGACGGCGCTCGCCCAGCAATTCACCCTCGATGTCGAGCAGCGCGACGCGCCAGCCGTCAGCGAGAAAACGTTTCGCTGCGGCAAGCCCGATGCCGCGCGCGGCGCCGGTCACGAGTGCGACTTTTGGGGAAGCTGTAGTCATCGGGGTGGTCCATCGGTTCGGGCAATGTCCCGACCGTCTGCGACCTTTACCCTGACGTGTCAACCCGACGAGGATTCTTCGTCACTCGGGGCGTGTCTCGAAGGATGCACGGCCACCAGCCTGGGCCGTGCACCCTTCGAGGATCGCACCGTGGCTTACGCTGCGAGCTCGGCGGAGGCGCGCTGCATGTTGGTCGACATGTCCTGCGTCACGATGCTCTGCTCCTCGACCGCGGCGGCGGTGGAGGTGATGTATTCGTTGACGCCGGCGATCGCGGCCTTGATCTCGGACAGCGAGGTCACCACCTCGGCGGCGATCGAGTTCAGCGCGTCGATTTCCGAGGAGATCGTGTCGGTCGCCAGCTTGGCCTGGTTGGCGAGGCTCTTCACCTCGGAGGCGACCACCGCGAAGCCGCGGCCGGCTTCGCCCGCACGCGCCGATTCGATCGTGGCGTTGAGCGCGAGCAGGTTGATCTGTCCGGTAATGCTCGAGATCATCTCGACGATGCCGCTCATCGCTTGAGCTGCGGCATTGAGCTTCTGCGCCTGGCCGTCGGCAGCCTCGACGCGGCCAGAGGCGACCGCGGCGTTCTGCTTCGACTTGGTCATGGTTTCCGAGATCTCGCGGATCGAGGCGCTCATCTCCTCGCTGCCGGCGGCGACCGCCTCGATCAGGCCGCGCGCGCTGTCGGCCTTCTTGCGGCCGATCGCCTGCGCGGTGATGTCGGTGGCGTATTTCACCACCTTGTAGGGCTTGCCGTTGAGATCGAGGATCGGGTTGTAGGAAGCCTGGATCCAGATCTCGCGGCCGCCCTTGGCGATGCGCCTGTACTCGGCGGCCTGGAACTCGCCGCGGTTCAGCGCTCCCCAGAACTCGCGATAGCCGGCCGAACTCGCCTCGACCGGCTCGACGAACATGCTGTGATGCTTGCCCTGGATCTCGGCAAGCGAATAGCCCATCGCGCCGAGGAAGTTCGGGTTCGCGGTGCGGATCGTGCCGTCCATGTTGAACTCGATCACCGCCTGCGACTTGCCGATCGCGTCGATCTGGCCGTCATTGTCGGCGGCCTTCAGCTTCTGCTGGGTGACGTCGGTCGCGAACTTGACCACCTTGAACGGCTTGCCGCGGTCGTCAAGGATCGGGTTGTAGGTGGCGAGGATCCAGATCTCCTTGGCGCCCTTGGCGATGCGCTTGAATTCGCCGGCCTCGAACTCGCCGCGGTTCAGCCGCGCCCAGAAATCGCGATAGGCCGCGCTGTCGCGGTCGGCCGGCGGCATGAAGATGCTGTGATGCTTGCCCTGGATCTCGGCGAGCGAATAGCCCATCGCGCCGAGGAAGTTCTCGTTGGCATTGACGATGGTGCCATCCATATTGAACTCGATCACCGCCTGGGCGCGGCCGATCGCGGCGATCTTGCCGGCGTCCTCCATGCTGTGGATCTTCTGCGTGGTGATGTCGGTGGCGAACTTGATGACGCCGACCGGCTTGCCGCTCTTGTCCAGGATCGGGTTGTAGGAGGCCTGGATCCAGATCTCGCGGCCGCCCTTGGCGACGCGCTTGTACTGCGCGGCCTGGAATTCGCCGCGGTTGAGGCTCGCCCAGAACGCGCGATAGTCGTGGCTGTCGCGATAGGCCGGCTCGACGAACATGCTGTGGTGCTTGTCCCTGATCTCGTCGAGCGTGTAGCCCATCGCGTTCAGGAAGTTCTCGTTTGCGGTGACGATGGTGCCGTCGAGCTTGAACTCGATCACCGCCTGCGACTTGCCGATCGCAGCGGCTTGCGCCAGCGCACTGTCGATGGTTGCCTTGTTGCGGAAACTGAACATCAGGGCTCCGTGAAGGTTCAAAAGAAAGGGATGCGGAAAAGCGGATCGAGGCAACTCACGGAAAGGTTGCAGCGAGCCGTTTAGCATCGGTAAAGCCTGATGGTCGCGCGGGCCTGGCACGGACTGCACAACGCGTTGTGTCGCGCGCGCATCTATTTCAACTTGCGAAGAAATTTTCCGATGTGCACGTTAGCATCCATAGTCAGCATGCGATGTTTACCGTAATCCTACGGACGAAAATCGATGACAACTTTCGTCTGATGCGGATGATCGGAACGCGTGCACTTCAGCAACGCTGATAGACCTATTACGAAGGCTGATATTGCTGACCGCTTCGCAAAACAATCCAGCATCGTGATTCGCGTGCTCGACGAATGCGCGTCGCGTTGATGCTCAATGTCCAGGCTCATATCCATGCCCGGCGACTGCGAAAAATAATTGCTGTGCCGGATGTCGGCAGCGCGTTCTCCGCTTCGTCCTCCGGGCACTGGTTTCATGATGGAGTTCTGATGTCGCTCACCCTGCATTACCACCCGCTGTCCTCGTTCTGCTGGAAGGCGCTGGTCGCGCTCTACGAGAACGGCGCACCGTTCACGCCCAATTTGGTCAATCTCGGCGATGCCGCGCAACGCGCGGCGCTGCTCGCGCTGTGGCCGATCGGCCGTTTCCCCGTGCTCCGCGACGAGACGCGGGGCGAGACGGTGCCGGAATCGAGCATCGTCATCGAATATCTCGACCGGCATTATCCCGGCGCCGTCGCCTTGATCCCCGAAGATCAGGAGCTCGCGCTGCAGACCCGGCTGCGTGATCGCTTCCTCGATCTCTATGTCCATCTGCCGATGCAGCGGATCGTCGGCGACCGGCTGCGGCCGGCGGACACCAAGGACCCGCATGGCGTCGCGGAGGCACGGGCGCAGCTCCGTACCTCCTATGCCATTCTCGAGCAGCAACTCGCGCATGGCGGCTGGATGATGGGCGAACGTTTCTCGCTGGCCGATTGTGCCGCCGCGCCGGCGCTGTTCTACGGCAACAAGGTCGAGCCGTTCGGCGACGGCCATCCGCATCTGGCCGGCTATCTGGCGCGGCTGCAGGCGCGGCCGTCCTTCGCGTGCGTCCTCGGGGAGGCCGAACCCTATTTCGGCATGTTCCCCAGGGAAGGCTGAAGTCCCAGCCGGGCCTGAAAATAAATCGCGGCGCGATGTCGTTTTCGCGCCGCCCCGTTCGTCATCTCCCTGAGGCCCGGGTTCTGGAGCGCGCTCCGGAGGCCCGGGCGAATTGTGTGGAGACGACATGGCTGCAGCTGGCAACAGGGCGGAGATCATCCGCGGGCTCTTCGCCGCCTATCTCGCCAATGACCGCGCGGCGGTCGAAGCGGCATTTGCGGAGGATTTCCGCTTCTCGACACCCTACGGCGAGAACATCGACAAGCCGCGCTATTTCGCCGAGTGCTGGCGCGACTCTGGCTGGATCGGCCGCCACGAGATCGAGCGCATCATGGTCGATGGCACAGAGGCCTTCGTCACCTATCGCTGCGTCGGCCGCGACGGCAAGAGCTTTCGCAACACCGAGTTTGTCGTGTTCGACGGCGACAAGGTGTCGCGCATCGACGTCTATTTCGGTCCGTCGCATCAGGACGGCGAACTCGTCAGGCAGGAGCGCTGAAGGCCGTGGCGCGCGATGCAATGACCTCCGAAATAATTTCGTTCGACCTGTCGGCGTGGCAAGAGCGGCGTCGTCCTTCTGACGAGCACCGGCAACCGCCGGTCCAACACAACGGAGCAGGACGATGAAGTTCATGGTGATCGTGAAGGCGAACAAGGATACCGAGGCCGGCGTGATGCCGAGCACCGAGCTGCTCGCCGCGATGGGCAAGTTCAACGAGGAGATGGTCAAGGCCGGCGTGATGCAGGCCGGCGAGGGCCTGCATCCGACCAACAAGGGCGCCCGCGTCAAATATGCCGGCGGGCAGAGCACCGTGAGCCACGGACCGTTCAGCCCGACCGGCGATCTCGTCTGCGGCTTCTGGCTGATCGAGACCAAATCGCTCGATGAAGCGATTGGCTGGATGAAGCGCGCGCCGTTCGACGGCGGCTCCGAGATCGAGATCCGTCAGGTGTTTGCTGCGGAGGATTTTGGCGAGGCGCTGACGCCCGAGCTGCGCGAGCGGGGAGAGCGGCTGCGCGCGCAGGCCGCAAAGAAGTGACGTCTTCGTTATTGCGGGGCTTGCGCCCGACGGCGCATGCCCGAGATGACGAAGGCGAGTAATTCAACAAGCAAGGAAGATCGACCAATGCGTTTCATGATGCTGATGATCCCGCAGGGCTACGAGTCCGCGCCGGCCAAGCTCGAGCTCGACCCGGAACGGGTCGCCGCGATGATGCGATACAACCAGGCGCTCAAGGATGCCGGCGTGCTGATCACGCTGGAAGGCCTGCATCCGCCGGCGACCGGCGCGCGGGTCAGGTTCGACAGCGGCTTGCCCGTCGTGACCGACGGTCCGTTCACCGAGGCCAAGGAAGTGATCGGCGGCTTCTGGATGATCGATGTCGCCTCGCGCACTGAAGCGATCGAGTGGGCCAGCAAGTGCCCGGCGTCCGCCAACGAGATGATCGAGATCCGCCAGGTGCAGGAGATGGCCGACTTCTCCGAGGAGGTGCAGCAGGCCGCCGCCACCTTCGAGCACCCGCAGGGCGGCTGGGGCAAGGCGCTGCGCTAACCACCAAGAAAGCGGTGCCGCTTCAGAGCGTCATCGCGACACGCACTGACGATCAACCAACCACCACAACGGAGACGCAAGATGAGCACCAACACCTTCCTCGCCGTCTATCTCGGCGGCGGCAAAACCGGTTCGCGGATGGCAGCCTGGAACGCGATGCCGGAGGCCGAGCGGCGTGCCAAGGAGCAGCAGGGCATGGCCGCCTGGGGAGCCTGGGTCGAGAAGCACCACGACGTGATCGTCGAGATGGGCGGACCGCTCGGCAAGACCAAGAAGGTCGCCGCTGACGGCACCGCCGACATCGCCAATCTGATGACCGGCTTCACCGTGGTGCGCGCGGCGTCGCACGAAGCGGCGGCAAACCTGTTCGAGAACCACCCGCATTTTGCGATCTTCCCGGGCGAGGCCGTCGAGATAATGCCTGTGCTGCCGATCCCGGGCCGCTGAGGCCGGACCATTCACCTCCCCTTGAAAAGGGGAGGTCGCTTTGCTCGCCAGGGCAAAGCGGGTGGGGATCTGCTCTCTCCACATGCTTCGTCGCCTGCGGCTGACCCCCATCCCGACCTTCCCCCTTTCAGGGGGAAGGGGAAGATGGAGCCATTGGCTTGAGCCGGGCTGCTCTGGTCGAGAGCAGCGAGCCTGCGCCACCTATCCGTTAATCTTGATTAACCCGCGCCCCGCCGCATAGCGTTTTCCGCGCGGAGAACGCGTTGAAACAAGAATCCAGGCCGCCGGTCCTGGGTCGGCCAGGACCGGTGGCCTAGTGACCTTTACCGCCGGCTCATGTAAAAGCCGTTCACATGAGCTGGCGCAAGGACCAAGGCCGCGCCGAGCGCGGCTATCATCACGGCAATCTCAAAGAGGCGTTGCTGCAGGCAGCCCTCGACCTGATCACGAAGAAAGGGCCGGCCGGCTTCACCTTCGCCGACGCCGCGCGGATGGCCGGCGTCAGCCCCGCCGCGCCGTACCGGCATTTCCGCGACCGCGACGAGCTGATCGCCAGCATCGCGCAGCGCGGCTTCGAGCAGTTCGAGGCGCTCTTGACGCAGGCCTGGGACGACGGCCGTCCCGACACCGTCTCGGCGTTCGAGCGCGTCGGCAAGGCCTATCTCGCCTTTGCTCGCGAGGAGCCTGCGTTCTACTCCGCGATGTTCGAATCCGGCCTGCCGGTCGATTCCAATCCGACCCTGATGGCCGCGAGCGAACGCGCGTTTGCGATCATCCGCGCCGCCGCCGAGCGGCTCGCGGCGCTGGCGCCGCCCGCCACGCCGCGCCCGCCGGCGATGATGATGGCGCTGCACATCTGGTCGATGTCGCATGGCGTCGCCTCGCTGTTCGGCCGCGGCGATGCGGCGCGGCGCAAGCTGCCGATGTCGCCGGAAGATCTGCTCGAAGCCGAAGTGCTGATCTATCTGCGCGGCCTCGGCTTCCTCACCGATCGCAGGCCGGGTGCCGAGGCGCCCGCCGACGACATGCCCGCTGGTGACAAGGCGGGTCCCTGGGGCAAGCCGAAATAAAATTTCAAAAATAATCCCAGGGGTGCGTCATTCGCGCTGCTTGACTTTCCCAAGGGGTCGGCTATCTATGTAAATGTTATTTACATTCACAACGGCGTGATGCCGTCATGGAGAAGGAAATGGCCTACACCGCTGATGTCAATCGCTGGCGCGGCCCCGTCGAAGAACCCTACCGCCCCTACTTCTACGCGACGCCGTGGCATCCCCTGAAGATCGCCGGGATCATCCTTGGTTTCATGATCTGGTGGCCGATCGGTCTCGCCCTTCTCTTTTTCACACTCGGGAGCAGAAAGATGGCCTGTTGGAGTCACAACGACATGGATCGCTGGCAGAACAAGATGGAGCGCATGCAGGACAGGATGGAGCGGATGAAGAGCCGCATGGAGCGCCGCGGCTTCCCGTTCGGCGGCTTCGGTTCGCCCTCGAGCGGCAACCGCGCCTTCGACGAGTACCGCACGGACACGCTGCGCCGTCTCGAGGAGGAGCAGGTCGAGTTCAAGAACTTCCTCGATCGCCTGCGCCACGCCAAGGACAAGGAAGAGTTCGACGCCTTCATGGCGCAACACAAGACCCGTCCGACCCCGCCGAACGACCAGCCGCCGCAGAGCTGATCACGCGAGGCAAGCGCTGAGCCTTCAGGCGATGTGCCCCCATAACACCTGATGGCCCTGAGCCGCCCGTTTGCGATGAGCAAGCGGGCGGTTTGCATTTTGGGGTGGTCGCGCCCACTCTATCGTCGGCGGCCCGGACGATGAGGCGAAGATCATGGCGACGCATGTGACGGCGAGTTCTGACGATCTCTGGCGTTCGATCCGGCGCGAAGCGGAAGCCGCCGTCGTCGCCGATCCCTTCCTCGAGGCGTCGGCCGCCTTCATCCTCGATCAGGGCGAGCTCGGCGGCGCGCTCGCGTTCCTGATCGGCCGGCGCATCGGCCGCGCCGAGGCCGATCGTGCGCAGTTTGCGCGTGCGGCCCGCGAGGCGTATGCGGCCGAGCCCGCGCTGGTCGATGCCGCAGCAGTTGATCTCACGGCGATCGTCCGCCGCGATCCGGCGATCTCAGGCTTCCTGCCGCCGCTTCTCAACTTCAAGGGCTACGCCGCGCTGCAGGCCTGGCGCGTGTCGAACTGGCTGTGGCGCGAAGATCGCCCCGACCTCGCGCTGCTGATGCAGAGTGCGGCTGCGGACCAGTTGCAGATCAGCATTCACCCGTCGGCCCAAATCGGAACCGCGGTGTTCCTCGATCACGGCACCGGCATCATCATCGGCGCGCTGGCTTCTGTCGGCGACGAGGTCACGATTTTGCAGAACGTCACCATCGCGCGCCATCAGGACGACCCGCGCCACGCCCCGACCATCGGCCGCGGTGTGCTGCTCAGTGCCGGCGCAACGGTGATCGGACATCTCACGATCGGCGATTTCGCCAAGATCGGCGCCGGCGCGCTGGTGACCTCGGATGTGCCCGCCGGCTGCACCGCCGTCGGCGTGCCGGCGCGGCTGACGAACTGCGCGGAGGCGGAGACGCTTTCGTGAGGTAAGCGTACGGACCTCGTAAGGTGAGCACCCTCTCAGGCTCCCTCTCCCCTTGCGGGAGAGGGCGGGGAGAGGGGTGGCCCCGGGCGTGATGCGAGTGATGAAGCGACGACGCCATCAACCTGCGCAGCAAGTGTCGCCGCTTCTAACTGAGAGCGGAGCAAGTGCGCCCCTCTCCCCAACCCTCCCCCGCAAGGGGGGAGGGAGCCCGAGCAGCGTGCTCACCTTACTTCAATGATGCAGCGGCGCGACCGCGCCTCACACATTCGATCCATGGATCGCGTCGATCACCGCATCCGTCACTTCCTTGGTCGTCGCCGTGCCGCCGACGTCGGGCGTCAGCACGCCGGCGGCGCAGACCTTCTCGACTGCCGCCATCAATCGCACGGCGGCGTCCTTTTCGCCGAGGTGCTCCAGCATCTGCGCGCCGGTCCAGAAGGTCGCCACTGGATTGGCGATGCCCTTGCCGGTGATGTCGAAGGCCGAGCCGTGGATCGGCTCGAACATCGAGGGGAAGCGGCGCTGCGGATCGATGTTGCCGGTCGGCGCGACGCCGAGGCTGCCGGCCAGTGCGCCTGCGAGATCCGAGAGGATATCGGCGTGCAGATTGGTTGCCACAATCGTGTCGAGGCTCTTCGGATGCAGCGTCATCCGCACCGTCATGGCGTCGACCAGCATCTTGTCCCAGGTGACGTCGGGGAACTCCCGCGCCACCTCGGCCGCGATCTCGTCCCACATCACCATGCCGTGGCGCTGCGCGTTCGACTTGGTCACCACGGTGAGGAATTTGCGCGGCCGCGACTGCGCGAGCTGGAATGCATAGCGCATGATCCGCGTCACGCCGACGCGGGTGAATACCGCGACTTCGGTGCCGACCTCCTCCGGCAGGCCCTTGTGCGCGCGGCCGCCCATCCCGGCATATTCGCCTTCGGAGTTCTCGCGCACGATCACCCAGTCGAGATCGCCGACGCCGACATTGCGCAGCGGCGAGGCGACGCCGGGCAGGATCTTTGTCGGCCGCACATTGGCGTATTGGTCAAAGCCCTGGCAGATCGGCAGCCGCAAGCCCCACAGCGTGATGTGGTCCGGCACATCGGGCGCGCCGACCGCGCCGAAATAGATCGCGTCGAACTTCTTGAGCTCGGCGAGGCCGTCGGCCGGCATCATCACGCCGTGCTTCTTGTAATAGTCCGAACCCCAGTCGAAGGTCTTGACGTTGAAGCTGATGTCGCCGCTGCGCTTTGCCAGCGCCTCGAGCACGCGGACACCCGCGGAGATCACTTCGGGGCCGATGCCGTCGGCGGGGATGGCGGCGATGGAATGGGTGCGCATGGGTTGTCTCCGGATCTGTTGTTAGCGGGTTTGCACGGGATTGGGTTGCGGTTCGGCCTGCACTGGCGCGGCTTGCGCGCGCGACAGCAGCAGCGTGAGCACGGCTGAGAGCACCAGCAGGGCAGCGACGAAATAGAGGCCGCCCTCGAAGCTGCCGGTGCGCTCCTTGATCCAGCCGATCATCGCCGGCCCGACGAAGCCACCGAGATTGCCGATCGAGTTGATGGTGGCGATCCCGGCCGCGGCGGCCGAGCCCGACAGGAACATGGTCGGCATGCTCCACAGTGGCGGCTTGGACGAGGAGATGCCGATATTGACCAAGGTCAGCGCCGCGATCACGGCGGCAAGGCCGGTCCAAAGTCCGGCCAGCGCGAGTCCCGCTGATGCCACCAGGCAGGCCAGCACAACGTGCCAGGTGCGCTCGCCGGTGCGGTCGGAATGCCGTGCCCACAGCACCATCGCGATCACGGCAATTGTCGCCGGCACCGCGTTGAGGAAGCCGACCTGCAGCGACGACAGGCCGAACGCCTTGATGATCTGCGGCGCCCACACACCAAGCGTGTAGAGCCCGGCCGAGGTGCCGAAATAGACCAGCGACAGCGCCAGCACGCGCGGGTCCGCAAGGCCGCGCCAGATGCTGTGGCTCGCGGTCGCGGCCTTGCCGTCGTTCTCCGCCTTCATGGTCTTGACCAGCCAGGCGCGCTCGTCGTCGGCAAGCCATTTGGCCTGCTCCGGCCGGTCGGTCAGGAAGCCCAGCACCACGAAGCCGAGCAGCACGGCGGGCACGGCTTCCAGCACGAACAGCCATTGCCAGCCCTTGAAGCCGAACAGGCCGTCCATCTCCAGCAGCGCGCCGGACACCGGCGAGCCGAGCACCGTCGACAGCGGGGCTGCGGCCATGAACAGCGCGGTGACGGCGGCGCGCTGCCGGGCCGGGAACCAGTAGGACAGATAGAGGATGATGCCGGGAAAGAAGCCGGCTTCCGCGGCGCCGAGCAGGAAGCGCAGCACGTAGAAGCTGGTCGCGCCCTGCACCAGCGCCATCGCCGCCGAGACCAGGCCCCAGGTGATCATCACCCGCGCGATCCAGATCCGCGCACCGATCTTGTGCAGGATGATGTTGGAGGGCACCTCGAACAGGAAGTAGCCCCAGAAGAAGATACCGGCGCCGAAGCCATAGACGGTCGGCGACAGGCCGATGTCCTTGTTCATGGTCAGCGACGCGAAGCCGATATTGACCCGGTCGATGAAGGCCACGAAGTACAGCAGCATGATGAACGGCACGATGCGCAGTGAGATCTTGCGCAACACGCGAGTGCCAAGCTCGCTTTCCATGGGCTTCCCCGGGGTTCGTCTTGTTTGTTGGGACGGCGCATTTCGCCGCGCCACCGGGAACCCTAGAGGCTCGCGCCCTTCCGCTTCAATCCGCGCCGGTTTATACAAAAAAATGATATAATCGCCGCGAGCGACGCGCCCTCGGCACGTCATGGCCGGGACAAGCTCGGCCATGACGATCACAGAAAGCCGGGAACGAAAATCTTGGAACTGCACCAGCTTCGCTGCTTCGTCGCGGCTGCCGAGGAACTGCATTTCGGCCGCGCCGCACAGCGCCTGCAGATGATGCCGTCGGCGCTCGGCCGCCACATCAAGCTCCTGGAAGAAGATCTCGGGGTGCGGCTGTTCGCGCGCACCACGCGCGCGGTGTCGTTGACCGAGGACGGCGCGACGCTGCTGCGCGAGGGGCGCGAGTTGCTCGGCCGCGCCGAAGCGATCGAGAACGGCTTTCGCCGCCGGCTGCGCAAGCCACAGGCGCGGCGCTTCCGGATCGGTGCGATCGACAGCGCCGCGGCCGGCCTGTTGCCGCCGCTGCTGCGCGACCTCCGCGTCGCCCATCCCGATGTCGCGGTGCAGCTGCTCGAGGAGAAGACCATCCGTCTCTTGCCAAAGCTGCTGTCGGGCGCGCTCGATCTCGCTTTTGTGCGCCCGCCGGAGCGGCCCGACCGCCGCATCGAGTTCATTCCGTTATTTCGGGAAACCGCCGTGGTGGCGCTGTCGCACAAGCATGCGCTGGCGCGGCGTAAGCAGATCGTGCTGCCCGACATCGCCGATCAGCCTTTGATCGTGCCGGAGCGCCGCTCGCGGCCGCACAGCCACGATCTCACGACAAAACTGTTTGACGAGGCCGGGTTGACGCCGCGCATCCAGGAGATCGCCGACGAGAAGCAGACCATCGTCAACATGGTCGCGGCGCGGCTCGGCGTTGCCATCGTGCCGCGCTGGACCGCGCGGATGGCGATCCCCGGCGTGCGTTTCGTTCCCCTCAGACTCAAGCGCGGCAGTGCCGCCGGCCGCCTGCCACTCGCCGCCGCTTGGCTGAAAGGCTCCCGTGACCCGGTCCGCGACCAGGTGATGGCGGTGCTCGAGGCAAGGTTGAAGAGCTACGCAAGAGAGGCGTGAGGCGGGGACGAACCTGTTTACGGTCAAATCATACGAAGGGTATGGGCGCGTGGTGGTGCAACTCGCACACGGGGTGAGGCGGCCGTCGATGGATGTTTGGACCAGATGCCTTCTTGGCGTGACCGCCTTCGCCGTGCTCGGCTATTTCGCCCTGATCTACGGCGGCTGTGCACTGGATCAACGATGTCATCTGCGTTCCTGCTACGCGCACAGGGTCTGCGGCGTGGTCTACGACACGACCGATCCGACATCGGCCCACTGAAGGGGCCGTTGGAGTGTGACGTACAAGTGGTGCAACAAATTCATCGTCGTCCTGGCGCAGGCCGGGACCCATAACCACCGAAGGTGATGGTTGCGCGACGCTGGGGCCACAGCTTTCCTACCAACCCAATCCTGTGGTTATGGGTCCCGGCCTGCGCCGGGACGACGGCGGAATTTGAGCGCACAGGTGCGCCTCACAACCTGCATCTGGCCGGCAGCACGCTTCAGGGGCGGCCGGTGCAGGATTGGCTCTGCGGATCCCAGGCCACCTACCCCCCAATCCGGCCGGTGCCAGATCCAGAGATCCTGGCCTTGATCCTGATCCTGGCGCTGGTAGCCGACGGTTCCATCGGGGCGCGTCTTGCAGACGAAGACATGGACGAGGGTGTCACTCTGCCGTCGCAGCTCAAATCTCTCCCGGTTTTGCGGATCCGCCATGAGTTCCTCGTTTGTAGACTCGCGTTATGTTATAATATAACAGTCTGTCCATGGCGCATACGCATACCCACGATCACGACCACCAGCACGGCCACCCCCATCCGCATGCCCACAGCCACGGCCCGGCGGGGCATCCGGCCCAGACGGCCCACTGGTCGATCCTGCGCATGACCGTGCCGGCGCGGCTGGCCGCGGCGCTCGCGGTCTCGGCCTGCCTGTGGGGCGTGGTCTGGCTGGCGATGAGGTGAGTATGGGTGCCCTTGTCACATTCCGCGACGTTACGCTTGGCTATGACCGCCATCCGGCGGTGCATCATCTCAACGGTGCCGTCGAGGCGGGCGCGCTGCTTGCCGTGATTGGCCCCAACGGCGCCGGCAAGTCGACGCTGCTGCGCGGCATCGCCGGCGTGCTCAAGCCGCTGTCGGGCGTGATCGATCTCGACGGGCTCGACCATCGCGACATCGCCTATCTGCCGCAGTCCGCCGACATCGACCGCACGTTCCCGATCTCGGTGTTCGATTTCGTCGGCACCGGGCTGTGGCGCACCACCGGTTTCTTCGGCGGCATCGGCAAGGGTGCGCGCGAGAAGATTCTGGCGGCGCTCGCCGCCGTCGGCCTCAACGGTTTTGAGAACCGCCCGATCGGCACGCTGTCCGGCGGCCAGATGCAGCGCATGCTGTTCGCGCGCGTGCTGCTGCAGGATGCCCGGTTGATCGTGCTCGACGAGCCGTTCAACGCCATCGATGCCAAGACGTCAGCCGATTTGCTGGCGCTGGTGAAGCGCTGGAACGGCGAGGGGCGCACGGTGCTGGCGGCGCTGCACGACCTCGACATGGTGCGCAACAATTTCCCCGAGACGCTGCTCCTGGCGCGCGGCCCGGTGGAATGGGGCCCGACCGCAGAGGCGCTGACGGCGGACAATCTGATGGTCGCGATGCGGATGTGCGAGGCGTTCGACGACTCTGCCGGCGCCTGCGCCGCCGATCCGCGCTCGCGGGCTGCCTGACGCCAATGCTCACTGACGCGCTGATCACGCCCTTCACCGAATTCGAGTTCATGCGCCGCGCGCTGGCGGCGGTGATCGCGCTGTCGCTCGGCGGCGCGCCGATCGGCGTGTTTCTGATGCTGCGGCGGATGAGCCTGGTCGGCGACGCCATGGCGCATGCGATCCTGCCGGGGGCGGCGATCGGTTTCCTGCTGTCCGGGCTCAGTCTGTTCGCGATGACGACCGGCGGCCTGATCGCGGGCTTCACCGTGGCGCTGCTCGCGGGCCTGGTCGCCCGCACCACCGAGCTGAAGGAGGACGCTTCGCTCGCGACCTTCTATCTGGTCTCGCTCGCGCTCGGCGTCACGATTGTTTCCATCAAGGGCACCAATATCGACCTGCTGCATGTGCTGTTCGGCAATATCCTGGCGATGGACGACCAGACCCTGCTGGTGATCGCGTTCAACGCCACCATCACGCTTTTGGTGCTCGCGGTGATCTATCGTCCGCTGGTGATCGAATGCGTCGATCCGGTGTTCCTGCGCACCGTGAGCCGGGCCGGCGCGCCGGCGCATCTCGCCTTTCTCGCGCTTGTCGTGGTCAACCTCGTCAACGGCTTCCACGCGCTCGGCACGCTGCTCGGCGTCGGGCTGATGATCCTGCCCGCCGGCATTGCGCGGTTCTGGTCGCGCGACATCACGACGATGATCTGCATCGCGGTCGCGAGCGCGATTGTGTCCGGTTATGCCGGGCTGGTGCTGTCGTACCAGACCCGGATTCCCTCCGGCCCCGCGATCATCCTGGTCGCGGCGGGGCTTTATATTGTGTCGCTGCTGTTCGGCAATGTCAGTGGTTTGGTGCGGCAGCTGTTCCCCGGCCGCCATCTCGAGGCGTGAGTGCGATGCGGCGTTTGCTCGGGTTGATGTGTCTGGCGCTGGCGGTGGCGAGCGGCCCGGCGTGCGCTGCGGAGCGTATCAATGTCGTCGCGAGCTTCTCGATCCTCGCCGACATGGTGCGGAATGTCGGTGGTAACAGGGTCGATGTCACGGCGCTGGTCGGGCCCGACGGCGACGCCCATGTCTATGCGCCGACGCCGGCGGACGCCAAGACAGTCGCTTCTGCGCGGCTGCTTGTCGTCAATGGGTTCGGCTTCGAGGGCTGGATGCCTCGGCTGGTGCAGGCCTCCGGGAGCAAGGCGCCGGTCGTGGTGGCGACGACGGGGATCACGCCGCGCCAGCGTGGCGGCCATGAGGATCCGCATGCCTGGCAATCGGTCGTCAATGCAAAGGTCTATGTC
Source organism: Bradyrhizobium sp. 6(2017) (assembly GCF_011058295.2). Classification (NCBI taxonomy): domain Bacteria; kingdom Pseudomonadati; phylum Pseudomonadota; class Alphaproteobacteria; order Hyphomicrobiales; family Nitrobacteraceae; genus Bradyrhizobium; species Bradyrhizobium sp. 6(2017). The sequence goes on along the minus strand of NZ_CP049289.2, from coordinate 8,990,793 downwards.
GGCAACATCCGCGACGCGCTGGTGGCCGTGTCCCCCAACGATGCCGCTGTTATCAAGGCCAATGCCGAGGCCTATTTGGCGAAGCTCGACGCGCTCGACCGCGAGGTCCGCGAGGCGGTGGCGAAAATACCGCAAGGCCGGCGCAAGGTGATCTCGACCCACGGCGCTTTCGGCTATTTCGCCGATACCTATGGCATCGCCTTCATCGCTCCGCTCGGGGTCTCCACCGATTCCGAGCCCAGCGCACGCGATATCGCCGCCATCATTTCCCAGATCAGAGCTGAAAAAATTCCAGCAGTTTTTCTCGAAAACATCAGCGATCCGCGCCTGATCGAGCGGATCGCGGCCGAGACCGGGATCAGGGTCGGCGGCACCCTGTATTCGGACAGTTTGACCGGCGAAAAGGGCCAAGTCCCCACTTACATTGATATGGTCAGGCACAATATAAAGGCCCTGACCAGCGCGCTCGCCGACTAGGGGCAGGGGCCTCCCTGCCGGGGCTGAGCGCGGCCCCAATTCGGAGTTGTTATGGCTGAAGCTTCGCAAAAAATTCCTGTGACCGTGCTGACGGGCTATCTCGGCGCCGGCAAGACCACCTTGCTCAACCGCATCCTGTCGGAGAACCACGGCAAGAAATACGCCGTCATCGTCAACGAATTCGGCGAGATCGGCATCGACAACGACCTCATCATCGGTGCCGATGAGGAAGTGTTCGAGATGAATAATGGCTGCGTCTGCTGCACGGTGCGCGGCGACCTCGTCCGCATCATGGACGGGTTGATGAAGCGCAAGGGCAAATTCGACGCCATCATCGTCGAGACCACCGGCCTGGCCGATCCGGCGCCGGTCGCGCAGACCTTTTTCGTCGACGAGGACGTGCAGAAGAACGCCCGGCTCGACGCGGTCGTGACCGTCGCCGACGCCAAATGGCTGAGCGACCGCCTCAAGGACGCCCCGGAAGCCAAGAACCAGATCGCGTTTGCCGACGTCATCGTGCTGAACAAGACTGACCTCGTCTCCAAGCCCGAGCTCGCCGAGGTCGAGGCGCGCATCCGCGGCATCAATCCATATGCCAAGCTGCATCGCACCGAGCGTTGCCAGGTCGGGATATCAGACGTGCTGGAGCGCGGCGCGTTCGACCTCGACCGCATCCTGGAGATCGAGCCCGATTTCCTCGAGGCCGGCGACGACCACGATCATCATCATCACGACCATGATCACCACCATCATCATGATCACGGCCATGGCCATGGGCTGAAGCACTATCACGACGAGGACATGCAATCGCTGTCGCTGCGCTCGGAGAAGCCGCTCGACGCGACCAAGTTCATGCCCTGGCTGCAGCAGCTCGTCGCCACCGAGGGCCAGAAGATCCTGCGCTCGAAGGGCATCCTCGCCTTCACCGGCGATGACGACCGCTACGTGTTCCAGGGCGTTCACATGATGCTGGAGGGCGACCACCAGCGGAAATGGAAGGACGGCGAGAAGCGCGAGAGCCGCGTCGTGTTCATCGGTCGCGAACTGCCGGAGCAGGCGATCCGCGACGGCTTCGAGCAGTGCATCACCACGTGATGAAAGAGTTCGATCCGGGCGAGGCCCCTTCTTCCATCGTTTCGATCACCGACCGCGTCAAGCCGCTTGCGCTCGGCGCGTCGGTCGGCTCGGTGCATTTCCTCGGCGACCGCGCGTTCTTCGTCGGCGCCGAGGAGAGCATCGCGATCGCGACCGCCGACGGCGAGTTCACGCGGACGGAGACGCATTTCGGTGCCATCCTGTGCGCGGCCTCCGACGGCAAGCGGATTGTCACTGGCGGTGACGACGGCAAGCTGATCGCGATCGACGCCAAGGGCGAGACCTCGACCATCGCGACCGACACCAAGCGGCGCTGGATCGACAATGTCGCGCTGCATGGCGACGGCACCGTGGCGTGGTCGGCGGGCAAGACCGCGTTCGTTCAGGGCGCCAAGGGCGAAGCGAAAACCTTCGAGGTGCCGTCGACGGTCGGCGGGCTCGCCTTCGCGCCGAAGGGCCTGCGGCTTGCGATCGCGCATTACAACGGCGTGACACTGTGGTTTCCCAACATGGCGGCCAATCCGGAGTTTCTGGAATGGGCTGGCTCGCATCTCGCCGTGATGTTCAGCCCGGACAACAAATTCCTCGTCACCGCGATGCACGAGCCGGCGATGCATGGCTGGCGGCTCGCCGATAACAGGCACATGCGGATGAGCGGCTATCCCGGCCGGGTGCGCTCGATGTCATGGAGCGCCGGCGGCAAGGGGCTCGCGACCTCGGGCGCCGATACCGTGATCGTCTGGCCGTTCACCAGCAAGGATGGCCCGATGGGCAAGGAGCCGGCGATGCTGGCGCCGATGCCGGCGCGGGTCGCGGTGGTCGCCTGCCATCCGAAGAACGACGTCATGGCGGTCGGCTATGCCGACGGCACCGTGCTGATGGTCCGGCTCGAAGACGGCGCCGAAATCCTGGTACGACGGAACGCCGGTGTGGCGGTGTCGGCGCTGGGCTGGAATGCCAAGGGCACGCTGCTCGCCTTCGGCACGGAAGATGGTGACGCGGGCATCCTGGAAATGTAAGAGATCGCGGCATCCGAAGCTCGCGCCGGGGCAGCGTCATGCGATTTCTCACCACATTCCAGCTCGCCGACTTCATCGACACGCTGGTCAGCCTGGCGACCGCCTTTGTGCTCGGCACGCTGATCGGCGCTGAGCGGCAGTACCGGCAGCGCACCGCGGGGCTGCGCACCAATGTGCTGGTCGCGGTCGGCGCGGCCGCCTTCGTCGATCTCGCAATGCATCTGGCTGGTGCCGACGGCGCGGTGCGGGTGATCGCCTATGTGGTGTCGGGAATCGGCTTCCTCGGCGCCGGCGTCATCATGAAGCAGGGCATGGACGTGCGCGGCCTCAACACCGCGGCGACGCTGTGGGCCTCGGCCGCGGTCGGCTCCTGCGCCGGCGCGGATCTGGTGGCGCAGGCGGCCGCGCTGACCGTGTTCGTGATCGCCGGCAACACGCTGCTGCGTCCGCTGGTCAATGCCATCAACCGCATCCCGCTGAACGAGAAGGCCTCGGAGGCGACCTACTACTTCAAGCTCGCGGTCACTCCCGAGGCGCTGCCCGACATGCGCGACCGCGTGGTCGAAAAGCTCGAGGCCGCGAACTATCCGGTCGCCGATGTCAATGTGGTCGAGGCCGGCGACGACTTCCTGGAGATCGTGGCCACACTGGTCTCCACCGCGGTCGACCCCAATGAGCTGAATGCCGTGGTGGTCGACCTGCAGCATCAGCCCGGCGTGCGGCACGCGACTTGGGAGATCAGCACCACGGATTGAGGCTGGGTTCCGCAGCCGGGCGCGTCGGAACCATGCCATGGCAGGATCGTTGACCTCGCTGACAATGCAGGTGAGCGAGATGGCTTCGGATCGGACCAGGCTGCGGAACGACATGCTGATCGCCTCCACACTGGTGGTGGCGGGCGTCGCGATCGCGGCGCTGTCGCTGCACGCGATCAACGCGGCCCCGCCGCAGGAGATGGCGCAGGCGACGCAGCCGCTGCAGACCACGCCGTCGCCCGAGCCGCAGCAGACCGCGCCGGCGGAGTCGAAACCCGGCGGCGAGCGGCCGACCACACCGGCTCCGCAGCCGGCCCGTCCCGACGCCGACGCGCAGAAGGCCGGTGCCAGGCCGGCATTGCCGCCGGCACCCGCCGAGAAGACGGCGCCGCCGATCGAGAAGAAATAGCCGCTGCCGGCCGGCGCATTGTGACGCGCATTTCACGAACGCTGCCGCTTATACGGTCTCGCTTCCGCCGCCCGCGCCCGCCATAATCTGCCGTCTCGCCAACGACAGATCGGGGCCTTTCATGAAGATCGAGGACGTCCGCCGCACCGCCTATTCGATGCCGCTCACCAACCCGTCGTTCCCGCCGGGGCCGTACCGGTTCTTCGACCGCGAATATTTCATCATCACCTACAAGACCGACCCCGAAGCGCTCGCGGCCGTGGTGCCGGAGCCGCTCGAGGTCGCCGAGCCGGTGGTGAAGTATGAATTCATCCGCATGCCCGACTCGACCGGCTTCGGCGACTACACCGAGACCGGGCAGGTGATCCCGGTCCGCTTCAAGGGTGAGCTCGGGGCCTATACCCACGCGATGTATCTCGACGACGAGGCCCCGATCGCCGGCGGCCGCGAGCTGTGGGGATTTCCGAAGAAGCTGGCGCGGCCCAAGATCGAGATCGAAAGCGATGTCCTCGTCGGCTCGCTGCATTACGGCTCGGTGCTGTGCGCCTCCGCCACCATGGGCTACAAGCACCGCAAGGTCGACCACGACACCGTGCTGAATGCGATGAAGGCGCCGAACTTCATCCTGAAGATCATCCCGCATGTCGACGGCACCCCGCGGATCTGCGAGCTGGTGCGCTTTCATCTCGACGATGTCGTGCTGAAGGAAGCCTGGACCGGTCCCGCCGCGCTCGGCCTGTTTCCGCACGCGCTGTGCGACGTCGCCCGTCTGCCGGTGCGCGAGGTGGTCTCGGCGCTGCATTACAAGGCGGACCTGACGCTCGGCCTCGGCTCGGTGGCGTTCGACTACATGGCGAAGTGAGCGGCGGCCGACAGCAAAATGCCCGGCGCGAAGCCGGGCATTTTGATCGATCGACTGCGCTCCGGGATCAGCGCACCAGAATATTCCGGAACTGCCAAGGATCGCTGGTATCGATATCCTCCGGAAACAGCCCCGGACGATCCGTCAGCGGGGTCCAGTCGGTGTAGAACCCTTTCACCGGGCCGAGATACGGCAGCTGGATTTCCAGCAGCCGATCGAAATCCATCTCGTCGGCCTCGACGATGCCTTGGTTCGGGTTTTCCAGCGCCCACACCATGCCGCCGAGCACGGCCGAGGTCACCTGCAGGCCGGTGGCGTTCTGGTAGGGCGCGAGTTTGCGGGTCTCTTCGATGGAGAGCTGCGAGCCGTACCAGTAGGCATTGTTGTCGTGGCCGAACAGCAGCACACCGAGTTCGTCGATGCCATCGACGATCTCGTTCTCATCGAGGATGTGGTGCTTTTCCTGCATCTTCGCTGCGCGGCCGAACATTTCATGCAGCGACAGCACGGCATCGTCAGCCGGATGATAGGCATAGTGGCAGGTCGGCCGGTAGATCGCCGTGCCCGATGCGTCACGCACCGTGAAGTAATCGGCGATCGAGATCGACTCGTTGTGGGTGACGAGGAAGCCATACTGCGCGCCGCGGGTCGGGCACCAGGTCCGCACGCGCGTGTTGGCGCCGGGCTGCATCAGATAGATGGCAGCGCCGCAGCCGGCTTCGTGGGTACGCGCATTCTCGGGCATCCATTTCTCATGGGTACCCCAACCGAGTTCGGACGGCTGCACGCCTTCCGACAGGAAACCTTCCACCGACCAGGTGTTGACGAAGACATCGGGCTCCTTCGGCGACTTGGCGCGCTGGGTGTCGCGTTCGGCGATGTGGATGCCCTTGATACCGGCCTGCCGCATCAGGTCCGCCCATTCGGCTTTGGTCTTCGGCTTGGGGGCATTGAGCTTCAGATCAGCGGCGACATTGAGCAGCGCCTGCTTGACGAAAAAGGAGACCATGCCGGGGTTGGCGCCACAGCAGGAGACGGCTGTCGTCGAGCGCGCGGGGCGCGCCTTCTTGGCGGCCAGCGTCACTTCGCGAAGCGCGTAGTTGGAGCGCGCTTCCGGGCCCTTCGACGAATCGAAATAGAAGCCGAGCCAAGGCTCGTTGACGGTGTCGATATAAAGAGCGCCAAGTTCGTTGCAGAGCTCCATGATGTCGGTGGAGCCGGTATCGACCGAGAGATTGACGCAAAAACCCTGGCCGCCGCCTTCAGTGAGCAGCGGGGTCAGCAACTCGCGATAATTGTCCTTGGTCACGGCCTTCTGGATGAATTTCACATTCTGCTTCTCGCAATGTGCCTTGCGGCCCTCGTCCTTCGGGTCGATCACGGTGACGCGCGACTTGTCGTAGTCGAGATGCCGCTCGATCATCGGCAACGTGCCTTTGCCGATCGAGCCGAAGCCGATCATGACAATGGGGCCGGTGATTTTCGCGTGGATCTGCGAGGAGGGGCTCATCATGTTCTCCAGGAGAGTGCCTAGCGGCGGGTAGAGTGGATCAGGGGTTGCGACGCTTCGCGGTGACTTCGATCTCGACCTTCATCTCGGGCTTGTAGAGCCCCGCGACGATCAGCAGTGTCGCCGCCGGGCGAATGTCGCCGAGAACCTCGCCGCAGACCGCGAAATGGGCGTCCGCGTCATTGACGTCGGTGAGGTAGTAGGTCGCGCGGACGATGTCGGCCATCGCGAAGCCGCCCTCCCTGAGGGCAGCTTCGATGGTCTTGAAGCAGTTCCGTGACTGGCTCGTGACATCGGCGGGCATGGTCATGGTGGTGTAGTCGTAGCCGGTGGTTCCCGCGACGAAGGCGAAATCGCCGTCGATCACGGCACGGCTGTAGCCGGCGGTCTTCTCGAACGGAGAGCCGGTGGAAATCAGGCGGCGGGACATGTCGGACCTCGGCTGAAAATGGCCTTGCGCGGGGTTTACGGGCATTTTTGCCGCCCGCGCAACCCCCGGATTCTGACCTGGCATTCTGACTTGAGATTCTGACTTGGGTTTTGGCCCTGCGGCCGGCGCTAGTGGGACTGCTGCGTGGTGTCCGGCGGCGCCGGAGGCGCACCGGTCCAGCGCCGGATCAGGATGTCCCTGACGATCATGACCGAGATCAGGATCAGCATGACCGTGGTGACGAGGCCTCGCCAACGCGGGCGCGCGCCGTCGGTTGCGGGAAAGTGGTCCGACATGGCCGCCGCCTTACGCCGCGTGCGGCACGGCGAGCGGTGCCTTCCGGGTCCGGGATGCCTTCACCTTAGGCACTGCGCCGGTCGGCGTGATCATGCCCCAGACGCCATCAAGCGCTCCCTCGACAAGCTCGAGGCCGAGCAGCCGGTCGCGCTCGAAAGCACCGGGCAGCGACAGCTCGCCGGTCTTGCCGGCAGAGAAGCCGAAACGGGCGTAGTAGGGCGCATCGCCAAGCAGGATCACCGCGCCATGGCCACGCGCCTTGGCGGCGGCGAGCGCGCGCTGCATGAGCGCGGCGCCGACGCCGAGGCCGCGGCAGTCATCGTCGACTGCCAGCGGCCCTAGCATCAGCGCGCTGCGGCCCCCCGCGCTGACGTGCCACGACCGCACGGTTCCAACCAGCCGGCCGTCCTGGCGCACGGCCGCAAGGCTCAGGCCTTCGGCGGGCGCGCGTCCGTCGCGCAGGCGCTGGCAAATGCGGGCATGGCGATTTTCGCCAAAGCAGGCATCCAGCAGCGCCTCGCGCGCGACGACGTCCGAGGCTCGCTCCGCACGGATCGCGAACGGAGCGGCTTGTCGGATGAGGGCAACGGGGGTGTTCCGTTTTGCAGTCATGGCACGTCAGTCCCCGCTTGCAACGGCGTGTCGTACGCCGCGGCAAGCGTCGTTCAGAAAATCAAAAATGATCGGGAAGGAGCCGGCGGGGCCGGCTCCCGGTTTATCAGGCCTCGAAAAGGAGGCGGGTCAGATGTGGTAGGTCTTCAGCGGCGGAATGCCGTTGAACGCCACCGACGAGTAGGTCGACGTATAGGCGCCGGTGCCTTCGATCAGCAGCTTGTCGCCGATCTCGAGCGTCACCGGGAGCGGATACGGCAGCTTCTCGTACAGCACGTCGGCGCTATCGCAGGTCGGGCCCGCGAGCACGCACGGCGTCATGTCCGCCCCGTCATGCGGGGTACGGATGGCGTAGCGGATCGACTCGTCCATCGTCTCGGCGAGACCGCCGAACTTGCCGATGTCGAGATAGACCCAGCGCACCTCGTCCTCATCGCTCTTCTTCGAGATCAGAACGACTTCGGTCTCGATGATTCCAGCATTGCCGACCATGCCGCGGCCCGGTTCGATGATCGTCTCCGGGATCTGGTTGCCGAAATGCTTGCGCAGCGCGCGGAAGATCGACCGGCCATACTGCAGGACCGGCGGAACGTCCTTGAGGTACTTGGTCGGGAAACCTCCGCCCATGTTGACCATGGTGAGGTTGATCCCGCGCTCGGCGCAGTCACGGAACACGGTCGAGGCCATCGCGAGCGCGCGGTCCCACGCCTTCACCTTGCGCTGCTGCGAGCCGACATGGAACGAGATGCCGCACGGCTCCAGCCCCAGGCGCTTGGCGAGGTCGAGCACGTCGACCGCCATCTCCGGGTCGCAGCCGAACTTGCGCGACAGCGGCCACTCGGCACCGGCGCAATCATAGAGGATGCGGCAGAACACCTTGGCGCCGGGAGCGGCGCGGGAGATCTTCTCGACCTCGGCGGCGCAGTCGACCGCGAACAGGCGAATGCCGAGCGCGAAGGCACGCGCAATGTCGCGCTCCTTCTTGATCGTGTTGCCATAGGAGATGCGGTCCGGCGTCGCGCCGGCGGCCAGCGCCATTTCGATCTCCGCAACGGTCGCGGTGTCGAAGCAGGAGCCGAGCGAGGCGAGCAGCGACAGCACTTCGGGCGCCGGGTTGGCCTTCACCGCGTAGAACACGCGGCTGTCCGGCAGCACCTTCGCGAAGGTCTGGTAATTGTCGCGCACGACGTCGAGGTCGACGACGAGGCACGGCTCGGTGTCGAGACCTTCGCTGCGGCGGTGACGCAGGAATTCCTGGATACGTTCGGTCATGGCACTCTCCAACGGCCCCAGCGACGGGATCCGCATCAACGTGACGTCGGATAGGAGTGCTCTGGCCACATTGCGCGATGGAGGCGCAACGAAGCCAAAAGACTCAAACCAGACTGTGCTGCCGTGGATTGGTTGGGAGAGTTTCCCGCCCGCTCACCTGGCAATGAAGGACAAGCCTTTTCAGTAGCCCGCGCCGGCTTTGGACTGCCGGTAGAGACCAAAAAAGCCCGATCCGTCGTTGCTTTAAGTCGCGTCCCCCGTTGAGAGCGGGGTGCGCCGGTTCGCCTCCGGCTGCCAGTCACGGTTGCAAAGAGTGGTGAGACCTTCAACGGCATCCCTGGAGAGGGAGGCTGGCCGCCTCGTGTCCTGATGGACGTAAGCGACCCTCGGTTCTTCCACCCCTTGGCGGCTGTCCGGCCTCTTGTCCGGATACCTACCGACTGACACACGACCACAGGCACGTGCGAAATTGGGCAAGGCAGGAAATAAATCTTTTGAATTCGGGGTGCAAGAATTTTTTTGCGGTAGCGACAAATTTCCCTAACGCGTGCTTGCGATCTCGCGCGCAGCACACGGTCGGGGCGGTGAAGATGAACGGCTGTTAAGAATGACTAAGGAAGCGTGTGGCGTTTTAGCCCTGTGCCGCAGCGCTTTCTTGAATCGCAGCGGTCAGGCGCGACGCGTGAACGGCTCGACGCGCTGCGCCGCGCGGATGAAGGCGATCATGATCAGGACGCCGATGCCGAACAGCACGGCCTGCAGGATGTGCGCGCCGACATCACTGAGCCCAAGCAGGATCGCGAGCGCCCAGCCGCCGGCGAACGCCGCGCCGAACACTTCCGCGCCGATCAGGATCGCCGCCGAGATCACGGTGATGACGCTCGGCCAGGCGATGGTGCGGTTGCCTGAGGTGGAGGGCTGCATGGTCATGGAATAGGTCCTGTTCAGGGGGCGCAATCTCTCCGAAAAGTGCCCATCTATCAAGCGCAAAAGGCCCAAAAATGCCGTATCGCGTGATATAGATTGGGCCGCATTTTCAAGGCGAAAAACGGGACATTCGATGTCAGAAACCAGCGCAGAAGCCGAGGTCCAGAATTTGGCCAACCCCCTCCTGAAGGCATGGCAGACGCCGCTCGAGACGCCGCCCTTCGCCGAGATCAAGCCGGAGCATTTCCTCCCCGCCTTCGAGCAGGCCTTTGCCGACCATTCGGCTGAAGTGGCTGCGATCACCCATGATCCGGCGCTGCCCGACTTCGACAACACCATCACGGCGCTGGAGCGCTCCGGCAAGCTGCTGTCGAAGGTCTCCGCGGTGTTCTACGACCTGGTCTCGGCCCATTCGAGCCCGGCGATCCTGGAGATCGACAAGGAGGTGTCGCCCCGGATGGCGCGGCACTGGAATCCGATCATGATGAACGCTGTGCTGTTTGGCCGCATCGCCATGCTGCACGAGAAGCGCGCTTCGCTTGGCCTGACCGGCGAGCAGATGCGGCTGCTGGAGCGCACCTATACCCGCTTCCACCGCTCCGGCGCCGGGCTCGACGACGCGGCCAAGGCCCGCATGGCCGAGATCAACGAGCGGCTCGCCCATCTCGGCACCTCGTTCAGCCACCATCTGCTCGGCGACGAGCAGGAGTGGTCCATGGAGCTCGGCGAGGACGACCGCGCCGGCCTCTCCGACACATTCGTGGCGGCCGCCAAGGCCGCGGCGGAAGAGCGCGGCATGCCTGGCAAGGCGATCGTGACGCTGTCGCGCTCCTCGGTCGAGCCGTTCCTGCAGAGCTCCGACAGGCGGGACCTGCGCGAGAAGGTCTACAAGGCCTTCACGGCCCGCGGCGACAATGGCAACGCCAACGACAACAACGCGACCATCGTGGAAATCCTTTCGCTGCGCGAGGAGACCGCGAAGATCCTGGGCTTCCCAACCTATGCCGCCTATCGCCTCGAGGACTCCATGGCCAAGACGCCGGAGGCGGTGCGCGGCCTCTTGGAGCGGGTCTGGAAGCCGGCGCGGGCGCGGGCGCTCGCCGATCGCGACGCGCTGCAGGCGCTGATCACTGAGGAAGGCGGCAATTTCACCCTGGCGTCCTGGGACTGGCGCTACTACGCCGAGAAGCTGCGCCAGCGCCGCGCCAATTTCGACGATTCCGCGATCAAGCCCTATCTGGTGCTCGACCACATGATCGAGGCCGCCTTCGACTGCGCCACCCGCCTGTTCGGCGTCACCTTCGAGGAGCGCAAGGACGTGCCGGTCTGGCACCCGGACGTCCGGGTCTGGGAGGTCACGGGCCGCGACGGCAAGCACAAGGCGCTGTTCTACGGCGACTACTTTGCGCGGCCCTCGAAGCGCTCCGGCGCCTGGATGACCTCGCTGCGCGACCAGCAGAAGCTCGACGGCGCCGTCGCGCCGCTGGTCATCAACGTCTGCAACTTCGCCAAGGGCGCCGACGGTGCGCCGTCGCTGCTGTCGCCCGACGACGCGCGGACCCTGTTCCACGAGTTCGGCCATGGCCTGCACGGCATGCTCTCCGACGTGACCTATCCGTCGCTGTCGGGGACATCGGTGTTCACCGACTTCGTCGAGCTGCCCTCGCAGCTCTACGAGCACTGGCAGGAGCGGCCCGAGGTGCTGCAGCGCTTCGCCCGCCACTACCAGACCGGGGAGGCGCTGCCGGACGACCTGCTCAAGCGCTTCCTCGCGGCGCGCAAGTTCAACCAGGGTTTTGCCACCGTGGAGTTCGTCTCCTCGGCGCTGGTCGACCTCGAATTCCACACCCAGCCGGCGGCGGCGAGCCGCGATATCAGGGCCTTCGAGCAGAAGGAGCTGGAAAAGATCGGCATGCCCGCCGAAATCTCGCTGCGGCACCGGCCGACCCAGTTCGGCCACATCTTCTCCGGCGACCACTATGCGTCGGGCTACTACAGCTACATGTGGTCGGAGGTGATGGACGCCGACGCCTTCGTCGCCTTCGAGGAAGCCGGCGACATCTTCGATCCGGCGACCGCCAAGCGGCTGCATGACGACATCTATTCGTCGGGTGGCTCGCGCGATCCGGAGGAGGCCTATGTCGCCTTCCGCGGCCGCGAGCCCGAGCCGGATGCGCTGTTGCGCCGACGCGGTCTGCTTGAAACGCCCGAGGCGGCCTGAAGGTGCGGCTCGCCTTCAACCGCCTGATCGCTTGGCTGGTGCTTGCGGTGTGCGTCGTGCTCGGCACGGCGGTCGCCGAGGCCCATCCCCATGTCTGGATCACCGCCCGGAGCGAGCTGATCTACGCGCCTGACGGCACCATCACCGGGGTCCGCCACGCCTGGACCTTCGACGACATGTTCTCGACCTACGCGCTGCAGGGCCTCGAGACCAAGGTGAAGGGCGCCTACAGCCGCGAGGAGCTGGCGCCGCTGGCCCAGACCAACGTCGAATCGCTGAAGGAATACGCCTACTTCACCTTCGCCAAGGGAGACGGCAAGAAGCAGAAGTTCACCGAGCCGGTCGACTACTACCTCGAATACAAGGATTCGGCGCTGACGCTGCACTTCACCCTGCCGGTCAAGGCGCCGTTCAAGGCCAGGCAGCTCTCGCTCGAAGTGTTCGACCCGACCTACTTCATCGACTTCCAGTTCGCCGAGAAGGAGCCGGTCAAGCTGGTCGGCGCCGCGGCCGACTGCAAGCTGCAGTTCGAGCGGCCGAGTGACGGCACCGCTGCCGCAGCGAAGCTCGGCGAGCAGAACTTCCTCGACGGCAATGCCGGCAACTTCGCCATGATGTTCGCTAACAAGATCACGGTGGAATGCCCATGACGCCGATCGTCTCCCGCGTGATGCGGGGCCTTGCCGTTTCCGCTGCCGTGGTCGCTGCGATGGCGCTGCTCGATGGCGCGGTACATGTGCTGCTGGCGCAAAATCCGTTCGGGGCGCCGCGCGCGGCGGAGCCGCAGGGCGGGCTGGTCGGCTGGCTGCTGGCCAAGCAGTCGGAGTTTTATCGCGAGATCTCGCAGACCATCCGCGCCGCGAAATCCGACGGTTCGGCGGTCTGGACGTTGCTTGCGATCTCCTTTGCCTACGGGGTCTTCCACGCCGCCGGCCCCGGCCACGGCAAGGCGGTGATCTCCTCCTACATGGTCGCCAATCGCGAGACTGCGCGACGGGGCATCGTGCTGTCGTTCGCCTCGGCGCTGATGCAGTCGCTGGTCGCCGTTCTCGTCGTTGGCGTCTGCGCCTGGCTGCTCAATGCGACGGCGAAGACCATGTGCGGGGCGGAGAAGGGGATCGAGATCGCAAGCTACGCGTTGATCGCGGCGTTCGGAGCCCGGCTGGTCTGGGTCAAGGGCGGCGGCTTCTTCCGCGCGCTCCAGGTGCCGCGCCCGGCGCTGGCGATGGCCGGTGCGCAGCAGCACGATCATGGCCATGGCCACCATGACCACGACCATGGCCATGATCACCATCATCGTCACGCCCAAGACCATGCTCATGACGATCGCGGCCATCATCACCACGATCACCATCACGGCCACGATCACGGTCATGACGCGCAGCATGTCCATGACGAGCATTGCGGCCATTCGCACGGGCCGACGCCAGCCGAGCTCGCCGGTCCCGGCGGCTGGCGGCGCGGCCTCGGCGCGATCCTCACGGTCGGGATCCGGCCCTGCTCGGGCGCGATCCTGGTGCTGGTGTTCGCGCTGGCGCAGGGCCTGTTCTGGGCCGGCATTGCCGCGACCTTCGTGATGGGGCTCGGCACCGCCATCACGGTGGCTGCGATCGCGCTGGTCGCGGTGTCGGCGCGCGGCCTGGCGGAACGGCTGAGCGCGGCGCGCGACGGCGGCGGCATGGTCATCATGCGCGGCCTGGAGTTCGCCGCCGCAGGCCTGGTGCTGCTGTTCGGCCTCGGGCTGCTGCTCGGCTATGTCGCGGCCGAACGGGCGACGTGCCTTTAGGGCTCTAACTCCAAGTGATCCGTCATCCTGAGGAGCCTGCGCAGCAGGCATCTCGAAGGATCGACGGCCACCGGCCGGGCCGTGCATCCTTCGAGACGCGCGCAAGAGCGCGCTCCTCAGGATGACGGGAAGGAGACGGAATTCAGGCTCAACTCGTCAGGTATCCCCTTATCGCCGGCAGGAAGAAGATCGCGATGTTGATCGCAAAGCCGATGCTCCAGAGGATCGAGCGCAGCGTCGGGCGGTTGCCGATGTAGGTGAAGACGTAGGCGATCCGCACGATCAGGAACAGCACCGCGAGCTCGTCGATCAGCCGCAGCGGGCCGACGCGGAATTCGGCGAGCAGCACGGCGAATGCAAAGAACGGGAAGGCCTCGATGCCATTCTGGTGGGCGCCGAGCGCCCGCGCGCGGATCGGGTCGTCGTAGAAGTCGGGATCGCGCGGCTTCGAATTGTCGAACCCGCGGATGCCGGCCCATTTCACCGACACGATCGTCAGGAGCGAGAGCATCAGCGTCCCGAAGACGCACCATTCGGCGATCGTCATGGTTCCTCCCCATATTCCGGACGGGAACGTAGCCAACCGGCACTCGGCTTGACAAGGTTGGAGCAACGCGCGAAGCCCAAAGGACCCCAAGCGCAAGGCCATCATGAGTACGGTCATCCCCTTCGAGAGCGCGAAGCCTGCCGCGGCGCCGAAGCCGGAACGCGTCGGCGTGCTGCTGGTCAATCTCGGCACGCCGGATACCGCGGATGCCACGGGCGTGCGGGTCTATCTGAAGGAATTCTTGTCCGATCCGCGGGTGATCGAGGATCAGGGCCTGCTCTGGAGGCTGATCCTCAACGGCATCATCCTGCGCGTCCGCCCGGCCCGCAAGGCGCAGGACTATCTGAAGATCTGGAACACCGAGAAGAACGAGTCGCCGCTCAAGACCATCACGCGCTCGCAGGCCGACAAGCTCGCGGAGGCGATCGCCGATCACGACCATGTCGTGGTGGATTGGGCGATGCGCTACGGCAACCCCTCGATCAAGCAGCGCATCGAGGCGCTGGCGGCGCAAGGCTGCGGCCGGCTGCTGCTGGTGCCGCTCTATCCGCAATATTCCGCTGCGACGTCGGCGACCGTCTGCGACGAAGCGTTTCGCGTGCTGGCCGCCATGCGTGCGCAGCCGATCCTGCGGGTGACGCCGCCCTATTACGATGACCCTGATTACATCGAGGCGCTCGCGGTCTCGATCAATGAGCATCTCGCGACGCTGTCGTTCCAGCCCGAGATCATCGTCGCCTCGTTCCACGGCATGCCGAAGGACTATGTCGACAAGGGCGATCCCTATCAGGCGCATTGCATTGCCACGACCAATGCGCTGCGCAAGCGGCTCGGGCTCGATGCCAACGGGCTGATCCTCACCTTCCAGTCGCGCTTCGGCAATGCCGAGTGGCTGCAGCCCTATACCGACAAGACGGTCGAGAAGCTCGCCAAGGACGGCGTGCGGCGCATGGCCGTGGTCACGCCCGGTTTCTCCGCGGATTGCCTGGAGACGCTGGAGGAGATCGCGCAGGAGAACGCGGAAATCTTCCGCCACAATGGCGGCGAGCAGTTCGCCGCCATCCCCTGCCTCAACGACAGCGACGGCGGCATGGACGTGATCCGCCAGCTGGTGCTGCGCGAGCTGCAAGGCTGGATTTAACAGAGCTGGATTTAACAAGGCCGGATCTAGCAAGGCTGGATCTAGCAAGGCCTTGGCCTGATTGTTAACGAACCGTGACACCGGACACGGCCATTCGCATACATCTGGTCATCCGACAACAGCTTCCTATGTGCTAGGGAGAACAACCGCCGGCTGAACCGGCGGAGCGGTCCTGCCGACCAATGCACGGACCGTGCCTGGCGATGGTCTCGCGGGCCCTGGAGGACTTTATGACTGGCTTCGATATTTTCGCGATCGCGCTTGTTCTTCTCGTCATCGTCACGCTGTTCGCCGGGATCAAGACCGTTCCGCAGGGCTATGACTGGACCATCGAACGGTTCGGCAAATACACCCGCACGCTGTCGCCCGGCCTCAATCTGATCGTGCCCTATTTCGATCGCATCGGGCGCAAGATGAACATGATGGAGCAGGTGATCAACATCCCCGAGCAGGAGGTGATCACAAAGGACAACGCCACCGTGACGGTGGACGGCGTCGCGTTCTTCCAGGTGTTCGATGCCGCGAAGGCGAGCTACGAGGTCGCCAATCTCAACCAGGCGATCATCGTGCTGACCATGACCAACATCCGCTCGGTGATGGGCTCGATGGATCTCGACCAGGTGCTGTCGCATCGCGACGAGATCAACGAGCGGCTGCTGCGCGTGGTCGACGCCGCGGTCTCGCCCTGGGGCCTCAAGGTCAACCGCATCGAGATCAAGGACATCGTGCCGCCGGCCGACCTCGTCGAGGCGATGGGCCGGCAGATGAAGGCCGAGCGCGTCAAGCGCGCCGACATTTTGCAGGCCGAGGGCCAGCGGCAATCGGAGATCCTGCGCGCCGAGGGCGCCAAGCAGGGCCAGATCCTGCAGGCCGAAGGCCGCAAGGAGGCTGCGTTCCGCGACGCCGAGGCGCGCGAGCGTTCCGCCGAGGCCGAGGCGAGGGCAACCCAGATGGTCAGCGATGCCATCGCCAAGGGCGACGTGGCGGCGCTGAACTATTTCATCGCCGACAAGTACATCAAGGCGTTCGGGCAACTGGCCGACTCGCCGAACCAGAAAATCATCATGTTGCCGATCGAGGCGACCAGCATCCTCGGCTCGCTCGCCGGCATCGGCGAGATCGCCAAGGCCACCTTCGGTGAGAGCGCTGCCTCCGCCGCGGCCGCCGCGCGGCGCGGCTCGGTGCCGCCGGCAGGTCCAACACCGCCACCGCCGGTGCCGCCGCAGCGGTGAGGGCATGACGGCATCACGCCCGCAATGATAGAGGTCATGTCATGGCCGAGATGTTTTCGACATTGGGTACCTGGAACTGGCTGATCTTCGGCTTCATCCTGATGGCGCTGGAGCTTGCGGCGCCAGGCGTGTTCCTGTTCTGGCTCGGGCTCGCGGCGCTGCTGGTCGGGCTGTTGTCGTTCGTCTTCACGCCGTCCTGGCAGACGCAGCTCCTGATGTTCGCGGTGTTTGCTGCGCTCGCGGTGCCGGTCTGGCGGCATTTCGCCAGGGGCGCGACCGAGGCGAGCAAGAGCAATCCATTCCTCAACCGCCGCAACGAAGCCCTGGTCGGCCGCGAATTTACGCTGGAGAAGCCAATCGTCGACGGCTCAGGCACGGTGCGGATCGACGACACGGTCTGGCGCGTCGCCGGCCCCGATGCGCCGGCCGGCAGCCGGGTCAAGGTGGTCCGCGCCGATGGCGCGAGCCTAACGGTGGCTGGGGTCTAGCAGGCGCCCTGCTTGCTCCATCGCTCGGCGAAGCGATTGAGTGGCGTTAAGGTCTGGAATAGCTCCCTGCCGAGTGCGGTGAGGCCGTAACCATCGTCCCTCAGTTCGACGAACCCTGCCTCGCGCAGCTCGGTCAATCGCGTCTGCAGGATCGTCGGTGAGGCCTCGTCGCAGGCGGTGCGCAGCGCGCGCGAGGTCAGCGCGGTCTCGCGCAGCTCCCAGATGACGCGCAAGGTCCAGCGCCGTCCCAAGAGATCGAGCAGCGCCATGATCGGGCGGCCGCTCCGCGAGCCGCGAACGCCCGGTCTTGCGGCGGGAGCCTGCTTTGCCATGTCGCGAATCCCTTCTGAATCCCGCTTGCGTCGATCGCTACAGATATTGTAGCGTGATGCTACAGTAAATGTAGCAAGGAGATCGAGCCATGTCACGTATCGCGCCGCTCGATCCGCCCTATGCGGCGGATGTTCAACAGCATTTCGACCGCATCATGCGCGGCAAGCCGCCGCTGGTGCTGTTCCGCATCATGGCGGGCCATCCGCGCGCCTGGGAGAAGTTTCGCGACGGCAGCCTGCTCGACCGCGGGCCGCTGCCGTTGCGGGAGCGCGAGATCGTGATCGACCGCACCTGCGCGCTCAACGCTTGCGAATATGAGTGGGGCGTGCATGTCACGGCGTTCAGCGCCGCCGCGGGGCTGTCGGAGCAGCAGGTCGACGCTACCGTGCGCGGCAAGGCCGACGCCGATTGCTGGTCGCCGGCCGAACAGGCGATGATCGCGGCGGTCGACGCGCTGCATGCGCGGGCGACGCTTGATGACGCCGAGTACGCGGCGCTGTCGGCGCATTATGATGACAATCAGGTGCTGGAGATCATCCTGCTATGCGGCTTCTACCGCACCGTCTCCTACCTCGCCAACGCGCTGGCCCTGCCGCTGGAGGCGACCGCGGCGCGGTTTCCGAAATAATCGCTGTCATTCCGGGGCGATGCGTAGCATCGAACCCGGAATCTCGAGTTCCCCGATGCGCAATTGCGCATCTGAGGTTCACGCTTCGCGTGCCCCGGAATGACGGAGGGAAATTACGCCACGCCCGCGCGCAGCAGATCGTGCAGATGGATGATGCCGACCGGCTTCTTCGCATCAGTCACGATCAGCGTGGTGATCTTCGAGGCGTTGAGCAGCTCAAGCGCTTCGCCGGCCAGCGTGTCGCGGCTGATCGTCTTCGGCGTCTTGGTCATGACCTCGTCGACGGAAAGCGCCAGAAGGTCGGGTCGACGCAGCTGCCGGCGCAGATCGCCGTCGGTGACGATGCCGACGAGATGGCCGTGGCGGTCGACGATGCCGACGCAGCCGAATCCCTTCGAAGTCATCTCGACCAGCGCATCCGACATCTTGGTGCCGAGTGGCTTCAGCGGCAGCGCGTCGCCGCTGTGCATCAGGTCGCGGGCATATTTCAAGAGCGCGCCGAGCTTGCCGCCCGGATGCAGCACGCTGAAATCGGTCGAGGTGAAGCCGCGGCCTTCGAGCAGCGCGATCGCCAGCGCATCGCCGAGCGCCAGCATCATCAGCGAGGAGGTGGTCGGCGCGAGGTTGTGCGGGCAGGCCTCGCGGGCCTTGGGCAGCGTCAGCTGCACGTCGGCGGCCTTGCTCAGCGTCGAATCCTTGTCGGCGGTCATCGCGATCAGCGGAATGCCGAAGCGCGCGGCATAGGCGATCAGATTGCGCATCTCCGGCTGCTCGCCGGACCATGACAGCGCCAGGATCACGTCATCGACGGTGATCATGCCGAGGTCGCCGTGGCTCGCTTCGGCGGCGTGCACGAAGAACGAAGGCGTGCCGGTCGAGGCGAAGGTCGCGGCGATCTTGCGGCCGATATGGCCTGATTTGCCGAGCCCGGTGACGATCAGGCGTCCCTTGGCCTTGCCGATCAGCTCGGCCGCCGCCGCGAACGGCGCGCCGAGGTTGGACTTCAGGGCCGCGGAAAGGGCTGCGACGCCGCTTGCTTCGGCATCGAGGGTGCGGAGCGCCGATTGAATGGCGCCGTCATCGGGGCCGGATGATTTGGTCATCAGCGGTTTCGGTTTGGCCATTTCGCATTCCAGGGGAGGGGTTTTGCACCCGGGCGTCTCCCTTAGCACGTTCGATTCCGCGATGCGACGCGCGGCGGCCGATCCTCAACGGGTCATTAACCATAATTGTTTTAACTCCATTAAGGACGTTTTCCGCCGCCTGGCGGGATGCGTACGTCAAGTACATGAATTCGTTGGAGTATTTCCATCGTGTGGCGGCGGCCAGCAAGCGGCCCAAATCGGCGCGGACGCTTCGTTCGCGTGGTTTTGCCATGCCTTGCGCTGACCGCGGCCACCGGGCTCGCCAACGCCCAGACCGTGACGCCGGATCTGTTCAGCCCGAGCCGCCAGAGCCAGGTGATCACACAGGATTCGCCGCTGCGCCGGACCACGGCCGAGGCGCTCGATCCGCTCAACGGCTTGAGGCTGCCGGATGCCGATCGTGACCGGCGTTCGTCGTCTTCATCGACATCAACGTCGCAGCGGATCGGGCAGGTCCCGACCTACGGCCTCCCCGCTGCGAACGGCGCCGCGACGTCGGGCTATGACTCGCTCAACCGCAAGCGCCTGAAGCCGAAATATTATCCGGGCCAGGCCAAGCCGAAGCCGCCGCCGGGGCCCGGCTCGCCGGTGCCCACGCCGCCGCCGCTGAGCGCGAGCGGTCAGTTGCGGCTGTCGATCCCGCCGTCGGAAACCGCCAGCAAGCCGCCGCTACCGCCGGCGATGGCCGGCACCATCGTCGGCCAGCCGCCGCGCAGGCGGCTCAGGATCGACGACGATCCGTTCGGCGCGGTCGGCGATTACGCCGGCTCGTTCATGGTCAAGACTGCGGTCGAGGTGATGGCCGGCTACGACACCAACCCCGGCCGTCTCTATTCGCCGCAGGGCAGGGCGTTCTACATGGTCGCGCCGGAATTCCTCGCGGTATCCGACTGGGAGCGTCACGCCATCGTCGCCGATTTGCGCGGCTCGTTCACCGGCTACGGTTCCCAGCTGACGCCGAACGCCGACGGCACGCCGTTGTCGGCGCCGCTCGACGTCGACCGTCCGAATTTCACCGGCCATATCGACGGCCGTCTCGACGTCTCCAGAGACACGCATTTGTTGGGGCAGGCCCGCCTGCTGGTCTCGACCGACAATCCCGGCAGCCCGAACGTGCAGGCTGGCCTCGCCAAATATCCGATCTACACCACGGTCGGCGGCACCTTCGGCATCGACCAGCATTTCAACCGCCTGCAGGTCTCGCTCGGCGCCACCGTCGACCGTACCGATTACCAATGGTCCAAGCTCACCGACGGCACCTCGTCGTCGAACGACGACCGCAATTTCACGCAATATGGCGGCGTCGGCCGCGTCAGCTATGAGCTCAATCCGGCCGTGAAGGCGTTCGTCGAGGTGGAGGGCGACAGCCGCTTCCACGATCTCTATCTCGACCGCTCCGGCTACGCGCGCAACTCCTCGGGCGGTTATGCCAAGGTCGGTACGTCGTTCGAGTTCACCCGGCTGCTGTTCGGCGAGGTCTCGATTGGCTATGCCAGGCGCGACTATGTCGACCCGCGGCTTAGCCCACTCGAGGGCCTGCTCACCACCGCCTCGCTGACCTGGACCGCGACGCCGCTGACCACGGCCAAATTCTATTCCGACACCCAGCTCGGCGAGACCACGCTGCCCGGCACCTCGGGCGTGCTGTCGCGCACCTACACCGTCGAGGTCGACCACGACTTCCGCCGCTGGCTGACCGGCATTGGCAGGTTCACCTACGGCACGCTCGACTACCAGGGCGACAACCGCAACGACACCATCTACTCGGTGTCCGGCGACCTGATCTACAAGATGACCCGCAGCCTCTGGATCAAGGGCACCCTGCGCCGCGACTGGCTGGATTCGAACCAGCCGGGACAGAGCTCGGCATCGACGGTGGTGATGCTCGGCGTGCGGGTGCAGAACTAGCTTAGCGCGCGTCCGCTTGCGCCGCGATCATCCTGGGACCCGCATAGCCGTTATCGTCGCGCACGGTGTCACATCCAGCCGGCAGCGCGCAGCAGCTCGGGCACCCTATCGAGCGCTCTGGCCGTTGCGTTGGGCACATAGTCCGGCAAAGGCTGCCGGCCCGTGCCGCGATCGATCCAGATGGCCCGAAAGCCGAGTTCGCGAGCCGCCGCGAGGTCGAGATGCGGGCTGGCGCAGATGTGCAGGAGCCTGTCCTTGCCGACGCCGATGGCGTTCCAGGCGTGTTGAAATATCCGCGCGGACGGCTTGTAGGCTTCGGCCTGCTCGGCGGTGATGACGCGATCGATATGGCCACCGAGTTGCGCGACGTTGCCGGCGATGATCGCATCATCGGTGTTGGAGATGATCGCGAGCTTAAAGCCCGCGGCCTTGAGGCGGCCCAGCGTCTCGACCACTTCCGGGAAAGGAGGCATCGCGCTGATCGACGATATCAGAATCTCCGCCTGACTGGCGTCGAAGGGCAACGCCAGCTCCGCCATCGTCAGGCGCAACGCTTCAGTACTGACTTCCTTGAAAGACAGATGCGGGCGCTGCTGCTCCAACCGATGCTCATGGCGGTCGTAGATCGCCAGGAGCTTATTTGGATCGACCCGTCCTCCGCTGCCGGAAAGGATGCTGCGAACCGCAGCACCCAGACCTTCGTCCCATTGGATCAGCGTCCCGTAGCAATCGAAGGTCAGCCATTCCGGCCGCGGTCCTGCCAGCATCGTTTCAATTCCTCGCCGTGGGCGGCGATACTGACAGCTGTAACGGGCACGGTGAAATTAATTGAGCCAATGACACCAATTAAGAATGCAAATGGTATCGATGCCTCCGGCTTTACCCTGCCGCGGCGTCAGAATATCCAGCAGGCGCCTCTGGAATACTGGATCGCCCGCTTTCGCGGGCGATGACAGTTGCGTTTGTGAGATGCGGTTCGACGAGACTGCCGGTCCTTATCCCGGCAAATCCGTCTTCCCCATCAGGAAGCCGTCGATCGACCGGGCGCACTGGCGGCCTTCGCGGATTGCCCAGACCACCAGCGACTGGCCGCGGCGCATGTCGCCGGCGGAGAAGATTTTTGCGCGCGAGGTCTGGTAGTCGTGCAGGGACGCGCGCACGTTGCCGCGCTGGTCGAGCTCGACGCCGAGCGTCTTGAGCAGGCCCTCGTGCACCGGATGGACAAAGCCCATCGCCAGCAGCACGAGTTCGGCGTCGAGCGTGAACTCGGTGCCGGGCAGCGGCTTGAACTTGTCGTCGACCTTGACGCAGTGCAGCTTGCTGACCTTGCCGTCCTTGCCTTCGAACTTCGTCGTCAGCACCGCGTATTCGCGCACCGCGCCCTCGGCCTGGCTCGACGACGTCCGCATCTTCAGCGGCCAGTTCGGCCAGGTCACGCCCTTGTTCTCGTGCTCGGGCGGCGCCGCCATGATCTCGAGCTGGGTCACGGACAGCGCTCCTTGCCGGAACGAGGTGCCGATGCAGTCCGAACCGGTGTCGCCGCCGCCGATCACGACGACATGCTTGCCGCCGGCGAGGATGTCGGCGGTGCCGTCCAGCGGCTCGCCGGAGACGCGGCGGTTCTGCTGCGGCAGGAAGTCCATCGCGAAGTGAATGCCGGCGAGGTCGCGGCCGGGGATCGGCAGGTCGCGCGGGGCTTCCGCGCCACCGGTCAGCGCCACCGCGTCATACTGCTTGGCGAGTTCCTGCGGATCGATCGCGCCGGGCGTTGAGCCACCCACCGCCTTGCCGTAGTGGAAGGTGACGCCCTCGGCTTCCATCTGCGCCACGCGGCGGTCGATGATGTTCTTCTCCATCTTGAAGTCGGGAATGCCATAGCGCAGCAGGCCGCCGGCCTTGGCGAACTTCTCGTAGACATGCACCTCGTGGCCGGCGCGCGCGAGCTGCTGCGCGCAGGCCATGCCGGCGGGACCGGAGCCGATCACGGCGACCTTCTTGCCGGTCTTCTGGGGTGCGATCTCCGGCTTCAGCCAGCCATTGTCCCAGGCGCGGTCGACGATCGCGCATTCGATGGTCTTGATGGTGACCGGGTTGTCGTCGATGTTGAGCGTGCAGGACGCCTCGCACGGCGCCGGGCAGATCCGGCCGGTGAACTCGGGGAAATTGTTGGTCGAGTGCAGATTGCGCGACGCCTCTTCCCAGTTGCCCTGATAGACGAGGTCGTTGAAATCGGGGATCTGGTTGTTGACCGGGCAGCCCGGCGTGCCCGGCGCGGTCGAGCCGGTGCCGTGGCAATAGGGGATGCCGCAATTCATGCAGCGCGCGGCCTGGTCGCGGGTGTCCTTCTCGCTCAGCGGAATGACGAACTCGTTGAAGTTCTTGAGCCGCTCGGCAACCGGCTCGTACTTGCGGTCATGCCGCTCGATCTCGAGAAAACCTGTGATCTTACCCATTGAAACCCGATGCCCCTGCATCTCAGTTGTTCCGTCATTCCGGGCTGCGCCGCGAGGCGCAGACCCGAAGGTCCCGAAGTCGGTTGGCGAGATTCCGGGTCCGCGCCTCGCGCGCCCCGGAATGACGCCTGGTGATATTACGCGCCGATCGCGATTTTCGGCTCGGCGTCGGCGTTCGCCTTCATTTCCTTCAGCGCGCGGCGGTACTCCACCGGCATCACCTTGCGGAATTTCGGCAGCCAGGTCTTCCAGTCGGCGAGGATCTCGGCCGCCTTCTTCGAGCCGGTCAGCTTGGCGTGACGCGTGATCAGGACATGCAGTCGCTCCACATCGGAGTCGAGCAGGTTCTGGAACACGTCGACCCGGCCATGCGCCTCGAGATCGCCGGAGTGGTGGTAGGTGCCGGCGTTGATCAGCTCCTCCGACAGTACCGGCTCGAGCTCGACCATCGACAGGTTGCAGAGTTTGGCGAAGTCGCCGCTCTCGTCGAGCACATAGGCGATGCCGCCGGACATGCCGGCCGCGAAGTTGCGTCCGGTCTTGCCGAGCACCACCACGATGCCGCCGGTCATGTATTCGCAGCAGTGATCGCCGGCGCCTTCGACGACCGCGACCGCGCCGGAGTTACGCACGGCAAAACGCTCGCCGGCGATGCCGCGGAAATAGCACTCACCCGCGATCGCGCCGTACATCACGGTGTTGCCGACGATGATCGATTCCTCCGGCACGATGCCGGAGTTCTTCGGCGGCTTGACGATGATGCGTCCGCCCGAGAGACCCTTGCCGACATAGTCGTTGCCTTCACCTTCGAGATCGAAGGTGACGCCCTTGGCGAGCCAGGCGCCGAACGCCTGTCCCGCGGTGCCCTTCAGGCTGACATGGATGCTGTCGAGCGGCAGGCCGGCATGGCCGTAGATCTTGGCCACCGCGCCCGACAGCATCGCGCCGGCGGAACGGTCGGTGTTGTTGATCTCTTCCTCGATCCTGACCGGCGCGCCGCGATCGAGCGCGGCCTGCGCCTTGTCGATCAGCCGGCGGTCGAGCACGGCGTCCAGATGGTGGTTCTGGGTTTCCGAGTGATAGATCGTCTGGCCCTTCTCCTCCTTCTGCCGCACGAACAGCTTGGAGAAATCGAGGCCCTTGGCCTTCCAGTGCGAGACCAAAGCGGTCTGGTCCAGCATCTGGACCTGGCCGACCATCTCGTCGAACGTCTTGTAGCCGAGCTGCGCCATGATCTCGCGGACTTCCTCGGCGACGAAGAAGAAGTAGTTGATGACGTGCTCGGGCTGGCCGGTGAAGCGCTTGCGCAGCACCGGATCCTGGGTCGCGACGCCGACCGGGCAGGTGTTGAGGTGGCACTTGCGCATCATGATGCAGCCCGCCGCGATCAAGGGCGCGGTGGCGAAGCCGAACTCGTCGGCGCCGAGCAGCGCGCCGATCACGACGTCACGGCCGGTGCGGAAGCCGCCATCGACCTGGACCGCGATGCGGCTGCGCAGCCGCTGGCGCACCAGCGTCTGATGGGTTTCGGCAAGACCGATTTCCCACGGCGAGCCGGCATGCTTGATCGAGGTCAGGGGCGAGGCACCGGTGCCGCCCTCGAAGCCCGCGATGGTCACATGGTCGGCGCGCGCCTTGGCGACGCCGGCGGCAACCGTGCCGACGCCGACTTCCGACACCAGCTTGACCGAGACCTGGCCGTCAGGATTGACGTTCTTGAGGTCGTAGATCAGCTGGGCGAGGTCTTCGATCGAGTAGATGTCGTGATGCGGCGGCGGCGAGATCAGGCCGACGCCCGGCGTCGAATGCCGCACGCGGGCGATGGTCGCGTCGACCTTGTGGCCGGGCAGCTGGCCGCCTTCGCCGGGCTTGGCACCCTGCGCCATCTTGATCTGCATCATGTCGGAATTGACGAGATATTCCGTCGTCACGCCGAACCGGCCCGAGGCGACCTGCTTGATCGCCGAGCGCATGCTGTCGCCGTTTGGCAGCGGCTTGAAGCGGTCGGATTCCTCGCCGCCTTCGCCGGTGTTCGACTTGCCGCCGATCCGGTTCATCGCGATCGCGAGCGTGGTGTGCGCCTCGCGCGAGATCGAGCCGAACGACATCGCGCCGGTCGAGAACCGCTTGACGATGTCCTTGGCCGGCTCGACGTCCTCGAGCTTGACCGGCTTGCGCTTGTCGTCCTCGGCGCTCTTGATCCGGAACAGGCCGCGCAGCGTCAGCAGACGCTCCGACTGCTCGTTGAGGATTTTTGCGAACGCCCGGTAGCGCTCCAGCGAGTTGCCGCGCACGGCGTGCTGCAGCGTCGAGACCGATTCCGCGGTCCAGGCATGGTCCTCGCCGCGGGTGCGGTAGGCATACTCGCCGCCGACATCGAGCGCGCTCTTGTAGATCTGGCCGTCACCGAACGCGTCGTCGTGACGACGCACGGTCTCTTCCGCGATCTCCGCGAGGCCGACGCCCTCGATCCTTGTATGGGTGCCGGCAAAATACTTGGCGACGAAGTCCGCCTTCAGGCCGACCGCGTCGAAGATCTGCGCGCCGCAATAGGACTGGTAGGTCGAGATGCCCATCTTGGACATCACCTTGAGCAGGCCCTTGCCGATCGACTTGATGTAGCGCTTGACGATCTCGTAGTCGTCGAGTGCTGCGGGCAGCCGGTCCTTCATCGCGAGGATGGTTTCGAACGCGAGGTAGGGGTTGATTGCTTCGGCGCCGTAGCCGGCGAGACAGGCGAAGTGATGCACCTCGCGCGGCTCACCCGACTCCACGACCAGTCCCACCGAGGTGCGCAGGCCGGTGCGGATCAGATGATGATGCACGGCGGCGCAGGCCAGCAGCGACGGGATCGGGATCCGGTCGGTGCCGGTCATGCGGTCCGACAGGATGATGATGTTGATGCCCTCGCGCACCGCGCCCTCGGCGCGTGCGCAGAGCTCGTCGAGCACCTGCTCCATGCCCGCCGCGCCGAAGCCGGCATGGAAGGTGGTGTCCAGCGTGCGCGACTTGAAGTGGGTCTCGGCGACGTCGGAAATCGAGCGGATCTTCTCGAGGTCGGCGTCGGTCAGGATCGGCTGCCGCACTTCGAGGCGCTTGGTCGAGGCCAGGCCCTGCAGGTCGAACAGGTTCGGCCGCGGCCCGATGATCGAGACGAGGCTCATCACGAGCTCCTCGCGGATCGGGTCGATCGGCGGGTTGGTGACCTGCGCGAAGTTCTGCTTGAAGTAGGTGAACAGCTGCTTGGGCTTGTCCGACAGCGCCGAGATCGGCGTGTCGTTGCCCATCGAGCCGGCGGCTTCCTCGCCGGTGGCTGCCATCGGCGTCATCAGGATGGTGATGTCTTCCTGGCTGTAGCCGAACGCCTGCTGGCGATCGAGCAGCGGCAGGTTGGAGCGCACGCCCTTGGCCGCCGCATCCGGCAGCTCCTCGAGCTGGATCTGGGTGCGATGCAGCCAGTCGCTGTAGGGATGGCTCTTGGCGAGATCTGCCTTGATCTCGTCGTCCGGAATCAGGCGGCCCTGCTCGAGGTCGACGAGCAGCATCTTGCCGGGCTGCAGCCGCCACTTGGTGACGATCTGGTCCTCCGGAATCTTCAAGACGCCCATTTCGGACGCCATCACGATGCGGTCGTCCTTGGTGACGAGATAGCGCGCCGGACGCAGGCCGTTGCGGTCGAGCGTGGCGCCGATCTTGCGGCCGTCGGTGAAGGCGATCGCGGCCGGGCCGTCCCACGGCTCCATCAGCGCGGCATGATATTCGTAGAAGGCGCGGCGCTGCTCATCCATCAACGGATTGCCGGCCCACGCTTCCGGAATCATCATCATCACGGCGTGCGGCAACGAGTAACCGCCCTGCACCAGGAATTCGAGCGCGTTGTCGAAGCAGGCGGTATCGCTCTGGCCTTCATAGGAGATCGGCCAGAGACGGCTGATGTCCTTGCCGTAGGCTTCGGAATGCACCGAGGCCTGCCGCGCCGCCATCCAGTTGACGTTGCCGCGCAGCGTGTTGATCTCGCCGTTATGGGCGATCATTCGGTACGGATGCGCCAGCGACCAGGTCGGGAAGGTGTTGGTCGAGAAGCGCTGATGCACCAGCGCCAGCGCGCTGTCGAAATCCGCTTCATGCAGGTCGGGATAGTACTTGCCGAGCTGGTCGGCCAGGAACATGCCCTTGTAGATCACGGTACGGCACGACAGCGAGCACGGGTAATAGCCCGCCATGCCGCGGTCGCGGCGCTGATAGATCGCCTGCGAGATCGACTTGCGCAGGATATAGAGCCGGCGCTCGAAATCGTCCTCGGTCTTGGCGGCGCCGTTGCGGCCGATGAAGACCTGCATGTGATAGGGCTCGGTCGGCTTCACGGTGACGCCGAGCGAGGAATTGTCAGACGGTACATCGCGCCAGCCGAGCAGCTTGAAGCCCTCGTTCTTGATCTCGTCGGCGATGATGCTCTTGATCACGTTCCGCCACGCGGCATCGCGCGGCATGAACAGCGCGCCGATGGCGTATTCGCCGGGCTGCGGCAGCTTGAAGCCGAGTTCGGCGGTCTTGCGCGCGAAGAAGGCGTGCGGGATCTGCACCAAAATGCCGGCGCCGTCGCCGGCGCGCGGGTCGGCGCCGACGGCGCCGCGATGTTCGAGGTTGCACAGGATGCTCAGCGCGTCGGAGACGATCTGATGCGACTTCTGGCCCTTGATGTTGGCGATGAAGCCGACGCCGCAGGAATCCTTTTCCAGGCTGAGGTCGTAGAGGCCTTCGGCTTGCGGACGCCAGGTGTGCAGCTCGGGAGTGTGCGGCCCAAAAGACGCATCATATAAGGCGTCATGCGCGGCATCAGCGGCTTTCGAGTCCGCGGTCGCCGACAGCGTACCTGCCACGATGATTTCGCGCTCGAATTCCGACCCGCTCATGTGTCCTCTCCCTTGCGTCAGGGGCCTCACCGTATTTGGCGCACCTTGGACGTTGCGGCACCCACCGGGCCACCGCTCGTCCGCCGCGAGCCGCATTTTCCTAAATTCAGACGTCGGGCGTTTCAACGTCCCCTGCGGAACGGCCCTGCCTGCAGCATTCTCGGAGCCCGGGGCGCCGAGGTTTCGTTGCAATCCCTATGCCGGAATGGCCTCGAATTTGAGACAGTCTTGCTGTCCTAACTTCGACCTTGCCAAATTTTTGTCTATCACACAAGCGCGAGGAAGTCCTCGCCCGCATGCTTGGAACGAACGGCTCGGCCGGCCCGCCGCGCCCCTGATTCGAAGCAAACACGCCGTGATCTGGCCCAAGGAGCGACCAAGGACCGCCGGATTTCAAACTGAATTTTACTCCGGGCAAGCCGGCCAGAGAGCGGGAAGCTCCTTAAGGGCGTGGGCAAGACAGGAGTAACGGCGATGAAGTTGTTCACAGGTTCGGTTGCAGCCGCTGCCCTCGCGCTCAGCGCACTCTCGGCCCAGGCCCAGCTGGCGACATCGGCCAGGATCGGCAGCCCGGCTTTGATCAAGGTATCCGACATGGGCGGACCCTATGCCGCCATGCCAGAGGTTCCGCCGCCGCCGCGCTTCGGCCGTGTCCCGAGCCTGCTGCCGCCGGTCGAGGTCTACACCGTGCTCCGCGAGAACGGCTATCTGCCGCTCGGCGCCCCCCGGCAGCGGGGTTTCGTCTACACGATCTCGGTGATCGATCAGGGCGGCGACGACGGCCGGCTGGTGATCGACGCCCGCGACGGGCACATTCTCCGCTTCACCCCAGCCTATCGGCTCGGCGACAATTACGAAGAGGAGCTGAGCGCGACCTACGGTCCGTTCGGCCCGATGCCGCGGGCGATCCAGGCCCGGGTGCCGCGGCCGCCGGCTCCGATCCCCCATGTCGCGAGCCGCGTGCCGGTGCCGAAGCGCAGTCCGCTTGCGGCCAAGGCGCAGGTTCCCGCGGACGCTCCGGCTCCGGCGGCCCAGGCGGCTGTCCCGGCCGCGGTCCCGCAGCCCGCGCCCACCCAGGCGGCCGCGCCTGAGCCTGCCCA
This sequence comes from Bradyrhizobium sp. 6(2017), assembly GCF_011058295.2. Taxonomy (NCBI): domain Bacteria; kingdom Pseudomonadati; phylum Pseudomonadota; class Alphaproteobacteria; order Hyphomicrobiales; family Nitrobacteraceae; genus Bradyrhizobium; species Bradyrhizobium sp. 6(2017). Next base: position 8,961,233 of record NZ_CP049289.2, on the reverse strand, counting down.
GCAGGCCGCAGCAGCGCCGAAGCCGGCCGAGGCCCAGGCGGCGCCGCCTGCCGTTCAGCGTGCCGAAGCTCCAACCGTCGGCCAGGCCGCTCCGCCGCCGGCGCCGCCCGCGCCCGCGATCCTGCCGACCCAGGACATGCCGAAGGTGCAGGGGTTGGAGTGACGGTTACCAGCAACAAAAAACGCCCCGGTTTCCCGGGGCGTTTTCGCGTGCAGCCAATATCTGCTGACGCGGGACGTGTTGCTTAGGCCGCGACCTTCGCCGAGCCGTCGACGACCTGCGGAGCCTTCTCGCCGCCGCCGATTGGAATGCTACGGGGCTTCTTGGCCTCGGGAATCTCGCGGACGAGATCGACGTGGAGCAGACCGTTCTCGAGGGAGGCGTTCTTCACCTGCACGAAATCGGCAAGCTGGAAGACGCGCTCGAAGGCGCGGGAGGCGATGCCGCGATAGAGCACTTCGGAGGTGTTGCCGGAGTTCTCGTTGGCGGTTTTCTCGCCCTTGATCGTCAGCGTGTTCTCCTTCGCGACGATCGACAGCTCGGCCTGCGAGAAGCCGGAGACCGCGACGCTGATCCGGTAAGCATTCTCGCCGGTGCGCTCGATGTTGTAGGGGGGGTAGCCGGGGCTGCCGTCCGAGGTCACCTGATCGAGCAGGTTGAAGAGGCGGTCAAAGCCGACGGTGGAACGATAGAACGGAGTGAGGTCGTAGGTACGCATAGAGCTAGTCCTCCAGTGAGCGACTGTTTCAGTTACCCGCCCGCCATCGGGCCGGGCTTAGATGTGTGCAGCCTGATGTTCCGGTTCCGAAACACTGGTAGCGGCCTGCACTGAGGTGATATGGGAGGGGTTACGTCGCGTTCAAGGGACGGAAACAGCGTCGCTTTTGACGCCCGTGCCCTTGATCTCCACTCCGTCCCACCTACCGGTTCCCCGCATGACGCTCGTCTCGATTCCTGCCAATCCGGTTCCGGACGACGTGGTCAGTGGCACCATCAAGACCCCCGACGGGGCCGAGTTGCGCTTTGCGCGCTGGGCGCCGCCGCCCGGCCGCAAGGGCACGGTCTGCGTGTTCGGCGGACGCGGCGAGATGATCGAAAAATATTTCGAGACGGTGCGCGATTTGCGCGACCGCGGCTTTGCGGTGGCGACGATCGACTGGCGCGGGCAGGGCCACTCGTCGCGGCGGCTGCGCGATCCGCGCAAGGGTTATGTGCGCGACTTCGCCGACTATGAGGTCGACGTCGAGACCTTCGTGCAGCAGGTGGTGCTGCCGGATTGCCCGCCGCCCTATTTCGCGCTGGCGCATTCGATGGGTGGCGCGGTGATGCTGCGGCTTGCGCATGCCGGCAAGCGCTGGTTCGACCGCATGGTGCTGTCGGCGCCGATGATCGACCTGCCGCGGCGGCGCGTGTCGTTCTTTCCGAGCGCGCTGCTCCGGATCATGCGCCTGGCCGGTCAGGGCGGCCGCTACGTTCCGGGCGGCGGCGGCGAACTGGTTGGCCTCGCGCCGTTCATCGGCAATCCCGTGACCAGCGATCTGGTGCGCCACGCCCGCAACGCGGCTATCCTGGAGGAAGACCCGACGCTCGGCATCGCGGCGCCGACCATCGCCTGGGCCGACACCGCGTTCAAGGCGATGCGCACCTTCCGCGGCATGTCGTATCCGTCCGAAATCCGCCAGCCGATCCTGATGCTGGCGGCGAGCAATGACGAGGTGGTGTCGACGGCGGCGATCGAGGAGTTCGCCTATCATTTGCGCGCCGGCTCGCATCTCGTGATCGCCGGCTCCAAGCACGAGATCCTGCAGGAGCAGGATCGCTATCGCGGGCAATTCTGGGCGGCGTTCGACGCCTTCGTGCCGGGCACGCCGCTTTTCAAGTGATCCGCCTGTTTGCGGAAGGCCTGTGGCTCAGGCGTTGAGCAACGTGACGATGCGGTCCGGAAAGCGCCGTTCGACGAACAGCGTCCTGACCTCGGCGACGCTGAGATAGCGGTCGTTGCCGTCGCCCTTGCCCATGATGTCGAGCAGCACCGGCCACTCGCCGAGCATCAACAGCGGATAGTAGCCGTGCAGGATCGCGTAGGACGGCGGATGCTCGTCCTTGGCGCGCTGGAAGTTCGCGGCCATGAAGGTCTTGATGTCGGACGCCGACAGCCCGCGTTCGGTGCCACCGTCAGGATTCGGATAGTCCTTGCCGAAGGTGGCGAGCCTGGCGATCTCGTCCTCATGCACCACCGCATGCTGGTCGAGAATGCGTGAGCCGGCGCCGTGCTTGTCGAGCGGGCCGTTGCGCAGCTCGTCGAGGATCGCGCCATGGGTCAGGCTGCGCAACTGGCTGAACGGGCCGATGCCGTTGGCCATCTGCGCGACCATGAAGATCTTCGCCTTTGCGTCGGCACCCGCCAGGCCCGTCTTGCCGGTGGCGCGTCCGATCGTCCCGGTCAGTTCGGGCAGCGGCACGATATGACCGCCGACATAGTTGCCGGCGACGAGTGCGCGCAGGAACGGGCAAGGATTATTGGGGGAAACCTGCGGGGCAGCGGCCTCGCTTGCAGGCATATCGGACATCAAACCACATCCTGAAAAGCTTCAGCCTAAAAAGCATCCATTACCAGCGGATGAACTCGCTCAGGATTCAGCGGCGAATTTCGGCGTAGATGCAACCAGAACGAGTTTGCCGAAGGGCAGGCCGGCTTTCAAGAGGCCATCGCGGTAATGCGCGATGTCGGCCGGGTTCTTCCAGTGGAAATTCCGCAAATGACGTTCGACCGTCAGATCGGGATGACTGGCGAGCAGCGCCTCTGCCGCCTGCGCGGCCTCGTCGGCGCGGCCAAGCTGGGCGAGCGCCGCGGTGCGCACCGCAAGGCACTGCAGATGGTTCGGGTTGAGATACAGCCCCTCGCGCGACCACGACAGCGACGCGTCATATTGTCCAAGCAGATAATGGCTGAACGCGTTCAGCCCGGCCCATTGGTAGCGCGGGTCGCTGTTGCCACGCTGGACCGCCGTCGAGAACAGGTCGACCGCCTTGCGGTGGTCGCCGATCACCATGTGGCAGATTCCGAGCACGCCGCGCGCGCCCATGTCGTAGGGGTTGAGCTCGATCGCCCGCTTGATGGCATCCATCGCGGCTTCGTAGTGGCCCTGCATCGCGTGCAGATAGGCCAGCAGCGAAAACGCGAACGAGGAGCGCGGGTCGAGCCGGACGCTGCTCTCGGCCAGGCTGACCGACGAGGCCCACAATTCGCGCGTGCTCGGGATCCAGCCGAACTGGATGCTCTGGATCTGGATCAGCGCCAGATAGGCGCGCGCGATCGACAGCGCGGGGTCGAGCTCGATCGCCTCCTTGAACAGCGCGATCGCGGTGTCGCAGTCGTCCTTGGTCTGGTGATAGTAGTGCGACAGGCCCTTCAGGAAGCGGTCCCACGCCGTCAGTTCGGCATTCGGCGAGCGCGCCGGTGCCGAGGCCTCGGCACGGTAGATCTCCTGGGCCACCGCGGCGGAGAGGTTGGCGGTGATCTCGTCCTGCATCGCGAACAGGTCGCCCATGTCGCGATCATAGCGGCCGGTCCACAGCTGCTCGCCCTTCTCGGGAGCGATCAGTTCGGCGGAGACGCGGATCTTGTTGCCGGCGCGGCGTACCGAACCCTGGATCAGATAGGTCGCGTCGATCTCGCGCGCGATCAGGCGGGTCGAGACGCTTTTGCCCTTGTAGGCGAAGGTCGAGTTGCGGCTCAGCACGCGGTAGAAGGATTGCAGCGACAGCGCGTGGATCAGATCCTCGGTCAGGCCGTCGGAGAAATATTCGTCGGCGCCGCCGCTGAGATTGTCGAACGGCAGCACGCCGACGATTGCGGTCCGGTATTGCCCCGGCAGATGCGGACCGTCGTCCGGGGTCTTCTCCTGCAGATCGGATCCGGCCGGCGCCCAGGTCCAGACATGGATCGGTTCGGCGATGTTCTTGAAGCGGTGCGGGCCGGCGTCCGCCAGGATGACGGCAAGCCGCCGCCCCGCTTCGGTGCGGGCCTTGTCCGATACCGCGATGCCGCCGGGCGCTGCGACCGTCTCGAGACGGACGGCAATGTTGACGTCGTCGCCGAACACCTCGTCCTCGTCGGCCATGACGTCGCCCATGTGGACGCCCATCCGGAAATGCATGGCGCGGTCGGCCGGCAGATGCTCGTTGCGCTCGGCCATCATGGTCTGCATGGCGACGGCGGCTTCGATGGCGCCGATGATGCTCGGAAATTCCAAGAGGAAGCCGTCGCCGGTGTTTTTGACGATGCGGCCGCCATGGTTGAGGATGATCGGGTAGATCGCGCTGCGATGCGCCTTGAACGAGGCATGCGTCCCCGCCTCGTCGGCGCCCATCATGCGGGAATAGCCGGTAATGTCAGCGCAAAGAATGGCAGCGAGCCGTCTTTCCATATTTCCTGTGCCCTGGAATGGCCACTCAGCCGAGGTGACCGTATCCGATACTTACAAGACAGGCCGGGTCCGGCGGAAGCTCGGTTTGCAGGCACCTATAATGCATAGTAGCAGGATTTGGCATGCGACCAACGGATCGTACAGTCCGTTTGTCTACTGGATTCGTGTGTCGCCGGGATGGCGCCGGTCGGCTGGTCATCCTTTCCGGGGCGGTTACTTACATAGGTTAATTGCGCTGACATGCTGGGAATTCACGAACTTTGGCTTTTCGTCCTGTCCGGCCTGCTGCTCAACATCACGCCGGGGCCGGATACCGCTTATATCGTTGGGCGCACGATTCAGCTGGGATGGCGCGGCGGTGCCGCTGCGGCAATCGGTATCAGCTGCGGCTGCCTGGTCCATGTGCTGGGCGCGGCGATCGGGCTGTCGGCGCTGCTGATGGCGTCGTCGACCGCGTTCCTGGCCGTCAAGCTGATCGGCGCGGCCTATCTGGTGCTGACTGGCCTGCAGATGCTGCTGTCGCCCGCCAAGCCGATCACGGAGATCACCGGGCAGGGCGGTGAGACCTCGATCTCGCTTGTGTTCTGGCAGGGGGCGCTCACCAACATCCTCAATCCCAAGGTGGCGCTGTTCTTCCTGGCCTTCCTGCCGCAGTTCGTGGCGGCGGACGCGCCGCACAAGACTCTGGCCTTCCTGGTGCTCGGGCTGATCTTCATCACCGGCGGCACGCTGTGGTGCTTCGGCCTCGCCGCGTTTGCGGCGAGGGCCGCCGGCCGTATCAGGCAATCGGCCGGCGTAGTCGCCTGGATCAACCGCTCGCTCGGCGCGCTCTTCATCTATCTCGGCGTCCGCGTCGCCATGCTGGAGGCGCGCTAAGCGCGATGAGATTGGGGTGAATCGTCCTCGCGCTTCAGCCCTTTAGTTTGGGCATGATCTCCGCGCAAACGCGTTCCGCGTTTGTCGCGAGGGAAAACCGCTTCGCACTTTTCCGGATCATGCCCTAGCTGTGAGCTTTCAGGAGGTTGTCCATCTGGTCTGAACCGAGGAAGCTGAGGTTGCGAAGCTTCAGTGTTCCCCGGAGAGACCAGATGAACATCCACAAGAATGCGCCTCTGACGCCAAAAGGTCGAGAGGCGATGGTGCGGAGTGTGATCGAGGGCGGCCTGACGAAGGCCGCAGCTGCACTCCAATTCAATGTCACGGCAAAGACGGTCGCCAAATGGGTCAGGCGCTTCCGCGTAGAAGGCGTCGATGGTTTGCAGGATCGTTCCTCACGGCCTCTTTCATCGCCAAGCCAAACCCCTGCAGCCACATGCGCCGCTGTCGAGACGTTCCGCCGGCAGCGCCACACCGGCAAGCAGATCGCGCTCGAAGTCGGGGTCTCAGCAGCAACCGTCAGCCGCATCCTGCGCCGGCTCGGTCTGAACAGGCTGGCTGCTCTGGAGCCGGCCGAGCCGATCCGGCGCTATGAGCGCGAACGTGCCGGCGAACTGATCCACATCGACATCAAAAAGCTCGGCAAGTTCAATCGGATCGGCCACCGGATCACCGGCGATCGACATGGATCGAGCAATCTGCGTTCTCGCGGTCACGGACCAGGTTGGGAATAACGTACATGTCTGCATCGACGATGCGTCGCGGATCGCCTTCAGCCAGGTCAAGAAGAACGAGCGAAAGGGCTGTGCCGTCGCTTTTCTCAAGGCCGCCGTGGCCTATTACGTCAGCCTGGGCGTGAAGGTAGAGCGCGTCATGACCGACAATGGCGCGTGCTACAAATCCTTCGCCTTCCGAAGGGCGTGCAAGCGCCTCGGCCTCAAGCATATCCGCACCAAGCCCTATACGCCCAAAACCAATGGCAAGGCCGAACGCTTCATTCAAACCAGCCTACGAGAATGGGCCTACGCGCAGGCCTACAACACCTCTACAGAACGAGCTGCCGAGCTGCCACGATGGCTTCACCGCTACAACTGGCATCGTCCTCATGGCAGTATCGGCTCAAAGCCACCGATCAGCCGGCTCGGATTAACCGGGAATAACCTCTTGAGGCTCCACACCTAGCCGTGGATCTTGAGCAGCGCGCTGCCGGCGAGATAGATGCCGAGCAGGATCATCGCGATCAGGAACCAGCGGCGGAAGACGTCCGGCTGCATCCGTGTGCGGACAGCCTGGCCGATGAACATGCCGGTGAATGATGCGACCATCGCGACCGCGCCCGGCAGTGCGGTGGCCGCCGTCAGCAGGCCCGAGGCGGTGAGGTTGAAGGCGAGCGCTATGGTTGCGGTGGTGAAGAAGACGCCGAGCGCCTGCACCAGTTCGTCCTTCTCCATGCCGATCGCCTGCATGAACGGCATCGAGGGGATGACCTGAACTCCGGTCGCGGCCGAGATCAGCCCGGTGATGACGCCGACGACGCCACCGATCCATTTTTCGTTGCGGCGCGCGACCTTGAAGTTGAATCGGCTCAGGCCGACGATCGCGTAGATCACCAGCAGCACGCCCAGCACGACGGTGCCGTAGGCCGCGTAAGGCCCGGTCAACAGCCCGGCATTGATCCAGATCCCGACCACGGTGCCGAGCATCAGCGGCCACAGCCGCTTGATGATGTCGCGCAGATAGGGGCCGACGAAGGTCTGCCAGATATTGGTGACGATCGCCGGCACGATCACGATCGCGATCGCCTGGCCCGGCGGCATCGTGGTTGCGAGCAGCCCCATCGCGACCGTCGGCAGACCGAGGCCGAGCGTACCCTTGACGAAGCCGGCGAGCAGGAAGGCGAAGGCGATGAAGATCAGGAGATGGTCGACCATAGCGGCACATTGACCGATCGATCCGATCGGCACAATCTGGAGGTTACGGAGTTAGCCTTCGGACCGGGCGAAGGTATGGGGCGGGAAAAAACATGCGGTTCGACCTGATCGACTTGCAATTGTTCATCGCGGTTTCCGATGCGCGCAGCATCACGCAGGGCGCGGCGCGCGCGAACATGGCGCTGGCTTCGGCCAGCGAGCGGATCAAGGGCCTCGAGGAGGCGCTCGGCGTCGCGCTGCTCAAGCGCGGTCGCCGCGGCGTCGAACTGACGGCGGCGGGCGAGAGCCTGCTCGGCCACGCCCGCATCGTGATCCACAATGTCGAGGCGTTGCAGAGCGATCTTGCCGCCTATGCCAGCGGCGTCCGCGCCAACGTGCTGCTGCTCGCCAACACTTCGGGCCTGTCGGAGCACCTGCCGCGGGCGCTGGCGGCCTTCCTGCACGAATATCCCGACATCAGCGTCGATGTCGAGGAGCGCGAGAGCACCGATATCGCGACCGCGATCGCCAGCGGCGCCGCCGATCTCGGCTTCGCCGCGGAACACGCGCTGCCCGACAGCGTCGAGCGTTTCCTGTTCAGCGAGGATCGCCTGATGCTGGTGGCGTCGCGGCGCAGCGATCTCGGCGGCCGCCGCCAGATTGACTTCCAGGAAGTGGTCGGCCGCGATTTCGTCGGGCTTACGGCGACGTCGGCGCTGCAGGTCCATATTTCGCGCCACGCGGCCAAGCTCGGGGCGCGGCTACGCTTTCGCGCCCGGCTGCGCGGCTTCGACGCCATCTGCCAGATGGTCGCCGCCGACGTCGGCATCGCCGTGATCCCGGAAACCGCTGCGCGGCGCTGCGCGGCTTCGATGCCGATCACAACGATCCGGATCCGCGACGCCTGGGCTAACCGCCGGCTGACGATCTGCGCCCGCAGCTTCAAGGCGCTGCCGCGGGCGGCCAAGCAGCTCGTGGAGTATCTCCGGGCCGAAGCGCAGCGCTGACGGCACCCTTATTTCGCCGTCACGACGCCGGCATCCTGGATCACCTTGGCCCACTTCTTGATGTCGGCGGCGACGAAGTCGCGGAAATGGTCCGGCGTGTCGCCGACCAGTGTCAGGCCCTACTCGGCGAGCTTTTGCTTCACCGCCGGGTCGGCTATCGCCTCGGTGGCGACGCTGTTCAGTTTCGCGACGATCGCCGGCGGCGTTCCGGCGGGCGCGACCATGCCATACCAGTTCTCGATGACGAGATCGGGCATGCCGGCTTCCGCCGTGGTCGGCACGTCGGGCGCGGTCGGGGCGCGCTCACGGCCGCCGAGCGCGATTGGGCGCAGCGCGCCCGCCTTGATCTGCGGCAGGATCACCGGCAGGTCGAGGAAGGTCATCTGCACCTGCTGACCGAGCAGGTCGTTCACCGCCGGTGCCGCGCCACGATAGGGCACGTGCACGATGTCGATCTTCGCCGTCAGCTTGAACAATTCGCAGGCCAGATGCGGCAGGCTGCCGGGGCCGGAGGAGGCGAAGTTGAGCTTGCCCGGCTGCGCTTTGGCAAGCGCGACCAATTCGCTCATGTTGTTCGCCGGCACATTGGTGGCGACCACCAGCATCTCCGGCACGGTCGCGACCAGCGTCACCGGCGCGAGATCCTTCAGCGTGTCGTAGGCGACCTTCTCCATGCTCGGGCTGATGGCGAGCGCGCCGGCGCTCGCGATCGCAACCGTGTAGCCGTCGGGCGCGGCCTTCGCGACCGCGTCGGTGCCGAGCACGCCGCCCTGGCCGGCGCGGTTGTCGACGATGATCGGCTGCTTCACCAGTTCCGAGATCTTCTGCCCGATCACCCGCGCGATGATGTCGTTCGGCCCGCCGGGCGGGAACGGCACGATCAGCCGGATCGGCTTGGTCGGATAATCCTGGGCCGAGGCTGCGCCGGGCGCGTGAAGCAGAAGGGTTGCCAGCAGCCTGCCGCAAATCGTCATGTGCGCCCATCCATCCCTGACTTTTCTTGTTGCCGTCAGGATGGGCGCAGATCAATCGCGCGGCAACTCAAGAAATCAGGCCAAGAGATCACGCCAGGAAATCAGGCATTGAGCAGCTTCATCGCCGCTTCGTGCACGCGCGGATCGCCGGCGGCGATGATGCGGCCGCCGCTTTGCGCCGGCTTGCCGTCCCAGGTGGTGACGATGCCGCCGGCCCCGGTGACGATCGGGATCAGGCCGGCAATGTCGTAGGGCTTCAACTCGGTCTCGACCACGAGGTCGAGATGGCCGGCTGCGAGCATGCAATAGGAGTAGCAGTCGCCGCCGTAGCGCGACAGGCGAGCCGCATTTTCGATGCGGCCGAAGCGGGCGCGGTCATCCGGATTCATCAGCAGCGGGCTCGTGGTGAACACGGTCGCCTCCTTCAGCGAGGTGCAGCGCCGCACCGAGAGCCGCCGATGGCCCGACGGCCCGGAATAATGCGCCGAGCCGCTGTCGCCGGAGAAGCGCTCGCCGATATAGGGCTGGTGCATCATCCCGAATACCGGCGTACCTTTGTGCAGCAGCGCGATCAGCGTGCCCCAGATCGGAAAGCCGGCGATGAAGGATTTGGTGCCGTCGATCGGATCGAGCACCCAGACATAGTCGGCGTCCTCGCGCTCATTGCCGAATTCCTCGCCGACGATGCCGTGCTGGGGGAAGTTCGCCTTGATCAGCCGCCGCATCACGGCTTCCGCGGCCCGGTCTGCCTCGGTGACCGGATCGAAATCGTTCGAGCTCTTGTTGTCGACCGAGAGCGAGGTCCGGAAGAACGGAAGGATGGTTTCGCCGGATGCGGTCGCGAGGCGGCCGATGAAGGCGGTGAAGTCGATGACCGTCACGGCATGTCCCTGAAATGCGCAAACGACGCGGTAGAAATCGGATGCGATCTGCCTAGCTCAATCCGGCGCGGCGCGCACGATTAACGGAGTGTTATCCCGGCCTGATGACGGGGTTCCCCACTTTCGTTTGGCTTAGGATTCGAAAGTCTCCTGGGCTTGGCGGCGGATCACGAAGTTGCGAGTCCTGGTATACAAGCTATGCGCAGGGCGCTGGACGCCTCAGATTTTTGCCATAAGCAATTGAATCTAAATGACAAAAATTAGAGCGTGCGGCCTGTTGCAGTTTCGCCAGATTTACCAACATTGCAGAGGAAATGTTTCGAAAGTTCTTGCGTTTTGTGCAGCGCGGCCGCATATTGTTGCGGTGCGGTAGCGCCTCGCGCTATCGCTGCCCTCCTTGGGCGTTTCCTCCCTAGACTTGGGCCGCTTGTTCATTCAAGCGGCCCTTTTTTCTTAGGCCGACATTTCCGCGCGTGAACCTGGAATCCAGTTCGGCGCTCGGCTCGCGTCGCGAAATGGATTCTCTGTTCATGACTTCGACGGGCACCGCAGTGCCTGTCCGAGACTTGTCTACTCCGCCGCCGCCTGGAACGGGCCGAGATCCCCGAACGGAATTTTCGCGAGTGCATCCGCCAGCTTCGCGAAGTCGGCCGCGACCTGGGCGAAGCGCGGCCCGCGCTCGCGGTGGCGCTCATCCATATAGACGGCGCGGTTGAGCTCGATCTGCACGGTGTGCAGGCCGCTCGCCGGGTTGCCGTAATGCTCGGTGATGAAGCCGCCGGCATAGGGCTTGTTGCGGCCGATCGAATAGCCGAGCGAACTCATCATCTCCTCGACCAGGTCGGGCAGCAGCGGCGCGCAGCTCGTGCCGTAGCGGTCGCCGATCACGACGTCGGGCCGGCGCGGCTCGTCACGCGACACCCCGACCGACGGCATCGAATGGCAGTCGACCACGATCACGGCGCCGAATGCCTGGTGCGCCTTGTTGATAAGCCGGCGCAGCGCCCGGTGATAGGGCTTGTAGAGCACCTCGATCCGCCGCAGCGCCTCGTCGACGTCGAGCCGCTCGCGGTAGATTTCCTGGCCGTCGCCGACCACCCGCGGGATGGTGCCGAGGCCGCCGGCCACCCGCATCGAGCGCGTGTTGGCAAAGCTCGGCAGCCGTCCGGTGAACATACGCGGGTCGAGCTCATAGGGCTCGCGGTTCACGTCGACATAGGAGCGCGGGAAGTTGACCCGGACGATCGGAAAGCCGCGATCGCTCACGCCCGCGATCAACTCGTCCATGAAGGAATCTTCGGAGCGGCGCAGCGACGTCAGATCGATGCGCGAAGCTTCGAGGAATTCGGTGGGGTAGACCGAACCCGAATGCGGGGAATTGAAGATGATCGGCGCGCGCCAGGCCTGCGGCTCAACGATCTCGAACGGGGGCGACAACTCGCCAGCAAATTCGCTCATTCCCTTGGCGCCGTCCCTTGCGTCCGCCTCGCCCCGCAGGAATTGATTCTGCCGGAAAAGCGGAGATTTATGGGCGGGCATTGTCGGTAATCGCGATCATTCTGCCAAGTGAAAAGAGTGTGGTTTCCGCTGGAACGGGTCTTAAAAGCAGGAAATGCCAACCAAGGTTGATTCGCTGCGGGGTTCGGTCCACAAATAGGTGGTGGTCGCAGCCTCAGGCCTGCCGCAAATTTCACCCGAAATTTACCGTCTGTCGTGCCTACTGTTCGGACAGATCCTCCAAGCCGGATTCGACGATTCAGTCATGCCGAAAATTCTCCTCGCCGAAGACGACACCGATATGCGCCGCTTCCTGGTCAAGGCGCTCGAAAACGCGGGTTTCAAGGTCTCGCCGCACGACAACGGCATGTCGGCCTACCAGCGGCTGCGCGAGGAGCCGTTCGAAATGCTCCTCACCGACATCGTGATGCCCGAGATGGACGGCATCGAGCTGGCGCGCCGTGCCTCGGAACTCGATCCCGACATCAAGATCATGTTCATCACCGGCTTCGCCGCGGTCGCCCTCAATTCCGATTCGGAGGCGCCGAAAAATGCCAAGGTGCTGGCCAAGCCCGTGCACCTCAGGGAATTGGTCAGCGAAGTGAACAAGTTGCTGGCGGCCTGATTCGCCAAAAAAGCCTCACTTTGCGTCCTTGCCTGCCCCGCCGCGGTCCGTTATAGGGTCCCGATCCAAACAGCGCTTTGGGTGCGTAGCTCAGCGGGAGAGCACTACCTTGACATGGTAGGGGTCACAGGTTCGATCCCTGTCGCACCCACCACGCTTCGCCCTGACGGGCTTCGCGTGGCGCAGCCACGCGGGGACCTTCAGGTCGAAGCGTGTCCGGCGTAGCTTGAACGAACGTGAAAGCGAAGACGGACTGGCGCCGCGAGCTTCAGCCGGCAAGCCACGCTTTGGCAACGGCGACGATCTTCCGATTCAACCTGTCAAACAGCTAGTTCGGTGTCATCACCCGCGCATGCGGGTGATCCAGTATTCCGGAGACGCCGGTGCTTGAACCGAGGGGCCGCGGCGTACTGGATCGCCCGGTCGAGCCGGGCGATGACAAATGTAGTGGGGACGCAGCTTCGCATTCTCGCGACATATTTGCCCGAGCTTTGCTCTTCGTTTCACCCTCTCTCTTCGCAGAGGGCGCAGGGAAAGCCGGGTGCCGATCGCACCCATGGGCCCCGAGCAAAAGGTAGAAAGCTCGGGGGTAGGACCACAGGTGTAACCGGAAACTCCGGCTTTCCCTGCGCGATGGGTTACGGCTTACTTCGCGCTCTCCCCGGCGAGACTGGGCTTGTTTGTCACCGCCTTCGCAAGACGCAATTGCGTCTTACAAGGGGACACCGGCCACAACTAGGGCGTCAGGACCACACGACTTCACCGTCCGCATCAATCACGCTTCGTCCGTCGTGATCTCAGCGTCCACCGCATCCCACACCGCGTTCGTGACGATCGCGACCCGCCCCTCCTCGGGTGAGACGGGCGAACCATACACTGAGTTGGGTGTTCTGATAAATAGAAATATTTTTGCTGTGGGGGCTTGCGCCGTCGGGCAACTCAGTGATCCGCATCTCGACGATTGCTGCGGCTGCGGTAATAAAGGGACGGGAACCAGAGGTCGCACAGGGCCTCTCGCGCGATCATGGAAGGTCGGAGGAGAAATCGCAGTGCTCGATCACATCCTGAAATTCATGACGCTCGGGACCATCATCGTCGGCATCACCGCGATCTACACCGCGCTCCACACCAACAACCGGCGGCTCGGCGCCGATATCTTCCTCAGATATTCCGACCGCATTTCCGACCTGCGACGCCGCCTGCCAACGGCGGCGTTCCTTGACGAGGGCCCTGCCGGCAGCATTGAGATGATGCCGGAAGAGCGCCGGATCGTGCATGAAGTCATCTTCTCGATCTTCGAGCTCTACGAGCTCAAGGTGAATGGCTTCATTCCGCCGGCGATCTGGAAGATCCGGGAGCCCGACATCGAAAGGGTGCTCTCCCTGCCTGTCTTCCAGCAGGAATTGGCGGCTGTGCGAGTGAGATTCGTGAGGCATCCGCGTTTTGCGGCATGGCTCGACCAGATCGGGCAAAGCAAGGCATAGCCGGGGGCGACGCCCGAACAGAGGTCGTGTCCGCCATCGATGATGAGGGTGCCGGTGATCCGGCGCCGCTCGCGCAACGCGCAGGGTCGCCGCGCAATGTGACGAGCCGTTATGACCTTCGTCATCTCGACGTTCATATGAGGATGCCGCAACCTGCGACAACATGTGCGGCTCGCGCAGCCCGCGTGTTCTGTTCGCATGGATCGCATTCGCGTCGCGCGCGGTGGATTGCCACATGATTAGGCACACGTCTTCAGTCGCGGTCGACGGGAATCCGGTGCGCTGGATTCTCGATATGTCATGTACCGTGCTTACGTCTGTTCTCGGCCGCTACGTGCGTTTCGTCTCAGCGCGAAGATCGCGAAAATTTTCTGAACACGCCGCGACGATGCGTTGCCCGATCGCATCGCACGAAAGCAATTTTGGATTTCTTCACGATGCGCGTTGCCGCTCCTCTGGTTCTCGCGCAGATTGTTCTCTAGATCACTCGAGCGATCTCGGCGATGGGCTCCCGAGCCGGATCCGGCAACCACGCGACAATACAATCGCGACAATGATGAATGCCATGTGTGAGCACGACTGCCGCAGGAACCTGCATCGGCCCTATCAGGAGCGGCCATCGTAAGCAGGGTGACATGCGCGCATCCAGAAAATCCCGCTTCTCCGTCTGCCTGAAAATTCGCCCGTCCGTCAGAGGCCGGCGACGCAACCTTGGGAATGCGCCTCCGTTGAGCCGACGTTCGTCGTTTGCGACAACGGGGGACGAAATTACATGCAAGAAGACGACAATAGGCCGGTGAGCGCAGCCAAGCTCCTGGAACAGGTTCCCCTGCCGCGCGAGCCCCGGGACATCAGGGACACCACGCCGGCGCCGCCGCGTCTCTTCTCGACCAGACCCTATCCGGCGCCGGAACAGTTTGAGGTCTGGAAGACGCGCATGGCCTCGCTGCTCGACGTGGCGCCACCGGACGGCCACGACCCTGCACGCGGGTTCGAGGTCGAATACCTCACCTGCAACATGGCTGACATCGTGTTCTCATCCGGGCAGTTTGCCGGTCAGACCTTTGCGCGTGTGTCCGAGTCGTCGCAGCGTTCCCCGGTCGATATCTGGTGGTTGTTCCGCGTGCGCTCGGGAGAAGCCTGGTTCGAGACCGGCGAGCGGCAAATCCTTGCCGGGCCTGGCGCCATGTTCATGATCTCGCTTGACGACGACTTCCGCGGCCGCATCACGGATTATGACGGCCTGGTGATTGGCTTGCGGCGCGGCGCCTTTGCGGGTGCCGCCGAGCAAGTCGACAGCGTCTGCAACACCATTCTCTCGGGCAATCTGATCGAGCTGCTGGCGGATTATCTGGACCGGCTCGAGATGCGTTTGATTCAGATGTCACCGGACGAGCTGAGGCTGGCCGGACGGGCGACCGCGAACATGATCGCTGCGTGTATCGAGCTGTCCGCCGGGCCGGAGCAGGGACGAAGCACCATCGAATCGATCCTGTTCGAGCGTGCGCGCCGTTATATAGAGGCGCATCTCGGCGACTTTGACCTCACGCCGGACCGCGTGGCGCAGCAATTGCGGATCTCGCGCTCGAACCTCTACCGTGCCTTTGAGAGCGTCGGCGGCGTTGCCGGCTACATCATGCGCAAGCGTCTGCGCGCCGCGCATGCGGAGCTGGTCGGGAGCGCCGACAGGCAGGTGCAGGAGATTGCCTATCGCCACGGCTTCAAGCTGGCATCGGATTTCACGCGCGCGTTCCGCCGCGAATTCGGCGTCAGCCCACGCGAAGCGCGCGAGCGCGCACGCGGCTGATCAACTACCGGTTGAGTTGTGGCGAGATCGTCTGCCGTGTGGCGTGCAGATCGTTCAACTTGTGAGACGATCTGCCAGCTATTTGGACGGGCTGCTGAGTGACGCTGGCAGAATTGTGTCTATCATTTTGCAACATGACGACTCGGGGCATTTTGATGGGGCGGTCGAGCGAGCGCTGGGTGGCAAGAGCGCGCTCGCTGAACGCGACACATCGCTGGCCAGGACCGGAAGGCGCGCGCACATCGCGCCGTCTTCACTTCTCCACCTGCGTTCCCAGAGAACACGCAGGTTGGCACAGTCCGCGGCGTAGCTCCCCGGCGTCTGGACAAGATGTCACAAAGGGGACGCGCCATGGCTGTCGCATGGAACTCTGTTGCACGCGTGAGATCGCAAGGCTTCGTCCGGAGCTGGGTCGCATCTGCAGATGCGGACAGCCGTTCGCTGCGCCGCCGGCTGATGGCGGTGCTGCGCCAGGCACACCGGAGACTCGGCGTCAAGCGTGACCGGCTCGGGCTCGGCTCACTCGGTGCCGGCGGTGCGGTCGGCGCGCTGCTCGTCGTCATGGGAATCATGACCCCGCAGGCGGCGTTCGCGCAGGTTGCCATCGGCAATGGTGTTTTGAGCAACCCCGCCAACTGCACCAATCCCACCGCTGCAACTGCAGGCAGCACTGCTATTGGTTGCGGCGCCCATGCTGCCGGCACCACCGCAACCGCCATTGGCGCCAATACCAATGCGAATGGCCAGAATTCCCTGGCGGTAGGCGATTCGAACACCGCAAACGGCGATGGTTCGATCATCGTGGGCTATTCCAACTCCGTGAACGGCCTGAATGCGATCGGTATGGGTGTGTTTGCGAACGCGACCGGCACCAACGCTCTCGCCATAGGTGGGAACGCGCATTCCACCGGGGACGGATCCTCATCCTTCGGCGTCAACACCACTGCAAATGGAGTGGGTGCCTTAGCGCTAGGATCGACGGCGAGCGCCTCCGGTGGCGCCTCGATCGCGATTGGATTGTCCTCCGCTGCCTCATCTCCAAACGGCTCGGGCACGGCCATCGGGGTCAGCTCCAAAGCAAACGCCGGAGTCGGCGGCGGGTCGCCAATCGCCATCGGCACGAATGCCAATGCCAGCGGGACCGCGCCCGCCGGCTTCACGTTCGAGGCTGTTGCGCTCGGCACGGGTTCCACCGCCACGGGGGCCTGGTCGACCAGCGTCGGCCCAAGCGCTTCAGCGACGGGCACGGGCTCCAGCGCTTTCGGCACGTCGGCCACGGCGTCGGCAAATCAGGCCACCGCAGTTGGTAACGGGGCGACCGCTTCCGCGGTAGGGGCCGCAGCCGTGGGATACCTCGCCAATGCCAGCGGCTCCAACGCCGCGGCCTTTGGCATCCAGTCGGCCGCGTCGGGCATCAGTTCGTTGGCCGCCGGCAACCTCGCCAAGGCGTCAGCGGATTTCAGCGTTGCCTTGGGCAATCAGTCGCAGGCACTGAGCACCGGGGGCTCGGTCGCGATCGGATCGGGCGCAATCGTCAACAGTGCAGCGACGGGCGGCATCGCACTCGGCAACAATGCGGCATCCGCCGGCATCAGTTCGATCGCGACCGGCGTTGGAGCCAGTGCCGCCGGCACAAGTTCGCTGGCGATCGGCACTGCCTCAAATGCGAGTGCCGCCGCCAGCACTGCGGTTGGCAACACAGCCGTTGCCAGCGGCCAAAACGCCTCCTCATTCGGGTCTGGAGCGAGCGCGGCAGGAGACAACTCTCTCGCGGCCGGCGTCAGCGCCAACGCCAGCGGAGTCGCCAGTACCGCGCTCGGCATCGGCGCCAAGGCGTCGGCTACAAGCGCCATCGCTATTGGTAACAATGCCGCGGCCAGTTCCGCCAACGCGGTGGCCTTGGGCACCAACGCGGTGGCGACCGGCGGCCAGGCGGTCTCGATCGGCGCGAACAACACCGCCTTTGGCAACGGCGCGGTGGCGATCGGCGATCCCAGCTATGCGAGCGGCACCGGCGCCTTCACCGGCGGCGCGAATAACATCGCCAACAGCGACGGCACGGCCAGCGCCACCGCCGCCAACCAGGCCAACGGCGCCGTCGCGATCGGCAACAACAACAAGGCGATCGGGCAGGGCTCCGTGGCGCTCGGCAATGGCTCCACCGCGGGCGCCGCCGGTCTTGCGGGCAATGTCGCACTGGGCAACGGCGCCACGGCGGCGGCAAAATCCGGCGATGTCGCGCTCGGCTCCGGCAGCGTCACGGCTGCCGCGGTCGGCACGCCAAATGCGGTCGTCAATGGCATCACGTATGGGAACTTCGCCGGCACCACGCCCGGGTCCACGATCAGCGTCGGCGCGGTCGGCGCCGAGCGGACCATCACCAACGTGGCGGCGGGCCGGGTCACGCAGACCTCGACCGATGCCATCAACGGCTCGCAGCTCTACAGCGTCGCCAACACGCTGACGAGCCAGATCGCCGCCGGCGCGATCCACGACTACAGCGTCAACAGCACGACGCCGGGAACCGACACCAACTACAACAACGCCGGAGCCACCGGCGCCAATGCGCTCGCGGCCGGCGTCAGTGCGAGTGCCGCCGGCGCGAGCAGTGTTGCGGTCGGCACTGGCGCCGCGGCACGGGCGTCATCCGATACGGCGCTCGGTTCGGGCGCGCTTGCCGCGTCGCTCAGCAATTCGCCGCTGACCGGGGCCGTTGCCATCGGTGCGGGGCAGGCCACGAATGATGGTGCCATCGCGATCGGCAACGCCTTTGGCGGCGGTCCGAAGGCATCCGGTCGCGATTCGATAGCTCTCGGCACCGACGCGACCGCCGCCAACGCCGGCGCTGTCGCGCTCGGCTCCGGCAGCGTCACGGCTGCCGCGGTCGGCACGTCAGGCATCACCATCGGCACCACCGCCTACAGCTTCGCCGGCACGACGCCGCTCTCGACCGTCAGCGTCGGCGCCGTTGGTGCCGAGCGCACCATCACCAACGTCGCCGCGGGACGGATCAGCAACGGCTCGACCGATGCGATCAACGGTTCGCAGCTGTTTGCCGCCACCTCGGCGATCGACAGCCTCTCGACCGTCGTCAGCAACGGCCTGACGCATTATTATAGCGTCAATGACGGCGGCACCCAGCTTGCGAACTACACCAACAACGGTGCGACCGGTGCGAATTCGATGGCCGTCGGCATCGCCGCCTCGGCGACGGCTGCGAACTCCACCGCGCTCGGCTTCAACACCCAGGCCACGGTCGCCGACGGCGTCGCGATCGGCTCGGGTTCGATCTCCAACCGCGCGCTCGCGCCGGCGTCCGGCACGATCGGTGGCACCATCATCCCCTTCAACACCACCGATCTCACGCTGCTCGGCGCGGTGTCGGTCGGCAATGCGACGAGCTACCGGCAGATCACCAATGTGGCTGACGGCACCCAGTCGAGCGACGCCGTCACCGTGCGGCAGCTGACCGGTGCACTGTCGTCGTTCGCGACCACGACGACGAAATACTTCCACGCCAATTCGACGCTCGCGGATTCCCTCGCGGTCGGCAACAACTCGGTCGCGGTAGGTCCGCAGACCGTGGTCAATGGCGACAACGGCATCGGCATGGGCTTTGGCGCAACCGTGGCGCAGACCGCACCCGGCGGCATTGCGATCGGCCAGAATTCGGTATCCAACTTCGCCGATTCGATCGCGTTCGGAACCAATGCGCAGGCCAGCGGCATCCAGTCGGTGTCGATCGGCGCAGGATCCCAGACGACCAATCCGACCAGTGTCGCGCTCGGTCCGAATGCCAAGGCGACGGCGCAGGCCGGCGACGTCGCGCTCGGTGCCAATTCGACCACCTCGACCGTGGTCGCGACCGCCAACACCACGATCGGCGGCACCACCTACAACTTCGCCGGCACGACGCCGACCTCGACCGTCAGCATCGGCAGCGGCGGTTCGGAGCGTACCCTCACCAACCTGGCCGCGGGGCAGATCAGCGCGACCTCGACGGACGCGATCAACGGCTCGCAGCTCTGGGCCACCAACACCTCGCTCGACGCGCTCTATACCACCGTCAACAACATCTCTACCGGCAGCGGCGGCATCAAGTACTTCCACGCCAATTCGACCGCAGCGGATTCCTCCGCCACCGGCGCGGAGAGCGTCGCGATTGGACCGCAATCGGTCGCCAGCGGCGCCAACGCGATCTCGATGGGCAATGGTTCCGCAGCGTCCGCGGCCAACTCGGTCGCGATCGGTGCCGGCGCCAAGGCGACGCAGGCCAACTCGCTGGCGCTCGGTGCGAACTCGACCACCACGGCCAATCTGAGCGATGCGGCCTATACGCCTGTCGTCGGCAAGACCGTCGCGGGGGTTGCGACCGGCGAAGTCTCGGTCGGCTCGTCCGGCGCCGAACGCCGCGTCACCAATGTCGCCGCGGGCTCGGCGGCGACCGATGCGGTCAACGTCAGTCAGCTCCAGGCGGTTGCGAGCGGCTCGATCCGCTACGACACCGATGCCTCCGGCAACACCACCAACAAGGTGACGCTGAACAGTGGCGGTAGCGGGCCGGTGACGATCAGCAACGTGGCGGCGGGCGTCGCGGGCACCGATGCGGTCAACGTCAACCAGCTCAACAGTGCGTTCCAGCAGCTCAACGGCCAGATCGGCGAGGTGCGGCAGGACGCCTGGCGTGCGGCCGCGATCGGCATGGCCGCCGCGTCGCTGCGCTATGACGACCGGCCCGGCAAGATCAGCGCATCGGCGGGCGGCGGCGTCTGGCGCAGCCAGGGCGCGCTCGCCTTCGGCATCGGCTACACCAGCGAGAACGGCCGGCTGCGCAGCAACGCCGCGGCAACCACCGCCGGCAGCGACTGGGGCGTCAGTGCCGGCGTGAGCCTGACGCTCAATTGACCCTGGCGTCGACGAGGCGGCTGGCATGTCTGGCTTTTGCAATCTGGCTCTGCGCGGCGGGGAGTGCGGCCGCGCAGGGCGCGCCGCCGTCCGCCTATGCCGTGAAGCCGTCGGACGTCGTGGTGCCGGAGGGCGAGACGCTCGGCGAGTTCAGACGGATGATCCAGCCGTTTCGGAACTGGACCCTGATCTGCGACGAGAGCCTGAAATCGAAGCGCCGGGTCTGCAACGTCACGCAGTCGATCGTCAACGCGCAGGGCGCGGTCGCCTTCAACTGGTCGCTGATTGCGACCGCCGACGGCAAGCCGCTGATGGCGATGCGCATCCCTGCAGCCGCCGGGGTCGGCGCGCAGATCGAGCTCGCCATGGGTGATAGTCCGGACCGCATCGTCGCGCAGACCGATCGCTGCGATGCCAGTTTCTGCTTCGCCACGATTGCGATCGGCAATGTGCTGAGGCGGCACATCCGCGCGGCAACGCCGTGCCTTGTGTCCTATCAGCTGCCGCAAGCAGGGCCGATCGTGCTGACGGCGCCGCTCGACGGACTGTCCGGTGTGCTGGCGAAGCTGAAATGATGGACAAGAGGACGAATACGCCGATGCGACTGAAGACCCCCATCCTGATTTTCGCGGCGGTCGTCGTGGCGGCGCTCAGCGCGGCCGGCGTCGTGGGCTATGCCCAGCAGATGCAGCCTGCCCAGGCGCAGCCGATGCCGCTGCAGCAGGGCGCGCCCGCGCCGGCCAAGAAACCCGCCGCCGCCGCGAAGCCGCAGCCGCACAAGTCGCGTCCGCAGGAAGCACAGCCGCAATCGCCTGCGGTATCGGCGCCGCCGCAGCAGGCGGCGCAGCAGCCGACGGTGTTCGACGATCATGCGCGGCAGGGCAACATCGTGACCTGCGCCAATCTGTTCGGGACGCTCGGCCGCGGTCTCGCGATGAACTCGAACTACACCGCGCAGTCGCAATGGGATGCCAAGGCCGGCAATTCCCATTCGGTGCAGTCGCTGGTCGCGCTCGCACCTGGCCAGGCCGCGCAAGGCAATGCGCAAGGTAACGCGCAAGGCAGCGCGGCGCAGCAGGCCGCCGGCGTAGTGTTTGCCTCGCCGGTTGGATCGTCCTGTGAAGGCAATCTGGTGCGGGTGACGCCACGCACGGAGAGCTGCCCGACAGTTGCCGCCGAGCTCGCCAAGCTCAATGGGCAGAGCGGCGCGCTGGGCGAGCTCTCGACCGTCGCGCTGCCGAACGGCGCGCAAGTGATGCTGATTCCGTTCGGCAATGCCTGCGTCGCGGTGACGGCGCTGCGGATCGCCGCCGGGGGATGACGCGCGGTTGATCGACGCTGGGTCACGCGCGCTCGCCGCGCCGCTTCGGTCGGCGCGACGTTACCGGTAGCCGCAATCAGCAGCATCACGGTTCCGTGCGCCGCGACAGTCCAGCGACAAGGGGCTGGATTTTTCCTCCGGGATAGTCAATTCTGATTCAGAACTTACCCATCCGTGCCATACGCGGAGGAGATATCCCATGGAGGAAGCGCGTCCGGAGCAGTATGTCCGCCAGGTCGGCGGTGAACTTGTGTCCTCCGTCATCGCGCGGTCGAAGCCGATCCGGGTCGAGCTGCTCAGCCGGACCTCGCGGCCCCGCATGAACTGGCATTTCCGCCAGCCTGAACTGACCCTGTTCTGGTTCCGCAACGGCTGCTCGCAATTGCGCGCCACGATCAATGGCCGGCCGGTCGAATCCGAATTCTCCGAGGCGGCCAATCTCGCGCTGTTTCCCGCCGGCACCGAGATCGAGGGCGAATGGTCGGTCGGGCCGGCGTTCGATTATGTGGTCGTGTTCCTCGATCCAAAGTTCGTGCAGAGCCGTCTCAACGGCGTGATCGAACGGCCGGCGCTTGCGTTCGGCCATGACCAGCTCTGCCGCGGCCTCGCCGAGCTCAGCCAGGAAGCCGCCACACCCGACAATCTGTTCGATCTGTTCGCCGAGGGCTGGGCCAGCCAGGCGCTGGCCCATATCGCGCGGCTGTCGCGCGGCACAGAACCTGCGAAGCCCTTGAGCCGCGGCGGATTGCCGGCGCTCAAGCTGCGCAGGATCGAGGAGTTCGTCCGGGCAAACCTTGGCGAGACGATCTCGCTTTCGGCGCTGTCAGATGTAGCCGGCCTGAGCAAGCGGCATTTCCTGCGCGCCTTCCAGGAGAGCACGGGCACCAGCCCGCACCGCTATGTGCTCGATCTCCGCATCGACCAGGCCAAGCGCCGCCTCGGCGAGACCGATGACAGCGTGACCAGCATCGCGCTGGCGTCGGGCTTCAGCCACGCCCAGCATTTTTCGTCGGCGTTCAGGCAGGCCACCGGCATGAGCCCGTCGCTGTTCCGGCAGCAGTGCCGGGCCTGAGTTTCGGCGCTTTTTTGCAAGTCGCGGCGGTTTCCCGGAAGCGCGGGCCTCTGCTCCATCGTACGCCGGCATGGCGTAAAATCGGAGAAGGAAGCAGCGCATGTCAGGACCATTGGCGGGAGTTCGCGTACTTGATCTGACCGGGGTCGTCTCGGGCCCGTTCGCGACGATGTTTCTGGCCGATCAGGGCGCCGATGTTCTCAAGGTCGAGCCGATCGGCGGCGACATCACCCGCCGCAGCCGGGCCAATGTCGACAAAACAGGCGAATTCTCGGCGCTGTTCATCTCGTCGAACCGCGGCAAGCGCTCGCTCTCGATCGACATGAAAACCGATGCCGGCCGCGACGTGCTGGGCAAGTTGGTGCTCGAGGCCGACGTGCTGGTGCAGAATTTCCGCCCCGGAACGATGGAACGTCTCGGGCTCGGTCCGGACGAGGTGCGCAGCAAGAATCCGCGGCTGATCTACGTCTCGATCAGCGGCGTCGGCGAAGACGGGCCCTACGCCAAGAAGCGGGTCTACGATCCGATCGTGCAGGGCTTGTCCGGCTTCTGCGATATCCAGGCGCAGCCGGTCACCAACCGTCCGCAGATGATCCGGACCATCGTGGCCGACAAGACGACGGCGGTCTATGCCGCGCAGGCGATCACCGCGGCGCTGTACGCCCGCGAGAAATCCGGCCGCGGCCAGCACATCCAGGTCGCGATGCTCGACGCGATGATCGCCTATCTCTGGCCGGAAGGCATGATGCAGTACACGGTGGTCGGCCGCGAGCAGACCACGTCGGATCCAAACGACCGTCCCGACCTCGTGTTCCAGACCTCGGACGGCTATCTCACCTGCGGGACCATCTCCGATTCCGAGTGGCAGGGCTTCTGCAGGGCCACCGGCGATCCGGAACTGGCCAATGATCCGCGTTTCGCCACGCCGGCCTCGCGCTCGGTCAACGCGACGGCGCGCATCAACAGGATGCAGGACTATATCGGCCGGCACACCACCGCCGAATGGTTGGCGCGGCTCGATGCGGCCGACGTGCCGTGCGCGCCGATCCTCCGGCGCGGCGAGATCATCGCCAACGAGCAGGTGGTTGCCCGCGGGCTGATCGCCGAGCTGGAGCAGCCCGGGGTCGGCACCGTGCGGCAGCCCAAGCCCGCGGCGCGGTTCGATGTCGATGCTGCCGCGATCGGCGGTCCGGCGCCGCGCATCGGTCAGCACAGCCGCGAGGTGCTGCGCGACCTCGGCTACGGCGATGCGGCCATCGAACAGATGATCGCCGAGAGGGCCGTGCGCGCGGTCTGAGCGGCCGCGCCACGCAACGTCACTATCCTTGAACAGAACAACCGCCGTCGGTGGGAGATGTCCTATGGCCGAGACAAACAAGACTGCCTTGCTGGTTGGCGCGGGCGACGCGATCGGCGCCGCGGTGGCGCGGCGCTTCGCGGCCGGCGGTTACACCGTCTGCATCGCGCGGCGCGATGCCGCGAAATCGAGCGCGCTGGTGGAGGAGTTGACCGGCGCCGGCGGCCAGGTGCATGCGCTCAGCGTCGACGCCCGGCGCGAGACCGAGGTGCAAGAGCTCTGCGAGCGGGTCGAACGCGAGTTCGGGCCGATCGAGGTCTGCCTGTTCAATGCGGGCTCGAACGTCAAGAAGGAGTTGCACGAGACCAGCGAAAAACTGTTCTTCAAGGCCTGGGAGCTCGCCTGCTTCGCCGGCTTCCTGGTCGGGCGCGAGGCGACACGGCACATGCTGCGGCATGGCCGCGGCACCATGCTCTTCACCGGCGCAACCGCCAGCGTGCGCGGCAGCAGCGGCTTTGCGGCATTCGCATCCGCCAAGTTCGGCCTGCGCGCGGTCGCCCAGGCGATGGCGCGCGAGCTCGGGCCGAAGAACATCCATGTCGCCCATCTCCTGATCGATGCCGGCGTCGACAGCCCGGCCATCCACCAGCGGATGAAGGTCGCCACGGGCATCGACGCGTCGGCGATCCCGCCTGACACGCTGACCCGCACGTCCTCGATCGCCGAGGCCTACTGGTTCGTGCACCAGCAAAGCCGCGACGGCTGGAGCCACGAGCTGGATCTGCGGCCCTCCGTCGAGAAATGGTGACGCCATGCCGGAAACGCTGACGCTGTGGGGGGTAGGGACATCGCGGACGATCCGGGCCCATTGGGCGCTGCACGAATTGGGACTGGACTATCACTGCAAGCCGATCCTGCCGCGCTCGGGCGAGACCAAGACGCCGGAATACACGTTGCTCAATCCGCGTCAGAAAATACCCCTGCTGCAGGATGGCGACTTCACGATCGGCGAGAGTGCCGCCATCGTCGCCTACCTGGCGCGCCATTACTCCAACCCGAACATCTCTCTTGTCCCGGTCGAGGAGCACGATTTCGCGCGATGGCTGGAATGGTGCTTCTTCATCGTGGCTGAACTGGACTCGACCAGCCTCTACGTGATGCGCCGCCACGGCCTCAAGGGCCTCGCGCATATCTACGGCCACGCGCCCGATGTGGTCGGAAAGGCCGCGGAGTATTTCCGCCAGCAACTGCGGCACGTCGAGGTCGCGTTGTCGGACGGCCGCCAATATCTGATGGGCGACCAATTCACCAGCGCGGATATCCTGCTGACCACCTGCCTGGTATGGGCGATCGATTACGGCGTCGGGGTCTGCGACGTCGCGACGCCGTACCTCGACCGCGTCACGGCACGGCCGGCCTACAAGGAGAGTGTCGCGGTCAACACTGTGAAGATCTGAGCGGTGACACGTGTCAGGGCCTCCGTGGCCGCTCAAAGGCAAACGTTGCCGTCGGCTAAGCGAGCCAACGCTTGCGCCTCTTGTAGTGCTTCACATCGCGATATGATTTTCGCTTGTCGCCGGCGATGCCAAGATAGAATTCCTTGACGTCCTCGTTGGCGGCGAGGGCGCGCGCTTCGCCATCCATCACCACGCGGCCGTTCTCGAGGATGTAGCCGTGGCTCGCATATCTGAGCGCCATATTGGTGTTCTGCTCGGCCAGAAGAAACGATACACCTTCCTTGACGTTGAGGTCCTTCACGATGTCAAAGATCTCCTCGACGATTTGGGGCGCGAGGCCCATCGAAGGTTCGTCGAGCAGGATCATCTTCGGGCGCGACATCAGCGCGCGCCCGATCACACACATCTGTTGCTCCCCGCCGGACGTATAGCCGGCGGTGGAACCGCGCCGCTCCTTGAGACGGGGGAAATAGGCATAGACCCGTTCCAGATCCTGCTTGATCGCGAACTTGCCATCCCTGCGCGTGAAGGCGCCGGTCAGGAGATTCTCTTCGACCGTAAGATGAGGGAAGGCGCGCCGCCCCTCCATCACCTGAATGCAGCCGCGTCGCACCACGTCGTTTGGCGACATGGACTTCACCTCGACGCCGTTGAACAGGATCGAGCCCTTGGTGACCTCGCCGCGCTCTGCGTGCAGCAGGTTGGAGATCGCCTTCAGCGTCGTCGTCTTGCCGGCGCCGTTGGCGCCGAGAAGCGCGACAATGCCGCCTCGCGGGACCTCCAGCGAGACTCCCTTCAACACGAGGATGACGTGATCGTAGACAACCTCGATATTGTTGACCGATAGAATCAGAGCTGCCGCTTCCGTCGCAGCGGTGACGACCTTGGCGATTGACACGCTCAGACCTCCAAACTGGAACAGGGGCCGGGATCCGGGAGTAGGCAAACCTGCCTCCCGGATCACTTGCACGGGCTCAGGTTTCTTTCGCGCAGTCGCGCGGCGTGATCTTCTTCTCCGCGGCATACTTCGCCGACACATCGGCCACGAGCGGTTCGATGAGCGATTCGTCGGCCGTGTACCAGTCGGAGATCACTTTCCAACCCTTGCCGTCCCATTGCTGGACGCGCCCGTAGCGCGCGCCCTCGTGGTCGGAGCAGGAAATGCTGACCGGCTTCAACATCCCCTCAAAGCCGAGTTCCTTGATCCGATCAGCGGTGAGGATGAGGTTCTCAAGTCCCCAACGGACCTGCTCGCCCGTCAGCGGTTTCTTGCCGAACTTTTCCTGCGCCTTGCGGATCGCCTCCACGCCGAGCATGGCGTTCGTCATGCCGCGGTTGTAGAGAACTTCGCCGATCTTGCCAGGTTCTGTCGAACCCTTGCCCTTGGTGTAGACGTACTTCTCTATCTCCGCGTGTGCCGGGAATTTTCCCGCGCCATGCTGAAGCATCAGCGACTTGTAGCCGGCGGCTTGATCACCTGCCGGCGTCACATCCGGCTCTGCGCCCGACCACCAAACACCGATCATCTTGTCGCGCGGATAGGCGACGGCGGCCGCTTCCTTGATTGCCGTGCTGTTCATGACGCCCCAGCCCCAGACCAGCACATAGTCCGGCCGATTCTGGCGGATCGCCAGCCATTGCGACTTCTGCTCGACACCGGGGTGGGTGACCGGGATCGGCGTGAACTCAAAGCCGTATTTCTGCGCCAACACCTGCAGCATCGGGATCGGTTCCTTGCCATACGGGCTGTCGTGATACAGCAGCGAAATCTTCTTGCCTTTCAGCTTGTCGAACCCGCCGAGCTCCTTGGCGGCGTGCTGGATCGCGATATCCGCCGCGGACCAGTAGGTGCCGAGCAGCGGGAAATTGTACGGGAACACCGCGCCGTTCTTGGAATCGGCGCGGCCGTACCCCATCGTGATGATCGGGATCTTGTCGGTCGTGGTCTTTTCGGTGAGCGCGAAGGTGATGCCGGTCGACAGCGGATTGATGAAGGCCGCGCCGGTTGGACCCTTGCTCTTGAGACGCTCATAGCACTCGACGCCTTTGTCGGTCGCGTAGGCGGTCTCGCACTCCTCGACCAGAAGCTTGACGCCGTTGATGCCGCCGTCGCGCTCGTTGATCAGGTTGTAGTAGTCGGCAACGCCGTTTGCGTAGGGCGCGCCATTCACGGCGTACGGTCCGGTCCGGTAGGACAGAATTGGAATGAACTGCTCGTTTTGCGCTGCGGCCGGTGCGCTAAACGCCGCGCCGGCCAAGGCGGTCGCTAGTATCAGTACACTGCGTGCAATACTTGCCATATTGATATCCTCCTCCTTAGAATCTCTCTTTTCGGTCTGCGATGCTTCCTTCCTCTCGGTTGTCAGCGGCCGCCATCCGCGTTGCGATTGAGGCGCGATCGCTCCTTCAATAGGGAAACGGCCAAAGTCTGAGCTTCTCCTTGCCGATCGATATCAGCCGGGCGAAGCCACGGGGTTCCTTGATCAGCAGATAACAGATCAAAGATCCGAAGATGATGAACTGGAGGTGCGTGATCGTTTGCGTCGACAGTGGCAGGCCGAGTTCGGTTGGAATCACATTCAGCATGATCGGCGCGATGAGGATGAAAGCCGCCCCGATGAACGAACCCATGATCGATCCGAGCCCGCCGATGATGACCATGAACAGAAGCTCCAGCGAGCGGTCGATCGAGAACGCAAGTGGCTCCCATGAACCGAGGTAGACGAACGCCCAGAGCGCACCCGCCACCCCGATGATGAATGAAGAGACCGCGAAGGCTGTGAGCTTGGCATAGAGCGGCCGGATGCCGATCAGTTCGGCGGCGATATCCATGTCGCGGATCGCCATCCACTGCCTGCCGAGATTGCCGCGAACGAGATTCTTCGCCAACACCGCCATCACGGTCACGAAGAGCAGACACAGCAGGTAGCGCTCGACCGGCGTGCGAACGACCATGCCGAAGAAATCCAGCGCCGGTGCATTGACCGATCCCGACGGGGCGTAGTTGGTGAACCAGGGAATTCGCAGGAACGCCCAATCGAAGAAGAACTGCGCGGCGAGCGTTGCGACCGCCAGGTAGAGACCCTTGATCCGCAGACTGGGAATGCCGAACAGGATTCCGGCACCCGCCGCCGTGAACCCGCCAAGCAGAATGGATGCCAGCACGGGCAACGGCGGCATCGAGATCGCGAAGCCCAGCCAGGCAAGCGGGATATGAACGCCTGTCGCCAGCTTGTAGGCGGAATAGGCGCCGATGGCCATGAACGCGCCGCTGCCGAGCGAAATCTGGCCGCAATAGCCGACAAGTATGTTCGTGCCGATGGCGGCGAGCGCCAGGATAAGGAAGGGCAGCAAGATCGCCCACAACAGATAGTCGGTGCGGAACGGCCAGATACGGAAGGTGGCCAACAGCGGCACGCCGACGAAAGCGATCGCGAGCAAGACGGCGAGCGCAATACGGTCCTGACGGATCGGAAAGATCGCCATGTCCTCCGCGTAGCTCGTCTTGAACTGGCCGGCCTCGCGATAAAGCACGACGAACTCCTTGTCTCAGATACGTTCGATGATCCGCTCGCCGAACAGCCCCTGCGGCCGCACGAGCAGCACCGCCAACGCCAACACAAACGCAAACCAATATTCGATGCCGCCACCGATGGATGGCCCCAGATACGCCTCGGCAAGCTTCTCGCCCGCCCCCACGATGAGCCCGCCGACGATGGCTCCCGGAATCGAGGTGAGGCCTCCGATGATCAGAACCGGCAGCGCCTTCAGCGCGAGAAAAGTGATGGAGAATTGCACGCCGAGCTTGGTCCCCCACACGGTCGCCGCGACCAGCGCAACGAGGCCGGCGGCAAGCCAGACGACGAACCAGATCCAACTGATCGGGATACCGACTGAATGCGCGGCCAAATGGTCGTCGGCCACGGCCCTGAGTGCGCGACCGGTCTTGGTACGCTGAAAGAAAATTGCGAGGCCGGCGACCAGGATGCCTGCGATCAGTGCGCCCCAGACATCCAGCTTGTTGACCAGAATCCCACCCGGGAACAAGCCTTCAAACAAAAACCAGGCGTCGGTCGGGAACAGCCGCAACGGGTAGACATCCGATCCGAAGATCATCTCCGCGGCGCCCTCGATGACGAATGTCACGCCGATCGTCGACATGAACAGCGTCAGGCCGTCCTGGTTGACCAGAGGTCCGATCACGAACCGCTCGATGAGCCAGGCCGTTGCCGCCATGATCACGGCGGCAAACCCGACAGCGAGGACGACCGCGACCCAAAGCGGAAAGCCGTTGGCGACCAGGAGGTCGAGGGAGCGAACCAGCGCCAATCCCGCGAGCAATACCATTGCTCCCTGAGCATAATTGAATACGCCGGATGCCTTGAAGATCAGCACGAAGCCGAGCGCGACCAGCGAATAGAGCACGCCGGACATCAATCCGCCGATCAGGACCTCGAGAAACTGACCCAGTGCGATCATGGACGCACCTCAATGCGCGACGCCAAGATATGCGTCGATGACGGCTTGACTTCTCTTCACTTCATCAGGCGTGCCGTCGGCGATCTTTACGCCGTGATCGAGCACCGCTACGCGATCCGACAGATCCATGACCACGGCCATGTCGTGCTCGATCAAGGCGATGGTCGTGCCGTAATGGTTGTTCACATCAATGATGAAGCGCGACATGTCCTCCTTCTCCTCGAGGTTCATGCCTGCCATCGGCTCGTCGAGGAGAAGAAGGTCGGGCTCCATTGCGAGAGCGCGACCGAGTTCGACGCGTTTCTGCAAGCCGTATGGCAAACGCCCAACCGGTACCTTGCG
Organism: Bradyrhizobium sp. 6(2017); assembly: GCF_011058295.2. NCBI lineage: Bacteria > Pseudomonadati > Pseudomonadota > Alphaproteobacteria > Hyphomicrobiales > Nitrobacteraceae > Bradyrhizobium > Bradyrhizobium sp. 6(2017). Next base: position 8,930,868 of record NZ_CP049289.2, on the reverse strand, counting down.
GATTGTCTCGATCTCCAGAAAGTCGATGATCTCCTCGACCTTGCGCCGATGCTCCGCCTCCTCTGCGAGAGCAGGGCCATAACGCAGCACCTGCCAAAACAGCCCCCGACGCACCTTCAGGGTGCGGCCTGCCATGATGTTGTCGAGCGCGCTCATGCCCTTGAACAGGGCGACATTCTGAAAGGTGCGCGCGATGCCGCCGCGCGCCGCCTCGAAAGGCTGCATTTTGGCCCGGGCGCGCCCCTTGAAAGTGATGACGCCATGGTTGGGATGATAGAAGCCGTTGACGACGTTCAGCATCGAGGTTTTGCCGGCGCCGTTGGGGCCGATGATGGCTCGAATTTCGCCTTTTCTGACGTTGAACGAAACGTCCCGCAGTGCCTTGACGCCGCCGAAGGCCAGTGCCACGCCCTCGACCTGCAGCAGGATTTCGTTGGTGTCCGGCGCTCTCATGCTGCTCGTCCCAGCGATTCTGTCGGACCGATGACTTGCATGTCGCGCACCTTGACCCGTGCCGCGATCGTGCCCTTCCGGCCATCCTCAAAAGTCACTTCCGTGGAAATGTCGGCGTCATGCGCTCCGTTGTAGAGTGCCGTGACCAACGGCGCATAGCGTTCGGCAATGAAGCGGCGGCGCACCTTCTGCGTGCGGGTCAGTTCGCCGTCATCCGCGTCGAGTTCCTTGTGCAGAATGAGGAAGCGGCGAATCTGGGCGCCCGCAAGCAGCTTCTCCTTGGCAAGCGAGTGGTTCACCTCGGCGACGTCTTTCGCGACCATGTCGTAGACCATCGAATGCCCGGCAAGCTCCTGATAGGATCCGTAGGCGACGTTGTTGCGTTCCGCCCAATTCGCGACCGCGACCGGGTCGATGTTGAGCATGGCGCAAACGAAATCCCTGGAGTCACCGAACGTGATCGCTTCCTTGATATTGGGATAGAACTTCAGCTTGTTCTCAAGGTATTTCGGGGCAAACATCGTGCCGTCAGCCAGCCGACCGACGTCCTTCGCACGATCGATGATCTTCAGATGCCCGGTCTTCTCGTCGAAAAAGCCCGCATCGCCGGTCCTGACGTATCCGTCGGACGTCATGGCTTCCTCGGTCTTTGCCTGATCCTTGAAATATCCGAGGAACATGCCGGGCGATCGAAACTGCACTTCGCCCGATTCCACAATGCGGATGTCGACGTTGGGCGCCGGCGGACCAACCGTATCCGAGTGGATCTCGCCATCGGGCTGGCACGTGACATAGAGGAACGCTTCGGTCTGGCCGTAGAGCTGCTTCAGGTTCAGACCGATCGAGCGGTAGAACGCGAACAGATCCGGACCGATCGCCTCACCTCCAGTGTATGCGACGCGCAGCCGAGACATGCCAAGAACGTTCTTGAGAGGCTCGTAGACCAGCCAGCGCCCGAGCGCGTAGAGCAAGCGGCCTGACGGCGGCACAGGCCTTCCGGTCAGGACCTGCTCGCCATACCGGCGCCCGACGTCGAGAAAGTAGTTGAACATCCGCCGTTTGATCGGCGCAGCGTCCTCCATGCGGACCATCAGCCGCGTCAACATGGCCTCGAAAATTCGTGGCGGAGCCAAGTAGAAGGTTGGTCCGATCTCATGCCGATCCTGCTCAATCGTGTCGCTGTTTTCGGGACACGCGATGCAGTATCCAGCCACGAGGCCCTGCACATAGCTGACGTAGTGATCGCCCGCCCAGGCCAGCGGCAGATAGGCGAGCACCATGTCCTGGTCGGTCAGTCCGTCGAATCGCGTCGTATCGATTGCGGCATCGATGCAGCCTCGCGACGACAGCATGACGCCCTTCGGCGCGCCGGTCGTTCCCGACGTATAGAGGATGACCGCGATATCAGGACCGTTGCCTGTCTGAACCAATTCATCAATTCGTTCGCCCAGCGCCGCGTCAGCGGCAAGTGCCGCGCGGCCGTCGTCGATGACATCGCCGATTGCAATCGTTCGACTATGATCATAGCCGTCAAGGCCGCGCGGCTCGTCATAGACGATCTTGTCGAGTTGCAGCAGTCGATCGGACACCGACATGACCTTGTCGACCTGCTCCTGGTCTTGCGCCGCGACCAGCTTCGCCTCGGCGTGGGCGAGAACAAAAGCAAGTTCGTCGGCCACTGCATCCGCGTAAACCGGAACGGGAATCGCGCGCAGCACCTGCGCTGCCATCATGGTCCAGTAAAGCTTCGGCCGATTGGAGCCGACCACGGCGATTGTGTCGCCCGGCCGCAAGCCAAGGCGATGCAGACCCGCGGCGTAGGCGCGCACGATCTCGGCAACTTGAGCCCAGGTCCAGCTCTGCCAGATGCCAAGATCCTTATGGCGAAACGCCGGACGCGTGCCCAACTGCGCTGCATTCCGCAGCAGCAATTTGGGGAACGTGTCAAACGATCCGCCACCGGCCATGTCGGTCTCGATCCCAAAAACCGGCGCGTTGGTTCGCCCCTGCTTATGGTGATGCCGGCCCGTTTCGGGCAACAGCCATGCGAGTGCCGCAGGTTCCAAGATGACAGCGGATCGGGAGTCCTACAAGTGCCAGATTGATGGATCTTCCCCGGAGCAGTCCTGCGGGAGAGCGGACTTGCCACCAATTCCCGAGGCGAATCTTGCAGCCAACCAATCAAGAACGTTTCTGCCAGCAGGCTGATCGGCTCAGAAGGGGTAGCCCCAATGCCCGGCGAGCCTCATCTCTGACGGGCTGAGCGCGAGAACAGAGTCTCCGTCGCTCGATCTGCGAGCCCCAGGTCAATCGAATCAAGTCACGTCGTCGGGGCGCGACGCGATAGGACAGGCTTGCTGCCATCTACCTTGCGCGCGTCCAACTAGCGTCGATCTAGGGTATGGCTGCGCATTAGAGAGCCCGCGTCGTGGTCCGCTTCGGACCGCCGACGTCGCATCGCGGCGTCAGGCCGTAGCGGCCATGCAGTCCGCGCCAGAGGGCACTTAAAAGCTTGCGCATCGAACGTCGCTCTCGACATCAGCGATAGCGTGATGCTGCGGATGTTGCCGGCGAAATGACAGCGCCATTTCTGGGCAGGCCTGCGTAGTTTTTGAGCAAACGGCCATCGCGGCGCAGCGACCCGCACCAAAAAATCTTATGAGATTCAAATACCGGCGCTGTGGCACGTGTCGTGCATCACGGGCGTTGAGTTGGCCGCTAGGGTTCCGACCTTGAGAGACAAGGTGCTGGTCCGAGAGCAGCCGCTTGCGGGGGAGACATCCCCGCAGGTGCACGGCGGGATAAAAGCCCGGGAGACCTCGTTAGCCAAGGGATTGGCGGAGCGATGGTCTTTTCGCCAGTCCCTTTTTGTGAAGTTTTCGCAAGAGGGATCGGCAATGCACAAATTCAATTTCTTCCTCCGCTCTGTAGTCATCGGCTGCGCAGTTGCGCTCGCGGCCGCTTCTAGCGCCGACGCCGCACCGAAGAAAAGCTTCAAGGTCGCCTGGTCGATCTATGTCGGGTGGATGCCGTGGGGCTATGCGGCCGACACCGGCATCGTCAAGAAGTGGGCGGACAAATACGGCATCGCGATCGAGGTCAAGCAGTTCAACGACTACGTCGAATCGATCAACCAGTACACCGCCGGCGGCTATGACGCCGTCACCATCACCAACATGGACGCGCTGTCGATTCCCGCCGCCGGCGGCGTCGATACGACTGCGGTCGTGATGGGCGATTTCTCCAACGGCAACGACGCCGTGATCCTCAAGAACAAGGCCGATCTCGCCGCGATCAAGGGCCAGACTGTCAACCTGGTCGAATTCTCGGTGTCGCATTATCTGCTGGCGCGCGCGCTCGAGAGCAGCAAGCTGAGCGAGAAGGACGTCAAGGTCATCAACACCTCCGACGCCGATATCGCGGCGGCCTACAAGACACCTGATGTCACTGCAGTCGTGACCTGGAATCCGATTGTGACCGAAGTCCTTGGCTCGCCCGACGCCAAGAAGGTGTTCGATTCCTCGCAGATCCCCGGCGAGATCATGGACCTGATGGTGGTGAACACGGCGGTCGCCAAGGACAATCCCGACTTCGCCAAGGCGCTGGTCGGCATCTGGTACGAGACGATCTCCAAGATGACGGCGAACGATCCCGCCGCGAGGGCCGCCAAGGAGGCAATGGCCAAGGCCTCCGGCACCGATCTCGCCGGTTTCGACAGCCAGCTCTCGACCACCAAGCTGTTCGACAAGGCCACCGATGCCGAAGCTTTTACGCGCAGCAAGACGGTTGGGGCGACCATGGATCGGGTGCGCAAGTTCCTGTTCGAGAAGGATCTGCTCGGCAAGGGCGCGAAATCGGTCGACGCCGTCGGCATCGAGCTCGCCGACAAGTCGGTGCTGGGCGACAAATCGAACGTCAAGCTGCGCTTCGACCCGACCTACATGGACGAAGCCGCCAAGGGCAAGCTCTGACGCCAAGCTCTGACGTATCGCCCGCCTCAGGCAGGAGCCGACCATGCGACTTGTGAACATACGGCCGGGACGGCAGACGCGATTCTATCTGCTCGCGCTGCCGTTCCTGTTGGTCGCAATCGCCTACTTCGCCGGCTCCAGCGCGCGGCTCACGCAAAACCCGAACGACAAGCTGCTGCCGGCGCTGCCCAGCATGGTGCAGGCCGTCAAGCAGATGGCGTTTGAAGTCGACCCGCGCACCGGCAGCTATCTGATGGCCTCCGATACCGTCGCCAGCCTGGGGCGGCTGGGGTCGGCGCTGGCGATATCGACGGTGGCGGCGCTCATCCTCGGCATCGTGATCGGGCTGTTGCCGGGCGCCAACGCCCTGCTCGGGCCGTTCGTGTCGGTGACATCGATGGTGCCGCCACTGGCATTGTTGCCGATCCTGTTCATCGTGATGGGGCTCGGGGAAAACTCGAAGGTCGCGCTGATCGTGATCGGAACGCTGCCCTGCATGATCCGCGATCTCGCGATGAAAGTGCAGGAGTTGCCGCGCGAGCAGATCGTCAAGGCGCAGACGCTCGGCGCCTCGACCTGGCAGATCGCGCTGAGGGTCGCGGTGCCGCAAACCCTGCCGCGGCTGATCGACGTGCTGCGGCTGCAGCTGGGGCCCGCCTGGCTATTCCTGATCGCGGCCGAGGCGATCGCCTCGGATTCCGGGCTCGGCTACCGGATCTTCCTGGTGCGCCGCTATCTCGCCATGGACGTCATCATTCCCTACGTCGCCTGGATCACGCTGCTGGCGTTCCTGATCGATGTCGGCCTGCGCGTCATGCAACGCAGGCTGTTTCCCTGGTTTGCCTCGGTGAGGGCGGAATGAGCGCGATCCGTTTCGACGACGTCTGGAAGGAATATGGCGACCACATCGTGCTCGAGCGAATCACGATGGAGGTCGAGCCGCGTGCCTTCATTGCGCTGGTGGGCCCGTCCGGCTGCGGCAAGACCACGCTGCTCCGTATGCTGCTCGGCGAGGAGCAGCCGAGCCGCGGCCAGATCCTGGTCGACGGCAAGCCGCTGCCCGGCGAGCCGGACGCCGACCGGGGCGTGGTGTTTCAGCGCTACTCGGTGTTTCCGCATCTGACCGTGTTGCAGAACGTCATGCTCGGCCGCGAATTGCGCGACGCCAAATTCACCGCCCGGCTGTTCGGCGCAGCGCGCCGCGCCGCAGCCGATGATGCCATGAAACTGCTTGCCGAGGTCGGGCTCGCCGGCCAGGAGAACAAATATCCCTCCGCGCTGTCGGGTGGCATGCAGCAGCGCCTCGCGCTGGCGCAGGCGATCATGCGCGAGCCGAAAATCCTTTTGCTCGACGAGCCGTTCGGTGCGCTCGATCCGGGAATCCGCGCCGACATCCATGTTTTGATGAAGCGGCTGTGGAACGAGACCCATCTGACCGTCGTGATGGTCACGCACGACCTCAGCGAAGCGTTCGGGCTCGCAACGCGCGTGATCGCGCTGGAGCGGCAGCGCAACCGGCCGGAGGAACGCGAGCGCTACGGCGCCACGGTGTCGCGCGACCTCGAGATATTCCCGCGCCGCAGCGCCGAGCCGCGGTCATCAGTTCAGCCAGCTCCGATCGGGACGACCCGGTCAGGCAAGGAGCATCAGCCGGGACGGCCCGGCGCTCTCGTCTTGAAGGAGCAACCATGATCCTCACAGAGGAACAGAAGGCCGAGGTCGCGGCGCATACCCGACGTTACAACGAGTTGAAGGCGGCGGGACAGGAGCACGCGCCGCGTGCGCTGCCACAGCCGACCTCGCGCGACGCCGCGCCGATCGCCGCCGACGCGATCATCCACCGGGAGACGATTCCGGCCGGCTGGTACTGGACCACGCGGCTGAACCGCGGCGAGGCACTGCGCATCGTCAACCCGCTGGGGATATCGACCGTCAGCCTGCTGGCCTGGAACAGCGCCGATCCGATCGAGCGGCTCAACCATGCCGACACCATCAAGGTGCAGTGGGCGGCGCGGCTGCAGAAGGGACGGGTGCTGCTGTCGGACATGGGGCGTGCGCTGCTTGGCATCACCGAGGATACCAGCGCCGCGCATGATGCCGTGGTCGGCAGCTCGACTGCCGCCACTAACCTGGCGAAGTACGGCGACGGCGATTTCCGCAACACCCGCGACAATTTCCTGCTGGCCACGGCCAAGCTCGGGCTCGATCGCCGCGACGTCCATCCCTGCGTCAGCTTCTTTGCGCCGGTTGCGATCGACGCGGACGGCAAGTTCGTCTGGTCCCACGCGCGCCGGAAAAAGGGCGATTTCGTCGATTTGCGCGCGGAGATGGATCTCCTGATTGCGCTGTCGAACTGTCCGCATCCGCTCGATCCGGCGGAAACCTATCCGCAGGCGAGCGTGGAGGTCGTGCGCTACCGGGCCGATGCACCCGCAGTCGATGATTTGTGCCGCACCGCGACCGCGGAGGCGATCCGCGCCTTTGAAAATAATGCGCTGTATCTCGGCCAGACCTCGGAAGGAGCCGTGCGATGACCACGCAATCCGCCCGAACCGCCGGCCGCATCGTTCTCGACGTCGAAATTCCCGCGCGCAAGCCGTGGTCGGCCATCATCCGCAAGGGACAGACGCTGCGGATCACGGATACCCATGGTCAGCAGGCGGTCGATACGCTGTTTTATCGCGCCGACGATTTTCAGGAGCGCTACAGCGGCCAGGATACGCTGCGCGCGCAGGGCTCAGCCTATGTCGGCCTCGGCACGAAAATCATGTCCAATGAAGGCCGCGTGATGCTGCGTGTGGTGGCGGACAGCTGCGGCCTGCATGACACGTCGGCGGGCGCCTGCTCCTGCGAGAGCAACACGGTGCGGTTCGGGCACCAGACCCGCTACCAGCACGCCTGCCGCGAGAACTTTGTTTTGGAGGCCGCGAAATACGGCATGTCGAAGCGCGACATCGTGCCGAATTTGAACTTCTTCATGAACGTGCCGATCGACCCTGCCGGCAATTTCACCGTGGTCGATGGAGTCTCCAAGCCCGGCGACGCCATCGAGCTGGTGGCCGAGATGGACGTGCTGTGCCTGATCTCGAACTGTCCGCAGATCAACAATCCCTGCAACGGCTTTTTCCCGACGCCGGTGCAAGTCACGATCTTCGATGCCACGATCTTCGAGCCGGAGGCGTGAGGCATGTTCAGCAAGGTTCTGATTGCCAACCGTGGCGAGATCGCCGGGCGGATCGGCAAAACATTGCACCGCATGGGCATCGGCTCGGTCGCGGTCTATTCCGACGCCGACCGCTTCACCCGGCCGGTGCTCGACGCCGGCGAGGCGGTGCGGATCGGCCCGGCACCAGCGGCCGAGAGCTATCTCAACGTCGATGCGATCATGGCGGCCTGTCTTGCGACCGGCGCAGAGGCGGTGCATCCCGGCTACGGCTTCCTGTCGGAGAATCGCAGCTTTTCCGAGCGGCTCGCCGAGCACGGGATCAAATTTATCGGGCCCCGGCCTGAGCATCTCGACGCCTTCGGTCTCAAGCACAAGGCACGCGAGATCGCCGAGCGAAGCGGCGTGCCGCTGCTGCCGGGCTCCGGCCTGCTCGAGACCATCGATGAGGCGGTGCAGCAGGCTGACGTGATCGGCTTTCCCGTGATGCTGAAGAGCACGGCGGGCGGCGGCGGCATCGGCATGCAGCTCTGCCACGACATGGCGACGCTGCGTGAGAGATTCGAATCGGTGCAGCGCACCGCGCGGGCGAGCTTTGGCGACGCGCGGGTCTATCTCGAGCGGTTCGTTGCGCAGGCGCGCCACATCGAGGTGCAGATATTCGGCAACGGCAAGGGAGACGTTGTGGCGCTGGGCGAGCGCGATTGCTCGCTGCAGCGGCGCAACCAGAAGGTCTTTGAGGAGACCCCTGCGCCGGGGCTTTCAGCAGACATCCGGCGGCGGCTGCACGCGGCGGCGGTCTCGCTCGGCAAGGCGGTCGCCTACGAATCCGCCGGCACCGTGGAGTTCATCTACGACGTCGAGCGCGAGGACTTTTACTTCCTCGAGGTGAACACCCGTCTTCAGGTCGAGCACCCCGTCACCGAGCAGGTCTATGGCGTCGATCTGGTCGAATGGATGATCCGGCAGGCGGCCGGCGAGGATGTGCTGGGCCATGCCGGCGCGCTCACGCCGAAAGGCGCGGCGATCGAGGTGCGGCTCTATGCCGAGAATCCGGGCGCCGGCTTCCGCCCGAGCGCGGGCCGGCTGACGCAGGTCAGCTTCTCGCCGGATGCGCGGATCGACGGCTGGATCGAGACCGGCACGGAAGTGTCGCCGTTCTACGATCCGATGCTGGCCAAGATCATCGTGTCGGCCGAGACCCGCGAGGCCGCGATCGCGAAGCTGACGCAGGCGCTGGATGACACGGTCGTGGCCGGCATCGAGACCAATCTCGCCTATCTGCGTGCGATCGCGGCGTCCGACGTGTTCCGCAGCGGGCAGGTCGCGACCAGCGTGCTCGGCGCGTTCGCCTATCGTCCCCGCACCATCGACGTCGTCGCGCCCGGCGCGCAGAGCGGGGTGCAGGAATTGCCCGGCCGGCTGCATCTCTGGCATGTCGGCGTGCCGCCGAGCGGCCCGATGGACGAGCGGTCGTTCCGCCTCGCCAACCGCGTCGTCGGCAACCCGGAGACGACGACCGCGCTGGAGCTGACGGTCAACGGCCCGACTTTGCGCTTCAACACCGATGCGATCGTCGCGCTGTCGGGCGCTCGAATGAAGGCATCGCTCGACGGCGCCGAGGTTGCATATCACGAGCCGGTCGCGGTGCGCGCCGGCCAGACGCTCGCGATCGGCAGCATCAAGGGCCCGGGGCAGCGCAGCTATCTTGCCGTGCGTGGCGGCATCGACGTGCCGGAAATTCTCGGATCGCGCGCCGTGTTTGCGCTCGGTGCCTTCGGTGGTCATGCGACGGGGTCGCTGAAGGCCGGCGACGTGCTGCATATCGGAGCGGAGACGTCGAGCCTTGCAGCCCCGCGACGCGCAGAGGAAAGCGAGCAGCCAGAGCTCGCGTCAGCATGGCAGATCGGCGTGCTCTATGGCCCGCACGGTGCGCCGGACTTCTTTCTCGACGAAGATGTCGAGACGCTGTTTGCGGCGAGCTACGAGGTGCATTTCAACAGCGCGCGCACCGGCGTCCGGCTGATCGGTCCGAAGCCGCGCTGGGCCCGCGTCGATGGCGGCGAGGCCGGGCTGCATCCGTCGAACATTCATGACAATGCCTATGCAGTCGGCTCGATCGACTTCACCGGCGACATGCCGATCATTCTCGGCCCCGACGGACCGAGCCTCGGCGGCTTCGTCTGTCCGGCGGTCGTTGCGCGCGACGAGCTCTGGAAGATTGGCCAGCTCAGGCCCGGCGACACCGTCCGCTTCGTGCCGGTGAAACGCGACGATCCGGTCGCCGGACCCACGGTGCTGCGGGCGCCCGAGCTCGGTTCGGCGGTGGTCGGACGCAATAATGATGGCCCGATTCCGGTGGTCTACCGGCGCGCCGGCGACGACAATCTGCTGGTCGAATATGGCCCGATGGAGCTCGACATCGCGCTCCGCTTGCGCGTGCATGTGCTGGCGCAGGCGCTCGAGGAAGCGAAGCTCGGCGGCCTGATCGATCTGACGCCGGGCATCCGCTCGCTGCAGATCCATTATGACGGCACGGCGCTGTCGCGGCAAAAGCTGCTCGACGTGCTCAGGCGGATCGAGCGCGAATTGCCGCCGGTCGACGCGATGCGGGTGCCGAGCCGCACCGTGCATCTGCCGCTATCATGGCGGGATCCAGAGGCCGAGCTCGCGATGCGCAAGTATCAGGATCTGGTGCGGGTGGATGCGCCGTGGTGTCCCTCGAATGTCGAGTTCATCCGCCGCATCAACGGGCTTGCGAGCGAGAACGATGTCCGCCGCATCGTGTTCGATGCGGATTATTTCGTGCTCGGCCTTGGCGACGTCTATCTCGGCGCGCCGGTGGCGACGCCGCTCGACCCGCGGCACCGGCTGGTGACCACCAAGTACAATCCAGCGCGGACCTGGACGCCGGAGAACGCGGTCGGCATCGGCGGCGCCTATATGTGCATCTACGGCATGGAAGGGCCGGGCGGCTACCAGCTGTTCGGCCGCACCATCCAGGTCTGGAACAGCTGGCGCACGACGCGGGTGTTTGAGCCGGGCCACCCCTGGCTGCTGCGGTTCTTCGACAAGATCCGCTTCTTCCCGGTCGACGCCGATGAACTGCTCGACGCCCGCGCCGCATTCCCGCACGGGCAATACGACATCAGGATCGAGCAGGGCGAATTCTCCTACGCCGACTATGCCAAGACATTGACGGAAGCGCGCCCATCGATCGCGGCGTTCAAGGCAACCCAGCAGGCAGCGTTCGATGCCGAACGCCAGCGCTGGCGCGAGATGAAGCTCGACGAGGCGCCGGTGGAGTCGATCGATGCGGGTGCCGTCGCGACGGGTATTCCCGACGGCCAGCTCGGCGCCTTCTCGGAGGTGCCGGGCAACATCTGGAAGATCCTGGTCGAGGAGGGCGCCGAAATTGCCGCCGGCGACGTGCTTGCGATCATCGAGTCGATGAAGATGGAGATCTCGGTGCACGCGCCCGCCGCGGGCCGGATTGCATCGGTGCCGGTGAAGCCCGGGCAGACGCTGCGCGCGGGGGATGTGGTGGCGTTGATCCGGCCGGAGTAGAGGGCGCGTACTCATAGAGGTGTGACGTCCGCTTAGCCCTAAACAGCGGCGCTGAAGCGGACGTTGCACGGGTTTTCCGACGGGCAGCAGCCGAACATCGCTGGAGTGGGCTTCTGGTATCAACCTCTGATCTGTTCTACACTATGCCAACCGGTTGGATTGCCAGTCATGGTGCAAGAGCAGCCAGCGCGAGTCGAGCGTAGATTGTCGGCGATATTGGCCGCCGACGTGGCTGGCTACTCGCGGCTTATGCACGATGACGAAGAGACCACACACGCCAAACTTGGCGGTCTCCTAACAGACGTTGTTGAGCCCGCAATCGCCGAACACCGCGGCCGCATCGTCAAGCGAACCGGGGATGGGTTCCTGGCGGAATTTCCAAGTGCGGTCGAAGCGGTGAGAGCTGCTGTACGGTTTCAAGCACGCATCTTTGAACTCACGGCCGGTGACGCGAAAGACAGACGTATTGCTTTCCGCGTGGGCGTCAATATCGGTGACGTCATCGTCGAGCCGCACGACATCTTTGGAGATGGCGTTAACATCGCGGCGCGGCTTGAGGGCATTGCAGAACCCGGTGGCATCTGCATCTCGTCTTCTGCGTACGATCAAGTCCGAGGCAAGGTTGGAGTTGAGTTCGTCGATTTGGGCGAGCAGAGCCTCAAAAACATCGATCGCCCGGTCCGCGCCTATGCCACGGTTTCGTCGACACAAGCGGAAAGCGCAAGGGCGCGCCCGACTTCACCGCCGCCTCTGTCGATTATTGTATTGCCGTTCGCGAATCTCAGCGGCGATCCCAAGCAGGATTACTTCGTCGACGGTGTAACCGAGAGCCTGACAACCGACCTGTCGCGCATCAGGGGCTCGTTCGTGATCGGCCGTCACACCGCATTCACCTACAAGGACAAATCGGTCGATCTCAAGGAGATCGGGCGTGAATTGGGCATCCGCTATGTGCTTGAGGGCTCGGTCCAGCGCAGTGACAACCGGCTTCGGGTGAACGTGCAGCTTGTCGATGCCGAAACCGCCCATCACCTTTGGGCGGAGCGTTTCGACAAAGCTGTTGCCGATCTTTTCGACGTGCAAGACGAGATCGTGTCCCGGCTTGCAAACGCTTTAAATGCTCAACTCATCGCGGCTGAGGCAAGGCGAGCAGAGCGCTCGTTGCAACCGAATTCCTTGGATCTCTATTTTCGAGGCATGGCGCGCTGGAACAAGAGTTGGACCCCAGAGCACATGAAGCAAGCGCGAGGCTATTTCGAACGCGCGCTAGAACTCGATTCTGAAAATGTGGATGCATTGGTGGGAATTGCAGCGATCGACACGGCAAGTGCCGTCCATTTTATTGTCGATGATGTGAGTTCCCGATTTCAAGCGGCCGAGGCCGCTCTTGCGAAAGCGTTGTCGCTCGCTCCGGAACATGCGGCGGCTCACATGTTTCTGGGCTGCGTCCAAGTCTGTTCAGGTCATGCAGCGCAAGGCCTGGCGGAATGCGAGCACGCACTGGTCTTGAACAGGAATCTGGCTGAAGCGCATAGTACGCTCGGTGCCGTAAAGGCAATGGTTGGCCGGGCGGCAGACACCGAGGGACACATACAGGAAGCACTTCGATTGTCCCCGCTCGATGGGGCCGTGCATCGATGGATGAGTTATGTGGCGCTTTCCAAATTGTACTTCGGAGCCGATGCCGAGGCGGTGATATGGTTACGGCGGTCCCTGAAAGCGAATTCAAATTATCCTTGGGGTCACTTCGTACTCGCCGCTGCGCACTCGCTTTCAGGTGAATTGGACGAGGCGAGAGCCGCCACGAAGGCCGGACTCGCACTTGATCCAGGTTTCAACATCCGCCGATTGAAAGCCTTTCCATTCTCCGGCGATGAGTCGTTCCGGGCCGGAATTAGGCGCTTGATCAAGGGCATGCACTTGGCCGGTATACCGGAGGGCTGACTCGGATATGTCGGAGTTGGGTGAGAACCGGCAACGCTCTGATTGAGAACAGGCTTCTGCTCGGCTCCCAAGTGCCAACCTCACACCTCCAGCCATTCCTCGCGAATGGCGGCGTTGTTCTTCAGCTGCTCTGGCGTGCCTTCGAACACTACGCGGCCGTGGCCCATGATGTAGACCCGGTTCGAGATCTTCATCGCGATCGAGAGCTTCTGCTCGACCAAAAGGATCGCGACGCCGGCTTTCGCGATCCGTGCGATCAGCTCGCCGACCTGCTGCACGATCAGCGGCGCCAGCCCTTCGGTCGGCTCGTCGATCATCATCAACTCGGGATCGCCGAGCAGCGTGCGGCAGGTGGTCAGCATCTGCTTCTCGCCGCCCGACAGCACGCCCGCCGGCGTGTCGGCGCGCGCGGCGAGGTTGGGAAACATGTCGAGCATTTCCTGCAGCCGCCACTTGCCGGGGCGGCGCGGGTCCTTGATGCCGAGGATCAGGTTCTGGCGCACCGTCAGGCCCGGAAAGATGTCGCGATGCTCCGGCACATAGCCGAGCCCGAGGCGGGCGATCTTGTGGCTCGGCAGACCCGCGATGTCCTGGCCCTTGAAGCGGATGGTGCCCTGCGGCGGCACCTCGCCCATGATCGCCTTGACGGTGGTGGAGCGGCCGACGCCGTTGCGCCCCAACAGGCTGACCACCTCGCCGGCTGCGATGTCGAGATCGACGCCCTGCAGGATGTGGCTCTTGCCGTAATAAGCGTGGAGATTCCTGACCTCGAGCATCAGTCGACCTCCTCGCCGAGATAGGCTTCCTTGACCTTCGGGTTGCCGCGGATCTCCTCAGGGGTGCCGGAGGCGATGATGTGGCCGTAGACCAAAACCGAGATGCGGTCGGCGAGGCCGAACACCACGCTCATGTCGTGCTCGACGATGACGAGCGTGCGTCCTTCGGTGAGGCGGCGGATCAGCGCGACGGCGCGCTCGGTCTCGGCGTGGCTCATGCCCGCGGTCGGCTCGTCCAGCATGATGACGCTGGCGCCGCCGGCGATCGTGATGCCGATCTCGAGCTCGCGCTGCTCGGCGTAGGTGAGCAGGCCCGCCGGCACGTCGCGGCGATGGCTGAGATGGATGTCGTCGAGGATCTGCGCGGTGCGCTGTCTCACCTCGGGCAGCTTGTCGACGTTCTTCCAGAACGCGTAGCGGTGGCCGGTCGCCCACAGCACGGCGCAGCGGACGTTCTCCCACACCGTCATGCGGGCGAACACGTTGGTGACCTGGAACGAGCGCGACAGCCCGCGCCGGTTGATCTCGAACGGCCGCAAGCCCGAGGTCACCTCGCCGTTGAGCCGGATCTCGCCCGAGGTCGGCTTGATGTGGCCGCTGATCAGGTTGAACGTCGTCGACTTGCCGGCGCCGTTCGGGCCGATGATGGCGTGGCGCTCACCCTTGGCGACGCTCAAATTGAGATCGCGGATGATGGCGACATTGCCGAAGCTCTTCTCGACGGCGTTGACTTGGATGGCAGCGGTCATGCCAGATACCCCCGATCACGGGCCACCGTCGCGGCGCGATCCCAGGCTTCCGCGACGCGCCGCCAGGTGATGCGCGCGACCAGGAAGCCGCCGACCACCAGAACCGCGGCGGCCGCCCAGGTCGTCGGCGCGGTCGGGACAAAGGCAATGCCCAGAAGGTTGATCGCGTCGCCGCTCGCGAAACGGGCGACGGTTTCGATGGTCAGGATGATACCGAGCACCAGCGCGAGTGTCGGGATCACCGCGACCAGGTAGGACGGGATCACGGTGCCAAGGGTGCCGGCGCGGATCAGCGGACGGTGCTTCATCAAAATGCCGGCGATGCCGCCCGGCGCGAACATCACGATGACGATGAAGATAATGCCGAAATAGAGCTGCCAGACCGAGGTGACGTTGCTCAGCCCGAGCTGCAGATAGGTCACCAGGATGGCGCCGAGGATCGGACCGAAGAAATAGGCGGTGCCGCCGATGAACGCGGCAAACAGCACCAGGCCCGATTGCGTCGCGCCGAGATAGGCGGAGTTGGCGATCTCGAAATTGATCGCGGCGAGCCCGCCGGCGATGCCGGCGAAGAAGCCCGCGAACATGTAGGCGAGATAACGCACCACATGCGGATCGTAGCCGATGAACTGGACGCGCTCCGGATTGTCGCGCACCGCGTTGCAGATGCGCCCCAACGGCGTGCGGGTCAGCGCGTACATCGCGATCGCCGAGGCCAGCACCCAGAACGCGATCAGATAGTAGACCTGAATCTGCGGCCCGAAGGTCCAGCCGAACATCGGCGTCAAGGCGGTGCGGTCGGTGGTGATGCCGGATTCGCCGCCGAAAACGCTGCGCAGGATCAGCGACGACGAGGCGACCAGCTCGCCGATGCCGAGCGAGATCATCGCAAACACCGTGCCGGCGCGCTTGGTCATCACCCAGCCGACCAGCAATGCGAAGGCCATGCCGCCGATGCCGCCGATCAGCGGGATCACCGGCAGCGGGATCGGCCAGTTGTGGCTGGCAACCGCATTCATGGCGTGGACCGCGAGGAAGCCGCCGAGGCCGTACTGAACGGCGTGTCCGAACGACAGCAGCCCGGTCTGGCCGAGCAAAATGTTGTAGGACAGCGCGAAGATGATCGCGATGCCGATCAGGCTGAACGAGGTCAGCGAACCGCCGGAGGAGAAGATCAGCGGCAGCACGACGAGGGCGATGGCGGCGAGCAGCCAGACGCCATAGAAGCCGAGGGCGCCACTGGACTCTTGCTTGGCAACGGCGGGAGCGGGGGTTACAGCGTTCGTCATGACTCGCGCGTCCCCAATAGGCCCATGGGGCGGAAGATCAGGACCAGCACCAGCAGCACATAGGGCAGGATCGGCGCGATCTGCGCGATCGTGACGTTCCAGATGTCGGTCAGCGGTGAGGCGCCAAGGCTCGGGTCGAGCGGGCCGAACACGCTGGCGAGCGAACCGTTCAGCGCGACCGCGAAGGTCTGGATCAAACCAATCAACAGCGAAGCGATGAAGGCGCCGGGCAACGAGCCAAGGCCCCCGAACACGATGACGACGAACAGGATCGGGCCGAGCAGCGCGGCCATATCAGACTGCGTCACCAGCGAGGGACCGGCGATGACGCCGGCGAGGCCGGCGAGCGCGCTGCCGACGCCGAACACCAGCATGAAGATGCGCCCGACATTGTGGCCGAGATGGCCGACCATGCTCGGATGGGTCAGCGCGGCCTGCACGATAAGGCCGACCCGTGTCTTCTTCAGCGTGACCAGGAGCGCGATGAAGATCACGACCGACACCACGAGCATGAAGATCTTGTAAGCGGGGTAGTTGGTGGAGAATACGGTGAAGGCGGGGAAGTCGAGCGCCGCCGGGACCCGGTAGTCGACTGGACTCTTGCCCCAGATCATCGAGACAATCTCTTCGATGGCGAAGGCGAGGCCGAAGGTCAAAAGCAGCTCGGCGACATGGCCATGCTTGTGGGTGTTGCGCAGGCCGTAGCGCTCGACGCCCATGCCGACCACGCCGACCAAGAGCGGTGCAATCACCAGCGCCGGCCAGAATCCGATCCAGCGGGTGAGCTGAAAGCCGAAGAACGCGCCGAGCATGTAGAAGCTCGCATGCGCGAAATTGAGCACGCCCATCATGCTGAATATGACGGTGAGCCCGCTGGACAGCAGGAACAACAGCATGCCGAACAAGACGCCGTTGAGCGTCGAGATGACGATCAGTTCAGCCATGGTGCACCCGCTGAAAACTCGAACGCTTCACGTGATCAAACACCTGTCGAACGAAATGAACTGCGTGTCATTCCGGGGCGCTCGCGTTAGCGAGCGAACCCGGAATCTCGAGATTCCCTGGTGCGCAATTGCGCACCTGCGGTCTGGTGCTTACGCACCATCCCGGAATGACTGAAATAGCCGATCAGGGCCGCTTCATATTGCAGGTGGTCGGAAGCATCGTCTGCGCGGTGTCAATCTTGGAGACAATGCGCCAGCCCCAGCCGGTGTTTTCCTCGTCATACGGCTCCTTGGCCTTGTCGGCCAGCGAGCCGAACGAGGAGATGTAGATCGGCTGGAAGAACTGGTGGTCGTCCTTGCGCATAAAGCCGTCGCCGCCGTCGAACACGTCGAACTTCATGCCCTCGAGCGCCGCCGCGACCTTCACCGGGTCGATCGAATTGGCCTTCTCGGCGGCCGCCTTGAACATCCGCATCTCATTGACCGCGCGCGGATACCACACGGAAATGCCGGTCTTGGCGCGGAAGTCCTTCTCGAAATCCATCGCCGCCTTGTTGCCGGAGTTCGGGACGCCTTCGCTGATCTGGAACACCTGGTTCTCGAGGCCGGTCTGCTTGATCGCGGTCGGTCCGCCGGCGCCGCCGGCATAGTAGGTGTACCAGTTGACCTTGAGGCCGGCGTCGGCAGCTGCCTTCAGTAGCAGCGCGAAGTCCTGTCCCCAGTTGCCGGTCACGACGCTGTCGGCGCCGGACGCCTTGATCTTGGCGATATAGGGCGAGAAGTCGGTGACCTTGAGCATCGGGTGCAATTCGTCGCCGACGAGCTCGATATCCGGCCGCTTTTCACCCAGCATCTTGCGCGCCTGTGATCGCACCGCCTGGCCGAACGAATAGTCCATGTTGATCAGGTAGACCTTCTTGATGGAGGGCAGGCCCTTCATGTAGTTGGTCAGCGCTTCCATCTTGATGTCCGAGTTCGCATCCCAGCGGAAGTGCCAATAGCTGCACTTCTCGTTGGTCATGGCCGGATCGACCGCGGCATAGTTGAAGTAGAGCACTTCCTTGCCGGGGTTGCGCGAATTGTTCTTGGTGACGAAATCCTCCAGCGCCGCACCCACCGACGAGCCGTTGCCCTGGGTGATGTAGCGGATGCCGGCGTCGACCGCCTTCTGCGCCTGCACCAGGCTTTCCTGCGGATTGGTCTTGTTGTCGAGCGGAACGATCTCGACCTTGTGGCCAAGGATGCCGCCCTTGGCGTTCAACTCGTCGGCGAGGTACTGAAACGTCTTCAGGCCGCCTTCACCAACGCTCGCACCGCCGCCGGAGAGCGGATCGATGTAGCCGATCTTGATGGTTTCCTGCGCGGACGCCGCGCTGCCCAGCACCGTCAGCGCTGCCGCGGCGGCAACGATCAGCTTATGCATCCTGGTCTCTCCCTGGCTCTTGTTTCTAATTGATCTTCAGCGATCGAGGCCGTCTCATAACCTCAATTGCCGGACCTTCGCAACTTCCACATTGAATATGGCGTCAAGTTTCAGCGGGAGGTATTATAATGTTATAGGCTATAAGCTTGCGGAATCCGGCGCCATTTTGAATAACCAGTAAACTTTTGGATGAGAGTCCGCGCCGATGCGCAGGCTCGCCCTTTGGACCCGACGTGGTCGTAGGCTCGCATGAAGCGAGCCCATATTCCAGCAGCGCTATAGCCGCGGGCCGCGAATTAATGGTTCAGGCCGGATGCCGGCGCGGCTTGAGGCCCGCGAGGAATAGTCGCGCGAAATGATCGGCAATCTGCGCGGGAGACCAGTCGCGCCTGGTCTTGAACCAGATCGGATACCAATGGCCCATTCCGGTTAGAATACGCTCGGCGAAGTACGTATCGATGCGGCGGAAGCGGCCCTCGTCGATCCAGCGCTGATAGCTGTTCTGGTCTTGCCGGATCGTCGCCAGCACCTGTTTGACATAGGCTTTCCGGTCAATTTCGTTGAGATAGTTGATGTTGTGGTAGGTCGTCTTTGGGCCGCAGGGGGTGTCGTGCAGCATGAGCAACAGGCGGATTCTCTGTACGGTGTGATCGAACGCGCCGAGGTTCTGGTCTTGCAGATGCTCGCGAATGCTGATCTCGCCGGCGAGCCCTCGTCGCAGGCAAGCCAGCAACAGGCTCTCCTTTTCACTGAAATGATAGTAGATGCCGGCGCGGGTCATGCCCGCATCCACAGCGATGCTCTCAAGCGACGTGCCCGACGCGCCCCTTCGATTAAAGCTGTCAGAGGCAATCGAAAGCATCCGGTCGAACTTTGCGGCCCGCTTATTCATCCCCGCGCGAGCTTCGAGGAATGGGGCAAGGCTGAGCGGTTCGGGCATGTCGGGAACAGCGATCTCGCGCCGGTAAACTCCGTGCGTGATGATGTCGTCGATAGCATCGATCGCCTGTTGGCGCGTGTAGTAGTCGCGTTCGGACAGCCAGAACGGAACCCAGTCCAGGATGGAGATAAGCGCCACCGCGGTGAGGAGCGGTTCGTCGCAGGTGATCGAGCCGTCCGCCACGCCGCGGTCCAGAATGTCCGCCAGTAGCGCCGCATTCTGCCAGCGCTTGGCATGGACTTCGTTGCTGTAGGGCGCAGCAAGCGCATCGATATCGGTGAACAGGATCATGCGCCGGCCTTCCGGCCGCAGCCTGCCGCGCACGAAGCGCCTGACGATCTCAAGCCCATCGATACCGGGTTCGACCGCCGCTTCCATTTCGTGCCGATAGATCGCAAGGCCGCGCAGATAGCAGTGAAAGATCAGATCTTCCTTGTCGCGGAAATAATGGTACAGCGCGCCCGGCACGGCCCGAACAGAGGCCGCGACCTGCTCCATCGTCACGTTCGCGTAGGAGTGGCGAGCAAACAGCCGGGAAGCTGAGACGAGGATTTCTTCAGCTCGATCCATCGGGTCGGCGGCGACTTGCAAGCTCCAATGCCCTTCCTGATCGGCGGAACGAAAATCCGCTCGCGAGATAATCCCCTTGGCAGCAGCTTGTCGATCTGCGATAGACGGTGGCATACCATACACCAGCGGTCTTTCCTATCTGGTGAATAGGTTGGCGGGCATCGTTCCATGGATGCGGGACGGCCGGTAATCGACCTGACGTCGGTCAGGTCGCAGCTTCGGGGCAAGGCTTTAGAAAGAGGCTTTTGGAGAGAGCATGGCGCGCAACATTCTGATCCTGGGAGCTTCCTACGGCTCCCTGCTGGGGACCAAGCTTCTGATGGCGGGTCACAATGTGACCCTGGTGTGCCGGAAGAACACGGCCGACCTGATCAACCGCGACGGCACCGAGGTCCGGATCAAGCTGCGCGACGAAAAGGAGCACCGCTCGATCTTCTCGCGCGATCTGCCGGGCAAGCTCGACGCCGTGACACCAGCCGATGTCGATGTGTCGCGCTACGACATGGTAGGGCTCGCGATGCAGGAGCCGCAATACACCAACCACACGGTTCGCGTGCTGATGATCAAGATCGCGGCGGCGAAGCTGCCCTGCCTGTCGATCATGAACATGCCGCCGCTGCCGTATCTGAAGCGGATTCCCGCGCTCGCCGGCATGGACCTCGAGGAGGCCTACACCAATGCGCAGGTGTGGGAGCGCTTCGAGCCGGGACTGGTGACGCTGTGCTCGCCGGATCCGCAGGCCTTCCGTCCGCCGGAAGAGAAGGCCAACGTGCTGCATGTCGGCCTGCCGACCAACTTCAAGGCCTCCGCCTTCGCTGACGACAAGCACAACAAGGTGCTGCGCGAACTCGAAGCCGACATCGACGCGGTCACGCTCGACGGCCAGGACGTGCCGGTGAAGCTGAAAGTGTTCTCGTCGCTGTTCGTGCCGCTGGCGAAATGGTCGATGCTGCTGACCGGCAATTATCGCTGCATCACGCCGAAGGAGCCGCAATCGATCCGCGACGCCGTGCACGGCGACCTGACGCGCTCGCAGGCGATCTACGACCATGTCGATTCGATCGCGCGCCAGCTCGGCGCCGATCCTGCTGACCAGGTGCCGTTCGCGAAATACGCCAAGGCGGCGGAAAGCCTGCTCAAGCCGTCCTCGGCGGCCCGCGCGGTCGCCGCCGGCGCGCCGTTCATCGAGCGCGTCGACCTCCTGGTGAAGCTGATCTCGCACCAGCTCGGCAAGCCCAGCGCCGAGATCGACCGCACGGTCGAGACCGTCGATCAGAAGCTGAACGAGAAGATCGTGCAGGGCGGCTCCGGCGCGGAGTGACGCGCATCAATGGCGGGGGCGATGGCGCCCTCGCCATGCACCGGCGATCGGCAAAACGTAAAACGCGGTTCCCAAACGCATGGCTCGGCCGATCCAGCTGAGGTAGGCTCGCGCAGTTGCGGTTGGGAGCCACGGACATGACGATCAAATCGCTTCCTCTCCTTGCAATCTACGGCGACCTCGACCGCGCGCGCGACATCATGCGCGCCTGGCAGCCGCTCGATCAGCTTTCGCCTGACACGGCCGAGATCGTCGTGAAAGCGATCGCCGAAGGCATCGCACGCGGCCGCCGGCACGGTCTCGAGATGGGCCAGTGCCACCTCGCGGCGTGAGTAGCACGCGATGCGCTGGCGTATCGCGCCATTCTCGTGAGGTGAGCAGAGCTCTCAGGCTCCCTCCCCCCTTGCGGGGGAGGGTGGGGAGAGGGGTGGCCCCGGGCGAGATGATTGACGAGGGCACTAACCGCGCAACTGCGTTCGCCTGTCGCCGCAGCGAAATTCGGAGAGAGTGTGCCGTGTGGCACCCCTCTCCCTAACCCTCTCCCGCAAGGGGAGAGGGAACCCTACCGCTGGTGGCTCCCTTACGGGGAATGCGGCGAAGCCGCGCCGCTAGCCCTGATGCCTCACGGCCAAAATCGTCACCGAACGCGTCTGGTGGCTCGGTGTCTGAAAATCGATGGTTTGTCCGACCGAGAGCCCGATCAACGCGGCGCCGACCGGCGTCAGCACCGAAATGCGTCGCAGCGCGATGTCGGCCTCGTGCGGGTACACCAGCACGACCTCCCTGACGTCGCCGGTCTCGTCGTCGCGATAACGCACGAGCGAGCCCATGCGGACCACGTCCGGCAACTCGGCATCATCGGCGACGAGCTGCGCCCGGTCGGTCTCGCGCGCGAGGAACTCGGCCACGCTGGGAAACACCGCCATGCTGGAATCGGCCAGCACGCTGAGGCGATGCGCCTCGCTCGCGGTGATCACGATCGGCGGCAACGCAGGGGCGGTAAAGCTAGTGTGAATGGTTCTGGTCATGTTGGCTTGACCTTGCGGTTGATCGGGGGCGCGCGCAGATGCCTCGCGCGACGCGACGGACCGAAATGATTTTGATGACGTTATGATTTTTGGGTGACGCTGAGAATCCGGACGGCGCGCAATCGCCGGCCGGCTAATTGCCTGCGTGCAGACGTCCGGCGCGCAATCCGAGGCGCGCAACGCGGGTGTCGATGCTCAACATGTCGATCATGGCACGATCAACATAGCGCTACGTCGCGCCGCATCCATTGCGGCGAATGCGCGCACGTGCCGCGGGGAACGTCGCGCTATCGCCGCAACGAGCCAGGCGTCAGGGCTGGCCGATGCCGGTGAGGCCGAGCACAGCACCAACGGCGAGCGCGAGCAGCGGATGGATGCGGGTCGTCGTCGTGGCGATGGCGACCAGAGCCGCGATCAGGGCCGTGCCCCAGCCTGAGACCGAGGTGTGGGTGATGACGATGGCGCTCGCGGTGACGAGGCCGGCGGTGACGGGCACGAGCCCGGCCTGCACGGTGCGTCGCCACGGCCGGTCCTTGAAGCGCTCCCAGAGCCGCAGCGCGAATCCGGTGACCAGCGACGACGGTCCGAACTTGGCGAGCGAGGTCACCAGCACGCCGGAGAAGCCGGCGACATGCCAGCCCACCAGCGGGACCACCATCATGTTCGGCCCCGGTGCGGCCTGTGCCAGCGCGAACAGCGCGCCGAATTCCTGCGCCGTCATCCAGTGATGGATGTCGACCACCTGACGCTGCATCTCCGGCAGGACGGTGTTGCCGCCGCCAAAGGCGAGCAGCGAGAGCTGGGCAAAGATCAGTGCGAGGGTGACAAGGGTTCCGCTCATGACGCCTGCCTCGATCGCAGAAAGATGCTGAGCGGCGCGAGCGTCAGCAGCGTCGGCAGCAGCGGCAGCCTCAACACCGCGATCGCGAGCACGCAGAGCGCGCCGATGAGCAGGCCGAGGACATCACGCCGCACCGGCCAGGCGATCTTGATCGCGGTCGAGATCAGGAGCCCGGCCGCGGCAGCAGCCAGGCCGCCGAACAGATGGCGGACCACGGGATCGTTCGCGAAGCGGCCATAGATCACGCCGAGGCCGATCACGACCGCGGTCGGCACCGCGATCAGGCCGAGGATCGACGCCAACGCGCCGGGAATGCCGCGAAACTTCAAGCCCACCGCAACCGACATGTTGATGATGTTGCCGCCGGGCAGGAATTGGCAGAGCCCGAGCAGGTCGGTGAACTCGGCGCTGGAGAGCCAGCCGCGCTTCTCCACCATCATGTGCCGCGCCAGCGGCAGCACGCCGCCGAAGCCGGTCAGGCCGAGGATGAAGAAGCCCGTGAACAACTCGCCGACATCGGGCGCCTCGTGCTTGGTGGAGAGGGTGGCGGGTGCTGCATCCATCGGCGCGTCGGCTCCGTTTCTTGTCGTGTTCGATCCGAACCTAGTTTGCGATGCCCCAAATATCAAATATATGGATCAGGTAATTGTCATATATTCCAGATATGGATTCATCCAATGATCGAGCTGCGCCATCTCCGCTATGCCGTCGCGGTGGCCGAGGAAGGTCACATCACCCGCGCCGCCGCGCGGCTCGGCATCCAGCAGCCGCCGCTGAGCCAGCAGATCCGCGCGCTGGAGACCGCGATCGGCGCGCCGCTGTTTCGCCGGCAGCCGCGCGGGGTCGAGCTGACCGCCGCCGGCCGCGCCTTCGTCGACAAGGCGCGCGCGATCTTGCGCGACGCCGACCTCGCCGTGGAGGCCGCGCGGCGGGCGAGCCGCGGCCAGGAAGGCCAGCTTGCGATCGGCTTCACCTCTTCGGCCGCCTTCCATCCCTTCGTCACCGGCGTGATGCGTGAAATGCGCGAGCGTGCGCCGGCGATCACGCTCTCGCTCGAGGAGGCCTCGACCGGCGAGCTGATCGAGGCCGTCGAGGCCGACCGTCTCGATGCGGCTTTCGTGCGCTCGCCGAGCGAGCGGCTGGAGAATTTGACGATCACCCATCTGCTCGATGAGGAGATGCTGGTCGCGCTGCCCGACCACCATCCGCGCGCCCGCAAGGACACGCGCCGCCGGATTGCGCTGGCCTCGCTCGCCGACGAGCCGCTGATCCTCTACCGCCGCCCGACCGGGCCGGGTCTCTACGACAGCATCATCGCCGCCTGCCGCGCGGCGGGCTTCAGCCCGAAGGTGGCGCAGGAGGCGACGCGGATGGTGTCGACGCTCAGCCTCGTCGCGGCGGGGCTCGGGATTTCGATCGTGCCGGAATCGATGGCGCGGCTGGAGACCGCAGGCGTGTCCTATCTCCGCCTCGATCGTGCCGCGGGTCTCGTTGCGCCGCTGGCGCTGGCCCGCAAGAAGGGGCCCGCCGGCGGCACGCTGGGTCGCCTGCTCGGCATTGTCACGCGGCGGGTGAGGGATCGCGCCGGGGTTTGACGCAGGCCTGCGTGATGGTGCCGAACGTTAGCGCGGGCCCAGCAATGTCGCCTGAATGGCGCGGAACGTGGGGTGTTTGGCGAACGCTCGCGTCCGGGCAACGCTAGATAGCCTGCATCGAACCCGGTTGCCCGTACGCTGGTCGCAACAGCTCGGTTGCACGCCGAGGCTCGGGTTCAATCAACACAGCGAAAGGCAATTCCGATGGCACGTTTTCCGGTCCATACGCGCGACTCCGCGCCTGAAGCCTCCAGACCCGCGTTGCGCGACGTCGAGGCGCGGTTTGGCATAATCCCCAACCTTGCGGCGGCGATGGCAACGTCGCCCGTGCTCATCCAGAGCTTCATCGGCATCTTCGACAAGGTTCACAGCGGCAGCTTCACCGAGCAGCAGATCCAGACCGTGCTGCTCACCGACGCGGTGACCAATGGCTGCACCTGGGCGGTCGCGCTGCATTCCGCGCTCGGGTTGCAGGCCGGTCTTGCCCCGGCCGATGTCGAGGCGATGCGCGCCGGCCGCTCGCCTGCCGACAAAACACTCGGTGCACTCTCGACGCTGGCGAGGTCGCTGATCGAAAAGCGCGGGCGGCTCGACGATGAGGAGATCGAGCGATTCCTGGCGGCCGGGTTCTACAAGGACCTCGTGCTTGAAGTGATTACCATCGTGGCGGCATCGACCATCACCAACTACACCGGCAGCGTGACCAACCCGCCGCTGGAGGCCGCATTGCAGGCGCATGCCTGGAATGGCTGAGCCGATCTCGTCTGCCGTCAATCAACGCACGCCGGCTGTGAGGCCGGCGCGCTTCTATGATCGCTAGCGCGCAAATCTGGCGCGGTAGTCCTGCGGCGTGGTGGCCAGCAATCGCATAAAGCTGCGGCGCATCGTCTCCTCCGATCCGAAACCGCAGCGCTGTGAAATCCGTTTGATCGGCAGCTGCGTCTCCGAGAGCAGATGCCGCGCCCCCTCGACCCGCAACCGCTCGATCGCGCGCGCCGGCGTCAACCCGGTCGCATCGGCATAGTGCCGGCTGAAGCTGCGCTCGCTCATGCCGGCCTGCCTGGCGAGCGTTGCAAGCGAGAGGTCATCGGCCAGATGGTTGCCGATCCAGTCGTGCAATGCGCTGAACCTGTCGTCGGTTGCTTGCAGCGACAATAGTTCGCTGAACTGTGCCTGCCCACCCGGCCGCTTGAAGAACACCACGAGATAGCGCGCGACGGCGAGTGCCGTCGCGCGGCCGAGATCTTCCTCCACCAGCGCCAGCGCGAGGTCGATCCCCGACGTGACGCCCGCCGAGGTCCAGAACGATCCATCGCGCACGAAGATCGGGTCGGGCTCGACGCGGACAGCGGGAAAGCGCTCGGCGAGTTCTGCGCAAAATTGCCAATGGGTCGCGGCGCGTCGCCCGTCGAGGGCGCCTGTTGCGGCGAGCAGGAACGCGCCGGTGCAGACCGACGCGGTGCGGCGCGCTTGCGTGGTGCGTCTGCGCACCCAGTCGACCAGCACGGCATCCGCCGTTGCGGCGTTGACGCCGTCGCCGCCCGGAATCACCAGCGTGTCGACGGCGGTATCGATCGCGGAAAGCGGATGCACCGCAACGCCGACGCCGGCCGATGCTTCGACGGTGGGACCGTCCTTGCCGACAACGCGGACTTCATAGGGCTCGGCGTTGCCCGCCTTGGCCATCAGCGCGTTGACGGACGCGAACACCTGCAGCGGCCCGGTGACGTCGAGGAGTTGCACCGCCGGATAAGCCAGCACTTCGATCGGGCGTCTTGCTTTTGGCGGAAAATGTGGGGGCTTTGGCGTCATCGCCGAAACCTGCCGCGCTAGATTCGCTTTGTCCATAGCGCAAGAGAAGTTCGAGGGAAGTTCGATGATTGCTCACGATGTCCACTTGCGGATCGGATCGCTCCTGTTCGAAGGCGTCGATCAAATCGATTTGACCGGGCCGTTCGAGGTGCTGTCGCGGATTCCGAATTCGACCTACCGCATCTACGGCAAGACTTTGGAGCCGGTGCGCGACATCAAGGGATTGCGGCTGACGCCGGACGCTACGCTTGCCGATGCGCCGCCGCTCGATGTGCTGCACGTGCCTGGCGGCTTCGGTCAGGAGGCGCTGATGGAGGACGCCGAGGTTCTCGACTGGATCCGCGCGCAGGCGGCAGGGGCATGCCGCATCTTTTCGGTCTGCACGGGGGCCCTGATCTGCGGCGCGGCCGGGCTTCTCAGGGGACGCAGGGCGACGACGCATTGGGCGTCGTTTCATCTGCTGCCGTTCTTCGGCGCTATGCCCGTGAACGAGCGCGTGGTGGTGGACGGAAGCTATGTCTTCGCCGCCGGCGTCACCGCGGGCATCGATGGCGCGTTGCGGCTGGCGGCCGAATTGCGCGGCGACGATGCCGCGCGGGCGATCCAGCTCTATATGGCCTATGCGCCGGAGCCGCCGTTCGACTGCGGCACGCCGGAGACCGCGCCACCTGAGATCCTGCAGCAGACGCGCCAGGCGACGCGTGCGATCACGGCGCAGCGGGAAGAGACCGCACGCCGTGTGGCTGCAAGGCTGGGTGTTGTCGTTGGAGGAAACTAATTCCCCGGCTCGAAGCTGCAGTCGGCGCCGCCGCCGGCCTTGCCCTTGATCACGGCGGGATCGAGCGTGCAGGACAGCTTTGACAGCGCCTCGTAGATCGTGCCGGCGGCGCCGTCGGGCGGCAGCCGGCGAGCGCTTCGGTCGCGAAGATCGCGTTGGCTGCGCTTCCCTTCACGGTGTGGGTCTTGCTGCCGAAGGTCAGTTCGCAGGAGCGCGAGGTGATGTCGACATTGCTGGCGCGGCAGACCACCTTGTCTGCGGTGACGATGATCTTCTTCGTGGCGGGGACATTGCCGTCGCCGTTGAAGAACGCGGCGACCGCCGCCTTCTCCGCAGGCAGCAGCGGCGAATAGGGCGCCACCACGCCGGCGAGCGCCAGCGCGACCGAGCCGGACGCCGTGGCGGGCGCGGCCGCTGCGGCGGACGCGGCCAGCGACAATGAACATGCGAGGATCGTCAATCGGCCAAGTCTCATTCCAAGCCTCATTCCTGTCTCCTGTCGCTGCGCCTTCCGCGGCGCGGAATCGCTAGCACGCCTTGCGGCCACAATGGGTGACGCCATTCACCGGCCATCCTGCAACTTCGCGTGAGGCGCCGGTTGCGCGCACAGGGCAGGGCGGCCCCGCGCGGATCGGCTTGCACGATCGCGCCATCGGCGGCACAGTCCGCTCTGCGGCCAGCGATGCCGCCAACAATGAAGACAAAGACAATCCGAGGAACGCTATGGCGGCCACGCGCATCGACTGCGACATCCATCCCGCGGTGGGAGGAACGCGCACCACGCTGCTGCCTTATCTCAGCGATCACTGGAAGGAACAGGTCGTCAGCCGCGCCATCGACGGGCTCGACCTCAATTCCTATCCGCCGTCGATGCCGCTGTCCGGCCGCGCCGACTGGCGGCCTTCCGACGGAAGCAAGCCCGGCAGCGATCTCTCCATGGTGCAGCGCGGCGCGTTCGATCAGCTCGGCGCCAGCCACGCCATCTGCAACGTCGTCTATGGCGCGCAGGCGGTGTTCGATTCCTACATGGCGGCAGACTTCTGCAAGGCGATCAACGACTGGATCGCCGCCGAGTGGCTCGCCAGGGACACGCGGCTGCGCGCCTCGATCGTGGTGCCGATCCAGGCGCCGGACCTTGCGGTCGAGGAGATCGAGCGCAGGGCCGGCGATCATCGCTTCGTCTCCGTGCTGGTGCCGTCGCAGGGCGAGACGCTGCTCGGTCGGCGGCATTACTGGCCGATCTATCAGGCCGCGGAGAAGTACAGATTGCCGATCGCGATCCACGCCGGCAGCGCTTACCGGGGCGCGCCGAGCTCGATCGGCTGGCCGTCCTATCGCTACGAATATTATCTCGCGGAAGCGCAGGCGTTCCAGGCGCAGGCGCTGAGCCTGATCTATGAGGGCGTGTTCGGGAAGTATCCGGGATTGACTGTGGTGCTGATGGAGTCCGGCGTCAGCTGGCTGCCGGCGTTCATGTGGCGCGCCAACAAGACCTGGCGCGGCGTGCGTGTCGAGGTGCCGTGGGTCGAGCGCGAGCCGGCCGCGATCATCCGCGATCATTTCCGCGTCACCATGCAGCCGTTCGATGGCCCGCCGGATGCGACCGGCGTTGCCGATGTGATCGACCAGATCGGCTCCGACAAGATGTTCCTGTTCGCGTCCGACTATCCGCACTGGCAGTTCGACGGCGACGATCCGATCCCGCGATATCTGCCTGACAGTATCGTCAAGCGGATGTGCGAGGATAATCCGCTGGAGACCTTTCCGCGCCTGAAGCTCGATTCCTAGTTCGCGCGCATGATCCGGAAAAGTGGGAACCGGTTTTCCGATAAGATCATGCGCCAAACAAAAAGGAGGATCGCATGAGTGATGTCATCGACCGCCCGATGCTCGACCAGGAGACCACCGCCGCGACGCGGCTGAAGATCATCGATTGCGACATTCATCCGAGCATCCACGCGCACAGCGACCTCAACGAGTTCCTGCCAAAGCGCTGGCAGCAGCATCTGAAGGAATATGGTAGCCATCTGCGCACGCCCTATATCGGCACCACGCCGTATCCGCGCTCCTCGCCGCTGATCGCGCGGCGCGACGCCTGGCCGCCGACCGGCGGCGTGCCCGGCTCCGATCTCGATTTCATGCGCAAGCAGCACCTCGATCCCTTCGACGTCGAGTTCGGGATTCTGCAGGTGCTAGACCTCTTCATCTTCTCGCAGCAGAATCTGGAATTCGGCGCCGCGATCCAGCGCGCTATCAACGATTGGCAGCTCGCCTTCTGGGCGCATCGCGATCCCAGGCTAAAGGCCTCGATCCTGGTCGGGCAGGATGGCTCCGACCTCGGCCTCGCCGAGATCGAGCGCTGCGCCAAATCAGGCGAATACATCCAGATCAACGTCTCGCCGCGCGCCAACGAGCCGCTCGGCCGCCGCCGCTACTGGCCGATCTATCAACGCGCGCAAGAGCTCGATCTGCCGCTCGGCATCCATGTCGGCGGCTATGGCGGGCACGCGCCGACCGGCGGCGGCTGGCCGTCCTATTATTGCGAGGAGCATCAGTCGAACGCGCACACGGTGGCCTCGAACCTCACGAGCTTGGTGCTCGAAGGTGTTCCCGAGCGCTTCCCGAAGCTGAAGATCGTGTTCATCGAGGGCGGCTTCGGCTGGATCCCCGCGACGATGTGGCGGATGGACCAGCATTTCGAGCGCTTCCGCAGCGAGGTGCCGCACCTCAAGCGCAAGCCGAGCGAATATGTGAAGGAGCATTTCTGGTTCACCACCCAGCCGATCGACGAACCGGATGAAGCAAGGCATCTGCGCCAGCTGATCGAATGGGTCGGCATCGACCGGCTGCTGTTCTCGTCGGACTATCCGCACTGGGACTATGACGACGCGCGCTACGCCTTCAAGACACCGCTGACGGAGGCCGAGCGGCGCAAGATCTTCAACGCCAACGCCCGCGCGGTTTACAAGTTCTAGGATCATGGCCCGCCACATCGTCGCGCGCACCAGCGAAATCCCCGCCGGCGGCAACAAGGTGTTCGGCCTTGAGGGCCGCGATATCGTCGTGTTCCACGTCAATGGCGAGTTCTTCGCGTTGCTCAATCGCTGCCCGCATGAGGGCGCGCCGCTCGAGAAAGCGGCCTGCGTCGCGCGGCTGACCTCGCCCGAGCCCGGCATCTATCAGCGCGACCGCGTCGGCGAGATGCTGCGCTGTCCGTGGCACGGCTGGGAATTCGACATGCGCAACGGCCAGTCCTGGTTCGATCCGAAACGGTTCAAGATCCGCTCCTATCCGGTCGCGGTCGAAAGCGGCGCGGAGTTGCAGAAAGGGCCGTATGTGGCCGAGACGTTCCCGGTGCACATCGAAGACAATTACGTGATCGTCGAGGTGTAAGGGCCGCCGCCACGAAACCGTCACGCCCGGCGTTGTGCCGGGCATCCACGTCTTTGCTTGGTTGATGGAAAAGACGTGGGTGGCCGGGACGGCCCGGCCATGGCGAGAAATGAGATCGTTGCACTATTTGCAATAATGAAGTGCCGTTGTCGGCGATTATAATGTGACGTGCAATGGGCCACCTTGAGGAGGCGGTCGGGAATGGATCCCGTCCACGACATCAGGAACGGCATCATGAAGCTCTATCACTTTGCTCTTTCCGGCCACGCGCATCGCGCCCGTCTCTTCATTTCCCTGCTGGGCATTCCGCACGAGCTGGTCGAGGTCGACCTCAAGTCCGCCGCGCAGAAGACGCCGGAATACCTCGCGCTCAATCCGTTCGGCCAGGTGCCGGTGCTGGACGATGACGGCACCATCATTGCCGATTCCAACGCGATCCTGGTCTACCTCGCGACCAAGCTCGGCCGCACCGACTGGCTGCCGCAGGATGCAAAGGGCGCCGCCGCCGTGCAGCGCTGGCTGTCGGTCGCCGCCGGCGACCTCGCGTTCGGGCCTGCTGCGGCGCGGCTCATCACCGTGTTCGGTGCCAAGCACAATCCGGACGACGTGATCGCCCGCGCCCACCTCCTGCTGAAGCGGCTCGAGGCGCATCTCGCGGGTCGCGACTGGCTGGTCGGCACAGGGCCGACGATCGCCGATGTCGCGCTCTACAGCTATCTGTCGAGCGCGCCCGAGGGCAATGTCGATCTCTCCGCCTACTCGCGCGTTAACGCGCTGCTGCGCCGGATCGAGGCGCTGCCGGGCTTCGTGCCGTTCGCCAAGACCCGCGTCGGTCTGGCTACGGCAGCGTAACGTGCCGACCGGGCGTGCCTTCGGGCGCGCCCGTCCAACCCCCGAAGGGGAGGGCTGCGAGATGAGCGACAGGCGAACCAAGAACAAGCTGGCTGTCTGGCATGCCGGCGAGAAGGCGATCCAGCAGAAGGTCGGCGTCGCCGAGAAGATGGAGGCCGTCGGCCAGCGCGCGGTGCGGGACTTCATGCCCGATCAGCACCGCGAGTTCTTCGCGCAAATTCCCTTCATCGTCGTCGGCAGCGTCGACCGCAGCGGCGATGCATGGGCCTCGCTGCTCGCCGGCCGGCCCGGCTTCATCGCCTCGCCGACGCCGCACAGCCTCCAGATCGATGCGCGGCCCGACCCCAGCGATCCCGTCAGCGAGGGCATGCGCGACGGCGACGCGATCGGATTGCTGGGGATCGAGTTGCACACGCGGCGCCGCAACCGTGCCAACGGGTTGCTTGGTGCATCGTCGGGCAAGGTGCTCAACTTCGAACTCGATCAGAGCTTCGGCAATTGTCCGCAGTGCATCCAGCTGCGCGATTTCCGCTTCGTGCGCGAGCCGGATCAGCCGTTCACCGGAGAGATCGAGCGGAGCGCGACGCTCGATCAGGCCGCGCGCGACATGATCAAGGCGGCCGACACGTTCTTCGTGGCGTCCTATGCCGAGCGCGAGGACCGTCGCCAGGTGGACGTCTCGCATCGCGGCGGCAGAGCGGGCTTCGTGCGGGTTGGCGACGACGGCACGCTGACGATTCCCGATTTCGCCGGCAATCTGTTCTTCAACACGCTCGGCAACATCCACCTCAACGGCAAGGCCGGGCTGGTGTTTGCCAATTTCGAAACCGGCGACCTGCTGCAGCTGAGCGGCGACGCCGAGGTGATCCTGGACTCGCCGGAGATCGCGGCGTTCCAGGGCGCCGAACGGCTCTGGCGCTTCCGCGCCCGCCGTGTCGTGCGCCGGCGCGGCGCACTGCCGCTGCGCTGGGCGCTCCGGGCGGACGGCTGGTCGCCGAATGCGTTGATGACCGGCGACTGGGCGCAGGCCGCTGACCGCATCCGCGCGGCCGAGCTTGCGACGCAGTGGCGCCCATTCAAGGTCAGCAAGATCGTCGACGAGAGCCGATCGATCCGCTCGTTTCACCTGCAGCCGGACGACGGGGCAGGGCTGCTTCCGCACCAAGCCGGACAGCATCTGCCGGTCCGCCTCTCGATCCCGGGGACGGACAAGCCTGTCATCCGCACCTACACGCTGTCGGTCGCGCCGTCGGACGGCATGTACCGCATCAGCGTGAAGCGCGACGGCCTGGTGTCGCAGCATCTCCACGACCACGTCCATGTCGGCGACATCATCGAAGCGCGCGCGCCGGGCGGCGGCTTCACGATCGATGCGCGCGAGAAGCGCCCCGCGGTGCTGCTTGCCGGCGGCGTCGGCATCACGCCGATGCTCGCGATGCTGCGCCACGTGGTCTACGAGGGCCTGCGCACCCGCGGCGTCCGGCCGACTTACGTGTTCCAGGCCGCACATACGAAGCAGGACCGCGCGTTCGGCGACGAATTGCGGCAACTGGCTGAGGCCGCCGGCGGCGCCGTGCGGATCATCCGCGTGCTCGGTGACGTCGATGGCGCCGAGCAGGGCACGGATTACGACGCCGCGGGGCGGATCGACATGGCGCTGCTGTCGCGCGTGCTGCCGTTCAACGACTATGACTTCTATCTGTGCGGACCGCCGCAGTTCACGCAATCGCTCTATGACGCCCTGCGCGGCTACAACATTGCCGACGGCAGGATACACGCGGAGGCGTTCGGTCCGTCGTCGTTGGTGCGGAAGCCGGACGTGGTCACCGCGGCACCGCCGCGCCGGCCGCCCGCAACCACGCCGGTCCCGGTCGCCTTCACCGCATCGCTGAAGGAGGCGCGCTGGACGCCGGAGTCGGGAACGCTGCTCGAACTGGCGGAAGAGCGCGGTCTCAGCCCCGCGTTCAGTTGCCGCGAAGGCAATTGCGGAACCTGCCGAACCCGATTGCTGGCAGGTGCGGTCACTTATGTGAAAGAGCCCAGCGCTGAGGTGGCCGCCGACGAGGTGCTGATCTGCTGCGCCGTGCCGGCGAAGCCGGAGGCCGACGGCGAGGACCGGATCCAGCTCGATCTCTGATCAGCGGCCCTCGCCGATCTGCGCAGCGCCGTT
This sequence comes from Bradyrhizobium sp. 6(2017), assembly GCF_011058295.2. Taxonomy (NCBI): domain Bacteria; kingdom Pseudomonadati; phylum Pseudomonadota; class Alphaproteobacteria; order Hyphomicrobiales; family Nitrobacteraceae; genus Bradyrhizobium; species Bradyrhizobium sp. 6(2017). The sequence continues at coordinate 8,897,289 of NZ_CP049289.2, read as the reverse complement.
GCTTAGCCCATGCTGCCCGGCATGAAGCAGCGCGGTCGCGGGTGGCCATCCAAATAATACGGCCAGACCATGGTGCGGCCGGCGCGGTTCGGTCCGGTAACCACGGCGTCGTCGGGAACGTCGACCCACTCACCCTCGAGGCGCACACGATAGTGGCCGTCCTTGGTGTCCCAATCGGCATCGTCGACGCGTCGCGCGTCGCTGCCGTCGCAGCAGGGTCCCTTGCCGCTTTGCAGGCTCTCATACCAGCCGTTCAGCTCGGGATGCTGGTGATCATGGGCTAGAGCCGGACCGAACGCTGGCAGCGCCAGCAGCGCGGTGAATACAAGAAGCGTCGCACGCAAGAACGGTTTGTCCATCTGATCCCCAGATCCGGAAAGCCCAAGGCAGCCAATCCGGACATGGTCATCGGAAGCTCTACATCAATAAGATTATGAGTGTCATATATTCACATTCATGCGAGGGCGCGCGCGGCGTGCTATCCGGCAAGGCCGGGGGTCGTCAAAGTCAGGCGAGCAGGCCCATCACCTGGTCGATCACGGCCTTCACCTGTTTCGACTCCGGCCGCTGGTGCGCGAGCGCCAGCAGGCCGGCATGCACCACCATGATCGTGTGCGCGGTGACGTCGGGGTCAAAGCCCTTCCTGAACTGGGTGCGATCGGCGCGCAGCCGCGTGCGCAACAGCTCTTCGAGCCGCCTGTTGTAGCGCTCGATGCTCTTGCGGACCTCGGCCTGATCGAGCGAGCCGTCGGTCGCGGAATTGATCGACAGGCAGCCGTGCTGTCCCTTCTCGCCCGAGCAATAGGGGATGAACCCGGTGAGCCACTGCCTGATGGTCTCGCGCGCGGGCCCCGGCTGCGCCAGGGTGCGCTCGCCCCAGCCCAGAATGCCGTCGTGGTAGCGGTCGAGCACCCTCAGGAACAGCGCGCTCTTGTCGCCGAAGGCCGCGTAGAGGCTGGGCTTGGCGATGCCGCTCGCCGCCGTGATCTCGTCGAGCGAGGTTGCCTGAAACCCCTTCTGCCAGAACACCTGACGGGCGATTTCCAGGACATCGTCCGGATCGAAGCTGCGCGGCCTTGCCATACCGCTGTTTTATGTACTCCCGCGTCGGATGTGAAGCCTTCACCTTGCTGTGAGAGCAGTCCGAGCCATTGACGCGAGCCTCATTCTGTACTTACAAGTACATAACGAAATCGGGAGATGGCGCCATGAAGGCGGTTCAGGTTGTTGCGTTCGGACGTCCTGCTGATGTGGTCAAGCTCAACGAGGTGGCTGATGTGGGCAGCCCCGGCCCCAACGAGGTGGTGGTCGCCGTCGAGGCGGCGCCGATCAACAACTCGGATTTCATGATCATGGCGGGACGCTACGGCTATCTTCCGTCGCCGCCGGCCACGCTCGGCATCGAGGGCGTCGGGCGGGTGATCGCCGCGGGATCGCAGGTGAAGAACCTCAGGGCGGGCGACCGCACGCTGATTCCGTTCACGATCCCGACCTGGACCGAACGCGTCAAGTTCACGGCGTCGTGGCAGCGTCCGCTGCCCGAAAGCGCCGATGTCCAGCAGCTCTCCATGATCGGGGTCAATCCGGCCACTGCCTATCTGCTGCTGACCGATTTCGTCAAAGTCGCGCACGGCGGCTGGGTGATCCAGAACGGCGCCAACTCGGCGACCGCGCGCGCCGTGATCGGCATCGCCAAGTCGCTCGGCCTCAAGACGGTCAACGTCGTGCGGCGCGAAGAGGTCTTGGATGAAGTCAAGGCGATCGGCGGCGATATCGTGCTGGTCGACGGGCCCGACCTTGCCAAGCGCGTCGCCAGGGAGACCGGTGGGGCGCCGATCCAGCTGGCGCTCGACGTCGTCGGCGGCACGTCCGCCTTGAACCTGATGAACTGCCTGGCATCGAAGGGCGTGCTGGTCATCTACAGCGCGATGAGCGGACAGCCGTTCTCAGGTTCGGCCCTGAGCGTGATCTTCAATGAAGTGTCGGTGCGCGGCTTCTGGCTGGGACATTGGGGCAAGACCGCGACGGACAAGGCATTGGCCACGATGTACGATCATCTCGTGCCGATGGTCGCGTCCGGAGCGATCAGCGCGCCGGTCGTCGGGACCTACGGCCTCGAGGGATTCTCCGAAGCCATCGCCAAGGCCGCGGCATTCAAGGGCAAGGTGATCTTCACGCCCAACTAGATTTTAGCGGCCGGTATCGGCTGCCTATTTTATGTACTGTCCGGGCAGAGCAATCCGGCCAAAGCCTGTATCCAGCGTCCGACCGCCGCGTCCATAACCGGAACGCGATGGCGTGCCCGCGCCATCATTGCCATTGCATCTTGAGACCCGGCCGGCTTACCGCTACCAGTGCAATTCGGAAGCGATGCCAGGCGCATCGGAAAAGGAACGTTTCTCATGGCAAACACGACGTCGGAGCTTGAAGGGCTCCTGATGCAGCGGTCGCTGACCGATCCGCAGCTTTTGGCCGCGGCAGAAGCGGCAACGGACTTCCGGATCCTGCCGGATGCCACCGTGATCAAGATCGGTGGCCAGAGCGTCATCGACCGCGGCCGCGCCGCCGTCTATCCGCTGGTCGACGAGATCGTCGCGGCCCGGAAGGCCAACAAGCTCCTGATCGGGACCGGGGCAGGCACCCGCGCCCGGCATCTCTATTCGATCGCGGCCGGGCTTCGCCTGCCGGCCGGCGTGCTGTCGCAACTCGGCGCCTCGGTCGCCGATCAGAACGCCGTGATGCTGGGGCAGTTGCTGGCCAAGCACGGCATCTCCGCAGTCAGCGGCGCCGGGCTCTCGGCCGTGCCGCTCTATCTCGCCGAGGTGAATGCGGTGATCTTCAGCGGCATGCCGCCCTACGGGCTCTGGATGCGCCCCGCACCCGAAGGCATGATCCCGCCCTACCGCACCGACGCCGGATGCTTCCTGGTCGCCGAGCAGTTCGGCTGCAAGGCGATGATCTATGTGAAGGACGAGAACGGCCTCTATACCGCGAACCCCAAGACCTCGAAGGGCGCCACCTTCATTCCGAAAATCTCGGTGGCCGAGATGAAGGCGAAGGGATTGCAGGATTCGATCCTCGAATTCCCGGTGCTCGATCTGCTCGCCGCTGCGCGCCATGTCCGCCAAGTGCAGGTCGTCAATGGCCTTGTCACCGGCAATCTCACCCGCGCGCTCGCGGGCGAGCATGTCGGCACCATCATCACCGCGAGCTGAGAGAGACACGACCATGGATGACACCATCAAGCACGTCGCCTCGCCGCTCGCGCGCCAGACCCTGCTCGACAGCGATCTCACCCGTCCCGTCGCCGGCGGACGCCCGATTGCCCTGCTGCCCTGGGTGCAGGTGGTGAAGATCGGCGGCCGCTCCATCATGGATCGCGGCCATGAAGCGATCCTGCCGATCGTCGACGAGCTGCGCTCGCTGTTATCAGAGCACCGCCTCTTGATCCTGACCGGCGCCGGCATCCGCGCCCGCCACCTCTACAGCGTTGGCCTCGACCTCGGTCTGCCGGTCGGCTCGCTCGCGCCGCTCGCGGCGAGCGAGGCCGGCCAGAACGGTCATATCCTGGCCTGCCTGCTCGCGCCGGAAGGCGTCTCCTATATCGAGCACCCGACCATCGCGAGCCAGCTTGCGATCCATCTCTCCGCGGCCCGCGCGGTGGTGGGCAGCGGCTTTCCGCCCTACCACCATCACGAATTCCCCGACTCGCGCATCCCGTTGCATCGTGCCGACACCGGCGCATTCCTGCTCGCCGATGCGCTCGGCGCGGCCGGCCTCACCATCGTCGAGGATGTCGACGGCGTGTACACCGACGATCCCAACGGTCCCGACGGCAAGAAGGCGCAGCTGCTGCGCGAGACCAGCGTCGCCGATCTCGCCAAGCTGAAGGGCACGCTGCCGTTCGATCCTGCGCTGCTCGAGGTGATGAAGAACGCGCGGCATATCGAGCGCGTGCAGGTCGTGAACGGCCTCGTTCCCGGCCGGCTCACCGCAGCGCTGCGCGGCCAGCATGTCGGCTCGATCATCCGCACCGGCGCGCGTCCGGCCTGACGCGTTTCGGGCGAAGCGGTCGCGCGCCGAGCGAGCCCCGTTCCGATTGTATCGGAACGGAGCTCTCGATTCTTTTTTGACGCGTTTTCTTCACGCGAACCGGTACCACTTCGCTCGAAAACGCTTTGGTCCAGCGCGCGACGGGCGATTACTTGATCGTCGCGTGCAGCGTGATGACCGAGGTGCCGGATGCCTTCGGGCCCTGACCCGTTGCCTTGATGGCGAAGGTGTCGCTGCCCTTGTACTTGGCCTTCGCCCTGTATTCGAAGGTCAATGTGTTGATCTTCTTCAACTTGCCGTAGGTCGGCTTTTGCGAGATCGCGGAGTCCGTCACCGTGCCGCGGATCCCGATCGGGATCAGGCAGCTTTGGCCTGACGCGACGTCGATATCGCCGGTCGAGTTCTCGCCCCAATCCGCCAATGTGACCGACATCGAGCATTCGGATACGGCCTGCGCCGCAAACGCCGGCATGACACTTGATGCTGCAATGCTGAGCGCCAGGGCGGCGATCCCCGGCAACCGCGTCGTCACGATGCTCATTCCCATGCAAGGCCCACTGCTGAAGGTTTCTTCGGTGCGAGAATCCTGCAACGTAGCAGCGAGGGTGGCAAGGCCTTCGGCCATTCTGTGTTGCTCCGGGAGCCGACGTGCTGAACCGTCGCTCCGACATCTTGTTGCCGTGGTGAGGCGCCCTCATGGTCATCGGACCGCGACTTGATCGGGGGGATGGCTCACGTGACGCGAAAAGGGATTCCAATGGCTGATGGCAAGGACGGTCAGACAAACGCGCAACAGACCGGGTTTGCCGGGGTGACGCGCAAGACCCTCGAGCGTCTCGCTCTGCCCGGCGATGATCGCGAGCTCGTCGTTGCCGAGGTGACCTATCCGCCCGGCGGGGTCGCGCCGCTGCACCGGCATCCGGTTGGGGGAATTATCTTCATCGTCGAAGGTGTCGCCGAGTCCGCCTATGGCAGCGAGGCGCCGCGACAGTATCGGGCAGGCGAGACCTTGCAGGATCGCCCCGACCTTCCGCACACGCTGTTTCGCAACTGCGACCCGGAACGCCCGCTGCGCTTTCTGACGATCTACGCGCTTGAACCTGGGCGCGCCTACACGATGGAGCCGTGAGGCTCAGGCGTTTTCCGTGGCCTGTTCAGCTCATCATGAGCTTGATCTGGCCGCCTTCGATGGTTCCCGCCGCAAGGGCATCGCGAGCCATCTTTTCGATGGTCGGCCAATTCGTGAGCAGATACTTGTGCGCCTGCAGCTTCGTTGGGAATGTGGTTTGCAGGATGCAGGCCTGCCGCGCGTTTCCGTTCGCGATCTGAAAAGACACCGCCTGGGGTCCCTCATTGATCTCTTGTTCGGTCGGCTTGGGAAATTTGCGCATGCTGCTCCTTCGCGAAAATCTTCGCGCTCGTCGCCAATGGAATTCGGTCGTATCCCGGGCCGGGCGATCCGGTCGGGTGGCGGGCGAGGCTTAGTCGTCAGCCGTCCCGGCCGCGATCTTTTTGGCTTTTGCCGGGCGCCGCTGCGACGCCTGGTCGGGGCTCGGCGTGTTGCGCACAGCCTCGGTCAGCATCTCGCGCAATTCAGCCTTGGTTTTGGGTGGTTCTCGCTTGCTCGGCTTTTGCCAGTTGGTCATTTACCCTATATGGGGATGCCCGAGGCAAAATGCTACCGTCCGCTCAAGGTTTCGGGCTTACGGTAGCCACCGGAGGCGGAACGGCCAGAAGAAAACAAACCGATTCCACCAGGAGTTCATGGGCACGGTCGACGATATCGTCCAGCGATGGCGTCTTTGCGAACATGGCCTGGGCTTCAGCCAGCAACTGGTCACGCGTTGGCATGATGGGCAGATGCAGGTCGGCACGATGCTGCAACAGGAAAAGCGCGTCTCGCACCGACATTCCGGTCTCATGGACCGACGATTTGATCGCCTGCGCGATGTATTCGGGATTGAAGCGACCCGCGAGCTGCTCGGCCGTTCGCTTGATCACGCGTGATCCCAGGCGCTGCTCATTGCGGAGAACCAGCGCGGGCGGCGCCTTCAGATCCCAGACAACACCGAGCCAGGACAAGGCCACCAGAACATAATAGGTCACGTCAATCTCCCACCAGCGGAAGCCTTGCCGCGCACTGCTTTGGTAGGCGTGATGATTGTTGTGCCAACCCTCACCCATCGTAATCAGGGCCAGCAGCCAATTGTTGCGGGAGTCGTCGCCCGTCACATACCGCTTGCGTCCGTGAACATGTGCGAGGGAGTTGATGCAGAACGTGGCGTGATACACCAGCACGGTGCTCCAGAGGAAACCGACCACGAGCCCCGGCCATCCGCCAATGAGGAAGCACAGGACTGCGACCACGACCGCCGGCAAAAGCTCGAACCTGTGCAGCCACATCAACTCTGGATACGCGGCAAAATCCGAGATTTTCGTCAGATCGGTTGCGTCGTGCTGTCGATAGAAAATCCAGCCGAGATGACTGTACACGAGGCCCGTGTGCAGAGGGGAATGCACATCCTGCTCGGTGTCCGAATGGAGATGGTGGTGCCGATGTTTCGCAGCCCACCAAAGCACGCTTTTCTGGGCGCTGCTCTGGGCAAGGAAGGCAAGGATGAATTGAAAGGCCCGGCTTGTTGAGTAAGCGCGATGCGAGAAGTACCGATGATAGCCCGCCGTGATCGCAAACATGCGCAGCCAATAGAGAACCACGCAGATTGTAATCGCTTGCCATGAGACGCCCGACCAGATCGCCGCCAGACATCCTGCGTGGACCAGCAGGAACGGGAGCACCTGCGGGTACATGATGTCGTCGTGTTGCGGCTCTGGATCGATATTGGTGGACACGCTCGCGACCTCGATTGCTTCAATGCGCGGGCCGCCCCGCAGGCGGACGGCTCAAGTCCCGGTCTTGGCGGGCATTGCGCGCGGTGTGATAAAGAGAAGCCCGCGGCCGGGTGACCAGTCGCGGGGTCGCGAAACCAGAGGCTCTGCCAGTACATCCGTGGTCAAAGCAGCATGGCGCCGATTGCGGCGGCAGCTTACGCGGCGCGCAGATTGTCCGCAGCAGATTTGCCGGTCCGGCGGTCTGCAACGACTTCAAAGGAAACCTTCTGTCCCTCGTTGAGGGTGCTCATGCCGGCGCGTTCAACGGCGCTGATATGAACGAAGACATCCTGGCCTCCCTGGTCCGGCTGAATGAAGCCGAAACCCTTTTGGCTGTTAAACCACTTCACAGTTCCCGTATTCATGGGAGATCGTCCTTCAATAGATGCGTGTTTGGAACCGCACTCGAGAGCGCAGCAGGCTTATTCGAAGTTTTGGGGGGAGGGTCGTCAGTCAGGCGCGCTACCAGCGGCGAGGCCAAGTCGTTCGGCCGAAACTCGAATGACGGTACATGGCTACTATTCGATCATTCCGCAAGTGGCTTCCCCCTTCCTGACCTCAATCGCTACGTCCGCCTTGCCCCTGGGGCAACAGCTGAAATCCACGTCTCCCTGCGGCAAGTCGTCCGCTTGACCGTACAGCGGGGACATCGCGCGTGCGCGTGCGCTACTCCTTCTTCGCCGTCAGCCCGTCGACCATCGCGCGTGTCAGGGTGCCGATCTCGCTGCGCAGTGCGTTGATCGGCACCGCGATCAGCTTGTGCTCCAGCCCGAGCGCGACCATGCCGTGCACGGCGGAGAACAGGCTGCGCGCGGTGACGCCGAGCTGCGCCGGCGAGCGCTGCGGGAACAGTGCGGCGAGCGGCTTGTAGATGTGGCGGAACAATTCCATCTGTTCCGTGATGGCCCATTCCGGCACCGGCTTGCCGGGCTGCATGCGGTGCTCGAACAGCGCGCGCCACAGTTCGAGATTGTCGGCGGCGAAGTCGCAATAGGCCACCGCGATGCGCACCAGCATCTCACGCGGCGCCGCCGCCCCGCCGATCTCGGCCAGCGACAGCGAGGCGTCGAGCCGGGCCAGCGTGCGCGAGCCGACGCGCAGGATCAGCTCGTCGACATCCTCGACCAGATTGTAGACGCCGCCGTTGGCGACACCGATTTCCTGGGCCAGTTCGCGCGTTTTCAGGCCGCCGAGACCCTTTGTCGCAATCGCCCGTTCCGCCGCCTCGATCAGCGCTTCCCGCAGTTTCGCACGTCGTTCCAATGCTTTGGACATGTTTTACCCGCCGTTAACCATATTCTTGAGCGTCGCTCAAATAATACTTGAGCAATGCTCAGTATGTGGTACAAGAGATTCATGAGCGATGCTCATAACAGGGAGTGACCAAATGTTCAAAACTGTTTTGACTCTTTTCCGCGGCAGCGTGGCGGTCGCCGAAGAGGAACTGCAAGACCGGACCGCGCTGGTCATCCTCGACCAGCAGATGCGCGATGCGGCCGCCGCCGTCGACCGCTCGAAGCGGACCTTGGCACTGGCGATCGCCGGCGACCAGCAGGAGGGCCGGCGGCTTGACGCCACCAACGCCCGGATCGCCGATCTCGAGGTGCGCGCGTCAGCGGCGCTCGAGGGCGGCCGGGAAGACCTCGCCCGCGAAGCCGCGCAGGCGATCGCCAACCTCGAAGCCGAACGCGATGCCGCGATGACCGCGCGCACCCTGTTCGCCACCGAGATCACACGGCTGAAGCGTCACGTCGGCAACGCCGAGGCGCGGATCGCCGAGCTTGATCGCGGCCGGCGCCTCGCCCGCGCCTCGGAGGCGGTGCGCTCGCTGCGCCGGAGCGGCATCGAGGCGGCGCGTCCCTACGAATCGACGCTGCCGGAAGCGGAGGCGACGCTGAAGCGGCTGCGCGAGCGGCAGATCGAGATCCAGGCGGCCGACGACGCGCTGTTCGAAATCGATACCGCCTCGGGGCCGCTTGTCGTCGCCGAGAGGCTCGCCGAGCAGGGCTTTGGCCCGCGCATGAAATCGACCGCCGACGACGTGCTGGCGCGGCTGAAAGCCAAGCGTCCGCCCCAAACCTGAAACCTCAAGCCTGAAGCCTGAAGCCTGAAACCAAGCCAACTTCAAACCGGATATCATCAAGGAGACGACCATGAACCAGACCATCCAACCCCACAGCGGCGCCTGGGTCACCTTCACCTACGCGTCCTTCGCAGCCTCCGCCTTCCTCGTCGGCATCGGCGTGTTCTTCCTGCCGATCGATCTCTGGATGAAGGGCTATCTGACGATGGGCATCGTGATGCTGATCCAGACCTGCGTGACGATGACCAAGACGGTGCGCGACAATTACGAGAGCGGCAAGTTCGTCAACCGCATCGAGGATGCCAAGGCCGAGCGCCTGCTGATGGAAGTCTCCAAGGCGGCATGAGAGGCGGCCTGAGCCGGAGCCAAGACGAAGCGGCGGGTGTTTTGCACCCGCCGCTTTCGTCGTTGGGGGCAACTTGTTCCGTTTCCGGAACGGCTTGTTTACCCTGCGGCCAACAGCGGCAGGTTGCGCTCATGGCTCTTTAACAGGCCTGAGTGCAGAGATCGCGCCCGAGGGACAGAGAAATGGCGTCCACGGATGATCCGACCCCGGCCTCGCGCGGCGGCAGGGGCTTTGCGAAGGCGCGCGCGGCCTTTGACGGCCTGCGCAGCCATGCCGGCTTTTGGCTGAAGGCGCTGTCGCAGCCGACCATCGATCTCACCTTGCGCACCCAGGCCGGCCAGCGCACCCGCATCGTCGAATCGCCCGGCGTGTCGCTGCCGACGGCCGAGCTCGACGCGCTGGTCGCGCAGCTGCGCATCGTTGCCGCCAAGACGCTTCCCGAGGAGAGCCTGACCTACGGCATCTTTTCCGGCGAGCCGGAGCGGCTGTCGCGCGCCGTCGTCACCCTGATCTCCGAGGAGGACACCGGGCGGCCGATCGCCTTCAACGCGCTGTCGGTGATGGACGTGCCGCTCGACGGTGAGCCCGCTGAAGTCACCCATCTCGGCCTCGTCATGGTCGATCCCGATGTGCGCGGGCAGGGGCTGTCCTGGGTGCTTTACGGCCTGACCGCGCTGGTGCTGTTCGCCCGCGACGGGCTGCGGCCGAAGTGGATTTCGAACGTCACCCAGGTGCCGGCGGTGGTCGGCATGGTGAGCGACACGTTCTCGGACGTGTTCCCGTCGCCGCAGCCGGGCGCGCGGCAGAGTTTTGCGCATTTGCAGCTCGCGCGCGGCATCATGGCACGGCATCGCGCGGTGTTCGGCGTCGGCGAGGAGGCCGGCTTCGACGAGGCGCGCTCGGTCATCACCAATGCCTATACCGGCGGCTCGGACGCGCTGAAGAAGACCTTCGAGATCGCAGCGAAACATCGCGATGCCGTCTACAACGAATTTTGCGCGCGCGAGCTGGATTACGGCCGCGGCGACGACGTGCTGCAGCTCGGCCGCGTCGATCTTGCCGGCGCGCGCCGTTACCTGATGAGCGAAGTGCCGTCGGGCTCGCTGCCGGCGCTGCTCGCGGCGTCCGGGATGCTGGCGCTGCAGCGGCTGGTGTTGCCGGTGGTCTACTGGCTGGACGACAGCCGCGCCTTCGGCACGCTGCGGCCGCGCAGGCACGAGAGCGGGGGGACGCGATGAATTTCGACTATTACTCCTTCACCGGCCGCAACATCGGCTTCATCGACGAGCACGAGCAGCAACTGCTGCGCCAGGCGCGGGTGTTCGTCTGCGGCGTCGGCGGCATGGGCGGCGCAGCCTTCATGGCGCTGGCGCGCGCCGGTGTCGGCAAGTTCGTGATCGCCGACATCGACCGCTTCGAGGTCTCCAACCTCAACCGCCAGGTGTTCGCCTTCGCCGACGAGGTCGGCCGCGAGAAGGCGGAGGTCGCCGCCGAGGCAGCCAAACGCATCAACCCGACCATCGAGATCGAGGTGCTCGGCGAGAACTGGACCGATGAGCTCGCCGGGATCGCCGCGCGTTGCCCGGTCATCGTCAACGGCATGGACGACATTGCGGCCGGCGTGCATTTGTACCGGACGGCGAAAGCCGCTGATGCGACCGTGATCGACGCCTATATGTCGCCGCTGCCGTCGGTGATCGTGGTGCGCCCGCACGATCCGAGGCCCGAGGAGCGCCTCGGCTTTCCGACTACGGGCAAGGACTGGACTGATATCACCGAGGACGACCGCCGCGCCGCGATGCGTGCCGAGATCGAGCACGTGATGCTGCACTCCTCGTCGCGCAATTATGTCGATCTCGCCATTGCCGGCGAAGTCGCGGCCGGCCGCCGCAGCCGGATGTCGTTCGCGCCGATGGTGATCTCGACCGGCATGCTGATGGCCTATGAGGCGGTCGCGCTGATCCTGGGCCGCACCTCCGGCACCGATTGCCGCGGCTGGTTCCTCAATCCGCATCGGCCTGCGATCGAGCGGCCGCGCAATGCGCTGGTCGCCGCCCTGATGCGCCCGCTGGTGCGCCGGGCGATCGAGCAATTGACGGGCAGCACATGACCTCGGGGGCGATTGCCGATTCCATCGTCAATCTCTGCGGCGCCATCGGCCTTGCGGTGGCGATGATGACGTTCTACCGGCGCGATCCGAAGAGCCCGCTGACCCGCCGCCTGCTGCTCGCGCTCGGCGTGATCGCGATCCTGTTCCTCGACCGCGGCCTTGCGTGGTGGACCGGAAGCCGCCTGCTCGACCGCCTCTCGGTGATCCCGGCCGCACTGATCCCGCTCGGCGCCCTGATCGTCACCGAAGGCATCTTGCGGCGCCACGCGCCGCGCGCAGTCAAGATCGCAGCGCTCGGCGGCGGCATCCTGCTCGGCCTCGGCGGCCTGTTCGGGCTGCAACGCTTCGCGATGCCTTACGCGATCACGCTGGCGCTGTTTCAGCTGCTTGCTTTCGCCACCTGCGCGCTGCTGCTGGCGACGCGCGACCGCTCCTCGCTGATGGCCTCGGAAAACCGCAGCATCGGCCGCATGGCGGTCGGCGCGCTGGTGGTGATCCCGTTCATCCTGACCGACTTCCGCACGCTATTCCCGGACATTCCGGTCCGGCTCGGCGCGCTCGGTGCGCTGCTCACCGTGACCGTGATGTTGATCGCCGGCGGCGGCGCCGAGACCCGCCGCCACGGACTTGCGATGATGGCACTGCGGCTGATCTCTTCCGGCCTTCTGGGGCTCGCCGCCGCCTTCATGGCGCCCGACGTCGACGCCGCGCAGATCGTCCGGTTCGTCGCGGTTGCGATTGCCGGCGTGCTGACCATCGGGCTGATGACGGACGCGCTGCGCGCGCTGTTCGAATCGCAGGAGCCCGGCGTGCTCAACTCGGTGGCGGCGTCGCCGGCACAGACAAGGGAGCAGTTGATCGCCGAGCTCGCGCGGCATCCGATCTTCGAAAGCGCGCGGCGCTTTCGCGAGAACGAGCTGGCGTCTTACGATCCGCCGCTGCTCCGCGATTTCCTGTCGGCGAGGCGCGTGCTGCGCCGGTCCGAGGCGCCGTGGGGGCTGGCGGCGGTTGATCCTGCGGCCGAACGCATGGTCTCGCTGATGACGGCCAACAGCGCCTCCCATGTCATCGTGCTCGCGCATGATCCGCTCGATCTGATCGTGCTCGCCGTACCCGTGACCGCGGCCGATCCCGCCACCGAAACGGCGCTGGCGCTGGTGCGGCGGCTATTGGCGCTGACCCCGGAGGCCAAATGACGCTCGAGATCAGCGAGGGCGACCGCAAAGCGGCATTCGACGCCGCGCTCAATGCCTATGGGCCCGACAGTCTCTACGTGCCGCCGCTGTGGAGCGATTTCGAGCGGATGTTCGATGCCGCGAAGAACCCGTTCGTTACCGAGGGCCACGGCCGCTACGCGCTGTTCTCCGCGCATCGCGACGGACGGCCGGTCGGCCGCATCGCCGCCTCGATCCACGACGCCTCCAACCGCAAGCACGGCACCCGCCACGGCGCATTCGGCTTCTTCGACTGCATCGACGAGCCCGAGGTGGCCGATGCGCTGCTGCGCGCCGCCGAGCAATGGCTGTCCGCGCGCGGCATGAGCCGCATCGCCGGCAATTTCAATCTCACGGCGATGCAGCAGATCGGGGTGATGACCGACGGGTTCGACCATGCGCCGTTCACCGACATGATGTGGTCGCCGCCGCATATCGCGCGCCACCTCGAACGCGCCGGCTATGCCGCCACCTTCCCGATGACGACGTTCGAGATCGCGCTCGACGGCGGCAAGCCGGAGCAATTGCTCGGCGACAAGCAGCGCGCGGTGCTGGCCGACAAGGACTTCGTCTGGCAGCCGATCAGGCGTTCCGCCTTCAAGGTGCGGCTGGAGGATGCCCGCCTCATCCTCAATGACGGCTTTGCTGACAACCCGATGTTCGTGCCGCCGACCGCGGCCGAATATCTGTTCCAGGCCGGCGACATGATGTGGATCATCGACAAGCGGATTTCGACCGTGGTCTATCACCGCGGCCGGCCCGCCGGCGCGATCATCGCGATCCCCGACCTCAATCCGTTGATCAAGGCGATCGGCGGCCGGATCGGGCTATCAGCGCTGTTCAGGTTCGTGCAGCACCGCATCATGAACACGCGCGCCGTGCTGATCTATCAGTCGGTCTGCCGCGACCTGCACAATCGCGGCCTCAACGGCGCGATGCTCTATCGCACGGCGCTGGCGTTGCAGGAGGCCGGCTACCGCACGCTCGGCGGCACCTGGATCGCCGATATCAACGGTCCGTCGCTGCGCCAGGTCGAGAAGGTCGGCGCCCAGCCGCTGCACCGGCTGCATCTGTTCTCCAAACGGCTGGCGGCGGCATGAGCGAGCTGACGCCGGATCTGTTGCGCGAGCTGGTCGCGGAGGCGCGACTGGCGCCGAGCGTCCACAACATCCAGCCGACACGCTGGCGGCTGCTCGCGGACGGGCGGCTGGCGCTGGTCGACGACGTCGGCGTACGCGCGCCGGTCGCGGACCCCGCGGGGCACGACGTGCTGGTCTCGCACGGCGCGGCGCTCGAAGGCATGAGCCTCGCGCTCAACCGCCGCGGCCTTGCCATCACCGGTATGACGACGATCGAGCAGCCGCTGTCGCCGCAATTTACCGCGCTCTGCAGCTTTGCGGTCAGGCAGGGCGTTGCGCCCGATCCGCTGGCCGGCCATGTGGCGCGCCGCATGTCGTGGCGCGGCAAGTTCGTGGCGTCGCCTGATGATGCGGCGGCGCTAGCACAGCTTGCCGCCGCGCGGGACGACGTGTTCTGCATTGGGGATCGCCAGGCGATTGGCGAAATCGCTGATTGGGCCGACCAGGCCGAGTTCTCCTTTGTTCGGGGCGACGATTACCGGCAGGAACTGCTCGCATGGATGCGGCTGTCGCCGAGCCATCCGCATTATCTGCTGGACGGTCTCAACCGCGATGCGCTCGCCATGAATGCGGTCGAGGCCAGCGCGGCCCGCTTCGTGCTTGGCGGCCTGTTCAGGCCGCTCGATCGTCTTGGCATCGCCGCATCGCTGCTCGCCGACAGCGCCAAGACCGCCTCGGCCTCGGCGATCGTGCTGTTCTGCCGCCCCGTCGGTGAGGATCCACTCACGACGGGACGGCATTTCTATCGGATCTGGCTGGAGATCGATCGCGCCGGGTTCGCGGCGTGCCCGATCTCGGCGCTATCAGACCATCCCGACTTCAACGACCGGCTGCGAAAACTCGGCGAGTTTGGCGGAGATCTGCGCCTCGTCAATGTGTTCCGCGTCGGTCGGCCGCCGAAACCGCTGAAACCTCGGCATTTCCGCCTGCCGGTCGACCGTCTCATCGTCTAGCATTGCCGAAAATTAGCTGCGATACCCGCTGTCAAAGCTTCATCGGGTCGTGCTATGACGCCGCCCGCTAACCAATGACCGGTGGGTATGATGTCGAAGCAATCGCTGCGCGAGGAGGCCGAGCGCCTGATCCGCGAGACCATGGAAAAGCGGAACCTCGTCATCAAGCAGGGCACGACCCGGATCGAGGCCGTTTGCGGCAAATGCGGCGCGCCGAACCGGGTGCAGGCGGAAAAGGGCCAGTCCCGCGTCAAGTTCGCCTGCAAGGAGTGCGGCCACAAGCAGGAGACGCTGTGAGTGCACGTCATCTGAAGACCGTAGGGTGGGTTAGCTAGCCCATCCTCCGATTCCGTTTGTCCCGTCATCCCCGCGCAAAGGCGAAGCCTTTGCGCGGGGATGACGGTGACAGTGCGGAGATTGGGTTACGCCTACGGTTCACCCACCCGAAGTTACTTGAACGCTTCGCACACCGTGATGTGATCCGGCGCGACCCGGGCTGCGGTCCGCAGCGACGCGGTGCGCCACCAGGCGTCGAGCGCGTGGCGGTCGCAGGCGAGCTTCACGCTCATCCCGCCGGCGGAACTGACCCAGTCGGCAAAGCTCTGATGTGACACCGCGATCACGACGGGAATGTCGGCGTCGAGCGCGCGCTCGATCAGGAAGCCGAGGCCCTTGCCGTCACGTTCCCGCTTGCCGAAGCGGTTGATGATGACGAGATCGGCGCCGGCCGAAAGCGCGTCGGCGACGCGGAGGCCGGCATCCTGCAGCCGCGACAGATCGAGCTTGCAGCCGCTGGCACCAGGGCTCGTGGTACTTGGGCTCGGCGGCTGCGCCAGCAGCAGCGTCTCGCCGCTATGGACCAGCACGGCCGACAGGCTGGAATCCGCGCATTGGCCTGATTGCACCATGCCGACCACGCGCGCGCCCTGCGCCTTCAGATGACAGGCGAAGTCGCGCAGGATGGCATCGGGATCGTCGTGCTTCGTCATAGACCAGGGCAGCAAGATCGCATTGGGCGTCGAACATGATGGGCTCTGTTCGTTGTGGACGGGGAAGGCGGCCGCGGCGCCAGGGCGTCGCGGCCGCGTGTTGTCGGATCAGGCGGCCGGCGGACCGTTGATGATCTGCAGCTGGGTGAATTCGGCGAGGCCTTCCTCGGCGAATTCGGTGCCGATGCCCGACTGCTTGGCGCCGCCGAACGGAATGTTCGGGGCCATGTCGAGGTGCTTGTTGATCCACACCGTGCCGGCCTCGATCTGGGTCGCGATCTCATGCGCGCGCTTGATGTCCGACGACCACACCGACGCGCCGAGGCCGTAGGTGGTGGCGTTGGCGCGCCGGATCACGTCGTCCTTGTCGGAGTACTTGATGACCGGCAGCACCGGGCCGAACTGCTCCTCGTCGACCAGCTTGGAGCCTTCCTTGATGTCGCGCACAATGGTCGGCTCGATGAAATAGCCGGGACGGTCCATCGCGGCGCCGCCGGCGATCACGTTGCCGTTCTTGCGGGCATCGTCGAGGAACGCCTTCACCTTCTCGTACTGCATCTTGTTCTGCAGCGGACCCAGCTTGGTGCCCTGCTTGGAGCCGTCATCGACCACGGTGTTCTTGGCGATCGCGACCAGCTCGTTGCAGATTTCGTCATAGACCGACTCGTGGACGTAGAGCCGCTTGATGGCGAGGCAGACCTGGCCGGAGTTCTGGAACGCGCCCTCGAAGATGCCGGGCGCGACCTTCTTCGGATCGACGTCGTCGAGCACGATGCCGGCATCGTTGCCGCCGAGCTCGAGCGTGATCCGCTTCAAGGTCTGCGATGCGCTCGCCATCACCTTCTGGCCGGTCGCGGTCGAGCCGGTGAAGGAGATCTTGCGGATGTCAGGGTGCTTGGTCATGTGATCGCCGAGATCGTTGGCGTCGGCGATGAAGTTCAGCACACCCTTCGGCAGGATGTCCTTGACCAGCTCGGCAAAGCGCAGTGAGGCCAGCGGCGTGGTCGGCGCAGGCTTCACCACCAGCGTGTTGCCGGCGAGCAGCGCCGAGGGCAGCTTGAATGCCAGGATCAGCAGCGGATAGTTCCAGGGAATGATCGCGCCGACCACGCCGAGCGGGCGACGGTAGGCCTCGACTTTGCGGTCGCCGGAATTCTCGACCACGCGCATCGGCAGATCGAGCGAGCCGAGATAGCGGAAGAAGCCGGCCATGCCCATGACCTCGCCGGTGGCGTCGGCGAGCGGCTTGCCCTGCTCGCTGGTCAGGATGTGGGCGAGCTCGTTGGTGTTGGCCTCGATCGCCTCGGCCATCTTGATGATGAGCTTGCGGCGCTCTTCCATCGGGGTCGCGGCCCAGGCGGGGTAGGCGGCCTTCGCGGCGGCGACGGCCTTGTCGAGCTGGTCCTTGGAGGCGCGCGGGCACTGCGCCACCACCTCTTCGGTCGCCGGATTGAGCACCGGCATGGTCTGGTCGCCGGGTACCATCTTGCCGTCGATGAGAAGCTTGTAATCACTCATAGGCTTTGCTCTCCCTGGTCAAACGGGCCCTTATAGGCCTCGCTATATCCGTGTATATATCACGGTCGCAGGAAGGAAGCCACGGCCATCCACGGCCCGCCCCTCACTGCCGGACCGAGTCAATTCTCTGGAAATGACGAAGAAAAAATCAGCCTGATCTTTGCGGTGATTTATTCGCGGTTGCCGGCCCAGCGTCAACGGGGCAGCCGCCAGCTTCAATCTATTCTAACGCCGCGCGCGACTGCGCCGGATGGGCCGCAGGATACATTGGGGCTGGACGCTGGCCGTACCAGCGATATATTGACCAGAATATAACGATGATCCGGAGTGCCGGTATGCAGATCGAAACCCAGGAGCTCACCACCTGCGAAGTCGCGCCCGACGGCTGCGCTATTTCGCTAGGATTCGTGGACGGCAAGGGCGACCCCGCAACCATCCGCCTGTCGATCAACCAGGTCGGCGCGCTGGTCATGACGCTGCCCGGGCTGATCAGCAAGGCGCTGCAGACCCGCTTCGGCGACCAGACCTTGCGTTACGCCTATCCGTTGGATTCATGGGTGATCGAGCAGTCGACCGATGCGAGCCAGGGCATGGTGACGCTGAAGACATCGGACGGCTTCAGTGTCTGCTTCTCGATCCCGCGCGCGCAGCAAAGCGAGCTCGGCGAGGCGCTGGTGGCGCAGCCCGCCACGCCGGTGCGCGTGCGGGCGAATTGAGCAAGGTGCGTAGGGTGGGTTAGGCGAAGCCGTAACCCACCGTCTTCTTTCGTTACGCGGAGGGTTGGTGGGTTACGCTCGGCCAACCCACGCTCCGGACTATCACCGTCATCCTGAGGAGCGCTCTTGCGCGCGTCTCGGTGGAGCGAAGCGATACCCATCAAATAGCGGGCCGCAGGAGAGAATATGGGTTTCGCTTCGCTCTACCCATCCTCGCGATTCCCTGCCTCTTACTTCCCCTTCACGAAGGCGGCGAACGCGTCGCCGAAATCCGGATGCCAACGCGACAGCGGCGGGCGGTTCTCGACGATGTCGCCGGCGGCCCAGAGGATGCGGCGTTCGTCGAGTGCACGCGGCACGTCGTTATCCGGGCAGAGGATGTAGAAATCGCCGGCCTCGAGGCGCTCGATCATGAAGTCGACGGTCTGCTCCGATGTCCAGGCGCCGGCCGGCTTCTCGGTGCGGCCGCGCGCAGTCAGCCCGGTGAAAACGAAGCCGGGGATCAAGAGATGCGCCGATATCCTGCAGCCGTCGGTGTTGCGCAGCTCGTGCTGCAGCGCCTCGGTGAACGCCTTCACGCCGGCCTTGGAGACGTTGTAGGCGGGATCGCCCGGTGGCGTGGTGATGCCCTGCTTGGAGCCGGTGTTGATGATCAGCCCCGGCCGGCCGCGCTTGATCATGTTGGGTACGAAGGCCTGCGTGCCATTGATCACGCCCCAGAGATTGACGCCAAGGATGCGCTGCCAATTGTCCGCGGGGCCGAACATCGCGCTGCCGGGCTGGATGCCGGCATTGTTCATCAGGATGTCGGTGCCGCCGAATTTCCTGGCGACACTGGCCTCGAGCTCCGCGACCGCGTCCGCGCGGCTGACGTCGACGGCAGCCGTCATGATATCGGCTGCGCCGCCGGGCGCCGCAGATGACAGTCTTGTCGCTGCCGCCTTCAGCCTGTCATCGCCGAGGTCGGCGATGCAGACCTTCATGCCGGCTTCGGCGAACCGCAACGCGGCGGCAAGCCCGATGCCGGACGCGCCGCCGGTGATCACGGCAACATGATTGGCTGATATCACGGGGTGGGGCATCGGTGATCTCCGGACACATAGGTGGCTACTGTTCAAATCCTATCATAGCGCGCGAACCATATGCGCAGGCGCATGGGAGGGTTTCATGCGCGCCGCCCTCGACAACGCCGGCTGCGCTTTACGGTTTCGCGCCTGCGCTGTAGAATCGCCGATATAACGCTTCAAAAAGACCTCAGCCGACATTTTACAGGGAGTGCAAACATGGCTGTTTCGCAGGCTATTCCGATCACGCGCCATCCTTATGCCGATGGCTCCTACAAGAAGATGCTGATCGACGGCAAATGGGTCGACGCCGCCTCCGGCAAGACATTCGAAACACACAATCCCGCGACCGGCGAGTTGCTCGCGACCGTCGCTGAAGGCGATGCCGAGGACATCAACCGCGCAGTCGCGGCGGCGCGCCGCGCCTTCGAAGGGCCGTGGAGCAAGGTGAAGCCGTTCGAGCGGCAGAACCTGCTGCTCAAGCTCGCCGAGCTGGTCGAAGCCAATTTCGAGGAACTGTCCCAGCTCGACACGCTCGACATGGGCGCGCCGATCAGCCGCACCCGCGGCAACAAGCTGCGCGCGCTCGGCATGCTGCGCTACTACGCCGGACAGGCCACCGCGATCCACGGCGAGACCATCGAGAACTCGCTGCCCGGCGAGATCTTCTCCTACACGCTGAAGGAGCCGATCGGCGTGGTCGGCGCCATCATCCCGTGGAACGGGCCGTTGACCGCCTCGATCTGGAAGATCGGCCCTGCGATCGCAACCGGCTGCACCGTGGTGCTGAAGCCGGCGGAGGAATCGCCGCTGACCTCGCTGCGCATCGGCGAGCTCTGCATGGAAGCCGGCATTCCGCCCGGCATCGTCAACGTCGTGCCGGGCTATGGCGAGACCGCGGGCGCCGCGCTTGCCTCGCATCCCGATGTCGACAAGGTCGCCTTCACCGGCTCGCACATCACGGGCCAGTCGATCATCCGCGCCTCGGCCGGCAACCTCAAGCGGGTCTCGCTCGAGCTCGGCGGCAAGTCGCCGGACATCGTGTTCGCCGATGCCGATCTCGACGCGGCGGTGCCGGGGGCGGCGATGGCGGTGTTCGCCAATTCCGGCCAGATCTGCAGCGCCGGCACGCGGCTGTTCGTCGAGCAGAAGGTCTATGACGAGTTCGTCGGCCGCGTCGCCGAGTTCGGCAAGAAGCTGCAGGTCGGCAACGGCCTCGATCCCAACACCCAGATCGGCCCGCTGGTGTCGAAGGATCAGCTCGACCGCGTCTCGGACTATCTCGACATCGGCCAGAAGGAAGGCGCCAAGGCGCTGGCCGGTGGCGGCCGCCTCACCGAGGGCGCGCTGTCGAAGGGCTATTTCGTGCAGCCGACGGTGTTTGCCAACGTGCAGGACAACATGCGCATCGCGCAGGAGGAGATTTTTGGCCCGGTGATCTCGGCGATCTCGTTCAAGGATCCGGACGAGCTGATCAAGCGCGCCAACGCTACCACCTTCGGCCTCGGCTCCGGCGTCTGGACCACCAATGTCAGCAAGGCGCACCAGGTCGCCAAGGCGCTGCGCGCCGGCTCGGTCTGGGTCAATTGCTACCAGGCGATGGACCCCGCGGTGCCGTTCGGCGGCTACAAGATGAGCGGCTACGGCCGCGAGTCCGGCAAGCAGCACGTCGAGGAATATCTCAACGTCAAGGCGGTCTGGATCAAGACGGGTTAGCGCTCGCTTTTTTCTTACCTCTCCCCGCTTGCGGCAGTGCAATCGCATTTGGAATGAACTGATTTTTCCGCACCGTCATGGCCGGGCTTGTCCCGGCCATCCACGTCTTTCTTCGCGTGGAAACGAAGACGTGGAGGCCCGGGACAAGCCCGGGCATGACGAGTTTGCGGGAACACCGATCGCCGCAGCTTCCAAATGCGATAGCCCTGCCGCTTGCGGGGAGAGGTCGGATTGCATCGCCAGATGCAATCCGGGTGAGGGGGTTCTGGTCTCAAGGTTCGGCGCGCTCGCGGAGGGAAGCCCCTCGCCCCAATGCCTGCATGATTTCGGAATATTAGAAATGTATCCCTGATTTGCCCGATGTGTCAAGTTGCCTGGTCGAATGCCGGCGTTCGCCGGCTACTTTGCATGGGGTTGTTTTCGATATTTTCGCAACGCGCCCCTGCGACGGCCGCAGGTTCTTGCGTTTACCGCCCCGCGGCCTTCTTCGGCTTGCCGATGTCGCTGCGCAGCGCCTCGAGGTCCTTGCGCACGGCGCTCGCCGCATCGCGCTCGATCTTGCGGTAACGTGCCACCAGGGAGAGGCCGAACGGGGTCAGCACCGCGCCGCCGCCATTCTTGCCGCCGGTCTGCCGTTCCACCGCCGCCTGCCGGCAGATGCGGTTGATCTCGTCGACCAGGTCCCAGGCGCGCTTGTAGCTCATATCCATGGCGCGGCCGGCAGCCGAAATCGAGCCGCACTCCTTGATCCGTTCGAGGAGCAGAATTTTGCCCGGGCCGATCCGGTCTTCGGCATCGAGATCGATGCGGACGCTTAACGAGGGGAGCAATGTGGCGCTCTGTTTCGACATGGCAAGCCTGCTAGTCTGTTCGGTAGATTGCCACTACCTGCTTTTGCGAACAAGATGAACCCGTGAGATAACGGTCTATTACAAAGAATAATCGGGGTAGGCATGAGTTCTCCGTCGCTGTTTTCGCCGCTCAAGGTCGGTCCCTATGAGCTGAAGCACCGTGTCGTGATGGCGCCTTTGACGCGGATGCGGGCGGCGCGGCCGAGTCTCGCGCCGCGGCCGCTGAACGCGGAATATTATGCGCAGCGCGCCACGCCGGGCGGCCTGCTCATCGCGGAAGCCTCACCGGTGGTCGCCACCGGCTTCGGCAATCCCGGCGTCCCCGGCATCTACAGCGAGGCCCAGATCGCGGGCTGGCGCGAGGTGGTGGATGCGGTGCATGCCAAGGGCGGCTTGATCTTCCTGCAGCTCTGGCACGTCGGCCGCGTCTCGCATTCCTCGTTCCAGCCTGATGGTGCGCTGCCGGTGGCGCCGTCGGCGGTTGCGATCCCGCCCGAGTTCAGGGCGATGACGGCTGACGGCAAGGTGGTCGACTACGAGACGCCGCGCGCGCTCGAGACCGGCGAGGTCGCCCTGATGGTCGAGGCCTACCGCGAGGGCGCGAAGAACGCGCTCGCCGCCGGCTTCGACGGCGTCGAGATCCACGGCGCCAATGGCTATCTGATCGAGCAGTTCCTGCAATCGCGCAGCAATCTGCGCACCGATCAATATGGCGGATCGATCGAGAACCGCGTCCGCTTCCTGATGGAAGTGACACAGGCGGTGACGGAGGTGTGGGGCGCCAACCGCGTCGGCGTGCGGCTGTCGCCCTACGGCATCGCCAATGGCAGCGGCGAGGCCGATCCGATGCCGCTCTACAGCCACACCATCAAGGCGCTCGACAAGTTCGGGCTCGCCTATCTGCATTTCATCGAGCCGCGCGCCTCCGGCACCGGTCGCGCCGACGTCAACTGGCAGAACGTGCCGTCGGCGATGGTGCTGTACCGCCCGATGTGGAGCGGCGTGCTGATATCAGCCGGCAACTTTGTCGGCGACAGCGCGGAGCGCGCGCTCGCCGAAGGTCATGCCGACGCGATCGCCTTCGGCCGCTATTTCATCTCCAACCCGGACCTGCCGCGCCGCCTGCAGCGCGGCTATCCGCTGACCCCGTATCACCGCCCGACCTTCTACGCCGGCGAGGAAAAGGGCTACACGGACTATCCCGTCCACGACGAGATGGCGCAGGCGTAGACGCGCGCTTGTTCTCATAGCCTGGACGAGCGCAGCGCAATCCGGAGCCTTGCATCTGCGGATATGCCGTTCCCGGATTACGCTTCGCTGCATCCGGGCTACAATGGTTCCATCTTCGTCTTTGCGAGCGAAGGGAAAGCAATCCATATCTCCCGGTGCGCGGAGAGATGGATTGCGTCGTCGCTTCGCTCCTCGCAATGACGGTGAGCAAATGGAGCGCATCCCGATGTTTCCGGAAGACGACGAGTTCACGTCGAGCAAGAAGCCAAAACCCGTCGCACTCGCAAAGCCTGCGGCCGGGCAATGCCTGTGCGGCAAAGTGCGGTTCGAGATCGACGTGCCGGCGCGCTGGGCCTGGCACGATCACACCGCCGCCAGCCGCCGCGCCCATGGCGCGGCCTATGCGACCTATGTCGGCAGCTGGAAGAAGCGCTTCCGCGTCACGCAGGGCGCGAGCGAGCTCTCGCGTTACGAGGATGCCGCCAGCAAGACGGCGCGCAGCTTCTGCGCCAATTGCGGTACTCCGATTTTCTACGAACGCGCGCGTTCGCCGCACATGGTCAACATCCCGCGCGCGCTGTTTTCGGGCCGCACCGGCCGGCAGCCGCTCTATCACATCGCGATCGAGGAGCTGCAGGAATGGGCCTATGCCGGCGAGCCGCTGGTGCCGCTGAAAGGCTATCCCGGCGTGGTCTGGCAGCGCTCTAAAAAGAAGAAGCGCAGCGATCGCGAGGGGATGTTCTAGGCTCTGAAGCCGTCGAAGAAAGAGAGGGGCCGAAGCCCCTTTCCCAGTGCTTACCAGCGGTGCCAGTGATGCCGATGGTGCCAGCGATGCCAGTGGCGCCAGTGGTAGCCGTGACGCCAATGCCTGTGCCAGCCCCAGGGACGATGCCAGCCGCCGTAGCCGTAACCACCCCAATACTGCGGATGGTAATAGCCGCCACCGTAGTAATGGCGGTGCCAGCAACGGCCCCATTCGTTGCAGACGTAACCGGCGGGGACGACGGCTCCCGCCGCAGGGACTTCGATTGGCGTCGCAGGCGCCGGCGCGCCGGAGAGAGCAACACCACCGAGTGCGGCGATGCCAGCAAACGCTGAAACGAGTTTCATGAATATCACCTCCTTTAACATCCGTTGGAGGCGATGAGCCGCGAGCCGGTTCGGCGCATTACGCAGGTTTAATACCGATCAAGCTTCGTTGAATGGATCGCCGATCGCTGATGCGGGATTTTGCGCCCGCCTGACCGCAACGCGAACGATCGTCTCCATGAGGCGCGCGCCTGAGGAATGCAGCCATGAGCACCCGCTCGATTGCTCCCGTCACGCAAGTTTGGTCATCTCCGTCGTCCCGTCGGTCAACGACGCCGGGGCCTGGAGGGAACATGAAGAATCGCATCACCGGCCGTTCGGCATTTCTGGCGCTGCTGAAGGATGAGGGCGTCACCCATCTGTTCGGCAATCCCGGCACCACCGAACTGCCGATCATGCACGCGCTGAAGGACCATCCCGATCTCACCTATGTGATGGCGATGCAGGAGAGCCTGGTGGTTGCGATGGCCGACGGTTTCAGCCGCGCCTCCGGCAAGCTGGTGGCCTGCAATGTCCACGTCGCGCCGGGCCTCGGCAATGCGATGGGCTCGCTCTTCAACGCAAGCTTCACCGGCACGCCGCTGATCCTCACCGCCGGCCAGCAGGAGCAGGGCCATGGTCTGACCGAGCCGGTGCTGTTTGGCCCGCTGGTGCAGATGGCGACGCCGCTGGTGAAATGGGCGGTCGAGGTGACGCGGCTCGAAGATCTGCCGCGCATCGTGCGCCGCGCCGCCAAGATCGCGACCACGCCACCGACCGGGCCGGTGTTCATCTCGCTGCCCGGCGACATCCTCAATGCCGAGGCCGGCATCGAACTCGGCCGCTCCACCCGCATCGACACCCGCGTCAGGCCGTCGGAGGATTCCTTGAAGGCGCTGGCCGCGCGAATCCTGAAAGCGGAGCGTCCGGTGATCGTCGTCGGCGACGAGATCGTGAAAAGCGACGCGCTGCGCGAGGCGGCCGATCTGGCCGAGACGCTGGGCTGTCCGGCCTGGCAATCGCCGACGCCCTATGGATCGCATTTCCTGTCCGACAGTCCGAGCTTCATGGGCGCGATCGCGCGGCTGCAGAAGGTCGCCCGCGACGTGCTGGCGCCGCATGATCTGCTGATCGCGCTCGGCGGCGATCCGCTGCGGATGTCGGTCTATAGCGAGGTCGATCCGTTGCCGGACGGGCTCTCGATCGTGCAGGTCGGGCTGGTCGACAGCGATCTTGCCAGGAATTATGGCGCCGAGATCGCGGTGAAGGCCGACGTCAAGGAAACGCTGCGCGCGCTGGTGCCGGCGTTGAAGGAACTCGGCGGCGGCGCGCTGGAGACACGCGCGAAGCAGGGCCTCGCGGCGTTGTCGACGAAGAACTGGGCGGCGAAGCGCAAGGCGCTGGTCGAGCAGATATCGAAGGCGAGCCAGAAATCGCCGATCGATCCGGACTGGCTGGCGCTGCAGGTCGTGGAAGCGATGCCCGACAATGCGATCCTGGTCGACGAGGGGCTGACCTCGTCGCGCCAGATCATCGGCTTGCGGCCGCATCGCGACCGCTACGGCTATCATGCGCTCGCTTCGGGGGGCATCGGCTGGGGCCTGCCGGCCGCGGTCGGCGTCAGCCTCGCCAATCCGCAGCGTCCGGTGGTGTGCTATTCCGGCGACGGCTCGTCGATGTATTCGATCCAGTCGCTATGGACCGCGGCCAACCACAAGCTGCCGCTGAACTTCGTGATCGTGAATAATGGCGGCTACCGCATCATCAAGCAGCGCCTGCTCGCCTTCCATGGCGACGACAATTACGTCGGCATGGATTTCATCGATCCGCCGGTCGATTTCACCGGCGTCGCGCGCGCGCTCGGGCTCGAGGCGATCAAGGTCACCGATCCGCAGGAGTTGAAGGGCGTGATGAAGTCGGCGTTCGCTCGGCCGGGCGCGAAGCTGATCGAGGTGGTGGTGAGCAATTCGGTGAACTGAGTTTTCGCCGCGCGCTCAATTTATCACCGTCACCCCGCGCAAAGGCTTCGCCTTTGTCGCCGGAGGAGCGCGAAGCGCGTCTCGAAGGGTCGACGGCCCGGCTGGTGGCCGTCGATCCTTCGAGACGCCGCTTCGCGGCTCCTCAGGATGACGGGACGAGCAGAATCGTAGGGTGGGTTAGCGAAGCGTAACCCACCGCCGGTCTCACCTGCACCACAAGCGTTTGTCGGGCGAAGATGGTGGGTTACGCCTTTGGCTAACCCACCCTACGCAGCTACTCCGCCGCAGCGCTCCGCTTCACCCGGTACCGGCTCGCCGGATGTGTCGCGTCGAGCCTTGCACGCCCCGCACCGAACAGCTTCTCGCGCAGCGTGCCCTTGGCATACTCCCGCTTGTAGCGGCCGCGCCTGGTCAGCTCCGGCACCAGCATGTCGGCGATATCCTCGAAATCGCCCGGCGAGATCGCGAACGCGATGTTGAGGCCGTCGACGTCGGTGTCCTCGAACCATTGCTCGATCTTGTCGGCGACCTGCTCGGGCGAGCCGACCACGACCGGGCCGGCGCCGCCGATGCCGACATGCTCGGCGACCTCGCGCACGGTCCAGACCCGGTCGGGATCAGCGCGGGTGACATTGTCCATCGCGGAGCGCCCTGCATCGTTCTGCACATGCCGCACCTCCTGGTCGAGCGAATAGGTCGAGAAGTCGACGCCGGTCCAGCCCGACATCAGCGCCAGCGCGCCCTCATGGCTGATATGGCTGCGATACTCGGCATACTTCGCCTTGGCCTCCGCTTCGGTCGGCGCCACGACCACGCACATCATCGAGAACATCAGGATCTCGGCTGCGTTGCGGCCCTTCTCGGCGGCAAGCTCGCGGATCGCCGAGACCCGCGGGCCGATCACTTTCGCTGAAGGCCCCGACATGAACACGCATTCGGCGTGCTCGGCAGCGAACTGCCGGCCGCGCGGCGAGGTGCCGGCCTGATAGAGCACCGGCGTGCGCTGCGGCGACGGCTCCGACAGGTGGATCGCGTTGAGCCGGTAGTTGCTGCCTTCGTGCTCTACGCGATGCACCTTCTTTGGGTCGGTGAAGATGCCGCGCGCGACGTCGCGGATCGCGGCGTCGTCCTCCCAGCTGCCTTCCCACAGCTTGTAGACCAGCTCCATATATTCGTCGGCGAGCTCGTAGCGGTCGTCATGCGCGGTCTGCTTGTCCTTGCCGGCGCCGCGCGCGGCGGAA
The DNA here is from genome assembly GCF_011058295.2 of Bradyrhizobium sp. 6(2017). NCBI lineage: Bacteria > Pseudomonadati > Pseudomonadota > Alphaproteobacteria > Hyphomicrobiales > Nitrobacteraceae > Bradyrhizobium > Bradyrhizobium sp. 6(2017). The sequence goes on along the minus strand of NZ_CP049289.2, from coordinate 8,870,130 downwards.
TCGAGATAGCCGGTCACCACGTTCCAGCCGACCCGGCCGCCGGTCAGATGGTCGAGCGTCGACATCCGTCGCGCGAACGGGTAGGGCGGCTCGAAGGAGAGATTGCTGGTGACGCCGAAGCCGAGGTTTTCGGTCACCGCGGCCATTGCCGGGATCAGCATCAGCGGTTCGTTTGCCGGGGTCTGCGCCGCGTTGCGCAGCGCCGCATCCGGATTGCCGGCATAGACGTCGTAGACGCCGAGCACGTCGGCGAGGAACAGCCCGTCGAACCGGCCGCGCTCCAGCGTCTTCGCCAGATCGGTCCAGTAGGACAGCTTGTTGTAGTCCTTGGTGCGGTCGCGCGGATGGGTCCACAACCCCGGCGACTGATGCGCCACGCAATTCATGGCAAAGGCGTTGAGCCGGATTTGCTTTGTCATTGTCGAAACCTTGAGCGCCGCTTCGATTGCTGCCCGGTCAGATGCCGGGCGTCCCTGCATCAACTTGTTGCGACTTCCCACGTTTTGGCAAGGCCCATTCGCATTTCACGCCCTTCCGGTCGTGATCCGATCCCGATAGGTTGCGCCTCTCCAGAGCATGATCCGGATGTGCGACGGAGCTTTCCGGCGGGATCATGCCAAGAGATCATGTCAAGACGGGACCGGACGAAGGAACAATCATGGCGACACGGGCCGACGCAATCGCAACGGTGCGAGAGCATTTTCAATCGGGACAGTTCTTGCAGGAGCTGGACCGCAGGGTCGGCTACCAGACCGAGAGCCTGAATGCCGACAAGGCCAGTGCGCTGCACGCCTATCTGGTGGAAAATCTGCAGCCGGCCTTCGCCGAGCTCGATTTCAAGACCCGGCTGATCGAATCGCCGACCGGCCGCGGGCCCTATCTGATCGCCGACTACCAGGAAGATGCGGCGCGGCCGACTGTGCTGACCTATGGTCACGGCGACGTCGTCGACGGCATGGTCGGCGAATGGCGCGACGGGCTCAATCCCTGGCAGACCACGGTCAGGGGCGATCGCGTCTATGGCCGCGGCACCGCCGACAACAAGGGCCAGCATTCGATCAACATGGCTGCGCTGCGGGCGGTGAAGCAGGCGCGCGGCGGCAAGCTCGGCTTCAATGCCAAATTCATCATCGAGACCGGCGAGGAGATCGGCTCGCCCGATCTGCGCGAGGTCTGCGAGGCGCATCGCGAGGAGCTGAAGGCCGATCTGTTCATTGCCTCCGACGGGCCGCGGCTCTCGGCGGAGCGGCCGACCATCTTCCTCGGCTGCCGCGGCGGCAACCGCATCCATCTCGACGTCAATCTGCGCGATGGCGGCAATCATTCCGGTAATTGGGGCGGTGTGCTCGCCAACCCGGCGACGATCCTGGCGAACGCAATCGCGAGCCTGGTCGACGGCAAGGGCCGGATGAAGCTCGAGATCCTCAAACCGCCGCCGATCTCGAACCGCGTCCGCGCCGCGCTCGCCGACGTCAAGGTCGAACCGACGGCGGACGAACCTCAGCTCGCGGAGGATTGGGGCGAGGAAGGCCTGACCGCGGCCGAGCGGCTTTACGCCTGGAACACGCTGGAAGTGCTGGCGATGTCGTCGGGCAATATCGACAAACCGGCCAATGCCATCCCCGGCAAGGCGAACGCGGTGCTGCAGCTCCGCTTCGTGGTCGGCACGAGATATCTCGAAGTGATCGATGGCGTGCGCGACTATCTGCACAACAACGGTTTCCCAATGGTCGAAGTCTCCGGCGCGCAGCGCTTCGGCGCCTCGCGTACCGACATGGACAGTCCGTGGATCGACTGGGCGGCGAACTCGATCCGCACCACCACCGGCAAGGCGCCGGCGGTGCTGCCGAACTTCGGCGGCTCGCTGCCGAACGACGTGTTCTCCGAAGGCCTCGGCCTGCCGACGATCTGGGTGCCGCATTCCTATCCGGGCTGCTCGCAGCACGCCCCCGACGAGCACATCCTGCTGCCGGTGACCGAGGAGGCGCTGACCATCATGGCCGGCCTGTTCTGGGATCTCGGCGAGACGGCGCGTAAGGGTTGAAGGGCGGCGCGCATTTTTCCCCGTCATCAAGTCGCTGTATTACGGGCCGCTCGCCGCGCTGATGTCGGAACTGTTCCGCCGGCGACACGTGCCACCGGGCTCGGCCTCAGCTACAATATTGGCGTCACATTGTTCGGCGGCATGGGTCCGGCGATCATGACCTAGATGTTTTGCGCCGATCGGCGAGCTCGCACCGGGCTATTACCTCACCGGCGTCTGCTTGCTCAGCCTGTGGGCGCTCTTCACCATCCGAAGGTTGCGGTTGGCTTGATTTCGTGATGCGAAATTCGAAAATCTTCATTGCTGCACAGCAGCGAAGATAGTTGAAATCAAAGTTTCATCTGACGAAAGTATACGATGTCCGGCGAGTGTCATCCGTTTTAGGATGACGCTTCGCCGGACGCGTTCCATTGGTCGTGTCCGGTTCAGACTTCGGATTGAGGGCAAGGAAGAAGGCATGAACGCCTCCACGACTGCGACGGCGCGGACCAGCCGCAAGAGGCCACCGCCGGAGCCGGGCCAACCCGACAAGTTCAACGCGATCCAGAAGGTCTGCGCGATCCTGCGCGTGCTGGCGCAGCGCTCGCCGCTGCGGCTCACCGACATCGCCGACACCACCTCGCTGAACAAGGCGACCGCGCTGCGCATCCTCAACTCGTTGATCGAGGAAGGTTTTGTCTCCAGGGTCACAGGTGCCAAGACCTATGAGCTCGGCCAGGAGGCGCGGGTGATGGCGGTCGGCGCGCGGCGTTCGGTCGACATCGCCGAGCTGGCGCAGCCGAGCCTGTTGCGTCTGTCGGAGCGCTCAGCCGATACGGCATTGTTGTCGGTGCGCTCCGGCGTCGAGGCGCTGTATCTGGCGCGCTCGGTCGGCAGCCATCCGCTGCAGCCGAATTATCTGCAGATCGGCAGCCGCCGTCCGCTCGGCGTCGGCGCCGGCGCGCTGGCGCTTCTGGTCTGGCTGCCGGATGCCGAGATCGAGGCCGTGATCGAGGTGATCGTGCCGCGGTTGGCGAAATCGCCGCGCATCACGCCAAAGTTCCTGCGCGAGCGGATCGCGATGGCGCGCAAGGCCGGTCACACCGTGCTGATCGACGCCGCATTCCCCGGCATGGGCGGCGTCGGCGTTCCCGTCCGCGACGACGCCGGCGAGGTGGTCGCCGCGCTCTCGATCGGTGCCGCATCCGACCGCATCCGCCGCCGCGAAGGCGATCTCGCCGACATGCTGAAGAAGGAAGCCCAGGTGCTGGCCCGCGCGATGGCCCAGGCGCCGAAGAACGGGCGTGTGGTGAAGGCGGGTTGAGACGGGTTGTCTACGAGTAGGCCGTTCCGCGGACTGACTTCACCTCTCCCGCTCGCGGGGGAGGTCGGATTGCATCGAAGATGCAATCCGGGTGGGTGCTTTCTCCACTAGGCGACTCGCGGTGATACCCCCACCCCAACCCTCCCCCGCAAGCGGGAGAGGGAGCGCAGTTCCGATGCGGCTGCAGCTCGACTTCCGCAGAGCCCCTTCATCCAGCGCCACCTGAGCGCCGGGCCGGCGCGGTGAGCACCAAGCAAACCCCCGCACGGTCGACCTCGCGCCTTGTCAGGAACCAAGCGGCTCAGTCGAGGCGATGCAGCCGGCCGCCGGTCGTCGGCAGGTGGACCACGACGGTGCCGACCAGCGGATTTTCCAGCAGGATCGACACCCGCTGCGGGTCCTCCGCAACCAATCTGCCCGCGATCGGCGGGGAATTGGCGTCGTTGATCTGGTAGCTCACGCGTGCGCCGCCAACGGCCGCAGAGACCGGCGCTTCGCGGGCTACTCTGAGCGCTTCGTCCCTGCCGATGTCATGGCGTATGCCGTGTCCGATCGCGCGCATTCTCGCCTCCCAGGCGCGCAGGCCCGGATGCTGGTCCAGCAACGCTGTCGTGCGTCCCTTCCCCCAGCGGATGAACGCGACATTGTGGAAGACTTGAAGATCGGCTGCACTCGGCTGCTCGCCTGCCAGAAACGGATTGCCGTTCTCCAGCTGCAGCTCCAGCAGCCTCAAGTGCCGATGCAGTGCTTCGGTCAAGCCGGGTATTGCCGCGCGGAACGCCTCGGGATCGAACGGCCGGCCCCGCAGCGCCGAGCGATCGGCGATGAAGGCCTCGCTGACATCCCAATCTCCTGAGAACAGCAGGCCCACGACCGTCGGAAACAGCTTCTCGTCCGCCCACAGACGATAGGTCTCCGTGGTGGCTCGGCCGCATGCAAAGATCGACGGGGCGGGAAAGCGGCGCTCGATCTCGTCCAGAATAAGCTCGCTGTCGCAATAGACGTCGCTGCCGATCTGAAGCACCGGGATGCGGCGGTATCCTCCGGTCAGCGCGATCAGTTCCGGCTTGGGCATGATCGACGGCTGGTTGCAGGCCCACCAAGTGAGGCCCTTGAGGCCGAGCGCGCCGCGGATTTTTTCGGAGTACGGCGAGATGTCGTACTGCTGAAGAATCAGGGCGTTTTGATCTGCCATCATAATTGGCTCTCTTTCGGCCTGGTTGCGGCCTGGGCGAAGGGCGCAGTCTCGAACTGCGCGCCCTTCTCGCGGAGGAGAGCGATCCTGATCTTCTGGGCGAGCGGCGAAAGCGGATGCTGATGCAGGATCACTTTGTGGGGCCGTGCGGGGCAGAGCCATTCTACGCTGCTCAGGTCACGGCGAACAAGGCGAGCGGGGAGGGCGCGGAGGTCCGCGCCATGGACTCGCAAGCCGCGTTTGGTCAAGCGAATAATCCAGGGAACCCAAGGGCATCGGCGCCTTGCGGGATCGCGCGCTTGCCGTCATCATGGCGCCGCCCCGCTGCAGGAACGCCGCCCGACAGATGACGCTATCGCCTGACGCCACCGACGACGCTGTGACGAGGGCGTTTGCCGGCCTTGCCGCATTGCTCGACCAGGCACCTTCGCTGGTCTCGCGGGGACGGCTGCTCGATTGCGACTGCCTGATCGGGGAGATGGCGCGGCCGTTTCATGCCGTGATCCGCGGCGGCCGCATCGTCGAGCTCACGCCGTCGCCGCTCCTGATGCGCTCGTGGCGCTTCTCCTATCGCGCCACGCCGCAGGCCTGGGCCGCGCATTGGCAGGCCGAGCCGAAACCCGGCTGGCACGATCTGCTGGCGCTGACCAAGCGCGGCGAGGCGGTGCTGGAAGGCGATCTGCATCCCTTCATGGCGCATCTGCAATATTTCAAGGACCTGCTGGCGCTGCCACGGCAGCATTTTGCGGCGGTCCTCTCATGAGCGGCCGCCGCATGAACGGTCACATCGAGCCGATGGTCGGCCGCTACGTTCACGTCGAGATCGGCGGCGAACTGCACCGCATCTATTTCGAGGAGAACGGCGGGGGCATTCCGCTGGTCTGCCTGCACACGGCGGGCGCCGATGCGCGGCAGTGGCGGCATCTGCTCGTTGACGCTCAATTTGCCGAAAATTTCCGCATCATTGCCTTCGATATGCCCTGGCATGGCAAGTCGAATCCGCCGATGGACTGGACCGGCGATGAATACCAACTCACCACTGCGCGCTACACCGAGACCATCCGCGCCTTCTGCCGTGCGCTCCATCTGGAGAAGCCTGTCGTGATGGGCTGCTCGATCGGCGGCCGCATCGTGCTCAACCTCGCGATCGAACATGCCGCCGAATTCCGCGCGCTGATCGGGCTCGAGGCTGCCGATTTCCAGGCGCCGTGGTATGACACGAACTGGCTGAACCGCCCGGACGTTCACGGCGGCGAAGTCTGCGCCGCGCTGGTGTCGGGGCTCATTGCCCCGCAGAGCCCGGAGCCTGCGCGGATGGAAACGCTGTGGGCCTACAAGCAGGGCGGCCCCGGCGTGTTCAAGGGCGACCTGTATTTCTACCGTGTCGATGGCGACCTGCGCGGTCGGGTCGCGTCAATCGATACTAAAGTATGCAAGCTGTACCTGCTCACGGGCGAGTATGATTTCTCCTGCACGCCTGAGGACACAAGGCGGACGGCAGCGGCAATAGGGGGCGCCAGCGTTACGATCATGGAGAAGCTCGGTCATTTTCCGATGAGCGAGAATCCCGAACAGTTTCGCCGCTATATCGCACCCGTCCTCGCCGACATTCTCATGCAGTAAATCGATCGTTTCCACGCAAGGAGTAGACGTATGACATCCAAATATCTCATCGGCTTCGCGCTCGCCGCTGCGCTCGGCGCGAGCCAGGCGCAGGCCCAGGAGCTGACCGGAACGCTGAAGAACATCAAGGACACCGGCGCCATCACGCTCGGCTACCGCGATTCCTCGATTCCGTTCTCCTATCTCGACGACAACCAGAAGCCGGTCGGCTACGCCATGGACATCTGCTACAAGATCGTCGATGCCGTGAAGAAGGAGCTGAAGCTCGACAAGCTCGAGGTCAAGCTCAACCCGGTGACCTCGGCGACGCGCATTCCGCTGATGGCCAACGGCACCGTCGATCTCGAATGCGGCTCGACCACCAACAATGCCGAGCGCCAGAAGCAGGTCGCCTTCACCAACTCGCACTTCCTGACCGCGAGCCGCTACGTCACCAAGAAGGCGAGCAAGATTAATTCGATCGACGATCTGAAGGGCAAGACGGTGGTCTCGACCGCCGGCACCACCAACATCAAGCAGCTCACCGAGGCCAACCTCGCGCGCGGGCTGAGCGTCAACATCATCCCGGCCAAGGATCATGCCGAGGCCTTCCTGATGGTCGAGACCGATCGCGCCGTGGCCTTCGTGATGGACGACATCCTGCTCGCGAGCCTGGTCGCCGGCTCGAAGTCGCCGGACGACTACGTCATCTCCAAGGACGCGTTCTCCAAGCCGGAGCCCTACGGCATCATGCTGCGCAAGGATGACGCGCAGTTCAAGAAGGTCGTCGACGCCGCCACCGCCGCGCTCTACACCAGCGCCGAGGGTGAGAAGATCTACGCCAAGTGGTTCAACCAGAAGATCCCGCCGAAGGGCCTGAACCTCAACGTGCCGCTCGGGCCGGAGCTGAAGAAGCAGTTCACCAAGCCGTCGGACTCACCCGATCCGGATGCGTATCTGGTCAACTGATCGTAATGCTGCGTTTGACCCGTCGCCTCTCGGCGGCGGGTCCTGAGAGTTAAGTATGTCCGGCCATTTTTGGAGGAGAATGGCCGGACATTTGCATAGTCGCCAAGCGCGACGTAGACGCCGCGCGTGATGTCGGCGTAATCCGTGATTGGCGCGGGAGCGCGGGGGACCTGTGAACTACAATTGGAACTGGCACATCTTTCTCGAGCCGAACCCGATGGGGACCGGCACCTATCTCGACATGTTGCTGGCGGGACTGGTGGTCACCATCAAGGTGTCGGTGCTCGCCTGGATCATCGCGCTGGTGTTCGGCTCCGTGGTCGGCGTGCTTCGCACATTGCCGTCGAAGACGGCGTCGTGGATCGGCTTCTGCTGGGTCGAGTTCTTCCGCAACATGCCGCTCTTGGTGCAGCTGTTCCTGTGGTTCTTCGTGCTGCCCGAGCTGCTGCCGCGGGCGGCCGGGCTCTGGATGAAGCAGATGCCGAATGCACCGTTCTGGACCGCCGCGATCGGTGTCGGCTTCTTCATGTCGGCGCGCGTTGCCGTGCAATTGCAGGCCGGCATCGGCTCGCTGCCGCGTGGCCAGAAGCAGGCCGCAACGGCGCTGGGTCTCACCACGCTGCAGACCTATCGCTACGTGCTGCTGCCGATGGCGTTCCGCATCATCCTGCCGCCGCTGACCTCTGAATTCCTCAACACCATCAAGAACAGCGCGGTCGCCATCACCATCGGCCTGATCGAGCTGACCGGCCAGGCGCGTTCGATGCAGGAATTTTCCTTCCAGGTGTTCGAGGCCTTCACGGCGGCCACCGTGCTCTATCTTCTCCTCAATTTCGTCGTGGTGACCGCGATGCGCTTCCTCGAGCGCTACGTCGCGATCCCCGGCTACATCGCGGGGAAATGACGATGCTCGGCAGTTTCGATTTCGACGTCATCCGCCGCTCGCTGCCCTATCTCTTTTTCGAGGGCATGCGCTTCACGTTGACCCTGACGGCGCTCGCCGCGTTCGGCGGCCTCGTGTTCGGCACGCTGATCGCCTTGATGCGTTTGTCGAGCTACAAGGTACTCGGGCGCATCGCCGGCTTCTATGTCGACTTCATCCGCTCGCTGCCGCTGGTGCTGGTGATCTTCTGGTTCTACTTCCTCGTCCCCTATATCGGGCAGTGGGTGACCGGTGCGTCGCGGCCGATCACGGTCGGCGCCTTCGCCTCCTCGCTGATCACCTTCATCATCTTCGAGGCGGCCTATTTCTCCGAGATCATGCGCGCCGGCATCCAGTCCATCTCGCGCGGCCAGCCGGCCGCCGCCAACGCGCTCGGTCTGACCTACAGCCAGACCATGCGCTACGTCGTGCTGCCGCAGGCATTCCGCAACATGCTGCCGGTGCTGCTGACGCAGACCATCGTGCTGTTCCAGGACACTTCGCTGGTCTACGTGCTGTCGATCCCGGATTTCCTCGGCGCCGCCAGCAAGGTTGCGCAGCGCGACGGCCGTCTGGTCGAAATGTACCTGTTCGCCGCGCTGGTCTACTTCGTCGTTTCCTGTGTCGCGTCCTTCTTCGTCCGCCGCCTGCAGGCGCGTATTGCCATTGTTCGCTGAACAAACAAGTTGAGCCATCATGATCGAGATCAATCACGTCAACAAATGGTACGGGCCGAGCTTCCAGGCGCTGAAGGACTGCACCACCAGCGTCGCCAAGGGCGAGGTGGTGGTGGTCTGCGGCCCGTCCGGTTCGGGCAAGTCGACCCTGATCAAATGCGTCAACGCGCTGGAGCCGATCCAGGGCGGCGACATCATCCTCGACGGCATCAAGGTCAACGACCCCAAGACCGATTTGCCGAAGCTGCGCTCGCGCGTCGGCATGGTGTTCCAGCACTTCGAGCTGTTTCCGCATTTGCGGATCCTCGATAATCTCTGCCTCGCGCAGGAGAAGGTGCTGGGCCGCAAGCATGACGACGCCGTGGTCACCGGCATGAAGCTGCTCGATCGCGTCGGGCTTAAGGATCACGCCAAGAAATTCCCCGCCGAATTGTCCGGCGGCCAGCAGCAGCGGGTCGCGATCGCGCGCGCGCTTGCGATGAACCCGATCGCGATGCTGTTCGACGAGCCGACCTCAGCGCTCGACCCCGAGATGATCAGCGAAGTGCTCGACGTGATGGTCGACCTCGCCCGCGAGGGCATGACCATGATGGTCGTGACCCACGAAATGGGTTTTGCCAACAAGGTCGCCGACCGCGTCATCTTCATGGACCGCGGCGAGATCGTCGAGGACGCCAAGAAGGCCGACTTCTTCGGCAAGCCCCGCAGCGACCGCGCGCAGAAGTTCTTGTCGAAGATCTTGCAGCACTGAGGCGCTGACCCATCCACATCGTCATTCCGGGATGCGCCCGCTGGGGCGCAGGCCCGGAATCCATACTCACGATGGTGGTTATGGATTCCGGGCTCACGCCTGACGGCGTGCCCCGGAATGACGGCGGCCGGGGTTTATCCCCGTTAACAATTTGCGTATACGAAGGCCTGAAACTAGTCCTTCGTCCGCAGGAGAACTCGCGTGGAAAAGATCGCTTACGTCAACGGTTCGTTCGTGCCGCATTCCGAGGCCAAGGTCTCGGTATTCGACCGCGGATTCCTGTTTGCCGACGGCATCTACGAGGTGGCCGCGGTGCTCGAGGGCAAGCTGATCGACAACGCCTCGCATCTGGCGCGGCTCAAGCGTTCGGTCGGCGAGATCCAGCTCGCGCTGCCGGAGACGCTGGAGCGGATCGAGGCGATCCAGAAAGAACTCGTTGCGCGCAATAACCTCGTCAACGGCATGGTCTATCTCGAGGTCACCCGCGGCGCAGACAAGGGACGCGACTTCCCGTTCCCGAAGGCGGACGTCAAGCCGACGCTGGTGATGTTCACCTCGGAAAAGGACATCATCAACGCGCCTTCGGCCAAGACCGGCATCAACGTCATCACGGTGCCCGACATCCGCTGGGAGCGGCGCGACATCAAGAGCGTGGCGCTGCTGGCGCAGGTGCTGGCCAAGCAGGCCGCGGCCGCGGCCGGCGCCGGCGAAGCCTGGATGATCGAAGACGGCAAGGTCACCGAGGGCGGCTCGTCCTCGTCCTTCATCGTCACCCAGGACGACGTCATCGTGACCCGGCAGAACGGCAACGAGATCCTGCCCGGCTGCACCCGCAAGGCGGTGGTCAAGCTCGCCGAGGAGCGCCAGCTGCGCATCGAGGAACGCGCCTTCACGGTCGAGGAAGCACTCGCCGCCAAGGAAGCCTTCATCACCAGCGCCTCGGTGTTCGTGCAGGGCGTGGTCGCGATCGACGGCAAGAAGGTCGGCACCGGCAAGGTCGGCCCGATCACCGACCGCCTGCGCGAGATCTATGTCGATTTCGCCAGGGCGACGGCGGTTTAAGCCGGTCCTGCCGCAACGTTGGTGCGTAGGGTGGGTTAGCGCAGCGTAACCCACCGACTTTGCTCTCCGCGGAGAGAATGGTGGGTTACGCCTTCGGCTAACCCACCCTACGGTCCTGTTGTGTTACGCCGCGACCTTCACCTTCACCGGATGCACCGCGCGGAAGCCGATCGCGATCCGGTTCCAGGCGTTGATGGCGCCGATCAGCGTGGTCAGGTTGACGAGCTCGCTGTCCGAGAACTGCGCGCGCACCGCTTCATAATCGGCGTCGGGCGCGTGCGTTTCCGATACCAGCGTCAGCGCTTCGGTCCACGCCAGCGCCGCGCGCTCGCGCTCGGAGTAGAGCGGGGACTCACGCCAGGCGTTGAGCAGATAGAGCCGCTGCTCGGTCTCGCCGTGCTTGCGGGCGTCCTCGGTGTGCATGTTGATGCAGTAGGCACAGCCGTTGATCTGCGAGGCGCGGGTCTTGACCAGTTCGATCAGCGATTGCTCGAGACCGCTCGCAGTGATCTGGGTTTCCACCGCGACCAGCGCTTTGATCGTCTCGGGTGCGGCCTGGTAGAAATTCATGCGGGGCTTCATGGTCGTTCTCCTTGGTTGGGGTTGGGGGGATGAAATCTAGTGCGCGCCGCCGCCGCCGAGCTGGCCGGGCTTCTTCAGGACCAACGTCGCCGCCAGCGCTATGATCAGCGCCACGCCGAGCAGATAGAAGGTGTCGCTGAAGGCGAGGATGTAGGCCTGCTTCTGCACCACACCGCCGATCGCGGCGATGGCACGGTGGGCGGCGGTGGCCTGATCGGCGACGCCGTGATTCATGAAATACTGCGTCATCTGCTCGATCCGGGTGCGGGTGGCCTGCTCCAGCAGCGAGACGGACTGCATCAGGACATTGGAGTGATACTGCTCGCGCTTGGTCAAGAGCGTCTGCAGCACCGCAATGCCGACGGCGCCGCCGAGGTTCCGCATCATGTTGAACAGGGCGGAGGCGGAACCGGCGTTCTCCATCTCGATGCCCGCGGTCGCGACCGCCGACAGCGGAGCCATCACCAGGGCCTGGCCGATGGCGCGGACCACGTTGGGCCAGAACAGCTGATCGGTGGCGTAATCGTTGGTCATGAAGATGTTCATGAAGTTGGAGCCGGCGAAGACCGCAAAACCGATGCCGATGATGATGCGGGGATCGAAGCGCTGCATCAGCCGCGGCACCAGCGGGATCAGCAGCAGCTGCGGCAGGCCGGTCCAGGCCAGCACCATGCCGATCTGCTCGGCGTTGTAGCCCTGGATGCGCGCCAGATACTGCGGCAGGATGAACACCGAGCCGTACAGCGCGATGCCGAGCAGGAAGTTGGCCAGCATGCCGAAGCCGAAATTGCGGCGGGCGAGTAGGCGCAGGTTGAGCAGCGGCTTCTCGACGGTGAATTCGACGATCAGGAACGCGACCAGCGAGACGGCGGCGATCACCGACAGGCGGACGATGAAGGGCGAGCCGAACCAGTCGTCCTTGTTGCCTTCTTCCAGCACGGTCTGCAGCGCGGCAAGCCCGATCGCCATGGTGATGATGCCGAGCCAGTCGCCCTGGCGGATCAGCGACAGCTTCATCGGGCTCGGATCGAGCGAGACGTACAGCATCGCGATCATCACGGCGCCGGGCACGAGGTTGACATAGAAGATGTACTGCCAGCCCCAATTTTCGGTGAGATAGCCGCCGATGGTCGGGCCGATCGCGGGCGCGAACGTCGCCGACAGCGCGAACAGCGCAAGCCCGATCGGCTGCTTGGCCTTCGGCAGCAGCGTGATGATCAGCGTGAACGCCATCGGGATCAGTACGCCGCCGGTAAAACCCTGGATGGCGCGCAGCGCGATCATCTGCGGCAGGTCTTGCGCCAGCGCACACGCCGCGGAGAACACCAGGAACAGAACCGCATTGGTGAGCAGATAGATGCGCACCGAAAACACCTGCGCGAGCCAGCCGGAGAGCGGGATCACCACGATCTCGGCGATCAGATAAGAGGTCGAGATCCAGCCGCCATCGTCGATCCCGGCGCCGATCGCGCCCTGCACGTCGGCAAGCGAGGCGTTGACGATCTGGATGTTGAGCACCGCCATGAACGCCCCGAGCGTGGCGCCGATCACCGCGATCCAGGTTTTCGTGGGGATCGCAGGCGTTGCCGGCGTGGCGGGGGCGGTGTGGGTAGCAGCGTCGGCTGTATTGGCGGTGGGCTGGAGCGCGGTCATCGGAGTCTTCCCTGGCTGACCCAGGTAAGATGCATTAGGCAGCCGGTTTCGATAATCGAGGAAGGAATGGAAGGATTGTCCGGCCGACGTTGATAATCGCGTGCGTGACGAGCGGGGCCTGATGGCGGCGTCGGATGAGCAAGCTCCTTCAATCGTGAGGTGAGCACGCCTCTCAGGCTCCCTCCCCCCTTGTGGGGTAGGGTGGGGAGAGGGGTGCCCCGGGCATTGGTGCCAGAGGCTACGCGAACTGATTCAATTCTGCCGACGCGTTACTAGCGGCAGTCGCAATCCGTCCGACGTCAGCGCAAGCGGCACCCCTCTCCCCAACCCTCCCCCGCAAGGGGGGAGGGAGCCCTGTCGCCGGTGATCGCGGCACGACGAGAAGAGACGCAGCAGAAAGCAGACAGGAAGCGCGACCGACCACCGAGTGGGTGATCGATCGCGATAAGCCAGTCGAGGAGACGTTATGCGCTATCCGCCACTCGGCCGCGTCACTGATGCCAGCCGCCGCTTCTCTTCGCGCTCGGCCAGCACGGTCGCCTTGGTGTTGACGGTCGGGATCGCCGACATGCCCGGCCGCAGCAGGCCGGTGAGGCTGCGGTCGTCGAGCACGATCTTGACCGGCACGCGCTGCACGATCTTGGTGAAATTGCCGGTGGCGTTATCGGGCGGCAGCAGCGCGAATTCGAGACCGCTGGCCGGCGACAGGCTGTCGACATGGCCCTTCAGCGTGGTGCCGTGGAAGCTGTCCACGGTGAGCTCGACCGGCTGGCCGTTGCGCACATTGGTCAGCTGCGTCTCCTTGAAATTGGCGACCACATAGACCGCATCGAGCGGCACCACCGCCATCAGCTGCGTGCCGGCCTGCACATATTGCCCGACGCGGAGCGTGCGGGCGCCGACCGTGCCGTCGACCGGCGCGGTGATCCGCGCGTAGGACAGGTTCAGCTCAGCCTGCTGCTCGACCGCGCGGGCGCGGTCGGCCTGCGCGACGGCCTGGGCGCGCTGCGTGGTCAGCACCTCGACCTTGCGCTGCGCCGCCGACAACGCCGACTTGGCGTGCTGCAACTGCGCGGTGTTGGCGCGCAGCGCCGCGTCGGTCTGCTGCGCGCGTTGAATGGTGCCGGAGCCGGACTTCATCAGCCCGTCGTAGCGGGTCTGTTCTTCCTGCGCGAATTTCAGATTGGCCTCGGCGGCTTCGACGTCGGCGGTGCTCTGGTCGATGATCGGCTGCTGCAGCTCGAGCTGGGCATCGAGGTTGCGCACCGAGGCGTCGGCGGCGTCGACATCGGCCTTGGCCTGGCCGAGCGCCGTGCGGTAGTCGCGATCGTCGATCTGGGCCAGCAGCTGGCCGGCCTTCACCGGCTGGTTGTCGGTGACCAGCACGCGGGCGATGTAGCCCGGCACTTTCGGCGCGATGATCGTGGAGTCCGCCTTCACATAGGCGTCGTCGGTCGATTCGAGGTAGCGGCCGGTGGTGAGGTAGTCGTAGCCGAAGTCGGCGGCGGCGATGATGCCCAGTCCCGCGGCGAGGCCGAGCGCCACCCGCTTGATCGCCTTGCGGGACGGGAGAAGACGAATTTTAGCTGATTCTTCAGGGATATAGGTGGTGGTCGACATGGCGTCCTCCTGGTCGAAATCTGCGTCCTTCCAGAAAGGGCGCCTGCCAGGCCCCTCAGATGCAATATCCTCCCCGCTGTGATAATCCCGATAAAACTGGAAGCATTATCAAGCCGGCGCTGATAATCCGGACCTGCCGCATGGATCGCCTGACCAGCCTGACCGCCTTCGTCCGGGTCGTGGATTCCGGCGGCTTCTCGGCGGCCGGCCGCAAGCTCAACATGTCCACCACCATGGTGAGCAACCATGTGCAGTCGCTGGAGGATCGGCTCGGCGCGCGGCTGCTCAACCGCACCACGCGCAAGGTCAGCCTCACCGAAATCGGCCAGGCCTATTACGACCGCTGCGTCCAGATCCTCGCCGATATCGAGCAGGCCGATGAAGTCGCCAGTGCGCAGCAATCGGTGCCGCGCGGCACGCTGCGCATCTTCACCAACACCCATCTGGTGCAGTTCCTGTCGCCCGCGGTCGCCGAGTTCCTCGCGACCTATCCCGAGGTCAAGGTCGACCTCACGATCGGCGAGCGCACTGCCGATCTGATCGACGAGAATTTCGATCTCGCGGTGCAGATGATCCAGCCGCCGGACTCCAGCCTGATCGTTCGTACCATCGCGACCTGGCGCCATGTGCTGTGCTGCTCGCACGGCTATATCGCGCAGCACGGCAAGCCCGAGCAGCTTGCCGATCTCTCCGCGCGCAACTGCATGCGCCACGCCAACTATCCCTATGGCGATGATTGGCACTTCACCGACCGCAAGGGCACGCCGGCCGCGGTGCGGGTCTCCGGCAATCTGATCTCCAACAGCGGCGAGACGCTGAAGCTCGCGGCGCTGGCCGGCGTCGGCGTCTTTCTCGCGGCCGGTTTCCTGGTGCGCGACGAGCTGGAGTCAGGCGAATTGGTGCGGCTGTTGCCGGAGTACCGGCCGGTCGAGCTGACCATGAACGCGGTCTATCCGCACCGCCATCATCTCTCGGCCAAGGTCCGCACTTTCATCGACCTCCTGGTGCATCACGCCACCGAGCAGCAGAAGCTGATCAATCCGTATTCGTGAGCCGCGTGGAGAGAACCGCGCACGCAAATCTATCTCCGTCATCCCGAGGAGCGCGCACTTGCGCGCGTCTCGAAGGATCGACGGCCCGGCTGTGGCCGTGCATCCTTCGAGACGCGCTACGCGCTCCTCAGGATCACGGGACTAATAGCGCGTCATGACCACCCGGCATCCCTTGCATGGCGCCACCGTGTATGAAGGTCGCCTCACTCGCGCCGGGGCCTGCCATGCCGCTTCGTCTCCTCACATCGATTCTGTTCGCGTTTGCAGCAATTGTACTGCTGCACGTGCCGGCGTTCGCCGGCTATCCCGACCATATCGTGAAAATCGTGGTTCCGTTCGCGCCGGGCGGCGGCACTGATGTTGTGGCGCGCACGTTGGCGCAGGAGATGCAGAAGGACCTCGGCGTCACCATCATCATCGAGAACAAGCCGGGGGCGGGCACCATCATCGGCACCCAGAGCGTCGCGACCAGCCCGGCCGACGGCTACACGCTGCTGATGGCGACCTTCGCCAACGCCGTCAATCCGAGCCTTTACCGCAAGCTGCCCTATGACGCGCACAAGGACTTTGCGCCCGTGGCATTGGTGGCGCGCTCGTTCAACGTCGTCGTGGTCAATCCGGCTTCGCCGATCAAGTCGATTGCCGACCTGATCGCGGCTGCGAAGGCCGATCCGGAAAAGCTCTCCTACGGGACCTATGGCACCGGCACCTCGGCGCATCTCGCCGGCGAGTTGTTCAAGCACATGGCGTCCGTCAATCTCACCACCGTCCCCTACAAGGGCGCGGCGCCCGCGATCACTGACCTGATGGGCCGCCAGATCCAGGTGATGTTCACCACGGTGGCAAGCTGCGCGTCGCTGGTCGAGGCCGGGCAGCTGCGTGCGATCGGAGTCACTTCGGCCGAGCGTTCGGCCTCGTTCCCGCAATTGCCGACGGTCTCGGAAGCCGGCGTATCCGGCTACGCCGCGGAATCCTGGTACGGCCTTTACGCACCTGCAAACACGCCGCCTGAGATCATCGACCGCCTGAACAAATCCGCCGCCAAGGCCGTGCAGGCGGAGGCCTTCAAGAGGCTCAGCGTCAATGAGGGCCTCGTGATGGTGGCCCAGCCGCCGGCCGAGCTCGACCGTTACTTTGCCGGCGAAGAGGCGCGCTGGCGCAAAGTGATCAAGGACGCCGGCATCAAGGCCGAATAGGCGGCATGCGCCAGATGACGATCACGTCTTTTTGCGTCGCATTGCCGTAACCGTGATTCTAGACGCAACGCACGGGTTCCTGGATCGTTGAGATTCAACGGAACTTCCCGCCTTATTCCGTGCGTTAAAGAGTAGGCCATGTGGATTCTGTTGCTGCTGCCGTTCATCGGCTTGCTGTGGGTGCCGTTCTATAATTTCCTCGAGCCGTCGCTGTTCGGCTTTCCCTTCTTCTACTGGTACCAGCTCGCCTGGGTGCCGATCTCCTCGCTGTTGATCTGGCTGGTCTATCGCAGCCGCCGGCCCGACGCCGACGAGACGCGGTGAGGGGACGGCCATGACCGATCATATCGCCTGGGTGGCGCTTTCCGTTTTCATCTTCTTCTTCGCCCTCGTCACCGTGATGGGCTTCTTCGCTGCGCGCTGGAAATCCGGCCCGGTCAGCGAGCATCTCGACGAATGGGGCCTCGGCGGCCGCCAGTTCGGCACCTGGATCACCTGGTTCCTGGTCGGCGGCGATTTCTACACCGCCTACACCGTGATCGCGGTGCCGGCGCTGGTCTATGCGGTCGGCGCCTACGGCTTCTTCGCGCTGCCCTACACCATCATCGTCTATCCCTTCGTATTCGCTGTGATGCCGGTGTTGTGGAAGAAGGCGCATGCCAACGGCTACGTCACCGCCGCGGATGTCGTCCACGGCGCCTACGGTTCGCGCAGCCTCGAGCTCGCGGTGGCGTTGACCGGCCTGGTTGCGACCATGCCTTACATCGCGCTGCAGCTGATCGGCATGGAGGTCGTGATCAAGGCGATGGGCTTGACCGGCGAATTGCCGATCATTGCGGCCTTCGTGATCCTCGCGCTTTATACTTACAGCTCCGGCCTGCATGCGCCGGCGCTGATCGCCTTCGTCAAGGACATCATGATCTACATCGTGGTGCTGACGGCGGTGATCGTGGTGCCGACCAAGCTCGGCGGCTATGGCGCGGTGTTCTCGGCCGCCAACGACGCCTTCACGGCGAAGGGCGGCGCTACCGGACTGACGCTGAAGCCCGGGCAATATCTGCCCTATGCGACGCTGGCGCTCGGCTCCGCGCTCGCCGCCTTCATGTATCCGCACACGCTGACCGGCATCTTCGCATCGAAGTCGGCGGATACGATCCGCAAGAATGCGATCCTGCTGCCGGCCTATACGCTGTTGCTCGGTCTGATCGCGCTGCTCGGCTACATGGCCTATGCCGCAGGCATCAAGGTGACGTCGCCGAACGACGTGGTGCCGACCTTGTTCGAGACGCTGTTCCCGGAATGGTTCGCGGGCTTCGCATTCTCGGCGATCGCGATCGGCGCGCTGGTGCCGGCGGCGGTGATGAGCATCGGCGCCGCCAATCTGTTCACCCGCAATGTCTGGAAGTCCTACGTCAATCCGGACATCTCGCATGCCGGTGAGGCGTCGGTGGCCAAGATCACGTCGCTGGTGGTGAAGGTCGGGGCGCTGGCCTTCATCCTGTTCCTGCCGACGCAATATGCGCTCGACCTGCAACTGCTCGGTGGCCTCTGGATCGTGCAGACGCTGCCGGCGCTGGTGTTCGGCCTGTTCACCGTCTGGTTCCGCGCCGAGGGCCTGCTGCTCGGCTGGGCCGCCGGCATCGGCTGGGGCACGTACACGTCATGGAGCAACGGGCTGAAGCCGCTCGCCAGCATCTTGCTCGGCGGTTCCAGCTACAGCTTCTATGTCGGGCTCGGCGCGCTCTTGCTCAACATCGTGGTCGCGGTGGCGGCGACCGTCGTGGTCGGCCTGATATCACCCGCCAAGCGCAGCGCGGCGGCCTGAGCCGTCGCCGGCATCTGGTGGGATGGCGACAAGTCGCGCGGTCAGCCGCGCGACTTCCGCCTTGGTCTTGTCGATCGCGGCGTCCTTCACCGGCCCGTAGCCGCGGATCTCCATCGGCGCTTTTGCAATCGCAACGAGATCGGGCAGGCGGGTCTTGTCGAGATTGCCGATGATCGTATCGATCAACGTCTCATACCAGCCGATCAGCGCGCGCTCGGCGCGGCGCTCCGCGGTGTAGCCGAACACGTCGAGCGGCGTGCCGCGCAGCCCTTTCAGGCCCGCGAGCCATCGCAGTGGCGTCTGGATCCACTGGCCGAATGCGCGCTTGCGCGGCCGTCCCCGCGCATCGTGGCGACCCGGCAGCAACGGCGGCGCAAGATGGTACTGCACCGTGAAGTCGCCATCGAATTCTTTGCTGAGCTCGTCGAGGAAGCCCGTCTGCATATGTAGCCGCGCCACCTCATACTCGTCCTTGTACGCCATCAGCTTGAACAGCGACCGCGCCACGGCGTCGGTGAGGGGGAGATTAGCCTCGCCGCGAGCTCGGTCCGCCTCTCCCGCTTGCGCATCGATAGATGCGTTACGGGTGGGGGCTCTCTCCGCAATACGACTCGTGGAGACACGCCCACCCCAACCCTCCCCCGCAAGCGGGAGAGGGGGCGCTCCTCCTTCGCGGTCGCTGCCCAGCGCCGCCTCGGCGCGGCGGACGCGCTCGACCGTCGCGCGATAGCGCGCGGCATAGACCTCGTCCTGGTAATCGCGCAGGAAATCGGCGCGCCGTGCGATCATTTGCTCCAGCGTTTCGGGTGCGTTGGCGTCGGCATTCTCGGCTTTCGGCAAGAAGTCCGGATCGGCAAAGGCGAGCCGGCCCCAGGCCAGCGCCTGCTTGTTGCGCTCGACCGCGACGCCGTTGAGCTCGATCGCGCGGGTCAGCGCGTCGAGCGAGACCGGCACCAGGCCTTGCTGCCAGGCGAAGCCGAGCATCATGATGTTGGCGTACACGCTGTCGCCGAGCAGCCGCTCGGCCAGCGCATTGGCGTCGATCGCGGTGAGGTTGCCTGATTCGATCACCCGCTCGATGGCGCGCAGCCGCACCGGCGAGGCGAGGTCGGCGTCACGGAAGCGCACCACATCGCCGGTCGGCATTTCAGCCAGATTGACCGCGGCGCGCATGCCCCTGCGATAGGTCCCGGAGGCCTTGGCCGACGAGCTCACGACGAGATCGCAGCCGATCAGCGCGTCCGCCGCGCCCTGGTCGATCCGCACCTGGTGCAGCGCCTCGGGCGCTGCCGCAAGCCGCAGATAGCTCAGCACGGGGCCGAACTTCTGCGCGAAGCCGGTGAAGTCGAGCACCGAGACGCCGCGGCCCTCGAGATGCGCGGCCATCGCGATCAGCGCGCCGACCGTGATGACACCGGTGCCGCCGACGCCGGTCACCAGCAGATCGTAGGGCTTGTCGAGCGGCGCAAGCTCCGGCGCGGGCAGCGCAGCGGCACGCGCGAGCGGATCGATCGCGCTTGCGCCCTTCGCCCGCCGCTTGCCGCCCTCGATGGTGACAAAGCTCGGGCAGAAGCCGTTGAGGCAGGAAAAGTCCTTGTTGCAGGTCGAGAGGTTGATCTTGCGCTTGCGGCCGAACGGCGTCTGCTTCGGCTCGACGCTGAGGCAGTTGGATTCCACCGAGCAGTCGCCGCAGCCCTCGCAAATGAGGTCGTTGATGACGGCGAAACGCGCGGGATCCGTGATCGTGCCGCGCTTGCGCCGCCGGCGTTTTTCGGTGGCGCAGGTCTGCTGATAAATCAGCACGGTGACGCCCGCGATCTCGCGCAGCTCGCGCTGCACGGCGTCCATCTCCTCGCGCGGATGGATGGTGACGCCTTCGGGCAAATCCGCCGGCGAGAACTGCGCGGGGTCATCGGACACCAGCGCGATCCGCGAAACGCCTTCGGCACGGACGCAGTGCGCGATCGCGTGCACGCTGACCGGACCGTCGACCGGCTGGCCGCCGGTCATCGCCACAGCGTCGTTGAACAGGATCTTGTAGGTGATGTTGGCCTTCGCGGCGATCGCCTGCCGGATCGCCATCGAGCCCGAGTGATAGTAGGTGCCTTCGCCGAGATTCTGGAACACATGGCTATTGCCAGTGAATCTCGACGACGCCGCCCAGTTGACGCCTTCGCCGCCCATCTGGATCAGCGACGAGGTCTCGCGGTCCATCCAGCTCGCCATGAAGTGGCAGCCGATGCCGGCCAAGGCCTTCGAGCCCTCGGGTACCTTGGTCGACGTGTTGTGCGGGCAGCCCGAGCAGAAATACGGCGTCCGCGTCGCGCCCGGCACGGCGATCGTGCGGTCCTGCTCGGGCGCAAGCGCGGCAACGCGGCGCGCGAGTTGCAGCTCCGGGAACATCGGATCGAGCCGCCGCGCCAGCACGTCCGCCAGCATCCGGGGCGACAACTCGCCGATCCAGGAGATCAGCCGCGCGCCGTTTTCGTCATGCTTGCCGACCATCCGCTCCGGCTTCGACCCGGGATAGTCGTAGAAATATTCCTTGAACTGGCTCTCGATGATGCCGCGCTTCTCTTCGACCACCAGGATCTCGCGCTTGCCCTTCACGAACTCCATCGCATCGTGCAGCGCCAACGGCCACACCATGCCGACCTTGTAGATGTCGATGCCGAAGCGGCGGCAAGCGGCCTCATCGAGGCCGACCAGCCGCAACGCCTCCATCAGATCGAGATGCGCCTTGCCTGTCGTGACGATGCCGTAGGTCGCATCTCTGATGTCGTAGATGCGGCGGTCGATCGGATTGGCTTTTGCGAAGGCGTAGACCGCGTGCTTCTTGGCCTCCAGCCGCTCCTCGATCTGCGGCCCCGGCAGATCCGGCCAGCGATAATGCAAGCCGCCGGGCGGCGGCACGAACTCTGGCTGCGCGAAGACGCGCGGCGGCGCAAGCTCGACCGAGGCACCGGATTCGACGATCTCCGAGATCGCCTTGAAGCCGACCCACATGCCGGAGAACCGGCTCAGCGCGTAGCCATATTCGCCGAATGCGAGATATTCGCCGACATCGGCCGGATGCAGCGTCGGCATGAACCAGCTCATGAAGGCGACGTCGGACTGGTGCGGCATCGAGGACGACACGCAGCCATGATCGTCGCCGGCGACAACGAGCACGCCGCCATGCGGCGAGGAGCCATAGGCATTGCCGTGCTTCAGCGCATCGCCGGAGCGATCGATGCCGGGGCCCTTGCCGTACCACAGCCCGAACACGCCATCGACCTCTCGGTCTTTTTGCGTCTCGACCTGCTGCGAGCCGAGCACCGCGGTGGCAGCGAGGTCCTCGTTGACCGCGGGCAGAAATTCGATGCGGCTCTGCTTGAGCCGCTCGCCGATCTTCCACAATTCGAGATCGACGCCGCCGAGCGGCGAGCCGCGATAGCCGGAGATGAAGCCCGCGGTGTTGAGGCCTGCGGCGCGGTCGCGCCTGATCTGGTCGAGCGCGATGCGCACGATCGCCTGCGTGCCGGTGAGGAAGACGCGGCCGCGTTCGCGGCTGTAGCGCTCGGACAGCTGATAGGCGTCGAGCAGCGGCATCTGGCCCATGACTGAGCCTCCTGGAATCGCAATTTCTGATCCGACAACGCTATGCCTGGGGGCCTGGTAGGTCTTACCTATCTATTCTTCACGATTACCAATTGTGGTAGATTATTTCGAAATTGAAAGGAAATCGGTACGTTATACCGAAACGAGAGTTGCCCGATGGTTGAAGAGCAAGACGAAAAAATCCTCGCCGAGTTGCAGAAGGACGGCCGCGCTACCAACCAGCAGCTTGCGGAAACCGTCGGCATGTCGACCTCGGCGTGCTGGCGCCGGGTCCGCGCGCTTGAGGAGTCCGGCGTCATCTCCGGCTATTCGGCGCTGGTCGCGCGCCAGCAGGCGGGCTTTGCGACGTCGGCGATCCTGCACGTTTCGCTGGAGCGGCACGACGTCAAATTCGTCGACGAGTTCGTCGCGCGGGTGATGCAGCGCCGCGAGGTGCTGGAATGCTTCGCGACCACGGGCGATGCCGACTATCATTTGCGCGTCGTCGTGCGCGACATGGACGCCTACAATAGATTCCTGGACGAGTTCATGTTCCGCATCCCCGGCATCCGCCACGTCCGCACCAATGTGATCCTGAAGGAGATCAAGACCGGCGTGGCGCTGCCGTTTTGAGGTGTGCCGCGACGGCCACGCCACATGCGCGCTGTCGTCCCGGCGCAGGCCGGGATCCATAACCACGAATGCGCATTATTGCGCGGCACTGGAACGACGGATCCCGTCCACGACATCCGCTGCGGAGTATGGGTCCCGGCCTTCGCCGGGACGACGATGTTGATGTAGCACTAGGATGGGTAGAGCGCAGCGAAACCCATCATCGTGCCGCGGATGGGTTGACCGGTGCCGCGTCGCTCGATCCATCCCGCGCCTCTGCTGATGCGCTCCTCGCCAGGATCATGAAGACCATGACATGGCTGACCAGCAGCAGCGGCACGTAGAGCGCGGGAATATAGATGCCGGCGCCGAACAGGCCGGGATCGCCGATCTTCACGCCCATATAGTAGGCGTTGAGAAGATCCAGCGTGCCCCAGACATTGAAGATCCACACCATCGGCATGGCAATCGACCAGCGCCAGGACAGTGCGGTCATGGCAAGCAGTGCGAGCGCGGCAGCGATGAGATCGCCCCATCCGACCTGGCCGGCGAAATCCGCACTCAGCTGCGGCGACACGAACCCTGTCACCATGAAGTTCATGCCTAAAAACCTGAACGCATGGAAAGTCGCGAGAAGTCTCAACGCGTCATAACGCGGCATCGCGCGGAGCGCGGGCCAGACATAAATGACGGCCACCACGGCACTGGTCAGGAAGGCGCCGGCGACGCTGAGGACGAATGGCAGGTTGAAGCTGGGGGGCACGGTCGGTTTCCTCGGTGATTGTCGATCCGGTTCGGTTGGCTTGCGTTCAAGGCTTGACGCTCAAGGCTTGGCCAACAGCAGGCGGAGCGGCAGCAGCGGGCCGACCGCGATGTAGTCGTGGTCCATCAGGTCCTGCTTGGCGAGCGGCAGGCCCTCCATGATCGCGTGCGCCTCGGCGGTATCCTTGGCATCGAGCAAAAAGACGACGCCGCGCCCGTCGGATTTCGAATACCATTCGCGCACCTTGCCATTGAGATAGAGCTGCACGGTCTGACGGATTTCATCCGGCATCACGGCCATCACCTGTTCGCGGGTGACGCCCGGCTTGACGGTGAGGATGACCATCACGCCGGTGGTGATGGTGGAGGTGGCTTGTGCCTGGGCAAGGGAAGGAGCGGTCATGGAGGTTAAGCCTGTCAAAGTGAGGGTGAGGGCGAGGAGGGTGTGACGGAATGCTTTCATTGGTCGCATGTCTCCGCTCACGACGGATGTCGTGATGTCGAATGGAGCAGCGCGCGTCGCGGTGCGGCTGCTTGTGCCTCCGATGTACGACCGCTTTCCGTGTGCGACTATTCGCGATAATGTTGACGGGCCATGAAGCAGAACTTCACAGTCCGGCACGGTGCCCTTGACGGGGTCGAGGCGTTCCTGGCCGTCGCGCAGCACCGCAGTTTTCGTCGCGCCGCCGCCGAGCTCGGGGTGACGCCGTCGGCGATCAGTCAGGCGGTGCGCGCGCTCGAGGCTCGGGTCGGCGCCGTGCTCTTTATCCGCACCACCCGCAGCGTCGGCCTGAGCGAAGCCGGCGAACGATTTCTGGCGCGCGCACGGCCTGCCTTCGAGGAGCTGGTCGCCGCAAGCGGGGCGGCGCGTGAGCTCGGGCAGAAGCCGGCCGGGCTGTTGCGTCTCACCGTGCCGCGCTCGGTGGTGCCGATCCTGCTGGAGCCGCTGATCGCCTCATTTTGCAAGGCCTATCCCGAAATCGAGGTCGAGCTCGCCGCCAGCGAGGAACTGGTCGACATCGCCGCCGAGGGTTTTGATGCCGGCATCCGGATGGGCCAGTTCATCAACCCGGACATGGTCGCGGTGCGCCTGACGAAGCCGTTCCCCTTTGCCATCGTCGGCAGTCCGGACTATCTCGCGCACCGCGGCCGGCTCAGGCGTCCGGACGATCTGCGCGAACACACCTGCCTGCGGCTGCGGCGATCGAACGGCGGGCTGGCGCCATGGTCGCTGAACGACGAGGGGCGTTCGATCGAGCTGGCCGTATCGGGATCCTTCATCGGCCATGACTTCCCGACGCTGGTCGGCGCGGCCATCGAAGGTGTGGGGCTGGCGCAGGTGCCGGCACCGCTGATCACTGGCGCCGTGAAGGAGAAGAAGCTCATCCGCGTGCTGGAGCCGTTCGCGCCGATCACGCCGGGCGTGTTCCTCTATTATCCCGGCCATCGCCAGATCATGCCGAAGCTGCGGGCCTTCATCGATCACGTGAAGAGCCGGCCGACGGCCGCGCGCTGAGCTCAGTCCGGAATGACGGTGAGGTGAGCACGTTGGTCAGGCTCCCTCCCCCCTTGCGGGGGAGGGTTGGGGAGAGGGGTAAGCCGTGGGCTCAGCCGTTCGATGAGCGCATTGCCCGCGCAAATTTCGTTTGGCTTGTCGTCGCGACAGATGCGGAGAACGCGCGTCGTGTGGCACCCCTCTCCCTAGCCCTCCCCCGCAAGGGGGGAGGGAACCCTTTCGCCGGTGGCTCCCTAACGCGCCAATCACTGAGTCCAAGGATGGGTGGAGCGACTTATCCGCTGTAGCTCGAAGGGCGAAGGCGGAAGCGATACCCATCATCGTGCCACAGATTCGAAATTGATGGGCTTCGCTGCGCTCTACCCATCCGACGCCGCTGGAATGGCGAGAAGTCTACGCGCGCTTCTGAGGATGCCAGTCGGGCACCGTCTTGATCATGTGCCAGACCAGCAGGTCGAGAGCGCGGGTCATGCCCTCTCGCGATCTGGTGTTGGTGAACGCCGACCAGCAGAAATCGCCGCTGGTTCGCACCGAGATCGTCGTCGTTCCGTCCAGCAGGCCGCTGTGCCACCAATTGTTGTTCGCTGTGATGAACAGGCCCTTGGCATAGCGAGGGTTGATGGCGCTGGGGGTGCTCATGACGCGGAGGCTGTCGTCGGTCAGCAGCTGCTCGGTGTCCTTGAAGCCGTCGATATGGACGAACAGAGTCGTCAAATCGCCCGGCGTCGCAATCCAGCCGCCGTGAGAATCCATCCGGGCGACGTTCATCCGGTAGGGATCGCCGCCGGTCTGGCTGTAATATCTGACCTCGTTGCTTGCCCGCTCACTTAGCTTATTGCCGGCAATCTGCATATCGGCGATGCCGCATCGCTTCAGGACGGAGTCCTTGATGTATTGTTCGTAGCTCTGGCCGCTGAGCTTCTCGATCACGCGTCCGAGGATGCAATAGCCGAAGTTCGAATAGGCGTAGGACTCGCCTGGAGGGTTGGTGAGCGGCATATGCTCCAGCGTCCAGCTGATCAGCTCGCGATGCTTCATGTCCTGGTTCATGAACATCGGATCGCGAAACTGGTTTCCCCAGGTCCCGGTGGTGTGGGTCAAGAGATGCTCGGTCGTGATCTGCTCGACAAGCGAGCGAGACGAGCCTGACGGCATCAAGCTTTGCAGGGTGGGCGTCGTCGGGTAGTCCTTGCCGAGAATGGAGTCTGCGCCGAACACATAGTCGCCGAGCCGCAATTTGCCGGCTTCGACCAGGGTGAAGATTCCGGTCGAGGTCACCGGCTTCGAGATGCTCGCGATCCGGAAGCGGTGTTGCGGCGTCAATGCTTCACCGGTCTCCCGATTCGCAACGCCGAACGCCTCCACATAGACGGGCTTTCCCTTGATTGCGACAGCGATGGAAAGACCGGGGACGTCGTACTCCTTCATGAAGTCGGTGGCCAAGCCAGCCATCTGCTGGCGCTGCTCCGATGTCGGAAGTTCGGCGGGCTGCTCGGCAAGCGCCGGCGACGGGCCGTACGCCATCCCCGCGGCGGAGAGTAACGAGCCCTGAAGCAATGTTCGGCGTGAAAATGGCATGGTTGCCTGTCCTGTGCAGAGAACGGGTGGCCGCACCGTATTGCGGTTGTCCTGCGTCTGTCACATCAAGAAAAGCGGTTGTGTGACCCCGTCACGATGGCCCGACGGGCAAATCGGCAAAAGCTGTCAATGTCGCGAGATTGTGGACGTGTGACTCACCGGCGACCACACACGGTGTCGTCCCGGGCAAGCGAAGCGCGACCCGGGACCCATAACCACCGATGGTCATCGTTGCGCGATGCTGGGGCCGCAGCTCGCTTCAACAACGCGACCCTGTGGTTATGGGTCCCGGCTTTCGCCGGGACGACGAGATGGAGGGAAGCGCGCACTTGGGCTCTACCACCGTCACGCTGAGGAGGTCGCGAAGCGGCCGTCTCGAAGGGTCGACGGCCACAAGCCGGGCCGTGCATCCTTCGAGGCGCGCCCAGCGGCGCAAGTGCGCCGCAAGGCTCGCACCTCCAGCGACAAAGGCAAAGCCTTTGCGCGGGGATGACGGGACGAGCAATTGTGCGCGATGGACGCTGGTGGGCAAGTCGCCCACCCTCACACCGTCTCCCTCACGAACCTGTTGCGCAATGTCCCGATGCCGGTGATGTCGATCTCGACCACGTCACCGTCCCTGAGGTCCGGCGAGGCGCCGTCGGTGCCCATCCAGATCACGTCGCCGGGCGACAGCGTAAAGTATTTCGTCAGCTCGACGAGAAACGGGACGATTCCGAAGATCATGTCGTTGGTGTGGAAGCGGCCGGTCTCCTTGCCGTTGACGCGGATTATGGTCTCCATGCGGTCGAGATCGACGTCGGTCTCGATCCAAGGGCCCATCGGCTTGAACGTGTCGGCGTTCTTCGACCGCCACAGCCCGCGATCGGCCTTCTGCCAGCTGCGCTCGGAGACGTCGTTGCCGATGGTGTAGCCGAACACGCAGTCCATCGCATTGGCTTCGGTCAGGTGCTTGGCTTTCCTGCCGATCACGACGACGAGCTCGCCCTCATAATGGATCTTCTCGGTCGCACTTGCGGGGATCACGACATCATCGTCATGGGCGATCAGCGCGTTCTGCGCGCGGTAGCCGATCTCGGGGTGGTCGGGCACGTTCGGCACCGTGCCGACCTTGTCGGCGGCTTCCTTGAGATGCTTCAAATAGTTCAGCCCGACGCAGTAGAAGGTGCGCGGGATCAACGGCAGCTCGATCTTGATGTCCTTGAGCGCGTGGGTCTTCGACGTCCTGCTCCACTCACCGAACGGATCGCCGTTGACGGTGATGACAGTGTCGCCTTCGACGAGGCCCCAAGACGTAGTACCCGGGGTGGTGCCCGCGGCGGTGAATTTCAGCCAGCGCATGATGATGTCCTTCTATTCTGCGGCGGCTTGCGCGCGCATCTTCCAGGCGCCGGCGGCGGGGCGCTTGAGCCCGAGATTCTCGCGCAGCGTCGTGCCGGCGTAATCCTTGTGGAACAGGCCGCGCTTCTGCAGCTCGGGCACCACGTGGTCGACGAAGTCGGCATAGGAGCCCGGCACATAGCTCGCCGCGACCACGAAACCGTCGCAGCCGCGGCCGACGAACATTTCTTCCAGCCGGTCGGCGATCTCCTTCGGGCCGCCGACGATGGCGTCCTGCACCTGGGCGCGTCCGGAGAAGGTGATGAAGTCGCGGGTCGAGGGATTGGTCTTGCCGGATGCGCGCAGCACGCCGTCGCGCATGCCGATCATGCCTTGCATGCCCTGCAGCTCTTCGGTGGTCAGCGGCTCGTCGATCGGCTTGGCGCCGAAATCGAAATTGAGCGCTTCGGCGAGCAGGGACAGTGCGTCGATCTCGAGCGGCAGCTTCTGGATCACGGCCATGCGATCCTCGGCTTCGGCCTTGGTGGCGCCAGCGATCGGCGTGATCAGATTGCAGAGGAACATCTGGTCGAGATCGCGGCCGGCCTTGATGGCCTCGCCGCGGATCGCGTCGTAGCCCTGCTTGGCGCTGGCGAGGTTGCGCGATGCGGTGAAGATCACCTCGCCCCAGCGCCCGGCAAAGCGCTGGCCGCGCCCCGAGGCGCCGGCCTGGATCACGACGGGATGACCCTGCGGCGAGCGCGGCACCGTGAACGGGCCGCGCGAGGCGAAGAACGCGCCCTTGTGGTCGAGCCGCTTCACCTTGGTCGGATCGGCAAAGCGGCCGCTTGTCTTGTCGATCACCAGCGCGCCGTCTTCCCAGGAATCCCAGTGGCCGAGCACCACCTCCATGAATTCGTCGGCGCGATCATAGCGGTGATCGTGCTCGAGATGCTGCGCCTTGCCCATGTTGAGCGCTTCGCCGTCATTGACCGAGGTCACCACGTTCCAGGCTGCGCGACCGTTCGTCATCAGGTCGAGCGTGGCGAAGCGGCGGGCGACGTCGAACGGCTCGAAATAGGTGGTGGAGGCGGTCGAGGCGAGGCCGAGCTTGGTCGTGACCATGCCCATCGTGGTCAGCACCACGATCGGATCCATCTTCACGCAGCGGATGCCGTATTCGACGGTGTGGGCGTGATCATTGTTGTAGCGGTCGGGCATTGCCAGGCGATCGTCGAAGAACGCCATGTGGAACTTGCCGCGCTCCAGGATGCGCGCGATCTCCTGGTAGTAGTCCGCCGACATCGAATCGTCGCGCGACTCCGGGTGGCGCCAGGAGCCCGGCAGATTGGTACAGTTCTGCGCCTGCAGGAAGCCAACCAGCGCCATTTGCCGTGTCATGTCGTTCTCCTGTGGCCCAACGCGTCAGCGCAGGTCGAGTTCTTCGGTGAGCTTGTAATCGGCGGCGAGCGCCTTCAGCTTCTCCCAGGTCGCGTCCTCGATCTCGATGCCGTTCTTGCGCCGCTCCAACTCGCGCAGATGCTCGATCTCGCCCGGATAGAACACGCCGCGGCTTCCCTCCGACGGCGGTGTCGATTTCAGATAGCGGGCGAAGTCGGCGACTTCTTTCCTGAAGTCCTTGAGCGGTCGGAACGCAGCGACGTTGAACACCGCCATGAAGCAGCCGTCATTGTGCCGACCGGTCGGTTCGACGCCGAAGCCGAGGCCGGTCAAGAGGCCGCACAGCACCTCGACCATCGCGGCAAGGCCCGAACCCTTGTAGCCCTCGGTGCCGCCGAGCGGCAGCAACGCGCCGCCCTTGCGGTAGTCCGCAGGGTCAGTGGTGTCGCGGCCGTCGGCATCGATGATCCAGCCCTTCGGGATGGTCTCGCCGCGCGCCACCGCGAGCTGGATCTTGCCGGCGGCGACCGCCGAGGTCGCCATGTCAAGATAGAACGGCGCCTCGAGATCGGACGGCACTGCGATCGACAGCGGGTTGGTGCCGAGCCGGGCCTCGCGGCCGCCGAACGGGGCGACATGTTTCGGCGAGCGGCCGGAATCGGCGGCGGCGATCCCGATCATGCCCTCGCGCATCGCCATCAGCGGATAATGCGCGAGCCGTCCGACATGGCTCTGCCGGAACACGGTACAGGCCGCGACATTGGCGGTCTTCGCCTTGTTGATGGTCATCTCCATCGCCTTGGCGTTGACGTGGAAGCCGAACCCCCAATGACCGTCGATCACGGTCGTGGTCGGCGTCTCCTGCACGATGGTCCATTTGGCGCCGGGGACGATCTGGCCGGCCTTGATGCGGTCGATATAGGTCGGGATCGCGATCACGCCGTGGGAATCGTGGCCGGCCAGATTGGCGTTGACGCAGCCGGAGGCGACCGCGTTGGCCTCCTCCTCCGATGCGCCGGCGCCCCTGAGGAGCGCCGCGCCGATGCGCGTGAGACGGTCGGCCTGAACGATCGGCATGGGGCTTTCCTCGCGGTCTGCCCGCGTGATGCGCGGGTCTTGCTTGCTGTTGTCGCTGTCATGCTGTCAAAGCGCGGCTTACCGAGCAAGGCCAGAAAATCCGGTCCGCCATACCGGGAGCAGGGTGCTCGCAGGCGTGATTTCACCGAATGGAACGGGCGCGGTCGCGATGCGGAATTTGACGGCTCCGACGGCCTGGGCCGGGCGGCGATCAGCGCCTCGCGGCCCTCCGCCTCAGCCTGGTACACAGGGGTCCGTATTATCCCTGAAAACGGCTTGGCGCGTTCGTCAGCCGTTTACTTTGTCACGCAACTTGCCGGATACGCTAACCACCACTTAGGCCTCTCGCGGGCAATGTTCCTCGCCAGATTGGAGGGGTTGGCCCCGGGGCCTTCAGAGAACGTGCAGTCGAGCATCGGGCGTACATTCGCGGCGTTGAGCGCCACCAACGAAGCGATCCTGTACGCGAAATCACCAGAACAATTGTACGGACAGGTCTGCGAAGCCGCGTTCACGAGCGGGGGCTTCCTGGCTGCGACCGTGTTCTTGCTGGAGCCGGATACCGGTCTGCTGACCTTCGCGGCCGGCTACGGCGACGACGTCGCGCGTCTGCGCAGCATCACGATTTCCACGCTCGCCAACGCGCCGGAAGGGGAAGGCGTTGCCGGGCGGGCGTTCCGCGATCAGGCGGCGTGCGTCAGCAACGACTATGTCAACGATGCCCGCTCAGTGGCTTGGCGCAGCGGCGCCGCGGCGGCCGGTGTCGGGGCAGCGGCGGCGATGCCGCTGGTCTGCAACGGGCGCAGCGTCGGCGTCTTCATGGTGACGCGGCGGGAGATCAATTCGCTCAGCGAGGAGACCGTTTCGCTGCTGGAGCGCATGGCCGCAAACGTGTCCTACGCGCTCGACAATTTCGACCATGAGGCCTCGCGCAAGAGCGGCGAGCGGGCGATGCGCCGGCTGAACCGCATGTTCGGCGCGATCAGCGCGACCAACGAGGCCATCCTTCGCGCCAAGACCGAGCACGATCTGTATCAGCGGGTCTGCGATGCCGCGGTGTTCAGCGGAAAATCCTTCGCCACGGTGGTGCTGCTGGCCGAACCCGACACGCACTGGCTCGAGCCCGTCGCCGGCACCGGCGAGGCGCTCGAGCTGATCACGCAGACGCGCTTCTCGGCCGATCCCGACAATGTCTACGGCAAAGGCATCTGCGGTGAGGCATTCCGGACCCAGCGGCCGTGCGTCGAGCACGACATTCCGATCTCGGCGAGCGCGCCGCCAACCCGCGGCAGCGGCCTGATGGCCTGCGTCGCGCTGCCGCTCACCCGGTTCGGCAAGAGCGTCGGCGTCCTGATCTTCTTTACCGGCAATTCCTGGGCGCGCGACCCCGAGATTATCACGCTGCTGGCCGGGATCGCCGAGAACGTCTCGGTCGCGCTCGACAATTTCGGCCGCGCCACCGAGAAGGCCAGGGCCGATGCCGAGCGCGAGCGGCTGTCGCGGATGTTCGCGGCGCTGAGCGCGACCAACGAGGCGATCATGCGTGCGCGGTCGCGGCTCGAGATGTTCGAGCTGGTCTGCGCGGCGGCGGCGCATGGCGGCGGGTTCAATTCCACCAGCATCCTGATCGCCAAGCCCGGCGACGATTATCTGGAGATGATGGCGGTCGCGGGACCGACCGCGGAGAATGCGCGCCGCCTCACCGTCTCGCGCAGCGAGGCGCGGCCCGAGGGACGCGGCGTCTGCGGCAGGGCCTACCGTTCCCGGCGCGCCTGCATCAACAATGATTTCCTGGGCGACGTCGCCAACAACCCGTTCCGCGACGTCATCGACCGCGAGGATGCACGGTCCGGTGCGGCGTTTCCGCTGATCGTCGACGACGAGCCGGTCGGCGTGATGCTGTTCATCTCCGCCAAGCGCAACACCTTCTCGTCCGAATTCGGCGAGCTGTTGCAGCGGCTCGCCGACAACGTCTCCTATGCGCTGGGCAGTTTCGAGCGCGCCGACGAGAAGGCGCGAACCGAGGAGCAGAAGGAACGGCTGCGGCGGATGTTCGCGGCGCTGAGCGCGACCAACGAGGCGATCATGCGGGCGAAATCCCGCAGCGAGCTGTTCGATCTGGTCTGCGATGCTGCGGCGGTCGGCGGTCAGTTCATCTCGGCCACCATCAGGCTGGTGCGCCCGGGCGAAGCCTTCCTGGACAATGTGGCGGCCTCCGGCCCCGACCGGGTGCGGGCGCGCGAGGTTCTGCTGTCGGCCGATGCGACCCGTCCGGAAGGACAGACGCTGACCGGCGTTGCGATCCGCACCCGCAGGCCCTGCATCAGCAACGACTATCTCAGCGATTTCGGCCCCGATTCGCACGTCTACCCGGTCGTCCGCGACAGCGGCAGCAAGTCCGGCGCGGCGCTGCCGCTGCTCAAGAACGGCGAGGCGATCGGCGCACTGGTGTTCCTGTCCAGCGAGTTCGGCACGTTCAGCCCCGAGATGATGGCGCTGTTGCAACGGCTCGCCGAAAACGTGTCGTTTGCGCTGGTCAATTTCGACCGCGCCGACGAGAAGGCGCGGGCCGACGAGCAGAAGGAGCGGCTGTCGCGGATGTTCGCGGCGCTGAGCGCGACCAATGAGGCGATCATGCGGGCGAAATCCCGCGCCGAGCTCTATCAACTGGTCTGCGAGGCGGCGGCGACCGGCGGCAAGTTCACCTCGACCACCATCGTGCTGGCGCAGCCCGGAAGCGACTATCTCCGGATAGTTGCGATCGCGGGCCCGGCGGCGGAGGGCGCGCGCCAGGTGACGCTCTCGACCAGCGAGGCGCATCCCGAGGGGCGCGGCGCCTGCGGCCGGGCGTTCCGCTCCGGCAAGGCCTGCATCATCAACGATTATTTTGCCGATAGCGAGACCGCCGCCTTCCATGAGCGGGCACGCCTCGACGGAACGCAGTCCGGCGCCTCGTTCCCGCTGATCGTCAGCGGGCGGGTGGTTGGCGTCATGATCTTCGTCGCGATCGAGAAGGACACGTTCACGCCGGAGTTCGCCGAACTGCTGCAGCGCCTTGCCGACAATCTGGCGTTCGCGCTCGAAAGCTTCGACCGCGCCGACGAGAAGCACAAGGCCGACGAGCGCATCGAATATCTTGCCTCGCATGACAGCCTGACCAATCTGCCGAACCGCGAGACGTTCAACGAGATGTTGCGTCACGCGATCTCGGCGGCGGACCGCCATCGCCGGCAGCTTGCGGTGCTGTTCATCGATCTCGACCGCTTCAAGATCATCAACGACTCGCTCGGCCATGACGCCGGCGACATGCTGCTGGTGGCGATCGCCGAGCGGCTGCGCGGATCGCTGCGCGCGAGCGACGTGGTGGCGCGGCTCGGCGGCGACGAGTTCGTGGTCATCCTCGATGAGACCACAGAACGCGGTGACGTCGAGCGCATTGCCGGCGATCTCCTGGTCTCGCTCAGCCAGCCGATGCAGCTCAGCGGGCATGAGTGCCACACCACGGCCTCGATCGGGATCGCGATGTATCCCGCCGACGGCTCCGACGTGCAGACGCTGACCAAGAATGCCGACATGGCGATGTATCTCGCCAAGGAGGACGGCAAGAACGGCTTCCGCTTCTTCTCCAACGAGGTCAGGGCGCAGTCGATCGAGCGCCTCACGATGGAGAGCGCGCTGCGCCGCGCGCTGGAGCGCGACCAGTTCTCGCTCGAGTATCAGCCAAAGATCGACATGGCGAGCGGTCAGATCAGCGGCGTCGAGGCGCTGCTGCGCTGGAGCCATCCTGAGCTCGGCAAGGTCTCGCCGGGGCAGTTCATTCCGCTTGCCGAGGAAATAGGGCTGATCGTGCCGATCGGCCGCTGGGTGCTGAAGGAAGCCTGCGCACAGAACATGGCGTGGCAGCACCGCGGTCTCAAGGCGGTGACCATGGCGGTCAACCTCTCGCCGCGGCAGTTCGGCGATCCGCATCTGCTCGACGACATCGACGAGGCGCTGGCGGCGAGCGGCATGCCGCCGTCGCTGCTGCAGCTCGAGGTCACCGAGAGCATGGTGATGCGCAACGTGACGCGCGCGGTGCGCGTGCTCGACGCGATCCAGAATCGCGGCATTCGGCTGGCGATCGACGATTTCGGCACCGGCTATTCGTCGATGTCGCTGATGAAGCAGTTCCCGATCGACACCATCAAGATCGACCGCTCCTTCGTGCGCGATCTGCCCAATGACTCCGAGGACGTCGCGATCGCGCAGGCGATCATCAGCATGGGCAAGGCGCTCGGCATGACCATCGTCGCCGAGGGCGTCGAGACCTCCGAGCAGCAGGAGTTTCTGCGCGCGCACGCCTGCGACGAGATGCAGGGCTTCCTGTTCAGCCGGCCGCTGCCGCCGCGCGATCTCGCCGAGCTGTTGAAGACGTCGCCGGCGTTGGTGTCGCCGCCGCTGCAGCCGGCGCTGGATGAGGCGGCGATGAGCGAGGCCGAGCCGGATCTAGGGCGGAAACGCGCTGTCGTCTGACGGCTGCACCGGCAGGTCGCGGACGTCGGAATCGGTCGAAGCGATCATGCGCGAGAAATCATACGGCCAGGACGGTGTCGCCTGGCCCGCCAGCGTCTGGCGCAGTGCCACTGAGGCCTCCGCAAAGCGCGCACCGTCCGCCAGGCGGAACCGGCGGCACCACACGGCCGGCAGCGGTTCGACGGCATCGCGCATCTCGAACGCCGGGCCCCACCACCAGGCCGGCGCCGGCGGTCGGTCCGGCTCGGGAATGGCGCGCCAGCGCGCGAACTCGTCGACAATGCGGGCGAATTGCAGCTTGGCGGCGGGATGCATCAAAAGCCCTTCCTCGGGCCGCGATGATAGCATCGCCGCCACC
The DNA here is from genome assembly GCF_011058295.2 of Bradyrhizobium sp. 6(2017). NCBI lineage: Bacteria > Pseudomonadati > Pseudomonadota > Alphaproteobacteria > Hyphomicrobiales > Nitrobacteraceae > Bradyrhizobium > Bradyrhizobium sp. 6(2017). The sequence goes on along the minus strand of NZ_CP049289.2, from coordinate 8,834,962 downwards.
GCGCGCAACGCGGCTACTTCTGTTCCACTTCGGTCGAGGTGGCCGGGCCTTCGCCCATGATCAGCAGCACGGCGTCCTCGTCCTTGGCGCCGTCCCAATGCACCTGCTTGCCGAAATGGGTGACGAAGCTTCCGGCCGGCATCGCCGCGGTACCGTGATCGGGATCGAACTTCGGGCCCGAGCCGACCCACCAGGTGCCCTTGAGCACGACGATGTAGCGATCGTTCGGATGGAAGTGCGGACGGCTGAAATGATTGCCCTTGGTCCATTTGGTGTAGACCATGTAGAAGCCGGGCTTCGACGGATCGCCGACCACGACGGCATTCTGCGCGCCGCGCGCATCGGCCGGGCTCCAGGGAATCTGGTCCGGCAGCTTGTAGGTGACGGCGGCCGGATTGAGCTCGGCCGCGGAGCTGACGCTCAGCATCCCGGCAAAGGCCAGCGGCATCATCAGGTATCGCCAGGCCCGGTTCGACGCCGTCATTGCATTCTCCCAGATCAGTTCTCTCGGGCAACTGCCGCGCCCGTATGCGCACGATGCTAGTCGCTCTCGCTTGCGCCGGACAAGACGCGTCCGCGCATGTCTGCTCTCAAGATTGCGACATCAGTCCGTGACACAACGCAGCTGCAACATGAAAAACGGATTTACGCCGCTGCAGACGATGATAGGTTGCGCGCCGACCAAAACGGGAGGATGACCTTGAAGAAGCATCTGTCGATACTTGCCGCGGGACTTGTGATCGGTGCGGCCGCGCTGCAATTTTCCACCACCGCATCGGGCGATGACGGCTGGGTCACGCTGCTCGACAGCTCCAGGAAGGGCGACTGGGACGAGGTCGGCAAGGCCAATTGGGAAATGAAGGACGGCGCGCTGGTCGCCGACAAGCTCGACGGCAAGGATCTCTCCTATCTCGTCAGCAAGACCCAATTCAAGGATTTCCAGATCCGGGCCGAGTTCTGGACCGACGAGGACGCCAACAGCGGCGTCTTCATCCGCTGCGAAGGCAACAAAATGATCGATTCCAAGGTCTGCTACGAGGTCAACATCTTCGACAAGCGGCCGGACCCTACCTACGGTACCGGCGCGATCGTCGACGTCGGCAAGGTCGATCCGATGCCGAAGGCGGCGGGCAAGTGGAACGTCTACGAGATCACGGCGCAGGGCCCGCATTTCGTGGTGACGCTGAACGGCCAGAAGACTGTCGACGCCCAGGACGCCAAGCACGCCAACGGCTATGTCGCGCTCCAATATGGTTCAGGCGTGGTCAAGTTCCGCAAGGTGCAGATCAAGGCGCTCTGACGGCGCAAGTCGAACGGGGCCCGGTCGCAGCGCGGCCGGGCTTCGTCTTGCGCTATCGCGCGGTGGTGTTCCGGTCGTCGCCTTGCGTGCGCAAATGATGGCCGAGCACGAGCCCGGTCAGGCACAGCAACAGCCCGAGCGCCGGCGGCGCAAACAGCGCCTCTTCCTGGAAGATGCCGTTGACCAGCACGACCATCGTGCCGAACGCGGCGAGCCCCTGGATGAGAATTCCGGAGGACGCGTAGAGGCGCCAAGCCTTCAGCGCCATCGCGAAGAAGAAGCCGAGCGGCACCACTGCGCCGATGCCCATCTGGTAGAGCAAGACGCCGACGGCGCTCTCCACCGCGCCGTCCATCGTGCCGGCCGCCTGCGCGGCGTTCCAGTCGATCGAGAAGTAACCCTCGGAGAGATTGCCGCCGACCCCAAGTCCGCGGCCGATCGGGTTTTGCAGAAAGCCATCCCATCCGCCCATAAAGCCGATCACGTGAAAGTCGCCGATCTCGAGTCCGATACGGATGGCTGCGACGGCGTACAGCACGAGCCCAACGAGCGCGACGGCAAGGGTGATCGCCGCGCCGAGCAGCCAGGTTGCCGTCCAGGCCAGGCCTACGAAGATGACCAGGACGAGCGCGCCCTTCACGCTGCAGCAGATCAGCAGCGGGATCGCGGCCAGCGCCAGCCAGCGATATCCGACCGCGAACAGGAACAGGATGGAGAAGGCCACGCCGTAGCCGAAGCTGATCGGACTCATATTCGGCCCGAAGATGCGCAGCAACGATGAGAGTCCGAGATCCTCGAACAGCGGGCTGTTGAGAAAGCTGAAGCGGAAGCGGTCGATCAGATCCACCGGGACGTTGCCGGTTGCGCGCATCTCGGCTTCCCAGGATCCGGAGCGGCTCGCCTTCAACTCGTCGAAGTGCCAGAACGTGTAGCCGTTGGTGATGGAGAGCCAGAAATCGCGGAACAGCAGTTCGACATATCCGCAGACGATCAGCAGCGTGGCGACGGTCACCAGGAAGGGCGTGATGCGGATCTCGAACGTTGCGGCCGTGAGCAGGGACAGCTGAAACAGAAACAGCGGCAGCGCGATGTTTCGCAGATAGACCAGTGCGGCATGCGAGTCCTGCACGGCGCCGAGCAGGAAATACGCGGTCACGACCGCGAGGGTAGCTAACCCCCACTTCATGATCCGGTCGATCTCCGGCGAATGCTTGCGCTCGCGCAGCGCATAGAGCGCCAGCGTGACCAGCCACATCATCGCGCAAACGAGGAAATTGTAGCCCTTGACGAAATCCATCTCCTGCTCGGTCGTCATGTAGGACGACAGAATCGAGACGAACAGATTCTGGAAGAAGATGATGAAGACGGCGATCGACGGCGCATAGGCCGGCGCCGCGAGCACGATGGCGCAGCCGATCAGGCTCTCGACGGCGATCGCCAGGCCAGCGTTGGCTGCCTGCAGGATCGGCGCGAACGCGATCGATGCCACGGCGATGCCGAGTGCAGGAACGAGGTCGCCGGCCAACAGCGGCCGCGGGGCTATCTCTGCGCGCACGAGCTCTGACCTAAAATGACCGGACGTCCGGCGTGCCAATTCCGCATCGTCGATCTAGCCGCGCATTGTGTAAGATTAAGTTAACCAAGTGAGCTAGCGCGTCCCGAGCAGCGCCTTCAGCGCCTCGGGGTCAGCCTTGCCGGTGACGGCGTCGGCGATGCCAAAACCCTGCATCATTTCCCAATGGGTCCAGCCCCAGCAATGTTGCCGGGCGTAGTCCGTTACGCCGGCGAGCCAGCGCAGACGGCTGTCGCGCGGAGCCCCGGCCTTCAGCACCCCGAATTCGTTGATGATGATCGGACGCGAATATTGCCGCTGCCAGGCGGCTGCGGGCGCGAGCCATTTGTCAATGCCGCGATCGGGAATAGCCGTGTCCAGCATGGCAAGCGCCTTGCGCTTGTCCAGCGCGGCGAGCTGCTCCCGCAACTGTTGAACCTTGGGATCGTCGGCCTGCATCGGATAGGGCAATCCGGTGACGTCATGCAGCGGTTCGCTGGGATCCCAATGCGCCTGATGGGTGAACACCATCGGATCGTAGAAGTGGATGGCGTAGACGACGTTCGGATCGTCGAGCGGCGTGAAGCCCGGCAGGGAATCGGCGCGCTGCCAGTTGACCGGCCCCGTGATCAGCGTCGTCTGCGGAAGCAGCCGGCGAATGAATCCGGCGAGCTCCCGGACTTCGCCCTGCCACTGCGTGGCGTCGACATCAGGCTCGTTCAACAGCTCCGCAAAGACGCGATCGGAGGGATAGCGCTGCATCACCCGCGCAAGTTCACCCCAGGCGCTTTTCATTTCAGTCATCGCACCGGGTGGATCGCCCTTGTGCAGGGCATTGAAGCGCTCGCCCGAATGCAGGTCGACCGACACGGCATAGCCAAGATTAAGCAGAGTCTTCAGCGCGGCATCGACGGTGTGCAGACGGCGGTCGATCTCCGCCTTCGTCGCGAAGCGCGGCATGACGAAGTCGGCGGGCACCGGCAGCCGGATATGGGTCATGCCGGCCTTGCGCAGTTGCAGCAACAGGCTGCGCGGCGGCCCTGACCGCGGATCGGCGATCCAGCCATCGGCGTTGACGCCGCGGGACAGTGCCTTGAGCCGGTCCGCCGGGACGCCCGCGATCAGGTCAGGGCAAGCTCGTGCCGCGCCACACAGCAGGATGGAAGCGGCGGCGACGATGGCTGATATCGATGGTCGTGTCATTGACGATCAACTCGCGATCGCTGGTGCAGGAGCGGGGCACAACGTGACGCGGCCGGCGCGTCGCTCATGCATACTGCTTGTCGTGTCGCTGACCTGCGAAGGTGGACTGCAGTTCGTTGAGAACGACACCGGCGAGCTTGCGTTCGGTTCCGCCGAGCGCGGCGATGATGTCTTCCATCGACGCGTTGATGTCGCGGTCCACCGGCAGCGCGGCGATCAGCCCGTCGGCGACCTCGAACAGCCGCCGTTCGTCCGTGCCCCACGGCATGGACGGCCCGTCCAGAATCACGAGGTCATGGCCGCCGGCGGAGCGTGCCTGGGCGATCGCCTTCCGGATCGCCTCGCAGCCCTTGGCGGGATTGTCCTTGATCGCCGGCAGGATCGCGATGCCGTTTGCGGTGTTGACGGCGCGGGACGCCTTGCTGCCGATGGTGAGCCAATCAAGGCGGCTCGGCTTGCTCTGGCCGGGATGCGCGACGCAGTCGGTCAGGGCGTGGGCGGTGGTGTCGGCATCGATCAGCAGGACACGGGCGCCGTCGCGCGCCGCGACGAGGGCGATGTTGAGCGCGACGACGCTGCGATCGGGATCGTCGCCTGCGCCGATCACGGCCAGCACGGGGACGGTCTCGGGGGCAACCCCCGCAGCCAGCGCCGCATGGATCTGGCGCATCGTGTTCGAGAACGGGCCGAGCGCCGAACTGGTGCGCAGCGTCGGCCAGCCGAAATGGGTGACGTCGGCGGGATGGTCGCCGCTCAGGATTCCGCCGAGCGACCGCATGACGTCGGTCTCCTGCAACTCGGCGATCAGCGGCTTCTCGATCACCGGCTTGTCGATTGCGACGGCTGCCGGCTGTACCACGGGCGGTGCCTGCACAGGCGGCTTCACCTTGGCGATCACGGACTGCCGTTCCGGTGCGGCATCCTGCTTCGGCTGGAGCTTGGGGCGGATCGGATCGGCGCCGGGCGCCAACTGGCTGGCGGCAACGATCCAGGCCGCGGCGGCGAGCCCGCCGAACATGAAGCCGATCATCGCCAGCAGGCTCATCGCCGGCGGGAAGGTCCGCTGCTGCGGGATCGTGGCATCGCCGATCACGCGCGCGCTCGAGGTGTTGAGGCTTTCCTGCTCCTCGGTCTCGCGCGAGCGCTTGAGGAAGGACTGGTACACATCGCGGCTGGCATCGACCTCACGTTCCAGGTCGCGCAGCCGCACCGACGCCTGGCTCATCTGCACGCTCTGGTGCTTCTGGACGTCCAGCGCCTTGTTGAGCGAGGCCTCGTAGTCGCGTGCCCGGGTCAGATCGTTCTTCGCCGACAGCGCGACGCGGTCGATCTCTTCCTTGATGGTCCGTCGCAGATCCTCGACCTGCTGTTCGATCTGACGCAGCGCCGGATGCCGTGGCCCGAGCTCGCCCTGCAGCTCGGCCTGCCGCTTCTTCACATCGGCATATTGCGAGCGCAGATTGGCGATGGTCGGCGACTGCAGAGCTTCGGGAATCGCGCCCGGATCCATCGAACCGCGGCGGCTGGCCTCGATCTGGTCGTACTTGGCCTGGGCATCGAGCGTCAGCGCGCGTGCCCCGGCCAGCCGCTGGTTGCCGACCGAGAGCTGCTGGTCGGTGAGCAGATTATCCTGCGAGCCGAAGAAATTGTTCTGCGCCTTGTAGGTTGCGAGTGCCTCTTCCGCGTTGCGCAGGCGCTGCTGCAGCTCCTTCAGGCGGCCGGACAGGTCGCGGGTGGCGCGCCGCGCCGCGTCGGCCTGCGACTTCTTGGACTCGGTGAGATAGGCCTTGGCGATCGCGTTGGAGAGCATCGCCGCCTTGACCGGGTCGTGCGACCACACGTCGATGTCGACGATGAAGGTGCGGTCGGTCTTCTTGACGTTGATATGGCGGTTCAACGTATCGAGCGTATTCATCTCGATCTGTTCTTGCTGTTCCGCGGTCTGCCGCGGCTCGATGCCGAACAGGCCGAGCAGCGATGCGAGCAGGCCCTTGGTCGCGCCGCCGCCGCCGAACTCGGGATCCTTGACCAGGTTGGTGTCGCGGATCACCTGCAGCAGCACATTGTTTGACGTGATCAGGCGCGACTGGCTCTCGACCACCATCGAGAGGCCGGAGACGTCCTGGGCGCGCGGGGTCAGTTCGCGCTCGACGAGCTGCAACTCGCGCGGGTCGACATAGAGCTGGGCGCCCGCGGTATATTTCGGCGTCAGGCTTTTGCCGATCGCGACCGCGATGCAGGCGCAGAGCAGGGCAACTGAGACGATCGCGACCTTGCGCGCCCACAGCAGCCGGATCAGTTCGAGCACGTTGAAGCCGGCCGGGATTGCGGTCCGGCGCGGCTCCGGACTGGCCCGGTTGATCGGCTGGTCATAGCTAAGCATCGACCCCAGCTTCCATCTGAATGGCCGCACGCATCGGCTGAGGAGCACTCTTTCGGGCCACGCAACGCGCACGAGACGACGCGGAAAAAACGCGACACGAAAAATTAACCATACTCATTCGCCGACTATTCACCAGAAAGGCAAACAAAGGGTTTAAGCGCGGGCGCATCGAAACGCCTCCGCCATCGTCAAGACAGGGACATTGCGCCGCGCCGCGGCTTCCAGCGCGTAAGTCATGAGATCTGGCGAGCTGCCGTAAAGGCTCGGTACGTCGGCGACGTCGTGGCTGTAGAAAATTAACCAGCCGTTCATGTTTGCCGCCTCGGCGAACGCCATGTCGATCCGCTCGCGCGGCATCTGGCGGTCGATCAGCGGCATGGCGCGGAGGAATTGCAGATCGACCTCGCCGTTGTTCACGCCCGGCACGATGCTGCGGCAGGTGCGGAATTCGGACTTCAGCTGGTGCTTGCGCGCATACGAGCCGTAGCCGAACGGGTAGGCGAAGGTCTCGACCGGCATGGTCGGATCGAGCGAATGGAAATAGGTGCGATTGCGCGCGATCTCCGCAGCCAGCGAGGTCTCATCGAGATCGCAGGCGCGGCGGTGCGAGAAGGTGTGACAACCGATCTCGTGGCCGCGGCGATGCAGCGAGACGACATCGTCAGCGCTGCCGCTGGTCCAGTCCGGCGCGTCGAGCCCGACCAATCCGCCCGACACGTAGAATGTGCCGCGGGCGCCGTAGGATTCCAGGATGTCGGCGCCGAACGTCGCCGCGCTCTTCGGCAGATCGTCAAAGGTGAAGGTGACCATCGGCGTGGCATTGTTCAGGCGGAAACGCTCGACCTGCACATGCATCGCCAGCCGATGGCTGACCTTGACCCTGGCTTCCGACCACAGCGCGTTCATGATCCAAGCTTCCGCAGGATCACGTGATAGTCGCCGTGCCGGACGTCGATCTTGCCCGGCAGCAATGCGTTCATCGCCTTCGCCGCAGCGTCGATCAGGGCGGCCAGAACAGGCTTGCGCCGGCGCATCTCGGGATAGCGCGGGCTCTCGTATTTCTTCCGGTAGATGACCTGCAGCCCGCGCTCGGCGACGAACGCTTCGAGATTGGTCAGCGTCACCAGCGGATGGAAATGGGTCGGGAACGGCGCCTCGCCCGGTAGCCCGGCGTTCTTCTCGCCGCGGACGTGGCGGTAGAACCAGACGTGGAACCAGTGCGGGGAGTATTTCGTGACGATGCCCGACAGCGACTTCGGGTTCGGCGCGCCGATCAGCAACACCCCGTTCGGCTTCAGCGCCTCGCAGAATCCGCTCAGTGCGGCCTCCACATCGGGAATGTGCTCGATGACGTTGTAGCAGATGATCAGGTCGAATCGCTCTGGCGCGAAGCGATAGGTCTGGATGTCGCCCAGGACGGCTTCCTGCGCATAGGTGTTGTTGCGAATTTGATCGGCGTCGATGTCGACGACGGTCACATGCGCACGGCGCAACACGCCGAGCGGCAAATAGCTGGTCGAGCCGCCGCCGGCTTCGTAGATCGACAGCGGGCCGGCCGGCAGCCGGGCTTCGAGGATGCTGTGAACCGTGAGCAGGCTCTGCTTGGCCTCGCCGGGCGGCAGTGCGAGCAGCGATTCCGGATGGATCTCAGCGGGAACCGGCACCGAGAGCTCGGTGCGAGTAGCAGGACGTGTAGCAAGCGCAAGGTATTTGGTCATCGGCTCACCCGACATTGCTGTTTGCGAATTTGGTACGGAACATGGCGAGGCCCTGCTTCAGCCGGCCGCGCAGGCGCGCGATGTCGAACAGCCAGCAGAGCGCGGCGTAGACGGCGAACCCCGCGCCGATCAGCACGATGCTGGCGGGCAGATCGGCGAGGTGCAGGGCGCGGTCGAGCGCGCCGACGGTGAGCGCCATCGCGAGTGCCGCGATGACGATCAGAGCGAGGCGGCCGAGCGGGATTGGAATCCGGAAAGCGAAGCGGCTCAGGACCAGGGCGCAGGCAAAGCCGGTGATGTCGGCGCCGAGCCGCGCCCATGCCGCGCCGACCGTGCCGTCAAGGCTGACCAGCACGTAGGACAGGATCACATTCGCCGCGATGATCGAGGCGGTGTTGATCAGATAGAAGGAATTGCGTCCGGACAGCAGGAAGCTCGCATGCAGATATTGCTGCGTCAGCACCTGGAACAGCACGGCGAGCGCGATGATCGGCATGATCTCGCCCGCGATCGCGCGGAAATCGACGCCGAGGATGATGTTGGCGACATGCGGGGCGATCAGCGCAAAGCCGAGGCAGGCCGGCAGAGTGACGCCGGCGAGCAGTTCGAGGCAATCGGCGAGGTGGCTCCTGACCGCGGCGTCGCCTTGCCGTGCCTGGATCTGCACGGCCATCGGGAAGAACGCCGCAGCCATGCTCATCGCGGGCATCATCAGGGTCTGGCGTACCAGGTCGAGCGCTGCGACATATTTGCCGGCATCGGCCGCGCCGATCAGGTTGGCGATCATGAAACGGTCGGTCACGCTTGAGATTGCAAGCAAGGTCAGCGACAGGGTCAGCGGCAGGCCGGTGCGGGCCAGCGATCGCAGGTCGGCACGGCCGAAGTTCAGGGGCGTGCCGCGCCATGCACGTCGCGACTGCACGAGCACCGCGACAAGGTAAGCGGAGGCGGCCGCGAGCAGCAGCAGGAAGCCGGTCGGGCTGACCAGCGCGACGACGGCGCCGAAGCCGAGCAGGGCGCCGGCGCGGACCAGCGTCGCCTTCATCACCGAGAGCGCCTGCAGGCGGGCGCGCAGCAGGTCCTGCGTCAGCTCGAACAGGCCGATCGCGATTGCGAGAACGACGGCCGCCAGCGCGGCGGTCGCATCGAGGCCGACGAGGCGCGCCAGCAGCCAGGCGATCGGCGCGGTGAAGCAGCAGATCAGGTAGCCCGACGCCACCAGGCCGCGGACATCGGTGCCGTCGTCACGGCCGTGGCCGCTGAGGATCAGGTTGCGAAACCAGCCGACCAGGAACACGGAGATGACGGAAGCGAAGCCGACGCCGAGCAAATAGACGCCATAGTCATGCGGCGCGAACAGCCGCGTGAAGATGAACACGCTGAACAGGCCGAGCAGCGCCGAGAGCACGTTGGCGGTCAAATTGATGCTGGCCTGTCCGATCAGCATGATGCGGCGAGCTCCGCAGGCCGTGTCGCCGCCATTGAGCCCAGGATGGCGTCGCTCTCGGCCACCACCTCGCGAATCGTCGCGACCGGCGTGCCCGAGAACGACGCGATCGAGAACGCGACGTCGTCCCTGTTGGCGCGGAGCAGCAGCCGTGTGAGCTCGTCCTTGCTCAGGGTCGGATCGTCCCAGTAGCTGACGCATTGCGTCTTGGGCACGACGGAGTGACGCAGCGCAGACGCCTCATCGTTCTCGACGAAGAAGCCGTACAGCAGATATTCGGAAAACTCGCGGGTCCGGCACAGCGCCTCGATCCAGCTCATGCCGGAGACGGCCTCGATCCGCTCGGCGAGCGCGCGGGTGGTCTGCTTGTCCCAGAAGATGATGTGCCCGATGAAGTCCGGCGCCGGGAACGGCGGCGTCGGCAGGCCGATCAGCTGGTGGCTGGTCGCGAGCCAGCGCGAATGGCGCGGCTGGTCGGCGGTGACGGCGTCAGCCATTTTCAGGAGCGGGATCGTGTTTGGATACTGGAAGCGCGCGAGATCGAAATCGCGGAAGAACACGATGTCGGAATCCAGGATGCAGAACCGCTCATAGGGCAGTGCGATCGTCGCCGCGATCTTGAGGATCTGTTGCACGTGCCAGCCGTTCACCGGCTTGGCGCGCAGCGACCACCAGAACTGCCGGCGCTTGCGCTGGATCATGCGCGGCAGCGGCCGCAGCCAGTCGGGCAGGAAGGAGGAGGCGGGGATAATGATGCGGCGCTCGCTGGAGAGCGGCGCGAACAGCGGCAGGTCGCAATCCGGCACCAGCAGGTAATGTTTGGAGAAGGACGTGACGTGGCGATCGACGCTCTCGCAGAGCAGCGTGCAGATTTCCAGATCGCGCCCGTAGGTCGGGGTCAGCAACGCGACAGGGTTCATCTTGTAACTCTCTCCGGCGTCACCGTTTCAGGGCGGAACATCGTGGCCGCCAGACTTGTCCTGAACCCCAGTTCAGCAAGATCGGTGCCGGAGGATTTTGATGACCCCATCGACGGCACTGATGGTTAAGAAATGGTAAATGGCGGCGCGCAGCATCGGTTAACGGATCGGAAGGAAACGTCCGGCTGCGCGATTTTGACGCTGGATCGCGACGTTGCCCGGATATTGCAGTGTTGCTGGCGCGATTGCCGACGAGGTCGGCGCAGGCAGGTGCGCATGCAGATTTGGCGGCATTTTCAGCGGATGAGCGGCGCGGTCAGGCCGCACGCGGCGCCATCCGTCCATTTCGAGACAGCAGCGCTGTCGGCGCTGTGCGCTTTTGGCACGCGCGCTGCGCGCGAGTTTGTCGGAGCACGCCATGCCAACTGATCGCGGACTCACGCGGCGCGGCGTCTTCGCCGTCGCGGCGCTTGCCCTGAGCGGACTGTCGACGGCGCGCGCCGCACCGTCAGGCCGATCGCGGCTTGGTGCAAATTCGGCGCGGTTCGCCGGCGCGTTCGTCAACTGGGGCGAAACCGGCCGCGAGCATGTGCTGCAGGCCTGGGAGACATGGCTCGGCCGGCCGCGCTCGTCGGTGCTCGGCGTCGACTTCTACGGCCAGACCAGCTGGGAGGATTTTCACAAACTGGATTGGGTGCCGGGGCTTTGGAAGAAGCTCAATCCGGCGCGCAATGTGGCCTGGTCGGTGCCGCTCACGATCACCGGCACGCCGCTTGCCGATGTCGCCGGCGGCGCGCACGACGCCGAGTTCGAGGCGGCCGCGCGCGCGATCGCGGCAGCACATCCGAAGGCGATCATTCGCCTCGGCTGGGAGATGAACATCTCCAGCATGGGCTGGTTCGCCGGAGGGCATGAGGACGACTACGTCGAGGCGTTCCGCCGCGTGGTGGGAATCTTCCGTCGTCACTCCGGCAGCTTCAAGTTCGACTGGTGCCCGGGCTGGGGATCGCAGGACATGCCGGCCGCTACAGCCTATCCCGGTGATGACGTCGTCGATCTCATCGGCCTCGACGTCTACGACTTCAAATCGGAGGGCAGTGCGGCCGAGCGCTGGACCAATTCCTATCTCAAGGCGCCCTTCGGCCTGGAATGGCAACGCGCGTTCGCGGCAAAGCACGGCAAGCTGATGAGCTATCCGGAATGGGGCGTCGGCCATTCCGGCGACAACGCCAGTTTCGTGCAGCAGATGCACGACTGGTTCGCTGCCAATCAGGCCGCCATCGCCTATGCGGCCTATTTCGATGTCGATGGTCTGTGGCCGACTCAGATCGACAACGGCCAGTTTCCGGAATCCGCCAGCCTGTTTCGAAAATTGTTTGCGGGCTGATTGGCTGCCTTCAGCCGCTCAAGCAAAAGCCCGATCCGTCCGGTGGACGATCGCGCTTTGTTGTTTCTCTCTTGCGGCGTCAGGCGGCCTTGGTGTTGCTCAGCAGCGTCAGGCCCATCTTCAGCTTGTCCTGCAGCGTGCGCTGGGCGAGGCAGGTGAACAGGCAGAGCTTGTCGCAGGCGATGGTTTCCTTGCGACGGACCTGCGCTTCCTCGCTGTACCAGATCTCGCGTGCGGTCTGGGTGCGGACGTTGCCGATCGGCTTGAAGAACCAGCACACTTCGAGGCGCCCGTCGGAGCGGATGAAGTAGTTCCGCATGCCGACCCGGCACGGCATCACTTCCTTCGGCGCCTTCTCGCGGCGGAAATGGTTCGGCCAGGCCCGCAGCACGGCCTCGCCGTTGAGAATCGGCGCGCCCGCGCGCTTCAACCGCAACAGCTCGTCACGGACGTTGATGAGATCGTCCATCTCGCTCTCGCCGATCCACAGTTCGTCCTCGACCTCCTGCGTGCCCTGCTCGACCGGCTGGAAGCTCAGCGCGGTGGCGCCGATCTGCTGGATCCAGTCGACCATTTCGGGCAGGCGGCGGAAGTTGAGCTTGTGCACGACCGGCTTGATGATGATCGGAAAGTCCAGGCCTTCGGCGCGACGTTGCTCGGCGACGTTGCGGATGCCCTGCACGATGTCGCTCAGTGAGTTTTCGACACCGCGCGAATAATTGTGGATCGTGGGGTCGGTCGAGTCGATCGAGATGTTGATGTTGAACGGGCGCGCCTCGACGGTCTGCGCGACGATCTTCTTGTTGAGATAAGCGCCGCCATTGGTGGTGACGCCCCAATGGATGTCGTTGTCGCGACAGAACCGCAAGAGATCGAGAAAGCCCTTCTTGATGTAGGGCTCGCCGCCGGCGAACTCGACGTGATAGGCGCCGATGAATTCCTTCAGGCTCGCGAGCGCGCGCTGCCATTCGTCGATCGACATCTCGTCGCGATAGTTCGTACGGCGCCAGTAGTCGCAATAGCGGCACTTGTAATTGCAGCGTTCGACCACCTCCGCGAAGATCGCGGCCGGGCGCGTGACGTCGCGTCCGGTCCGCAGATAGAGCTCTTCCGACAAGGCGTTGCGGACATGCTTGGTGCCGAGCGAGACGAGGTCGAGCGCTTTCAAGGTGAACCTCAGATGGTTGTTATCGTTGCCGCGGTCGGATCGATGGACGATTTATGGGTTCATCAGCAAATTGGATGCCAGCCGGACGCCTGAAGCGCGCTTCGCGTGCGCGTGGCGGCCCTTAACCATAAGGACTCGCTAACGGCGTGGCCGCGAGCGCGAGGCGCTGCTCTCGCACGACCTTCTACGCGCGTAAATTGCTTCATTAGACTTCAAATTAACCTTGCGACGAAGTCGCGGTGACGCGCGTCGCGGCTGGAGCGGATTTTGCCATGAGGTCGCGGTAACGTTCGATCCGCGACCGTATTGCCGCCTGTGTCGGTCACTTTGGGACGGCCATGTCCCATTCCGATCCGTGCCGGGATGATGCGCGCTTTGCGGATCGCGATTGCCAGGAGGGCATCGAGATGTCGACAGAGCTTGCCGCCGTGGAACGTGCCTGGGTCACCACCTCGCCCGCGCTCGATTGCTCCGTCGAAACCGTGATCTGCATTCCGAGCTTTCGCCGGCCGAAGCACCTGCGGCTGACGCTGGAATCGGTCGCGGCGCAAAGCACCGAACGCGGCTTCGCGGTCGTCGTGGTCGAGAACGATGCCGCGCGATGCGAAAGCGCGCCGGTTGCGGCCGAATTCCTTAATTCCGGCCGTCTTCGTGGCATCTGCATCGTCGAGCCCCGGCAGGGCAATTGCCAGGCGATCAACGCGGCGTTCGAGACCGCGCTCGAGGCATTCCCGAACGCGAAGAATTTCCTGATGATCGACGACGACGAGGTCGCCGCGCCGGATTGGCTGGGGCGGATGGTGCAGGCGGCCGAGACCTCCGGCGCCGACATCATCGGCGGGCCGGTGTGGCCGGACTTCGACGACAAGCACAAGGGCGGGCTCAAGCGCCATCCGGCGTTCGCGCCGGCCTATCATGCCAGCGGACCGGTCCCGGTGATCTATGGCTGCGGCAATTGCCTGATCCGGCGCGTGGTGTTCGAACGGCTCGGCAGTCCTGCCTTCGACCTGCGCTTCAATTTCCTCGGCGGCGGCGACCACGACTTCTTCGTGCGGGCGCGCCGCGCGGGCTTCCGCTTCTTCTGGGTGACGGAGGCCACAATCAGCGAGACCGTGCCCTCGACCCGGACCAATCTCGGCTGGATCGTGCGGCGGGGATTGCGGATCGGTGCGATCAACTATCACATCGAGCGCAAGGCGGCGCAGACGGTGTGGTCGCGCGCCGCCGTGAAAGCCAAGATGTTTTGCCTGGTGCCGTTCTCGCTGTATCGCTTCACGCGCATCGTGCTGCGCGAGCATCAGGCCGTGATCGCGATGCATCCGATGGTGGTCGCCATCGGCAGCGCGCTTGCGGTGCTCGGGATCGAGCCGCAGCCCTACGCGGCCTCCAAGATCGCGTCGTGAGCGATTTGTCCGTCACCACCGAAAGCCGGGCGCTGATCGCCGACATCGCGCGCCGGCCGGTGATGGATATCGTGCGCTGCGCGTTCTTCATCGGCATTCTGCTGCTGGTCTGGATCTCGCTGCGTCCGTTCGCCGATCTCTCTGGCTTCTATGTCGGCGAGGTGACTTCGGGCAAGGAAGCGTTTCTCTACGGCCTGTTCGGCGTGCTGATGGTCGCGATGCTGGCGCTGACCCTGCGCGACAATCTGCCGGCGTTGAAGTCGCTGCTGACGCCGGCCTTCCTGCTGTTTGGGGGCTGGATCTGTGTCACCGTCGTGCTGTCGTTCGATCCGGCCACCTCGCTGCGCCGGCTGGCGCTCTCGGTGTTCGTCATCGTGGTGACGGCGACGCTGCTGCTGCTGCCGAAGTCGCAGGGCGAATTGATGCGCTGGTTCAGCATCGCCGCCCTGGTGCTGCTCGTCACCTGCTTTCTCGGCGTCTTCCTGGCGCCGCACCTCTCGATCCACCAAGCCACCGATCCGCAGGAGCCGGCGCTCGCCGGCAATTGGCGCGGCGCGTTCGGTCACAAGAACGTCGCCGCCGCGATGATGGCGATGCTGATCTTCCTCGGCATCTACCTGATGCGCGCCGGCGGCTGGCTGTCGGGTATCGCGGTCGCCGTGCTGGCCGCGATCTTCCTGTTCTTCACCGCCGGCAAGAGCGCGATCGTGCTGTGCGTCGCAGTGCTGATGCTGACCTCGCTGCTGCCCGTGATCCGCTCGCTCTGGGGGCGTGCGCTGCTGCTGTTGACGCCGCTCGTGCTGCTCAATCTGTTCAGCGTCGGCACTGTCATGAGCGATACGCTGGCTGCGATCGCCGACCGGATGCCGCTCGACACCTCCTTCACCGGCCGTGCCGACATTTGGGCGTTCGCGCTCGATTCGCTGCACCAGCGGCTATGGACCGGCTATGGCTTCGAAGCGTTCTGGGGCAGCAACGCGATCCAGAACCTGCAGGAAGGCAAGGAGTGGGCGGGCTACGCCTCGCACAGCCACAATGGCTATCTGGACACCGCGCTCGGAACCGGCCTGCCGGGTCTCGTGCTGCTGATCGCGGCCGTTGTCATCAAGCCGCTGCGCGACTTCCAGGCCGCGGATCTCGGCGGCAATGATGCGCCGCTGACGATGCTGTTCCTGCGCATCTGGCTGTTCGGCCTCTATCTGTCGTCGATGGAGAGCTTCTTTCTGGATCGCGCCGATACGATCTGGGTGACGTTCCTGATCGCGGTGTTCGGGCTGCACTATCTTGCCCGGTTCCGGATGCGGGCCTAAAGCTGCGCCCGGATTGCGTTCGCGACGTCCGTCCACCAGCCCTCGAAATCGAACGGCACCTGCGCGGTCGGTCGCTTCAGCGCCGCGACGATCTGGTCGGCATAGGCCGCGCTGTTGGCGTCGCGCGGCACCAAAAGGATCGCGCCGCGGTCGATCAGCTCCTTGAAGCGCGGATGGTGATCGAACTCGTCCGGCAGCGCCGGGCCGGTGACGATCAGCGGCCGGCCGGACTGCACGCAGGCCAGAATGCTCGACCGCCGCGCGCTGAGGCCCTCGGCCAGCGAGTAGCAGAACACGTCGATCTCACTGAGCAGGCCGAACACCTCGAGATCGGACGCGACGTAGCCGGAGACGATGACGTCGCTCTTCAGGCCCAGTTCGGCAACGCGGACGTGGAATTTCTGCTCGATATTTTCGACGCCGCGGATGAAGGAGCCGACATAGACGATCAGGGGCCGCAAGCCCCGTTGCTTCAGGATCGCGCCGATCTCGAGCAGCCCGTTCGGCTGCTTGCCGGGATAGATCGAGCCGAAATGCCCGATGACGAGCTGTCCGTCGCCGCGTGCCGCGACCAGCCGCTGCAGCAGCATCGAATCCGCCGTGTCCGCCGGCGCTGCGATGTTCGGCGGCAGGGGTGCCAGCACGCATTTCCGCACCATGCCGTGCATGATCGGATCGTCGGCGAGCTCGCGGCGCACCAGCGGCGAGAACATCACGATGGTATTGGCGAGCCACAATGCGGGGATGTAGGTCAGCCGCCGGATGCCGTTGAGGCCGGCCCATTCGTGCTGGATCAGGACAACCTTGCGGCGGCGCAGCCGGGCGAACAGCAGCGCGAGCAGCGGCCGCAGGATCACGCGCTTCCAGGCCACGATCGGGAAGTTGCAGACCACGCTGTCGGCGCTGCCGACCGCACGCCAGGTCTCGGCGATCGTGCCGCCGGTCTGGGTCAGGGTTAACGCCGTGCTAGCGCCGGGCTCGATCTTCTCGATCGTCTGCTGCAGCAGGCAGGTGAATTGCCCGACCCCGCAGTGCATCTGCGGTCCGGCGCCGAGAAACAGCGCGCGATATCGGGGTTTTTCGGCCATTCAGTGCTGTCGGCCTTGGCGGCCGGCTCCGGAAAAATCGCGGTTAGCCATATCGGCGAGACATTAGCTTCGGGTAACCGCGCGGACATACGCGACGGCATCCTTCTTGCCAATTCCCGCTCATGAGCTGCCGGCGCGTCCCGGAACGGGACATCGGATGAAGCGAAACGGTGCAGCAGCCAGGAGTGCGACCATGACGACGGGCAAGATCTTCACGAACTGGGATGACAACCATTCCAAGCTCTGGAGCCATCAGCCGATCCGGCTCGAGCACACCATGCACAAGCAGCCGGCGTTCTCGATGGACGATCTGGCGAAATTGATCGAGCACTATCCGCGTGAGCACTACAGCCTGGTCAAGACCGGCGCCAGGGGATCGAGCCGCGTCTGGCGCGAGGGCGAGATCGGCAGGCTGCGCGGCCAGCAGGTGATCGAGGCGATCTCGCGCGGCGGCCTGTGGCTGAACCTGCGCAACGTTACCGCGGTCGATCACCGCTATCGCGACATGATCGAGCGGATGTTCGGCGAGATCGCGGCCAAGGTCCCGGGTTTCGACGCGCCGACGCATCAGGCCGGCATCCTGATTTCGTCGCCTGACGCGCAGGTCTATTATCACGCCGATCTGCCTGGGCAGGGTCTGGTGCAGATCGCTGGCCGCAAGCGGGTCTATATCTATCCCAACACGCAGCCGTTCATCCGGCCCGAGCATCTGGAGAACATCGCGCTGTTCGATGTCGAGGTCGATATCCCCTACGAGCCCTGGTACGACTGGCACGCTCAGGTGATCGATCTCGAACCCGGCCAGATGCTGAACTGGCCGCTCAATGCGCCGCACCGCGTCGAGAACCTCGACACCGTCAACATCTCGATGACGATCTCCTATGTCAACGACGACATCCGCCGTGCCCAGATCCTGCATCTGGCCAACGGCATGCTGCGTCATCGCTTCGGCTACGCGCCGCGCAGCCGCAGCATCCGCGGTCCCACCTTCTTCGCCAAGCAGGTGATGCAGAAGCTGCTGCGCGACGGCAAATGGGTGAAGCGCGAACGCGCGGTGCGCCGCCAGATCGATTTCCGTCTCGACGAGCGCGATCTCGGCAAGATCGTCGACCTGCCCAAGGCGGCGTTGGAAGCGGCGTAACAACGTTGCGCCGGAAGCAGGTGCTGGAATGACAGTATTGACGACAGCGGTTGAGAAATCCGGGGCGCGGGTCTCCTCCTATGCGGTCGGCTATCGGGTCGAGCTGGTTGACGATTGGGCACAGGCCGCCGCCCGCTGGGGGGCATTCGATCCGCTCACCGCGTTCCAGCATCCGCAATGGTACGCGTCGTGGTACCGGGCCTTTGCCACCGACGGCGTCGCGCCGCTGATCGCCATCGTCAGCGATGCTGCGACCGGTGAGCGCGCCGCGCTGCTGCCGTTGATCCGTCACCGCCAGGGCAGCCTGCGCATCATCGAATTCGCCGATCTCAACCTCACAGACTTCAACGCGCCGTTGCTCGGCCCGGCCGCCCCTCGTGACGACGTCGCCGCCAGGCAGTTCTGGCGCGACCTGAAGGCGGCGCTGCGCAAGGTGCAGGGCGGTGCCGACCTCATCCGTTTTCGCAAGATGCCGGTCAGGTTCGCGGCGCGATCCAATCCGCTGGCGTTGCTCGACGGCGTCGGGCCGTCGCTCGTCAACGGCAATCTGTTGACCATCGGCGACGACCACAACGCCTGGCGCTACGAGCTGGATCGCAAGGTCCGCAAGGAGCTGGAACGGAGCTGGCGCGTGTTCACGCGTGAGCCGTCGGCGGCCTTCAAATTCGCGGCCGACACTGACGAGGCATTGCAGCTCCTTTCGGTCACGGAAGTGCAGCAGGGCGATCGGTTGCTGGGCCTTGGGCTCAACTACGTGCTCGATGATGCGGACACCACCGCCTTCTATCGCGACCTCGTGCGCGAAGGCACTGCGCGTGGCTATGCGGTGATGACCGCACTGACGACGCGCGACGAGGTGGTGGCGACGCTGCTCGGCATCCGCACCGGCTCGCGCTACATCATGATCCGCATCAGCAATGCGGGCGAAAAATGGTCGATGTGCTCGCCGGGCCGGCTGATCATCGATCGCACCATCGAGGCGCTGCACAAGGACGGCGTGCGGGAATTCGAGTTCTCGGTCGGCAATTACAGCTACAAGCGACGGTTCGGACCGCAGCGTACGCCGCTGGTCGATCTTGGTGCCGCCTTGAGCTGGCGCGGACAGCCGCAGGCGCTGCGTGACCGCGCCGTGCTGGCGATGCGTCGCTATCCAAAACTCTCAGCACGGCTGAAAGAGGCGCTCGGCAAGTCGACGCCGTCGCGCGAGGAGGATTGAGCCACTGGTGCGGCGCGCGAGCGCTAGACCCCTCTGACCACGCCCGGCAGGCCCTGTGGGCATTCCAGTGCAGCACGGTCCCAGTTCGCGTTGATGGCCGCAGCCTCATAGCTCGATTGCAGGAATTCGAGCAGCGCCTTGTCCGGATCTGCAGCCATCCGCACGGCGTCGTATGGCAGGATGAATTCGCCGAGTGTTTCGCTGAAGAATGCAGCGTCGGGCCGTACCGGCGTGCTGCGATAGCCCGCGGGTTCCGGATAGGCGTAGGAATAGAATGCGGGATAATCGATTGCGCCGCCGCCCGGCCAGAAGCCGGCGCTGCTGACCTCGTGCGAATAGGCTTCGTGCGCCACCGCGTCGGGCAAATGCGGCACGTCGCCAGGATGCCGCGGTGCCGTCTTGCCGGAGAAGCGCGTCACCGCGAGATCAAAGCTGCCCCAGAAGAAGTGCACCGGGCTCGCCTTGCCGAGAAAGCCGGTCCGGAATTGCTTGAACACGCGGTCGCAGTTCACAAGGATCTGGTGAAACCGGCGCACGGCATCCGCGTCGTACGAGGCATGCTGCGTATCCTGCGAAAATCGGATCGGGTCGGGCAGCTCGTTCGGCATCTCGTCGATGGCGACATCGACGCCGAGGTCCTTCAGATTGGTCATGGTCGCCGCGTAGAAGCTCGCGACCGCTTGACCGGCCAGCGCGAATTGCCGCTCGGTGCCGTCGCTGGTCGAGATGCGGAGCATGTGATTGATAAAATCGAAGTCGATCTGGAACGTGCGGTCGCCGTCGGGGATCGGCGAGGTCGTCAGCCCGCGCGTCGTGACATAGAGCGTGACGTGCCAGGAGTGATTCAGCCAGGGCGATTTCGCCAGCCGGATCTTGCCGGCAATCTGGGTGAAGAGCTGGAGGGTGGCACAGCTGTCGCGCCACGCCGCGGTCGGCAGTTCCGGCCAGCGGGTCTTCTGTGTGTTGGTCATGGCAAACCTCGGGGCTGCGCCGACAAGAAGCCTGACGGCATATCACGAAAACAGTCTCGATGACCTCGGGAACTGGCGTTTCCGAAAGCAGCAGATCGGGCGGCAATCTTCAACGAGTGCCGCCCTAATCGCGTCAACCAGCCAGTCAGGCGTGAAACCTAACCGTGAAGCTTAGCCGTGCAGCTTCCTGGCGGCCTCCGCGATCGCGCGGCCCTGGTAGCGCGCGCCGGCGAGCTCGTTCTCGCTCGGCTGGCGGCTGCCGTCGCCGCCGGTGATGGTGGTGGCGCCGTAGGGCGCGCCGCCGGTGACCTCGTCGAGCTTCATCTGTCCGGCAAAGCCGTAATTGAGGCCGACCACCGTCATGCCGAAATGCAGGAGGTTGGTGATGATCGAGAACAGCGTGGTCTCCTGGCCGCCATGCTGGGTCGCGCTCGAGGTGAAGGCGCCGCCGACCTTGCCGTTCAGCGCGCCTTTGAGCCACAGCCCGCCGGCCTGGTCGAGGAAGTTGGCCATCTGCGAGGCCATGCGGCCGAAGCGGGTGCCGGTGCCGACGATGATCGCATCATAGTTGGCGAGATCGTTGATCTCTGCGACCGGCGCGGCCTGGTCGAGCTTGTAATACGAGGCTTTGGCGACTTCCGCCGGCACGAGCTCGGGCACGCGCTTGATGTCGACGGTGGCGCCGGCTTCGCGCGCGCCTTCCGCGACGGCATTCGCCATCGCTTCGATGTGACCGTAGGCGGAGTAATAGAGGACGAGAACCTTGGCCATGATGGCCTCCTTTGGGTTGGGTAGGGGAAGGTTGGGGGAGTTGGTCTAAGGGCTGTCATTGCCGGGCTTGACCCGGCAATCCATCAATCTTGAAAGACTCTTTCGAAGAGGGATGGATGGCCGGGTCAAGCCCGGCCATGACGGAGTGGAGAGACTCAGGCTGCGTCGACGAGCACCAGCTCCGCATCTTCGAGCGCGGTGATCTTCAGCTTGGCCTCGTCGCGGATCGCGGCACCGTCGCGCGCATTGACGCGGACGCCGTTGACCTCGATGCTGCCGGCTGCCGGCACCAGATAGAGGTGGCGGGCCTTGTCGGGGGCGTATTCCGCACTCTCGCCGGCCTTCAGCGTGGTGGCGAG
This sequence comes from Bradyrhizobium sp. 6(2017), assembly GCF_011058295.2. Classification (NCBI taxonomy): domain Bacteria; kingdom Pseudomonadati; phylum Pseudomonadota; class Alphaproteobacteria; order Hyphomicrobiales; family Nitrobacteraceae; genus Bradyrhizobium; species Bradyrhizobium sp. 6(2017). The sequence continues at coordinate 8,813,625 of NZ_CP049289.2, read as the reverse complement.
CACCCGCGCATTGGCGCGGATCGGCAGCGCGTCGTTGTCGCCGTCAATACCGGAGGCGATCGTGACGAGCTTGCCCGAGCGGTCCGCCTTCGGGAACGGCTTTGAGCCCCAGGTCGGATGGCCGCCCTTCGTCGTCGGCTCGATCCAGATCTGGAAGATCTTGGTCTTCGACGGCTCCAGATTGTACTCGGAGTGGCGGATGCCGCTGCCGGCGCTCATCACCTGAACGTCACCGGCTTCGGTGCGTCCCTTGTTGCCGAGCGAGTCCTGGTGCGTGATCGCGCCTTCGCGGACATAGGTGATGATCTCCATGTTGGCATGCGGATGCGCCGGGAAGCCGGAGTTGGGCGCGATCTCGTCATCGTTCCACACCCGCAGCGCGCCGTGGCTCACATTCTCGGGATCGTAGTAGCTCGCAAACGAGAAGTGATGCTTGGCCTTCAGCCAGCCGTGGTCGGCACCGCCAAGCTCTGCAAATGGTCTCAGTTCGATCATGGTCATTCCCCTTGATTTTCGATGTTGCGCAGCGGCCGGGTGGGCTTCACCCGGCGTCTCCAGAAAATTTTGCGATCAGGCGCCGAAGCCGCCGTCGACGTTGAGCACGGTGCCGGTCACGAACGAGGCGTCCGGGCTCGCCAGGAACACGACGCCGGCGGCAACTTCCTCCGGCCGGCCGAAACGCTGCAGCGCGTGCTGCAAGCGTTGCGTCTCGGCAAACTCGCCGCCGTCCTTCGGATTCATGTCGGTGTCGATCGAGCCCGGCTGCACCACATTCACCGTGATGCCGCGCGGTCCGAGGTCGCGCGCTGCGCCCTTGGTGTAGCCAACGACGGCGGCCTTGGTGGCGACGTAGTCGGCAAGACCCGGGAACGAGGCGCGGTCGGCCAGCATGGAGCCGACGGTGACGATGCGGCCGCCTTCACCCATCAGCTTCGAGGCGGCGCGGATCGCGGTGATCACGCCGTCGATGTTGATCGCTTCCTGGCGGGCGAGCGTGGTGGTATCGGCCTTGGGATCGTCGACCGCACCGCCGGACGCGACGCCGGCGTTGTTGACGAGGATGTCGAGCCGGCCAAAATCCTTGGCGACGGTCTTCACCAGCTGATCGACATCGGATGACGAGGCCTGGTCGGCCTTGTAGGCGCGGGCGTTGATGCCCTTGGCCTTCAGTTCAGTGACGACGGCCTCGGCCTTCTCGGGAGAGGCGACGTAGCTGATCGCGACGTTGGCGCCTTCCGCAGCGAGCGCGCGGGCGCTCGCCGCGCCGATGCCGCGCGAGCCGCCGGTGACGAGGGCAACCTTGCCGGAGAGCTTCTTGGTCATTGGATTTCTCCATCGATTGAATTTGCGATTGAATTTGATGGCACTTGGATATGCCTCCGGCTGTGGTATAGAAATAGAAACTATTGAAACTCATTGTTTCCAAACTGAGCAATCGGGACAGCTGCCAATGGCGAAACTTCCGGACTTCGAGGCGCTCGCGATCTTCGCAAAAGTCGTGGAGTTACGGTCGTTTGCGGCGGCCGCGACCGAGCTCTCGTTGTCCAAGGCGACGGTGTCCAAGGCGGTCAGCCGGCTCGAGGAGCGGCTCGGCGCGCGGCTGTTCAACCGCACCTCGCGGCGGCTGGCGTTGACCGATGCCGGCCAGAAATTGTCGGAGCGGGCCGCGCGGCTGTTGGCCGACGGCGAGGCCGCCGAGAACGAGGCTCTGGCGCAATCGACCACGCCGCGCGGCCTGGTGCGGCTCGCGGTGCCGATGAGCTTTGGCATCAAGACGGTGGCGCCGCTGCTGCCGGAATTCATGGAGGCGTATCCGGAGGTCGCGATCGACCTGCATCTCAGCGACGCGACGGTCGATCTGATCGGCGAGGGCTTTGACGCCGGCCTGCGCATCGCGCGGCTGCCGGATTCGTCGCTGATCGCGCGGCGGCTGTGCGGCATGCCGCGTTACACGGTGGCCGCGCCGTCCTATCTGAAGCGCAACGGCCGGCCGACCCATCCGATGCATCTCGCCGAGCACAAATGCTTCGGCTACGCCTATCTCTCGACCCAGGGCGTCTGGCACTACACCAACGCGTCGGGCGAGCAGGCGAGCGTGCGGCCCGCCGGTCAGCTCAGGGTCAACAATGGCGAGGCGGTGATGCCGGCGCTGCTGGCCGGCCTCGGCATCGCCGATCTGCCCGACTTCATCGTCGGCGATGCGATCGCAAGCGGCGAGGTCGAGGTGATCCTGAAGGGCTGGAAGCAGCCCGAGGGCGCCGTGCATCTCGTCACCCCGCCCGGCGGTCCGCGGCCCGCCCGTGTCGAGGTGCTCGCCGATTTCCTCGCCCGGCATTTCGCCAAAGGGCGCGCGCAGCGCAAATAGAGAGCCGCGCCCAGCGGAAATAAAGCGGCACGCTCAGCGGAGATAGAACTCCGCACGCGGACCGGCCGAAGGCCGTGTGATCCGTCACATTCGTGTCATCCCTTTTAAATTGTATAACTTATGTGAACTAACCCACGATCGTGGGCTGGCGCGATCGTCTATTGCTGCGTCCTGAACCGGTGTTGCCGCAAAGCGCATTTTCGGAGGAACCAGATGATTGACCTGACCAAGCATGATTTCACGTCATTGTCGGTGAAGGACCTGCTCGATGCCCGCGAGGCCTATCACGTGCATCTGGCCCATCTGCAGTCGGTCTACGCGACCGCGATCGGCCGCTATCTGATCCGCGACAACGATCGCAATGCAACGGAAAGAAAGGCCCACTCCAAGCCGCAGGCGCTCGGACCGCGCACGCTGTTCAATTCGTCGGTCAAGGATTGGTCGTGGCCCTGCATCCTGGTCTTTGTCCGCGACTGGATGAAGCGCTCGGAGCTGAAGAACCATCCGGAGAAGCAGGATCAGCTGGTGCCGCCGTTCCTGTACCTGCCGGATGGCCGTGTCGTGCCCACCTGCGTGGTCAAGGTCGATCCGAACGAGGAAAGCCCCGGCACCGTCGACCCGCCGGTGTTCAAGAGCGATCTGGTCGGCGGCGGCTTTCCGGTTCAGACCACGATCCAGGGCAAGATCCATCGCGGCTCGATCGGCTGCCTCGTCACCAACGGCGAGACGGTGTTTGCGTTGTCCAACCGTCACGTGGTCGGCGCGGCCGGACGGGAGATCTTCGCCGGCTTCAAGAACACGGACCGTCGTCTCGGGGTCAGCGATACGCTGCAACTCGGCAAGCGCGCCTTCAGCGAGGTCTATCCCGGCTGGCCCGGCTCGCGCGTGGTGGCCAATCTCGATGCCGGACTGATCCGCGTCGATGACGTCAAGGGCTGGACCGCACAGGTCTACGGCGTCGGCCAGGTCGGCGACGTCGTCGATCTCAATGTCGGCACCTTCCGTCTCGACATCATCGACCAGCCGCTGATCGCCTTCGGTGCGACCAGCGGCTTGATGAAGGGCAAGATCGTTGGCCTGTTCTATCGCTACAGGACCGTCGGCGGCCTGGAGTATGTCAGCGATTTCGTGATCGGTCCGCGCGACGGCGACACGCCGCTCAACAACTATCCCGGCGACTCCGGCACGGTCTGGTTTCTCGACGATCCGGACGCGAAGAAGAACGCCGGCGGCGCGCGCATCCTCAGCCCTGTGGCGCTGGAATGGGGCGGCCAGGAATTGTTCGGATCGGGCGGCAAGGTTCCGATGCAGGTCGCGCTCGGCATCTGCATGGCAACGCTGTGCCGCGAACTCGACGTCGAATTGATCGGCGACTGGAATGCCGGCCATACCGAGTATTGGGGCGAATGGGGACACGTCAAGATCGGCGCCTACGCGACCGGCCTGATCGATGCGAAGCTTCCCAAGCTCGCCACCATGATGGAAGCCAACTCCGACAATATCGGCCTCGACGACAAGCTGCTCCAAGACCTCAAGCCGCATCAGAAAGGCACGTTCTCGCCGCTGGCCGACGTCGCTGATTTGGTCTGGCGCTTCACCCGGCACACCGACGAGAGCAACCATTTCGCCGACATGGACAAACCGGGCAGCGACGGCAAGACGCTGCTCGATCTTTGCGCCGAATCCACGCGCAACGTCGATCCGAAGGTCTGGAACGACTATTACCAGGGGATCGGCGAGGACCGGCGCGGTGCCTTGCCGTTCCGGGTCTGGCAGATCTTCGACGAGATGGTCGAGTACGCCGCCGCCAACCGGAAGCTGGAGTTCGTCTGCGCCGCCGGAATTGTCGCGCATTACATCGGCGATGCCTGCCAGCCGCTGCACATCTCGCAATTCCACCACGGCCTCGATCCGAGCGACAAGTCGCACGCCAAGGTGCACAGCGTGTACGAGACCACGATGATCGGCCGCCACGGCAAGGATCTCATCAAGATGATCCCCGATGCCAGGACCAGCGACGTCGCGGAGATTGCGCCGGGCGGAACGCCGACCGGGCGCGACGCCGCGGTCGCCGTGGTCGCGCTGATGCAGCGAACCGTCAAGCGGCTGCCGCCGATGACCATCGTGAACCTGTTCAACTCGCATATGGGCAGCGGCCAGGTCGAAACGCTGTGGTCCAAGCTGAAGGATGCGACGGCGGCCTGCATGCAGGACGGCGCGAAAACCCTGGCCCGGGTCTGGGAAGCCGCTTGGCGCGCCGGCGCCGGTGAGGACCGCGGGCAGGGCGGCAAGTTCGACCAGGACAACCTGAGCAAGCTCTACAATGATCCGAGCTTCCTGCCGGCGTTTCCGCTTCAGCAACTGACACTGGATGCCGACGATCACATCGTTCCGATCGGGGGCAGCGGCGGCGCACGGCGCCGTAGCGCAACCACGGCCCGGCGTGCGCGCCCGCAAGCAGCGAAGAAGGCGGTGAAGAAAGGGGCCAAGAAAGCAGCCAGGAATACGGCCAGGAAACCGCTCAAGAAGGCGGTGGCGCGCAAGCGTCCGGCTGCAGCCGCTCCGGTCCGCCGCGCCGCCGTCAGCAAGAAGACCGCGACCAAGCGCGGCGCGGCCAGGAAGCGATCCGTCGCAAAGACGCGGAAGGCGTCGCGCAAGCGCTAGGACCTAATCTGGCAGGCCTCCCTCGTCGGTCAGGCCGCATCTGATGTGGCGAGCGGGACGCTTGAGATCGGCGTCCCGCTCCTGCACCATGCGGAACAGCCGCGGCTTTAACCGCGGCATCGCGATCGGCTGCGATCGCCAAAAAAGACGACTGGGGAGAAACTCTCGATGAACCGCCGCGAACTCCTGCGCGCCGCTGCCGCTTTGCCGCTCGCGCACACTGCGCTTGCCAAGTCCGCCTTCGCGCAAGCCGCTTATCCCAACCGCAACATCACGATGATCGTGCCGTTTCCAGCCGGCGGCCAGGCCGATCTCGCGGCGCGTCCGGTGGCGCTGGCGCTCGAGCGGATACTCGGCAAGTCCGTCATCGTCGACAATCGCGCCGGCGGAGCGGGCGGATCGATCGGTAATGCGCAGGCCGCGCGTGCCGAGGCGGACGGCTATACGCTGTTGATGACCTTGTCCTCGCTTGCGGTGCTGCCGGAGGCCGACCGGCTGTTCGATCGTCCGATTGCCTACGAAGTGTCGCAGTTCGCGCCGGTCGCGCGCGTACTCGCCGACCCGACGCTGCTGGCGGTGCCGGCCTCGGCGCCGTGGACAACGCTGCAGGAGTTCGTCGACGACGCGAAGAAGCGCCCGGGACAAATCCCGTACGGCTCGTCCGGCCCCTACGGCACGCTGCATGTCGCGATGGAGATGTTCGCAGCGAGCGCAGGCATCAAACTGCTGCACGCGCCGTTCCGTGGCGCCGGTCCCGCGCTCACCGCGCTGCTCTCCGGCACCGTGCAGGCATTGGCGTCGGCGCCGGGCACGCTCAAGCAGCAGGTCGAAGACGGCAAGATGCGCGTGCTCGCCAATTGGGGCGCCGAGCGGATCGCGAGTTTTCCCGATCTGCCGACCTTCAGGGAACTCGGCTACAAGGACGTCGAGTTCTACATCTGGGCTGGATTGTTCGCGCAGGCCGCGCTGCCGGCGCCGATCATGACGCGCCTGCGCGCGGCGATGGCCGACGCGGTCAAGGCGCCGGAGGTGATCAAGACCTTCGAGACCGCGGGCAGTCCCGTCGCCTATCTGGACGCGCCGGAGTTTTCAAAATTTGTTGCAGACGACAGCGCGCGGTTGATTGCGGCGGTGAAGAAGATCGGCAAGGTCGAATAGGGAACCTGGCTCCCTTCGTCTTCACATTTAGTTGTCCGCGCGAACGATCCTTGGCCGCATTCATTTGCCAGCCTCAGGCAAATCGCCGCGTGGAACCCGCGCGTGCGCGGATCAAATCGAACAAGGGCACTGGGCATGCAGACGGAGCGGATTGTCCTGAGCTTAGCGATCGCGATCGGCGGCCTTGCCGCCGCAACGCCTGCGTCGTCGCAGGAGTATCGCGGCACCTGGGAACAGCAGATGGCGTGCACGCCCGACGTGATGCGCCTGTGCAGCGATCAGATTCCCGACACCAACCGGATCGTCGCCTGCCTGCGGCAGAACACGGCGCTGCTTGGCAGTTCCTGCCGGGCGGTGTTCGAGTCGAATGCGCAGCAGACGCAGGGGCGCGCGCCTCAGCCGCAGATGCAACAGCGGCAGCGCGCGCCGCAGCAGATGCAGCCGGCCCCGCTCGCGCCGCCGCGGTCGTCGCCCGACTACGATGAAGACTAGTTCTGGGGCATGATCCGGAAAAGTGTGAAGCGGTTTTCCGAACAGATCATGCCCTGGCAAGAAGCTAAAGCGCGATGACGATTCAGCTCGTCGCGCTTTAGGGACTGACGTCTGCCTGGGACCGGACTTCGCAGACGTCGACCCATTCCGCCGCGGTCAGCTCTGCCATCCTGTCGGGCGTGATGCGCACCGCGCTGTGGGTAGAGCCTGCGGCCGGCACCACGACATCGAATGCCTTCAACGACACATCGCAATAGACCGGCAGCGGCGTTTTCAGCCCGAACGGGCAGACGCCGCCGACCTCGTGGCCGGTGATCTCGGCGACTTCGTCGAGGCCGAGCATCTTCGGCTTGCCGCCGAACGCCGCCTTCACCTTCTTGTTGTCCATCCGCGCCGTGCCGCTGGCGACGATCAGCACCACGCGGTCGCCGACCCGCAGGCTCAGCGTCTTGGCGATCCGCGCCGGCTCGGCGCCATAGGCCTCCGCCGCCAGCACGACGGTCGCGGAGCTCTGGGTGGATTCGATCACGGAAATTTCGGGCGCCTTCTCGGCGAAGAAGGCGCGGACGGAGGCGAGACTCATACGGTTCAGGACCTTGCAGACACCAGGGCAGGGAGTTCGGAGAGACCGTGGATCCGGTGATCGGGCACGACGCCGAGCTCGTCCATCTGGGTACGCAGCGTCTTGAACATCGTCAATGGGGCGACCGTCTCGCTCTCGACGCAGGCGAGCGCCATCGCTTCCGGCGTCACCCGTTCGATCCAGGCGACGGTGAGGCCGAACGCCTTGGCGCCGCAGGCGTCCCACGGGTTGGAGGAAATGAACAGGACTTCCGCGGGCGGCACTTTCAGCACCTCCTCGATCAGCGTGTAGGCCTCGGGCGCCGGCTTGAACACCTTGTGGCAATCGACGCTGATGGTCGCATCGAGCAGGCGGTCGAGCCCCGAATTGCGCACCAGCGCATTGAGCATGTCAGGGCTGCCGTTGGAGAGGATCGCGAGCTTCTTGTCCTTCATCGCCTCGAGGGCTGCGACCGCATCGGGATAGAGCGCGAGATGCTGATACTTGTCGATGATACGGGCGAACGTCGCTGCGTCATATTGCAGGCCGAGGCAGCGCAGCGTGTAGGTGAGCGAGTCGCGGGTGACCGCGGCGAAATCCTGGTAGCGCCGCATCAGCGAGCGCAGCCAGGAATATTCGAGCTGCTTGAGGCGCCAGATCTGCGTGATGATGTCGCCATAACCGGGGAACGCATCCTCGGTGACATCGGCCACCGACTGGACGTCGTAGAGCGTGCCGTAGGCGTCGAACACGATTGCCTTGATGGTCATTGAGTTTTCTCTTGTCCGCCAATGGTCGCATACAGGAATTTCCTGACAGCGTCGATGGACTGATCGAGGACCTGCGCGTTGAATTCGAGGTGATGACCGAGCAGCCGCCCCGGCGTGCGATATTGCGGCACGTCAAAATCGTGATGGGCGCCGGGATAGACGATCAGCTCGATCGGATAGCCGAGGCCCTGCTGGCGCGAGATGCCGTCATCGTCGCGGCCTTCCGCCAGGTTCCGGCACTCTTGCGCCGGCGTCCAGTCGTCGAGTTCGCCGACCATGATCAGGGTCGGCACGGTCATGTTGCCCTTGATGCCGAGGCAGCGCGGATAGAAGGCGACGGCGGCGCGGAATTTTTCCGTCGCGTTGACCTCGATCGCGCCGCGCTCGACCGACAACAATGCGAGCCAGCCGCCTTGCGAAAAGCCGATCACGGCAATGCGTGTCGGATCGACCAGGGATTGCCGGCTCAGGAAGCTCAGTGCGCGATAGGCGTCGTGAACCGTTGCGGCCGGGACACCGCCGGTGCAGGTGTCGCTGATGCCGCGCGGGCCGAACCGGTCTACGGTGAGCGTGACATAGCCCCACGCCGCGAGCCGTTTGCCCCAGCGCTCGTCGAGTTCCCGCCACTGCCCGCTGCAGCCATGCAGCAACACCACGGCGGGCAGGAGACCCGTTCGTTCCGGCCGCCGCAACAGGCCCTGCAGCGGCTGCGCGCTCGCAAGCGGGCTTTCGAACTCGACCAGCACGGAAGGCGCTTCGGCTGCCGCCGCAGGCTTGCCGCCCGCGCTCCCGATCAGGAGCACGGCGAGGACGGTGGCAAGTCCGGCGCAGTTCGTCATCGGCCGCCCCGCAAGCTGCGGCCGATGATACTCCCTTAAATACCCAAAATCTTGCGCGCGTTGGCTTTCAGGACCTTGGGGCGGATCTCCTCGCGGATGTCGAGTTTTGCAAAATCGGCGAGCCAGCGGTCCGGCGTGATGACAGGCCAGTCGGAGCCGAACAGCATCTTGTCCTGCAGGATCGAGTTGATGTAGCGCACCAGGATCGGCGGGAAATATTTCGGCGACCAGCCCGAAAGGTCGATGTAGACGTTCGGCTTGTGGGTGGCGACCGACAGCGCCTCTTCCTGCCAGGGGAAGGAAGGGTGCGCGAGGATGATCTTGAGGTCGGGGAAGTCGGCCGCGACGTCGTCCATGTACATCGGGTTGGAGTATTTCAGCCGCATCCCCATGCCGCCTGGCATGCCCGAGCCGACGCCGGTCTGGCCGGTGTGGAACAACGCGATCGCGCCGCCCTCGTTGATCGCTTCATAGAGCGGATAGGCCATGCGGTCGTTGGCGTAGAAACCCTGCATGGTCGGGTGGAATTTGAAGCCGCGGACGCCGTATTCCTCGATCAGCTTGCGCGCCTCGCGGACGCCGAGCTTACCCTTGTGTGGGTCGATCGAGACGAACGGGATCAAGACGTCGAGATGATCGGAGGCAATCTCCAGCATCTCTTCATTTTTATAGCGGCGGAAGCCGGTCTCGCGCTCGGCATCGACCGGAAAGATCACCGCGGCGATGTTCTTGGCGCGGTAATAGGCCGCGGTCTCCGGCACCGTCGGCGGATGCTTGTGCGGCGATTTGAAGTAATCGGCCATCTGCGCCTGGAAGTCGTCATAGCCGTCGTCGCCATGCATGCCGCACGGCTCCTCGGCATGGGTGTGGATGTCGATGGCTGTGACCTTTTCGATGTCGGGCAGTTTGAGCTTGGGCATTGCGGTTTCCCCGGCGGCCGGTTTGTTGGTGATGGAAAATAATTATATGATATAACGATTTTCGCAAGCGGTCTGCATTGGGAAAGCCGGACGCGCGAGGCTGGGTCGCAGCCGCAAACTCCCGGTCCGTGGCGCGGGCTTCAGCCGGGTGCGAACGCACGATTCGCCCTCGCTCCGCTGACGACATGATGTGACGGCGGACGGGATCGTGGTACAGGATAATCGTGCTTGCCGCCGTTTCCGGAGCGATCTCAATGGTATGGCTGGCAGCCAAAGGCCCGTTCCATGCCGGGCACGGGCCGAAAATCGGCCCGTCTCGGTTGACATTTAACGGTCCGATGGCTTAGAAGGCGGCCGTCCCGGGCGGCTGGCCGCTTGTAGGGGTAAATCCCATTTTGCCACCTTTCGGCATTGATCAGGCACGGCCTCCAACACGGGCCTTTCGAAGTAACAGGATTGTCCCATGAAGGTCCGTAACTCGCTGAAGTCGCTGCGCGGCCGCCATCGCAACAACCGTCTGGTCCGCCGCAAGGGCCGCGTCTACGTGATCAACAAGGTCCAGCGCCGTTTCAAGGCGCGCCAGGGTTGATTTCGGCGCGGATCGGCCCGCTGCGCTGATCCAACACATCTCTTTCACAGGTCTTTGACGCCGTGCTGCTTTGCAGTGCGGCGTTGTGCGTCTAGACTTCGGTCATGGGATTAAACTTCGGATTTAAGTTCCTTGGCCCTTTCCTTGGCCCCACCAATCGCCGGCTGGCGATCCTGATCGCCGCCCTTTTGGCCGGACCTGTTTTGACTTTGCCTGTCGCGGCCGCCGCGCAGGACGATCCCCGGGTGGTCCCGCCGCCGCGGGCCCAGAAGAAACTGCCGGAAGCGCCGACCAAGCTGCCGAAGGTGCCGGCCGACCGCACCCGCGGGCTGGATTTCCTGTTCGGCGCGCTGAAGGCCGCGCCCGATGAGGACAGCGCCCGCCATGTCGAGGCGCGGATCTGGGCGCTGTGGCTGCAAACCCCGAGCGATACCGCGGCGTTGCTGATGGTGCGCGCCAAGGCTGCGATCGACGCCCAGAACATCGATGTCGCGCTGCAGCTGCTGGACGCGGTGATCAAGCTCCGGCCCGACTATGTCGAGGCCTGGAACCGGCGTGCGACGATCTACTATTTGAAGAACGACTACGTCCGTTCGCTCGCAGACCTGCAGCAGGTGCTGACCCGTGAGCCCCGCCATTTCGGCGCGCTGGCGGGTGTCGGCATGATCATGCAGGACATGGGCGACGAAAAGCGCGCCCTGGACGCCTTCCGCAAGGCGCTGGCTGTCGATCCCTACCTCGAGAAAGTGCCGCAGATCGTCAAGCAGCTGACCGAGAAGGTCGAAGGCCGCGACATCTGATTGCGTGCAATTGATCGTGATCGCGGTCGGATGGCCGCGAATCGGCACGTGACTCGCGAGCTGGCATTTGCCCGCGATACGGTCCGGCGCAGGAGGCTAGTGCAGGAATTTTCCGCGGGACGCGCAGTCCTCGGCCACGGCAGCATAGAATTGCTGAAGCTCCGCTTCCAGGTGCTCATTCACGAGCAACAGCGCCTTCAGCGCACCGCGTAGGTCGCCATTGCAGCTCGCCACGATCTGATCGATGGCCGCATCGCTAGGGTCGGAAATCATGGTACTCCTCCGATTACTTCCCGTTGAACTCGTCGTGCGGACGCAGGTTCCCGTGAATCTTGTGCACAAGCCAAGAAGCGTTTTCCGGTGGCGTCCCGGTTTGGATGAAGCCTCGCGTCTGATGGCGAAATTGCCACCGCCAAACTATGAAATTACTAATGACGCAGGTATGAACCCGCTATCCACAGGCTGGGCGTGCTGTGGACAACTTCGCCGGGCGCGCGACCCGGAAAATCGACAATTGGCTTTCCGGACAAAAGCATGCTCGGGAGGACGCAAATCCAGTACCGGGCGAAACCTGACTTTGGGTACCTCGTAGTTTCCAGGTGCCCAACACCCTTCGGATCCCCTCGATGTTAACCGCGATCATCGCGCTGGCGGCCGCAGGGCTGGCGCTGGCCCTGGCAACGCAAATCGGCGTCACGCTGATCCAGCGCGCCTTTCCGCCTCAGGGCCGCATGATCGATGTTGCCGGCGCGCGGCTGCATGTCGTCGAGCTCGGCCCGCGCGATGCCGCGGGGCCGCCGGTCGTGCTGCTGCATGGCGCGAGCTCCAACCTCCGCGCGATGCAGCCGCTCGGCGATCGCATCGCAAGGACGCGCCGGGTGATCCTGATCGACCGGCCGGGCCATGGCTGGAGCACCCGCGAGCGCGTCGCGGATTCGACGCCCGCGGTCCAGGGCCGGATGATCATGGAGGCGCTGACCAGGCTCGGCATCGACAGGGCGATCGTGGTGGCGCATTCCTGGGCCGGCGCGCTCGGCCTGCGCATTGCGCTCGATCATCCGGACCGCGTCGCGGGCCTCGTGCTGCTGGCCCCCGTCGCCTATCCGTGGCGCGGCGGCGCCGGCCGCTACAATGACGTGATTTCGACGCCGCTGATCGGGCCGATGCTGGCGCACACGGTCACGCTGCCGCTCGGTTATCTCGTCGCCAATTCAGGCTCGCGCGGCGTGTTCGCGCCGCAAGAGATGCCGGACGATTTCGTCCGCGACAGCGCGACATTGCTCCTGCTGCGCCCGCGCGAGTTCATCGCCAATGCACGCGACCTCGTCACGCTGAAGGCCGCCGTCGTCGAGCAGGCGCCGCGCTACGCGGAGATCAAGGCACAGGTCACAATCATTGCGGGCGACGTCGACAAGACGGTCTCGACCCGCATCCATTCGCGGCCGCTTGCAGCCACGGCGCCGAACGCCAAGCTCATCGTGATGCCGGGCGTTGGTCATATGGTGCAGTACGCTGTGCCCGATCTTGTGGCGTCCGAGGTCGAGGCGGTGGCGGGCAAGTTGGTCCAACCGGCAGCAGCAAAGGACAAGACCGCCCCCGCGAATCTGTGATCGGCTAAGGCTTGCGCGGGTCCATCGCGCCGAACATCATGCGGCCGCGCGGTTCTTCAGATCTCACCCAAAGGATAAGCCCCATGCGGATCGACAACGTCGCCGACCTCATCGCTGAAACCCTTGCCCAGGCCGGCGTGAAGCGCATCTACGGTGTCGTCGGCGACAGCCTCAACGGCCTCACCGAGGCGTTGCGCAAGCGCGGCACGATCGACTGGCTGCATGTGCGCCACGAGGAGGTGGCCGCCTTCGCCGCCGCCGCCGAATCCCAGATCACGGCAGGCCTTGCGGTGTGCGCGGGCTCCTGCGGCCCGGGCAATCTCCATCTCATCAACGGCCTGTTCGACGCGCATCGCAGCCGCACCCCTGTGCTGGCACTGGCGGCGCAGATCCCTTCGGCCGAGATCGGCGGCGGCTATTTCCAGGAAACCCATCCGCAGGACCTGTTTCGCGAATGCAGCCACTATTGCGAGCTGGTGTCGGATCCGTCGCAACTGCCTTACATGCTGGAGAACGCGATCCGCGCCGCGGTCGGCAAGCGCGGCGTCGCCGTGCTGGTGCTGCCGGGCGACGTCGCGATGCGGCCGGCACCGAAGCGCGACATCGCGCCGAATGCCGGCCTGCTGCCGCCGGCACCGGTGGTGCGTCCGGCCGAACCCGAATTGAACGCGCTGGCGGCGCTGCTCAATGGCGCCAAGCGCGTCACGCTGTTCTGCGGCCGCGGCTGCGCCGGCGCGCATGACGGTCTGCTCAAGCTCGCCGAGACGCTGAAGAGCCCGATCGTGCATGCTCTCGGCGGCAAGGAATATGTCGAATACGACAATCCGTATGACGTTGGCATGACAGGCTTCATCGGCTTCTCCTCCGGCTACGCCGCGATGCATGGTTGCGACGTGCTGCTGATGCTGGGCACCGACTTTCCCTACAAGCAGTTCTTCCCGACCGGCATCAGCATCGCGCAGGTCGATCTCCGTCCCGAAAATCTCGGCCGCCGCTGCAAGCTCGACCTCGGCATCGTCGGCGACGTCGGCGAGACCATCGCCGCGCTGCTGCCGAAGCTCACGGTCAAGACCGACCGCAAGTTCCTCGACGCCAGCCTCGCGCATTACATGGATGCCCGCGCCGGGCTCGACGATCTGGCCCGCGGCAAGCCCGGCTCGAGGCCGATCCATCCGCAATATCTGGCGCGCCTGCTCAGCGAGCAGGCCACCGAGGATGCGGTGTTCACCGCCGACGTCGGCACGCCGACGATCTGGGCCGCGCGCTATCTGAAGATGAACGGCCGCCGCCGGCTGATCGGCTCCTGGGTCCATGGCTCGATGGCCAATGCAATGGCGCAGGCGATCGGCGTGCAGGCGGCGCAGCCCGGCAGGCAGGTGGCGTCGATGTCCGGCGACGGCGGCTTTGCCATGCTGATGGGCGATTTGATCACGCTGACGCAGGCCAAGCTGCCGGTGAAGGTCGTGATCTTCAACAACAGCGTGCTCGGCTTCGTCGCGCTGGAGATGAAGGCCGCCGGCTTCATCGAGACCGGGGTCGACCTGAAAAATCCCGACTTCGCGGCGATGGCCCGCGCCATGGGCATTCACGGCGTCAGGGTGGAGGATCCCGGCGAGCTCGAGGGCGCGATCCGCAACGTGCTCGCGCATGACGGCCCGGCGGTGCTCGACGTCGTGACCGCGACGCAGGAATTGTCGATGCCGCCGACCATTACGCTGGAGCAGGTCAAGGGCTTCAGCCTGTGGGTGCTGCGCGCCGTGATGAGCGGCCGCGGCGACGAGGTGGTCGATCTCGCCAAGACCAATCTGCTGCCGCGCTAGCTCGAGCATGATCCGGAAAAGTGCGAAGCGGTTTTCCGAAGAGATCATGCTTAAACAAGAATCTAAAGCGCGATGACGATTCAATCTGATCTCATCGCGCTTTAGGGTTGATCTCCGTCGCCCCGTTCTTGCGTCGGCTCAACCTAGATTCGGCGCAGGCACGCCGCGCTGAAAGGCTAAGAGGTCGAGTGAGGGCGGCTCGCCGCCGGTCAGGATTGAGCAGCACGCATGCGCCTGGCCGCGGTGGTGGGTCTGATGATTGAAGAGATGCAGCAGGATATCCTGCCGCGGCTGGCGATAGGGTTTGCCCGACGTTGTCTGATAGGCGATGGGCTCCATGAGGTCGGCGCCGGCATAGCCTTCGACCAACTCATTCAAGCGCGCATCCTCCGCCATCCGGGCACGAAGAAGATCGCGGCGATCGTCGTGCAAAATCGCGTCCAGGCGATCCGGATGCTCGCCGGTGCCGGTCAATCGCTTCAACCATATCCGATCCGTCAGCAGCAAATGATTGAGCGTCCCGTGCAGGCTGCCAAAGAACACGCCGGTTGAACGGCGATAGGCTTCCTCGGGCAGTTCAAGCGCGGCGCCGTAGAGCCGCAGGTTGGCCCAATGATTATAGGCCGCGAGCTGCCGGAAGTTTTCGGTTCCCATCTTGCTGTCCTGTTCGAAACGATAGCGGATGATAACTTGCCCACATCCCTCAATTGGTGAAAATATCTCACCAATCAGGAGGACTCGATGGGACGGTCGGTTCAACCATCGGCGCGTGCACTCACAGCGCTCTCGCTGTTCGCCACGCTCGGCACCCTGACCGAGACGGCCGAACAACTGGGCGTTACCCGGTCGGCGCTGTCGCACCGGATTGCCGAATTGGAAAAGCGCCTCGGCGTGGCATTGGTGAGAAAAGTCGGCCGGCGAATTTCGCTGACCGAGGACGGCGAACGATTGCTCGCCAGCATGGGCGACGCGCTCGACCGGTTGGAGGCGGCGGTTGAACCATTTCAACGTTATCGCGGGCAGATCCGTGTAAGCACGATCGCAACCTTTGCGTCTCACTGGTTGATCCCGCGCATTTCGCAATTTCAGGCGCGGCATCCCCTGATCGAGGTCGCTATCTCTACAACGACGAGAGCTGTCGACCTTGAAAAGGAAGACATGGATTGCGCCATCCGCCACGGCCGCGGGGCGTGGAAAGGGCTTTCCTCGACGCTATTGTTCCGGGAAACCCTGATGCCCGTTGCCAGACCTGATGTCGTGGGCCGTGCCGCGACGAGCGCCAAACCGGCAAATTCTGCAAAGACAAATTTTGCAAAGATCTGGCACGGCACACCACTGATTAGGGCCCGATCGCGATTCGCGGATTGGTCGATCTGGCAACAGCACGATGGTACGCTGACCAAACGGCGGATCAAATGGTTGACGGTGGAAACCCGCGCGCAGGCGCTCGATGCCGCAATGGCAGGCGCCGGCGTTGCGTTGATGGATATGGCCTATATTACGACGCCCGTGGACGAAGGCAGGCTCGAGAAGCTCGCGGAACGTCCCCTGCAACTCCAGACCGGCTACCATTTTGTAAACGTGCCCAACGCCCGCACCCTGCACCTGCTGAATCATCTGCGCGACTGGGCCGTGGAGGCGGCGCGGCCGTTTCGGACGGCGTAACGCGCCAAACAAGCTCCGCGTGATCTGGCGGAGTCTGATGTAGGGTCGAGGACCCTGGGGAACTCGACGTCGTCACCGCGACGCAGGAACGGTCGATGCCGCCGATTATCACGCTGAAGCAGGTCAAGGGCTTCAGCCTGTGGGTGCTGCGCGCCGTGATGAGCGGCCACGGCGACGAGGTGGTCGATCTCGCCAAGACCAATCTGTTATCGCGTTGATCGCGGCAACGGCGCCCGCCCTGGGAGTCGCGCAGGGCGGACGCCGGCCAATGGGGTCGATTACTTCGGCTTGCCATCCTTGTCGAACGACGACACGTAGGCCCAGAGGTTGTTGGCCTCGGTCTCGTTCTTGACGCCGGCGAACGCCATCTTGGTGCCGGGGATCTTGGCCTTCGGATCCTTGATGTATTCGAGGAAGGTGTCCTTGTTCCAGGTGATGCCGGAATTCTTGTTGGCGTCGGAATAATTGTAGTCCGGCGCGGAGCCGGAATGGCGGCCGTCGAGGCCATTGAGCTCGGGGCCGACCTTGTTCTTGGCGCCTTCGCCGATCGCGTGGCAGGCGAGGCATTTGTTGAACGAGGTCTTGCCGGCGGCGGCATCCTGCGCCAGCGCGGGGGATGCGGAGGCCAGCGATGTGACGACCGCCAGCGCGCTCAAGGTCTTTAGGTTCATGGGGTTCTCTTCGTTTCGTCCCGGGGGTAGTGTTTGGTTTGTGGCATGTCCGGCTTGGACAGGACAAGCCACGAAACTTTGACAGGTTTCATGGCCGCCCGCTTGTCCCAGAGAGAACTCGCCATTGCGGGGCGGGGCAATCCGACCTTCGGCCGGTTGACTGAAACAGGTGCAGAATTGATTGATTTGTCGTAACAAAATCGGCGAAGGGCAAAAGCCCTTCGAGGGAACAGCGATGTCCATCATGATGCCGGCGGCCGATCAGGCCGTCCTTGCCCGCCGCACTGAGATCGTGGCCGCCTTGCGCGCAATCGTCCCTGGCGAGGGCGTGATCGACAGCGCCGCCGAGATGCTGGCCTATGAATCCGACGGCCTGACCGCCTATCGGCAGCCGCCGATGGTCGTGGTGCTGCCCGATACGTCAGAGCAGGTCGCAAAGGTCCTCAAATATTGCCACGGGCAGGGCATCAAGGTGGTGCCGCGCGGCTCCGGCACCTCGCTGTCCGGCGGCGCGCTGCCGCTGGCCGACGGCGTGCTGCTCGGGCTCGGCAAGTTCAAGCGGATTCGCGAGATTGACTTCGACAACCGCGTTGTTGTCACCGAGCCCGGCGTCACCAACCTCGCGATCAGCCAGGCGGTCGCCCATGCCGGCTTCTATTACGCGCCCGATCCGTCGTCGCAGATCGCCTGCTCGATCGGCGGCAATGTCGCGGAAAATTCCGGCGGCGTGCACTGCCTGAAATACGGTATGACCACCAACAACGTGCTCGGCTGCGAGATCGTGCTGATGTCGGGCGAGATCCTGCGCATCGGCGGCAAGTCGGCCGAGAATGCCGGTTACGATCTGATGGGGATCATCACCGGCTCCGAGGGGCTGCTCGGCGTCATCACCGAGATCACGGTGCGCATCCTGCAGAAGCCGGAGACCGCGCGCGCGCTGATGGTCGGCTTCGCCGAGGTGGAAGCCGCCGGTGAATGCGTGGCTGCCATCATCGGCGCCGGCATCATCCCGGGCGGCATGGAGATGATGGACAAGCCCGCGATCCACGCCGCGGAAGCCTTCGTCCATGCCGGCTATCCGCTCGATGTCGAGGCGCTCCTGATCATCGAGCTCGACGGTCCCCAGATCGAGGTCGACGAACTGATCACGCGGGTCGAAACCATCGCGAAGGGCTGCGGCTCGGTGACGCTGCAGATTTCCAACTCGGAGGCCGAACGCAATCTGTTCTGGGCCGGCCGCAAGGCGGCGTTCCCCGCCGTCGGGCGCATCTCGCCGGACTATCTCTGCATGGACGGCACGATCCCGCGCGGCGCCTTGCCGAAGGCCTTGGCGCGGATCCGCGATCTCTCGGAGAAATACGGCCTCGGCGTCGCCAATGTGTTCCACGCCGGCGACGGCAATCTGCACCCCTTGATCCTCTACGATGCCAACAAGCCGGGCGAGATCGAGAAGGCGGAGGCGTTCGGCGCCGACATCCTGCGCTGCTGCGTCGAGCTCGGCGGCGTATTGACCGGCGAGCACGGCGTCGGCATCGAGAAGCGCGACCTGATGCCGGAGATGTTCACCGAGATCGACCTCAACCAGCAGCAGCGGCTGAAATGCGCGTTCGATGCGGAGGGCCTGCTCAACCCCGGCAAGGTGTTTCCCACCCTGCACCGCTGCGCCGAACTCGGCCGCGTCCATGTCCACGCCGGCAAGCTGGCATTTCCGGATATCCCGCGGTTCTAGTAGCGTCTCAGCAGGCCCAGCGCCGCGCTGGTCTCGCCATAGTCGGCGCAGGCCCCTTCCGGGTCTTTGATTAACTCCGCCCGGACTCGTTTGAACGTTTTGCCGGCCACTTCGGTCACCTCGGGGCGGAATTTACGCGGATCGTAGTCATTGCCGTCGTTGGCCTTGATGGCTGCGTCAAAGGCGCCGATCATAGCCATCGCGGCGTTGGGGCTGCCGAGAAGTCTGGCGCCGAGTTGAACGCCGCCGGCGCCATCGGCCTCATAGCCGGTGCATCGTTGTTCGAGCACCGCGGCTGCGGTGACGAGCTGGTCGAGGAACGTCGCCTCCGCGTCGGTGAGCATTTGGGCGCGCGCCTGTCCTGGTGCGATCATCGCAAGCAGTGCGATGGCTGGCAGTTTGATCTTCATGGTCGTTCTGCCTGCGGCCGTTGAGCCGTGATCACGGGGTTGCCGAGTTACGATGACGCAAGTCTGTTCCTTCGGGCATCAGGAGATGTATCAGCCGCGAGGCCGGTCGAAACAATTCGACGGATCGCGCTCACCAGCCGATAACCTTAACCGATGCTTGCCGCGATGGCCGTCAGGGCCCATCGCGCGTCGCCGCAATTTGCAGCCGGCACCGTTTACACGGCCTTAGACTGTTCCTCGGTATTTTCCCAAGATGCATGTCTTCGGCAACACATCGATGCCCAGCCTGGCCGATCAGCTGGCGCTTTCGCGCAATCGGCCCGCAGGGTTCGACTACATGCGGATTGCGCTGGCGGTGTCGATCATCGGCCTGCACAGCCTCAACGTGACGCTCGGGCTCGGCCGGGCGCTGGAGATCCAGAGCACGCTTCGCATCGGCGTCGCGATGATCCTCGCGCTGTTCTTTGCCCTGAGCGGCTTTCTGGTGACGGCGAGCCTGTTGAGGTGCAAGAGCCTGATTTCCTTCCTCGGCCTGCGCGTGCTGCGGATCGGACCGGCGCTCGCGGTCGAGACCACGCTGTCGGCCGTCATCATCGGTTCGCTCTTCACCGAGCTGCCGTTGGCGCAATATCTCGCCGACCCGAAATTCCACGCCTATTTCCTCAATATCGTCGGCGACATCCATTACGAACTGCCGGGCGTATTCCTGCACAATCCGCTGCCTGAGTTGGTGAATGCCCAGCTCTGGACGGTGCCGTATGAATTGTGGTGCTACGTCATCCTGGCGCTGCTCGCGGTGACCACGATTTGCTTCAACAGGGTGGCGTATCTTGTGTTCATGGTGATCACCCAGATCGGGCTCGCCGGCTACGACATCTACCGCTGGGACGAGGTGCCGATCCAGCTTCGCCCGCATCTTCTGGTGTTCTGCTTCCTCGCCGGCGTCGGCTTCTATCTCTGGCGCGACAAGGTGCCGTTCAACCGGACCGCCTGCCTGTGCGCGCTGGTGCTGTGTGCCGCCGCGATGGCCACTGGGCGCGGCGACGCGCTGGCGCCAGTGCCGGCCGCCTATGTCGCGTGCTATCTCGGCCTGATGAACCCGCGGCGGAGCTGGATCGTCTCGTCGGGCGATTACTCCTACGGGCTCTATCTCTATGGCTTCGTCATCCAGCAGTGCATTGCGACCTTCGGTCCGGGCGTTCAGCACTGGTATCTGAACATCCTGATCAGCCTGCCGCTCGCCTTCGGCGTCGCCGTTGCGTCCTGGCACCTGGTCGAGAAACACGCGCTCCGGCTCCGCGGCCAGGTCGAGAAGCTCGAGGCGGCAGCGCTGGCGCGGAGCTCGATCATAGGCTTCTGGCGCCGCTCGCCCGAGCGGGTCGAGTTGCGCGCAAGGCTCGGCAACAGCAGCGCATCGATCTGATCGGCGTGCGCGGGAAGGATTTGAGCTTCGGTTCTGATTGAATCAGAACCGAAGCTCTGGCTTCTTGTTTTGACGCGTTTTCTTCACGCGAACCGGTGTCCACTTCGCTCGAAAACGCTTAGCCTCCTCCCCGCGGCGGCGTCCCGTTACAGGAGGGCGTATTGTGTCCGCTCGCGCTTGGCGAGCAGCGGCAGCGCTTGTTCCGCGATGTAGGTCTTGAAGTAGGCGCTCTCCTGATGCGCCTTGAACGCCGCTTCGTCCTGGAACAATTCGTAGAACAGGAATTGCGCCGGATTGTCCTTGCCGCGGCCGATCAGGAACAGCTTGGTGCCGGCGTCCTTCTGCGCCTCGGGCAGGAAGCCGTCGAGAATTGCCGCGACCTTGTCGGCCTGTCCCTCCTTGGCTTCCCATTGCGCCACCACCAGAAGGCCTGATGTGTTGATTGCATCGCTGATGGTTCTCGTGCTCATCGCATAGTGCTTCATTTGCATTCCTCCGTTGCTTTGCTCCGATCGAGCTTGCGATCCGACCCAGGGCGAGACGCCGGCGATCGCCATGATCGCGAACGAGCCGATGGCCGATCGCCGGGTGAGCATCATCGTGGTGGTCGTGACTTCCGAACGTTTCATGATCGCCTCCAGATGGTTCGCACCAACCGTCTTGCCGGGCCGAACCGCGACGCGAGAGATAGTGGATCGTCCGGCGAACTCAGTTCGGTGGTGACCGAAATGTCGATGTCGTGAAAATGCTTCGACCATGGTCGAAGTGTTGCGGGCAGGGACGCGCCACGGTGGACGCCCCCACATCGGGCTTGCCGTGCCGACCGGCCTGCCGGAACAGGCGGAAATATCGTGTTCCTGCCTTTTGCAGGGCGGCGGATTTTGAGCTGAGCGGGACGTTCCGGGTAAGGCGGCGTGACGCCGTTTCCACGGTCGAGGCCCCCGCCACCGGGCCGTTCCGTCGAGATCACCGAGGCCGCGCTTGTCGCATTTAGAGATTTGTTCGGCGCGCATTTGATTTCGGAGCCGAATTTCGATACCGCCTAGCGTGTGGAAACGCTCAAAGTCAGGGATGCCCGGGACGTCGAAGAGGTGGTGCGCTCGGCTGTCGCCGGCGAGCAGCCGCTCGAGGTCATTGGCCATGGATCGAAGCGCGCCATCGGCCATCCGATGGCGACCAATGCGGTGCTTGATGTCTCGGTGCTCAACGCGGTCACCGCCTATGAGCCGAACGAGCTGATCATCACCGTGCAGGCCGGCGCGCCGCTCGCCGACGTGCAATCCCTGATCGACGCCAAGAACCAGCAATTCGCCTTCGAGCCGATGGACACATCGGTGCTGCTCGGCACTGCGGGAGCCGGCACGATCGGCGGCATGATCGGCGCAGGGCTGGCCGGTCCGCGCCGCATCAAGGCCGGCGGCGCCCGGGACCATCTGCTCGGGGCGCACGCGGTGTCCGGGTTCGGCGACAGCTTCAAGACCGGCGGACGGGTGGTCAAGAACGTCACCGGCTACGACCTCTGCAAGCTGCTCACCGGTTCCTGGGGCACGCTCGCCGTCATGACCGAGGTGACGCTCAAGGTCATGCCGAAGCCGGAAGCCGAGCGGACGCTGGTGCTGCGCTCCCTCGACGACGTCACCGCCAACCGGGCGATGACCGCGGCGCTGGGCTCGCCGTTCGACGTCTCCGGGGCGGCGCATCTGCCACAACAGGTGTTGCGGTCCGGGACCGGTGCGCTCGGCAGCCTTGCCGCCTCCGGCCAGGCCGTCACGCTGGTGCGGCTCGAGGGCATTTCGGCCTCGGCGGCACACCGGGCGGCCTCGCTGACCCAGACATTATCTTCCTATGGCGCGGTCGACGTCCTCGCGGACGATGCCTCGGCTGCGATCTGGAGTGCGCTGCGCGACGTCGTGCCGTTTGCGGCGAACGCCGCGCTCGGGGCCTGGCCGGTGTGGCGCATCGTTTGCCCGCCGGCCGCTGGCGGCGCGCTGGGCCAGGCGCTGTCGCGCTTAACCGGCGGCGACGTGATCTACGACTGGGGCGGCGGGCTGATCTGGGCTGCAGTGCCGCAGAGCGCCGACGCGCAGGCCGCGCTGGTCCGCGGCCAGGTCGAGGCGATCGGCGGGCACGCCACCCTGATCCGCGCCGGCGAGGAGGTGCGCCGTGCGGTCGATGTGTTCCAGCCGCAGGCGGCCGGGCTTGCCGCGCTCGGCGAACGGGTCCGGGCGAGCTTCGATCCGAGATCGATCCTCAACCGCGGCCGGATGAGGCGAGGCGGGGCTGCATGAAGACCGAGTTTTCCCTGGCGCAGCTTGCCGATCCCGACATCAAGGAAGCCGACAAGATCCTGCGCGCCTGCGTGCATTGCGGTTTCTGCACCGCGACCTGTCCGACCTATGTGCTGCTCGGCGACGAACTCGATAGCCCGCGCGGCCGCATCTACCTGATCAAGGAGATGCTGGAGAAGGACAAGCCGCCGACAGCAGACGTGGTCAAGCATATCGACCGCTGCCTGTCGTGCCTCGCCTGCATGACCACCTGTCCGTCGGGCGTGAACTACATGCACCTCGTCGACCAGGCCCGGGTCAGGATCGAGCGGGACTACCAGCGGCCGCTGACCGAACGGCTGCTGCGGTCGGTGCTCGCCTTCGTGCTGCCGCGGCCCGGCCTGTTCCGGATCAGCATGATCCTCGCCGGGCTCGCCCGCCCGTTCGCGGCACTGCTGCCAACGCCTTCGGTCGGCGCGTCGAACCCCGGCCTTTTACGGCGGATCAAGGCGATGCTGGCGCTCGCGCCGCGCGGCCTGCCGCAGCCGGGTCCATCTGCCGGAACCGTGTTTGCGCCGATCGGCCGGCGCCGCGGCCGGGTCGCGCTGCTGCAGGGCTGCGCCCAGCAGGTGCTGGCGCCGCGTATCAACCAGGCCGCGATCAACGTCCTGACCCGGCACGGCGTCGAGGTGGTGCTGGTCAAGGACGAGCAATGCTGCGGCGCGCTGACCCATCACATGGGGCAGGATCACGACGCGCTGGCGCGCGCGAAAGCCAACATCGCGGTGTGGCAAAGGGAAGCGGACCAGAGCGGGCTCGACGCCATCCTGGTGACGACCTCGGGCTGTGGGACAGTTGTCAAAGACTACGGCTACCTGCTGCGCGAGGACAAAACATTCGCTGAGCCTGCCGCGCGAATCTCGGCGCTGGCAAAGGATATCACCGAGTATCTCGCTGGCCTCGAGCTCGCGCCTTCAACGCAGAAAGGCGACGTCACCGTCGCCTATCATTCGGCTTGTTCGTTGCAGCATGGACAGAAAATAACTCAGCTACCGAAAGAATTGCTTTCCAAGAATGGATTCGTGGTGAAAGATGTACCTGAGAGCCATTTGTGTTGCGGTTCGGCGGGGACCTACAACATTCTCCAGCCCGACATTGCGAGCAGATTGCGCGATCGCAAGGTCGCCAATATTGCGCTTGTCAAACCGGACATGATCGCTGCGGGCAATATTGGGTGCATGGTTCAGATTGCCGGCGGTACGTCAGTTCCTGTGGTGCACACGATTGAGCTTCTCGATTGGGCGACAGGAGGTCCCCGGCCAGGATTGAATTGATCGACTGCCACTCGAGCATGATCCGGACCCAGCCTTGCCCTGATGCAACGTGAAGGACCGGCGCTTCCTTGCCACAGACGCGAAGCGATCGCGCGGCCATCATGCCCGACAAGCGAAGTGGAGGGGCCTCTCTCCGAGGTGCAGCCAACGTCCGGCAAGCGATCACTTCAATACGCCCGGTGGACTCAAATCAGCGGCAACAGGAGGACCACGATGGCGAAGTCGAAGAAGGCGAAGAAAAGCAAGAAGGCCAAAAAGGCCAAGAAGGCAGTAGCGGCGAAGAAGTCGGCCAAGAGGGCCGCGAAGAAATCCGCCAAGAAGTCGGCCAAGAAGACTGCAAAGAAAGCGGCCAAGAAGGCTGCTCCGAAGAAAGCGGCGCCCAAGAAAGCTGCTCCCAAGGCTGCTGCCAAGGCTGCGAAGAAAGCCGCCAAGAAGAGCGCTCCGAAGAAGGCCGCCGCGCCGAAGCCGGCTGCGCCGGTCGCAGCGCCCCCGGCCCCCGAGCCCGCGCCGCAGCCGGCCCCGAGCTGGGCGACGCCAAGCCCTGAACCCGCGCCGGGCTGGAGCGCCGGCAGCTCTGATAGTGGCGAGCACCACTAGCCGCAGCTCTCCCGGAGAGGTTCACCTGACCGAAGCCGCAGCGCACGCCGCTGCGGCTTTTCCGTTTCACGATTCCGTTCCACGACGGCGGTCCGTGCTTTTTGCGGGTACGGCGATTCGCTTCGGCGCTTTCGCAGCAGGCCGGCTGTTGCTCATCCCCCACTTCCGGTGCCCGGCTCAACCGCTACGGGAGCGACTGTTTTGTGGTGCAAATGCAACACCCGCAAGTCAACGTGCGACGGAATGGCTGGAACGCCTAAAAAGTCGGCACATGCATGTCTTTTTTGCTTCACGCTACCGTGCACGACCTGCAAATTGAACCCACGCGATTTAGTTGCAGTCCGTTATCGCGCGCCCTGGGGGCCACGGAGCTGGGCTGTCTGGACAGTAGATGGGGATCGTCATGAAGAAACTGGCTTTGTTAGCAACGGCGCTAGCAATGATTTCGAGCTCGGCAATGGCAGCTGACATGGCGGTGAAGGCCGTCAAGGCGCCGCCGCCGGCTCCCTTCGATCCCTGGGACATCGCCTTCGGCGCCGGCATCATGAACGACTACATCTTCCGCGGCGTCACCCAGTCGAACCACAATCCGTCGGTCACCGCGTATTTCGAGCCGCGCTACAACGTCAACAAGGAACTGCAGCTCTACATCGGTACCTCGACCGAAAGCATCTCCTTCGCCAACCGCGCCGCGGCCGAAGTCGACGTCTACGGCGGTATCCGCCCGACCTTCGGCGCCTTCGCCTTCGACATCGGTGTGTGGGGTTACCTGTATCCGGGTGGAACCTGCTATTTCGGCGGCCCCTTCGACACCGCCGGCAACCCGCTCAGCGCGCAGTGCGCCGCCAACTTCCTGCCGAACGGCAACGTCATGAAGAAGGACGTCTCGTTCTTCGAAGTCTACGGCAAGGCGACCTGGACCATCAACGACAACTGGGCGTTCACCATCAACGAGTACTACTCGCCCAACTTCCTCAACACCGGCGCCTGGGGCAACTACGCCTCGATCATCGGCAAGTACACCGCGCCCAGCACCACGTTCGGGTCGAGCGGCGTCGGCATGTATGTTTCGGGCGAGTTCGGCCGCCAGTGGCTCGGCACCTCGGACAGCTTCTACGGCGTTCCGGCGTTCCCGAACGGCATCAAGTATGCCGACTACAACACCTGGAACATCGGCATCGGCTTCACCTACAAGGTGTTCACGCTCGATCTGCGCTACTCCGACACCGACCTGTCGAAGGGTAATTGCAGCGCCTTCACCAGCGACTTCACCGCGGGCGGCACCACCAACGTGACCCCGATCAACCCGCTCGGCACCGGCTCCAACTGGTGCGGCGCGGCAGGCATTGCCAAGCTCTCGGTCGACCTGACGGCGGCGTCCAGCCTGAAGTAATTCTCCTCTCGGAGATCGCGGGGGCGGCAGAGTAATCTGCCGCCCCCTTTTGTTTTTGTGGGCAAGGCTCATGGCATCAGACCGGACCGCGGTGAAGGCATTGATGCGGGTGGGGCGGCGCGACTTGCTTGCGGGCGCGGTGGCAGGCCTCGGCGGCGCGATCGCGATCGGCACGATGGAGTGGTTCTCCGTTGCGGCCGGATATCCGCTGGGCGTGATCCCGTTCGCAACCTCGATCGTGCTGGTGGTGGGATCGCCGGAGGCCGAGCCGGCCCAGCCGCGCGCCCTGATCGGTGGACATCTGGTGTCCGCACTGGCCGGCTTTGCCGTGCTGTGCCTGACCGGGCCGCATGCCTGGGCGGCCGCCGCCGCGGTCGGGGTTGCAATCTTGGCGATGGTCGTGACCGACACCTTCCACCCGCCGGCGGGAATCAGTCCGCTCCTGATCGTCTCCGGCAATTTGCCGTGGTCATTCCTGCTCGCGCCGGTGCTCACCGGCGTCCTGATGCTGGCAGCCTTCGCCTATGGCTGGCACCGCTGGGTCAGCCGCAGGCCATGGCCGCGGCTGAGCCAGTAGTCCCCGCTACGACGCGGCGACCTTGACCGTGTCGCGCAGGCTGAAGCGATCGCCATCGCGGACCAGCGTGACGTTGCGCTCATGGAAGGCGCCGAGCGTCGAGCGGTGCCCGATCGAAACCACCGTGGTGTCGGGCAGCTTCTCGGTGATCAGCCTGTACAGCGCGGCTTCCGACGGCTCGTCGAGCGAGGCCGTCGCCTCGTCGAGGAACAGGAATTGCGGCGCATGCAACAGCGCCCGCGCGATGCCGAGCCGTTGCTGCTCGCCGAGCGACAGCATCCGGTTCCAGTGCGCCTCTTCCTCCAGCCGCGCCGCGAGCTGCGGCAGTCCGACCGCGGTGAGGACGTCCCGAACCCGGCCCGCCTCGAATTGCGTGGCCTCGCCCGGATAGACGACGGCGTCATGCAGCGACCCGATTGGCAGATAGGGACGCTGCGGCAGCATCATCAGGCTGGCATTGGCCGGGATCTCGACCGCGCCGTTGCCGAACGGCCAGATGCCGGCCACGGCACGGAACAGCGTCGACTTGCCGGCGCCGGAGGGGCCGGTCACCAGCGTCCGCTCGCCGGGACGGAAGCTGAAATGCTCGGCCGCGACCAGCGGCGTGCCGTTCGGCAGCTTGACCAAGAGCTGCGGCAGCGCGATCTCGCCGCCGGCCGCGGGCTTCTCGTGAATCGCGGCAGGATCGTCGGCGAGCTTTTCGGCAGCCGCAATCGCGTTCTCGAAGCCGTCGAGACGGGCGACGGTCGCGCGCCACTCCGCCAAGGTGCGGTAGGCCGAGACAAAGAACGAGAGCGAGTCCTGCACCTTGCCGAAGGCCTCGGCGATCTGGATCAGGGAACCGAGCTGCACCGTCTTGCTGACGAAATAGGCCGGGCCCGCTAGCGCGAAGGGAAACACCACCGACGCCTGCGCATAGCTTTGTGTGAAGGCGGTGATCCGCTTGGTGCGGCTCATGATGCCATACCAGTTGGCGACGACGCGGCCGAACCGATCCAGCAGCCGTCCGCGCTCGGCGCCTTCGCCCTTGAGCAGCGCGATCTGCTCGGAGTTTTCGCGCACCCGCACCAGGTTGAAGCGGAAGTCTGCTTCCAGCCGCTGCTGGTTGAAATCGAGACCGACCAGCGGCGAACCGATCCATTGCGTCAGCATGGTGCCGAAGATGGCGTAGACCAAGGCGGCCCAGACCAGGTAGCCGGGAATCGAGAGATCGATGCCGAACAGGGTCAGGGGCAGCAGTTCCGAGAGCCCCCAGAGGATGATCACGAAGGAGGCCAGCGAAACCACCGCGTTCAACAGGCCAAGGCCCAGCGCCAGCGTCTGGGCGACGAACAGCTTGACGTCGTCGGTGATGCGCTGGTCGGGGTTGTCGGCCGCATCGTTGGCGAGCTGCATGCGGTAGTGGTTGGCGTCATGCACCCAGTCGCGCAGATATTTGCTGGTCATCCATTTGCGCCAGCGGATCTGTAGCCACTGATTCAGGTAGAGCTGGTAGACGCCGAGGGCCACCGAGACGGCTGCGATCGCACAGAACACCAGCATTTCGCGCTTGAACGTGTCCCAGTCCTTGTTCTGCAGCGCGGTGTAGAAGCGGTTGCGCCACTGGTTGATCAGCACGTCCATGAGGACTGACGACAGCTCGATCGCGACGACCGCGCCAAGCAGCACGCGGCCGGCCCATTTGTCCTCGGATTTGAAAAAGGGCGAGGCGATGCGCCACACCGTCGCGAGTGTCGAGCGAATGTTGTTCACAGATTATCGTCTCCGGGGAAGGGGGCCGCAAAGGCCTGAAGAATCGGGACAATCGGAGTGGGCATCGACTAAAGTCGTAAGCCTGGCATGCAAGCGTTGGCTTGTCCCGGCGAGCGAGTCAACCCTAGCATGGCAGTCAACGGCGAGGGGCGGGGGACCTTCGATTTTCGCGAGGATGTGAGCGATCCTTACCGATCGTTCATTCGCGAGCCGGGGCTTCAAGTTTCGTAGACGGACTCCCGCAATCGCACCAGCGCCCGGCCTGCAGGCAGGCCGGCACGCTGCATAAGAACATGGGGAGGACCCGAGATGAACACCTGGAATCAAATCTACAATCCGCTGGGCAATGCGGCGCTGTCGACGATCGCGGCCGCCATTCCCGTCGTCACGCTGCTGATCCTGATCGCCAGCGGAAAGGTGAAGGCGCATATTGCTGCCATCATTGCGGTCATCCTGACCAATCTGATTGCGATCTTCATCTTCACGATGCCGGCCAACATGTCGATCCGCGCCTCGGTGCTCGGCATCGTCTCCGGCTTCTTCCCGATCGGCTGGATCGTTCTCAACGTCATCTTCCTGTACCAGCTCACGGTCGCAACCGGCCAGTTCGAGCTGCTGAAGCGCGCGGTCGGCGGCGTCACCGAAGACCGCCGCCTGCAATTGCTGCTGATCGCGTTTTCGTTCGGCGCCTTCTTCGAGGGGGCATCGGGCTTCGGCACGCCGGTCGCGATCACCGGTTCGGTGCTGATCGGGCTCGGCTTCTCGCCGCTCGCGGCCTCCGGCCTGTCACTGATCGCCAACACCGCCCCGGTTGCCTATGGCGCACTCGGCACGCCAATCCAGGGTCTCGCCTCGGTCACCGGGCTCGATCCCTACATCCTCGGCGCCATGGTCGGCCGGCAGCTGCCGCTGTTCTCGCTGATCGTGCCGTTCTGGGTGGTGTGGGCATTCGCGGGCTGGCGCGGCATGAAGGAGATCTGGCCAGCGATCCTGGTCACCGGCGTTTCCTTTGCGGTCCCGCAATTCGTGATCTCGAACTACATCAACCCCTGGATCGTCGACATCGGCGCCTCGCTGATCTCGATGGGCGCGCTGATCCTGTTCCTCAAGATCTGGCAGCCGAAGCAGCTCTGGCTGTCGCCGGCGCTGCGCGGGCGCGATGAATCGGCGGCGACGATGACCGCACCGAAGCCGATGGACAAGACGCCGCTCACCAACCGCGAGCTCTGGACCGCATTGCTGCCGTGGATCATCGTCTGCATCGTGATGCTGATCTGGGGCAACGGCGCCTTCAAGACCTGGGCGAACTCGATCTTCACGGTGAACTATCCGATCCCCGAGCTCGACAAGATGATCAACAAGATGCCGCCGGTGGCGGCCAAGCCGACCCCGGAAGGCGCCGTGTTCGGCTTCACCTATCTGTCGTTCACCGGCACTGGCATGCTGATCGCCGCGATCATTTCCGGGTTCTTGGCGGGCTTTTCGCCACTGCGGATGATCGCCGATTATGGCCGCACCATCCGCCTCTGCGCGATCTCGCTGATCACGATCTCGGCGATGCTGGCGATCGGCACGCTGACCAGGCTGTCGGGGGTCGACGCCACGCTCGGTCTCGCCTTCGCGGCGACCGGCGTGCTGTATCCCTTCTTCGGCACCTTGCTCGGCTGGTTGGGCGTGGCGCTGACCGGATCGGATACCGCCTCGAACATCCTGTTCGGCAATCTGCAGAAGATCACCTCCGAGCAGCTCGGCCTGTCGCCGATCCTGATGGCGGCGGCGAACTCCTCGGGCGGCGTGATGGGCAAGATGATCGACGCGCAATCGATCGTCGTCGCCTCGACCGCGACCAACTGGTACGGCCACGAGGGCTCGATCCTGCGCTACGTGTTCCTGCACTCGATCGTGCTGGCGTGCCTTGTCGGTCTGTTCGTGACCTTACAGGCCTATGTCTATCCGTTCACGGCGATGGTTTTGAAATAACGAGGCGAGGCGTCGCCCAAACGACGATCCCCGCGGGCGGCGAGCCCGCGGGGATTTTGCGTTTCAAGCGCTTTTTCTCGCGCCGCCATTCTAGCCAATCGCAGCTTCGTCCCATACAAGGGCGGCGTTGCGCGGGGTATGTCGAGGACGGGCATGATGTCGATGAAACGGATTCTGAACGGCGGCATCGCCGCGTTGGCACTGCTTGCCGCGGCCGTCGTCGCGGTTCCGGCCGAGGCCCAGGAGGAATTCCCGTTCGGCT
Source organism: Bradyrhizobium sp. 6(2017) (assembly GCF_011058295.2). Taxonomy (NCBI): domain Bacteria; kingdom Pseudomonadati; phylum Pseudomonadota; class Alphaproteobacteria; order Hyphomicrobiales; family Nitrobacteraceae; genus Bradyrhizobium; species Bradyrhizobium sp. 6(2017). The sequence continues at coordinate 8,782,976 of NZ_CP049289.2, read as the reverse complement.
TCGTGATGACGCTCGATGCCGCGCGCATGCCGGGCTCCAAGCGAATCCCCTCGATCGAGGTCGGCGACAATGGCGAGGTGATCCTCGAGCTGTGGTGCGACGGCGGCAAGGGCCAGTTCTCGGTAGCCGGCAACACCATCGTCTTCGTTTCCGGCGCGATGGAGAACCGCAGCTGCGCGCCGGAGCGGGCGCAGGCCGACAAGGATCTGCTCGCAGCACTCGGCGATATGACGACCTGGCGCCGGCAGGGTGATCAGGTCACGTTCATCGGCAGCAAGTCGCTGCGTTTCGTGATCAACAGTAACTGATGGCGGCGTAACGCGCTGGCGCGTCGAGCGCACCCGCTCAGGGCGTCGCGATCAATCCGCTGGCGGTGGCGACGATCCAGCGGTTGCCCCAGCGTACGATCGAGTCGACTCGACCAAGCCCAGGGACGACGTCGCCGCGCGCGGCCATCTTGACGCCCTCCGGCCCTTCGAGCACGGCGGTGCCGTCGCGAACCTCCACCACTGACCAGCCGGGGATGGTGCTTGGCCGCGTTTCGGGCGCGGCCGGAAGCGGCTGCTTCGGCCCGAGCGCCATGGCCTGCGCGTTCAACGTCGTGGGCGCAGCACCGACGACCTGCGGGCGCGGATTGGCAACGGATTTGGGAATGCTGCCGGTCACGGCGGGGTCCGCGTTGGACGCAGTCCGCCGCGGGCTCTCGATTCTCCCCTCGTTCTTGGGGCTCGGCCGCGTCTCAGCGATGTGCGGGACGGGCGCTTCCTTCTGGGCCACCGCGACCGGGGCGGGGCTTGCGAAGTCGTGCCAGTTGGCGCCGCCGGTCCAGCCCAGCACGAAGCTTGCGGCAAGGGCCGTGGCTGCCAGCAGCGCGGTGCCGATGCGGTCGGCGAACGGCTCGCGCAGCAGCAGGGCGGCGTCGTGGTTTTCGTTGGAGACGTCCCAGAGGTCCGCCGTCTGCGCCGGCGAATGCCCCTCCGTCACATCTGTTGGCCAGATGCTCGCAGCACTGATCGGCTCGCGGTTTTGCATGGCGTGACCTGTGTTCGATGACGCAAAGGATGATCCCCGAAACTAAATCGAGCCTTAATTTTCGGTGACCGAACTGGGGCAGCACGAAGTCTTTTGGTCGCAGTCCCCGTAAAAGTGCGGGGCTCAGGACGCAGCGGTCGTTTCCGGACGTCGTCTCCGCAAACCGGGTCGTCGCAGCGTGCGTGCGCGGCTATAGCGATCGCATGCTCGATTTCGCCGCACAATATGCCGCCTTTCAGCGCCGCGATCCGGCCTGGGACGGCATCGTGTTCGTCGCGGTCAAGACCACCGGCGTGTATTGCCGTCCGGTCTGCCGGGCGCGCACGCCGCTGGCGCGCAATGTGAAATTCTATGGCAGCGCCGCATCGGCGGAGCGTGCCGGCTTCCGGCCGTGCCTGCGCTGCCGTCCCGAGGCGGCGCCGTTCTGTCCGGCGTGGAAGGGCACCAGGACGACGGTCGAGCGCGCGCTGGCGCTGATCGAGGCGGGCGCACTCGATCGCGGCGATGTCGCGGCGCTGGCCGACCGGCTCGGCATCGGCACGCGGCATCTGTCGCGGCTGTTTGCCGAGCATCTCGATGCCTCGCCGCTGCAAATCGCGCTGTCGCTGCGCGTGCAGCGCGCCAAGCGCCTGATCGACGGCAGCGATCTTCCGCTCTCTCTGGTGGCGCAGCGCGCCGGCTTCTCCAGCGCAAGGCGCATGAACGCTGCGTTCGCAAGGCTCTACGGCCGCTCGCCCGCCTCGCTGCGAGGCAAGCGGCAGCCAGACATCACGATGCAATGAACCTCGATGGAGATCGGCAATGGCCAAGAGCTACGGCACCGTCAGTGCCGAACGCAAAACGCAGATGAGCGGCCTCGAATTCGTCCAGGGGCTCGCCTCCGGCGCGCTGCCGCTCAACACCATCGCGCAGACCCTGGGTTATGACGTCACTGAGGCCGAGCGCGGCCGCGTCGTGGTCACGCTAGAGCCGACGGACGCGCACCTCAATCCGGCCGGCACCGTGCATGGCGGGCTCACCGCCACGCTGCTCGACAGTTGCATGGGGCTTGCGGTGCAGTCGACGCTCGACGCGGGCACCAGCCAGACCACGCTCGAATTCAAGATCTCGCTGGTGCGGTCGATCACGCCGGACACCGGCCCGATCCGGGCGGAGGGCCAGGTGCTCAATTGCGGCCGCCGCATCGGCACCGCCGAGGGCAGGGTCACCGACACCAAGGGACGGTTGCTTGCACATGGCACGACGACGTGCCTGATCTTCCCATCGTAGCGCAACGCCGTTGGCGCGGAGAGACTGCGCCAGCCTGCATCTGTAGATGCGATGCCGGCGCAGCAACATTGGAACGTGTCCAGCGAGCCACCGAATTAGAGACCTTCAATTTCACTGAACCGATCGATTGGCTTACCCGAACGCTATGGGAATAGCGTTCGGGGAGACGTGATGCGATCGTCGATGAATCGCAGCTACCCTGCCGTTTTCCATCCGGCAGGCAATGCGCCGCCGGGATCAGCCGGCGTAGCCAACGTGTTCAGGCAAGCGAATGAGGCCGAGCTGAAACATCGCGGTCAGCGCATCTTCCTGCCCGAGCTCTTCGGCGATCCGTCCGTCGCGCACGCGGAGCACGGTCGTGCCGGCGAACGTCATCTTGCGGCCCGAGGCTGCAGGCAGCGAGCCGAGGCGGAAGTCGCTGAACGCCGGTCCGGTGTGGGTGCCGCCACCTTCCCAGCGGCCGACAACGAGGTCGCCTTCCGCGATCAGATCGCCGACGCCCCAGAAATTGAGATCTGGAAAGGCTACGCGAAATTCGGTGATGAATTTCTCGACCGCGGCGCGGCCGCGCTTCGGCTCGTGCATCGGGTAATGCACGACAATGTCTGACGTGGCGAGCTCGTTGATGATGCGCGGATTCCAGGGGTTGCCCCAGAATTCCTTGAACCATCGCCCCACGACGTTCTTGTTTTCCTCTGACATCGGATCGTCTCCATTTGCGGTTTGCCGGTATCGCGACCGGCGCTGTCTCGATGCACGCAATAAGCATCTGGAAGCGCGTGTCGTGCCACCCGATTCCGGATCGGGCGTGCGCTTGAGCATCAGGCGAGATTCCGCTGTGCCGGCATGGTGCTTGGCGCAGGTTTTTGCGCGCCGTCGCTCAATCGGGAAACGGGTGGTCCGCGCAACGCGGGCGCGAAATCATCGTCTCAAATACAATGGAGAACATCATGCGCAATTTTGATGCGATCGCCGCGCTGCGCGGCGACGGACTTCGTCCCGAACTGCGGGCGCTGTTTGATCGCGCTGCGATCGAGCCTCGCGCTGACTTGTTCATCACAAGCGACGGGATGCTTCAGTCCGGTCCGGACGCTGCTCCCAAAGCGGCGCGCGACAATGTCGTGCCGCTGAAGAGCAGGGCGGCTTGAATCACTGGAGCATGATCCGGAAAAGTGTGTAGCGGTTTTCCGAAGAGATCATGCTCAAATCAAAGAGCTGGAACGGGATGACTTCTCGAAGAAAGTCATCCCAGTCGAGTGCGCCGGCGTTAGCGCCACACCGACTTGTCGGCGTCCCAGCGCTGGCCTCTGAACTCCTTGATCAGGGCGTCGATCGCGCCGTTGTCGTCCTTCGGCTCGCTGCCTTCCTCGTCGCTGCCGCTGGAATCGTCTGAAAGATTGAGCTTGGCGCCGGCGCTGTCGTCGGATGTCGAGACGGTGGGCGTCGAGACCCACAGCATCAGCTTGTCCGAGCTGCCGGGCTTGTCGGGCGAGACGAGGGCGGTGACCTCGTAATTCTGGATCAGGCCGAGCGCCGGATAGACCGCGCTCGGCCGCTTCAGCACCAGCTTCAGCTTGCCGGTATTCGCGTTCCAGGTGGCGGAGGCAGGCTTCGCGGCAAGGCTCTTCGCCAGCACGCCGGCGACGGCGGAGGCGAGCTTGTCCTTGTTGATCTTGTCGCCATCGCGCCAGTCGGCGGCGGCAAAGCGGATCGTGCGATCCATCTCGAACACGCCGCTGGTCCAGCCGGCTGCGGTCACGCCGGGCGCGCTCTTGGCCTTGGCGAGCAGCGCGCCGGCGCGCTCGGGATCGACGGTGAGGTTGATGGTCTGCTCGCCGGCGCGGATCTCGTCGCAGGTCACCGCGAGGCTGGAGGTGCCGATCTCGACGGCCTCGCCCTTCAGGCTCTTGAGGAATTCGGCCGCCGCATCCAGCTTCACTCGCACGCCGATCGATTCCGGCGAGACATCGGTGAAATCCTTCGGCTGCGGGGTGATGTCGTCCTGGCTGGCCTGGCTGTCCTGGAATTCCTTCTCGCTGAGATCGGAATTGTCCGTCGAGGCGACCTCGGTCACGGCTTGGCCGATCGTGATCTGGCCGCGGAACTCGAAATCGTCGCCGGTCTGCTTGCGGGTCAGCTTGACGGTGACCGGCTGCTTGTCGGCGATGCTCTGGCTGGTGCCGGTGAGGCTCTGGCCGCTGACGGCGAGGTTGGCGATGAAGCGGTCCTTGCGGTCGGAGCCCTTCTCGACCGGATAGCAGACGTCGAGCACGGCCGCGGTCACGGTCTTGCCCTGGCGGGTTTCCTTCAGGATGACATCGGCATTGCCGTCCATCAGGCCGATGATCGAGTTGAAGTAGCGCGTCTCAGGGCCGCCGCCTGGCGCCGCCTTGGGCTGCAGCTTCATCTGGGCGAGAGCCGGCGCCGAGACGACGGCAAGACCGAGCAGCAGGAGCGGGAGCGCGCGCATACGATAAGTCCTCGAAGGGCAGAATCGGTTCCGTCGTAACTAGCAAACCTGCGTGTCATTGGCCAAAAAGAAGGCCGCCTAGCGGCGGCCGGGGAGCGTTTTCGAACGAAGTGGAAACTGATTCGCGTCATGCGCGCTTGTCAGGTTCCTCGCTGCTCTCCAGCCTGCCGCGCAGCGCGGTGACGACACGGCTCACGGTTTCGATGTCCTTTGTCGAGAGACCGTCGGCGAGGCCGTTCACCCAGGGTAGCTGCAGGCGCATCGCCGCGTCGAAGGCCTGCTGTCCCTTGCCGGTCAGCACCACGAGCTGGGCGCGGCGGTGATGCGGGTTGGTCTCGAAGGTGACGAGCCCGTCGCGCTCCAGGTCGTTAACGATCCGCTGCACGTTTTGTCTGGCAGCGCCGAGGTCGCGCGCCAGCCACGCCACCGGTTGCGGGCGTTCGCCGGCGATGATGGCACCGAGGATCTGCCAGCGCGCGCTGGTCAGCCCGAGCCCGGCCACGAGCCGGTCGCCGGCGGTGAACAGCAGGCTGTTCAGCCTGAACAGGTCGAGAATCAGGTTGCTCAGGGCCTCGCCGGCCGGCGTGCGCTTGGTCTGCGGCATTTGTCACCATAAGAGGATATTGACATCATGATGTCAATATTGATATGTATCCATCGTAACGGAATGACATCATAGCACCATATCAACGGAGCCAACCATGCCGCAGATGCGCCCCCTCGACCCCGCATTCCCGATCGACCGCCAGCTCGCGGTCGATGCCACCGCCGTCGTGCTCGTCAACCTCTTCACGCTCGATGCGGCCGACGAGGACACTTTCCTCAAGGCGTGGCAGGACGACGCCGTCATCATGAAGCGGCAGCCCGGCTTCATCTCGACCCAGCTGCACCGCGCGCTCGGCGACAGCCCGGCCTACCTGAATTACGCGGTCTGGGAATCGACCGCGGCTTTTCGGGCTGCCTTCGCCAATCCCGAGTTCAGGGCCAAGCTGTCGGCCTATCCGGCGTCCGCGGTGGCATCACCGCATTTGTTCCAGAAGGTGGCGGTGCCTGGCGTCTGCGTCGCGTAGGCGCACGGTGAGGTTGGCTCGATGCTGGGCTCCCTCTCCCGCTTGCGGGGGAGGGTAGGGTGGGGGTCTTACCGCGAGTCATACTGCGGTGAGAGCCCCCACCCGGATCGCATCTTGCGATGCGATCCGACCTCCCCCGCAAGCGGGAGAGGTGAGCGAGGCTGCTGCCTCAGACAAAAAAGAAGGCCGCCCGGAGGCGGCCTTCGATTGCGATGCGGATGCGCTGACCGGGCTCAGAAGCCGCCCATTCCACCCATGCCGCCGCCGCCCGGCATCGCCGGCGCAGCGTCCTTGGGCAGTTCGGCGACCATGGCTTCCGTGGTCACCAGCAGGCCGGCCACCGAGGAGGCGTCCTGCAGCGCGGTGCGCACCACCTTGGCGGGGTCGATGATGCCCTTGTCGACCATGTCGACATAGTCTTCGGTCTGGGCGTCGAAGCCGAAGGTCTCCGACTTGTTCTCGAGGATCTTGCCGACCACGATCGAGCCCTCGACGCCGGCGTTCTCCGAGATCTGGCGGACCGGAGCTTCCAGCGCCTTGAGCACGATGTTGATGCCGGCCTGGACGTCGGCATTGGCGTTGGTGAGACGGCCGACCGCCTTCTTGGCGCGCAGCAGCGCGACGCCGCCGCCGGGCACGATGCCTTCCTGCACCGCGGCGCGGGTCGCGTTCAGGGCGTCCTCGACACGGTCCTTCTTCTCCTTGACCTCGATCTCGGTGGCACCGCCGACCTTGATCACGGCAACGCCGCCGGCGAGCTTGGCAAGGCGTTCCTGCAGCTTCTCACGGTCGTAGTCCGAGGTGGTCTCCTCGATCTGCGCCTTGATCTGGCCAACGCGGGCGTCGATGTCCTTCTTCTTGCCGGCGCCCTTGACGATCGTGGTGTTCTCCTTGTCGATCACGATCTTGCCGGCGCGGCCGAGCATGTTCACCGTGACGTTTTCGAGCTTCATGCCGAGGTCATCGGAGATCAGCTGACCGCCGGTCAGGATCGCGATGTCCTCCAGCATCGCCTTGCGGCGATCGCCGAAGCCCGGCGCCTTGACGGCGGCGACCTTGAGCCCGCCGCGCAGGCGGTTGACCACCAGCGTCGCCAGCGCCTCGCCCTCGACGTCCTCGGCGAGGATCAGGAGCGGACGGCCCGACTGCACCACGGCTTCCAGCACCGGCAGCATCGACTGCAGGCCGGTCAGCTTCTTCTCGTGCAGCAGGATGTAGGCATCCTCGAGCTCGGCGGTCATCTTCTCGGCATTGGTGATGAAGTAGGGCGAGAGATAGCCGCGATCGAACTTCATGCCCTCGACGATGTCGACCTCGGTATCGAGCGACTTGTTCTCCTCGACGGTGATCACGCCCTCGTTGCCGACCTTCTGCATCGCCTGCGCGATCATCTTGCCGATGGCGGCATCGCCATTGGCCGAGATGGTGCCGACCTGGGCGACTTCCGAGGAGGAAGCAACCGGCTTGGCGCGCTTCTCGATGTCCTTGATGACGGCCGCGACCGCGATGTCGATGCCGCGCTTCAGGTCCATCGGGTTCATGCCGGCGGCGACCGACTTGGCGCCCTCGCGGACGATGGCCTGCGCCAGCACGGTCGCGGTGGTGGTGCCGTCACCGGCGGTGTCGTTGGTCTTGGAAGCGACCTCCCGCAGCATCTGCGCGCCCATGTTCTCGAACTTGTCGTCGAGCTCGATTTCCTTGGCGACGGTGACGCCGTCCTTGGTGATGCGGGGTGCGCCAAAGCTCTTCTCGATGACGACGTTGCGGCCCTTCGGGCCGAGCGTCACCTTCACGGCGTTGGCGAGCACGTCGACACCGCGCAGCATGCGCTCGCGGGCGTCTCCGGCGAATTTTACGTCCTTGGCAGCCATTGTTTTCAACTCCTGGAATGTCTGTGAATTGCTTGCCGCTCGTGTTGCTCGTCATTGCCGGCTTGACCCGGCAATCCATCGCTTCAGAAGACTCTTCCGCAGATTGATGGATGCCCGGATCAAGTCCGGGCATGACAGCGGAGGGCGCGGCGGCCCTCGGAGTGCATGGCGTTAAGCCAGCACGCCCATGATGTCGGACTCCTTCATGATCAGGAGCTCCTGGTTGTCGAGCTTGACCTCGGTGCCCGACCACTTGCCGAACAGCACACGGTCGCCGACCTTGAGGTCGATCGGGATCAGCTTGCCGGCCTCGTCGCGGCCACCCGGGCCGACGGCGACGATCTCGCCCTGGGACGGCTTTTCCTTGGCCGAGTCCGGAATGATGATGCCGCCCTTGGACTTCTCCTCGGCATCGATACGCTTGACCACGACGCGGTCATGCAGTGGGCGGAAGGTGGATTTAGCCATGACGTTCCCTCTTGGAGGCTCGGTTTCAGGTCCGGTTCATCGAGACCGGCGCTGAATGCCGGCCCGGTCGGCGCCAGGCAGGACGCCCGGCGCATTTAGCAATCGTGGTACGAGAGTGCTAATTGCGGGCCGGGAAATATGGCTTGGCGGGTTTTCTGTCAAGCAAAGTGGTTAAGGCCTTGGTGAGGCCAATATAGGATGGTGGACCGGAAACCAAATCGTAGCGATGACGTAATTTTGTCAGACGTCGTTGCTCCGCCTTAAGTTTTACGCTTGGCTGCAGGACGGGTGCGGCCGGGATATAGTCGGGGGATGCATATGATCAGGTCACTCAACGCGCGATTGGTCGCACGGTTCGCGGCTGTCTCGGTGCTGACGGCACTCTTGGCGGCGTGCAGCAGCTTCAGCCTGCCGTCATTATCGTCGAACCCCGAGCCGGCGCACATCGAACCCGGGGTAGCCCCGGAAATGCCGGCGAGCATCCGCCCCGACGAGATCGTCGGCCGCTGGGGTCTCGCCTCGTTCCAGAATCCCGCCGACCGCGCCCGCACCGAGGCCGCGGCGCGCGGCCAGTGCAAGCAGCCCTACGTGATCGGGGCCGGCCAGAACGGCGGCGTCATCATGCATCTGGCCGACCAGGCCACCCCGCAGGAATTGCGGCTGAAGGGTTCCCCTGGCGGCAAGAACTATATCGGCCCGCCAGGACCTGTGCCCGGCGAACAGGACCGCGAGATCATCTCGTTCGACGGCCGGGTCTTGATCACCCGCTTCGTCGACAAGGACGCCGCCACTCGCTACGGCAACATGGTCTACGTCCGCTGCGCGCCACGGGCGTAACGGCGAGGCATCCGTTTTATCTCGGGCTAGCGCCACATCGGCAGTCCGCCTCTCCCCTTGCGGGAGAGGCCGGATTGCATCGTCAGATGCAATCCGGGTGAGGGGTCTCTCTCCGCGATTCCAACTCTGTCATTTGAACTCGTGGAGAGAGACCCCTCATCCGGCGCCATAGCCGATGCGAAGCATCGGCGTTCTACGAGACGGCGGCCGGAAGACCGCCTGTGCCACCTCCTCCCACAAGGGGAGAAGGGAAGGTTGTCGTCATTGCGAGGAGCGAGGCGACGAAGCAATCCATGCCGCCGCGATAGATTGCTTTGCGTCACGAGCCCCCAATCTGCACATGCCTGCGGGATTACGCCCTTAGACAAATGGCCCCGACGATATCCACGTCGGGGCCATTCGAGATCATCGGCCACGGGTACATCCGCCGGACCATCCGATCATAAGCGTCGCTGATCACGGTACTTGGTCAGGGCTGGATGTGGCAATCGCTCCATCGAGGTAATCACATTCCGTGCAAAAGCGGCTCGCGGCCAGCTCGCGCTTGCGCCAACCAGAACGCGGCCGGATGCATCAGTTTGTCTTTGCAATCCGATACGTGCCCTTCTTGTGGCCAATGACCTGACCAATGCCTTCGAAATTGCTCTTAAGAGGCTCGATGGAAATGATCAGTTCGGCTTGCAGCCCTTCGAATTTGCCGGTCCCGCCGGTTATGTTGCACTTGTTGGGTTGCCCCGGCAGGAAATCGCATTGTTCGAATGTTTGATCGCCGTCCTTGTCGACGTAAGTACAGAACCCGTGGATTTCGACGGTCTTCGCCGATGTATCTCTGAGCCGACTAAACTGGCATCGTCCACCCATGTTATTGAGCACCGGGTTTCCCGCGTCGTTCATTGCTGCCATCGCTTGGTTCAGCAGGTCAAACTCTCTACCGCCGCCGATCGGCATTGGCTTCGGTGGCGGGATTGGTGTCGCAGTAAATGTCACCGAGACGGGCCCTTCCGGTGGCATGCTCTGAGCCTGGGCATTGCCAGCCGTGAGAACAGCTGCAATCGAGGACAACGCGACAAGTACGTGAGTAATTGACATTGTTCCCTCCCATAATGGCTTTGAGAACTAATTGCGTCGAGCGATAACTTGATTGGCAAACGAACCGCTTGCAGTAAATTGCAGGCGCTCCTGTTCGTGGAGCACGCAGCGGAACGTACAACCCTGCATTGCTCCGTACAAGTTGACGAATTCGACCAATTGACGCAGATGGGTCAGCGTCGTTGACGAAGAGCCTCACTCAACCGCACTGGGATGATGCGTGATGTGTTCGCGGACTGAGGCGCCAGCAGTATCACACGCAATGCTTCGGTATCAGGTCGGGCACTTCCGCCGCGCCTTCAGGTTTCGTTGAAGTCGCTGATTACCGCATCCAACGCCGGCCCGAAGGCCGGCGTTTTCGTCTGTCTATGACGAACTTCAGGGGGGCACGAACGAACCTGGCTTGCCGTCTGCCGTCCAAAGTCGTGACCCGCAAACAACTGCTACCGCCGCGCTCCGACGCGATTGACGCCGCCATTCAAATTGCCGCCCGCGTTATGACGAACCGCAGCACGCGCCACCGGACGAGGCCTGAGCACCACGCCTGCTCTCGCCACGCAACCCACTGGATAGCCGACGTACTGGCAATAAATGACGGCCTTAGCCGGTGCCGGACTGAGAGTGACACCTGCAAACCCCAGCACGAGGCTGGCCGCAATTCCCGCAACGGTCACTGACCTGGTCGAAAGAATGTTCGTCCGACGCATGGTGATCCTCCTCATCGCACGCGAACCGAAAGGTGATGGAGCCGCTGCAGATGCGGCCCAACATATCGTCGGAGGTAAAGGATGAGTGATGTTGACATGGATCAACGCCGGGCGGGCCCCCCGGGCCATTTCCGGACTCTTGCATCGCAAGAAGTCCTCCAAAAATGACGCGCCAATCCAATTGTCTGCCCGGAGTGGCGCTTGCTACTTGCAGCCGCGGCAAATCGTAAGCTTGCCCTTTAGCTTGTCATCTTCCCCGGGATCGACCGATTGCTGCCCAGAGACACGATCTGCTTCTTGATTGAGTTTGGGCTGCTTTGCCCGGCGCGACCTGACGGGGCGTGTCGTCCGGCTTGACGTGTCATTGTCGTCGTCGATTCCGACGCTAAAGCCATCGTAATCGGTGGCCGGCTTGGCGGACGGCGGCGACCTGTCGATCACTTGTGCTGGCGAAACGCTGTCGGACTCTAGCGGCGTGTGCTCGACAGTGGCAGATCGTGGGGCGGTCGCGCGTGGCGGCACATCTTTAACGGCTCGGGGCGGTACCGAACCCTTGGCTCCCCTGGCGGTCGCCGTCGGCGGCGGAACGTCATCCGTCGCCCGTGACGAACCAACATTGCTCTTTGCCGATGGTGTGGGACTTTCGGCCGCCGCCCGCGGCGGCGACACGCTGGGTGCCGCCACCGGCGGCCAAACGCTGTTGGTCGCGGCCGGAGATGCCGACCCCTCATTCAACGGAGACGGCGGCGCAAGCGAGAGCGGCGGGGACAGCGACGTCTGACATCTCGCGCTGTCGTGTGACCAAACTCCCGCCGCCAATAAACCAAGGGCAAACAGCGTTGCGTTTTTCATTGCCGTCCTGCAAATCACTTAGACAAAAGAATTGATCGCGTGACTCCTGCAGCCACGCTTCGGCGAAAATTTCCACATCTGACATGGCGATCAAAATTGACGGAAGTGGGGAGTCAGGGCGGTTGCATGCGCGCTTCGGTCCGCTTGGGGCTTTAGGCCACCCTCGTTATTGGCCCCCATGTCTGCTTGGGCCAAAACCGGAAGTGACACCGCGCCGCATTCTAAATCGAGGCGTTGTTGCGGGACAAGACGTCGATGATCACTGCATCGACGGTCACCATTCGTCGTAAAACCACTCCCTTGGGATTCGAGGCCGCAATCTTGCGTACGGTGGCTGAGACGTCCGCTCGGGCTTGCGTACGGCCGGAGTCGACTGCGTCAGAGGCGGTAACGTCCTCTGCTCGGAAACCTTCGCGAGCGCCCGTTTCATTTCTTCCTGGCTCGCCTTGAGTTCCTCAATGGCTTTGGAGCTCTCGCGGGCCATTTGTTGCTGGTCCGCCTTGAGCTGTTCGATATTTCGCTCCAAATTTGCGAGGTCGTGCGCGATCGTTTGCAGCAGCTGCGTCTGATCGGGCAGGGCTGTGTTGGCTGTCGGCGCGGCGTCCTGCGGCGGTGCGGTCTGAACCATGGGCGTCGCTTGGGGCGGAGCGGCGTCCGCCGCGGCGACCTGAACGGTGGGTGGAGCGGGCTGCGCCGTAAGCGGTGGATCATCAGGCGGCAATGACGGAGTTGAAACAAGCTGCGGCGCCCAACGGGCGGCAATCAGCTTGGCTTCCCCACCATAAGACGACTGCAAAGCCAGGGCAGCGATAACGATACACGCTGCCAGCGACAAGCCGGCGAGGGCTCGGAACACCGGCCTTCCAGGCGGCGATTGCGAGCCAGGTCCGGAAGAGCCAGGTCCGGAAGAGGCAGGGCCAGGCCCGGAAGAAGCAGGGTTAGGTCCGACCGCAGGCGGGTTAGGTTGCGCCGAAGGTGGGGACGCGGCATCGCGCTCCATTCTTGCAAGCTGTTCACTCAAACGCGTGAGCTCTTCATCGGCGCGCGCGATCTGCTTGCGGGCTTCCGCGAGTCTTTCGTCGGCGCGCGCGGTCAGGCTATCGTTCGATTCAACTGGGTTTGGAGTGGGGGTGGAGTTCACTGACGTTTCCCTTTCCGTCCAATGTCACCCAAGCAGCCGACCCGGCTATCCGTTAGGGTCGATCAGCCCCCAGCACTCCCGTCAGTTTTGTCCAAAGAATGGCCGGATGAAAGCGCGCTTGAGGTCTCGTGATAATAGAGCGGGATACCGGCCCGGGCCTGGCCGGAGGTCAGGTGCGCTCGGGGTCACAAGCCGCCGATGACGATCGATCCCGGCGAGTTCTGCCTCGTAGTTGGAAGCCGACGCTTATGAGTACACGTCCTGGTCCGTCATGAAGATCAAGAGGGCGGCTCCAGGAGCCGCCCTCTTGCGGTGCCGTTGCGACGACTTCACTGGCAGACGTACATGTTGCCGTCAGGCATTTTCGTCATCGTACCGGGTTCGCAGCCGATACCATTGGCGGCCTTGTAGTCTGCCCATCCGGCATAACCGTAATACGGACTGACCCGTTGATAGGCTCGTGCGGGATAGTAGGGCTGGCCAAAGCGGGGATCCGTCTGGGCGGCATATGAATCGGTCCAGTTATTCGTGCCCCAGCCCGAATAGGCCGCCGTGGTAGCGGCCGCCGTGGCGACCGCCGCCGTAGCAGCGACCCCCGCGCCAACCCCGTATCCATACGCAGCGCGCCGGGTTTGGCGACGCGCAACGCCTGCGACGCTCATGGGCGTCAGCGGTCGGCCCACACGCGCCTGGGCGCTTTCGACTGACGCCGAAACGCCGCCCTGCTCAGACCAGGTGATGGAGAACAGTGTCGCACAAGCGAAAGTCGAGAGCGCAATTGCAGTATTCCTGACCATTCTTTGCGTCATGTTCAATCTCCAGCGTTGAGTACTCCAGTGGCTCCCCCCAATCAGTTATCCGATAACAAGGCGTACGGCATCGCTCGAGAGAAGCCAGCTTGCCCTCGTCGGATGCGCGCGGCGAGTGGCCGCGAACCTGTGACTGTGTGCTTGTGGAAGTACAAAACCCCGCTCGGGGGCGACCGGATTCACTCCGGAAGTCCCATGCAACCGGCACCAAATGTTGGCTTCCGGCATGCGCATGACAATTTCCCTCAGACACAGTATGCGTCCGCGGCAGCAAACCTGCCAGTCAATTTCCAAGTGTTGCAATTTCCAAGTGTCGCAATTGGCACAAACTGCATGAGGTCGAGACAGAGGTTCTGACTGATGCGTCACTTGACGCACACACACGGAGAGCCGCAGCACTCAAACAAAAAACGCCGGCCCGAGGGCCGGCGCTTTTTGTCTTGATCCGACAAATCTCAGTTGAACATCGCGTCGATGTCGTCCTGCGAGGCGTGGCCGGCGTCGCCGTCGAGCTTCGGGCCGTTGAGCAGGCGGGCGTCGCCCTCGCGGGTGTCGACAACAGGCGGGACGTGCGTCTTGATGGCGTCGACTCCGCCCCAGATGTTCATCATCTCGTTGATGTGCTGCTCGATGAACTTCATCGTCTGCATCACCTTGTTGATGCGCTGGCCGGTGAGGTCCTGGAAGTTGCAGGCCTCGAAGATCGAGACCACGCGCTCCTGGATATCCTCGCTGAGCCGCCTCTGCTGGTCGGGGGTGACGTTGTTGGCGAGCGCCGACGCGGCCTGGTCGATCGCCTCGACAGCCTCGAGGATCTGCTGGGTGGCCTGCTCGGTGCCGCCGACCACGGCGCCGAGCTCGCCATTGACCTTGGCCATCTCCTCGCCGTTGAAGCTCTTGCCGTGCAGCACGGCGATCTCGCGCTTGGTGCGGCTGATCGCGTCATGGATCAGGTCGAGCTCGACCTTGAGCTTCTCGCATTGTTCGACCTGGGCGCGATAGGTCTCGAGCATCTTATGCGTCTCGGCGACCTCGCGGGCCACGATGGAATCGATGCTGTCGGCGGTGCGCTGCGCCGGTGCTGCGGCCATCTGGGCGCGGATCGAGCGAAGCTCGGCCATAATCTCGCGATGCATCGGACCGAGGTCGTCGCCGCCGGCGGCCTCCGGCTCCGCCATCACCACTTCGCCCATCGCCTGCTCGACACGAAAACGCTTGCGCTTCACTGACATGATTTCATTCCCGCCCCTTCACTGAGGTCCGTTCTAGCGAGAGGTGATTTAACGTCAGGTTCACGCGGAACAATTTGCGCGCACGGCGCGCGGCGGCGGGCTAACGGCGATTAACCATGTTGCCGCGGCGTTCACGCAAAATAAACGCTACCCGGCAAAACCGTGCGCCATTACCGGGATGGTGAATCGAAACCGCCGATCCGTTTACCAAACCGATGCGGTTTTCATTGCTTATTGACCACGTGCAACGGCGCTCGTCGCGCCCGCGCGCATCACCTCACGACGAAACCAGTACAGAGTACGTCGATGTTCAGGAAAACCACGCTTGCGCTGCTTGCCGGCGCCTCTTCTCTTGTTGCCATTCCCCATCACGCCATGGCGATCGACGCGGTGTCGTCCGCCGAGCCCTCCGTGATCTACGCCAACCAGAGCGCGCCGCAGCCGCCGATGCGCACCGCCTATGTGCAGCCGCAGCGCTCCAGCATGGGCGGCGGCTTCATCGAATTCCTGTTCGGCGATGCGCCGTCGTCGCAGGGATATTCGCCGCAGTATCAGCAGCAGCCCGGCTATTACGGCAACCGCCAGGGCCTGCCGCCGATGGATCCGCAGCAGCAGATGATCCGCCAGCAGGAAGAGGCCGCGGGCGATCCGGCCCAGCGTCGGTTCGATCCGCGATATGAAAAGCAGCTGGTCGACTATCACGGCAAGGAAGGCGTCGGCACCATCGTGGTCGATACGCCGAACAAGTTCCTCTATCTGGTGCAGGGCGATGGCCGCGCGATGCGCTACGGCATCGGCGTCGGCCGGCCCGGCTTCACCTGGGCCGGCGTCAAGACGATCTCGGCCAAGAAGGAGTGGCCGGCCTGGACGCCGCCGCCGGAAATGCTGGCGCGCCGCCCCGATCTGCCGCGGCACATGGAGGGCGGGCCGGAGAATCCGCTCGGCGCACGCGCGATGTATCTCGGCTCCTCGCTGTACCGCATTCACGGCTCCAATGAGCCCTGGACCATCGGCACCAACGTCTCATCCGGTTGCATCCGGATGCGCAACGAGGACGTCATCGACCTCTATGGCCGCGTCAATGTCGGCGCCAGGGTCGTCGTGATGTGATCGTGGTTTTGAAGCAGCTGCCCCAAAGATGGTGTCGTCCCGGCGAAAGCCGGGATCCATAACCACAGGCGGTTGTTACTGAGAGAAGCTGTAGCCCCAGCCGTGTCAAATCTTGCACGGTTGTGGTTATGGGTCCCGGCTTTCGCCGGGACGACGGAATCAAAACGGCCGCTCGATTGGAGCGGCCGTTGTCGTTTCAGCGATCGCGTTTACGCGTAATCGCTGTTGTCGTCGCCGCCGTTGTCGTCGAAGTCGTCGGCGTCTTGATCATCGTCACTGTCCCGGTCGGCCTGCGCCTGGTCGAACGCGCCGGCGCGCGAGCCGGAATCACTGTCGCGGCCGGATGAACCGACATCGTTGATCCCGGCGTCACGCGCCAGGTCGCTCGACGACTGGTCGCCGCCCCAAGGACGCGAACCGCCGCCGAGGCCGCCGGCATCGGCCAGCGACTGGTGGCTGCCGCCACCCATCATGCCGCGGATGCTGGAGAGCAATAGCCCGCCGCCGACCACGCCGGCCGCGGCCGCAGCCGCCGTGCCGAGGAACGAGCCGCCGCCACCACCGGGAGCGCCACCGCCGAAGGCCGGGGGCTGCGGGCCGCCGTAAGGCTGGCCGTATTGGCCCTGTCCGTATTGCTGCGGCGGCTGGCCGTAGTTCTGGCCATAGCCGCCTGCCTGCTGCATTGCCTGGCCCGAGTTCCAGACCGGGCGGCTGCCGCCGATATCGGGGGCGCGGACCGGCGGCACCGAGCCATGCGGCTGGCCCTGTCCGAAGACCGCGTCGCGCATCGAATCGAGGAAGCCGCCGCCCTGCTGCTGTGCGGGCGGTTGCTGGCTGACCGCGGCCTCGAGCTCCTGGATCCGATCATGGGCGCGCTTCAGCGCCTCGTCCTGCACCAATGCGGTCTGCACCAGCGCGTAGACCGCATTCGGCGCACTGCGCAGGCCCTGCATGATCGCGGACATGGCCTCGCCGTCGCGCGGGGCATTCTCCAGCTTGGCAAGCCGGTCGAAGAGATCGTCGATCAGTTGGCGTTCTTGCGGTGTCATGGCGTTCTCCATCGCGTCGATCGAATCGGCGCGCCCGAGATGTAGGACGGGCTTTGTGGCGCAAGGAGTGGGGGGCCGAATTAAATTTATGTATGCGACAATACGACCGGCGGCTTTTCGTGAACCTAAAGCGTTTTCGAGCGAAGTGGGTACCGGTTCGCGTGAAGGAAACGCGTCAAAGCAAGGGTCAGGCAAGGTAACTTTATTCGAGTGTAACTTTATTCAGGGCGAGCAGGGCCGGGAAATCGTCGCCTGCCAGATAGGCATGTTCGGTCTCGCGCTGCGTCGTCAGCGGGTCGAGGCTTTTGAGCGTGTCATCGACGAAACCGGGATGGCACATCACGAGGCCGCCGTCGGGCATGCCGTCCAGAAAGCCGCGCATCAGCGCCGCGAAATCGTTCTCGCGTGTAAAATCATAGGCGCCGGCGAAGGCCGGGTTGAACGTCAGGCCGGCGCGGGTCGCTTTCGCCCGGAATTGCGTGCTGAGCACGTTCAGCACCAGAGCCTTCGGCCCGACCAGTCGCGCCAGCGGACCGTCGCGTCCGCACTGCCGCACCCAGGCCTGCGGCGCGCGCTCCTTCACCGCGCGCAGGAAGCCGTCGCGCACCTGCGGGAACAGCTGCGCATGCTGGTGACCGTCGACGAAATCGGGCGCGCGGCCGAACAAATCGTGGAAGGCGTCGAGCTGCGCCAGCACCTCGGCATGCACGAGCTCGGCGTCGAGCCGCCGCATCAGCCCGGCGCGCAGCAGTTTCGCGAACGGCAGGAACATGTCGCCGTCGAGCGGGCGGAAATGCATCGTCAGCGGCCGGAACGGCGCGGTCAGCGTCACATGCAGCCCGATCGCGCAGCGCGGGCTGTTCGCCACCGAAGCCTGCAGCGCCGCCGCAGCCTCGCGGCCGATCGCCGGCGTCACCGTCATCACCGAGGTCGCGTTGAGGCGGCCGCGCTCGATCAGGTCGCGGATCGCGCGGTTGACGCCGTCACTCAGGCCATAATCGTCAGCACACAGCCAGATCCGGCGTGGCGCAGCGGCATCGCTCATTCGGCGGCGGTCCGCTCGGCGGCGCTTTGCGCCGCGCCGCCGTCGGCGTGCTTCTCGGTGTGCTCGGCGACGAAGTAGATCGGCCGCGCCTTCAATTCGGAGAGGATCTTGCCGATATATTCGCCGACGATGCCGATCATGATCAGCTGCACGCCGCCGATCGTCATCACGCCGATCATCAGCGACGGATAGCCGGGGACCTGCTTGCCGGTGGTCAACACTTCCCAGAGGATCGAGAGACCGAACAGGAAGGCCGCGCCTGCGAGCAGCGCGCCGAGCAGGCTGGCGAAGCGCAGCGGCGCCACCGAGAACGAGGTCAGGCCCTCGATCGACAGGCCGATCAGCCGGCCGGCATTGAAGGTGGTGACGCCATGCGCGCGCGGCGCCGGCTCGTAGTCGACGCGGATCTGCCTGAAGCCGATCCAGCTGGCGAGCCCCTTGAAGAAGCGGTTGCGTTCCGGCAATTGCCGCAGCGCTGCGGCCGCGCGGGGCGACAGCAGGCGGAAGTCGCCGGCATCCTCCGGGATCTTCTGCCGCGCGCCCCAGTTGATCAGCGCGTAGAAGCCGCGCCCGGCCAGCCGCCGGAACGCCGATTCATTGTCACGATGCGCCTTCGCCGTGTAGACGACGTCGTAGCAGTCATCGATCCAGTGCGCGACCAGCTGCTCCACCAGCGTGGGCGGATGCTGGCCGTCGCCGTCCATGAACAGCACCGCGCCGCGGCGAGCGTGGTCGAGGCCGGCCATCAGCGCGGCCTCCTTGCCGAAATTGCGCGACAGCGACACCACCTGCAGGTCCAGCCCATCGGCGGGCAGGCCGTGCGCGATGGCGAGCGTGCTGTCGGCGCTGCCGTCGTCGACATAGACCACTTCGCAGGGAAGCCCGTAGCGGGCGCGCAGCGACTTGGCGAGATCGATCAGCCGCTGGTGCAGCGCCGCAAGCCCGGCGGCCTCGTTGTAGACGGGCACGACGATGGACAGACCCTGCGCGGCGGCGGTCTTGGCGGTTGTGGTCAGGCTGGAAACGTCAGAGCCCAGCATCATCGGTCAGGTTCCAGAACTAAGCGCGTTTTCGAGCGAAGCGGACATCGGGCTCGCGTGAGGAAAACGCGTCAAACGAGAGAGCATGGACACAATATGGTACCGACGGCCGGCTGTCGCCAAGATGAACGGCCTTATCGACTCATTGTCGCAGGAACGCCTCGAGCCTGGCGAACAGCGGGTTCTCGCGGTCGAACACATAGTCCAGCGACACCACCGACACGGTTTCCGCGCCGTGGTCGCGCAGGAAGCTTCCGAGCCCGTAAAGTTTCCCTGGTGGGCAGTGCAGCGTAAGCATGCCCGACGAGGTCGGCCCGCCGAACGGGGCAACCACGCCGAAACGGTTGTGCGCCTCGGAGAGCAGCGCATCGTTGCAGCCGGCAAAGCGGGTGCGGACCTCGCGATACTTGCTGGCACGGGCGCGGGCGGCGATGTGGTCGAGGATCACGCGCGCGGTCTCGCGGGCGCCGGTCGACCAGTCGGCATCCCGCGACGCCACCAGATTGGCCTGGCTGCGCAGCATGACGCCGTCGTCGAGCACCTTGAGCCCGTTGGCGGCGAGCGTCGCTCCGGTCGTGGTGATGTCGACGATCAATTCCGCGGTGCCGGCCGCGGGCGCGCCTTCGGTGGCGCCGGCGCTCTCGACGATACGGTAGTCGCCGACGCCGTGCTTGGCGAAAAAGCCGCGCGTCAGATTGATGTATTTGGTCGCCACCCGCATGCGGTGATTGTGCTGCTCGCGGAAACCGGAGGCGACGTCGTCGAGGTCGGCCATGGTGCGGACGTCGATCCAGGCCTGCGGCACGGCGACCACGACATTGGCAAAGCCGAAGCCGAGGCCTTCGATCATCAGCACGCGCTTGTCGGCATCCGGAATGCTCTCGCGCACGAGGTCCTCGCCGGTGACACCCAGATGCACGGAACCGCGCGCCAGATTGGCCGCGATCTCGCTCGCCGAGAGATAGGCGATCTCGACATTGTCGACGCCTGAGATGGTGCCGCGATAGTCGCGCGCGCCGCCGGCCTTCGACAGCGTCAGCCCGGCGCGGGCGAAGAAGCCTTCCGCGTTTTCCTGCAGGCGTCCCTTGGAGGGAACGGCGACGACGAACGGCGTGCTCATGGGGCGCCTCCGCGGCCGGCGGCCTTGCCATGCCGGGTCATTGCCTCGATCCAGACCGAGAAGCCGACCGCCGGAATCGGGCTTGCCGAGCCGAGCTGCGTCATCAGCCCATCATAACGGCCGCCCGCGACCAGCGGCTCGGCGCCGTTGCCCTTGGCGTGCAGCTCGAACTCAAAGCCGGTGTAGTAGTCGAGGCCGCGGCCGAACGCGGTCGAGAACCGCGTCTTTCTTGTGTCGATGCCGCGCGCCGCCATGAAGCCGACCCGGCTTTCGAACTGATCGATCGCGGCGGCAAGGTTGAGCTTCGCGTTGTCGGCCAGCGCGCGCAGTTGCGCGACTGCGTCGTCGGGGTCGCCCGATATCGCCAGGAAGCGCTTGATGATCGCGACCGCGTCGTGCGGCAGCGCGCCGGCCTTCAGCGTCGATTGCTCGAGGAAGCGGTCGGCGATCTCGGCGACCGTGCGTCCGCCGACATTGGTGGTGCCGGCGATCGACATCAGATCGGTGACCAGCGCCAGCGCCGCCTTGCGGTCGGAGCCGGCCAGAGCTGCGAGCACGCCCTCATATTCGTTGCGGCCCGGCGCGGTCGCTAAGGTCAGCTGCTCGATGTCGTCGGTCAGCGAAACCTTGCGGTTGAAATCCTTGATCAGCCGGCGCCGCCACACCGGGTAGAGCTCGAGCGCATCGATCAGCGCGTTGAACAGCGCGACGTCGCCGGTGCGGATCTCGACATCCTTCAAACCAAACGCCGTGGTCGCCTCCAGCGCCAGCGCCAGCATTTCGGCATCGGCCGCGGCGCGGTCCTGCCGCCCGAACGATTCGATGCCGGCCTGCAGGAACTGGCTGGGCTGCCCGCCGCGATAGCGGAACACCGGCCCGAGATAGCTGAAGCCGGCCGGCTGGCCGGCCCTGTTGGAGGCGAGGTAGTCGCGCGCCACCGGGATCGTGAGGTCCGGACGCAGGCAGAGCTCCTCGCCGCTCGGGTCGGTGGTCAGATACAGGCTCTTGCGGATGTCCTCGCCGGAGAGGTCGAGGAACGGCTCGGCCGGCTGCAGGATCGCGGGCTCGGACCGGAGATACCCAGCCTGCGCGAACGAGGCCAGCAACGCATCCGCCCAGTCGGCGGATCCGGCGGCGGATCGTGGTGCGGCAGCTTCGGTCATCTCGACGTCCAATTCGCTCCGAAATCGCGGTTCCAGAGCGGGTTCCATGGGTGGTGTTGGCGGAGCCCTTAGCATGGTCGGCCCGGGCTTTCGACAGGGATCGGCCAAGTGGCTTAATGATTGGGTTCGTTAACGATTTTGCGACGGCTTGGCTAGGGAAAGATGTTTTCCTTCATCCTGGCTACGCGCTGCGGCACGGGCGGTCCACCTCTCCCGCTTGCGGGGGAGGTCGGATTGCATCGGAGATGCAATCCAGGTGGGGGCTCTCTCCACTCAAAGAATCTCGTTGCGGCGAGACCCCCACCCCAACCCTCCCCCGCAAGCGGGAGAGGGGGCGCAGTCCCTTCTTGGCTACGAGTTCGCCCCCCAATCCCCCAGCGCCGCCTGCACCAGGGCCAGTGCGGCGACGGCAGCCGTGTCGGCGCGCAGGATGCGCGGGCCGAGCGCGAGGCGGAGGATGTTGGGCTGGCGCAGCAGCAGGGTGCGCTCCTCCTCGGCGAAGCCGCCTTCCGGGCCGATCAGCACATCGATCCCGGCCTTCGCAGCCTTTGCGGCCTGCAGCGCCTGCACCGGGTTCGCGACCTCGGCGGCCTCGTCGCAGAACACCAGCAGGCGCGCCTGGTCGCGCCCCGCCAAGAAGCGTTCCAGCGGGAGCGGATCGGCGACCTCGGCGAGCGAGATGATCCCACACTGCTCGGCGGCCTCGACCACATTGGCGCGCATCCGCTCGCCATTGACCCGCGACACCTGGGTGAAGCGGGTCAGCACCGGAACCAGCCGCGCCGCGCCCATCTCGACCGCCTTCTGCACCATGTAGTCGAGCCGCGCATGCTTCAGCGGTGCGAACACATAAGCGACGTCGGGCAGGCGGTCCTGCGCGCGGGTCTGCGTGATGATCGCGAGCGTGTCGGGGCGCTTGCGGCCACCAATCTCGGCGCGCCATTCGCCGTCGCGGCCGTTGAAAACCAGCACGCTGTCGCCGGCGCCAAGCCGCAGCACATTGCCGAGATAGTTGCTCTGGTCGCGTTCGAGCGCGACGGTCGCGCCGGCGCCAAGCGGCGCATCGACAAACAGGCGGGGGCTGCGAAAATCGAGTTCAGGCATGTTCTATTCCGGACCGCGCTTTAGCCCAAAAGGCAAGGCGGCCTTATTGCTCCGTGGCAAATTTACCAATCTGAGCAATACCGTAGTCCCGCGGACTCGTCAGGAATTCGCCGACCAGCGTAGTAAGGGCCTGTCGATGTATTGCTTCTGTCACCAAGTCATTGGTTAAGTTGTTAAGTCCAAAGTTCTCAGACCCAAGGGGTCGCTTGCACGCGGCCTCTTTTGCTTTTCAGTCACCCCTGCGCGGCGTGGGGCCGCAAATCCAGACTGTGGCATGACCGAAAATCGGGATCAGGTATATTTGATGGTCCGGTTTTACCGCCGTTCGTGGCCTAAAGGCTTATAAACGAGGAACAATTTAATGTGGCCGGTGTGGCCCTACGCCGCGCTGTCGCCCAAATCGACGGGTTGTTAAGGCGCCACAGGAATCGTAAAACGCCCCCAAATTGGTTGCTTCGTTTTGTTGCGCTGGGGTTGCCTGGACCTTTTGCCGGAGAGACACCCTCGATGATCCGCCGCCTGATCGTGCTGACCGTTGCCGCGACCGCCCTGTCCGCGGGCCAGGCCGCTGCCCAGAGCGCTTTTCCGGCCCCGCTGCCCAATCAGGCCGGCAAGGCCGGCACCGCCTCTGATCCGGCGTTTCCGCCGGTAAGTGGTATGCGTCCAAGCCAGGCCGCAACCCCCTCGGATTCCGCATTCCCGCCGGTCAATGGCGCGCCGGCAGCCAGGGCCGGCGCGGCGCCGTCGGCGTTCCCGAGCAATGGTGCGGCCCCCATCGCCGGTGGTGGGTTGTCCTCGCCGCCGCCCCCGCCGAGCGAGGCGTCAGGCGGCGCAGGCGAGGCCTGCATGAAGAATTTCGTTCCGCTGCGTGAGGAAGCGGAGAAGCGCGGCAAGGCGATCAAGGCCGCGAGCGATCGCCACGCCAGCCCGCAGGAGGCCTGCAAGCTGATCGGCAATTATAGCCAGGCCGAGGTCAAGATGATCAAATATGTCGACGGCAACGCGGCCAAGTGCGGAATTCCGCCGCAGATCGCCAATCAGCTCAAGGACGGCCACAAGAACACGGAAGCGCTGCTGAAGAAGGTCTGCAATGTCGCAGAGCAGGCGGCGGCGCAGCCGCGCGGCCCCGCGGGGCCGTCGCTGAGCGACGTGCTGGGTTCGTCCGCCGCGCTGCCGGAAGCGACCCCGACCAAGAAGGGCGGCAGCACCTTCGATACGCTGAACGGCAACGTCCTCACCCGATAAGAGACCGCCCGATGATCGACCGCTCATGAGTGACGTCTCCGCCCGCGTTGCCGACTCCACAGGCAACTGGGTGGACACCCATGCGCCGGTCTGGTCGCGGCCCTATCTGCGGCTTGCGCGCTACGACCGGCCGATCGGCTCCTGGCTGCTATTGATGCCGTGCTGGTGGTCGGCGGCGCTCGCCGCCGGCGTCGCGCGTGATGTCCGCTCCTTGCCGCTCGCGGTGCTGCTGTTCTTCATCGGTGCCTTCGTGATGCGCGGCGCGGGCTGCACCTGGAACGACATCACCGATCGCGATCTCGATGCCAAGGTCGAGCGCACGCGGTCGCGGCCGATCCCGGCCGGGCAGGTGACGGTGACGCAGGCTGTGGTCTTCATGGTGCTGCAGGCGCTGATCGGGCTTGCGGTGCTGCTGCAGTTCAACCGCTTTGCGGTGATGACCGGCATCGCTTCGCTTCTGATCGTCGCGATCTACCCGTTCATGAAGCGGATCACCTGGTGGCCGCAGGTCGTGCTCGGCCTCGCCTTCTCCTACGGCGCGCTGATGGGATTTGCGGTGACGCTCGAACGCATCGATGCAACGGCGATTGCGCTCTATGCCGGATCGATCGCCTGGGTGATCGCCTACGACACCATCTACGCCCATCAGGACGCCGAGGATGACGCGCTGATCGGCGTCAAATCCACCGCGCGCCTGTTCGGCGCACGCACCCACCGCGCGCTGGTGATCTTCTATGGTCTCGCCGTGCTGCTGATCGGCGTGGCGTTCGCGCTCGCGGGCGCACGCTGGCCGGCCTGGATCGGCCTTGCGGCATTTGCGCTGCATCTCGCCTGGCAGGTCCGCCGGCTCGACACCAGCGATCCCGCGCTCTGCCTGCGCATCTTCAAGTCCAACCGCGACGCCGGCTTCATCCTGTTCACGAGCCTTGTCGTCGATGCGGTGATGCGCGCGGGGTGATGAATTCCTGGGGCCGGTACTCATAAATTCCGGTCGTGTCCTCTTCGCTTCGATCATGGCCACTTTTGTCCAGCGGCAGCAAATGTCGACGTGTCATCTTCGGACCTCGGCGAAGATGGTACCTTGCCCTGCGGAGGCTCGAAGAGTGCTGAATCAATAATGTCCCAACAGCAGGAGAGGGCTTTGCTTTCATCGCTGAACCGTCGCAAGGCTGCGTTGTTTTTTGGAGCATGCATCCTGGCAAGCGCGTCAGTGAGCGCTGGACCGTTACCCGAGCGCGTGGAAATGGCTGTCCGGGATCGAATCGCGACCGGAACCTATCAGACGCTGGTTTTCGGCGTGGTGGACGGCGACAAGAGCGAGGTTATTGCCTTCGGCAAGCTCGATGACGGCAAAGCGCCGGATGGGGACACTGTTTATGAAATCGGTTCGATCACGAAGACCTTCACGGCTACGCTGCTGGCGCAGTCCGTGCTTGCGGGGCGCGTGACGCTCGATACGCCGGTGGCGCAGCTTTTGCCGGATTTCCAAGTTCCGTCACGGGGCGGCATGGAGATTACTCTCGGTGAACTCGGCACCCAGCACTCCGCCCTGCCGCGCGTGCCTTCCAATTTGCAGCCCAAGGACGCAGGCGATCCCTATGCCGGCTATGATGCGGCGAAGCTGAAGGCGTTTCTGGCGGGATACCAACTGCCGCGCGATCCGGGCGCGACTTACGAATACTCCAATCTGGGTTTCGGATTGCTGGGCTTCGCGCTGGCGCAATCGGAACGCATGGCTTACGGCGCCTTGATCGACCAAGGGATTCTTAAGCCGCTCGGGATGTCGTCGAGCGGCGCGGTCTTTAGCGACGCCATGCGAGCGCGTCTCGCTCTCGGTCACAACAACAGAGGCGACGTAGCGAAGAACTGGCACATGGATGCCTTGGCGGGGGCCGGCGCGATCCATTCCACCGCCAATGACATGCTACGCTATCTGAGGGTCAATATGGGCGTCGATCAGTCGCCATTAGCCGAGGCGATGAAGCTTGCGCAACAGCCGCGCAGCGACATGACCAAAACCATGCGCATCGGCCTGGCCTGGATGACGACCCGCAAGGGAACCATCTGGCACAACGGCGAGACCGAAGGGTACCGAAGCTATATCGGTTTTACGGCCGATGGGCGGCGCGGCGTTGTCGTGCTCAGCAATACGGATGCTTACCTCGACGATCTGGGTTTCGGCGCGCTCGACCCCGACGCCAAACTGTTGCCCGCCTATCAAGCGATTGTCCTGCCCAATGCATCGCTTGATGAATATGTGGGAACCTACAAGGTTGGCGACCGCCTTCTGCTAAAGATATTCCGCACCAACGACCAGCTTCTCGTCCAGGAGACCGGACAAGGTCCGATCCCGATTTTTCCTTCCGCGCCCAACGAGTTCTTCGCCAGGTCCGTAAGAGCCAGTGCTAGTTTCACGCGCGATCCGGGGGGCGAGGTGAACGGACTTGTCCTGCACCAGAACGGCGACCATGCAGCCCGAAAATTGAGCTCGTCCGAGCGACCGGGGAGCGAATGAGGACTCGGACAATTCATGTCGCGAGAACGCGGAAGCATGACTCACAAATCGCGCAACGCATTCGATGTCGTCCTGGCGAAGGCCAGGACCCATTACCCCAAATCTCCATTGTTGCGCGACGCTCGGGCCGCGATCCCGTTCATCACCGAATGCGGTGGTTATGGGTCCTGGCTTTCGCCAGGACGACGAAAGAGGTGAGAGCGTGGAAGGCGGCGAAACGACCTAATCCCGCGCGATGATCTCGCGCTCGTCGCGGTGCACGCTGGCTTCGTTGAGCTGGACACCGGCGCGGCGGCGGACCAGGAATTTTGGGCGGCGGGCGCGGATCGCGTTGCGGCGACGGCGGCGCGGGGCCGGCTGGCGCGGCGCCGGCTCGGTCAGTTGCGGGAGACGGAAGATGTCGCTCCACATCTGCCAGGCGGACGTGATCTCCTCGTCATCCGAACTGGTGCCGAGCGGAATGGAGAGCGCGGGATCGCGGTGAACCAGCACCAGCATCTGCGCGTCGTCGATGCCGCGCACCGCGACGCCGAGAAAATCGCTGACGCGAACATTGACAGCCATCCGCATGCCGAGAACGGCGCGGCGCAGCACGACATGTTCGCGATGAAGCTCGACCTGCCGCGTGCCGCCATCCGCGCGCGCATCCTGCGCGTGGAAAGAGAGCGGAAGGGAAAGAGGGTCGAGCCGCAATGCGCAGCTCGACCCGGCGGAATTGATTCCGCTTGTTGGTGTTTGACGCCTCAAAGCCTTATCTCCCCGCCGGGATTATGTTCCCGGTCGATGTGTGAGAGCCTAGCCGAGCGATGGCCGTTTCGGCTTAAAAAGCCTGGTTAACCCATCCTCACCTGCCGCCATGATTGACAAGAGGTTGGCCCGCATGATTGACGAAGCCTTGCGCCGATCACTCAAATCTTTGTTGCCCGGCGGTGCAAAGTGCTTGAAATCCCTGTGAATCCTGCACATCTGGTGGGTCTGTCGACCTCGTTCCGGGCCTCCCCTCAATCCGCAGGAATTCGTTCGTGAACCCTTCACCATCTGCATCGTCGTCGCGACACGGCGATTCCTCCGATCTGTTCGACCAATCCGGCCTCACCGACCTCGCGCAGCGTCTGGTCGAGGCCGCGAGGCGCGCCGGCGCAGACGCGGCCGATGCGATCGCGGTGCGCGGCGTCTCGCAGGGGGTCGAGGTGCGCGACGGCCGGGTCGAGGAAACCGAGCGCTCCGAAGGCGACGACGTGGGCTTAAGGGTGTTCGTCGGCCAGCGCCAGGCGGTGGTGTCGACCAACGATATAAGCGGCGACGGGATCGCAAAGCTTGCCGAGCGTGCGGTGGCGATGGCGCGCGTGGCGCCCGACGACAAATATGTCGGTCTGGCCGATCCGGCGCTCCACGCGCATGATTTCCCCGATCTTGATCTGCTCGATCGCAAGGTCCCGACCACGGCCGAGCTCGAGCAGCGCGCCATCGAGGCGGAGGCTGCAGCGCTCGCGGTCAAGGGCGTCAGCAAGTCCGGCGGGGCATCGGCCTCGACCGGGATCGGCGGCATGGTGCTGGTGACGTCGACCGGCTTTCACGGCTCCTATCTGCGCTCCAGCCACGGCATCTCGACGACCGCGATTTCCGGTGAGGGCACCGGCATGGAGCGCGACTATGATTTCACCAGCGCGCCGCATGGGTCCGATCTCGATTCACCCGCTTCCGTCGGCCGCAAGGCCGGCGAGCGCGCAGTGGCACGGTCGAACCCGCGCAAGGTCGAGACCTGCAAGGTGCCCGTGGTGTTCGATCCGCGGGTTGCCGGTTCGATCGTCGGCCATGTCGTCGGCGCCATCAATGGCGCCTCGATCGCGCGCAAGACCAGCTTCCTGAAGGACAAGCTCGGCGAGCAGCTGTTCTCCAAAGATATCCGCATCATCGACGATCCCCTGCGCGTACGCGGCCTGCGCTCGCAGACCTTCGATGCCGAAGGCGTCAAGGTGAAGCGAACGGCGCTGATCGACGAGGGCGTGCTGACGACCTGGGTGCTGGACTCGGCGACCGCGCGCGAGCTCGGCCTGGTCACGACGGGGCATGCGCATCGCGGCGTGTCGTCTTCGCCGTCGCCCGGCACCTATAATCTGCATCTCGAGCCCGGTGCGGTGACGCCGAAGCAGCTGATCTCCGACATCAAGCAGGGCTTCTACGTCACCGACCTGATCGGTTCCGGGGTCAACGGCGTGACCGGCGATTACAGCCGCGGCGCGTCCGGCTTCTGGATCGAGAACGGCGAGATCACCTATCCGGTCAGCGAAGTGACCATCGCCGGCCATCTGCTGCCGATGTTCAAGTCGCTGGTCGCCGCCAACGATCTGGAATTCCGCTACGGCGTCAATTCACCGACGCTGCGCATCGAGGGCCTGACGCTTGGCGGACGCTGATACGGACGACTGGACCAAGGCGCGCGATGCCGCCTTGCTGACCCGCTCGGTGCAGGAGGCCGGCCGGCTCGCGCTGTCGCTGTTCCGCACCGAATTGAAGAACTGGACCAAGGGCGCGTCCTCGCCGGTCTCCGAGGCCGACATCGCGGTCAATGACCTGCTGGAGCAGCAGCTGCGTTCGGCAACGCCAGCCTATGGCTGGCTGTCGGAGGAAAGCGCCGACAACACGGCCCGGCTCGGCAAGCGCTTCACCTGGATCGTCGATCCGATCGACGGCACCCGGGCCTACCTCGCCGGCCGCGAGGACTGGTGCGTTAGTGTGGCGCTGGTCGAAAATGCAGCTCCGGTGCTCGCGGCGGTGTATGCGCCGGTGAGCGAGGAATTCTTCTTTGCCGCCCGCGGGCAGGGCGCGACGCTGAACGACAGCGGCGTCCATGCAACCGCAGGCACTGAATTCGATTTTCCCCGTATGGCCGGACCGAAGCCGCTGGTGCAGCGGCTCAGCCCGACGTCGGACGAGATCACGCTGTTTCCGCGGATCGGATCGCTGGCGCTCCGGCTGTGCCGTGTAGCACAAGGTCGACTTGACGCCGCCTTTGCGGGCGGGCAAAGCCGCGACTGGGATCTTGCCGCCGCGAATTTGATCGTGCAGGAGGCGGATGGTAAGATGACCGCGCTCTCGGGGGAAGCGATTGAGTACAATCGCCGGGAGGTGACGCATGGGGTGCTGGTGGCAGCAGGACGCGAACGTCATGCACGCATTGTCGAGCATTTTCGCAACCGTCCATTGCCGTGAGACCCCGCCGATCCGCGCCGTTCCTCCGATTGCGACGACCAGACGTTACGACCGACTTGTTACGACAGACCTGTGACGACCAGACTTGTGACGACCACGACTTTGCCGGGCATCTCGTTAGGAAAAACCATCATGTCAGACAATGCCCAGCCGCAGCTGCTCCACCTCGTCATCGGCGGCGAGTTGACCGATCTCGAGCACAACACCTTCAAGAACCTGGACGAAGTCGAGATCGTCGGCGTCTATCCGAACTATGCGACCGCGCATGCGGCCTGGAAGGCGAAGGCGCAGCAGACCGTGGACAACGCCCAGATGCGCTATTTCGTCGTTCACCTCCACCGGTTGCTCGATCCTGAGCAGGACGCAAAGCACTCCCATTGAAACGACTACTTCGCGATCTGCTGCGCAGCGGCTTCGTGCAGCGCGTGCTGGGTGTGCTTGCGGCCGAGTATCTGCGGCTGGTCTGGCACACCAACCGCTTCAGCTACCAGCCTCCTGACGTGTATGGGATCGTCGAGCCCTTGATGCCGGCGATCTTCGTGTTCTGGCACGGCCAGCACTTCATGACGCCGTTCATCAAGACCAAGGAGAGCTACCGCGCCAAGGTGCTGATCTCCCGCCACCGCGACGGCGAGTTCAACGCGCTGGCGGTGGAGCGGCTCGGGATCGGCACGATCAGAGGTTCCGGCGACCATTCCGGCGCGTTCCATCGCAAGGGCGGCGTCGGCGCTTTCCTGGAGATGGTTCGGACGCTGGAAGACGGCTGCAACATGGCGACCACGGCCGACGTGCCGAAGCGGGCGCGGGTGGCCGGTCTCGGCGCCATCATGCTGGCGCGGGAGAGCGGCCGGCCGATCATCCCCTTTGCGATGGTCACCAGCCGATTCATCCGGTTGAAAAACTGGGATTCGACCACCATCAATTTGCCATTCGGGCGCGGCGCAGTGGTAGGTATTGAGCCGGTCTATGTGCCGCCCGATGCCGATGCCGCGACGATGGAAAAGCTTCGGCAGCACGTGGAGAACCTTCTCAACGAAGCGACCCGACGCGCCTATGCAGCTGTCGGGCGGCCGGAGGCAACGCTTGGCTAGCTCGCTACCGATGACGTTGCGTGTGTACCGCAAGCTGTCGTCCGCGATGGTGCCGCTCGCGCCTGCCCTGATCAAGCGGCGGCTCAAGCTCGGCAAGGAAGATCCCGAACGCGTCGGCGAACGGCGCGGCATGAGCGCCGATGTCAGGCCGCAGGGGCCGCTGGTGTGGATCCACGGCGCCAGCGTCGGCGAGGTGCTGGCGGCGGCAGGGCTGATCGAGCGGTTGCGCGCGCTCAATTTGCGCATCCTGCTGACCTCGGGCACGGTGACCTCGGCCGCGATCGTGGCCAAGCGCTTTCCGCCCGATGTGATCCACCAATACGTGCCGTATGACTCGCCGCGCTATGTCACGCGCTTCCTCGATCACTGGCATCCGTCGCTGGCGCTGTTCATCGAGTCCGATCTGTGGCCGAACCTGATCCTGTCGTGCGCGGCGCGGCGGCTGCCGATGGTCTTGATCAACGGGCGGATGTCGCAGCGCTCGTTCCCGCGCTGGCGCCGGGTCTCCAACACCATCGGGGCGCTGCTCGGACGGTTCGACATCTGCCTCGCGCAGTCGAACACCGACGCCGAGCGTTTTGCCGCGCTCGGCAGCCCGAACGTCGTCGTCACCGGCAACCTCAAGCTCGACGTCGCGGCGCCGCCGGCCGATCCCGCCAAGCTGGAGCGGCTGATGTCGGTGACGCGCGGCCGCCCGATCGTGGTCGCCGCATCGACCCATCCCGGCGAGGAAGAAATCCTGATCGAGGCGCACAAATCGCTGGCCGGATTCTTCCCCGGGCTGCTGACGGTGATCGTGCCGCGGCATGCTGCGCGCGGCGAGGCGGTGGCGCGGCTGGTGACGGAGGCGGGCCTGCGCCCCGGCATGCGTTCGCATGAAGATCTGCCGGTTGCGACCACCGACATCTACGTCGCCGACACGATGGGCGAGCTCGGCCTGTTCTACCGGCTGGCGCCGATCGTGTTCATGGGCGGCTCGCTGGTCGCGCATGGCGGCCAGAATCCGATCGAGGCGATCAAGCTCGGCGCTGCGATCGTGCACGGTCCGCACGTCTTCAATTTCACCGACGTCTATGACGCGCTCGATCGTGCCGGCGGCGCGCGGCGCGCCGACGATCGCGACGCGCTGGTCAAGCAGCTTGGCCAGTTCCTCGCCGATCCCGCGGCCCGCGACG
Source organism: Bradyrhizobium sp. 6(2017) (assembly GCF_011058295.2). Taxonomy (NCBI): domain Bacteria; kingdom Pseudomonadati; phylum Pseudomonadota; class Alphaproteobacteria; order Hyphomicrobiales; family Nitrobacteraceae; genus Bradyrhizobium; species Bradyrhizobium sp. 6(2017). Next base: position 8,751,259 of record NZ_CP049289.2, on the reverse strand, counting down.
CGTCGCTCGTGGCCTCCGAGCGCGTCGTCGAACAACTCGGTGGTGCGCTGGAGCGCACGGTGACTGCTCTCGAGCCCTATCTGTTGCAGTTGCGGCTCGAGATGGGAGCCGCCAATGCATGAGCCGGCCTTTTGGCACCGGCCGTCGTCCTGGATATCGCAACTGTTGAGACCGCTTGCCGCGCTGTACGGCGCGGTGGCCGCGCGGCGCATGCAGCGCGCCGGCATCGACGCCGGCATCCCCGTATTTTGCGTCGGCAACTACCATGTCGGCGGCGCCGGCAAGACGCCGACGGTGCTGGCGCTGGCTAAATTGCTGCGCGAGCTCGACGAACGGCCGGTGGTGCTCAGCCGCGGTTATGGCGGCAGGCTTGCCGGCCCGATCAAGGTCGATTCCGACAGCCATACGGCGGTAGATGTCGGCGACGAGCCCCTGATGATGGCAAAGACCTTGCCGGTCGTGGTGTCGCGCGATCGCGCCGCCGGCTTGGCGCTGGCGCGGGCGCAGAACGCAACCGTGATCCTGATGGACGACGGCTTCCAGAACCCGTCGGTCGCGAAGGATTGCTGCCTGATCGTGATCGACGGCACGCGCGGCATCGGCAACGGCCGCGTCATTCCGGCCGGACCGTTGCGCGCGCCGCTGCCGCCGCAGCTGGAGCGGACCGACGCGCTGATCGTGGTCGGGGAGGGGCGTGCGGCGCAGGACATCGCGGCCGAGATCGCCTCCCGCGGCAAGCCCGTGCTGTCGGCGCATCTGACGCCGGACGCGGCTTCGCTGGCGGCGCTGAGCGGCACGCGTGCGCTCGCCTTTGCCGGCATCGGCGATCCCGCGCGCTTCTTCAATTCGCTGCGCTCAAGCGGCGTCGATGTCGTGCGCAGCAGGGCTTTCGCTGATCACCATGCCTTCACCAGGGACGAGATCGAGCAGCTCGCCGCAGACGGGCGAGACAATGGCCTGACGCTGGTGACGACGGAGAAGGATTTCGCGCGCTTGCGCGGCACCAACGCGGCGAAGACGATCGTGCCGTTCGCGGTGACGCTGCAATTCGCCGACGCCGGCGCGCTGCGGCGTCTGGTGACCGATCAGCTATTCAAGGCGCGGGACCGGAGGCTGCGCAAGTGAACCTGGCCTCGAGCTTAGGCCTGCGACTTGAGCACGCCGGGATGGTGGCGCTGCAGCACGGCGGTCGGGGTGGCATAGGCCTCCTGCAGGTCGACGCTCCAGTACTTCAGCTCGTCGAGCGGAATCCGGACATCGGTGATCGCACAACGGACGAAGGTGCCGGGCGAGATCACGCGGAAATCGCCGTCAAGATATTGCACCTGCGCTTCGCCATGGCCCGAGGGACCGAACTTGTTCAGCACGATTGAGCTCTCCGCCTTGCCTCTGACGAGGCCTCCTGGATATTCATGAAGCCGTCTATCACAGATAGGGGGTCATGTCCGCCCGTTAAACCACCGACTTGTGATGATTTGGCGGCGGAAGCGCATGGTAGCGTTGTACGTGTGGTTCGCCGCGTTTGCAGCGCCATGACGAGCCGGCCGGATCGGATGCGCCTCAAGCCAGTTTTCATGTGTCTCGCGATGCTTGCCGTGCCGGCCGCGGCCGCGGCGCCGCTCCCGGCCCCGCATCAGGTCGAAATTCCCGAAGGCAATGTCACGCTGCATGCGCAGCTCTACCGGCCCGATGGCGACGGACCGTTCCCGACGGTGATCGCGCTGCATGGCTGCGGCGGTCTCGGCGGCCACTCCGAGCCGGTCGCACCGCGCTATCGCGATTGGGCCGAACAGCTCCTGACAAGCGGCCATGCGGTGCTGCTGCCGGACAGCTACGGCTCGCGCGAGCTGGGTCCGCAGTGCCGCATCAGGGAGCATCAAGTTCAGACCCGCCGTGCGCGGGTCGCCGACATCAACGCGGCGCGGCAGTGGCTGGTGCAGCAGAAATGGGTAGCGAAGAGCCGCATCAGCCTGATCGGCTGGGGCAACGGCGCGGCCGCCTTGCTGTGGGCGGTGCGGCCGCAGCTGGCGTCGCGCAACGCCGAGCCGGATTTCCGCTCGGCGGTCGCGTTCTATCCGGATTGCCGCGCCTCGTTCGGCCTCGGCTGGAGCGCGCGGGTGCCGACGCTGGTGTTGATCGGCGCGCGCGACGATGTGACATCGTCATCGGCCTGCCACCAGATGGTCGAGGCCGCGCATGGCCGCAGCGCGCTGGCGCGGATCGTGGTCTATCCCGAGGCGTATCACGACTTCGACCGTGCCAACCTGCCGCTGCACGCGGTCGCCGCCTCCGATGCCGACATCGCCGAGCGCGGTCACGTCGGCACTGATGCGGACGCGCGCAAGGATGCGCAGAAGCAAGTCGCCGAGTGGCTGGCGCGCTAAAACAGGCTGCCCTGATCGACCGGCTTTGCGACCCGCTTCGGCGCAGCGGGTTTTGCCTCGCGCGGCTGCGGCTTGCCCTGGTTCTCGGGCGCCACCGTCGCCGGCGGCTGATCGGCATTCACGGTGGCGGCGACGCGGCCATCGGCGAACTCGATCGAAAGGCCGGCGTTCGGACCGACCGCCGCGGCGGAATGTAGTGCGTGGCCCTGATCGTCGCGCACCAGCGCAAAGCCGCGCGCCAGCACGCCGCGATAGGACAGCGCCGACAGCAGCTGGCCGCGATGAGCAACCCGCGCCTCCAGCCGCTGCATCGTCGTCAGCAGCGCGCGCCGGGCGCGTTCGGCGAGGCGATGGGTGCGCTCGAGATCGCGCGCGATCGCGTTGCGCTGGGCCTTGGCATTGGCGAGCTTCGAGGCCTTGAGCCGGATATCGAGCCCGCCAAAACGCTCGCGCCGGCGATGCAGCAGCGCGCGTGCCGACAGCGTGATGCGCTCGCCCGAGACGGTGAGCCGCTGCCGCGCATGCGCGACCTGGCCGCGCAGCACGCCGATGGTGAGCCGCGAGCTCGTCGCGGCAAAGCGGCGGAAATGCGCATGCGTATTGGCCTTCAGCCCGCGCGGCAGCCCGGCTCCGAGATGATCGAGCCGTTGCCTGGGGATCGCGAGCAGTTCATTCGCCGCCGGCAACGCACGCGCCGCGGCGCGCAGCTCGGTGCGGCGGGCCTCCTGGGCCCGTTGCCAGCACACCATGGTGCGGCGGGCGAGGCTTTCGACCTCGACGAACAGCTCGCTGCGCACCGGCACCGCCATTTCGGCGGCGGCGGTCGGCGTCGGCGCGCGCTTGTCGGCGACGAAGTCGATCAGCGTGATATCGGTCTCGTGACCCACCGCTGAGATCAGCGGGATGTGGCTCTCGGCCGCGGCGCGGACCACGATCTCCTCGTTGAACGACCAGAGGTCCTCCAGCGAGCCGCCGCCACGCGCGACGATCAACAGATCAGGGCGCGGAATCCTGCCGCCTTCCGGCAGCGCGTTGAAGCCGCGGATTGCGGCCGCGACCTGCTCGGCCGAGCCGTCGCCCTGCACCTTGACCGGCCAGACCAGCACGCGGCGCGGAAAGCGGTCCTCGAGACGATGCAGGATGTCGCGGATCACCGCGCCGGTCGGCGAGGTGACGACGCCGATCACCTCGGGCAGCCACGGCAGCAGCTGCTTGCGCGCCTCGTCGAACAGGCCCTCGGCCGCGAGCTTCTTCTTGCGCTCCTCCATCAGCGCCATCAGCGCGCCGACGCCGGCCGGCTCCAGCGAGTCGATGACGATCTGGTATTTCGAGGAGTTCGGATAGGTGGTCAGCTTGCCGGTGGCGACGACCTCGAGGCCTTCCTGCGGCTTGAAGCGCATCCGGGCGTGGGCGAACTTCCAGATCACGGCCTCGATCTTGGCGTTCTCGTCCTTCAGCGCGAAATAGCAATGGCCGGAGGAGTGCGGGCCGCGAAAGCCGGAAATCTCGCCGCGGACGCGGACATGGCCGAACCGGTCCTCCACCGTCCGCTTCAGCGCGGAGGAGAGTTCCGAGACGGTGAATTCAGGCGCGTTGACGAGATTAGGCGCGGCAGCAGTCATTTGCAGGTGATTCGGCTGTTTGTGAGCTTCAACGCAACGTAGGGACTTTTGCCCGCCATCGCCAATCCGAGGGCTTGTTTGTCCATATACTCTGTGATACAGAGTTCTCTGTATTGAACTGATCGCGATCCTCGTTTGGGGGCATACCGATGATCCCGCATGTGACGCTGGCAGGTTTCGTTCATTCCGCGGCAGGCGCGATCCACGCCGTTGCGGCAATCCTTTGCATCGGTGTCGGGCTGATCCAGTTCCTGCGCCCGAAGCGCGGTGCGGGCCACCGCGCACGCGGCTATCTCTACGTCTACGCCATGCTGGTCGCCGACGGGACAGCGATGCTGGTCTATCAGTTCAGCGGCCGCTTCAACCTGTTCCATGTTGGCGCGATCGTGAACTTCGCCTGCATCGTGGCGGCGATTATTCCGCTGCTGCGCAGCCCGCGGCCGACGAACTGGAAACTGAAGCACTACTACTTCATCTCCTGGTCCTATGTGTCGCTGATGTCGGGGGCGTCGACGGAAATCGTGGTGCGTCTGCTGCCGCCGATGACGCGTGGGCAGATCGGGCTGATGGCTTTCGTCCTGTCGATCGTGAGCATGACGATCGGCTATATCCTGACCGGCAAATATCGCCCGCCGGCGGAAGCGCCGCCGGTGTCCGCCCAGCTCGCCGAGCAGGGTGGGGCGCCGATATGATCGACAGCCAGCAGGCCAGCGCGGCGCTGGCGGACATCAACGACGTCGTCCAGCGCGTCCGTCAGTCGCGGATCTATCAGATCGCGAGCATCATCATCACGCTATGGGGCGTGCTGCTATTCGTGGCCTACATCGCCAACCATCTCTGGCCCCGGCAGGGTTACACGATCTGGACCGTCGCCAATCTCAGCGGCCTTGCGATCAGCACCGCGGTTGGCTTCGTCATCAACCTCCGTTCCGGCAATCGCACCTTTCCGATCCGTTCGACGATCAGCTTCCTGCTGATCGGTGTATTCGGCGTTTACTGTTCGGTCATGCTCGGCCATTTCGGCCCGCGCCAGATGATCGTGTTCTGGGTGCTCTACGGCACGCTGTTTTACGCCATCGCCGGCGTGTGGTTCGGTTACGCCTTCATCGTGATCGCCGCCTGCACCAGCGCGCTGACGCTGATCGGCTACTACTATATCGGGCCGGCGTTCCTGCTATGGATGGCTGTGGTGCATGGCGGCGGGCTGATGCTCGGCGGCCTCTGGATGCGCCGGATCTGACGCGATGGCCGAACTCGACGAGATCATCCACCAGCCGCTGCGGCTGCGGATCATGGCGGCGCTCAACGCCTTGCCGGTTTCGACCGGGCTCGAATTCGCCCGGCTGAAGAAGCTGACGGGCGCCACCGACGGCAATCTCGGCGCCCATATCGAGACGCTGGCCAGGGCCGGCTATGTCTCGGTCGACAAGGCCTTCGTCGGCAAGAAGCCGCAGACCACGGTGACCGCGACCGCGGCCGGCCGCGGCGCCTTCGCCCGCTATGTCGCGACGCTGCAGGAGATCATCGCCGGCAAGCAGCCGTGAGCCGGAATGACGGGGGAATCGGCCCCGTCGCCCCTTGCAGGCTGGCGGGGATTCGTGCGACCGACACGGGTCTTACACCCTGTTCTTGCACCCTTTCGAGCCCGTATCAGATGAACATCCTTTTGCTCGGTTCCGGCGGCCGCGAACATGCGCTGGCGTGGAAGATCGCAGCATCCCCGCTGGTGACGAAACTCTGGTGCGCGCCGGGCAATGCCGGGATCGCACGCGAGGCCGAATGCGTCGCGCTCGATGTCGCCGACCATGCCGCGGTGATCGAATTCTGCCGGCGCAACGCGGTCGATCTGGTGGTGGTCGGCCCCGAGACGCCGCTTGCCGCCGGCATAGTCGATGATCTCGCCGCCGTCGACATCAAGGCATTCGGGCCCAATACGCAGGCCGCGCAGCTTGAGGGCTCCAAGGGTTTCACAAAAGACCTCTGCAGCGAGTTCAACATTCCGACCGGCGCCTATCGCCGCTTCGACAATGCCAGGGACGCGGTGGCTTACGTCCGCGCGCAGGGCGCGCCGATCGTGGTCAAGGCAGACGGGCTTGCGGCCGGCAAGGGCGTCGTGGTGGCGCAGACGCTTCCCGAGGCGGAAGCCGCGATCGCAATGATGTTCGAGGGCGTGTTCGGCTCGGCCGGCGCCGAGGTGGTGATCGAGGAATTCTTGTCGGGGCGCGAGATCAGCTTCTTCGCGCTGTGCGACGGCGATACCGCGATTCCGCTGGCGACCGCGCAGGACCACAAGCGGGTGTTCGATCACGACAAGGGGCCGAACACCGGCGGCATGGGCGCCTATTCGCCGACGCCGTTCGTGACGCCTGAGGTGCACGACCAGATCATGGCGCGAATCATCCTGCCGACGGTTGCCGGGATGAAGAGCCGCGGTACGCCGTTCAGGGGCGTGCTCTACGCCGGCGTGATGCTGACCGCGCAGGGCCCAAAACTGTTCGAATACAATGTCCGCTTCGGCGATCCCGAGTGCCAGGTGCTGATGCTGCGGATGATGTCCGACATCGTGCCGGCGCTGCTCGCCGCCTGCGAGGGGCAGCTGAAACATTTCGATCTGCGCTGGTACGACGAACCGGCGCTAACGGTCGTGATGGCGGCGAAGGGCTATCCAGGCGACTACATCAAGGGCACGCGGATCGAAGGCCTTGATGACGCCGCAGCTGTCGAGGGCGTCGAGATCTTCCACGCCGGCACGGTGGCGAAGGATGGCGCCATTCTCGCCAACGGCGGGCGGGTGCTGAACGTCTGTGCGATGGGCAAGACCGTCACCGAGGCGCGCGACCGCGCCTATCAGGCGGTCGATCGCATCAAGTGGCCCGACGGCTTCTGCCGGCGCGATATTGGGTGGCAGGCGGTAGAGGCGGAGAGGGGCTAGCGCGCTCCACTCGCTTCGCCCGTCATGCGCGGGCTTGACCCGCGCATCCATCGCCTTCGCGAGAGTCTCTTCGTGAGATGGATTGCCGGGTCAAGCCCGGCAATGACGGAGTGTGCGGGACGCCGCCGCCGACTACAGCAAATCCCCGCCCGCCGCTGATGCGGTGGTGCCGTGCTCGCGGAACGCCTTGATGACGTTCTTGCCGATCTTCCACTTGTGCACCTCGTCGGGGCCGTCGACCAGCCGCTGCGAGCGCACCTGGGTGTACCATTTGGCGAGCGGCGTATCCTGGCTGAAGCCGAGCGCGCCGTGCAGCTGGATCGCGGTGTCGATCACCTTGTGCACCATGTGGGCGTGGAAGATCTTCGCGATCGAGTTCTCCTGGCGGATATCGAGGCCCTTCTCCGCCTTGTAGGCGATGTGCAGCAGCATCAGCCGGCCGATATAGAGCTCGCTCGCGCAGTCGGCGAGCATGAACTGCACCGCCTGGCGGTCGGCCAGCAACTGCCCGAAGGTCGAGCGCTTGGTGACATGGGCGGCCGCCATGTCGAGCGCGCGCTGCGCTTTCGCAACGTTGTGCATGCCGTGCCGCAGCCGGCCGTAGGCGAGGCGGTGCTGGCCCATGTTGAAGCCGTTGCCCTCGCCGCCGAGCAGATTGTCGGCCGGCACCTTCAGATCCTTGATCTCGATCTCGGAGTGGCCGCCATGGATCACGTCGTCGTGCGGACCCTCGATCGCCATGTTGGCGACGTTGCGCTTGATGCGGTATCCGGGATTCGGCAGCTCGACGATGAAGGTCGAATATTGCTTATGGCGCGGCGCGTTCGGATCGGTCTTGGCCATCACCAGCGCCATGTCGGCGACGCTTGCCGACGAGGAGAACCATTTCTCGCCGTTGAGGATGTAGTTCTCGTTGCCGTCCTTCACGGCCGTGGTCCGCATGCCGGTGGCGTCGGCGCCGGCGGCCTTCTCGGTCATCGAGAAGCAGATGCGCTTCTCGCCGTTCAACAGGGGTTTAAGGAATTTCTCCTTCTGGTACTCGGTGCCGTGCGCCAGGATCGTCATCATCGAGGCGTCGTCCGGCCCCTGCGTGTTCATCGAGAGCGCGCCGAGCATGCTCTCGCCGAGTTCCATCTGCACCAGCGCGTTCGCCAGCGGGCCGAGGCCCATACCGCCATACTCCTTCGGCACGAAGGGGCACCACAGGCCCTGCGCGCGGGCCTTTTTGCGCAGCGGTCCAAGCACCTCGGCAAGCGGCTTGGTGTCGAGTTCCTTTTCCGCCGGAATGCACTCGTCGTGCACGAATTTGCGGACCTTCTCGCGGATCGCCTTGGCTTCGGCGGGAATCTCGAAATCGATCGACATGGCACTTCCTCGTTTCATGTTGTTGTTGGCTTGGCTTGAGGATGGCATAAACCTCGCCGAAAGCAGCGGCAACGCCGAACAAAGTTTGAAGCAGCGCGGCCGCGACAGGGAAGGGAGCCACCGATGCCTGATCTCGCTGATCTTTTTCCCGGCTATGCCTCCGAATGGATCAACACCTCGCAGGGCCGCATCTTCGCCCGCGTCGGCGGCAAGGGCCCGCCGCTGCTGCTGCTGCACGGTTTCTCCTCGACCCATGTGATGTGGCACACGGTGGCGCCGAAACTCGACGACAAGTTCACGCTGATCATCGCCGACCTGCCGGGCTACGGCTGGTCTGACATGCCGGACAGCGACAAGGACCATACGCCCTACACCAAGCGGGCCTGGGCCAAGACCATGGTCGAGGTGATGGAGCGGCTCGGCCATGTGCATTTCGCGCTTGCCGGTCACGACCGCGGCGGCCGGGTGTCGTATCGGCTCGCGCTCGATCATCCCGGCCGGCTGTCGAAGCTCGCGGTGCTCGATATCGCGCCGACCTATGATTACTGGCAGAAGCTCAATCGCCTCTCGGCGCTGAAGATCTACCACTGGGCTTTTCTGGCGCAGCCCTATCCGCTGCCGGAGACGCTGATCTCGGGCCACGGCGAATTCTTCCTCAAGGAGAAGATGGCGAGCCAGACCAGGAACAAGACGCTCGATGCGATCGATCCGCGCGCGCTCGAGCATTACCTCGCGCCGTTCCGCGATCCCGCCCGCATCCATGCGATGTGCGAGGACTATCGTGCCGGTGCCTATGCCGACTACGAGATCGACAAGGCGGATGTCGACGCCGGCAAGAAGATCACGATCCCGATGCTGGCGCTGTGGGGCGATGCCGGCGTGGCCAGCGCGGCGACAACGCCGCTCGACACCTGGAAGAACTGGGCGACCAATGTCAGCGGCGCGCCGGTGGCGTCAGGGCATTTTCTGCCCGAGGAAGCTCCCGACGCAACGGCGAAGCTGCTGCGGGAGTTTTTCCTGGCGGGGTAGCGCTAACACTGACCCGTCATCCTCAGGATGACGGGGAGAGAGTTCGCGCCGGGCATCGGCCGCAGCGCATCGCTGCTATCGGCTAACGCAACTGGTCCGCCTGAGCTCCGCGTCGTACGACACGGAGGTATTTTTGCGAATCCGTCCCGGGAATGCTGCATTGAACAAGCCCGTCGTGAGCGAGGAGGCGCTGGGCGAACCGGTGCTGGTGCCGGAGCTGCCGCCCTCGCTGGCCGCGAAGGCGGCTGCCGCGGGACCGGCCTATGTCGTGCTCGCCGGCATCAGCTTCTCGCACTTCCTCAACGACACGATGCAGTCGCTGATCGCTTCGGTCTATCCGATCCTGAAGGACAATTACGCGCTCGACTTCGCGCAGATCGGCATGATCACGCTGGCGTTCCAGTTCACCGCCTCGCTGCTGCAGCCGCTGGTCGGGCATTTCACCGACAAGAAAGCGCAGCCGTTCTCGCTTGCGATCGGCATGGGCTTCACTTTCTTCGGGCTGTTGCTGCTCAGCGTCGCGCACAGCTACGGGATCATCCTGATCGCCGCCTCGCTGGTCGGCTTGGGCTCCGCGGTGTTTCATCCGGAATCGTCGCGCATCGCGCGGCTGGCGTCAGGCGGCCGTTACGGTTTCGCGCAATCGGTGTTTCAGCTCGGCGGCAGTTTCGGCACCTCGATGGGACCGGTGCTGGCCGCGTTGATCGTGGTGCCGTTCGGCCAGCCCTCGATCGCCTGGTTCTCCTCGATCGCGTTCCTCGCCATCGTGATCCTCTGGCGCATCGGCGCCTGGTACAAGCCGCAGATATCAGGCAAGAAGGCGGCCACCATCGAGCGGCATCCGGACCATCCGGACCAGCGCCGCGTGAAGATCGCGCTGATCGTGCTGGTCGCGCTGCTGTTCTCCAAGCAGCTCTATGTCTCGAGCCTGTCGAGCTACTACATCTTCTATCTGATCGACAGGTTCGGCGTTTCGACGCAGGCGGCGCAGCTCTATCTGTTCATTTTCCTTGCCGCCAACGCCGTGGGCGCGTTCATCGGCGGGCCGCTCGGCGACCGTTTCGGCCGAAAATACGTGATCTGGTTCTCGATCCTCGGCGCGCTGCCGTTCACGCTGGCGCTGCCCTATGCCGGCCTGTTCGCAAGCGCCGTGCTGACGGTCGTGGTCGGCGTGATCATCTCGTCGGCGACCTCGGCGATCATCGTGTTCGCGCAGGAATTGATGCCGCACCGCTTCGGCATGATCTCCGGTGTGTTCTTCGGCGTCGCGTTCGGCATCGGCGGTCTTGGCGCCGCGGTGCTCGGCAAGCTCGCCGACCACACCTCGATCGCGTTCGTCTATCAGCTGTGCGCATTCCTGCCGGCGATCGGCCTGCTCGCGGTGTTCCTGCCGAAGATGCCGAAGGCTGCTCGCTGAGCGCCTTCCGTGAAGCGCGCGCCCCGCGTTAAGCATTCGCTAACACACCGGGCTCGCGTCAACGCTTCATTAGCACTTGTGGCGGGATCGCCATCTTTCACTGCTGCATGCGCGTATTGATGGACCCATAAGCACCAGTCGCAGAAAAAGGTGAGAGAAAATCAACCTTAAAAATTAGGGTTAAGTGCCGCTTAAACATTTGCTGGCATCGTCCGCCGTGAGTTTCAGACGTGGGGCTTTCGTGTCGCCTCACTTGGCCCAAAAGGACGAAGCCAATGCGTAGCGTAAAGACCCTGATTGCCGCAGGTGCGGCATCCCTGCTGTCTTCGGTGGCGTTCGCTGCCGACATGCCGATCATGCCGCCGCCCCCGATGGCGTATGCGCCCCCGCCGGTCCAGGATTTCGGCGGCTGGTATCTGCGCGGCGACATCGGCATGACCAACACCAAGGCCAGGCTGCACGTTAACGCGTACGACACGCTGCCGGCCGGCACCGCTTTCAATCAGTACGGCACCGGCTTCGACAGCGGCATGCTGTTCGGCATCGGCGTCGGCTATCAGTTCAACAGCTGGTTCCGCGCCGACATCACTGGTGAGTACCGCTCGAAGGTCAGCTTCAACGGCACCGACTTCTTCACGTTCCCCGGGCCGAGCTCGCTGGGCGACACCTATCATGGCGGCATGCAGAGCTGGGTCGGCCTCGTGAACGTCTACGCCGATCTCGGCACCTGGGGTTGCCTGACCCCGTTCATCGGTGCCGGTGTCGGTGCCGCGACGATCAAGACCTCGGCCTTCTCGGACATCGCCACGTTCCCGAGCGGGTCCGGCCTGACCAGTTCCTTCATCGCAGACGGCGCCACCAAGACCAACTTCGCCTGGGCCGTGCATGCCGGTGTCGCCTACAGGGTCACCAACAACTTCACGGTCGAACTGGCCTATCGCTACCTCGACATGGGCACCGCCGGGCAGGGCCAGGGTCACTTCTTCGACGGCACGCCGGCCGGTCCCTCGAGCTTCCAGTACCGCGACATCACCTCGCAGGACGTGAAGCTCGGTGTGCGCTTCGCCTTGCCCTGCTGCGACGTGCTGCCGCCGCCGCCGCCCCCCCCGCTGATCCGCAAGGGTTAATTTCGAGCCTTCACGGTTAACGATTGCAACGGCGCGGGACCATCCCGCGCCGTTTTTCTTTGCCGCGCGACGTCACGAGCTTCTGCAACTTGGGTGGTCGAAAGCGTGCGACGACAACGATTGGTTAAGGTTAACAGGCGATGATCAGCGCGCATTCGATGAGTGGGATGGAGCGTTGCGATGCGTAGGTTCTTGCTGACGGCGATGATGATGGGCGCGGTGACGGCTGCGCACGCGGCCGATCTGCCGGACTTCCCGGCCCTGCGCGGCGGCTTCAGCGACGCACCCAGCGCACCCGTCAACTGGCGCGGCTTCTATATCGGCGGGCAGGGCGGCTACGGTTCGTCCGATGAGAATTTCAGCGGCACGAATGCCAACATGCTCGCGGCCCTGCTCGATCACAACGTGATCCAGCAGATGGACGTCTCGAACTGGAATCTCGGGCTCGGCAAGGCGTCTCAGCGCTCGTCAGCCTATGGTGCGTTCGCCGGCTACAACTGGCAATACGACGACGTCGTCGTCGGCATCGATGCGAGCTACATGCACGGCAAGTTTGGCGGCTCGTCCACCGCGAGCAAGGAATTGGTCAGCGGCACCGCGCTGACCGACACCCTGTTCCACGATGTACGCGTCGATTCGTCAGCGGCGATCTCGATCTCCGACATGGCGACGATCCGCGGCCGCGCCGGCTACGCCTGGGGTTGCTTCCTGCCGTATATCTTCGGCGGCGTTGCGTTCGGCAATGCCGACATCTCGCGCTCGGTCACGGTTCACGACGCCGTCAGTGCCACCATCTCGGGGCCGTTCACGCCGCTCGCGACATTGAACGCGAACGACGTCCAGCATAATCACCTGGTGTACGGCTACACCGGCGGTCTCGGCTTCGACGTCAATATCACCGGCGGGCTGTTCATGCGCGCGGAGTGGGAATACGTTCGCTTCACGTCGACCGTCGACACCACCATCAATACAGTGCGTGCGGGTCTCGGTTACAAGTTCTGAGGCCAAGCCGCGCGGCTTGACAGTGCATGGTGTGACTGGTCGGATATCGCTCCGCAAGCGGAGCGACCTCACATGAAAATCCTCGGCGATTCCAATTCAGGCAATTGCCTGAAGGTGAAATGGGTGTGCGACAAACTGGCGCTGCCCTACACATGGGTCGAGATCGACACCATGAAGGGCGGCAGCCGGACGGCGGAATTCCTCAAGCTGAACGGTTGGGGGCAGGTGCCGACGGTAGAGCTGGATGACGGCCGCACGCTCGCGCAATCCAACGCCATCATCCGCTATCTCGCGCGCGGCAGCGATCTGATCCCCGGCGATCCCTATCGCGCGGCGCAGATGGATGCCTGGATGTTCTGGGAGCAGAACAGCCACGAGCCCTATGTCGCCGTCTGCCGGTTTCAGACCGTGTATCTCGGCAAGGCCGTTTCCGAGATCGATCCGAACCTGTTGAAGCGCGGCTATGTGGCGCTCGATCATCTGGAGCGGCATCTTGCGGGGACGCAATTTTTGGTCGGTGATGCGTTCTCGCTCGCCGACGTCTCACTGCTTGCCTATACGCGGGTCGCGGAGGATGGCGGCCTCGCGCTCGAGCGCTATCCCGTCATCCGCCGCTGGATCGCCGATGCCGAGCGCGTGCTCGGCCTGCCGCCGGCCCGCTGACCTCTGGTGAAGATCCATATGACCGAAGCCTCATCCATCACAATCCGCCGCGCCCGCCGCGAGGATGTCGCGGTCATCGTCGGCATGCTGGCGGATGATCCGCTCGGCCGTGCGCGCGAGCGGATCGAGGATCCGCTGCCACAAAGCTACTACGAGGCCTTCGCGCGGGTTGAGCGCGATCCGAACCTTGAGCTCGTCGTCGCCGTCGACGGGGAGGGCACCGTGGTCGGCTGCCTGCAACTCGCGGTGCTGCCGGGCATCAGCTCGCAGGGCGGCTCACGCGGGCTGCTCGAGGACGTCCGCGTCGCAACCCATTGCCGCAGCCGCGGCATCGGCGAGCAGCTGGTGCAGTGGGCGGTCGCGGAAGCGCGGGCGCGAGGCTGTATGCTCGTCGAGCTCTTGACGCATCACACGCGCGTCGATGCGCAGCGCTTCTATGAGCGACTCGGATTCGCGCGCAGCCATGTCGGCATGACGTTGCGCTTCTGAGACGTTGCACTTCTGAAATTCGTGCGCGAAGTTGTGCCATGCATATGGCAATGCCTGCGGTAGCTGTTGCTCCGCTATCCGGTTAACAGCCAATAAACTAAGCCGGCCTCAGTGAATTTACGGGTCGGAACGAGTCCGGTATGTCCGACGTCTCCCACGGGGGCGCGGGCAACTGGGGATTTCGATGTCGGATTATTCGATCGTACGGGTCGGCAACGAGTATATCGTGCAGGCCGGCGAAAAGAGCATTTTGAGAATATCGAGCCGGCGCAGGGCAGTTAAGATCATGACTCTCGCGGCAGATTTGCTCGATCAGGAGACGGTGCAGCAGGTCGAGGACTCCCCATCAATCAGCCGTGATCCCCCCATCGTTCCGGACCCTTCTGAACTTCCTTGACGTTTGGGCGCCCGTCCACTATCTCCGGCGGCGGGAAACCTCTCCCCACCGAGAGGCAGCTATCTGGAAGGGTAGATTATGACTGCAGCGAAGCCCGCTTCGCGGCCTGATGTGCCGCATTTCTCCTCCGGCCCCTGTGCCAAGCGCCCCGGCTGGAACCCCAACAATCTCAAGGACGCCGCCCTCGGCCGCTCGCATCGTGCGAAGGTCGGCAAGGCCAAGCTCAAGCTCGCGATCGAACTGACGCGTGAAGTGCTTGAAGTGCCTGCCGATTACAAGATCGGCATCGTACCGGCGTCGGACACCGGCGCGGTCGAGATGGCGCTGTGGTCGCTGCTCGGTGCGCGGCCCGTCACCACGCTCGCCTGGGAATCCTTCGGCGAGGGCTGGGTCAGCGATATCGTCAAGGAATTGAAGCTGAAGGACGTCACCAAGCTGAACGCGGCTTACGGTGAAATCCCCGATCTGGCCAAGGTCGATCCCGCGTCGGACGTCGTCTTCACCTGGAACGGCACCACCTCCGGTGTGCGCGTTCCGAACGCCGACTGGATCAGCGCGACCCGTGAAGGCCTGACGATTTGCGACGCGACTTCGGCCGCCTTCGCGCAGCCGCTCGATTTCGCCAAGCTCGATGTCGTCACCTTCTCCTGGCAGAAGGCGCTGGGCGGTGAAGCTGCGCACGGCATGCTGATCCTGTCGCCCCGCGCGGTGGAGCGGCTCGAGACCTACAAGCCGGCCTGGCCGCTGCCGAAGATCTTCCGCCTCACCAAGGGCGGTAAGCTCAACCAGGGCATCTTCGAGGGCGAGACCATCAACACGCCGTCGATGCTCTGCGTCGAGGACTATCTCGATGCGCTGAACTGGGCGAAGTCGATCGGCGGCCTGAAGGCGTTGATCGCCCGCGCCGACGCCAACACCAAGGCGCTCGCCGACTGGAAGGCGAAGACGCCCTGGATCGACTTCCTGGCCAAGGATCCCGCGATCCGCTCCAACACGTCGGTGTGCCTGAAGTTCACCGATCCCGCGATCACCTCGCTTCCCGCTGACGCACAGGCCGACTTCTGCAAGAAGCTGGTCGCGTTGGTGGAGAAGGAGAACGCCGGCTTCGACTTCGCGTATTACCGCGATGCGCCGGCGGGCCTGCGGATTTGGTGCGGCGCCACCGTCGAGGCAAAGGACGTCGAGCTGCTGACGCAGTGGATCGACTGGGCCTTCGCCGAAACCAAGGCGGCATTGCCCAAGGCGGCCTGAAGATGTTCGCCAATCCGCTGACCGAAAGGCTCGCGGATTTCATCTGCGGCATCGGGATCGACGTGCGTCCGGCGCACTTGCCGGACGCGACGTTCCTGCCCGGACTTCGCATCAGTGACGGCGTCATCTTTGTCGATGAGGAGAAGCTCGCGCATCCCGGCGATCTCCTGCACGAGGCCGGTCATCTCGCGGTGACCGATCCGTCGATGCGGAACACACCGGAGCTGGCAACGCCGTCCGACGGCGACGAGATCGCGGCCATTGCCTGGTCCTACGCAGCGGCGAAGCACCTCGATATCGATCCGGCGATTGTTTTCCACGAGCACGGCTATCGAGGCAGCTCGAAAGCCCTGGTCGCGGACTTCGACGCCGAACGCACCTTCGGTCAGCCGCTGTTGCAGTACTACGGCATGACCTTCGAAAAGCGGCAGGCCGCCGAGAACGGCGTCCCGCCATTTCCGTTCATGGTGCGCTGGCTGCGCTGACCGCCCGCGCATTCGTTGCAAACACCCATTCAAGGGCCGCTGCTCGCGGCTTAACCGGACTGATCACAAGGATTGCAATCATGGCACCCAAGGTTCTGATTTCCGACGCGCTGTCTCCTGCCGCCGTGCAGATCTTCAAGGATCGCGGCGTCGAGGTCGACTTCCAGCCCAACCTCGGCAAGGACAAGGAAAAGCTCGCCGAGATCATCGGCAATTACGACGGTCTGGCGATCCGCTCGGCCACCAAGGCGACCGCCAAGATCATCGAGAAGGCGACCAGGCTGAAGGTGATCGGCCGCGCCGGCATCGGCGTCGACAATGTCGAGATTCCGGCCGCGACCGCCAAGGGCATCATCGTGATGAACACGCCGTTCGGCAATTCGATCACGACCGCCGAGCATGCCATCACCTTGATGCTGGCGCTGGCGCGCGAGATTCCGCAGGCCGACGCCTCGACCCAGGCCGGCAAGTGGGAGAAGAACCGCTTCATGGGCGTCGAGATCACCGCCAAGACGCTGGGCGTGATCGGCTGCGGCAATATCGGCACGATCGTCGCCGACCGCGCGCTCGGCCTGCGCATGAAGGTGATCGCGTTCGATCCGTTCCTGTCGCCGGAGCGCGCCAAGGACATCGGCGTCGAGAAGGTCGAGCTCGACGACCTGTTGAAGCGCGCCGATTTCATCACGCTGCACACGCCGCTGACCGAGAAGACCCGCAACGTCATCGACGCGGCCGCGATCGCCAAGATGAAGAAGGGCGTGCGCATCATCAACTGCGCCCGCGGCGGCCTCGTCGACGAGCAGGCGCTGGTCGACGCGCTGAACTCCAAGCATGTCGCGGGCGCCGCCTTCGACGTGTTCGTCGAGGAGCCGGCGACCTCGAACGTGCTGTTCGGGCATCCCAACGTGATCTGCACCCCGCATCTCGGCGCGTCCACCACCGAGGCGCAGGAGAACGTCGCGTTGCAGGTCGCCGAGCAGATGTCGGACTATCTGCTGTCGGGCGCGATCTCGAACGCGGTCAACTTCCCCTCGATCACCGCGGAAGAGGCGCCGAAGCTGAAGCCGTTCATCGAGCTCGCCGAGAAGCTCGGCTCGTTCGCCGGCCAGCTCACCGAGAGCGGCATCCTCAAGACCCAGATCACCTATGAGGGCCACGTCGCCGAGATGAAGATCAAGGCGATCACCTCGGCGGTGCTGTCCGGCCTGCTGCGCCCGATGCTGGGCGAGGTCAACGTGGTCTCGGCGCCTGTTGTCGCCAAGGAGCGCGGCATGGTGGTGGACGAGGTCGTCCGCGCCGCGCAGAGCGACTATGAAAGCCTGATCACGGTCACCGTCACCACCGAGCGCCAGGAGCGTTCGGTGTCCGGCACGGTGTACGCCGACGGCAAGCCGCGCCTGGTCGACATCAAGGGCATCCGCGTCGACGCCGAATTCGGCAAGTCGATGATCTACGTGACCAACGAGGACAAGCCGGGCTTCATCGGCGCGTTCGCGAGCCTGCTCGGCGATGCCAAGATCAACATCGCGACCTTCCATCTCGGCCGCGTCAAGCAGGGCGGCGACGCCATTGCGCTGGTCGAGGTCGACGGCGCGGTGCCGGCCGAACTGCTTGCCAAGGTGCAGGCGCTGCCGCAGGTGAAGCAGGCCAAGGCGCTGACGTTTTAACCCGGTTCGGGCGACGCCGGGCCACAGGTCCGGCGTCGGCGGATCGTCTGCACGGACGTTTGCTGGTCCCGAGATGGTTTCGCCCTTCGATCGGGTTGCGTGAGCAAGCCCGCCGGTATCGATTTCAG
This sequence comes from Bradyrhizobium sp. 6(2017), assembly GCF_011058295.2. NCBI lineage: Bacteria > Pseudomonadati > Pseudomonadota > Alphaproteobacteria > Hyphomicrobiales > Nitrobacteraceae > Bradyrhizobium > Bradyrhizobium sp. 6(2017). The sequence goes on along the minus strand of NZ_CP049289.2, from coordinate 8,733,301 downwards.
CGGCGAGGCTACGCGCGCTCCATCAGATCACCCAAAGTACTTTCGGACGATGTCCTTGTTCACCTTGCAGATATAGGTGTATTTCGGATTGACCACCTGCGTGCATCGCGCCTCCGCGATTTGACCGAGCAGCATGTAGCTTTCGGCTGCGGGTATCTTCCATTCGTCTTCAAGCCAGTAAACCATTTCTTCGAATGCAAGCCGCATGGCGTCTTCGAGCGGACGCGCACAGCCGAGCGTGCAGATGTGGGTTGGCGTTTCGATCCGGGGATGGTTCAGGCGCGCTGGAGCTTTTTCGAGCGACACTTTGACGGTGAGGGTGGCTGCGATCTCGATGGCGCCCATGCCGTTGCATTCCCCGTCCCCCTGGATTGCGTGGCAGTCGCCGAGGAACAGATGTGCACCGTCGGCATGGACCCGGAGCATGACGGTGTTGCCGGTGGTAATTTCCTGAACATCGAGGTTTCCACCGTGCGTGCCGTTGTCCACGGTGAGAACCGCTCCATGAAGCGGTGCGACTCCGATCACGCCTATCATCGGTTTGACCGGAAGTCTTAGATGCTCGTTCCAGTGCACAAGGCCATTCTTGACCTCGACAACACGCGTCTGAATGCCGAACTCCCTGCGGCGCACCCAGTCCGGGAACATACCGGTGCCGGGCCACAGCGCGGTAAATCCAAGCCCCCCAACCTCCATGTTGACGATCTCGACCTTCAGCATGTCGCCGGCCTTGGCGCCGCGAACCTCGATGGGTCCCGTCGCCCCGTTGACGAACGGCATGGTGATGTCGGCTTCGGTCAGTTGCTGCCCGAGATGACGGATCGTTCCGTCGTTGGCATTGATCGCGCATTCGACGACGAACGTTTCGCCGGGAGAGACGCTGGCAATGAAACGGTCCAGGCCCGACAGGGCATACTTGATATTGCCTTCTTTCGCGACGCGCTGCGACATCTCCACGTTCCTTTTCTTGCTGTTGCCGAAATAGGGGAATCTATTGAACCTTGCGCCAGGGCATGAGCAGCCGTTCAAGGCGGCCCACCACGAACGTCAGCAGCAATGCCAGGCCGATCGTTGCAATCAGCGCTGCAAACACCTTGGGAATGATGTAGAGCGAGCCGGCCTTGAAGATTGCGTGTCCCAGACCTTCTGACGACGACATGAATTCGCCGACGATCGCACCGATCAGCGCAAATCCGACGGTGAGCTTCAATCCTGCAAAAATATCGGTGAGCGATGCGGGCACCACCAATTTTCGGAATATCTGGAACTTCGAGGCTCCCAGTGTTCGCATCAGGTTGACCTGGTCGGCGTCAACGCCCGTCGCGCCCTTGTAGGACGTCACGAGCGCCACGATCACGACCGACAACGTCGACATCGCGACTTTCGAGATCAGTCCTGTGCCGAACCAGATGATGATGATCGGCGCGAGCGCGATGATGGGAATCGATCCCAAGGCGATGATGAAAGGTTCGACCACGCGCGATACGAAACGCGAGTACCAGAGCAGAAGCCCGATCAGCGTTCCGAAGAAATTACCGATCACGAAGCCGAGCAGGGTTTCGAAGCCGGTGACATAGATATCGCGCCACAGCGAGCCATCGCGCGCCGACTGGCCCAGAAAGCCGAAGATCGCCGAGGGCGACCCGAACATGAAGGCTGCCTGCTTGTCCTGCCCTGTCGCGCGCTCCCACAACGCAAGCAGCGCAGCCAAAAGCGCGACCTGAGTGAGCAGGACGAGTCCGGCTACCCGCCAACGCTTCCAGCGGTGCGCCGGCGGAGCCGGTGATCTTTGCACAACGTTCCCAAAATCGTCCTGTGCATTCGCGGTCATTGGAGTACGACGTCGAGATCGGCCCATATCTGCCGAACGTAGGCGCTGAATTGCCGGCTTTCGCGAGCGGCGATCATGTCAGTTCGTTCACCGTCCAGATCTATGTCGTACGTCGCCTTGACGGTTGTCGGCCTCTTCGACAGCACGATGACCCTGTCCGCTAGAGAGACGGCCTCCTCGATATCGTGGGTAATCAGCAACAAGGAGCGCCCGCGCTCGCGAACCAGCTTTGCCGTGTCACTTTCGATCAGCAGCTTGTTCTGAAAGTCCAACGCGGCAAACGGCTCGTCGAGAAGCAGCACCTCCGGATCATTGACCAATGTGCGGGCGAGTGCCACCCGTTGGCGCATGCCGCCTGACAATGTCGACGGATAGTGATCGGAGAAGCCGTGCAATCCGAGTTGATCCAGCATCGCGCGGCTGCGGTCATGCGCTTCGCTCGCCGCAAGGCCGCGGATTTCCAGTCCCAGCTTGACGTTGCTCAATGCAGTGCGCCAGGGAAACAGCAGATCCTTCTGCAGCATGTAGCCTACGTTCTGCGGCTGGCCGACGATCTCGTGCCCGTACCAGCGGATACGCCCGGAGTCAGCCGGTATCAGTCCGCACAGCGTATTGAGCAGTGTCGTCTTTCCGCATCCCGATGGACCAACGATGCTGACAATCTCGCCCTTCTTCAGCGTCAAGCTAAGATTGCCGATCACCGGGACAAATCGCCCCGCAACATCGTAGCCTTTGGCGACGCCTTCCACGGTCAACGGCACCAGGGACGCCGCGGATGTTCCGGTGCCGCCGTGGCCGGTGGTGATCGCAACTGTCATTTCAGACTGGCGACGGCCTTGTCGGCAAAGGAATTGTCGATGATCTGGTCGAACGGGATCGTGCCCTTGGCGTTGCCGAGGTAGACCTGCATCTCCATCAGATTCTTCCATTGATCTGGCTTGGTCACCACGGACTGTGCCGGGATCAGATACTGCAATTCGGCATCGATCGCCTTGTCGACAACCTCGCCCGGCAGATCCGGAAATTCCTTGCGCGCGACTTCCTTTGCGAAGGCGGGGTCTGCGTAGGTCTTGCGCGAGGCTTCCTCGAACGATGTCACCAGGGCTTGAACCATCGCGGGATCTTTCTGGATCGTCGATGGAAGGACCATGATTCCCGTATTGCAGAACGGGCCGATGTAGGTGGAGAAGTCGAACACCACCTTGGCTCCCTGGGCCTCGGCCGCGGCCACGCTGGGCTGATAGGCGATGGCAATGTCCGCCTGACCGGCCAGCATCGCAGCAATTTCGGTTCCAGGATTCACCGGCACGATGGTGGCATCCACGCCGACCTTGAGGCCGGCTTTTTCAAGCAGGCGCTTCGCCACGCTGTAATTCGTATTCGGTTCCGGCGAGGTTACGATCTTCAGGCCCTTGAACTCTTTCGGGTCGGTGATGGGCTTTAACGTCTTTGAGACGCCGAAATAGTGTGCGCGCTGGACGACCGTGCCGACGACGACGCCCGGACCACCGTTCTCCCGCGAGATCTGCGCCATGGTCGCATCGCCGATGGCAAAGTCAGCCGATCCGCCAAGCACTGCAGCGAACGTTTGCGTGTCGCCTCCAGCGGCGCTGACCTTCATGTCGAGACCGTTCTTTTCGAAGATCTTTGCATGCATGCCGACGTAGAGATTGATGTAACCGAGGTTGTGGACTGCTTCGCTGAAACGAACTTCTTTCAAGCCGGCCGCCGCGGCCGTCCTGATCGCGATCGGTCCGCCGAGCGCGAAACCACAAGCAAGACCAGCGGAAGCGGTCAGGATGTTGCGGCGGCTGACGCCGGTCTTGACGTCGGTAAAATCGCGGACAAGGCCAGTCATGATCTCAACTCCCTGCAGGACCGTTTGCGTTCGCGGCGAGGGTAATCGGTCGTTCGGATTTGCGACAAGAAGAAAGTACAGACAGCTGCTGCCGGGTTTTGTGCAAGATTTGGATTTGCGTCAGCGGCGTGCCAGTTCTTGCCGGGAGTGTGCCCCCGGATCGAAAAATTGCGCTCGATGCAGGGGCAGCTTGATCAAATCCCCGCCACGGTGCAGCGCATTATGTCACTTTTGCCAGAATGGCTGCCTGAATTGTTCTCGTCGAGATCAGCGATTGACACGGATTGATGCGAAGCGGCCCGTCACAGCGCCTCCGCACTTTTCCGCGGCGATGCTGATCGCACGACGGCCCCGGCCGTCGACGTCCTTCGGCGCGTTCGTTTGCGGCGTGCTGCCGCTTGCGATTTCGCCGGCCGGCGTCGCCTTGAGGCAGGCAGATAGATTGTCGATGACGTTTCGCAGCCTGACATTCTCGACGGCAAGTCCGCGCATGTCGAGCACGGCTGGGTGGTCTAGACCGCCATACCTCCGCCTCCATCGGTAGAATGTTCGAAGCGAGATGCCGGATGTCGTGCAAATCTCGGCCACCGAGACGCCGGTATTCGCCTCGTATAGGAGATGCCGGATCTCATTTTCCGTGAATTGAGACCGCCTCATCAGAGTCTCCATTTGTCGCGCGGCCGCACGGAAAGGTGGCGCATGGCGTCCGCGCAAGGGTTACCAGGGCCACCCTACCATGGACCAGGAATGCTCAAAGGGCCCAAGCCTGCGGCTGTTTTTGACACCAAGTCTTGCCTAGGATGGTGGCCGACATTTCCCGAGGGCAACTGCTTTGGAGGAGCGATGCCGCGCCGCCATGAAATTCCCGCCACTCCTGAGGGCATGGTATGGGGGTACCTAGACAGTGCCAGTCCACCGGTTCTTACCGTGGAGTCCGGTGACTCGGTCACGCTGCATAGTTTCCCGGCGGGTGGGAAAGAAACCTTGCCGGACGATTTCAGTCGGGTCCCTGCCGATTATCTCCATGCGCTGAATACGCTGCCGCCGGGACCCGGACCGCATTTCATCACCGGGCCGGTCTACGTGAAGGGTGCCCAGGTCGGCGACACGCTTCAGGTCGACATTCTCGACGTGAAGGTCAGACAGGACTGGGGATTTGTTTCGATCCTGCCTTTGCTCGGCACGCTGCCGGACGAATTCACCGACTACGAAACCATTCATCCGACCATCGACCGCGATGGGAATTTTTGTACGATGCCCTGGGGCAGCAGGATCGAGCTCAGTCCGTTTTTCGGAATCTTGGCAACCGCGCCACCGCCGGCGTGGGGCCGGTGCGGATCGCCGGTCCCGCGCGCGTTCGGTGGCAACATGGACAACAAGGAGCTTCGCGCGGGCACCACGCTGTATCTGCCCGTATTCAATGAGGGCGCTCTGTTTTTCGCCGGCGATGGGCACGCCGTTCAGGGTGATGGCGAAGTCTGCATCACGGCCCTGGAGACCGGAGTCACAGGCACGGTCCGCCTGACCGTGCGGAAGGACATGCGGGTCAAATGGCCGTTTGCAGAAAATGCAACCCACCTCATCTCGATCGGACTGGACGAAGACCTGGACGACGCCGCCAAACAAGCCGTCCGCGAGATGGTCAACCACATCTGCGCGCGCACGAATCTCACGCGCAACGAGGCGTATATGCTGTGCTCTCTCGCAGGCAATCTGCGCGTAACGCAATTGGTCGACGGCAATAAGGGAATTCACATGATGCTCGCGAAATCGGCCCTGTGAGGAGCACCTTGGAATTCCAGGCACGTTTGTAGGCTTCATCCGCGCCGCCACGTGATCCTGCTTCGTCGGTTGCGTCGGGCCGCTTCCGTTCCGCAGAGCGGTATTTTGATGGCGCTTATTTCTGTTGCCTTGACGCGCCATGTGTACGAAGACAGCATCCAAGCTGAAATCATCCACTCAGAGGGAGAAAACAATGCGTGAAGCCGTAATCGTTTCCTACGCGCGCACCGGCCTGGCGAAGTCCGGCCGTGGCGGATTCAACATCACCCCGCCGATGTCGCTGGCTGGGCACGCCATCAAGCACGCGGTCGAGCGCGCCGGCGTCGACAAGGATTATGTCGAGGATTGCTATCTCGGCAATTGCGCGCATGGCGCGCCGAACATCGGCCGTCAAGCGGCGCTGCTCGCCGGCCTGCCGAAGACCACCGCGGGTGTCTCGGTGAACCGCTTCTGCTCGTCGGGCCTGCAGACCATCGCGATGGCCGCCAACTCGATCCGCTCCGACGGCTCCGATTGCATCGTCGCCGGCGGCGTCGAGAGCATCTCGATTCCCGGCGGCGGCTCGCCGAAGGAATCGATCGATCCGGACCTGCTCAAGACCGCGCCTGACATCTTCATGGCGATGATCGACACCGCCGACATCGTCGCCGAGCGCTACAAGCTCAGCCGCGAATACCAGGACGAGTATTCGCTGGAGTCGCAGCGCCGCATGGCGGCCGCGCAGCAGGCCAACAAGTTCAAGGACGAAATCGTCCCGATGAAGACGAAGATGAAGGTGGTCGACAAGGCGACCAAGGCCGAGTCGATCGTCGATTACGTCGTCGATCGCGACGAGTGCAACCGCCCCGAGACCACGCTGGAAGGTCTTGCCAAGCTCGAGCCGGTCAAGGGCCCGGGCAAGTTCGTCACCGCCGGCAATGCCAGCCAGCTGTCCGACGGCGCCGCTGCCGTGGTGCTGATGGAAGCCAAGGACGCCGAGAAGCGCGGCCTCAACCCGCTGGGCCGCTTCGTCGCCTGGGCCTCGGCCGGCTGCGAGCCCGACGAGATGGGCATCGGTCCGGTCTTCGCCGTGCCGAAGCTCTTGAAGCGCCACGGCCTGAAGATCGACGACATCGATCTCTGGGAGCTCAACGAGGCCTTCGCCAGCCAGTGCCTCTATTCGCGCGACCAGCTCGGCATCGATCCCGAGAAGTACAACGTCAATGGCGGCTCGATCGCGATCGGCCATCCCTTCGGCATGACGGGTGCCCGGCTCACCGGCCACCTGCTGCAGGAAGGCCGCCGCCGCAAGGCCAAGTGGGGCGTTGTGACCATGTGCATCGGCGGTGGTCAGGGCGGCGCCGGCTTGTTCGAGATCTACAGCTAAGCGCGATCGATCCGGATCGTCCGAGAACGAGCGGCCCGGCGGCAACGCCGGGCCGCTTTTCGTTTGAAGGGCTACGGCGGCGGCAAATCAGCCGCGCGTTCGCCAAATTCGAGCGCGGCCACCAGTTCGAGCGCCTGCCTGAGATCGGCGGCCTGCTTCGCGCCAAAGGCGGTCTCGAAACGGTCCTGTGCCTCACGCCAGGCGGCCTGCGACTCGTCAAGCCTGGCTTCGCCGCGCTTGGTCAGCCGCACCAGTCGGCTGCGGCGGTCGTTGTTGTCGACCGTGATGGTCAGGAGGCCGTCGCGCTCGAGCGGCTTGAGGTTGTGGTTGAGCGCGGTGCGGTCGAGCACCAGCGCTGCTGCGAGTTCCCCCATCGTCGGGGATCCCGACCGTCTGACATAGACCAGAATCGCCCGTTGCGTGCCGCGCAGTCCTGACGTCGCGAGGATCGAATCGTAGAGCTGCGACACGCGCCGCGTCGCCTTGCGCAACGCCGTGAGATTGCACCGGCTGGTATCGATTTTCGCCATGCTGCCTCCAGACTGGACTTGACATATACATGCATATGCACCTATTTGCAATAGATGCATATGCACGTATATGGAGGGTATGATGGCGGAGGTAGAGGCAGAGACCATCGACCTGGTGGTCGGGACTGACGCGCGGCAGCGCGCGGCGACGGCATCCCCGCGCCAGGTGCTCGCGATCGTATCGGTCGGGATCTGCCTCGCCAATCTCGACCTGTTCATCGTCAATGTCGGGCTGCCGAACATCGCGCAGGAATTCCGCGGCGCCTCGCTCGAGGATCTGTCCTGGATCCTCAACGGCTATGCGATCGCCTATGCGGCGTTGCTGGTGTTCTTCGGCCGGCTGGCGGAGCGGCACAGCCGCAATTTGAGCTTCCTGCTCGGGGTTGCGCTGTTCACCGCAGCGTCGGCGGCGTGCGCGCTTGCGCCCAACGTCGAATTGCTGGTCGCCGCCCGCATCGCGCAGGCCGCCGGGGCGGCGTTGATGACCCCGACCTCGATCGGCCTGCTGCTGGCGTCGTTTCCGCCCGAGCAGCGCCCTGGCGCGGTGCGCACCTGGACCGCGATCGGCGGCCTTGCCGCCGCGCTCGGGCCGCTGGCGGGCGGTGTGCTTGTGACCTTCGACTGGCGCTGGATCTTCATCGTCAACGTCCCGATCGGCGTGGTCGCGCTCATCATCGGCTGGCTGAGATTGCCCGAGGTGCCCGGCCACGACGTGCCGCGTCCCAGTTTCCGGGCGGCGCTGCTGGTGACCTCTGGCATCGGTGCGCTGACATTTGCGATCGTGAAGGCCAATGACTGGGGATGGAGTTCGCGCGGCGTCATGCTCGGCTTTGCCATCGCAGCAATCTCGCTTGCCGCCTTCGCGTGGCACTGTCTCAGATCCAAGAATCCCTTCGTCGATCCTGCGTTGTTCGCGGTCAGGCCGTTCACCGGCGCCACGCTGGTGATGGCGCCTTACTCCGCGGCGTTTGGCGCGATGCTGCTGTCGGTGGCGCTGTGGGACCAGACCGTATGGGGCTGGTCGGCATTGCAGACCGGACTTGCGATCGCGCCGGGTCCGTTGCTTGTCCCGTTCACCTCACTGTTGTTTGCCGGCCGCCTGATCGCGCGATTTGGCGCGGCAGCGGTCGTGTCCGCCGGAATCCTGTCCTTTGCGGGCGCCCTCGCGATCTGGGCGACCTGCATGGGTCCCGAGGCCAACGTGCTTGCCGCTGTGGTCGGTATGATGTTCACCGGCATCGGCGTCGGGCTGACCTTTCCGACCCTGATGGGCGTCGGCGCCGGTTCCCTGCCGCCGTCGTCGTTCGCCACCGGCTCCGCCGTCATCAACATGATCCGGCAGGCGGCGCTGGCGATCGGCGTCGCGATCTTTGTCGCGATCCTGGCCACGCCGGTTTCGATGGCCGGGCGGATCGCGGCGTTTCAGCGTGGCTGGTGGATCATGATCGCCATCACCATGGCCGCTTTCGTGCCGACTTACCTGTTCATCCGGCGCAAAACGAATCGCTAACGGCGGAAAGCCGCCGCCGCGCCATACCGCAGCCGCGACGGCGCCATTGTGGCGCCGCACCGAAACCTCAATCGAACCAGTCCCTTCCTCGCTGCGTCTCACCACGAGAAACGGCGCGCCTGCGAGCCCGGCGTGCCGTTCGGCTCGTGCGATGCGACGTTTTCCCGGAGGGATGTCATGCGAAAGATTGCGAATTGTCTTGTGACCACCAGCCTGGTGCTGGCGGGCGCGCTGGTTGCCCGGCCGCTGCATGCGGCCAATCTCGATGCGGCCTCGCAGGTCGATGCCGTCACCGTCTATCCCGATGGCGCGAGCGTTACCCGCGTCATCACGCTGGACCTACCCGCAGGTGACAACACGCTCATCGCCAACGACTTCCCGATGGGGCTCGATCCGTCCTCGCTGCGGGTCGAGGGCGAGGCGGGCGGAAGGCTGACGATCGGGGCGATCGACGCCCGGCCGCCGCGCCCGCTGCCGCCGGCCAACCTGCCCGAGATCGACAAGCGGATCGAGGCGCTCAGGGATCAGCGCGAGGATCTGCAGGGCATCATCGCCGCCGCGGAGGCGCGGCGCAAATTCGCCGAGCACTTCGCCGAAGCCGCACCGGTCGGCATCGGCGAGAAGGGCGAGGCGCGCCCGATGAGCGAGTGGCGCACCGCATTCTCGACGGTGGGGGATGAAGTCGCAACCGCCGACACCGCGATCCGCGACGCTACGCGCAAGCAGCGCGATATCGACCGCGAGATCGCGCGTCTCGAAGCCGATCGCGCCGCCAAGCCGCCGAGCAAGCTCGAGGTGCGAATCGAGCTTGCCTCCGCCGCCGCCACCCGCGCGACGCTGCGGGTGACCTATGCGGTGCGCAACGCGCGCTGGACGCCGCTCTACGACGCCCGTCTCGACACCGGCGCCAAGGACCGCAAGCCCGCGATCGAGCTGGTGCGCCGCGCCGAGATCACCCAGTCGACTGGCGAAGACTGGTCGAACGTGGCGCTCGCGGTCTCCACCGTGCGCGTCGCTCGCGGCGGCAATGCGCCCGACCTCAATTCGCTGATCGTGCAATATCCGCAGCCGCCGCGGCCGCTGGCGAAGCTTTCGGGAGAGGGCAGCATGCGGTCGCGCGAGGCCTTGGCCCCCGCACCTGCGGCCGACGCGGTCCAGCAATTCCGCTTTGGTGGAGGGCGCGCCGATGAGATGGAAGCCGTCGCGGAGACCGGCGCCTTCCAGGCCACCTTCAAGATTCCCGGCCGCGTCAGCGTCGTCGCCAATGAGGGCGCCAAGAGCCTGCGCATCTCCACGGCGACGATCACCCCCGATCTCGCGGTGCGCGCCGTCCCGGTGATCGATCCGACCGCGTTCCTGGAAGCGAGCTTCGTGCAGGCCGACGAGGCGCCGTTGCTGCCCGGACAGGTCGCGATCTACCGCGACGGCATCTTTGTCGGCCGCAGCCGGATGGCCACCGCCGCCAAGGACGAGACCGTGCGGCTCGGTTTCGGCGCCGACGACAAGGTCAAGATCGAGCGCACGGTGGTGAAGCGCAATGAAGGCTCCGCCGGCCTGATCGTGACGACGTCGAAGACCGACGAGCGCGCGTTCAAGACCACGGTGCGCAACGGCCACGACTTCCCGATCAAGGTCGCGATCCAGGATCAGCTCCCGGTCAGCGAGAACGACGACATCGTGGTCGAGATGCTGCCGTCGTCGACGCCTGCGACCACCACCAATCTGCGCGACAGGCGCGGGGTGCTGGAATGGGCGTTCGAGGCCAAGCCGGGTGATGTCAAAGACATCAATTTCGCCTGGCGGATGCGCTGGCCGAAGGACAAGGGCGTCGTGATGGTGCCGGCGGGCTAGAGGTGTCATGCCCCGCCTTGAGCGGGGCATCCAGTACGCCGCGGCCTGTCCGTTGAATTCGACCGCCTCTGGAATACTGGATCGCCCGGTCTAGCCGGGCGACGACATTGTTGTTTGTGCCGCGGGCAACCGACTCACTTCGCCTTCAGGAAGTCGCCGACTTCGAGCAGCACGAACTCGTCGTCATCGGCCTTGTTCGGGTCGCGGCTCGAGGAGAACGGCAGATAGTTGTCGTTGCCGACGATGATGTGGCTCTCGTCGACCCGGTCGACATTCTCGATGGTGAAGAACGGGAAGGTGTAGACGCCGTCGTTGAGCGGCTTCTTCGCCTTCTTGTTGGGATCGCGGATCTTCAGGAGGTCGATATAGGCGATCTTGCGCGCGGGCTTGCCGACATTGGCGTCGGACAGTTCGATCTTGTAGACGCGCTTGAACTTGGCAAGATCCGGGAAGCAGTTCTCGCCGCGGGCGCCTTGCGGGCAGGCCTTGTCGGCGGTGCCTTCGCCATTGTCGCGCTCGATCACGAGACCCTGGGTCGGGTCGATCATGTTGAAGTCGCCGATCGCATTGCCGTTCTGCTCGAACACATATTGCCAGTAACGTCCGGTGAACTTCTCCGCGGCGACGTCGAATTCCAGGATGCGCGAGGCTTCCTTGCCGTCGACCTTCTCCCAGTCCTTCTTGTCGGCATCCCATAGCGGTCCCTCGAGCAGGCCGTAGAGGAACTTGCCGTCCTTGGACGAGGCAAAGCCCTCATAGCCCTTGGAGCGGCGCAGGTTGACGTTGGTGTAGCTCGCACCGGGCGCGCCCGGCGACTGCACCGCCCAATGGTCAGGCGAACGCACCGGCTTGCCGTCGGCGACGGTCTCGAACACGGCAAGGATCTTGCCGGTCTTGTCGGCCTTCAGGATATAGGGTCCGAATTCGTCGCCGATCCAGAACGTGTCGTTGACGATCTGGAAGCCTTCGGTATCGAAATCTGCGCCGGTCAGATAACGCTTGGCGGTGTCCTCATGCACGATGCGGAACGGCACCTTCTTGTCGGGATCGTGCAGGAACACGGTCTCCTGGCGCTCCATCTTGCCGCTGGCCCAGTCGATCTTGTGCCGGTTCAGGTACAGCATCGAGTCCGCCGAGTTGTAGCGCGAGCCCATGCCGTTGTCGGTGATCACCCAGAACGAGCCGTCCGCCATCACCTTGATGCCGGAATGGCCCTGCAGCGGCTGGCCCTTGAACGGCAGCGACACGCCGGTCGGCCGCTCATAGGACTTGCCCATCACGGTGCCTATCGCGTCGACCCGCTTGCCGGTGGTGTACTTGCCCGAGGTCTTCAGATCATCAGGGGCATCGGCGGGCGCGTCGATGAAGCTCTCCGCCGGCATCACGGCGTGTCCCGCCAGCGTCGCCGGGAATTCGCCCTCGCTCTGCGCGAACGCGGATGTGGCGAGCAGGACGGTGGCGACAGAGCAAAGCAATGACAGGCGCATGGTTGGTCTCCCAAGGAAAGATACGAAGGAACAAACGATGCGGTGTTCTCGGAGGCGCCTGTTACAGGCGCCTGACAGTTTTGTGAATCGCCGGCGTTGCCCCGGGATAAGCCTTGCGGCGTTACGTCGCCTTGCCCGCCGGCCGCATCGTCTGCGGCAGCAGGAACGGCACGCCGTTTGCGGTGTAGTCGATCGCAACGTCGATCTCGAAGATCTTGCGCAGCGTCTCGGCCTGCATCGCGGCGGCGCGGTCGCCATCGACGGCAAGCCGGCCGCGGTGCAGCAGCAGGATGCGGTCGGCAAACCGCATCGCGAGGTTGAGGTCGTGCAGGATCGCGATCACGGCGGTGCCGCGCCCGGCCCGCCGCCGCGCGGTCTCGACGAGATCAATCTGGTGCCGCAGATCGAGGCTCGATGTCGGCTCGTCCAGCAGCAACAATCCGGGGCCGTGCAGCGCCTCGCCGCAGGCGAGCTGCACCAGCACGCGGGCGAAATGCGCGCGCTGCTGCTCGCCGCCGGACAGCGTCGGCAATTGCCTGCAACGGAAATGCGCCAGCCCGACCTGGTCCAGCGCCGCCTCGACGAGGTTACGCGCCGCCGTGCGCGGGCTTTCGCCGGCGCCCATGCTGACGATTTCCTCGACGGTGAACGGGAAGGTGACGTTGACATGCTGCGACAGCATCGCGCGGTGCTGCGCCAGCTCGCGCGGCCCGTAGCCGTGCAGGTCACGCTGCTTGAGCCTGATCGAACCGCGGGACGGACGGAGGTCGCCGGAGAGCATCCGCAAGAGCGTTGATTTGCCGGCGCCGTTGGGACCGACGATCGCGACCATTTCGCCGGCGCCGATCCGCAGGGAGACTGCATCGACCAAGGTCGTGCCACCGACCGTCATCGACACCGATTGTGCTTCGAGCAGCGCGCTCATAGCGACACCAGCCCACGCTGGCGCAGCAGCATGGCGAGGAAGAACGGCGCGCCGATCGCCGCGGTCAGGATGCCGATCGGCATTTCGGCAGGTGCCACGATGGTGCGCGCCACCGTATCGGCACCGACCAGGAGGATGGCGCCAAGCAGTGCGGAGGCCGGCAGCAGCAGCCGGTGCGCGGGCCCGATCACGAGCCGCAGCAGGTGCGGCACCACAATGCCGACAAAGCCGACCACGCCGCAGACCGAGACCGCAACGCCGGTCATCGCCGACACCAGCACGATCGAGATCCGCTTCAACCGTTCGACATCGACGCCGCTGTGGAACGCCTGGGCCTCGCCGAGCACCAGCACGTCGAGCCCACGCGCGATCGCGAGGCAGGCGATCAGCGCAATAGCCAGCACCGGCGCCAGTGCCGTGAGCTTGGTCCAGGTCGCGCCGCTCAGCGAACCCAGCAGCCAGAAGGTGATGTCGCGAAGCTGGCGGTCGTCGGCGACGAACACCAACAGGCCGATGCCGGCATTGGCGATCGCGGCAATTGCAAGCCCGGCCAGCAGGAAGATCGCAATCGAGGTCCGGCCGCCGCGGCTGGCGATGGCATAGAGCACGATGGTCGTGAGCAGCGAACCGGCAAAGGCCGCGATCGGCAGCAACTGATGCTGCAGGAAGCGCAGGCTCTCGCCGAGATGGCTGTCGGTGAACACGATCGCCACCGCTGCGGCAAACGCGCCGCCGGAGGAGACGCCGACCAGCGCGGGGTCGGCGAGGGGATTGCGGAACAGGCCCTGCATGACCGTGCCGGAGACGGCAAGGAGTCCGCCGACCATCGCGGCAGCCGCAATTCGTGGAATCCGGATCGACCACACCACAAGCTGGTCGCGCGCGAGCAGCGGATTGGCGGTGCCGTCGGTCCACAGGCCGAGCGCGGCCGGAAGCCGCGACAGCGGAATGCCGGCGGCGCCGACCGTCAGCGCAACCAGCGCAGTCGCTGTGAGCGCCGCAAGCAGGCAGAGCAAAGTGAGTGTCGCCGCCGGCCGCTGCGACATGCCGGCGCGCCGTTGCTTGGTGCGCGCGCGGCGCTCGGCCAGCACGCTCATTGCCGGCAGTTCGCGGTCAGCGCTGCCGGCTTGAAGTTGTCGGCCTCCGGCGCCAGCGCCGGATAGAGCTTGACCGAGAGGTCGCGTGCCGCGGCCGCGGTGCGCGGTCCGAAGCCGAGCAGATAGAGCCCCTCCATCGAGATGAAGGCCTTGTTGGCCGCGACCGGCGTCACCGCGAAGCCCGGATGCGCGAACACCGCGTCAGCGGTCAGCGAGTCCTTGCCGCGATCGATCGACAGCACGACATCCGGTTTCGCCGCCACGATGGCCTCGTCATTGACCGGCTTGTAGCCGTCGTAGCCGTCGATTGCGTTGACACCGCCGGCGAGCTGGATGATCTCGTCCGCGGCGGTCTTGTGACCCGCGGCCATCGCCCGGCCGTTCAAGAGCGACATCACGAACATCACCCGCACTGGTTTTGTTACCCTGGCGCGCAGCGTGCGCAACTGGGCGAGATCGGTTTCCACGGCCGCAGCCAGGCAGGCGGCGCGCGGATAGGCGCCCATGGCGTGGCCGACCAGCCTGATCTTTTCGATCAGCCCGGCCTCCGAGAAGGTCTCGGGCACCAGCACCAGCGGCACCTTGGCCGCCTCCAGCACGTCCATGGTCTCCTTCGGCCCGGAGCCCTGCACCGCCAGCACCAGCGACGGGTGCAGGCCGAGCACGCCCTCGGGCGAGAGCTGGCGCATGTAACCGACGTCGGGTTTCTCGCGCAGCGCCGCCGGCGGATAGAGGCTGGTGGCATCGACGCCGGCGATGCGGTCCGCGAAGCCGAGCGCATAGAGGATCTCGGTGATCGCACCGCCGATCGAGACGATCCGTGTGGGATCGTCGATCACGACGTCGCGGTCGCGTGCGTCATGCACGGTGATGCCCTCGGCAATGGCCGCGCCTGATGGCAGCCAACAGGAGAGTGCGAGCAGAGCGAGCGTGCGACAAATTGTCATCGGGGTGGTCACTTGGTGAGGATCAGCTTGTTCTGCGAGGTCAGCCGCAACCGGTAATGCTCCTCGCCATGCACGATGATGATCTCGCGCTCCGCCGAGAACAGCTCGCGGCTGTCGAGACGATTTCCGCGCATGATGAGCGTTTTCGCCGCGTCAGACGCTGATGCGGCCTGCTTTCCGGCCGTGCCGATGCTGTCTCCGGAAGATGCCGACATTCTCTTGGTGCTGCGCCTGCGAAATTTCAAATGCTGCTTGCTTGTATAAGCGGGCCGAGGCGCATTCCAACGGCCGCACTTTACAATCGATGTAAACAGTGCCGCCGCATTCTTGACCGTTTTGTTGCCGGCTCGTAACCAATCATCACGCGATGCGAGCGGGTGGCTTGCATCGCAACGTAGCCAGCAAGCCGCTCGCCAGAGCGCACGCCAGCCAAACCAGAAAAGCGATGATCGGGCTGGGGCTAGAATGGCTGACGGGGCTAGGGTTTCGCGCGCCCTGATTTTGGGCGCGTCGGTGTTTTCATTTGCGGCTGCATTGCCGGAGAACGGTCTCGCGCAAACCGCCGATGCTTCGGCTGCGCGTCCCGCAACCGAGCGGCCGAAGCAGGCCAAGCGGAAGCCGAAGCCCCAGGTTGCGCAGCAGCCCGCAACGTCGCCGGCAATGAATGCGCGCGCGCAGATCGGCGCAGTGCCGGTGCAGTCGCTCGACACCATCACGGCGGTGGCATCAAAGACCGAGGAGCGCGCGATCGATGCGCTGGCGCCGGTCAGCTCCGTCACGCTGGAGAAGATCCAGGGCCTGCAGCCGAACCGACTGTCGGACATTTTCTACGCCGTGCCTGGCGTCTCGGTCCAGGAACGCGGCGACGATCCGGCGACCGTGATCAACATCCGCGGCCTGCAGGATTTTGGCCGTGTCGCGGTCGTGGTCGATGGCGCGCGGCAGAACTATCAGCGCACCGGCCACAACGCCAACGGCTCGTTCTTCCTCGATCCTGAACTGATCGGCGGCGTCGACGTGGTGCGCGGCCCGACCGCAAATATCTACGGCTCCGGTGCGATCGGCGGCGTGGTCTCGTTCCGCACCAAGGATATCGACGATGTGGTGCGCCCCGGCGAGCGCTGGGGCGTCGATATGTCGGGCTCCTACGGCTCCAACAAGGACCGCGGCATGGGCTCGGTGTTCGGCGGCGTCCGTGTCGACCCGAACGTCGACGTGTTCGGCGGCGCCGTCTATCGCACGCAGAGCAATTACAAGGACGGCGCGGGCACCGAGATCGGCAATACCGGCAACGATATCGCGGCCGGCCTGATGAAGGTGACATTCCGCCCGGCCGAAGGCCACGAGTTCAAGATCGGCGGCGTCTTCCAGGACTACCAGTACAATATCGGCCAGCAGAACCGGGGCGCGACCACGACCGCGGCGCCGCTGGCGGCGATTGCGGGCTCCTCGGTCTATGCATCCGACGCCAAGAACTACACGGGCACGCTGAGCTGGAGATACTCCAAGCCCGACGACATGCTGTTCGACTGGAACATCTCGGTCTACGGCAACCGCACCGACAACGACCAGGTCAAGACCTACAACAATCGCATCACCACCGGCGGCGGCGTCTGCACGCTCGCCAATCCCGGCAACAACATCTCCGGCTGCGTCGGCGACAAGCGCGGTTATTCGCTCGACACCGTCGGCATCGACGTCAACAACACGTCGCGATTCAATTTCGGCGACTGGCGCAACGCCGTGACCTACGGTTTCGACGCCTTCCGCGACGATGTCGAGACCTTCGATTCCCGCGGCAACTCCAACATCACGACGCCGGGTGGCCAGCGCACGGTGTCCGGCGGCTTCGTGCAGCTGAAGCAGAACTACTCGACCTGGATCGAGCTCGTCAGCGCCGTCCGCTACGACCACTATGAGCTCAACTCGATCAACACCACGACCAGCGGCGATCGGCTGTCGCCCAAGATCACGGTCGGCGTCACGCCGGTCGCCGGCTTCACACCCTATGTAAGCTATGCCGAGGGCTATCGCGCGCCGTCGATCACCGAGACGCTGATCGCGGGCGGCCACGCCACCGGCGGCGGACCGGCGCTGTTCAATTGCCCTGATGGTACCAGCGGCCTGTTCTGCTTCCTGCCCAACCCGGCGCTGCGGCCCGAGGTCGGCAAGAACAAGGAAGTCGGCATCAACCTGAAATATGACGGCATCTTCTCGGCCAAGGACTCGTTCCGCGGCAAAATCAACGTGTTTCGCAACGATGTCGACGGCTATATCGATCTCGTCGCCTCGGCACCCACCCTGACGCCGTTCGGTCCGTTCAGCCAGTTCTACCAGTACCAGAACATCGCGCACGCTCGCATCGAAGGCTTCGAGCTCGAGACGATGTATGATGCGGGCGACTGGTTCCTTGGCGTCGCCGGCCACCTGATGCGCGGCCGGAACACCCAGACCAATGTCGGGCTCGCCACCATCACGCCGCGCAAGGTGACGACGACGGGCGGCGTGCGCCTGCTCGACCGATCGCTGATCATTGCCGCGCAATGGTCGTCGTTCGGCGCCAACAACGATTTGCCGGCGGGCTATCTGCCCTCGACTGGCTATGAGCTGGTCAATCTCTATGTGACCTGGAACGCCACCAAGGACATCACCTTCACGGCGTCGGTCGACAATCTCTTGAACCAGTATTACCGGCCCTATGCGATCCCGGGTTCCTCGACCGACGGCACGACGCAGAACGACGTGCTGTTCTCGAGCCCCGGTCCGGGCACCGTCTACAAGGCCGGGCTCAGGATTCACCTAGGTGGAGCGTAACGCGAGACGGCGATCATTCCATCCAGGTTGCTCCGGCCGCGCTGGTGCCCCCAGCGCGGCCTTGGCGCATTCCTTGGCGCATTCATGATATCAACGAGATCGACCGGCAGGATCCCGTGCATCCGCCGCCAAACAGGAGAAGGCTTTCATGTTCATCGCAATGAACCGGTTTCAGGTGATCAAGGGCAAGGAGCAGGCGTTCGAGACGGTCTGGAAGACCCGCGAATCCTATCTCGGCGATCTGCCCGGTTTCATCGAGTTTCATCTGGTGAAGGGCCCCGAGGCCGAGGACCACACGCTCTATGCGACCCACACGGTGTGGGCCAGCAAGGCGGCGTTCGAGGACTGGACCAAATCGGATGCGTTCCGCCGCGCCCATTCCCGCGCCGGCAACGAGACCGGCGGCAGCCTCTATCTCGGCCATCCCAAATTCGAAGGCTTTGAGGTGCTGATCACCGAGCGCGCGAAGAGCCCGGCGTAACGGAGGCGATCGTGCAGAACGCGGAGCTAGCCGGATTGAAGGCCTACATGGCCGACAATCCCGGCGCTGTCATCGAGGACGTCGCGCGCGAGCGCAAGGTGACGCCGCGTGCGGTGCTCGAGGCGCTGCCCGACAGCATGCTGCGGATCGGCGCCGGCGAATTCGCCGCCGCGATGCAGGACATCGCGGAGTGGGGCGAGGTGACGCTGATCGTGCACACCGATGACGCGATCTTCGAGTTCACGGGCGCCATTCCGAACGGCGAGGTCGGCCGCGGCTATTTCAACCTGATGCAGCCGAAGGGCCTGCACGGCCATCTCCGGCATGAGCGCTGCGCGGCGATCGCGTTCGTCGAGCGGCCCTTCATGGGCAAGGTGTCGGCCTTCATCGCCTTCATAAATCTCGACGGCGGCATCATGTTCAAGGTGTTCGTCGGCCGCGACGAGACGCGCGCGCTGCGCGGCGATCAGCTGGAGCGCTTCCACGCGCTGGCGGACCGCCTCGCGCCGAAAGCAGGCTGAGACCAACGTAGGACGGGAGGCGACCATGTCGCATCGCTGGCTTGGGCGGAGCATCTGGATGGTGGCTTCCAGCGCACTCGGCATGCTGCCGGGCGCGAGCCTTGCCGCATCCGACGCCGCGCTGTTGCCGCGCAACCTCTCGCCCTGGGGCATGTTCGAGAGTGCCGACATCGTCGTGAAGGCGGTCATGATCGGGCTCGCCTTTGCCTCGCTCGTCACCTGGACGGTCTGGCTCGCCAAGACCGTCGAGATACGCCGCAAGACCGCGCTCGCGAAGCAGCGGATCGGTCTGCTCGAGCGCGACACTCAGCTTGCCGAGGTCGAGCAGGCGAGCCGCGACGGCAGCGATGCCGTGGCGCAGATCGTGCAGTCGGCGTCGCGCGAGGCCGCGCTCTCCGGCGGCATGTTCGACGACGGTTTCAAGGAACGCATCGCGCTGCGGCTGGAGCGGGTCGAAGCGGCGATGTCGCGGCAAATCGCGCGTGGCACCGGCGTACTCGCCACCATCGGCGCCACCGCGCCGTTCGTCGGCCTGTTCGGCACGGTGTGGGGCATCATGAATTCGTTCATCGGCATCTCCGAGGCGCACACCACCAATCTCGCGGTGGTCGCGCCCGGCATTGCCGAGGCGCTGCTCGCGACCGCGCTCGGCCTGGTCGCGGCGATCCCGGCGGTCGTGATCTACAATCATCTGACCCGTTCGATCGCGGCCTACCGCGCGCTGCTCGGCGACGCCTCCGTCATGGTGATGCTGCTGGTCAGCCGCGAGGGCGATCGCAGCCTGTTCCGGCTGGCGCGCGCTGCGGAGTAGCAGATGGGCGTCAAGCTCGGCACCAGTGGCGCGTTCGGCCGACGTCGCGGCGACGACGACCTTGTCGAGGCGCATGAGATCAACGTGACGCCGTTCATCGACGTGATGCTGGTGCTGCTGATCATCTTCATGGTGGCGGCGCCGCTCGCGACCGTCGATCTCGGTGTCGATCTGCCGGCCTCGACCGCCGAGCCGCAGCCGCGGCCGGACAAGCCGGTGTTCGTCACGGTGAAGCCCGATCTGTCGGTCGCCGTCGGCGAGGATGTGATCGGGCGCGATGTGCTGACTGCGACGCTCGATGGCGCCACGCGGGGCAAGAAGGACGAGCGCATCTTCCTGCGCGCCGACAAGGCGGTCAGCTATGGCGATCTGATGGAGGTGATAAACCTGCTGCGCAACGCCGGCTATCTCAAGATCGCGCTGGTCGGCCTCGACGGGCGCAGCTGACGTCCATGAATGCGTATGCGCTTCATGATGCGGGTGACGAGGTCCGGCTGCGGCGCTGGGGTCTGTCAGCGGCTGCGATCCTGGCCGCCCATGCGGCGCTGCTTGCGCTCGGCATGAGTTGGGTCTCGGCACCGCCGCCGGGCGTTGCCGTACCCGCGGTGCTGGTTGACCTGACGCCGATCACGTCT
The DNA here is from genome assembly GCF_011058295.2 of Bradyrhizobium sp. 6(2017). Lineage (NCBI taxonomy): Bacteria > Pseudomonadati > Pseudomonadota > Alphaproteobacteria > Hyphomicrobiales > Nitrobacteraceae > Bradyrhizobium > Bradyrhizobium sp. 6(2017). Next base: position 8,712,855 of record NZ_CP049289.2, on the reverse strand, counting down.
GCGCCAGAAGTCTCCGAGACCGAGCTGCCGCCGGGCCCGGTGATGCAAGAGGCGGATGCCTCACCGCCGGAGCCTGCCGCCGCGCAGGCCGTGCAGCAGGAGATCGCACCGACACCGCTGCAGGAGAAGCCCGAGGTCGCCGCCCCGCCGGAGCAGAAGCAGCAGGTGACGCCGCCCAAGCCCGAGCCCGCGAAAGCGGTTCCCGAACACAAGCCCGAGCCGGTCAAGCCGAAGGTGGTTCGCCGCGAGGCCAAGAAGCCGTCCGAGGCGACGCCGGCGCCGCGCACCAGCGCGCCGAGCCGGGCCGAGCGCCAGGCACCAACCGCGTCCGCGATCAGCGCCGGCGCGGCGGCATCGGCGATCGCGGCGTACAACGCGCGGGTCCGCGCGCATTTGCTGCGCTTCCACTCCTATCCGGCCGGTGGCAATGGCCAGCGCGGCGTGGTCCGGCTGGTGTTCACGCTCGGCCGTGGCGGGCAGGTGTTGTCGAGCCATCTCGGCGGCTCCTCCGGCAATCCGACCTTCGATGCGCGGGCGCTGGCGATGATCCGCCAGGCCCAGCCGTTTCCGGCGTTTCCGTCCGAGGTCACGCAGGGCTCGATGGGCTTTAGCGTGCCGGTCGCGTTTGTGCCGCGGTAGCACAGATATCGTTGATCGGAGCCGCATCCTCTTATTCCCGTCATCCTGAGGAGCGCGCTCTTGCGCGCGTCTCGAAGGATCGACGGCCACTAGCCGGGCCGCGCATCCTTCGAGACGCCGCTTCGCGGCTCCTCCAGCGACAAAGGCGAAGCCTGCGCGCGGGGATGACGGAGATAGAGTGAGCTGGCTTCGACGCGGACGAAGCTCCGCTACTCCTTCACCGCCCCCGTCAGCGACGACACGTAGTAGTCGACGAACAGCGAGTAGAACAGCGCGACCGGCAGCGAGCCGAGCAGGGAGCCCGCCATCAGAGCGCCCCATTGGTAGACGTCGCCGGTGACGAGCTCGGTCAGGATCGCGACCGGCACCGTCTTGTTGGCGCCGCTCTGGATGAAGGCGAGCGCGTAGATGAACTCGTTCCACGACAGCGTGAAGGAGAAGATGCCGGCCGAGATCAGGCCGGGCACTGCGAGCGGCAGCGTGATCCGCCACAGGATCTGCAGCCGCGTCGCGCCGTCGACCAGCGCGCATTCCTCGAGCTCATAGGGGATCGACTTGAAGTAACCGATCAGGAGCCAGGTGCAGAACGGCACCAGGAAGGTCGGATAGACCAGGATCAGCGCCAACGGCGAGTCGAACAGGCCGAACTGCACGATCACGGTGGCGAGCGGAATGAACAGGATCGATGGCGGCACCAGATAGGCGAGGTAGATGCCGAGGCCGACATAGGGGCTGCCGCGGAAGCGCAGCCGCTCGATCGCGTAGGCCGCGAGCGTCGAGGCGAACAGCGACAGGAAGGTCGAGCCGATCGCGACCAGCATCGTGGTCTTCAGCCAGCGCGGATACGAGGTGTCGAACAGCAGGTGCTTGAGATGCGCGAGCGTCGGCGAGGTGATCCAGAACGGGTTGTGCTCCTTGTAGTTCAGAAGCTCCGCGTTCGGCTTGAACGAGGTGATCGCCATCCAGTAGAACGGGAACAGCAGGATCAGGATGAAGCAGGCGAGCGGCAGATAGATCATCACCACGCGCCGGGCGCGGGAGTCCCACGCCATCGTATCGGGCGTCGCGCTGGCGACGTTGGAGGATTGGGCCAATACTTGAACGTTTTGGTCAGTCATTGGCTTCTCCCTGCTGCCATTTGCGGCGCGCGAGGCCGAAGTAGCTGAACAGCGTCGCGAACACGAGGAACGGGATCATCGACACCGCGATCGCGGCACCCTCGCCGAGCTCGCCGCCGGCGATGCCGCGCTGGAACGCCAGCGTCGCGAGCAAATGGGTCGAGTTGACCGGGCCGCCGCGGGTGATGGCGTAGACGAGCTGGAAATCGGTGAAAGTGAAGATGATCGAGAACGTCATCACGATCGCGAGAATCGGCATCATCATCGGGAAGGTGATGTAGCGGAAGCGCTGCCACGCGGTGGCGCCGTCGAGCATCGCGGCCTCATAGAGCGAGGGCGAGATGGTCTGCAGCCCGGCCAGGAGCGAGATCGCGACGAACGGGATGCCGCGCCAGATGTTGGCGGCGATCAGCGAGAACCGCGCCGGCCAGGGCGAGCCGAGGAAGTCGACATTGCTGGAGCGCAGATGCAGCACGTCGACCAGCAGATAGGAGATGATTGAGAACTGCGGATCGTAGATCCACCAGAACGCCAGCGCCGAGAGCACCGTCGGCACGATCCACGGCAGCAGCACGATGGCGCGGATCAGGCTCTTGAACGGGAAATGGTTGTTGAGCAGCAGCGCCAGCCAGAAGCCGAGTGCGAATTTCCCGAAGGTTGCGATCGCGGTGTAGAAGACCGAGTAGAACACCGCGTTCCACCACAGGGGATCCTTGAGCAGGTACTGGAAATTCTCCAGCCCGATATAGACGCCGCGCTGGCCGATCGTGGTGTCAGTGAAGGCGAGCCAGATGCCGAGGCCGAGCGGATAGGTAAGGAACACCAGCAGCAGGCCGATCGCGGGCGCAAGGCACATCACGATCAGGAACGGCTTGTAGTCGAACAGGCGTGCGCCCCAGCCCGGCTGGCGCAGCGCGTGTCCGCGTGAAGGTAGCGTCGTTACAGACATTGAATGCTCATCCGCTGCCGTCATTGCGAGGAGCGAAGCGACGAAGCAATCCATTCCCTGGTGGTGCTATGGATTGCTTCGCTTCGCTCGCAATGACGGTTGGTCCAGATCTACGGTTCAATGACCGCCGTTACCGGCCTTGCCGCCGGAAGTACCGCTTAGCGCGCTGCTCGGCTTCCGCGGCGGCGGCTTCCGGCGTTGCGGCGTCGGTCGCCACGAGGCGCACATCTGCACCAGAACATAGTCGGCGTTGACGGCGCCGGTCGCGGTCGAGATCGGCCCCTTGTAGCCGTTGTAATAGGGGCTCTTCATGGTGTCCTTGAAGATCGCGACCTTGGGATCGCCCGACCACACCGCCGCATCGGCGTAGGCCGCGAGCGGCTGCGACCAGTAGCCGGAGTTGGCGTTGAGCCAAGGCTCGTACTGCTCGTGCTCCAGCATGAACTGCAGGAACGCCTTCGCCGCGTTGGGATAGGGGCTGTGCTTGAACGCCATCGCGTTCAGCGTCAGGCCCGACATCGGAGAGACCGGTGCCAGCCCCTTGGGCAGGAACTGATGCTGGGTGTCGTCGGCGACCGCCTTGGTCGCGGGATCGTTCTTCAGCGAGAAGTACAGCGAGACGCCGTTGGCGGTCAGGCCGATCTCCTGCGACGAGTAGGCGCGGTTGTTGGAGACGTCGTTCCAAGACGGCGTGCCGGCGATGAAGTTCGGATAGAGCTCCTTCAAATATTTCAGCGCCGCGATCGTCTCCTTGCTGTTGATGATGATATTGCCTTCCTCATCGAGCAGCGCGGCGTTGTGCGACCACAACAGCCAGTTGGCGAAGCCGTTGCCGTCGCCGACCGCGTTGCCGAGCGCAAAGCCGGCCGGTTTGCCGGCCGCTTTCAGCTTCTTGCAGAGCTCGAGGATGCCGGCATGGTCTTCCGGTACCTTGTCGAAGCCGGCCGCATTGACCAGCGACTTGCGGTAGACCAAGGGGCCGCCCGAGGCGCCGAACGGCAGGCCAACCCAGCTCTTCGACTTCGAGCGCATGCCGTAGCGGCGCGCCAGCGTCAGCCATCCGCCGTAGCGCTTGTCCAGATAGTCGGCCACGTCGGTCAGCTCGATCAGCTTGTCGATATAGATGTGCGGTGCATCGCCGAAGCCGATGATGATGTCGGGGCCGGCGCCGGAGTTCGAGGTCACCGCGGTCTGCTGGTTGATGTCTTCCCAGCCGACAAAGTCGACCTTGACCTCGACGCCGGTCTTGTCGGTGAAGCGCTTGGCATTGGCGCGGAACACGTCCTCGTCGGCCTGCACGAAGCGCACCGGCCGCAGCATGCGCAAGGTCGCGCCCTTTTCGATCGGCAGCGACGGCGCCGCCACGTCGGCAGCCTTGACTTTCGACGCTTCCTGCGCCGAAGCGCCGGTGACTGCCAGTGCCGCTGCGGACGCCCCCAGCGCCAGCGCGTCGCGGCGCGTGATCTCGTACTTCATGTCGTTCGCACTCCCTTTTTTGTTGTTGCTTCCCGGCGTTTTGGCCGCCGGTGACGGGTCTTGTAGTCAAGGATCTTGTGGTTCTTGGCGCCCGCCACACGAAGGGCCCGTATCGTCAGCGAGACGGGCCCTCGTGCGAAGAACGCATTCCCGCCTAGCTGTTCGGACCGCGATCCATGCTGACGGGCTGCCAGCGACGCAACGCGGTGTTTTGCAGCACCGACGGGTTGACGCAGCTTACCGGCCACATGCCTTGGAGCACTAGTGACAATTCGTAGCCCACCCGGCGCTTGCGCGCCTCGTCAAAACGTGCCGACGCCGAGGCGACATGGGCGGTCAAGGTAACATTGTCCATCCCGAGCATCGGATTGTTGTGCGACGGCGGCTCCTTTTCCAGCACGTCGAGCGCGGCGTGGGCGATCCAACCCTCCTGCAGCGCCTTGATCAGCGATTCCTCGTCGACGGTGGCGCCGCGGCCGGTGTTGATGAAGACGGCCGATTTTTTCATCTGGCGAAAATGCTTCTCGGTCAGCATGTGATGCACTTCGGGCCGCGCCGGGGCGTGCATCGAGACGAAATCCGACTGCGACAGCACCTCCGACAGCGTCGAGGGGATCACGCCGTGGTCGTACATCAGGGTTTCCTGGATGAAGGGATCGTAGGCCATCATCCGAAGCCCGAACGGCGCGGCGCGCTTGGCCACCGCGCGTGCGACCCGGCCGAACGAGACGAAGCCGAGGGTCTGGCCCATCAGCCGCGGAATCTTCAACAGCGCCGGGCGGCCCTCGGCCCAGCGTCCGCTGCGCACCATCTTGTCCTGCTCGATCAGGCGGCGGAAGCCAGCGAGCAACAGCATCATGGCGTGGTCGGCAACCTCCTCGATGAAGGTGTCGGGGATGTTGGTGACGGGGATGCCGCGCGCGGTCGCGGCCTTGACGTCGACCGAGTCGACGCCGACGCTGCCGAGCGTGATCACCTTGCAGTTCTCCAGCGCGTCGATGACCGCTTTCGTGATCGGCATGCCCTTGGCGTAGATCGCGTCCGCGGTCCGTGCCGCGGCAATGAATTCGGCCTCGTTGGCCGGCGCCTCGACGATCTCGGCGCCGATCAGATCGAGCGCCTCGCGCTCATAATCGTAGCCGCCGCCGGCGACCGTGAAGCTCGCGCCCTTCGGCGTCACCACCCTGAATTTCGACATTGTCTGCTCCCGATGTGAGGTCTTCTGTTCTTGCTTCTTGCTGGTTCGGTTCTTGATCTTGCTTCTTGGTCTTGTTGCTTCTTGGAGCGCGGCTTGCGTCACCGCTTTCCCATACTTGTACGCGAGCTGCGCCATTCCCTCTACAATTGCCGGTTGGTCCGCGGCCCGATTCTCCGGGCTTCTACGGGGAACCTCCGTAACCATCGGGTAAAGGGTCTCACATTACGGTGAACCGAATCAATCCGCCAATCGCGTCGCGTTCCCCGCCTCCTGGAGACCCCCGTGAAGCTGTCAAATATGAAGATCACCCCCAAGCTCGGCATTCTGGTGGGGGTGGCCCTGATCGGCCTGTGCACCGCCGGCATCCTCGCGATCAATCTGATGCAGCGTGAGATGACGAATGCGCGCATCGACCAGGCCAAGGCCATGGTCGAGATGGCGAAGAACATGGCGGCGGGCCTGAAGAAGGATGTCGATGCCGGCAAGATGACCAAGGAGGCGGCGCTCGCCGAGTTCGGCAAGCGCGCCAACACCATGACCTATGACAACGGCGCCGGCTATCTGTTCGGCACCGACTACAACGGCATCACGGTGCTGGCGCCCGATCCGAAGCAGGTCGGAACCAACCGCATGGACGTCGTGACCAACGGCCGCAAGCTCTCGCAGGAATTGATGGACGGCGTGAAGTCCAAGGGCGAGATCCTGCTGTTCTATGAGTATGTGAAGCCCGGCCAGGAGACCCCGATCCGCAAGGTCGGCTATGCGGTGGCGGTTCCCGGTTTCGACATGTATGTCGGCACCGGCGCCTATCTCGAGGATATCGACGCCAAGATGCGGCCGATCGCGTGGCTGCTCGGCCTTGCGATCCTCGGCATCGGCATCATTTCCGGTTCGGTCGCCTGGCTGATCGGCCGCAGCATCTCCCGGCCGCTCAACTTGCTCGGCAGCCGCATGCGCGACATTGCCGACGGCAAGCTTGACGGCGACATCCCCGGCGTCGGCCGCGGCGACGAGGTCGGCGGCATGGCGGCGACCGTGCAGATCTTCAAGGACAATGCGGTTCGGATCCGCGGTCTCGAACAGGCCGAGGCCGAGACTCAGGCGCGCGCCGCCACCGAGCGACGCTCGGCGATGCAGAACATTGCCAGCGATTTCGAGCGCAGCGTCAACGGCATCGTCCGGACGGTAGCTTCCGCCGCCGCCGGCATGCAGACCACGGCACAGTCGATGACTGCGACCGCCAGCGACGCCAGCGCGCGCGCCGCGACCGTCGGCGCGGCATCCGACTCTGCCTCCAACAATGTCGGCACTGTCGCAGCCGCGGCCGAGGAGCTCTCCAGCTCGGTTGCCGAGATCTCCCGCCAGGTGGCGCGCTCCAGCGAGGTCGCGAGCCAGGCGGTGGCCGATGCCGAGCGCACCAATGCGACCGTGCAGGCGCTCTCCACCGGCGCCGAGAAGATCGGCGAGGTGGTCAAGCTGATCCACTCGATCGCCGCCCAGACCAATCTGCTCGCGCTCAACGCCACCATCGAGGCGGCGCGCGCCGGCGAATCCGGCCGCGGTTTCGCGGTGGTCGCCTCCGAGGTGAAGGCGCTGGCCAACCAGACCGCGAAGGCGACCGAGGAGATCTCGGCGCAGGTCGCCGCGATGCAGGCCTCGACCGGCGAGGCGGTGACTTCGATCGGCGGCATCACCGCGACCATCGCGCAGATGAGCGAGATCACGGCCTCGATCTCGACCGCGATCGACCAGCAGGGCGATGCGACGCGCGAAATCGCCCGCAACATCCAGCAGGTCGCGGCCGGCTCGAGCGAGATCTCCGCCCATATCGGCGGCGTCACCACCGCAGCCGCCGCCACCGGCACCGCGGCGGGCGACGTGCTGTCGAATGCGCGCGAGCTGGACACCCAGTCCGGCATGCTGCGCAACGCGGTCGACGAGTTCCTGCAGAAGGTCCGCGCGGCGTAACGGATTGCGTAGTTGGGTAGGGTGGGTTAGCGAAGCGTAACCCACCATCTTCATCGCGGCACGAAGTCGGTGGGTTACGCCTTCGGCTAACCCACCCTACGATCCTCGCCGAAGATTGCCGTCATGCCCGGGCTTGTCCCGGGCATCCACGTTTTTGATCGCGGCAAGAGAAGACGTAGATGGCTGGGTCAAGCCCGGCCATGACGGATCAAGAATCCATTACTGCTTCTCGATCCCGGCGTCGGCGATCAGCTTCTCCCACAGCACCAACTGCTCCTTGAGGAACGCCTCGAACTCCTCGGGCGTGCCGGAGAATGCCTCCATGCCGCGCTCGGCGAGCTGGTTCTTGATGTCGGGCCGCTCGACGATCTTGCGGATCTCCGCATTCAGCCTGACGACGACATCCTTCGGCATGTTGGCGGGGCCGAGATAGCCCTGCCAGGAGGTGATGTCGAAACCTTTCACGGTGTCGTCCATTGTGGGCAGGTCCGGCAGCAGCGCGGATTTCCGCTTGGTGGTCACGGCGAGCGGCTTCAGCGCCTTGGCGTTGACGTGCGGCAACCCGGTCGGGACGTCGATAAACATCATCGAGATGCGGCCGGCGATCACGTCGGTCAGTGCCGGCGGCGAGCTCTTGTAGGGCACGTGCAACAGGTCGATGCCTGCGAGGCGGGCGAAGGTCGCGCCGGAGACGCTCGCCGACGACGAGCCGCTGGCATAGGTGTATTTGCCCGGCTCCTTCTTGGCGAGCGCGATCAACTCGGCGACCGAGTTCGCCGGGATGTCCGGATGGATCACCAGCATGAAGGGCAGGTCGCCGGTGCGCGCGATCGGCGTGAAATCCTTGATCGGATCGTAGTTCATGGTTTTCAGCAGATACGGATTGGCCGAGTGTGTCGTGTTGGTGGTGACGAACAAGGTGTAACCGTCGGGGGCGGAGCGGGCGACATAGTTCGCCGCGATCGAGCCGTTGGCGCCGGCCCGGTTGTCGATCACCATGCCGACGCCGAGCGCAACCCCGAGCTCCTTGGAAATCAACCGCGTCGTGGTGTCGGTGCCGCTGCCGGCGGCGAACGGCAGCACCAGCGTGATGTTGCGCGTGGGATAGGTCTGGGCAAGTGCCGTCTCGGATATCGCCACGAGCACGGCGGCGGCTGCGGCCGCCAGGCACCAGTATCGTCGCGATCCCATGATCATGTCGTCGTCCCCCCGCGCGGGCCCTGAACAGGCCCATTGCGGCCGAAGCTAGCCCGGCCGCCACGGCTGCGGAAGCCGTGCCGGGAGCAGCCTTTCGCCGCATGGCCACTCCCGGACGCGGGTGGGGACGCTACGATCCCACCGGGAAGACCTGCGCGACGTGAAAAGCCTTGGTGGTGACGAGCCACCTGCCGTCGATCAGATGAAACACGAGATGGTCGATGAAGCCGGTTTGGCCGGCCCTGACGCGCACCTTGGCGATGGCCAGATCGGACGCGGTCTGGTCGATGCTGATGATGGCCTCCTCGCGCGGCGATTTCATCGACGCCGGCGAGGGTCGGCTGCGGATGAAGTCGCGGAATTCCGCGGCCGACCGCACCGTGTGCTTGCCGTCCCGGATGCCGTGCACGATGCAGGCATCGGAGAAGACGTCGCGGAACCGGCTATCGTCGACGTCATACATCAGGTTGAAATATCCTTCGATCGCGGATGCGATGGCCTGGATGTCGCTCATGGCAAAACTCCGTAGCGGATGATGTGGCGGTGACCCCACCGGATCGAACCGGTGGTCTGCGCCGACAGTGGCCGATACGGTCGCGGAGTGCTACGACTGGACTGTCATCTCATGGATGACTGAGAGGCATCGACATGGACGAAGTTGACGGTCGGCTCGTCGGCGGGCTTGTGATCCTCGCAGCCGTTGCGGACGCGCGCAGCTTCGGCAAGGCCGCCGAACGGCTCGGCATGACGCAGTCCGGCGTCAGCAAGGCGATCGCCAAGCTCGAGGCGCGCCTCGACACCAGGCTGGTTCATCGCACAAGCCGCGCCGTCGAGCTCACCGAGGAAGGACGCGCGCTGTACGAGCGGGTTGCCGCGCATCTGGCCGGGATCGGCGAGGCGGCGGCGGAGACCTCGAAATCGCGCGATGCGGTCCGCGGCAGGCTGCGGGTCAATGTCGACCCGCTGTTCTCCCGCATGGTGCTGTCGCCGAAGCTGAGCGAGTTCCTGCTGCAGAATCCAGGCATGGATCTGCGTATCGAGACCCGCGACCGGATCGCGGATCTGGTCAGCGACGGTTTTGATCTGGCGGTGCGCTTCGGCGAGCCGGCGCCGTCGGCGCTGATTGCGCGCCGCGTACTCGATGCGCGCGTGCTCACCGTGGCCTCGCCGATCTATCTCGAACGACACGGCCAGCCGCTTGATCCGCGGGAACTGGCGAGCCGCGACCATCAGTGCATCCTGGCAATCGACGCGGCGACCGGGCGTCCGTTCGATTGGGAGTTTTGGCGCGGCGGCGAGGTCGTGCCGGTCGCGGTCAACGGGCGGCTCACCGTGACCGATTCAGGAACCAAGCTCGGCGCTTGCCTGGCCGGCTTCGGCGTCGCCCAGGTGATCGATCTCGGGCTCGACGATCACCTGAGGAGCGGCGCGCTGATCGAGCTGTTTCCGGACTGGCCCGACGAGCGTTTTCCGCTCTATGTCTATTACGCCTCGCGTAACCACGTGCCGGCCAAGGTGAGGCGGTTTATCGACTTCATCACGGAAACGCTGGCGGCAAAGCCACATTCGCCACGCAAATCCGCCGGCTTGCGCAAGGTAGGCTAGAGCGTTTTCGAGCGAAGTGGACCCCGGTTCGCGTGAAGAAAACGCGTCAAAACAAAAAGCTAGAGCTTCGGTTCTGATTCAATCAGAACCGAAAATCTCTAGCCATATCCTCGGCGTCAGCTAGCGCTTCGCCGATCCTTGCCGCGAAGCGATCACGACGCCGGCGAGCACCAGCGCGTAGCCGATCAAATGAAATGGCGCCAGCGTCTCGCCGAGCAGCAGGATCGCCATCGCAGAGCCGAACACCGGCACCAGATGGAAGAACGGCGCCGCGCGGTTCGGGCCGATCAGCGCGACGCCGCGGTTGAAGAACAGATAGGCGAGCGTCGACGGGAAGATCAGCGTGTAGCCCAGCGTGGCAAACGTCAGAACGTCGAGCTTCAGCGTCACGCCGTTGGCGAATTCCCAGGCCGCCACCGGCAACAGCATCAGCGCACCACAGCAGGTGGTGAACGAGATCAGCGAGAGCTGATGGATTTTCGGCCGCCGCGGGATCAGCGCCGAATACAGCCCGAACGACACCAGCGAGGCGCCGAACATGATGTCGCCCCGGTTGAAGCTGATGCTGGCGAGTGCCGAGAAGTCGCCGCGCAGGATGATGGTCAGCACGCCGGCCAGCGAGATCGCGATGCCGGCAAGCTGCGCCGGCGTCAGCCGCACGCCGAACAGGATCAGCGACCACAGCGCCACGAACAGCGGCCCCGCCGATTGGATCAAGAGCGCGTTCAGCGCCTCGGTATACTGCATCGCCCAGTAGGAGATCGCGTTGTTGAAGGCGAAGCCGACCGCGGACAACAGCAGCATCAGCGGCAGTGCGCTGCGCAGCTTCGGCCAGTCCCGCTTCAGATGTGGCCAGGCGAACGGCAGCAGGATCAGGAACACGCCGAACCAGCGGATCGTGGTCAGCGTGACCGGCGGCACATGGCTGCCGACATGGCGCGCCAGCACGATGTTGGCAGCCCAGAACAGCGAGGTCAGGCTGAGCAGCAGATAGGGCTGGTTGTTGAGCCAGTGCAGCGGCGAGCGGCGGAGCGTTGTGGCAGGTGCGGGCAAAGCGGTCATTATCTGGCGGATGTTGTGCCCGAATCCGCCGCCGCGACAAGACGAAAGAGCGGATTGGTGCCATGCGCGGCCAAGCTCGTCGTCGCTCGCGCGGCGTCATGAATACTTGATTCCGTCACCCTGAGGAGCGCGGCACGCGCGTCTCGAAGGGTCGACGGCCACCAGCAGGGCCGTGCACCCTTCGAGGCTCGCTCCGCTCGCACCTCAGGATGACGGAGATAGATATTGCGCGTGTCTCCGACGCCCCGCCTATTTCTGCGGCCCCGAGAGCGAGATGTCGCGCTCGGCGCGAAACACGTTGCTGTAGAGATTGGCGATCCATTGCCGCCCGCTGGAGGTGACGTTGAGGTGACGGATCGCCGGCTGCACATGCGGCGCGGCGCTGTCCCAGTAGAAGCGCGGATAGAGGTCGACGAGATCGGCCGGCGAATCGTAGCCGAGCTGGCGGTTCAGCCCGGCCTCCTCGAACTCGATGTACAGCGCGTTGGCCTTGCGGATGTAGTGGGGGTCGCCGAGCTGGCCGATCAGATCGGCGGCGCGCAGCAAGGTGGCCTCTTCACCGAAATCCTCATCGTCATCAGGGGCGGTGAGCGGAAAGCGGGTGCCCTCGATGGCGCGGGCGATGCGCTCCTTGTCGAGCTGGGCGACGCCCTTGATCCGTTCCATCACGAAGATCTTGGAGCGGTCGACGTGATAGGACATCAGCGCCGCATCCGACGAGCCGCGCGGCAGGATCACCTTGCGGCCATCGGCATTGATCAGATAGCCGTCTTGGCCATCGGCCTCGAACAGCCCGCGCACATAGCCGATGTCATGGGTGAGGCAGGCGATGATGACATGCGCATAGTCCTCGGCGCTCATGTGCGAATGCAGCGCGCGGCCGCGCAGGATGTCGTGGCCGGCCAGCGTCACCAGCATGGTGTGCTCGACATTGTGATAGAGCGCGTCGCTGTTGCCGATGCATTCGATCGCGATCCGCGCGATCGATGGCACCATCTCCACCAGCTCGGTTTGCGAAGAGCCAAATCTGCGCTGCATGTATTCGCCGAGGAATTTGCCGAGCGCGTCGGCTGCAAGTTCGGGAAGGGTCATCACGGCCTTGACCTCCGAGAGCAGGGGCCAGCTTAGGGCTCGGCGGTATTTCAGGCTAGTCCCGCGATGTGACATAATGTTTGCGGCCGAACCGATGCGGCTGGACCAAAGGGCTTTGGGCGGGAGCGGGTGATGGGTGTCGATCTCTTGAACGTCAAAGGCCTGAACGAGCTGGATCGCCAGGCTCCGGTCGTGATGGTCAATCTGATGCGATTTCGGGAGCGATCGCTCGACGGCGACGGCTCGGGCTGGGATGCGTACCTGCGTTACAGCGCGCTCACCGTGCCGATGATCAAGGCGCGCGGCGGCACGCTGCTGTGGACCGGAAACGCCGAGACGGTCGCGCTGGGCGAGCCGGCCGGCCAGCGCTGGGATTATCTCGCGCTGGTCTACTATCCGAACGTCGCAGCCTTCATCGACATGATGACCTCGGCCGACTACGAAAACCGCTGCGACCCACATCGCCGCAACGGCTGCGAGCAGCACGTCATCATCGCGACGCGCGAGGCCTACAGCAAGTTCAAGGTCGGGTGAGGCGAGCGCGCCTTTCGCAACTCCACCACCGTCACCCTGAGGAGCGCGAAGCGCTTCTCGAAGGGTCGACGGTCCGACTGTGGCCGATTCATCCTTCGAGGCTCGCTTTCGCGAGCGCCTCAGGATGACGGGTCTGAAAGCGGCGCGAGTGGCGTCAACGCCGCGCGGCAGGCCGCCTGCACCACCCGGCAAATCTCATCCCTCGACCGCCCCGCGCTCAGCGAGGCGAAGGTCGGATAGCTCGTCAGTGCAAAGATCAGGTCGACGGCGTCCTTGCGGGCCTGCGGCGACGCGCTCCGGCCCGCGATACGGTCGATCAATGCGGTGACGCCGCGGCGGCGGCGTTCGTTGCGCTCGCGCACCGCTTCGGCGAATTCGGGATCGGTCGCCATCGCGTCGTGCAGCCGGGCGACCGCGGAATCGCGGCTCCAGAAGCCGCAGAAGATCTCGACCGTGCGGTCGAGCGCGGCACGCGGATCGGCCATCGTCATGGCGTCGGCGAGCTGATGCAGGCCGCCGTGACGGGCGATCTCGTCGAACACGGCCTCGAGCAGCCCGCTCCGCGAGCCGAACTGGTTGTAGACGGTGAGCCGGGTCACGCCGGCCGCCTTCGCCACCGTATCCAGCGAGAAGCGCGCGATGCTCTCGTCCTCACGCAGGGTGCGCGAGGCGGCCTCGATCACGCGCTCGCGCGTCTCGGCGGCAGCTGCGCTGCGTGCCGGGCTCACATAGCTGCGCGGCGGCATCGGCTGGCCTTGCTTTCGTCAGATTGACTATACATTATGTATATCTAATTTCCCAGCCCATTCTCAATGCCCTTTGGAGCAACATCATGCAGACCGCCCTCATCATAGCCCTGTCCCTTCATGTCCTGTCATCGGTGTTTTGGGCCGGCTCCAGCTTCACCTTGGCGCGCACCGGCGGTCTCGGCGGCGAGAAGCTGCTGGGCCCGCAGATCGGCGCCGCGACGGTCGCGATCGTCACCGGCGCCACGCTCTGGCGTCTGGTCCATGAGGGCTCGTTTGCGCTGTCGGAGAAGATCCTGGCCGGGGGCGCGATCGCTGCGCTGGCCGCAATCGCGGTGCAGATCATCGTCGGCGGCGGCGCCGTCAGGCAGTTGCGCACCAGCGCAGGCGATCCGTCAGCGGCGCGCGCGCGGCTCGCGGTCGCCCAGCGCATCGCGGCCGGGCTGCTCGCGATCACCGCGCTGTGCATGGGCGCGGCGCGCTATGCGTGAGCTCAAAACTTCCGCACCAGGTCCGGGGTGATCTCCTTCAGGCTGCGGATGCCGAGCAGGGCGAGGTCGCGGTCGATCTCGTCATGCAGCAGCGAGATCGCGCGCGCGACGCCGGCTTCGCCCGCGACCACGGCGGCATAGAGGAACGGACGGCCGACCCAGACGAAGTCCGCTCCCAGCGCCAAGGCCTTGATGACGTCGGTGCCGCGACGGATGCCGCCGTCCACCATCACGGTCATGTTGCCCTTCTGCGCCGCGATCTCCTGCAGCGTGCGCAAGCCGGAGACGGTGTAGTCGAGCTGGCGGCCGCCATGGTTGGAGACCATCACGCCGTCGCAGCCGTGCTCGCGCGCCAGCCGCGCGTCTTCCGGCGAGATCAGCCCCTTGACCACCAGCTTGCCGCTCCAGCGCTTGCGGATCAGCTCGACATGCTTCCAGGCCAGCTGGTCGCGGCTGCCGATGTTGCGCATCAGGTTCTTGGACAGCACCGGCGGACCCTGCTTGGCGTCCATGTTCTCGAAATGCGGCATGCCGTGATTGAACACGGTGCGCGCCCAGGTGTTCAGCAGCCAGTCGGGATGGCTGATGGTGTCCCAGAACACCCGAGGCGTGATCGCAAGCGGCACCTGGAAGCCGTTGCGGATGTTGTTCTCGCGGTTGGGCGGCACCGGGACGTCGGCGGTGACGACGAAGGTGTCGTAGCCGGCCGCCGCGACGCGATCGACCAGCGGCTCGATGCGTTCGTCGAGCCCGGCGAGATAGGCCTGGTACCAGGCTAAAGGGTTGGCGGCGCGGACGTCCTCCAGCGTGATCAGCGAGGAAGCCGAGAGGATCATCGGGACGTTGGCGGCGGCCGCGGCGCGGGTCAGCACGATGTCGCCGCGATAGGCGCACAGCGCTGACGAGCCCATCGGCGGAATGCCGAACGGCGAGGCGTAGGTCTTGCCGAACAGCGTCGTGGTCTGGTCGCGGCCGGAGACGTCCTTCAGCACCCGCGGCACGAAGCCGTATTCGTCGAACGCCCTGCGATTGTCGGTGCGGGCCGCGTCGGTCTCGGCGCCGCCCGAGATGTAGCCGTAAAGGAATTTCGGCAGCAGCCGCCGGGCCTGCGGCTCGAAATCGTCGAGCGTGAGATAGTGCCGCAAGCGCCGCGGCACAGCGGGTGCGGCGCGGTTGACGGTTGCGGGAGGCGGGGAAGGGGCTGCGGTTCGGTCGTGCACGTCTGGCGTTTCCGTTGTTCTTGGTTCTTGGTTGGAGCTTCAGGTTAGCGCCTGCCCCCTGAACCGACAATCTTCTCGTTGAACTTGTTGACGGACTGGCTGACGTCGATGAGTGTCTTGCGGGTCTCGGCGATCACGGCGCCGGATTTCTTGTCAAAGCTCTGGATCAGCTCGCGCAGCGAGATCACGGTCGGCAGCAGATCGCCGCCATATTTGTCGCTGCCGAAACTCTTCAGGAACTTGCCGGCCGAGGTCATCTTGTCGTCGACCGCGCTGACGCCGGCGTCGGCGGCGTCGATGAAGGCGGCGATCAGCTCGCCATTGCCCGACAGCGAATTGGTGAAGTTCTCGAGCCCGAGCAGCGAGTCCTTGATGTCGGCCTCGTTCTCGGTGATGACGCGGTCGACATTGCGCAGCGCGACGCGCAGCTTCTCTTGGATGCCCATCGTGCCTTCGGCGTCGGCGGTCAGCTCCGGAATGCCATCGGCGCCGACCGGCGGCGCCGCGGCGTCGTCGGTGCCGCCGCTGAAGGAGATCGAGGCGATCCCGGTCAGGCCCTGGAATTCGAGGCCGACCTGGGTGTCCTTCTTGATCGGAGCGTTGCCCTCGATCCGCGTCATCGCCACCACACGGTGGCGGTCGAGCCTGATCGAGACCACCTCGCCGATCCGCACGCCGGCGAAATTGACGCTGGCGCCGCGGCGCAGGCCCGACGCCGAGCCCTCGAACACGACGCGGAACGGCACCATGCGCTTGATGCCGGCATAGCGCTGATAGCCCAGCCAGCCGCCGAGCGAGCCGGCGATCAGGGCCAGCGTCAGGGTGCCGATCAAGAGATTGCTGGCGCGCGCCATATGTTGGGACCTGTCCGCAAAGCAGACCCTAGGAGATAGCGGATTTGCCGCCGATAGTCACCGCAGACCTCGGGGGCGCAGGGACCGATCAGGCCTACTGCTTCCGCGACGCCACGAAGACGCCGGCCAAGACCAGCGCGAAGCCGATGAAATGGAAGGCCTGCGGATGCTCGCCGATGAACACGATCGACATAATGGTGCCGAACACCGGAACCATATGGAAGAACGGCGCGGCGCGGTTGGCGCCGATCAGCTGCACCCCGCGGTTGAAGCACAGATAGGCCAGCGTCGAGGGGAACACCGCGACATAGAACAGCGACAGCAGGTTGTTGGTCGTGAGCTGCATCACCGGGCGCGCGCCGAGTTCCCAGATGAAGAACGGGACCAGGAACAGCGCGCCGCAGCCGAAGGTGAAGGCCGCGACCGACAGGCCGTGGATGTTGGGCCGCTTCAAGGTCAGCACCGAATACAGCGCGAAGATCACCAGCGCGACGGTGAAGATCAGGTCGCCCTTGTTGAAGTCGATCTTCGACAGCGTGGTGAGGTCGCCATGCAGCAGGATCACCAGCACGCCGCACAGCGACAGCGAGACGCCAAGCAACTGCGCCAGCGTCAGCCGTGTGCCGAGCAGGATCAGCGACCACAGTGCGACCACCAGCGGCGCCGCCGATTGCAGCAGCAGCGTGTTGAGCGCCTGGGTGTGCTCGAGCGCCCAGTATTGCAGCGTGTTGAAGGCGCTGATGCCGGTGATCGACAGCAGCATCATGATGCCGAGATTCTTGCGGATCGCGGGCCAGTCGCGGGCGAGGTGCTTCCAGGCGAACGGCAGGATGATCAGGAACGCCGCCGACCAGCGCAGGAACGACAGCGTCACCGGCGGAATGTGGCCGGCGGCGAGCCGGCCGACGATGGCATTGCCGGCCCAGCACATCGCGGTGATGCAGAGCAAAAGATACGGCTGGTTGGCGATCCAGGAACCGGACGCAGGCGTGGTGGTGGAATCGGAGGCAGACATGCGACAGGCCCGGGTTCACGACGCCGCGGCCTGCCCGGCTGGCATCGCCGGGCCGGTATGGATCTCCCCGGCCCCTGTCACAGACACGGATTCCGCCGATCCTTCAATGGGGATGGACGCATCGCGACCATGCGCGAAGGCCCCTTTCGCGGCGGGCGACGGCGCTTCCGCTACTACGGCGCTTTGCGGGCCGGGATGAGCCTCTAACTGGTTTGCGGCGGCGTGGTCTGGCGCTTGACGATCTGCTCGGCGAGCTCGATCAGGATCCGCTTGGTGTCGGGATCCTGCACCTCGCGGAACACCCGCAGCATGCGCAGTTCGAGCAGCGATTGCAGCGATTCCGCGGTGTGGCCGCCGCCCTGTGTCGGCGCGGTGGTTGCGCTCCGCCGGTTGAGGATGTCGGCGGCGATCCCGAGCATCTCGGCGACGGTCGCCAGACGGCCGGTATCGATCTTCACCGTACCGCTCACGCCGTTCTTTTGCAGCGAGGCGCCCGCGCACAGGATCTCGGCGAGATCGGCCTGCGACAGCCCGATCTCGCGCCAGCGCGCCTGCACCAGTTGGTCGATCTGGTCGTCCTGCGATGTGCTCATGGTGCGTTCAGACCATCTCCGGCAATGACCGTGGACCGCAATTTGTCGACGAAGGCTGCCGGCAAATGACCAGCGCGCCGCAATGGGACTCCGGCGGATCATTCGGATAGACAAATGGTCCCACCGAACCGGGCGACGCGCAGGACGATCCGTACCTGGACTCCAGCCGCCCAATCGCGCGGCCCGCGCACCCCATGGCCCGAGATGCTCGCATCCGCATCATCCGACCTTCGCTTTTTTATCAAGACCGTCCGCGAATGCAATCAGGGGGCGATGCGTGTGACGAACCCAACCCGGATAGGTGACCTTGCCACATAATGCCGCGTTTGCTGTTCGCGGGGCCATGCGGTGGGCGCGGCAGCAGCCCTGAGCACGCTGCGATGGCCGCGCGGCGCCGCTCACAGGTCGATGATCCCGAGCGCGATGCTCTTCGCCACGCCGTGTGTCTTGTTGGACGCCTGGAGCTTGCGCAGCGCCTGCTTGATGAAGCCCTCCACGGTCTCCGGCGAGATGCCGAGGATCTGCGCGGTGTCGACCACGGTCTTGCCGCGCGCCGCCCACGCCATCACTTCCTTTTCGCGGGCCGTGAGCTTGATCGTCTCGGCAGCGTCGGCAGGCCGCAGGATGGTCGGCGCGTTGCGCTGGTCGCGGTTGACGATGTCCATCGCCCGCTGCACCCAGTAGATCATCAACAGATGCAGTTCATGCCGATGGCAGACGAACAGCTTGTCGAAATCGCGCGGCTGGTCTTGCCAGAAAAACACCGTCGAGCTCGAATGCACGGCGCCGAGCCGGTCGCGATAGTGGAACGGCACGACGAAGCCGTCCTTGAATCCGAACTCCCGGGCGGCATCCATCGTCTTGACCTCGGGCGCCCGCTTGTGTCCGCTTCGCTCCGGCAGCTTCAGGCTGCTCCAGCTGAACGGCGTGTTGGTACGTCGCGAGCGCGCCAGCGCCGGATCGGCATGCACGAACTCGTTCTGCACATACGCCCGCTTCCAGGCGTCGGGAAATGTGCCGATATGGTAGGGCAGATCAAGATCGGGCCGGCCGGCATCGACAAAGGCGAAGCCCGAGAAGCCGTAGTTCTGGACAATGCGATGCAATGACGAGCTGAGCTCGTCGATGGTATCTGACGCCTCGATGGTCGAAATCGCGTCTACCAGGCCCATTGACTAAAACCCCCGGTTTCCGGGGGTACCACAGTTGGCCCCTTTTGTTCCAGATGTTCCGCATTTGGAGGAAAGGATAATGCCGCATTCATTGGACGGCTTTCATGCACTCATCACCAGGGAAGAGCTTGATCCGGCGCATGTCGGAGCGATGTTGCGGCTGCGCAAGCGGCTGTTCGTCGACCATTGCGGCTGGCTTCTGACCACGGTCGGGGATGTCGAACGCGATCAGTTCGACTGCTGGTATACCGAGCACTGCCTGTTGTTCTCCGGCGTCGAGCTCGTCGGCGGCTTCCGGGCGGTTCGCACCGATTATCCCTATCTCACCAAGTCGGTGTTCCCGCAGCTTGCGGTGCGCCGCTTTCCGAGCCGCCGTGACGCCTGGGAGATCAGCCGTTTCGGCGTGCTGCCTGGTGTCGCGAGGTCGCAGACTGCACGCGTGAACTACGCGCTGATGTTCCGCTTCGCCGAGCTGCGCGGAGCGAAGGCGCTCGTGGCGCTGGCCGACCTCTCCTATGAGCGTTTTCTCACCCGCATGGACGTCCGCACCCGCCGCTACGGCCCGCCGCAGGTGATCGGCAATGATCGCATGGGCCGCCCGCTGACGGCGCTCGCCGGAGAAATCCCGCTTGGTCTTGCCGACAATCCCGGCCTGACCAAATTCCTCGACCTTGGACGGCAATTGGAGATCTACGATGCTTCACATGTTCTCGGACGTTCGAGCATTCCAGCATGATCCGCTGCGTCTGTTGCTGACGCGCGGTAACGAGGCAGAGCGGGGGCTGGTGCCGTTGCGGCTCGGTCCTGCGCCGGTCTTCCTGGTGAACGATCCCGATCTGCTGCGCCCGATCCTCAAGGCGCCGGAGACCGACATCGGAAAGGGCAAGCTGATCAAGAAGCTGACGCCGGTGCTCGGCCGCAGCTCGCTGATGCTTAGCGGCGAGGAGCACAAACGGCGGCGGGCGGTGCTGCAGAAACACATGGCCAAAGGCAGCGTCGAGAAATTCCTGCCGCATATGTGCGCTGAGATCCGTGCGGTCGGCGCCAGCCTGGCGCGGCTCGGATCGTTCGATCCGCACCACGTCACCGCGATGCTGGCGCTGCGGACGATCTGCGTCGCGATCTTCGGCTCCCAGGTGATGTCGTCTGGCGACGAGGAAGCCCTGGTTCAGGCCGTCGGCGCGATCGAGGACGATCTGGCGGAGGAGATGTTCCGCGCCTTGCCGTTCGGTCCGGTGGCTTGGTACCGCCGCCGCAAGAACCGGGTCTGTGCCAAGCTTGCCATGTCGACGGTGGTGCAGCGGCTGCGCCGCAAGGCGGGTTCGAGCAGCGCGCTGCGCGATCTCGAGGCGCTCGGTCTGAGTGATCGCGATCTCGAGGACGAGATCCTGACATTGCTGCTGGCCGGCCATCACACCACAGGTTCGACCGCGGCATGGATGTTCTACCACATGGCCGCCGATCCCGCGCTGATGGACGACATCGCCGACGAGGCCGCGGAGTGCCTTGGCGACGACGGCGAACTGCGACTAGACGCAGTGAAGCGCGCCAATCTGAGCGCGACGCTGGTCAAGGAGGTCTGCCGGCTCTATCCCAGCGCATGGTGGTTCTCGCGTGAGGTGATGCAGCCGGTGACGATCGGCGGGCACGACCTCAAGGTCGGCACCTCGCTGTTGATCTGCCCCTGGCAATTGCAGCGCGATGGCAGGCATTTCGAGGATCCCGACCGCTTCCTGATGACGCGGCGCTACAACACCGATGCCTACATCCCGTTCGGTGCCGGTCCGCGCGCCTGCGCCGGGATGGGGGTTGCGATGCTGGAGCTGCAATTGCTCGCGCTCGAGATCGCCGCCGCCTATCGCTTCACCGCCGTCACGCCAAATCCGGCGCCGTGGCCGAAAGCGTCGGTGACGTTGATTCCGCCGCCCATGACGATCGACATCGAAGTCCGCGAAGTGCCCTCGCGCATCCTGCGCCTGGGCGAGGAAGCTCAGCACCTGCCCTACATTCCGTCCGCCGCCACGGCGTCCATCAGCACACTACAATCGGTATCCCAATGACAACACACATCACAACGGCCAGCATCGGGCAGAGGGCGATGGATCAAGTGCAAGTGCGCAGTTTGCGCGACGTCATCACGGTGTTGATCGAGCAGCGCAACATCGTGAGGGCGGCCGGCGCAAGCTTTGCGGCACATTTGCTCGACCTCGCGATCATGCAGCTGCGGCTCAACGTCAACGATATTTCGGCAGAGG
This sequence comes from Bradyrhizobium sp. 6(2017), assembly GCF_011058295.2. Taxonomy (NCBI): domain Bacteria; kingdom Pseudomonadati; phylum Pseudomonadota; class Alphaproteobacteria; order Hyphomicrobiales; family Nitrobacteraceae; genus Bradyrhizobium; species Bradyrhizobium sp. 6(2017). The sequence continues at coordinate 8,691,671 of NZ_CP049289.2, read as the reverse complement.
AATTGTCCGGCCTGTCCGACCTCGTTGGCGCCGAGTTCGGCAGGGACAAATCCCCGCATTGATCGCATCAGAGCGTTTTCAAGCGAAAAAGATCATGCTCAAAACAAAGGGATGGGGCGGGACGACGTTTCGAAGAAAAGTCATCCCGCTCTAGTCTTGCGTCGCCACCAGCGCCTTCATCGTGGCGCCGGCGGCGAGCGCGGCGTCGTTCGGATCGATCTCGATCTGCAGGCCGCGCTGGCCGCCATTGACGAACACGGTGATGTGGGTGAGGGCGGTCTCGTCGATCGCGGTCGGCACCCGCTTCTTCTGGCCGAACGGGCTAATGCCGCCGACATGGTAGCCGGTCAGCCGCTCGGCATCGGCCGGGCGCATCATCCTGGCCGACTTGCCGCCGAGCGCGGCGGCGAGCTTCTTCATGCTGACCTCGCAGTCGGACGGCACCACGGCGCACACCGGCTTGCCGTCGACCTCGGCCATCAGCGTCTTCAGCATCCGGTTCGGCTCGACGCCGAGCGCCTCCGCCGCCTGCAGCCCGATGCTCTCGGCGCTGGAATCGTAGACATAGGTGTGGAGCTTGAAGGCAAGGCCTAGCTTCCGCAGCGCCATGGTTGCTGGTGTCGAATTGGGCATGGACCCTGCCGGTTAATCCAGCTGAATGATCGCCGCAATGGCGGCTGCGATCAATCGGCCGATCGGGTCGCACCGGGCCGCGCCAACATTAAATTCCGGCCAGGGCGCCGCCGCCGCGCACGGGGTGGAATTTTTAGGGGATATCAAAGGGTTGTCGCTCGTCTAAAAGGCATAAACGACCCCCTTCTTGCTTGCGAAGCCGGGCCGCTTCCTTTATCCGGTAGGCGCCTTGCGTGCGCGCGGCCGGGCGCCGTGATTTGGGCTGGGCATATCATGCAGGATCGCTGTGGGCGGACGCGTTTTCGCCGCGATCATGGTCTGAAACACCTGAAGGGAACATCTTCGAAATGGCCAATGTTGTCGTCGTCGGCGCCCAATGGGGTGACGAAGGGAAGGGCAAGATCGTCGACTGGCTGTCGGAACAGGCCGACATCGTCGTGCGCTTCCAGGGCGGCCACAATGCCGGCCATACGCTCGTGATCAATGGCGAGACCTACAAGCTGGCGCTGCTGCCGTCCGGCGTGCTGCGCCCGAACAAGCTGGCGGTGATCGGCAATGGCGTGGTGTTCGACCCGCAGGCCTTTCTCGACGAGGTCGCCAAGCTGAAGGGGCAGGGCGTTGCGGTCGGGCCGGACAATCTGCGCATCGCCGAGAACGTCACGCTGATCCTGCCGCTGCATCGCGAACTCGACTCCCTGCGCGAATCCGGCAACGCCATCACCTCGATCGGCACCACCCGCCGCGGCATCGGCCCGGCCTATGAGGACAAGGTCGGCCGCCGCGCCATCCGCCTGATGGACCTCGCCGACCTCGACACCCTGCCGCACAAGATCGAACGGCTGCTGGCGCATCACAATGCGCTGCGCCGCGGCCACAATCTGGAGGAGATCGACGGCAAGGGCATTCTGGCCGAGCTGACGGCGATGGCGCCGAAGCTTTTGCCCTATGCCGAGACGGTGTGGCGGCTGCTCGACCTCAAGCGCCGCGAGGGCAAGCGCATCCTGTTCGAGGGCGCGCAGGGCGCGCTGCTCGACGTCGACCACGGCACCTATCCCTATGTGACGTCGTCCAACACGGTGGCGGCGCAGGCCGCGACCGGCACCGGCATGGGTCCGGGCGCGGTCGGCTATGTGTTGGGCATCTGCAAGGCCTACACCACCCGCGTCGGCCAGGGTCCGTTCCCGACCGAGCTGAACGACGAGATCGGCGAGGAAATCGGCCGCCGCGGCAAGGAATTCGGCGTCAACACCGGGCGCAAGCGCCGGGTCGGCTGGTTCGACGCCATGCTGGTGCGACAGACTGTCCGTACCTGCGGAATTGCCGGGCTGGCGCTGACCAAACTCGATATTCTCGACGGGTTCGACAGCATCAAGGTCTGCATCGGCTACAAGCTCGACGGCAGGGAAATCGACCATCTGCCGGCAGGCGAGGGCGCGCAGGCCCGGGTCGAGCCGATCTACGAGATCATCGAGGGCTGGAAGCAGCCGACCGCCAATGCGCGCTCCTGGGCGGACCTGCCGGCCCAGGCCATCAAATACGTTCGCCGGGTCGAGGAGCTGGTGGGGTGCCCGGTCACCCTGCTGTCCACCAGCCCGGAGCGTGAAGATACTATTCTGGTACAGAATCCGTTCGAGGCTTAACGGGATATTACCTATATCCCACCAATTGTGTGGAAATGGCTGACTACTACCCGCTGATCGCCCGTGCCATCGCCGGACTGGACCCCAACGCTCCCGGCGAAGCCCGCCGCGCGCTGTACGCGCGGGCGCGGACGGCGTTGATCCAGCAACTCCGTGGCGTGCAGCCGCCGCTCTCGGAGTCCGAGATCACCCGCGAACGGCTGTCGCTGGAAGAGGCGGTTCGCAAGGTCGAATCCGAGGCCGCGCAGCGCGCCCGTGAGGCCTCCCGCCCCGGTGGCGGCGGTGCCGCCCGCAGCAGCGATACGCTGCGCCGCGCGAATCCCCGGCCGCCCGAGGCCAATTCCGCCGACGCTGCCGCGCGCCCGCGGCCGCCGGCCGAACCCCGCCCGCCGCGCAATTTGCGTCCCGATGCGGCGCCGGCCTCGCCGCGGCCGCAGAACCCGCAGATTCCCCCGAACGTCCCGCCAGGCCTCGATACCCAGCCGCCACAGGCCCGGCCGGGTCAGCCGCGCCGCGGTCCGGAAGGTGCGCAGCCTCCGGCGCCGCCGGCCGCGCCGGGTGTGCGCGGCTTCCGCGACATCACCGCCGACGCCGACGATCTCGGCCGCGCCGCGGCGCAGGCCAGCCGCAACGCGCGCAAGACCTACGCCAACGTGCCGTCGCCCTCGCCGGAATTCGACCGGGTCGAGCCGAGCCTGGAGAACCGCGGCGCCGATCCCGACGCGCCGTATTCCTATGAGGAGTCGGTCGAGGAGGCGGAGCGTTACACCCCGCAGCCGCCGCAGGCGCCGCCGCCGCAACGGTCGCGCATCGGCAATGGCGAGCGCGAGCCGAGCAAGCCGCCGCGCGTCCGGTCGATGTTCCCGTTCAAGACCGCGATCGCGATCGGCATTCTGCTGATCCTGGTCGGCACCGGCATCCTGTTGCGGCAGCAGGTCACCACCTTCGTCAGCAGCCTGTTCAAGTCCTCCGCGCCCGTCGAGGCGCCGAAGGATGCCGCCGCGACGCCTGCGAGCAAGAAGATCACCGACCGCGTCGGGCAGCCCTCGTCGTCGGGCGAGCCGGTCGCTCCGGTGGCGCAGCGCGTGGTGCTCTATGACGAGGACCCGTCGGATCCGAAGGGCAAGCAATATGTCGGCTCGGTGGTCTGGCGCACCGAGCAGATCAAGGGCTCCGGCAACCAGAAGCCCGACATCGCCGTGCGCGCTGACATCGACATCCCCGACCGCAAGTTCAAGATGACGATGTCGTTCCGTCGCAACACCGATTCGTCGCTGCCGGCGAGCCACACCGCGGAATTGACCTTCATCCTGCCGCAGGACTTCGCCAATGGCGGCGTCGGCAACGTGCCGGGCATCCTGATGAAGTCCAACGAGCAGGCGCGCGGCACGCCGCTGGCCGGGCTCGCGGTCAAGGTCACCGACGGCTTCTTCCTGGTCGGCCTCTCCAATGTCGACGCCGACCGCTCGCGCAATCTGCAGCTGCTGAAGGAGCGCTCGTGGTTCGACGTGCCGCTGGTCTACACCAACCAGCGCCGCGCCATCATCGCCATCGAAAAGGGCGCCCCCGGCGAGCGGGCCTTCAACGACGCCTTCGCGGCGTGGGGCGAGTAGCGGCCTTAGCGCTCGCCTCGGTGCCTCACGACCTCATCGCCCGGCTCCGTCCGGGCGATTCCGTATCGCAGCGACATCGCGGCGGCCGCCTGTTGCAGCGCATTCGACGTGCAGAGCGCCGGAACATTGCCGGGCGTTTTCGATTTTCTCTAGCTCCGTCGCGCGACTGCGTTACACTCGCCTGACGTCGGGCAAGGGCACGCCATGAAACGCTATCTGATCTTCGCAGCCATCGGGCCGTTCATCGCAGGCTTCCTGCTGCTGCTGATGACCACCTATCAGTCCGGCTACTGGACCGAGACCAATGGCGGCGAGGTGGCGAAGCTGCTCGTCGTGTTCGTGAAGTCGCTGCAATACAATTATCTGTTCGGCATCGTGCCGTCGCTGATGTTCGCCGCGATCGACGACATCCTGATGCATGTGAAGCGGATCGCGCCAACGGTGCGTATGCTGATCGTCGGCCTCGTGGCGTTCGTCGGCGCGGCGCTGATGTATGCCTCGCACGGCTCCGAAAGCGGTCCGGTGCAGTTCATCCTCTACGGGCTGGTCGGCTTCATCCCGTGCGTGATCACGTCCTGGCTGGCGCACAAATATGCCGAAGAGCTCTACCAGCCGGTGACGCCGTCGGTGTCGGCCCAACACTAGGGCAAGTCGTCGTACTCACGATCGACAGCTTCCAAGGGAATAGCGGAAGTCGCCAGCTTCGGCGTCATCGACTGCGACCCAACCGCGAATGAGCGGATCGCAATCGGAAGCTCAGCATAACGCGTGGCGCGCAGCAATCGCGACATTACGGTAGTCTTATCAATAGATTAGACGCTGGCCGCAAGCCGGCCGAGCCCTCCTTCACGCAACTGTCACATGGGCGTCATGTAAACGTAGTCCCAATGTCACATGGCCGCTTTTGTCCTCCCGCGGCTGTGAGGGGCGATCGATGAGCGATCTAGCGTTACCTGGTTCGATCGAGCCTGCGCGGCGTGGCGGGCCCGATCTCGAGAAGGGCTTTCATCCCCTCACCGGCATTATCTATCTGGGAGTGATCGGGGCCGCGCTTCTTTTCGTGGCCTACAGCATTTACGCCGACGTTGGTGCCACAGGGGCCGGCAAGACCTCCTATCTCGCGTTCCTGCTGCTCTTCGTCGCGTTGCTGATCGCGCTCGGTTTCGAATTCGTCAACGGCTTTCACGACACGGCGAACGCCGTCGCAACCGTGATCTACACGCGTTCGATGCCGGCCCACATTGCCGTTGTCTGGTCAGGCTTCTTCAACCTGATCGGCGTCCTCCTATCCAGTGGTGCCGTTGCTTTCGGCATCGTCTCCTTGTTGCCGGTCGAATTGATCCTTCAGGTTGGCAGCAGCGCCGGTTTCGCAATGGTGTTTGCGCTTCTGATCGCTGCCATCATCTGGAACGTGGGTACTTGGTATTTTGGACTGCCCGCCTCGAGTTCGCACACCCTGATTGGATCGATCATGGGCGTCGGGATCGCGAACGCCCTAATGCACGGAAGAGAGGGGACGTCCGGCGTGGATTGGTCGCAGGCCGCCAATACCGGCAAGGCGCTGCTGCTGTCGCCGCTGTTCGGATTTGCGCTTGCTGCCATCCTGCTCTACGGGCTGAAAAGCGCGCTGTTGCGCGCAACACCAGCCCTGTTCGGCGAGCCGCAAGGCGAGCAGCCACCGCCGTGGTGGATTCGAGGCATCCTGATCCTGACCTGTACCCTGGTCAGCTTCTTTCACGGATCGAACGACGGTCAAAAAGGCATGGGTCTCATCATGCTCATTTTGATCGGTGTGGTCCCAACCGCTTACGCACTCAACCGCGCGATGCCTGCTGGTCAGATAGCAGCATTCACCGCGAATTCGGCTGCGGCGAGCAAGGTCGTCGAGAGCAGGGGAGCCGATCGCAAGGTTGTGGGCGACCCCCGTCCCATCGTGACGAACTACATCGCGCTTCGGCAACTCACTGACGATACCTATCCAGCGCTTGCCGTTCTCGTCCGCGAAATCAGCGACCAGGTCGTTCAGCACGGTTCGCTGGCAAAATTCCCGGCCGAGACCGTCGGCAACACGCGCAACGATATGTATCTGGTATCGGAGGCGCTTCGCTTGCTCATGAAAAGCAGCGACAGCGGGCTGAGCGATGCCGACGTCGCGACGCTCAATCGCTACAAGGGCTCGCTGGATGCCGCCACCAAATTCATTCCGTCCTGGGTGAAGATTGCGGTCGCCATCGCGCTCGGCCTCGGCACGATGGTTGGCTGGAAACGGATTGTCGTGACCGTGGGTGAAAAGATCGGCAAGACCCACCTGACCTATGCGCAGGGTGCCTGCGCCGAGATCACCGCGGCTGCGACCATCGCCGCTGCGGACGGATACGGCTTGCCGGTGTCGACGACCCATGTGCTGTCGTCCGGTATCGCAGGCACCATGACTGCGAACGGGTCCGGGCTGCAATGGTCGACAATCCGCAATATCGCCATGGCCTGGGTTCTGACCTTGCCGATGGCGATGCTGATCTCGGGCCTTCTGTACTTTGTTTTCGCGCATTTGTTTTAGCCGGAGCCGCAGACGGCCGGGACGTATGAGACCTGCGTCCGGCTTCGGGGAAAGGGTTCAAGAGTGGTAGATGCAAGCTTTAGCCTTCTGACGGGCAACAGTATCGAAACGCGGCTGGTCCGGGCCGGTGGCATCATTTTTCGCGAGGGCGAGCAAGCCAACGAGCTCTTCGTGATCAAGAGCGGCTACGTGCGCATTCAGGTCGGCAACAAGACCGTGGCGGACCTGGCGGCTGACACGATCTTTGGCGAAATGGCATTGATCGACAACGAGCCAAGGAGCGCGTCCGCCACAGCTCTCACCGATGTCGAACTCGTCCCGGTCTCGGAAAAGCAGTTTCTCTTCCTCGTCAGCCAGACGCCGCATTTTGCCCTGAAGGTGATGAGGACGCTGGCCCACCGACTCAGAACCATGAACAAGGTCGTCGACTAAACGCGGCGAGCGAAAACCGCTGCTTCCGCCGCCGCTTCGGCGCGCGGTGCTTGATGCGGCCGTGACGGAGCCTCAAACGTGACACAGTGGTAATGTGACGCAACTTGAACCGCCTGCCTGCGTTACCATGTGATGGCCATGCCCGAGGACGACATTTTCATGCCCCACGCTGCGCGATCGCGGCCGCCTTTCGGCGGGGCGCAGGCGCGCGGCAAGGTCATCGACCAGGACGGACGCGAATTCTCAGACGCAGCGCTGCATCCGCAGTTCGAGGGTTTCCAGTTCGACTTCCGCAACGCCAGCGCCAATCCGTTCGGCAATCTGACGCGCGAAGAGCGGCTGGCGCGGCTGGAGATGATCGCAAAGCTGCTCGACGTCGCCTTCATCGTGCCGGGCACCAATGTCCGCTACGGCATCGACGGGCTGATCGGCCTGATCCCCGTGGTCGGCGATATCATTACCACCGCGATCTCGCTGTGGCTGGTGCGCGAAGCCCGCTTGCTGGGCGCGCCCTGGCACATCACGGCGCGGATGCTCGCCAATGTCGCGGTCGACGGCGTGATCGGCATGGTGCCGGTGGCGGGCGATGCGTTCGACGTCATGTTCCGCGCCAACATGCGCAATGTGCGGATGCTGCGGCGCTGGCTCGACAAGCAGCCGCGGCTCTAACGAACTCACCAAAACAAAAGCCCCCGGATCGGTCCGAGGGCTTTTCGTTTTAGGAGGAGCGGAAAGGTTACGCGGCGTCGGCGTCGGTCTGGCTGGCGGCGGGGCGCGGACGACGCGGCAGCGGGAAGCCTTCGCTCTCATAGAGAGAGCGGATGCCGTTCTGGTCGAAACGGGCTTCCTCGACCTGCAGATAGGCGCCGTTCAGCGAATCCGCCGGCAGCTCTTCCATCGCAAAGCGCACGGCTTCGGCGGCAGTGCCGAAACGGCGATAGGCGAAACCAGCCCGCTTCTTCTTGCGGATGGCGGCAGGAAACAGCTCGGCAGACGTGTTGTAGTTGAACGGACGCAGGGGACGCATGGTCGACGACCTCTTGTGTTCTTGGCGCGATGCGGCGAAAGGGATTTTGGGGACGGCGGCCTACCATCGGCGGCGCGCCGTACGTGTCATTTCGACCCCTAATATAGGCCTCTTTGACAAAAATGCGACCCCAGAAGCGGCCCCGGCAAGGCACATGCTGAATCCGCGCATAGCACGCGGTCGTGCCGAATAATCCTTTTTATTTCAGAGCCTTAAGGCTCTCATATCTTGTCGAGCCAGGCCAGGATCGCGACCACGATCAAAATCACCCCGAAAAGGCCCATTCCGGAGTGGCCGAGGCCATAGCCATAGCCGCGGATCCGGCCGCTATAGCCGCCTAGGAGGATAATCAGCAGGAGGATGATGAGGATCAGTCCGAGCGACATGGCGCCCTCCTCAGAATAGGCGGCAGCCGCACGGCGAGACGCCGACGGCCCCGCGAATTCGGAGCAAAGCACATTCCGGCCCGCGAGTCGTTAAGGCGCCCCGCCGATCACAAGGATGTTGTCGGGGCGCCGGGGCGACTACTTCTTGCTTTCGTCGATCGGCAGCACCTTCAGCGGGGTCGGATAGGGCTCGACCCGCAGCGAGTCGCTGGCGATCAGGCCGATCTTGTGCAGCGGCGCCTGTTCGAGATCGCCGGCGGCCGACTTGTGCACGGCGTATTGCCAGACGCTCATCGAGCCCTTGGCGACCAGCATCTTGGCGATGCCGCCGGCATTCTGGCCCTCGACCTGCGCGAGGTCGGCATCCGTGAGGCCGATGACGATTTCGTCCTTGGAGGTGATGACCTTGAACAGCGAGATCTTGTCGGCGGCGAACGCTGGCATGCTCAAAGTGCTCCCCATGATCAGGCCGGCAAGACCGAGACCCAACAAAAGCTTTCCTGGAATCCGTGACATCAAAATTTCCTTGTGTTCAGGCGCGCCAAGGCCGCTGCGGCCAAAACAAACCCCGCGCGACCGGTTCTTGGTCGCGCGGGGCGGGGAAATTGTTCGACGCTGGGAGCAGGATATTTGCCAAACCCCACTGCCGTCATTGCCGGGCTTGACCCGGCAATCCATCGTGATGAAAGACTCATTCCTTGATGGATGCGCGGGTCGAGCCCGCGCATGACGAGCGGTAGTGACTGCCGCGTTACTTCTTCTCGTTCAGCTTCAGCGCCGCCGAGTTGATGCAGTAGCGCAGGCCGGTCGGGCCGGGGCCGTCGTTGAAGACATGGCCGAGATGGCCGTCGCATTTCGCGCACAGCACCTCGGTGCGGATCATGCCGTGGCTGACATCGTGCTCCTCGTCGACATGGCTCTCGATCGCCGGCTTGGAGAAGCTCGGCCAGCCGCAGCCGGAGTCGAACTTCTGGTCGGATTCGAACAGCGTCTGCCCGCAGCCGGCGCAGACATAGGTGCCCTTGCGGGGATCATGCTCGTATTCGCCGGTGAAGGGGCGCTCGGTCGCCTTTTCCCGCAGCACGGCGTACTGCATCGGCGTCAATTCCTTGCGCCACTCGGCCTCGCTCTTGTGAACCTTGCCGTCGGTTTTGGTGTCGGACATTCAACCTCCTTTGCGAGATGCTCAGTTGGTGGCCTTCGTGCTGCTCACCAGCGTCGGCTTCTCGATGTAGTTCTCCGCGAAGATCTTCTTCAGGTTCTCGACCTTCGGGATGTCGTTATAGGCAATATAGGGTTGGCTCGGGTGCAGCGTCAGATAGTCCTGGTGGTAGCCTTCCGCCGGATAGAACGCCTCCAGCGCGCCGACCTTGGTGACGATCGGCTTCTTGTAGACCTTGGCCGCGTTGAGCTGGGCGATATAGGCGTCCGCGACCTGCTTCTGCTCGTCGCTGGTGGTGAAGATCGCCGAGCGATATTGCGTGCCGGAATCGGGGCCCTGCCGGTTCAGCTGGGTCGGGTCGTGCACGACCGAGAAGAAGATCTGCAGGATCTTGCCGTAGGAGATCTTCTGCGGGTCGTATTTGATCTCGACCGATTCCGCGTGGCCGGTCGTGCCGGTCGAGACCTTCTCGTAGTCCGCATTCGCCTTGCTGCCGCCGGAGTAGCCGGACACCGCGCTGACGATGCCGGCGGTGTGCTGGAACACGCCCTGCACACCCCAGAAGCAGCCGCCGGCGAGCACCGCGGTCTTGATGCCGGCCTCGGGCGCGCTTGCTGGGGGCGGCGGGATGATCACGGCGTCCTCGGCGGCAAGCGAGGGCGCAACGGCAAAAGCGGCGACGGCCAGCGCGCCGATCGCGGCGGCGCAAACCGAGAGGCGGCTGAGGGAGCTTTTGGGCATGGGTTCCTCGTGGGATCGCAATTGGGGGCCAGTCTAGAGCGGCAGCCGGCATTCGCAAATCGGGCCGAGCCGCTCCGACGCTTTAAAATACGGGTCAAAGCGCGTTTTGTTACGCCGCCGGCCACACGGTTTCGTGAGCAAAATCACGCTCGGGCAAGACCTTAGGCGGGCGGCCGCCCCACGAGGACTTCTACTTCGTCGCGGCGAAATCGTCATCTCGTTATTGCGAGGAGCGATAGCGACGAAGCAATCCATGTCTCAACAAGCGGAACGATGGATGCTTCGCTCCGCTCGCAATGACGGTGGATCGGGCGTCACACCACAATGCTCAGCCGCTTCGCGGCCCGCGTGATGCCCGTATACAGCCACCTCGCGCGCGAATCCTGGAACGCAAAGCTCTCGTCGAACAGCACGACATCGTCCCATTGCGAGCCCTGCGACTTGTGCACGGTCAGCACATAGCCGTAGTCGAACTCGTCATAGGGCTTGCGCTGCTCCCACGGAACGCCCTCGACGCCGCCGTCGAAGCATTCGCCGCGCACCGAGACTTTGGTGACCTTGTAGCCGAAATCCTCATCCGGCATCACGCGCATGGTGATGATCTTGGATTTCGACTGCGCCCGCGCCTTGACCCGCCATAGCCCGCCATTGAACAGGCCCTTCTTGCGGTTGTTGCGCAGGCAGACCAGCTTGTCGCCGGCGACGGGGAGCGGATCCTCGATATTTTGCCGCTGCCGCACCCGCATGTTGTAGGCGCGGCGGGTGTTGTTGCGGCCGACCAGCACCTGGTCGGCGCGCATCACGCGGTCCGGATCGAGCTCCTTGCGCGACACCACCTCGCTTTCGCCGTGGCGGCCGATCTCGAGCTCGCGGCCCTCGCGGATATCCATCGACATCCGCACGATCGGATCGTCCTGGGCCTGGCGGTGCACCTCGGTCAGCATCGCGTCCGGCTCGGCATCGGTGAAGAAGCCGCCGCCCTGGATCGGCGGCAATTGCGCGGGATCGCCGAGCACCAGCAGCGGGCAGTCGAACGACATCAAGTCGCGGCCGAGCTCGGCATCGACCATCGAGCATTCGTCGATCACGATCAGCTTGGCCTTCGATGCCGGCGCGTCGTCCCACAGCTCGAAGCTCGGCTGCTCGACGCCGGATTCGCGGGCGCGGTACATCAGGGAATGGATCGTGGAGGCGCTGTCGCAGCCCTTGTTGCGCATCACCAGCGCCGCCTTGCCGGTGAAAGCCGCGAACTTCACCTCGCCGTCGACGCCTTCGGCGATGTGGCGGGCAAGCGTGGTCTTTCCGGTTCCGGCATAGCCGAACAGCCGGAACACCGGCGGCGTGGCGCCCTTGCCGGGCTTGGCTTTGAGCCAGTCGGCAACTGCTTTCAGCGCGGAGTCCTGATGCGGCGTGAAGGTGGTCATGTGGCTTTCGGAGGAATGAGCGCGCGACCGATAGCGCCGCGACTCGTGCCAGCACAAGCTAAACATTCATGCGGTCCGATCAAGCTATCTCCCGCTGCACGGAATTGGAGTTTCGCCCCCGAGGCTGGACTTGGGTCGCGCCGCCACTAGACTGACCGAAAACAACAAGCGGTCGGGACCACAATAAGTGGTCGGGAGCGCGACCTTGGGAGTGACGCCATGAAATTCGGCATCTTTTACGAGCTGCAACTGCCGCGCCCGTGGAACGACGGAGACGAACTCCGCCTCTACCAGAACGCGCTGACGCAGCTCGAGACCGCCGACCGGCTCGGCTACGACTATGCCTGGGTCGTGGAGCATCACTTCCTCGAGGAATATTCGCATTCGCCGGCACCGGAATCCTTCCTCGCCGCCGCAAGCCAGCGCACCAGGAATATCCGGCTCGGCCACGGCATCTTCCAGCTCACCACCAATCATCCCGCCCGCGTCGCCGAGCGGGTTGCGGTGCTCGATCTGCTCTCCAACGGCCGTTGCGAGTTCGGCATGGGCGAGAGCGCCTCGATCACCGAGCTGACGCCGTTCGGCCGCGACATGGAGACCAAGCGCGAGGTGTTCGAGGAGGCGGTCAGTGCGATCTTCCCGATGTTCACCAAGATCGGCACCGAGCATCACGGCAAATATTTCGACATCCCCTTGCGCAACGTCGTGCCGAAGCCGGTGCAGAAGCCGCATCCGCCGCTCTGGATGGCCTGCTCGCAATTGCCGACCATCGAGCGCGCCGGGCAGAACGGATTTGGCGCGCTCGGCTTCCAGTTCGTCAGCGCCGAGGCGGCGCATGCCTGGGTGCATGCCTATTACAACGCGATCACCAAGCGGCTGAAGAAGCTCGCCGACTACGAGATCAATCCGAACATGGCGCTGGTCTCGTTCTTCATGTGCGCCGAGACCGACGAGGAAGCACGCAAGCGTGCCGATGGCGCGACCTTCTTCCAGTTCGCGCTGCGCTATTACGGCCAGGCGCAGAACCGGCAGCGGCCGGCGCCCGGCACCGTCAACATGTGGGACGAGTACAACAAGTGGAAGCGCGAGAATCCGGAGGCGCAGGAGGCTGCGCTGCGCGGCGGCCTGATCGGCTCGCCGGAGACGATCGCCAAGAAGCTGCGGCGCTTCCGCGCGTCGCATATCGACCAGGTGATCCTGCTCAACCAGGCCGGCAAGAACACCCATGAGCACATTTGCGAGTCGCTCGAGCTTTTCGGCAAGGAAGTGATGCCGGAGTTCCAGCACGATCCGGAGCACGATGCCTGGAAGAAGGGCGTGTTGAGTGGTGCGATCCAGCTCGAGGAGATCGACACACAGGCGTTCTCGGATCGCTACGGTAAACTCGCGGTCAATGTCGCGCCGAAAACCGCCGCCGCGGGCTGATCGATTGTTGTGCAGCGACCTCGCGATCTCGTGAGGAAAATAATTCGCTACGCGCGATCCGCGCCTTAAAAGAAACGACTCGCGCGATGCCTGCACCGAAGTGCTGGCATCGCTATTTTTGTGCGGTGCTCGACAGCTTCATTCGCGCGCCCCATCATCCTGACAACGCATGATCGCGTGTTGAGAAACGCGCTTGATCGTCAGGAGAGTTTTGGAATGAAGCGTCGTGAGTTCCTCCAGCTGTCGCTCGTCACAGCCGCCGCTGCCGCGCTGTCACGGGGTGCGCAGGCCCAGGCGGACGCGAAGGAAATTCGTATCGGCTACCAGAAGAACGGCGTGCTGGTTATCACGCGCCAGCGTGAAGCCCTGGAAAATCATTTCAAGCCGCAGGGCATCAGCGTGAAATGGGTCGAGTTCTCCTCGGGCCCGCCGATGATGGAAGCGATGAATGTCGGCAGCGTCGATTACGGCGCCGTCGGCGATTCCCCGCCGATCTTCGCCCAGGCCGCGGGCGCGGCCATCGTCTATGCCGCGGCCCAGCCGATCATCAATGGTTCAGGCATCCTGGTGCCGCAGAATTCGGCAATCACAGGCATCGCCGATCTCAAGGGCAAGCGCGTCGGCTTCACCAAGGGATCCAGCGCGCATAACGTCGTGATTCAGACGCTGGAGAAAGCCGGGCTGACCTATGGCGATATCACGCCGGTCTATCTGACGCCCCCCGACGCCGGCCCGGCTTTTGCCAATGGCGGCATCGATGCCTGGGCGATCTGGGATCCGTATTTCGCGATCGCCGAGACCAAGCAGCACGGTCGCATTCTGGTCAAGACTCGCGACATCACCAAGACCAACTCGTTCTACATCGCCAACCGCGACTTCGCCCGAAATCACGGCGCCGTCCTGCAGCAGATCGTCGATGTCACGACGTCGTCGGCGGCGTGGGCGCAGGCGCATCCCGATGAGGTCGCGAAATCCCTGGCCGCCGTCACCGGCGTGCCGCTCGATATCCAGACCATCGCGGCGCGGCGAGCCGGCTTCTCGGTCGGGCCTGTGACTGACGACATCATCGTGACCCAGCAGGGCGTCGCCGACCGCTTCTTCAAGCTCGGCCTGATCCCGAAGCAGATCGCGATCCGCGACATCGTCTGGCGCAATCCCCAGACCTGATCGCTCCTTGGTCAATTCAATGCAGAGGACATTCCCATGACGCGTTTATTTCGACGCTGGATTGCTCGCGCAGTGCTGTCGGTCGGCATCGTCGCAGCCAGCGTCGGCGTTTCCTACGGCCAGGACAAGGTCGTCCGCATCGGCTTCCAGAAATACGGCAAGCTGGTGCTGTTGAAGAGCAAGGGCTCGCTCGAGGAGAAGCTGAAATCGGTCGGCTACAAGGTCGTCTGGACCGAGTTTCCGTCGGGTCCGCCGCTGCTGGAAGCGCTCAATGTCGGTGCGATCGATTTCGGCAACACCGGCGAGGCGCCGCCGATCTTCGCGCAGGCCGCAGGCGCACCGATCCGGTACGTCGCCTATGAGCCACCGGCGCCGAAGGGCGAGGCGATTCTGGTGCCGAAGGACAGCCCGATCAAATCGGTCGCGGAGCTGAAGGGCAAGAAGGTCGCGCTGAACAAGGGCTCCAACGTCCACTATCTGCTGGTGAAGGCGCTGGAGAAAGCCGGCGTAAAATATTCCGACGTCGAGGTCGCCTATCTCGCGCCCGCCGATGCGCGCGCGGCGTTCGAGCGCGGCGCGGTCGATGCCTGGGTGATCTGGGATCCGTTCCAGGCTGCGGCAGAGGCTGCGACCGGCGCCCGCACGTTGGCCGACGGCACCGGCGTCGTCGCGAACTATCAGTTCTACTTTGCCTCGAAGCAGTTCCTGCACAGCGACCCGAAGATCGTCGAGCTGGTGCTGGCGCAGCTCAGCGAGGTCGATGACTGGGCCAAGGGCGATATCCACGCCGTTGCCGAACAGCTGGCGCCGAGCATCGGCCTGTCGGTGCCGGTGGTGGAGGTCGCGCTGAAGCGGCAGTCCTACGGCATCAAGCCGGTCACCGACAGCGTGGTCGCGGATCAGCAGCAGGTCGCCGACGCGTTCTTCGCGCTCGCCCTGATCCCGAAGCAAATCAAGATTTCCGACGTCGCATGGAGACCGGGCACGTGAGCACCGCAACCAACGCCAATATCCTCTGGTTCCTGCCGACCCACGGCGACAGCCGCTACCTCGGCACGGCGATCGGCGGCCGCGAGGTGAACTTCAACTATCTGCGCCAGATCGCGCAGGCCGCGGACCAACTCGGCTATTACGGCGTGCTGCTGCCGACGGGGCGGAGCTGCGAAGACTCCTGGGTGGTGGCGTCAGCCGTCGCGCCCTGGACCGAGCGGTTGCGTTATCTGGTGGCGGTCCGGCCCGGCCTGCAATCGCCGAGCGTCGCCGCCCGCATGACCGCGACGCTGGACCGGCTGTCGAACGGCCGTCTCCTGATCAATGTCGTCACCGGCGGCGATCCGATCGAGAGCAAGGGCGACGGCATCTTCCTCGACCACGACGAGCGCTACGCGGTGACGCGCGAGTTTCTCAACGTCTACGGCGATCTGCTCGCGGGCAAGACGGTCAATGTCGAGGGCAAGCACATCAGGATCGAGGACGGCCGCCTGCTGTTCAATCCGGTGCAATCGCCGCGGCCGCCGCTGTATTTCGGCGGCTCGTCGGACGCCGGCATCGACGTCGCGGTCGACACCGTCGACAAATATTTGACCTGGGGCGAGCCGCCGGCGCAGGTCGCCGAGAAGATCGCCAAGGTGAAGGCGGTGGCCGCGCAGCGCGGCCGCGAGCTCTCATTCGGTATCCGCCTGCATGTGATCGTGCGCGAGACCAATGCGGAGGCGTGGCGCGCCGCCGACGAGCTGATCCAGTACGTCACCGACGACACGGTGGCGGCCGCCCAGAAGATCTTTGAGCGGATGGACTCGGTCGGCCAGCAGCGCATGGCGCAGCTGCATGGCGGCCGGCGCGACCAGCTCGAGATCAGCCCGAACCTCTGGGCCGGCGTCGGCCTGGTGCGCGGCGGGGCCGGCACCGCGCTGGTCGGCGATCCGCAGACGGTCGCCGCGCGCATCAAGGAGTATCAGGACATCGGCGTCGATACCTTCATCATGTCGGGCTACCCGCATCTCGAGGAAGCCTATCGCTTCGCCGAGCTGGTGTTCCCGCTGCTGTCGCTGGCGCAACCCGGCAATGTGACGCCGATCCGCGTCAACACCGGGCCGTTCGGCGAGACCATCGGCAACGACTACCGTCCGCAGAAGCAGGCATCGCAATCATGAGTCTCATCGACAGTCTTCCGCGCCGCAAAGCGTTTTCGAGCGAAGTGGATGCCGGTTCGCGTGAAGAAAACGCGTCAAAACAAAAATCTGGAGCTCCGTTCCGATCCCATCGGAACGGAAACAGCTCCAGCGCACCCAAACTCCCCAAGGTCGACGGCCTGATCCCCTGGATCGTGCCGCTCGCCATCATCCTGGTCTGGCAGCTGGCCTGCGTCACCGGTTTCGTTCCCTCGCGCGTGCTGCCGGCGCCGTCCGACGTCGCACTGGCGGGCTGGAAGCTGCTGCTGTCAGGTGAGCTGATCCGCAACATCTGGGTCAGCTTCTGGCGCGCCTCGATCGGATTTGTGATCGGCGGCAGCATCGGCTTCGCCTTCGGGCTCGCCAATGGGCTGTCGCAGCTGTCGGCGAAGCTCACCGACACCACGCTGCAGATGGTGCGCAACATCCCGCATCTGGCGCTGATTCCGCTGGTCATCCTGTGGTTCGGCATCGACGAGTCGGCAAAACTGTTCCTGGTCGCGCTCGGCGTGTTCTTCCCGATCTATCTCAACACGCTGCACGGCATCCGCACCGTCGACCCGCAGCTGATCGAGATGGGCCGCATCTACGGCATGAGCGACGGCGAGCTGTTCCGCCGGGTGATCTTCCCTGGCGCGCTGCCCTCGATCTTCGTCGGCCTGCGCTTCGCGCTCGGCATCATGTGGTTGACCCTGATCGTCGCCGAGACCATCGCGGCCTCGTCCGGCCTAGGCTACATGGCGATGCAGGCGCGCGAGTTCATGCTGATCGACGTCGTCGTGCTCTCGATCCTGATCTACGCCTTGCTCGGCAAGCTCGCCGACAGCGCCTCGCGGGCGCTGGAGCGGCTGACCTTGTCGTGGCACCCCGCCTTCCAGAAGAAGTGAGAATGAGAATGCAAGAAGCGCTTCGTTTCCAGCCCGTCGACGCCGAGCCGGTCGACCGCGCCGATATCGTCGTGCAGGCACGGCAGCTGCGGCGCGGATCGGAAGGTGCGACCCGTGGCCTGTCGCTGACCATTCGCGGCCTGCGCAAGGCGTTCGGCGACAATGAGGTGTTGCGCGGCATCGACCTGCACATCCCGGCCGGCCAGTTCGTCGCGATCGTCGGCCGCAGCGGCTGTGGCAAGAGCACGCTGCTGCGCCTGATCGCCGGCCTCGACGCGCCGACGGCGGGCGGCATCGCCTTTGGCGAACAGCCCCGGGCGCAGGATGTCCGCGTCATGTTCCAGGAGCCGCGCCTGCTGCCCTGGGCGCGGGTGCTCTCCAATGTCGAGGTGGGTCTGGGACGGGAGCGTTCCTCCGCCGACGCGCAGGCACGTGCCGAGCACGCGCTGGTCGAGGTCGGCCTCGACGACAAGCGCGGGCAGTGGCCGTCGGTGCTCTCGGGCGGCCAGAAGCAGCGCGTGGCGCTGGCGCGCGCGCTGGTCAGCCAGCCGCGCGTCTTGGCGTTCGACGAGCCACTCGGCGCGCTCGACGCGCTGACCCGGATCTCGATGCAGCAATTGCTGGAACGCGTCTGGCGCGACCAGGGTTTTACCGCGATCCTGGTGACGCATGACGTCGCCGAGGCGGTCGCGCTCGCCGACCGCGTGCTTGTCATCGAGGACGGCCGCATCGCGCAGGACGTCACGATCGACCTGCCGCGGCCGCGCCGGCGCGGCTCGGCCGAACTCGCCGCGCTGGAGGGCGAGATCCTGAAGCACCTGCTCGAAGGCAGCGAAGACACCCTGTGAGGTCGCCATGAATTCCGTCGTCCGCAATGTTTCGATCGAGCCCGCGGTCGCGGCCGCCGAGTTCCGCGGCGCGATGCGCCATCTCACCGGTGGCGTCGGCGTCATCACCGCCGGTCGCGGTAAGGACATTTCGGGGATGACGGTGACCTCGGTGTCGTCGCTGTCGGTCGAGCCGCCGTCGCTGATCGTCAGCATCAACCGCGCCGCCTCCTCGTGGCCGTTGATCGCGCGCCATGGCGTGTTCGGCGTCAACATCCTGACCGCTGACCAGCTCGAGATCGCCGAGCGCTTCACCGGCAAGGGCGGTCTGAAGGGCGCCGACCGCTTCACCGGCGCCGAATGGACGACGCGCGCGTCAGGCGTACCGTTGCTGGTCGGCGCGCTTGCCGCTGTTGATTGCGAGGTCGAGGAGATCATCGAACGGCATTCGCACGCGATCGTCATAGGTCGCGTGCTCGACGTGATCACCTCGGAGCGAACCGCCGCGCTGGCGTACTGGCACGGCGAATATGTCGCGATCGACCGGGAAGAAGACGCCGTTCGGCTGGCCGAGGTCAGCCTGCCGTCGCGCCACGTTCACGCTCGGGGCGTGCGTTAACGCGCGGCGCTCGACCGGATCAGGGCTTAGATCATCGCGGTCAGCGTCGCCGGGCTGTCGATGATCACGGTGCTGCCGCGGACGCCGTACCAGACGGCCTGGACGGTCTGGGCAGCGTTGCCGAGCGGGATGCCGACGACCAGCGTCGTCGGGATGCGACCGGTGCTGGTCGGGGCCGGGTCGTTGTAGGTGAAGCTCGCCGTAACCGTCGAGACCGCGCCATTGAGGGCGATGCCGAACGTGCCGCCCGGCGTATCGGTGCCGGTCGCGTAGGGCATCGGAACGTTCAGGATGATGATGGCGGTGGTGCCGACGCCCTCGGGGATCGTCAGGGTAAGGCCTTGCATCGGCGTGAAGGTCGAGGAGTTGGTGGACAGGGTGCCGACGGTCTGCGCGTAAAGGGCCATATCTCTCTCCAGTTGTCAAAGAACGAAAAAACAATAAGAGATTGAGTAAGGCAACCGGCCGCAAGATACAAGGGATGACAGGCGGCGGGTCCGGCGCGGCATGTTGGCCGTAGCGCTTTCTTGATCAGCGCATTAAAAGCCGGTCGGATTTCAGAGACGTGACGGTTCGATGAAGCGCGCAGGAACCTGGCTGTTCTATCTCGTCGGTGCAATAGCCGTCGGCTATCTTGCCCTATATGCCTATGCGACCTTTACCGGCCGCGACATCACGCCGGGCGATCCGATCCGAATCTTCCGTAAGCCCGACGCTCCAAGCTACTCGTGACGTGAGGCAATCGCGGCAGGAGGGCCCTGCCACCTGCGGTTCTCAACCAGCGCTGGCCATCCGCTGATAGTCGGGCGCGCCATTGCCGGCCGGTGTGATCGGGATCCCGCCGTCTGCATATTCGTTCAGCTTGTTGCGCAGGGTGCGGATCGAGATGCCGAGGATGTTGGCGGCGTGGGTGCGGTTGCCGAGGCAGTGCTTCAGGGTTTCCAGGATCAAATCGCGCTCGACGTCCGCGACGGTGCGGCCGACCAACGCGCGGGTGACCTGCTCGGCGGCAAGCGTGGCATGCGCGACCGCGGGCGCGGTCTTGGCGAGGTCGAGCCGGTCGCCGTCGGGGGTGAGGATCGCCTCAGCACCGATCTCGTCGCCCTGCGCCATCAGGACGGAGCGATGGATGGTGTTCTCTAGCTCGCGGACGTTACCCTGCCAGCGGTTCGCGGTCAGGACGCGGCGAGCCTCGGTCGAGACCGGGCGGACCGGCAGGCCGTTGGCCTCGGCATATTTCTTGGCGAAGTGCTGCGCCAGCTCGAGGATGTCGGCCGGACGGTCGCGCAGCGGCGGGATCTTCAAATTGACGACATTGAGGCGGAACAGCAGGTCCTCGCGGAAAGAGCCTTCGCGCACCGCCTCCGACAGATTGCGGTTCGAGGTTGCGATGATGCGGATGTCGACCGGGACCGGCTTGGTGCCGCCGACGCGGTCGATCACGCGCTCCTGGATCGCGCGCAGCAGCTTCGACTGCAAACGGACGTCCATCTCGGAGATTTCGTCGAGCAGCAGGGTGCCGCCGGTCGCTTCCTCGAACTTGCCGATGCGGCGCGCCACCGCGCCGGTGAAGGCGCCCTTCTCATGGCCGAACAACTCGGATTCCAGGAGGTGCTCCGGGATCGCCGCGCAGTTGATCGAGATGAACGGCCGCTTGGCGCGGGCCGAGCGGGCGTGGACATAGCGCGCCAGCACCTCCTTGCCGGTGCCGGACTCGCCGGTGATCATGACCGAGGCATCCGAGCCCGCGATCTGCTGCGCGAGCTTGATCACCCGGCCCATCGCCTCGTCGCGCCAGATCAGGTCGCGTGCGTCGTTGGCGACCGCGGCGAGCACGGCAGCGATCAATTCGGGGTCGGGCGGCAGCGGGATGTATTCCTTGGCGCCGGCATGGATCGCGGCGACCGCGGCGCGGGCGTCGTTGGAGATGCCGCAGGCGACGATCGGCACGTGGATGTGCTCGGCCTCGAGCCGCATCACGAGGTCGCGGATGTCGAGGCCGACATCGACCAGCAGCAGATCGGCGCCCTTGCCGCCGCGCAGCACGTTCATCGCCTGTTCGATGGTTTCGGCGTGGGTCACGGAAGCGCCGTTGTCCATCGCGATCTTGGTCGCGGTCGTGAGCTGGCCCTTCAGGGTGCCAACGATGAGAAGCCGCATGATGATCTCCTGTTCGTCTGGTCGCGCAGGTTCCGCGCGCTACCGTTGGGTCCGTTTAAGAACGTTCAGTCTTGATGATTTCGGTCATGGTTACGCCGAGCTTGTCTTCCACCAGCACCACTTCGCCACGCGCCACCAGGCGGTTGTTGACGTAGATGTCGATCGCCTCGCCAACGCGGCGGTCGAGTTCGAGCACGGTGCCCGGTCCGAGCTTCAGGAGATCGCCGACGTCCATCTTGGAGCGGCCGAGCACCGCCGAGACCTGCACCGGCACGTCGAACACGGCTTCGAGATCGGCCGCGATGCGCGCGGCATTTTCGTCCTCGTTGTAGCCGATGTCGTCGATCCCCGGCGCGTCGGCGGCGTTGAGGTCGGGAAGCGGGACGTGGGAGTCGGTGTCGCTCATGGTTCAGCCCTCAATCGCCGTCAGCCGGCCTGGCCGCGGGACGCCAGATAGCGCCCGACGAGTTCGTCGATCTTGCCTTCGATCGCGGCGCGTTCCAGCACCACGCCGCCGTCAGCCCATTCGATCCGGCAGTCGCCGGTCGCAATCGTCGGCTCGGCCAGGATCACCAGCCGGCCCTGGAAGCCGGAATGCGCCGCCATCCGCTCGATATTGTCATGCGCCGCCTCGTAGAGCGCGTCATTGATGCGGACCACGAGATGCGGCGTCGCCACCAGATGCGAGAAGCAGTCAGAGACCAGCGCGGTGATCTCGCCGAGCGGCTCGCACGCAACCAGTTCGGTGCAGAGCTTGCGGGCCACCGCGACCGCGACGTCCACGGCCTCGGTCTCCATCCGCGTCTCGATGCCGGCAAAGCGCGCCGCGATGCCCTTGATCGCGGTGCCGATCTCTTCCAGCGCCTGCGCTGAGCGGCGGTCGCTCTCGACCTTGGCCTCGCGCAGCGCAGCTTCATAGCCGGCACGATAGGCCCGCGCCTCGGCGTCGGCGACCTTCTGCGCGATCTCGGCCGCCGTAGGCGCGCGCTCGCGGGCGCGGTCCGGCGCCGAGAAGTCCGTGTCGAACAGGAATTTCGCGGGTGCGGCCATCAGTACACCAGCTCGTCGTCGGCGCGGTTCTTGGTCAGCGTGATCTCGCCGCGGGCGGCGAGATCCTTGGCGAGGTTGACCAGCAGCGCCTGCGCCTCGTCGACGTCGCGCAGGCGCACCGGGCCCATCGCGGCCATGTCGTCCATCAGCATCTTGCCGGCGCGGGAGGACATGTTGCCGAGGAAGAAGCTGCGCACCTCCTCGTTGGCGCTCTTCAGCGCGACGCCGAGCTTGTCCTTGTCGATGTTGCGCATCAGCGTCTGCGCCGAGGCGGCATCGAGCTTGATCAGGTCGTCGAAGGTGAACATCAGCGCCTTGATACGCTCGGCGGATTCGCGGTTTTCCTCTTCCAGCGAGGTGATGAAGCGGGTCTCGGTCTGGCGGTCGAAATTGTTGAAGATTTCGGCCATCACCTCATGGGCGTCGCGGCGGCGGGTCTGCGACAGGTTCGACATGAACTCGGTGCGCAGCGTCTGCTCGACGCGCTCGATGACTTCCTTCTGCACCGCCTCCATCCGCAGCATGCGGCCGACCACGTCGAGTGCGATGTCCTCGGGCAGGATCGCCAGCACGCGGGCGGCGTGCTCCGGCTTCAGCTTCGACAGCACCACGGCGATGGTCTGCGGGTATTCGTTCTTGAGGTAGTTGGCGAGCACCTCTTCCTGCACGTTGGAGAGCTTCTCCCACATGTTGCGGCCGGCGGGGCCGCGGATCTCGTCCATGATGCCGGTGACGCGCTCGGCCGGCAGGTACTGCTGCAGCAGCCGTTCGGTGGCGTCGAAATTGCCCATCAGCGCGCCGGAGGCCGACATCCGCGACACGAATTCCAGCATCAGATCCTCGACCACGTCGGCCTCGACGGTGCCGAGCGTCGACATGTGGACCGACAGCTCGCGGACCTCCTCGTCGTCGAGCATCGACCAGATCTTGCCGCCATACTGCTCGCCGAGCGCGAGCATCAAAATCGCCGCCCGCTTCGGGCCGGGCAGCGGCTTGCCCTTGGGCCGGGCACTTTGCCGGTTCGCCAGCGTCGACAGGACGGTGGCGATGTCGTTGGCGTTGGTGGTCTGCGGTACTGCGGCCATGTCAGTTCTCTACCGGCTCGCTCAGCCATTGACGGACAATGGAGACGGTTTCGTTCGGATTGCGTTCGGCGAGTTCGCCGACCCGGTGCACGGCCTGGGCGTGGACCTGGCCCTGGATCTGGGCGACGTCGATCAGTTGCGCCGCGCCGCTGCCGCTCGGGATCAGCGCCTGGCCGGTCGCGCCCGCGCTCTCGGCATGGGCTTCGGCCATCGCCGGCACACCCGCGCCGATCAGCGCCGGAATGGCGTCGGCCGCCACGATACGCTTGACCAGCGGGCGGACCACCATGAACAGCACGACCAGCCCCAGCATCATCATGACGCCGAGCTCGATGACGTACATCACGTCATCCTTGGTGAATTGCAGCATGCCGAGCAGGCCGGTCGGCTCGGCGATCGGCTGCGTGGCGGGCGGTTCTGCGAAGCGCAGGTTGACGACCTCGACCTGGTCGCCGCGCTTCTGGTCGAAGCCGATCGCGGAGCGGACCAGGGTGGCGATGCGGTCGAGCTGCTCCTTGCTGCGGTCCTGATAGACCATCTCGCCTTTTTCATTCTTGGAATAGGCGCCGTCGACCAGCACCGCGACCGAGATGCGGTTGACGCGGCCGGCCTCGGTCACCTCGGTCTTGGTGGTGCGGGAAATCTCGTAATTGTTGGTCTCTTCGCTCTTCTTGCTCTGGTCGCGGGCGCGGACGGCGTTGTCCTGGTTCTGGTTGCCCGGCAGCTCGTTGTTGACGGTGACCTGGCCGGAATTGTCGGCGGTGGCGCTGCTTTCCTCGCGGGTCTGGGTCGAGCGCAGTACGCGGCCCTCGGGGTCGAACTTGTCCGAGGTCTGGGTGATCTTGTTGTAGTCGAAGTCGGCGGAGAGCTGGACGCGGGCGCGGCCCGAGCCGACCACCGAGGAGACGATGTCCTCGACCTGCTTGCGCATCCGCTTCTCGAACGCGGCACGGCGCTCGTCGCCGACCGTGGCGTCGGCGTCGCTGGCGGCGCCATCAGCGAGCAGCGAGCCGGCCTCGTCGACGATCGAGACCCGCTGCGGCTTCAGCCCGTTGACCGCGGAGGCGACGACGTGGCGGATCGCCCGGATCTGCTGCGGCTCCAGCGCACCGCGCACCCTGAGCACGATCGAGGCCGAGGGCTCCGGCGTTTCGCGCGAGAACAGCGGCTTTTCCGGCAGCACGAGGTGGACGCGCGCGGCCTGGACGCGGTCGATGGCGCGGATGGTGCGGGCGAGCTCGCCCTCCAGCGCGCGCAGATGATTGATGTTTTGGACGAAGCTCGTGGTGCCCAGGGCGTCCGACTTGTCGAAGATCTCGTAGCCGACGCCGCCGCCCTTGGGCATGCCGCCCTCGGCGAGCTTCATCCGGAGCCGCGTCACCTTGTCCTTCGGCACCATGATCGCGGCGCCGTCATTGCGCAGCTCGAACGGGATCGCCTGGCGCTCCAGCTCCTTGATGATTCCGGAGGAATCCTCGGTCGACAGGTCGGTGAAGAGGGTGGTCATCTGCGGCGTGGTGACGCGCATGATGACGAAAGCGAAGAAACCGATCAGGGCCGCGGTGACCGCAACCATGGCCCCGAGGCGAGCCGCACCAAGACCTCTCAGGAAAGCAACCAGACTTTGCACCAACGGCCCCCAGGGATTCGGCCCACGCGGGTCCGACTGGGCAAATATTGCCTAGGGTATGGTTTCCATATGGTTAACGAAGGTTAAGAACCGCGGCAAAATCGCGGACATGAAAAAAACCGGCTTCGAAAAGCGAAGCCGGTTTTCGTCAAATGCCACGGGTACGGGCGGATTTACTGCCGGTACTGCTGGATCCGGGTGGTGCGCAGCCCGGCCAGACCATGCTGGTCGATCGAGAACTGCCAGGAAAGGAATTCATCGACGGTCAATGTGTAGCGGCTGCAGGCCTCCTCAAGGGAGAGCAGGCCGCCGCGCACCGCAGCGACGACTTCGGCCTTGCGGCGGATGACCCACCGTTTGGTACCGGGGGCCGGCAAATCCGCAATCGTTAACGGGCTGCCGTCAGGCCCGATGACGTATTTCACCCTCGGGCGATGGGGTTCTGTCATGGCGTACTCACAAACTCTCAACCACTGAACTCGCAAGAGGTAACCTACGCCCGCCGGTTTAAAATTTGCCTAAGCCCAAGCGTTCAATACGAATCTCGTTGGACCGGCCGGGAACTGGGGGGCGGATCGGACGGCCGGGGGCCCATTGCTGGCCTGCCGTCAGGCTCCGGAGCGAGCGGCACCCCTCTCCCTAACCCTCCCCACAAGGGGGGCGGGAACCCTCCTGCCGGTGCGTCCCTTGCGTCTCTTACCCGCAATTCCCTCGCATCTCCCACGTTGTGCAACGTGAGGTAAGCACACTGCTCGGGCTCCCTCCCCACGCAACCGGGGTCTACCCCGGTTGCGCATCATTGATCTGCGCAAGTCGGGCAGGCCCGACTTGCGATGGGGGAGGGTTGGGGAGAGGGGGTCCCGGGCGAGATAATCGACGTGAGACTCGCTTCCGCAATCATCTCGCGTGTGACAACATGTGTCGAAAGATTGCCGGACGGCACCTTGGTCAATTTTCTTTGACGAACACGACAGCCCCGCGCCGTAACGACGCGCGACCGCCTGCGTACGAGAGATTGTCCGTTCACCGCAGGTGGACGCGCCCCTCCACTCGCTCGATCCGAGCATTTGTCATGATGATGAACAGACGCACTTTCTCGACCGCCTTGCTCGCCGGCGCCGCGGCTTCGCTGGTGTCCTCGCGCGGCATGGCCGCAACCACGCCGCCGGTGAAGGCGCGCAACGTCGTGCTGGTGCATGGCCTGTTCGCCGACGGCTCCTGCTGGACCGAGGTCATTGCGCGCTTGCAGGCCGCCGGGCTCAATGTGACGTCGGTGCAAAATCCGTTGACCACGCTGCCGGAAGCGGTCGCCTCAGCGCAGCGCGTGCTCGATCGCCAGGATGGCCCGACGGTGCTGGTCGGTCATTCCTTCTCCGGCATGATCGTCACCGAGGCCGGCGTGCATCCGAATGTCTCGGCGCTGGTCTATGTCGCCGCGCGCGCACCCGATGCGGACGAGGACTACACCGCGTTGGCAAAAACCTATCCGACGCCGCCGGCCAGCGCCGGCATCGTGTTCGATGGCGACGAAGGCCGGCTGTCGGAAGAGGCCTTCCTGCGCGATTTCGCCGGCGACCTGCCGGAAGCGAAAGCAAAGGTGCTCTATGCCGTGCAGCAGCCGTTCCACAAGCAGCTGCTGGCCGGCAAGGTCAGCCACGCGGCCTGGCGCAGCAAGCCGAGCTACTACGCGGTCTCGACCGAAGACCGCACCATCAATCCGGATCTCGAACGCTTCATGGCGAAGCGGATGGGCGCCACCACGATCGAGGTGAAGGCGAGCCATCTCGCGCTGATCTCGCAGCCCGACGCGATTGCGCGCCTGATCCTCGACGCTGCGGGGCAGTCGAAGTGAGCGTGGGCGCCAACTGCGCTGCAGAGCGCGCCCGCTTCTCCCACGCGCGATAACGAAAGCAGCCCTGGGGGCGCGGCGACGCTCCCAGGGCCGCTTTGCGATTCGGTTCCGCCTAGAGCCTATTCCGTTCCGATTGCATCGGAACGGGGCTCTAAACTCTAGTTTTGACGCGTTTCTTCACGCGAACCGGTACCCACTTCGCTCGAAAACGCTCTACAGGATGTGCGCGCCATGGCTGTCGAGGATGCCGTGATGGCTCGCGCGTGGAATCAAATCATGCACGACGGCATCGACGTCGACCTGGCGCTTGCGCTTGGTGCTGAGCGCGTTCAGTAGCGTCGCGACGAGGATCATCACCAGGACGCCGGCAAGACTGAGCACGATCTGCATCGAAAGCCGGTTCGAGCTGTCGAACAGATCAAACTGGCTGACGAGCGCCAGCAGGACGCCGAGACAATAAATCGGCAGCGAATTCTCGCCACAACACCGCGCGCTGCGCAGGATCGGGGTCGATAGCCCTCGCCAGCCCTCGGGAACCAGCCATAACGCCACGATCGCAAGCGCCAGAAAATGCAGCAGCCGCAACGGACTCAAGTTCGATTTGTCCAATGGAAACAATAGATCCGTCAGGATCGGCGGGACCAGCTTGATGTCCTGGCCCAGCGCAAGGACCAGGCTGAACGCCAGATAGAGAGCAGAAAGAATGAGCGCAGGGCGCGACGTCACCCATCCTCGGATCCTCTTCCTCTCGATGACGTACCACGCGCCCAGCACGACCGGCAGCTGCCACGCCAGCGGATTGAAGAACCAGACGCCATCGGGCCAGGCAGGAACGCTCCAGCCGAAGACGTGCACCAGCGCATAAAGCAACAACGAAAGGCCAAGCGTCATGTTTGGTGCTCGCAGCAGCAGCCACAACAGCGGCGCGAACAATACGTGACAGATCACAAAGACCGGCAAGACATCGGTATTGACGGGGCGGTATTGCAGGATCGCGGCGTGCGCAAGCGTGGCGCCCGGACGCTCGAACAGGACCCGCGTATTGCTCTCGTCGGCAAGACGGTCGCTGCCCGTGAGGTAGACGAGGATGGCGCAAGCGAGCGTAAGCAGCAGAAAGGCGGCATAGATGTCCCATCCCCGTCGCAGCGAACGGCCGATCATGCCGCTCCAGCCGTCACGCTGACGCGCTCTGCCGTAGGCCAGTGCGCAGGTCACGCCCGAGATGAACATGAATATCTCGGCGGCATCGCAGAAGCCGTAGTTGCGCAGCGTCAGCCAACTTCCGACGTTATTTGGAATGTGATCGAGAAAGATCCACCATAACGCGATCCCGCGGCAGACATCGATGCGCGGGTCGCGGCCGGTCGATCTGAACTCCGGCGGAGTTTCGCCGATCAATCGCTTCGAAGTGTGGGTTCGATCAAGCATCTGTTGATCTGTCTGGCGTGCGCGCGCGGCCTGATCGCGTACAGGTCCGTGAGCCGATCGGACGCTCCGAGGCGTGCGCGTGCCGGACTAGCCTCCGGTCAACCTATGGGATTGCGCGCTGCAGCTATCCGATGGTTGGCGGCGCTTTCGCGGGCCAGCCACGTTCGTCGAGGCCAGAAGGATCATCGTCCTCCGACGGCGCCAGCAAGGTTCCGCCGATGACCGGTATCAAAAGCTGTTTCCGCATTTCGGCGAGGCGGGCACGGCAGTACTCGTGATAAAGCATGTCGAATATGGTGGACATGATCGAACCCTTTCCTGATCACTAAGGCTGACTTCCCATGTGACAGATTTCGACCATTTCAACCGGGGCCAAAAAACCAACGGTGCCGCCGGCAGTCCAACGAATACTGATAGCGATTTGGCCGGAGCGACCAAACAAAATCGAGACCAGTAGTTCTACCAGGGAGCCTTGCGTGCGGCTCCTTAAGCTGGGTCAATCGCAAACAGGGTCGTAGGGCTGATTTGCGCTTGCACTCTGCCAGGAATGTTTGAACCGGATCCGATGGCAGCAATCATAAATTGAGCCGTCACGACCGTATCCTCTTAAAGGAGAAAAATCGGCTGCGACTTTCGCGGATATTATACACGTAATATTCTGGCGACTGAGTGAACCAGTTCACACTACTATCAATCACAGGCAAATCAGACTAGCAGACTGATAGCGTGGCTTCTTGGACTCATGCGCACGGATCAAGAGCAGGCCGGTGCGTGAATTGCAAAATGCAGATTCCGACGTTGGTGTGCCGCAGTACTTCATTCTGATGTTCTGTGAAGGCTGGAGGTCCCCATGCCTACGGACGCAGCCAATTTCATATCGTATCGATTTTCAACGCGCGATCTTCCGGAGCGCATTCGCATCCCCGCATGGCGCGAGCACTTTGGGCGATGCGTCGTGCATGCAGATATCGAGCCTCTATCGAACGTTCCGTTCCAGGCCGATGCGTCCCTGTATGCGGTTCGGGGTTTGCGTACGCTCGCGCTGAAAGGCACTTCCATGCGTTTTAAGCGCTTGCAAGCGAACCTTGCCGATGGTGATGACTCAATCGGCGTAATCTTCTGCTCTTCCGGCGGAAGCCAGCTGTCGCAGCGCGGCGGCGAAGTTGAAGTTCGCGGCAGCGATGCAATCGCAATTCTGCATTCCGAGCCCGTCAGCGTTACTTATGTCGAGGGATTGCAATTTGGTCTGGCCGTGCCGCGCGAGGTGCTTGCGCAGCGCTTGACCGACGTCGAAAGCCTGGCCATGCGGCCGATTTGGCACCGGACCGAAGCATTCCGGCTGTTCACGGCATATCTGAAGTCGGTCATTAAGACGAGGGCGCTGTCCGCCCCCAGGCTTCATGATACGGTCGTGACCCACATCCATGATCTCATCGCGCTCGCAATCGGCGAGGGGCCTGCCTTGGGCGAGAGCAGCGCGAGCGCCGTCGTGGCCGCTCGGCACAACGCAGTGCTCGACTACCTGGCCATACACTTTCAGGAGCCCGGGCTCAGCGTTCAAACGGTCGCCCGTTGCCAGGGCATTTCACCTCGCTATCTGCAGCGCCTGATGGCGTCATCGGGGTCATCGTTCACCGAGCGCTTGAATGAATTGCGTCTGCAACGGGCGCTCAAATTGCTGACCGAGTCTCACGCCAGCCGTCAGCGAATTTCCGATATCGCGCTGGAGGTTGGTTTCTCGGACGTTTCGTATTTCAATCGCCTGTTCCGAACGCGTTTCGGCGATTCGCCGCGCGGCGTCCGCCTCGCCCGAAAGGATTCTCACTGAGCCACGCTGCCCTGATCGGCACGTGTCCAGGATGCCCCTTCAGGATCGCCCCTCTTGATCGAGGGGGAACGCGGGCCAGAACCAGTTGCATGCCGGGTGGGCCAAAAGCTGACCGTGAGCAATGCCCACTACGAGTCGATCACGAGCCCGGCTCTTCATCGCGGGTTCGGTGCCGGCCGCCAGGAAAGGTCATCCGACCAAACGTAGATGGCGATTGCCGCCAGGCACAAAGCGATGCCGATCCAGAAAATTGGCGAATGATGGATCGGCCGTCGATGGCCCGGAGCTGGCTTCATTCGATCAACTCATCGCGCGGGAGCATTGAGGTCGGCAATCACCCGGAATTGAGAGTGTTGCTCAGGCAAGACGTCCTCTGCAAGACCTTGCATCACAGGCACGCCGCCGGCGCGGCCGCCATTTGCTGCGAAACAGTCCAGCAGCGGACGCCAGGCCGCTCCCGCTCCCCGGGCGGCGTCAACCGGAGATGGATTCCGGGCTCCGCGCGTAGGATGGGTGGAGCGCAGCGATACCCATCATTTTTATCCGCGCGGTGAGATGATGGGCATCGTTATGGCAACCGGTGTTGCCAATTCGACACGACGGGCAACTCAGCAAAACCTGTCAAGCCGTCGCGAGAGAAATATTTCGGTTTATCGGAATGAAAACTCAGTGTATGGTTCGCCCGTCTCACCCGATCGAGGGGCGCTTCGCGATCGTCACGAACGCGGTGTGGGATGCGGTGGACGCCAAGCGCGCAGTCGACGAATGCGCGTGAAGCGGACGGTGAAGTCGTGTGGTCCTGACGCCCTAGCGGCAGGTGTCTCGTCGCAACACGCGAAGGCGTGACGCGATGGCGGTGACAAGCAAGCCCAGTCTCGCCGGGGAGAGCACGAAGTAAGCCGTAACCCATCGCGCAGGGAAAGCCGGAGTTCCCGGTTACACCTGTGGTCCTACCCCCTAGCTTTCTACCTTTTGCTCGGGGCCCATGGGTGCGATCGGCACCCGGCTTTCCCTGCGCCCTCTGTGAGAGGAGGGCGGAACGAAATCCAAAGCTCGGACAAATCAATGTCGCGAGAATGCGGATGTATGGCTCACAGATCGTGCAACACACTCGCCGTCGTCCCGGCGAAGGCCGGGACCCATTACCACAAATGCGAATTGTTGCGTGGCGCAGGGGCAACAGCCTGTTTCCAACAACACAATCCTGTGGTTATGGGTCCCGGCCTTCGCCGGGACGACGGTGGAGTGTGCGGAGAAAGTCGCGCGACGAACGCGAAGCTGCATTCTCACCCACATCTGTCATCGCCCGGCTCGACCGGGCGATCGAGTACGCCGCGGCCCCTCGGCTCAAGTACCGGCGTCTCTGGAATACTGGATCACCCGCATGCGCGGGTGATGACACCGCGATGTTTGATAGTGAATCGAGAACCATCGCCAACGTTGGCGAGGCGCAGGTCGGGACGACGTAGCTCAACTGCTGCTGCCGCTCGACGTGCCGCGCACCACGCGCTTGATCTTGTCGGTGGTGTAGGTCTGTCCGCCGATCGAGAGCAGCGGCGGCGAGGCGGTGAGGTCGACGGAGTCGACGACGCCCTGCACTTCGGTGGAAATCGCGAGGTCCTTGCCACTGGAATCCTTGCCGGTGGCGGTCAGCGTGTAGGTGCCGGCCGGCCATTGCGTGCCGTCATTGCCCTTGCCGTCCCAGACGAAGCTGGCATTGCCCTGCTTCAGGTTGAAATTGCCGGAATAGGCGGTCTGGCCGGTCGAGCTCGTGATCGTGATGGTGGCGCTGGTGGCTTGCGGGGACACCAGATTCCAGGTCGCCGATTTGTCGAACTGCGTCTTGCTGCCGTCGACCGCAACGGTGTTGCCGACATAGACCAGCGCCTGGGTCGACTGCGCGCTCTTCTCGATCTCGATCAGCGACTTCAGTTGATCGTTGGATTTCAGCTGCTGCTCGACGCCGGCGAACTGCACGAGCTGCTGGGTGAACTGGTTGGTGTCGAGCGGATCGAGCGGGTTCTGGTTCTTCAACTGGGTCGTGAGCAGCGTCAGGAAGGTCTGGAAATTGTCGGCGATACCGGCCGTCGTCGTCGACGCACCGGTGCTGCTGCTGCTGCTACTGCTGCTCCCGGAGCTTGTTCCGCTGCCGGTGCTCGGTGCGGAGACGACGGGCGTCGGCATGGTTGCATCGACTGACATCGTGAACTCCTTACACTCTGATATCGACGCCGCCGAGGGCGCCGGTTGCACGTCCGTAGGAGCGGCCTGCCACCGCGGCGGGAACGCTGTCCTCCTCGGCGACGATCAAACGGTGGGCATTCGGGTTGGGCTGGCCATTGTTGTTCTGGCCCGACTGCGACTGGTCGCGCAGGCTGAACTGCAGTCCGCCATTGCCGGTCGAGAGGCCGGCATTGTCGAGCGCGCGCTGCAGCTGGTTGGCGTCCTGGCGCAGCATCGACAGCGTTTCCGGGCGCTCGACGGTGAGATGCGAGGTCACCTGGCCGTTACGATCGACGTCGATGCGGACATCGATGCGGCCGAGCTCGGCGGGGTCGAGCCGGATCTCGAAGCGGCTCTTGCCGCTCTTGGCGGAGGCTGCGATCTGCATCGCAAGCCCGCTGAGCGGCACGGCGGCGCTTTGCGCGGCGGTGGTCACGGTCAGTTGCGCGGTCGCGGACGGCGTCGTCTGCGTGGTCGTCAGTTGCGGCTGGACTGCGTTCGAAGCCTGCGCGGAGGGATCGGGCGTCGTGAGCTGGGTCGACGCAGCCGTGTGGCCGCCGACAGGCGACGTTGGTGCGGCGCTGCCGTCGCCGCTCGCATCGGCCTTGATAGCATCGGCGGCACCGTCGGCAGCCGCCTTCGCCTTGCCGGCGGCCGGCGCGGCTGCGGGAACGATGGTCGTCGGCGCAGCCGGTGCGGCGCTGCCGCCGTCCGCCGCTGCGCTGTCCTGGTCCGCAGGTGCCGTGGCGGTCGCGTCCTTCGCGGCCACCTGGACCTTGGCCTGCGTCGGCTTCGTCGGTGTTCCGGCGGCAATTGTTGCAGCGAGCGTCGCGTCGCCGGTCGCTGTCGCTGCGCCCTCGACCGTCGTTGCATCGGCTGTGGTGATGACTGGAGTCTCGGTCTTGACGCCGGCCGCCTTGGCGACCTTGCCGGCATTCGCCGTCGTGGCCGCCGCCGTTGCGGTGTCGGCGCCGGTAGGCGCACCGTTGCTGCCCGGCGTCCCGGTGCCGGCGATGGCCGCGCTCGCCGCAATCGCCGCGGCCGCGATCGCAAGCGGTGCGGCCGGCTGGTCGGATGGCGTGGTGGCCGTCGCTGCCGGGTCAGTCGCCGGAGCAGCGGTCGCGGCAGCAATTACCGCGGCGGCCGTGGCAGCACTGGATGGATCGGGCTGCGCAACGGCTTGCGTCGTGGCCGGCGTGTCATCGGTGGATGGCGTATCGGTGCTCGCGTCATCCGACTTCGATTTCGACTTGGTCTTGCGCGGCGCGTCGCTGTCGCTGTCGACCTTCTTGTCGTCAGGCGAGCTGCTGGAATCCCGCGTCCGGTCGGGGGCCGTGCTGCTGCCGCGGGAGCGCGCATCCGTCGTCGAGGACGAATCGTCGGAGCGGCGCGACGGCGCCGGTTGCGAGTCGTAGCGGCTCGAGTCGTTGCTGGACACAGTGCTGCTGTCGACCAGCGCGGCAAAGCCGTCGTTCCCCGCCTGCGCGGCGGGGTCGGGCCGCGACGACCGCGGCGTCGTGCCCTGAAAAGACCGGCTTGCCAATGCTTCCGACGTGACGCTGACCACTGCCAACCCTCGCAAATGAGACTTCCGGGCTTTTGTCAGCAAGGAGCGGGCCAATCATGGCGTGTAATAAATGCCAAGCTATTTCAGATGGTTACGTGTCGCGCCCATGGGCTGGAACAGGTTCCCAACGGGTCTCCTTTTTGCCCGGCGGCAAGATTTGCCGTCCGCGCGCGGCAAGGTGTCGTTTCCGCCGGATTGCCTCACCGGAATACGGCCTATATTAAGGGTGGCCTCCGACGCGTCCTGAACCGACCGAAGCCGCCGTGGATGCGTTCTAAGGCTTTCTGGATAAAAGGCTTTTCCAATTTCGTCGCGGAGTGCGTAAGCTCGCCGCGACACTGCTCAATGACCCCTTGAAGATGCTCAACAGTCTGGATCTCGAAGGCCGCCCTGAAGACACACGGATCGTCGTCGCCATGTCCGGCGGCGTCGACTCGTCGGTGACGGCTGCGCTGTTGAAGTCGCAGGGCTATGACGTGGTCGGGATCACGCTGCAGCTCTACGACCACGGCGCCGCGACCCATCGCAAGGGCGCATGCTGCGCCGGCCGCGACATCCACGACGCGCGCAATGTCGCCGAGCGGATCGGCATCCCGCATTACGTGCTCGACTATGAAAGCCGGTTCAAGGAATCCGTGATCGACAATTTCGCCGACAGCTACGCGCTCGGCGAGACGCCGGTGCCGTGCATCGAGTGCAACCGTTCGGTCAAGTTCCGCGATCTGCTCGCTACCGCGCGCGAGCTCGGTGCGCAGGCGCTCGCCACCGGCCACTATGTCGCCTCGCGCCGGCTGGCCGACGGATCGCGCTCGCTGACTTGCGCGGCGGATGCCGATCGCGACCAGAGCTATTTCCTGTTCGCCACCACGCGCGAGCAGCTCGACTTCCTGCGCTTCCCGCTCGGCGACATGACCAAGCCGCAGACCCGCGAGCTGGCACGGCGCTTCGATCTCGAGGTCGCCGACAAGCAGGACAGCCAGGACATCTGCTTCGTGCCGACCGGCCGCTACACCGACATCATCGGACGGCTGAAGCCGAACGCGATCGCCCCGGGCGACATCGTCGATCTCGCCGGCAATGTCGTCGGCCAGCACCAGGGCATCGTTCATTTCACCGTCGGCCAGCGCAAGGGCCTCGGCATTGCGTCGGGCAGCCCGCTCTATGTGGTCAAGCTCGACGCGGCGACGCGCCGTGTCGTGGTCGGGCCGCGCGAGGCGCTGCGGATGGATCGCATCGCGCTGCGCGACGTCAACTGGATCGGCGACGGCGCGCTGGATCGCGTGATCGGCGAGGGCATCGAGATGTATGTCCGCGTGCGTTCGACGCGCGCGCCGCAGCCGGCGTGGTTGCGCGCCGCCGATGGCGGTTATGAGGTCGAGCTCGTCGCCGGCGAGGAGGGCGTGTCGCCCGGCCAGGCCTGCGTGTTCTACGACGCGGCCTCGGGGCAGGCGCGTGTGCTCGGCGGCGGCTTCATCAGGAGTGCGAGTGCGAGCCGCGTGGCGCGAACCGCTGTGCGGGATGCGACGGCGGCGCTCGCGGAAGCGGTTCGCGGATAGATCAAAGAAAATTCGGGGCAGGGAATGGCTGGGGACATCGACCGCGAGGGGGTCGAAAAGGCGTATGGCCGCTGGGCACCGATCTACGATCTGGTGTTCGGCAAGGTGTTCGATCAGGGCCGTCAGTCGACGATTGCGGAAGCGGACCGGATCGGCGGGCGCGTGCTCGATGTCGGCGTCGGCACCGGGCTGTCGCTGTCGGAATATGCGCGCACCACAAAACTGTGCGGCGTCGATATTTCCGAGCCGATGCTGCGGCGGGCGCTGAAGCGCGTGCGCGCGCTGGGCCTCTCCAATGTCGAGACGCTGGCGGTGATGGACGCCAAGAACCTCGCATTTCCGGATGCGTTCTTCGATGCAGTGGTCGCGCAATACGTCATCACCGCGGTGCCGGATCCCGAGGCGACGCTCGATGATTTTGTTCGCGTGCTGAAGCCCGGCGGCGAACTGATCCTGGTCAATCACATCGGCGCCGAGAGCGGTCCGCGCCGCATCTTCGAGCTCGCCTTTGCGCCGCTGGCGCGGCGGCTCGGCTGGCGTCCGGAATTTCCGTGGGAGCGGTTGACCAATTGGGCGGCCAAGCACGGCGGTGTCAGCCTCGCGGAGCGTCGGCCGATGCCGCCGATGGGCCACTTCTCGCTGATCCGCTTCCGCAAATCGTGAGGCTGCGGCAATTTTCATAGGGAACATCGGCGCGTCGTCACGGTTCTCCCGTCATGAGGATTCGAACGCTCGCTTTATCCTGTGTGCTGATGACGGCACCCATTGTGGCCGCCGCGCAGGCGCCGCCGACGCCGGCCACGCCGCCGGCACGGACCGCGCCGCCGGCACCGTCGCGCGCTGCCGTGAATTGCGGGCCGCAACAGCCTTCGCATCCCGGCGTCGTGGTTCCGGAGGGAACCACCACCGGGCAGGCGCTGGGCGACAAGCTCGCCAAATCCGACGGCGTGCTGTGCCCGCCGGCCGGCGTCGATCCCGAGATGCGGGCGCCGACCCCGCAAGGCGGCAACACGCCGGTGATTCCACCGCCAGGCAGCCGCGGCGGCGACCCGTCGGTCCGGCCGAAATAGCCTCTGTCTGCAATAAGTTGCTGACATGTCCGCCTTTGCTTGACAGGCGAGCATGCCACTCTTTATATGCCGCCCGTTCGCACCCGCGGCTGCACGCCGACGTTCGCGAGCCCATGGCGGGGTAGCTCAGCTGGTTAGAGCACGGGAATCATAATCCTGGGGTCGGGGGTTCAAGTCCCTCTCCCGCTACCATCGTTCCCCCCGACATAGCTATGTTCGGAAAAAGGGCTGGGTTGTCGCAAAGCGCGGCCAGCCGACCTCTTATGTCGATCCTCACACTCCGGTCATCCTCCGCATTCGCTTTGGTTCCCGCACCGCCAGGCCGGCTTGGGCTGGCATGCACGATGATTGCCGTGACCAACTCGCGGACGGTCGCGAACTCGGTGGGGTTGCCGCGCTTCAGTTCATCGGCCAGTGCCACAACGGCGCGCTTGTAGCGGTCGAGCGCCTTCGGGTGCAGTGCGATGACGTTGTCGCTTTCCTCGGCGCTTACAAGCCCGGCCACGACTTTGTTTTTTTCGGCCTCAAGTTCCTGCATGCGGGCGACGAACCGTTCCGGCGGCATGCCCGCGACGACAATGGAGTCAACGATCCGGTTCATCTCGCGCTCAATCTCGCCAAGCCGCCGTTCCAGCCGTGCGCATTCGTTGCTCGCCTCCTTTTTAAGGCGCTTGCGCTCGATATTGTAGGCCTCGACATATTCGGTGAGCACCACGGGGTGCGCGAGGTGCTGGCCCAATCCCTTGATCGCGAGCGCCTCGATGTCGTCGAGGTAAACGCGGCGGCTATTCTTGCAGGAACCGCTCTCGCGATACGCCGTGCACTGCAGGCGGAGACCCTTGGCATCGCTCCCGATTGACGCCATGCCACTGCCGCAACAGCCACACTTAATAAGTCTAGAAAACACTCGCTTCGGCGCGCGAGCCTTTTGAGCCGCCGCTGGCGTTGCGTCGCGGCGGCGCTCGATCTTGATGGCCTGTGCGGCCTTGAATGTCGCGTCATCAACAACGCGTAGATGCGGAGCATCGACGATCTTGTATTGATCCTTAGGATTGGGCCGCGAGAGACGCTTGCGCGTCACCGGGTCTTTCACCATGCGCACCTTGTTCCAAACGATGCGCCCCGCGTACAGATCGTTCATGATCATGCCGCCGCCACGTGACACGTTGCCATTTATTGTCGACGCGTTCCACAGGCCTCCGCGAGGAGGCTGGACACGTCGATTGTTGAGGTTGTGCGCGATCTGGCGCGGTGTCTGACCGCCAATGTAGTCAGCAAAATTTTGGCGGACGATCTCGGCCTCCTTCTCGACGATCTCCAACTCGCCGGGCTTGCCGGAATCGCACGATAACCGTACGCGCGACCGCCTGCGTGTCGGCCATCGCGAATGACACCCTCAAGCCCGCGCCGAGTGTGGACCGCCAAGTCCATGAGATACTGCTCCCCCACGAGCGCACGCAACGCGCCGTCGATCAGCATGATGAAAGCCATGGGACTTGCCGCCACTGCGACTGACGGCGTTTTCGCAACACGGCTCGCCGCACAGGGCTTTACCGGCCCTTCCGGTACGCTCGATTGGTTGGCGTCGAAGATGAAACCCGCCAAAGAGGGTTTTGCCGTTGACCTTGAGCTTGGGGGATACCGGCTGCCCCAGGTGGCATTCAAGCGCTTCCCCGTGCAAATTGAGTTGCAGGCCGCAGCAGAGGCTGGCGCATTACTCTCGGCGAAGATCAAGGGGCGAACACAAGAGATACGGGCTATTACGGTTGAGAGCTATCCCGGGATAATCGAGCGCGTTGCGGATCCTGCAAAATTCCGGCCGCAGACGAAGGGTACCGCCGATCACAGTCTTCCCGTTTGCGTCGCGATGGCTCTTCTCGACGGCGATGTGACTGTAGCGCAACTCGAGAAAGACCGCAGGCGAGCCAAGGACGTCATGGTGCTGGTGGAGAAGACGTCGGTGAAAGCGGGATCTTCTCTGATGGCCAAGCTCCCCAAGGGACGCGGCGCCAGCGTAGAGATCGTTTTCGCAGACGGTCAGTCTCTGCGCGAGACCGTGGAGGTTCCGGAAGGCGACGCCGAGCGCCCCCTTTCGCGATCGTCCCTAGAAGGTAAATTCATGAACTTTGCGGTTCCAGTCGTTGGCAAGGCTGGCGCAGAGCGGGTCGTTTCACTCGTCGATGGTCTCGAAGAGTTAAAGGATGTACGAGAATTGGCCCGAGCCCCTAGGGGAAGCGGAAAACAAGATCCGGCGTGAACTTGAACCGCTGGTCAACGGGGTAATAGGAATAACGACGTCGGGTGAGGCCCTTTGCGGAAGCGCCACGCTGGCTATCGAAAGTCCGGTGTCGGGAGTGACGCGGACCTCGCGGTTGCGCGTTCCGACGTCCCAATTTGACCCGAAGCTGACTTCACGCCTTATCCCGACAGACGAGACTTTGAGGAGGGTGTCGCAGAAAGCCGAGTCTTTGTCGTATAAAGCCCTACCCAATTTCCGAAGGCGGAATAAAAGGGCCGCGCTGGCGCTCTCGTTCATATCGTGTGGAGAAATCTATGCCGGCTCTTTTGCCCTGCTCGTTGTTCGAAGCTCATCTAAATGTCAGTGAACTGAGCCGCTCAACAGCCTTTTATTCCGAAGTGCTCGGACTTGAACTGGCACACCTTGATAACGAGCGCGGTACCGCTTTCTTCTGGATCGGTAAACGAGGACACTCGATGCTCGGATTGTGGGCAGGCTCTTCGTCGCCAAATGTGATGCAGCTCCATCTCGCCTTTCGCGTGGAGTTGGAAGACCTTTTGCGTTGGCAGCAGCAGCTCACTAGTGCAGGTGTTGTTCCTCTGGACTTTTTTGGCTTGCCGGCGGCGGAACCCTCCGTCATAGGATGGATGCCTGCGGCTTCCATCTTCTTCAGGGATCCCGATCACCACCTTCTTGAACTATTGGCGTTGCTCCCAAATGAGCCCTGCCCAAGTGCCGGTATCGTGAGCTACAGCACCTGGATGCAGCAGATAAAGACCGATCAAAGCGCCATGAGATGACCGGCCGACTTCCGAAACAAAATTCCGCATCTTCCGTCCTTCCCACGTTCCAAAATCAGGACGAAAAGCGCCTCGCTTCGGCGCGAGCAGCCCTTGCAAAGGCACGGCAGATGCGAGTGGACAATCCTCGTCCCTCACGGTTGCGCGTTCCGACTTCCGAGTTTGACCCGAAGCAGACATTCCCACGCCAAAGCGCTCTTGTTATTCAATCGTCGCGTCCTCATCGCGCAATGGCGAGCGGATCGCACTCGAGAATGACGTCGTAGTCTAGCGTCGGCCGCCCATCAGGCGCAGCATCATCATGAACAGGTTGATGAAGTTGAGGTAGAGTGACAGCGCGCCCAACACTGCCTTGCGGCCGGCCGAAGTGGTGTCATCGCCGCCGTCGTACATCCCCTTGATCCGCTGGGTATCGTAGGCCGTGAGCCCCGCAAAGACGCCGACTCCGATAATGGAAATCATCCAATCGAGCCCGCTCGATCTCAGAAACAGATTGACCAGGCTAGCGACAATGATGCCGATCAGGCCCATAAGCAGGAACGTTCCAAATCCAGACAAGCTTCGCTGGGTACTGTAGCCCCAGATACTGAGCGCGCCGAAGGCCGCCGCTGAGATGAAGAACACTCTGGTGATCGAGGACTGTGTGTAAATGTGGAAGATAGTCGACAATGAAATCCCGACCAGGGCCGCATAGAGGAAAAACAATCCTCGCGCAGCTTCCACCGACAGCGTGTTGATTCGTGCACTGATAAAGAACACTAAACCCAGTGGCGCCAGCATTAGCACCCACATCAGCGGACTTTGAAGCAATTCAGGGCCGGTGAACTGATAGGTCAAAAACGCGGCAACGCCGGTCAAGCCAACGCCGGCGGCCATGTAATTGTATACGCGCAGCATAAAAGCGCGAAGGCCGACGTCTATCGCTATGGCGCCGTTTGCGGGGAAGCCCGGCGCAGCTGCATTTCGATCATAGTTCGACATGAGTTGTGTCCTTCTTGATAGGCTCCTGTGGGAAGTAGCCGACTGTACTCGTGATTTACGGCTTCATTGCCGGGGAGACGGAACACTCATGATCGCTCCCACGTTTCGGTAACGCCCGGTGAGGTCCGCCTCCGCCCTGGTACCGAAGATTGCGCTCATGAACTTAACAAAAATGCTCATCCCTGAGTCCAACATCCTTCGGCGTTGGGCGGCACTTCCTAGCCGACAGCGTAGTGGCCGGCCGGTGGCAGCGGTCTTGATCTGGATCAACAGTATAATTGCTCAATCACGCCCGTTGCCGTTTCGCGATGTCGTTGCCCGCGCGCCGACGAGGCGATCGATTGAGCTGGCCATGTCCGCATTTGGCCTTAGCTGACGTTTGCTCAGAACGCCGCAATGTCCGCTGTCGGGAGGGAAGTCGACGAAGGTCGAGCGAGGCGTCTATGGTCGGCTTTTGACCCGGAACGGACATTGACTACCTCAAAATTAAAGATGAGGGTCTTGGTTTCGCCACCAACGAAAGGTTGCGACCATGTCCAAGACGTTAGCCTCATTCGTCGGATTGTTGGCCTTCCTTCTTGGCGCGACGGTCAATGCGCAAACCAAAGCCGACAGCGATTTCAAGGTCACCTTGCTCGGCACTGGCACGCCGATCCCCGATCTAGATCGTTTTGGCCCAAGCACGCTCGTAGAGGCGGGAAATCAGAAACTGCTTTTTGACGCTGGGCGGGGTGCTACTATCCGTTTGCGGCAAATCAACGCGACGAAGAGCACGATCATGAGCAGGATCGATGCGCTCTTCATTACCCATTATCATTCGGACCACACGTTGGGCATCCCCGATCTATGGCTTACGGGGTGGTTGGGGAATAGCCGGAAGGAGCCATTCCGGCTGATTGGCCCGGTCGGTGCCAAATCGCTGATGAGCAATCTGGAAAGCGCTTACGCTCTGGACATCAAAATCCGGCTGGAGGACGAAAAGCTGTCGCCCGAAGGCATCGCAACAGTCGTGGAGGAGTTCGACAAGGACGGCGTCGTTTACGATAAAGATGGCGTCAAAGTGATTGCTTTCACGGTCGATCACGGGGCGGCCATCAAGCCTGCCGTGGGTTATCGCATTGAATACAAAGGGCACGCGGTGGTGATTTCGGGCGACACCCGCTATGACAGAAATGTCATAAAGTACGGTACCGGCGTTGACCTGCTGATACACGAGGTGTGTGTCGTACGACCTGAACTGCTGTCAAATGCCTACATCCAGCGCGTTGTCGACCACCATACTAGTCCGCGGGAAGCTGGGCAGATATTTTCGTTGGCCAAGCCGAAACTGGCCGTCTATTCGCATCTAGTTTTTCTCGGCAGCGACAAGGTTCCTCGGGCAACGGTTGACGATATCGTCGCGGGAACGCGCGAAACCTATGACGGTCCGCTGCAAGTTGGCGAGGACCTGATGTCGTTCGAAATCGGCGATACCGTCACTGTACGCCAGCGTAATCCGTAGGAAGCAGATTTGAGGCTGTGATGTCAGCCGTTAGCGGGAAAACCGCGAGGGCACGTCTCCCGTTGGCCCTTTTCGGAAGTGCCGCACGGAGGTTAAGCAGACGTCACGGTTGCACCCTCCAACTTCCGAGTTTGACCCTGAGCGGTCGTCGACTGTCGTCATCGCAACGGCGATGCCAAGCGCAAACGCGTATTGGCGTCGATGTCCTACTTGTCCGGCATTAGAATCTTGCCGACGAGCTCGAAATCCATCCCATTGGGCTGGAGAACGAAAAAATCGCCCATGGCAATCGATGGTTCAAGAACAATGTTGGAAATGTTGAGATCGTGGGTGATCATCACCAGGTTCGCAGAAGCGCGGTGGCTCCGGATGTCTTGCAAGACCCGCTCCTGATCCAACTTGGCCTGATCGTCGGATAAGACGCCCGGGGGCATCAGATATTGGACCGGCGTCGCGCGACCGAATGCAAGCTTGCCGGTGTCGACGCAACGGCAATAAGGGCTGGTGAGGACCTCTCCGACCACAATGCCGTGAGCGCGGAACACTTCTCCGATGCGCTTGGCCTGCTCAATGCCGTGGGTGGAAAGGTTCACCTCCTCAGCGCAGTTACCGCGCACGAGGCGTCCTATTCCTTCTCGCATATCGACGTGAGTGTGGCGCAGCAGCACGATCTTGCCGCCTTGCCTTAGCGCGGCCCATACCTGCTCGTCGTCGGCAAAGGCGGGACCGGCCAAGATCGCCAGCAAACACACCAAACGAAGGAGGCGCGCAGCTACCCGACTGTTGAAGACTGTAAGCATGGGTAGGGATGCTCGGGTTCAACAAGAAGGGCCTAAGAGATATCATGATTTCGCGAGTTGGAAGTCGCAGGATCACTTCTGCTCCCCCATTGTCGCTGCGGCGCGCACGCCTGATGGCGTCTCGCCGAAGTATCGGCGGAACATGCGATTGAAATGAGAAACATCACCAAAGCCGACCCCAAACGCAATATCGATGATCGCCAAGCGCCGATGGTGCGGGTCAGTCAACATCGCGAAGGCACGCTCAAGCCGGCGTTCTGAAAGGTGCTCGGTGAACGACTTTCCGGTCCCCTCGTCGAGCAGTTTTTGCACGTATCTCCGCGACATGCCGAGCACCCCGGCGACATTGTCCAGATCGAAATTGGGATCGTTGAAGCGTCGCGCGACCACCGCCAGGATCGCCTGCAGCCTGGCTGCTTTCACGCCGCGGTCCGTAACGATGTTTGCAGCTTCGTCGGTCGTCCCGAGCGTCGCGGCCACGAGATCAAGGAGATGTACGCCGATGGTGGAGGCCAGTTCTGATGACGGAGGCTCTTTGAGGGTTGCGAGCGATCGCAGGTAGCAGCCTAGGAGTCTAAGCGCCGGTCCGGGACGCACCGGCCGACCTGATAGATCTTCCGGCTGCGCAACCAGAGACTTAAGGGCGGTAGCCTGCACGGTCACGTATCTGACTCTGGCACCACTCGGCCCAAATACTCGCAGCGGCCTTCCCCGGTCAATCAAACAAGCGGAGCCGGCATCATAGACATGTTCCTGGCCAGCATTTGCAAATTGGACCGGTCCGGTCTCGACGATGTTCAGTCCGAATTGGTCACAACTATCCTTGAGGTGGTGTTTGTGACGGATGAACTCCACCGGCGTGGCGACAACGCCACAAACGCCGACCGCGCCAAGCGGCAAGTAGGTGACGTCGATACGCGGGCGGCCGCCGCTGTGATCTATCACGTCCAATGCGAGGTTCAGCCGCGCAAACTCCTCACGGAACGTGGAGAACCTCGCGCGTTCCGGCAGCATCTCGGTCGACCATCGCAAAAGGTGAGATGATGTTGGCATCTCGACCTCCCACTTCGGGGCCCCCGCAAAA
This sequence comes from Bradyrhizobium sp. 6(2017), assembly GCF_011058295.2. Classification (NCBI taxonomy): domain Bacteria; kingdom Pseudomonadati; phylum Pseudomonadota; class Alphaproteobacteria; order Hyphomicrobiales; family Nitrobacteraceae; genus Bradyrhizobium; species Bradyrhizobium sp. 6(2017). The sequence continues at coordinate 8,648,106 of NZ_CP049289.2, read as the reverse complement.
AATTATATCGGACGCGCTTCGCTGCATGTGTGAAATGGATTACAAAGGAGAGGTAGCCTGCGCGACATGACCGAGCGCGACGCGTTGCTCGCTGCACGCGATGAGTTGGCGCGCACCGCGCGCTGATTGTGGCGGCCAACGAGACCGCAGCTTCCTTCACTTGCGAGAACAACCAGCCTTTATGCGCTTAATCGATGCGATACCTTCAACGACGACTCATTGAAGTAAGGTTTTCGACCACGAACCGGGCTAAGTGGTTGCCTGCGTTCACGTCGGCCGTTGCAGACCTATTAAGTTTGGATCGGCAGCGAGGAGTTGAAATAAGGCTCTCTCCCCCGCGTACTTGGCGGCTCGCCGTGTCCGTTCTCGTCCGGGCATGAATGTATTGCCAGAATGGTCGCGAAGCTGCCACTCCCACCCGCGTCTATCACGGTCAATCAAGACGACTTCTAACATTGTCGCAGGCCGCCTTAAGCCGCGTCAGGCGATGCTCGTCGCGGGGCGTTCACGGCACCTAACTCAAGAGGAAAAATGGCCATCGACAGCGTCTCTATCGCGGTCTGCTCTTCGGAAATGCGGCGCTCTAGGTATTGACGCTCAAGCTCGGAGAGCTCCGTTGCGAGCAATTTACGGTAGCGATGGATATTGTTTCGGTGGCACCGCAATAGCACAAAATTTTCGTCGATCATCGTCGTCATTCCTCTGACGGTCGTTCTGCCTATCCTTGAAATATAAGGGCTATGCCCGTCAAAAAATTAGATCAGGCGGGTTAACTGTCAAGACGTCGGACGGCCGTTTTTTAGCGCCGGGGGAGGTTGCTTTGGCCCATTTCGGACGTACCGTAGTGTCCGACTTGAGTCTGGAATGCGTGCAAAAGCGGAAGCCCGCTGCGCTGTGGAGCTAACAATCAGCGCCGAATTTCGCGATCCACTGGACGGACCACAGGGGCGCGCACAACGGGGGCAATACCACCACCGGCCGAGGCCGCAACACGACGCCGGGCCTTACGACGCACCCGGCGGGATAGTCAACGTATTGGCAGTACACTACGGCAGCACTGGCCTTTTCTGCGCTTACGGCTATGAACCCAATGACCAACAGCGTGGATTCTTCTCCGCAAAGGTCGTTGTTCTGCAAGAGGCGTCACATAAGATCGCATCCAGCGGTTGGGCGTTGATTCAGATCAAAGCAGGCCACCACGATCTATCTGCTCGTGACACAGGACCCGTTTCGGACTTGGGAATAGAGGGACATCGGCCCACAATTCTGATACATACCATTTAATTTCCCCGAGCTTGGGGGTGCGTCTTGAGAAGCGAGCACGTAGAGCGGCCGCTGGCCGCGGACGTTCGCGGGCGTCGCAGGTCCGCAGAAATACAGCGGCAAGGGCATGGCGAACTCGCACGGGCGCCTGTCCGTTTTCGCATAGTTGGAAGTACGAGGCCTTGGTCTTTGCGGCTGTACGCGCGGCAATTAGGGCATGCAGCGATGTCCATCGGCCGACGCGTCTGGAGCGACGAGCATGATGTCGATAAAGTTGCCGCTGTGGCTTCGCTTTTTCCTGGTTATCGGCGTCGTCGTCTTTGCGGCAGGCGCATGTCTCCTTGGCTATCGGTACTACACTCGCCCGGTAACGCTGATCGTGGCGGTCGGCTCAATCGACGGCGAGGCTGCCAAGGCAATGTCAGCGATAGCAGGCGAGTTCGTTTCGACGAACGCGCCGGTGCGGCTCAAGGTTATCGACAGCGGCACCGCCCTTGAGGCCGCTAACGCCTTCTCCGCGGGTAAGGTCGATCTCGCCGTGGTTCGCGGCGATGTCGGTGACTTGTCGCAGGCGCAAGCCGTTGTCGTAGTCAGCCATATGGTCGTACTGATCATCGCGCCGCCGGGATCATCCATCGAGAGCATGGGCAACCTGAAGGGACGCACGGTCGGCGTGGTCGGCGGAGTAGCGAACGCGAAAATTGTCGATGTGTTGACCAAGGAATACGATCTGGCGGGCGCCAAAGTTGTATTCAAGAACCTTGCTTTGACGGATGTTCGGCAGGCCATTCAGTCAAAACAGGTCAGTGCCCTGCTTGTCGTGATCCCGCTCGCCGAAAAATACCTCTCACTCGTTCGCGGATTTTTTCAGCTCGACCATAAAATGGTCCCGGTACTGATCCCAATCGGGTCCGCGGGGGCAATTGCAGAGAATGTACGCGCCTTTGAAAGCTTCGACGTCCCGAAGGGCACGCTGCGGGGATCGCCGCCGGTCCCGGAAGATGACCTGACGACCCTGAGGACCTCGCTATACCTGGTTGCGCAAAAGAAGCTCGGCACTGATCTGGTAACAAGCCTCACGGAGGCGATCATGAGCGCGCGCAGGAATCTTCTGCGCGAGCAGCCGATTTTCGCGCAGATCACCGCGCCCAGCACCGACCAGGATGCCTACCTTCCGCTACACCCTGGCGCGGCAGCCGTCTACAACAGCACCACGCAGAGCTTCATGGATGAATACGGCAATTGGATCTATTTGACGCCGATGGTACTGGGTGGCGCCGCCACCTTGCTTGCGGCGGCGTGGAAATTCCTGGGCGTCGGCAACCGCGCAACCGAAGGCCCGCTCGATTCTCTCTATGCCTTGGCGCGCCGGATTCGGAAAGTCGATACAGAGGCTGAACTTTCGGATATCGAAGAAGAAATCGACGGCATTCTAAAGGCGGAGCGCGCCAAATCCGCTGCTGGAGACGAGAGCGCGGTGGATGATGCCACATTGTCCGTGGCAGCCCTCCGGCTGGAGAGCTTGATTCACGACCGACGCATGTTGATCGCTAAGGGACCCGCAGTTGCCTCCGCGGCGTAGGCGACACACCGCGGTCGACGCATCAGGATGCCCCGTCAACGATACGCGGCAGAGACCGAGGCTATGCTCAGGCGAACGAGCTTGAAGCTACGGCCTAAAACTGGATGACTAGCAGAGAGACGGCCGCTGCCTCGCGAGACACAGGTGAATCATGAATGCAATCGCGCTATCGTGCATCACGTTTCTATGCATCTCAGGTGGCGCCCTGCTCGGTATGTTCCTTCCTGGGCATCACCTGAGTACAGATGACAAGGATGTGGTCAGGCTGGGCACGGGCCTTATCGGGACGATAGCCGCGCTTGTCCTCGGCCTGCTGATCGCCTCGGCGAAGAGTTCCTACGACACGCAGAGCGCTCAAGTCACGCAGATGACGAGTAATGTTGTCGTGCTCGACAATCTGCTGGAGCAGTACGGACCGGAGACGAACGACGTCCGCAATCTGTTGCGGCGCAGCATCGTTGTTTTAGCCGAGCGAATGTGGCGCGAGAAAGGTTCCGAGGTTACCAAGGCGCATCCCTTCGAGGCGAGCGCCGCAGGCGACGCATTCTTTGCGAAGCTTCAGCGGCTTTCGCCGCAGAACGAGTCCCAGCGCTCCCTGCAAACCAGTGCCATACAGATCGCCACCGACATTGCGCAAACCCGCCTGCTGCTGTTCGCACAGACGAACAACTCAATCCCTATGCCGTTCCTGGTGGTGTTGATTTTCTGGCTCACCATCATCTTTGGAAGCTTCGGCCTGTTTGCCAAACCCAGCGCAACCGTTTTCGGCTCGCTGTTCGTTTTTGCACTGTCGGCCGCCGGGGCGATCTACCTGGTCCTAGAGCTGGGTCAGCCATTCGCGGGTTTGATGCAAATTTCCAGCGCGCCACTGCGCAACGTCCTCACGCCGCTCAGTCCCTAAGCCATTCGCATGATCGGGGTCGCCGGCCATAGCAAGCCCCGACTGCTATCGCGGTCGTCGCGATCTGCTGCATGGCTTTTCGAATTGATCAAGATGCGCGTTGTGCTGAGATGTCCGAATCTGGCCCTTTTCGGAAGTGCCGCGCTGGATTATCGAAAGTCCGGTGTCGGCGGTGAAGCGGACGTTACGGTTGCGCGTTCCGACTTCCGAGTTTGACCCAAAGCGGACACGGCCCTAGTCGGGGCTCACGTCCGCTATTTCGTCGAAACGGACATTGGGTCGCGACCGGCAACTTCCTGCCGTTCATTCGTCCGGCACCCCGGCCATGCGCATGCCCTCATACACACGCTCGCGGCCGGCGAGATAAGCCGGATGGTCGCTCGCCGCGCGGGCTCGGTAGCGGCGGAGGTTGAAGGTCGGATTGAGCAGAAGGCCCGCCTGCGCGGCGGCCCGCGCCTTGTCTGGTGAGCCCAGCAGCGACAGTGCAGCGGCGAGATAGCAATGCGTGACGGGATGATTGCGGTTGGCCTCGATGCTCCGGCGCAGCCACACAACTGCTTCCACGTCAGCGCCGAGAAACAACTTGGCGAGACCGACAAACATGAACCACCGGTAGGCGTTGGTATCGCGAGGAGAGAGACGAAGCGCCTCGCGGATATGGGCCTCGGTCTCCTCGCCGCGACCGAGAAAAAACTTAGCTAGACCGATGAAGGCATGAGCGTCGGCCAGATTGTGATCCAGTGCTAACGCCCGTTCGCACTCAGCGATACCTTGGACCGGGTTGGTAAATGATTGGACGAGGCCCAAGACGCTATGGGCCTGAGCATGGTTTGGCGCGAGGGACAAGGCCCTCGTTAAGGCGACTTCGGCCGCCGTGAGGTGCGCGATCCAGTCGTCGCGCATAAGATTGGCACCAATCGCCGCATTAACCCGCGCCGAGCCGACAAGCGCCCCGATATTGCCGGGATCAAGCGCCAGGGCTCGGTCAAAAAAGGCTTGGGCTTGCGTCATGTATTCCGCGGTCGTCCCATTGTTCGCGCAAGCCCAGCCCTGGAAATAGAGGTCCATCGCATCGGGATGGATTGAAAGTCCCGCTCGCCGCGCCTCAACCTCAATGAGCTCCGCATTTAGCGTGTTTGCCAGCCGCGATACGACTTCGTCCTGCATATCGAACAGGTCGACGACGGGTTTCTCGAACCGGTCGGCCCACAGGTGATTGCCGGTTTCGACATCGATCAGCTGAACATTCACCCGAAGCCGGTTGCCGCCTCGCTGCACCGACCCTTCAAGCACATAGCGGACATTCAGCTCGCGCCCGACTTTCTCTACATTGACGGCTTTTCCCTTGAAGGTGAAAGCGGTGTTACGCGCGAATACGAATGAGTCACTGATGCGCGAAAGGTCCGTGGTGAGGCTGTCGGTCACGCCATCGGCAAAATAATCCTGCTCGGGATCGCCTCCGAGGTTCGCGAACGGCAGCACGACGATGGAAAGACGCGGCGCGGGAATCGACCTCGTAGCGCCGTCGCGAGTTCCTGAGGCATGTCCATCCGGGGGCACGGCGTCCGACCGACCTGGACCAGCGCTACCCCGAAAGATCTGTCCGCCGGAATCGGCTGTGAGTACCGCATCTGCGGGCCTCTGCACTTCCTGCACCGTTCCAACAAAACGGAAGCCTTTGCGTTGCAGGGTTTTGATTAGACGCTGTTTTACGCCGGAATCGCCGATCGCACTTCGAGCGACATTCAGCCGCGTTGCCAGTGCCGCATCGGACACGACACGGCCGTTCCAGACGGTATTGATGAGGTCGTCCTTACTCACGACCCGTTTCCGATTGCGGATCAGATAATCGAGCAGGTCGAATACCTGAGGAGCAACGGAGACCACGTGTGCTCCGCGGTAAAGCTCGCGAAGGTCGGTGTCGAATGCGTACTCCTCGAAGAGATACCGCAATCTGGCAATTCCTTGGGTGACTTCCCCCGTCGGTCTCTCGCGCCGGTTGCAACGCAAGAATAAGCCGCCGGTGAGGAGAATGTAAGCAGAATGTCAAGAGCCCCCGCCCATGGCCTGATACCGTCCTCTGGGTGGCAGCAATTTGCTCAGGAGACAATTCGTGAGCATGACCAACGGCTTGCCGCGCCGCGCAGCGGCGCCCCGAACCGCGCAAGGTTCAACCAAGGTCGTTCGCTTGAAGGACCGGCAGCAGCGCACCCACGACGCGCGTATTCGAAATGTAGATCCGATGGAGGTCGTCATGGCATCGAGAACCACGCGCCGTTCCTTTATCGCAACCGGCGCAGCCGCTATCGCTTTTTCGTATCATGATCGCGGGTGGACGCAGACTTGGCCATCCAAGCCTATCAAAATCGTTTGCGCCTATCCTGCCGGCGGATTCACAGACTCGCTTGCGCGCATCTACGGCGAATACCTGTCCCAGAAACTCGGCCAGCCGGTTATCGTTGAGAATAAGGCAGGTGCGAGCGGTTCGATCGGTGCAGCGGCGGTGAAGCAGTCGCCGGCAGATGGTTACACACTACTGGTCGCCATCACCGCGACTCTGGCGCAAAGCCGCGTGATCTTTAAGAATTTGCCGTACGACGCCGACAAAGACTTCGCGCTCATTTCGAGTATGTCGGCAGGACATCTGCCATTGGTCGCCTACAAGGCGACGAACGCCACCAGCTTGAAAGAGTTCGTCGAATACGCCCGCAAGAACGCCACGAATGTGGGGACTTTTGGCCCAGGCACGTACCCGCATATTGTCGTTGCAGAGCTCAACAAACAGTATGGGCTGCAGATAAAAGCCGTGCACTACCGCGGCGAAGCGCCGATGTGGCAGGATTTCGCCGCGGGCGTGCTTCAGGCGGCGATGGGGAGCTACGCCAATGCTGTCAACGCGTTGGAATCCGGAGCCGGAAAGGCAATCGCCGTGCAATCGACGAGGCGGAACAGGAAGCTTCCCGACGTTCCCACTTTTATCGAGCAGGGGCTCGACGCCAAGCTCTTTGCTATTGCCGGTTACGTCTTTCTCGCCGGCCCAGTCGGCATGCCGCAGGAAGTCGTAGAGCGCCTTTCCGGCCTGATGGTGGAAGCAAGCAAGACTGATAGAATACTGAAGTGGCTCGACTCGTATGGCATCGAGGAATTCGCTCAAGGACACATCGCGTTCAAGCAGATGTACGATAGCGAAACGCCCACTTTGGTGGCTGCGGTGAGGGCATTGGGGCTGACCGCTGAATAGCGTTCGAATGATGGCGTCCGTGCGTCTTGCAGACGCCGTTTTCGGAAGTGCTGCGCTGGCTATCGAAAGTCCGGTGTCGGGAGTGATGCGGACGTTACGATTGCGCGTTCCGACTTCCGCGTTTGACCCAAAGCGGAAATCACTCGCCCGGTACTCCGCTTAGGTGAAATGTCGTAGCAAGGATGCGCCAGCCGTCGGGGAAGCGAACAAGGTTGTAGGACTGCCGCCATTGCCTTGTGACGCTTCCATCCGGTCGGAGGTTTTTCCACGTTACAGTTCCGAGAGCACTGCGTTCGCCTATAGGAACGGCCACTACATCGTGCAGAGTTCCACTTTCGGCCCCTTCGCGTCGGTAGGTATCGGCCACTCCTTGGAAAAACCGCGCAATCTCGCCACGTGACTGAAAACAATGTATCGACCCGTCACCCCGCATGGTGATGCAGGGAGCGCAGTAGAGTTTGGCGATTTGATCGCCATCCCAGGAGGTGAACGTCTCCATGTATTTGTTGAAGAAGGCAGATATCTCGACTTCAAGCGCATCCGGCATGATTTGCCTCCAGAGCATTCATGTTTTGCGACGAGCAAGCCAATCTGAATTGTCGTGAGTCGCAATGCAGCGCGTGCGAAATTCGGATGGTGACATGCCTTTTAGCCGATCCGCGGTTGGGTCTAACTCCTCGCAACTGGCCAGCTCTACAGTTGCGATCTGATCCGCGGCCAGCCAAGCTAAGATCGGCACTGAACAGCCCATGAGTACGAAGTAGGTCAAGCCAAGAGCGCCAGACCAACGTTCGATGCGGAGTCCAGTCCGATAGACAACAGCCATTCCTAAGCCGAAGCACGCGATCCAAACGGCAAGCCAACAAGCAGAGATCATTCGTCTCTCCCCGCCCGAACAGTTTGCGCAATGTTACCGTTGATGCCCATCTCTCGCCAGAAGACAGTTTGCACCGAAGGGGCAATGCACTTGACCGATTCTGGATGGTTAGGCTCACCCGCCCGTCAGGTGTTGATGGAAACGACGAGGTCATTGAATGAAAAAGGCGGATCGGCGACGTCGCCTATTGGCCCGTAACGGACATCGCGCCGCCCTAAGTCTATGTCGGCTTTTTGACCCAAAGCGGACACTGGGCCTCTTGCGGCAAAGCGGCATTTCAGTTTACCGAGACAAGCTTTAGTCCAATCACGCCTGCTACAATCAAAACAATGCAAAGCAGCCGCGCGGGCGACGCGGAGTCGCCTAACACTGCGATACCTAGAATGGCGGTACCCGCGGCGCCGATGCCGGTCCAGATCGCGTACCCCGTTCCTACTGGAAGTGTCCGGAGCGCGAGTGAGAGAAGAAAGACACTCGACAAGCCGGTAGCAGCCGTGAACAGCCCAGGTATCAGCTGCGTAAACCCTGCAGACCACTTCATGCCGAACGCGAATCCGATTTCGAGAAAGCCGGCGGAGGCCAGCATTATCCATGCCATGTGCGTAAATCCATTCACTCGTCGCCGGCGCTACGGCCGGACGTCGCAGGGTGCGCGCATGGACGAATTTCCATGCGCGAAATGTTGGGTACCTCAAGCCTTGCCGGCGGCAGCGGGAATCGAGCGAAACGAAATTCCCAATCGGTTGAACGCACTCATCAAGCCAATGGCATAGGTGAGGTCAGCGAGCTCCTTGTCGCTGAATTCGCCAGCCGCGGCCTCATAGTCGGCATCGGGAACGCCGGTTTCGGCCACCCGCGTCACGGTTTCTGTCCAGGCCAGCGCAGAGCGTTCGCGATCACTGAAGACTTGCCCCGCGTCGCGCCATACAGGCACCAGCACGAGTTTTTCGACGGCGACGCCAGACTTGAGCAGGTCGCGGGAGTGCATATCGATACAGTAGGCACAGCCGTTGATCTGCGAAACCCGCAGATACACGAGATCGACGAGTTGCTTTGGGAGGCCGCTTTTTTGAAGATAGACATAGACACCCCCGAAAGACTTGAAGCCGTCCGGCGAAGCCTTGGCGTAATCAATGCGCTTGTTCATGATTGAATCCTCATCTGGTTGAAGGATTCCATCGTGCTGTATCTTGGCCTATTCAAGAAGGTCCATGATTGGTCTTTGCAGGTGTGCCATGATTTTGGGCTCCAGCAGATCTCGCACCAGCCGCCGCCGTCACATCAATTTCAAAATGCGTCGTCCGAAATGTTCGACGGTGCGCCGGGAGTCAATATTTGTGAAATTTAGAAGAAGGGCCGAAGCTCCATCGTTGCGTGTCGTCCAGTCCGTGAGTGCTTCCGCGTACAAATTCTGTTCCCGCATACTTGCGACGAGCCGGCGGTCTGATCGATTGCCTCGCAGACGCAAGATCAGGTGCATGCCCCCCGGCTGTGAATCTATTCGTACATATTTTCCCAAAACGCTTTCCAGGCCCGCGGCCGTCGCCTCTCGGCGCTCGGCATAGAGCTTCCTCATCCGCTGGATATGGCGCGCGAAATGTCCTTCGGCGATGAATGCAGTGACGATAGTTTGCGTGAGCCCGGGACAACCCGCTGAAAGGCTTTCAGCGACCTGCTCAAACCGCTCCACCTTCTGTTCCGGCACCACGAGATACGCAAGCCGCATGCCTGGAAAGAGCACCTTGCTGAACGTGCCTGCATAGAGCACCCGCCCATCGCGATCGAGGCTCTTCAACGCAGGGAGTGGGCGGCTGACATAGCGGTATTCGCCATCGTAGTCGTCTTCGATGATCCATGCCTTGTTTCGCGCGGCCCAGTCCAACAGCGCGAGGCGCCGGGGCAACGACAAGGACATGCAGAGCGGGCTCTGATGCGCAGGCGTGACCACCGCTGCGTGCGCCTTGGGCGCCAGCTTGACGGCATCGGAAACAACCATGCCCTCCCCGTCGACCGGCACGGAGACACCTTCGATGCGCATATGGTTGAATATTTCCCCGGTGGGCGGATAACCCGGGTCTTCGAGCCAGACGCGATCACCCGCCTTCAGGAGGGTATAACCAATCAGCTCCACGGTTTGACGATAGCCCGAGGTGACGAACACCTGTGATGGCCGGCAGCTGATCCCCCGCGAAACCTGGAGGTACCTCGCGATTTCCGCACGCAGCAAAGGCAAGCCGTACACGGAAGGATGGATCATGTCAGAAGGCTGCATGGCGCGCACACTGCGCGCGCCAAGGCGCGCCCAAATCTTGCGAGGAAAGGCATCCAGGGCCGGCAAGCCCATCTGGAACGGCAGGATGGAATCCGGACGAAAACTGACAGCGTCGATGTCGGGGATATCCGGCAACGGCACCGGGCTCGCAGTGGGCGTTCGCGGCTTGAGATCCGGGCTTACTATGGTCCCTGCCTGACCGCGTGCCTCGATATACCCCTCGGCGGCCAGCAAGGAATACGCCGTTTCGATGGTACCTCTGGCCAGCCCCAACTCCTTGGTCAGCGCCCGTGCCGAGGGAATACGGTCGCCGGGCTTCAACATTCCATTGGCGATGGCGTCGCGAAACCTATCGTAGATCTGCCGGTAGAACGGTGACGCCGCCGTCGGATCAAGCAACAAGAGGTTTTCGGGCTTCGCGGCACGCATGGCCTGATCCGATCCGTGGATGAACGAAAAACGACTATGCCACAACGGGTCGGATCGGTCTCCACTTCTCGCAGGCCGCAGCGGTCAAGTTCATCGCGCGGTAAATCATGGACCAGTCGCAAAGCTCATTCATGGTCCTTGGATGCAGGCCGCGCGATTGGCTATCGTTCAGTCAGAGTTCAGACAACAGCGATGGAAAGCCAATCATGAAAATACTGCATTTGATTTGCAGCCCCCGCGGGCAGGCATCGGAGAGCTACAGGCTATCTCAAACAATCGTCGGCCATCTGCTGAACAGCGAACCCACGGCAACGGTCATCATTCGACCGATCGGTGGCGCCATCACCGATCTCGATGAAGATTATGCAACTGCTCTTGGCGCGACGGAGCGGTCGTTCGCCGGAACTGTCTCCCGAAGGCTCTATGTCCCGGTCTGAAGAGCTGATCCAGGAGCTTGAGAGCGCCGACTTCGTGGTCATCGCAACTCCGATGCATAACTTCAGCGTGCCTGCCGCTCTCAAGATGTGGATAGATCACGTCGTTCGAGTCCGTCGAACATTCCACGTGACTGCCGAAGGAAAAATAGGTGCGCTACGCGACCGTCCGGTTTTTGTCGCAGTGTCATCGGGCGGAAGATTTTCCGGCGAGCGCACGCATCAGCCCGATTTCATCACGCCGTATCTCAAAGCTATCCTGGGTTCCATTGGGCTGCATGATCTGACGTTCTTCTCCGTTGAAGGGTCGGCCCTTGGTCCCGATGCATTGGTTGAAGCCCGAACCAAGACCGATCAAGCAATGCAGAGGTTCTTCCTCCGTTTCGCGCGCAATTCGATGGCGTTGTTTCAGCAAGCTGTATGAGCGGCCAACGGTCCCCAGGGGCCCAATCCGTATTCTGGGAGAAAAAGCATGATCATCGTCAAAGCCGCTGCCGTACAGATCAGTCCCGTGCTCTATAGCCGGGAAGGTACGGTGCAAAAAGTGGTTCAGAAAATCGCGGAACTCGCCAAACTGGGGGTCCAGTTCGCCACGTTCCCGGAAACGGTGGTGCCATACTATCCCTATTTCTCATTCGTGCAGACTCCTTTCGAGCTCCGAACCGGCAAGGAGCACCCCCGGCTGCTCGATCAGGCCGTAACGGTACCCTCAGCCACCACGGAAGCCATCGGTGAGGCTGCGAGGCAGGCTAGGATGGTGGTGTCGATAGGCGTCAGCGAGCGCGACGGCGGCACGCTCTATAATACGCAATTGTTGTTCGACGCAGACGGTACCTTAGTCCAACGTCGCCGCAAGATCAGTCCCACTTTTCATGAGCGCATGATTTGGGGCCAGGGCGATGGTTCCGGGCTGCGCGCAGTGGATAGTGTCGTCGGCCGTATCGGCCAGTTGGCATGCTGGGAGCATTACAATCCGCTGGCGCGCTACGCCCTGATGGCTGACGGCGAGCAAATCCATTCTGCGATGTATCCGGGTTCATTCGCGGGTGATCGATTTGCCGAGCAGACACAAGTCAATGTCCGCCATCACGCCCTTGAAGCCGGCTGTTTCGTTGTTAGCGCAACGGCGTGGCTAGATGGCGAACAGCAAGCACAGATCATGAAGGACACCGGGTGCAGCATTGGGCCAATCTCCGGCGGCTGCTTCACCGCGATCATCTCGCCAGAAGGTGAATTGATCGGTGAACCCTTGCGTTCTGGTCAAGGCCAGGTGATTGCCGATCTGGATTTCGCGTTAATCGATCGACGCAAGCAACTGATGGACTCGCGCGGCCACTACAGTCGACCGGAACTTCTCAGTCTGGCCATCGATCGCACACCGGCGACCCACTTCCATGAACGCGGTATGCATACCTTGCCGACGATCGCTGATCCAATTGATGAAGATAACGTCAGCGCGGCATAGTGCGGGACGCAATTGCGCGAGGTGTATTCTTTGGACTCCGGGCCGCAAACCCTTTGTGACATCGAATGACGGACTTCCCGCGCTCAATTCGGTACCGGATACGTCCGTTCTTGGCCCTTCCCGGACATGACTGGTCTAGCTGATGATGTCCGCTCACGGCGCTGAAGCGGGCATCAAGCATTCGCAGTTTGAAGTCTGCTTCTGATGGCCCGTCGGCGCACCGCCTTTGTGTACGAGATGGTACATGATTTAGGTGCGATGCGTTGAGAAAAGGCGATTATACCGTTCGCACATATACGGCTGTTGGTGCTTTGATTGTTGTGTGGCGCGTCAACAGCAAAACGCCCCGCCGCGTTATCAGGCGGCAACACACCGGCGTAGCCGGTCTGCCCGAAATACCGCCACTGTCCGCTTCGAGACGACGGCGGGCGCTGAAAGCGAAGGCGACCCTCTGCAAGGTGGCCCCGCCGTCATCGGGCCGTCTTGTATGCCGCTATGGGAAAGAGAAATGAAAGTATCTGCAGCGACGACTGACTCCCAAAATTCGTGCTGAACCCTGCTCGTTAGATTTTTTCGCTGCATAAGGCTCCCACAAGGGGAGAGCAGGATCGAAGCCGATAGCCTTAGCTGACGAAGCGGCCTCGCTCAATTTGAAGGTCAAAAGTCTACCGCCGTTCAACCCTGGTGCGCCACAGGGCATCGAAAGTATTCTTGTGCGTCGGCGCCAGCTCTTCTGAATCTATCGGATCGCTAGGCTTCTCTATGAGGGCGCTTGCAAGCTCTTCAGTGAGACGCGGCTGCGTCGAAACCTGCACAGGCCACTCCAATAATGATTTCGAAAGCATCGGCTTGCCTTCGTACCAGCATTTTCGTCCGTCGATGAGGCGCCAAGACCAATACTCGTGCCGATTTGGTGGCATCGCGGTACTGCATTGTTTCGCCAGCGCAGTTGGCGTTCCCCCTAACAAGAATGTAGCGATGCAAGCGGCCAAAGGAATTAATGGAAATTGTTTCGTCATCTGAGCGCTCAGAGACTACTTCGTTGCTGCAACCGGCTCACTGCAACTATCAAACCGGGCCGCTCAAGAACCTCCACCAACCTGTCGAGGATGCGCTCATTGTCGTGGGGGCGGGGCTGAAGGTATTCGTTCAGTATGCATTGGGCTTCGCTGACGGCCTGAAGAGCCAATTGTTGATCGGTCATTACTGCTTACCTATCGAATGGCTGGAACGTCGCAGCTTCATAGAAGGATAAGAGATCAAGTCGTCTTTTAGACTTATCCCATCAAATTTTATTTCAATGCGGAGCTGTCGCTGTGGATTGGTGCTCCGGTCTGGATGCGAAATTAAGCAACGCGCCGCTAGAGGCTGGCGCTTTAGGCCACGGACACCAAAAATTCAGCGGAAAGCGGTCGGGGGGAACGTTGGTAGCGGTCTCCCGCTACCAATCGGACTATTTTGCACGCCAAACTACGATTTTGTGCGATTTCTTACGCCGGATGGCCGCGAGCTTGGCGTAGGCGTAGCTCAGCCGCGGCACCGATCGCGCGGATCGCATCCTGAACGGCCGTGTCGGTGTTTGTTACGCGCTGGTGCTGCCGCAGGTGCTCAAGCCATGAGGTCACCATGAACGTCTCCAGAAAGCGTCCGCTCTCAGCGGCGTCTTCGAAGACGTCCCAGGAATAAGCGCCGTCGCGTCTTCGCTGTTGTTCCAAGTCTCTGGTAGACACGAGCAAGGGACTACGACGTTCTGGATCGATGTGAGGGGTTAGGATAGCGGCCTCCGCCTCGAGAGACGTGGTGCTCGGACCGTCAGGGGCGATCGCACCACATGATCGTCGTCAGCCATATCGATAGCTTCCGATTGTTCAACTCAATCGCACAACCCGTTGACGTGGAATCGCTCCTGCGCACACTTCACCGCCGGGGCGCGGATCTTGCAGCCTATGACGATCCCGGTGAGGGTTACTCCGACGACGTTGTGTTTCAGCTGCGACACCTCGGCCCACTGCGTTCATAGCGCAACCAGCGAGAGTGCAAGCAGCGACAGTGCCAATGCCGGCGGCATGACCAGGACGCCGAGCCGCAGAAAGCGAAGCGCGCCGACGTGCTCGCCCTCGCGCCGCAGCGCGATCAGCCAAAGGATCGTCGCGAGCGAGCCGGTGACCGACAGATTGGGTCCGAGATCGACACCAATCAGAACGGCGCCGGTGATCTGATGCGACGTCTGCGCGGCTTGCGTCGTGGTCGCCGCGATCAGACCCATCGGCAGGTTGTTGATGAGGTTCGAGGCGATCGCCGTGAAGATGCCGGCGCCCCATGAGGTTACGTGCGGCGACAGCGCGGCGGTTCGCTTGAGCTCTTCGGCGAGCGCCGGCAGCACGCCGGTGCGATTGAGGCCTTCGACCAGGATGAACAGCCCGGCGACGAGAAGCAGGACCGACCACGAGATATCGCGCGCGATCGATAGCGGCGATTTGCGGCTATGCAGGAGAACGATCGCGGTTACTACTGCACCGCAGGCGAAAGTTGGAACTCCAAGATCCCGACCCAAGGCGGATGCGGCGAGCAGCACCACCGCCGTCGTGCCGATGCCGGCCGCGACGATCGCAGCGCCCCTCGTCAGAATGGCTGGCTCTCCGTCGCGCTCATCAACGCCGCCCAACAGGCTCTTGCGCAAGCTGATCCGGAGCATGATGAAGGTCATCGCGATCGCCACGATCGATGGCAGCAGGAAGCAATGCAACCACTCCGGCAGCGTCGGCATCCGCGCGCCGAACAGCACGAGGTTGGCCGGGTTCGAGATCGGCAGCACAAAGCTGGCGGCATTGGCGATGAACGCGCAGACGAGCAGATACGGCAACGGCTCGACCTTCGCGGTACGGGTCGCGGCATAGACCGCAGGCGTAAGCACGACCGCGGTGGCATCGTTCGACAGGAAGATGGTGACCAGCGTACCGACCGCATAAACGATCGAGAACAGCCGGGATGCCGAGTTGCGCGAATGCCTGACGGCCTGTTCGGCGAGCCACTCGAACAGGCCTTCCTTCCGTGCGACCTCGGCCAGCAGCATCATGCCGATCAGAAAAAAATAAACGTCGGTGCCTTTCCCTGCGGCTGCGACGGCATCCCGCCATGGCAACAGGTCGAAGGCGATCAGCAAGACGGCGCCGGTCACCGCCCAGATGTATTCCGGCAGATTCCATGGACGGGCGATGACGCCCAGGGTCGCAAGACCCGCGATTCCCCAGGTCGCGGCGTTTGAAGCGAACATCAGGCGACACCCGGGACCTGCGAGGCAATTCCGTTCGATACGCGCCGGGGTTTCGTCGCACAGGCGGGTTTCAGCAATGGAGCGAAGACGCTCCACAGCGCGACCGAGATCACCGCGAAACCGCCGAGGATGAGGAACATCGGCCCATAGCCGAACTCTTGCGCGATCCAGCCGCCGATCGCCGGACTCAGCGAAGCTCCGATGCCCTGCACTGTCATCACCGCGCCCTGGCCTGCGTTGATCCGCCCGGTACCATCGAGGATCCGCGCAACGAGACCTGGCACTGCGACGCTCTGCAAGCCCGCCCCAACCCCATCGAGAATCTGCACTGGATAAACACCCCATTTGTTCAAGAGCCCGGCGGCGACGATACTCCGGATTGGCAAGGCCATGAACGACACCAACAGGACCAGCCAGTAACCTTCCTTTTCGGCCATCCGCATCGCAACCAGCGAGGTCAGGATCATAGTGCCCTGGGCAATGACGATTGTTATGGCGACAAAGCTCGCCGGATCGGCCTGCTTGTTGGCGACGACCGCCAAGCCGTAGAGCGGCAGCATCGCCGCATTGCCGAGGTGAAAGAACAGCAACGCTGCGGCGAGGATCAGCAACGGCTTCGACTCGACCAGAACCTGCAACCCGCTGGCGGGCCTGTCGTCGTTGCCCTCGCGTTCGAGCCCGCGCGCTACGTCGTCGTCGATGGACGCGCTCGGGATCATCAGCACGGAAATGATGGAGAGGACGCCGAAGACTGCGGCGAGCCAGAACACCGCCGTGAAGCCGTACACCCAGCCGGTGAATCCGGACAGCCCGGCACCGACCATGTTGCCGGCGTGGTTGAAGGCCTGGTTGCGGCCGTTCTGCCGATTGAAGCCGGCCTGGCGGACGATGCCCAGCGTGATGCCGGCGACGGCCGGGCCGATCGCGGCGCCCGCGATCGCGGTTGCGACCTGAGAGGCGGCCACCAGCCAGAATTCCTGCGACAGTAGCACGATGCCG
The DNA here is from genome assembly GCF_011058295.2 of Bradyrhizobium sp. 6(2017). Lineage (NCBI taxonomy): Bacteria > Pseudomonadati > Pseudomonadota > Alphaproteobacteria > Hyphomicrobiales > Nitrobacteraceae > Bradyrhizobium > Bradyrhizobium sp. 6(2017). The sequence goes on along the minus strand of NZ_CP049289.2, from coordinate 8,631,369 downwards.
GACGCAATGACGGTGCAGATGCCGGGGATGATGACGAACAGCTTCTTGCTGCGCGTGGCGTCGATCAGTGCCCCTGCTGGCGTCGTCATCAGCATCCCGGCGATGCAGCCTGCCGTCATCACCGTTCCGATCCAGCCGCTCTGCCAGCCGTGCGCGAGCAGAAACACGCCCAGGAACGGGCCGATGCCGGCCTGCATGTCTGCCATGAAGAAGTTCAGCGCGAGCAGCGGACGCAGCGCGCCATCTCGATTTGCCTTGTGTGTGGTCACCGGCGCTCCTCCTCAAAAACGCGAAAGGAGGAAGATGCTGGCCGGCACGAGCCGCACTGTAGTTTTATCAGTGGAATCGACACGTTGCATCCCGATGCTTGATTGACGATCTGCCCGCTCAATGAGGCCCTCAATAGACCCCCGAGCCGGTTGAGTTCCGGCTCGGGTCCGTTTTCCTTCGACCATTGCAGACCACGGTTGGTCAGAGCGGCATCAGTCGCCCCCCTTGAGCGTTAAGCAGCTTCGTGTCCGCTGCCGACCAGCTTGGCCTTCCGAATCCGGCCGCCCAATTCGACGTGCAGTTCGTAGGTCTCGCCGTTTCGCTGGCCCTCGATTTCGAAGTGCTTGGGCTTGCGACGGGGCGTGCCGACCGGCTCGAACCCGGCCGCGCGCGCGGCCTCGATCGCCGTGGCGAGGTCCGCGGACTCGTGATGGCCGTGATCGGGCTTCCTCTTGTGCTGGATCGTCACGCTCTCGCGGCCGCAGGTGAAACGCGTCACCCTGAGCTCGGAGGGCTTCTGTTCGCCTTCCAGCTCGACGTCGGCTCCGATCCGGAGCTTGACGAGGTCCGCTCCGTGCGGCGTGAGATCGGCAAGCACCGCACCCTTCGCGGTCTGAACCACGAAGCGGTGCGCGAACACGTGCACGATCTTGCCGGATAACTTGATCTGGTCTTCGGACATCCTGGTCTCCTGATATTCATCCATTCATCATTCGCTCACAGCGCTTTGGGCCCCGGAGGTGGCGGCGGGGGCGGTACATCGGCCCGCGGTGGCGGAGAAGCCGCAGGCGGCGGTGGCGGGGGTGCATCCGACCGCGGCGGCGGCGCTCCAGGAGGCGGTGGCGGCGGCGCGTCCGCCCGGGGCGGCGGAGGTGGCGCCCCGCGGGGCGGACGCGGCGGAGGACCGAAGGCTTCCGCCCTGCCGTCGGCATGCGAAACGATCTGAGCGTGGACGATCCCCCGCTCGAATATGCCCTGAACCGTGACGGTCTCGCCTTTGGTCACCGTATCAGCATCTTGGCCGCGCGGCCCGAGGTCGACCAGCGCACGGCCGCTGCCGTCGTCGACGATGAACTTGTTGCCGAAAATCTCGGCGACGCGGCCCCGCACCGCGGACGGACCTCCAGGCTGCAGCGCATCGATGGCGGTCGGCTGCAACAGCATGACGCTGTGAGGCTGCCAATTCTGGGCGAGTCTCACTCCACCGCCGCCGGCGGCAGCGCCGACCGCGAGTACGGCAAGCGCTACCCCTGCCAGCAGGGCTCGATGCCGCGGTTGTCGGCGTGCCGGGAGCGATGGGTCGGTATCTGTATGTGAATGGCTTTCGGTCATCCGACGGTCCTTTCATCGATTGCGATGACCGGAGCCTAGGACGCCGCCCCCAATCCAGCCTGAACCGTTTCGTTCAGGTTGGGTTAAGCTCCCGGGCATAGGTCCCGTCCGAGGTGGAAGCGGAATGAAAATCCTTCTGGTGGAAGATGACCGCCTGCTCGCGCAAGAGATTGCCCGCGCCTTGCGCGAGGAAAACTTCGCGGTCGATGTGGCCGCGAACGGCGAGGACGGACAGCATCTCGGTGAGACAGAATCCTACGACGTCGCGGTGCTCGATCTGGGATTGCCCAAGGTGCCCGGGGTCGAGGTGCTGCGTCGATGGCGACAGCACGACCGGCATCTGCCGGTGCTGATCTTGACTGCGCGCGACGGCTGGACTGAAAAGGTCGAGGCCTTCAAGGCAGGAGCCGACGACTATCTGACGAAGCCGTTTCGGACCGAGGAATTGGTCATGCGCCTCCGTGCACTGGTCCGTCGCGCCTCCGGTCATGCCGCGCCGCGCATCTCGTGCGGCCCTCTTACTTTCGAAACGCAGACCGGGGTGTTCGAGTTCAACGGCCTTCCGTTGAAGCTGACTGCGCTGGAATGGCGCGTTCTGGAATGCCTGATCCTGCATAAGGATACCGTGGTCGAGCGCGGCCTGCTTTCGGAGAAGGTCTACGAAGGGGATATCGGGACGGATTCGAATTCGATCGAAGTGATCGTCGCCAGGTTGCGCCGCAAGATCGGGAAGACGCTGATCGAGACCGAAAGAGGCCGCGGCTACAAGCTCAACTCAGGATCTTGATGATGAGCCAGAGCACGTCGCTCGGCCGACGCCTTATGATCGGGGCCGGCATATTCATCACCGCCGCGCTCGTCGTCGCTGCGGTCCTGATCTCGTTCGTTCTGCACCGTTTCGTGCAAGGGCAGATCGACCAGAGGCTCGATGCCCAGATCCAGTTTCTGTCTTCCATGCTCGACGTCGATGGTAGCGGCACCCTACGCTTGGCAGGATCCGCCGACGGCCCTCCTTTCGATCGGCGACGACACGGCTGGTACTGGATGATCTCCGGACCAAAAAACGTGCTGCGGTCCCGGTCGCTCGATGGAGCGGACCTGTCTCCTCCCAACATCCGCGACAGGCCCCCGCCGCCTCCGCCCCCGCCTCGTCGGGTCGACGACGATCCACCTCCGCGAGATCGTCCGGCGCCAGCTGATGGCATGGGTCCCGACGACCGCAGGCTCCACTTCCGCATCCTGAATGTGTCGGCATCCGGAGTTCCTGCTAGGATCGTGGCTTCCGCTCCGCGAGACGCGGTGCTTGGGCCATTATGGGAAGCGATGCGCACATTGGCGCTGTCGCTTGCCGTGCTCGGCATCGCGTTGATCGGTGCCATGCTGATCCAGGTTCGCCTGGGACTGCGACCGCTCGACCGACTTCGCCGCGCGGTCGCCGACATACGATCAGGGCTTCGCGAACGTGTACCGGATGCTCAGCCAAGCGAGGTACAGCCGCTGGCGACCGAACTCAACGCGCTGCTGGTCCAAAATGCTGCAAACCTCGATCGGGCGCGCAAGCACGTCTCGAATCTGGCGCACGGCTTGAAGACACCTCTCGCTACGCTGGCAGTTGCGCTGCAGAAGCAGACGCCCGGATCCGATGATCTTCACGACCTCGTCGTGCTGATGGACCGGCGCATCCGGCATCATCTGGGCCGCGCCCGGTCGGCTACGCTCGGCGGTCCGGTTCGGACGAGAACTGCGATTTTGCCGCGGGTCGCGGATCTCGGCCTCGTCCTCGGCAAGGTGAACGCCGACAAGGCGATCGATTTTGTCAGTCACATCCCGGCCGGCCTCGGAGTCGCCTGCGAACAGCAGGATGTCGACGAAATGCTGGGAAACGTACTAGAGAACGCCTTCTCCTGGTGCCGCAGCAAGGTCGTGGTCGGATCCCGCGAAGAGTCGCGAAGGGTCGTACTCGTTGTCGAGGACGACGGACCGGGGCTTTCGCCGGAGCAGATGTCGCAGGCGATGCAGGCCGGCCAACGGCTCGACGAAAGCTCTCCCGGATTCGGCTTCGGCCTGTCGATCACGCGGGAGCTCGCGGAGCTCTACGCCGGATCCCTTAGCCTGGACCGGTCTCCGCTCGGAGGACTTCGAGTGGCGATACGTCTGCCGTCCGCGGGGCTGGAGTGAGGGAAATCCCGGATGCGAAGTTCGATCAGGGACCGCTCCTGAGGCGAACGACGAAGCGTCTGATCGCCCCGCCGAGGAGCGCATTGACCGCGGTCAATGCTCCCAATCGGCTTTTTCCAGCGAGTGGGACAGCTGGTTCAGGAGTTCGCGTAATCTCTCCTTGTCGGATGGGGTGAATTCCTTGAACAGTCGCGCGTCTCGTTCGCGCGAAACTTCCGTCAACTTGACTGCGAACTTTCGACCTTCGGCGGTCAGCTTGGCGATCGCAGCTCTGCCACGCGACCGTGTTTGTTCGACCGATACGAGCCCACGCTCCTCCAGGATCGCCAGGCTTCGACTTGCGGCAGCCTTGTCGATATCCGCAGCGTCCGACAACTCGCTGACATTGAGCGAACTGATGCTCTTGAGCGTCATGATCAGGCGCCACTCGACCGCGCCGATGTTCCAGGCCGAGCGATAATAAGCGGTCGCGCCTCTGTTGAGACGCATGCCGATGGTCGAGACCAGCACGGCCAAATGTTCGCGCGCCAGTGTTCCGGCGGTGCGCGAGCGGTCGTTCGACGCTTCCTCAACCTCGAGCTTCTTGGCCGCAGGCATTCCAGGGATCTCCCTCAGCAAATCTTCGCCCAAAGTCTCACTCTTGCAGGCGCATTGATCCAGATCAAATTTCTTGACAGGACATTTATTGATGTATCAACATAAAGCTCAATCTCCCAATTCCAAGAAAAAAGTGGCGAGAGCGACATGGAAGGAAACGGCTTGGTCGCCGGTCTTGATCAGGCGAGGACGTATGCCGGGGCGATCGATTGCGACCTTCACCCGGCGGTGCCCGGGATGGGCGTCCTCCTGCCATACCTGAACGACTATTGGCGCGAGATGGTCTCCGTCCGCGCGCTCGATCGTCTCAACCTGAGCCTGACGAGTTATCCGCAGAACTCGCCGCTGTCGTGCCGCCCGGACTGGGATCTCGAGGGCGGCGCGAAGCCGGGCTCCTCGCTGCAGGCGATGCAGGGCCATGTGCTCGATCGGTTTCGGCCGCGCTATGGAATCCTGAACTGCCTCTACGGCGCGCAGGTGCTTCACAGCGAAGACATGGCGGCTGCGTTCTGCCGGGCGACCAATGACTGGATCAGGGATCACTGGCTCAACCACGATCCGCGGCTGCGCGCCTCGATCGTGATCCCGTCACACAATGCAGAGCTCGCCGTGGCCGAAATCGATCGCCGCTCCGATGACTTCCGGTTCGTGCAGGTGCTCATGCTGGTGTCCGGCGAAACGACACTGGGCCGCCGGCATCTCTGGCCGATCTACGAACGCGCCGAGCGCCTTGGCCTCGCGATCGGAATTCACGCAGGCAGCGCCTATCGATATGCGCCGACCGCTATCGGCTGGCCCTCCCACTACGTCGAGGACTATGTGGCGCAATCCGCCGCATTCGAGAGCCAGCTGCAAAGCCTGATATCGGAAGGCGTGTTCGCGAAATTTCCCCGGCTCAAGGTCGTCGCCATCGAATCCGGACTGACATGGCTGAGCGGGTTCATTTGGCGCGCCGACAAGACTTGGAAGGGCGTACGGGCCGAGGTCCCCTGGGTCACGCGCACGCCGTCGGAGATCATCCGCAACAACGTGCGCTTCACCGTCCAGCCGGTCGATGCGACGGACGACGGCGAGGCCATCATGCGGCTCGCCGATCACATCAAGTCGGATGAGCTGTTCCTGTTCTCGACGGACTATCCGCATTGGCATTTCGACGGGGATGCGGTTCTCTCCGGCCGGCTCCCTGGCGAGCTGTTCCGCAAGATCGCCAGTGAAAACGCGCTTGCCACTTACTCGCGATTGGCCAAAGCCGATCAGATCATGGAGGTTGTGCCATGAGCACCGTTGAACTCGAGCGGCCAAAAGCCGCGAGCTACGAGCTGAAAGTCATCGATTGCGACATCCATCCGGCGATGACGTCGTGGACCGAGGTGCATCCCTATCTGGAAAGACGATGGATCGAGCATCTGTCGGTTTATGGCAGCCACCTGCGCCACGCTTTCTCCGAGGCGCTGTCGCATCCGCGCATGTCGCCCGACGCTGCGAGGATCGATGCCTATCCGGAGGAGGGCGGACCGCCGGGATCGAGCCTTGAATTGATGAGGAAGCAGCACCTCGATCCGAACGGAATCGAGGTGGGCATGTTGATTCCCCTGCGCTGGAATCCGGGAAGCCAGCGCAATCTCGATCTTGGCGTCGCATTGACCCGCGCGATGAATACCTGGCAGGTCGAACGCTGGGTGAAGCAGGAGCCGCGGCTGCGGGCCTCGGTACTGGTCGCCCAGGAGGATACGGTTGCCTCCGTCGCCGAGATCGACGCCAGGGGAGGCGATCCCAACTTTACCCAGATCCTGATCCTGCCCAAGACGGACGAGCCGCTCGGACGCCGGCGCTACTGGCCGATCTATGAGGCGGCGGTGCGCAACAACCTGCCGATCACCATCCATGTCGGCGGCACGAATGGCCATCCGTCGACCGGCGGCGGATGGACATCCTATTACATGGAGGAACATCACTCGGTCGCCCAGACCATGCAGGCGGTCGTAGCCAGTCTCGTGTTTGAAGGAGTCCTGGAACGCTTTCCTGAACTGCGCGTCGTGATCATGGAGGGCGGCTTGGGCTGGGTCCCATCGCTCAATGCGCGCATGGACAAGCACTGGGCACGCCTACGTAGCGAGGTTCCCCATGTCAAGAAGCCGCCGTCGCACTACGTGCGCGAGCAAGTGTGGTTCAGCACGCAGCCGATGGAAGAGCCGGCGACATCAGCCGAATTGATCGATCTGTTCGACAGGATCGGATGGGACCGGCTGCTGTTCTCCACCGACTATCCACATTGGGATTTCGACGATCCGCGCTTCGCATTTCGCGCCAACCTCACGCAAGCCCAGCGCGAGCAACTTCTCTATGAGAATGCCCGCAAGTTCTACAGGTTGGACTGATGGCGCGGCATGTGGTTGCGACCGTGGATCAGATCCCGCCAGGCCAGCGCCTGCTGGTCCAGGTCAATGGACGCGAGATCGGCATCTTCAATGTCGAGGGCGAGTATTTCGCGGTCGGCAATCGTTGTCCGCATGAAGGCGCATCCCTGTGCAAGGGGCGCATCGTCGGGCTCGTCGAGGCAACGGGGCCTGGCGACTATCAATACAGCCGCCGTGGTGAGTTGTTGCGCTGCCCATGGCACGGCTGGGAATTCGATCTGCGAACCGGGCGGTCGTGGTGCGAGCCCGATCGCACCAAGGTGCGGAGTTATGAGCTGAAGGTTGAGTCCGGTGGGGCGCTGATCGAAGGCGAGCTGCGCGCCGAAACGTTTCAGGTCACGATCGACAAGCAATATGTGGTCCTGGAGACCTGAAGACCGGCGAACCAATATAGCAAATAAAAGGACTTTGGGAGGAGTAACGTGTTGTTCAAGCTAGGGATACCGGCGGCTGTCGCTTGTCTTGTGGGTCTATTCAGCCCTGCGCAAGCCGACGACGGTTCTTGGGACAAGGTCGTTGAGGCCGCCAAGAAGGAAGGCAAGGTCGTAGTCTACAACATGGCCTTGGGCGCCCCCTACTTCAAGGAAGTCCTCAAGTCGTTCGAAGCGAAGTACGGAATTTCGGTCGAGAGTCTCGACCTGCGCGCCAGCGAGCTCGCCGAGCGCATCCGCACTGAGCAGGCGGCTGGCCGCTTCCTGGGCGACGCGGAAATGGTCACGACGACCATGATCGAGGAGCAGCTCAAGAACGGCGATTTCGTGCAGAAATTGCCACCGATCCCGAATGCCGCCAATTTGCGACCGCCGTTCAAGGCCAATGAATACAGCGTGCCGGCCTTCATGCAGCCAATGGGTATTCTCGTCAACACGCGGCTGGTCAAGGAGCAGGACATTCCGACGAGCTGGAACGATCTCAACGATCCCAAATGGAAGGGCAAGATCCTCTCGGACGACATGCGGCCGCTCGGCAGCGGGAACACCATGTTCGCCATCCTGGAAAAGACCATGGGCGCTGACTTCAACCAGAAGCTCGCCGAGCAAAAGCCGGTATTCAGCCGCGATATGCGAAACGACGCGCGACGCGTGGCTCGCGGCGAGTACGCCATCTATATCCCGCAGATCTTTGCCTTCACGTCCGATCTGAAGGGGTTACCGGTGAAGGTCGTGATTCCGAAGGAGGGTGCACCTTACGCGGAGATGGATCTCGCGGTGCTCAAGAACGCCCCGCACCCCAACGCCGCGCGTTTGTTCATCGACCACTTCCTTAGCGTTGAGGCGCAATTGCTCTACGCCAATGCCTGGATGCTGCCAGTGAACGCTGCGGCGGCCGAGCGCGCCAATCCGGATGCGCAGCAGTTCGTCAACGCCAAGATCATCGGGCCCGCGAAGCTGGCTGAGCGCTCCACGATGATGGACCTCGCCAAGAGGCTTTATCCCTGAGAGGGCCATGAGCGTTTCAGCCGGAGAGGGAGTGAACAATCTCGTCGAGCGGCGCTCGAAGGGCCTTGGTTGGGTTGGGCGATGGCTGCAGACGACAGCGGCGGGCCGCCTTGCGGCCCTTGCCCTGCTCGTGGTCATTCTCGCTTTCCTTTCCGTCTATCCCCTGTCGATGCTGCTTTATGGAAGCCTGCATTCGACGCCGCCGGGGATGGCCGGAACGTTCAGTCTGGACGGCTATCGCGACGTCCTCACGCTGCAGAGCGCGGTGACACTTCTCAACACCGTCGGCATATCCCTGGCCAAGACTATTCCTTCCGTTGTTCTGGCCGTCCTGCTCGCCTGGATTCTGGCACGAACCGACACGCCGTTTCGGGGATCTCTGGAAGTCCTGATCACGCTTCCATTCTTCATTCCCCCAATCCTGACCGCAATGGCGTGGGGCATGCTCGGCAATCCGCAGGTCGGGCTGCTCAATCAGCTCTATGAGTGGATCACGGGATCGGAGACAGCGCCAATCAACGTCTATTCATATGGCGGCGTGGTCTGGCACATGATGCAATATTCAGTACCGTTCCTGTTTTTGCTCATCGTGGATGCTTTCCGCGCGATGGATCCAAGTCTCGAAGAAGCGGCAACCATGTGCGGAGCGTCGCGCCTGAGAGCTTTTCGTACTGTCACATTGCAGCTTATGCTGCCCGCGCTCACAGGTGCCGCGATCCTGAGCTTCATTCGCGGCATCGAGAATTTCGAGTCACCGCTCTTCTTCGGTTCGCCGGCAGGAATTCGGGTCATCACCACCGACATCTATGATTCGATCAACCAGCGGTCGCCGCCGCAATATCAGTACGCAACTGCGATCAGCTTCGTCATCATGGCGCTGTTATTCCTGATCGTTCTCCTGCAGCGGCGGATGCTGCGCGGCCGGAGTTTTCAAACCATCACTGGCAAGGGATATTCGCCTTCGGTGATGAAACTCGGCGCATGGCGATGGGCAACCTTTGCCTTCTGCCTTCTGTTCTTTGTGGTGACGGTGGTTCTCCCGGTCGGGCAACTCGTGATCGGCTCGTTCTTCAAGTTCTTCGGGTTCTACCAGTGGGACATGCTGACGCTCGAGCACTATCGAGCGGTGTTCGGCAGCAGCGAGTTCTGGCGCGGGTTCAGCAACACGATGTTCCTGGGACTCGTCGGCGCCACGCTGACCATGCTGCTCGGCGCAACCGTCGCCTATGTCTCGGTCCGCACGAAGTGGCGCGGCCGGCTGCTGATCGATTCGATGGCCTGGCTGCCGTGGATGATGCCCGGTATCGTCCTCGGTGTCGGGTTTCTCTGGGGGTTTGCTCTGCTGCCTCACGGGATCCCGATCTACGGCACGATCTGGGCGCTGTTGCTGGCCTATATTTCGCTCGGCACGCCGCTCTCGGTCCGCGCCATGTCGAGCGCATATGCGCAGCTTTCGTTCGACCTTGAGGAGTGCTCCCGGGTGCATGGCGCGAGCTGGCTGCAAACCATGAGGCGCATCGTCCTTGCGTTGGCGTGGCCGTCCTTCGCTGTCGGATGGGTGCTGGTGTTCTTCGGGATCATGCGCGAGCTGAGCGCATCCGTTCTGCTCTATTCCGTCGGCTCCGAGGTGTTGTCCGTCGTCTTGCTGAAGCTGTGGGCGAACGGCAATGCAGAGCAGGTCAGTGTCATTGGGCTCATCATGATGGTTCTCGTGATCGTCTTCCGGTGGGTTCAACTTAAGTTCATTAGCAGCCGCATCGGTGGAATGTGACCGAGCCTGGATCGCGCCATGTCGAATGTCGTTCTTGAGAAGGTGAGCCGGAGCTTCGGTGATTTCGTCGCGGTCAACGGCGTCGATCTGCGCGTCAACGAGGGCGAATTCGTTACCCTGCTGGGGCCGTCGGGGTGCGGCAAGACCACGACGTTGCGGATGGTCGCAGGCCTCGAGCAGAATACCGGCGGCCGCATCAGCATCGGCAACGAGATGGTCAGCGATGCGGGGCGCGGCGTCTTCGTTCCGTCGGAGCGCCGGCGGCTCGGCATGGTCTTCCAGTCATACGCGATCTGGCCGCACATGACCGTCTTCGAGAACGTCGCCTATCCGCTGAGGGTGCGCCGCAAATCAGCGGCCGAGATACGCGATCTTGTCGGCAAGGCACTCCGCCTCGTCGAGATGCAGGATTTGGCCGAACGGCCAGCACCGGCGCTGTCCGGCGGCCAGCAGCAGCGGGTAGCGATTGCGCGGGCCCTCGTCTTCGAACCCAAGGTGCTGCTGCTCGACGAGCCGCTCAGCAATCTCGACGCGAAGCTTCGTCTGCAGATGGGCGATGAGTTCCGTTCAATCCAAAAACGGCTCGGGATGACGAGCCTGTACGTGACACATGATCAGGCCGAAGCGATGGCGTTGTCCGACCGCGTGGTCGTGATGGATCGCGGCCGAATCCAGCAGATCGGAGCGCCCGAGGAGATTTATCGCTACCCCGCAAACCGGATCGTGGCGGCCTTCTTCGGAACACCGAACCTGCTCGAGGCCAGTGTGGAGGCCTGCACGCGGATCGGCGATCACCGCGTGCGGCTCGACGTCGTCGGAAAAGGCTGGCGTGGTGCGTGCGAGTCGGCAAGCGAGGTCAGGCCGGGGCAGGCCGTGACCGTCATGGTTCGTCCCGAAGACGCCCGCATCGCGCCGCCCGACACGGCCCGCAAAGACCATGAACTTCGGTGGTCTGGGCAGATTGCGCATACGATCTTCCGCGGTCCGATCCGGTCGGTCGTGGTGCAGACCGACGATAGCCGCCTCAATGTCGATGCGCCGCCGTTCGGTGGCTTCTCGGTCGGAGACAATGTGACCGTTGTCGTTCCGCAGCAGTCGGCCTGGGCTGTGCCGGAGCAGGCCGGCGCGGCCCCTTGAGCCGGCCTGCGCTGGGATGCCTCTCAGCGATAGATCTGCTGAGCCAAGGACAGCATCGCGTTCATGCGTTCGGGATCCGTGGTGCCGAGAAGCTTCGTTGTCTCGATCTGTGCCACCGCAGGGTCGACACCGGTCAGCGCGGCCGCAGTGGTCGGCAGCAGCCCCAGCCTCGCAAGGTTCTGCTGCATCGTCTTGCCCAGATAGTACTCCATCAGCAGCCGCGCTGCGTTGGGGTGAGGCGCATTCTTCAGCAACGCGAGATCGTAGCCGACATAGGGCAGCCCTTCCTTGGGCGCGATGAATTTCACCGGCAGGCCCTTGAGCTCAAGCAGCGACGTCAGGCTGTCGGGGATGTAGAGCGGAAGTTCGCCGCGGGCCACCCGCCGCTCGTTGGCGGGGATCTCCCGGCTGAATTTCAGGTCCTGCTGAGCAAGCTTCTCGTGGAAGGTGCGCCCGTAGAGATCCTGCAGGACCGAGAAGAGCACGCCGCCGCCGCCCAGCGTCCGCAGATCGTCGCTGAGGATTTTGCCTTTCCAGCGCGGATCCGTCAGGTCGAGCCAGCTTTTCGGCTCGTCCGCCGGCTTGACCAGCAAGGTGTTCGCCAGGATGCCGTAGACGATGGCAAAGACAGGGAGCCGCATGCCGTCGCTTGGGAAGTCGGGCTTCAGGCGGCCGAGGCTGGGGAGGGGACCGTGAGGTTCGAAGACATGCTCCTCCTTGATCTGCAGCGTGGTCGTGGTCCGCCCGTTCTCGGAGACGTCGGCTGCGTTTCGACCGGCGGCCTGTTCGATGCGGATGCGCTCCCGGACTTCGCTCGCGCGTGCCTCGAGAATGTCCACTGTGATTCCGTAGGTCGACTCGAAGTCCTTCTTGAGTTCTTTATGTGCAGCAAGGCCAACGAACGCACTGTAGAGCACCACGCGGCCTTCCTTCTTGGCCGCGGCCACGAGTGTGGACCACTCGTCCTCCGCCCGTGCCGGTGCCGTGATCGATGGCAACATTGAAGAGGCCGTCAGTCCAAACACCGCGGCGCGGCGCGTGATGCGCGCGCGCTCCTTCCAATCCGGCGTGGACATCGACGCTACTCCGCCGCCTGCTGGCTCGGGGCACGCCAGCGAAGGGCGGTCTTCAGCTTCTCCTGGTAGGCCTCGAGCCAATCGACCTTCGCGTCTGCATAGAACGAGCCTGCGCGCGCATTCCAGAACACCTCGGCATCGTCGACGCCGGGTGGCACCGTGCCGTTATTGGCGAGCGCCCGTGCCGCGTTGAGCAGGCGCCGTCTCGTCCGCGAGATCATGACGTCGCTCGGCGCGAGATGTTCCTTGGTATGATCGACGATCGGTCCCATGCTTTCGGTGACGGCCTGATCCTGCATCACGATGTTGCGGATGCCCGTGTAGATTTTGTTGGTGCGTTGAGCCTCGCGATCGATCTGCCAATCGTTGCCGATGTTCTGGACGGGACGCCAGCGTCCATACCAATCCGTGGTGTTGGGCAGATAATCGAGACCATCGGCCCCCGGGATGCCGCCACCGGATTTCAGCTTGGAGCTCGAGTAAGTCGCCCCCTTGGCGCGGCCGCCATAGATCGAGATCAGCATCGTGTGGGTGTCGTCCATGGGCACCCAGGCTTTGGCGACCACGTGGTCGGCAAAGTCGGCGTTCGGGGTCTGGGTCCAGAACGGCAGGGAGAAATGCGCCATGCGCCAGTGCATTCGATCGTCCGATTCCGGCCGAAACGCGCCATACATCGTGCCCCAATCGGTGTCGGTGACCTTGTATTCCGGCGCTCGGTTGGAAACCGTGTGACGGGCCGGGTGGCCTTCCTCGAAATCATCAGGGTTGATGTGTCCGGCATGCAGGAAGCCGAAATGCGACGTGTCGATATCGCCTTCGAGGCCCTGGAGCCAGTTGGCTTCGCGTTGGAGGATGGTGACGGTCAGATCCTGCTCCGGAACGAACAGCGCTTCGTGCATCGGCATCGGTGGCGCCTCGGCGCGCGCGCCCATGTAAACCCAGATGAGGCCTGCGCATTCGCGCACCTTGTAGCTTTTTGCACGGACCTTTTCTTTGAAGTCCTGTGGAGGCGGGACGTTCGGCATCTCGAGGCAGCGGCCTTCGACGTCGAATTTCCAGCCGTGATAGACGCAACGGATTCCGTCGTGCTCGTTACGGCCAAGGAACAGCGAGGCACAGCGGTGCGGACATTGATGATCCAGCACGCCAACCCGGCCCGAGCTGTCACGGAAGGCAATGAGCTGCTCACCGAGCAGCATTAAACGCATCGGATCGCCGTCGACTGATAGCTCCGAAGAGAGAGCGGCGGGAATCCAGTATTGCCGCATCATCTCGCCCATGACCGTGCCTGGGCCAACCAGCGTCAGATCCTGGCCGTCAGTCGATTTCGACATGTTGATCCTCCTTGGTTCTTTTGAACGCTTATTATTTGCATTATGCAAGTAATTTGGCCCTGCGTCAATGACACGATCGTCCGGAAAAGCGAGCGGTTGAGCGGTGCAATGCAACTCGTTATGGTTCCGCTCCCATACTAGCGAGCAGATCTTTTTGATGAACAAAGTCAGCACGATCCTCCCGCTCGAGAACTGGACCGGGTACCGGTTTGGTCTCATCGCCTCGCGGCTGGGTAGCTTCATTGCCCCCATGTACAAAGATCGTTACGAGCTGACGATGCCGGCCTGGCGAAGCCTTGCGGTCATTGCCAGGCATCAGCCGCTGACGGCCACGCAACTTGCGAAATTGACCTCGTCCGATGCGTTCAAGGTCGCGCGCTCCATCGAATTGCTGGTGCGTCGAGGGCTGATTTATCGTGATGTGGATAAAGCAGACCGCCGCCGCGCCAGCCTGAGCCTTACGACCGATGGCCGCAAGGTCTACAAGGATATCGAGAAATTCGTTGTTCGGGTCGAGCGTAAGCTCATGGCCGCGCTCGATCCGCACGAAGTCGAGGTTTTGAGGCAAATCCTCGACAAGCTCGATCAGCAACTGGAGACAGAGATCAAAGCGCAGGACCGCGAGAAATTCCTATAACTGCCTCCAACTGCAGGAACGGCTCGGTCCGCGAAACTCGGATGCGACTAATGGCGAAGGCGTCGATCCCGCGTCAGTAGCCGAGCTCAAGGAATGTCTTCTACGCCGACGGCCGCGCAAGCTGACATAGAGCCACAGACCAGATTGCCCGCAATGCCTGCTTTGTTGGTCGGCGGCCCCCGTCTGCGCCTCAGTATCTCACAATGTCCGAATGCCGCTCTTGATGCCATCGGCGATCTGACCGATCTGCTCCTCGTTGATGATAAGAGGCGGCGACAGGATCAGTGTATCGCCAAGGGCGCGAACAAAGATCCCATTTTCGAAACAATGGTTCGCCACGGCGCGGGCCCGTTGACCAGGAGCATTCGGGGCAGCTTCGATCTCTACGGCCCCGAGTAGCCCGAGGTTGCGGATATCGCGGACCATGCCGCCGGCGCTCTTGATGTCGTGAATAGCGGCTTCCCATTTCCCGGCGATGCGGGCGACTTTTTCGAAGATGCCTTCCTCCCGATAGACATCGAGTGTGGCAATCGCGGCGGCGCAGGCAAGCGGGTGGCCTGAGTAGGTGTAGCCATGAGCAAACTCGACCACAGCCTCCGGTCCCTGCGACATGGCATCATGCACATGTTGATGAACCAGCACGCCGCCCATGGGAACGGCGCCGTTGCTCATCCCCTTGGCGCAGGTGATGAGATCTGGCGTGACGCCCAGAGCCTGTGCGGCAAAGGGCGCTCCTAATCTTCCGAAGCCTGTGACAACTTCGTCGAAGATCAGCAGGACGCCGTGCTTGCTGGTGATCTCGCGCAGTCGCTTGAGATAGCCTTTGGGCGGCGGCAGCACGCCGCCGGCTCCGGCGACCGGCTCGACGATCACGGCTGCGACCGTCGAGGGGTCGATCGCGGTCAGGAGACCTTCCAGCGCATCTGCAAATTCGGCGCCGTGCTCGGGCTCGCCCTTGCTGAACGCATTTCGCGTGAGATCGTGTGTATGAGGAAGGTGTGACACCCCCGGAAGCATGACGCCGAACTGCGCCCGCTGCCATCCGATGCCCGAAACCGAGAGCCCGCCGAATCCCATTCCATGGTAACTGCGCTGGCGTCCGACCAGACGCTGGCGATGGCCTTCGCCGCGTGCCCGGTGATAGGCGAGCGCCATCTTCAGGGCGGTATCGACTGCCTCGGAGCCGGATCCGGCGAGGAAAATATGGTCAAACCCTTTCGGCGCGATCTCCATCACGCGATTGGTGTAATGAAACGCGAGCGGATGGCCCAATGAGAAGCTTGATGCGTAATCGAGCTTTCCCGCCTGGTGGCGAATGGCCTCGATGATCTTGGGATGGCAATGCCCTGCATTGACGCACCAAAGCCCAGCGATGGCATCGAGCACAGACCGGCCTTCGGGTGTCTTGTAGTGCATCCCCTTGGCTTCGACAAAGAAATCCGGTCCCGACTTGAAGCGCCGGTTCGGCGTCATCGGCATCCAGTAGGCTTCAAGGTCGTTCGGAGGAATATCGAGGCTTGCTTGGTCCATTTGCGCTACTCCAGTCTTGTTTGTCGTGGAAGGGCGAGCCGGCGTGTCAGCGGGCCGAAGCTTCCTCAGCCGACTTGATGTCGAGGTTCTTGTTGATGTCTCCGACCAGGTCGTTCGTCGCGATCTCCTTTGCGTCAATGGACTGCTTGAGAATCTTTGCCCGTACCAGCCAGTCGATGTAACCTTGATAGATCTTGAGGTCGCTCTCGCCCCACTTCTCGCCCGGCTTATCGAGCGTCCACTTCTCGGAGACGGTCTTGAGCAGGGTCGCTGTCCGCTCGAGCGCTGCGTCTGGAGCAAGGCCGGTCGGGACGACCTGCGGATAGACATCCTGGAAGATAGCGGCGGCCTGACGCGTATTCTTCAGGGTGTAAACCACGCCCATGGTGTAGGCGCGCCCCAAGCGCACCAGCAGATTCCGCTTGTTCTTGATCGAGTCAGCGCTCGCCACGAGACTGTTGGCCGGGAAAGAGTCGATCAAGGGATCCTGGAGCATGCGCATGGGGACGCCGGCGAGGCCCATTAATGTGTATTGCGTGTCCCACTGGCTGACAGCATCGATCTCCTTGCGCTGGAGCAGGACGACGCTTTGGGCCGGCTGACCCGACACCACGACGCGGATATCGCGGTCGGGGTCGAGGCCGGCATCGGAGGCTCCCGAGCGGGCCAGCACCACGCCTGCCGAGGCCATGGAGGTTACCCCGATCTTCTTGTCTTTCAAATCCGCATATTTCTTAATGGGGCTGTCCACCGGCACTGCGACACCGAAAATGTTGCGGCGGTAAGCAGTGTAGAAAACCTGCGTCTTCACGCCAGTCTGCTGCAGGATCGCGACCGGTTCTGCGGTGGCGACCGCGGCCAGCACCTCGCCTGTCGCAACGTTGCGGACGCAGTCCGAGGATCCCGGAAAATTCACCAGTTCGACTTCGATGCCCTCCTGCTTGAACCAGCCAAACTTGGTGGCAACCGCGATCGGGGCGACCCCATGCGTCATTACGCTCGTGCACCAGCCCAGGCGCACTTTGTCCAGTGCGAGTGCGGACGAGGTCGTGCCTGCCACGGCAATCACCGAGCAAAGGGCGAGGCCAGCACCTAGATAGCTATGACGCATCTTACTCTCCAGTTCCGTTGCACGTTGGTTGAGGTGACATCTCGTCAGGCCCGTTTGTGTCGTGAGCAGAATGCGCCGATAAAGGCTGCGGCGGCGTTCTCGGAGGCCTCGAGCGAATAACCGCCTTCCTGCACGATGAGTGTCGGAAGCTGCAGATCGGCCAGCAGTTCGCCGACTCGTGCAAATGCGTCGGTCGAGACATCGAGCACGGATAGCGGGTCGTCGCGGTGGGCGTCCCAGCCGGCCGACACCACGAGCACCTCGGTCCTGCGGGCCCGCGCGGCTTCAACGAGATTTCTACAGGCGTCGAGAAAGGCTTCGTCGCCGCTACCGGGAGCAAGCGGCAAGTTGAGGTTGGCGCCGAACCCTTCTCCCGCACCCCGCTCGTCGGCGTAACCCGAGAAGTAGGGATAGTAGGTCGTTGGGTCGGTGTGCACGGATGCGAACAGCACGTCATTGCGATCATAGAAGATCGCTTGCGTGCCGTCTCCGTGATGCGTGTCGAGATCGAGGATGGCCACTCTGCCTGCCCGTTTGCCGATGAGATCGGCGACAATGGCGGCGTTGTTGAGGAAGCAGAAGCCTGAGGCGCGGTCGGCGAATGCGTGATGTCCCGGCGGACGGCAAAGCGCGAATGCAGAGGGGGCACCATCGATAACCGCGTGCGCCGCAGATAGCGCGGCCTGCGCCGACTCGTAGACCGCGCTCCAGGTGCCGGCGCCGATGGCGCAATTGAGGTCGCCGATGTACCAGCCCGCCTGGGCGTTGACCGCGCTGCAAGGCGGTGTGGACGAAGGACTGAGCGCCGATCCCTTACCGCGGTACGGATGCGTGTTCGGCAAGATCTCCGGCCCGGCGTTGGGATTGGTCGCCCAGCGTGCATAACTGGAGGAGAGAAAGTCGACATAGTCAGCCCCGTGCACGGCTTCGATGGCGTCGCGGCCATGGTCGGCAGGTGGCGTTTCCTTCAGGCCAGCCTCGGTAAGTCTGCGGGCCAGTACCGCCAGCCGATCCGGATTCTCGACCGGCGAAGCGAGCTTGCCGAGCAGCATGATCTGCTGGGGGCGGTGCTCAAGTTGACGTTCTGAGTAAAAGACCTTCATGGCAAGTTCACTTCTGCGATGCGGGGAGCGCGTTGCCGGCTTGGGACGACTTCGGCTCGGCGATGGTCGTGTCGTCGGCAACTCCGGGGTCAATCCGCCCAAGGTGCTCCCAGAACAGCAGCCGGTTGCGGATCATGATCAGCGTCTGATTGAGTGCGAGCCCGACGACTGCCAAAATGATCAGGACGGAAAACGACCCGGCGACGTCCATCATGAAATTCATGCTTTGCATCAACATGCCGAGCCCGGCATCCGCGCCGAGGAACTCGGTAACAACGGTGCCGATCAGCGACAGGGCCATCGCGATCTCGAGACCCGCCATGATGAAGGGTAACGCGCTCGGAAACCGCAGCATGGTGAAGACCTGTCGTTCGCTGCCGCCGAGCGAACGGATGAGGTCGATGCGGTCCTTGTCGGCGGAGTTCAATCCCGAGATCGTGTTGATCATCATCGGAAAGAAAGCCACGAGTGCCGCCGTCACGATCTTGGAGGTGACGCCGAGGCCGAACCAGAGAACGAACAGCGGCGCGAGCGCGACCTTCGGCATCGACTGGAACATGATGATGTATGGGTAGATGAAGTAGGCGAAACGACGGTTGAGCGCGAGGGCTACTCCAAGAGCGAGGCCTAGAGATCCGCCAAGTACGAACCCGGCGACCACCTCGAACAACGTCACTGCGCCGTGATAGAGATAGAGCCCGCTGGTCAGGCCGCGCCACAGTCCTTCAGCGACGGCGGATGCAGACGGCAGGATGAACGCGGGAATTTTGAAGAGAATCGGGCTTGCCTGCCAGACAACGAGTACGAGGCAGAGCAGCAGGATGCTCAAGATTCGATTCTTGGCGGTGTCGAGCGAGGAGAGATCAGGCATCAGTCCATGACTCCAGCTGTGCCGAAATGGGTGCGGATGCGGCGGACGTACTCGCCAAATGGCGGCGTGGTCATCATGTCGAGCGTCCGTTCGCGAGGCAGGTCAATGTCGAGCACCTCCGTGATGCGGCCCGGTCGGGGCGTCATCACAACGATCCTGTCGGCGAGAAACACGGCCTCGGAGATTGAATGGGTGATGAAGAGGATGGTCTTGCTCTGGGCCATCCAGAGGCGCTGCAATTCGACGTTCATGTGCTCGCGCGTCATGGCGTCGAGCGCTCCGAACGGCTCGTCCATGAGCAGCATGGCTGGATCATGGACCAGGGCGCGGACGATGCCGACCCGCTGCTGCATGCCGCCGGAGAGCTCGGCGGGATAGCGCTGTTCGAAATCGCCCAATCCAACGAGATCGATGAGCTCGCGCGCCCGCGACAGATACTTCTTGCGATCGAGCTTCTGGACGTCGATCGGGATCAGCACGTTGTCGAGAACGGTGCGCCAGGGAAACAGCACGGGCGATTGGAACACGACGCCGATGTCGTGCCGTGGTCCATCCAGCTTGCCATCGCCAACCCAGACGGTTCCCGAGCTGGTCGGGATTAGTCCTGCGAGAATGCGAAGCAACGTCGATTTTCCGCAGCCCGATGGACCCACGACTGCGACGAATTCGCCAAGGCCGACATCGAGATTGATATCCTGAAGCGCAGTCACGGCCGGCCCGCGACCGCCGAACAGCTTGCCGACCTCGTTGATGCGGATGAAATCACGTGAGCCTGAGGCGCCAGGCGGGTGCTTCGGACTTGCTTCCGCCGTGAGTGCACCTTTCAACAGCGTCATTGCTCACCTCCTTCCAACTAGAGAACCAGGGCCATCCCGTCCTTACGATGGTCGGACGCTCCGAACATGAGTCCCCGCTGGTGGTCGATCCAGATCGCCTGCGCGCCTCCGATCGGAAGATCGGACCAGGCAACCGCGTGTCCGCGGCCGGCAAGGTCGTCGAAAGCGGCGGGCGAGACCGTCTTCTCGAGCGACAGCGTTCCGTCGAAGGCGAATGAACGCGGCTCGTCGCTCGCGGCCTGAATGTCGAGCCCGCGATCGAGAAGCTGGGAGAGAAAATGCGCGTGGCCCGTGGCCTGGTAGTGGCCTCCCATCACCCCGAATGGCATGACCGGCTTGCCGTCGCGGAAAACCAGCCCTGGAATGATCGTGTGCAGGGGCCGCTTGTGGGGAGCGATCACGCAGGGGTGCTTCGGGTCCGTCCGGAATCCGCTTCCCCGATTGTGCAGGAGAACGCCAGTGGTCGGTTCGAAAATGCCGCTTCCGAACGGCGCGAACAGCGAATTGATCAGCGACACCGCGTTGCGGTCGCGATCGACCGCACAAACTTACACGGTGTCCTTGTGCTCGGTCAGATCCCAGTCTTCGGGCAGCGATGCCTTGCCGGGGTCGATGCGATCACTGATTTGGGCGATGAAGGCATCAGAAAGAAACCGCGCAACCGGTACGTCGCCCTGCGTCGGGTCGCAGAAGTAAGAATCGCGGACGCGATACGCCGCCTTGGTAGCCTCGGCAAGGAGATGGATACGATCGGCCTCGCTGCGCCGGCTGTCCCCAAGCGCCACATTCTCGATGACGCGCAGGATCATGAGGGCGGCCAGCCCCTGTCCAGGCGGCGGACATTCGTAGACCTCATAGCCGCGATAGCTGGTCTGGACCGGCTGCACATAATCGCAGTGATGCCGGGCAAAGTCTTCCTCCTGATGGAGCCCGTCGGCCTCGCGCAGTTTGGCGGTCAGGGCCTTAGCTATTTTGCCCGAGTAGAAGCCGGCCGCGCCTTCGCGACCGATGCAACGCAGCGTCTCGGCAAGCGCGGGGTTGCGGAAGAGATCGCCAACGACCGGTGCGGAACCGCCCGGGAGATAGGCGGCGCGGGTTGCCGGATCGACCGAGAGCTTCTCGATCTGCAGGCCCCAATCCCACGCGACGCGAGGCGTCACACGCATGCCTTGCTCGGCAAGGCGGATCGCGGGCGCAAGTACCTCTGAAAGAGGCTTCGATCCGTGGTCACGGTTCAGCGTGCACCACGCCGAGATCGCACCGGGTATCGTCACTGCATGCGCGGAGGTTGGTGGAATTTCACGGATGTCACGATCGACATACCATTCGGCCCTCGCCGCGCCGGGCGCGCGCCCCGAACCGTCAAGCGCAATCGGTGCCGCGCCGCCAATTGAGAACAGTGCGAAGCAGTCGCCGCCTATGCCGGTCATGTGCGGCTCGACGACGGCCAGCACAGCGATGGCGGCCAGGGCAGCGTCGACCGCGTTGCCGCCGGCTCGCAGCATATCGAGGCCAGCCATGGAGGCAGCCGGATGCGACGTGCAGATCATGCCGTTCTCGCCGATCGTCATCGATCGGCCTTGCTTTGTGAAGTCACGCAACGCCTGAAACCTCCATGGAAATTTGCCGGGCGGCGCGAGCAAGGCGCGGTCCGATGTCGTTCTCGAGCTGCGCGGCAGTGACCTCAGATGGCATTCCACCGCAATTGAACGCCAGAACCGCGCCGTCCGCCGTCACGACGGGAGCGCCGACCGCATAAACATCCGGTTGGCGATCACCGAGCGACACGCAGAAACCGCGCTTGGCAATCGACTCGAAGGCCGCGTCGATCCGCGCTCGCACGCCGCGCCACTCGCTGCGCGGCCGCTGCAGTCGGATTCGCTGCAGCAACGCTTCGCGCTCATCCTCTGCGAGGGCGAAGAGATAGGCGCGGCCCATGGCCGAAGTCTCGATCGGCAGCCGCGAGCCCAGGTCGAATCTTGCCGGCCGCATCTGCGGATGATGCGCCGTCTCGATGGTGAGCATGACCAATTGGTCGCGCATGCCGACCGATGCAGGCAGGCGCGAGAAGTCGGCGATTTCCTGCAGGACAGGGCGGGCAGCGATGCGGTGAGGCATGCCGGCTAGCAGCGAATGGCATAAGGCGACGATCCCGGCTCCGAGCTGATAGTGGCCGGTGCGGGGAACGATCGCGAGGTAGCCGAGCGCGGCAAGTGTCTGGCTCAGACGCGAGATCGTCGGCTTCGAGAGCCCTGTGCGCTCCGCCAGCTCACTATTGCTCAGTGAACTTTCGCCGGGCTTGAAAGCCCGAAGCACCGACAGGCCACGCGCCACGGCCTGTACGAGCCGCGCGTCGTCGGAGGACGCCTGCAACGTGTCCGTACTGGTCTTTCGCTCGGTGGCAGTCAGCCTGGCCATGGATCCTCCATTTCAGAATTTAATTTCACTCCTCGAAATTAATGGTGTCAAGGGTAGCTTTGCAAAAACAGCGGGCAAAGGCCGATCGGAATCAGGGCACGACGTCTTCAATCGATGCACGGGGACTACGGCTGCAAGGTTGTTGCTCGCCACCAGGTAGCCGGCAGCATCGTCGGAAGTGCGCGGCATGCGGTCAGACGAGGACGAAGCAGAGGTCCGTGATGACCGCGAGCAGATGCGGCCGTGGCTGCTCGACAGACCGAGGCGGGCCGCTTCTTTCAATTTCAGGGCAAGAATCGGAATTCGATAAACGGGGACGACGCCTAGACGTTGCAGCGATCGCCGACCGATCCATGATTTCTGCAAATGGAGGGTGTTTTTCGATGAGCAAACAGGATGATAACAAGGCCGTCGTTGGCCGTTGGTTCACCGAATTCTGGGGCAAGACCGTCGATCGTGGTGTCATCGACAAGATCGCCGCTCCTGACATGCTGCTCAAATATTCGCTGCATGAGCCCCGTGGCGGCCGCGCCGATATCAAGGCGCTCGACCGACTTCCGCGCCGCGTTTCCCGATCTCAACTTCTGGGGCACTGCGGATCTGATCGCCGAGGGCGACTACGTCGTCGGTCAATGGGAGAGGCGGCGCCATGCTGGCCCGGCGTTGATGCCTTCAGCATTTTCATAAGAGTTCGCGATTTTGTTCTGAACGACGCGCCGCCCAGAAGTCACTCGCTCGAGGCAGTTTCTAGGCCTGCCGGTCAAATCGAAACCTGAACCAAATGTCGGTATCGCTGGTTGCGGCCCTCCTGTTGAGGAGCCATCAATGCATGGCGTGGCTTCTACTTCGATCGAATGGTATCGACGCTGACCCGGTCTGTTAAGGTCGTCTATTCTCGATCGGTACAAGATCGCTCGGAGGGACGTTCGCCCGCTAGAAATGAAGTCAGGCACGCCGGGCGCTTCGCGCAATGGCACGAAGGCGCTCGGCGAATTCCGCGGCCGTGCCGGTAAGTGCTTCACCGCGGCGTGTGAGAATGCCAAACCCGCTCATACGTGACTGAATGGGCAAACGGAGGCGATAGAGCAGGCCGGTCGCCAGATAGTCCCGTATCGCTGGCTCTGACAGCATTGCAATAGCGTCGGACCGCTCCAGGAGCTGGATAACGGCCAGGATCGAGTTGACCTCGATCACGTCCGCCGGCGTCGCCATTCCTGCCTTGCCGAATTCATATTCGAGTATCTGACGTACCGGCGTAGCCAGGGATTGCAGGATCCACCGTTCGCTCGCAAGATCCGTCAGCTTGAGTTTCCGTCGCTTGGCAAGTGCGTGCCCAGCGCGTGCGACGATGCACAGACCTTCATCGCCAAGGGGTTCATAGTTGTAGAGATTGTGTTGACCGAGATTGTTAAAGCGGCCGACCGCAATGTCGACTGTCCTCGATTCCAGCATTTCGATCACATGATCGCTTGATTCGCCGCGCAGTTTGATCGTCAATAGCGGTTGCGCCTGCTTCATCTCCGTCACCGCCCGGGCGATCATGTCCGGCGCGCCGATAATGGCTCCGACGACGAGTTCGCCGATGCCTCCGTTGCGCCTTGCGTCAAGCGCAGCCTGCATGCGGTCGAACTCGGACAACACGCGTGATGCGAACATCAGCACTTCGCCGCCGAGCTCTGTGATCTGCATCCCGCGGGGTTTGCGTTCGTAGATCTTGAATCGCGCCAACGCCTCGAGTTCCGCCAGCATCTTGGTCGCAGTTGGTTGCGTGACGTTGAGGACCGCAGCCGCCTTGCTGAGACTTCCCTGATCCCCGAGCGCGATCATCAGCTGGAGTTGCTTGAAACGGAGTTGATAAGCGAAAGCTGAAGCTTGCGGGGGTGCCATCTGACATTCCGAGTCCGAATACCAATCATTCAATATTCGATTGGACGCGCCGCGGCTACGCTCCGATGATCGGAAAACAAAAAATCCGGGCAGGGGGGATCAGATGACTGCCGAGGCCTATGACGTCGTCGCGCGCGGCCAATTTCAATCCACAAGCCTGTTTGCCAGGGTCAAAGCCATTGCAGGAGCCGGGATCGGCAACGTGCTCGAGTGGTACGACTTCACGGTCTACGCCTATCTGGCCAGTGTTCTCGGAACAAAGTTCTTCGTAGCCGGGGACGAGAACACGGCGCTGCTCGCAACATTCGCGGTGTTCGGCGTCGGTTTTGTGGCCCGTCCGCTCGGCGGTCTCCTTATTGGATTGTTCGGCGACAAATACGGGCGCAAGCCGGCACTCCTGCTGACGTTTCTGATGATCGCCTGCTCAACCGGCCTGATAGGCGTCTTGCCGACCTATGCCTCGATCGGCATCGCAGCCCCAATTCTCCTGGTGGTCGCGCGTCTCATGCAGGGCCTTTCGGCAGGGGGCGAGTGGGGCGGTGCAGCTTCCTTCCTGGTGGAATGGGCACCGGCACATCGGCGCGGTCTGTATGGCAGCCTGCACCCGTGTGCGATCACATTGGGGCTGTTGCTGGGCTCGGGTGTGACCGGGGTGCTCACCACGACGCTTGGGTCTGCCGTCATGGCCGATTGGGGGTGGCGGATACCGTTCCTGATCGGCGCGCTGATCGGCCCGCTGGGCTTCTATGTTCGCCGCAACGTGGATGAGACGCCGATTTTCAAGCGCGCCCAGCAGGAGCCTGAGGCGGCGGAAATGGAGAACTTCTCCATGTCTCGCGCGATGTTGCTTGCGTTTGCTTTTCCGGCGGTCCAGTCCGTGGTGACGTACGTGTTCGTCAGTTATTTTCCGACCTTCGCTCAGAAATATGCGGGTCTTTCGCCCAGTGCCGCGCTCTGGTCGACGGCAATTGCGACCTTGGTCATGGGTCTGTCATGCCTGGCATCGGGTTGGATATCCGACAAGACAGGGCGAAGGCTCAACATGATCGCCGCATGCGGCCTGTTGATCTTCTTGTCCTATCCTCTGCTTTCAGTAGCGCTGGCGGCGACATCGATTTGGACTGTGATCCTGACACAAAGTGTCTTTACAGCGTTCTGCGGGCTGTTTCTGGGAAGCATGCCGGCTGCGCTTGTTGAGATGTTTCCAACCAAGCGAAGGCTGACCGGATTGACGACCGCTTACAACCTGCAATCAATGATGTTTGGCGGCTTTGCTCCGTTCATTGCGTCGTGGCTGATCACTCGGACTGGCACGCCCATCTCCTTGTCCTACTTCATCATCTTTTCGGCGGTTGTGTCAGGCTTGGCATTGCTGCTGATGGCTGAGACCGCAAAGGAGCAATTGGCCTGATGCAGGCCGCGGCTTGTGACAACGATGGACGCAAAGAACTGATCGCGTCGGTCGCGCGAGTCGAAACAAGGGTCCACCAAGAGACAAGAAATGCGGCGTCGCGCGACAATGGTGTCGCGTGCTCAACTCAGGAGAGATTACACATGTCGCGTTACACGAGGAGGCAGAACAAGACCTTGTCGATGGAGAAATCTCATTTCTGTGTCCTGGTTTCGGACAGCAGCCAGTCGCGGAATGCAGCAATCTCCGGCCTGCCGGCCTCGGTTTCGCGGCCGACGAGGTGGTAGCTGTCGGCGGTTCGTACCACCAGCGGATGGATCGCCAATAATCGCCCGGCGTTGAGATCGTCCTGGATCAGCTCCAGATGCGCCATCGCGACGCCAAGCCCGTCGATCGCTGCTTGATAGGCTAGTGAGGAATTGCCGAACGATAGTCCTTCGCGAAAGCTCCCGGGTGTGACGTTCGCCGCGTCAAACCAGCTCCGCCAATCGTGCGGGCGCTTCATCGACTGCAGTAACGTGCGGTCGAGCAGCTCTCGTGGATCGTGCACGGGTGGATGCTTGTTGAACTCGGCGGGGCTGCAAACCGGCAGCAGCTCGATCGGAAACAGCGTGTCGTAGCGCACGCCGGGCTTTGGAATGGCGGGAATCTGAATGGTGAAGTCCACCTCTCCAGCGCTTACATCGACGAGATCGTTGGCGATCGTGACCTGCACATTGATGCTTGGGTGAAGGGCATGGAAGCGAGCGAGCCGCTTGACCAGCCATTTCATCGCCACCGTGGGAAACAGCCGTATCCGCACCACGCGATACTGCTTTTCCCGGCGGCTGACCTGGGTCGCGAGTTCGATGCGATCAAAGGCTTCGGCAATGGCCTGCGCATATTGTTCGCCCTGCGTCGTCAGCTTGACGTCGCGCTGGTTACGGACGAACAGGCGCAGGCCAAGGAAGGCTTCGAGTTGAGCGATGTGCCGGCTGATGGCGCCCTGCGAGACGTTCAGGATTTTGGCGGCATGGGTGAAGTTCTCCGAGCGGGCGGCGACCTCGAAGGCGCGAAGTGCATTCAGCGGAGGCAATTTTCGGGCCATCAGCGCCTCCGACTGAGGGCTGATCGCGTCAGCGCCGCATTCTCTGTGTTGCTCTGAAGATAAGTCATCGTCGTGATGAGTAAATTAGCATACTCGGGCCAGGGCGTTCCGCCTATCTTGCCCGCATAAACCGGTCGCTGACCGCCGTAACTTGCGGGAGAAACGCTTTCTATGACTACCCCCGTTAACGCGGCGGGCCGGCTTGACCGGCTCCCCATGGGCGCATTTCAGTGGCGGATTCTCAGCCTGATCGGCCTCGGGATGTTCTTCGACGGTTTCGACAACCAGATGGCCGCCGGCGTGTTGGGCGCCCTCGTTAAGGAGGGCTGGTCGAACATGGAGACCAATGCCCACTACATCTCCATCACCTTTGCCGGCCTCGCCATTGGTGCGCTGATGACGGGGCTGGTCGGCGACCGGTACGGCCGGCGGTTCGCCTATCAGTTTAATCTTCTGATTTTCGGCAGCATGTGCCTGTTCTCGATGCTCGCGCCGTCGATGACTTGGCTGATGACGCTGCGTTTCTTCATGGGAGTGGGGATCGGCGCAGAATATGTCTGCGGCTACGGCATGGTCAGCGAGTTCGTGCCGCCGCAACGGCGCGGTTGGGCGCTTGGCTTGATCAGCGTGGTGTCGATGGCATCGACATTCGCCGTGAATTTTACCGGCCTGTTCGTCATTCCGGCACTGGGATGGCGGCCGATGTATCTGATCGGCGGCTGCGGCGCATTGTGGGTCTGGTTTCTGCGCCGCAAGCTTCCGGAGTCGCCGCGCTGGCTCGAAGCGCGCGGCCGTTACGAAGAAGCCGAAAAGATCATGCAGGATATCGAGGCTGAGGCCTCGAAGGCGGGGCCGCTCCCGCCGGTGACATCAGTGGCGGCGCCTGCGCCGGCCTGGGTACCGATTTCCATCCTGTTCTCGCGCGGCGTTGTCACCCGCACCTTGCTCGCGATGGCGGTTTGCATCACCTGTCTGGTCGGTTCCTACAGCTTCTCCTATTGGGTGCCGACCTTCTTCGTCAAACAGGGGCTGAGTGTCACGAAGTCGCTCAGCTTTGCGACCGTCATGGCGCTGGGCAGTTCGCTCGGGCCGCTGGTCGGCATGTTGACCTCCGACTGGCTTGGACGCCGTCGCGGTACCATGTTTGCGGCCTTGTGGTGCGGCGTGTTCGCGCTGGCGTATTCGCAACAGACTGACCCGACCTGGGTGCTGATCTTCGGCTTCCTGTTGCAGGGCGGCATGAGCCTGATGATCGGCTTCGGTCTCGGCGGCTATACGCCGGAGTTGTTCGCAACCGAATATCGCTTCCGCGGCTCCGGCATCGCCCAGATGACGGGGCGGATCGCTGTCATCGCATCGCCCTACATGGTTGTGTCGCTCTATGACAATTATGGTCTCCCATCAGTGCTCTACGCCATTGCGTCGCTTTATCTGCTGTTGGCGCTTGGCATCCTCTTGTTCGGCATCGAAACCAACCAGCGCTCCCTGGAATCGATCGCGCCAGTGCGCGATGGCGAAGCGGCGGTGACAACACCGCGCTCCGCCGAAAGCGCGGCCTGACCTGGTCGCAATCCCGACATCCACACCAGACATCACGAAAAGGAACTGCACATGGATCAAACGCTGCTCATCCTGGGCGATACCAACATCCAGAACCGGGAAGATCCTTTCAGCGCATTCGTCAATGTGCGTGACATGCTGACGTCGGCCGATGTCGTGTTCGGACAGCTGGAAGGCCCGCTTGCCGAGCCCTCGATCGATCCCGCGCGGCCCGATATCCCGCACAAGAAGGGTTGGCGCCATTCGGGCGCCAAGGTAGGTCCGGCGCTCAAGAAGGCGGGCTATGTCGGCGTGAGCTGCGCCAGCAACGTCGCCTATCCCGCGAGCGCCGCTGTCGCCAGCGTCAAGGCGCTGGATTCGGTGGGGATCCTGCACTGTGGCGTCGGCGAAACCCTGGCCGAGGCCAGGAAGCCGGTGATCATCGAGAAGAACGGGGTTCGTTTCGGCTTCCTGAGCTACACATCGGTGTTCTGGCCGAGCAATCACGCCGCCTCAGCCAATGGCCCGGGATGCGCCACCATCAAGGCCCACGCCGCCTATGAGCCGGGCCCGCGCGCGCTGGAAATGCCGGGCGCCGAGCCGATCACGCATACATTCGCAGACGCCGACGAACTCGAGGCCATGCGGGAAGATATCCGCGCTCTGCGGACCAAGGTCGACCTTGTGATCCTTTCATGCCATTGGGGCGTGTCCTCCAAGGAGGAGCCAGTCGCATACCAGCGCGAAATAGCCCGCGCCGCCATCGATGTGGGGGCAGACATGGTGTTCGGCCACCACCCGCATGTGGTCCAGGCCGGCGAGATCTATCAAGGTAAGCCGATCTTCTACAGCCTTGGCAATTTTGCGTTCGACTGGGACGTTATGCGCGGCCGTCATCTCGATGGTCTGGCGCTGCGCTGCTCGATCGCAGGGAAGAAGATCACCGAAATTGAATTACTGCCGGTCCGTCGCAACGAGCACAACGATATCTGCGTACATCGTGCAGACACCGACGCGGGCAAGGACATTCTTGGCCGTTTCGAGCAGCTGAGCCGGAAGCTCGGAGACTCAATCGCCTTGTCGGGGGTCACTCACCTGCGGCTTGAAGGCATTGGCAAGCTTAACGCAGCCGCTGGCTAACGCCCGGTTCACTTCTGCATTGTCGCGCCGCTGCCAGGATTGGGGCCAACGGTGCCACCCGTCAGGTGCGGATGTCTGTGGAACGGGTCTACCGCCAGTCGGTGCATCGCGGGATTGGACACCACGACTTTGGTGTCGGAGGCTAGGACGCCAAGGTAGCTCGCTTCGCGGTGCCGGACTCCGGAGGCTACAGAGAGCAAGATCGGGGGCCAGTCCAAATTCTCACAAGTTCAACGAAATCACAATCTGCACGAGTCTGTGGGGGCTGTTGCGTGTCCCCGATTTGAGCCTACTTGCCGACCATTTTTGGCGGCGACGGATCACGCACGAACGGCGGTTTTTGGCGGACTATCGAGAGGCGACGTTCCGAGTTAGTCTGCCCTCCAGTAAGAGAACAAGGCCTTCGAAATAGTGGGTTTAGCGATGTAGTAGCGGACCCCCGACTCGAACCCCGACGGACCGGCAAGCGAACGGTGAAAGCAAAGTCGATCTGGCAACTGATAAGGTTTGGCTGCAAACCTTATCAGTTGGCAAGTGTCCATGAACTTGAGCGCCGTCTGGGTCCCCGAAACCACCAGGGATGAGTATCGGCGCCAGACTTGCCGGGGTCGCTTTGTAGGAGCGGGGTCACGCTCTTGCGCCGCAGTATAAGCGGTGCGGAGCTTGGTTAGCTGCTGTGCTCGCCGCCGATTGCTGTATGAACCCGCGCGCCCAGAACCTTATCAGTCGGTCTCCGGCATCGACTACTGCGTGCTGAGCGATACTCCAAGCATATGGGCCTTGGCGGCTGTAGCTCCAGGAGTCCGCTTCAGCGTCTTTGCAATCTTTGTGACACCAGCCTTTTGCTTGGCGAGCGATTTCAGCGTCTTAACATCATCCTTCGTCCACTCGCGGCGAACGCTCATTTTCTTTTTGACCAAAGTATCATTCCTTCATCCGCCTTCATGGCGGCTTTCTAGCATGCATCGGCACCGTGGCCAATCGTGGTCACTCGGCGCGCGGCTACAAGCCTAATACTCCGCGCCCCACCTGTGTTGCGCCTACGCATCATGTGTTGAGCGATACGCTCTCGTTAAACCAATCTTTCTGACAGATCGCGGACACGGCGGACGTTGTGGGTCCGGGCATGATCATACGAGACTGCGAGACCAGGCCCTCGAACATTCATGACCGTGGCCACCCGAGATCCAGCAGGCGAGTAGTTGGCGATTGCGAACCGGCACCGGAGGCGACAGGCTCGAAGGGGCGGTCGTTCTTGCGCACTTTTGGGGACAGGGAATTGCTCTCAAAATTGAATTGCGGATTGGGTCTGGAGAACGCGTTCCATATCCCAGGACAGCGCGGATCGATACGGCGCGGCATTTTGCTGAGAACGAAGCGCCGAATAGCGTGCGGTTTGAATCTCGCTCCATTTCGCAACATGAGGAAGATCGTCAACCCGACCGAAATTTAGTTAGGGAATCATGGTCGTTCTGGGAATTTTTTTAGAGGATTGAGAATCCCGTTCTTGGCATGCGGTCAGTTGCGCGGGGTGTATCATGTTGAAAGCGACTAAGCGGAGGGCTCTTTTCGCGCAATCGGCGCATCCGTGGTTTTCGACGACAGCGTTAGACGATGGAGCGACCCTTTTCATCAACCTGCGAGAGCGAATTGCCGCCGGGTCTTCGCACGTCAATACCGTAACGCTTCGCCGCCGTTCGCTTTCGAGAGTGGCGCTGGCTACATTGGCAATCTCAGCGATAGCAGATCCCCAAACAGTGTTCGCCGGAGGTGGTTTGGGCGGCGCGGCAGCGGGAGAGGTCGCAGGTCCTGGTGGCAATGGTGGAGATGCTGGCCAAACCGGGCAAACTGCACCAGCCGTGGAAGGAGACGGCAGCAACCTTCCGGGCGGGACAGGTGGAATTTTTCCGGGTGGGAATGGCGGGAATGGAGGCCTGGGCATTGAAGGAAGTACGCTCGGTTTGACTTCGGGTGGTGGCGGCGGCGCTGCCGGCATTAGTCGTGGTTTCGCCGGTTCGTCCTTGGACTCGCCTCTTCCAGCCGCTCGAAGTGGCGGCCGTGGCGGTGATGGTGGAAATGGTGGTGAGGCGGGAAGCGGCGGCGGTGGAGGCGGCGCGGGCGGAGATGGATTTCTTCTTCCTTCCCCGAGCTCAACGGCCGTCCCGATCTCAATCACGAACAATACAGCGATAACTGGTGGTAGCGGTGGAACGGGTGGAGCAGGCGGATTTGGCGGAACATTCGGAGGTGGTGGAGGAAACGGGGGCGATGGCGGTGTTGGAATGTCGTTGCAGTCACCAGAGAGGATCTCGCTAACAAATAACGGAGCCATCACAGGCGGCAGCGGCAGCGCGGGTGGAGCGGGTGGCGACTCGTCCGAGAGTCCCGGACCTTCCGGCTTGGCCGGCCTGGGCGGTGCTGGAATCTCAGGCAGCAATCTCGCTATCGTCAATAGCGGCACTATTTCCGGCGGGATTGGTCGCGGCGGTCAGGCCAACGCGATTACTTTTACAGGCGGCGTCAACAGTCTCACAATCACGGGAACATCCGTCATCAACGGAAATGTAGTGGCTCAGTCGGGAGATACTTTTGCTCTTGGCGGAGCAACGGCCGGCCGCTTCAACATGGCGCTGCTGGGTTCGCAATCCTTGCAGAATTTTGGACAGTTTCAGAAGACTGGAACCGGTGCCTGGCTGCTTACTGGCGGACCCTCTGTAACGGCGCTGCCCTGGACTGTTGTATCTGGCACGCTCGACATTGGTGCGACGACCCAGAACGCCACGACGATCGATAATTCTGGCAGTCTTATTGTCGGGAATGGCGGCTCGCTCTCGTCGACGGGCGTTACGAACAACAGCGGCGGCAATATCACCGTCGCCGCGGGCGGCGCGCTGAACGATGATCTTAGTAACCATGGCACGGTCACGAACAGCGGTACCACCAACGCGGTGGTCGCGAGCAACACGGGTTCGATCACCAACACATCGACTGGGATCTGGACAGGAAATATTGTCAGCAATGCCGGCCTTATAACGAACCAAGGCAACTGGCTTGGCAACGTCGTTGCGACCAGCGGAACCATCACAAACACAGGAGTCTGGAACGGAGATCTGCTCAACAACTCGAGCCTGGTCAACTCGTCCGGGATTTGGAATGGTTCTGTCACGAATGCTGGTACGTTTGCCGCGTCCGGTACGTCATCGGTGACGCGCAACTTCAGCAATGCCGGCACCATCATTCTGCAAAACAACGCCGCCGGCGACAGACTCACCATCGGCGGCAACTATGTCGGATCGCCGGGGAGCAGGATTCTGCTCGACTTTAGCACGCAAACTGCTCGTGCCGATCAAGTTATCATCAATGGAAGCGCGTCCGGGTCGACCTCCATTTCGGTACTCAATCTGACTCCTTTGGCGCCATTTGCGACTGCAGCCACCCTCATTCAAGCAGGATCAATTGCCCCCGGCACGTTCACGCTTGCGAACGCGCAGAACTTCGGAACGAGCGCGTTGGTCTTGCTGCCGCAAAACGGAGGAACAACGGTTGCTCTCGGGTCAATCCCTACCGTGGCAGGGCTGTCCAGTGGCGTCGCCTTGACCGCGGCTCAGACGATCGCGTTCCAATCCTCGGACGTAGTTTTCGACCACATTTGGGAGGTACGAAACGGAGTCGCTGATTCATCTCAGCCCCAGGCCCAAGGCTTTGCCGGAGAGGCCCTTGGCTATGCCGTACAGCGCAGACCAACAGATGCGTTCGCTGCCCTAAAGGCACCACCGCCTGCCGTCGGACCAACTGTTCGTCCGGCGGTCTGGGTTAAGGGCTGGGGCGATTATGTAGATCAGAATGCCACAACCGCCATTAACTTTGGTGGGCAGATCTTTCCTCAAGATCTCAGCTTTCGGCAACGAAGCGGAGGTGCGCTGGCGGGGGCCGATGCGCTCATCAAGAACGTCACCTCCGCAGACGACGCGCTGCTCTTGGGCGGCCTGCTGGGCTATACGAACTCACATGTCGATCTGAAGGCTTCGCCCGCTTCGCAGGCTTACGATGGTGGAAGCCTGGGCGTCTACGCGACCTATCTGAAGGGCAACTGGTTCACCGACCTGATGTTCAAGACGGATCTACTGAACGTCAGCATCAATGGAGGGGGAATCAATCAAAAGGACGACGTCATAAACTATGACCTATCGACCAATATCGGCTACAAATTTGATTTGACGAGCAAGTCCTACATCGAGCCGACCGCAGGCATCGAATACGTTAGCTCGAAGTTCAGCGGCACCACCGCGTTCTCCGCGACGACCATTGCGCTTAATGATGGGGACGCAACGCGCGGACGGATTGGCGCCAGGGTTGGCACCGAGTTTCTAGTGAATGGTGTGCGTATTGAGCCAAGCTTGCTGGGTTACGTCTACAGTATCTTCAGTCAGACGGGTAACTCCCTCGTCTTCGGCAGCACAGGCATCACCCTTCCATCCGACGCGGGCAAGGTCCGCGGTGAGATTCAAGCTGCCGTCAACTTTTTTAACCTCTCCAACGGAGTATCGGGATTCGTGCGGGCCGATACCCGCTTTGGTGATAACCTGACCGCCGGTGGCGTGAGAATTGGCTTGCGTTATCAAAACTAGTGCGGGGCGGGTCGTTCTCGCCGCGAAGGTTCTAGGGATCAAAACCGGGTGAAGGCACGGCTCGCGGCGATTTCCGCAGCCCCATAACTTGTACGTGCCGGTGGTTCGATCGCTTTGCGTCGCGAAGCTGTTTCGCTTCTGGCTACCGCCGGATGAGGGCTCAGCCGTGATCGGCTGACAGGATTGGGCAACACATGCGCCTTGGGAGCGGAGCCCGGCGTGCTTTCAACGCTTGCCGGCGCGCTCGGGTTGAGACTTGCCGCCGGCGGCAAGGAGACTGGCGGTTTAGCGGCCGTGTTTGGCTGCGCAACAGACGGTCCTGCCACAGGTTCATCTGGCAGTGCGGGCATGCCAATCTGAACAGGGCGACCAGTTGACTCCCGCGGTGTGAGCAAGACTGCCTTGAATGCTGGATCGGCAACGGGTGGTGCAGCCTGGACTGGGTTGTCCGGAATAGCGCCGCCCCGAACACGTGCAACGTCGGACCTCGAAACTAGGACGGGTTTTCCCAGCAACTCCCGCCCGAGCCGATTCGATGGTTCGACATTCGCTACCAGCACGCGGGTATTTGGAGCGTCCTGCCCACGAGTATCCGTCGAGCTCATGAACATGAAACTCACAGCGAACCATACTGCGTTAGTTCGCGGCGTAGGCATTTCTAATGTCCGGTATCATCGCTTTGCGTGGGATTGATAAAGTGATCATCACCCCCGAGAGTTCCGTAAATGAACGGCTCTTGCTTGCGGCTGGTTGCAGCGAGGACGTCGTCCCTGACCAGTCCGAAAAGCTTTCGGATTTCGACATTTGGCGCCATCATACGATTGGCCAGTGCCATCGCAAAGGGGCTGTTTGCGCCCGTTCCATCAAGTGCGACCTGACCATGCTTCGCGGAATAAGCGACGAGCGTGCCCCCCTCAGGTTCTATCCTCGCCAAACCACGTCCAATCGTTCGAGAAGCGCTCGAAAGTTTCATAGAGTTGTTGAACGGATCTTCACGGCAAGCGTCAAGTATTACGAGCTTCATGGCCGAAGCTCCCTCGATCGCGTCCAGAAAGCGTGAAAGCGATATTGCTTCGTCTGGCGCATCCCTATCGGTCAGCAGACGTGCGTCGACAGGTACAATGTAGTTTTGTCCATCGATTTCAATACCGTGACCGGCATAATAAATCATCGCCCACTCGGAATGATCGGCTAGTTCACGAAAATTACGCAATGCTGCGAGGAGATCCTGACGGCCAAGATCTTGAACCTGGATCACCTGCCTAAAGCCAATCCTTCGGAGTGCCTCAGAAATGATCGAAGCGTCGTTGACAGCATTGGGAAGAGTAGTCGCTTTTTCGTACGTGCCGTTTCCAATGACCAATGCGACCCTGTTTAACCGTCCAGTGGGCTCGATCGCTGGATCAATTTTGACCACCTTGGAGCGTTCAAGGACCTTGCTTAGCGCTTCCTTTGCTTCTTTCAGTTCCGGATCGAAAGACAGGGCGGTCCTATAGTCGCTAGATGCCTGGGCGAGGTCGCCAATCCCTTCCATCAAACGGCCACGCTGGAGATAGGCCTCGGGCGAAACCGGATCGAGCCGGATCGCTTGATCCAAGATTGGCTTAGCTTGGTCAAATGCTTGCGATTCGATGTACGCTTTGCCCAGCCCGATCATGGCGCCGGTTTGCCGATTGTCTAACTGAAGCCCCTTTTGCAGATCGTCGATTGCTTCCTTCAGTTGTTTTCTTTTGAGATACGCCAGTCCTCGTGACGCGAAATCTTGCGCATAGCTCGGATTGATCTCGATAGCTCTCGAAAAGTCGGATATCGCCTCGTCGAGGTTTCCCTTCTGACGAGAGATCAGCCCTCGATTGTGGTACGCGAAAGCATACTTTGGATCGAGCTTAGTCGTCTCGGTATACTCGGAGAACGCTTCACTCGCCTTGCCCATCAAGTGGAATGCAAGCCCGCGATTGAAGTGGAATGCTGCTCGTTTCGGATCGAGCGCGATGGCTTTGTCGTAGTCTGAAATTGCCTTGTCCAACTCGCCCGCATTTTGATGCGCGGTCCCGCGATTGTTGTAAGCCGTGGGATCCTTTGGATCGACCGCTATGGCGACATCGTAATCTTTAAGCGCCGCTGCCCAGTTCGATTTGTCAGCGAAAGCGTTTGCTCTGCCAATATAGGCTGTTGCGTAGTCCTTACTCAGCTCGATCGCGTGGCTGTAATCGGCAATCGCTTCGTCCGTTTCGCCCTTATCTCTAAGGCAATTTCCTCTACCGTTGTAAGCGAACGGCGACTTGGGATCGAACTCTATCGCCTTGTTGTAGTCCTCAATCGCCCGATCCACTTGACCGGTTTCGCGGAGCGCATTCCCACGACCATTGTACGCACTTGAAAACCGATCGTTCAGCGCCAGGGCGGCCGTGTAGTCGCTGATAGCGGACTCCAATAGACCCTGGCGCAGAAGCAGATCGCCGCGATTGTGAAGTGCCTCCGCATTCTTGGGATCCAGCTGGATCGCCGCCGTATAATCCGCTCTTGCTCGTTCGAGCTCATTGCGGTCATAGAGAGCGATGCCACGGTTGACAAGGGCGACGGCTCTTTGCGCGGCTGGGATCGCGCTGCCCTTGTTCAAGATGACAGAACACCCTGATATCGCGCGACTGGCATTGGTTGAGCTGCAATCGTTCCAGTCTGAGGCGCTGGCAACGTTGACCTGGAAAGCCAGAACAAAAAGCGCTGCGCTCGACCAGGACAAGATGAGACGATGGAGGACTTGGTAGCGCCGCTCCATGCATCTACTCCCGAAGCCGAACTGTCCAAACAGTGGATTATACTAATATAGAGATTCGCCTCACGGTCGATTCAAGGGGGCGTGATACTGAGCATTCGTTCGTCTGCGTGTGTGATGTGGATGCACACGCTGCTGTCGGCGTTCTTGGCCCTGACTACGTGGCCAATCTGCGGTCGACCAGGGATGATCGTGGTGGGTCGTCGGTGACAAAGCCGCGACCTTGTTGCCGCGCCCGCCGGATTGCGGTTGCGGTAGCTAAACAAAAGGGGTAGCGCGACAAAGAGTTGCCGTTAGTCACCGCGCAAGCCGCAGCTTCCGGGTGTAGCGCGTTTTCGTAACCCCACTGCAGCACGGAGTGTCGGGTCGTCTATCAGAACGGGAGGAAAACCGGGACTAGCAGCACGCTCATGACCGCTACGATGATGGCGAAGGGCGTACCCAGCTTCACAAAATCGCCGAAGCTGTATTGCCCGGGTCCTACCACCAGCGTGTTCACCGGCGAGGATATCGGCGTCATGAAAGCCGTGGACGCCGCGAGCGCGACGGTCATCGCAAACGGATAGGGCGAGGCTCCCAAGTCCTTGGCGATGGCCAGCGCAACCGGCGCCATCAGCACGGCCGTGGCCGTATTCGAGATAAACAAGCCCAGCGCCGCGGTGATGACGAACAAGACTGCCAGCACCATGCGCGGCGCGGCGCCGCCGACCACGCCGAGCACCGCGTCGGCTGCGAGGTCGACTCCTCCCGTCCGCTGCAGGGCCAGCGAGAACGGCAACATGCCCACTATCAGGATCAGGCTCTTCCAATTGATGGAGCGATACGCGCTGTCGAAATCGACGCAGCCCAGAAGCCCCATCAACAGGCAGCCGATCAGTGCGGCCTGCACGTTGGGCACCGCGCCGCTGATCATCAGCGCGACCACGAGGCCGAGCACGGCGAGCGCATGCGGCGCCCGTTGCGCCGCCGGAAGAACTTCCGTCAGCTCGGCCGGCATGTTCAGAACGACGACGTCGTCCATGTTGAATTGGAGTTCGCGAATGTCGGACCAGAAGCCAATCAGCAAAAGCGTGTCCCCGAGCTTCAGCCGCTCGTCGAGCAGATCGTTCACCGCCACATCGCTGCCGTGCCGCAACCCGATCACGGTAAGATCATATTCGGAGCGAATCCGGGCCTCGCGCACGGTTTGGCCAACCAGCGCCGATTCCGCCGGCAGGATGACCTCCGCGGCGCCGATCTCCTGGGAGTGGTCGACGAAGTAGTTTCCCATCTCGCCGAGTGGTCGCGGCTCGAGCTTCAGCGAATCCCAGAGCTCGTTGATGCCCTCTTTGGAAGTGTGCACATCGGCGAGGAGGACATCGCCTGCCCGTAGCTCCGTCTGTGCGGTTGGACGGAGCACTCTGGCCGCAAGCCCGATGCCGCGCTCGATCGCAAGCAAGTTCACGCCCGCCGAACGCAGCGGCAATTCGTCGAGGGGTTTTCCGATGAGCGGCGAGCCGGGGCCGATGCGGCCGCGCTTCTCGCGATCAGCCAGGCGGTACCGCTCGATCCACTGCTGCAGCCTCGGGCGGCGGTCCGCGGCGGCCGACGGGCCGGTCCTGGAGGTCAGCAGGCGGCGCGCGAACAGCATGTAGACGATGCCCAGCGCGAGCAACGGCAGCCCGAACGGAGTGAAGCTGAAAAAGCTGAAACCGTTTGCGCCCTGCCGGATCAGTTCGGCATTGACGACCAGATTGGGCGCGGTAGCCACCAGCGTGAGCATTCCGCTGATGAGCGCGGCGAAACTCAACGGCATCATCAGCCGGCTTGGTGCGGTGCCGCGATTTTGCGAGATGCGCAGCACTACCGGGATGAAGATGGCGACCACCGCAGTCGAGCTCATCAGGGAGCCGAGGCCGCCGACCGCCGCCATCAGCAGGATCAGCAGGCAATTGTCGCTGTCGCCGGCCTTGGCGTCGAGCCAGTCGCCGAGGCGTCGTGCAACCCCGGTCATCACCAGGCCTTCGCCGATTACGAACAACGCAGCGATCAGGATGATGGA
Organism: Bradyrhizobium sp. 6(2017); assembly: GCF_011058295.2. Classification (NCBI taxonomy): domain Bacteria; kingdom Pseudomonadati; phylum Pseudomonadota; class Alphaproteobacteria; order Hyphomicrobiales; family Nitrobacteraceae; genus Bradyrhizobium; species Bradyrhizobium sp. 6(2017). The sequence goes on along the minus strand of NZ_CP049289.2, from coordinate 8,592,803 downwards.
GGGATCGGCAAACCCCGCCAGCGCCTCGTTCATGGTAATGATACCGGTGGAGGGCATGGCCACCATCACGAGCAGCGCGACCGCGTCCATGCGGGGCCGATTGACGAGGAACATCGCAATGGCGGCCGCGAGCATGAGCAAGACGAGGGCGAGATCGAGGTTCATCAACGCCCTCAAAAGCAACGACCAGGCGGGTGCCCCAAATCCGGCCGCCCTTGCCTATCGGGAGGAGCGTCTTGTTCCCGGTAAAACGAGCACGGCATAGATTGGATCAGTCCCGGTCAGGTGAGGATCACATGGCGCACATCAGTATCGTGCATACGACCGAATACATCTACCGCAATCCGGTAGGCCTGCTGCGCCATAAATTGATGGTCCGGCCGGACGAAAGTCACGATCTGCGCCTGCACGGCGCGACACTGAAAGTCGATCCCGAGCCGACCAGCGTCTATTGGAAGCATGACGTCTTCAACAATTCCATCTGCTACCTCGAATGGTCGGAGACGCTCCGGACCAAACAGCTTAGCATTGTATCGACGCTCGACGTGACGCATCACCCCGACGGCCAGCCGCTGCCGGTCTACAGCCTTGACGAAGCCGCCGAGCTATTCCCATTTTCCTACGACGCGCAAGAGATTCCCGATCTCGCGCGCCTGGCCGAACGCCAGATGCCGGATCCTGACCGGAAGGTCGACGCTTGGGCCCTCCGCGTCGTGTCCGAGGCGAACAGCAAACAGACCCTGAAGGTGCTGGAAGCGATGACGCACGCGATCAAGCGGGAGTTTCGCTACAACGCTCGCTACGAGGAGGGCACGCACACGGCCGCCCAGACCCTGGCACTCGGCTCTGGCACCTGCCGCGATTTTGCCGTGCTGATGATGGAAGCGCTGCGCAGCTTTGGCTTCGCCACTCGATTTGTAACCGGCTATTTGTACGACGATTCCTCGGGCACGACCCAAGGCGGCGGCAGCACGCACGCCTGGTGCAGCGTCTATCTGCCCGGCGCGGGCTGGGTCGAATACGATCCGACCAACGGCCTGATCGCCGGCGCGAATCTGGTCCGCGTCGGGGTGACCCGGGAGGCAGGCCAGGCCATGCCGATATCGGGCGGGTTCATCGGCAATGCGAACGATCCAACCGGGCTGCACGTGGACGTATCGGTCCGCACCCTGCCGAAAATCTGAGCGCACACGGCGTGGCGGATGAGACGGCATCGCGGCGTCGAGCCGCGCTACGTTCCATTCATGTTAGTTAAGCGGTCAGATCGAGCACCTCGATCGCGATCCGATCCGCCGCCCGAGTTCGCAACAAATCTCTCGCAGTTCGCGAAGGCAAATCCCGTCAACGACCCCAGCGCGGCGTGGAACTACCTCGCACTTGTCGGATATCTCAAAAATGCAGAAAAACCCAACTGCCTTGGCAGAAGCTTGTTCGCTCGTTTTTCTGACGTGTTGAGTCGTTGGCTGCCTCCTGTAGAACGCCGGTTGAACTGGCCCGGTAAGATCCTGCGACGGATGCCCAGTCTCAGCCAGATAGGCCCGGAGGTGCGACTGGCAAGTCATTGATTCTCATCAAGCCGCGGCTGACTCTTAATCAGCGGGCCCAGGTTCGAGCCCTGGTGCGGCCACCAACGAAAAACGCATTTGCTCAATAAGTTATAGGAGCAGTCGCTGAGACCAGAGCGAGTCTGATGCGGCGTTCGTCATAGTCGACCATCGCGCGTTCTTATGTAGCTAGATAGCACGGGCCCGGCCGTCACATATATGCGCTACGGCGACTTCGATCTCGTCACCGAAAGCGCTCACATAGGCTATGCCCTGTGTCGGAGTTTCCAGGGGCTCGCCAGCGATCGCGGCGCCGTCAGGCGGTGATGGCAAGCCGCTGCGGGCGAGCGGGATGTTTTCCCGCGATCGGCCATCGAGCCTCGCGAACAGGCGGCGCAGAGCGACCAGAATGGTCATCGGAATGTACTGATAGATCCAAGATGTCCGACCAGGCTCCGACAGCGGCGTGGAAGCGGACATTTGTGCGAGAACTGAGAAGGGTCAGTACAAGACACCGGGGCGACCAAGCCATCGGCTGCATTCGACTGGTTGCGCGCCTTGCGCTAGGTCGCCACGGTACGAGCGTTTCATTCCCGCGGCTTGTATCCATCGTTCAGTGTGTTCAGAAAGGCGATGATGTCGGCTTCGTCCTGATCCGTCATAGCCGGGGTCTCGCCGAGATGTCGGTCGAAGGGAGGATCGCTGACGTCCACGTTGGCGTGATACTTCATTGGGATATCGTTGTACCTTTGCACCTTTCCGTCGGCACCAAGCGGATAGACCTTCTCCGGATTTGTATCGCGAAAATTGTAGAAATCCATGACCTGCCGCAACGAGGTGAATACGCCATTGTGGAAGTAGGCACGGCGCAACGCGGTGTTGCGCAAGGTAGGTGTCTTGAACATGCCGCAATACTGAGTCTGGTCTGCGATGTCCTTGCGAACCGGTCCACAAACCCCAAGATCGAAATACCCGGGGTCCTTGTTGTCGGGGAGTACCATATTGCGTGGCGCGGCCAGCGCTTCATATTGGGTGTCGGTGAAGAGCGGAGGGAAGCCGTCGCGGGTGACCCTCGAGCTATGACATCCGGCACAGTTGGCCTTCTCCGGATCGTTGAACAAGCGGTAGCCCCTCATTTCGTTGTCGTTGAAGCGGGCTTTGCCTTCAAGCCAATAATCGAACTTGCTCGTGTAGGGGTGGAAGCTCGGCTCCTCGATCTGGTAGCGACCGATCGCGAAAGTCGCCTCGGCAACCAACAAGTTCGCGTTCTTCAAAACGGTCTCACCGAACAATGCCGCGATTTTCGTAGCGTAAGGCGCGCGACGCAGCTTTTCTGCAATCACCTCGATGCTGCCGCCATCCATCTCTCGCGGGTCGAGCAACGGACCCGATGCCTGGATCTGGAGAGTGTCAGCGCGGCCGTCCCAGAACAGGCCACCCTGCGGCACGATATTCGCCGCGCTTTGCGTGGCCTGCTGCGCGGTCTTTTGTACGCGCGTTGCCGTCTGACCAATGTCGGCCATTTGCGCCAGTGTGACGGTCTCGTTTTCCCGGTCGTCGGGACCGATGCTGAAGTCAGGCTGCCGCTGCAGGTAAGTCAGCGATGGGACGGCTCGCAACCCGGGAAGCGACAGAGCAGGGCCGCCGGGCATGACTGGCCCGTCGTTAGGGGGACCATACGCGTGGTCCGGGCTGTGACAGGACGCACAAGCCATCTTGCCCGACGACGACAGGCTCGTGTCGAAGAATACGTCCCGACCGAGTTTCGCCATCGCCGAGAGCGGCGCGACTGGGGGACGGACCAGACGAACCGGATTCGGGTTTTCGCCGGGCAACGTTTGCGGCTCGGCAGCCAAAGCGACGCAGGCCATAAGGCCTGCGCCGACGAAGCACGCGATTGTGCGATTGAGCATCTGAATCTGGCTCAATCGTTCTTCGTCTTGTTCTTGGTATCCACCGTACCGAAGGTCGGATCGAGGATGAGCGTGGTGCTGTTTTTCTTGTTGAAGTTGAACATGTCGACGATCGAGCCGGTCGTAGCATCGAAGGAGCCACCGCCGATCCGCTCACCGTTCAGCCAGTTGTCTTCGATGAACTGCGGAATGGAGGCCTGGGTGATGAGCACGTGGCTGACGTAGTTTTTCTTGGCGTAGGGGGAAATCACCATGAACGGCTGGCGCGTGCCGGGACCGCAGCGACCATGAACAGGCAAGCCGTTGACTCCTGCGGGTTCGGTCGTGCCAATCACGCCGCAAATGCCCGTGCCGTTCAACGCATCGGCTGTTGCCGAGAACGACGGCCTCGTCGTCTTGGCGAAAGCGTGGTCATACCAGCCGTCCGAGTCATCATAGGCGAGGATTACGGCGGTACTTTCCCAGTCAGGCCGCTGCTGCAGGAAGTTGATCAGGGTAACCAGCCCCGTCTGCTCATCGAGCGGATCGGAGTTGCCCGGGTGAGCGTCCTGGAAGGCCGACATTTTGATGAAAGACACTGCCGGATAGTTGCCGGATCCGACCGCAGTGAAGAAGTCGTCCAAATCGTAGGCGTGGTTGGCCGGATCAACCTTGTTTTTGCCGGGTACCGTCGTATAGCCAATCGCCTTGGTCGAGGTCGGGCGGGCATGGGTCGGGTTGGCCGTCGACTGGTAATACTGGAACCAAATGTGATGCGGGATATAGTCCCGGATCGCGCCGCCGACGACCTGGCTCACGGTGGAGCGCACACAACCTGTGGTGCCGTTGTTGTTGAGAGTTTGCAGGTTGAAACCACCGACAAAAGATCCCCAGGGGATATCGGCGGCATTGAGCAAGTCGCCGATGTTCTTGCTCGTCATCCGAACTTGTGAGGTCTGGCTTGAGCACACGTCCCCGACCGGATCCGTATCGCTGGTCAGCGTGAGACCGCCCTGACCATCCTGGACTGTACTCGCAGTGAGGCCCGCCGGAATGATCGCCCCATTCGTGGTCCCGGCAAACATGTTGAGCAAGCCAGGCGTCGACGGGCCATATTGATCACTCCAGGCATTGTCGCTCATCGCGTAGTTCTGGGCATAATTCCAGAGGGCGGTCACTGTGTTGCCGTCGAAGAAGCCCATGACCTGACCTTTGGTGCCAAAAGCGCCGGCGCCGCCATTGGTGCCCTTGCCGGTGAATTCCGGGAACAGATCGTTCATGCCGCCGTCGTAGGCCTTCTGCTCGGCCGTGTAGCCATGGCCCTGATCGGCCGTATTGGCCTGCGTGCGATCTAGACGGAACGGGTTGGAAGCGCCGGCGCCGTTGGCCGCATTCAAGTTTGGATTGTTATTGAGCAGAGTGACGCTCGACAAGAGATTGTCGATGTCCCGCTGCGTGTTCTTGGCAGGCTCGAAAACCGGCTCGCCTTCCGGATTCAGTGCATTCGGGTAAGTACCGAAATAATGATCAAACGAGCGGTTCTCGTTGAAAACGATCACCAGGTGCTTGATCGGATATTTGGTCTTCAGCGTATTCGGAACAACGGCGGCATCCTTGTCGTCCTTCTTGCTGTCTGCCTTGTTGGTGCCCGGACCAGCGATAACTGAGCCAGTCGACGTTGCAATACTCGCAACAGCAAACAGCGCTACAGTGGCGAGTAACGTCGTCTTCAATTTTCGATTCTTCATTTTTCCCTCAAGAGGTGCATGCAAAGCGGCGAGACCGTTAGTCAGCGTCAATGACGGCCATGTGTCAGTTTTGATTTCTGCTGCGGCACAATCGCAATCCGAATGCTGATTGCGGGTCGTGCAAATCGTCTGACAAATTACGGCGGCGGAAGCATTTTCGATGCAGTGGAGTACAGACGCAAATGCGCGAAATAGAGCGCGTTCACGTCAACATAAAAAGTTCTTTACCGTCTACCGGGGAATTTATTGCGCCGATCGCGAATATTGCTTCGAAGTCCGAGGATGGAGGTGAAGGCGATCTACATACTGCTGCCATCAAAGACCCTTTGGCCTTCAACAGCGCGCAACCAAGGCGGTAGGCAGTGAATTGGAAGAAGAATATCTGTGCCTTCTGAGTGGAGCCAATGTCGGCCATAGTCGAAGGACTTGGATGGCAGTTCTTCGAAGGAAAGCCGAGCTTGAGGGGGTTGGATCCGGCAACGCCGTCAGCGCACGGATTGGTACCAACAGAAGATAGCTTTCAAGTACACCCGAAGCAGGAAAGCGGATCAATAAGAACGATAGTGATCAAGACGATCGCTTACGGCATTGTCCTCTTGCTGGGCGGGATTGGCATTATGGCTGCCTTGATCTGGCAGACATTGCCACCGTTCAATGATGAGTTGCAGGTCCACGGACTTTCCGCCGCCGCAAGCGTGCGTTTGGACGCGAATGGCATTCCTTGGATCCGCACCTCGACGATGATCGATGCCGCAACAGCGCTTGGCTATCTGCATGCACGAGACCGGATGTTCCAGATGGATCTCATGCGCCGCTCGGCGTCAGGGCGATTGTCGGAGATTGCCGGGCAAGCGGCGCTGCCGATGGATCGAATGATGCGCACTCTCGGCCTTCGTGTTCGCGCATCATCTGACCTTGACGCTGTGTCAGAGCCGACACGCCTATGCTGGAAGCTTATGCGCGAGGCGTCAACGCCTGGATCGACGAACGCGGCCGCTTTAGCGCGGAAGAGTTCCTGCTCCTCGGCGCTCCAGAGCCATGGAGTCCGGTGGATAGCATGCTTTGGGGCGAGACAATGGGAGTCTGGCTTTCGCACAACTGGCGGACTGAGCTCGCCCGGCTCAACCTGCCGGTAAGCTGTCGCAGCAGGAGATCGATGAGCTATGGCCGCAAGACGGCGAGGCCGGACGGCCGCATGCGGCGCTCGATCCGGCACTTGCCGGTACAGCACGGCGCCTTCTGGCTACGCTGCCGGATTTCCCGGCTCCCTTCACTCAGCCACACACGGAGTTACGCTGCTCTCCAGTAAGAAAATAGGGCCTTTGAAACAGTGGGTTTCGCGATGTAGCGGCCTCCCGTTACCACCTTTCTCCACACACCCGTTGCCCGGTTGGGGTAAGCGGCTTTGCCGAGCAGGCATTTTGGGCGGCCGCTTCTGCGGCCTCTGCGTCGCCTGCTGTGACACTCCGCGTCTCAAGTCATGCGTGCCGGCTAGTTGGAAGCAACCCAGCTTCGCAAGCCTTCGACCGTGTGAAATCCGTCCGTGGCGTAGCATCGAATGGATGGCAGGAATGTTTGCGCCATCTCTGCAAGCGCATGTCCTGGGCCGAGGTCCAACACCCTGGTGACTCCCAGCTCTGCAAGGGCTTCCAAGGTCGCTTCCCAGTCGATGGGGCACGCGACCTGGCCTGCGAGCTTCACAGTTGCACTCCCTGCAGAGAAGATGCGTTCGCCGTCGCCCCCGGAAAGCAGAATCCGTCCGCTTGCGACAGGGGTGCGTCTGCTGCCGTCGAGCGCCTGTTGCAGCGGCGCGCAGACCTGCGCGAGATGTGACGTGTGCGACGCGATTTTCACGGCGAGAAGGCCGGTGCGCGCGGCGCCCTGTCTTGTCGCTTCCCGGCAGAGCTCGATGAGGTCCCGCTCTGCGCCTCCGATCACGAACAGGAGGTCGGGGTTCTTGATCGCGAACTCGCAGCGGTGGTGTTCAAGCAGACGTTCGAGCGTGGCCCGGTCGAGCCCGCGGACGTAGCCGAGGCGGCCACCTGGTCCGGCCGCGCGGTCCATCTGGCGCGCGCGAACATCTGTCAGTCGGAGGGCTTCGTCGGCTGTCCATATTCCGGCGATGCTCCAGGCCGCCATCTCACCAACGCTGTAACCTGTGACGGCAGTCTGTTCAGGCAGCAGGTCGGCAATGCAGGCGTGGATCGCGAGCACCGACGTGACGGTCAGGATCTGGCTGACACGGTTGGCCGACAATACGTCCACGCTTTGTGTCCTGACGAGCTCCCGTGGGTCCTCGCCGAGACAGGCGGTTGCCGCGGCGAAAACCGGCTCCGCGGCGGGCTGCTCCGCGACCAGATCGAAGATCTTGTCCGAAAGGGTGCCTTGTCCGCCGCAGAGCAGTGCAAGCATCACGGTTCCAGTCGGTCGACGAAGAGGGCCATGGCCAGCAGGTCCGCCGAGCCGCCCGGGCTCAGATTGCGCGCCACGAACGCGTGATGAATGTCGGCCGCTCGTCTCCGCCAGCCGGCAGATCCGATGCCTCCCGCCGCCAGAAATGCAGATGCGCTGGCCTGCGCGAAGCGCAATCCCTCCGGTCCGCCCCGATGCAACAGGTTGGTGTCGGTGACGTCGGCGATGAGCGTCATGCATGTCTGAATGCGCACCGCTTCTTCATCATGAGGAACGAGCTTCCGCGCCGCATGCAGCGCGGGAAGGGCGATGTCATACACCGACGGAAAGCCATGGGCGGCTTCCGCCCTGGCGCCGCCGGCGCCGTAGCGCCGCGAGGCGACGGCGCCATGACTGCGCAGCGATATGGGACCTGAAAGGATGTCTTTGTCCCAGCGCCGCGACACCAGGTCGCCGAGGGATTTGTGGATGCCGAGCGCGCCACGATATCCGGCCGCGGCGCAGAGCAGGCCCAATCCGAAGATCGCGCCGCGATGTGTGTTGACACCGCGGGTTGCAGCGAGCATGGCGCGCTCCGCCGCAACTCCGATCGCGCGCAACCGGTTCATGCCGGCGCCCTCGGCGCCCGCGGCTGCTAGATCGCTGAAGAACGGCTTCAGGGTCTCGGCGCTGCGGCACAAGAGCTCGGCATCCATGTCGCAATGCGCGCCATTGTCGACATGGCTGACCAGCCCCGGCTTTGGATAGGTCTCGACTTCGAGCTTCAGACACGACGATGCGAGATGGCCGAGCTGCTCCGCATGAAGCGCGGATCCCGGCAGCGATTGCCATTTGAGTGCAACGTTCATGACACGTGACCTGCGAGAAAGGCTGCACGCGTCGTGCTGGTGACCACGGTCGGGCCTTTCACAAGCACTTCGTCCTCGTCAGTGCCGGTCAGTTCGCGCCATTGAACCCCTCCTGCCGGACCGACGATCTCACCGTCCAGCCGCATCGGCGCCCGTTGTGCAATTCGGGCGATGTCGGACGGCAGGGTATCTCCTCGCCTGGCTGCCGACAGCGGCCAGAGCAGATCAAGGTCCGAACTGTTCGAAAGATAGGGAAGGCCGGTGAGATGCTGCCAGGCCAGGCTGCCAAAGGTGCGGGTCTCCGGCAAAAGTTGGAGGAGCTGGTCGATCGTCTCGCGCCAAGCTGCGGGCGCCGTCGCGGCCGCTTCTGCCAGCAATGGGGGCGGGGCGGATGCGACGATATCGGCCGCGGCGAGCGAGATCGCAATGCGCCGTTTGCCGTGGCTCGGCGGCAGTGGCAGACCGAGCGGAATCATGCCGGCAGTATCGCTGCAAGCCGGCCGGCGAACGATGAGGGGACGGCCGGCGTGCGCCCAGCCTGCGACGATCGGCTCGCTGGCGAGTTCGGGATAACGGCTCATCACGGCGGTCCATCCGGATGCCGAGGCCTTCACCATGCTGTGGCGCGCGAGAGCTTCAACCATCTTGCGATCCCCGATCTAAGGCTGCCGCGACGGCAACTCGCTCAGCCAGTTCGGCCGCTTTCCGCCGTCCGCCGCGTTCGGCGCCGAGCCGGCCGCGATCATCCTGTCCTTGCGGCTTTTGCAGCACGGCCGCAAGCTGCGGTGCCAAAGGTGCATTTTCATCCCAGACGACGTGAATGCCGCCGGTCTGCACCATGTTCTCGAGGCCCGGAGCGAACACCGGCGTCGCTTCCGCCTTGGCCTTGAGCACATCGATCGGAAGTTTGGTGACCCGCGCCATCGACGGCAGATCCATCACCGCGGGATGCGCGCCGGGCAGCGCGACCAGCGCGTCGGCGGCAAGCGCCGTCGCGATGAACGCGCCGGCCGCGCTGCCGCCGTAGAGCAGGGCGACGGTGCGGTGGCCTTCCGCTTCCGCCAGCAGCAAGGCTTTGGCGAGATGCGACAGGTATTCGCTGAGGCCGAGCAATTCGTCGCGTCGGCTCATGCGCTGGCTTGAGGAATCCACCAGGAACAGGATCGGAGCCCGATCGCCTGATCTGACGATCTCGATCACGCGTCCTGCAAGCACAATCGCCTCGTCCACGCCGAGCGGCTGTCCCTGCGTGATGCCGAGCACGTGGACCGGCCCTGCACCGGGAAGGACCGCCTTTCCCGCGATCGTCGCGGCGGTGACGTCGATATCGCTGCCGCTGGGGAACAGGCTCGCCAGAATGTCATCGAGCGTCATCGGCGTTCTCCCTGTTGTTTGCCGCGCGTAGGAACGCGTCGGTCGAAAGTGAGGGGATATCGGCCGGCTGACCGACGCCCAGCGCCTGCCAGACCTCGACAGCATCCTTGGACGCGCCGAAACGCTGCAGACGCCGCTCCAGGCGCTTCTGCTCGGCTTCGAGAACCGCAACACCGCAATCGCGCCTGATCTTGAGTGCATCGATCGCCGCTTGTCGAAACGCCAGCGCCTCGTCGTCAACGAACGTGTCGGCGCCGCCGATGAGGTAGCGGTGCTTGCCTCCCATCGTGCGCCAGACGAGGGCCCGATCGCGTGAGTCGAATTCCTCGACGCCCTTGTTGGTCTCGATCACCTCGGGGCCGCTGACGCTGATCCGCCCCTGCTCGGAGACGACGAGGCGCGAGCAGCTGCCGGCGATCAGGCTGCCGCCGCCATAGCATCCGGCGCGTCCGCCGATCAGTCCGATCACGCTGACGCCCGCGCGCCGCGCCTCGACCACAGCGCGGATGATTTCCGAGATCGCGAGCTCGCCAGCGTTGGCCTCCTGAAGGCGAACGCCGCCGGTGTCGAACAGGATCAGCACATCCTGGTTCAGTGTGCGTGCCGCGCGCAGCAGGCCCGTGAGCTTGGCGCCGTGGACCTCACCGAAGGCGCCACCCATGAAGCGACCTTCCTGCGCTGCGACGAGCACCGGCGATCCTTCCAGGCGACCACGTCCGACGACGATGCCGTCGTCGAACTGCTCCGGCAGGTCGAAGATCGCCAGATGCGGGCTCATCTCGCGCTGCTCGGGACCGATGAATTCGGCAAAGCTGCCGGTATCGACCAGCGCTTCTATGCGCTGCCGGGCGCTCGCCTCGTACCAGCTCAGCGAAACCGTATTGGCTGTGGCCGCTGTCATCGTTCCGGCTCCTCGATCTTGCGGATGCCTTGCGCGAGGCGCAGCGCGACCGTGTCGGGTCGGGCTCCGCCGTCATTGATGGAGATACGTAAGCCACCGGCAGGGCGGCGGGCGACGAAGTCGCGCACGACGGCGTCCCAGACCGCGCCGAAGCCGTGGGCCGCGGTCGCGATGTCGATCACGCAGGTGTCGGCCGGCGAAGCGCGTTCCAACAGCACCTCGAGGTTGCCGGAGGCGACGACGCCGACGATCGCCTGCATGCGGGTGCCGCCAGCGCGCGTCGGGGCAGATAGTCTGAAGCTGAGCGTTTCCATGCAAAACTCCTCACCAGTTCCGGAAGCGGCTGGGCGGACGGTAGAGGCCGCCGGAAGCCAGCATGAGATCCTTGATCGAGCGGGCCGCCAGCAGGCGCCGGTCCGCGTCGAGCGGATCGATGCCGAGATCTTCAGGGCGCCGGATCACGCCGCGCTGCCTGAGCTGCTCGACGAGGTTCGCATCACGCGCCCGGCCAATGTCCGTGTAGCCCGCAACGCCGCGGATGGCCTGCTCGCGCTCGTCCTTGTTGCGGCACATCAGGAGGTTGGCGATGCCTTCCTCAGTAACGATGTGCGTCACGTCGTCGGAGTAGACCATCACCGGCGCCAGATCGAGATCGAGTTTGCGCGCCAGTTCAAGCGCATCCAGTTGCTCGACGAAGAGCGGGACATTGCGGTCACCAAAGGTCTCTCCAATCTGCACCACGAGCTTGCGGCCGCGGCGCAGCGCAGGGGAGGAGTCGGGCGCGGCCTCGGCGCCCGCCTTGAGCCAGGGTTCGCTCGGGTGGCGGCGGCCGCGAGGGTCGGAGCCCATGTTGGGCGCGCCGCCGAAGCCTGCGATGCGGCTGGTCGTCACCGTCGAGCTGTGGCCCTCGAGGTCGATTTGAAGCGTCGATCCGATGAACATGTCGCAGGCATAGAGGCCCGCCGTCTGGCAGAAGGCACGGTTGGAGCGCAGCGATCCGTCGGGCCCGGTGAAGAAGATATCGGAGCGCGCGGCGACGTAATCCTCCATGCCGACTTCCGATCCGAAGCAATGGATCTGGTCGACCCATCCGGCTTCGATCGCCGGAATCATCGTGGGATGCGGATTGAGCGCGAAGTGGGTGCAAACCTTGCCCTTGAGGCCGAGCTTCTCGCCATAGGTCGGCAGCAACAACTCGATCGCGGCGGTATTGAAGCCGATTCCGTGATTGAGCCGACGCACGCCGTAAGGCGCGTAGATTCCCTTGATGGCCAGCATCGCCGTCAGGATCTGGGTTTCAGTGATGGCTGCCGGGTCGCGGGTGAAGAGCGGCTCGACGTAGAACGGTCGGCCAGCTTCGACCACGAAATGCACGAGGTCGCCGGGGATGTCGACGCGCGGGACCTTGTCGACGATCTCGGTGACTTGCGCCACGACGACACCGTTCTTGTAACTCGTTGCCTCGACGACGGTCGGAGTGTCCTCGGTATTGGGCCCCGTATAGAGATTGCCGTCCGTGTCGGCGCTTACCGCCGCGATCAAAGCGACGTTCGGCGTCAGGTCGATGAAGTAGCGGGCGAACAGCTCGAGATAGGTATGCACGGCGCCGAGTTCGATCTTGCCCCCGAACAGCATCCGCGCGATGCGGGCCGACTGCGGGCCTGAATAGGAGAAGTCGAGCCGCCGCGCGATTCCCTTTTCGAAGATGTCGAGGTGCGCGGGCAGGACCACGCCCGACTGCACCATGTGCAGGTCGTGGACATCCTGGGGATCGAGGTTCGCGAGCGCCGAGGCGAGGATGTCGGCCTGCTTCTGATTGTCGCCCTCCAGGCACACCCGATCGCCTGACCGGATCACCGCCTTCAGAAACGCAGGCAGGCTCGGGATCGGGACAATCTTACCCTTTGCGTGCCGTTGACCGGCCGCCAGGCGCTCTCCGAGGGCGGCCTTTTGCATACCCCAATCGCTCATCTCGGCTCCTTGGCATGCGGGATTGGCTTCGATGGACGTCAATGTATGCATATTGCATTAGATTGTCAATTAGTGTATACATAGATTTATAAGAGATGGATATTCGCATACATAGGAGGGAATTTAAGATGCGAATGGATACAAGGCGTCCAAGTCAGGGGCATCGCGCTTCATTCTCTGAGGGGAGGCGCCCGTGACCATTTCCGGCGTTGCACTGCTCGCGATTTGCACCCTGCTCGGAGGCCTGTTGGGAGACCTGCTCGGCGTTGCCCTCGGCGTTAAGGCCAATGTCGGCGGCGTCGGCATTGCGATGATGTTCCTGATCGCGGCCCGGCTCTGGCTGGTGCGGCGCGGCCTGCTCAGCCATGGGCTTAAGACCGGCGTCGAGTTCTGGGGCAGCTTCTACATTCCGATCGTGGTCGCGATGGCGGCGCAGCAGAACGTGGTCGCTGCTGCTAAAGGCGGTCCGATCGTAGTCATTGCGGGGATCGGGGCGGTCGCGGTTTGTTTCGCGATGGTGGCCCTGATCGGTCGGTTCAGCGGTCGTGTCGAGACGATGGACGAGATCGAGGCGCGAGAGGCTGAAGTGCTCGCCGCGCCAGTGCCTCACTTCAAGTCCGGGAGGATTGGATGAACATGATGTCTCACGTTCTCACCGCCAATTCGCTGGTGACCGCGTTCGCCGCCGTCGGAATCCTGATGTGGATATCCGGATCAATCTCGAAATATCTCACCTTCGGGCGCATTCACGGCTCGGCGATCGCGATCATGCTGGGTCTCGTGCTGGCCTTTTTCGGAGGCATCTCCACCGGCGGTGAGAAGGGCGTGGCCGACCTGCCGGCGCTCGCCGGGATCGGCCTGATGGGAGGCGCGATGCTCCGGGACTTTGCCATCGTCGCCACCGCCTTTGAGGTCGATGTCGATCAAGCGCGCAAGGCCGGCGTAATCGGTGCGATTGCACTCGGATTGGGAACCGTCGTTCCGTTCATTCTGGGGGTTATCGTCGCCGCGGCGTTTGGCTACACCGACGCCGAATCATTGACGACGATTGGTGCTGGCGCGGTTACCTATATCGTGGGGCCGGTCACGGGGGCGGCGATCGGCGCATCCTCGCCGGTCATTGCGCTCTCGATCGCGACCGGTGTATTCAAGGCAGTGATCGTGATGATCGGTACGCCCTTCGTGGCGAAGATGATCGGCCTCGACAATCCGCGCAGTGCAATGGTGTTCGGCGGCTTGATGGGAACGGTCAGCGGCGTTTCCGGAGGGCTTGCGGCAACCGATCGGCGTCTGGTCCCGTATGGCGCGTTGACTGCGACATTTCATACCGGCTTGGGGTGTCTGGTTGCCCCCTCTGTCCTGTATTTCGCAGTGCGTGCGATCACTGGTTAGCTGAAAAATGGTGAGCCTCTTGAAAGTCGTAGCCGAAGCGGAAGACGATGGTGGTCTGCTTTCCGACCGCATCCGAAACGCGCTCACAGACGAGATAGCATCCGGCGCGCTCGTCGCCGGGTCGGCGTTGGAAGAACAGCAGCTTGCCGATCGCTTTGGGGCCTCCCGGACTCCGGTGCGGGAGGCTCTCCGGCAGCTTGCCGTCAGCGGGCTGGTGGAGGTCCGTGGGCGTCGTGGGGTCGTCGTTGCACGCATGACACCCGAGCGCATCATGGACATGTTCGAGACCAGCGCCGAGGTGGAGGCGATGTGCGTCAGGCTTGCGACCTTTCGCATGACGCCGCTCGAGCGCAGTCACCTGATCGAGCTCCACGACGGATCGCGTGCGATGGTCGAGGCGAACGACGTTGACGCCTATGATGCCTTCAACCGGCAGTTCCACGAATGCATCTACCGGGCGACGCACAACTCGTTCCTTGCGGAGCAAGCGCAAGATGTCCGCGCCCGTCTCAGCGCCTTCCGTCGAACCCAATTGCGCCAGGGTGATCGTATTCGGCGGTCTCGCGAGGAGCATGAGGCGATCATGCAGGCGATCGCGGAGGGCGATGGCGATTCAGCATCGCGCAGGATGCGTGCGCATATGCTGAACGCGGCCGCGGCGCTCAGGCGCTACATTGATGATCGCCTCAGGCCCGTTGATCGGCCTGAGCCCGACAACGTCTGACAAGTCCGGCTGTGAACCGCTGTTGATGCAAACCGGATGGGCGCAATGTCGCACGAGCACCGCGCTTATCGCGCGGACTTCATCGCCATGCCAAAGATCTTGCCGCTCATGAGGAGAGCGATTTCGGTGGCGGGCAGCGGCTTCTGACATTCGGACAACGGATTGAGCCAGAAATTAGAGTCAGGCAACATTTCGAACAGATTGCGCGCAGCGGCGCCAAGGCACACCTCAGGCTCCTTTATATAGTCGTAGATGCGCTTCTTTGAGGTGAAGGTGGGGTGCCATGTCATGTTCTGGAATTCGACCGTTGCGACGTTGATCTCTTCCTGAAACTTGAGCGAGCGACGGCGCCCAGGCTTCATCGGCGCTTCCGGCGTCAGAATGTAAATCTCCGTCTCGAGCAAGGCGCGATAGAATGCGGGAACGATGCTGGCGTCCCTTGCCGCGGCCTGCATCAGGGCTTCGAGACTGTTTTCCGGTTCGAACATGGCGACACTCCCAATTGAACCCGGCGAGGGGCTGGACTTCAGCGCCTCCAGTTACAGCCGGATCGAGCCGTCGCGGCGCCTTCGCCGCGATTATGCTAGTCCTTGTTGCCGCGCAGGGCGCGATAGATCGTATTGCGCGACACGCCAAGGCGGCGCGCGGCCTTGCTGATGTTGTTGCCGGTTTCGGCGTACGCGGTCAGCACATGCGAGCGTTGAATCTCATGCAGATTGGCCTTGAGCCCACCACCCGCCGCCTTGCCAGTCAGGCGCTCGCCGCCGGAATGTGCAAGTACGGACTCGACCGACGTCTCGTCGATCAGATCTCCTGGCTCGGCCAGCGACAATCGGGAAAGCACGTTGCGCAGTTCGCGGATGTTTCCATCCCAATCGAGTTCGGCCAGACGATCGATCGCCCCTTCGGTCAAATCCATCAAGGGATCGATCTTGTGGATCAAATGGCGCGCGATCTCGGCGAAATCGGAGCGCTCGCGCAAAGGCGGCAACGTCACCTCCAGCGTGTTGAGGCGAAACAGCAAATCCGATCGGAACCGGCCCTTCGCTATCGAGTCGTCGAGATTGGCATTGGTGGCAGACACCAGGAGGACGTCGACCTGACGTTTGGTGCCGCCGACCGGCCGGACAGTCCAATCGTCCAGAAAGCGCAGCAGCACGGCCTGCAGCGTCACCGGCATGTCGCCGATCTCGTCGAGGAAGAGCGTTCCGCCGTCCGCTTCCTTGAACAGTCCCGCAGCCCCGCCTTTTTTCGCTCCGGTGAAAGCCCCTTCGGCGTAGCCGAACAACTCCGCCTCGATCAGGCTGTCGGGGAGCGCTGCGCAATTCACCGGCACGAAAGCGCCGGTCCGTCCACTGGCGGCATGAGCATGGCGGGCGAGTTGCTCCTTGCCGGTGCCGGTTTCGCCACGGATCAGGATCGGCATCTTGCGGACCGCAGCGACCCCCACCCGTTGGACAACGGAAGCGATCGCCGGATCGGCGGAGACGAACTGGGTGGGGACGTCCTTGGGCGTCGGCGGCCGAGGCCGCGAGATGGCCTGCATCATCGAGAACTGGCGTGCGTTCTCGATTGTTGCGACGAACTGGCTACCGACCTCGTCCTCGAGGCGCTGGCGTTCCTTGCGCCGGCCTTCATCGACAAAGGCGCTGAATTTCGTACGAAAGACGTCGGCGAAGCGACGACCCGGCGAGGCTGGCAGGCCATGCAGCAGGACGCTTGCGGCCCTGTTGGCTGCAAGGATCCTGCCCTCGTTATCGACGGCCAGCAGGCCCGCGCTCAACGTATGCAGATACTCGCCGCGGTTATGGAAAGCGATCAGGATGTTTCCGCGGTGATGCTCGCGGAACAGACCATTCTCGATCTGGGTTGCGGCCATTGCGACGAGCGCCTGGGTATGCGCCTGCCTCGACATGCAATCCGATGACGCGTCCAGTATTCCGGCGAGTTCGCCATCCGGCGCGAAGATTGGCGCCGCGATGCAAGTAAGATTGTTGTAGCGCGAGAAGAAGTGCTCGCCCCCGTGAACGACGATGGCCCGCTTGAGATAGGCGGCGGTGCCGAGGCCGTTGGTGCCGCAGATGGCTTCGGTCCAGATGGTGCCGGGCCGAATGCTCGCAGCGTTCGAGGCATCACTGAAGCTCGAGTCCGAGATGATGTCGAGCAGCAGGCCGTCGGCATTTGCAAAGGCGATCATGAAATTGGAGCCGGCAATCTGCTGATGCAGTGTGTGCATCTCCGCGAGCGCGAGGCCGCGAATCAGTGAACAGCGCTGCTGCTCCTGACGCAGAACTGCGGTGCTCACGAACTCGGGCGATGGAGGGCGCAATGTGTCGAGACCAAGCGAAATGCAGCGCATCCAGCTGTCGTAGATGTCGGCTGACAAAAGCTCTGCCGGCGGCGCACCGCGGTGATCGAGCGTCATCCAAGCATTGTCCATGCGTCGGCTGGCGGTCAGCATCCTAGCTCCTCCCGGAGTCGCTGCTTGGCGAATTCCTCTTGGTCGTAGCCCGGTTCGGGTCGTTCTCGCGCGTGGCGCGGTTCTCGCGATCATAGATCAAACAACTGAAAATCCAAACTTCTGCGCACGCGCTGTTGCAGCCGCCAAACTGTTCCGTCTCGGAACAGTCGCGCGCAAAGTCTGCTCCGAGGCGGATCGGCGCGAGCACTCCCGCGACGGCAAGAACAATAGAAAGATCAGGCCGTTGTGCGCTTGGCACAGCCCTTGCTGAACTATCTAGCGGGATGGCGATCGCGTCAGATCGACAGAATAAAAAATTTTGCCGGGGAGGCTGTTCAATGAAAGCGGCGGTGCTTCATGAGTTCGACGAGAAGCTGACGGCGAAGGAGTTCGTCAAATTCCAGGACGTGACTGACCCGAAGATCTCGCGCCCGATGGACGTGATCGTGCGCATCGGCGGTGCCGGTGTCTGTCGCACCGATCTGCACATCGTTGAAGGCATCTGGCGCAGCAAGGTCGACGTCAAGCTTCCATACATCATGGGCCACGAGAACGCCGGCTGGGTCGAAGCGATCGGCCCGGGTGTCGAAGGGGTCAAGGTCGGCGACAGCGTGATTTGCCATCCGCTGGTGACCAGCGGGCATTGTCTCGCATGCCGGCGCGGCGACGACATGCATGCGCTGGACAGCTCGTTTCCCGGCATCAATGCCAATGGCGGCTATGCGCAGTATCTGCTGACGGGGCAGCGCTCTCTGATCAAGCTGCCGAAGTCGCTCGCACCGAAGGATGTTGCTCCCTACACCGATGCCGGGCTGACGGCTTATCGCGCCGCGAAGAAGGCATCCCGCCATCTGCTGCCCGGCGAGTATGTCGCGGTGATCGGCGCCGGTGGGCTGGGTCATATCGGCATCCAGGTTCTCGCAGCGCTCTGCGCGGCAGAAATCATCGTGGTCGATCGCGCCGAACAGTCGCTCGAGCTCGCCAAGAAGTGCGGTGCGCATCATGTCGTGAAGGCAGACGGCAATGAAGTTGAGGCCGTGCTGGCGCTCACCGGCGGGCGCGGCGCGGAGGCAGTGATCGATTTCGTTGGCGAGGGTGACGCTATCGCCAAGGGCCTGTCGATGACGGCGAACGCCGGCTACTACTACATCGTCGGGTATGGCGGGAAGATCGATATCCCGACCATCGACATGATCACGTCGGAAAAGACCATCGTCGGCAACCTGGTCGGAACATATGCCGAGCTGGTCGAGCTGATGGCGCTCGCGGATCGCGGCCTCGTCGAACTCCACACCAAGGAATACAGGCTGAGCGAGGCCAATGACGCGCTTCATGATCTGCATCATGGACGCATACATGGCCGTGCGGTCCTGATCCCCTAGGGCATGCAGCGCGACATGCGAAGCATCGGACCAGATCATCGAACGGGAGTGGCGCGAGTGACAAAGGACAGCCGACGCCAGCCACCGATCACCGTCGAGGAAGCTGCTGAATTGCAGCTCGCCCGCGATCGGATGATTGCTCGGGACAGGCTGATCGACGAGATGGTCGATAACAACGAGATGCAAATCAAGAATGAGCATGCGCGCGGCGGAGCCGAAATCGAACTTGCCTGCGCCGTGCGTGGCGCGGCGCGCGCCGAGTCCGGAAGCGACGCGCATGCCGAACTGGAGGGAGCGATCGCGCGCCTGGAGATGCTCCGGGAGGAACATCGACGCCTGGTGGCCGAGCGTGAATGGCTCAACACGTCCCTGCGTGAGATCGACAACGGTCCTTCGTCCGGCGACCACCAACGTACGGGGCACGCATGATGAGCAGGAACAACGCAACCATGATTGCATCAAAGGAACAGCCACAAATGTCGTCTCCGCAACCGGACATGAGCGAGGAAGCCAGGTCGAAAGACGCTTTCTTCATTCAGCTGGCCGAGATCACGGAGGCCATGATCGCCGCGCACGGCAAGGATTTCGCCACCGGCGCACTGGTTCTCTCGGCGAAATTCGTCGCCGAAGGAAAGCCTCTCATCAAACGAGCCAGCGGAGGGTGACGAGACCGTCAGCGCCGGGAAGCCGGGCTGGTGGGAACGACGAAATCAGCAGATCGATCAATCCATTTAACGGACTCAAAGTGAGTTTTGCGGCCGAGAATTTCAACAGTGCGAACCAGGGGTTTTGACCTGGGATCAAAAGCGAGAATGCCGGAAGCAACGCAACGTTCAAAGGAGCTGGAAATGACTGCAAGTCTGACACTGAACAAGATAACCGCGCAGAAAGGCATCAGCATCGCTGAAGCGGCCAACCGTGTCGCGGACCTTGGCTGGACGCCAAGCTACGTGCAGGAAGCGATGACCTTCCCGACCGACTACAAGATATCGAAGACGCCGCGCGATCCGATGAAGCAGGTCCTGCGATCGTATTTCCCGATGCAGGAAGAAAAGGACAACCGCGTCTATGGCGCGCTGGATGCGGCGTTGCGCGGCGACATGTTCCGCAATGTCGAGCCGCGATGGGTCGAGTGGATGAAGCTGTTCCTGGCGATCATCCCGTTCCCGGAGATCTCGGCGGCGCGTTCGATGGCGATGGTCGGGCGGCTGGCCCCGGGCGAGGAATTGCGCACCGGCTTCACCATGCAGATGGTCGATGAGTTCCGTCACTCGACGATCCAGATGAACCTCAAGAAGTGGTACATGGAGAACTACATCGACCCGGCGGGGTTCGATATCACGGAAGCCGCGTTCGGCAAGTGCTATGCGACCACGATCGGCCGCCAGTTCGCCGAGGGTTTCCTGACCGGTGATGCAATCACCGCGGCCAACGTCTATCTAACGGTCGTCGCGGAAACCGCCTTCACCAATACGCTGTTCGTGGCGATGCCGTCAGAAGCCGCCCGCAACGGCGACTATGCGTTGCCGACGGTGTTCCTGTCGGTTCAGTCGGACGAATCCCGCCATATCGGCAACGGTCACTCGATGCTGATGGCGATGATCAACGATCCGTCGAACCATCAGTTGCTGGAGCGCGACCTGAAGTACGCCTTCTGGCAGAATCACGCGATTGTCGATGCCGCGATCGGGACGTTCATCGAGTACGGCACGACCAACCGCGACAAGAACAAGGAGTCCTACGCCGAGCTGTGGCATCGCTGGATCTACGAAGATTATTACCGGACCTACATGTTGCCGCTCGAGAAGTACGGCATCAAGATCCATCACGATGACGTCGCCGCCGCCTGGGATCGGATCGTCAAGAAGAACTATGTCCACAAGACCGCGCAGTTCTTCACGGTCGGCTGGTCGGTGAACTTCTGGCGCATCGAGGCTCAGACCGAGCGGGACTTCGAGTGGTTCGAGCACAAATATCCGGGCTGGTACGCCGAATTCGGCGACTTCTGGAAGTGGCACGCAAAGCTCAGCGTACCCGGCGAAACCAACATCCTCTTCAACAGCGAAGTGGGCTACTCATACCCGCATCGGTGCTGGAGCTGCATGGTTCCGTGCCTGATCCGTGAAGACTTCGTCTGCGACGAGGTCGACGGCAAGATCTACACCTATTGCTCGGAAGGCTGCCGTTGGACCCACAAGGTGGCGTTCGCCGCTGAATACGAGGGGCGGGCGACGCCGGCCATGGGCCGCTTCAGCGGTCGCCGTGAATGGGAAGATTGCTATCACGGCTGGGATGTCGCCGATGCGATCAAGGATCTCGGTTTTGTCCGGCCTGACGGCAAGACCATAATCGCGCAACCGCATCTGCGCTTCGACGCCAAGGACATGTGGACGCTCGATCACGTGCGCGGACACACGCTTGGCAGTCCGCTGCGTGGCTTCAGGGCACTTTCGCCCGCCGAACGCGAGATCGCGACGGCCGAATATCGCAAGGGCTTCAAGATCAATCCCTGCAACTAAATGACGACGGGAGGGGCCGCTCCTTGCGGTCCCTCTTGCCGGGGTCGGCAAGCGCTTTGCCGATCGTTCTGTTCAACTGCCATGACAAGGCCCCGATGATGACGGACGTGCGGATTCACAAGGTTCGTTTCGAGCCAGTGGGTATCGAGATGGAAGTGGAGGAGGGCGAGACCGTCCTTGACGCCGCGTTTCGTCAGGGCATCTCGCTGATGCACGGCTGCAAGGAAGGCCAGTGCGGCAGCTGCAAATCGAAACTCGTCGACGGCGACATCGAACTGCTGAAGTACTCGACCTTCGCCTTGCCGGACTACGAGAGCGAGACCGGACATGTGCTGTTGTGCCGTACGCACGTCTACAGCGATATCAGTGTCGAACTGCTCAATTATGACGAAGACCTGCTCAGCCGTTCGATCGCGGTGAAGGCATTTGCCGGCCGCGTGGCTGCGATCCACGCGCTGACGTCGGACATCAGATTGCTGGAGATCGAGATCGAGCGGCCGATGAAGTTCTGGGCCGGCCAGTATGTAGATCTGACGCTTCAGGATGGCACCATTACCCGCGCCTTTTCGATGGCGAACCCGCCCAGCGAGAGCACCCATCTCCGCTTCATCATCAAGAAATATCCGAACGGGGCGTTTTCGTCCCAGCTTGACGGGAAATTGGGCGTCGATGACGCCGTGACCGCCAAGGGGCCGTATGGCACCTGCTTCCGGCGTGAAGAGCGCCCGGGTCCGATGCTGCTGATCGGCGGCGGCTCGGGGATGTCGCCGCTGTGGTCGATCCTGGCCGATCACATCGGGAGCGGGGAGCGGAGGCCGGTGCGGTTTTTTTACGGAGCCCGCACGCGCGCCGATCTGTTCTACCTCGAGGAGCTGGCAGCTATCGCGGCGCGGCTCGACGACTTCAAATTCGTGCCGGCGCTGTCGCACGCGGAGGCGGATGACGGCTGGGACGGCGAGACCGGGTTGATCCACGAGGTCGTGCTGCGCCATCTGCGCGAGGAGAAACTCAGCGGCGCCATCGACGCGTACGCGTGCGGGCCGACTCCGATGATCGACGCCGTGTTGCCCGTCCTGCAAATGAGCGGGGTCGAGCCTGACCACATCTACTTCGACAAGTTTACGCCGGCGGTGCGATGACGGCGTTCAAAAGTTCGTCGCAGAACAGAATGGCAAAAGGGAGTGAGCAATGAGCGCGCAAGCAAGCAGAGCAGCAGCGACCAAGCCGGCAGCAATCGTCAAGTCCGGGGCGGCGGGGGCCGCGGTTTTCCCGGGCTCCGACAGTCGCAAGTACAACTACTTCGAACCCAAGGGCCGCAAGGCGACCCACTACGAGGACATGACGGTCGACGTTCAACCGGATCCGGAGCGCTATCTGCTGCAGGACTGGATCATCTCCTTCCCGGACGGAACGCCGACCTATTCCAAGGATTGGACGGCTGCGAAGAGTTCGAACTGGCACAAGTTCCGCGCCGTCGACCAGGAATGGGAGCGCACGCACTATCAGCGCCAGTCGACGATCTGCGGCATGGTGCAGAACACCATCGAGAATGGCCGGAAATCGGGAGCGCCAACCCGCTTCGATCCAGCCTGGGTGAAGATTTTGCAGAACCATCTCGGCGCCTACAAGCATGCCGAGTTCGGTCTAGGCACCTCCACGATGCAGGCGCAGCGCTATGGTTACACGCAGATGGTCAACAATGCGATCCTGACCAACTCGTCCTACAAGCTTCGCTTCGCGCAGGACATTACTCTCTATCTGAGCGAAATCGGCCTCGACCTTCTAGGCTTCGACATTGCCGCCGGCAAGAAGCACTGGCTGGAAGATCCGATTTGGCAGGGCGTGCGCAAGTCGGTTGAGTCGGTGATGGGTTCAAACGACTATCTGGAGCAGTATTTTGCGACCAATGTGGTGTTCGAGCCGCTTATCGGAGAACTCTTCCGTTCTGGCTTCCTGATGCAGGCGGCATCTGCGCAGAACGACTTCATCACTCCGGCTGTCGTCTCCGCCGCGGAAGCCGACTATGAGCGCAATCTCGCCAACACCGTCGAGCTGTTCCACATCCTCGGCACCGATCCGACCAACGCGGCGCAGAACCTTGCGTTGTTCAACAAATGGTTGGCCAGGCATGCCGATCTCGCGCTCGATGCGGCCAGTCATCTGCAGCCGATCTGGTCGCAGCCGCGTGTCAAGGTCGCGGCTTTCGCCGACGCGCTGGCGCACGCGAAGAATCGCATCAGGGGCATCGCTGCCGAGCTTGGCCTGACGGTTCCGGCAAATCTCGCGTCGTAACCAATACTGCTTCACGTCTTCACTCAATTCTTCAGGAGATCGACATGCTGCACGAGAATGACAACATCTTCAAATCGATGAAAGACATCACGTTCGAGGACACGGTGTCGCATCAATGCGGGGTCACCATGAACGACAGTGTCGAGGCGCGCGCCATTGCCGAGGTCATGAGCCGTCACGACCACATCAAGGTGACGTACATGCCGGCGATGATTCGTATCGATGGCGACGGCAAGATGGAATTCAAGATGGACGAGATTTCGGAAGAGCTCGGCCGGGTCATGACCCCGCATCTTTTCGAGATCTCGACCTCGACGCATTACGGCCGCATGGTGATGACGGATGACAACACCGTCATGCTGTTCGGCGACATGAACGAGATGATGAAATACATCGTCTGACGGCCGCCTGCGAACAAACCCTGGCCGGCGCGAACGCCGGCCCGGCTCATTCGACGACATCAATCGCGCGCCTCATAACAATACGCCATCCAGCGGGATCGGGAGAAACGCCATGTACAGGACAGCCAAGGGTGAAGAGATATTTGTCATCGATGGGCATACGCATTTCTGGGATGGAAGTCCCGCAAACCAGAAGAACATCCACGGCAAGCAGTTCATCGACTGCTTCTACGCCTACCACTCGAACCTGAGCCCGCCCTCGGAGAAATGGGAGAAGGAGAAGTTCGAGAAATACGATGCCAAGACAATGTTCGACGACCTGTTCGTCACCGGCTATGACGACATGGCGATCCTGCAACCGACCTACCTCACCGATTTCTACAAGAGTGGTTTCAACACCACTGAACGAAATTCGGCGATGAAGAAGAGCCATCCGGATCGCTTCATCCTGAACGGCGCGTTCGATCCGCGTGACGGCACCAAGGGCCTGGAAGCTCTTCATGCGCTGTCCGAGAAGCACAAACTCAAGGGCGTCAAGCTCTACACCGCGGAATGGCGCGGCGAATCGAAGGGCTACAAGCTGACCGACAAGGCGTCCTACCAGTATCTCGAGGCCGCGCAGAAGCTTGGCATCAAGAACATCCACGTCCATAAGGGGCCGACGATCATCCCGCTCAACCGGGATGCGTTCGATGTGGCCGACATCGATGATGTCGCGACCTCGTTCCAGGACCTGAATTTCATCGTCGAGCATTGCGGCTTGCCGCGGCTTGACGATTTCTGCTGGATCGCGACCCAGGAGACCAACGTTTATGCGGGTCTCGCGGTGGCGCTGCCCTTCATCCATTCGCGGCCGGGTTATTTCGCCCATGTGATTTCGGAACTGTTGTTCTGGGTTGGACCGGACAAGATCCTCTACGGGAGCGATTACGGCATCTGGACGCCGAAATGGCTGATCGACAAGTTCATGGCATTCGAGATCCCGGCCGACGTCACCAAGGAGACCGGTTCGGTATTGTCGATGGAGACCAAGACCAAGATTCTCGGCCTCAACGCCGCCCGCATCTACGGCATCGATGTCGAGGCGCAGAAGAAGAAGATCCGGGCCGGCGGCGGTTATGCCCACTTGCCCGAAGCCGTTCACGCGCCGAGGTGACGGTCATGAAGTGTGGCGTTGAGGGGAGGGAGCGGCCGAGAAGCCGCTCGTCAGATGACAAGCAGTCCCAGATATGGGCCTGCTTGCAGGGCGTGATGGATCCGGAACTCGACGAGTCCGTCACCGAGTTGAATTTCGTGACCAAGGCCGACGTCGACTCGAAGGACCACGTCCACATCGAGTTTCGCTTGCCGACCTATTGGTGCGCTGCCAATTTCTCATTCCTGATGGCAGACGACATGCGCCGGGCCGTCAGCGCGTTGGACTGGGTCAAGGGCGTCAGCGTGGTCTTGGGTGAGCACATGTATGCCGACAAGATCAATGCGGGCCTCGCCCTGGGACGCTCGTTCCAGGAAACGTTTGGCGCCGAGGCCGATGGCAGCCTCGATGATCTGCGTCAGACATTCCTCGTCAAGGCGTTCCAGCGCCGGCAGGTTGCATTGCTCAGCCACCTCGTTGCGCTGGGGCAGTCGCCAACAGAGATCGTGAGCTTGACATTGAGGGAGCTGGGTTGCCTGCCGCTCGACGATGCAGGTGAGAGTCTGATTCAGCGCTATCTCGAGCGGCGTGCCGTCGTAGGCCCGACAGGCGGCGATGAGCCTGCCTTTGTCGACGCGAACGGAACACGGCTTAGCGCCGACAGCCTTGCCGGATACGTATCGAATCTACGGCGCGTCGGCATCAATGCCGAATTCAACGGCGCGCTGTGCCGTGGCCTGCTTGCTGCGCGGTTCGACCTCGAGACGCCGTTCGTACCGAAATCGAGGACGATGCCGGCGTCGCCGGGTACGTAACAGGGGCCGTGATGCCGGTGCGCAGCATCGATAACCAGTCCAGACCAGACGACCTCAAGGCAAAGTCGGGGATTTAGAATGCCGAAGATCATGTTGCACGATGAAGCTGCGCGGGCCGCGCTGGGCCGGGGCGTCGCCAAGCTCGCCAAGGCGGTACGCGGGACGCTGGGTCCGAAGGGCATGAACGCGATCATGGACCGACCGATCGGCACGCCGATCGTGTCGCGCGATGGCGTCAGCATTGCCAGCGAAATCGAACTTGAATGCCCGTTTGAAAATATGGGCGCGCAGGTGTTGCGCGAGGTTTCGGCGCGAACCAATGAGGTGGCGGGGGACGGCACCACCACGGCCACCGTGCTCGCCGATGTTCTTGTGCAGGAAGGCCTGAAATGCCTGGCGGCCGGCGCCAATCCGGTCGAGCTGGTTGAAGGGCTGGAACTGGCGGTTACCGAGACCATCACGGCGTTACGACGGTCGGCGAGACCGCTGCAGGGGCCTGCCGGCCTGCGGGCTGTTGCGAGCATTGCCGCCAACGACACAGCGCTTGGCGACATGGTGGGCGAAGCCTTCGAGCGCGCCGGCAATCACGGAATCGTCGCGGTGGAATTCGGCAACACGGTCGAGACGACGCTGGAAATCGTTGAAGGCATGGCCTTCGATCGCGGCTATCTTTCACACCACATGGTCACCGATGTCGAGAAAATGCAGGTGGTTCTCGACAATCCGTTCATCGTGATGACCGATCTCAAGATCCAGGCCGGGGAGCAACTCGCTGGAGTGATCTCGCTCATCGAGAAGAGCGGGCGACCTTTGCTGATCATCGCCGAGGAAGTGGCGCCATCGGTCATCATGCAATTGCTGGCGCGTCGGGAGAAATCCAATTTCAAGGTCGCCGCGATTCACCCGCCGGAGTTCGGCCATTGGCGCAAGGCGATGCTCGAGGATATTGCGATCACGACCGGAGGGCGCGTCATCTCGGCTGATCTGGGCGGAAGGCTCGAGAAGGCGGAACTGCACGACCTTGGGTCCGCGCGCCAGGTGCGCATTTCCGCCTCGAAGACCCTGATCACGGCGGGAGGCGGCGATCAGAAGACCATCGCGGCGCGACGCGAACAGGTGTTGCGCCAGTACGATGCCGCTCCCGAAAATATCGAGCGGGACAAGTTCCAGGAGCGCATCGCAAAACTGTCCGGCGGCACGGCGATGATTCTCGCCGGCGGCGCGACGCCGGTCGAGCAAAAACGCCGGACCCAGTTGATCGAGGATGCCATCAACGCGACCCGCGCCGCGCTCGAAGAAGGCATTGTGCCGGGTGGCGGAGTGGCTTTGCTCAGGATCGCTGCAAGGCTCGACGAATTGATCAATCGTCTGGACGGAGGCGCCAGGCAGGGCGCTGAGCTGCTGCAACGCGCGCTCAGTCGACCGCTTTTCTACATTGCCGCCAATGCCGGCCTGAACGGAGAGGCGGAGGTTGCGAAAGTTGCCAAGGCCAGGAATGGCCACGGGCTCGACGTGCGCAATGGCTCGGCGGTCGATCTTGTCGAAGCTGGCATCATCGACCCGGTCAAGGTTTGCTACAGCGCGGTTCGCAATGCGGCATCGGTGGCCGGACTGATCCTGACGACGCAGACCTTGATCGCCAAGAAGCCGGATGATTACGATCCGACCTCTGGCCCGGCCCGAGGTGGCGGTGCTGAGCTGCTTTGAACGGAACGGATCATCGGTTCGAAGTGACCGGCGCTCCGTCCATAGCCGGGCATGCTGCGATACTCGCAGCATCCGGTGGTTCGAGGCACTATGGCATCACTCGGGCTTCTTCTGCCCGAGAGCGCGATAGATGGTGTTTCTTGAGACGCCGAGACGTCGCGCGGTTTCGCTGACGTTTCCGGCGGTCTCGGCATAGACAACAAGGATTCGCGCGCGATGGATGTCGTGGAGTGATCCGGACTCCGTTTCAGGCGGGTGAACGATGTTCTCCGCGCTTGCCTCGTTGATGGATCCGTCCGCAGCGGCAAGGCTGAATTGCGCCAGAACGTTGCGGAGCTCGCGGACGTTGCCAGGCCAGGGACGTGCGGCGAGATGCGCAATGTCCGTCGGCGTGATTTCGCAATTCGGGTCGATCGTATTGAGCAGATGGCGAACGATGGCATCAAAGTCGTTACGATCCCGGAGTCGCGGCAGAGTGACCTCGAGCGTATTGAGACGATAGAGCAGGTCGGATCGGAACCGGCCTTCGGCGATGGCCTTGTCCAACCTGGCGTTGGTGGCGGAGATCAGAAAGACATCGACCTTCGATCTGACGCCGCCGACCGGGCGCACGGTCCAGTCGTCGAGCAGGCGCAGCAGCACCGCCTGCAGCGCGACGGGCATGTCGCCGATCTCGTCAAGGAACAGCGTGCCGCCGTCGGCCTCCCTGACCAGTCCAATCGCGCCGCCGCGCCGCGCCCCGGTGAATGCTCCCTCGGCATAGCCAAACAGCTCGCTCTCGATCAGGCTTTCCGGCAGGGCGGCGCAATTCACGGGGATGAACGCGCCAGTTCGCCCACTCGCCATATGGGCGTGGCGGGCAAGCTGCTCCTTGCCGGTTCCGGTCTCGCCGCGGATCAGGATGGGCATCTTGCGTACTGCCGCGGTCTCGACTTGACGGACGATGGCCCGGACCGCGGGGTCGCGCGCAACGAAGCCGGCGGCCGGGCTCTGAAGAGACCGTGGTTCCGGCCTTGAATCCTTTCGGGCAGAAGATGAGCTCGCGGTCTCGCGGCCTTCAGATTCGGATCTCGATTTCTGGAGGTCGCGGTGCGTGATCAACTGACGTCGTCGCGCATGCAGCACCACGATGGCGCCGATGCCGGAGCGTTCGTTCTCGACGAAGTTGACGCTCGCGTTGGGAAGCAGCTCCTTCAACCTGCTCGGCCACTCATCGAAGGGAACCGTCTTCAAAAAGCGGGTCGGCGCGTCGTTGTGAATGCCGTGGCGATCATGCTGGAGTCGGTTCAGGGCACGCTCGGTGGCGTGGAGGATCATGCCACGACGATCAAGCACGATGCATTCATCGTTCGCCCATTGCGATCTCTTGGCGAGAAAGCGGCAAAGCAACTCCTCATGTTCCTGTCGGACCGATTGGGCGAGGACGCTTTCCACGTGATGGCCGACCGCGACGGCCAAAGCCAGGCTCTGCGGATTGAAGGTGCTTGCAGGACCCGAGATATCGACCACGCCAAGCAGTTCGCCATCGGTCGGGTCATGAACCGGGACGGCAGCGCAGGTCCACCGCTGCACCTCCGAGCAGAAATGCTCTGTACCGTGAATTTGGACGGGTTTCGATTCCGCTATCGCGGCGCCAATCGCGTTGGTGCCGATGTCGGCCTCGCTCCAGCGACCTCCGTGTTCGAGATGGACTGCGCGGCCGGCGTCAATGACCCTGTCGTCACCCTGCGTATCGATGATCAGCCCACTCGGATCGGTGAGGATCATGATCGAGTTTGCATCGCGCAAGAATGTTCTTGAATTCTCGAGCGCGCAGCGGGCGGCATGACGGAGCGACGCGTACTTGGAGCGATGGCGAAACAGCTCGGCGTCCGCGACGAGTGGCGCTCGCGCACGGTCGACGGTGACGTGATGGTTCCTGGATCGCTGCCACGACGCTGCTACCGATGATCTCAGGTCGGATGACAACGCTCCGCGCTCGACGAACTTCTCCCACGCCGCCAGCACTTCTCGTTGGTCCATCCCGGCTCCTCCGACGTGAAAGATGCCGGACCCGCTCATGACGGGCCCTGCGATCATTCACCTGAATGCGGGGGGTGCCTGCCGCAACTGCCGGTTCGCTCACGCAAAGTCCGACGGTAAGACCCTTCCAGGCCGCCGTGACGGCGCCTGAATCGAATTCCCTACCCGTCGCACCCGCAGTGAAGACGATCGCGCCTTCCGATCAAACAACCCTTCAGCGTCCCACGTCCCCAACGTCCCAGGCTTTTCTCCCAAGCCCGTTGACCAGATCAGCCTATACGTTTTGAATGGTTCTAGCAAAGGTGGCGATCGAGGTTCCGCTGGGCCGCGGCTCGACGTGTTCGAAAGTCCGGGCCAGGGCCCGCTGTAGTGCGGCGCAGCATCCAGGAAAAGGCGGTAGCGCTCCCCCCTACCAGAATTGTGCGCAAAGGCGCGCTGGGGCCTCGCCGCCGACCAGTTGGCGGGAATCCTTCCATCAAATCCGATGCGCCGCTCGATCGCAGCCAGTGGCTAGCGATGTCTGCGCTCACGTAACTTGCGGAAGTCGTCGCCCGCGTGGTGTGAGGAGCGCGTCAGCGGCGTGGCCGAGACCATCAGGAAGCCCTTGGCATACGCGGTCTTCTCATAGGCTTCGAATTCGTCAGGCGGCACGAAGCTGACGACGGGGTGGTGCTTGCGCGTCGGTTGGAGATACTGGCCGATGGTCAGGAAATCGACGTCGGCGGAGCGCAGATCGTCCATCAGTTGCAGCACCTCGCTGCGGTCTTCGCCGAGGCCGACCATGATCCCCGATTTGGTGAAGATCCGTGCGTCGAGCTCCTTCACGCGCTGTAGCAGCCGGACCGAATGGAAATAGCGCGCGCCCGGGCGCACCGTCAGATACTTCGACGGCACCGTCTCCAGATTGTGGTTGAACACGTCAGGGCTCGCCGCAACAACGATTTCGAGCGCGCCGCTCTTGCGCAGAAAATCCGGCGTGAGGATTTCGATCGACGTGCCGGGACTGGTTGCGCGAATGGCGGCAATCGTCGCAGCGAAATGGGCGGCGCCGCCGTCGGCCAGATCGTCGCGATCGACCGAGGTGACGACCACGTGCTCCAGTCCCAACTTGGCCACTGCTTCGGCGACCTTGCCCGGCTCATCAGCGTCGAGCGGACCGGGCAGGCCGGTGCGCACATTGCAGAAGGCGCAGGCGCGCGTGCAGGTGTCGCCCATGATCATGAAGGTCGCGTGCTTCTTCGTCCAGCATTCGCCGATGTTGGGACAACCGGCTTCCTCGCAGACGGTCACGAGTTTGTTCTCGCGCACGATGCGCCGCGTCTCGGCCCATTGGGCCGAGCCGGGCGCCTTCACGCGGATCCATGCGGGCTTGCTCTGCAGCGGTGTGTCGGGGCGGTTGGCCTTTTCGGGATGACGCGGCCTGTCGGCCCGCAGCTTCGTGCGCGGATCGTTGTTGAGGAGATCGAGTATCACTGTCATGCGCCCCAACCTCGTGATGTGCGAGAGCCGTCCATGCCAGCGACTCCGCTCAAACTGTACGACACGTTCCGAATTGCGCATGCCATCGTGCGGTGAGAACGCCGATGCGCGCTTCGTCGCAGACATTCAGTCATCGAGGCGAAGCTCGTCAACTTGAATTTGTCGTTCCGCGCTGCTGTCGGTTGGTGACCGCGTGCGGCCTGTGCGGGGACGCTCTCGCTCCGCGTGCGAAGGGCGGTTTGACGGCATCGCCCCCGATCTTCGGACGCCTCGACCAGCACAATCCGAGATTTCGGATGACCACTCCGCCCGGTTTTCCGGAGCTTCAGACGGATCCGACCCCGATGCACTGGCGGGTCCGTTGGCCTACAGCGCAAAACCAAGCAAACTGAACGACATCCCCGCGATCGATCGTGCATTTTGCGGTCTGGCACGAATGCTGCTTGGGTACCTGCCAAAAGGAGCAACAGCTCCAGAACATACAGTGCGAGGGGACGTTCAGATGCCAACCAACATTCAGCTCACCACCTAACGCGACCGGAACATCGCCGGTTTTGCATTGCGCGCTTCCGCACGAACGCGGGTCGCAATGAACGCGGGCGTGCGACTTCGGCTTGGCATGCAATGGAGAAGGCAATGACGATGGCGGACGCTCACGATCAGGATCCGCAGGAAACCCGGGACTGGCTTGATGCCTTGTCGGCAGTCCAGGGGCATCGCGGCAATGAACGCGCCGAGTTCGTCGTCAATGCGATGCTCGAGGCGGCGCGCCGCGGCGGCCTTCAGATCGAGCAGTCGCTGACGACGCCCTATTGCAACACAATCCCGCTGGACCAGCAGCCGGCGCTGCCGGGCGATCGCGCGATCGAGCACAAGCTTCGCTCCATCATCCGCTGGAACGCCCTTGCGATCATTCTGCGCGCCAACAAGGAAAGCTCGGAGCTCGGCGGCCATATCGCGAGCTTCCAGTCGGCTGCCACACTCTATGACATCGGCTTTGGTCATTTCTGGCACGCGCCGACCGATGCCCATGGCGGCGACCTGATTTTCGTCCAGGGGCACTGCTCGCCCGGCATCTATGCGCGCGCCTTCCTTGAAGGGCGGTTGAGCGAGGAGCAGCTGCTCAGCTTCAGGCAGGAGACCAGCGGCAAGGGGCTGTCGAGCTATCCGCATCCCTGGTTGATGCCGGACTTCTGGCAGTTCCCGACGGTGTCGATGGGGCTCGGGCCCTTGATGGCGATCTATCAGGCGCGCTTCCTGAAGTATCTCGAGAACCGTAAGCTGGCCGATACGTCCAACCGCAAGGTCTGGGCGTTCATGGGCGACGGCGAAACCGACGAGCCGGAATCGCTCGGCGCGATCTCGCTCGCCGGCCGCGAGAACCTCGACAATCTGATCTTCGTCATCAACTGCAACCTTCAGCGGCTCGATGGACCCGTCCGTGGCAACGGCAAGATCGTGCAGGAGCTCGAAAGCATCTTCCGCGGTGCGGGCTGGAACGTCATCAAGGTGCTGTGGGGCTCGGGGTGGGACCGCCTGCTGCAAAAGGACAAGAGCGGGCTGCTGCTCAGGCTCATGGAAGAATGTGTCGACGGCGAATACCAGGACTTCAAGAGCAAGAGCGGCGCCTACATTCGCGAGCACTTCTTCGGCAAGTACGAGGAAACGAAACAGCTCGTCGCCGACATGAGCGACGACGATATCTGGCAGCTCGCGCGCGGCGGCCATGATCCCGAGAAGGTCTTTGCCGCTTACACCGCGGCCGTGAACCACAAGGGTCAGCCCACGGTCATTCTGCCGAAAACCGTTAAAGGCTACGGCATGGGCGAGTCCGGCGAAGGCCAGATGATCGCCCACCAGGCGAAGAAGATGACGCAGGACGCGCTACGCGGTTTTCGTGACCGCTTCCAGGTGCCGGTCTCCGACGCCGATTTGGCCAAGGTGCCTTTCCTCCGGCTGCCGGAAGATAGCCCGGAAATGAAGTATTTCCGGGCGCAGCGCGAAAAGCTCGGCGGCTACCTGCCGCAACGCCGGCGCAAATCAGCGTCCTTGCAAATTCCGCCGCTCTCGACGTTCCAGCGGCTGCTCGAAAACACGGGAGACCGCGAGATATCGACCACGATGGCGTTCGTGCAGTTGCTCGGCGCCCTCGTGCGCGACAAGGCGATCGGCAAGCACATCGTGCCGATCGTGCCGGACGAATCCCGCACCTTCGGCATGGAGGGTATGTTCCGGCAACTCGGCATCTATTCGTCGGTCGGCCAGCTCTACAGGCCGCAGGATGCCGACCAGCTGATGTATTACCGCGAGGACAAGAGCGGGCAGGTCTTCCAGGAAGGCATCAACGAAGGCGGCGCGATGTCGAGCTGGATCGTCGCGGCGACGTCCTACTCGACCAACAACGTGCCGATGATCCCGTTCTACATCTACTACTCGATGTTCGGCTTGCAGCGGGTCGGCGACCTCGCCTGGCTCGCGGGCGACATGCGCGCGCGCGGCTTCCTGCTCGGCGGAACGGCCGGCCGCACCACGCTGAACGGCGAAGGCCTGCAGCATGAGGACGGCCACAGCCACGTGCTCGCCGCCACCATCCCGAACTGCATCTCATACGATCCGACCTTTGCCTATGAGGTCGTGACCATCGTTCGCGAGGGCATGCGCCGCATGTATGAGGCGCAGGAGGACGTCTACTATTACATCACCCTGATGAACGAGAATTATCAGCACCCGGCGCTGGCTGACGCAGGCGAGGGCGTGGAGGAGGGAATTCTCAAAGGCCTCTATCTCCTGAAGAACGGCGGCGAGACCGCGAAGAAGGGACTTCGCGTGCAACTCGTCGGCTCGGGCACGATCCTGCGCGAGGTGATTGCGGCGGCCGATCTGCTCAAGGCGGACTTCGGCGTGACCGCGGACGTCTGGAGTGCAACCAGCTTCAACGAACTGCGTCGTGATGGCATGGCGGCGGAACGCTGGAACCTGCTGCATCCGACCGAGCCGCGCCGCAAGAGCTGGGTGGAAGCGCAGCTCGAGGGGCATCCGGGGCCGGTCGTGGCGTCGACCGACTACATGCGCAACTACCCCGACCAGATCCGGGAGTACGTGCAGGCGGCCGGCCGCCGCTACGTCGTGCTCGGCACCGACGGGTTCGGCCGCAGCGACTATCGCGTAAAACTCCGGAAATTCTTCGAGGTCGACCGCCACTATGTCGCCGTCGCGGCACTCAAGGCGCTCGCCGATGAGGGAACGATCAAGCCCGCAATCGTCGCCGAGGCCATCGCCAAATATCAGATCGATGCCGGGCGCGCCGCGCCGTGGACCGTGTGAGGCAGGGGAGCCGAGGGCAGAGCGATGAGTGGTCTGATCGACATCAAGGTTCCCGATATCGGTGACTTCAAGGAAGTCCCGGTCATCGAGGTCTTCGTCAAGCCGGGCGACAAGGTGAAGGCCGAGGATCCGCTGGTCGCGCTGGAGTCCGACAAGGCGACCATGGAGGTGCCGTCGCCGCGCGATGGCGTGGTGAAGGCAGTGGTCGTCAAGGTTGGCGACAAGGTCAGCGAAGGCGTGGTGATCGTGCAGTTCGAAGGCGCGGGCGCCGAGCAGGCCGAAACGCGCCCCGTCGTCAGCGCGCCGCCCTCGCCGGTCAGCGCGCCGGCGGGTATCGCCGAGGTCCGTGTCCCCGACATCGGCGACTTCAAGGACGTTCCGGTCATCGAGATTTTCGTCAAGCCCGGCGACAGCGTCAAAGCCGAGGACCCGCTGATCGCGCTCGAGTCGGACAAGGCGACAATGGAAGTGCCGGCGCCGCTCTCGGGCACCGTGCGCGAGATCAAGGTGAAGACCGGTGACAAGGTCAGCGAAGGCGCGATCATTCTCGTGCTTGCGACCAGCGATGCATCGGCTGCGGCCAGCCCTGCAGCGGCCGCGCCGGCAGCGGCAACGTCGGCACCCGCCGCCGCTGCCGTGGCGCAGGCCGGCGGGGTCGACGAGAAGGCCTTTGCGCTCGCCTATGCCGGCCCCGCCGTGCGCAAGCTGGCGCGCGAAATGGGCGTCGATCTCGGCAAGGTCAAGGGCTCGGGCAATCATGGTCGCATCCTGCGCGAGGATGTCGAGGCCTTTGCCAAGGGCGGAGCGCCCGCCGCCAAGCCGCAGGCTGCGGCAGCGAGCGGAGGCGGCGTCGGCGGCATCGACCTGCTGCCCTGGCCCAAGGTCGATTTCGCGAAATTCGGGCCGGTCGAGCGCAAGGAGCTCGGGCGTATCAAGAAGATTTCGGCCGCTAACCTGCACCGCAACTGGGTCGTCATTCCGCACGTCACGACCCATGACGAGGCCGATATCACCGATCTCGAGCAATTCCGGGTGAAGATGAACAAGGAGCTGGAGAAGAGCGGCGTGAAGCTCTCGCTCCTGCCCTTCATGGTGAAGGCGGCGGTCGCGACGCTGCACAAATTCCCGGAGTTCAATGCCAGTCTCGACGGCGACACGCTGGTCTACAAGAACTACTGGCACATCGGATTTGCCGCGGACACGCCGAACGGCCTGATGGTGCCGGTGATCCGCGATGCCGACAAGAAGTCGGTGCCGGAAATTGCCAACGAGATGAACGCACTCGCCAAGCTGGCGCGCGAGGGCAAGATCAAGCCGGACCAGATGCAGGGCGGCACCTTCTCGATCTCGTCGCTCGGCGGCATCGGCGGCATCTACTTCACGCCGATCATCAACGCGCCGGAAGTCGCGATCATGGGCGTGTGCAAGGGATACTGGAAGCAGCATTCGCCTGACGGCAAGACCTGGACCTCGCGCCTCACTCTGCCGCTGTCGCTGTCCTGGGATCACCGCGTCATCGACGGCGCGGCCGCCGCACGCTTCAACGTCTACTTCGCCAATGTGCTCGCCGATCTGCGGCGCGTGTTGTTCTGAGATCGGGGGAGAGCAGCATGGCTCAGCAGATCGAAGTGAAGGTGCCCGATATCGGCGACTTCAAGGACGTGGCCGTCATCGAGGTCCTGGTGAAGGCCGGTGAGACCGTCGCAGTTGATACCAGCCTGATCATGGTCGAGTCCGACAAGGCGTCGATGGAGATCCCGTCCTCGCACGCCGGCGTCGTCAAGGAAGTCAGGGTCAAGGTCGACGACAAGGTGAGCGAAGGGTCGACAATCCTCGTGCTGGAGACCGCAGGCGCCGCGGCCGCGCCGGCACCTGCGCCCACATCGCAGCCGGCGGCCGCTCCGCCGCCGGTTGCGCCCGCCGCCGCGTCCTATTCCGGCAAGGCGGAGATCGAATGCGACATGCTGGTGCTGGGCGCCGGTCCCGGCGGTTACTCGGCCGCCTTCCGCGCCGCTGATCTCGGCATGAATACCGTGCTGGTCGAGCGTTACGACACGCTCGGCGGCGTGTGTCTCAATGTCGGCTGTATCCCGAGCAAGGCGCTGCTGCATACGGCGTCCGTCGTCGACGAGGTGAAGCATCTCCCGGACCACGGGATTTCCTTTGGCGCGCCGCAGATCGACCTGGGCAAGCTGCGTGCCTTCAAGGACGGCGTGATCAAGAAGCTGACGGGCGGGCTCGCCGGGATGGCCAAGGCCCGCAAGGTCGAGGTGGTGACCGGCGTCGGCGTGTTCCTCGACTCGCATCATCTCGAGGTCGCCGTGGCGGGCGGCAAGAAGACCATCAGGTTCGCCAAGGCGATCATCGCCGCCGGCAGCCAGGCCGTGAAGCTGCCGTTCCTGCCCGAGGATCCGCGCATCGTCGATTCGACCGGCGCGCTGGAGCTTAAGTCGATCCCGAAGCGCATGCTGGTGATCGGCGGCGGCATCATCGGGCTCGAAATGGCGACAGTCTATTCGACCCTCGGGGTACGCATCGACGTCGTCGAGATGCTCGACGGACTGATGCAGGGCGCCGACCGTGACCTGGTGAAGGTCTGGGACAAGATGAACACGCATCGCTTCGACAAGGTGATGCTGAAGACCAAGACGGTCGGCGGGAAGGCGACCGAAGCCGGGATCGAGGTCAGCTTCGAAGGCGAGCAAGCACCCGCCGGGCCGCAGCTCTATGATCTTGTTCTGGTGTCGGTCGGCCGCAGCCCGAACGGCAAGAAGATCGGCGCCGCGAAGGCCGGTGTCGCGGTCACGGACCGCGGCTTCATCGACGTCGACCGGCAGATGCGCACCAACGTGGCGCACATTTTTGCGATCGGCGACGTCGTCGGGCAGCCGATGCTGGCGCACAAGGCTGTGCACGAAGGCCATGTGGCGGCAGAGGTCGCCCACGGCGAGAAGTCGTATTTCGATGCGCGACAGATTCCGTCCGTTGCCTACACCGATCCCGAAGTGGCCTGGGCCGGCAAGACCGAGGAGCAATGCAAGGCCGAGGGCATCAAGTTCGGCAAGGCGGTGTTTCCCTGGGCGGCGTCCGGCCGGGCTATCGCCAACGGACGCGATGAGGGCTTCACCAAGCTGCTGTTCGACACGGCGACCCATCGCGTCATCGGCGGCGGGATCGTCGGCACCCATGCGGGCGATCTCATCAGCGAGGTCTGCCTTGCGATCGAGATGGGGTGCGAGCCTGCGGATATCGGCAAGACCATTCATCCGCACCCGACGCTCGGCGAGTCCATAGGCATGGCGGCGGAGGTCTTCGAAGGCCACTGCACCGATCTGCCGCCACAGAAGAAGAAATGACGTTTGCCTGCCGATACGCAGGCACAGAGAGATCAGGGAGAAGACACAATGTCTGCAGCGACCACTGCGACGTCCGGAACGTTGCCTGTCACGCTGAAGAAGCCGTTTTACCGGATTCTGTACGTTCAGGTGCTCGCGGCGATCGTGCTCGGCGTCATTGTCGGCTGGCTCTGGCCTGATCTCGCCAAGAACGACTGGATCAAGGCGATGGGCGACGGCTTCGTCAAACTAATCAAGATGGCCATTGCGCCGATCATCTTCTGCACGGTCGTCTCCGGCATCGCCCACATTTCCGAAGTGAAGAAAGTGGGCCGCGTCGCGATCAAGTCGCTGGTCTATTTCGAGGTCGTCTCGACCTTTGCGCTGGCGCTGGGCCTGATCGTCGCCAACGTGCTGCGGCCGGGAGCGGGCTTCCAGGGCCAGTCGAACGCCGCGGCGGTCGCCGGCTATGCCAAGCAGGCGAGCGAGATGAAGTCAGTGGACTTCGTCCTGCACATCATTCCGGACACCGTGGTCGGAGCGTTCGCCCAGGGCGAGATCCTGCAGGTGCTGCTGTTCGCCATCCTGTTCGGCTTCGCGCTGATGGGGCTCGGCGAACGAGCCCACACGGTCCGCTCGATGATCGATGACGTCGCGCACGCGATGTTCGGCGTGATCTCGATCGTCGTCAAGGTCGCGCCGATCGGCGCCTTTGGCGCCATGGCCTACACGATCGGCCGCTACGGGCCGCAGGCGCTCGGCAATCTCGCCGGCCTGATCGCGACCTTCTATCTCACCGCGCTGCTGTTCGTGGTCGTCGGGCTCGGCATCATCGCCCGCATCGCCGGCTTCTCGATCTTCAAGTTCCTCAAATACATCAAGGACGAGCTGCTGATCGTGCTCGGCACGTCATCCTCGGAGAGCGCGCTTCCGCAGCTGATGGAAAAGCTGGAGCGTCTCGGTTGCTCCAAATCTGTCGTCGGTCTCGTCGTGCCAACCGGCTACTCTTTCAACCTCGACGGCACCAACATCTACATGACCCTGGCGACGCTGTTCATTGCCCAGGCGATGAATGTCGATCTCAGCTTCGGCGAGCAGATCACGATCCTCATCGTTGCCATGCTGACGTCGAAGGGCGCCTCCGGAATCACCGGCGCCGGCTTCATCACGCTCGCCGGAACGCTCGCGGCTGTCAGGCCCGAGCTGCTTCCCGGCATGGCGATCGTGCTCGGCATCGACAAGTTCATGAGCGAATGCCGGGCACTGACCAACCTGTGCGGCAACGGTGTCGCTTGCGTCGTCGTGGCGTGGTGGGAAGGCGAACTCGACCGCGAGAAGCTGCGTGCCGGGCTCGATCGCGACATCGATCCGCGCGACATCGAAGTCGCCGTAACGACAGGCTAGCGAATACGGAAGGTGGTCGCCGACGATCACCGCCAGTTCATCAGAAGTATATCAGGGGAGTTGGTCATGACGGACGTGGTTGTTGTTTCCGCGGCGCGGACACCGGTAGGCTCATTCAATGGAGCGTTCGGGACGATACCTGCTCACGAACTCGGGGCGATCGCGATCAAGGGCGCCCTCGAACGTGCCAAGGTGTCGTCTGAAGACGTCGACGAGGTCATCCTGGGCCAGGTGCTGTCCGGCGGTGAGGGCCAGAATCCGGCGCGGCAGGCCGCGATGGCAGCCGGCATTCCGCAGGAGAAGACGGCGTGGGGCATGAACCAGCTCTGCGGCTCGGGCCTGCGGTCGGTGGCGCTTGGCCTGCAGCAGATCGCCAATGGCGACGCCAGGATCATCGTTGCCGGCGGCATGGAGTCGATGTCGATGGCGCCGCATCTGTCGCATATGCGCGGCGGCACCAAGATGGGCGACGTCAAGTTCGTCGACTCCATGTTGAAGGATGGCCTGCTCGATGCCTTCCACGGCTACCACATGGGAGTCACGGCGGAGAACATCGCCGCCAGATGGCAGATCACCCGCGAGGAGCAGGATGCGTTCGCGACCGGCTCGCAGAACAAGGCCGAGGATGCGCAGAAGGGTGGCCGGTTCAAGGACGAGATCGTTCCGGTCACGGTCAAGACCCGGAAGGGCGACGTCGTCGTCGACCAGGACGAATATATCCGCGCGGGCACGACGCTGGACGCGCTTGCAAAGCTGAAGCCCGCCTTCAACAAGGAAGGCACGGTGACCGCCGGCAACGCTTCTGGTCTCAACGACGGCGCGGCCGCGCTGGTGTTGATGAGCGCCGATGAAGCGACGAAGCGCGGCCTGACGCCGCTCGCGAAGATCGTCTCGTGGGCCACTGCCGGCGTCGATCCGGCGGTGATGGGCTCGGGGCCAATTCCGGCATCGCGCAAGGCGCTGGAAAAGGCCGGCTGGAAGGTCAAGGACCTCGATCTTGTCGAAGCCAACGAAGCCTTTGCAGCGCAGGCCATCGCGGTCAACAAGGACATGGGCTGGGATCCGTCGATCGTGAACGTGAACGGTGGTGCCATCGCCATCGGCCACCCGATCGGCGCGTCCGGCGCGCGCGTGCTGACGACGCTGCTGTTCGAGATGCAAAAGCGTGGCGCGAAAAAGGGTCTCGCCACGCTGTGCATCGGCGGCGGCATGGGCGTCGCCCTGACGGTCGAGCGCTGAGCGAGGCCGGGCTCACCCCAACAAGGGCCGGGCGGGTGCAAATCAATCAAGATCGGGAGGCAATCATGTCCAGAGTTGCAGTGGTAACCGGTGGAACGCGCGGTATCGGCGAGGCGATCTCGATCGCCCTCAAGGCGGCCGGATACAAGGTGGCGGCGAGCTATGCCGGCAATGACGAAGCGGCCGCGAAGTTCAAGAGCGAGACCGGCATCGCCGTCTACAAATGGGATGTCTCGAACTACGAGGCGTGCGTCGCCGGCCTGAAGCAGGTCGAGGCCGATCTCGGGCCGGTGGAGGTGCTGGTTAACAATGCCGGCATCACCAAGGATGGCATGTTCCACAAGATGACGGCGGAGCAATGGTACGCGGTCATCAACACCAATTTGAACTCGCTGTTCAACATGACGCGGCCGGTGTGGGACGGCATGCGCGAGCGGAAGTTCGGCCGGGTGATCTGCATCTCCTCGATCAACGGCCAGAAGGGCCAGATGGGCCAGGTCAACTACTCCGCCGCCAAGGCGGGTGACATCGGATTCGTGAAGGCGCTGGCCCAGGAAGGCGCGCGCGCCGGCATCACGGTCAACGCGATCTGTCCCGGCTATATCGCCACCGAGATGGTCAAGGCGATCAACCCGGAGATCGTGGCCAAGAATATCCTGCCTCAGATTCCGGTCGGCCGCTTGGGTGAACCGCACGAGATCGCGCGCGCGGTGCTGTTCCTGGCGTCCGACGATGCCGGCTTCATCACGGGCTCGACGATCTCGGCGAATGGCGGTCAGCACGTGGTCTGAACTGTTCCGGCAACGGTCCGCGGCGGTGGCGGCACGTGCGTTCAAGGCGCGCCTGCCTCGGGTCGGCCGAGGGCGAAAATGACAGCGAGGGACAAGCCCATGGCGGCCCCTCGAACCAAGACATCAAGCCGAGGAATACGATGGACCAGGATCTGAAGGAAGCCGCCCTCGAATATCATCGCCTGCCGACGCCGGGAAAGATTTCCGTGGTGCCGACCAAGGCGATGGCCACCCAGCGCGATCTGGCGCTGGCGTATTCACCCGGTGTGGCGGAGCCTTGCCTAGTCATCGCCAAGGACCCGCTACAGGCCGATGTGCTGACGGCACGCAGCAATCTCGTCGCCGTCATCACCAACGGCACCGCGGTGCTCGGCCTCGGCAATATCGGCGCGCTGGCCGGCAAACCGGTCATGGAAGGCAAGGCGTGCCTGTTCAAGAAGTTCGCCGGAATCGATGTCTTCGATATTGAGCTCGCCGAGGAAGACCCCGACGCGCTGATCGAGACGATCGCCAGGATGGAGCCGACCTTCGGCGGCATCAACCTGGAGGACATCAAGGCGCCGGAATGCTTCTACATCGAGAAGAAACTCCGCGAGCGGATGAAGATCCCGGTGTTCCACGACGATCAGCACGGCACCGCGATCATCGCTGCCGCGGCGATCCTCAATGGACTGAAGCTGGTCAAGAAGGACATCGCGGACGTCAAGCTGGTCTGCTCCGGCGCCGGCGCCGCGGCGCTTGCCTGCCTCGATCTGATCGTGAGCCTCGGATTGCGCCGCGAGCGGATCATCGTGACCGATGCCAAGGGTGTCGTGTATGCCGGCCGCGTGGAAAGCATGGACGACAACAAGGCGCGCTATGCCGTGAAAACGGACGCGCGCAAGTTGGACGACATCATCGCGGACGCGGACATCTTCCTCGGCCTGTCGGCCGGCAAGGTGCTGACGCCTGACATGGTTGAGAAGATGGCCCGCGATCCCTTGATCTTCGCGATGGCCAATCCGATTCCCGAGATCATGCCGGAGGACGCGCTGGCGGTTCGTCCCGATGCGATCATCGGCACCGGGCGTTCGGACTACCCCAACCAGATCAACAATGTGCTTTGCTTCCCGTTCATCTTCCGCGGCGCGCTCGACTGCGGCGCGACCACCATCAATGAGGAAATGAAGCTTGCGACTGTCCGCGCGCTCGCGGACCTCGCCATGACGGAGGTTCCGGAAGTCGTTGCCGCCGCCTACAAGGGCGAGGGCCTTCGCTTCGGCCGCGATTACCTCATTCCCAAGCCGTTCGACCCGCGCCTGATCGAGATGATCGCGCCGGCGGTGGCGAGGGCCGCGGCTGACAGCGGCGTCGCCCGACGTCCGATTGCCGATATGGATGCCTATCGCCAGCAGCTGGGCCGGTTCGTCTATCAATCCGGCAACGCGATGCAGCCGGTCTTTTCCGTGGCCAAGGGAAGCGGGAAATCCCTCGTTCTGGCCGAGGGCGAGGATGAGCGCGTGCTGCGCGCGGCGCAGGTCATCGTCGACGAGGGGATAGCCAGGCCGCTCCTGCTTGGCCGGCCGGCGACGATCGACGATCGGATCGCGGCGTTCGGGCTCCGGCTCAAGCCCGGCACCGACTGCGAGATCATCGATCCGCACGATGCCGGGGTCTATTCCAAATGCGCGGATGTCTACCATACGCGCAGAAAGCGCGATGGCGTGTCGGCCGCGCTGGCGCTTTCGGAGACGCGGAGCAACGCGACCGTGCTCGCGTCGATCCTGCTCGAACGTGGCATCGGCGATGCGATGCTGTGCGGTGTGATCGGACGGACCGCGGATCATCTGGCTGCCATCCGCAACGTGATCGGAACGCGGGAGAACGTGCGGACACTTGCAGTGATGCAGATGCTCATTCTCCCGCAGCATCAGCTTTTCATTTGCGATACCCACTGCAATCTCAACCCGACCGCCGAGCAGGTTGCCGACATCGCCTTGCTGGCGGCGAAGGAGGTCAAGCGCTTCGGCATCACGCCGAGGGTGGCGCTGCTGTCGCATTCGAGTTTCGGGAGCTCGGCGGTGCCGGAAGCGCACAAGATGCGGGAGGCGCGTGCGATCATTCGCGAGCGATCGCCCGATCTGGCCGTGGAGGGCGAGATGCGCGGCGATGCGGCGCTTTCGCAGTCTGTGCTCGATCATGAATTTCTCGATTCCGGCTTCGTCGGTCCGGCCAACGTGCTGGTGATGCCCAATCTGGACGCCGCCAACATCTCCTACAATCTGTTGCGGATGGCCGCGGGGCAGGGGCTGACGGTCGGCGGGATTTTGCTCGGCGCGGCAAAGCCGGCGCATATTCTCACGCCATCATCCACTGTCCGCCGCATCGTGAACATGGCTGCAGTCGCCGTCGCGGATGCGGTTTCCGAGCGAACCTGACCGGAAAGACGGGATGGGCGGACTGTGAACGCGATCGGTCGAGGCCATCATGAGTGAGGTGCAATCGGGAAAGCGGCGGGTCGTGATCGTCGGCGGCGGCGCGGGCGGACTGGAACTCGCGACCCGGCTCGGCGACAAATACGGCCGCAAGGGAAAGCTCGACGTTACGCTGATCGAGCGCAACCGCACCCATGTCTGGAAGCCGAAGCTGCACGAGATCGCGGCCGGCAGCATGGATATCGCCGCCCATGAGGTCGACTATCTCGCGCAATCCTACTGGCACGGCTTTCGCTACCGGATCGGCGAGATGATCGGGATCGACCGGGAGCGGCGCCAGGTGCAGGTGGCGCCGTATCTCGATGCCGAAGGTCGCGAGGTGACGCCGAAGCGGAGCTTCGACTATGACGTCCTCGTCATCGCCGTCGGCAGCCAGAACAATGACTTTGGCACGCCTGGTGTCGTGGATCACGCGATCAAGCTCGAATCGCAGGTCGATGCGAAGCGCTTCCACGAACGCATGGTCAATGCGTGCATCCGCGCCCACGCCCAATCGTCGCCTCTCGGGGAGCACCAGTTGAAGGTCGCAATCATCGGCGCAGGCGCGACCGGAGTCGAGCT
This sequence comes from Bradyrhizobium sp. 6(2017), assembly GCF_011058295.2. NCBI lineage: Bacteria > Pseudomonadati > Pseudomonadota > Alphaproteobacteria > Hyphomicrobiales > Nitrobacteraceae > Bradyrhizobium > Bradyrhizobium sp. 6(2017). The sequence continues at coordinate 8,548,656 of NZ_CP049289.2, read as the reverse complement.
TGCGGCGGAGCTGCACCGGACGACGCGGGAGGTGGTGGCCTATGGCCTCGATCAGGTCGATCCGCACAAGGACATCAGGATCACGCTGATTGAAGCCGCGGACCGGGTGCTTCCCGCGCTGCCGGAACGGGTTTCGCAAGAGACGGAGAAACTGCTCGTCAGGCTTGGCGTCGATCTCTTGGTCGGCGCCAAGGTCTCCGAGGTCGGTTGCGACCATGTCAGCCTGACCGACGGGCGGACGATTCCTGCCGAGCTGATCGTGTGGGCTGCCGGAGTCAAGGCGCCGGATTTCCTGAAGGATATTGCCGGCCTCGAAACCAACCGCATCAATCAGCTGGTGGTGCGGCCGACCCTGCAGAGCACGCGCGACGACAACATCTTCGCGATCGGCGACTGTTCGGCCTGCTCATGGGGCGAACGGGGCAATGTGCCACCGCGCGCTCAGGCGGCGCATCAGCAGGCCTCGCACCTCTATTCCCAGATCCCGCGGCTTCTGCAGGGCGAGGCGCTCAAGGATTATCGTTACCGGGACTTCGGGTCGCTGGTGTCGCTCGGCGAATTCAGCACGGTCGGCTCGATGATGGGCGCGCTGGTGGGTGGCAGCCTTGTCTTCGAGGGGATGTTCGCCCGGATGATGTACCTGTCGCTGTACAAGATGCACGAATACGCCCTGCACGGTCCGGCGAAGGTCGCGCTCGACACGCTGGCCCGCCTGATCACCCGGCGGACCGAGCCGCACGTCAAGCTGCATTGATTGGGGTCGCGGAGGAGATCGATGTCGTGATCGACCAGCTCACCGTTTTGCAGACCGCCGGCGGTCCTGCCACGCTCAAGGTCATCCTGATCGGGATGTGCGTGACCTTGCCGGTCAACACCGGATTTTCCTGTCGCGTATTCCGGGGCAAGACCATAGAGTTGGCCCATGCGTGAGTGGTCGTCCGCAGTGGCCGGCGCTCCCCGCTTTGTGCTGGTTCACAAGATGACGGAGCTTCCATCCCTGGTGAACATCAAGGGGCCTCCCAAAGTCGGTTTGGTGATCCCCATTTCCACGCGGTGGCTGGTTCGCGGCGCGCTTGCTCTTGCGCTGGTCGCCGCGGCATCGTGGCTCGGATATGCGATCACGTTTCGCCGCGGGCTCGACCATTTGCACGCCGCGGCGCAACAGCGGTTGGCGGTCGAGGCCGCCAGGCTCGACGGTTATCTTTCGAGATTCGAATACCTGCCGTCCCTGCTGGAGACGTCACCCAGTGTATTCCGGCTGCTCGAGGCCCCCAACGATCCCGCACTGCAACAGACCGTCAGCCTTTATCTGAAGTCGATCAACCTGCTTGCAGGAGCCGACAACCTCTATGTCCTGGGCGTCTCCGGTGCGACGCTGGCCGCGGCCGATTTCGACCAGCCCGGGACACCCTTCGGCGAAAACCTGTCGTATCGCCCTTATGTGAGCGAAGCACTCGCGAGCGGCCGCGGGGCATTCTTCGGTATCGGTATCACCACGGCGCGCGCCGGCTACTATCTGTCCTATGCGCTGAAGCAGGGCGGCACGACGAAAGGGGTCGCCACCGTCAAGGTCAATCTGGACTCGTTCGAGCGTGCGTGGCGCAACACCGAAAACGACATCCTTCTGGTCGACGAGCGCAAAGTGACGATCCTTGCCTCGCGCGACGAGTGGCGCTACCGCCCGATGGCACCGCTGTCGGTTCAGACCCGCGATGACATTGCACGGTCCAAACCCTACGGAAACCACGACCTGGCGCCGCTCGGATGGACCTTCGCCGCCCAGTCCGAGAACGATGCCGCACAGATCACCACGCAGAACGGAACCGCCTACACGGTCAGCGAGCTTCCGATCAACCGCGGCTTGTGGAACCTGGTCCTTCTCGATGACGAGGCGCCCACACGGCAGATCGCACTCATCATCGGGGGCATATCGGGTCTCGTCGCGGTCGTTGCGCTGCTGGCGCTCGGCCTTGTCGAGCAACGCCGGAGAGAGATCAAGCACCGGTTGGCCAGCCAGGCCGCGTTGCAGACGGCCAACGACATGCTCGAAACGAGGGTGCAGGAGCGCACCGCCGAATTGCGGGCAGCGCAAGATGAACTCGTTCACGCCGGCAAGCTGGCCGCGCTCGGCCAGATGTCGGCCGGCATCGTGCACGAACTGAACCAGCCGCTGGCTGCGCTGCAGACTGCTGCCGACAATGCGGTCCTGCTGGTCGACCGTGGTTCGATCGGCGATGCTCGCGGAAATCTCACCCGAATTGGCGAACTGGTACGCCGGCTCGGACGTCTGACCAGCCAATTGCGGGTTTTCGCATACAAGTCGAGCAGCCCGCTTGGTGCGGTCTCCGTCGAACAGGCCGTCGCCGAGGCGCTCAAGATACTCGCCGGGCGAGTCAAGGACGGCGGGGTCGCCGTCGCGACCGATATCGACGCGAAGCTGGCCGTCGTCGCCGATCAAACGCGATTGGAGCAGCTGTTGTGCAACATCGTGGCCAATGCGCTGGATGCGGTGGAGAACGTCGAACAGAAGTCGATCCTGATCCGGGCGAGCAGGGAGGAGGCGCAGACCGCGCGCTGCCGCATCGCGATCAGCAACAGCGGGCCCGCGATCGCGTCCGACGTCCTGCAGCGCATGTTCGAACCATTCGTGACGACCAAGCCCGCCGGCAAGGGACTGGGCCTCGGCCTGATGCTCTCCAACCACATCGCGCGCTCTTTCGGCGGCGAACTGCGTGCGCGAAACCTGATGCCTGATGGTGCCGAGTTTGTCGTGATCCTTCCATTGGCTGAGATAGCAGAGGCGGCTTCGCATGGGCGATGACCAATCGATCGGCGTGATCTATGTCGAGGACGACGACGACGTACGGATCGGTGGCGTCCAGGCGCTCGAGCTCGCAGGATTTTCCGTTTCCGGATTTGCCTCGGTCGAGACCGCCAACGGATCCGTTCGTGCCGACATGCCCTTCGTCGTGGTCTGCGATGTACGCCTGCGCGGGCGGAGCGGCCTGGAATGGCTGTCCGATCTGCGCCGACTGGACCAGGATCTGCCGGTGATCCTGATCACCGGTCACGGCGATATCTCAATGGCCGTGCAGGCGATGCGGACCGGCGCCTACGACTTCATCGAGAAGCCGTGCTCCTCGGAGCTGCTGATCTCGGTGGTGCGCCGGGCGGCGGAAAAGCGGCGGCTGACCCTGGAGGTTCGTTCGCTGCGATCGGCCCTGGCGGATCGCCAGGGAATCGAGGCGAGCCTGCAGGGCCGATCGCCGCAGATCCAGGAAGTGCGCCGGCTCGTCTCCACCCTGGCTACGACCAATGTCGACGTCACGATCTATGGTGAAACCGGAACCGGCAAGGACGTGGTCGCGCGCTGCCTGCACAATCACAGCGGCCGCCGCGGCGGCAACTATGTCGCGGTGAATTGCGGTGGCCTTCCGGAATCGCTGGTCGAGAGCGAGCTGTTCGGCCACGAGGTGGGCGCGTTCACCGGTGCCACCCGGCAACGGATCGGAAAGATCGAATATGCCAATGGCGGGACGCTGTTCCTCGACGAAATCGAGAGCATGCCGCTGAGTGTCCAGGTCAAGTTGCTAAGGTCGCTGCAGGACAGATCCATCGAGCGCGTCGGAACCAACAAGCCGATCTCTGTGGATTGCCGGGTCGTGGCCGCGAGCAAGGCGAATTTGTTCGAACTGAGCGAAAAGCGGCTGTTTCGTGCCGATCTCTACTATCGCCTCGGCGTCGCATTCATCGAGCTGCCGCCGCTACGCGAGCGGCGCGAGGATATCCCGCTGCTGTTCGAGCATTTCACCCTAGACGCGGCGCGGCGGTTCGAGCGCGATGCGCCGATCCTGGACGAGCAGACCATGTCGCATTTGCTGGCCTATTCATGGCCGGGCAATGTGCGGGAGCTTCGCAACGTCGCCGATCGTTTCGTGCTTGGTGTGCTCGACCGCAAGACGATCAATAAGGCGGGCTTCGGGACGTCGGATATGTCATTGCCGCGGCAACTGGAGAACATCGAGCGATCGATGATCGAGGACGCGCTGCGCCGCAAGCAAGGCGACGTCCAGGCGACCGCCGCGCTTCTGAGCATCCCGAAGCAGACACTGTACGACAAGATCAAGCGCCTCTCCGTCAGCGTCGACGGGATCAGGGAGGGCGCTGTCCGCTCCGGGTCCTGAGACTGCGGCGCGGCGGGACCGGCTGAAATCGGTCACGCGCAAGCGCCCGGAAACATAATAGGCTCTCGGTGCATCCGAGGGCAAAGGGCGCCAGCTAGAAGCTGCCCGAAATCGGAAGCGAACCAGTCAATCTTGCCTAGCGAGGGACGTCATGAATCGGCCATTCAACATGCCCGACGAATTTGTCGAGGGTTTCATGAAAGCGGGGGAAAGCCTGTGGCGGTCGCTCGGGTGGGCGACGAACGTCGATCGCGAGGGGGCGAACCTCGGCTCAACCCTGAATTCGTCGGAACGCTTCGCCGAATTGCAGGCGGATCACCTCAAGCGCCTGTACCAGCTCACCGAGCACATCATCAGATCGGCATCCGGGGTGCCGAGCGAAGGGGGCATCGAGCCTGCGCGGGGCGATCGGAGGTTCAACGCCGAGGAATGGCGGGACAACGCGGCCTATAGCGTTTTGAAGCAATGCTATTTGCTGAACGCGCGCTATTGCGTCGACTTCGTTGAAGCGCTCGAGCTCGATGAGAAGGAGAAGCATCGCCTGCGCTTCTTCACGCGCCAGCTTGTCGAGGCGATGAGCCCGACCAATTTCATCGCCACCAATCCTGACGTCATCAAGCTTGCGACGGATAGCGAAGGTCAGAGCCTCAAGGCCGGCCTCGAGAACCTGATGACCGATCTGGGCAGAGGCAGCCTGACGATTACCGACGAGGAGGCTTTCGAGGTCGGAAAGGACGTCGCCACGTCAAGGGGCGCGGTCGTCTTCGAGAACGAGCTGTTTCAGCTTATTCAATATGAACCGGCGACCGAGCAGGTGACGGCACGGCCGCTGCTAATCGTGCCGCCCTGCATCAACAAGTTCTACATTCTCGACCTGCAGCCGGCCAATTCCTTCGTCCGCTTTGCGGTCGAGCATGGCCTGACCGTTTTCATGGTCTCCTGGCGCAATCCGGATGCCTCATGCGGGCACTTTGCCTGGGACGATTATGTCGAACAGGGCGCCATGCGCGCGATCGAGGTCACTCGCTCGATCTCCGGTGCCGACAAGGTCAACGTCGTCGGCTGGTGCGTCGGGGGAACCATCGTGTCATCCGCGCTGGCGATCCTGCGGACGCGGGGTGATGAGTCTGTCGCCTGCGTAACGTTGCTGACGACGATGCTCGACTTCCGCGAGCCGGGGGACCTCGGCGTGTTCGTGGACGAGGAGAGTACGCGACAGCGGGAGCAGACCATCGGCAACGGCGGCATCTACCGCGGCTCAGAGCTCGGGTTTGTGTTCCAGACCCTGCGGTCGAAGGAGCTGATCTGGCCGAACGTGATCAACAACTATCTGAAGGGAAAATCGCCTGAGCGTTTCGATCTTCTGTTCTGGAACGCCGACGTGACCAACCTGCCGGGGCCGATGTATTGCTGGTACATCCGCAACATGTACCTGGAGAACAACCTTCGGGAGCCGAACCGCCTGACGATGTGCGATACGCCAATCGATCTCGGGCGGGTCGACCTGCCTGCCTATGTCCTGGCGACCGTTGAGGATCACATCGTGCCATGGCGATCGGCCTATCGCACCACGGGCCTGTTCAGCGGCAACACCCGCTTTGTGCTGGGCGCGAGCGGGCATATTGCCGGCGTGATCAACCCCGCCTCGAAGAACAAGCGAAGCTATTGGCTGTCGGACGAGCGATGCGACGACCCGGCGGCTTGGCTGGCGGGCGCGGCCGAAAAGCCGGGCAGTTGGTGGAACGACTGGATCGCCTGGCTCAAGCCGTGGGCTGAAGACCAGGTGCCCGCCCGCCCGCAACTCGGCAGCAATCTCTATCCTCCAGGGGAATCCGCGCCGGGCCGATACGTGAAGGCGAAAGCGAACTGACAGCTATGGCGGGCCGTCCGAGCGACGCGTTGGATGATTTGCGGCGCTCCGGGCGGTTCGGCCATCACTTCAGATAGTCCGGCAAGGCAAACCCGTCATAGAAGCGGTCGGAAAGGATAGCGGTCTTGAAGGTCTGCGATTTATAGCCGGCAACGATGTCCTGTGCCCACGCGGCATCGGCATTGGCCTTCTTGACGGCAACCACATTGACGTAGGGCGTCGTCATCTTTTCCAGCGCGAACGCATTGGTCAGCTTCAATCCGCTGTAGATCGCGAAATTGCCCTGGATCGCGGCGAAGTCGACGTCGTCGAGCGCGCGCGGCGCCTGGGCTGCTTCCAGCGGCACGATCTTGATGCCGCCGGGGTTCTTGATGACGTCGAGCTCGCTGACGTCGACCGGCTTTGAGTCGCGGATCTCGACGAGTCCGAGGTCGCGCAGGATCCACAATGCGCGCTGCAGATTGACGGGGTCGTTGGGCACCGCGATCGTCGAGCCCGGCCTGATCGGCGTGCCCGGCGGGTGCTTCTTGGAATAGAGCCCCATCGGGGGCGTCGGCACGTGGACGATTCCGACGAGATCGGTGCTCTGCCGCTCGTTATAGGAGTTCAGGAAGATCGTGTGCTGCATCACGTTGGCATCGATCTCGCCCTTGAACACCGCGTTGTTGGCCTCGAGTCCGGTCGAGAACTCGACATATTTGACGCGATAGCCCTTGTTCTGCAGCTCCGGCGCCACGCCGACCTTGAACTCGTCGATATAGGGGCCCGGGACGAAACCGACTTTCAATTCGGGCTTGGCAGGCGTCTCTGCGCGCACAGTGGCGCCGACAACGGCGCCAAGAAGCAGGAAAGCGGAAAGCCAGGAGAAACGCGCAGTCTGCATGGTCGTTATTACATCCTTGATGAGAGCCGCGCGGCGGCATTTGCCGCGGAAGGCCGAACGATCTGGGGAATGTGAGGCGATCAGGCGATCGCCTGAATCGAGCCGGAAAAGGCGCTCGGCGGCCGGTTCAGACCGTAATGATCGCGCAAGGTCGTGCCGGCGTAGTCGTCGCGGAACAGGCCGCGCTTGCGCAGGATCGGAACGACCTGCTCGGCAAACACGTCGAATCCACCGGGCAGCCAGGGCGGCATGACGTTGAAGCCGTCGGCGGCGCCGTTCTCGAACCAGGTCTGGATATTGTCGGCGATCTTCTCCGGCGGACCGGCAATCACCCAATGGCCACGGGCACCGGCGAGGCGCTGGACCAGCTGGCGGATCGTCGGCTTCTCGCGATCGACGATATCGACCACGAGCTTGAAACGGCTGGCCACGCCGCGCGCACCGTCGGTGTCGATCAGATGGCGCGGGAACGGACCGTCGAGATCGAAACCGGAGAGGTCGAGCCCGATCATCTGGCGCAGCTGGGTCAGCGAATATTCCGGCTGGATCAGTTCATTGAACTCGTCCTGCAGCCGATCTGCCTCGGCCTGCGTGCTGGCGATGAACGGGCTGATGCCCGGCAGGACCTTGACCTGATCGGGGCTGCGGTCGAAGACGCGCGCCTGACGCTTGATGTCGGCGTAGAATTCCTGGGCGCTCGCCAGCGTCTGATGCGCGGTGAAGATCGCTTCCGCAAAGCGCGCGGCAAAGGCGCGGCCGTCGTCCGACGAGCCCGCCTGGACGTAGACCGGCCGTCCCTGCGGCGTCCGCGAGATGTTGAGCGGCCCGCGAACCCGAAAATGCTTCCCGAAATGGTCGATCGCGTGGATCTTGCCGGTATCGGCAAACACCCCGGAGACGGGATCGTTGATCAGCGCGTCGTCTTCCCAGCTGTCCCAGAGATGGGTGACGACGTCGAGATATTCCCGCGCCCGCTCATAGCGTTCGTGATGCGGCGGATGCTCCGGCAGGCCGAAATTCTGCGCCGCCTGCGCCGTGCTTGTCGTCACGATGTTCCAGCCGGCGCGGCCGCCGCTGAGATGATCGAGCGAGGCGAACAGGCGGGCAAGGTTGTAAGGCTCGCTATAAGTCGTTGACGCGGTCGCGATCAGGCCGATCCGCTTGGTGGCGACCGCGATTGCGGCGAGCCAGGTGATCGGCTCGAAGCGGAAGCGCTGCGCGTAGCGGACATTGTCGGCCAGGGCCGGTCCGTCGGCAAAGAAGATCGCGTCGAATTTGTGCGCTTCGGCCTTCTGCGCCAGCTCCTGATAAAAGGTGACGTCGAGGATGCGGTTCGCGGCGGAGCCCTTGTAGCGCCACGCCGCCTCGTGATGGCCGCCCGGATAGATGAAGAGATTGAGAGAGAGCCGTCGATCGCTCATGCCTGAAACTCGGGAATGTTGGTGGTGTCAGTTGCCAGCCGGCGCCTTGCGCGCAAACGCGAAACGCAAATAACGCTCCAGGATCAGCCCCTCCGGCGTTCGTTTGGTTTCGACCAGGCGGGCAAAGGCGCTGCGGACCTGTTCACGTTCGGTCGGTGAGAATGCCTCCAGAAAGTTGCCGAAGGCGCTGGCTTCCGACCAGCGGAGCAGCGAATTTGCATCTGCATGGACGTCGGTCAGCGCGCGCAACTCGCTCGGTAATCGGCGAAGCCGCCGGCGACAAACAGCGGCCTGAGCTCGTCATCGGTCAGGCCAAGCACCGGGTTGGAATCCTCGCGATGATCGGCGAGCCCTGCCTCGGCGATGGCCTGGCGCAGCAGTGCGCGGGACTGATGCGGACGCGACGGGTCCTGCATGTTCAGCCCAAGCCGGCCCCCCGGCTTCAGCACCCGGTGGATCTCCCGCAAGGCGCCGCCCTTGTCGGCGATCCAATGGAACACGCTGTTGAGATAGACCGCATCGAACTGGCGGTCATCGAAGCGCGAGAGGTCCTCGGCCCGGCCGGTGTGGAATTGCAGATTGTCCGACTGGCGAAGCCGCGCGATCTCGATGCGGCCGGCGAGCGGATCGATGCCGATCACCTGACCGTTCGGTCCGACGAGATCTGCCACGAATTCGGCGAGGCGGCCGGTGCCGGTCCCGATGTCGAGGACATGCTCGCCGGATTTGATCGCCAACGGTCCGATCAGGAACTTGCCGTGACGGAACTGGACCAGCCCGGCTTCATCGTAGGAGCGAGCCAGCTCCGGAGTATCGTGTTCGAGGCTGATGGCGCCACTCGTTTGCGGCATGTCCGATGATCCATGATTGCGGCGCTGTGCGCGCTTCGGCGTGCGAGCTGGACTTTGACTCTACGTCGGTGATCGCAAGCCTGTCGATGAAATGAACTTGCATTGTTGCGCGGGAAGCAAGCATGAACCTTGTGAGTTGATCGGCGATGTTAGACGAGTGCAGCCGTCATGATGAAATCAGCAGGCGCTTTGCGCTGATCGCGCGCGTGAGACGGGGCTGTCTTGCGGTTCTTGCGCGCAGCCGGAGCGAGCAAGGCGACGATCGCCGCAAATATTTCAACGGCTGCGTCGACCGCGAAGCGATCGTTGCGCGCCGTCGAAAACAAAGCTGGTTTCGTTTCATTGACTGGCGATCTCTGGCTTTTACGATTTACAGCGTCAAAGCGAGGCCGATCAACATGCCGCAATCCGATCCCGACAGCGTTGCCCGCGAAGCCCTGCGCCTGATCGGACCCGATCCGCAAAACTGGGTGCCTGATCGCGGCGGGATCGATCACAATGCGGTCGTCGTCGGCGGTGGACAATCCGGCTCGGCATTTGCATTTGCGCTGCGGCGGGCCGGGATCGGCAAGGTCTCCGTGATCGATGCCGCGGCCGACGGCAGTACGTCAGGCGTCTGGCTGACGAGTGCGCGGATGCACAAGCTGCGCACGCCCAAGAGCTTGCCGGGCCCCGAGCTCGGCCTGCCTGGTCTCGGATTCCAGGCCTGGTACGAGGCGCGTTACGGCGCCGCCGCATACGATGCGCTCGATCGCATTCTGCGGCTCGACTGGGCGGCCTATCTCGACTGGTATCGCAGGGTCACAGGCGTTGCCGTTCGTTATGGGACGCGGCTGGTTCGCATCGAACCCGCGGGAGATCATCTGCGGCTGCATCTGGAGCAGGGCGGTCGCACGACAGTCGAAACCACGCGAAAGCTTGTGCTCGCGACCGGCTTTGCCGGCAGTGGTGGCGCCCATATTCCGGAAGCACTGCGCAACCTGCCGAAGCAATTTCATGCGCATACCTCGGAAAAGATCGACTTCAGGGCCCTGCGAGGGCGATCGGTCGCTGTGGTCGGAAGCGCCGCGTCAGCATTCGACGCCGCCGCCGTCGCGCTCGAAGCCGGCGCGCGCGACGTCCACCTCTATGCGCGGCGCGAAACCCTGGCGTCGCTCCCGGTGATCCGGATCCGGGGCTATCCGGGTGCCTACGACAATTACGGAGCGTTGCCCGATGCCGTCCGCTGGCAACAGGCGATCTGCTTCCGCCGCGCCGGCTCGACGCCGCCGCCGGACGCGATCTCGCGCGCCGTCGCGTTTCCCAATTTCCACGTTCACCTGGGCGCACCGTGGCAAGCGGTGAGGCAGGAGGGCGGGCGGGCCGTCGCAGTAACGCCGCAGGGTGAATTTGCGTTCGACTTTGCCATCGGCGGCACCGGATATTCGGTGGACCTCGGCGCGCAGACCGAGCTCCGCGACTTCGCGGACGAGATCCTGCTGTGGCGCGACCGGTTCACGCCGCGTGACGATGAGCGCGACGAGACGCTGGCGGCGTATCCCTATTTCGGATCGGGGCATGAATATCTGGAGAGGGAGCCCGGCCGCGCGCCCTTCCTGAAAAATATTCACGTCTTCAACCCGGCGGCCTTCGTCAGTTTTGGCTTGCCGGTCGGCGATGTCCCAAGCTTCAGGCGCGACATTCCTGCCGTTGTGGCACGGATCAGCCGTGATCTGTTTCTGGACGATCTGCCGGCGCACGAAGCGCGCATCAACGGATCGATCGCCGACGATTTCGGCGCCGAGCTTTATGCGCCGGCGGTGTGGCGGCCACCGGAGTACGTGGCGGCCGAGTAGGGCATAGCAGCACTGTACTGAATTTGTTTGTCTCCGCCGTCGCTCCCGCGACCGGCGCATGGCGGAGCCTTGTCTGGGAGATCGCGGTGGTGAGAGCACGATCATGAGCAATGCGACGACCATTGACAACGTCATTCCCCGCGCGGACATCGTCAAGCGCGCGGCGAGGCTTGGAGCGGAGATCAGGAACGTCAGGCTGTCGGGCGATCTGTCCGACGAGGTCATCCGCGCCGTCAACCAGGTGCTGCTCGAGCACAAGGTGATCTTCTTCCGCGGCCAGGGGCATCTCGACGATGCCGAGCAGGAGCGCTTTGCGGTGCGGCTCGGCAAGCTCGTGCCGCATCCGACGGTCGGTGCGACCAAGGGGACGTCGTCGATCCTCGAGTTGGATTCGGGCCGCGGCGGCGGCCGCGCCGACCAATGGCACACCGACGTGACCTTCGTCGACGCCTATCCGAAAATCTCGGTGCTGCGTGGGGTGGTGGTTCCGCCCTATGGCGGCGACACCGTGTGGTCGAGTACGGCGGCCGCCTATCTCGACCTGCCGGTGCCGCTGCAACGGCTCGCCGACGAGCTGTGGGCGGTTCACAGCAACGCCTATGACTATGCCGTCAAGGCCCGCGCAAGCGAAGCCGACCGCAAGCATTTCGACGAAGTGTTCACCGGCACCGTCTACGAGACCGAGCACCCCGTGGTGCGCGTTCACCCCGAGACCGGCGAGCGGACGTTGGTGCTCGGAAATTTCGTGCAGCGTTTCGTCGGCCTGCCGAAATACGACGGCCAGAAGCTGTTCGACCTGTTCCAGTCGCACATCACCGCGCCCGAGAACACCGTGCGCTGGAGCTGGCAGGCCGGCGACGTCGCGATCTGGGACAACCGCGCCACCCAGCACTATGCGGTCAATGATTACGGCGATCAGCACCGCGTGGTGCGCCGTGCCACGATCGACGGCGAAGTGCCGGTGTCAATCGACGGCCGCCGGAGTGTGACGCGCATCAAGGCACCGAAGCAGCAGGCCGCGAAGGCGGCTTGATCTCGTTTGATTGTGGGAGTTGCGAACATGAATGCATTGATCCGAATTCTTCGCGCCCGGCGTTTCGCCGCGCGCGCGGCCGCGCGGCTCATCCTTGCCGGTGCCGTGGCACTGGGGCTGGCGGCTTCGGCTTTCGCCGAGCCGCCGCTCGAAAAGACCGAGATCCGCTACCAGGGTTGGGCCGGCCAGGTGACGTTCACGGAGCTGGCCGAAGACCTCGGCTATCTCGCGCCGCTGAAGCTCAAATGGGTCGGCAATACGATCAGCGGGCCGCAGGACATCCAGACCGTCGTCACCGGTGACATTGACATCGGGGGTGCGTTCTATGGCGCGATTCTCAAGCTGATCGCGGCGCGGGCGCCGATCAAGGCCGTGGTCGGTTACTACGGCTCCGATGCCAACACCTATCAGGGCTACTTCGTGAAGGAGGACAGCCCGATCAAGACGGCGCGCGACCTGATCGGCAAGAAGGTTGCGGTCAACACGCTGGGCGCGCATCTGGAATTTGTGCTGCGCGAATATCTGGCCCGTAACGGCCTCAGCGCCGGCGACGCCAAGCAGGTGACGCTGGTGGCGATCCCGCCGGTCAGCAGCGAGCAGGCCTTGCGGCAAGGTCAGGTCGAAGTCAGCGTGCTCAGCGGCGTGCTGCGCGACAAGGCATTGGAGCGTGGCGGCATCCGCTCGCTGTTCGCCGATACCGACCTGTTCGGCCAGTTCACCGGCGGCGCCTATGTCCTGCGCGACAAGTTCATCAAGGACAATCCCAACACGGCCCGCAAGCTGGTGGAAGGGATTTCGCGGGCGATCCAGTGGGCGCAGACGACGCCGCCGGAACAAGTGCGGGCCCGGTTCGAGAAGATCATCGCGGAGCGCAAGCGCAATGAGGATGCATCCTCGATCAAGTACTGGAAGAGCACCGGGGTTGCATCCAAGGGCGGCGTGATATCGGACGGTGAGATCCAGGTGTGGATCGACTGGCTGGTCAAGGACGGGCTGTTCAAGCCGGGGCAGGTCAAGGCGTCCGACACCTACACCAACGAGTTCAACTATTTCCGTCCCGGCAAGACCGCGGAGGCGCGATGAGCACGGTCAAGATCCGCTTCGAGCAGGTCCGCAAGGAGTTTGTGACGCGAGGCGACGGCGGCCGGCCGTCCGGTCGCTTCACCGCGCTGGAGGACATCACGCTGGATGTTCGTGCGGGTGAATTCCTCGCGCTGGTGGGTCCGAGCGGCTGTGGCAAATCCACATTGCTCGACCTTCTGGGCGGGCTCACCGCGCCGACCAGCGGCCGTATCCTGCTCGATGGCCGGCCGATCGCCGGACCTGCACGCGATCGCGGCATCGTGTTCCAGCAATACGCGCTGTTTCCGTGGCGAACTGCGGCGCAGAACGTCGAGTTCGGGCTCGACATCGCAGGCCTCAAGGCCAGGCAGCGGCGCGAGATTGCGCAGCATTTCCTCGATCTGGTCGGCTTGTCCGGCTTTGCCGACCGCTATCCGCACGAGCTTTCCGGCGGCATGAAGCAGCGTGTCGCAATTGCGCGAAGCCTCGCCTATGACCCGGAGGTGCTGCTGATGGACGAGCCGTTCGCCGCGCTCGACGCGCAGACGCGCGAGACGCTGCAGGGTGAATTGCTGCGGATCTGGCGCGCCACCGGCAAGACCATCGTCTTCATTACCCATGGCATCGACGAGGCCGTCGTGCTCGGCCAAAGGGTGGCGGTGATGACGTCGCGCCCGGGGCGGATCAAACAGGTGGTCGATATCCCCGAGCGCTTGCGCAGCGAATCCGAGGATGTGCGGTCGCTGCCGGAGTTCGGTCGCGTGAGGCATGAGGTCTGGAGCCTGCTTCGCGAGGAAGTGCGGAAGGCCCAGCAGGGCCAGTTGGCGGACGGTACCGGCGCACGCCGTGCGGGCCCTGAAGCTGCGGAGGTTGCTCATGTCTAGTCTCGAAATGCTGACATTGCTGGAACTGGCGCATGGGCGGCGCGAGCAGGCGGTGGAAGGCCGCCTGCCGCCGATCACAGATCGGTTGCGCGCAGGCATCCGCGGTCTGGCGGCACGCGGGCGACGTTCGTTGTTACTGATTGTCCTGCTCGCCGCCTGGGAGGCCGCGCCGCGGCTTGGGCTGATCGATCCGGTGTTCCTGCCGCCGTTCTCGGAGGTGATCGCGGCCGGCTGGCAGCTCGCGCAAACCGGCGAACTCTATGACGATGTTTCTGCCAGCCTGCTGCGCGCCTTGAGCGGATTTCTGATCTCGGTTGCCTTGATCGTGCCGCTGGGCCTTGCCGTCGGCTGGTACGCCCGGCTCGGCGATCTCCTGAACCAGTTCATCGAGATCTGCCGCAACACCGCGCCGCTGGCGCTGCTGCCGGTGTTCATCCTGCTGCTCGGGATCGGTGAGCTGTCGAAGGTCACGATGGTGATCTACAGCTGCGCCTGGCCGTTGTTGCTCAACACGATCGCCGCGGTGAAGCAGGTTGACCCCTTGCTGATCAAATCGGCGCGGACCATGGGAGCGACCCCGCAGCAACTGTTCCGTAAGGTGATCCTGCCTGCCGCACTGCCCACGATCTTCGTCGGCATTCGTCTGGCCAGCGCGTCGGCCATGCTGGTGCTGGTGGCTTCCGAAATGGTCGGGGCCAAGGCCGGTCTCGGCTATCTCATCATCAACAGCCAGTACAGCTTCCTGATCCCGCAGATGTATTTCGGCATTCTCGGAATCACCGTGATCGGCCTGGCGTTCAATGCCGTCCTCGAGGCGATCGAACGGCACTTCATGCGCTGGAAGGCGCCGGTGGCAGGCTGAGATAAGGAACGTCTAGAGCATTTTCGGTTCTGATTGAATCAGAACCGAAGCTCTAGATTCTTGTTTTGACGCGTTTTCTTCACGCGAACCGGTGTCCACTTCGCTCGAAAACGCTCTAGCCAGACGCCGGCGTATTGCGCGCCGTGGCCTGGGTCACCACGCTGTTCGGCGGAACATCCCTGGTCAGCCAGACATTGCCGCCGATGGTGGAGCCGCGGCCGATCGTGATCCGGCCAAGGATCGTCGCGCCGGCGTAGATCACGACATCGTCTTCGACGATTGGATGGCGTGCGTCGCCCTTGATTACATGTCCCTCGTCGTCGGTCGGGAAATGCCGCGCCCCGAGCGTGACCGCCTGATAGACACGGACGTTGTTACCGATGATCGCAGTCTCCCCGATCACGACGCCGGTGCCGTGATCGATGAAGAAGCCCGAGCCGATCTGGGCGCCGGGATGAATGTCGATGCCGGTCCGGGTATGTGCGATCTCCGACATCAGGCGGGCCACCAGCCGTGCGCCGACCTGGTAGAGGAGATGGGCAAGGCGATGGTGAATGATGGCGGTCATCCCGGGATAGCCAATCAGGATCTCGGGAAAATTCCGCGCCGCCGGGTCTCCAACAAATGCCGCCCGCAGATCGTTGATCAGAAGTCCGCGGACCGACGGCAGCTGCGTAGCGAACGCCCTCGTCAGCTCGATCGCCTCTTCGTGCACAAAGCCCGGCTCCAGCTCGTCGCCAACGAACAATGCGCCGCGATGAATCTGCGCGCTGAGGGAATCGAGTGCGGTGCTTAGCGTGTTGCCGACGAAATAGTCGATGTTCTCGCCGTCGAGGTCAGATTGGCCGTAGTGTCGCGGGAACAGCGCTTCGGTAAGGCCGTCGAGGATCGCCTCCAGCGCGTCGCGAGAGGGGGCACGATGAGCCTCGCCGTCCCGCCGGATGCTATGGGTCTCCTCGCGGGACGTCCGCAACTCGGCCACGATCCGGTCCAGCTGCCAGCGGCCCGGTGCTCTGCTGACCGCGCCGGCCGATGCCGGAGCCGACGGTGGCGGCATTTCGCGTTTCATGCTTTGCCTTTCCCTGTCCTAACGGACATGCGCCAGGGGAATGCTGACCTCGGCCAGGAGATCGAGATCGGCTTCGTGATCGATCTGCACATATTGCCCATTCCAGTAGGTGAGGCCGGTTGGGCGATGCGATAGTTCCATGCTGGAGAGACGGCCCACGATGATGCCGTGCGAATGCCGCTCGATGATCTCCTCGACCTGGCATTCGACCATGGCCAGCGAGTGTTGCAGCAGCGGGACGCCGGAAGGGCCATATGTCCAGGCCGTTCCCTCGAAGCGTTGCTGGCCGTTCAGGCGGCGGTTGCTGAAACGCTCCGCCAGCGCCTGCTGGTCGGAGCCGAGGATATTGACGCCAAACAGGCGATGGCGTGCGATCGGGGCAAAGCATGAGGCCTGCCGGTTGATGCTGACCAGCAGCCGCGGCGGAGCGGCGCTGAGCGATGTCAGCGAGGTGACGGTCATCCCGGTGATGTCGTCGCCTTGTCCCGCGGTGATGATCGAAACGCCGCCGGCGAGGCGGCGCATCACGAGCCGAAACTGCTGCTCGATCTCATGGTCGGCATCGACCAAATGGAGGTCCGGCTTGCTCATCGAGTCTCTCCCCTCTCTTCGCCTCGCCGGATCGTTTCCGATCAGAAGAAGCCCTTGGCAGGTAGCAGCGTGCCGCTGATCTCAAATTGCCCGATCGAGCGAGCCTTGAAGGTGTTTGGATTGTGCGACGCCAGGGTCCGCGCATTGCGCCAGTGACGGTCGAAGTTGGTCGCCTTCTTGATGGCGGACGCGCCGCCTACGTCAAACAGCAGGCTGCCGCTGCGGATCGCAAACTCGTCAGCGACGAGCTTTGCCTTTGCCGAGAGCAGTGCCGCCTTGTGGGCGGCATCGACAGCGCCGGCGTCGCCGGCATCGAACGCGTCGGTGGCGGCATCGAGCGCCTCCGCCGCCGCGAGCACGACGGTCTCGGCCGCAAACGCCCCGCTTGCGATCTGACCGATGGTCTGTTGCAGCAACGGGTCATCAGCCGGAATTTCGCTCGGCGCATAGTAGAAGGTCCGCTTGCGCGATCGCACCAGCTCGGTGGCGTCCTGCAACACGGCGCGCGCGATGCCGGCGTTGATGGCGGTCAGGAACAATTGCGCGAATGTGTTGGAGTAGGGAATGCCGTATCCGGTATCGGGTGCATCGAACACCGTCTCCTGACGCTTGACGCGCACGTTGCGGAAATGCGTGGTGCCGGTCGCGGTCAGGCGCTGTCCGAGCCCGTCCCAATCGTCGATCAGTTCGATGCCTTCACGGGCAACCGGGATGAGCACGGCCGCATTGGCGCCTGTCGTGTCGGCGGTGCGTACCAGAACATAGTCGGAATAGAGCGTGCCGGTGCTGTAGTATTTTGTGCCGTTGAGCAGATAGTCGTCGCCGTCGGCTGTCAGCGTCGTGTTCGGCGTGACATTGCCGACCTTCGGCGTATCGAGTTCGGTGGCCGCGAGCCCGATGATCCCTCCATCGGCGACGGCCTTTTGCCATTGCCGATGCTGCTCGTCCTTCGGCCGGCGCACCAGCCGCTCGACCACGCTGAAATGGTTGCGCAGGATATGCGCGACATTGGCGTCGGACGCGCCGAGCTGGATGACGATCTCGAACAGGGCGCGGATCGACGCCCCCGCGCCGCCGGCCTCGACCGGAAGCCGTAGCGCGCCGAGACGTGCCTTGCGGATGAGATCAATTTCAGTGAATGGCAGGACACGCTCGCGCTCGCGCTTGCTCGCACCCTCGGCGATGCGGCTCAGCAGCGCGTCGATGTCGGGGGGATGGCTATCCAGGCGGTCGGACGGTCGCAGTGAGGTGGCGGGCACGGGCTTGTTCATGGATGTCGACCTGGGATGGCGATGGTTGGTGATCTTGCTCGGTTTCTAGTTCGACCGGAGGTCGAGTGCCGGCATCGTGCACATGTTGCAAACTGTCCCACGATTTTTCGCGGACAGAAATAGAGCGGTTTTTCAATTGTCGCGGGATTCGGAGTTTTCTGATTTGTCCGCGCGCGCCGAGCAGCAAGGAAAATCTTTTGATGCGCCGTTGCTTGATCTCGCGCCGCGATTTCCACACAAGCGGAGCGGCAAACGCAACTCGGAGATCGCCAATGACGACACGACCGCATCGCTTCGGCATCTGGGCGCTGGTGCACGGTTCGCGCGCGGCCTATCAGGATCCCGAAGAGCCCTATGATGCGTCATGGGAGCGCAACCGCGATCTCGTGCTCGCGGCAGAGGCGCTGGGCTACGACTCCACGCTGATTGCGCAGCACACGATCAATCCGCATCAGGAGGATCTCGATCAGCCCGAGGCCTGGAGCGCGGCGGCCGCACTGGCCGCGCTGACCAGCCGGATCGAGATCATCGCCGCCATCAAGCCCTATCTCTATCATCCGGTCGTGCTCGCGAAGCTTGCGCTCGGGATCGAGAACATCAGCCGCGGCCGTTTTGCGATCAATCTGGTCAATGCCTGGAACCGGCCCGAGCTCGACAAGGCAGGCATCGGCTTTGCGGAGCATGATGCCCGCTATGCCTACGGCCGCGAGTGGATCGCCGTGATGTCGCGCCTGATGCAGGGCGAGCGGCTGGCCTACAAGGGCGAGCATTTCGATATCAGGGACTATGTTCTGCGGCCCGCGAGCCTCTACCGGCCACGACCGCTGATCTATGTCGGCGGCGAATCCGAACCGGCGCGTGCCTTGGTCGCCGAGCATGGCGACGTCTGGTTCATCAATGGGCAGCCGCTCGACGACGTCGCGGGCCTGATCGCCGATGTCGCGGTACGGCCGAGAGCAACGGCTCCGCTCCGCTTCGGGCTGTCCGCCTTTGTGATCGCGCGCCCAACGCAGGCCGAGGCCGAGGCAACCTATGAGCGGCTGCTGGAACTCGCGAGGAAGGATGCGCCGATCAAGGCGATCCAGAGGCAGAACACCGATCCCAAGGTCGTGATGATGCAGACGATGCAGAAATCGGCGCGGGTCGGCAGCAATGGCGGAACGGCCGCCGGGCTGGTCGGAAGCTATGACGAGGTGGCTGCGCGTGTCCGGGCATTTCATGCCGCCGGCATTGAACTGTTCATGCTGCAGTTCCAGCCGTTCGAAGCCGAGATGGAGCGCTTTGCGAAGGAGATCATCCCGCGCGTGCGTCGGGCTCCAGTCACGGCCGATGGCAAGCCGGGCCTTCTGGCCGGCTCGCGGTGACCGGATCAGGCGCTTGTCGCGGCCGCCGGCGCTTGCGCAAACCGGCTGACCGGTCGTGGCAATCCGAAGTGCTCGCGCAGCGTGGTGCCGGCATAGTCGGTGCGGAACAGGCCGCGGCGCTGCAGGATCGGCACCACCGTGTCGACGAAGACCTCCAATCCGGTGGGCAGCACATCCGGCATCAGGTTGAAGCCATCGGCCGCACCCGCCTTGAACCAGGCCTCGATGTCGTCGGCGATCTGTTCGGGCGTACCGACGATGATCCTGTGGCCGACGCCGCCGCCGAGGGCGCGCAGCAACTCACGGACGGTAAGGTTGCCGCGTCGCGCGATGTTCACCGTTCCCTGGAACATGGTGTGGTTGGCGTTGGCCGGCAGCGGCAACGGATCGGGCAGGGGCTTGTCGAGATCGAGACTATCAGGATCGACCTGCAATGTGCCGGCAAGCCGCGCAAGGCTGTATTCGATCGGGACCAACTCCCAAAGCTCGTCCTGGCGCCGTTTGGCTTCGGCTTCCGTGCTGCCGATGACGGTGGCCAGCCCCGGCAGGATCACGATGGACCCTCCTGCGCGGCCGCAGGCTACGGCACGCGCCCGCAGATCGCGCGCATAGGCGACGCCGTCATCGATCGTCTGCGCAAGCGTGAACACCGCTTCGGCCTGCGCGGCGGCGAGGTCGCGGCCGTCGCTCGATCCGCCGGCCTGAACGGTGACGGGACGTCCCTGCGGCGAGCGCGGGACGTTGAGCGGTCCGGCCACGCTGTAGTGGGTGCCGCGATGTCCGATCGAGTGAACTTTTGACGTATCGACGAACCGCGCGCTCGTCTTGTCGCCGACGAAGGCATCGTCTTCCCAGCTGTCCCACAGCGCATGCACGACCTCGGCGAACTCCTTGGCACGATCATAGCGCGCCTTGTGTTCGAGCACGTTGGGGAGACCGAAATTGCGGCCGGCCGTCGCATCGGCCGTGGTCACGGCATTCCAGCCGGCGCGGCCACCGCTCGCCAGGTCCAGCGTCGCGAAGCGGCGAGCGATGTTGTAGGGCTCGTTGTAGGTCGTCGAGGCCGTCGCGATCAGCCCGATATGGGTGGTCGCGGCGGCGACGGTCGCCAGCACGATGGTCGGCTCGAGCGACATGAACGAGCGGTAGTCGATGCGGTCGGTGATGGCAGGCGTATCGGCGAGAAAGATCGCGTCGAGCTTGCCACGCTCCGCGATCTCTGCGACGCGCACGTAATGGCCGACGTCGAAGCAGGCACGCGGGTCGCTGTCCGGCAGTCGCCAGGCGGACGCATAGACGCCGGAATGCAGAAGATTGACGTTGAGATGAAGCTGACGATGAGACATGGCTGCCGTATCTGCGATGATGCTTGACGCTAGATATCGGCCTGATGCGTGCGCGAGAATGCGTCGTGGGCGGGTGCAGGCAAAAAGAAATATCCGTTCCCCCGCAGCGATCCTGTGCGCAAGTCCATGTCGTGCTGCCTGCCGATGACGCAACATCCGGCACGCCGCAACATGAATCTTCTTCGTGCGATGATGCGGGTGAAAGCTTCGTCCAACTCTCCGCGAATATCTGAAATTGCCAGAGTGGGTCCGCGCGGGCAACGATATCGCGACGCGCCGCATCATCGCGATCGATCCTGCCTGGAGCCGTGAATCATGTCGAACCAAACTCATCGCGCCGAGCGCGTGTCCGGGCCCGAAGGCTCGGTGGCGTTTGAGGCCGACGTTCTGGTGATCGGCGGCGGGCCCGCGGGGACCTGGGCTGCGGTCAGCGCGGCCGAGCGCGGTGCGCGGGTGGTGCTCGCCGACAAGGGATTTTGCGGCACCTCGGGGGCGACCGCGGCGGCCGGAACCGGTGTCTGGTACATCGATCCCGATCCGGCCCTGCGCGAGACCGCGATGGCCAACCGCGAGAAGATGGGTGGCTATCTGCAGGACCGCCGCTGGATGGCGCGCGTGCTCGACCGGACCTATCAGCAGAGCAGCTGGCTGGCCGACTGGGGTTATCCCTATCCGGAGGACGATCGTGGCACGTCGCAGCGCAATTCGTTGCAAGGGCCTGAGTATATGCGGCTGATGCGCAAGCGCACCAAGCAGGCCGGCGTCACCATTCTCGATCACAGTCCGGCGCTCGAACTGCTCGTTGACGACGACGGGGCCGTCGCCGGCGCCAGCGGCGTACGCCGGCAAAAGCACGACCGTTGGACGGTGCGTGCAAAGGCGGTCGTGATCGCGACCGGGGGCTGCGCCTTCCTCAGCAAGACGCTCGGATCGAACGTGCTGACCGGCGACGGCTATCTGATGGCCGCGGAGGTCGGCGCCGAATTCAGCAGCATGGAGTTCTCCAACCCCTATGCGATCTCGCCGGCATTCGGCTCGGTGACCAAGACACTGTTCTATGGCTGGGCCACCTTCAGCTATGACGACGGCAGCGTGGTGCCCGGCGCGGCGTCGAAGGGCGGACGATCGGCGATCGCGCGCGCACTGCTCCAGGGGCCGGTCTTTGCCCGGCTCGATAAGGCCGATGACGACGTGCAGCGTCACATGCGCGCATCGCAGCCGAATTTCTTCCTGCCGTTCGATCGCACCGGGATCGATCCGTTCAAGGACCGCTTTCCGGTGACATTGCGGCTGGAGGGCACGGTTCGCGGCACCGGCGGCCTTCGTATCGTCGACGACAGCTGCGCCACCAGCGTGCCCGGCCTCTATGCGGCGGGCGACGCGGCGACGCGTGAATTGATCTGCGGTGGCTTCACCGGCGGCGGCAGCCACAACGCCGCCTGGGCAATGTCGTCGGGATCCTGGGCGGGGCAGGGCGCAGCCGACTACGCCAGGCAGGTTGGGCCGACCGCCAGGCGCAGATTATCGTCCGCCGGAGCCGTCGGCTTTCGGAGCCGGCAGCGCCGTGCGTTCGAGCCGGCCGCGCTGGCGAAGACGGTTCAGGACGAGGTCTTCCCTTATGAGCTGAACTATTTCCGGGAAGCGTCGCGACTGCAGGGAGCGCTCGGACGTCTCGACGAGGCGTGGCGAGATGTGTCGGACGCCGACGCCGCCGGCAAGTCCGAGATATTGCGGGCGCGCGAGGCCGCGGCGATGCTGGCGACCGCACGATGGATGTACCGCAGCGCGCTCGCCCGTCAGGAAAGCCGCGGCATGCATCGCCGCGACGACTTCCCCAACCAGGACGATCGGCAGCGGCATTATGTGACGACCGGCGGTCTCGACGAGATCTGGACTGCGGCCCGGCCCCATGCCGAGGCCAGCTATGCGGAGGCTGCGGAGTGATCGAAATTATCGATGCCGAGCGCTGCACGTCCTGTGACATCTGTGTCAACGTTTGCCCGACCAACGTATTTGACAAGACCGATGGAATTCCGGTAATCGCCCGGCAAAGCGATTGCCAGACCTGTTTCCTCTGCGAGCTCTATTGTCCCGAGGATGCGCTCTATGTCTCGCCCTTTGCGGATCAGGCGCAACCGATCGACCTCGTTGCGCTCAGGCAAACGGACAGGATGGGCAGCTACCGCCGGGCGGTGGGCTGGACCGACGACACCAGCGATCGCCGCGGCATCGACCGCAGCTATCTGCTCTTTGGTCATTGAAGCCCGGCCGCGATGGCGGCGACCAAAGCGACCGAATGGACTGACTGAATGAACGTGCATCAATCCCTGACGGCGGTTCGGCCCGTCGAGCCTCTGCTGCCCGCCGCGCATCCGCCGAGCGTGGCGGACGCGATGGTCCGGTTCGAGCAGGTCTCGAAGGCCTATCCGGCCTACCGCGACAAGCCGAGCGTGCAGGCGCTGCAGGATATCGATTTCGCAATTCCGCGCGGCTCGATCACCGGCGTGATCGGCCGTTCCGGCGCCGGCAAATCCAGCCTGGTGCGGCTGATCAACGGGCTGGAGAAGCCATCGAGCGGCCGCGTCATTGTCGATGGGCGCGACATCTCCGGGCTTGCGGGCCGCGAGCTGCGGCTGGCGCAGCGCTCGATCGGCATGATCTTCCAGCATTTCAACCTGCTGTCGTCGCGCACCGCCGCCGACAATATCGCCCTGCCGCTCGAGATCGCGGGTTGGTCGCGAGCTGATATCGCGGTTCGCGTCGCGGAGCTGCTCGAGCTCGTCGGCATCGCCGACAAATACGATCGCTACCCGTCCGAGCTGTCGGGCGGCCAGAAGCAGCGCATCGGCATCGCCCGCGCGCTGGCGACGCGGCCGAACGTGCTGCTGTCGGACGAGGCGACCTCGGCGCTCGATCCGCAAACCACCCGCTCGATCCTCGATCTGTTGGCCAACATCAACCGGGAGCTTGGCGTCACTATCATCCTGATCACCCACGAAATGTCGGTGGTCCGTCAGCTCGCCAAGGAAGTCGTGGTGATCGACGGCGGCCACATCGTCGAACGCGGCCATGTCGCGGATATCTTCACGCATCCCGGCCATCCGGTCACGCAGGCCTTTCTGTCGGAGGTGGTCGGCGACAGCGTTCCGGTGTCGCTGGCAAGCCGCTTGCAGCGGCAACCGGTCGCGGGCGGCCGGGCCGTCATTCGCGTGCAGGTTCGTGGTGCCGATGCCGGCGACACCATCGTCGCCCGGCTGGCGCGCGAGCTGTCGATCGACGTGGCGCTCCTGTCGGCCCGGATCGACGAGATCGGAGGCCAGCATGTCGGCTCACTGACGTTGGGCATTCCCGGCGGCGAGCCCGTGGCCGACAAGGCAGCGTCCTATCTCTCCCAGCACAACCTTTCGGTGGAGCGCCTCGGCTATGTCGCGTGAACTCATCAACCTGATCGTTCAGGCCACCGGCGAGAGCCTGTTCATGGTGTCGATCGCTGCATTGATCGCCACCGCGTTCGGGCTTCCGATCGGCGTCTTCCTGGCCACCAGCCGCAAAGGGGAGTTGTTCGCGGCGCCGGCGGTCAACAGCGTGCTCGGCATCATCGTGAACGCGACGCGCTCGACACCGTTCATCATCCTGGTGGTAGCCATCATCCCGTTCACGCGGCTGATCGCGGGCACCTCGATCGGCTCGGGCGCAGCGATCGTCCCGCTGACCATCGCGGCAACGCCGTTCATCGCGCGACTGGTCGAGGCCGCGATCCGCGAGGTCGATGCCGGACTGATCGAGACCGCATCGTCGTTCGGCGCCAGTCCGCTGCAGATCGTGCTGAAGGTGCTCATCCCCGAGGCGCTGCCCGGCCTGGTGCTCGCGCTGACGCTCGCGGTGGTCAGCCTGCTCGGCTATTCGGCGATGGTGGGAGCGGTCGGCGGCGGCGGGCTCGGAGACCTCGGCATCCGCTACGGCTACCAGCGCTTCATGCCGGAAATGATGCTGGCGGTGGTCGTCGTCCTGATCGCGCTGGTGCAGACGGTGCAGACCGCCGGCGACTATCTCGCCCGCCGCGTCAACCGCCGCTTGCGCCACCGCTGAGACGGGAATCCGTCACGATCCCTTCGGGGCTGTTTGTCATTGCTAAGTTCCTACGGAGACCAAAATGTCCTTTCGTCCCATTATTGTGCTTGCCGGCGTGCTGGCGATCTGGTCGGCCGCCGCCTCGGCGGAAACGATCAAGATCGGCGTGACGCCCGGGCCGCATGCGCAAATCCTCGAGGCGGTGAAGCCGATCGCGGCCAAGAACGGGCTCGATATCCAGCTTGTCGAGTTCTCCGATTATGTGGTGCCGAATGCGGCGCTTGATGCCGGCGACATCCAGGCCAATTCGTTTCAGAACCAGCCCTATCTCGACAATCAGAAGACCGATCGCGGCTACAAGATCGAGCCGGTCGGCCTGACGGTCAACTTTCCGATCGGCGTCTATTCCAAGAAGCACAAGAGCTGGGCCGACATTCCGGACGGCGGCAAGATCTCGATCCCGAACGATCCCACCAATGGCGGCCGGGCGTTGCTGCTCTTGCGCGACAAGGGTGCGATCAAGCTGAAGGACGGCGTTGGCTTCAAGCCAACGGTCCTCGATGTCGCGGACAATCCCAAGAAGTTCAAATTCGTCGAGGTCGATGCGGCGCAGGCGCCCCGTGCGCTCGACGATGTCGACGCGGCCGTCATCAACACCAACTATGCGACCCAGGCCGGCCTCGATCCGGTCAAGGATCCGATCCTGCGCGAGGATCCGAAGGGGCCCTACGTCAACCTGATCGCGGTTCGCGCCGCGGATAAGGACAAGCCGTGGGTTAAGGTCCTCGTGGACAGCTATCACACGCCCGAGGTCAAGGAGTTTGTCCTGACCAAGTTCAAGGGCGCCGTGCTGCCGAGCTGGTAGCCGCAACCTGGTGATGGGTATCCGTTGCCGGTACGCCATCCTATTCGGCAGCGTCGGGACGGACTGCATTCGAAGGCGCGAGCCGGTAGCTTGCGCCGGGATGCGTGGCGTGAAGCCGCGGCCCGCGCCCGGGGAACAGCTTTTCCCGCAGCGTGCCCTCGCGATAGGCCGTCTTGTAGACCCCGCGTGACTGCAACTCCGGCACCACGAGGTCGACGAAGGCATCAAGCGATTCCGGTGCGACCAGGCGGAAGAGGTTGAAGCCGTCGACATCGGTTTCATCCGCCCAGGCGATCAATTCGTCCGCGACATCCTGCGGCGAGCCGACCACGAAGGGCGAGCGCGCGCCGACGCGGCTCAGCGTCGCGAGATCGCCGACCTTGACCGGGCGGTCGCTGCGCAAGGTGAAGTTCTCGACCATCGACTGGATCGCGTTGCTCTCGACATATTGCACCGCCTGGTCGGGGCGATAAGTCGAGAAATCGATTCCAGTCCAGCCCGAGAGCAGAGCCAGCTGACCGGTCTGGTCGACATGCGCGGCATAGTCCGCGAGCAGATCCTCGGCCTCTGCACGGGTCGGCGCGACGATCACGGTCGCACCGGCAAACAGGTGGATATCGTAGGGATCGCGGCCAAACTCCTTTGCCGCGCTCCTGATGTCGCGGACGGCGCGGGCGAGAATTGGCCGGGTCTGGCCGTTGAGAAAGATCGCCTCCGCGTGCCGCGCCGCAAAGGCCCGGCCGCGTTTCGAAGTGCCCGCCTGATACAATAGCGGCGTGCGCTGCGGCGACGGCTCCGCGAGGTGGATGCCGTCGACCTTGTAGTGCTGCCCTTGATGACGGACGGGATGGATTTTCGCCGGATCGGTGAAGATGCGCGCCGCACGGTCCCGGCGCACTGCGCCGTCCTCCCAACTGCCCTCCCATAATTTGTAGCTCGCGGCGAGGAATTCCTCGGCCGCCTCGTAGCGCTCATCATGCGCGCGGTTCGCCTCGAGCCCCATGCCGCGGGCGCCGCTGTCGAGATAGCCGGTGACGATGTTCCAGCCGATCCGCCCGTTGGTCAGATGATCGAGCGTCGAGAAGCGACGGGCAAACTGGTAGGGATGTTCGTAGGTGAGGTTGGACGTGATGCCGAAGCCGAGATGCCTGGTGACCAGCGCCATGGCCGAGACCAGCAGGGTCGGTTCGGCGTTCGGCAATTGAACGGCCTGACTGAGCGCCGCGTCCGGGGTGTTGCCGTAGACGTCATAAATGCCGAACACGTCGGCCAGGAAGATGCCGTCGAGCAGTCCGCGCTCGGCTGTCCTGGCATATTCGACCCAATAGTCGAGCGAGTTGTAGTTGAGCGAGGTGTCGCGCGGATGCGACCACAGGCCGGCCCAGTTGTGGCTTGGCGCCATCATGTTGAACGCGTTGAAGCGAAGCTCTTTTGATTTGGCCATCGACCTGTTCCGATAGGGATCGCGTCGGAACAACGTAACAGCTTGCCTGCGCGACTTTGTTTTGTATTCGGCGAGGAAGCGTGAAAATCCTGCTATATCGGAAATCCCGGGTAGCAGGGTCACGCTCATTGGCGCCTCCGGTCCGGTCGGAAGTCTGCGGGAATCCGCGAGCGCGGGCGATCAACTGCTCGATCCGCGCTGTGTGACGCGCGATATCGCGCGCCGGCAATGGCGGTCGCGCACGAAACAAATGCGTCGCGACGGATGTGCCATCTGAAAAATTCACGATGCCGTTCCGTGAGACGCCAGTACGTCCATCGCTATTTTCCTGGACATCTCGACAGCCGCAAAGTCGCTGCGCATCATTTCGCGACTTGCAACGCTTGGTTCACCGATCCCAGGAGATTTCGAAATGCCGGTCGAAACGAAGAATCTCGAGACGCTCGCCCTGCATGGCGGGTCCTACCGGTCGGATCCTGCGACCGGCGCAGTAGCAGTTCCGATCTATCAGACGACCTCGTTCCAGTTCGAGAGCACCGACCATGCGTCGCGGCTGTTCGCGCTGGAATCGATCGGGCAGATCTACACGAGGATCAAGAACCCGACGGCCGATGCCTTCGAGGAGCGGCTCGCTGCGCTGGAAGGCGGCGTCGGCGCGCTCGCGGTGGCGTCGGGCCAGACCGCATCGGCCTTTGCGATCTTCAACATTGCCCAGGCCGGCGACAACATCGTCTCCTCCACCGATCTCTATGGCGGCACCTGGACGCTGCTGTCGCAAACCCTGAAGCAGTTCGGCATCGAGGTGCGGTTCGTCGATCCGGCCGCCCCCGAGAATTTCCGTCGCGCAACCGACGCGAAGACCCGCGCCTACTTTGCCGAGACCCTGCCCAATCCCAAGCTCAACGTGTTCCCGATCAGGGAAGTCGCTGACATCGGGCGCTCGCTCGGTGTGCCGCTCATTCTCGACAACACGGCGGTGCCGCTGGTCGCGCGCCCGTTCGATCATGGCGCTGCGATCGTGGTCTATTCGACGACGAAATATATCGGCGGTCACGGCACGTCGATCGGCGGCGCGATCGTCGATGGCGGCAATTTCGACTGGGCGGCGCATGCCGAGCGCTTTCCGTTGCTGACCCAGCCGGACGCCGCCTATCACGGCGCGATCTGGACGGAGGCGGCCAAGCCGCTCGGGCCGATCGCTTACATCCTGCGCGCGCGCGTGAAGTTGTTGCGCGATCTCGGCGCCGCGATCGCGCCACAGAACGCCTTCCAGTTCATCCAGGGGCTCGAGACGCTGCCGTTGCGGCTGCGCCAGCACAGCGAGAATGCGATCAAGGTGGCGGATTTCCTGGCCAGGCACCCCGCCGTCTCGCATGTGATCTTCCCGGGATTGCAGCAGGGGGAGAACCGGCGCCGCGCCGACACCTATCTGAAGGGGGGCTATGGCGCGCTCGTCGGCTTCGAGCTGCAAGGCGGCGTCGAGGCCGGCCGCCGCTTCATCGACGCGCTGAGGCTGTTCTATCACGTCGCCAATATCGGCGATGCGCGGTCGCTGGCGATCCATCCGGCCTCGACCACCCACCAGCAGCTCACCGGTGAGGAGCAGCTCGCGGCCGGCGTCACGCCTGGCTACGTGCGGCTCTCGGTCGGGATCGAGCACCCCGACGACATCATCGCAGACCTCGTTCAGGCCCTGGCGCAGGCCGAGGCCGGTGGCAGCGCCCGCAAGGCAGCGTGATCGCACTCGACAGCATTGGAACAGGATTGAGATGATGAAGACATTGTTGCGCCTGGCGCAAGCGGCAGGCGTCCTCCTTGCCTTGACGGCCAACGCCGTCGCCGACGAGCCCCTCAAGATCGCGACGAGCGCCGGTCCGGTCGGCCAGCTGGCGGCGTTCGCCGCCAAGCTCGCCAAGGACAAGGGACAGGACGTCAAGATCGTCGAGCTGTCCGATTGGGTCGCCTTGAACGAGGTGGTCAACAGCGGCGACGTCGACGCGAACCTGTTCCAGCACGCCACCTATCTCGCGATCCAGAACAAGCAGCGCGGCTTAAATCTGGTCCAGGTGGACAAGGTCGGCGTGATCGCCCCGGTCGGGCTGTTCTCGAAGAAGATCAAGTCGCTCGACGAGATCAAGCCCGGTGACAGCGTCGCTATTCCGAACGAGCCGCTTAACGGTGCGCGGGGATTGATCCTGCTCGAACGGGCCGGCCTGATCAAGCTGGCGCCGGGCAAGGGCTTCTCGGTGAGCCGGTTCGACA
This sequence comes from Bradyrhizobium sp. 6(2017), assembly GCF_011058295.2. NCBI lineage: Bacteria > Pseudomonadati > Pseudomonadota > Alphaproteobacteria > Hyphomicrobiales > Nitrobacteraceae > Bradyrhizobium > Bradyrhizobium sp. 6(2017). The sequence continues at coordinate 8,519,488 of NZ_CP049289.2, read as the reverse complement.
TCATCGAGAACGCCAAGAACCTGAAGATCGTCGAGCTCGATCCGGCCCAGACCTATCGTTCGCTCGACGACGTCACGCTCGCGCTCGTCAACATCACCTATCTGATCCCCGCGGGCGGCGATCCGAAATCGGCGCTGCTGATCGATCGTACCGTGGACGACGGATTGGTGTTGCGCTTCACGGCGCGGCCGGACAAGAAGGACGATCCGCGCCTCAAGGCCTTTATCCAGGTCTTCAACTCGCCTGAGGTGAAGAAATTCATAGAGGACAAGCTGCCGGCGTTCATTCCCGCCGGCTTCAGCAGCTAGTGCTTGTCGGTTCACGGCGGAGCGGGAGCTGCCCTGTCTCTTCGGCACGGGAGAGCAGGGCAGCAAGGAATTCGCGCCATAGCCGCTGGGTGTAGGCCGAAGCCTGGAATGTCAGCCGTAGGTGTCGCGGGTCAGCCAAAGATGTAGGCATCTTGTGCGCACGGGCTCGACTAGCCGTGCGGCCCGAACAGGAAGATCTCACGGGAGTCGCGCTGTCCGTCGGGATTTGCGGCGCGCGCAAGCCTCCTGCGCCACCGCCGCACCCGCCGGGCCACACGACCAAGCGCGTGGAGCCAAGAAGACGCCGGATGCATAGAACCTCCACCTAAGTGTCGTTTGACTGCACGATAGCACGTCCTTGCTCCGCCTGAGCGCAGACGCCAACCAGTGTCGCAAGTTTGCAATCGATGGATCGGACTGAGGCGATCTTGCAGAACGGTCGTTTTGTCGGCCGCGCGGATAAAGAAAGTTCGTTCTCCGAGCAGTCGGTGATCGGCGCTGGCGTCCCGAGATGCCGGGCCGGATCGCGCGCCGCCCGCGCAACCGGGGCCTCGACCGATACCGATCGATCCCTCGCTGCTGCGGCGTTGGGGGAGGCACGCGCATAATCCGGAAGGAGTAGGTGGGCTCTCCATGCGGGAAGTGGCGCGCGCAGCCGAACTGCATGAGACTACAGCAAAATATCGGATCGGCGAGGGTGGAGCCCCCCATGAGACAGGTGATTTCAGGTGGGGCGCTGACCGCAAAGCGGAAAGTGCTCCAGTTGCTCGTGCTGGCGGCGCTGGTTCCGCTGCTCACGACCATTCCGCCGTCCAGCACGGATGCGCAGGCGCAACGTGCTGCACCTCGTCAAGTGCGGCGCGATCCACCGCCGGAAAAGCCGCAGGTGACGATGAATGCCTGGACGGTCGGCCTCGCCGGAGGCCTGCTCGAGGGCGCGCCCATTCGCTTCGCGTCCGAAATCGCCCGCGTCGTGGACGATGGCGACAAGCTGCACGTTTTGCCGGTCGTGACGCGCGGGCCGACGGAGAATGTGAATTCACTGCTCTATTTGCGTGGCATCGATGCCGCCATCATCAACTCCGACGCGCTCGAGGAGTACAAGAGCCAGGTGCCGGATATCCAGCAACGGCTGGCTTACGTGCTGAACCTGTTTCCGTCCGAACTGCATATCTTCGTTCGTCCCGAGATTCAGAGCCTGAGCGATCTCACCGGCAAGAAGGTCAACTTCAACAATCTGGGGACCGCCGCGGCCTATTCGGGGCCCCTGATCTTCAGCCGCCTCGGCCTCGATGTGGAAAAAACCTTCATTCCGCATCAGGTCGCGCTTGAGCAGATGCGCAAGGGCGAGATGGCCGCGGTCGTCTTCATCACCTCGAAGCCGATTGATGCCTTCGTGCGCGGCCGCTGGGAGCCGGGGTTCAAGTTCCTGCCCGTGCCTTATGACAAGAAGTTCGAGGACTTCTATCTTCCCGCCTCGCTCGAGGCATCGGAGTATCCCAACCTCATCAAGCCGGGTGAGCGCGTCACGACAATTGCGGTGCCGACCGCTCTGGTGGCCTTCAACTTCCCGGCCAAGTCGAACCGCTATGAGCGCATTGCGCGCTTTGTAGAGTATCTGTTCTCGCGCATCGACAAGCTGCAACAGCCGGGCTTCGACCCGAAGTGGAAGGCGATCAATCTCGCGGCGACCGTTCCCGGCCTGGCGCGCTTCCCCGCGGCGCAGGCGTGGCTCGATCGCGAGCCGCGCGCCGCGGCAAATCGATCGCAATGAGAGGCGCGGCGACCCGCGTGGTGGCTGGAATCATGCTTCTGGGCGGGATGTCCTGGGCGCAGGCGGCAGACGATCGTCGGATCGCGCAGCTTCGCGCATGTCCCGAAGGGATGGAGTGCCCCGAGAAGTCGCCGCGCACATCAGCGCCTCGCCCGGCGAACTCGACGGGCAACTGGATCGTCAGCCTGACGACGTCGCCGGTCGACTATTCACCGGTCGCCACCGCCACGACATCGTCGCGCGATGGCGCCGGCGGGTCCGGGATGACGCTTTCGATTCGCTGCCACGGCGGACGGAACGAACTGATCGTCGCCGGGCCTGGTGTGTCCGGTCGCGGCGACGATTATGCAATCTCCTATCGCGTCAACGACGACCAGACGCTGCAGGTCGCGGCAGCCGTGCCGGCGTCGGGGACCGGCGTTGCGTTCGGCGGCGATGTCGTTCGCCTGCTGCAGTCCCTTCCGGGCAACGGAGGCCTCAATATTCATCTCACATCCCGGAAAGGGCCAGCCCTGGATGCAGTGTTCCCGCTCGGCGGGTTGGACGCGGTGCGCGTGAAGATCGCCGCCGCGTGCAAGTGGCCGCAGCCAGTCGCCAAGCCCAATGGGTAACAAGTAGCAACGTGTGTTCGACAGGAGAGGCATTATGCGCGTGTTTCAACATACTGCGAGAGTAGCCATCATCGGAGCCGTAACGGTCTTGCTCGCCACGTCGTTTGCAGCGGCGCAGCAAAGTGGCGGACGGTACTGGACACCGGGCACGACAAATCCCGCTGTCGACAGCAAGCAGATTGCAGAAAGCAAAACGCTCAAGCACAGGGCGGCCAAACAGAAGAGGGAGCGGTCGCCGCTTTCCGCCAACGCCCGGCTGCAGCCCGACAGCAAGCCGCACCGATTGATCCTGCAGGTGAACACCAATGATCCCGCCGCGATGAATCTCGCGCTCAACAATGCGACCAACGTCGCGCAATACTACAAGGATCTCGGCGAGAAGGTAAAAATCGAGGTGGTCACGTTCGGGCCCGGCCTGCACATGCTGCGCGATGACACGTCGCCGGTGAAGTCCCGTATCGAGGAGTTAGCGCTGAGCACACCCGAGATCACGTTCAAGGCCTGCGGCAACACGCAGGAAAAAATGCACAATGCGGAGAAAAAGGACATCCCGATCATTCGTCAGGCGGAGGTGGTGAAGTCGGGCGTCGTGCGCGTGATGGAACTGCAGGAGAAGGGCTGGTCCTACGTGAAGCCGTGACCGCCGCCTAACCCGAAAGGGGTGGATGGCTTCGCGCGGAGTTGGGGCGCATAATGCCGCACCTCAACAGATCGTGTCGCCTTGCGACGGGTGATTGCGGATGGGTCGCACGGTTCTTCTCAACGATGAAGTAGGTACTCTCTGCAACATCGCGGGCTCGCAGCGTCGACACGCGCTCAAGCTCGGACGACCCGCGCTGTTGTGGACGACCGCGGTCGTGCTGGCGATGGCGTGGGCGCCGGAGACACGGGCGTCGCCCGATCCGGCGCGCCCCTCGGCATCCGAAGTCGTGCCGCAGGGCGCGGGGGACACCGGCAAACCGGTGCAGGTTGCGCAGGGAGCGACCGCTGAGACTGCGCAGCCTCCGGAACAGAAGCCCCAGTCGGCGGAGAAGCTGTCCTGCGAACTCTCCAGTGCAAGGCTTGATATCAGCCTGATGCAGCGTATCGAGTACGAGCACGGGCGGGCGGAAGGGCTGGAGCGGGACCTCGCCGCGGCTCGACGCGAAATCCAGGCTGCGCTGGCGGCGAAAGCGGCCGAAGGCGCTGCCCCGACCAAGCAGACCGCGCAGGGCGGCGCGGAGTTGCAGGACGCCCTGCAACAGGCGCGCGAGCGGGCAGGAAAGCTGGAACAGGATCTTGCGACAGCGCGGCGTGATGTCGAGACCCAGACTGCGCGCGCGACACAGGCAGGCGAGGAGGTTTCCCGGCTGAAGCAAACAGGCGAGCGTGGCGCGCCGGACCTGCAAAAGGAACGTGAGCGGTCCGCGCGGCTGGAACAGGGTCTCGCGGCGGCGCGGCGTGATGTCGAGGCCCAGACGGCGGCGGCGGCAAAGGCGGGCGAGGATGTCCTGCGCCAGAAGCGGGTGGTAGAAGCCGGGGCCGCGGAGCTGAAGCAATCGCGCGAGAAAGCGGACATGCTCGCACAGGACCTCTCCCGGGCGCGCAGTTCGATCTTCGCCTATGAGGCGCAGGCCCGCAAAGCTACGGAAGAAGCGACGGACCTCAGGCAGGCGGCTGAAAAGGCCACGGCTTCGCCCCGCAAATCCACCCCCGACGACTCTGGACGATTAGCGCGGCTGGAACAGGACCTGGCGGCGGCGCGACGCGACGTCGAGACCAAGACTGCGCTGGTCACGCAAGCAGGAGAAGAAACCTCACGCCTGCAAGCGGCGGGGAAGAGCGCCGCTGCGGACCTGCAAAAGGAGCGTGAGCGGTCCGCGCGGCTGGAGCAGGATCTGGCGACGGCGCGACGCGATATCGAGAGCAAGACCGTGCTGGTGACCAAGGCAGGGGAGGAAGCGTCCCGGCTGCAAGCGGCAGGGAAGGGCGCCGCCACGGACCTCCAAAAGGAGCAAGAGCGGTCTGCTCGGCTGGAGCAGGATTTGGCGGCGGCGCGACGCGATATCGAGAGCAAGACCGCGCTCGCGACCAAGGCAGGGGAGGAATCCTCCCGGCTGCAAGCGGCGGGGAAGAGCACCGCCACGGACCTCCAAAAGGAGCAAGAGCGGTCCGCCCGGCTGGAGCAGGATCTGGCGGCGGCGCGACGCGATATCGAGAGCAAGACCGCGCTCGCGACCAAGGCAGGGGAGGAATCCTCCCGGCTGAAAGCGGCTGATAAGAGCGGCGCGGCGGATTTGCAAAAGGAGCGAGAGCGAACCGCCCGGCTGGAACAGGATCTGGCGGCGGCGCGACGTGACATCGAGAGCAAGACCGTGCTCGTGACCAAGGCAGGGGAGGAAGCGTCCCGCCTGCAAGCGGCGGGGAAGAGCGCCGCCGCGGATCTGCAAAAGGAGCGAGAACAGTCCGCGCGGCTGGAGCAGGATCTTGCGGCAGCGCGTCGCGATGGTGAAGCCCAGACGGCGCGAGCGGCAAAGGCAAGCGAGCAAGTCTCGCTGCAGAGGCAGGCAGCGGAAGCCGGTGCTTCCGAGTTGAGGCAATTGCGCGCAAGGATGGATGCCCAGGCACAGAGTTCCTCCCTGTGGCTGAGCACAGTCCATGCGTATGAGGCCCAGGTCCGCAACGCGCGTGGCGCTGCGCCAAACGCCGTGACGACCGGTTCAATCCCGCGGGACAAGCCCAAGTCCATTGAGGTGACCGCTCATCCAGTCGCCCAGCAAACCTTGCCAGCTCCTGCTCGTGCCGCTGCTCCGCCTGCTCCCGAGCAAGCCGCGGAAGCTGCAGGGCTGGTCGCGCGAGCGAGCTCGCTGCTCCGGCAGGGGGATATCGGCGCGGCGCGGCTCGTACTGGAGCGGGCGATCGAAATGGGCAGCGCCCAGGCGAGCTTCGCGCTGGCAGAGACCTACGATCCGCTGATTCTTGCGAAATGGGGGACCTACGGCACGCGCGGTGACGCCCGCAGGGCGCAAGATCTCTATGTCAATGCCGACGCCGCGGGAGTCCGGGAGGCGAAATCGCGGCTGGAAGCGCTGCGCCAGTAGCGCATGTGCAAATTAACCGGGCGATCTCATTGACTTAACGACCAACAGCCGTCTGCGCGGGGCTTGCCGCGGTTTACTCAAAAGGGGTGCCCACAATGGGATAGTTGTGCGTCCTCCTCCCAGGGGTCACGATGGCTGAGCTCTGCTTGTCGTAGTGCCGCTTTTGGAGCCACGGTCGCGTTCGGCGACGTGGTAGCCATCGTCGAACGCGAAAGTCGCGTCTATGGTTGTCGAACACCAGTCCAAGCCCGCTCGGCCCACGCCATTCCGAGCTCGCGGAGGAATGAGAACTATCCTTGCAATCGCCGGTCTTGCCGTCGTCGGTGTGGCAGCGATCTGGAACTGGGGCGCGGTCGAGATACTCTCGCACGCGGTGGTGGAAAAGGCGTTTGCCACGCTCGGTGCCCAGTACGACAGGTCGGCTCAGGCCGTGCCACAAGCCGCTGCGGCAGCAAAGCCGGATTCGTCAGGCCGGCCGTCGATGACGCCGGTCGTATCGAACGGCACGCCTGCCTCCGCAATCGCGGAACGCTCCAAGATCGCCGGCCCGGCGCGGGCTGCGCCGGCCGGAGAGTTGTGCGGCATCGGCGACAAACTCACGATTGCCTTCTACGAGCGCGTCGAACTCGAGGAGGACAAATGGGGGCGCGGCTCGGGCTCGGCCTTGCGCGGTCTCGTGCAGCGTCCGGAACTGAGCGGCCCATACACTGTTCAGGACGACGGCACGATTTCGGTCCCCTTGCTTGGCGCCATTCGGGTTGCCGAGCGGTCAACACTACAGGTTCGCACCGATTTGGCAGAGGCCTTCGATCAGTTGCTCGGCCACAAGGGCGTGGTCAACATTCTGTCGGTGGAGCACGCACCCATCTACGTGCTGGGGCCGGTCAAGAGCCCCGGCTCATTCAAGTATGTTTCGGGCATGACCGTGCTGCACGCGATGGCGCTGGCCGGTGGGCTCGACCGGGCCGCCTCGGAGCCATGGCAGAAGATCGAAGCGGTGCGGGAATCCCTGAGGCGGAGCGGCTCGGCTGACGCCATGCTCAAGCTGTTGGCACGCGCAGCAGTGCTGAAGGCCGAACGCGACGGCGCCGAGGCCAAGATTCCGCTTCGGTTGATCGATCTGGCGGGAGCGGCTGAAGCAGCTAACCTTGTCCGCGAACAGGCGGATCGGCGTAAGGTGATCGCCACTGCCCGCATCAACCGCGAGCGCACGCTTCAGAGCTCGCTGGAAGCGGCCAAGCAGGATGTTGCCGTGTATGGCCGCACGGAAGCGCTCGACGACCTGGTCAAGCTGCGTCAGGAGCGTGCCAACAGCATGCGCGCGCTCGCGGACCGCAATGTCATCAGCGCAACGGTGATGAATCAGGTTCAGATCGAGTTGACCGATGCCGAGCAGCGTAAGCGAGAGGCGCTCAATCAGTATGCGACGGCCAAACAGCGCCTTGCCACGCTCGAGGCCGAAGGATTTCGAATCCAGGCCGATATCCGGAACGACCTGGAGCTTGAGATCGAGGCCATCGAACGCCAGATTGCGGATAATGAGCGCGAGTACAATATCAGTGACGGGGTCCTCAACACATTACCTGCGGTCCGGGCCCAGAAAGAGGCAAACCGGACAACTTACCAGGTGGTGCGGCAAACAGCGACCGGGCCGGTCGCTATCGAGTCTAACGGGATGACCGTGTTGCAGCCGGGCGATCTCGTGAACATCATTGTGAACGAGGGCGACGCGAAGACCCAAGCCAATTCGAACCAAGCCAATTCGAGCCAAGTTAACCCGAGCCAAGTCAATTCGAGTCAGGTCAATTCGAACCAGGCCGGTCCGTCGGCCCCGGCCACGTCACCGACCGATCGACCGCCAGTTGGGCGAACTTCCGACCGAAAGGAGATTGGCCGAGCGGTCGCGGATCAAACGACTGCTCCAAAATGATGCCCGGCAGGACGTCATCCCGTCTGAAATCCTCGCCGGATGTCGATCGCGCGGCTTCGGTCGAGCAAGCCAGTTGCCATGAGCCGATCGATGTCCGCATTGAGCCCTTGGGGGACATTGCAGAACTTGAGGTCTCCTGGAAGGAGCTGGAGCGGCGAGCGGCAGGTTCGTTCTATCTGTCCTGGCTCTGGGTCGGCACGTGGCTCGCGCACCTCCCGCGCGGCGCACGACCACATGTGCTGGTCGCGCGGATGTCCGGGAGAACCGTCGGCCTGGCGATCGTGTGCCGGCGGACGGTGTGGAGCTTCGGACCGCAGGGGCGGGCGCGCTGGCTGCTCAACGAAACCGGAGACGCTCGCTTCGACCGGCTGTTCATCGAATATAACGGCATCCTTGCCGAGCAAGGTTCGGCTGCTCCCGTCATGGCGGCATGCCTCGACGCTCTTGCGGGCAGCCTAAGTGTCTCCGACGAGCTTGTCCTCTCCGGAATTGATCTGGACTTTGGGGCGCTCGCCTCTCGCGCAGCTCATCGGGTCGGGCTTTTGAGTGAAGTGAGGGAAGCAGACGTTGCGCGGTGGGTCGACTTCACCAAGATCGGTGAGAAGAGCGGGGACTACCGAGCCTCATTGGGTCGCAACACCCGCCAGGCCATCAACCGCGCCATCAGGCTGTATGCCGAACGCGGCCCTGTCGAGTTCCGGGTCATGGAGACGACGTCGGAAGCGCTCGCCGCGTTCGATGTGCTGGCCGGCTTTCATCAATCGCGATGGGGAGCCAAGGGATCCTTTGCCAACCCCGGCTTCCGCACTTTTCATGAAGACCTGATTGCACGCGGGGTCCCCAGCGGCGCCATCCGTATCTCACGGACGCTGGTTGGAGGGCAGACGGTCGGAGTGTTGTACAATTTCGTGCACGACGGTTATGTCCTGAACTACCAAAGCGGGCTTCTCTACGAGGAGGATGGCCGGGTGAAGCCTGGCCTGGTCAGCCATGTGCTGTCGATCGAGGATAGTATGTCGCGCGGCGAGCGCGGTTACGATTTCCTGGCCGGCTTCGCCCGTCACAAATCCCAGCTCGCCAATGCCGAGCACGCGCTGACGTGGAGCATCATAGGCGGGGACACCCTGGAGCGCCGCGTCGAGGCAAGGCTTCGGCGCGCCAGGCAAGCGCTGGGACAGTTCGTGCGAAAGCAAATGAGCGTACGAACGGCCCCGACCGGACATGGCGATGGCAGTTCGCCTCAAGCCATCCAAGGGCCATAAGCAGCCTCGTTTGATCGTGCGCAGCCTGGCTCAAACTTGAGGTATTATGGCGCAAACGCCACAACGGTCAGAAAATGACCCGGGGATGGGCGCTTCCGATCCATGTTGAATCGCAGCTACTCAGGGTCATGCCGCCTCGACCGCAGGGGTGTCGCCCCAAAGCGGACATTCGGAAGGCTTCAGGACGATGAGGTGGCCGGGCGCCGAACGGGAGCTTTTGACCCGCCCCCAACGGAGAGAAGCGCCCCCGAGGGAACATTCGCGAACACCTGACAGTGTGATTTCCGGAATGGCAGTCGGGGCGCGAGCGCGCCAGCGCGACAAGGTCAGTACAAACCAACTTAACTTGCATTGCAAGCCCCTCCAGATCGGGCGATCTGAGGCCGTCTTAACGGGAGGAGCAATCCATGACCTCGGACACACCGACGAATACGGCGACGTTCCGCGACTGGCCGCATCGCATCATCCGGCGCAGCGACACGGTGCGGCCGCTGCCGCCGCACACCCGCTCGCTCGCGGACCTGACCGTCGAGGTGGGCGGCCGCATCTCAGCGTCAGCGACTGTATGACCAGGTGCCGCACGGCCGGAGTCCTGATCCTGAAGGGCGGCGAGATCGCGCTGGAGCGCTATGGCATGGAAAGCGGTCCGGGCAGGCGTCGGGAGGGCTATTCGACCACGAAATCGATCGTCGCGACGCTCGTCGGCGCTGCGCTGCACGATGGCGCGATCGGTAGCCTGGACGATTGCTGCGACCTCTATTTGCCGCGGCTGCGCAGCTCGGCCTATGAGGGCGTCACGGTTCGCAATGTCATGCGCATGTGCTCGGGCGTGGCCTGGGACGAGGAAGGGCGGAGCTGCCCTGCGCGCGCTCCGAACGGACCCAGCGTGATAGGCCTCCAGCGCGCCGACTATCCTTGCCGGCTGTTCGAAACACCCGTTCCGCCGGTTGTGGCCCGTTTGAGACACGCCAACCGGCTCCGGGAATGTCCGTTCTGCGGGGTAGATCGGAAGTGATCGGCGGCAGACCAAAACGACGCGATTGACCCGGTGCGGACCTCCGCCGAGAAATATCCTAGTTTGACCGTCGCGCCGCCTTCCAACGATTGAGTTCGGAGGCTCTAGAGTGAACGCACCGATGTGGGGTGGATAGCGGGAGATATCGCGTGAAACGTGTTGCGTCGGCTCTGTCTGCAACGGCCTTGCTGGTCTCTGCAACAGCTTCAACGCCGGCGCTTGAGTCGCGCTTGACCGCGACCTCTATACTGTCGGCCGACGAATTGTGGACCAAAATCGGCGAGTTCTGCGGGATACCATCGTGGCATCCGGCGGTCGAGCGATGCGATCTCAGCGCCGACGGCAAGATTCGCACGTTGCGGTTTTTCGGCACCAGCCGCACGGCCGTGGAGACGCTAGAGGCCCGGGACGATGTCGGTCGCAGTCTTGCCTATGCGGCAGACTCTGTAACGACGTCTGTTACGAACTATCGCACGACCGTCCGTGTCATTGCGGAAGCAAGCGCTTCGGCAGTACAAGTGATCAGCAGCTACGACGCCAATGGTGTTTCGGATGCTGACGCCCGGAGAGCCGTCGAGCGCAGCCTGTACCTGTCGCTTTGCCTGAACGGGCCGCTGGTTTGTTCCGGCGATCAGCGATCGTCCTCCCCCGCCGAAGTGGTGCAATTCGCTGGTCCGGCTCAGAGCCCGACGCCGCTCATGTTGAAAGGTTATCTGCGGCGTCCCACGAGCCCAGGACCTTTTCCCGCGGTAGTGTTGTTGCACGGATGCGGTGGCTTTTCGGATCAACTTGATCAAAACTGGGGCGTGAAGATCGCCGCCTGGGGTTATGTCGCGCTGACTATCGACAGGCACGGTCCGCGCGGCATCAAGAATACCTGCCGCGGCGGCGCGCCTGCAGATTCGCTCTTTGACGCCTACCGCGCTCTGGATTTTCTAGCGCAGCAGCCGTATGTCGATCCAGCACGCGTTGTCGTTGCCGGATTTTCCCAAGGCGGCTGGTTCAGTCTCGCAGCTGTCGAGCGTGGCTCTGTGGAGCAATCATCAGAGCGGAAGTTTCGCGCGGCCGTCGCGTTCTATCCCGCCTGCATCGAAGTGAAGGGACCGATGACCGTCCCGACCTTGATTATGATCGGGGAGCGCGATGACTGGACGCCCGCCGATGCCTGCCGCAAGCTGGTCAACGGCGAGGGTGATTGGGGTATGTCCCGACCGAAGGCCGAAGGCCCACCGATCCAGTTCATCGTCTATCCTGGCGCCTATCACGACTTCGACCGTCCGGGCCCGACTTTCCAATATGACGGACACCGCATCGAGTTCAATCAAGCAGCGGCCGAACAATCGCGCAATGCGCTACGCGATTTCCTGACATCGGTCGTGGGCGAGGCCGCGAAGTGAATGATGGTCGTTCCGGCTTAATTTCAAGGCATCTCAAACCGTGATGCGTTGGTGGCGAACGAAAGCGCGTGGCGCTCGGCAGCTACCCGACCATGTCGCTCTCGGATGCGCGGAGAAAAGCTGACAAGCGCCGCCGGTCCGTGCGCTATGGCTTAACATCGTCGCGAAGCGGATGGCTGACCCGGACGGCGGCGGTTCTCAAATAGGCCTTGGTCGTTGTGCGACAACCCCCTTCTGGTTCTTCCGCTCCTGGACCCAAACCGGGAAGTCACTGCTCCAACGCGGCGTCTAAGTGAAATGTCGCGGCTAAGATGCGCCAGCCTTCAACAAAACGAACGATGTTGTACGATTGCCGCCACTGTCTTCCCAAGCTACCTTCGGCTTGAAGTTGTCTCCATGTCACCGTTGCAAGAGCGCTGCGCTCGCCGAGCGGAACGGCCACCAAATCGGTCGCGGTAGCACCTGTCGTGCCGGCGCCCTTGTAGGTATCTGCAACGCCTTGGAAGAACTTCACAACCTCCTCACGCGACTGAAATCAATGTATCGACCCATCGCCGCGCATCGTAGTCATGGGAACGCAGTACAGCCCTGCGATTTGCTCGCCATCGAAAGTAGCGAAGGCTTCGTTGTATTGGTTTAGGAAGGCGGACACCTCAAGTTCAAGGCCTGTCGCCATCATTCGTTCCAAGGGGTTGAGCCTGCGAATCTTATGCTCGAGAGGAACGACGGACAAGCCTTGTGGCGTTTGCGCCATAATACCGCAAACTTGCAGTCTGACGGTCCCGGCCTTACTCCCGTGGATGCTGCGCTAGTCTTGGGGGCGGCTGCTCGAGCCATCGCCGGCTTGCCGGCTACCATCAAAACGTCTTCTCAGGTCTGGACCGGCGATGACGTCGGGTCTTGGAGTACAGGGTCAGTGTCGGCAGCTAGCTTCGTAGCCGATGCCAACCAGAGGGCTGCGCATGCTCCCTCGATGCTGACGGCGAGCGTCCAGCCCAGCACCAGACCCTGAAGTCCGTCGAGCTTCGCTCCCAGGACCGCACCGCACAGCTCCAGCAGCCCGCCGAGCGCAAACCAGGGCGCTGCCTTGAGCATCCTGTCTGCCACCCGCACGAGCGTGCAGGCATGGAACTTCAATGTTGATCCGAGCAGGCTGAAGCCGAGCAAGCTCAGGCTCGAACCGGCGATCTTGGGATATGCCGGATTGAAGATTGCCAGGATCTCCTGTGAGTAGGTGAAGATGAAGACGGCGCATGCCAGCGAGAACAGCAGTGATACCGTCAGCGACACCAGGATGTTGTGTCGGGATTGTTTCGGGTTTGCTCGGACAACCGGGAACAGGACCATCGCCATGGCTGACGGAATCAGGGAGGCGACGGAGACCATCATCCATACCGCCACAAACGTCGCGTTGAGGACCGGCGTCAGGAGCACCAGAACGAGATAGGGCATGACGAAGACCGGTGCCATTGACGCGACATCGAGTGCATAATGGTCGAGGACCCGACGGCGATGGATGTGGAGCAGTCGGAAATCCGGGGGCCCAACGAGGCGGCGCGCTCCTCCCCTCGTCAAAAGATCGACGCCGATCCAGGACACGAGCATTCCCGCCACCCAGGTCAAAAGGAGCGCGGTAGGGGAGGTAAAGCCGAGGGCGGCCGCCGCAGCAACCAGCAGCAACTTGAATATGGAGAACAGGACCAGTCGGATCATTTTGCTGCTGCTACGCAGAATGCCGACAAATGCCTGATCGCCCACCACTGTCAGATTGTTCAGGCCGCAGCCGATGACGAAGACCAGGCCTGCAAGCCAACCGTCGATCGGCCCGGTCGAACCGTTGAAGAGCGTCTCCCCGACGACAAACAACAGGGCCAAACCGACCGTCAGTGCCACGCCGGCGGAAGCTGCGGCCGCGACGAGCCCGGGTTCCTTGCCGGGATGCCGAACCAGCTCACCGGTGAGCAAGGTGGTGAGCCCGCCCTCGCCGAGCAGGGTGACGAGGCTCATCATAGCCAGAAGGCCGGAAGCAACGCCGATCACATCAGGCGGAAACAGCCGGGCTGCGACCCACCAATAGGCAAAGCCAAGACCAGCCGTTACCACCGTTCCGGTCGCCAGCGCGCCGGAATTCATGACGAGGGTAGCGCTCTTTTGCAGTGCCTGGCGCAGCCGCATGATGGCCATTCGGGCGAGGCCTATCGGCATGATGGCTCTCCCGTGTCCCGGTACGCGGCTATCGCGACCTCGGCGGGAGCTGCGAGCTGGACATCCCGGTAGACCTGTTCGATCCGGGCCACGACCGCTTTGGCCTTGAGGCGCCCCACGCGGGCCAGGCCTGTTGCCTCGAGTCGGGCCAGCAAGGTGCGGTCGTCCAGCAGCGCCTGCATGGCGTCGGCGAGCGCCGCCGCGTCGCCGGGTGGTACGAGAAATCCTGTCTCGCCGTGATCGACCAGATCCGGCATGCCGCCGATATCGGTTGCGACGATGGCCTTGCCGCACGCCATCGCTTCCATGATGACGGTTGCACACGCCTCCGGGCCGGTTGATGGCAACACCCCGAACAGGGATCGCCGCCAGGCGTGCATGATGGCGGAATGCGGCCACGCGCTGAAGGTGTGCACGTTTGGCGGGAACTCGGTCGGCGTATCGGCGAGCCGGCGTCCGATCAGGACAAGCGGCGGCGCCCGTTCCAGCCCGGCATAGGCCTTGAGAAGGACGTCGATGCCCTTGAGACGCATCATGTCGCCGACGAACAGAATGAAGCCGTCGTCAGGTAGTTCGCGCAGGCAGGGGTCTTCCGGGCCAGGCACCTCGACATCGTCGGGCACGAAGTTGGGGATCACCTCGTAGGGTGCGCTGCCTTGGGTGAGCCCGGTGTGACGGGCCACTGCGTGGCTCACCGCGATGAAGCGGTCCACGATGCGTCGGGCAGCGAAGCTCGAGGCCCAGTTGCCGAAGGTGGTCGCGGTCGCTTTCGCGGCGCCATAATGCCGGGCCGCGCACGGCAGGCACTTCGTCAGCGCCGGGCCGCTGCACAATTGAGTCCCGAGATGCATCAGGTTCTTCTTGGCGCAAACAAGCCCGTAATCGTGCTGGGTAACCACGAAGCGGGCCCCACTCAGGGCTCTGAGCGGCAGCAGGGATGCGTAGATCCAGTTGTGGGCGTGGACGACATCAGGTCTTTCCCGGTCAATCAGCCGCTTCAAGCCGAGCGCAAGTTCGGGATCGGGGAACGGCGGCGCGTGCTGACGCTCGGGATCGGCATGTAGTCCCGACAGGCGCTGCAGCGTACCGCGCAACCGGTGGACGCGGATCGCTCCGTCCAACTCGGTCTCCGGTGATCCCGGACGCATCAATGTCCCAACGCTCACGTCGTGGCCCCGCTGCGCCAGCGCCGCGCCGAGATTGCGGACATGGCGTTCCTCGCCCCCGATCACTGGGGGATAGAATTGCGACAGCAGCAAGATGCGCATGACCTCCCCCTCAGGTACCCGGCACCAGCGCCGAGACCCTGCGATAGAGCCGGTTGTCGTCCGGCCGGTAGAGCCGGGCCTCGGCGTTCTGCTGGGTGGCAAGGGTGGGCACGGAGAACTTCCGCACCCAGGTGTCGCCCGGCGCGATCGTCAGCGAGCGGAAGACGGCGAACGGTTGGCCGTTGAGGGTGATTTCCAGGTCGTATCGCCGAGCCTCGGTCTCTGCACTGCGAACGCCGACGACGAGTTGGCCCGGAACTCCTTTGGCCGGTGGCAACATCCATAGCTCGGTGTATTTGAACTGCCGGTCGCTGGCCTCATCGCGGACGGCGAGAGCGTAGGCTCCCGTTGCCAAAAGCATCGCCAATGCGACCGCAGCTCCCTGCCTGGAGCGGATTCGCACTGAACCAGGCCAGGCGCTCGGAATCGAGACATCGCTGCCGCTGGCAGGTATCAGCATCGCTCCTGTTGTCACCGCCAGGTACCAGAACGCCCAGCCAAGCGGAGTGAGCGAGCCGATCGCGTTCAGCACAAAGCCTCCGGCGATGGTGACGGCGAGGCTCGCACCGATCGAACAGACAAGATGTTCGGACAGCGACGAGTTCGTTACGCCGATAACGCGCAGCACGACATGACCGGAGATGAGCAGAACCATCGGCACGCCCAGGATGAAGCGCAGGAACGTGCTGTCACTGGCCGCGACCAGGGCCACCGTGGCTCCTGCCCACAAGCAGGCACCGAAAAGGTCGCGCTTGTCAGGGCTCGGCATGCAGTCCTCTTATGTCGTAGATGATGATCGAGCCGTTGTCGTAAGTGCGCGTGACACCTTTGACGTCATTGAACTTCAGCAACTCGGCAGCCGAGAGCCGCTTTCCTTGCTGCGTTTCCCACGGCTCGAAGTAGAAGCCTAGGACTGGCGACCCGGTGGTCAGGCGGAGATCCACCAGCAGGAAATCAAGCTCGCTCCTGGCGAGCGCGTAGAAATCGTCTGAACTGAGTTTTTCGTTCCTGAACGCGCGGGCAGCATAGACGGCATCATTGATCTTGGTTCTCACGTCCTGCCGGCCGTAGCCGGCAAGCAGCAGACGATTGACCCGATCGCCGGTGAAGCGGTTGCCGGGCCCAAGCCACTCCCTGGTCCAGAGCGCCGTTTCGATTCCCAGGTGCTCGATGGATTGCGCGTCCGAAGCCACCCTGTAGCGGCCACGGATCGGATCGACCGATGCCGCAGTGACCCCGCTCATGACGATCACCGCCAGCGCAGTGGATGGCACGATCCGGCGCCAACCGCGGGCGGCGCGACCCTGCCAGAAATGGACGATGCCCACCCCGACGACCAGTCCGACACCGATAAAGACAAACGTTCCCATCCGGTTGCCGATTTGCCACCCGTTCACGGTCAAGCGGAACGCAACCGAGATAGGAAAGCCGCAGGCCAGCACGGTGAGCAGTACGACGCGGCTGTCGGTCCAGCGTCGTTTCAAAATGCCGTAGATTGCAAGCCAGCCTGAGCGCAGATTGCCCGGCGCTGTCATCGCCAGCGACCGAAAGAAGCCCGTCGCCAGCCCGAGGGCCACGAACAGGATACCGAACAAGGTGGTCAGGCGCATGAAGAGGGGCTGGGACGGCGCGGCCACCTGCTCTGACTGTGGGGTGCTGGTGCCCAGGACCTTTGCCAGCAGTGCCTTGAAGCCGGATTCGACCACGGGGCCGACGTAACCAGTGAAGGGATTGCCGTGCGCCATCACCCATACGAGCGGTATAACGATGGCAAGCACGGCGGTGACGCCCATGGCGATCCTTGCCTCGAACCGGAGTGAGACGTCCCGCCGCAATGCCTCCAGGGCCGCCACCATTCCAAGATAGACAGCGACAAAGGCCGCCGTGACATGATGGGTGACCGCCAGGCTCGCCAACAGAAGAGCAATCAGACCGAGCGCGCTCAATTTTTGTCGCCCGGCAAGATCCTTCGATCCAGCCTCGACCGCGAGGATCAACATGCACAGCACGAAGCCGAGGCTCTCGTAGGAGAACATCGACTCGAATACCACGAAAGTCGAGCAGCCCATGTATGTCAGGCAGCCGATGGCTGCGATGCGCGGAGACCCGGTAATCCTCTCGTAGAACAGAAACATGGCTGCGACGAGGGTGCCTTTCAGGACCGCCAACAGCAGGGTCGCAGTCGCAAATAAAGGCAGGCCCGTGAGATTCATGATCGCCGTCGTCACGATCTCGAGGGCGGGATACGCCGACGCGATCGGCAACAATGGATTGGGCAGGAAGAGCCGGCGGGCGGTCACAAGGTCATCAGCGGCGGCCCAATGCAGGAATTCGTCGTGGTACCCGAGACCCGTGGGCGAATAGACGGACTTGTGGAAGAACAGGGCTCCGGCAAGGAGAACCAGGAGGAAGAGACGCTCGCTGCGGGCCACACCCGGCCAAGCGATGCGAAAGCTGGTCGGAGCGACCACCAGGATGGTGCCCGACCAGAACAGCAGCGATGCCACTTCAGCGCCGCGACGACCGGCTCCCTGTCCGGCCACAACCAGCAGCAGGCCCGTGGCGACGATGAGGCACAGCGTCGCAATCCAGTTCGCGTTCGCAGGCTCCGACGTCGTATCGTCGCCGCGCAGGTCAGGGCCGATAATGGCAAGGATGGAATGCATCCAGGCACGCGCCGGTGCGATCGCGATTTCGGCGTTGAGATGGGCTCGTATCATCCGCCCCGTGCCCTCGTGACGGATCGCAAGCTCAGTGCGTCGTCGAGCAGAAGACTGACCGTTGACCGGTTGCCAGCCACATCACGATAGACGTCGCTCAACGCTTGCGCGCAGGCGTCCCAATCCGGCAAGGCCAGGTCGGGGATCTCTCGCTGCGCCGCGAGTTCTTCGGCCATCGCAGCGGCGGTCTCGCCCGGGCTCGCGTTGAGCGGAAGCGCGCGGCACAGGCCGTTGGTCGCCAGCTCCCTCAGCCCTGACGTGTCGCTGACAAGGACCGGCCGGCGCAGCGACAGCGCTTCCATCACGGCGACAGGGTGAGCCTCGTATTCACTCAGCAGCACGAACAGGCCGGCGCTCGCCAGCAGGTCGGTCATTCTCTGCCGCTCGGATCCTGGGATGGCCGTGATGGTGACCCGATCTTCAAGACCAAGCGTACTGACGAGACGGCGCAGCGCGCCCTCGTGAGGCCCCGTCCCGACGATGTGCAGGCGCGCGTTCGGCACTCTGCGGATCAACTCCGGCATGGCCGCAATCACCCGGTGATGGCCCTTGTAGTGCTCAAGCCTGCCGCTCGAGACGATCAGGCCGGGATCGACCTTGACGCCGGGGCTGGCGGCCGGCATCGCGGCGCCATTCGGGATGACCACAAACCGCTCCCGCGGGATGCCCATCTTCGTGCTGAAGAAGCTGGCCTCGAATTCGGAGACCCCGATCAGCCGTGCGGCTTTCGCCACCAGCGGACGGAGCACCGCGCGCTGGGTGCCGCGCACGGCATTGCGCAGCCGCGAGGAATGCCCGCCGCTATGGAAGGTCAGGACGAACGGGACTTGAGTGCGGACGGCCGCGAGCAGCCCGATCGGCACGACGAAAGTGCTGTAACCCTGAAAGTGGATCAGGTCCCATGTGCCGCGCCGGATCGCGGAATAGACCTGTGGTGCGATATAGAGATCCAATTCCTTCGGCCAGGCCGGCACGCGCCGCACGCTCATGCCACGGACGTTCTCCTCAACCGGCAACTTTCCCGACGGATCGGTCGTCAGTACGTCGACCGAGTAGCCGCGCGCCACCAAGCGAGGACCCACCTCCTGGATGTGGGTTTCGATACCGCCGACGAAGGGGTGGCAGCGAGCGGCAACCATCAGGATACGCATTCGGCTCACCCACCTGGACTTGCGATCCGCCCGTGTCGCCTATGGATAGCCATAGGCAACAAGAGAGGCCGGAGACCGCACCCGCTCGCGCAGGATCGTCTTGAGGACGCGCCAGCCGTCCGGAATGGCGCGCAGATTGCTCAGGCCGCTGATGCGCGGAGCTTCGAAGCTCGGGACTTCAACGATGTTCAACTGGTTCTTCAGGGCCCGTACGTTGATGAGAGTCTCGATCTCGAATCCGTCGCAGTCGCAATTGAGCGTGGGGACGTGCTTGGTCCAGAATGCCATGTACCCGTAGCAGAGGTCGGAGAACGAGCCGCCATAGAGCAGCCGCACCATCAGGGTGAGCCCCCAATTGCCGAGCATCCGGAACAACGACATATCGTCGGTGCCTGCGCCCTGGAGAAAGCGCGAGCCCTTGACCATATCCGCGCCCGCGATTAGCGCGCCGACAAAGACGATGGCTTCCTCCGGCACCATCGAGCCGTCGGCATCGATCATGACGATGATATCGCCGGTGGCGGCGCGGAAACCGGCCTGCAGGGCGGCGCCCTTGCCGCGCCGTGGCTCCATCACAACCTTCACGTCCTCGCGCAGGCTGCGCGCCACCGCAACCGTGTCGTCGGTCGAACGTCCGTCGACGATGATCACTTCGTGTGCCCATGCCGGGATACGCGGCAGCAGCCAGGGCAGATTTTTGGCCTCATTGAGTGTCGGGACCACGAAGCTCACTCGCGGCATCGTCAGCGAGTGTGCGAGCGCGAGATTGACCGGGTCAGGCACCCATACGGTACTGACGTAGGAGAGATTGTTGGGGACAGGAGCGTTCATGGCAGCACCGTACGATCAAATGGCCGGACCTGCACCGCAGGCCGCGACCGGACAAGGATACTTGATAGGTGTTGGGCAAGAGTCCGCGCAGGATGATAGGTCCCGTATACGAAGCGACACACCGGGCCGAAGCTGTTTGCTGCGGCGGGACCGATAAAATGCAAGCCCGGCACCGACGCCTCGTAATGCGACGAAAGCTGCGGCGCACCTTCTTCAAGACGGATGTGGCGAAGCAGCGCCTGGTTCAGAAAGCCGAGCCGGCTGACATCGATCTTGTACCCGGTCGCGAAGATCACATGGTCGGCCTGCAGCGATTGCTTGGCATGGCTGGCGTCGACCAGATTGAGCAGGACCTTGCCGTTGCGGGTCTCGGTGCTCTGGAGGGAAGTGCCGAGTAGCGTCGGCACCTTTCCGACAACGCGGTCCCTCACGAAAGCGCCACCCAGCGGGCCCAGCGCCGCGTGATTGGCGATCCCGATACGCCGCTCCTTCGACAGCAGCCGGATGAGCTGAGGATACTTTGCGTAGGCCGACAGTGTCCAACCCGGGCCGATGCCGCTCAACGGCGCCATCACACGCTCGATTGAAGAGCGGTTGTGGGGACGGTTGGCGAAACGCAGTTGCTTTGCGTGCGCGACGAGCGAAACCGAAATCCCTCGTTCATGGAGCAGCGCGGCGAGGTCTGTCGCGGACGATCCGGATCCGACCACGACGACTTCCTTGCCGTCCAATGCTTCGAGCGAACCGTACTTGCCGCTGTGCGAGCACAACTCGGCAGGCAAATGTGCGACGTCCTGCGGCAGGTGCTCGAAGGGCTGCAGGCCGACTGCCACCACGACGCGCCGCGCGTTGATCGTCTCGCCGTCGTCAAAGCTGGCGCGAAGGCCGCCATCGGCGGTCTCCAACGCGGTGAGAACCTTGCTTTCCACGGCGGGCACGTACCGCATCCGGAATGCCTCGCCGTACTCGATGAACCGGTCGAGCGTCAGCGGCGTCAGCACGTCATGATACGGCATGGCGCGTTCGGTGCAGAACGATTTCACCGTGAATTCCGATCCGGGATCGGAGAGGCTTGTTGCCCAGGGATATGATTTCAGCAGCATGCCGCGTGGCATGTTGTGCTTCCAGGGCCCCATGGGTTCACCGAAAATCCGGTGCTCCACACCGCGTGCGCGCAGATGCGCAGCCAGCGACAAGCCGTAGGGGCCGGCGCCTATGACGGCCACATCTACGGATGTGCTTAATCGGCCCATATGTGCACCTCCCGCACGAAATAAAAACAGAAGTTGAAATGAAAAAGAGATCGGGAGATTACCAACGCTGAAGTCTCTCCTTGCGGCCCTCTTCCGGCTACCCTCGACGCCAAGGATCGCTGATGCCGCTTCACAGTGGAAGCACGATAGGTGGTTAGCTCTTTGTAGTTATCCGTTCAGATCGCTTCCGATGCCGACGAAATAGCCCTGCATCAGCAACCACTTCGCCGGTGATGATTTCGGTCGCGCGGGAAAGCAACTGCGCGTGTTTCTCACGCGAAATCAGCCGGCATCGAAGCCAGGGCGGCGGGCTGCCGATTCACTGCGGCCGACACCTCCGGTGACAGCGGCTCGTAGGAGGCCGTGACCTCTCGCAATCGCCTGACCCGACCGAACATGTCGATCACCTCAAGGCCAGACCCACGGTTGTAGGTATGGCACCCGAAGCCTGCCGCTCGGATGACACCGACCGGGGTTTGAGCAAATTCCGACGGTCCGAGCGCATCGATCCGGCATAGCGTTATCGCATCGCCATAACCGCGGGAGCAGTTCTGGACCGGGCGCAGGATTTGCCCGCCGTGCTCGATGAAGGCGCCGGCAGGACGGCTGAGCGAGGCGTCGATCAGGATTGGGTTTGCCGCATGAGGTACCCAGGTCCCGGTCAGGCCCTCCGCGTGGTAGACGTCGAGCACGTCCCATGCCGAGGATCTCCACCGTCTCGGGCTGACAAAGAACCACGAGCGGCCGTCGCGAAACAGCGGCGTGCAGTCGTAGGCCTCGACGCGGTCGATCGGGCACGCTTCCCGGGTCCACCTGTAGGGGAATTCGATGGCCCGATAGAGGCTGACATTGCTCGCTTCCCCGGATTCCGGGATCATCCAGATCTGTCCGTCCCGCTCGAACACGAACGGATAGGAGAGATGGTGCGGCTCCTCCAGGACGATCCGCGGGGCGCTGGTCGTGCCGTCGCGGTTCACTCTTGCGACCGCGATGCATCCCCGCTTTTTCCGGTAGGAGTACTGCTCGACAAAGATGAAATCCTGCCCGTGGTGGCTGAACGGAAACGGGTCGGCAAGATAGCTGTCGGCATCCGCAGCGAGCACCTTGAAGACGGCTTTGCCCTTGTCGAGCAGGCTTGTCCCTTCGTTGCGGCGCCAGCCGACGCCCCACATCTTTCCGCCTTTTGCAATGATATTCAGGAGCCGAATGGCCTTCGATGCCACCGTGCCACTCGCCCAAATGAGGGCCGCAGCGCTGCCTGGAGGGCTGGCCATCCGTGGACGGGCGGCATCGGATGCAGCTGTCCGCTTGTCCCCGCGCACGGCCTTGAGGATCAAGAGGATAGCGCATGAGAGGGTGCCATCAAGGCTCACCGCGAACACGTCGCGGTCTGCACTGGCGGGGCGCGCCGTCCACGGGCCCCAGGGGCAAGTCGTATCGTGCAGTTCGACGAGCAGGTCCTCACCATTCGCCAGCGCTGCCAGCACTCCGAGTTCGCCGGGGACGCCGTTGAAGAGCGGTGTCAGCACGCGCCGTGCGCGCGTGACGGGTGTCTCGCCGCTGAGATTGATCACGACATCCGGCGTGGTGGTCGGGGGCGCCAGCGCTCGGAGTGCGGCCGGGATGGAATCGGTGGCGCAATCTCCGCGAACGCCGTAGACGAGCCGTTCCAGCTCGAGCAGCCAGCGGCAAATTTGCGGCATCGGGTGGCGATCGGAGCCGAAAGTGCACGAGACCTCGTTGCACGGATTCTTGGCAAGCGCCTCCGCGAGCCACAGATGCCAGCGCAGCAGCCGCGACGGATCAAGATGCAGGCAAACGCGCATTCACTCCCCGAGCCCGTTCGGTTTCTTCGCCCGCCGTAACCGCGTGCCTTGCCGACGAGGAAAGGCAGCACCTTTTTCGGTCTGACGGCACACGGTCACGCCAGGGCGATCGGCTGCAAAACTATGGCCCAAACAGCGCTGGGATGTGTGATGTCAGACGGGGTAATCCCTCGGGGAAGTTGCGCTCGGCCGGTCGGGAAGGTCATTTGGATGCATGAATGTCGGCTGGCAACGGGCCAAGAATGGATTGATTGCAGCGTACCGCTGCTCGCCGAGTGCCGAACTCTGCGAACCGTGGGACGATCTCGTTGCGCGCGTCGACGGCAATGCGTTCATGCATCCCGCGGCGCTGCTTGCCACTGCCGAGACCGGCTTTGCCGAGATCCACGTCCTGATCGCGTGGGACGAGGGGGTGGAGCCTCGCTGTCCGGTTGGCTTCTGGGCCTTGTGCGAAAGGCGCAATTTGCCGTCCACGCCCGCTTTTTTGGAAGCGATCCCGATTTACGCGTCCACCTCGAATGCCGTGATCGACCGTGCTCGCGCTGACGAGGTGATGGCAGCGTTTTTTGACGTGATCAGGCACGACCTCAGCCTGCCCAAGATCATCCGATTGCGGTCATTCGAAGCTGACCCCGTTGTCTATCCGGCAATGCTCCGGCAGCTCGAGGGCGTGGGCCGGCACCGCGAGCTTGTGCGCGTCGAACGTCCGTTTGCCGATCGGTGCTCAGGGACCAAGAAATCGGGATCGACCCGCAAGAAGCTGCGCCAGGACTGGAATCGGCTCTCTGCGACAGGAAAGGTGGAGATTGTGAACGGCCGGTCACCGGCCGAAACGGAAGCCGCGTTCGAGGTCTTTCTCGCGCTCGAGGCGGCGAGCTGGAAGGGTGAGGAGGGTACAGCGCTGCTGTGCGACGCCGGCGATGCACAATTTGCCCGTCAGCTGATCCGAAACCTCGCCGCGCACAACCTGGCCTCGGTCGCCCTTCTGCGCGTCGATGACGTTGCGATCGCTGGCCAAGTCCTGATCTACAGCGGCCGCCAGGCCTATACGTGGAAGACCGCATTCGATGCGTCCTTCGCGCGCTTTTCCCCAGGGGCTCTGCTGATCAGCAGGATCACGGAGGAGCTGCTTGAATCCGATCAGATCGCCGCGATCGACTCATGTTCGTTGGCGGATGGAATCATGTCGCAGCTGTGGACCGGCCGACGCACCATGGTCGATGCCCTGATCGATGTGCATATGCGCAGCTCGCAGGCGTTCGCGATGGAAGTGGCGCAGCACGAGGGCCGTCTGCAATTTGGCGGCGAGCGTAGCCGAATGTGGCACACGATCCAGCATTCCGGGTAAGGCGCGCAGAGCGCGTCACAGTTTCCGAACCTGGTCACATGCTGGCCGCATCACTGTCATGTGCTTGCCTTGTGACAAGGCGACCCCGCGGGCGCTGCGCCGATCCTTCAGGCACAAACTGATTTCCGTCTTAAGGTCATGCCGATCCGCAAACGGCGGCGATTTGCCGCGCCGATGGAGACGCGCAGCCTGCGCTGGATACTCCAGCCAATGCCTTCCTCGCCAGCCGGCTAATCACCTTCACTTGATCGGAAGCCGGCCCTTCGGAGCGCGGCGCCGAAGGGAGTAACCCTTCGGGGAAGTTGCGCTCGGCCGCGTGCGATAGTCACGTGGAGGCATGATTGTTGGCTGGAAATGGGCGGGAGACAGGCTACGCAACACCGGACTGCGCGTACTGGTGTGTGCGCTGCTATGTGCCCCAACCATCGCCAGCGCAGCGGATGGTCAAGCGGCAGACGGTCCGCCGGCAGCACCCTTCGTCAAAGCTCAGGGAACGCGCTTTACGCTTGACGGCAGACCGTTCTTTGTGACTGGCGTGAACAACCATTATCTCACCTTCGGTTCGGAGAACGAAGTCACTCGCGTTCTCGACGACGCGGTGGCGATGGGCGCCAACGTGGTCCGCACCTTTCTTCAGCCGGTCATCGGATCGCTTGACGGCAGCATGGCGACCGTCTGGCAGTGGAAGATGCAGGCCGACGCGAGCGATCTCGGCGTCAAGGGGACGTACCTGCTCTACTGGGACGATCGCGAAGGCGGGATGGCCATCAATGATGGCGCGAACGGAATGCAGAAGATTGATTTCCTGGTCGCCGAAGCCAGCAAGCGACACCTGAGACTGATCATCGCCTTCCTCGACTTCTGGGACTATACGGGCGGCGCTCAGCAGATGCGGGCCTGGTACGGGAGCCAGGACAAGTCCGGCTTCTTCTTTCGCGACCGGCGCACCCGGCGCGATTACATGACCTGGGTTCGCCACGTCGTGGAGCGCGTCAACTCCTTCACCGGGATCGCCTACCGCGACGATCCGAACATCATGGCCTGGGAGTTGATGAACGAAGGCAATGCGAGTCCGGAGAGCCTGCGATTGGCCTGGACCAGAGAGATGTCTGCCTACGTCAAGTTCCTCGATCCCAATCATCTCGTCAGTTCAGGAAATGCCGGAAATATCAGCGCCGCCGACAAGCTGTCCGACCTGACGATTCCCACCCTCGATTACGGGACCTGGCACGGTTACCCGCTCTTTTTCAACCAGACGGTTCAGCAGTTCGGCGACACCATCACCGAGTTTTGCCAGTTGGGGGTTCGCGCCAACAAACCGGTTCTGCTCGAGGAGTTCGGCTACGCCCGCTCCAATCCGGACGCTGCCGCGGCCTACGCCATGTGGCTCGACAAGCTTGGCCGCGACCCCGATTGCGCGGGGTGGCTGGTGTGGCGGCTTGTGTCGCGTCAGGACAGCGGGCGCTTTCCCGTCGACGAGCATGATCAGTTTGATATCCGCAATGACGGAAGCGCGATCTGGAGTGCCTTCAAGGCGGCGACAGCGCGGGCGACGCGGTCCCAGGAAACGAACCGGGCCCCGGACAACGGACGGAAGCTGCCATGATTGATGCATCCGTGGTGATTTGCGCGCACACGCTCGACCGCTGGGGCGCGCTGCAACGCGCCGTCGCGTCAGTCCGCGCCCAAACCCGCGCGCCCCGGGAAATCATCGTGGTGATCGACAACAACGAAGCCCTGCGAGCGCGGGCCGCGCAGGAATTTGCCGGCGTCACCGTTCTCGCGAATGCCGGGAAACCCGGCTTGTCGGGTGGCCGCATGACAGGAACGGAGCACGCCACGGCGTTGGTTATCTGTTTCCTGGATGACGATGCCGCTGCTGACCCGTGCTGGCTTGAGGATCTGCTGGAGGCCTACCGGGATCCAGCGGTGCTGGGAGCGGGTGGACCGGTGGTGCCGATGTGGCAGGCGCCGCCGCCGTCCTGGTTTCCTGCCGAATTCGCTTGGGTCGTCGGCTGCACCTATGCCGGCATGGATGTGCAGGACGGGCGCATTCGCAACCCGATCGGCGCCAACATGTCAGTGCGCGCCGATGTGTTGCGCCGCGCCGGTGGCTTCGCCTCGGAGCTCGGTCGCCGCAAGCTTGGATTTTCCGTCAGCGGTCGCGCGAGGATCGGCGGCAAGGCCGAGAGCTGCGAAGAGACTGAACTCTGCATCCGCGCCTCTCGTCTGTTTCCCGGCGGCTACTTTGCCTATCGCCAGCGAGCGCGGGTGCACCATGTCGTGCCGGCGCAGCGGGCGACGTGGGCGTATTTCGTCAATCGCTGCTTGATCGAGGGCACCGCCAAGGCGGTCTTGAGGAATCTCGCGGGCTCCGGCGACGGACTCAAGACCGAACAGCGCTATGTTCGCGAAGTCTTGCCGCGGGCCGTGGCGAGCGAGCTCAAGGCCGCGATGCTTGGCAAATTCAGCTCCGCCCGGCGGGCCGGGGCGATTGTAGCCGGCTTTTGCCTGACCGCCTTTGCCTACACCGCGACGCGTCTCGGCGGAATGGCCGAAGATTTCTCGCAGAATCTGTCGTCGCGGGCCCAGATCTGGAGATCCTAGAGCGGCGTTGCACGGAAGGCCTGTTGGACTGACACGGTGATGATATGATCTTGTTGACGGGAGGCGCTGGCTATATCGGGTCCCATGTCTGCATCGCATTGCTGGACGCGGGCTTCGATGTCGTGGCGATCGACAATCTCTGCAACAGCAACCGGGCCTCTCTCGACCGGGTCGAAGCGATCTGCGGGCGAGCGCCTGTTTTCCGACACGTCGACATCCGGGATGAAGAGGCCGTCTTCGAGGTGCTTCGCGCATGTGGCGTGACCGCGGTCATCCACCTTGCGGGGCTGAAGGCGGTTGGCGAGTCCAGCGCTGATCCCATGACCTATTACGACAACAATGTCGTGGGGACGATGCGGCTCGTGTCGGCAATGAAACGGGCGAAGGTCAAGACGCTTGTCTTCAGCTCGTCCGCCACCGTTTACGGCATGCCAACCTATCTGCCGCTTGACGAGAGGCATCCGCTCGCGCCGACCAATCCATACGGTCGCACCAAGCTGATCGTCGAGGAAATGCTGAAGGATCTCTATCGCTCCGAGGACGATTGGCGCATCGGCATCCTGCGCTATTTCAATCCGGCCGGCGCGCACGAGAGCGGCCTTGTCGGAGAAGACCCGATCGGCGTTCCGAACAATCTGGTGCCGCTTGTGGCACAGGTGGCGATCGGAAGGCGTGCGAAGCTGAGGATCTGGGGCAACGACTACGACACTCCGGACGGCACCGGTATCCGGGATTTCATTCATGTCGTCGACCTTGCTGCCGGCCATCTCAGTGTCTTACGCCACCTCGAGCAGCCCGGCGTGTTCACAGTCAATCTGGGAACGGGAAGCGGCAGCAGCGTCCTGGAGGTCGTTCGCGCGTTCGAGACCGCGAGCGGCAGGTCAATTCCGTACGAGATCGCAGATCGCCGCACCGGCGATGTCGCGATCTGCTGCGCCGATCCGAGCTTTGCGCAACGAACGCTGGATTGGAAATCGGCGCGGTCGCTGGCGCAGATGTGCGCCGATCATTGGCACTGGCAGCTGAAGAATCCCGACGGTTACCGCGACATCTAGCACGTGAGTGGTCCACACACGCCTGCGTGATCGCGGCGTCTTGGCGGATGGCACCCTTGCCACTTTGTCAACGCGGCCTCCACGTAACGGCTTTTTCGCATAGCCGCCGCAAAGAATTAAATCCTAGCAAATGTTAAGATTGAGCGTCGACGTACCGTCCGAATGGGGCGCGTGCGCGAAAAACGCCTGTGAGAAGATCATTTTGAAACGATTTTTCGCCATACTTGATCTTTAGCCAACCGACCTAGCAGTCGAAGGGGCGTACCACCGAATCGCTACTGGACTGAAATCTGCCCGCGGCGCCATGCGCTGCGAGCATGCGGTACGTCGCGCGGTTCGCGACGGTGGAATTCTCGGTTCAATCCTTGGAAGGAACATGGAATGGCCCTTGCCGCACCAGCAGGCTTTACCTCAAGCAATCTCGTCTATCAGGATACCTTTTCCAGTTCGCTAGACAGCGACTGGCACACCTACATCACGAGCCGCGCCGCCAACGGTTGGGCGTGGAACAGCTATGGATCGGGTGGAAGCGGGCCGGGCGGCGCGTACGATGCCGATTACGACATGCCGAGCCAGGTGACCGTGAGCAACGGTCTGCTGAATCTCACAGCGGCCAAGCAGACCGTCACCGGCATGAATCAGGGCTCGGTGCAGTCATTTCCGATTACGTCGGGCGCCGTCAGCAGCTACGGCAACTTCGAGTTTAACGGCGGTTACCTTCAGATCAGCATGAAGGCGCCGAGCGGCAATGGTGCGTGGCCAGGGCTTTGGCTGATGCCCGGCGCGGGCTCGAGCAGCGGCGACAATTTCGAGATCGATATCCAGGAGGGGGGATATACCGGCTCGGGACCGGCAAACCAGGCCTTCTCCTGGCATCTTCACTCGCCGTCAGGGACGGTCGGCGGTGTTGTCGACACCGGCGTCGATCTCACGGCCGGCTTCCATACCTACGGCATCAATTGGGTGCCCGGCCAATCGATCACCTGGTACCTCGACGGAAGACAGATCGCGACGGTGACCAGCGCGCAGGTGCAGATTCCGAACCAGCCGATGCAGCTGATCATGAGCAATCAGGTCGCGAATTCAAACGCGGCCGGCTGGCATACTGCGCTTGATGGCTCTACCCCCTCGACGATGCAGATGCAGATCGACGAGATCCAGCTCTATCGATTGCCCGGCAGCGCCGGCTCCGTTACTGGAGCGAACGTCAGTGCGACGACACCCCCGCCACCGACCCAGCCGACCACGCCAACGGTTACGCCGGCGGTAACGTCGGTTACGGCTTCACCGGGGACGGGTATCGAGCATGTTGGCGATTCCGTTACATTGACGCTCGCCTTCAACGAGGCCGTGAACGTGGTCGGCAAGCCGACGCTGACGCTCAATGACGGAAGCACCGCTACCTATGTCAGCGGTTCGGGGACCAGCGCGCTCACCTTCCGAACGACCGTTGCGTCGACCAATACAGCGACGTCGGCCCTTGCCGTCACCGGGGTCAGCCTTGCGGGCGGTGCGACCATCCATGACGCCAGCGGCGTCGCTGCGAATCTTGCCGGTGCGGTGAAGACGTTCGCCGGTCTCCAGATCGATCCGACGAGCCCCACGCTACCGTCTCAGCCGACCACGCCAGCGGTTACGCCGACGGTGACGCAGGTTGTCGCCTCGCCGGGGACGGGTGTCGAGCATGTTGGCGATACCGTGACATTCACGCTCGGGTTCAACGAGGCCGTGAACGTGGTTGGCAAGCCGACGCTGACGCTCAATGACGGAAGCACCGCTACCTATGTCAGCGGTTCGGGGACCAGTGCGCTCACCTTCCGAACGACCGTTGCGTCGACCAATACAGCGACGTCGGCCCTTGCCGTCACCGGGGTCAGCCTTGCGGGCGGTGCGACCATCCGTGACGCCAGCGGCGTCGCTGCGAATCTTGCCGGTGCGGTGAAGACGTTCGCCGGTCTCCAGATCGATCCGACGAGCCCCACGCTACCGTCTCAGCCGACCACGCCAGCGGTTACGCCGACGGTGACGCAGGTTGTCGCCTCGCCGGGGACGGGGGTCGAGCATGTTGGCGATACCGTGACATTCACGCTCGGGTTCAACGAGGCCGTGAATGTGGCCGGCAAACCGACGCTGTCGCTCAATGACGGAAGCACGGCTACCTATGTCAGCGGTTCGGGGACCAGTGCGCTCACCTTCCGAACGACCGTTGCGTCGACCGATACTCAGACGTCCGCCCTTGCCATCACCGGGGTCAACCTGCCCAGCGGCGCGAGCATCAAGGACGCCGGCGGTGCCGCAGCGAATCTTGCCGGCGCAGTGAAGACGTTCGCCGGTCTCCAGATATCTCCGAGCGTCACGGCGCCGTCAACGCCGACGTCGTCCGTCGCGCCGGTGCTCATGATCGCGGATACCTCGCTGTCGGTGGACGGAAGAGGCGGGACCGTCGACCTGGGCGTCAAGGTGGCGACCACCGACCCGAATGATGCTGTGACCGTGACCATCAAGGGGTTGCCGAGGTACGAGACCATCACCGACAACCTCGATGGCCGGACATACAGGGGCGGGAGAGACATCACGCTGACCGCCGCGCAGGTCGAAAGTGGATTGACGCTGCAATCGAACTACCGGGGCAGCGACCATCCGGTTGCTACACTCTCCATCACGGCGACTGGAAGGGACCCGTCGACCGGCTCCGTCACGAGGTCTGCGTCGCAGAGCATCACGGTGACGGACCCGCCGCCATCGTCTTCCACCATCAGCGCATCGGCGAATCTGAACTTTGCGGTGCTGAGCCAGTATCTGGCAAGTCATCACGGTAGCAGTGGTGTGGGGCAGCTCCTCACGGCCGCTGCGCAGGCAGGGGGCTGGAACGAACAATCGTATCTGAGCAAGCCGCAGCATTGATGCGGCGGCTCACCCGGCAAGGTTTCCACGCCGCCGATCAGCGGCGTGGAAACCGGGTTCGACCGCTTCCGCAAATGGGTCTGGCGCGGTCTCGCTTTTTGTGAATGCTTGAAAGGGAATTGTTGAAGCCGGTCGCGTGACCGCATAACGATTGAGTTGATTATGGCGATCCAGAATGGAAATGCCGATGCCGCAGACCTTGGGCTCCGGGCCCTGGTTCTGTTCTTGCGACTTCATGGTGTGAGCACTGACTTCGACAGGATCCGTGATCTTTGCGGAAGCCGGGCGATCGATATCCGCGCAATGCTGCGCTGCGCCGGCGAATTTGATCTCAAGGCCTGCTCGTGGACGACGGATTGGACGCGGCTTGCGAATATCCGGTTGCCCGGAATCGCGGCGCTGCGGGATGGTGGATTTCTGCTGCTCGGCAAAGTCGACGGCAACGAAGCGCTTGTGCTGCACCCGTCGTCGTCGCATCCGCGGCGCGTCACGCGCGCCGAATTCGAGGAAATCTGGGACGGCCGTCTGATCTCGGCCGATTCACGTCCGGTCGCGCACCAGGCGCTTGATCTGCTCGCTGGTTTGAGCGCGCGCGGGCGCAATCTGATGCGGCAGCTGGGCGAGAGCCTGCCGCGACTGCGGCAGCTGCGCGAGAGCCTGCTGCGACGCGTCCGCGAGCTTCCAATGTGGTCCGCGCGCCGCGATGTCGCGGTTGAGACAAGCGCAATCGAACCTGACAGCGGCGACGACTCGGGGCCGATGGCGCTGGCGGTCATGCTGCGTTGCCACGGGATCGCGGCCGACCCGGACCAGATTCGACACCGGACCGGTGCGGCCCGCCTCGGCGTCACCGACATCGTCCGCTGCGCCAGGAGTTTCGGGCTGAAGGCCCGGTTGCAGAAAACCAGCTGGAATCGGCTTGCTGTAACGCCGCTCCCGGGGATCGCCGTGTTGCGCGACGGCGGATTCCTGGTTCTCGGCAAGGTCGTCGACGACAAGCTCCTCGTTCAGCGTCCATCGCATCCCCAACCTCAGATGATGACACAGGCCGAGCTTGAGGCCGTGTGGAATGGCGACGTCATCTTGATGACGCGGCGCGCGGCGTTGACGGATACCTCTCGGCGCTTTGATATCAGCTGGTTCTTCGGCGCAATCCACAAGTATCGTCGCCTGCTCAGCGAGGTCCTGGTCGCATCGTTCTTCCTCCAGGTCTTCGCGGTCGTCTCGCCGCTGTTCTTCCAGGTGGTCATCGACAAGGTGCTCGTGCATCGCGGCATGAGCACGCTCGACGTGCTGGTCGCAGGCCTTGTCGCGCTCACGGTCTTCGAGACCATCCTCGGGACGCTGCGCGTCTATCTGTTCGCGCACACGACCAATCGTATCGACGTGGAGCTTGGCGCCCGGCTGTTCCATCACTTGATGGCGTTGCCGATTGCATATTTCCAGACCCGCCGTGTCGGCGATTCCGTGGCGCGCGTCCGCGAGCTGGAGAATATCCGTCAGTTCCTGACCAGCTCGGCGCTCACGCTCGTGATCGATCTGCTGTTCACCGTCGTGTTCCTCGCGGTGATGTTCTACTACTCCACGACGCTGACGTTCATCGTATTGGCGTCGTTCCCGTTGTATATCGGCATTTCGGCGGGCGCCGCGCCGCTGTTTCGCCGGCGCCTCGACGAGAAATTCGATCGCGGTTCCGAGAACCAGGCTTTCCTGGTCGAGAGCGTCTCCGGCGTCGAAACGCTGAAGGCCATGGCGGTCGAGCCGCAAATGCAGCGTCGCTGGGAGGAGCAACTCGCCGCCTATGTGGCCGCGAGCTTTCGCGTGCTGAGCTTGAACAATACGGCAAGCCAGTCGGTCCAGATGATCAACAAGCTGGTCGTGGCGGCAACCCTGTATTTCGGCGCCCGGCTCGTGATCGACGGCGCGCTGACGGTCGGTGAACTCGTCGCATTCAACATGCTGGCGTCACGCGTGAGCATGCCGGTGCTGCGGCTTTCGCAGATATGGCAGGATTTCCATCAGGCGCGGCTGTCGATCGATCGGCTTGGCGACATCCTCAACACCATTCCCGAGCCGAGCTCCAGTCCCGGCCGCGCTGCGCTGCCGGCGATCCGTGGCCAGGTCTCGTTCGAGCACGCCACGTTCCGCTATCGCCTCGACGGTCCCGAGGTGCTGCACAACGTATCCTTCAGTGTCGATCCCGGACAAGTTATTGGAATTGTTGGGTCTTCCGGTTCTGGCAAAAGCACCATCGCGAAGCTGATTCAGCGTCTCTACGTGCCGGAAAGCGGGCGCGTGCTTATCGACGGCGTCGATCTTGCGATGGTCGATCTCGCCTGGCTTCGGCGTCAGATCGGCGTCGTGCTGCAGGAGAACGTGCTTTTCAATCGCTCGATTCGCGAGAACATCGCGCTCGCTGACCCGGCCATGCCGATGGAGCGTGTCATCGCGGCGGCCTCGCTCGCCGGCGCCCACGACTTCATCCTGGAACTGCCCGAGGGGTATGACACCGTCGTGGGCGAACGCGGCAGCAGTCTCTCCGGCGGACAGCGCCAGCGCATCGCGATTGCCCGGGCGCTGGTCACCGATCCACGCATCCTCATTTTCGACGAGGCGACCAGTGCGCTGGACTACGAAAGCGAGCGCGCGATCCAGCAGAACATGAAGCGTATTTCTGCCGGCCGGACCGTTTTCATGATCGCGCATCGGCTTTCCACCGTTCGTCACGCAAACCGGATCATCTCGGTCGAACATGGCCGCATCGTCGAGGACGGCAACCATGATGAGTTGATCCGCTCGAATGGGCGCTACGCGAGACTGCACCAGCTGCAGGCAGGTATCTAATGACGCTCGCCAGCCGGAACATCATCCCGTTTCCAAAAGCCGAGGTTCGCCGACGCGAGCAGGAGATAGCGTTTCTTCCAGCGGCGCTTGAGATCACCGAATCGCCGCCGTCACCGATCGGGCGCGCGATTGGGGCGAGCATTATCGCGGCATTTTGCGTCGCGCTGCTATGGGCATCGCTCGGTCACGTCGATATCGTCGCAACGGCGACCGGCAAGATCGTGCCGGGTGGGCGCACCAAGCTCATTCAGCCGTTCGAGTCGGGCGTCGTGCGTGCGATCCATGTGCGAGACGGACAGCGGGTCAAGGCCGGCGATGTCCTGATCGAGCTGGATCCCACGATGACGGGAGCCGATCAGGAACGTTACCGCAGCGATCTCCTGGCCGCCGAACTGGAAGTTGCGCGGCTTCGCGCGGCGCTCGCGGACGATCCGCTCGCGGCTTTCCAGCCGCCGCGCGGCGCAAGCGCCGCGGATATCGATCTGCATCGTCAGTTTCTGATCAGCCAGCGCGCGGAGCAGCAGGCCAAGCTTGCCGAGATCGAGCGGCAGCAAGGCCAGAAGGACGCCGAACGGTCGACCATTTCTGCGAACGTCGGGAAGATCCAGGCCACGATACCGGTGCTCACCGAGCGGGTCGAAATCCGGAAAACGCTGCTCGACAAGGCGCTCGGCTCCAAGGTTACCTATCTCTCCGAGTATCAGGACCTGGTCGGCCTTCAGCAGGATCTCATCCTGCAGCAGAGCCGGCTGCACGAGTCCGACGCCGCCATTGCCTTGCTGAAGGAAACGAGGGAAAGGTCCGCCGCCGAATATCGGCGTACGACCTATGATGCTCTTGCGAAAGCGGAGCAGAAGGCTGCGGGCGTTGCGCAAGAGGTGGTGAAGGCGGAGCAGCGTACAAAGCTGCAGCATTTGACGGCGCCGGTCGATGGCGTGGTGCAGCAACTTGCCGTTCACACGGTAGGAGGCGTGGTCGCGCAGGCGCAGGCGCTGGCCGTGGTGGTTCCCAGCGAGAGCCATCTCGAGATCGAAGCCATGCTCTCCAATCGCGATATCGGATTTGTTCATCCGGGACAGCAGGTGGAGATCAAGGTCGATACATTCAATTTCACCCGTTACGGGCTCCTCCACGGCGAAGTCCTCAGCGTATCGTCGGACGCGATCACGCGCGACAGACCGCAGAGCGCGTCGAATGATCGGGCGCAGGGGAGCGTGCAGAGTGGCAGCGAGTCGAGAGGCCAGGAGCTGGAATATGCTGCGCGTGTCTCCCTCGACCGCACGCAGATGCAGGTCGAGGACAAGCAAGTCAAGCTCGGTCCTGGCATGGCGGTGACGGTTGAGATCAAGACGGGTACCCGCAGGATCATCAGCTATCTGCTCTCGCCGTTGGCAAGACACCAGCAGGAATCGTTGCGGGAACGATAAGCAAACCGCCGACGTTTGCGCGAACCGCCGTGTTGGCCGTCGCGCATCGCATCGATCTGTGCGGCATACAGTCGAAGCCCGTCATCCCGCCGAAGGTTACCCGGCGGGATGCCGAACTGGACGGGTTTCGGCTATTTACGTAGCCGGATCGCCCCGTCAATTTTTGAGTCCTTGCGGACGTGGCCGTTTGTGAGCGACACGTCAAAATAGTTCGCTGCGTGGTCGATTGTGCCAAGTGGTGCCGGCCGACCCGCCAGCGCGATCTTGGGAAGTTCTCTCTGAGGAGGGAGAGGCCGCTCAGCTCCATCAGCGGCCTGATGCGTGGCCCTGTTGTTGTTCGCCCACGCCGCAGACCGATGGTTCAACCCCCAGATCGCTGCCTGGGTTCTGTTCTGAACCCGGATCTTCCGAAGGATCGCCTTGATGTGAACCTTCACCGTGGCTTCGGCAATGCTGATCTTGCGCGCGATGCACTTGTTGGAATCGCCTTCGATCAGGCACTGCAGAATTGAAATTTCCCGCGGCGAAAGTTGCTGGGCAAGCTTGTCATCCGCCTTTGCGACGACATGATTGGCATCGGCGGGTGCGGGAGCATCGTCCACGTCGCGCTTCTCGGCATCGAGGGCGGAGGTGAGGAATGCCGGCGGGAATGCCGTCCCGCCCATCATGACGAGCTCGATGGACTTGATGAACGCGTCACAGTTCATCACGTCGATGAAATATCCGGTGGCACCGGCCCGGAATGCGGCCGCCAGATCGCTCAGTCGATATTGATCTGCGACGACCGCCACGCGTCCGTCCGCGTGACGGCGCTTGAGGGAGTCGATTTGCTCGATTGTCGGGCGAAAATCATCGCCATTGTGAACAATCAGAAACAATGCCGAAGCAACGGGCACCTTCTGAAGCGCGTCATCGCCTAGCAAATCGTTGGCATCGGTTATTGAAGTAAGGACTTGAAAATTCTCGGAATTTAGAATTCTGGCAAGACCTTCTTTACGAAGACTATTTTCACCAACAAGCACAGCAGTAAAAGGATATCGCCGTCTCATGGAAACTCTCCCGGACGCTACAATGATACAGGGGGCGGGTCAGTTGAATCCGGCTCATTCTTCTTGATGGACCGCCCAGCTAAAAAAACGCAACAAAACCACTCTTCAGACTTGGTAGATTTGGACACAAATTTGGGACGAAAAATCCCGAGCCCAGTCTCTCAATATTTAGGAATTTTAAATGCTAATCCCCAATATCCCTATATACCGTTGGTTATAGGCATTTTGGACGCTCGCTTAGGGTTAATTTGGTCCGTCGCTGCAATCAAACGTTGCGCAAAATCGCTTGTGCTTGGGCGCTCGGCCAGTAAATTCACGGGGCGCCGCAACAACAAAAGCTTACTGAAAAGCCTCATATTGGAGTAGCTTCTTAATGAAATGGGCGCCTTGCTGAATTGGAGGGACTGAGGATTGGACGTAAATGAATTTCAGTCGTGTGGTAATTGCTAGCAGATATCCGGTCGTTTTATTGGGTCTGAATTGCCTGCTCGAAGCAGAGCGTGATTTCAAAGTTGTTGCTCGCTGCAATGATGGAGCGAGCTGTTTCAAGGCAATCCGGAGCCTCGCGCCCGACATCGCTATTTTGGACATGTCGATGCCTGACATTTTTGCGCAGGCCACGCCCGATATCGCAAATTCCGGGACGCCTGGTGTGCGGCTCGTGTTCCTCGCTACCTCTGTTGAGGATCCCGATCTCGCCATGTTGGCGGCAGCGGGCGCTTACGGCGTCATCCTGAGCGAGGAGGAGCCTGAAACGCTCATACAGATGTTGCGGCAGGTCGCCGACGGCCAGCGAGTGTTGCCGTCGCCCGCGTCCGAGGAAGTCATCTCTCGTGAGCGAACAGCAATCCCGGAGAAGTATCTTGCGGTGCTGACGGAGCGCGAACGTCAGATCATGCGTTTGGTGTCGGAAGGCTTGTCGAACAAGGAGATTGGCCGCCGTCTGAAGGTGGCCGACGGAACCATCAAGGTTCATCTCCACCACATCTTCCGCAAGCTCGAGATCAGCAACAGGACCGTTCTTGCCACGCTCGCGATCTCATCCTCTACCTGACGGATGAGATACCGGCTGATCTTGGGAGGAACGGCAGCGCTTTCTCGCTGGCATGGCCCACGCGTTGCTCCGGCAAACCACGAGCTTGGCGATGGGCTGATGACGCAATCCTGGTTCTGTCACGGGAGCGAAACGACGCGCAGATTGTTTGTCGTACCCGCTTGTCCAAACGGAATGCCGGCGACGACAACCAGCAGATCCCGGCTTGATGCGAATTGCTCCGCAAGCGCGAATGCAGTCGCGCGTTCGACCATCTCCTCATAGCTGCGAACGTCGTCGGACAGCACGCTGTGCGCGCCCCACAGCAGGCACAGGCGGCGGGACACTTCGCGGCTCGGGGTGATGACGAGGATCGGCAAGCTCGGCCGCTTGCGCGCCACGCGCGCGGCGGTCGTTCCGCTCGACGTATAGGCCACGATGGCCTTGGCGTGAACGACGGAAGCGAGGTCGGCCGCGGCCGTTGCCACAGCATGGGGCGCGGTCTGCTCTTCGCCCGGCTGGGTCGCCTCGACGATGGAGCGGTACATCTTGTGCTGCTCGGTGCTGCGAATGATGCGGTCCATCATCTCGACCGCCTCCTGCGGATAGCGGCCGGTGGCAGATTCCGCCGACAGCATCACCGCGTCGGCGCCATCATAGATGGCGGTCGCAACGTCGGAGACCTCGGCGCGGGTCGGCGTGGGGGCGGCGACCATGGAGTCCAGCATTTGCGTTGCGACGATCACGGGCTTCACGGCAAGCCGGCAGGCCCGCACCAGTTCTTTCTGACGGCCCGGCACGTCTTCGTGTGGAATCTCGACGCCGAGGTCGCCCCGCGCAACCATGATGGCGTCGCACAGCTGGATGATATCGTCGATCCGCTCAAGCGCTGCTGGCTTCTCGATCTTGGCCATCAGACCGGCGCGGTCGCCGATCAGGCTTCTCGCCTCGATGATATCGGAGGGCTTTTGCACGAACGACAAGGCGACCCAGTCGACGCCGAGTTTCAGGCCGAACTCCAGATCGAGACGGTCCTTTGTCGTCAGCGGTGAAAGATCAAGCACCGTCCCCGGCAGATTGACGCCCTTGTGGTTCGAGATCGTGCCACCGACGATCACCTTGGCTTCGATGAAATCGTCACCCAGCCCGGTGACGCGAACGCGGACCCTGCCGTCGTCGATCAAGAGATCGTGACCGGGAGCCACGGCCGCAAAGATTTCGCGATGCGGGAGCGGAATCGCGCCACGATCCCCATCCGACCCGGACAGTACGAAGCGGATGGTCTCTCCGGCCGCGACGGTGATCTTGCCATCGCGCAAGGTGCCGACGCGGATCTTCGGGCCTTGCAGATCCAGCAGAATGCCGATGGGCCGGTTGACTTCCTGTTCCAGCTTTCGGATCGCGGCGTGAATCCTGGCGTGATCGCTCTGGGTTCCGTGGCTGAAATTCAGGCGGAACGTATCGACGCCCGCTTCCAGCAGCGCCTTGAGCATTTCGGGAGAACTGCTTGCGGGGCCGACGGTTGCAACGATCTTGGCCCGTCGATGACGACGCATGGGTCACCTCATCCTTAACTTGATTCCCGGCTTGCCGGCTCCGATCAGCACGGCGCGGATATCGTTGACGTTGGTCAGTGTCGGCCCGGTGCGCACGAGGTCTCCAAGGCCATCGAAGAACGTGTAGCTGTCATGGGCCGCCAGACAAGCCCGTGCGTCGAGGCGTTTCGCGGCGGCGCGCGAGAGTGTATCCGGACCGATCAAAGCACCAGCCGCATCTTCCGTTCCATCGATGCCGTCGCTGTCTCCCGCGATGGCCCAGATATCGGCTGCGCCCGACAGGGCGATGACAAGTCCCAGCAAGAATTCGGTGTTGCGGCCGCCGCGGCCCGCCGGCCCGCGTCCGATCGTGACCGTTGTCTCTCCCCCCGACAGCAGCACCGCGGGGGCCTGGCCTGGCTGAGCATGCATCGCGACCGACCGGGCGATGCCGGCCATCACGGCTCCGAGTTCCCGTGCCTCGCCCTCGATAGCATCTCCAAGGAGGATCGGGGTGAGGCCCTCGTCCCGGGCCACATCGGCCGCAGCGTCGAGCGCCTGGAACGGCGCGGCAAGGATGCGGACATCCGCGTCGATCTCGCCCGGCTTGGGTGTCTCGTCGGCCTGCTCGAGTGCAACTCGCGCTGCTGCCGGCAAGTCGATTGCAAACCGGTCAACGATCTCCTGCGCATCGGCTCTTGTGCTGCTGTCCGGGAGTGAGGGACCGGAACCGATCGCCGCCGGATCGTCGCCGGGAATGTCCGATATCACCAGGGTCGCGACGCGGGCGGGACGCGCGGCCAGCGCCAGCCGCCCGCCCTTGATCGCGGACAAATGCTTGCGGACGACATTCATCTCGGCAATCGTCGCGCCGCTTGCAAGCAGTGCCCGGTTGACCGCCTGCTTGTCGGCGAGCGTCATCGGGGATGCAGGATGCGTCATCAGCGCCGAGCCGCCGCCGGACATCAGCACGACCACAAGATCATCCGACGACAGTCCTTCAACGGCACGCAGCATGCGAAGGGCGGCAACTTTGCTCGTATCGTCCGGCACGGGGTGAGATGCCTCCAGCACCTCGATCCGGCCCGCGGGAACCGAATGGCCGTGGCGTGTGACCACGACGCCTGAAAGGTCGACGTCAGGCCATGCCGCGTCGAGGCCGGCTGCCATCGCCGCCGAAGCCTTGCCTGCGCCGATGACGATGCATCTGCCCCTGGGCTTTGCCGGCAGCGCAGATGCGATCGTGATCCTTGGATCGGCGCTGGCGATTGCGGCGTCGAAGATTCGTCGTAGCGCAGTGCGGGCTCGCAGGTCAGTCCATTTCGCGTTCAATCGCTGCACTCCGGCCATATGGTCCAACGGTCAATGGCTCTCTCGAACGACGCAGCCATCTCAAATCGAGCCCAGCTCCGGGCCGGGAGAAGTCCTCCGTCAGGGAGCCTTCTCGAGGCTGTCGTACGATAGCTGTCCCTTTGGCAGATCGCTTTCGCTGTGAGCTGCCGTCGCACGAGCAACCACGGCACGTGCCGTGCTTTCACTGCCGAGAATGAACGCGCGGCGCAGCGGCTTGATCACGAACACGGCCATGAGGGCTGCGGTGGCATTGAGCGCGACTGCGACGATGAACACGGCCTGCCAGCCAAACCGGGAGGAGATGATGCTCGCCAGCGGCACGAGCAGCGCAGCAGTGCCCTTCGCGGTATAGAGCATGCCGTTGTTGGTGGTCGCGTATTTGGCGCCGAACGTGTCGCCCGATGTTGCCGGAAACAGGCTGTAGATTTCCCCGAAAACGCCGAAATAGACGGCCGTCGCCAACACGAAGACAACCGGAATGTGGCCGTAGACCGACAGCGTCAGCAACATCAGCGCCGCCGTCGCGAACGCAATGAACATGGTGTGCTCACGGCCGATATTGTCGGAGATCCAGCCGAAGAACGGGCGACCGAAACCATCGAACACGCGATCGAGCGAGATGGCGAACGTCAACGCCGCCATCTGGAAGCCGGCCAACGTAACCGGAGTATCGGCGATCTTGAAGTCATGGGCGATTGGCCCGATCTGGGCGGCGGTCATCAGGCCGCCGGAAGCCACCATCACGAACACCAGGTACATCATCCAGAAGATCGGGGCGCGCAACACCTGAACCGGCGTGTAATCGACGGCGGTCTGCGGCAGATTGAGCTGCTTCCTTCTGGCGGACACGGTGATATCAGGCGGACGGACGAACGTGGCGAGCAGGATAACAGTCAGTCCCTGCCCGATGCCGAACGTCAGGAAGGCGCTCTGGTAGCCGCTCGCGGCAATCATGTTGGCAATCGGCACGACGGTCAGCGCCGCGCCTGCCCCAAACCCGGCGGCGGTTGCGCCGGCGGCCAGGCCGCGCCGGTCCGGAAACCATTTCAGCGCGTTGCCGACGCACGTGCCGTAGACGGCGCCGGCGCCGATGCCGGCGACGACAGCTGCCGCATAGAGCGTGACGAGCGAGGAGGCGTATGCGTTCAGCACCCAGGCCAGGGCGATCATCAGCCCGCCGAACATGATGACGATACGCGGGCCGTATTTGTCGACAAACCAGGCTTCCACCGGCACAAGCCAGGTCTCCGTCATCACGAAAATCGTGAAGGCAAGCTGGATGGCGGCGCGGCCCCAATGATATTGCGCGTCGATCGGGTCGACGAACAGCGTCCAGCCATATTGCAGGTTGGCGATCATCGCCATGCAGACGATGCCGATCGCCAGTTGAAGCCAGCGGAAGCCGCCGGGCGATGATACCGGTTTCGTGCTGGAGTTCATAAGTCCCCCCCAAAGCAGGAGTTTGTGGTATTAATGGCTGCTAGTCCGGCGGCGTCGGGCTCTCGTCCCGCGGCCGCTTACTGGCAAAATTCGTTGGTCAGTTCGCCGATTCCATCGATCGCGACGGTGACCGTATTGACCGGCTCTTTCATCACGCCGACACCGATCGATGTCCCGCAGCAGATGAGGTCGCCCGGCAACAGCGTCATGTCGTGTGAAATCTTGCTGACCAGCGCCTGCGCGCTGAAGATCATGTCTGCAATCGGATAATTCTGGCGCTCTACGCCGTTGAGGATGGTGCGCACCACAAGGCTTGCCGGATCGAGGCCCGACGCAACAACGGGACCGAAGGGGCCATAGCCATCGAAGCCCTTGGCCCGGGCCCATTGCGGGAAAGTCGGATCGCGATTGAGAATGTCTGCGGCGGTGACGTCGTTGGTGCAGGTGTACCCGAAGATGAAGGCGTCGGCCTGTTCGGGCGCGACCGCGGTGCAGGTCTTGCCGATGACAATGCCGAGCTCGCCCTCGTAGGTCGTCTTGCCATCGTAACCCGCGGGACGCCTGATCACGGCGCCGGGCGCGGTGACGCTGGTCGGCGCCTTCAGCAGGTACAACGGTTCGGCCGGCTCGGGCGAATTCAGCTTGGCGGCCAGCGCGTGAAAATTGTTCCAGAGCGCGATGATCTTGCTTGGTTGCGTCGGTGCGAGCAGCTCGACGGCGTCGAGTGCCAGCGTTCGTCCAGTCGGCCGCGCGTCGCCGAACATGTCGCCGACGTGCACCGAGATGCCGGATGGTGTGAGTTGCCCGAAGCCGATGTCGGCATGGTGGCGGAAGCGGACCCAGCGTGTGACGTTGCTCATCAGGATCACGCCACCGCAAGCGATTTTGTTTCGGCAACGCCGGCCGCCCCGTCGTAGAGGCCCGCCAGCCTGGTACGCTGCGCGACCAGGGCCAGCACCGCATCGAGGGCGGGCGTTGCAATCCCCGTCATCCGGCCCATCTCCTGGACGACGGTGATCAGCGGATCAATTTCGACCGGACGTCCGCGCTCGAGATCCTGCAGCATCGAGGTCTTGTGCGCGCCGACCTTGCGCGCACCTTCGATGCGGCGTTCGACATCGACCCGGAACTTGACGCCAAGGCTTTCCGCGATCGCCTGGGCTTCCAGCATGATCGCTTTCGACAGCGCGCGCGTGCCGGGGTTGCTGCAGATCACGTCGAGGGTCGCATGGGTCAGGGCGCTGATCGGGTTGAAGCAGACATTGCCCCACAGCTTGAGCCAGATCTCGTCGCGGATGCGATCGAGAACCGGCGCCTTCATGCCGGCTGCCGCGAACAGGGCGGACAGGCTCTCGACCTCGGGGGTGATCTCGCCGGAGGGTTCGCCCAGCGGAAAGTTGTTGCCGTAGACGTGGCGGATCACGCCGGGCGCTTCGATTTCGGTGGCGGGATACACCACGCAGCCGATCGCGCGCTCGGGGCCGAGTTCCTTCCATTGCCGTCCGCCGGGGTCGATGCTCTCGAGCGCCGATCCTTCGTGCCGTCCGCCGTGCTTGTAGAAATACCAATAGGGAATGCCGTTGACGGCGGTGACGATGCGGGTGCGCTGACCGAGCAGGGGCTGCATGCGTTCGATGACGCCGGTGATCGAGTGCGCCTTGAGGCAAACGATGACGAAATCCTGCTCGCCGAGCTCGGCGGGGTCGTCGGTACAGCGCGGATGCACCACGCGCTCCTCGTCGCCGATCAGGAGCTTCAGACCGTTCTGTCGCATCGCGGCAAGGTGCGCGCCGCGCGCGACCAGGCTGACATCGGCGCCAGCGCGCATGAATTCGACACCGAGATAACCGCCGATGGCGCCGGCGCCGTAGATGCAGATCCTCATGAAATCCTCGCGAGCAGAGTGGGGACACAGTTCGAGCCGCAGCGGCTCGAACCGGGTTGCGTGGCAATTGTCTTGGAAAATTCTGTCAGGCCGCCTGCACTGCGCAGGTGGCCTCGTCGTAAGCAGTGGTGATGTCCCGCATGCTGACGACGCCGACGAGCCGGCCGTTGTCGATGACGGGGACATGGCGGATGCCGTGACAGCCCATGAGATGTTCGGCATCCGCGAGCGTGTCCTGCGAATTGCAGGACACCAGCGGCCGCGAGATGAACTGCGCGACTTTCATGGCAAGCCCACCGGTGCCGTGCTCGGCGATCACAGCGACAACGTCGCGCTCGCTGAACATTCCGATCACCGCGGCGTCCTTGCTGCGCGAGACGTTCCTGACCACGACTGCGCCGACATTGCTCGCGTACATCAGGTTCGCCGCAATGCTCACGGTTTCGTTCGAGCCGATCGTCACGAGGAGCGGGCTGTTGCGAAGGATGTCCCCGACGTACATGGCAGCGTTCTCCCGTTTGTCTGATCAGGTCGTTGTAAAATAATCGTGGTATACATTATCCCAGTT
This sequence comes from Bradyrhizobium sp. 6(2017), assembly GCF_011058295.2. Classification (NCBI taxonomy): domain Bacteria; kingdom Pseudomonadati; phylum Pseudomonadota; class Alphaproteobacteria; order Hyphomicrobiales; family Nitrobacteraceae; genus Bradyrhizobium; species Bradyrhizobium sp. 6(2017). The sequence continues at coordinate 8,475,809 of NZ_CP049289.2, read as the reverse complement.
GTCAAACGAAAGAATCAGAAAGATTTTGAAGAAAACGGCAAATATACTGACCTATCTGGTGATCTCTGCAGCTTGACTCCTGATGTAATTGGCATGCCATATACCAAACCTGACGCTCGTCCTTCGGACGCAATACCGTTCTGAATCGCAACTGGTTAGGGGCAGGGTCGTGATGAAAAGAGAGCCGATCCGGCGCAAGCCGACCGAACCCGATTTTCGCGCGCAGCCGGACCCGGACGCACGAGACGGCGGCGTTCAATCTGTCGATCGTGCGCTGCAGATCCTGGAGACGCTTGCAGAGGACGACGAAGGCTATCGGCTGACCGATCTCGCGATCCGCACCGGCTTGTCGCCGTCGACCGTTCATCGGCTGCTGACGACGCTCGAGAACCGCAGATTCGTGCAGTTCGACCGCGACGAATCCAAATGGCACATCGGCGCGCAAAGCTTCGTGGTCGGCTCGACCTTCATGCGCCGGCGGAATTTTGCGGCGCAGGCCTTGCCCTATCTGCGCAAGCTGCGCGACCAGACCAGGGAAACCGCCAACCTGGCCGTGGTCGATGATGAGTCCATCATCGTCGTGTCCCGCATTGAAAGCAGGGAGATCATGCGTTCGCTGACCAAGGTGGGCGGACGCGTCGCAATGATCGCCTCGGGCGTGGGCAAAGCGGTGCTGGCGACCTATTCCGATGCCGACGTCAACGCGATCATCCGCCGTCAGGGCATGCCGCGGCTGACGGAAAAGTCGATCGTGCGGCCAGGCGAGCTGTTCAAGGAACTGGAGAACGTGCGGCGCCAGGGTTATGCGGTGGATGATGAAGAGGCCCGCCTCGGCCTGCGCTGCGTGGCTGCGGTCGTCTTCAACGACTGCAGCGAGCCATTTGCCGCGGTTTCGGTATCGGGCACGGCGGACCGGCTGACGAACGAACGCTTGCCGGACATCGGTACGATCGTGCACCAGATCGCAGCCGAACTCACGGCCGAGCTTCGCGGGAGCCGCACGCAGCAAGAGCAGGCGTGAGGCTTTCCGCATTTTCGTCCATCACGATTTCCATTTCTTCGCCGACGTTAATCGCTTGAAGCCGCGCAAGAAATCGCGTGCGCTGCCATAGCGTGGAAAATCCCATCGATTGCGTTGAGATCGATGCGTGCGGGTCTGATGATCATGCTCAGGCCAACTCCTAGCGAAGCGGGATCATCAGATGAAAATGCGAGCAATCGATGCAGCAGTGCGCATTCTCGAACGCGAAGGGATCACGTGCGCGTTCGGCGTTCCCGGCGCCGCGATCAACCCGCTTTACTCCGCGCTGAAGCGGAACGGTTCGATCCGGCACATTCTGGCGCGGCACGTCGAAGGCGCCTCGCACATGGCGGAAGGCTATACAAGGGCGGAGGCGGGCAATATCGGCGTCTGCATCGGCACATCGGGACCCGCCGGAACCGACATGATCACCGGCCTCTACTCGGCGATCGCGGATTCGATCCCGATCCTCTGCATCACCGGTCAGGCGCCGCGGGCGCGGCTCTACAAGGAAGATTTCCAGGCCGTCGACATCGAGGCGATCGCAAAGCCGGTGACGAAATGGGCCGTCACCGTGCGCGAGCCGGCGCTGGTGCCGCGCGTGTTCAGCCAGGCCTTCCATGTCATGCGGTCGGGACGGCCGGGGCCGGTGTTGATCGACCTTCCGCTCGACGTGCAACTGGCCGAAATCGAATTCGACGACGAGACATATTCGCCGCTGCCGGTCTACAAGCCGACGGCGACCCGCAAGCAGATCGAGAAGGCGCTCGAGATGCTCAACGCCGCGGAGCGGCCGCTGATCGTGGCCGGCGGCGGCGTGATCAACGCCGATGCATCCGAGTTGCTGGTCGCCTTCGCGGAAGCGGTCAACGTCCCGGTGGTCCCGACGCTGATGGCGTGGGGCGCCATTCCCGACGATCACGCGCTGATGGCGGGGATGGTCGGCCTGCAGACCAGTCATCGCTACGCCAACGCCACCATGCTGGAATCCGACTTCGTGCTCGGCATCGGAAACCGCTGGGCCAACCGGCATACCGGTTCGATCGAGACTTATACGAAGGGGCGCAAATTCGTCCATGTCGACATCGAGCCGACCCAGATCGGACGCGTTTTCAATCCGGATCTCGGCATTGTGTCGGACGCCAAGGCCGCGCTGGAGATGTTCGTGAGCGTCGCCAAGGAGTGGCGCAAGTCAGGGAAGCTCCGGGATCGGCAGGCCTGGCCTGCCGCCTGCCGCGACCGCAAGCGTTCGATGCTGCGCAAGAGCCACTTCGACAACATCCCGATCAAGCCGCAGCGCGTCTACGAGGAGATGAACAAGGCCTTCGGCCGCGACACCTGCTACGTGACCGTGATCGGATTGTCGCAGATCGCGGGCGCCCAGTTCCTCAACGTCTATCGTCCGCGCAACTGGATCAATGCTGGCCAAGCCGGTCCGCTCGGCTGGACCCTGCCGGCCGCGCTCGGCGTGCGCGCCGCCGACCCCGATCGCGACATTGTCGCGCTGTCGGGCGACTATGACTTCCAGTTCCTGATCGAAGAGCTTGCGGTCGGGGCGCAGTTCAATCTGCCCTACATCCACGTCGTCGTGAACAATTCATATCTCGGCTTGATCCGGCAGGCCCAGCGCGGCTTCGACATGGACTATCACGTGCAGCTCTCGTTCGAGAACATCAACGCACCCGAGATCGGCGTCTACGGTGTCGACCACGTCACCGTCGCAGAGGGGCTGGGCTGCAAGGCGATCCGGGTGACCGACCCGAACGACGCCCAGGCGGCGTTCGCGACCGCACGCGAATTGATGGCCAAGCACCGCGTGCCCGTGGTGGTGGAGTTCATCCTCGAGCGGGTCACCAACATCGCGATGGGAACGGAGATCGACAACATCGTCGAATTCGAGGAGGTGCTCGACCTTCCGCTCGATGAGGTGCCGAGTGCAGCACGATCCGGAACGCTGTTGCCGGCCTGACGACATCATTAGCGCTGCCTCAAGCGGAGATACCAACCGTGCCCCAATTTGCTGCCAACCTCACCATGCTCTTCAACGAGCTGCCGTTCCTCGATCGGTTCGCGACCGCCAAAGCCGCCGGCTTCAACGCGGTCGAGTATCTTTTTCCCTATGACTACGACAAAGGCGAATTGCGCGAGGAACTGGCGCGATCCGAACTGACCCAGGTGCTGCACAATCTTCCGGCCGGCAATTGGGCTGCCGGCGAGCGCGGCATTGCGATCCTGCGCGATCGAACCGATGAATTTCGCGACGGCGTCGCGCGGGCGATCGACTATGCCAAGGCACTGGATTGCCGGCAGCTGAACTGCCTGGTCGGCATCGCCCCCACTGGCGCGGATGCGGCAGAGCTGCACGAAGTTCTCGTATCCAATCTGCGCTTCGCCGCCGGCGCGCTCGCCCAGCATGGCATCAAGCTTCTGGTCGAGCCGATCAACACGCTCGACATTCCGGGCTTCTTCCTGAACGGGACGGAACAGGCGGTGCAGCTGATCTCCGACGTGCGGTCGCCCAACCTGTTCATCCAGTACGATATCTATCACATGCAGATCATGGAGGGCGATCTGGCGCGAACCCTCGAGAAGCATCTCGGCCGGATCGCGCATGTCCAGCTCGCCGACAACCCGGGCCGTCATGAGCCGGGGACCGGCGAGATCAACTATTCATATCTGTTCAAGCATCTCGACAGCATCGGCTATCGCGGCTGGATCGGATGCGAATACAAGCCGCGGACGACCACGCTCGAGAGCCTGGCGTGGCACGCCGCGCGGACTTTCGTGACCTAGAGCTTTTCTGTTCCGATTGAACCGGAACGGAGCTCTCAATTTTTGTTTTGACGCGTTTTCTTCACGCGAAGGGATATCCGCTTCGCTGGAAAACGCTCTCATCGGGCCGACAGGAGCGACGACAATGAAAGACATTGGATTCATCGGGCTGGGCACCATGGGACGTCCGATGGCCGGCCATCTCCTGGCTGCCGGCTATCGCCTGTTCTTGCACGACGTCGCGCCTCTGCCGCCGGACCTGATCGCGAACGGCGCGGTCGCGTGCGAGTCCGGCAAGCAGGTGGCGCAGGAAGCCGATGCCGTCATCATCATGGTGCCGGACACGCCGCATGTGGAAGCCGTGCTGTTCGGCAAAGGTGGCGTCGCCGAGGGCGTCTCCAAGGGCATGATCGTGGTGGATATGAGCTCGATCTCGCCGCTCGCGACCAAGGAGTTCGCGCAGAAGATCGATGCACTCGGGGCCGACTATCTCGACGCGCCGGTCTCCGGCGGCGAGGTTGGCGCAAAGGCGGCAAGCCTGACCATCATGGTTGGCGGGCGCGAGCGGGCGTTCAATGCGATGAAGCCCGTGTTTGATACCATGGGCAAGAACATCACCCATGTCGGCGCCAACGGCGACGGCCAGACCACCAAGGTTGCCAACCAGATCATCGTGGCGCTGACCATCGAGGCGGTGAGCGAGGCGCTGCTGTTCGCGTCCAAGGCCGGCGCCGATCCTGCGCTGGTGCGCCAGGCGCTGATGGGTGGCTTCGCGTCGTCCCGGATCCTTGAAGTGCACGGCGAGCGCATGCTGAAGCGCAATTTCGATCCGGGCTTCCGCGTCGAGCTGCATCAGAAGGATCTCAACCTCGCGCTGGAAGGCGCGCGGGCCCTCGGGCTGTCGCTGCCGGGCACTGCCGCAGCCCAGCAGCTGTTCAACGCCTGCACCGCGCTCGGCGGCAAGGCCTGGGACCATTCCGGCATTCTGAGAGCGCTGGAAGTGATGGCCGGCCACGAGGTCACAGCCGCCTGAGCTTCATGCGAAGCAATGGATGAGGCATCGTAGGCCCGGCTGGCGCCGGATTCTGCCGGGGCCCTGCGCAGAGCATTGCAACGCAGGGGTCCATTCCATATAGGTCATGGAATTGTCCGACCGGATGGTCAATAAATGGCGCTCAGACCCGCCCTGGCAATGGACAGGGCCGAACTGGTCTGAGAAATTTGCCGTTGTTGATTCACGTCTGACGACGACGGCTGAACGGCCGGCTGGTGGAACGGACGATACATGGCCCGATCGCGTGCCAAGGACTATGACGACAAGCGCCTCTCGATGCTGCATCGAGCGGCCGAGCTGTTTGCCGCATCGGGATATGTCGGCACGTCGATGAATACCATCGCCGACGCCTGCGGTGTCTCGAAGGCGCTGCTCTATCACTATTATCCCGACAAGGAGGCGATCCTCTTCGATATCCTGTCGTTGCATCTCGATAGGCTGGTGGCGTCGGTTCGCAAGGCGAGCGCCTCGGCCGGCGATCCGGTTGAGCGCCTCGGGACGATCGTCACGACCCTGCTCGAGCTCTACCGGCACGCCGACGCCGAGCATCAGGTCCAGATCGCAAGCCTCAGGCTGCTGCCGGAGGAAAAGCAGCGGCCGCTGCTCGCAAGCGAGCGGATCCTGGTCGGGATCATGTCGGATGCGCTGGCCGCCGCCGTGCCGGCGGCGAAGCAGAAGCGCGTGCTCAAGCCGCTGACGATGAGCGTGTTCGGCATGCTGAACTGGCATTATATGTGGTTTCGCGAGGGCGGGCCGATGACCCGCGCCGACTATGCCGACTTCGTCGTGCAGCTGGTGCTGACCGGTGCGGAGGAGGCGGCTGCCGCCGTTGCCCGGCCGCGCAGCAAGGCGAAGCCCGCCGGCCGGAGCCGGCAGGCCGCGTTGCTCTGATGCGGTGCACTAGGATCCATGCGGATCCTAGGTTCGCATCGCATTCATGGTCAGAAGCTCATAGGTCGCCGCGGTCTCGCCGGTCTCGGTCGTGATCTCGACGTCCCAACGCACTTCGCCATATTGCTTGTTGCGCGGCGTCTTCTCTTTCGCGGTCAGCCGCACCTGGATCTGTTCACCCGGTTGGACGGGTTTCACGAAGCGCAGCGAGTCCAGCCCGTAATTCGCCAGCACCGGGCCGTAGTCGGGATCGACGAACAGGCCGGCTGCGAACGACAGCAGCAGATAGCCATGCGCGACGCGGCCCGGGAAGAACGGATGTCCCTTGGTCGCTTCCTCATCCATGTGGGCGTAGAAGGTGTCGCCGGTGAAATGCGCGAAATGCTCGATGTCGTCGAGTGTGATCTGCCGAGCCTTCGAGACCAGCGTGCGACCGATCTCGAGATCGTCATAGTGATAGCGGAACGGGTGAAGGTCACCCTCGAGCACCGGGCTGCCCTTGAACCAGCGGCCGGTGGCGCCTGACAGCAGGCGAGGGGAGCCCTGCAGCGCGGTGCGCTGCATGTAGTGCTGCAGGCTGCGGACGCCGCCGAGTTCTTCGCCGCCGCCGGCGCGGCCCGGGCCGCCGTGAACCATCTGCGGCATCGGCGAGCCGTGGCCGGTATGTTCCGTCGCGCAGTCGCGGTCGATGATCGCAACGCGGCCGTGAAAACTGCCGATGCCGAAGGCGAGCTCGGTCGCGGTCGGGATATCATGCGTGTAGACCGATGCGACGAGGCTGCCGCCGCCGCGGTTGGTGAGCGCGATGGCCTGGTCGAGATCGTCATAACCCATCACGGTGCTGACAGGTCCGAACGCCTCGATCTCGTGTACGGCTGTTGCGGCAACCGGGTTGGCGCAGTGCAGCAGCAGCGGCGGGACGAAGGCGCCGCGCTTGGCGTCGGCGTCGACCAGCGGGAAATTGCCGGGATCGCCGGCCACCAGTTCGGCCTCAGTGCGAAGCCTGGCCACATGGGCAAGCACATCGCTGCGCTGGCCGAGGCCAACCAGCGGCCCCATCCTGACCTTCTCGTTTTCGGGATTGCCGATCGTGACTTTGGCGAGACGGTCGCGCAGCGCCGTGATGACCGCATCGATCTGCGCCGACGGCGCCAATGCGCGGCGGATCGCCGTGCATTTCTGCCCGGCTTTCACCGTCATCTCCTTGGCCACTTCCTTGATGAAGAGGTCGAACTCCGGGCTTCCCTGCACGGCATCGGGTGCGAGGATCGCGGCGTTCAGCGAATCACGTTCCGCGATGAACCTGACGGCTTCGCGCGCGATCACCGGATGGCGTTGCAGCTTCTCGGACGTGTCGGCCGAGCCGGTGAAGGACACCACGTCCTGGCAGGTCAGGTGGTCGAACAGGTCGCCGGTCGATCCGACGATGAACTGCAGCGCGCCTTCCGGCAGCGCCTTGGATTCGGCGATCAGCCGGGCCAGTTCGTAGGCGACATAGGAGGTGACGGCTGCCGGCTTGGTGACGACGGGAACGCCGGCGAGCAGCGCCGGTGCCAGCTTCTCCAGCATGCCCCAGCACGGGAAGTTGAACGCGTTGATATGCACCGCGACGCCGTGCAACGGCGTCACGATATGCTGGCCGGCGAATGCGCCGCCCTTTGAAAGCCCTTCGACATTGCCGTCGAGCAGGAATCTGGTGTTCGGAAGCTCGCGGCGGCCCTTGCTGGCATAGGCGAACAAGGTGCCGATGCCGCCATCGACGTCAATCATCGCGTCGGTGCGTGTGCAACCCGCCTGGAACGACAATTTGTAGAGCCGGTCCTTGTGCTGGCTCAGATAGTCGGCCAGCGCCTTCAGCAGGCCCGCGCGCTGGTGGAACGTCAGCTTGCGGAGATTGTTGCCGCCGACCGTGCGGCCATAGGCGAGGATCTCGCGCATGTCGAGGTCGCTCCTGGACGTGAGCGCGACCACATCGCCGGTCACGGCACTGTGAATCTCGGCCGCGGGTTCGCCGGAGCCAGTCCATTTTCCGCGGACGAAGCTGCTGAGTTTCATGATGGTATCCGCGCTCTGCGCGCCACTGGATTGAGGCTGTGTCATCGAAGTTGATTCCTCTGAACTGTGATCAAGTGATGCGTCTCGCGTTGCCGGCGGAACGTTCAATTTGCACCTAGAGCATGATCCGGAAAAGTGTGGAGCGGTTTTCCGAAAAGATCATGCTCAAAAACAAAGAGCTGGAGCGGGATGATGATTCGAAGGATCTTCATCCCGCTCTAGGCTCTGCCGGCGAACCGCGGCGCGCGCTTCTCGAGGAACGCGGTGACGCCTTCGGCATAGTCCGCCGATCGGCCTGCGCGTCCCTGCAGGTCGCGCTCGAGCGTGAGTTGCGCGTCGAGCGTGTTGGTCTCGGAGGCATCAAGTGCCTGCTCGATCAGCGCGAGGCCGTCGGTCGGCTGCGTCGCGAGATTGGCGGCCAGCGCATGCGCCTCGGTCATCAGCTCCGCATCCTCGACCATCTTCCAGATCATGCCCCATGATTCCGCCCGCTCCGCGGTGACGGGCTCCGCCAGCAGGGCCAAGGCGCGCGCCCGGGCGGGCCCGACCAGCCGCGGCAGGAACCAGGTGCCACCGGAATCCGGAACAAGCCCCAGCTTCGCGAAGGCCTGGATGAACTTGGCCGAGCGCGCGGCGAGCACGATGTCGCAGGCAAAGGCGACGTTGGCGCCGGCGCCTGCAGCCACGCCGTTGACCGCACACACGACCGGCATCGGGATGCTGCGCAGCTTGCGCACCAGCGGGTTGTAGAATTTTTCAATTGGCGCGGAGAGATCCGGCGTTTCGCCCGGCGTGAACACGCCATCCGAAAGATCCTGGCCGGCGCAGAACCCGCGGCCTGCGCCGGTCAGGATCAGCGCGCGGCAGGACTTGTCCTGCTCGGCGTCCGTCAATGCCGCCAGCAATGCGGCGTGCAGCTCGGCGCTGAAGGAATTCAGGCGGTCGGGCCTGTTGAGCGTCAGGACGCGATACCCGTCGCGGATATCGGTCAACACGAGATCGTTGACCATGATTGCCTCCCGGTGCGGCTTCTACGGCCGAAGGTCGCATGACCTGCCACTGGATTACTATTGACCAACCGGTTGGTCAATTATAATTATCCGCGCAACGGCAGGGAATGCGACGTGCCGACGATCGGCACTTGGCAGGACACCAGCAAGTCGGATCGCGCTGCGCCGTTGCATGTGCGCGTCACGCGCTGCATCTGCTCAAAAGGCGCGGCGTCTCGTGCTCATCGAGCGAGGGCAATTCCGGTCTCGGTCGCGATTTCGGGCACGACATAGATATCACGATCCGATGGGCTACGCGCCGCTGTACTCGCGCGCATATTTGCAAAGCTTATGCGGCGATGCTTGACACTTGTCAGAATGAGCCTTCGCTGAATCCTCCGAAAGGTTCACGTTCGCGCACGGCCGCATGGCCCCCATGACTCGGTGTACGCAGCCACAAATCAGCCGTATATGACCGGCGACCTCCCGCCGCCAAGAGGATGCGCCGAAGACGATGCCGTCGCCGGATATCACCGAGTTCCGGTTCTCGACCGCGCATTTCGGCGAGCGCGACCGGCTGCTGATCTTCCGCGAACAGATCGGGCGGATGATCGTGAAGCTCGATCCTGAGCCGCTCGACGACGGCGCATTCCATGCCGAGGCCAATGTGCGCGAACTGCCCGGGCTCGGCATCGGATCCTGGGCGTGCAGCAATCTCAAGATCGCGCGTCCCCGCGAACTGCTCGATGGCAATGACGATCTGGTGCTGACGATCATCACCAGCGGCAACACGCGCGCCTCGCAGCGCGGCCGCAGCATCGAGCTCGGCCCGGGGCAGGCCGTGCTGCAGTCGAGCGCCGAAGCCGGCAACATGGTGGTCCCGGTGTCGCCAAGCCGCTTCGTCGGTCTCAGGCTGCCGCGCAAGGCCCTCGCATCGCTGGTTCACGATCCCGAAGACATGCTGATCCGTCCGCTGTCGGCCAACACGGAAGCGATACGGCTGCTTGCGCTCTACATCAGGGAGCTCAACGACAGCTACCAGCTTGCGACCCCCGAGTTGCGCGGCGCCGTCGTCAGGCACCTGATGGATCTCGGCGCGTTGATCATCGGCGCGAACCGGGATGCGGCGGTGGCCGCGGAAGACGGCGGGCTTGCGGTCGCGCGGCTCACCGCGGTCAAGGCCGACATCAGTGACAATCTGAGCTACGGCGACCTCAGCCTGTCCGCGGTGGCTGCCCGGCTGAAGCTGACGCCGCGTCATATCCAGCGGATGTTTGAAAGCGCCGGTTCGACATTCTCGGAATTCGTGCTCGGCCAGCGCCTGGCGCGCGCGCATCATTTGCTGACCGATCCGCGCCACAGCAGCAGCACCATCGGCACGATTGCCTTTGAGGTCGAGTTCGGCGATCTCTCCTACTTCAATCGCACCTTCCGCCGGCACTACGGCGCGACGCCGTCGGACATCCGCGCGGTACCGCGGCGGTCCTGACCGAGTGTCTCCGGTCCCGAGGGCCAGACGACGGTGCCGTCGCATTTGAGATAAGCATACCTCGCGGCTCAACGGATGGAGTTCGTTGATGCTGTCGTCGCGGCAGTCGCGATGACCGCCTATCCCGCCAGCACGCAGGATCGCAGGCGCTGCGTTGTCGCGGTGCCGCGCGATACCGCCGATGCATTGGCTGTGTGCTGTCGCGCACACAAGATCGCGTTCGCTCGCGTCAGCTGCGCAGATGATTTTAGCAGCAATGCACGGCAACGTGTTTTCACATTGTTGCGGGATGTCGCATATGTCCAATCCCCCGTCGCCCCAGTCCGAGCCTGCCAACCATCTCGCGCCTAAAAGGCAGCCCCCGGTGATCGTCGCAGCCGGCAAGATTCGTCGAGTGCGATGCATTGAGGCGACTTAAGACCATCGAGGAGAATGTGATGAAGTTTGCACTTCGAGGATATTTTCTTGCGCTCGGCGCGAGCCTGGCTTTGTCCGGCACGGCCATGGCGCAGGATATCAGTGTTGCTGTGGTCGGCCCGATGACCGGTTCGGAGGCGAGCTTCGGCCAGCAGTTCAAGAACGGCGCTGATCTCGCCATTGCCGATATCAATGCGGCGGGCGGTGTGCTCGGCAAGAAGCTGAAGCTGGAGGTCGGCGATGACGCCTGCGATCCGAAGCAGGCGGTGTCGGTTGCCGAGAAGATGGCAGGCGCGAAGATTCCGTTCGTCGTTGGGCACTTCTGCTCGTCGACCTCGATCCCCGCGTCGGATGCCTATGCCGAGGGCAACGTGCTGGAGATCACGCCCGGCTCGACCAACCCGCTGTTCACCGAGCGCGGGTTGTGGAACACGTTCCGCGTCTGCGGCCGGGATGACCAGCAAGGCATGGTCGCGGCCGCCTATATCATCAAGAACTACAAGACCAAGAACGTCGCGATCATCCACGACAAGACGACTTACGGCAAAGGCCTGGCCGACGAGACGCGCAACGCCATCAACGCCGCGGGCGTGAAGGAAAAGCTCTATGAGGCCTACACCAAGGGCGACAAGGACTTTGCCGCGCTGGTGTCCCGCTTCAAGAAGGAGGGAATCGATTTCGTCTATGTCGGCGGGTACTACGCGGAGGCCGCATTGATCCTGCGCCAGATGCGCGAGCAGGGCGTCAATGCCGTGCTGATGGGCGGCGACGCCCTGGTCGACAAGCAGTTCGCGGCGATCGCGGGTCCGCTTGCCGAGGGCTCGCTGTTCACCTTCTCGCCCGATCCGCGCAAGAAGCTGACCGCGGCCGCGACCCTGAAGAAGTTCAAGGACAAGGGCATCGATCCCGACGGTTACACCCTCTACAGCTATGCCGCGTTCCAGATCTGGAGCCAGGCCGTGGCGCGCGCCCAGACCACGGACGCCAAGAAGGTCGCCACGACCATCAAGGCGGGAAGCTGGGACACCGTGCTCGGCAACATCAGCTACACGCCGAAGGGTGACATTACGCTGATCGACTATGTCGTGTACCGCCGCGACAAGGACGGTAACTACGCCGAACTGGCGGCTGGTCGATGATCGCAAGCCGCGACATCGGCACTCCTCCCTGACCGATGTCGCGGCAGAGCCTGTCCGGCTGCGCCGGCTCACAGCGCCAACTCACCAACCTCTGCCAGCCCCGGGGTGTTGGCGCTGTGATGCCCGGCCGGAATGCACCGACTTGCTCGCGCCGATCGGCAGCAACGCCACCGATGACGGCCGCGCCAAGAACCCAAGAATCCGAGCACCGACGCGTCGAGCTGATCCCGCAAAAGCAACCGACGTACCGACGTCGTGGCGCGCCCGCGCCCGCGAGAAATATGGCGCCGATCCGACGGTCACCTATTTCGAGAGCCCCGTCGTGGTCGACAATGTCGCGCAGCAGGTGCTTTCCGACGCGTAGCGAAGGGCGCCACAATCGTCGGCCTCTCCGCTGATCGGAACCCTGGATTGTCGGATCGGCTGCGCATTGTCCGCGTGCCAGTCGCCATGCGCGTCGGCTTGTGTTCAGCACGGCCGCAGGGCTAGTCTGCCTGCAAGCAAGAAGACTGCAGGGAGCCCTCGCGATGAACCAACCTCAATCCTCACATACGGCCCCTGCGTCAGCACTGCCGCGCCGCAGGCTCGGCCGCACCGGGCTCGAGGTCTCCATCCTCGGTTTCGGCACCGCGCCGCTCGGCGATCTCTTTGCGCGGCTCGATGACACGACCGCGATCGCAGCGGCGGGGCGGGCGTTTGCGCTCGGCGTCAATTTGCTGGATTCCTCGCCGCTGTATGGGCATGGCCTCGCCGAGCATCGCTGCGGCACCGCGCTGCGCCGGGTGGCGCGTGACGACGTCGTCGTCTGCACCAAGGTCGGACGCTGGATGGACCCGTTCCACGGCCGCGGCGACGGCTCGAATTTCGCCGGCGGCCAGCCGCATCGCGCGGTGGTCGATTATTCCTATGACGGCACGATGCGCTCGGTCGAGCAATCGTTGCTGCGGCTTGGGACCGATCGCATCGACCTGCTCTTGATCCATGACGTCGACGTCTGGACCCATGGCGCTGACGCGATCGAGGTGCGGTTTCGCGAGGCGATGGAAGGCGCCTATGTCGCGCTCGACAAATTGCGCGCCGAGCGCGTGGTCAAGGGCATCGGGATCGGCGTCAACGAGGCCGAGATGTGCGTGCGCTTCGCCAAGGCGGGTACGTTCGACACCATGCTGCTCGCCGGCCGCTACTCGCTGCTGGAGCAGCCGGCGCTCGCCGAGTTCCTGCCGCTGGCGGAGAAGCAGGGCATCGGCATGATGCTCGGCGGCGTGTTCAACTCCGGCATCCTGGCGACCGGCGCGGTTGCCGGCGCCAAGTATAATTACAAGGACGCGCCACCCGACGTGCTGCAGAAGGTCGCCGCAATCGAGCGCGTCTGCCGCGTCCACGGCGTTGCGCTGGCGACCGCCGCGCTGCATTTCGCGCTGGGTCATCCGGCGGTCGCGAGCCTCGTGCTCGGCGCGCAGACACCGCAGGAGGTCGAGCGCAATGTCGCCGCGCTGTCGGCCTCCGTCCCGGCCGCGTTGTGGCGTGACTTGAAAGCCGAGAGGTTGCTCGATCCGAATGCGCCGGTGCCGACATGATCCGGATCGACGCCCATCATCATGTCTGGACCCTGGCACGCGCCGATTACGGCTGGCTGACACCCGAACGCGGACCGATTTACCGCGACTTCGGGCTATCAGATCTGATGCCGCATCTCGCCGCAGCCGGGATCGATGGCACCATCCTGGTGCAGGCCGCGCCGACCGAGGCTGAAACTGCGTTTATGCTCGACGTTGCCAAAGGCTCCGATCTGGTGCGGGGCGTGGTGGGCTGGATCGACTTCGATGCCGACGACGCGGCGACGCGGATCGATGCGATTGCCGGGCGCGAGCTGCTGGTCGGCCTGCGGCCAATGGTGCAGGACATCGCCGATGACGACTGGCTGCTGCGGCCGGAACTGGCCGCGCCGCTCGAGGCCATGGCGCAGTACGGCTTGGTGTTCGACGCGCTGGTGCTGCCGCGCCATCTGCCAAGGCTCGTCCAGGTGGTCGATCGCCATCCGGACCTGCAATTCGTGCTCGATCATTTCGGCAAGCCAAATCTCGCAACCGGCGACATCGCGGCCTGGAAGGACGATATCGCGAGCCTTGCGGCGCGCGCCAACGTCGTCTGCAAGCTGTCGGGCCTCGCGACCGAGGCGGCGCCGAACTGGCAGGTCGCCGATCTCCGCGAGGCCGTGGACCATGCGCTCGCATGTTTCGGGCCGCAGCGCATGCTGTGGGGCAGCGACTGGCCGGTCGTCAATCTCGCCGGCGGCTATGCGCGCTGGTTCGCTGCTGCCGAGAGCCTGCTGGCTGATTTGTCAAGTGAGGCAAGAGCTGCGATTTTCGGCGGCAATGCGGCGCGGGTCTATTTGTCAAGCCGTGGGCGGCGCACATCCTGGAAATAGATTGCGCGAGGTGCCAAATTTGATCCACAGCGCGCCTTGATGAATCATTCCGGGATAGTTCATAAGCGGCGTCCGCGCCATCAGTGGCGTGACGATTCAGAGAGACGAGCGTGGCAAAGATTCATCATCAGATTGCGCAGGAGCTGGGGGTTCGCGACGAGCAGGTCGAGGCGGCGGTGACGCTGCTCGACGGCGGCGCCACGGTGCCGTTCATCGCGCGATACCGCAAGGAGCTTACCGGCGCGCTCGATGACACGCAGCTGCGCACGCTGGAAGAGCGGCTGACCTATCTGCGCGAGCTCGAGGAGCGCCGCACCGCGGTGCTTAACTCGATCCGCGAGCAGGGCAAGCTCGACGCCGCACTCGAAGCCCAGATCATGGCCGCCGACAGCAAGGGCCGTCTGGAAGACATCTATCTGCCGTACAAGCCGAAGCGCCGCACCAAGGCCGAGATCGCCAAGGAGGCCGGGCTCGAGCCGCTCGCCGATCTCCTGCTGACGCAGCCGCAAAACGATCCCAACGAGGCCGCTTCTCCCTTCGTCGATGCCGAGAAGCAGGTCGCCGACGTCGCCGCCGCGCTGGACGGCGCGCGCGCCATCCTGGTCGAGCGCTTCGCCGAGGACGCCGATCTGATCGGCGCGTTGCGCGAGGAGATGTGGTCGAACGGCATCATGGCTTCGACCGTCCGCACCGGCAAAAAGACCGAGGGCGAGAAGTTCAAGGACTATTTCGATTTCTCCGAGCCGCTGCCGAAACTGCCGTCGCACCGTATCCTGGCGCTGTTCCGCGGCGAGAAGGAGGAGATCCTCGACCTCGCGATCAAGCCGGAAGCCGAGGCGCCGGCGGTCGGCGTGCCCGGCATCTATGAGCTGAAGATCATGAACCGCTTCGCGGTCTCCAACCAAGGCCGCAAGGGCGACAAGTGGTTGACGGAGACGGTGCGCTGGGCTTGGCGCACCAAGATCCAGATCCATCTCAACATCGATCTGCGGATGCGGCTGTGGGCCGCAGCCGAAACCGAGGCGGTGCGCGTGTTCGCCTCGAATTTGCGCGATCTGCTGCTCGCGGCACCGGCTGGCGCGCGCGCCACCATGGGGCTCGACCCCGGCTATCGCACCGGCGTCAAGGTCGCGGTGATCGATGCGACCGGCAAGGTAGTGGCGCATACGGCGATCTTTCCGCACGAGCCGCAGCGGCGCTGGGACGAGGCGCTCGCCATTCTCGGCAAGCTCGCGATCGAGCACGGCGTCGAGCTGATCGCGATCGGCAACGGCACCGCCTCGCGCGAGACCGACAAGCTTGCCACAGAGCTCGTGAAGCGGCTGCCCGAGCGCAAGATGACCAAGATCGTGGTCTCCGAGGCTGGCGCATCGGTCTATTCGGCCTCTGCCTTCGCCTCGAACGAATTGCCCGATCTCGACGTCACCATTCGCGGCGCGGTCTCGATCGCGCGGCGGCTGCAGGATCCGCTGGCCGAACTGGTCAAGATCGATCCGAAGGCGATCGGTGTCGGCCAGTACCAGCACGATCTCGGCGAAGCCAAGCTCGCGCGCTCGCTCGATGCCGTGGTGGAAGACTGCGTGAACGCGGTCGGCGTCGATGCCAACACCGCCTCGGTGCCGTTGCTCTCGCGGGTGTCGGGCATCGGCGCGGGGCTGGCGCAAAGCATCGTGCAGCACCGCGACGCCAACGGTCCGTTCAAGTCGCGCAAGGCGCTGAAGGACGTGCCGCGGCTCGGGCCGAAGGCATTCGAGCAGTGCGCGGGCTTCCTGCGCATCAGCAATGGCGAGGACCCGCTCGATTCCTCCGGCGTGCATCCGGAAGCCTATCCGGTGGTACGCCGCATCCTTGAGGCGACCAAGAGCGACATCAAGGCGCTGATCGGCAACGCCGACATGATGCGTGGGCTCAGGCCGCAATCCTTCGTCGACGACACGTTTGGTCTGCCGACCGTCACCGACATTCTGCGCGAACTGGAAAAGCCCGGCCGCGACCCGCGCCCGGCGTTCAAGGCGGCGGTGTTCAAGGAAGGCGTCGAGGAGGTCAAGGACCTCAAGAAGGGCATGATCCTCGAAGGCACCGTGACCAACGTCGCGGCCTTCGGCGCCTTCGTCGACATCGGCGTGCACCAGGACGGGCTGGTGCACATCTCGGCGATGTCGAAGACCTTCATCAAGGACCCGCGCGAGGTGGTGAAGCCCGGCGACATCGTCAAGGTCAAGGTCCTGGACGTCGAGGTCGCGCGCAAGCGCATCGCGCTGACGCTGCGGCTCGACGACGAGATCGGACCGAAGAAGGACAATGCAGGACCGTCCCGCGATTTTTCGCGCGGCTCGGCCAAGATGACGTCGGCGGCTCCGCGCAAGCCGGCCGAGCAGTCCGGCGGCGGCGCGCTCGCCGAAGCGCTGCGCCGCGCCGCCGAGAAGAGCGGGCGCGGCAAGCCGACCTGAGCCGCGTTGGCGTCATCCGCCACGTCACGGCGATAGAAAAGGGGCGGATCACGCTTCGTTGATCCGCCCGGCGGCTAGCCGCTCAATGTGCAGAGCTGGTGGTGACTTGCCATCAGTTACATCACACCACGAGACAGCCATAGATACGTCGTGCCTTCTCTGAGCCTTTCAATGGCTCGGCCGGCAACGATGCAGTCGATGTCACCTTGTGTCAGGCCGATATCCCTCAGCTCCCTGTCGCTGAGGTCGCGCAAACTGGCTCGCGACCTCGCGCGTTGGCGCCAATTTCGGAAGGCGCGCCAATATCCCTGGAGCAAACCCAGGAGGCACTGCATCGATGCGACTGGTGGTCCAGCCGCTTCCTTTTCCGAGAAAGCGTCTCTTAGCGCTGCGATGGAGGCATCGGGGCATGCCTCGGCCAAGGCATCGCCGGTGGTGCCTTTCACCAGTGCGATGGCGGGGTCGAGGCGCAGCCCTGCGGCATCGCGCCCGGTCGAGGGGCTGAGGTTCGTCTGTTGGGGTGGCATCGGATGCTCCTGCTGTTGTGCCGGCAGGGAGCATGGCCAAACAAAAGGCCCCGTCCGATGCCGGCGGGGCCTGGTGAAAAGATCGCGTCGTCGAATTCCTAGCGCACGACTCCTTCCACGGCCCAGCGAGAGTGGGTCATGTTTTTGCGGTTCGCGATGCGCACGACGTTGATCATGAAGCCCAGTTACCACGGAGATCGCGCATGATCAAGGGGTGTGCCGGTGCGGCGCGTATCCTCAAGGCGAGCGCTCGTGACGTGACGCGAAGTCTGCCCAGGCTCCGAGATCGTCTGGTGGTTTGATTCGGACACTTGAAGGTCGCCTTGCGCACAGAGCTCGCGCGCCAAATCCTAAATCCGGCGTCAGAATCTGGCGCATTTGTCAGTTGAAGTCGGGCATCGGCTTGCGTCTTCTGAGCGTCCTCTGCTTGCGGCGACGAGAGGTTCGCCGCGGTCCCAATCAGGGAGGATTTGATGAAGAACAGGCTGTTCACGTTTCTCACGGCGGCGACGCTCGCTGCCAGCGTTGCGCTTGCACCCGTAGCCTTCGCCAGAGGCGGCGGTGGTGGCGGTGGACATGGCGGTGGCGGCGGTGGTCACGGCGGTGGCTTCGGTGGCGGGCATGGCGGTGGCTTTACTGGCGCCATGGGCGGCGGCATGCATGGCGGCGGAATGGGCGGAATGCGTGGCGGTGGTTTCGGCGGCGGTATGCGTGGTAGCAGCGGCGCGGCGTTCGCCGCGATGGGCGGCGGCGGGCATTTTGCCGGCGGGCGCGTTGGTGGCCCCCGCTTCGTCGGTGCGCCCGCAATCGGCCCGCGATTTGCCGGCGCCGGAGTCCACGGCGCGCGCTTCTTCCATCATGGCGGCTTCCGCCACCACCGCTTCCATCGCTTCGCGGTCTTCGGCGCGCCCTACGTTTACGCCGGCGGCTATTACGATGGCTGCTGGCGCAGGTCGTGGACGCCGTACGGATTGCAATGGGTCAATGTGTGCGGGGACTATTGGTGATCGCCCAACCAACCGCACCGTTGTCGCGGTCGTCGCCAGGCGTTCCATCCAGCCCCGGAATGGGATAGTCTGGCGGCGGCCGTCGCGGGGCGGGCGCCCGGAGAGTTGAGAACTCCAAGAGTTCAAGAAGACTCGGAGTTCAAGACAACTCGGAGTTCAAGATAATGACCGGAGCACACCGCCGCATTCTCGTCGTCGAGGACGATCCTGAGACCGCCGGTCAGCTCGTCGAGGAGCTCACCACCAGCGGCTACGATGTCGACCTGGCGGCGAACGGCCGCGAAGCGCTGAGCCAGGGTGCGGCGCGCGACTATGCCGTGATCACGATCGATCGCATGCTGCCAGACATCGATGGCATCACGGTGATGCGCCAGATGCGCGACGACGGCATCGCGGTGCCGTTCCTGATCATCAGCGCGCTGGGCGAGGTCGACGACCGCGTGCGGGGCTTGCGCGCCGGCGGCGACGACTATCTGGTCAAGCCGTTCTCCTTTGTCGAGTTGCTGGCGCGGCTGGAGGCGCTGGGCCGCCGCAGCGAGACCGTTGCCAAGGAGACCATCCTGCGGGTCGGCGACCTCGCGGTCGATCTGATCGCGCGGACGGCGAGCCGGCGCGGCCGCAAGATTCCGCTGCTGCCGAAGGAATTCCAGCTGCTCGAATATCTCGTGCGCAACGAAGGCCGCGTGGTGTCGCGCGCGATGCTGCTGCAGCATGTCTGGGACCTTCACTTCGATCCCTCGACCAACATCATCGACGTCTATGTCGGACGGGTGCGCCGCAAGGTCGACGATCAGCAAGCCTATCCGCTGATTCACACGATCCGCGGCATCGGGTACTGCCTCCGTGCTCCTGGCTAAAACCCTCAAGTCGTCGACCTTCCGCCTGGCGCTGATCGCGATCGGCGCGTTCGGCCTGATCGTCTCGGCGATCTTTGCCTATGTCTACTGGTCGACGCTGTCCTATGCGCGCGATCGGGCCGATCGCGCCATCACCGTCGAACGGGCCAGCCTGCACGATGCCTATGTGCGATCCGGCCGCGACGGCCTGGCCGCGTTGATCGCACAGCGGATAGCGGACAAGGGTTTTGCCGATCACGTCTACCTGCTGGCCGGTCCCGGCTCGGCGGTGCTCGCCGGAAATCTCAGCCAATGGCCCGAAGGCACTGCGCAGCGGGGATGGGTGGAATTTCGCGCGCCGCCGCCGCCGTCGCTCGCTGCGGGAACCACGCTGGTGCGAGCCGTGACGGAAACCTTGCCAAACGGCGATCGCCTGCTGGTCGGCCGCGACATCGGTGATCTCGACGGCTTCATGGCCCAGATCAGGGCCGCCGGCATCGCCGTTGTCCTACTCATCATCGTGCTTGCAGCCGTCGCCAGCATCGGGGTGACGCGGCGAACGGTCGGCCGGATCGAGTCGATCAATGCGACCAGCCGCGCCATCATGCTCTCCGGGCTCGACCAGCGCATCCCGCTGCATGGCAGCCACGACGAATGGGATCGCGTCGCCGAAAATCTCAATCTGATGCTGGATCGGATCCAGACCCTGATGGGAGACGTCAAGCAGGTCGGGGAGAACATCGCCCACGACCTTCGCACGCCGCTGACCCGGATGCGCGGCCGGCTCGAAAAGGCCTACCACGCCCCGCGCAACGGCGAGGGCGATGCAGCGCTGATCGGCAACACCATCGCAGATCTCGATGCGGTGCTCGGAATGTTCGCGTCGATCACGCGGATTTCCGAGATCGAGACGCGGGCCCGCAAGGACGCCTTCCGCACCGTCAATCTCGTCGAGATCGCAGGCGAAGTGGTCGAACTCTACGATGCCGCGGCTGAGGAGGTCACCACGCATCTCGAGCTTGCCGGCGATGCCGCGGTGCTGGTCACCGGCGACCGCGATTTGCTGTTCGACGCGATCGCCAATCTCGTCGACAACGCCATCAAGCATGGCCGCCCCGGCGGGCGGGTGACCGTGACCTGCGACAACGACGAGGGCGACGCGGTGATTGCGGTGGCCGATGACGGCCCCGGCATTCCACCCGGCCAGCACGACCGCGTCTTCAAGCGCTTCTACCGGCTCGAACAGAGCCGCTACACGCCGGGCAACGGCCTCGGCCTCAGCCTGGTCGCGGCGGTCGCCAGCCTGCACGGCGCGCGAATTGAATTGCGCGACAACGGACCGGGATTGTTGTGCAGGCTGTGTTTTGCCGCTGCAGAAACGTAGGGTGAGTGCGGAGTATCGTACGTGAGGTGAGCACGCCCCCAAGGCTCCCTCTCCACGCAACCGGGGTCTACCCCGGTTGCGCATTGTAAATTTTCGCAAGTCGGGCAGGCCCGACTTGCGGCTGGAGAGGGTGGGGAGAGGGGTGGCCCCGGGCGAACTGATCGATGAGTGCAACGCTTTCGTAACCTGTTCGCTTGTTGCCGTGACGGATTCGGAGAGCGCGCGCCGTGTGGCACCCCTCTCCCTAACCCTCCCCCGCAAGGGGGGAGGGAACCCTTCCGCCGGTGCCTCCCTGACGCGGCAATCACTGAGTTGCCCGACGGCGCAAGCCCCCGCAGCAAAATATTTCGCTTTATCAGAAATACAACTCAGTGTATGAATTGTTCGTCCCGCCCGATCGAGGGGCGCTTCGCGGTCGTCACGAACGAGGTGTGGGATGCGGTGGACGCCGAGCGTGCGAGAGACGAGTGCACACAAGGCGGACGGTGAAGTCGTGTGGTCCTGACGCCCTAGTGGCTGGTGTCCCCTTGCGAGACGCAATTGCGTCTTGCGAAGGCGGTGACAAAAAAGCCAAGTCTCGCCGGGGAGAGCACGAAATAAGCCGTAACCCATCGCGCAGGGAAAGCCGGACTGCTCCGGTTACACCTGTGGTCCTACCCCCGAGCTTTCTACCTTTTGCTCGGGGCCCATGGGTGCGATCGGCACCCGGCTTTCCCTGCGCCCTCTGATCGAGGAGGGCGGAACGAAGAGCAAAGCTCGGGCGGATCATGTCGCGAGAACGCGAAGGCGCGTCCCCACCACATCTGTAATCGCCCGGCTCGACCGGGCGATCCCGTACGCCGCGGCCTCTCGGCTCAAGCCCCGGCGTCTCTGGAGTACTGGATCACCCGCTTTCGCGGGTGATGACACCGCGATGCTTGATAGTGAATCGGATAATCACGCCGGCGTCATTGCCGCATTCGTCGGATTGACGGTGCGATCGGTCTCGTTGATCAAAACCGCCCCGCCATCTCCGCGGGTCTGCGGTGCGCGGCCTCACGGGCCACGCGGATCGGCTCGGTGGGTCCGGTGGTCGGGCCGATCGGCACGAAGCGCACGTCACTGACGCCGATGAAGCGCAGCGCCTCGCGCAGATAGGGCGTCGCCATGTCGATGCGGCCGCGGTTCATGCCGGTGACGAAGTCGCTGCCGCTGGCGATGATCACGATGGTCGGCCGGTCCTTGAGCAGCGGCAGATAACCTAACGCCGGATCGAAGCGGAAGGTCAGCCCGGGCTGGATGATGACGTCGAGCCATTGCTTGAGCTTGTAGGGAACGCCGAAATTCCACATCGGGGTCGAGATCAGCACGCGATCGGCCAGCGACAGCCGCAGCGCGAGGCGCTCGGCGACGGCGAAGGCGTCGTGCTGCGAATTGGTGAAGCTCTTGCCGCCGATCCGGGCGTATTTGGCCTCGAGCAGATAACCCTCGAACTCCGGCAGCGGCTCGCGCCAGAGGTTCATCGCGTCGATCTCCCAGTCCGGCCGCGCCTGGCTGAAATGGTCGAGAAAGACGCGCGCACCATCAGCCGATTCCGAATCGGCGCGAGGAGAGCAGGCGAGGTGCAGCAGTTTTGGCACCGCGCCTCCCTAACCGAGCGCCTTGATGACGGCGTCGGCGTTGGTCACCACGGAAACGTTCTGCAGCGCGAAGTTGATCGCGGCGTTGTGCCAATCGGCATTCATGGTCGAGCAGCAATCCTCTGGTACGATCATGAAATAGCCCTTGTCGGCGCCGGTGCGCGCGGTGTGCTCGACCGACATGTTGGTCCAGGCTCCGGTGTTGATGATCATGTCGCGGCCGGTGGCCTTCAGGATGGTCTCGAGCCGCGTGCCTTCCCAGGCACTCATCCGCATCTTCTCGACCACGAAGTCGCCGGGACGCGGCTCGAGCCCCGAGACCGGCGCTGCCCCCCAGCTGCCGCGCACCATCGCCTTGCTGTCGACCAGTCCCTCGAACAGCGGCGCGTTCAAGGTCACGCCGGGTGCGCCCGGCTCGACGACAAACCAGACATGGATGATGGCGACGCCGCGGGCGCGTGCAGCCTCGGCGACGCGGCGGACATTCTCGACGACATGCTGTTGGCGCGCATGCACGGGCGCGCCGGACTCGGCGAACGCGCCGCCGTCCATGATGACGTCGTTCTGCATGTCCTGGATGATCATCGCGCAGCGCTTCGGATCGAGCTGCATGTCGCCGGCGGCGAGATTGGGCGCGGGCGTAGAGGACGATGCCGCGCCGGCGCCGCCACGCTTGCTGCTCATATAGGGCTCCTGTCGCGGCCCGACCTTGGTCGGGATCGCATAGACCGAATGGGTCGCGGTCAGATACAGCGTGCGGAAGTCGGCGCCGCCCCAGGCAAGATTGGCGACCAGTTCGGGCAGGCGGACCTTGCCGAGCAGATTGCCGTCAGCCGAATAGACCCAGACGCCGCCGGGCGCGGTGACCCAGACATTGCCGCGCTGGTCGCACTTCATGCCGTCGGGCAGGCCGGGCTCGAGCTCGGAGCGGATGCCGCTCGCGAACATGCGCGGATTGGCGAGCGAGCCGTCGGCCTGGACGTCGAAGGCACGGACCAGCGCCTGCACGGTGTCGTTGACATAAAGGATGCGTTCGTCGGGCGAGAAGCACAGTCCGTTCGGCTGCTCGAACAAATAGCGGTCGACCAGCAGTTTGGGCGCACCACCGCCCGGCGGCACGCGGTAGACGGCCTGGAAGCCGAGCTGGCGCGGTCGTTCGACTCCATAGACCGGCATCCGGCCGTACCATGGATCGGAGAAATAGATGGCGCCCGAGGAATGCACGCAGACGTCGTTCGGACTGTTGAGCTCCTGGTTCTCGTAATGCGAGGCCAGCACCTCGCGCCGCCCGTCCGGCCGCTCGCGGATCAGCGACGACGTCGCATGCTCGCAGACGATCAGGTTGAGCTCGGCGTCATAGGTCATGCCGTTGCATTTGTTCGACGGACGCTTGACCTCGACGACGCCGCGCCGCGCATCCCAGCGCCTGCGCACGTCGCCGGGCATGTCGGAGAACAGCAGGAAGTGATCCAGCGGATGCCAGATCGGTCCCTCGGTGAAATCGAAGCCGGTGCCGACCTGGCCGACCGGCGCATAGGGATCGATCAGATCCTCGAACTCGGCGCGCAGCGTGACATGCGTCATCGTGACAGGCCTTCTTGGTTATGCCGGAAACCAATTGCGCTGCGGCAGGCTCTGCACCACAGGTCCGGGCACCTGGTCGTGCAGCCGGCCGACCACCGCGCCGCCCTCGATCTTGGCCGGGCGATCATGCACCGGCAGCAAATAGCGCGAGCTACTCAGCAGCTTCTTGATCGCAGCCTTCTCGGCGCGCTTGCTGGTGCCGTGGTTGCCGGTGGTGCGCGGCTCGGCGTCATGGATTTCGTTGAAGGGGGCGACGATCTGGTCGTTGAAGTCATAGATCACGTCGCCGCAGATTGTCGCGATGCCGTCGGCGGTGTGGACGTGGATGTTCATCGAGCCTTCGGTGTGGGCGTTGGCGGCGTCGCAATAGACGCCCGGCATCAGCTCGACCGGACCGGTGATCTCGAGGTCGAGGAAGCGCAGCGCGCTCTTGGTGTGCAGGCGGTCGATCAGATGCTTGATGTCGGGCGCCGGATATTGCGGGTGCATCAGGCCGGAGACGGAATATTCCAGCTCCTTGCGGTTGACGACGACGGTGGTGTTCATCGAGAACAGATCGTCCTTGCCGGCGTGATCGATGTGCAGATGGGTGTGGCAGACGAAGCGGACGTCGCCCATTCGCACGCCGTGGCGGGCGAGCTGGTTCTCGATCATGTTCTCGTGGAACTGGAGGCCGCGCATGCCGAGCGTCTCCATGATCTGGTTGGAACGGTAGCCGGTGTCGACCAGCACAGGGTAGGGGCCGCCGAGGATCAAAAAGCCGAGCGTCAGCACGCGGCGGGTCCGGCCGCAATTGTGCCCGAGCACGAGGAAGCTCGATTCCAGCTCGATATCGCCATAGTCCAGAATCTTGATCTCCAACGGCATCTGTCCCTCTCCCAATTCGTGTTCGTTGTTGTGTCCGTGTTCGCGGCGCGCCTATGGCCCCAGCCGATAGACCCGCGCCGCCGTTGTGCTGAAGATCGCCTCGCGCTGCTCGTCGCTGAGCCGTGCGGCCGCCGCCTTGAAGGCGTCGACGAGATCGCGGTAGCTGGACCACAGCTTCTCGATCGGAAAGTTCGAGCCGAACAGGCAACGGTCCGCGCCGAAGATCGCGACGGTGTCGATCACGATGCCGGCGATATGCGCGGCATCGTTGCGATGGATGAAGGTGCCGAGCCCCGACAGTTTCGAAACCACGTTCGGGCAGCGCGCCAGCCGCGCCATGCCGGCGCGCCAGGCGGCGCGTCCCTGCGGCGACAGATCCTCCAGCATGCCGGCGTGCTGCAGGATGAACGTCACGTCAGGGCAGGCCTCGGCGAGGCCGGCGGCATCGGCCATCTGCGACGCGAACACCTGCAGGTCAAAACTCCAGCCATAGTCGGCGAGGTGCGCGACGTTGCGCCGGATCGCGGTATCGGTGCAGAGATCGGGGCGCGCCGCGAACCGATAGAGCGGGTTGTCGTGCCAGTGCAGCTGCATGCGCACGCCGCGCACCAGCGGATAGCGCTTCAGGCGATCGAGCTGCGGGCGGACGTCGTCGACGGAGAGATCGGCATAGGCGACGAGGGCGTGCGGCCAGCCGTGCTGGTCAGCGGTCTGCTGCACCCAGGCTGCTTCATCCTCGAACTGGCCGTTCGGCCAGTTGGTCTGGACGTAGACCGAGCGGGTGACGTCGGTGCCCTTGAGGTCGTCGAGATATTCCTCGATCGGATAGTCGCGGCGGATTGGCTCGTAGGGGCCGAAGATGCGCGGCTGCATCGGGCCGGACAGCCAGGCGAGATCGGCCTGACGCCAGATGTGATGATGTCCGTCGACAATGCCAGTCACGCAGCTCTCCTTGCTCCGAGCGACAGCAGATGCGCGACCACCGCCGCGCTCGATCCGCCGTCCACGAGATCGTCGACAAAGCGCTGGATCGCGATCAGCGCCTCTGTTTGCGGCTTGAAGCCGGACGAGGTTGCGAGCGGCGTCAGCCAGCTGACGCGCCAGGCCCGGCGCGACAGCTTTGCGACGGCGTCGCGCAGCGCGGCCGGATCGCCGCGCTCAAGCCCGTCGGAGACGATCACGACCGCGGCGCCGCGGGCATATCCGCCGAACCGCGGCACGGCGAGGAAGGCCTGCAGCGCGTCGCCGATGCGGGTGCCGCCATCCCAGTCGCTGACCAGGAACGAGGCCGCGCTCAGCGCCTGCTCGCGGCGCTTCAGCCGCAGCGCCGATGTCACGCGGGTCAGTCGCGTGCCGAAGGTGAAGACCTCGACATTGCCGGCCGCCTGCACCAGCGCATGCGCGAGCCTCATGTTCTCCTCGGTGCGGGCCTTCATCGAGCCGGAGACGTCGATCAGCAACAGGATTTTCCGCGGACGCTGGCGGCGGCGCATGCGGCCGAGCCGCAGCACCTCGCCGTCATTGCGCACGCTGTCACGTAGAGTGCGGCGCAGATCGGCGAACGGGCCACTGCGGGCGCGGCGTCGCCTGTGGCCACGCCGCCGCGGCAGCCGCTTTGCTGCCTCGCGCGACAGTTTTCGCAGCGGATCGCTGATCGCGGCCTGGGCAAAGCGGCGCTCGACCAGCGCCTCGGCGCGTGCCGCGGCAAGGCCTGACTCATTGGCCTCGTCGGCGAGCGGCGGCTCGTCCTCGCCGCGGCCCTCCTCCTGCAGGCGGACGGTCTCCTCGTCCTCGCCCTCGGCCTGCTCGATCGCCTCGCCGCCACGGAAGTGGATGTCGAACAGCCGGTCATATGTCGCGCAGCGCTCCGGCGGCGGCGCCAGCGTCGCGAGCCCGGCCTGGCGGATGTGCTCGAGGCTCTGCGGCCCGAGCAATTCGATCGCGGCGAGGAAACTCGTTGTCTGCTCCGGTGCGACCAGGAAGCCGTTGGCGCGCAGCAGCGCGACAAAGGTCACGAAGATCTGCGCGGCGC
The DNA here is from genome assembly GCF_011058295.2 of Bradyrhizobium sp. 6(2017). NCBI lineage: Bacteria > Pseudomonadati > Pseudomonadota > Alphaproteobacteria > Hyphomicrobiales > Nitrobacteraceae > Bradyrhizobium > Bradyrhizobium sp. 6(2017). The sequence continues at coordinate 8,449,248 of NZ_CP049289.2, read as the reverse complement.
GCGGCAGCTTGAGATCGTCGCTCACGCGGCTGCCTCCGCGATCAATGCATCGAGCCGGGGTGAGATGAAATGCAGATCCTCCTCGTCCTTCAGCGCGACGCCGATCGAACGCTTGAAGGCATCCGGCCAGCGCGCGCCGCCCTTATGAAGGAGGGTCGCGGCCTCCGCCCAGTCGACGGCTTCCGCAATCCCCGGCGCTTTGCTGAGCGGCTCGCGGCGCAGCCGGCCGACGGCGGCGACCACCGCGCGGGCGGTGGCTTCGGCGACGCTGGAGGCGCGCATCATCACGATCCGGGCCTCGCGCTCGGCGTTCGGATAGTCGATCCAGTGATAGACGCAGCGCCGCCGCAGCGCCTCGTGCAGGTCGCGCGTCCGGTTCGAGGTCAGCACCACGACGGGGTGCTCGGCGGCACGCACGGTGCCGCGCTCGGGGATCGAGATCTGGAAGTCGGAGAGGAATTCGAGCAGGAAGGCCTCGAACTCCTGGTCGGCGCGATCGATCTCGTCGATCAAGAGCACGGTCGCGTCGGGCGCCCGCAATGCGGCGAGCATCGGACGCTCGATCAGGAAGGCGTCGCCATAGATGTCGATGCTCTCTTCGCCGGCCTGCCGGATCGCCAGCATCTGGCGCGGATAGTTCCACTCATAGAGCGCAGCAGCGGCGTCGATGCCCTCATAGCATTGCAGGCGGATCAGCCTGCGGCCGAGCACCGCGGCGATCGCTTTCGCAGCCTCGGTCTTGCCGACGCCCGGCGCGCCCTCAAGCAGCAGCGGTTTGCCGAGCGCGAGCGAGAGATAGGCGGCCGTCGCGATGCCGTCGTCGGCGAGGTAATAGGCCGCGCGCAGCGCCTTCTCGAGCGCCTCGGGGCTATCGATGCCGACGATGTTGCTGCGGACCGGCATGGAGAGACCTCAGCGCCGCGGCTGCGGCCGCGCGCCGCCTTGCGCCCTGATCGCGCGCAGCACCTTCTCCGGCGTGATCGGCAGATCGTCGATCCGCACCCCGACCGCGTTGAAGATTGCGTTCGCCACGGCAGGCAGCACCGGATTGGCGCACATCTCGCCCGGTCCCTTGGCGCCGAACGGGCCGTCCGGGGCCGGGCGTTCGAGCACCGCGATGTCGTGCGGGCAGATGTCGCCGGGTCCCGGCATCAGATATTCGACGAAGTCGCGCGGGCCATGCACCGGCTCCGGATAATACGGTTCCGGCGTCTCGTAGAGTGCGTGGCTGACGCCCATCCAGGCGCCGCCGACCAGCTGCTGCTCGACCAGCCGCGGATTGAGCGCGCGACCGAGCTCATAGGCACTGTCCATCCGGACCATATCGACTTCGCCGGTCTCGTCGTCGACTTCGACCTCGGCGACGAGGCAGGCATGCGCATAGCACGTCGCCGGCGACATCTCGCCGGTTTCAGGGTCGACGTCGGACAGCGGCACCAGGAAGATGCCGCGGCCGGAGATCGTCTTTCCCTGCTTGAACTGCGCGGCGATCGCGACGTCCTTAGTCGAGATCGAGCGATGCGGCGCGCCCTTGACGTGGATGTTGCCGCGGCCGTCGGTCTCGAGGTCGGCGGCGTTTACCTCGAGCTCCTCGGCGGCCGCCTCCATCATCACGCCGCGCGCCTCGCGCGCTGCCGCCATCACGGCGTTGCCGACGCGATGCGTGCCGCGCGAGGCGAACGAGCCCATGCAGTGCGGACCGGTGTCGGAATCCGCGGTGTCGACATAGACGTCCTCGACCGGTACGCCCAGCGTCTCGGCACAGATCTGCCGCGTCACGGACTTCATGCCCTGGCCGAGGTCGATCGAGGACAGCGCGACCGTGAACTTGCCGCTCGGGTTGGAATGCACCAGCGCCTGGCTCGGATCGCCGCCGAGATTCATGCCGATGGGATAATTGACCGACGCGATGCCGCGTCCGCGATGCCTGGTCATGGTCAGCGCCTCCTGGTGCCGAAGACGGAAGAGAAGCGGGTGGCGCCATGCGACGGCGCGGTCGGCCGCGGCGGCGGAGGTGATGGTGGCGTCGGAGAGGGCGGCGGCGGCTCGCGGGTTGCAGCCGGGGCGCGATCATACGTCGTGCGCTGCTGCGACGGTGCGGGCGCCGGCGCATGCGGTTCACGTGGCGTCAGCGTCACAGCAGCACGGATGCCACCACCATCCTTGCGCGACGACATGCGCTTGAATTCTTCGCGGAGCGGCCATTTGGTCTTCTCCGCGGCGACCTGCACGCATTCGATCAGTGCCGTGTTCTTGGCCTCGCGACGGTGCGCCTTCATGTCGCCGTCGCGATACGCGTTGAGGATCCGGAACTCCATCGGGTCCATGCCGACGAGATGGGCGAGCTTGTCCATCTGGCATTCGATGGCGAAGTCCATCGCCGTGACGCCGAAGCCGCGCATCGCGGTCGCCGGCGTGCGGTTGGTGAAGACGCAGTAGACGTCGCCATGGACGTTTGGGATCGTATAGGGGCCGGGCAGATGCGCCGCGCATTTCACCGCCGCATAGCTCGACAGTCGCGTATAGGCGCCGCTGTCGAAATAGGCGCGCACCTTGCGCGCAACGACGCGGCCGTCGCGCATCACGCCATCCTTGATGTAGATGCGCTCGGCGCCGCGCGGCGGGCCGTATTGCATCTCCTCCTCGCGCCCGAACACGTAGCGCACCGGGCGTCCGGTCAGCATCGCGCCGAGGATGCAGAGCGGTTCGGTCAGGGTATCGACCTTGCCGCCGAAGCCGCCGCCCACCGTGCCGCCGATGAAGTGGAAGGTGTTGGAGGGCACGTCGAGGATCTTTGCGCAGGTGTCGACCGAGAAAAATAGCGCCTGCGTCGAGGTGTAGACGATGTAGCGGCCGTTGGTGTCGGGCGCGGCGATCGAGCCGTTGGTCTCGGTCGGCGCATGCTCGATCGGCGACATCTGGTAGCGCTGTTCCAGCACATGGTCGGCCGAGGCAAGCGCACGGTCGGCATCGCCGAAGCGCAGCTGCTGGCGATCGTAGGTCTCGTGATAGGTGAAGGTGTTCTTCGGATAAACCTCGTTGACCACGGGCGCGCCCGGCTTCAGCGCGTCCTCGACATCGAACACCGCCGGCAGCGGCTCATAGTCGATCTTGACCTTGGCGATCGCCTCAAACGCCTCGCGCGGGCTGTCGGCGACGATGGCGACGATGGGCTCTCCCTTGTAGCGCACCTTGTCGACCGCGAGCGACGGCTCGTCGTCCTTGCCGAAATTGATCAGGCTGAGCAGCGTGTTCAAATTGCGCGGCACGTCGGAGGCGCGGATCACGCGCCGCACCCCCTGCGACCGCTCGGCCTCCGAGGTGTCGATGCGCCGCAGCCGGGCGTGCGAATGTTCGCTGCGCACCACCTTCAGATGCAGCATGCCCTGCAGCTTGTGGTCGTCAAAATAGGGCGAGGTGCCGGTGACATGGCCGAGCATGTCCTGACGCTGCGTGCCCTTGCCGATTTCCTTCAGATTGTCGTCGCGCTCGTCGGCGAAGAGGTCCTTGCGCAATTCCAGCATGGCACTGTTCCCTTACGCGCGTGCGCGGCCGCCGGATGCGGCGGCGAGCACGGCGTTGATGATCGGCTCATAGCCGGTGCAGCGGCAGATATTGCCAGAGATCGCCTCGACCACCTCGGCGCGGCTCGGCTGCGGATTGCGGTCGAGCAGCGCCTTCGCGGCCATCAGCATGCCCGGTGTGCAGTAGCCGCACTGCGCGGCGAAATTGTCGGCGAAGGCGCGCTGCAGCGGGTGCAGATTGGGGCCGTCCTTGATGCCGTCGAGCGTCTCGACGGAGCGGCCGGCGACGGTCTCGGCGAGCGTCAGGCAGGAGAGGTGCAGTTCGCCATCGATCAGCACGCTGCAGGTGCCGCAGCCGCCCTGGCCGCAGCCGAATTTCGGCGTCATGTCGCCGATCAGCTCGCGCAAAGCCACCAGCAGATTGGTGCCGCCGTCGACGAAGATCGCGACGTCACGGCCGTTGTGCTGAAATTGCAGAGGGGTCTTGGCCATGACGATCTATTCCTGACCGGACAACAGGCGCCGGAGATGCACGCCGACGATCTCGCGGCGGTACCAGGCGCTGGCGAGCGCATTGTCGCCAGGCGAAGTTCCTTCGACGGCAGCCGCGGCGGCCGCATTGATCGTGGAGGCGTCGAGCGAGCGGCCTTCCAGCGCACGCTCGGCGGCGCGGGCGCGGATCGGCGTCGGCGCCATCGAACCGAGCGCGACGCGGGCGCCGACGATGCGGCTGCCGTTGACCGGCAGATGTGCTGCGAGCGTGATCACCGCGCCGCCCTTGGGCTTGATCCGCGCGATCTTGCGGTAGCGGAAGGCCTCAGTGCTGCCGGGCTTGGCGAAAGAGATCGCCAGCACCAGCGTGCCGGTCTGCCGGTCGCGCGATTGCAGGAATTCCTCGATTTCGATCTCACGGCCGCCGAGGCCGCCCTGCACCGACACGACAGCATCGAGCGCAAGCATCGCGACAGTGAAGTCGCCATACGGCACCGGCGCGAACAAATTGCCGCCGACCGTGCCCATGTTGCGCACCGCCGGTCCGCCGATCGAGCGGGCCGGGGCGTGCAGGAAGGCAAGCTCGCGCTCGGCCAGGATACGCGCAAAGGTGACGCCGGCGCCGAGCACGATACGCGCGCCCGAAGTATCAATCCGGGTCATCGCCTGGTCGCTGGCGCGGATAACAGTCGAGATCGAGATGTCACCTTCGTTCAACGCCCGCATCACCAGCGTGCCGCCGCCGAGGTAACGCGCGCTGCGATCCGACGACAGCGCGGCCGCCGCGTCATGGGTGCTGGTGAAGGTCTTCACCGTGACTGGCATGATGTCCCTTTCCGCTTACGCGGCCTCCTTCAGATGCCGGCGGATGGCTTCGAAGCCGGCCTGGTAGATGTCTTCCGAAACCATATGCGTAATGCGATCCCGGTCGTCGGTCCGCGTCGTGAAGCGCGATTCCCAGTGCCAGAAGGTGCGGTCGCCGTCGGTGACCGGCAGCAGGCGGACATGCGCCACGTAGTTGAACATCGGGATCGGTGTATCGAGCAGGCAGTAGCTGAACGATTGTTCGAGGTCGGACAGCGCCAGCAGCTGCTCGCGCAGCTCGGCGCCGTCCTTCAGCTTGAAGCGCCTGACGCAGCCGATCTTGTCGGAAGGCTGCGCGCGCTCGATGCCGCTGGTCGCGACCGCAGGGTGCCAGCGGTCGTGGCCATTGAAATCGCGCAGCACGGCCCAGACCGTATCGGTCGGTGCATCCAGGATCGTGCTTTTGACGATGTGCGGCACGGTCAGCGTCCAATGTCTATCTTTTGCATCGATGTTGCCGCGCGCATCACCTCTCCCCAACGGGGAGAGGTCGGCGCGCAGCGCCGGGTGAGGGGGCTCAGGTCCCACGAGGGACCGCAACCCCTCACCCGGATCGCATCATGCGATGCGATCCGACCTCTCCCACAGGGCGAGAGGTGGACCGTCTGCTCGGCGATATCTGACCTATGCATTCCGCTATCCCCCGAACGCCCGCTTCAGGGCGTCGAATCCGCCCTGGAACACGCCGCCACCGATATTGTTGACGAGCTCTGCTTCACGTTCCGGGGCGCAGTCGAACTCGGCAGTCCACTCCATGAACGTCTGGTCGCCGTCGGTGACCGGCGTGAGCCGCAAGGTCGCGACATAGTTCTCGACGCCCATCGGCGATTCCAGGATCGAGTAGATGCAGAACATGTCGTAGTCGGACAGGCCCAGAAGCTTCTCCCTGATCCGGTCGCCATTGCGCAGGCGAAAATCCCTGACGCAGCCGATCTTGTCGGAGGGCTCGCCACCCTCGATCCGGCTCTCCGCAATCGCGGGGTGCCAGTTCGGCAGCCCGTTGAAATCGCGCACCCGGGCCCAGACCCGGTCGTTGCGGGCGTTGACGACGGTGGAGACATAAACTCGTGCCATGGCGTGAGCTCAGTCCTTCTTGCGTGGCGTGCGCTCAGGACGCGGTGGCTCGCCGCCGCCCCCGGGCGCTGCCGGCTTGGCCTCGCCGCTGCTTTTCCGCGCGGACTCCTTGATGCCCTGCATGTCGCGCGCCTCGCGGATCAGGCCGGGCATTTTTGCCAGGCTGCCGCCCTCGACGCCGATATCCGACAGGATCGAGTCGATCAGCGGCGCCTGCACGCGATAGCGCAGCGCCGAATCGATCACCTCGTCGGTGGCGCTGCGGCCACCGCCGCCGCCATTACCGTTGCCGTTGAGGCCGTCTACCTGGAGGATGCGGATGCCCTCGATCTTCTCCATCGGCTTGACGCTCTCGCGCACGATGCCCTCGATCCGGTCGAGCAGCTTGCGACGGAACAGCGAGTAGCGTGCCTGATCGGTCAGCACATTTTCGGCCTCGTTGAGCAGGCGCTGCGCCTCGGCCTCCACCGTGGCGCGAACCCGTTCGGCCCCGGCCGCGATCCTGGTTTCCTCGGCCTGCTTCTCGGCCAGCAGCACCTCGATGGTCTTGCGCCGTTTGGCGATTTCGCTCTCGCGCGCGGTGACCACGCGCTCGGCCGCCTCGGTGGCGTGTACCCTCGCGTCCTCAGCCGCCGCGCGCGCCGCGGATTCCTCCAGCGACTTCTGATGCAGCGCGATCGCCTTCTCCATCAGCGCGGTCTCGACGTCCTTCTCACGGTTCACCTCGAGCTTGCGCAGCTCGCGCTCGCGGCCGATCCGGGCCTCGTCGAGGCCGCGGTCCGACGCAATCCGCGCGCGTTCGACCTCCTCGCGTGCGGCAATCTCGGCCTCCTGCAGCGACTGGTTGCGGGCGACTTCGAGCTGCTCGATGGAGCGGCGCCGAGCGATCCGCGCAGCCTCCAGCGCCTGCTCGCGGGTCACGTCGGTGGTCTCGACCTCCTTGCGGGCCGTGATCTCGGCCTGCTTGACCTGCCGGTCGGCATCGATGCGCTCCGATCGCTTGGCGGCGAGCGCGATCACGCGCTCCTCGTCGGCGAGCTCGATCGCCCTCTTCTGATCGATATTGAGCACCTCGCGGGTCCGGGAGGACGTGATCCGTTCGCTCTCCAGCGCCAGCTCGACATCGATCCGCTGCCGCTCGACCGCGTCGCGGCGCTTCAGCTCGGCGGCCTCGATCGCCCCGGTGCGCTCGATCTCGAGCGCGCGGGTCTCGCGTTCGGCACGGATGCGCTGTGCGGCGACCGACTTCTCCTGCGAAATGCGCGCCGCCTCGATCGATTCGCGCGAGGCAATGTCGGCCTCCTCGATTGCGCGGGTGCGCGCGATTTCCAGCGCCCGGACATGTTCCTCCTGCGCGATCCGCGACGCCTCGGTGGCGTCGCGCGCCGTGATCCCGGCGATTTCGATCGCCTGGTTGCGCTCGATCTCGAGCTTGCGCGTGGTGTGATCGGCGGCGATGCGCTCGGCGGCCAGCGTCTTCTCTCTGATGATGCGGGCGGCCTCGACCGACTTTTGCGCCTCGATCTCGGCCTCCTGGATGGTGCGGACCTGCTGGATCTCCAGTGCGCGGGTGCGTTCGTCCGAGGAGATGCGCTCGACATTGACCGTCATGGTCTGGGCGATGCGCGCCTTCTCGGTGGCCTCGCGGGCCGCGATCTCGGCCTCCTCGACCGCGCGGGTCCGCTCGATCTCGCGGCGGCGAGTCTCTTCCTCATTGGCGATGCGGGCATCGGTGACGACGCGGTCCTGCTGGATGCGGGCCTTTTCGATCGACTCGCGGGCGGCAATCTCGGCCTCCTCGACCGTGCGCATCCGCTCGATCTCGCGCTGGCGGACCTCGCGTTCGGAGGCGATGCGGGTGGTGTCGACGGAGCGCTGGTTGGCGATCCTGGCCTTCTCGATCTCCTCGCGTGCCAGCAATTCCCGCTCTTCCACCGCGCGGGTGCGCTCGATCTCCCGGTGCCGGGTCTCGCGCTCGGAGGCGATACGGGCTTCGGTGATGGCCTGCTCGTTGGCGATGCGCGCCTTCTCGATGGTTTCGCGTGCGGTGATCTGGGCCTGTTCGGCTTCGGTCTCGCGCAGCGCGCGCTCGCGGGCGACTTCGGTGCGCTGCAGGGCGCGGCGCATCTCGATATCACGCTCCTGCTCGAGGCGGGCGGTCTCGCTCTCGCGCTCGATCTCCAGCGCCTGCCGCTCGGCTTCGAGATTGCGCGAGCGGATCTTGATCATCGAGTCCTGCTCGATGTCGTTGCGCAGCTTGCGCTTGGCTTCGATATCCTCCATCAGGCGGGTCAGGCCTTCGGCGTCGAAGCGGTTCGAAGGGTTGAAATATTCGAGGTCGGTCTGGTCGAGATCGGTGATCGCGACCGACTCCAGTTCGAGGCCGTTCTGCGCCAGCGCTTCGGCGGCATTGGCCTTGACGCGGGCGACATAGTCGCCGCGCTGCTCATGCATCTGCTCCATCGTCATTTCGGAGGCGACCGAGCGGATCGCGGAGATGAACTTGCCGGAAAGCAAAGTGTGGAGCTGCTCCGGCTCCATGGTGCGGCGGCCGAGCGTGGCGGCGGCGATCGAGACCGCCTCGCGGGTCGCCTGCACCCGGACGTAGAAGTCGGCCTCGATATCGACGCGCATCCGGTCGCGGGTGATCACGGCGTCCTGCCTGGAGCGCACGATCCCCATCGGCAGCACGTTCATGTTGACCGGCGTGTAGTCGTGGATGAACGGCAGCACGAAAGCGCCGCCATTAATCACCACCCGTTCGCCGAGGAAGCCGGTCCGGACGAAGGAGGTTTCCTTCGACGAGCGGTGGTACAGCCAGTTCACCACATAGACGATGATGACGATCGCGACGATTGCGACGATGAGCCAGAGGATCAATTCACCTGCTAGCATCCCCGACATATCTTCCTCCCTTGGTCACGGCGCGTTAGCGCGCGCCGATCGCCTTGAATTTGCGAACCTGATCCGTCAACGCCCGCTCGACCGGCAGGCGCTCCATCGAGGAGGCGCCGTAGAAGCCGTGGCAGTTGCGGGTCTGCTTCATGATGAAATCGGCATCCGCGGGGTCCGCGATCGGACCGCCATGCGCGAGCACGATGATGTCCGAATTGACGCTGAGCGCGGCTTCGGCCCAGGCCTCGATGCGGGCAGGGCAGTCGGCAAGTTTTGGCGCGGTCTGTGCGCCGATCGTGCCGCCCGTGGTCAGGCCCATATGGCAGACGATGATGTCGGCGCCCGCGATCGCCATCGCGGCGGCCTCCTGCTCGCTGAAGACATAGGGCGTGGTCAGCATGTCCTTCTCATGCGCCTTCGAGATCATGTCGATCTCGAGCGCGTAGGACATCCCGGTCTCTTCGAGATTGGCGCGGAACGTGCCGTCGATCAGGCCGACGGTCGGAAAATTCTGCACGCCGGCAAAGCCGATAGCCTTGAGCTGGTCGAGGAACACGTCCATGTCGCGGAACGGATCGGTGCCGTTGACGCCGGCGAGCACCGGCGTCCTGGTCACGACCGGCAGCACCTCGCCGGCCATCTCGACGACGATGGCGTTGGCATCGCCATAGGGCATCAGTCCGGCGAGCGAGCCGCGACCCGCCATGCGATAGCGGCCCGAATTGTAGATCACGATCAGGTCGACGCCGCCGGCCTCCTCGCATTTCGCGGACAGTCCGGTGCCGGCGCCGCCGCCGACGATCGGCTCGCCGCGCGCGATCATGGCGTGGAACTTCTTCAACAGCGCCGTGCGTTCAAACCTGGGCATGGGTCACCTCGCCACTCTCCGCCTGCTACCGGCGCGTCCGAGCAGCGGACGGAATGCGCTGACGATGGCGGCGGTGAACTCGGGATCGTTGATGTTGCGCTTGATGCGAATGATCTGCCGGTTGCCGGTCTGGCGCACGGTGCGCTCCAGCGCGCCAAACAGCGCAGCGTCGGCGTCGGGATCCCAGAACGGCTGGCCCGGTGCATCGAGCGCGGAGACGCCGCCCTCGGGCAGGAAGAAGCGCACCGGTCCGTCCATCTGGTTGAGGCGTTCGCCGATCCAGCGGCCCATGCGCTCGTTCTCTTCCGGCGTGGTCCGCATCAAGGTGACTTGCGGATTGTGGATGTGGAACTTGCGCTGCCGGTAGCGTTCCGGAATCGTGTCGGGCGCGCCGAAGTTCACCATATCGAGCGCGCCGACCGAGCCGACATAGGGCACGCGGCTGCGGATGATGGCGCCGAAGCGATCGTCCGTCGCCGGGAACACGCCGCCCATCAGCAGGTCGCAGACCTCGGTCGTGGTGAGGTCGATGACGCCGGCGAGCTGACCGGACTCGACCAGCTTCTCCATCGAACGGCCGCCGACCCCGGTGGCGTGGAAGACCAGGCACTCGAAATCCTCGCGCAGGTCGGCCGCGATCTTCTGCACCGCCGGCGTGGTGACCCCGAACATGGTGATGCCGATCGCGGGGAGATTGGCAGCGGTGTCGCGCTGCTTGGTGTTCTGCTGGTCGAGCCGCGCCTTGACCATGCCGACCAGCGCATTGGCGCCGTTGCCGAGTACCGCGCGCGAGATCGAATTGAGACCCTGCACGTCGGTCACCGAATACATCATGGTGATGTCGGCGGGACCGACATAGGGGCCGACGTCGCCCGAGGCGACCGAGGAGATGATCAGCTTCGGCACGCCGACCGGAAGCGCGCGCATGCCGGGGGCAACCAGCGAGGCACCGCCCGAGCCGCCGGCCGAAATGATGCCGGCGATATTGCCCTGGCGGCGCAGCCAGCGCTCGAACGCCTCGGCCATCGCCGTCACCGAGGCGCCGCGGTCGGCGCCGAATACGCTCGCGCCGCCGCGGCCGTGGTTCAGCGCGATCTCCTGCGCGGTGACGTCGCAGCTCGCCGCCTTGCCGCTGGTCGAGACGTCGACAAGCCGCGTCCGCAGGCCACTGCCGGCAATGATGTCGCGAATGAACCGCAGCTCCGCACCCTTGGTGTCGAGCGTGCCGACGACCAGCACGACCGGTGGCCCCGAGGGCCTGGATGTCACTGGCTCGCGCCGCGTGCGCGCCGTCTCCTCGAGCCTCGTGACGGCGGAGGACTGCGTCCGTGCGGCTGCCTCGATGCGGGCGATCGGCACCGGTTGCGACCAGCGCGTCGGCAGCACGGGATTGGAGACGTAGATACGAGCCGGCCCCTTGCGTTCCGGCGGCGGCGCGCCGGCGGCATCGGCCTTTGCCGGCGCGGTCTCGGCCTCAGTCACATCCGCGCCGTGGGTGCCGACGCCGAGCAGCCGTTGCTGCAGCTCGCGATCGGTGGCGAGGCGCGCGGAGTCGATGATGCGGTTGATCCGGCCGTTGACCATGATGGCGACGTTGCGCGACACCGCCGTCGCCACGCCGATATTCTGCTCGATGACCAGGACGGAGATGTCGCCTTTATCGCCGAGGCGCAGCAGCATGTCCTCGACCTGCGCCACGATGACCGGCGCGAGGCCTTCGGTCGGCTCGTCCATGATCAGAAGTTGCGGATTGGTCAGCAGTGCGCGCGCAATCGCGAGCATCTGTTGCTCGCCGCCGGAGAGCTGGTTGCCGCCGTTGTTCTTGCGCTCCGCGAGGCGGGGGAAGGTGTCGTAGATGCGCTCGATCGTCCACGCGCCGCGCCGCAGGCCGCCAGCCAGCGCGAGGTGTTCGTCGACGGTCAGCGAGCGCCACAGCCGCCGGCCCTGCGGCACATAGCCGACGCCGAGCCGGGCGATCCGCGCCGGATTGAGCCGCGTGACCTCCTCGCCGCGAATCCGGATCGAGCCGGCGCTGGCGCGCACCAGGCCCATGATGGCCTTGCACAGCGTGGTCTTGCCCATGCCGTTGCGGCCGACCACCGAGAACACACCGGTATCGAGCGTGAGATCGACGCCTTGCAGCGCATGCGAATGGCCGTAATAGACGTCGAGGCCCTTGACCTCGAGGGCGGGGACGGCGCGGCGGTCACTCATGGCCGCCTCCGAGATAAAGCTGCTGCACCTCGGGATCGGACTCGATCTCGCGCGGCAGGCCTTCCTTGAAGATACGGCCGTTGTGCATCATCGTCACGCTTTCGACGACGCGCAGCGCGACGTCCATGTCGTGCTCGATGATGATGTAGCCGATATGGGCCGGCAACGAGGTCAGGATCTCGATCAGCTCGCGCCGTTCGGTCGGCGACAGTCCCGCCGCCGGCTCGTCGAACAGGATGAAGCGCGGCGCGCCCGCCAGCGCCAGCGCGATCTCGAGCTGGCGCTGCTGGCCATGCGCGAGCTCGGCGACGCGCTGGTCCTTGACGCTGGCGAGGTGCACCGCCTGCACCAGCGTTTCGGTCGAATGCATCAGCGCATCGTTCTGCCCCGGGCGAAGCAACGAGAATCGGCCGCGCGAGACGCCGCGGCAGGCGAGGTAGACGTTGTCCTGCACCGTGAGGCCGGGGAACAGCGCCGAAATCTGGTAGGTGCGGCGCAAGCCCCGGCGGATGCGCTCGTAGGGCGGGAACTGGGTAATATCCTCGCCGAAGAAGCGGATCGTGCCGGAGGACGGCGGGAAGTCGCCGGTGATGCAGTTGAACAGCGTCGTCTTGCCGGCGCCGTTCGAGCCGAGTACCGCGCGACGTTCGCCAGGACGCACGGTGATGGTGACGTCGGTCAGCGCCGCCAGCGCGCCGAACAGCCGCGTCACGCCGCGCAGTTCCAGCGCAGCACCGGCGCCGACCACGGACAGCCGCTGCGCGACGCTATCCATGGCGGCCTCCGCCTGGACGTTGCGTCGAGGAGTTGGTGCGGCGCCGCCAGCGCTCCCAGAGGCCGATCACGCCGTCGGACGACCAGAACACGATGGCGAGGAAGCCGAGCCCGATCAGCAGCCGGAAGCGATTGCCGTCGAGCCCGAACTTGATCAGCACGTCGAGCGCGAAGGTGCGCAGCAGCACGAAGATCAGCGCACCGATGAACGGGCCGATCGGCCGCGTGATGCCGCCGACTATGGCGATGATCAAGACGTCGATGCAGGCGCCGACGCTGACTGAGCCGGGCGAGATTTGCCGGTAGTTCCAGACCTGCAGCACGCCGCCGAGCGCCGCGATGAAGGCGGCGAAGGCGTAGGCCGCGATGCGGTGGGCATTGGGATTGAAGCCGAGTGCGGCCATGCGGCGGGAATTGTCGCGCACGCCCTGCAGCGCGAGGCCGAACGGCGCGCGCGAGACATACTGGACGGCGAAGTAGCAGATCGCGGCGACGCCGAGCGTCACATAGTAGAACGCGATGTCGGCGCGCCAGTCGACGCCCCAGAAATGCGGCGTCGCGACGGTGTTGATGCCGGTGTGGCCGTTGAAGATCGCCCAGTTCTGGTTGGTGAAGTAGTAGAAGGCAGCACCGATCGCCAGCGTGATCATGATGGTGTAGATGCCCTCGGTGCGCACCGCGAGCGCGCCGCCGAGCGTGCCGAACAGCGTCGCCAGCGCCAGCGCCATCGGCGTTGCCAGCCACCACGGCCAGCCCAGGCTGATATTGGCGTTGCCGCTTATGCCGAACACCGCGACCATGTAGCCGGCGAAGCCCGCGATCGTCAGCTGCATCAGGCTGACCATGCCGCCATAGCCGGCCAGGAACATCAGGCTGAGCGCGATGATGCCGAGGATCAGCGTGGTGGCGAAGATCTCGATCAGGAAGAAGCCGTTGGCGATCAACGGCATGATCACGAGGATCAGCGCGACCAGCCACGCTGCCGGGTTCTGCAATTCGGGCCAGGCGCGGATCAAGGCGCGTCGCGTCGCGTTCGCGGACGGGTCGGGGCGGAACTGGGTGCTCTGGAGCAACGACATTTCATCGCCTCGCGAGCAGGCCCTGCGGCCGCAGCGCCAGCACCACGACCATGATCAGGAAGGTGACGACGATGGCGTAGGTCGGGATGTAGACCGAGCCGAGCTGCTCGGCGAGCCCGATGATGACGGCGCCGAGCGCAGCCCCCGGGATCGAGCCCATGCCGCCGACGATCACGACGACGAGGGAAGCGAGCAGGAAGCGGGTGTCCTCGCCCGGCGACAGCGACTGGAAGGTGCCGCCGACCACCCCGGCGATGCCGGCAAGGCCTGCGCCGAACGCGAACACCAGCACGAACACGAGCTGGATCCGCACTCCGGTCGCGGCCAGGATATCGCGGTCGTCGACGCCGGCACGAACGATCATGCCGATCCGCGTACGATTCAGCGCCAGCCACATCGCGATCCCGATCACGACGGACGCTGCGAAGATCACGAGCCGCACCAGCGGGTATTGCAGATAGACCGGCTCGCCCGACGATTTGATCGCGGTCAGCAGCGGCAGCTGCACCGGGCCGATCAGCCAGCTCGGGGTCTGGACCTGATAGAAGTCGCCGCCGAACACCCAGAGCATCAAATCGGCGAACACGATCGAGAGCCCGATCGTCACCATGGTCTGCCTGAGGTCCTGCCCCTCCATGCGGCGGAACACGGCGAGCTGCAGGATCACCCCGACCAGCGCCACCGCGATGAAGGCGACGATGAAGCTGAGGATCCACGACCCGGTCCAGGTGCTGACGGCGTAGCCGATGTAGCCGCCGAACAGATAGAGCGAGCCGTGCGCGAGGTTGACGTTGCGCATCAGGCCGAAGATCAGCGTGAAGCCGCTCGCCACCAGGAAATACAGCCCGCCGAGCGTGATGCCGTTCAGCACGGCATTGAGGAACACGCGCTTGCGGCCGATCGCGGCCTCCAGTCCCGGCGGCCAGATCGCGAACACCAGCCACGCAAGCACCGCGACCGCGATGATTGCGATCAGCGCCCAGGCCGGATGGCGTTCGATGAACCTGGCCATCTCCGTCGCGTTCCCTCAGCTGGCCGCGACCGTCTGCCGGGCCGCGTGTCCTGTCATCCTATCGAGGGCGAAAGCTAGGGATTTGATCCAGAGTATCTTTTATCGTTTTCCTTTCCGGAACTCGTTCACGGCCGCAACACCTTGGCGGCGCGGCGATAGTCGGTCGGGGCCATGCCGACATTGGCGGCGAAGAAGCGGGTGAAGCCGCTCTGCGAGGAGAAGCCGAGATCGAAGCCGATATCGGCGATCGGCGTCTCGGTCGCGACCAGCGCGTCCAGCGCCTGCTCCATGATCAGCGTGTTCATGTAGAGGTGAGGGGTGACGCCGGTTTGCGTCCGGAACAGCCGGTAGAAATGCGGCCGCGACAGGCCCGCCTCGCGCGCGATCGCATCGAGCTCGATCTCGGCGCCGGGGCTTTCCGACATCAGCTTGATCGACTTGCGGACCCGGAAATCGGTCACCGCGGCCGCCGCGGGCGCGTCCTGCGCCGCCTGCCAGCTCTCCTCGTAGCAGGAATCGATCAATTGCCGGAGTTCGCAATCGAGGGTGCGCAGCGACGGCGCGCCGCACACCAGTGCTGCGGTGCGGCGGATCAGCCGGTCGAGCGTCTCGGTGCGGGGAAAGAAGGTGCGGCCGAACCGCAGGCCCTGCGCATTCGCCGTCGGCGCGAACCATTCGGCGTTGACATAGAGCACGAAGAAGATCGCGCCGTGGTCCATGTCGGTCGGCAGAAAATTGTGCGGTTCCCACGGGTTGACCGCGACGACGGTGTCGTCCTTGAGCAGCAGGCGCTGCTCGGAGACATCGATCTGCGCCGGCGTTCCGCCGACATGAAAGATCAGATGCCCTTCGCGGTGCGCATGCACGTTGAAGGGACGGTTCAACTGATAGACCGTCGCGCGACCGAACCGGCCGTGGAAGACGGCAAGCGCCCTGCTCATGCCTCCCCTCCCGCGGGATGTTCTTGTCTTTTCGACAAGCGTTCATCATCCGCCCGCGGAAAGCAAGGGCGAGCAGGGCTGTTGGTGCAACCGCGCGCCATGCCGCGGCCGCTCTGCCTGCACTGCAACAAATACGTCAGTACTTCTTGCACTCCGGGATCGTGCGGCCGGGCAGGCCGATCTTGGCGAACACCGCCGGATCGTAGCCCAGCGTCTGGTTGACGTTCGGGATCACCTTCACGACCTTGGAGAACAGCGCGCCCTTGCCGTCATCGACCACCTCGGTGACGAAATTGGTGCCGATCGCCTGGCGGTTGGAATCGAGCTTGATCTTGCCGTTCGGCGCGTCGATCTCGATCTTCGCCAGCGCCTCCTTGAGCTTGGCCTGGTTGTTGGAGAGATCGCCGTTGACCTGGCGCAGCGCCAGGATCAGCGCCATAGTCGAGCCGTAATAATTGGTGGCGAGCAGCGACGGGCTCGGGAAGCGTTTGGCCGGCGGGAAGGCGTCCTGGTAGGCCTTGACGAATTTCTGCCAGCCCGGATCCTCCCAGGTATCGGCCTGGCCGCTGGCGGCGATGGTGCCGACCAGCGCGTTCTTGGCGCTGCCCTTCGACGACAGGATGGTCTGGTCGATCATGATCGAGCCGCCCATCAGATGCGCCTTGCCGCCGGCCTGCTGATACTGGTTGAGGAAGTTGACCGCGTCGGCGCCGCCGAGGCCGAGATAGATCGCATCGACATCGTCGGGCAATGCGGCGATCACGGAGGCAAAGTCCTTGGTGCCGAGCGGCACCCATTGCCGGTTGGTGACCTGGCCGCCGGCGCCGCAGAATTCGAGAACCAGGCCGAACACCTGGGTGTAGATGAAGGAGTAGTCCTCGCCGACGGTCGCGATCTTGCGATAGCCCTTGGTCTCATAGGCGTATTTGCCGAGGCCGACCTGCCATTGCGCGCCGTCCATGTTGAAGCGGAAGAAGTTTGGCGCCGGGTCGACATAGGTCGTCTCCTGCGCGCCGGAGGCGGCGTTGACGAAGGTCAGCTCCGGATGGGTTTTTGCAAAGTTCTTCACCGCAATGCCTTCGTCGCCCGACAGCGGCGACAGTAGGATCTGCACCTTGTCCTGCTCGATCAGCTTGCGCACCGCGCGCACCGCGGAGTCCGGCGTCGCGTCGGTCGAGGCGACGACGAATTCGAGTTCCTTGTCGCCGATCTTCTTGCCGAGCACGTTGAGCGCGGTCTGGTGGCCGCGCATGCCATCCTCGCCGAGCACGGTGTAGGTGCCCTCGAGCGTCGCGGTGACGCCGACCTTGATCTTCTCCTGAGCGAACGCCGTGCCCGAAAGCAACAGGCTGCTCAACGCTATCAGTCCCAAACTGCCTTTCAACATTGCTCTCCTCCCTCTGTGTTGTCGCCGGCGTCCACATCGCGCAAGGGCGTCCGGTTGTTGCTGATAAAGCTAGCCGAAGGCGGGCACAGCGCGGATGTCGTCGCCGCGCAATCGCTTAACGGGCAGTCTCATTTTGATTGTTGCGCCGCAACGAGGTTCGCGGCGCAATGTCGCGGTTACTTGCTCGATGTCATCACCCGCGCAGGCGGGTGATCCAGTATTCCAGAGGCGCCGGTGCTTAAGCTGAGGGGCCGCGGCGTACTGGATCGCCCGGTCGAGCCGGGCGATGACAGTGTGGGCGCCACACACACGACCGTCGTCCTGGCGAAAGCCAGGACCCATAGCCAGCGCACTTGATGATGAACGGGATCGTGGCCCCAGCATCGCGAAACAAGTCTCATTTGGGGTAATGGGTCCTGGCTTTCGCCAGGACGACACCGAATGTTGCATTAGCCGTGAGTCATACTTCCGCGTTCTCGCGACATGAATCGTCCGAGCTTTTGCTCTTCGTTCCGCCCTCACGGAGATCGTGCCGCATCGTTCATGCGGTTCGGCCTTTGCCTCGCGGTAAGGCCGTGTGGATCCGGACGTGCATCGTCGGACTGCGCGATCGGTGTTGAAGCGGGCGCGAGATGATGCCGCGCCGTATTGATCATCTGTTCTCCGACCACCATGCCCAACAGGCCAACCAGCGCGATCAGCGGCGGGGCTGGGGAGCGAACCTGGACGAGGCCGTAAGCGACCCCGGCGGCAACGCCCATCAGCAGGGACAGCATGTAGCCGATCATCGTCGTCCTCCTATTGCTGCGGCTTGATCACGATGCGACCTGTCGCACCGGCTGCGACCTTGCGATAGCCCTGCGCGGCGTCAGCCAGCCCGCAGGTTTCCGCGATCGGGGCCGCGCGATAATCGCCGGCGATGAAGCCGGGCGTGAGCGCGTCAAGCACATCCGCCGAGGCCGCCAGATCGCGCTTCAAGGTATCGACGCCGAGCAGCCGGCTTTCATTGTGGTAGAAATCGGCGAGATCGAAGCTCACCTCGCGCTGGCCGGTCGCGGAAATTTCCACCAGCCGTCCGCGCAGCGCGAGGCTGTTGACAGCGCTGCGGAACATGACGCCGCCGACGAGGTCGAACACGATATCGGCGCCGTTGCCGCGAGTGACCGCGCGGATTTCCGCCGGCACGTCCTCCGCTCCGATGATCAGATGCTCCGCAATCGCATGAATCGGCGCGTCGGCATGCGGCGCGTGGCGGTCGACGCCGATCACCCGCGCGCCGATGCGCCGGGGCGATCTGGGCCGCGGCGCCGCCGACCCCGCCGCCGGCGCCGATCAGGACGATGGTCTCGCCAGCCTTGAGACCGGCGGCCTCGATGCCGCACCAGGCGGCGACATAGTTGACGCCGACCGATGCCGCCTGCTCGAAGCTGAGATTGTCCGGCTTCCGCCGCAGGCTCGTGACTGGCACCGCGAGCAGTTCGGCATGGGTGCCGTCGCGGGTGAAGCCGGTATCGCCGCCGGTGCCCCAGACCGCGGCGCCGCACCATTCGACCGGTCCCGCCTCGACGATGCCGGCGTAATCCCGGCCGGGGATGCGCGGCAGCGTGGTCTGGCTCATCGCGCCAGCCACGTTCTTGACGTCGCTGGGGTTGATGGAGGCGGCGACGACGCGCACCAGCGCGGTCGCCGCGTCCACGGTCGGCGCTGGGACCTCGGTCAGTTTCAGTACCGAAGGGTCTCCGAAGGTCTCGAACCGGATTGCGCGCATGAATCTTGCTCCTCATCTTTCCTAGGCTGGAAAATGGACCGGCCTGAGAGGACCGGAAAGATGCCAGGAAGGATGCTATGCTTCCATTATATGGAAGCATGGAGGCTGAATTGCCGGACAGCATCGGGGATATCGAGCTCTTCTGCGGCGTCGTTGAAGCGGGCGGAATCTCCGCCGGTGCCGCGGCCCTGCGCTCGTCGCCGCCCGCCACCAGTCGGCGGCTTGCAGCCCTCGAGGCGCGGCTCGGTGTGAAGCTTGCGGAGCGCAATGCGCGGCGGTTTCGACTGACGGAAGAGGGTGCGCTGTTCTACGAACACTGCCGAAAGCTGCTTGCGGCGATGCGCGACGTCGAAGCGGAGGTGTCGGCCCGGGGCGCGACGGCGCGTGGACTATTGAAGGTCGGCGCGCCGATGGAGCTCGGCCGGCGGCGGATCGCGCCGTTGCTGGCGGAATTCGCCGACCAGCATCCGGGACTGGACGTCCATCTGGTGCTCTCCGATGCCGGCCTCGAGGTCGGACAGGACGGCATCGACGTTGCGCTTCGCGTTGACCGGCCCGACAATCCGGCGCTCATGACGCGCAAGATCGCGACCACACCGCGCGTGCTCTGCGCTGCGCCATCCTATTTCGCCAAACGCGGGATGCCCGAGCGGCCAGCCGATCTGATCGATCACGAATGCCTGCGTCTGGCGCGCCGGCATCATCTGCACGATCGCTGGCGGTTCCGGACGGAGCACGGCGTCGAGGAGATCGTCGTGAAGGGGCACCTGTCCAGCAGCAGCGGCGACGTGCTTCACGGCTGGGCCCTTGAAGGCCGGGGCCTGTCGTCGGAAGCGCTATGGGACGTGTCTGAGGACCTGCAGGCCGGGCGTCTGGTGGCCTGTCTTGCCGATCATGCGTGCGATGAAATCGAGCTGTTCGCCACGTTTCAGCCGGGCCATCCCGTGCCGCCACGCGTCCGCCTGTTCGTTGATTTCATCGCAGCGTCGCGTTTGAACCAGTCGTCGTAGCTGGACTCTCGGATCCGTTATCTCAGCCGCGCGCGGATGGTTCCTGTTCGATCTGATACGTGCCGCGCTTGCAGTTCAGAGATCGATGACGAGATCACCAACCGGTCGTGAGCAGCAGATCAGAAGATTGCCGTCCGCGGGCCTGTCGAGCGGCTCTGGCCCATAAGCGACCGTGCCTGAAACCAGGCCGCTTTCGCAGTTGTGACAAACGCCACTCCGGCACGCCCAGCGCACCGGGACATCGCATGCCTCGGCGAGCTCGAGGATGCTTTGGTAGGCCGACGCTTTCCAGTGTGCGGCAACGCCGCTTCTGGCGAACGAGATCAATGGACCGGTGTCCGCATCGTCGCCGGGCGGATGGGGAGCTCGGGCTGCGGTGCCGACGACACCCGGCGTCATCGACTCGCTGCCGTTGAAGATTTCGAGATGAATTCGCTGCGGCGCCACGCCGAAGGCCGTCAGCCCGTCTTTCATGTCTGCCATGAAGCGCGCGGGTCCGCAGAGGTAGACGTCCGCCTCTCCGGGAATGCCGACCTCGCCGAACACCTGTCGCGACAGATGTCCGCTGCCGTCGAAATCCACGCCCTTCCGGTCGCGCGAGTCCGGCCTGCTGTAACAAACGTAGCTGCGACCGTGGGTGAGAGCGGGCATCAGGCGGCGGACTTCGGCTGCGAACGGATGATGTTGCCCGTCGCGAGCCGTGTGCAGCCACAACACCTGTCGTGTCGAGCCGGTCTTCGCCAAGGCGTGCAGCATTGACAGCACCGGTGTTGCGCCAATTCCCGCGCTGAGCAACACGACGGGCCGCTCTCCGGACCGCAGCACGAAGCTTCCGCGCGGCGAGCTGACGTCGAGACGATTGCCGGGCCGGATCTGCTCCCGCAGGTAGGTTCCGGCAGCGCCGTTCGGTTCGAGCTTCACGCTGATCCGATAGCGCTCCGTCGAGGCCGGGCCCGAGAGCGAGTAGCTGCGAAACAGTTGCGGCCCGTTGCCGGCCGGCCGAAGGCGCAGCACGACGTACTGACCGGGCAGGGCCGAAGGCAGCGGCTGTCCGTCCGGGTCCTGCATCGACAGCGAGAGGACGTCCGCCGCCTCGTGATCGATGGCGGCGACCACGAGCGGACGAAATCCCGGTGCAGCGGGATGCGCAGCCGCTGCCGGCGCCAGCCCCGCGTTGCCGGTGCCCGCGCCACTCGCCTGGTTCTGCAGCAAAGCCTGGAACGACGCCCGCCATCCCGGCGAGAGTTGCTCGATGCGCAAGGCGCGCTCCAGCCGATCACGCGGATGGTTCGGCGAATAGAGCAGCGCGTTGATCTCCGCAACGGTCATTCGCTCCTTCGCCTCGCCCACCTTCAGGATGTCGTCGCCGGCGCCGACATCGCCTTCGCTGAGGACGCGGAAGTAGAAGCCCGGCCGTCCGCTTGAGGTCAGCAATGCCGGCATCAGCGGCTCGTTGACGCGAATGCCGACGCGGTAGCACGTCACGCGAGGCTGGGTGATCTCGAACAGCGCGCTGCCGATCTGGTAGCGGTCGCCGATGCACACGGTATCGTCGGGCAACCCCTCGATCGTGAAGTTCTCGCCCAACTGGCCGTGGACGAAGTCGTTTCGCTTCAGCTCTTCCTGCCAGTGGCGATACGATTCGATCTGGTAGACGAACACGGCGCGATGCTCGCCGCCA
Organism: Bradyrhizobium sp. 6(2017); assembly: GCF_011058295.2. Lineage (NCBI taxonomy): Bacteria > Pseudomonadati > Pseudomonadota > Alphaproteobacteria > Hyphomicrobiales > Nitrobacteraceae > Bradyrhizobium > Bradyrhizobium sp. 6(2017). The sequence goes on along the minus strand of NZ_CP049289.2, from coordinate 8,427,665 downwards.
TGGCCCGCGAGGTCGCCCTGGCCGTCTCCGGCCAGATTGAGCCGGCCGACCCGGCACCGGCCGGGCACCGGACTTTTCCAGACCGCGGTGTGAACAGTGCGGCCCTTCCACTCAATGTCGCGCGGAAGCCCGACGTTCACGGATAGCAGTCGCGCCATGTTCTGCTCCGCCTTGAACGAGAATCGGAGGCCTCCCGCGGCTCGCAATGGCAGCAAGCCGCCGGAGGCTGACTAGCGGACGATCTCGGCGACGTCGAGGTTGCGATCCGGGCCGTGCGGCACGACAGTCTGGCCCGGTTCGAGATGCAGCTGGACGCCGTCGAGATGGACGGTGACGATATCGGGTTCGAACGACACCAGGCCGGAGATGCGGCGCACCTCGGGATAGGCGTCCGGATAGGACCACGCCGCCTGGCGTGCCTCACCGATCGCATAGTAACTGCATAATCCCTTGTAGGGGCAGAAGGTCTGGAGCTTGACCGGAACGAGGGCGGACTCGTCGATATCGGCGCGCGGAACGTACCAGCGCGGCGCGAAGCCGGACTCGTAGAGCACCAGCGGCCGCCTGGTGTCGGCGACGACGCGCTCGCCGTGGCGGACCACGAGATGACGGGAGGCCTGGCGGATGTCGATGCGATGGTAGGGGTCGGCGGCGTGGCCGACGATCCGCTCGTCCTCCTCGTAGAAGGCATCCATCGCCCGCCAGGCGAACGCGACCCGTCCCTGCAGTTCGCTTGCGTGGGCCGGCAGGCCGGTGTGCTGCCATGCGCCCCGCGCTGCGATGTGCTGCTCGTCGGCGCAGACGCTGTACCAGGACGTGGATCCGAGATCGGCGTGCTGGGTGACGTGCTCGGTGCGTTCCAGGACACCCGGAGCAACATCGGCTTCCGGAAAGTAGGCGACGGGATAGCGAGCCGGTTCGAACAGCAGGAGGACCTGCTCGCTGTCGGCGATCCAGCGTTCGGCGAAGCGCACGCGCATGCGCCGGCGCAGCCGCTCGACGAACAACAACCTCTTGGGCAGCGGTTCGGGCACGAGGAACCGGCCGAGTGCTCCCGCTGAGAGCGGACCTTGTTGCCAGGACAGTCCCATTGTTGCCTCCCGCAAAGATTTGACGATCGAGGCTGGTACGATATCCGCGGAGCATTTGTTACGCCGAACGCGAATTCGACAGCAATAACGCGGATCCGACAGTAATTTCTCACAACAATGATGGCAACTTTCGGGCCCGTCTGGCGCTTGCCCGCCGCACTCGGGTTCCGCGCAATGCGCGGCCGGCGCGGAGGCTCATGCCCGCGGAAGGACGAGGCGAGCATCGCGGAATCGTAGCTCAAGCGAGTGCGCTACTCGTTCACCGCCATCGGCGATACGACAAATCCAGGCACTGCCGGACCCAAAAGCCATTCACATGGATCAGTTGGCACGGGCTCGGAGGCGGCTCCTTGATGATCGGATATCCGTGGATATCGATGTTCGTCGGGGCGGTGACGCCGCGCCAAAACACCGCGTTGGCGGTCCGGGGACTGAAGGCGGCAGCGAATGCCGCGACTGCAAAGCAGCTCAAAAGAAGTTTGCGTGCGCACACCATGCTTTCCGCTCCTTCCCCTAAATCGACCGGAGAAGCTTCCCGCAGCCGGCAGCGGAGTGCAAGCGGGGTTTTTACGGAGTGAGTGCCTGTTCCTCGTCGTCAAAGACGACGGACAGCTCCTCGTGGAGTGCCTCTTGCCTACATCAGCCGGGCATATGGTGGCCGGCCGCCTGTCCGCCGTCGACGTGGAGCACTTCGCCGGTGACGAAGCCTGCGCCATCGAGATAAAGCACCGCGTCGACGATGTCGGAGATCTCTCCCATCCTGCCGACCGGGTGAAGGGCTGCCAGCGCCTGATGCGCCTCCGCCGGGTGCATCGGGGTCTTGATGATTCCGGGCGACACCGCGTTGACGCGGATTCCGGTCCTTGCGTATTCGATGGCGAGCGCGCGGGTTGCGGCGTTCAAGCCTCCCTTCGTCAGCGAGGCGAGGGCGGCCGGAACGCTGCTCATCGGCTGGTCGACGAGACTTGTCGTGATCGTGACGACGTGACCATGGCCCTGCTTGCTCATCAGCTCCAGCGCGCGCCGGGTCATGTTGAAAAAGCCCGTGACGTTCGTGGAGATGTAGGTGGCGTAGTCATCCTGCGTGTAGGCCGTGAACGGTTTGGCCATGAAGATTCCGGCATTGTTGACCAGCGTGTCGACGCGGCCGAAGCGCTCCAGCGCCGCCTTGAACACGTGCTCCGCAGTATCAGGCGCCCCGATGTCGCCCGCCACCGTGACAAAATCCGCATCGTCGGCCGGCTTGATCGAGCGCGACGTCGCAACCACCCGGTAGTTGCGATCCCTGAAGGCCTGAACGATGCCGGCGCCGATGCCCTGCGATGCGCCAGTGACAACAGCCACTTTCCGCTCTGTGCTCATGATCGCACTCCTTCAAAACTCGATTCTTGTTTTGACGCGTTTTCCTTGCGTGAACCGGTATCCACCCCGCATCAAGTGCGGGCAGGCTTCGCTCGAAAACGCTCTGGCCTACGCCGCGCCGCTTGCAGCAAGCGGGCTGTAGTCGTGGCTCTTGAACATCGTGTGCAGTTGCCGCCGGCGGATGCCCAGATTGCCGCCGTCGAAGATCGGCAGCGCGAGCGCGTCCTGCAGCAGGCCGCCGAATGGCGCTTCATAGTCATAGCTGTCGATACCGACCACCCGCATCAGATCGGTGATGACGCGCACGGCGGCCTCGGAGCCGAAGATCTTGGCTTGCACCGAGAGCTCCTCGGCGGCCGGCGACTGGGTGTCCAGGGCATGGCAGGCGCGCCAGCTCAGATAACGCGCCGCTTCGATTGTGGTCTTGGCATCGGCCAGCGCGTATCCGACTGCCTGATGCTCGATGATGGGGTGCACGCCGCCGCGCTTTTCGGTGCGGGCAAAATCAAGCGCGAACGCGAACGCCGCCCGCATCAGCGCGACGCCGAAGATTCCGACCAGCGCCGCGGTGCCCGTGAACGCCGCCGCCGTCAGCGCCAGACCTGCGCCCTGCTGTCCGAGCAGATTGCGCTGCGGCGCCGTGACATTCTGCAAGCCAAACTGGGGGACGAGGTGCGCGCGATGGCCGATGCTGTCGATCGCGCGTTCGAACACCAGACCGGTCACCGGTCCTTGCACGGCAATGATCGAGATGGCCGCGTCGGGTGCCGCCGCCGGATCGGTTCGGCACACGACGGTCAGGAGATCGGCGCCCTCGCGATTCCAGCCGGTGGCCGAGGACACCCATTTCTTGCGGCCGTTGATCACCCAATTGTCGCCCTCGCGCCGGGCCGTGGTGCGGACGCCCTCGCCGGGCGGCGGCGAGGCGGCGTTGGCGCTGCCGCCCGGTTCGCTGGAGCAGAAGGCCGCGAGCGGCGCGCCGCTGGTCTTCAGGAACGGCGCGAGCAACCGCTGGCATTGCTCGGGCGTGCCGCCGAGCAGCAGCGGCAGCAGGCCGAGCACGCTGCCGAGCATCGTGAGCGTCACGCTGGGATTCACGCTGTAGAATTCCTCGGCCAGGATCGCCATGTCGATCATGCCGGCATTGTCACCGCCTGCCGGCGCCGGAATGCACTTGCGCATATAGCCGGCCGCCACCATCGCCTCGTAGGTCGGTTTGGTCGCGAGAAAGCGCTGCTCCGGCGTTGCCAGCTTTTCGGCGGCCCTGGCCTCGGCCAGCACCTCCCTGGCAAATTTGCGGGAGGCGAGTTGCAACTCGCGCTGCTGCGCCGTGAGCGTGAAATCGATCGCCATGCCAATGTCCTCCGTGTCGGGCTATCGCTATCCCGGCATGGTCAGGAAATCTTGGACGGCAGCGCCTGATTTCTTGGCGTGGGGTGAACCGGGTCGTGAACCCGGTCTCGTCGCGCTTTCAATGCGCGGCTGAGCGGCGGAACTCGCGCGGGGCGAGGCCATTGTGGCGCTTGAACAGGCGGTTGAAATGCGAGATGTCGCGGAAGCCCGCGGCAAAGGCGATCTCGGCAATGGTCCTGTGGGCAGAGCTGCGATCGAGCAGGGCGCGCGTGCACGCGGCGATCCGCTGCTCGTTGACGTGTTCGCCGACGGAGCGGCCGGTGGTCGCAAACAGGCGGTGCACATAGCGCTCGGAGCAGCGGAATCTCGTGGCCAGCGCCGGGGCACCGAGCTCGGGATCGTCGCTGTGACGGGCGATGTGGTCAAGCATCATCGACAGCAGCACGGGCATATGCACGCGCTCCGCCGACATGTGGGCGAGGATGTCGGGTGCGTGCGCGATCAGCTCGGCGATATGCGTGCCGAGCATCGCCGAGGTCGTGGCGAGTTGACGGCCGCTGAGGCAGAGCTCGGCGTAGCTCGCCAGCGTCCGCGAGAACGCGCGGCCGGTTTCGGTCGCCGACAGGCCGAGCCGCGGGCGGTCGAACAGCGCGTCCGGCAACAGACGTCGCGGCACGGCAAAGCAAAAGAGCTTGAAGTTGTGGCGGTGGGCGATCTCGAACGGCTGCGTCGTATCGGCAACCGCGAGGTCGCCGGGCGCACTGATCTGCTCGTGGCCGCGCTGCGAGGTACGTCCCAGCCCTTCGAGCTGCAGGTTGACGAAGCAAAGGTCGTCGGTGCTCGCAACGATGTGCGACGGCAGCCGCAGCACGGTGTGCCCGCTCGCCGTGACCCGCGAGATCTGCAGCGGCGCGGCGTCGACCTTGCAGATCGTGCCGACAAAGGATTCTTCGGCAATCCGGCGCGGCTCCAACCGCACGAAGGCAGCCGCGAGGTTATCAGCCCAACTGCCGAAGGGCTGATCCGGACGGGCCGGCCTGGTCGACCATTCCATGTGCGCCTCGAATAGACTGTCACTGCGAAGGGCCCAGCGGTCGAAAGATATCGCCGGCCAAACCGGCGGTCAAATAGTGCCAGCCCGCGGGTCCCGGGACACCCGCGGACCGGAGCAATGACGATGCCGTGGGCATCGCCATCCCCTGGTTGACGTCGGCCTTTCGTCAAAACTTCTGGGTGATGCCGGCATAGACGCCGCGCCGCGGTCCGTATTGCGGCGCGAACACGCCGATGCCGGAGCCGTCGCGGATCTGGTAGACGGTATCGAACAGATTGACGACGTCGAGACGCAGCGTGGTGGGCTTGTTCGGTGCGACAAGGTAGAAATCGTGCGAGACGCCGAGATTGACCTGGGTGTAGGGCGGCACTGTGCCGATGTTGGCAAAGCCGTCGCGCAGGCCTGAACCGTAGATCAGCGAGGCGCTGAACTTGGTGTCGTGCCACTGATACCAGCCGCTCACTGATGCGGTCAGGGTCTGGGCATGATCGGTGTTGACGTAATTGTTGGCGATGTAGGCGAGTTCGTCCGGATCGAACAGATACTGGTTCGACACGACGTTGGTCGCGACCTGTCTTGCGATGGCGACGTTGCCGTAGAGGTGCAAATTGTCGTGGTCGTATCTCGCCGTCAGCTCGACGCCTTCGTTGGTGCCTTTCGCGTAGTTGAAAGCGGTCAGGACGTAGGCCGCGCCGAACTGGCCGTCGTCGAGCAGGTCGGTCGCGATCTTGTAATAGGCGTCCATGCCGACTTCGAGGCCGGGGATCGCATAGACTTTCTGCGTGACGCCGACGTCGAACACGTGCGAGCGCTCGGGTAAGACAGGATCGTTGGCGGAGACGGCGGGCTGCGCGGTCGTATTCTGCACCAGCGAGAGGTTGGTCGGCGCCGCCAGCACCTGCTCGGGCGGCGTGAAGTTGCGCGCATAGCCGGCATGGAAGGTCGTGCCTTCGAGAGGCTTCCAGGTCAGGCTGATCCGGGGGCTGAGCTGGTTGGCATCGACATATTGCCACATCTGGTCGAAGCGCAGCCCGGCGTTGAGCGTCAGCTGGTTGGTGATCTTCCACTCGTCGCTGATGTAGGTGGAGAACAGGTACCCGGTCTTGGCGCTGGAATCGAACACCGAGAGCGGCGCGTCGATGGGGTTCCCGGTATCGTCCAGCGGCAGCACGGTCGAGCCGTTGTTGACCAGCGACCGCTCGGCGCTGAACGACACGCCGAACTTCAGCGTGTGCGCGAAGCCCACTCGGTAGGACGTGTCTTCCTGGATGCCGTTGATGAAGCTCTGCCGATAGACGTCGGACGCGACCCCGTTGAAGACGAGATCGCCGACCGGATCCGGCGTGAAATGCAACTGACTGTAGCGGTTGAAATAGGCGATTTGGTAATCGAGGCCGTCGGCCGATTTCTGATAGGCCACGACGTTGAACTGGTTGAACTCCCGCTGCCGCTCGTTGAGCAGCGCGGAATCGAAATTGGAGACGCCGAAGGCGGTGAAGGCCGGCGACTGGCCCGGATTGTTGGGGATCTGATAATTGCCGTTGGAGACGCCGCCGATATAGGTCAGCCGGCTGGTCGGATCGAGCGCTGTGGAGACATAGGCAAAACCCTTCTCCTGATCGGTCCGGTCGTGGATGGCATTGTAGGCCGGCGTCGGATTCTCGATGCCGACATCGCTGCCGAAATAGCGTCCCGAGACGTAATACTGCGTCTGTCCGATGGTGCCGCCATAGTCGACGCTGGTCGTGAAATTGCCGTGGCTGCCGCCATAGACACTGACGCTGCCGGAATTGTTGAAGGCATCGGTCTTGGTCTGGATGTCGAGCACGCCGGCGGTGCGCAGGCCGTATTGTGCGGGCAGGGCGCCGGTGAACAGCGCCATGCTGCCGACGATGCCAGTGTCGATGATCTGGCCGAAGGCGCCGACGCCGTCCGGCAGCATGATGCCGTTGATGCGGTATTGCAGATTGGCGTGCTCGTTGCGCACGTGCAACTCGCCGCTCGCGGCAGAGTCCTGCGAGACCCCGGGCGCCTGCAGCAGCGCCTTGTCCAGGGTGGTGTTGGTGCCCTGCGGCAGCGACTCCAGGAACTGCCGGCTCATCTCGTAGGTATTGGCGCCGGTCGGTGCCAGCAGCGCGGCGCGGGCCTGGTCGAGCCGCGCGTTCTGGCCTGCGACCCCGCGGGCCTGAGCCTGCTCGGCGGATTCGGGCGCAGCCGATACTGCGCCGGTTCTTCGCGCGCGTCGACCGGCTCCGGCGGCAACGTGTGTCTTCGGCTTGTTCGGCGCAGACGGCGCGCTGTGATGCAGCGGCGCCGTCACCGTGATGTCCGGAAGTTCTGTGGTCGGCGCGGTCGTTTGCGCCCACGCGGGGCCATTCATCCCGCAGACCAAAAGCGATGCCGCGCCGGCGGCGGCGTGTCGTCTGATATGCCCTGACATGTTCGTTTCCGATCTCACGAGGCCGCGATCCGGATCCTTCCGAACAGGACACGGTCGTGCCTGCCGTCGATGCGCGACGGCCAGATTCCCCATTGATCAAACGGCAGCCGATGCGTGGCCGCGTTTGAGGTTCAGTTGTGGTGGGATGTCAGGAGATCGGAGGTGCGCGCGGCTGAAAGTGAGGCCTGCCGAATTCGACCGGGGCCGCATAATTGTCGATGTGCCAAGGAAGCAGACCGACGGCATCGGGCAACTGCAGCGGCGGCAGCGCCGGTGCCGGCGTCGCCGTGTTGACCATTGCCACGACGGCGCAGATAGCGCAGAGGTCCGCGGCCTGATCGGAATCAGGCGTAGAACGAGGCTCGTCGCGCGACGTGTTCTCGACATGCGCCGCGAACGCCGCCGTCGCCTGTGCCGATGCGATGGCATGAAAATGCCCGAACGACAGCACGAACTGGATCGCCAGCGCCAAAAGCGCCAGCCCAGCCCCGTGCCTGATGTTCGAACGAAACCACTTCATGACGACGCCATTCCGCGTCGATGGTCACAACACCGATGGACGGTGCCTGCGACGCGGTGTCGCACATTTTCGAAAACGTGCCAGCCTGTCAATCCGCATTGCTGGGCAATGCGATCAATTTCCAGCCGTCTGGGGCGACTGGGCAACGTCGCGACTTACGGTGCCTTTTCGTGGTGGCCGTGAAGCACTCCCCATGAAAATAGGGGCCCGGCTCGCGCCAGGCCCCCATCCCTTACTCTACGATCGCGGTGAAGACGCCGGCACCGACGGTGCGGTTGCCTTCACGGATCGCAAAGCGCGACCGCTCCTCGAGCGCGATCGGCTTGTTGAGCTCGATCGTGAACTCGGCGCTGTCGCCCGGCATCACCATCTCGGCGCCATCGGCGAGCTGGACGGTGCCGGTGACGTCGGCGGTCCGGAAGTAGAACTGCGGACGATAGTTGGCGAAGAACGGCGTGTGCCGTCCGCCTTCGTCCTTTGTCAGCACATACACTTCCGCCCGGAAGGTCCGGTGCGGCGACGCACCGCCCGGGTGCGACAGCACCTGACCGCGCTGCACGACAGCCTTGTCGATCCCGCGCAGCAGGCAGCCGACATTGTCGCCGGCCTGCCCCTGATCGAGGATCTTCCGGTAGCTCTCGATGCTGGTCACGACCGACTTGCGGGTCTCGCCGAGGCCGACGATCTCGACCTCGTCGCCGAGCCTGATCGTGCCGCGCTCGACGAGCCCGGTCACGACCGTGCCGCGTCCGGCGATCGACTGCACGCCCTCGATCGGCATCAGGAACGGGCGATCCTTCGGCCGCTCGGGCAGCTCGATGTAGCTATCGAGCGCCTCGAACAGTTTCAGGATCGCCTGATCCGCCAGCGGACCGCGCTCGCCGCGCAGCGCCGCCATCGCCGCACCGCGCACGACCGGCGCGTTGTCGCCGTCGTACTGGTACTTCGACAGCAGATCGCGCACCTCGATCTCAACGAGATCGACGAGTTCCGGATCGTCAGCGACATCGCACTTGTTCAGGAACACCACGATGCGCGGCACGCCGATCTGGCGCGCGAGCAGGATGTGCTCGCGCGTCTGCGGCATCGGTCCGTCGACGGCGGAGACGACCAGGATCGCGCCGTCCATCTGCGCCGCGCCCGTGATCATGTTCTTCACATAATCGGCGTGGCCCGGACAGTCGACGTGCGAGTAGTGACGCGCCGCCGTCGAGAACTCGACGTGGCTCGTCGCAATGGTCAGGATCTTCGTGTCGTCACGCGTACCTTGCGCTGCCGACGCCCTGGCAACGTCCTGATAGGAGACGAACGCGCCCCAGCCGTGATCGGCTGAAACCTTCGTCATCGCTGCCGTCAGCGTCGTCTTGCCATGATCCACGTGGCCGATCGTGCCAACATTGCAGTTGGGCTTGAGGCGGATGAACTTCTCTTTGGCCATGGGACACCTGTGGTGTTCGAGCTCCCGTGCTGGGTTTGCACGACTCGAGGCACCGCGAGAGCTCGTTCGGCGCCAGGAGCCGCTTCCGCTCCGGGCTGCCTTCCAATGTCAGGTGTGACGTGAGGTCAGGTCCAAAGCAGAATAGCGGCGGCTGAGGGCAATAGCCCTCCCGTCATCAGCATCGATGCTTGCTGTGATCGCCGCATGTGGAAACCTGGGTCGCTCGCTATCAAAAAAGGAGGCGTGTACATAAGGCGTGACCGCGCGATTGGCAAGAGGCGGCTGTGTTGCCGTGGAGCGGTACGCTGGCATTGTCGGCCTCCGGAGCGTATAGTTTGCGGGCACAGGTGACGGTCTCCCCAATGTCGATCCTCGCAAGCAAAACCGGTCTCGCAATCGTCGTGGCAGTGCTGTGTCTCGGCAGCCAGCAGGCGCATGCTCAGGCCGGCCCGGTGCGCTATTGGACGCCGGGGTCGCTGTTCGGCTTCGGCGGCAGCCTGGCCGATGGCCAGAAGGCGGACACCTACGGCAACTTTCCTGGCTTCGACGCCGCCGGCGCGCAGGGCGGTGACTTCGCGTATCTGAATGGCCGTCCGGACGGCTGGTTCATCGGCAGCGAAGGCGGACGCGCCGGCTGGAGCGGGCTCGGCCAATCGGCGGCGTTCGGCTCGCTCGAATATCAGGGCGCGCAGTTCGGCTACAACTTCAAGGGCGTCGGCAATACACCCGTGACGTTCTTCGCCGGCTTCGACACGTTGAAATACAATCCGCCCGGCGCCGGCGGGCCGTTGGCGCCGTTCAGCGGCAATCCCGGCGTCAACGCCGGCTATTCGGCGCGCGCGGGCCTGGAGTTCCGCCCGACCTCGAATGTCACCCTGTCGTTCGGGGCCGGTTTCACCCAGCAAGGGACGGAGCGGATGGACAGCGACATCCATTCGCAGTTGCTGCCCGGCCAGTCTCCGATTCTGTTCGGCGGCCGCTAGCGCGTCAGCGCAAGACGGCCGCGCTGCGGTCCTGATCCAACCAGAGCCGAGAAGGCTCGAGGTCAAGAGCACAGCCGGGATCGAAAACATGGACATGCAGGGCAAGATCGCGCTCGTCACCGCCGCAGCGTCGGGCGCCGGCCGCGCCGGGGCGCGCATCCTCGCGCGCGAGGGTGCATCCGTTGCGGTGGTCGACCAGAACGAGGCCGGCGCGAAGGCTGTTGTCGACGAGATCAGGAAGGGCGGCGGCCGCGCGCTGGCGCTGACCGGCGATCTCCGCGACGACGGCTTTTCGCGCGAGATCGTCGCTGCGACCGTGAAGGAATTCGGCGCGCTCGACTGCGTCTGGAACCATCTCGGCATTCCCGGTCCGTCCGTGATCGACGACATGGAGGGCTGGGACCTCAGCGTCGATCTCAATCTGCGCTCGCAGCTGATCACGACCAACGCGGCGCTCGGCCACATGACCGCGCGGCGCAAGGGCAGCATCCTGTTCACGGCATCGACCTCGGGGCTGACAGGCTCGCCGTGGAGCCCGACCTATTCGGCGGCGAAGGCCGGCGTGATCGGCCTCGCACGCGCGCTCGCCAAGCGCCACGCCAAGGACGGCGTGCGCGTCAATGCGATCTGCCCCGGTGCGATCGACACGCCGATGCTGCGGGTGTTCGTCAACCGGCCGGACCAGCCGGGGCACAACGAGGCCGATCCGGAGGAACTGATCAAGGCCGCGGTGACTCGCAATCCGATGGGCCGCGCCGCGCGCCCCGAGGAGATCGCGGAGGTCGCGGTGTTCCTGCTGTCGGACAAGGCGTCGTTCGTCACCGGCATCGCGATGCCGGTCGACGGCGGGACGCTGGCGTAGGATCCCGCATTGTCATGGCCGGGCTTGTCCGGCCATCCAGGTCTTTGCCTGATCGCGTGGAGATAAAGACGTGGATGCCCGGCACAAGGCCGGGCATGACGAGTTTCGTGGAAAGCTCCTTGGCCGCCCTCTGGGTCAGGCTCTCAAGGGCATTCCCCCTAGAACTTCGCCCTGATGCCGGCATAGGCGGCGAGCGGCATGCCGGGCACGAAGGTGCGGGGATCGCTCAGTTGCGCCATCAGGTTGGTGACTCCAGGCGTGGCGCTGGCAAAGCCGCCGGTCTGATAGAACGCGCCACTCAGATAGTAGTGCTGGTTGAACACGTTGTTGATCAGGCCGAACACCTCGATGTTCTTTGTGATCTGATATGAGGTGTGCAGATTGACGACCGAATAGGCCGGCACCTTCGGGCTCTGGTTGGTGTCATCATGAATGATCCACTGACTGCCCACGACGTTGAGGTCGGCGCCGATCTTCCACGCGTCAGTGACGTTGTACTCGACGCCGGCCTTGAAGCGGTGCGCGGGAATGCCCGGGATGTGGTCGCCCGGCTTGACGTTGACAAACGAGACGTCGTCGTTGTTCGGGTCGGTCTGGGCGTTCGGATTGTTCGGCGAGAACAGCGTGATCGCGCTTCGATAGGTCGCGTCGACATAGGTGTAGTTGGCGTAAGCATTCCAGCTGTTGTAGCGGTATTCGAGCTTGGCCTCGATACCCTGCCGCAGGGTCTGGCCGGCATTCTGGAAGAAGCCGAAATTGTTGACACCGAGCGGGCTCGCCACCTGGATGATGTCGTCGTCGGACAGCGTGCGGAACACGCCGAGGCCCCAACTCAACACGCCGGTCCTGACGTCGCGGCCCCAGCCGCCGCGCAGGCCGGCTTCGACGGTGTGCGCCACCACCTGCTTGAGCGGAGGATCGGCCACCAGGAATGTGTCGATCATGCAGGGATGGTTCGGATCGGAGCAGCCGAGCTCCAGCGGCGTCGGCGCGCGGTTGGCTTCCGAATAGCCGGCATAGGCGGTGAGATTCGGGGTGATCTTGTAGGTGCCGCCGATCACCGGGTTGAATCGCTGGAAGCGGTTGCTGCTGTTGAGCAGGTCGTTTGTGCCGGTCTGGTCCTGCAGGTCGATCTGGGCATAGTTGAATCGTCCACCGGCGGTGACCGAGAACTTGTTCGTCACATCGAATGTGTCGGTGAGGTAGACGCCGGTATAGGTGTTGGTGGCGCGCAGGTCGACCGGGCTGAGACCGGCGTCGGGCTGGTTGATGAAGACACCGGTGCCCGTCACGAACAGATTCTGGTCGACCGTACCGAGTTCGCTGGTCGCCGTGAATTTTGTATTGCCGTGGTCGACGCTGACGCCCATCACGACGTGGTTGTCATGGCCGAACAGTCTGTCCGTATTGGTGAGCTGGGCTGTACCGCCGAAGCTGTTGGTCGCGACCCGGTTGCGGTCGATTTCGCCAAGGAAAGCGGTGCCCAGCGTGTTCGGAACAGTACCGTCCGCCGGGCCGAAAATCGGAAGGCCGTCGCCGATGCACAGATTGGTGGGATCGTCGCACGGCGCGACGTCGGTGCCATTGCCGTCGACATGGGACTGCCGGAAGCTGCGGAAGTAGGCGTTGCCCTGGAACGACCAGGTGTCCGAAAAATTGTGGTTCAACGTCGCGTTGACGAAGGCGAGCTGAAGATGCGTCGACTGCGGCCAGGTGTAGACGCTCGACCAGCGCTGATTGAGCATCTCGACCGGCGTGGCCGCGACGTTGCCGAGCAGATTGTTGGCACCGGTGAAGTTGACGTGGAATTCGGTGTCATCGTTGCGCGCGCCGATGTCGACATACATGCGGTTGACGTGCGACGAATTGGCGTAGTCGCGCCAGCCGCGGTCATAGGCGGATTCGAAGGCCGCATAGGCGGAGATGTTGTCCTTCTGGCCGCCGGCCTGCACGCTGCCCTGCACACGGCCGGAGGAGCCACCGAACGCTTCACCCTCGACACCCTGATAGGTGAAGCCGTTCTTCATCTGGATGCTGAGCGCGCCGCCGATCGCGTTGAGGCCGAATATGGGGCTGTTAGGAACCAACGACAACCGGTCGATGGCCTTTTCCGGGATGAAATCCCAATTGACCACGTCGCCCCAGGATTCGTTGATGCGGACGCCGTTCTGATAGACCGCGATCCCCTGTGGCGTTCCCTGAACCGGCGAGGCGACGAAGCCGCGATAGTCGAGCGTGCGCTGGAACGGATTGCCGGTCTGGTCGGTGAGGGTGACGCCGGGCAGCTTGCGGTTCACCGCATCGAGGAAGTTGGTCGAATAGTTGTGGCTGAAATCCGCCGACGTCATCACCGCGGTGTTGGACGGGACCTTGTCGCGATCGATCAGGGTGGAGTCGCGCTCGGAGGGGCCGGGGACGCCGGTGCCACCTTCGGGCGCCGCCGCGGTTTGCGCCGGCGCGGCCCGTGTTCGTGTGGTTCGCGATGTCTGCACCGCCGGCCGTGCCGCCGGCTTGGGGCTGCGCGTGCCCGCCAACGGCGAGGGAGCAATCACGGTGACCGGCGGCAACTCGGTCGGGGCGGGTGCGGGGGTCTGGGCGTAAACAACGGTCAGCGGCGCCGCGGCGCCGATCGCCGTGAGCACGGCCGCGGCGCCACGCGTGTGAACCGAAGAAGACAAAAATCGTGTTGCCGTACGCAACAACGCACCAGCCATGACGCCCACCCCAAAGTCGCGGTTCGACTTTTATCCCCGACGAACCTTGGTTTTAAGACTGCGGGAGCGCTAAGGCTTTGGCAAACAAGATGTGTCCCGGAGGACCGGGATTCTTTTCCAGATATGTTCGGGAAAAATTCCCGATGCTGGTGGACGGACGCGCGAATCCGATACGGGGCGGTGATTCTGGGCGGCTTTACGCAGGTTTGTGCCTAAGAGACGGGCATTCCCGCCTCTTAGGCAACGGTATCGTGTCTAGTCCTTGAACTCGCAGCCGAGGCGCTGCAAGGCCTCGTCGACCCAGCGGCGGTCGCTGGTGCCGGCCAGGATTTGCTGGATCGCCTTCTCCTCGGTGGCCTTCTTGGCCTCGGTCAGCTTGCAGATGGCCTCGGCGTCGTCATAGGGCACGCAGAGCACGCCGTCGTCGTCGGCCACGATGAGGTCGCCGGGCTCGACGATCATGCCGTCGATCGAGATGGCACAATTGATCTCGCCCGGGCCGTCCTTGTAGGGGCCGCGATGCGCGACGCCGGCGGCGAACACCGGGAACGCACCAGCGCGGATCGCGCCGGCATCGCGGATCGAGCCGTCGATCACGAAGCCCGCCACACCCTTCTTCTCAGCCAAGGTCGACATGATCTCGCCGATGATGGCGTTGACGAGGACGCCGCCGGCGTCGACCACGATGACGTCGCCCGGCTGGGCCAGGTCGATCGCCTTGTGCACCATCAGATTGTCGCCGGGCCGGGTCTTCACGGTCAGCGCCGGGCCGCCGAGCCAGCCGCCGGCATGCATCGGCCGCAGACGGTTGGTGCCCGCGATCCGCGACATCGAATCGCTGATATTGGCGACCGGCAGCGGCCGGTAGCGCGCGACGAGGCCAGGCGACACTTTCCGCTTCGCCTTGTGAATTGCAAATCCTACAGCCATCGGTGTTCTCCGGTTTGTTGTCGGCGCGATCGCTTAATGCGAGCGGCGGTCGAGATGGGCGTTGAGGCGGGGATAGACGCGGCGGGCGTTGCCTTCAAAGATCTTGGCCTTGTCCGCCGCGCTTAGCGGCAGCGCGTCGATGTAGCGGCGGGTGTCGTCGAAGTGATGCCCGGTCTCGGGATCGATGCCGCGGACCGCGCCGACCATCTCCGACGCGAACAGGATGTTCTCGGCCGGGATCACCCGGGTCAACAGCTCGATCCCAGGGAGATGATAGACGCAGGTGTCGAAGAACACGTTCTTCAGGAGATGCTCCGACAGCGGCGGCAGCTTCATGTCCTGCGCGAGGCCGCGGTAGCGGCCCCAGTGATAGGGCACCGCGCCGCCGCCATGCGGGATGATGAACCGCAGGGTCGGGAAGCGCTTGAACAGGTCCGAGGTCAGGAACTGCATGAAGGCGGTGGTGTCGCCGTTGAGGTAATGCGCGCCGGTGCCGTGGAAGCAGGGATTGCAGGACGAAGAGACATGGACCATGGCCGGCACGTCGAGCTCGACCATCTTCTCATAGAGCGGGTACCACCATTCGTCTGATAGCGGCGGATCGCACCAATAGCCGCCGGCGGGATCGGGGTTGAGGTTGCACCCGACGAAGCCGAGCTGCGTCACGCAGCGCTCCAGCTCCTCGATGCAGTTCGCAGGCTTGACGCCAGGGCTCTGCGGCAGCTGGCACACGGGAACGAAGTTCTGCGGGAACAGCGTGCAGACCCGGTGCACGAGGTCGTTGCAGATCGTGGTCCATTCCCGGCTGGTCGCTTCCTTGCCGACATGATGCGCCATGCCGGCGGCGCGCGGCGAGAAGATGGTGACGTCGGTGCCGCGCTCCTTCTGCAGGCGAAGCTGCGCGCCCTCGACGCTGTCGCGGATCTCGTCATCGGTGATGCCGAGCTTGGTGGTGAGCGGCCGGCGCGATCTGTCGGCGAGGCCGGCGAGCTGCTTGTCGCGGAATATCTGCAGCTTGGCCGGCTCGGTGGTGTAGTGGCCGTGACAATCGATGATCATGGTTGCTTCCTTACGAGGTTGTCAGTGTGTGACGGAGGACGGCATCGCGCCCGTCAATTCCGTCTCGCGCGGTTTGACGCGCATGGTGGCGGCGATGGCGGAGGCGATGAGCAGAAAGCCGGCGATGCCGACCAGCGCCCATGAGAAGCTTCCGGTGGAGTCCTTGATCAGGCCGATGCACCACGGCCCGATCAGGCCGCCGAACTGCGCCAGCGTGTTGACCATGGCGATCGAGGCGGCGCCGGCCGCGCCGGTCAGCAGCGAGGCGTTGATGCTCCAGAACAGCGGATTGCCGGCATTCAGGCTGAAGCCGACGATGCAAAGGAACACGAAGGCCAGCACCGGGCTCGAGACATAGGCGCTGCCGAGCATCGCGATCGCCGCGAGCAGATAGACCGCCGCGAGGTGAAACTTGCGATCGCCTGTTTTGTCGGAGCTGCAGCTGACTATGATGGTGCCGATGACGCCGAGCAGCGGCGGGATCGCGGAGAGAAAGCCGACCTCGATATTGCTGAGATTGCCCATGCCCTTGATGATCTGCGGCAGCCACAGCAGCAGGCCATAGATGCCGACCAGCGCGCAGCCGAACAGCGCCGCCAGCAGCCAGACCCTGATATCGATGATACATTCGATCAACCTGTGCTGCCCTTGTTGTTCGATCTCGGCCCGCTCGGCGGCGAGCTCGCCCTCCAGCCAGGCGGCCTGCTCCTTGCTCAGCCAGCTCGCCTTGGCCGGGCGGTCGGTCAGATAATAGAGCGTGAACAGGCCGAGCAGAATGGTCGGCACGCCCTCAGCGATGAACATCCATTGCCACCCATGCAGGCCGGCGGCGCCGTCGTACCAGGTCATGATGCTGGTCGAGATCGGTCCGCCCAGGACCGCCGAGAACGAGCCGGCGATAATGTAGCCGGCCACCGCGCGGGCGCGATAGCGCGCGGGGAACCAGTAGGTCAGATAGAGCACCACGCCGGGCATGAAGCCGGCTTCCGCGACGCCGAGGCCGAACCGCATCACGTAGAGGCTGAGCGGATTCCAGACGAAGGCGGTCAGCGTCGCGACCAGGCCCCAGGTG
The DNA here is from genome assembly GCF_011058295.2 of Bradyrhizobium sp. 6(2017). Lineage (NCBI taxonomy): Bacteria > Pseudomonadati > Pseudomonadota > Alphaproteobacteria > Hyphomicrobiales > Nitrobacteraceae > Bradyrhizobium > Bradyrhizobium sp. 6(2017). Next base: position 8,410,787 of record NZ_CP049289.2, on the reverse strand, counting down.
ATCAGGATGCGCGCCAGCCAGATCCGCGCGCCCAACCAGTGCAGCATCAGATTGCTCGGAACCTCGAGCACCATGTAGCCGAGGAAGAAGATGCTGGCGGCGAAGCCGAAGATCGCGGGACTGAGACCGAGATCCTTGTTCATCGTCAGCCCGGCATAGCCGAGATTGATGCGGTCGAGATAGTTGAAGAACATCATGACGAACAGGATCGGGATCAGCCGCCAGTAGACGCGGCGGATGGTTTGCTGTTCGAGTTCTCTGACGGACGCTCCGGCCATTAAAATCCTCCCGTTCGTTGTGATGGCGTTCATTGGGTCGCGACGCCATTTCGGATGTTGTTGGGGTGGACGGCCTCGCGCGCGGGAGGCAGCCGTTCGGCTCCGTCCGGAGCCGGGCCTGCCGCCATCGTTCGGAGGTCGATGCCCTGCTGTTCGGGCAGCATCAATGCAGCGCAGAACGCGGCCGCGTAGCCGCAGATGGCGCAGATCGCCATTGCGTCGCCGAGATGCATCCGCGTCGACAGGATGCCGACGGTCGCCGGCACGATCGAGCCGAGGCCGCGCCCTGCGCTGAGCGCAAACCCGGCGCCGTTGGCGCGGATGTTGGTCGGAAACAGCTCGGCAAAGGTCGGCATCAGGCCGGAGGCGAGGCCGGCCTGCAGCGCGCCGAGGAAAAATCCGAGGATGATGGTGATGCCCTGGCCGATCGGCGCCTGGGTGTAGACTGCGACGTTCAGCGCCTGGCAGAGCAGGAACAGCATGAAGCCTTTGCGGCGGCCGATACGGTCGGCAATCAGGCCGAAGGCGATCGGCCCGACGAACGATCCGAAGATGTTGACGGCGAGATAGCCGGCGGTGTGCATGACCGGCAGATGCAGGCCGGTCTGCAGATATGTCGGCAGCCAGGTGATCATCACATAGGCCGCGCCAAGTGTGCCGGTGGTGAAGAAGGTCGCGACCAGCGTCTTGAACAGATGCTCGCCGGTGAAGATGGTCCAGAAGCTGTGCGTCGCCGAGGCGCCGCGCTGCGCCTTCTCCTCGACGAAGATCGCGGATTCCGGCACGAAGCGGCGGACAAAGAAGACGAGCAACGCGGGCAGGATTCCGATCGCGAAGAACACGCGCCAAGCCATGTCCTGCGACAGCCAGCCGAAGATGAGCGGAAATGCCGCCACCGACAGTGCATTGCCGACGGCATATCCGCTCTGGATCGCGGCGGCGACGCGGCCGCGCATGCCGGCCGAGACCACCTCGGCCACCAGCACGGCACCAACCGCGGCCTCGCCGCCATAGCCCATGCCCTGGACGGCGCGCGCGACCAGGAGATACCAGAAGCCGTCGGCGAAGGCGGCGGCAAATGTCGAGACCGCGACCAGAAGGATGGTGAATTGCAGCACGCGTACCCGGCCGAACCGGTCGGCGGCAATGCCTGCGATCCAGCCGCCCGCAGCGGTGCCGATCAGCGAGCTCGAGGCGAGAATCCCGGCGTCCGGCCGCGACAGGCTCAGCGTCGCGATCAGCGCCGGCGTGACCAGCGCATAGATCGTCGTGTCCATCGAATCGAGCGCAAGTCCGCCGAAGGCGGCGAAGAATGTCTTGCGTTCGACGGCGGACAGCTTGGACAGCCACCCCAGATTCATGTTCGTTTCCCCCTTGATATCACGGGCCTCTTGTCGGGCCGTTTCTGCGAGCGTTATGGCGGGTCCAGCGCCGCCGGGTTGACGACGTTGGCGCGATCGATGTCGCCCTGCGTCAGCACTGCTGCGATGTTGCGCGCTGCCTCGACGCCGGTTCGCGTGATCGATGCGCCGGTTTGGGCTGCGATATGCGGCGTCACGATCAGGTTCGGCGCCTGCAGGATCGGCCGGTCCTTGGCGGGCGGCTCTTGCGCCAGCGTGTCGAGGCCGGCGCCGGCGAGATGGCCGCTGCTCAGCGCTGCGCATAATGCGTCCTCGTCGACCAGCGCGCCGCGCGCGGTGTTGATCAGGATGGCGCCGGACTTCATGGCGTTGAGGCGCGCGGCGTCGATCATGCCGCGGGTCGCATCGGTCAGCGGCGCGTGCAGGCTGACGATGTCGGAGACGGCGAGCAGATCGGCGAGATCGGCGGCTTCGCGCGCCAGCGCCGGATCGACACGGCCTTTGCTTCGGCCGAGCGCGACGACGGTCATGCCGAGCGCCGCCGCTGTGCGCGCGACGTGGCGGGCAATACGGCCGAAGCCGACGAGGCCGAGGGTGCGGCCGCGGATTTCGCGGCCGCGATAGGTGGCGCGGTCCCAGGCGCCGGAATGGGTTCGCGCGTTCAGGCTGACGACATCACGCCCGAGCGCGAGGATCAGCGCGATGGTGTGCTCGGCAACCGCGGGCGCGTTGGCGTCGCCCGCCACCATCACCAGCACGCGCTGCTTGGTTGCGGCATCGATGTCGACGCTGTCGATACCCGCACCGTGCTTGGCGATCACGCGCAAATGCGGATTGCTGGCGATGACGGCGGAGGAGAATACCGGATTGCCGCGCATCAGGATCGCCTGCGTCGGCGCTGTTGCCATCTCGTGCGTGAGGCGTTCAGGCGTGATGGCATCGCGCATCAGCACGACGTCCGCGCCGATCTCGCTGAGGATTTCGACGGCTGCGGGGGCGAGGGTGTCGCCGGTGACCAGGACGCGAAACGAAGCGGTCATGGCCTATCGCCCGCTGCGATATTGCATGGCTGCCCCGCTGCGTGCGCCGCGCCATACTGCAAGAACCTGACGCATTTTTCGCGCTTCTCCCTTCTTCTCCCTTGGAGCATTGCTGATTTCGCGCGAAGATCGGGAAACGGCCCCGTGAGGTCAAATACCTTGTTGACCCCCCACTTATAGGGAAACGGAATAAGCGATGGATTACAGGCAGCTTCGTTACTTCATCGCGGTGGCCGAAGAATTGAGCTTCAGCCGCGCAGCCAAACGTTTGCATGTCAGCCAGCCGCCGCTGAGCACGCAGATCAAGGCAATGGAGGCGGAGCTCGGGACGCGCCTGCTGGCACGGACGCGGCGCGCTGTGGAACTCACGCAGGCCGGGCAATTGCTGTTGGAGCATGCGCGGCGCGCGGTCAGCGAGCTCGATCTGGCGTCGGAGACGGTTCGTCGTGCAGCGCGCGGCGAGGCCGGCATGATCCGCGTCGGCTTCACCGGCTCGGTGCCGATGCTCGACATGTTCGCCGAGCTGTTCCGCAGCTTTCGCGCCAGTTATCCGCGGGTGAAGATCGAGCTCCGGCACATGTCGACGGCGACGCAGCTGCGCGCGCTTGCCGACGCCGAGCTCGATGTTGCGATCATGCGGCCGCCGCTCGATTTTCGACCGGCAGCCGATTTGCAGGTCCATGTGGTCTGGCGCGACCGGCTGATGGTGTTCCTGCCGCTGGATCATCCGCTGGCCGGCGCCAAAGGCGCGCTTGAGATGGCCGATCTCGCCGATCACGAATTCGTCGGCATGGCCGAGAGCGGCTGCGGCGTCGGCGATCAGGCCGCGATGCTGTGCCGGCGGGCGGGCTTTGCCCCGCGCGTGGTGCAGGAGGCGCATGAACTGCGCACCGTGCTGAGCCTGGTCGCGGCCGGGATCGGGCTTTCGATCCTGCCATCCTGCTACCAGCAGGCCGGCGTCATGAATGTGGTGGCGAAGCCGCTGGACACGCCGGATGCGGAGAGCCGCATGCTGGTGGCGATGCGCGCGAACGCCTCGCTGCTGCCGCGCCGCTTCGTCGAATGCGCATTGCAGGCGGCGTCGCGCAGCGCACCGCCGCTCGTTCCCGAGGTCGCCGCGGCGAGCCGGTGATCGAGCTGCGCCGAGCACGCGCGCGCTGCTTCCCGCCTGAGATTGCGGCGGCGTGCGCACCCCATACTTTCGTCGGCAGTAGTCTCCCGGAATGCAGTCTGGCTCTGCTCTTGCATAGGTGAATGGCAGGAGCTGGGGCGCCGATTCGTCGTGTTCTCGCCTGCGACGGCAATGTCGCGGGCGAACTGGAGTGATACGCGCCCGCAGCGGGATCGAAACCTGCGGAGACGACATTATGCACGCCATCACGCGTGCGGCACTGCTGCTTGGGACGATGTGGTTGACATCGCCGACCCTGGCGCGCGACGACGGCCGCTACGCCAATTCACCATTAAAGCCCTGGTTTGAAAGCCTGCACAGTGGTTACGGACAATGCTGCTCGGATGCCGACGGCTATGTGGTCGCCGATCCCGATTGGGAGTCGGATCACGGCCATTATCGCGTCCACATCGACGATGAATGGGTCGTGGTGCCGAACGAAGCCGTGATCACCGAGCCGAACAAGATCGGGCGGACCATGGTGTGGAAGCACTACATCGACGGCCACCCGCGGGTGCGCTGCTTCATGCCGGGCAGCATGACCTGAGCGATCGCCTCACCCAGGCGCGCGGCCGGTGAGAAAGCGCGTGATCACGCCGCCGAGCCGGGCGTGCTCGAGCGGCGCGGCGAGTGACGCCTTGGCGGTTTCGACCACGGCATCCGGCGCGAGGCCGCGGCGCAGGTCGCACAGCGCGTCGGCGTAATCGGCGGTGAATTCCGGATGCGGCTGCACCGACAGCGTGGTGCCGTTGCCATAGAGCAGCCCGGCATGCGGCGTGAAGTCTGATGACATGATGGTGCGTGCGGAGGCGGGCGGGGTGATCACCTGGTCCTGATGCGAGCAGGCCGCGGCGATCGTCTCGCCCGCGATCAGCCCGTTGTTCGGTGCCAGCCGATAGACGTGGCGGCCGATGCCCCAGCCCTTCTCCGACTTGCGCACGGTGCCGCCGAGCGCCTGCGCGATCAGTTGATGGCCGAAGCAGACGCCGACCATCGGAACGCGCTTATCATGCGCCGCGCGCACGAAGGCCTCGAGCGGCGCGATCCAGTCGACATCGTCATAAACGCCCGCCGACGATCCCGTGATCAGGATCGCATCCAGCGCCGCCGGCTCCGACAGCGCCTCGCCGTTGGCGACGCTCACGACGTCGCAGGCAACAGAGGGATCGGCGGCAGCGACCATCCGCTGGAACATCTGCGGATAGCTGCCGTGGCGCTCGCGGAATTGCGGGCTGACGAGCCCGGTCTCGATGATGGTGATGCTGGGCATGGGACGCGACGAGTGATGGGCGGGGATGACGAGCCTTTACTCCGAAAGCGCTGCTGGCCACAAGCTGCGGCTGTCGGCCGCCGATCAATTGCGGGGTGTCGCCACAGCCTCGATCGTTGCGGTGTGCTGCGCCGCCGGCGCCGTGCTCGTGCTGACAATCACGGGCTCGGTGCGGTAACGTGGCAGCTGATCCGCGAGCGAATAGCCGACGCAGAGCGCAAGGCTCGACCAGACCGCCATGCTGAAATACAGCGACATCCAGGCGATTTCCTCGCGCCACTCGGCGATGTCGTGGGTCACGACCCAGCGCCGGCTGACGTCGCGCAAGCCGTCGAGCGGATGCAGCAGCGTGCCGCCGGCGGCGAGATTGGCGCGCCAGCGGTTCAGATACATCGGGACGTCGACGGTCATCAGGAAGGCGAGGAAGGCGGCGATGCCGACGATCGCGACGATGAAGGCCCAGCGCACCGGGCCGTGAAACTCGGGCAGCAGCCGGCACAGCGCAATCCCGACCAGGAAGAACACCACGGCCCAGATCGAGTTCTCGATCGCGTTGCAGAGATAGTGGGTGGTCAGCACCGCATACCAGGAGAAGCATTCCGCGATGACGATCAGCGGCACGATGATCCAGGCGATGTTCACGGTGGTCTCGGCGCCGCTCATGGTGCCGAGCTGATACAGCACGATCGCCCATTGCGCGGCGAAGCAGACCTCGGCGACGGTGGCGACGGTGCGGCCGACCACGACACTCGACAGCCAGGTGTCGACCAGGCAGATGCGCTGCACGTCGGCGCGCGGCAGCACCGAGCGGAAGGCGCAGCCGAACACATAGGCGGCACAGAGCAGCAGCATCAGCCCGATGCCGGAGGTGTTGCTCAGGCTGCCATTGGCCTGCTCGTGGAACTGGCGGTAAAGCGCGAACCACACCGCGATGTTGGCGGCGCTGACGAGGCTCAGCATGCCCCACCAACGGACCACCGGATTCGACCAAGCCAGCGAAACCGGCCGTGCCCGCCACTCCATGCTCATTCACCGCTCCGCGTGTAACCGAATTGACATTTGGGTGTATTAATTCTGTCACAGACGGCCGGGAATCACGACTAAAAAATGCGTGTGGCGCGGGCAGGGCTCCAATTATGACAGCGAGATTTGTGACAGCGAGCGCGTGGTGCGCCCGACCCTCCGTTCGACACTCCGGGTTCGCGCTCTGCGCGCCCGGGAATGACGAGGGGAGAAGTCTCGGCCCCGGCCCTTCGCGATCGTGATCGAATTTGACGCCCGCGCCGGTAGGCAGGCTTCGCGCGATCATCTATTGAACTGCTTCCTTTTTCGGGCCGAACCCGCACGGGCTGGCTTCAAGCGAAGGCGCCTTGTGACGACGGACATGACGGCCAGCTACGACCCGCTGCTGCGCAGGATTCATTGGGCGACCGCGGTGCTGTTCATCGCGGCAATGCTGATCGGGCTCTATTGCGGGCTGCAGCCGGCGGGGACGTCGCCGCGACGCGAGCTGCTCGAGGTGCACAAGTCGCTCGGCATGACGCTGTTCATGCTGGCGATCCTGCGGCTGATCGTACGGACTGCGACCACGGCGCCGCCGGAGCCGGGATCGTTCTCGCCGCTGGTCAAGATCGCCGCGCGGCTCAATCACTGGGCGCTCTACGCCATCCTCTTCGTTCTCTTCGTGATGCCCGTGACGGGATACATGTTCTCGTCGGCCGGCGGCTATTCGCTGCGCTATTTCTGGACTTTCAGCTGGCCGCGGCTGTTCGCCGACAACAAGGCGGTCGAACATGCCGGCGAGCTCGCGCACGGCGCGCTCGCCTACGTGGTTTACGCCGCGGTCGTGCTGCACATCGCCGCGACGTTTTGGCATGCCGTGGTGAAGAAGGACGAGACGCTGGCGCGGATGTGGCCGCGCGCGAGCCGCAATCCATCCTGATCCGTTGCTCTAGTTTTTATTTTGACGCGTTTTCTTCACGCGAACCGGTGTCCACTTCCGCTCGAAAACGCTCTGCGTCAGCCGCGCAGCGCGGTCTCTGGAATGGTGCGGCGGACCACCTCGCGCATCGCGAAGCTGGAATGGATGCGCGCGACACCGGGCATCCGCGACAGATGCTGCTTGTGGATGCGCTCGAAGTCGGCGATGTCGCGGGCGATGACCTGCAGATGATAATCGTCGCTGCCCGACATCAGATGGCAGGACACGACGTCGGGGCACCGCGCGATCGCGGCCTCGAATGCCGCCAGATAGTCCTCGCTCTGCTTCTCCAGCGTGATGGTGACGACGACCGTTGTCACAAGTCCCAGCGCGCTCGGCTCGAGATCAACGCGGTAGCCGCGGATCACGCCGATCTCCTCGAGATGGCGGATGCGACGCGCGCAGGCGGTCGGCGATAGCCCGACCTTTTCCGCGAGCTCGATCTGGCTCGCGCGGGCATCAGTGACCAGCTCGCTGAGGATTCTGAGGTCGATACGATCGAGACCGTCCACGCAGTTTTCCTTCAAGAGCTGAGCCCGCGACGAAGGATATGAGCGTATCTGGATGTGCACAAGCCGGAATTCGCTGAGAAACGCCGTGTGACGGGGAATACCCTTAAGGAGAGCGGAAACGAATCCATTCAAGGAGCGGACCATGCGCATCGGCGTGCCCAAGGAGATCAAGGTCGAGGAATATCGGGTCGGGCTGACGCCGGCCTCGGTGCGGGAGTATGTGGCGCACGGACACGAGGTCGTGGTGCAGCGTGGCGCCGGCGACGGCATCGGTGCCGGCGACGACGTCTACACGCAGGCCGGCGCGCGGATCGCCGATACCGCCGATGAGGTGTTTGCCGTCGCCGACATGATCGTGAAGGTGAAGGAGCCGCAGCCGGCCGAATGGGCCCGGCTGCGCGAGGGACAGATCCTCTTCACCTATCTGCATCTTGCGCCCGACGTTCCGCAGACCAAGGGCCTGCTCGCTTCCGGCTGCACGGCGATCGCCTATGAGACCGTGACGGATGCGCATGGCGGGCTGCCGCTGCTGGCGCCGATGAGCGAGGTCGCCGGCCGGCTCGCGATCGAGGCGGCGGGCGCTGCGCTGCGCAAATCCGCCGACGGCATGGGCAAGCTGCTTGGCGGCGTGCCGGGCGTTCCGCCGGCCAGGGTTGCGATCATCGGCGGCGGCGTGGTTGGCACCCATGCGGCGCGGATGGCCGCCGGGCTCGGCAGCGACGTCACCATCCTCGACCGCTCATTGCCGCGGCTCCGCGCGCTCGACGATCTCTTCATCGGCCGTGTCCGCACCCGCTACGCCACGCTGGAGGCGATCGAGCAGGAGATTATCGCCGCCGACGTCGTGATCGGCGCGGTGCTGGTCCCGGGCGCCAGCGCGCCCAAGCTCGTCTCGCGCGCGCAGCTCGCCAGCATGAAGCGCCGCGCGGTGCTGGTCGATGTCGCGATCGACCAGGGCGGCTGCTTCGAAACCTCGAAGCCGACCACGCATCAGGCGCCGACCTATCTGGTCGACGAGATCGTGCATTACTGCGTTGCCAACATGCCGGGCGCGGTGCCGGTCACCTCGAGCCACGCGCTCGACCACGCCACTTTGCCGTTCGGCCTGGCGCTGGCATCGAAGGGACTGCGCGCGCTGGTCGAGGATCCGCATCTGCGCGCCGGCCTCAACGTCCATCGCGGCCGCATCACCAACCGCGCCGTGGCCGAGAGCCAGCATCTCGCGGTCGTGATGCCGGAGGAAGCACTGGCGTCGTAGGAATTCAGTAGCCCGGATGAAGCTAACCTCCCCTTGAAAAGTGGAGGTCGCTTTGCTCGCCAGAGCAAAGCGGGTGGGGATCGGCGCTCTCCTCATAGAGAGTCGCCTGCGGCTGACCCCATCCCGACCTTTCCCCTTTCAGGGGGAAGGAGAGGATGGATCCTTCGCGCGGATGCGGCTGGCTCCCCGGATTGCGCGGAGCCTGTCATCGGGCGCTCGTTCGCGCGACCCGTTCGCTGCATCCGGGCTACGGTTCTGTCACCCGCACGCGTTAAGCGTCCTGAGAGGTCATTTCTCAACGAATCCTGGCCTAGCTTCATCTGCCAGTTTCTTCAGCCGACTCTGCATGACCTCAATGATGCGCGCGCGCTTCGCCGCGATTCGTTCGATCGGTCCGCCGATGCCGATCGCGAGCGGAGCGCGTCTCTTGGGTAGGGGTACAAGCATGCCTATTGTGTTTGCGCCCGGCGTCGTGCGGCCGCTGGACTCGGAAAAGCCGCGGCGGCGAATGCGCTCGACCTCTTCGAGAAAGGCCGATTCGCGAACGCGCGCCGACTGACTCGGCTCCTCGGCGTTATTGCGACGGATGATGCCGCGAATTTTGGTATTTGGCATTTGGCTCAGCAGCACGTGTCCGAGCGCGGTACGAACCATCGGTCGTATTTGACCAGCATGTGCAATGAACTGAAGCTGATAGCCGCCGCGTACAACGTGTAGATACTGCATCCCAGCGGCGCCTGCCTGTTGTCCAAGCATCACGGTTTCGCCGCCAGTCGCGGTCCAGAGTTCCTCCATCAGATCGGTGAGCTTTGTGTCACGGAACGGAGAACGACGGATCCAATCACCAAGCAGATTTACCCGGTAGCTAGGGATGAAACGCCGGGTCTGTCGGTCGTATTCGAGGTAGTTCAATTCAACGAGACTGCTGAGCAATACTGACGTGCTCGATTGGGGCATCTCCAACGCGGAAGATATTTCAGTCACGGAAGCAGCCCGCTTTGTTTCCCGAAAGAACTCCAGAACTGCAAACGTCCGCATGGCCGATTTGACGATGGCCGTCTTATTCGAGTTCGGCATAGCTGTCTCCGCGGCGGGTCAACTACCGCACCTCCATCACATATGTGATGTTAGGACGAAACTGCTTCACTTGACGACAACTTTGGCACAGATTGGCGTCAATAAGATCAAGCCGCATGGAAACGCAGAGAGCAGGGGAAGGCGGATGCCCGGACGAAGTTTGCTCGAGAAGATCTGGGACCAGCATGTCATTGCCCGCCTCAGCGAGGACACCGATCTCCTGCATATCGACCGCCATCTGCTGCACGATCTCGGCGGCTCGCGCGGCCTGCTCGACCTGAAGAGCCGTGGCCTCAAGGTTCACAATCCCGAACTGGTCTTTGCGACGCCGGATCATGCGCTGTCGACGGCGCCCGGCCGCGCCGGAACCAGCAAGATCGGAATGGAATTGCTGGCCGCGCTGCGGGTCGAGACCGCGGCGAGCGGCATCACGCTGTTCGATGTCGACCAGCCCGGCCAGGGCATCGTCCACGTCATCGGGCCGGAACTCGGTTTGAGCCTGCCGGGCGCGACGATCGTCTGCGGCGACAGCCACACCTGTACCCATGGCGGCCTCGGCGCACTCGCTTTCGGCATTGGATCGAGCGAGCTCACCCATGTGCTGGCGACGCAGGCGCTGATCCAGAAGCGTCCGAAAACGATGCGCGCGCGCTTCGAGGGCAAGCTGCCGCTCGGCGTCACCGCCAAGGACATGATCCTGACGCTGATCGGGCATGTCGGCGCCGCCGGCGGCACCGGTTACGCGGTCGAATATGCCGGCAGCGCGATCCGGGCGCTGCCGATCGAGGGCCGGCTGACGATCTGCAACCTCTCGATCGAACTCGGCGCCAAGATGGGCATGGTGGCGCCGGACGACAAGACCTTCGAATTCCTGCGCGGCCGCCCCTATGCGCCGCAAGGCGAGATGTGGGATCTCGCGGTGAAGGCGTGGCGCGAACTGCCGAGCGATCCGGACGCGGTGTTCGACCGCGAGGTCGTAATCGATGTCGAAAAGATCATCCCGCAAGTGACCTGGGGCATCAGCCCCGAGCACGTCGTCGGCGTCGATGGCGTCATTCCCGATCCGAAGACGGTCGACGATCCGGCGCGGCGCGCCGCGATCGAGACCGCGCTCGACTATATGGGCCTGCAAGGCGGCGCACCGATTGCCGGCACGCCGGTCGATTGGGTGTTCATCGGCTCCTGCACCAACAGCCGGCTGAGCGATCTGCGCGCCGCGGCCGAGGTCGCGCGTGGCCGCAAGGTCGCGGCCGGGGTCCGCGCCTGGGTGGTGCCGGGCTCGGAAAACGTCAAGCGCGAGGCGGTTGCCGAGGGGCTCGACAAGATCTTCATCGACGCCGGCTTCGAGTGGCGCGAGCCGGGCTGCTCGATGTGCCTTGCCGCCAATGGCGAGGTGGTGGCGCCTGGGCAGCGCTCGGTCTCGACCTCGAACCGCAATTTCGTCGGCCGCCAGGGGCCGCGCGCCCGCACGCATCTGGCGAGCCCCGCGAGTGCGGCGGCCTCAGCCATTGCCGGCGCGATCGCCGATGTCAGGATGATGGGACGCCAGTGATGCCAAAGCCGTTCGACAAGCTCACCGCAACCGCTGCGCCGATCATGCGCGCCAATATCGACACCGACGTCATCATCCGCATCGAGCGCCTGGTCGGCAACTCGATCCGCGGCACGCTCGGCAAATGGGCGTTCGGCTCGCTGCGCTATCTCGCCGACGGCTCGGAGAATCCGGATTTCATCCTCAACCGCGAGCCGTACCGCGAGGCCGAGATCCTGGTGACGGGGCCGAATTTCGGCTGCGGCTCGTCGCGCGAAGGCGCGGTGTGGTCGCTGCAAGAGCGCGGCATCCGCGCCATCATCGGCTCCGGCTTCGGCGACATCTTCTTCGCCAACTGCTTCCAGAACGGAATCCTCCCCGTGATCGTCGACAAGGCGGTGGTGGATTCGCTTGCCGCCGACATCGAGGCGACGCAGGGCGCAGGCAAGATCTCGATCGATCTCGAGGCCCAGACCATCGTCTCGCCGTCGGGCGCGCGGCATTCGTTCGAGATCGACCCGCGGCGGCGCGACGGGCTCCTGAAGGGGCTCGACGAGGTGGCGCTGACGCTGCAGCGCGACGACGAGATCCACGCCTTCCAGGCCGCCGACCGCGCGGCGCGGCCCTGGATTCATTCTACAAGGACACCTGTATGAGCACGCAATCCAACATGGTCAAGGTCGCCGTCGTCGGCGGTGAGGGCATCGGTCCCGAGGTCACCGCGCAGTCGCGCCGCGTGCTCGACTGGTTCGCGGCCAAACGTAACGTGCCGATGACGCTGCGCGAGGCGCAATACGGCCTGATCCCGTATCTGGCGACCGGCAAGGTGCTGCCCGAGGACACGGCGGAAGCGATGGACGAGGCCGACGCGATCCTGTGGGGCGCGACCGGCGGGCCGGAGACCACGGAGGTGCCGGCGGCGGCGCGCAAGGCCGGCAGTCTGCTCGGCCTGCGCAGCAAATACGATCTCTACGCCAATTTGCGGCCGATCGTGGCGAGCCCGGCGCTGTCGGCGTCGGCGCCGCTGAAGGCCGAGGTGCTCGACGGCGTCGACTTCGTCATCATCCGCGAATTGACCAGCGGCATCTATTTCGGCGAACCGCGCGGCATCGAGACATTGCCCGATGGCCAGCGCCGCGGCTTCAACACCGAGCAATACACCACCAACCAGATCCGCCGCGTGGCGCGCTCGGCGTTCGAGCTGGCGCGGACCCGGCGCAACAAGGTCTGCTCGGTCGACAAGGCCAATGTGCTGGAGACCAGCGTGGTCTGGCGCGAGGAAATGATCAAACTGCACAAGGAGGAGTTCGCCGACGTCGAGCTGACCCATCTTTATGTCGACAACGCCGCGATGCAGATCGTGCGCGAGCCGCGGCAATTCGACGTGATGGTGACCGGCAACATCTTCGGTGACATCCTGTCCGACTGCGCGGCGATGGCTTCGGGCTCGCTCGGCATGCTGCCGTCGGCCTCGCTCGGCCCGGTCGATCGCTTCGGCCGGCGCAAGGCGCTGTATGAGCCGGTGCATGGCAGCGCGCCCGATATCGCCGGCAAGGGCATCGCCAATCCGCTCGGTTCGATCCTCAGCGTCGCGATGCTGCTGCGCTTGACACTGGACCGCCCTGAGGATGCCGATTTGCTGGAGAAGGCGGTGCAGACTGCGCTTGCGTCCGGCGCGCGGACCGCCGACATTGCAGAAGCCGGTGCGAGGAAGCTGTCGACCGTCCAGATGGGCGACGCAGTGCTCGCCGCGCTGGACAAGATCTCGGCCAAGGAGCACGCCTGATGGCGCGCATCACCATGCCCCAAGTATCGAGGCGATCGGCGCTGACGGTGATCGCTGCCGGCGGCGCGGCGCTGGCTGCGGGGCGTGGATGGGCGCAGGCGGCCACCGGCCGCGCAATCTATCCGGTCGCGGTGCCGGTCTATCAGACGCAATTTGTTGCGGATCGCATCGGCTACTTCAAGGAAGCCGGGCTCGACTGCAAGCTGCTGCAGGGCGGCAGCGGCGTGAAGACCCGCGAGATCATCGCCTCGTCGCAGGGCGATATCGGCATCGGCGACGTCACCCATCCGATGCAGCTGACCAATCACGGCCGCGCCGCGCGCGTGCTGCTGCCGGTCGACACACGGTCGAACTCGGTGATGTTCATCATCCGCAAGGACCTCAAGGACCAGGGCATCAACTCGCTGGAGGCCTTCGCCCAATGGAAGCGGCCCGACGGCCGCAAGCCGATCGTCTCGGTGTCCTCGCTCGGTGGCACCAACCATGTCTGGGCGTCCTACTACATGGAAACCATGGGTCTCGACGACAAGGTGACCTGGATCGGCACCGGCAATGTCGACACCATGCTGGGGTCGCTGAAATCGAAGCAAGTCGATATCCTTGTCAGCTCGCTGTCGCTGCTGAACGAGGCGCAGCAGCAGGGCTGGGGCGAACTGCTGTTCGACGGCACCGACGAGGCGATCTGGAACAAGCATATCGGCGGCAAGGTGCCGGTAACCGCGCATTTCACGCTGCAGGCGACCGTCGACAAGGATCCCGCCAAAATGCAGGCCTTCGTCACCGCGCTGTGGCGCGCGTCGCAGTGGATCAAGGCGCACAAGCCGACGGAGGTCTACGACGCCATCGAGCCCTATGTCGGCAGCACCTCGCGTGATGCCAATCTGCTCGAGATCACGGCGATCCAAAAGGTCGCGGACTATGAGGGCACGATCGACGCCGCAAGCTTCGCGCGCGGCGAGAAGGTCTGGTTCCGCGAGATGACGGGCATCAAGCCGCTCAAGATCGCCGACGTGGTCAACTCCAACCTGATCGACGCGGCGCGAAAGGCCTATCCGGGTTGAGCGCGCTCGAGACGAGCGTCACTCCGTCGCCGCGCGCCTCGGCCGACCGCCGCGTCGAGGTCAACGGCCTGTGCAAGTCGTTCCAGCTCGCCAAAACCACGATCGAGGCTGTTCGCGACGTCACTTTCGACGTCCGCCGCGGCGAGTTCGTCGCGCTGCTTGGGCCGTCGGGCTCGGGCAAGAGCACCGTGCTCAACATGATCGCCTCGCTGATCCGCCCCACCGGCGGCGCGATCCTGATCGACGGCAAGCGCGTCGTCGCCGGCAAGGCGACGCCCGATGTCGGCTACGTCTTCCAGCGCGATACGCTGTTCCCCTGGCGGACGGTTGCCGACAATATCGGCTATGGGCTGGAGCTGTCAGGCGTGCCGGCGCAGGAGCGGAAAGCGCGCATCGCGGAATGCGTCGCGCAGGCTGGGCTGAACGGATTTGAGAATGCCTATCCGTCGGCGCTGTCGGGCGGCATGCGGCAGCGCGCGGCGTTGATGCGGACCCTGATCGTCGAGCCGCAGATCCTGTTGATGGACGAGCCGTTCGGCGCGCTCGATACCCACACCAAGATCGACATGCACGAGGTGCTGCTCCGGATCTGGGAGCGCGAGCAGCAAACCGTGCTGTTCGTGACCCACGATCTCGGCGAGGCGCTGACGCTCGCCGACCGCATCATCCTGTTCTCGGCGCGGCCGGGCCGGATCAAGGACATGTTCGAGGTCGACTTCGCTCGCCCGCGCGATGCGGTGAAGGTGCGCGAGACCCCGCGCTATGCCGAGCTGTTCCAGCACATCTGGCATTCGCTCGGCGAGGAATTCGTCAAGGGCCGCAGCCCATGAAGCGATACAGCATGATGAACACGATCGGCTGGCAGGTCCTGATCTGCGCAATCGTGCTGTCGGTGTGGCAATGGGGCTACGACCTGCGCACAAAACTGCCGTGGCTGGTGCCGGATCTGCTCGACCCGTACTTCATCTCGAAGCCGTCGATGATCTACGAGAATTTCCTGATCCAGAGCTGCCTCAAATCGAAGCTCGGCGTCTTCAACGGCTGGTTCAACGGCGACTTCGCAAAGTGCCTGGCACGCAACGAGAACAATCTCTGGGCCGCTACCGCCATTACGCTGAAGAACACCTTCTTCGGCTTCGTCACCGGCGTGGTCAGCGGCTTCGTCGCCGGGCTGATCCTGGAGCGCTCCGACCGCCTGAGCGCGATCTTCCAGCCCTTCATCACCGCGGTGAATTCGATTCCGCGGATCGCGCTGGCGCCGATCATCGTGCTGGCGTTCGGGATCGGCGACATGTCGAAGATCGTGACCTCCTGGATCGTGGTGGTGTTCCTGGTGTTCTTCAACACCTTCGAAGGCGCGCGCTCGATCGACGAGGGTTTTACCAATGCTGCGCGGCTGCTCGGCGCCAGCGAGTGGCAGATCACCCGCACCGTGGTGATCCCCTCGACCATGGCCTGGGTGTTCGCCTCGCTGACGCCCGCCATTTCGTTTGCGCTGATCGGCGTGATCGTCGGCGAATTCATCGGCGCCGAGCGCGGCATCGGCCGTCTCATCATCGAGTCGGAGGCGCGCGGCGAGGCCTCCGGCATGATGGTCGCGGTCGTGGTGCTGATGCTGGTCGGTGTCGTGCTGTCGGCGATCATCTGGCGGCTGCAGGCCTATCTCTTGCGCTGGCAGCGGCAGCGCAGTGCGGAGTAGAAAGCGGCCCGCGGCGACATCGCATTCGTCGCGCACGGGCCACCTTCTGATTCACGCTGCGGTTTCCGACGGCGAGCTCTCGCCGTCGAGCCAATCCTGCTCCTTGGCCAGCGCGCGCCAGGCCGCTTCCATGCGCTTGAAGCGATTGTAGGTAGGCTCGTCGTCAGCGCGCTCGGCAAGCTGCGCGCAGTTCTCCGCATTGTCGAGGAAGTGCTGCGATTGTTTCATGGAACGTCCTCCTGTTGATGAGGACGTGGGAGATCAATTCGGGCGATTCAACGCGTGGAACATGAGCATTTTGCCACGCTGGTGAATGTCTGTTCACGCGAGTTCCATGCGCGATGTTCCGCGCTTGCGCGTGCGCATCTGCAGCAGGGTCGTTGACGCCAGTCCTAGGTCACCGGCGCCGGGTTGAACAGCGTGAGATCGTTGTGAATGCCCCAGCGGTCCGACCATGGCTTGGTCCGCCCGCTCGCGACATCGAGAATCAGGCGGAATAGGTCCCAGCCGGTCTCCTCGATCGTCTTCTCGCCGGTCGCGATGCAGCCGGCGTCGAAATCGATCAGATCCTTCCAGCGCCGCGCGAGCTCGCTGCGGGTCGCGACCTTGATGACGGGCGCAGCGGCGAGGCCATAGGGCGTGCCGCGGCCTGTGGTGAACACCTGCAAGGTCATGCCGGAGGCGAGCTGCAGCGTGCCGCAGATGAAGTCGCTTGCAGGAGTAGCCGCAAACAGCATGCCCTTCTGCCGCGCCTTCTCGCCCGGCGACAGCACGCCCGTGATCGGGCCGGAGCCCGACTTGACGATCGAGCCCAAGGATTTTTCGACGATGTTGGCGAGCCCGCCCTTCTTGTTGCCCGGCGTGGTGTTGGCGCTGCGGTCGGCGCCGCCGCGGGCGAGATAGGCGTCGTACCATGCCATCTCGCGGATCAGCGCGCGGCCGACATCCTCGTTGACGGCGCGGCGGGTCAGAAGCTGGATCGCGTCGCGCACCTCGGTCACTTCCGAGAACATCACAGTCGCGCCGGCGCGTACCAGCAGATCGGCCGCGAAGCCGACTGCGGGGTTCGCGGTGACGCCGGAGAACGCATCGCTGCCGCCGCATTGCAGGCCGATCACGAGATCGGCGGCCGGGCAGGTCTCGCGCGTGCGGGCGTTGAGCACCTTCAGGCGCGCCTCGGCCTGGGTCATGATCGCATCGACGATGGCGCCGAAGCCGTCAAAGGCTTCGTCCTGCATCCGTACGATGGCGTCACTGATGCCATCCGGCACCAACCGTTCCGGCGCGAGCTTCTCGCAGCCGAGCCCGACCACGAGGATCTCGCCGCCGAAATTCGGATTGAGCGCGAGATTCTGCAAGGTGCGGATCGGCACCACGGCATCGGGCGCCGTGATCGCGACGCCGCAGCCATAGGCATGCGTCAGCGGCACGACGTCGTCGACATTGGGATATTTCGGCAGCAGCTCGGCGCGGATGCGCTTGACCGCATATTCCATCGTGCCCTTGACGCATTGCACGGAGGAGGAGATGCCGAGGATGTTCTTGGTACCGACCGAGCCGTCGGGATTGCGAAAACCTTCGAACGTAAAACCTTCGAGCGGCGGCAGCGCCGGCGGCACCGCGGTTGCGATCTCGAGCTGATCGAGCGGCGGCGCGTCGGGCATGCGGATGCGTGCCTCGTCGACCCATTCGCCGGCCAGGATCGGCGACAGCGCATGGCCGATCACCTCGCCATAGCGGATGATCGGCGCGCCCTCGGCGATGTCTTCCAGCGCGGTCTTGTGGCCCTGCGGCACGAAGGCGCGCAGCGTCAGGCCGGAGGCGAAGCGGGAGCCGGCGGGCAGGCCGAAATCATTGACGACGATCGCGACATTGTCGCGTTCGTTGAGCTTGATGTAGCGGGGCTGCTCCTTCGCGCCGATCGACTGGTCCATGCGGGCTCTCCTGAGGTTTCGGCGCCAACGGCTTTCTTGCTTTACCTCTCCCGCTTGTGGGGGAGGTCGGCACGCGTAGCGTGACGGGTGGGGGCTCTCTCCACAGTGTAACTCGTGGAGAGAGCCCCCACCCCAACCCTCCCCCGCAAGCGGGAGAGAGGGCGCACTTTCCGTGCGATGAGTCTCAACCCGGGAACGTATAAGCCGTCTTCACCGTGGTGTAGAACTCGCGGGCATAGGCGCCCTGTTCGCGCGCGCCGTAGCTCGAGCCTTTGCGGCCGCCGAACGGCACGTGGTAGTCGACGCCGGCGGTCGGCAGATTGACCATCACCATGCCTGCCTCGCTGTTGCGCTTGTAATGCGAGGCGTATTTCAGGCTTGACGTGCAGATGCCCGAGGCGAGGCCGAACTCGGTGTCGTTGGAGATCGCGAGCGCCTCCTCATAATCCTTGGCGCGGATCACGCAGGCGACCGGGCCAAAAATCTCCTCGCGCGCGATGCGCATGGTGTTGGTGGCTTCGGTGAACAGCGCCGGCTGCAGATAGAAGCCGGGCGTCTGGCGGTTCAACAGCTCGCCGCCCCAATGCAGGCGGGCGCCTTCGTCCTGGCCGATCTTGATATAGCGGAGGTCCTGGTCGAGCTGGCTCTGGTCGACGACCGGGCCGACATGCACACCGCTCTTCAGCGCGTCGTCCACCGAAAGCCCCTTCATCCGCTCGGTCATCGCGGCGACGAAGCGGTCGTGAATTCCCGCGGTGACGATCAGGCGCGAGGACGCCGTACAGCGCTGGCCGGTGGAGAAATAGGCGCCGTTGACGGCGACTTCGACCGCGACCTTGAGATCGGCGTCGTCGAGCACGACCAGCGGGTTCTTGCCGCCCATCTCGAGCTGGAATTTCTTCATCGGGTTGGAGACCACGCAGGCCTGCGCGATCTTGCGGCCGGTCTGGACCGAGCCGGTGAAGGAGATCGCGGCGACGTCGGGATGTTCGAGCAGGGTCTGGCCGACTACCGAGCCCGAGCCGACCACGAGGTTGAAGACCCCTGCCGGAATCCCGGAGCGTGCGATGATCTCGGACAGCGCATGCGCGGAGCCCGGTACCAGCTCGGCCGGCTTGAACACCACACTGTTGCCGTAGCAGAGCGCCGGCGCGATCTTCCAGGCCGGGATCGCGATCGGGAAATTCCACGGCGTGATCATGCCGACGACGCCGACCGGCTCGCGGGTGATCTCGACATCGAGGCCGGGACGCACGGATGCGCCCTTCTCGCCGGTCAGCCGCAGCGCTTCGCCGGCAAAGAAAGCAAAGATCTGGCCGGCGCGCGCCACCTCGCCGATGCCTTCCGGCAGCGTCTTGCCTTCCTCGCGCGCGAGCAGGCTGCCGAGCTCTTCCTTGCGGGCGAGGATTTCGACCGAGATCCTGGTCAGCGCGTCAAAGCGCTCCTGCGGTGTCGAGCGCGACCAGGCCGGGAAGGCGGCCTTTGCCGCGGCGATCGCCTTTTCGGTCTGCGCCTTGTCGGCCTTGGCGTATTCGCCGACGACGTCCTTGGTGTTGGAGGGATTGATGTCCCGCGTGATGCCTGTTCCGTCGACCCATTCGCCGGCGATGAAGTTCTTCTGATGGGCGGTCATGTTTCCAACCTTTCTTTATTAGCGCACGAGGCAGGGACGCTTGTCGTCGAAGGTCCAGCCGGGGATCAGGAACTGCATGGCCAGCGCGTCGTCGCGGGCGCCGAGGCCATGCTGCTTGTATAGCGCGTTCGCAGCTTCAATGGCACCGCGATCGAGCTCGATGCCGAGGCCCGGACGGTCGGGGATCGCGATCTTGCCGCCCTTGATCTGCAACGGCTTCTTGGTCAACGCCTGGCCGTCCTGCCAGATCCAGTGGGTGTCGATCGCGGTCACCTTGCCGGGCGCGGCGGCGCCGACATGGGTGAACATCGCCAGCGAAATGTCGAAATGGTTGTTGGAGTGCGAGCCCCAGGTCAGGCCGTTGTCGCGGCAGGTCTGCGCCACCCGCACCGAGCCCTGCATGGTCCAGAAATGCGGATCGGCGAGCGGAATGTCGACTGCGCCGAGGCGCAGCGCGTGGGAGAGCTGGCGCCAGTCGGTCGCGATCATGTTGGTTGCGGTCGGCAGCCCGGTGGCGCGGCGGAACTCGGCCATGATCTCGCGGCCGGAGAAGCCGGCCTCCGCGCCGCAGGGATCCTCGGCGTAGGCGAGAATGCCGTGCATGTTGCTGCAAAGACGGATCGCCTCGTCGAGCGACCAGGCGCCGTTCGGGTCGAGCGTCACGCGCGCCTGTGG
The DNA here is from genome assembly GCF_011058295.2 of Bradyrhizobium sp. 6(2017). Lineage (NCBI taxonomy): Bacteria > Pseudomonadati > Pseudomonadota > Alphaproteobacteria > Hyphomicrobiales > Nitrobacteraceae > Bradyrhizobium > Bradyrhizobium sp. 6(2017). The sequence continues at coordinate 8,390,520 of NZ_CP049289.2, read as the reverse complement.
GAAGCGCTTGGCGATCGCGGTGACGGCCTCGATCTCCTGTTCGCCGGCGAGCACGCCGCCCTTGAGCTTGAAATCGGCAAGGCCGTAATGCGCCTGCGTCGCCTCGGCGAGCCGCACGATCGCGTCCGGTGTCATCGCAACCTGATGGCGCAGATTGAACCAGTCCGCCTTGCCGGTCTCGCCTTCAACGTAAGGTAGGCTGGTCTTGCTGCGATCGCCCACAAAGAAGAGATAGCCGAGCGTCTCGACGCTGGCGCGCTGCTGGCCTTCGCCGAGCAGCGCCGCGACCGGGAGATTGAGATGCTGGCCGAGCAGATCGAGGAGTGCGGATTCCACGGCCGTCACCGCATGGATGGTGACGCGCAGATCAAAGGTCTGCTTGCCGCGGCCGCCGGCGTCGCGGTCGGCAAAGGTCTGGCGCATCGACGCCAGGATGTTGTTGCAGGCGCCGATGGTCTGGCCGACGACGAGGTCGCGTGCGTCCTCGAGCGTCTTGCGGATCTTCTCGCCGCCCGGCACCTCGCCGACGCCGGTGTGGCCGGAGTTGTCAGTGAGGATGACGAGGTTGCGGGTGAAGAACGGCGCATGCGCGCCGCTCAGATTGAGGAGCATGCCGTCGCGGCCGGCAACCGGGATCACCTCCATCGCCGTGACGACGGGGGCGCCGGCAAAGCCGGTGCGGATCGTGTCTTGAATCATCTGCTCCTCCCTTGGTCTTCCTTCCGTTCTTGCGCCGCTTCGGCCTATTCTGCTGCTTGCTGTCTCGCAGCCTGCGGCAGCTTGGCCACCAGCGCCGCGACTTCGGCGATCTCCTGTTGGGTCAGGTCGGTCAGCGGCGGCCGCACCGGACCGGAATCGCGGCCGATCACCTTCATGCCGGCCTTGATGATCGATACCGCATAGCCCTTCTTGCGGTTACGTATCGCGATCAGCGGCAGGATGAAATCCTTCAACCCTGCATGGATGGTCTGATGATCGCGCCGGCGCACCGCCGCGTAGAAATTGGTCGCGAACTCGGGCACGAAGTTGAACACCGCCGATGAATAGGTGGTGACACCCATGTCGAGATAGGGCAGGGCAAAGGTTTCCGCCGTGGGGAGCCCGCCGATATAGGTCAGGCGGTCGCCGAGCCGGGTGTAGACGCGGGTCATCAGCTCGATGTCGCCGATGCCGTCCTTGTAGCCGACCAGGTTCGGGCAGCGCTCGCAGAGCCGCGCCAGCGTATCGGGCTGCAGGATCGCGTTGTCGCGGTTGTAGACGATGACGCCGATCTTGACCGACGCGCACACCGCCTCGACATGGGCGGCGAGACCGTCCTGCTCGGCATGTGTGAGATAGGGCGGCAGCAGCAGCAGGCCATCGGCGCCGGCCTTTTCGGCGCCGATCGCGATCTCGCGCGCGATCGCGGTGCCGTAGCCGGTGCCGGCCAGCACGGGAACGCGGCCCTTGGTCTCCTCGACCGCGACCTTCACGACCTGCGGAACCTCAGCCGGCGTCAGCGAGAAGAACTCGCCGGTGCCGCCGGCGGCGAACAGGCCGGCGACGTCATATCCGCACAGCCAGTCCATGTTGGCGCGATAGGTCGCCTCGTCGAACGAATGATCCGCGTTAAACGGGGTCACGGGGAAGGACAGGAGGCCGCCACCGATTCTCGCGGCCATCTCCTGAGGGGTCATCTTGCTCATGGCGCCACTCCTAAAATGCTGTTGGAACGGATGCGCGAGCAGCGCGCGTCCATGGCGAGATTTCTAGGAAATCGTTCGATGCGCGTCCAAGCCAAACGCGGTATCGAGCGATGCACAATCTGCATCAATCGCCGCGCAGGTGCGGGCCGGCGATTTCGGTCGCGATCTCGATCAATGCCGGCAGCAGCTGGTTCTCGTGATCGCGCCGCCATACCATGAACAGCTCGACCGGCACCGGCGTGCGCAACTTCAGCGGCTTCAGCCGGACATCCGCGATCTTCAGGCTGGCGGCCGCTTCCGGCACGATCGCGACGCCGAGCCCGGCGCGCACCATGGCGAGGATCGAATGGATCTGGCTGAGATGCTGGACATAGCGCGGCAGCATGTCGGCGCGCGTGAACATCGACACCAGCAGATCGTGGAAGTAGCGTGCCTCATAGGGCGAATACATCACGAAGGGCTGGTCGTCGAAATCCTTGATGCTGACGGTCTCGGCCGCGGCCAGCGGATGCTTCTTCGGGATCGCGGCAAGCAGCGGCTCGGCCACGACGCGCCGGCTGGCGAATTCCGGCCGCGCGATCGGCGGGCGCAGCAGGCCGGCGTCGATCTGGCCGGTGGTCAGCGCCTCGAACTGATCGCCGGAGACCATTTCCTTCAGGGAAAAATCGACCTCCGGCAGGCGGGAGCGGGCGGCCGCGATCAGGTCGGGCAGGAAGCCATAGGCGGCTGCGGCCGTGAAGCCGATCTTGAGCGAGCCGGTCTTGCCGAGCGCGATGCGGCGGGCGACCTGCGACGCGGACTCCGCAAGCTTGAGGATACGCCGCGCCTCCGGCAAGAAGCTGCGTCCCGCCGGCGTCAACCGCACCGAGCGGCTGGTGCGCTCCAGCAGCGGCGCGTCGATGATGTGCTCGAGCACCTGGATCTGCCGGCTCAGCGGCGGCTGCGTCATGTTGAGCCGCGCGGCGGCGCGGCCGAAGTGCAATTCCTCGGCCACCGTGACGAAACAGCGGAGCTGGTTCAGGTCGAACATCGATGCTAGCCTGGAATGGATCGCTCGAGGATTTGTACGTTCTAGCATCGATGCCTCCCACTGGCCAAGAAGACAAAGACGGCGGCCGAAGCCGCCGTTGACATGTTGTAGCGGCTGCGGCGGCCTCGCTCAGGCCGCCTTCAGCTGCACCCGCTTGATCTCGCCGACGATGAACAGATAGGCGATCGCCGCGACCAGCGCGTTGGCGCCGACGAACACCAGCGCGCCGTTGAACGAGCCGGTGGCGGCGAGGATGTAGCCGATGATGATCGGCGTGGTGATCGAGGACAGGTTCCCGAAGGTGTTGAACAAGCCGCCGGAGACGCCGCCGGCTTCCTTCGGCGAGGTGTCCGAAACCACGGCCCAGCCGAGCGCACCGATGCCCTTGCCGAAGAAGGCCAGCGCCATGAAGCCGACCACCAGTGCCTGGCTGTCGACGTAGTTGCAGGCGATGATCGCCATCGACAGCAGCATGCCGCCGACGATCGGGATCTTGCGCGCCATGGTCAGCGAGCCGGTGCGGCGCAGCAGGTAGTCCGAGATCACGCCGCCGAGCACGCCGCCGATGAAGCCGCACAGCGCCGGCAACGTCGCGACGAAGCCGGCTTGCAGGATCGAGAGCCCGCGCTCCTTGACCAGATAGACCGGGAACCAGGTCAGGAAGAAACAAGTCAGCGTGTTGATGCAATACTGGCCGATATAGACGCCGAGCATCATGCGGTTGGCGAGCAACTGGCGGATGTGGTCCCAGCTGGGGCCGCTGTCGTGCTTTTTACCGTCCTTCGCCGCGTCCATGTCGACCAGCGCGCCGCCCTCTTTGATGTAGTCGAACTCGGCCTCGTTGATCGCGGGATGCTCCTTCGGCTCGTGGATCGTCTTGATCCAGGCGATGCCCATCACGATGCCGAGCCCGCCCATCACGTAGAACACGTGGCGCCAGCCGTATTCGTGCGCGATCCAGCCCATCAGCGGCGCGAAGATCACGGTCGCGAAATACTGCCCGGAGTTGAAGAAGGCCGATGCGGTGCCGCGCTCATTGCCGGGGAACCAGGCCGCGACGATGCGGGCATTGGCCGGGAACGATGGCGCTTCGGCGAAGCCGACCAGAAAGCGCAGTGCGAACAGCAGGCCCACGGCCGCGCCCGCTGAGAGAAACCCGACCAGGCCCTGCAGCGCGGTGAAGATCGACCAGACGATGATGCTGATCGCATAGACCCACTTCGAGCCGAAGCGGTCGAGCAGCCAGCCGCACGGCACCTGGGCGATCACATAGGACCAGCCAAAGGCCGAGAATACGTAACCCATCGCGACGGGGTCGAGATGCAGTTCCTTGGAGAGCGCGGGGCCGGCGATCGAGAGCGTGGCGCGATCGGCATAGTTCACGGTGGTGACGAGAAACAGCATCGTCACGATCAGAAGCCGGACGCGGGATCGCCGCGCGTCCGCAGCGGACACAATCGCGCTCATTAGCGCCTCCTTGAAAAAATTTCCTCGGGGGCAGTCCTAGAGAGATGACGGCAATGGGTCCAAGCCGAAACGGGTATTGATCCATACCGATTTTGAATGGATCGGCCTGGTGCGATGCCACCTTCGCCCCTGTTGCCTCGGCTCCCGAATTAATGTACTACAAGTACAGTTATTGCGGGCGCAGCGTCGCGCCCTGCATACTTGAGGTCGAATGCGCATGACCACGCCACGCGACTATGAGGTGTTCGAGGCCGGTGACGTGACCCTGCAGGGCGGCGCCGTGTTTCCGCAGCTGAGGCTGGCCTACAAGACCTACGGCACGCTCAACGCGGCCGAGGACAACGTCATCCTCTATCCGACGTCGTTCGCCGCCCAGCACTACGACATCGAATGGCTGGTGCAGCCGGGCGGGGCGCTCGATCCCGAGCGTTACTTCATCGTCACCGCGAATCTGTTCGGCAATGGCCTGTCGTCCTCGCCCTCGAATTCGAGCGAGGTGCTTGGCGGCGCGCCGTTTCCCGCCTTCACCTATCATGATGCCGTTGCCATTCAGCGGCGGTTGCTACTCGAGCGGTTCGGCGTGACCAAGCTCGCGCTGGTTTATGGCTGGTCCATGGGCGGCATGCAGGCCTATCATTGGGCCGCGCGCTACCCCGACATGGTGGAGCGCGCAGCGGTGGTCTGCGGCAGCGCGCGGTGCTCGCCGTATAACCATGTGTTCCTCGAGGGGGTGAAGGCCGCGCTGACCTCCGATCCGGCCTATCGGGACGGCCGCTTCGTCAGCAAGCCTGCGGCTGGCCTGCGCGCGATGGGGCGCGTCTATGCCGGCTGGGCGATGTCGCATGAATTCTATCGCGAGGAGGTCTGGCGCGAAGCCGGCTTCAACTCGTTGGAGGATTATCTGGCGGGATCGTGGGACGGCGCATTCGCGCGGCGCGATGCGAATGATCTGCTGGCGCAAGTCGCGATCTGGCAGGCCGGCGACATCAGCCGTTGCGATGAATTCGGCGGCGATTTCAACCGGGCGCTGGCCGCGATCAAGGCGCACGTCCTGCTGGTGCCCGGGCGTACCGATCGCTATTTCGACCCGCGCGATAACGAGGATGAGCTCGGCCGCCTGGTCAACGCGCGCTCCGCGGCGCTGCACGCGATCCCCTCGATCCACGGCCACCGTGCCGGCAATCCGGTCAACAACCCCGCAGACCGCGCCTTCATCAACGCCGAGATCTCGGCCCTGCTGCAACGCTGACATGTGAGGCGACCATGAGCACCGCAGAGACAAGTGACGTCGGACCGCGCTTGAAGCCGCTCAGCCCGCTGACCCTGCGAGATCTGTCGGCCAAGTCGAACCTTGCCGGCGCGGTGCGCGCGGCGAGCCATTACGGGATGATCGTTGTGGTCGGTGCGCTGATCTGGCTTGTCTCGTCACGCTGCGGTTTGCCGTGGGCGGTGCCGCTGATTGTCGTGCAAGGTTACTTCGTCGCGTTCCTGTTCATGGTGGTACATGAGACTGCGCACAAGACGGCGTTCCGCAGCCATCGCCTCAATCTGGTTGTCGGCAATCTGTCCGCCTTCATGATCGGATTGCCCTATCAATATTACTGCCTGTTCCACTGGGACCATCATCGCTACACCCAGGATCCGGAGAAGGACCCGGAGCTGATCGTCGGTCCCAGGCCGGCGTCGGACACGCAACTGGCAATCGCCTATTCCGGATTGCTGCAGGTGTTGGTCCGCGTCCGCCTGATGTTGCGGCACGCGCTCACCGGGAAGGTGAGCGTGCCGTGGATTCCGGAGCACAAGCGGGCGTCGATCGTGCGGGAGGCGAGACTCTATCTCGCGGGCTATCTGCTGTTGCTGGTGGCATCGCTTGCGCTGCACAGCGCGATCCTGCTCTGGGTATGGATCGTGCCGCTGCTGGCCGGTCAGCTGATCCTGCGTCCCTATCTCTATGCCGAGCACACCGGATGCGAGCGGACGCGGAGCGCATTCGAGAATACGCGCACCACGATGACCGGCCGGATCATGAAATGGTTCGCCTGGAACATGCCCTATCATGTCGAGCACCATGCCTATCCGACGGTGCCGTTCCATGCGCTGCCTAAGCTGAACGCCATCGTCGATGGCCACATCGTGTATCGCGGCAGCAACTACCGCGCCGTCACGCGCGAGACCTGGGCCTGGTTTCGCCGCCAGCGGCAGCACTCTGCTTGATATTCACGTGTCGTTGTTCGGCCGCAGAACCAGATTGACGAGATTGCGGGCATACGCCGGCGTCAACGGCTTGATGCCGAAGACATAGCGATAGAACAGGCTGCCATAGATCGCGTCATAGATATCGCCGGGCACGCCCGGCGCGCCGATGCTGCCGTCCTTCTGGCCGGCGGTGATGATCTCCAGCATCCTGCTGCGGCGCAGGCCGAGGTAGCGCTCGTAGAACAGCTCCGCTGCGCCGGTCTTGGAGATGCATTCCGAGATCACCGCGAGCTGCACCCGCCCGAACTCGCCCTGCAACGCCTCGACATAGGTCGCGACATGGCGGCGGATGCGGGCTACCGGATTGCCGGTTTCTGGCAGCGGCACGGCGCGCGAGGCCTGGTCGAGGAAGGCATCGATCAGCAACGCCTCGCGCGACGGCCACCATTTGTAGATCGTCATCTTCGAGACGTTGGAGTGCTTGGCGATCGCGTCGATGGTGGTGGCGGCAAGGCCGGTGGTCGCCATCAGCGTATAGGCGCTTTGCAGGATCGCGGCCGTGGTCGTGGCGGAGCGAGGTCGGCCGCGCCGCCCCGTTGTCGCATCCTCGGTTTCCGCCTTGCTGCGCGCCATCGTCGGACTTCGTCTCCAGCGCGTTTGAATCATTGCGCCGTGTGCGGGCATAGCATGAATTGTGCTCCGTTTCAGACCCGCGCGGCTGCTGATAGTGTACAACGCACAGATTGAGCGTAGTGTGCGGCGCGTTGTCCGTGCACTGTCCCGCTCCACTGCCGATCGAACAGGAGTGTCCCGTGAAGGCCGTCTACAGTGATCTGCACCGCAGCCATGATCCGCAATTCTTCCTGGTCCGCGGTGTGGTCCAGCGCACCACCGAGCAGCCCGAGCGCGCCGACCGCCTGCTGGCGGGCCTGAAGGCTGGCAAGCACACGCTGATCGAGCCGACAAAGTTTGGGCAAGGGCCGCGGGCGCGGGTGCACAGTCCGGAATATCTGAGCTTCCTCGCTGAGGCCTGGGATGAATGGTCCGCGCTCGGCAATGCCGGGCCGGAGATGATCGCGAACATGCATCCGGTGCGCAACGCCGGCACCTACCCCACCCATATCGTCGGCAAGCTCGGCTGGCATACGGTCGACACCGGCTGTCCGATCGGACCGGGCACCTGGGCCGGCGCCTGCGCCTCGAGCGACGTCGCGGTCACCGCCGCGCAAATGGTGCTGGATGGCGAAGATGCCGTCTACGCGCTGTGCCGACCGCCCGGCCACCATGCCTATCGCGACCTCGCTGGCGGCTTCTGCTTCCTCAACAACAGCGCGATTGCGGCCGAGCATCTGCGCCAGAAGCACGAGCGCGTCGCGATCCTCGATGTCGACGTGCATCACGGCAACGGCACGCAGGGCATCTTCTACGAGCGGCCGGATGTCTTCACCGTCTCGATCCACGCCGATCCGTCGTTCTTCTATCCTTACGTCTGGGGCTATGCGCATGAGCGCGGTGCCGGAGGTGGTCTCGGCACCAATCTCAACATTCCGCTGGCCAAGGGCACCCGCGACGACGGCTACATGAAGGCGCTGGCGGCGGCGGAGCGGGCGATCCGCTCCTTCGCACCGACGGCGCTGGTGGTCGCGCTCGGCCTCGATGCCTCCGAGAAGGACCCGCTGGCGGGCCTCGCGGTCACCACCGACGGCTTCCGCCGCATCGGCGAGGGGCTGGCGCGGTTCGGCCTGCCGACGGTGCTGGTGCAGGAGGGCGGCTATCTCTCCGATATCCTCGGGGCCAATCTGACGGCGGTGCTGGGCGGGTTCGAGGCCGCGCGCTAGACGCGGTCTTGATAGTTACCTTGCAACGCGGCGTGGCTGATTTTCCGGATTGCAACCAAACCAAGAGCGTGCGGTTAATGTTGGGTGCTGACCTGTGGTCTTGCGCTGAGACTGTTTGCCGATCAGGGCCGCCGACAACACGAGGACGGGCATGAGCGACCTGCTGCGTATCGCTATTGTCGGTTTCGGTGAGATCGCGCGCCGGCAGCATGTGCCAGCGATCGCGAAGATTTCGGGCGCGGCCCTGGTTGCGGTCGCCGATCCGGTCAAATCGCCGGCGGGGCTGCCGCATTTCCGCGACCTGCATGAACTGCTGCGCGACGGGCCGGAGATCGACGCGGTCGCGCTGTGCACGCCGCCCCAGACCCGTCACGCGCAGGCCGCCGCCGCACTCGCTGCGGGCAAGCACGTGCTGCTGGAAAAGCCGCCGGGGGCCACCGTTGCCGAACTCTCGCCGTTGATCGTGGCAGCGCATCAGGCAGGCCGGACATTGTTTGCGACCTGGCATTCGCGTTATGCGCCCGCGGTCGGTCCTGCGCGCAAGCTGCTCGCCGGCCGCACTATCAACAAGGTGACCATCATCTGGAAGGAGGACGTGCGCGTCTGGCATCCCGGCCAGGCCTGGATCTTCGAGGCCGGAGGTTTCGGCGTGTTCGATCCCGGCGTCAACGCGCTCTCGATCCTGACCGACATCCTGCCGCGTCCGGTTCTTGTCAGGAGTGCGATGCTGGATTTCCCCGCCAATCGGGAGGCGCCGATTGCCGCGGAACTCGAGCTCTCCGATGAGAGCGGCTTGCCGATCCGTGCCGAATTCGATTTCCGCCAGACCGGTCCGCAGACCTGGGACATCCTATGCGAGACCGATGCCGGGCCCGTGACGCTGTCCAAGGGTGGCAGACAGCTGCGCGACGGCAGCATGCTGGTCGTCGATGCCGCCGACGAGGAGTATCCCGCGCTGTATCGCCGCTTCGTGACGCTGACGTCGGATGGTAAATCCGACGTCGATCTGGTGCCCTTGCAGCTCGTCGCCGACAGCTTCATGCTGGGGCGGCGGCGCCTCGTCGAGGCGTTCGAGGACTGAAAATGACTTCGGCCGGAATTAGTTGCGCGCCCTTCGGCATGTTGCCCGATGGTACCGTGGTCGAGCGCGTGACGCTGCGCGGCGAGCACGGCTTTGAGGCCGCCATCCTTCCCTTCGGCGCCACGCTGCAGGCGCTAGTAACGCCGGATCGCGACGGACAGTGCGACGACATCGTGCTCGGTCACGACGCGTTCGACGGCTATCTCGGGCAGCGCAAATTCTTTGGCGCGACCGTTGGGCGTTACGCCAACCGGATCGCCGGCGCGCGCTTCATGCTCGATGGCGAAACGGTGCAGCTCGACGCCAACAACGGCCCCAACGCGCTGCATGGCGGGCTGCAGGGTTTTGATCGCAAGCTGTGGCGGATCGCCGAACTCAGCGACGGTCCGGGGCCGACGCTGGTGCTGGAGCGCGAAAGCCCGCATGGCGAGGAGGGCTATCCGGGCAATCTGGCGACGCGGGTGACCTATCGCGTGCGCAGTCCGATGGAGCTCGCGGTGACCTATGAGGCGACCACCGACCGGCCGACCTGCCTCAACCTCACCAATCACAGCTTCTTCAATCTCGACGGTGCGCGCTCAGGCACGCAGATCCTCGATCACCGGCTCACGATCGCTTCCGACCATTTTCTCGCGGTCGATGCCACCGCGATCCCGCTGCCGGGGCCGCCGCGGCCGGTCGACGGCACGCCGTTCGACTTCCGCAAGCCCACAGCGATCGACGCGCGGATCAGGATGAATGACGAGCAGCTGCGGCTCGGGCGCGGCTATGACCACAATTTCTGTCTGGCCGCGGGGACCGGCCTCCGCTTCGCCGCGCGCCTCGAGGCGCCGCACAGTGGCCGCGTGATGGAGCTGTTCACCGATCAGCCGGGACTGCAGTTCTATTCCGGCAATTTCCTCGACGGCTCGACCGCCGGTAAGGGCGACCGGCTGTACCGCCAATCCGATGCGCTGTGTCTCGAGCCGCATGCCTGGCCCGATGCGCCGAACCGGCCCGACTTTCCGTCGGCGCGGCTCGATCCCGGGCAGATCTATCGGCGCAGCGCCATCTATCGATTCTCGACCGTGTGAGTGATGCCATGACTGATCGAGCCGCCGAGCCGCCGATGGAAGAGGTGCCGACATCGATATTGTCGGCCGAGCGCTGTCATCTCGGCGAAGGCCCGACCTACGATGCGTCAACCGACACCGCTTGGTGGTTCGACATCCGCGAGCGTCGCCTGTTCGAGCATCGCTTTGCCAGTGGGCGGACCGTGATCCACAACCTGCCGAACATGGCGAGCGCGTTGGCGCGGATCGACGGCGAGCGGCAGCTTGTCCTCACCGACGACGGGCTCTATGTGCGGCAGATCGCCAATGGCCACATAGAGCTGTTCGCTGCGCTCGAGGCCGACAACCCGGCGACGCGCTCCAACGACGCGCGCGTGCATCCGTCCGGAACATTCTGGCTCGGCACCATGGGGCGCAATGCCGAGCAGGGAGCGGGCGCGATCTACACCTTGCACCGTGGTCGCATCACGCAGCTTTATCCAGACATCACGATCCCGAACGCGATCTGCTTTTCACCCGCGGGCGATGTCGGCTATTTCGCTGATACCGCGACCAATGTGCTGTACCGGGTGCCGCTCGATGCCGCGACCGGATTGCCGGTGGGCCAGCCCGCGGTCCTGATCCAGCATCAAGGCACGGGCGGGCTCGACGGTGCGGTCGTCGATGCCGACGGGCTGATCTGGAATGCGCGCTGGGGCGGCGGCTGCGTCGACATCTATGATCCCCGGGGCAAGCGTCTGCGCTCGCTGCGCGTGCCGGCAAGCCAATCGAGTTGCCCGGCCTTTGTCGGCCGCGACTTCTCGCGTGTGCTTGTGACCTCGGCCTGGCAGGACATGGATGACGCGCAGCGCGCGGCCGATCCCGGGCATGGCAAGACTTTCCTGCTCGACGCCGCCGCGCGCGGCCGAGCCGAGCCTGACCTCAAACTGTCCTGACCGCGCGCTTGTTGGCCGCCTTGTTGACGCGACCTGATTATTTGGACGATAGTACAAATATGGTCCGCAAACCTGCCAAGTTTGGCGTTAAGGCCGACGTCAAGGCCGCAAGCTCACGCAAGCCGAACATGCGCGAGGCGATCCTCGCCGCCGCCGAGGAGCTGTTCTCGACCTACGGCTTCAACGCCGTCTCGGTGCGTGACATCGCGCAGGCCGCCGGCGCCAATCCTGGCAGCGTGACCTATCACTTCAAGACCAAGGACGGCCTGCTGCTGGAAATCTACCGGCGGCATTGCGGTCCGATGAACCGGCGGCGCTCCGAGTTGTTGGCGGCGGCGCGGCGCGTGCGCGATTTGCAGGACCGGCTGGAGGCGATCGTGCGCGCCTATGTGCTGCCGGCCTTCACCTCGGGCAGCGACCTTGCCGGCGGCGGGACGCGGTTCACGCGGCTGCGCGCGATCATGTCCGCCGAAGGAAACGAGGTCGTGCGCAAGATCATCGCGCAGACGTTTGACGACACCAGCCACGCCTTCATCGATGCGATCCATGAAAGCCTGCCGCATATTCCGCGCACCGATCTGGTCTGGCGCGGCCACTTCCTACTCGGCGCGCTCTACTACACGCTGGTGACCCCCGAGCGCGTTTCGCGCCTGTCGCGCGGCAGCGCCGACGGCACCGACGCCGGCCACGCCATCGAGGAACTGGTGCGCGCGACGGTGGCCGCGCTGCAGGCTCCTCCACTCGATCCTGTGACGCCTGCCCCGCGCAAGGCACCGGGCGCAATTCCCGGACGAGCGCTGACCTGATCCCGCGGAGGCGATCGCCATGGAGAAACTTCGGCTGCGGACCGTGCTCGGCAATCACCCGCACATCCAGGCGGTGAGGAACGGTGAGCTGCGCTCGGAGCTGTTCGACCTCGACTTCACCGAGTTCACGCCGACCAACGCCGCGTTCAAGCCGATGGTGCGCGAGCAGGCGTTCGACGTCTGCGAGATGGCCATCGTGACCTATCTGATGGCCCACGCGCACGGCAAGCCGCTGGTGCTGTTGCCGGCAGCGATGGTCGGCCGCTTCCAGCACGGTCACGCGCTCTATCGCGCCGACCGCGGCACGCTCGTGCCTGCCGATCTCGAGGGCAAGCGGGTCGGCATCCGCTCGTTCACGACCACGACGGGAGCATGGATGCGCGGCATCCTGGCCAACGACTACGGCGTCAACCTCGACAGCATCGACTGGGTGACCTTCGAGGACCCGCATATCGCCGAATATGTCGACCGCACCGAGCGTGCGCCGAAGGGCAGCACCATCATCCAGATGCTGAAGGACGGCGAGCTCGACGCCGTGCTGGGCGAGACCTCGAGCGACCCGGCGCTCAAGCCATTGTTCGCCGATCCGGCCGGCGAGGCGGCGCGGTGGTATGCGCGGCATGGTGTCGTACCGGTCAATCATCTGGTGGTGGTGACGGGACAGCTCGCGACGTCGCGGCCCGACGTGGTGCGCAGCCTCTACGAGCTCCTCAAGCGCAGCAAGGCCAGGGCTGGTCCGCCCCACGTGCCGGACCTGGTGCCGTTCGGCGTCGAGGCGAACCGCAGGCCGCTCGAACTGATGATCGACTACTGCGCCCAGCAGGCGTTGATCCCGCGTCGCGTCGCGGTCGACGCGCTGTTTGACGACACAACACGGGACTTGAACTGATGACAATCTCCAGCGATCCGCGACAATGGCAGATCGGCATGCTCGGCTATGGCGAGGTCGGCCGCATCCTCGCCGAGGACCTGCGTAAGCTGGGCGTCAAGGTCGCGGCCTATGACATCAAGCTCGACCGCGGGCAGGGCGCGCCGCTGCGCGCGCACGCGGCGGAGATCGGCGTCGCGCTCGCCCAATCCCACGCCGATCTCGCGGCGCGGGCCGATTTCATCATCTCGGCGGTGACGGCGAGCCAGGCGGTGGCGGTGGCCGAGGCCTGTGCACCCGCGATCCGGAACGGCGCCTGGTTTCTCGATTTCAATTCGGCCTCGCCCGGTGCCAAGCAGCGCGCCGCCGTGCACATCGATGGCGCCGGCGGCCGCTATGTCGAAGGCGCGGTGATGACTTCGCTGCCGCCGTACCGGATCAAGGTGCCGCTGCTGCTCGGCGGCCCGGGCGCGCGGGAGCTGGCGCCGCTTTTGGTCGCGCTCGGCTTCGCGGCCAAGGTCGCGAGTGACGAACTCGGCGTGTCCTCGGCGGTCAAGATGTGCCGCAGCATCATGATCAAGGGCCTGGAGGCGATGGTGATCGAGAGCTTTACCACCGCGCGTGCCTATGGCGTCGAGGATGCGGTGCTGGCCTCGCTCAAGGAAACCTTCCCTGCCATCGATTGGGAGAAGCAGGGCGCTTATTTCTTCCAGCGGGTGATCGAGCACGGCCGGCGCCGCGCCGAGGAGGTGCGCGAGGTGGCGGGCGGAGACCGTGCGCGAGGCCGGGCTTGCGCCATGGTCCGCGTCTGCTACCGCCGAGCGGCAGGGTTGGATCGCCGATCTTGCCGATGAAGGCGTGTTCGGGCGTAAGGGAACGCCGGACTTCGCCCGCAGCGCGGACTGGCGGATCGAGGCCGATAGAATTCTCGCGCGCATAAAGTCCTGAATCCTCCTGCGGAGAATCCGTCGCGTTCCCTGCGGACGCGCGATGCGCTATTGCTCCTTGAACAGTCTTGATCTGGAGGCACTACCATGAAGAATTCCGGCAAGGTCGTCGCCATCACGGGGGCGGCGCGCGGCATCGGCAAGGCCTGCGCGGCGCGCTTCCTGTCCGATGGCGCCAGGGTCGTCATCTCTGATGTCGACGCTGCTGGGCTCGTCCACACCGCCAACGAACTCGGACATGAGGATCGGTTGCGGGCCGTCGAAGCCGACGTCAGCAAGCGCGCCGATGTCGATCGCATCGTCGCTACGGCGGTCAAGGAGTTCGGCCGGCTCGACGTCATGGTCAACAATGCGGGCGTGGCGCGCAACCGCGATTTCCTCGACATCAGCGAAGCCGAATTCGACGATGTGATGGGGATCAACCTCAAGGGCGCGTTTTTCGGCGTCCAGGCCGCAGCGCGGCAGATGATCGCGCAGGGCGGTGGCGGCGTCGTCGTCAACATGTCCTCGGTGAATGCGCTGCTTGCGATCCCCTCGCTTGCGACCTATGCGATGTCCAAGGGCGCCATGAAGCAGCTCACCTCGGTGGCGGCCGTGGCGCTGGCGCCGCACGGCATTCGGGTCGTGGCGGTCGGACCCGGCACGATCCTGACCGAGATGGTGGCGACGGCGATCTTCTCGTCCGAGGATGCCCGGCGCAGCGTGCTGTCGCGCACCCCGGCCGGCCGTTGCGGCGAACCGAGCGAGGTCGCCTCCGTCGTGGCCTTCCTCGCCAGCGACGATGCCTCCTACATCACCGGCCAGACCATCTACCCCGACGGCGGACGGCTGATCCTGAACTACACGGTGCCGGTCAACGAGAAGAAGTAGGGGGCAGGTTCAAGCACGAGCACAGCGAAACTCCGCGGCCTGCCGTTGCAAGGGCCCATTGCCAAAATATCGAAAACAACCCCATGCAAAGTAGCCCGCGGCTGCCGACGTTCGACACGGCAACTTGACACGTCGGGCAAATCGACGGTATTATTCGATTATTCAGAAAATCGCGCAATAGCCATCCGGTGTCATCACCCGCGCATGCGGGTGATCCAGTATTCGAGAGGCGGTCGTGCTTGAGCCGATGGGCCGCGGCGTACTGGATCGCCCGGTCCAAGTGCGCAATTGCGCACAGGCTGGGCGATGACAGGTGAGGATGAGGACGCCGCTACCGGCCCTTGAACTTGGGCTTGCGCTTTTCCATGAAGGCGCTGCGGCCCTCGCGGAAATCCGCGCTGTCCATGCAGTCGATGCCGATCTGCTTGATCGCGGCCATGTCGCGATCGGCGGGATCCTTCAGCACCTGCGCGATGGTGATCTTGGCGGCCTTGATCGCCAGCGGCGCGTTGCCCGAAATGGTGCGCGCGATCTCCATGGTCGCGTCCCAGAGCTCGGCGTCCGGCAGCACGCGATCGACGAGGCCGATCCGCAGCGCTTCCGTGGAGTCGATCCGCATGCCCGTATACATGATCAGCCGCGCCCAGGACGGGCCGACCAGCGACACCAGATGGCGCAAGCCCTCATAGCCATAGGCGATGCCGAGCTTGGCCGCGGGAATGCCGAACTGGCCGCTGGCGCCGGAGATGCGGATGTCGGTCAGCATCGCGACCTGCATGCCGCCGCCGAGGCAGAAGCCGCGGATGCAGGCAATGGTCGGCTTCGGATAGTCGGCGAGCAGGGCGCGCTGGGCCGCGCTGCGCCGTGAATATTCCTCGGAGGCCTCGGCATTGTGCCTGGTCTTCTCGAACTGGCTGATATCGGCGCCCGACACGAAGGCCTTGTCGCCGGCGCCGACCAGGATCACGACGCGGACATCAGGATCGTCGCGCAAGGCGATCAGCGCCTCGCCGAGCCCTTCCCACATCTCCAGCGACATCGCATTGCGCTTGTCGGGATTGTTGAAGGTGATGACGCCGACGCCATCGACCACGCTTTGCAGGATCTTGCCGTCGGCAAGCGCTTTATCTGACATGTTTGGCATCCGAGGGTCCGGTCTGATTTCGGCCAAGCCTAGCACCCGGGCGGAAGCCGGAGCAGGCGCTTTAGGGCACGGCGCGATTGCATCGGCG
Source organism: Bradyrhizobium sp. 6(2017) (assembly GCF_011058295.2). Lineage (NCBI taxonomy): Bacteria > Pseudomonadati > Pseudomonadota > Alphaproteobacteria > Hyphomicrobiales > Nitrobacteraceae > Bradyrhizobium > Bradyrhizobium sp. 6(2017). Next base: position 8,374,513 of record NZ_CP049289.2, on the reverse strand, counting down.
TGCGACAACTCTCCCGGTAGTTGTGCGGCCCGCAAAATAAACCGTTGTGAAAGGGTTACGCCATAGAGTGCGCCGCCCGTGCTCCGTGCCGGTTTAACTTTTTCCTAGTTTTTCGACGGTACGACTGTACGCACCTGCGCGCCAAGGCTGCTTGCGTCCCAGCCCGCGGCGCGCTGGGACGCATGCCGCAGCCTTCCCGCTGCCGTCGCGTCGGTAGCGGACGTCCCCACCACCGGACCGGCAGAGAAGCCGGTCAACCCCCGACCTCCGTGCACTCACATCGCCTCGGGCGAGGTCCAGCCGTGTCTGTCGAAAAGTTTCTCAAGCAACACGCTGTCAGGATCTCGGTCAACGGCAGCTACACGCTGCCGAACTCGTACGACGCCCAGGGCAAATTGCGCACCTTCGCCTGCCGCACCACGCGCGTGTCGCCGTTCCGCATGATCGTGGACGTGCCTGTTGTCGGCAAGGTCGGCGACCGGCTGACCTCGTATTTCGAGGAGTTCGGCAAGTTCGAGGGCTGCACCACCGACACGATGAGCGGCAGCTTCCCGCTCGAGCTCGAGATGACGCAGGCTATGCGGGAGAAGTTCGCCGACAAGCTGACCTGGATCGAGAAGAAGCAGAAGAATCCGATGTCCGCAAAGGGCCACCTCCAGACTCGTGCACCGCAGCAAATAGAACTCTAAACCTACTAACTCGTCGATGGGCAAAGCGGCGTTGTTGCAGGCGGGCGCCGAGAGGTGCTGAAGCCGACCGGGAACCTGCCGTGCGAGTCTGGATTCCCGCGATGGTTGGGGTAAGGTTACGTTGCCTGCGCAGAAAAATATGAAAACGACGTTTGGGAGGAAGTGATGCTCGACACCACCCTTAGCGCGCGCGTCCAAGTTTTCCTCGACAAGTTTGATGCCGCGCTTGCGGCGGGCGATCTCGACGCCGCCGTAGGAATGTTCGCTCCGGATTGCTACTGGCGCGACCTCGTTGCCTTCACCTGGAACATCAAGACCATGGAAGGCCGCGATCAGGTCCGCGACATGCTCGCGCATTGCCTAGTGCGCGTGAAGCCGCACAACTGGAAAATCGCCGAAGGTGAAACGCCAACCGAGGCTGGCGGCGTGACCGAGTCTTGGATCTCATTCGAGACCGAGGTCGCGCGCGGATATGGACTCATCCGACTGCAGAACGACCAGATCTGGACGCTCTTGACGACGATGGCCGAACTCAAGGGCCATGAGGAAAAGGCCGGCTTCAGCCGACCGCTCGGCGCCAGGCATGGCGTCAATCCCGGCTCCAAGACTTGGAAGGAGCTGCGCGACGAGGAAGTCGAAGAACTCGGGTTCAAGACCCAGCCCCACGTGCTTGTCATCGGCGGCGGACAGGGCGGCATTGCGCTCGGTGCGCGGCTGCGCCAGCTCGGTGTACCGACGATCATCGTCGAAAAGAACGCACGCGCCGGCGATTCCTGGCGCAACCGCTACAAGTCGCTCTGCCTGCACGACCCCGTCTGGTACGATCACTTGCCCTACATCGATTTCCCCAAGAACTGGCCTGTGTTCTCGCCCAAGGACAAGATCGGCGATTGGCTGGAAATGTACACCAAGGTCATGGAGCTGAACTACTGGACGAACACTATGGCCAAACGCGCCAGTTGGGACGACGCAAGGAAGGAATGGACCATCGTCGTCGAACGCGATGGCAAGGAGATCACTCTGCGGCCCAAGCAGCTTGTTTTCGCGACCGGCATGTCGGCCAAGCCGAACATGCCGAAAATCAAAGGCATGGAAACGTTCAAGGGCGAGCAACACCATTCCTCTCGCCATCCCGGCTCCGGCGGCTACAAAGGCAAGAAGGTGGTGGTGATCGGCTCGAACAATTCGGCCCACGACATCTGCGCTGCGCTGTACGAGGCCGGCATCGACGTAACGATGGTGCAGCGCTCAACGACGCACATTGTGCGCTCGGATTCGCTGATGGCGACCCTCGGTGATCTTTATTCCGAACGTGCCGTCCGCAGCGGAATGACCACGGCCAAGGCCGATCTGATCTTCGCTTCGCTGCCCTACCGGATATTGAATCAGTTTCAGAAGCCGGTCTATGACAAGATCCGCCAGGATGACGCCGCTTTCTACGCCGGGCTGGAAAAGGCCGGCTTCAGGCTCGACTTCGGTGACGACGATTCCGGGCTATTCATGAAGTATCTGCGCCGCGGCTCGGGCTATTACATCGACGTCGGCGCCTCACAGCTTATCATTGACGGCAAAATCAAACTGTTCACTGTACAAGTCGAAGAAATCACGCCCAACGGCGTCAAGCTCGACAACGGCAAGGAATTGCCAGCGGACGTGATCGTGTATGCCACCGGCTACAGCTCGATGAACGGCTTTGTGGCCGATCTCGTGAGTCCCGAGATGGCCGACAAAGTCGGTAAGGTCTGGGGCCTCGGCTCGAATACGACGAAGGACCCCGGCCCGTGGGAAGGCGAGCAGCGTAACATGTGGAAGCCGACGCAGCAGGAAGGCCTATGGTTCCACGGCGGCAATCTGCATCAGTCGCGACATTACTCGCAATTCCTTTCCCTGCAGCTGAAGGCGCGCTACGAGAGCATCCCGACGCAGGTCTACGGCCTGCAGACTGTCCATCACAAGGCCTGAAATTGCCGAGTGCAGGAATTGCGAGCCCTATGTTATTTGCACCTCGCCAACGCAATGTCCGTGTTGTCTCGCTGAGCCGACATCGCTGACTTGATCCGTCATGTCGGAAAGGGGCCACAACCGGACTTGGCACCATTTAGCGGAGTGGACGAAGGTCTCTGCAGGTTGAAAGGCGATCATAGTGTCCGGCGGCCCCGCGACGAGAGGGGTTCCTTTTTGCTCGCCGCCGGTGTTTCCTCTGCACGGCGGAGAACGGGCATGCAGGGATCGCTGGGAGAGAAGATCGGCGAAGGCGTCTTCGCTGATGTCCACGCCTGGGTGCCCGGTCAGGTCGTCAAGTTGTCCAAGCCAGGTATCCCGCAGTGGGTCGTCCAGCACGAGACGCAAATGACCCGCGCGGTCTTCGCCGCCGGCGGCCCAGCGCCGGAGGTGCTCGGCGAAGTCACCCTGGACGGCCGCTTTGGCATAGTGCTGCCGCGGTTCGATGGGCCGAACCTGACGCAGGCTACGCGCACCGGCGCCATCACGCGTGAACAAGCGGGCGCAATCCTTGCGACGCTCTGCCTTGCCGTTCACAAGACGCGACCGCCGCCGCACGCACTCTCGCTGCGGGAGGCGATGGACGCCAGATTGCGGTTCGGCGGCAGCGTGCTTCCGGAGCGCATCACCTCCGGCGTCCTCGCGCTGATCGAGCACCTCGCGCCCGTTGACGTGCTGTGCCATTCCGATCTTCACCCCGGCAACGTGATTATGACGGCGCAGGGTCCGAGACTGATCGACTGGCTCGGCGCGGCTCGTGCGCCCGCCGCCTACGAGATTGCACAGTGCCATGTCCTGCTTGCCGAGATTGGCCCCGAACACGCCGACGATCCGGAGCGGGCCACGGTCAATTCGGTTCTGCAGGCGGAGTATGCGCGGCTGGCCGGCATAGCGCCTGTGGCGCTGACGGCGGCGATGCAGCCCTATTTGCCGATCGTCCGCGTCTTCCTCCTGCTCGGCGGGGCCATGCCTGACATGCGGGAGCGGCTGATCCAGCGCGTCGAGGCGGCCCTGCGCTCGGAAGACTGAATTATTTTGGTCGCGCGCGCGAGCCGGAGTGGCCTATCGAGCGAGCCGTCAGTGTCTCCTTTGGGTCAAAAGCGGCCCCTCTGCCGCACGCATGACCAACATCGGCTTGCCTCCCGGAAGCCGGCATGTCGGCGCGCTGAGCGAAGGTCAGCAACGGGCCAGGAGCGGACTGGTGTTGCGCGGGACACAAAGAGAGCCCTCCTCGCGTAACGGGGAAGGGTCAAGTCTTGCGCTCAAGCCTTGTGTTTGATCTTCACCGTGTTGATGGTGCCGGTGAAGGCGTTTTCCCAAGGATCGTAGTCATCGCACACTGGGGAGTAGGCATCCATGCCGATGTCCGCGGTCTCTCCGGCCAGCGACCACACCGCACCCTGCGTCTTATTGATGCGGCCTTCGCCGACTTTCCTGCCGTTGATTGACAGCACGCCGGTGCCGCCCTTGTGCAGGCCGCCGCCGTCATAGGTGAAATCATAGACCAGCGTGACCTTGCCTTCCGGTAGAGCCTCCTTGCCTTCGATGAAGTATTTCTCCCGCGCCAGCCAGTTGTAGGCGAGCTTGGGTCTTCCGTCCTTGACGTAAAGACTCCAGCCGCCGAACAAGCCACCCTGCGAAACCACCACACCGTTGGCGCCGCCTTTGGGAATGACCAGGTCGGCGGTGACAACATAGGAACGGCTGAGCGTGTCGATGAAGACATTTTCAGCCATGCCGGTCATCCCGGCGTAGTAGGTCACCTCGGTACGGCCAGCCATAATGTCGGGCCGTCCGGCATTGGTCGCATTCAGCCGTGCGAAGGATCGGTCATCCATCGGATAAACGCCGAACTTGATCGCCTCCTGATGGAATAGATCCTGCAGTTCTTTCAGCTTCGCGGGATTTTGCGCGGCGAGGTCGGTGGCCTGCCCGAAGTCCACGGCCACATTGTAAAGCTCCCATTTGTCCTTGGCGTAGTCATCGACGCGGGGGCTGCTCTCCCATGGCGCGCGGTGCATCACGCAGGCCATCCAGCCGTCCTTGTAGATGCTGCGATTGCCGCTGCACTCGTTGTACTGGACGGTGTGGCGATCCTTTGCCGCCGCATCGTCGAAGGAGTAGATCATGCTGGTGCCGGCCATCGGAATCTGCTCAACGCCGTTGACTATCTTTGGCTCGGGGATGCCGACGGCTTCAAGGATGGTGGGGCCAACGTCGATCAGGTGGGTATATTGCCTGCGGATTTCCCCTTTCGATTTGATGCCGCCGGGCCAGCGGATGACCATGCCCTGATTCTGGCCGCCGCCCTGGCAGGCATTGATGCACCAGGTTGCCGGCGTGGAGCCGGCCATTGCCCAGGCCACCGAATAGTTAGGGTAGGAGTTCGGTCCGCCATACTCGTCCATTCGGGTCTTGAGATACGGGATGTCTTCGGGTGCGTCGTTGAGGTTGGACCATTCGTTGAAGGTTCCGTTTAGACCACCGATCGCGGTGCCGCCATTGTCGCCGGCGATATAGATCACGATGGTATTGTCGAGTTCGCCGAGATCCCCGATGGCATCGATCAAACGCCCGATCTCGCGGTCGGTATGCTCGGCATAGCCTGCATAGACTTCCATTTGCCGCGACAGCACCTTCTTCGCGTCGTCCGAAAGGGCGTCCCATTTAGGAATTTCAGGAGGGTTTTCAGCAATCTTGGTGCCCGGAGGCATCAAGCCCATCTTTATCTGACGCGCCAGAATTTCCTCGCGTAGCTTGTCCCACCCCTGATCAAATTTCCCCTTGTAGACATCGAGCCACTCTTTCGGCGGCGTATGAGGCGGATGCGCACCGCCCGTGGCGTAATACATAAAGAACGGACGATCCGGCGTCAGCGAGCGCGTACCACGTATCCAGCCTATCGCCTTGTCCGTGATATCGACGTTGAAATGATAGTTTGGGTCGCGCGGCACGCCGAGTTCGGTAGTGCCATCCACGAGGTAGGGCCGGAACAAGTTCTTCTCGCCGCCGATAAAGCCATAGAATTTTTCAAAGCCCTGTCGCGCTGGCCAGCGGTCGAACGGACCGCTAATGCTGGTTTCCCACGGCGGCGTCTCGTGGCTTTTGCCGAACATCGACGTGCAATAGCCCCACTGTCGAAGAATTTCGGCGATGGGCGCAACGCTCTTAGGCCGCATGCCGGTGTCGCCGGGATATGAGGTCGCACCGTCAACTACTGCGGCTTGGCTATTTTGATGTTGATTGCGTCCGGTCAATAGCGCGGTGCGGCTCGGCGAACACAGACTGTTGACGTGAAAGTTTGTGTAGGTCAGCCCCTCTTTGGCGAGACGATCCATGGTCGGGAAGTTGATCGGTCCGCCGAAGGTCGATGGGTCCGCATAGGAAGTCTGGTCTTGAAGAATGACCAGGATGTTGGGGGCGCCCTTCGGCGGCCGGATCGAGACTGGCTTCGGCTGCGGCACCTTGCGCCAATCCGGCTCGGTGATGACAGGACGCTGCGGCTGCGGAAACGGCAGTATCTCGCCAAGCTTCGGCCCCGTCGATGTGGGCGCCGCTGCAGGTGCCGGTGCGGCCTGCTGCACTTGAGCGGTCGCTGGCGCTGTCGCCGCCAAAGCCGTCATCGCCGCGAGCGACGAACCACCTAGCAAAAGGTCGCGTCGTTGGATGCCGGCATCGCCACGCCTCTCTTTTTCGGATGCGTTTGAGGAGGATTCGTTCGGGGAACCGTCGTCTGGACGATCGCTCATAGCGTCCTCTCTTGTTGACGATTGAACCAGCCTCCTGGATGTACCGCGTCCATCAAAATCAGCGACGCCGCTGCTAACCAAGAGACCAAGCGGGATGTCGCTTGTTTTGATAGAGGAACGAAACCCCCGCGGTATCACGTTGATCTAAATCAATGGAAGACCGCTATGGATCAAAAGGCGACATCTCTGTGGTCGGGGCCGCGAGTGCGCTTTACCTCTCGAAAGCGGACATCCTGAATTTATAAGTACGCACCCTAGCCAGCGGCTGCGCGTCCGATTCGCGCATTACGTCAGCTCTTCCGGATCCTCGGCTGCGCGCAGGCGTGCGATGCTGTCTTCGCTCGCGTTGGCACCGGCCGCCGCGATCGCAATCTCCCGCCCCAGGTTGGTACATTCGGCCCACAGCAGGAAGAACACCAGCGGCGGCCGTTCGCGCGCCTCCAGCATCTGCCGGCAGCGCTCCGCGGCACCGTCGAGCGCCCACCACTGCCGGGCCACGACCATGACCTTGCGGAAGCTTCGCAGCGTGCCGGAGAATTTCTGCGGGTCGGCACCCACGATGGCGCCGCAATGATTCAGCCAGTTCAGCCCGGCGTAGATCGCAATCCCGTAATCCTCGATCGCGGTGCCCGTGAAGTCGACGACGGTGCTGTCGTGCGCGCGCTGGCGCAGGAAGGCGTCGATCATCTCCGCCTGGCGGGACGGATCGGCCAGCAGCGAGGTGTCCTGCCGCGGCACCATCGGAACATAGCGCATCGCTTCCAGCCGGGTGTGCTCCCAGATCGCTCTGGTATCGCCGAGCAGGTCGCCGGACTTGCGCTTGCAGGCCGGATAGACCAGCACGCCGTTGTCGGCGAGATCGAGATAGCGCGGCACGACCTTGTCGAGTGCGGCGAGAAACGCCAATGGATCGGTGAGGCCGCGCAAGTCGCCGGCGGCGTCCTCCGCGGGTGCAGGCTTGTTGACGCGTGTCCAGCCGAAATTGGCCATCCCCGGGCGCCCCGATCTCAACCTGTCCGTCAGGTTAAATGGAAAATGCGCCAAATCAACTGCGGCATTTGCCGCAACGCGCCCGCTGCTGCCGGTTGACGCGGGAAACCGCCGCGCCTAGCTCATGGTTGCGCAACGCGGGTTGCCGCCGCCGCTTTCGGAACGTACCGCCCATGACTGCATCCGACCGCCAATCGCATTGGCAGACCGTCTATCTGACCAAGGGCGAGCAGCAGGTGAGCTGGTCGCAGGCCGATCCGCAGCCGTCGCTGCGGCTGATCGAATCCGTCGCGCCCGGCTGCGACGCGTCGATCATCGATGTCGGCGGCGGGGCCTCGCGGCTGGTCGATGCGTTGCTGACGCGCGGCTTTCACGATGTCACGGTGCTCGATCTCTCCGAAGCTGCGCTGGCGAGCGCGCGGCAGCGGCTCGGCACGGCGGGCGACGCGGTACGTTGGGTCGCCGATGATGCGACGGTCTGGCAGCCGCAGCGGGCCTTCGACATCTGGCACGATCGCGCGGCGTTTCATTTCCTCGTCGAGGAAAACGATCGCGCGGCCTATCTCGACCGGCTGCATCGCGGCGTCCGGGCAGGCGGCCACGCCGTGATCGGCACCTTCGCGCCTGATGGTCCGGAGAAGTGCAGCGGCCTGCCGGTGCAGCGCTATGATCCGGCAACGCTCAGCCGGACCATCGGACCGGCCTTCGAGTTGATCGCCGAGGAGCGGCATCGGCACGTCACGCCCTGGGGAGCAGCGCAGTCGTTCCAGTTCAGTGTGCTGCGGCGGAAGTGACCGGCCGAAGGGGCGCGACTTGCCAAATCTGTGCAATATGTCGGTGAAGGTAGAGGCAGCTGCATTCGATGGGGCTGCCGGCCAGAAGGAGAGCTGAGATGACGGATGCGCCGCGCCCGATCGGCGAGATCGCGAGCTATCACGCCCATGTCTATTACGACCCCGCGAACAGCCGGGGTGAGGCGGAACGGCTGCGCAACTGGATCGGTGAGCGCTTCCTGGTCACGCTCGGGCGCTGGCACGATGTCAAGGTCGGTCCGCACGATCAGGCGATGTATCAGGTTGCGTTTGCGGCCGAGCTGTTTCCGACCCTGGTGCCGTGGCTGATGTTGAACCATGGCGGCCTGAGCATCCTGGTCCATCCCAACACGACCAATCCGCGCCGCGATCATCACGACGATCCGCTCTGGATCGGCGCGCCGCTTGCCGTCCATGCCGACAAGCTGCCGGAAGAGTCCGAAATGGAGCAGGCGCCGGCGCCGAACACGTCGCCGACATTGCGGCCCTGAGCACCCGGTTGCCGGGATGCGTAAAGTTTGACGCAATTGCATTACAACCAAGTCGTTTCAAGCTCGTCGCGTTTTGCAATGAGCGGCGCGAACTGCTGCTGCGGCTGCGCGACGAGAGCGGCCCTGGTGCCGCCCGGCAGCTTCCTGCCCGCAGCCGAACGTTACGGACTGATGCCGCTGATCGACCGCTGGGTGGTTCGCCGCGCCTTCGAGATCATCGCCGAGCGCAAGCACCATTCGCGCAGGGTCGCGAGCTACGCCATCAATCTCTCCGGCGCCACCATCGGCGACAGTGACTTCGTCGCCGAGCTGTTCGCGCAGCATGATGTTTCGCCGGCACTGGTGTGCTTCGAGATCACCGAGACCAGCGCGATCTCCAATCTCGACGAGGCGCAGAAATTCATCGCGCGGCTGCGCGAGATCGGCTGCAGCCTCTCGCTCGACGATTTCGGCACCGGCATGTCCTCGATCGCCTATCTGAAGCACCTGCCGGTCGACGTCATCAAGATCGACGGCTCGTTCGTGAAGGAGATCCTGAACAGCAAGGTCGATCGCGCGATGGCCGAGATGATCACCAAGACCGCGAAGATCATGCAGAAGCAGGTGGTCGCGGAATTCGTCGAGAGCCTCGCGATCCTGGACGAACTGCGCCAGATCGGGGTCGACTACGCCCAGGGCTACGCCATCGGGAAGCCGGTCCCGATCTTCACCCTCTGGGAAGAAAGGATCGCCTGAGGCGCCGAAATTGTCCCGAATCGGGACTTTTTGGGCCATTTCGGCCGGCCGAGCGCTGATTCTCAGCCACTTTCCATCCGAAAAACGTTTAAAAAACCTCTCGTTGCCCGCTCTGTCTCGATTATGCCTTACTCTAATTCCCTGATATGATGAGCGATCGGTGAATCCCACGTGGGCCGGGCAACAGGCCCCAGAGCACCGTATTTGGGGATGATGGGTCAACGTACGACGAAAGCTGCCGGGCGTAAGTCGAGCCGCGGCATATCCCTGATGGGCAGCACGGCGTTTGCCGTGAGCGCGCTTGCGCTGTCGGCTGGCCTTGCCGCCTGGGCGGTCGGCATCGATCCCACCGCTTGGCTGCACGGACCGGCGCTCGCCAACACCAGCGCCGCGCTGAGCTTCGAAGATCGCTTCGGCTCGCGCTCCACGCTCAATTCGGCCTCGCTTTATTATCCACTGCGCCGCGGGTTCCGTTCGAGCCGCGGCGATTTCAATACCGAGTTCGTTCAGATCGAGGATGCGCTGGCCGGCCAGTTGCGTGACACGCAGACCGAACAGGTGAGCCTGCCTGCGACGGCGTCCGTCGCCGCCACGACGCCTGCGACATCCGCGGTGCCGATGCCGCGGTCACGGCCGGCCGAAGCCAATCTGCTGGCACGGAACGATCAGCCGCCGCAGGCGCCGGTGCCGCAGGGTGACAACCGCACGTTCCTGCAGAAGATCGCCGACATGATGCCGGGCAAGCTGCAGCTGGCCTCGATCGATCCGAACGACGGATTGTTGTCCGGTCCGAGCCCCGATCTCGGCGCGCTCGGCTACGACAGCACCACGGCGGTCTACGACATCACCGGCCGCATAGTGTACATGCCCGACGGCACCAAATTCGAGGCGCATTCAGGCCTCGGCAATCTGCTCGACGATCCGGCCCACGTGAACGCCCGCAATGCAGGCGCGACGCCGCCCGGCATCTACGAGATGAAGCCGCGCGAAAAGCTGTTCCACGGTGTGCCTGCGCTGCGCATGACCCCGGTCGATGGCAGCGACCCGTTCGGACGGGTCGGCCTGCTGGTCCACAGCTACATGCTCGGGCCGAACGGCGATTCCAACGGCTGCATCTCCGTGAAGCACTACGACAGGTTCCTGCAGGCCTACCGCAACGGTACGGTCAAGCGCATCGCCGTCATCGTCAGCATCAAGGACGTTAAGTCGGCATCGACGCGCGCGCCGTCGAACTCGTAGGCCGAGTATGGCGTCGCCAGCGTCGCTGGCGACTGATTTTGCCTTATCATGCTTGGTCGGCGACGGCGGTTAGCCGATCTCTTTCCTGACCGTCGCGGCAGCGTCGCACATCGCCTTCAATTTTCCGAACGCGACGTGGCGCGGCATGTATTTCATGCCGCAGTCCGGTGCCACCACCAGCCGTTCCGCCGGCACATGCTTCAGGCCGTTGCGAATGCGATCGGCGACGATGGCGGCGGATTCGATCTCGGGGTTGCCGAGGTCGAGCACGCCGAGCATGATCTTCTTCGATGAGAGATCCCTGAGCACGCCGAGATCGAGCTTCGGCTGGGCCGCCTCGATCGAAATCTGGTCGGCGATGGTGTCGTCGAGCTCGGCGAGGAAGGAATAGCCGGCCGGCTTGGTCGAGCCCGGCACCACCGCGGCATATCCGAAGCAGAGATGCACCACGGTCGGGATCGTGATGCCCTCGAGCGCTCGATTGATCGCCTTCACCGCATAGCGCTTGGCGAGATCCGGATTGTTGCGCACCCAGGGCTCGTCGAGCTGGATGACGTCGGCGCCGGCCTTCTCGAGGTCGCGTGCCTCGGCATTGACGGCCGCGGCGAAGGCCATCGCGAGCTCCTCGTCGTCCTTGTAGAACTCGTTCCTGGCCTGCTGGCTCATCGTGAACGGGCCGGGCAGGGTGATCTTTGCGGCACGGTCGGTGTTGTTGCGCAGGAACTGCATGTCGTGCAGCTCGACCGGTCCCCTGCGCTTCACCGGGCCGACCACGCGCGGCACCGGCGTCTGCGTGTTGCCGGTGCGTGCGGTGATCATTGCGGGGTTGTCGGCATCGATGCCATCAAGGGCGGTGGCAAACCGGTTGGAGTAGCTCTCGCGGCGGATCTCACCATCGGTCACGATGTCGATGCCGGCGCGTTCCATGTCCCTGATCGCCACGATGGTCGCGTCGTCCTGCGCTTCCTCCAGATGCTCGGCCGGCAGGCGCCACATTGCGTGCATGCGGGTGCGGGGCACCGACTTCGACAGCATGGCGCGATCGACCAGCCATTCCGGCTGCGGATAGCTACCGACGACGGTGGTGGGCAGCAGATGCCTGGGCAGGTTCATAATGTCCTCCTTCTTCTTGTTGCGTGGCCGGCTCAAGCCGCCCGCGTTGCAGTTGCCGCAACTTCGTCCTTCACCGGGTTGCGCAGCACGCCGATGCCGGAAACTTCGACCTCGACAACGTCGCCATCCTTCATCCACAGCGGCGGCGTGCGATAGGCGCCGACGCCGCCGGTGGTGCCGGTGACGATGACGTCGCCGGGCACGAGCTCGGTGAAGGTCGAGCAATAGGCGATCAGCGTCGCGACGTCGAACACCAAGTCGGAGATCGGCGCCGCCTGCACCTCGACGCCGTTGAGACGGGTTGCGATGTGCTGCTTGCTGATGTCGGAAAGCTCGTCGGTCGTCACCATCCACGGCCCGAAGCCACCTGTGCCGACGAAATTCTTGCCGGGCGCGAATTGCGAGGTGTGGCGCTGCCAGTCGCGGATGCTGCCGTCATTGTAGCAGGCATAGCCGGCGACATGGCCGAGCGCGGCCTCGCGCTTGATGCGCCGGCCGGCTTTGCCGATGATAACAGCCATCTCGCCCTCATAGTCGAAGCGCTCGGACTCCAGCGGCCGGATCATCGGCTGTCCGGCGCCGACCTGGCTGTTGGCGAAGCGGGTGAAGATCATCGGATGTGGCGGCGTCGGATGGCCGCTCTCGGCGAGATGCGTCGCATAGTTGACGCCGATGCAGAAGATCTTCTCGGGATCGGGCACCGTCGGCAGCAGCTCGATATCCTTCAGCGCGTGATCGGCGCGCTCGCCTTGCAGCTTCTTCAGCTCATCCAGCGAGCCCTTCGTCAGCAACGCCTTCAGCGTCGGATACGCCGTCAGCCGCTTGCCGGCGTCGATCACCCCGGCGTCGGTCACGATGCCGTAGCTTGCGGTACCCGCCGCCTTGAAACTTGCGATCTTCATGGTCTCTCACTCTCTTCGATGGAGGAAACATAGTTCTGGATAGGAAGTGCGATCTCGCCGTTGCGGACAGGGACGCATTGCGGCGGAAAGTCCTGACGGAAGCGGGCGCCGCTGGTCTCGGCGCGATCGAGGAAGCGGTCGAGATGTGCCATCGCGCCGGTCGGCAAATCGTGCAGCACCAGCAGCGTCCATGGCTGTGCACGGCATTGCGCGAGCGCACGGTCGGCCCAGCCATCCGGATCGTCCCAGTCGCGCGGAATCGCGTTCCAGAGCACGCAGCTGTGCTTGTTGCGCGTCAGATAGTCGACCACGGAGGGCTTCAGCAGCCGGTCGTCGAGATTACCGCCGCCGCCAAACGGCCGGAACCAGCGGTTCGGGTGAGAGAGCTCGCCGATCGCGGCCTGGGTCCGGCCGATCTCGCGCTGGGCCGTGTCCGCATCCGGCTGCTGGCCGAGCGGAATGCTGTGCGTATAGGTGTGATTGCCGATCCAGTGGCCTTCGTCGCGCGCGCGGGCGGCGAGGCGGCGGCGTGCAGGGTCGCCGAGTTTCTCGCCGATCACGAAGAACGTGGTCTTGATGCCGCGTTCGCCCAGGATATCGAGCACGCGTGGCGTCACGTCCGGCTCCGGTCCATTGTCGAACGTCAAGGTCAGGTCGAACACGTCGCGGTCCCCTTACGTCGCCGGCTGCATTGCGCCGGAGCCGACTTCGTCGGCGGCGCTCTGGCCGGCGCGCGTGCCGGTCTGCCAGATCGCGGCCTTGCGCTCGACCCAGCGGATCACGGTGTTGAAGGCGATCGCCATGAACAGCACCAGCAGCACGCCGGCGAAGACGTGCGGGCTGTCGAGAATGGTGCGGTAGCGCGAGATCAAATAGCCGATGCCGGCCGAGGAAATCAGCATCTCCGAGACCACCACGCCGACGATGACGAGCGCGCCGCCGACGCGCAGGCCCGACAGCACGGTCGGTATCGCGGCGGGGATGATGACGCGGACCAGGCGCTGGCCCAGCGTCGCGCCCATGCTGCGGGCGGCGAGCAGCAGTTGCGGGTCGATGGTCTGAATTCCGGCCGCGGTCGCCAGCATGGTCGGCAGGAAGCCGTAGATCGAAGCGAAGGCGATCTTCGACTCCGAGCCGATGCCGAGCCACACCGTGAACACCGGATAGAGGATTACGAGTGGGACCGCGTAGAGGCTCGAGACCATCGGCATGATCAGAAGCCGCGGCCGCGGCAGGCTGCCGACGACGGCGCCGAGCAGGATGCCGCCGCCGCAGGCGAACGCCATCGAGACCGCGACCTCGTAGAGCGTCACCGCGAGCGCGTGGCCATATTCGGCGGCTTCGTTCCAGCCGGCGAGCAGCGTGGAGGACAGCGACGGCAGGAACAGTTCGGGGATCAACCCGGTGCGCGGCAACAGCTCCCACAGCGCAATCAGGCCGATGACGATCAGATGGCGAAGTGTTCTCGCGCTCATCATTGCCTCACGCCGATTTGCGGATGTGGCGCCAGATGCGGTCGCGCAGCGCGCCGAAGGCGTCGCCGCTCAGCATCTCGTAGGTCCGCGGCCGCGGCAAATTGACCTGCAACTGATCGACGATGCGGCCGGGCCGCGGCGACGTCACGATCACCTCGTCGGCGAGATAGACCGCCTCGGTCAGGCTGTGGGTGACGAACACGACGGTCTTGCCGGTCGCGGCCCAGATCCGCAGCAGCTCGTCGCCCATCGTCATGCGGGTCTGCTCGTCGAGCGCGGCGAACGGCTCATCCATCAACAGCACCGGCGGATCCTGCACCAGGCCGCGCGCGATCGAGACGCGCTGCTTCATGCCGCCGGAAAGCTCGTGCGGGTGACGCTTGCCGAAGCCTTCGAGGCCGACCAGCTTGAGCGCATCCTGCGCCTTGGCCCGGCGCTCCGCCCTGGCGACGCCGCGCAGCGCCAGCGGAAACTCGACATTGTCTTCGGCGCTCAGCCACGGAAACAGGCTCGCTTCCTGGAACACGACGCCGACGCGGTTCGGGTCTGGCTGTGGGATCGGCGCGCCGTTGATGGTGATGGTGATGGTGCCTGAGGTCTGCCCGCGCAGCCCGGCCATCATCATCAGGAGCGTGGACTTGCCGCAGCCGCTCGGGCCGACCAGCACGACAAAGCGCCCCGGCTTGATGTCGAGCGAGACGTCCTCCAGCGCGACGACGTCCTGCGACCTGGTCCGGAACACCTGGCCGACATTCCTCACCTCGATCGCGCCGGCGCGCAGCGGCGGCTTCAATGGTGTCACGTTCGCCAATGGCTGCATCGTGTTTCCACCCATCTGATGAGTTCATTGAAGGTCATGGCGATCGCGGCGACCATAACGACGCCGGCGAGCAGCTGCTTCATCTGGAAATTCTCGCCCCAGGTCGCGATCTGGTGGCCGATGCCGTCGCGCGAGGCGTACATTTCGGCGAGGATCACGCCGGTGAGGTTGAAGATCATCGAAATCCGCAGCGCTTCCAGCAGCACCGGCAGCATGCTCGGCAGGTAGACGCGGAACGCGGTCTGGATGCGCGTGGCGCCATAGGAGCGGGCGACCGTGAGGTGCTCGACCTTGACCGATTCTACCGCCGTCGTGGTCGACATGATCACGATGAAGATCGTCGAGAAGAAACCGAACCCGACCTTCTGGGCGAAGCCGACGCCGAACACCAGGATGAACATCGGCAGGAAGATCGATTTCGGGATGCTGAAGGCGAAGAACAGCAGCGGCTTTGCCACATCGGCAAAATAGCGGTTCTCCGCGACCAGGAAACCGATCAGCGCACCCATCGGCACCGCGAGCGCAAAGGCGGTCAACACTTCGGTCGCGGTCACCAGGAGGTCAGTCCGGACGCTGGAGCGTTGCAGGAGGTCGCCGAGCGTCATCAGCGTGTCCGATGCCGACGGTAGCAGGCGCGGATTGACGAGGCCGGTCCGCGACAGGATCTCCCACAGCGCGAAGATCGCGATCACGATCACGACCCGCGCGAGCTTGATGGTGAGGGTGGCCTGCATGTTATGGCTTGGTCGGCACCGGCTTGAACTTGGTCGAGATCACATCCTCGACCGGAACGATGTCCTTCAGCCCGCCGAGCTTGGCGAGATCGAGCGAGAGCTGCACCGCCGCCGGCACGTTGGCCGCGCCCATGTTGCCGTCGGTCTCGAGCTTCATGATGGTGTTGTCGTATTCCATCGCGGCGATCTCGGCCGGCATCTCGTAGAGGTCGGCGATCAGCTTCACGGTGACGTCGCGGTTGGCACGCATGAATTGCACGGCGCCATAGAGCGCGTTGACGGCCTTCTGGACCACCTCCGGCTTGGCCTCGGCGAACTTGTCGAGCACGATCCAGCCCGCGGTGAGGTTCGGCGGCGCCGCGGTCGCATAGTCGAGGATGGTCTTGGCTTCGCCCGACTTGGCGACCTGGAAGCTGAGCGGCGAATAGACGACGGCGGCATCGACATTGCCGGCGAGCAGGTTCGGCACCAGGCCGCCGCCGCCGACCGGCACGCGGGTGAAATCGATCTTCCGGTCCTGGATGGTCCAGAGCGCGAGCAGGTCGGAGCCGGAGCCTGCTGCGGTGATCCCGACCTTCTTGCCGTTGAGATCCTTGACCTCGAGCGTCGACTTGGCCGGCACCATCAATTGCCAGCCGAAATTGCCCATCGCGGCATTGGCGACGATCCGCGACATCACGCCCTTCTTGCGGCCGGCTGACACCAGCGACGGCGGATCGAGAATGATGTCGGCAGCACCCGCGGCCATGCCCTCGAAGGTCTCGGCACCGCTGCGGTAAACCGTCAGCTCGGCCTTGATGCCTTCCTTCTCGAACAGTTTTTGCCGGACCGCGGTCTCGGCGATGGTCGTCGGCCAATAAGTCTTGGTGGGCAGGCCGACGCGGATCGTTTCGGCAGCATAGGCGGGGCCAGCCAGCAGGGTGGTGGCGACGAGGGTTGCCAGCGCGCGGCGGCGCGTGATGCTCATGGTTATGTTTCTCCCGGATTATCGATTGTTGTTATTTTCGTCGCGTCGCGCGCCGTAGGTTCAGGTGCTGCCGTTGACCTCCGCAATGCGCGGAGCGGCGAGCTCGACGAATTCCCTGGTGATGCCAAAATGCTTTGACAATGCGCGAACGGCCGCATCCGCATCGCGTGCCAAGACGGCCTCCACGATCGCGGCGTGCTCGGCTTCGACGTCGCGCGTCCTGCCGACCTCGCGGCGGATCGAAAGCCGCCGATAGCGCTCGCTCTGCTCATGCAGCACATCGCGGAAGCCGAGCAGCCATTGCGAGCCGCAGGCATTGACCAGTGCGCGATGGAAGATGCGGTGGCGGACCACCCATTCTTCGTAGTGCACGGTCGGATCGTCAGGATAGCGATGGGGGACGGCCTTCAGCGCCTCCCAGGCGGCCGAGACCGAGTGCAGCCAGGCCTGGTCGCCGCGCTCGATCGAGCGCCGCAACGCCAGTCCCTCGATGTCGATCCGGGTCTGCGTGACGTCGGCTAGATCGGCGAGCGAGACCGGGCAGACGCGAAAGCCGCGCTGGTCGGAGGCCTGCACCAGGCCGTCGGCCACCAATCGTGACAACGCCTCGCGGACAGCGGCGAGGCTGACCGAGAACTGCTTGGCGAGGCCGGCGATATGCAGCTTCTGGCCGGGAAGCAGCCGGGTCGACAGGATGTCGGCCCGCAGCCGCTCCTGAACCGCCGATGTCAGGCTTCGCGGCCCGTCGCCGGCCAAGCCCTCGCGAAAACTCAACCCGATGTTCATGGCCGGCAGATTGGCTGACCGTCTTGTTGCCGTCAATCGAAAATCGATTTTTTGACGATGGATCGGCCAAATATGACAGACAATGTATACTAAACAGTCGGACTTGGTGGAAACTCCGAGAAAATTTGCTAGTTTCTCGCCAATAATGTATACAGATAGAATTCATCCTAGGGAGGATAGCGTGCAAAAGCCCTTTCCAATGAACGCGTGGTACGCGGCCGGCTGGGATGCCGAGATCAAGCACGCGCTGTTGCCGCGGACGATCTGCGGCAAGCATGTCGTGATGTACCGGAAGGGCGACGGCGAGGTCGTGGCGCTCGAGGATGCCTGCTGGCATCGCCTCGTGCCGCTCTCCAAGGGCCGACTCGACGGCGACGCCGTGGTCTGCGGCTATCACGGCCTGAAATACAATGCGCAGGGCCGCTGCACCTTCATGCCCTCGCAGGAGACCATCAATCCGTCGGCTTGCGTGCGCGCCTATCCCGTCGTCGAGCGCCACCGCTTCATCTGGCTCTGGATGGGCGATCCCGCGCTGGCCGATCCGGCGCTGGTGCCCGACATGCACTGGAACCACGATCCGGCCTGGGCCGGCGACGGCAAGACCATTCACGTCAAATGCGACTATCGCCTCGTCGTCGACAACCTGATGGACCTGACGCACGAGACCTTTGTGCATGGTTCGAGCATCGGCAATGAGGCAGTCGCCGAAGCCCCGTTCGACGTCACCCACGGCGAGAAGACCGTCACCGTGACGCGCTGGATGAAGGGCATCGAGCCGCCGCCGTTCTGGGCCAAGCAGTTGCAGAGGCCGGGGCCGGTCGATCGCTGGCAGATCATCCGCTTCGAGGCGCCATGCACCGTCAATATCGACGTCGGCGTCGCGCCGGCCGGATCGGGCGCGCCGGAGGGCGATCGCTCGCTGGGCGTCAACGGCTATGTGCTCAATACCATCACGCCGGAGACCGAGAAGACCTGTCATTATTTCTGGGCCTTCGTCCGCAATCACCGCATCACCGAGCAGCGCCTGACCTCGGAAATCCGCGACGGCGTCGCCGGCATCTTCCACGAGGACGAGATCATCCTGGAGGCGCAGCAGCGCGCGATGGACGAGAATCCGGACCGCGTGTTCTACAATCTCAACATCGATGCCGGCGCGATGTGGGCGCGGCGCGTCATCGACCGCATGGTGGCGAAGGAACATCCGCCGCAGCAGCTGCAGGCGGCGGAGTAGGCCAGGCCAGGCCATGACGGAACGCGAAGCCGATCGCTCAGTGTCGCAGACCGTGCGGGCGCAGCTTGCGCTGCGCGACCTGGTTCTCTCCGGCCGCCTGCGGCCCGGCGAGCGCATCTCGGAACTGCAGGCGGTCGAGATCACCGGGGTGTCGCGCACGCCGGTGCGGATGGCGCTGGTCCGGCTGGAAGAGGAAGGCCTGCTGGAGGCGATCCCGTCCGGCGGATTCATGGTCAAGGCATTTTCCGAGCGCGACATTCTCGATTCGATCGAGCTGCGCGGCACGCTGGAAGGGCTGGCTGCGCGCTTTGCCGCCGAGCGCGGCGTCTCGTCGCGCGATCTCGAGCCGCTGAAGCAATGCCTCAGCGAGATCGACGGCCTGGTGCGGCAGGATCCGATCTCCGTCGAGGCGTTTTCGTCCTACGTCGCGCTCAACGCGCGCTTCCACGCGCTGCTCACCGAACTGTCGCGCAGTCCGCCACTGATCCGGCAGATCGACCGCGCCTCGGCGCTGCCGTTCGCCTCGCCGAGCGGCTTCGTGATGGCGCAATCGGCGTTGCCCGAGGCGCGCCAAATCCTGCTGATTGCGCAGGACCATCATCGCGTGGTGGTCGACGCCATCGAGAACCGCGAGGGCGCGCGCGCCGAGGCGATCATGCGCGAGCATGCCCGGCTTGCGGCACGCAATCTGCGGCTAGCGCTGCGCAACCGCACCCATCTCGATCTGCTGCCGGCGCTGGCGCTGATCAATTCGGCGGCCGGCTGAGCGGAGCGTACCATGCGATTCATTGAGACCTGGACCTCCGCCACGCTGGTCGCGACGCGCGACCTCACGCCCGGCATCCGCGAATTCCTGCTGCGCCCCGACGGCTTTGCTGCCGCGCCTTACCCCGTCGGCAGCCATATCAATGTCAGCGTCACCATCGAGGGCCAGCCGCAAACCCGCTCCTATTCGCTGGTCGGCGAAGTCGATCCGCAAGGCTATCGGATCGCGGTGCGGCGCGCCCCGGATTCCCGCGGCGGTTCGCATTATATGTGGTCGCTCGCTCCGGGGGCGCGGCTCACCATCACGCTGCCGGCCTCGCTGGTTCAGCTCGACTGGACGCGGCGGCAGTTCTGCCTGATCGCGGGTGGCATCGGCATCACGCCGATCGTCGGTGCGGCAAAGGCGCTGGCCCGCCGCGACGCCGGCGTGGCGCTGCATTATGCCGTCCGCACGCGCAGCGATGCGGCCTACCTCGACGTGCTCGAACGTCTGCTCGGCGACCGCCTTGTCGTTCATGCCGGCGACGAGGGCAGCCGGCTCGACCTCGGCCGTGTGTTCGCGGCCTTGCCGCCGGAGACGATGGCGTTGTTCTGCGGCCCGATGCGGATGCTGGATGCGGCACGGCGCACCTGGGAGGCGTCCGGTCGCCCGCTGTCTGATTTGCGCTACGAGACCTTCGGATCGAGCGGGCTGCTGCCGACCGAGGCGTTCCGCGTCCGGCTCAAAGGCGAGGGGATCGAGTTCGTGATCCCGCGCGACCGATCGATGCTGGACGTGCTCAACGAAGCCGGTCATGAGGTGATGAGCGACTGCCGGCGCGGCGAATGCGGCGTCTGCGCGCTCGACGTGGTCGATGTCGACGGCGAAATCGACCATCGCGACGTCTTCTTCAGCGATCACCAGAAGCAGGAGAGCCGCAAGATCTGCGCCTGCGTCTCGCGCGCCCGCGGCACCATCACGGTCGACACCCTGCATCGGGCCGACGCGCTCTAACAGGCTCGACCGGTCGCGGCATTCGATCAGGGCTACGCCGCGTGCACCGAGTGCTGCGGATCGTGATCGAGCAGGGCCGTGATCTCGCCGGCCGACATCGGCCGGCCGATCAGATAGCCCTGAACTTCGTCGCAGCTGGTCTGGCGCAGGTATTCGAGCTGATCCGCGGTCTCAACGCCTTCGGCCACCACGCCGATCTGCAGGTCCTGCGCGAGGCCGATCACCGATTTGACGATCGCGGCGCAGTCCGGCTGGGTCAGCATGTCCCGGATGAAGGATTGGTCGATCTTGATGCGGCTGAACGGCAGCTTGCGCAAATAGGTCAGTGACGAGAAGCCGGTGCCGAAATCGTCGAGCGCGACCGTAAGGCCGAGTTCGAGCAGCGCGTTGAGGATCGCGGGCGCCGATCCGTATTTCGAGATCAGCATCGATTCGGTGATTTCGATCTCGAGCCGGTGGGGCGCGACGTTGGCCTGGGCAAGCGCGTCGACGATGGTCTGCAGGATGCCGACGTTCTGAAACTGGACCGCGGAGAAATTGACCGCGATCCTGATGTCATCAGGCCAGCGCGCCAGCATCGCGCAGGCATGGCGGATCACCCATTCGCCGAGCTGATGGATCAGCCCACTCTCCTCGGCGATCGGAATGAAGACGCTCGGCGGGATCAGGCCACGCGTCGGATGCTGCCAGCGCAACAGCGCCTCGAAGCCGGTGACGCGGCCTTTGCGGATGTCGAGGAACGGTTGGTAGACGAGGAACAGCTGGTCGGCCTCGATGGCCTGTTCCAGATCCCGCTGCAGGGCGCGTCGGTCGCGCGCGGACTGGTCGTCGCTGGCCTCGAAGAAGCAGATGGTGCCGGGGCCGGATTTCTTCCCCCGGTAGAGCGCGATGTCGACGTGCTTGAGCAGATCGTGCGACGTGCTGCCGTCCCGCGGCGCGAGCACGATGCCGATGCTGAGCATCCCGTTGATCTCGAACCCGTCGATCGTAAACGGATCGGCAAAGGCCGCGACGAACCGCTCGGCGATCGCGAGCGCATCCTCGGGCCTGGTCAGGTTGGACATGATCAGCGCGAATTCATCGCCGCCGATCCGCGCGACATGCTCGGCAGCGCGCGTGCAGCGCTGCAACCGGGCCGCAACCTGCACCAGGAATTCGTCGCCCGCGGGATGGCCGAACCTGTCGTTGACCTCCTTGAAGCGATCGAGATCGAGCAGCAGCACGGCGAATTCCTCGCCTGAGCGCGCCAGCCGGTGCAGCGCGCCGTTGAGCGCCTCGTTGAAGGCGACGCGGTTTGGCAGATGCGTCAGCGGATCCTGCCGCACGGTCCGTTCGGCCTCGTGCTGGGCGATGATCCGCCGCCTGAACTCGAACGCGTTGACGAACACGCCGCGCAGCAGCACGGAGCCGTAGACCAGAACGAGGACGGCCAACAGGAGATAGACGAAGTCGCCGTCCCTGCCGAGGCACATCGCGGTGCCGACGAAGATCGGCGCGGTGAATGCAATCGCGGCGATCGGGATGGTGGAGAAGGCGAAGGCGCCGCCGGCCAGCATTCCGGCGCACAGGCAGGTGATCACCAGTTGCGCGCCGCTTGATGCATTGGCGAAGAAGGCGACCGGAACGATGCCCCAGGCCGCTCCGAGCGCCAGCGCATTGCGCACCAGCCGGTACATGGTTCGGCGCGACACGAATTGCGGCTTGGCGATGCGGCGCGCTGCGCGCGCTTGCAGCCCGAAGAACAGCGCTGCGCTGCTCACGGCGGCGGCCCAGATCAGCGCGAAGGCCCAATCCGGCGATTGCCACAATGCAACGGCGAGCACCAGCGCGTTGCAGGCATTGGCCAGCATGATGCCGAAGGAATAGCCAAGCACGAGCGAAACCTGCTCGGCGCGGATGTGACCGGCAAGCGCTTCATCCGTCGGTGGTGCACCGAAGGCCGCGAGGTCGCCTGCGAACAAGGTCGCGAAATATGATCTCAGCTGGGTACGCATCACTAAATTGCCTGCGCGGTTTGGCCATGGCGCAGTGACGAAGGATTCTCTGCAAACCTTTGACAAACTATGAACTATTGGAACGGACCGGGCTGCCGCGGGCTCACGTTTTGGTTCCACTGGCGCGCATTGCTAACAAATCGATACAAATGCGTGACGCGACCTCACGGACCGGCAAAGCCTGCCGGGCGCCACGCTGCTTGATCCTCTGCCGGTTTTTCGCAATGAGTTGAGCAATGTCTTTGGTTCCCGCAACGGCAAACCAGAAGATGCGCATGAGCCTCCCGACCACGAACCACGATCCCGGGTTCCGTATCACGCGGGCCAGCCATGTCGTCCTGACCGTCCGTGACCTCACAGCGAGCCGGCAGTTCTACGAAAAGGTGATCGGGCTGATCCTGACCGCGGAGGAGGCCGATGCGCTCTATTTCCGCGGCGTCGAGGAGGCCTGTCATCACAGCCTTGTGTTGCGCAAGGGCGAAGGCGCCGCCTGTGCGCGGCTCGGCCTGCGGGTCTTTCAGGACGATGACCTCGACCGGCTCAAGGCCTTCTTCGAGGCGCATGGATGCTACGCCGCCTGGGTCGATGTGCCGCATCAGGGCCGCACCCTGCAAGCGACCGATCCCGCCGGAACGCCGCTGGAGTTCTGCGCGACCATGCCGGTGCTGCCGCGCATGATCACCAAATTCACCCGCCATGCCGGCGGCTCGGCGCTGCGGCTCGATCACACGCAGGTGCTGACGCCGGAGGTGCGCAAGGCGTGCGAGTTCTACACCGCCGCAGGCTTTCGGCTCAGCGAATACATCGCGCCGGCGGGGACGTTCGATCTGCGCGGCGTGTTCCTGCAGCGCAAGGGCAATCCGCACGACATGGTGTTCTTCAATGGGGCGGGACCGCGGCTGCACCATTTCGCGTATCTCGCGCCCGAGGTTCATCATTTGCTCAACGCCTGCGATATCGCCGGCGAGCTCGGCTATGGCGCGGCCGTCGAACGCGGCCCGGGGCGGCACGGACCGGGACACGCGATGTATGTCTACATGCGCGATCCCGACGGGCATCGCGTCGAGCTGTTCAACACGCACTACCAGATCATGGACATCGAGAACGAACCGATCGGCTGGGACCCCTCCGACCACAAAATTTCGTTTCCATGGGGACTGCCGGCGCGGCAGGCCTGGTTCGAGGAGGCGACACCGTTCGCCGATGTCGCGATCTGCGAGCCAGAGGTGAAACCGAAGCCGCTGACGCTCGAGAGTTACCTCGCGAAGTAGCATGGCATCATCGATCGCTACTCCCATCTATGACGTCGCCATCGTCGGGCTCGGGCCGGTCGGTGCGATCTTCGCCAATCTGCTGGCGAAAGCCGGCTTGAAGGTCGCCGTCGTCGAGCGTGTCGTCGACATCTACGACAAGCCGCGCGCGATCACGCTCGATCATGAGGCGCTGCGCGTGCTGCAGGCGATCGGGCTTGGCGATTTCATGGAGCAGGCGATCGCCCCGCACAACGGTTCGCATTATCTCGGCGTCGACGGTGAGATCATCAAGATCTTCGACCCGATGCCGCCGCCGTTTCCGCTCGGCTGGATCCCGAACGTCACCTTCGTGCAGCCGGATGTCGAGCAGGCGCTGCGCGACAAGCTCGCCGAATATCCGCAAGCCGACGTTTTCCTCGCCGCCGCCGGCGTGGCGTTGCAGCAGGATGAGAACGCGGTGACGCTGACGGCGCGGCGCGAGTCCGGTGAGGAGTTTTTGATCCGCGCGCGCTATCTGGTCGGCTGTGACGGCGCCAACAGCTTTGTGCGCAAGCGGCTCGGCATCGGCCTGGAAGACCTCGCCTTCGATGAATGGTGGATGGTGGTGGACACGCTGACCGGCGAGCCCGCCAAGCGGCCGTCCCGGAGTTTTCAGTATTGCTGGCCGTCGCGGCCAGGCACCTTCGTACCGGGCCCGCGCAATCTGCGGCGCTGGGAGATCAAGCTGTTGCCGGGCGAGGATCCCGATTTGGCCGGCGCGCCCGACAACGTCGTGAAGCTGCTGAAAGGCTTCACCGATATCTCCGACCTCACGATCTGGCGCTCGGCGGTCTATCGTTTCCACGCGCTGCTCGGCGAGCGCTGGCGCGACCGCCGCGTGCTGCTGATGGGGGACGCTGTGCACCAGACGCCGCCGTTCCTCGGGCAGGGGCTGTGCGCGGGCATCCGTGATGCCGTGAACCTTGCCTGGAAGCCGAGGCTGGTTCTCCGTGGCGATGCCGACGAGGCGCTGCTCGATGCTTACGAGATCGAGCGCAAGCCGCATGTCCGCGCCGTTGTCGCCAGCGCCAAGGAGTTCGGCAAGATCATCGGCGAACTCGATCCCGCGGCTGCCGCCGAGCGCGACGTGCGGCTGCGCGCTGACCTCAAGGCCGGCAAGGCCGAAACCATCCGGCAGAAATTCATTCCCGATCTCGTCTCCGGTCTGATCGCGCGCGATGCCGATCTTGCCGGGCGGCTGTTCGTGCAGCCGCATGTGCGTGCGCCGGACGGGCGGACCTGCCGGCTCGACGATTTGCTGAAGCCGGAATTTGCGATCGTGACGGCGGCAACAGAGCCGATGGCGTGGCTGTCGGACGCGTCCTGTGCCGCCTGGCAGCATCGCGCCGGCGAGCGCGTCGTCATCACGACCTCAGGTGAAAGCGCCGATGCCAACGGTATCCTGACCGTGATCGAGCGCGACGGCCTGTTCGCCGACTGGATGCGGCAACATGGCGCCGCGGCGGTCATTGTGCGGCCCGACCGTTATGTCTTCGGTGCCGCGGGCAGCGCCGACGAACTCAATATGCTTGTCGGGCAACTGCTCCAGAACCTCAGCGCAGGGCACTAGTCTTTTCAAGGCGACGCTTTGTCTGTACCACCGGAAGAAAGAGATTCCGGGGAAAAAAGACTTGCCGGGGGAAACCAGTGAACAACAAGAATGATGCGGCCGAATTCGACTACGTCATCGTCGGTGCCGGCTCGGCCGGTTGCGTGCTTGCCAGCCGCCTGAGCGCCGACGGCAAGCACTCGGTGCTGCTGCTCGAGGCCGGGCCGAAGGACACCAACATCTGGATCCATGTCCCGCTCGGCTACGGCAAGCTGTTCAAGGAAAAATCCGTCAACTGGATGTACCAGACCGAGCCCGAGCCGGGTCTCAACGGGCGGCAGGTGTTCCAGCCGCGCGGCAAGGTGCTTGGCGGCTCCAGCTCGATCAACGGCCTGCTCTATGTCCGCGGCCAGCACGAGGACTATGACCGCTGGCGCCAGCGCGGCAATGCCGGCTGGGGCTATGACGATGTCCTGCCCTATTTCAGGAAGGCGGAAGATCAGCAACGCGGCGGTGACAAATATCACGGCAGTGATGGACCGCTGCCGGTATCGGACTGGCGGCATCACGATCCGTTGTCGGAAGCCTTCGTTCATGCCGCGGCCGAGGTCGGCATTCCGACCAATCCGGATTTCAACGGCGCGAGCCAGGAGGGCGCGGGCTTCTTCCAGACCACGACGCGGCGCGGCCGGCGCGCCAGCACGGCGCGGTCCTATCTGCGGCCGGCGCTGACGCGCGGCAATCTGCATGTCGAGACCTCGGCGCTGGCGCAGCGCATTCTGTTCGACGGCAAGCGCGCGAGCGCCGTCGAGTACAAGCAGGGCGGGCAGTTGCGCACGGCCAGGGCGCGCAAGGAGATACTGGTGTCGAGCGGCGCGTACAACTCGCCGCAATTGCTGCAGCTCTCCGGCGTCGGCCCCGCCGACCTGTTGAAACAGCACGGCATCGACATCGTGCTCGATGCGCCCGGCGTCGGCAACGACCTGCAGGACCACATGCAGGTGCGCATCGTCACACGCTGCGCGCAGACCGTGACGCTGAACGACGTCGTCAACAATCCGGTGCGCCGCGTCATGGCCGGGCTGCGCTACGCGGCGCTGCGCAAGGGACCGCTGACGATCGCCGCCGGCACGTCGGGCGCGTTCTTCAAGACCAGCCCGCGGCTGGCGTCGCCGGATATTCAGATCCACTTCCTGCCGTTCTCGACCGACAAGATGGGCGAGAAGCTGCATCCGTTCTCGGGCTTCACGGCCTCGGTCTGCCAGCTGCGCCCGGAAAGCCGCGGCTCGCTGAAGATCAGGAGCGCGGACCCGGGCGTGCCGCCGGAAATCCGCATCAACTATCTGGCGACCGAGACCGATCGCCGCGCCTTCATCGACGGCATCCGTATCCTGCGCAAGATCCTGGCCGCGCCGGCGCTGAAGTCATACTCGGTCGGAGAGGTCGATCCCGGCGCCAAGGTGGTCAGCGACGACGACCTGCTGGATTTCTGCCGCCGCACCGGCAGCACCGTCTATCACCCGACCTCGACCTGCCGGATGGGCAACGATCCGCTCGCCGTCGTCGACCAGCGGCTCAAGGTGCGCGGCGTCGAGGGTCTGCGCGTGGTCGATGCGTCTGTCATGCCGGACCTGATGTCGGGCAATACCAATGCGCCGACGATCATGATCGCGGAAAAGGCGTCGGACATGATTTTGGAGGATGCGAGGTAGGAGTCCTCAGTTCCGTCATCCTGAGGAGCGCGCTCTTGCGCGCGTCTCGAAGGATGCACGGCCCCGATGTTTCGAGGCGCGGTACTCTTCACTCGTGGCCAAACTCGGGCCGTCGACCCTTCGAGACGCGCGCGAGGGCGCGCTCCTCAGGGTGACGGTGAAAGAGTGGCCGTAGCCCGGACGGAGCCTCAGCCCCGATACGCGCGTACCCGCGCGACCATCTGTTCGACATGGGCGATCGGCGTCTCCGGCAGGATGCCGTGGCCGAGATTGAAGATCAGCCGCCCCTTGCCGAAATTCTCCAGCACATCGTCCACCGCGCGGTCGAGCGCGGCGCCGCCGGCAATCAGCGCCAGCGGATCGAGATTGCCCTGCACGGCGACGCGGCTCTGCACGCGTTCGCGGATCATCGACGGCTCGGTTGCCCAATCGATCGAGACCGCATCGACGCCGGTTTGGTCGATATAGGCCGGCAGCATGCCGCCGGCGCCGCGCGGAAAGCCGATGATCCTGGCACCGGGGACCTGCTTGCGCACCCCGGCAACGATGCGCCGGGTCGGCTCGACCGACCAGCGGGCGAACTCGCGTGGCGGCAGCACGCCGGCCCAGGTGTCGAAGATCTGCAGGCAATCGGCGCCGGCCTTCAGCTGGCCGACGAGATAGCGGATCGAGTTCTCGACCAGGACGTCGATGATTTGAGCGAATGCCTCCGGATGGCGGTAGGCGAGCATCCGCGCGGGCGCCTGGTCCGGCGTGCCCTGTCCGGCCACCATGTAGGTCGCGACCGTCCATGGCGCGCCGCAGAAGCCGATCAGCGCGATGTCAGGTGCAAGCTCGCGGCGGACGCGGCGCAGCGCTTCGAAAACCGGCTCGAGCTTGCCGAAATCGGCTTGGGTCGCCAGCGCCGCGATCTCGCCGGGGGTTGCCAGCGGATCGAGCCGCGGCCCTTCGCCGGCCTCGAAGCGCACCGAACGCCCGAGCGCATAGGGGATCACCAGGATGTCGGAGAAGATGATCGCGGCGTCGAAATTGAACCTGCGGATCGGCTGCAGGGTGATCTCGGCCGCGAATTCAGGCGTGAAGCACAGATCCAGGAAGCCGCCGGCCTTGGCGCGAAGCTCGCGGTATTCCGGCAGATAGCGGCCGGCCTGCCGCATCATCCAGAGCGGCGGCACGGCCTGCCGGTGGCCCGACAGGACGTCGATGAGCGGCTTCTTCGCGGGATCCTGGGGCACGGGGAAAGTTCCTGATCAGGTCAAATTTGCGCTCCTGATACACGCTGCGACGCAATGGGCCAAGGCGGTTCTGGAACCCCGGTTTGCTTGGGCGCGTTGTTCCGGAGAATGGAGGGACGACATGGCTGAGAAATTCGATCCTGCCGCACATGACAAGCATGCCGAGAAGCCGCACGAGGCGCAGGCTGCCGACCGCAAGGCCCGCAGCCGGCTCAAGGAGGGATTGGAGGATACCTTCCCGGCCTCCGATCCGGTCAGCGCCACGCAGCCGGCGCCGTCGAAGCACGACGGCAATCGGGACAATTAGCTGGTATATCCCAGCGGTTGCTAACCACGATGCGAGTTGGGTTCAACCGTGCGGCGAACGGGTAGCGGCGCGGCGGTGGCTCAAAGCGGACAACCCTTGATCTGGAGCGTGATCGTCGGGACAGATTAGATGGGGCCGCCTTCGGGGCGCTGCATCCGGTCATATTCGAAGGTCACGCCGAGCCGGCGCTCCAGACGCCAGACCAGAATGCAGTGCCGTCGGATCGGCTCGCTCTCGATCTCGAGATCGAACGCAAACGGGAGTGCATCGTCGCTTTCCACCGCGAGCCCCGCGCCGCCGGTCGAGAGATTGAGCACAACGCATCCGACGCTGGTGTTGCGGAAGAAAATGGTTCCGCGCTTCATCAGGACTGTCCGCTGGCTGTCCGTCTTGTATCTTCTTATTGTTGTACTCACGGCAGTCTACTAGCCCCGATGATGCAGTCGCGATCGTCCCCTAAAGCGCGACGAGATTTGGTTGAATCGTCATCGCGCTTTCGTCCCTTGCTTGAGCATGGTCTCTTCGGAAAACCGCCTGGCACTTTTCTTGGCACTTTTCCGGACACGCTTTAGTTCACCAGCACCGCGCCGTCGCAGCGGACGCCCAGCACCCAGACGTCGACCTGGCCGAGCCCGATGCCGAGCGTCGCGAGGACGGATGCCAGCACCTGATCGATTGGACTCGTCACGCCATTCAGGATGCTCATGACCAGCGCGCCCAATCCCGGGATCGGAAGCCCGAGCGGGCCGACAGTGATCGTGAGCGAGAGGTTGCCGAGCAGCGTGCTCGTCAGCGATGTAAGGAAGTTGGTCGTCGTCACCGTCTTCTTGGTTCCCGACTGGATGTCGCTGTAGCTGAAATTGACGTTGGTCGGCGTGGTGTTGCCCATGCCGGCATGGGCGAGGCCGGTGACGGTGACGAGACCGAGATTGACCAGCGTCACCGGTGGTGGATTTGGCTTGGTCGTGAAGTTGGTCATATCGGCAATCGTGACATTGCCGATCCATGCATCCACGATTCCCGGTGTCACGCCGACCGTCACCTGCGACGTGTTGATGTTCGGATGGCCGCAGGACACCGCGTTGAGCGTCGCGGTGCCCGAGGCGACCTCGACATAGACCGGGAGGTTGATCGCGGAAACGGCGCCGGAGCCGAGAACATTGACCGTCGCCAGGATCCTCGTCTGCGCGGTGTGGACGCTCACGCCCTGGGTGCCCATCGTGATCCAGCTCGAGCCGACCGGGCGCTCGCCGATCGTTGCGATCACGGAAACGTTGGCGATGCCGGGCAGGCCGAGATTGACCGAGGTTGCGATCTGATGGTTCCCGTTCGCGATCTGCGCCACGGTGTTAACGAGGTCGAACACCGAAATGCTGGCGCCAACCTTGGGTTTCTGCCCGACCGTCAGGTTGGCAAAGGGGCCGAGGTCGAGCAGTGTTCCGGGCGTAATCTTGGTTGAGGAGCCGGTGACGGCCTGGGAGATCGTCGACAGCGCGGTCGTCGCGGCGCCCGCGCCATTGGTGATCTGCTGCGTGGTCAGTGCGGCCGCCATGATGTCGCCGACCTTGATGTTGCTGCTCAGCAGGTCGCTATAGGTGACGCCGGTCAGGTTGACCCGCGTCGCCAGTGCCGACAGGAAATCCAGCGCGTCGATCTTCGCGCTGATCAGTGAATTGTAGTCCATCACCGAGAGCGACAGCGTGGTGCCGAGCATCGAGCCGAGCATCGCATTGAGCACGCCGCCGTTGACCGAGAGCAGCCGCGAGCCGATCGCGAACGACGCCATTTCGGTCGACGTCGCGGTGGCGGTGGTCCTGATCGTGAAGCTGCTCGCGCCGGTGATGTAGCGTGCGAAATAGAGCGGGGTCTGGGTATTCAGCGTGACGCGCGCGGCGTTGGGAATGCCGACCGCCGGGGTCACGAAACGGGCCTGTGGCGCGACGGCGCTGTTTGCGGTGTAGGTCCCCGTCTCAACCTTGACCACCGCGCTGGCTGGATAGTTGTTCTGTGTCACCGTCGCGGTGGCGGCGTTGACCGGATTGTTCAGGTTGGCGGCGGCGACGATTGCGGCGAGATCGGCGGTGCTCTGGGTCTTGCGGCGGTCGGCGAAGATCGTGCCGAGGTCGATTGCAAGCCCGGCGCACCCGATCACGAGCGTCATCAGGCCGGCGCTGATCATCGCGAAGTTTCCGCGTTCGTCGGCGCCGAAGCGCCGCATCAGCATCAGCATGGCCGTCATTCTAGAATCCTCCGTACTGAATCGCCGCGGAGCGGACGATGGTGCTCGCGGGCTTGGGTACGAAAGGCAGGCTGTAGATGAAGTTGCCGGCCGCGTTGTAGTTGACCGTCACGACGTAGACGTTCGCGTTCGCCGGCGACGGCGCGGCATTGACCGTGAGATTTGCGGGAACGAGCAACGGATAGGTGGATGCGTTGGCGGTGACGTAGCTCGTCGCGAGGCTGTTGCGCTCGGTGTCGGTCATTCCTGCGATAGACGATCGCGCCGCTTCGGCGGCGAGTTGCTGAACGCCATGCACCATCGCGAGATACGAGCCGAAAACGATGATGCCAAAAATGAAGGCGAGAAAAAGTGGCAGCATGAGCGCGAATTCGACCGCAGACGCGCCGCTTCGACAGCGAAAAAAACCGGGCATGGAACACCTCGAGACGCAAACTACGGCGTCACGTTGCGAGGCTTTGATTAAGGAAAACTATGAAAACGCTTCCGCGAATCAGTGACGTCAATTCAGATGAATGGCAGCACCAGGATTGATCGGGAGCGCGGTGACTTATGGGGTGATCACAATATTTGATGCCGTCTCCGCAGAAATCCGGGGTTCGATGGCGCTGCGGTGCTGCGTGCGTGTGCAGATGCAGTCGTCTGATACCGTAGCCCTACGTGGAAATGCACGTAACAATACATATGGCCTGCAGTAGAAGCGTCGTCGCGGCAAATTGTAGCTAAACGAAAGTGCAACCAAATGTTAGTATAGGTGATTGGCATACTGGGGAGATTGGAATTGCGTCACGTGCTGAGATTGGAGCGCTCTCGATGCACAGACCACGTCAGCATTTGAATATTCCTACTGAGATCGTCCGCACCGTCGTTGCGATCGCCGAGACGGGAAGCCTGTCGAAGGCCGGGGAACGTCTCGGCCTCAGCCAGCCGGCGATCAGTTCGCAGGTCAAGCGACTGCAAAGCCTGATCGGCGGCGCACTCTTCGTCAGAACGGCAAACGGCACCACAACCACCGAGCTCGGCAAGGTCGCCGTGCAGCAGGCAAGGCGCATCCTCGAAGCCAACGATCAATTGCTTCGGTTGGGCGGCAGTCATGAGGGACCGCAGCCGCTGCGGCTCGGAATCAGCACGATGCTCGCCGAGGAATTCCTCAAGCTTCATCCGGCCGAGGCGCTCACCGACGTCCTGCTTCACGCCGACATGTCGCCAGCCGTCATCAGAGGATTGATCGACGGCTACATCGACATCGCCTTCGTCTACAGCAATCCTTCGCTGGAGAACGAGGACGAGGTGACGATCGCCGCCGAGGCCGACGAACGGTCGGTTTGGGTGCGATACCGCGATTTCGTGCTCAGGCCGGGCGCGCCGATCCCGATCCTGGCGTGGCCGGGTGACGACTGGATGATCCGGACGCTCACCAAACACAACATCTCCTACAAGATCGTGTTCAGGAGCCCGAACCACCAGCTGCGACTGGAAGCCGCGCGGGCCGGATATGGCCTGACCGCGTGCCCCGAGCGGATGATCCCGCCCTTCCTGGTTTCGGCGAAGGACTATTATCTGCCGGAGCTTCCGGTGCAGAAACGCCTGCTGTGTGTTCGCCCGGGCCTCGAAGGAAGTCGCGCGACGGCGATGGTGCAGCGGTTGTCGAGCCTGTTCTTCGCCGGCGCGAAGCCGGTCCGGCAGGTGAGCAACATGTAATCCGCCGCCGCATTGCGGCGGCAGCGGTCAATAATGCGGTGGGCGCTCGTTGGCGGGCCCGGGCCCTTGGCGTTCGGCCTCCTGAAGCCGGTCGCGCAACTCGGCGACCTGGCGCTTCAGCGCGTCGATCTGCTTCCACTGCGCCGTGATGGTCTGGTTCAGCGTCTCGATGGCTTCGTCCTGGTAGGTCAGGCGGACCTCCAGCGCATCGACCCGTTCGCTCAGCCTTGCAGCATCATTCATCGACGGCACCCGCGTGTTCGCGCTCGCGCAGGCCGTGGCCGAGCGCGACGCGCTCGTCGAACACAAAACAGTCGCCGCGCCAGCGGCTGTCCTGCTGCGGAGTTTCCTCGAGATATTTCAGGATGCCGCCCTTGAGGTGATAGACCTCGGCAAACCCCTGCGCGAGCAGATAGGCGCTGGCCTTCTCGCAGCGGATGCCGCCGGTGCAGAACATCGCAATCCTGCGGTGCTTCGCGGGATCGAGATGACGGGCGGCAAATTCCTTGAACTGACCGAAGCTCGCGATCCTGGGATCCACCGCGCCTTCGAAGCTGCCCAGCGCGACCTCGAACGCGTTGCGGGTGTCGAGCACCAGCATGTCGGGCGAGGCGATCAGCGCATTCCAGTCGGCGGCGTCGACATAGGTGCCGACCTGGCGCGTCGGATCGATCGTGGTGTCGCCGAGCGTCACGATCTCCTTCTTCAGCCGGACCTTGAGCCGCTGGAACGGCATCTGCACGGCTTCGGAGAATTTCAGCTCGAGATTGTCGAGGCGGCCGCCGAACAGCGGCCCGTGCCCGAGCTCCGCGACGAACGCATCGATGCCGTCGCCGGTGCCGGCAATGGTGCCGTTGATGCCCTCATGGGCGAGCAGCACGCTGCCCTTGAGGTCGAGCCCCGCGCAGAGCGCGCGCAGCGGCTCGCGCAGTGCGCGGAAATCGGGCAGCGCGGCGAACTGGTAGAAGGCGGCGACCTTGAACGGCATGGCCGGGGTTTATCAGGCCGGCCAGGTCCGCGAAACCCCGCAAAGCCATGCGTTATCGGGATAATTCCTCTGGCATGCCAGGCATTGCCCTGCCGGGGATGAATGTGCCATGTACTTGGCATCCATCCGCCGCAGCAGCATCAGAACATCACGATCAAGCGAGCTCTCCGCCATGAGGAATTTCCATTTCGCCGGCCGTTCCACGGTCCACGCCCAGAACGCGATGGTCGCGACCTCGCATCCGGAGGCGGCGCTCGTGGCGATCGAGGTGATGCGCGAGGGCGGTACGGCTGCCGATGCGGCGGTCGCGGCCTGCGCGCTGCTCGGCGTCATCGAGCCGCAATCGACCGGCATCGGCGGCGACTGCTTTGCGCTGATCCAGCCGAAGGGCGAGGGCAAGATCACCGCCTATAATGGCAGCGGCCGGGCGCCGATGGCGGCCACCGCCGACTGGTACCTCGAACGCAACATCCATTCGGTGCCGCTGACCTCGGCGCATGCCGTCAGCATTCCCGGCGCAATCGACGCCTGGGACGTTATCCTCAGGGATCACGGCAAGTTCGGCTTCGACCGGCTGCTGCAGCCGGCGATCAAGGCCGCCGAAGAGGGCTACGTGGTCGCGCCGCGCATCGCCTTCGACTGGAAGAACGGTTTTGAGAAGCTGAAGAACGGCACCAATACCGAGCGCTATCTGCTGCCGCATGGCAAGCCTGCGGTCGCCGGCGACGTGATCCGGCAGCCCGAGCTCGGCAAGACGCTGCGCGCGATCGCGCAAAAGGGCCGCGACGCCTTCTATAGCGGCGAGATCGCCGCCGACATGGTCGACACGCTGCGCGGCATCGGCGGCCTGCATACGCTGGAGGACTTTGCCGCGCATTCGACCGAGGCGACCTCGCCGATCGGCACGATGTACAAGGGCCACGACGTCTGGCAGTGCCCGCCGAACGGACCGGGTATCACCATGCTGGTCATGCTCAACATCCTGTCGCGCTTCGACCTGACCAGGTTCAAGCCGCTCAGCATCGAGCGCTTCCATCTCGAGGCCGAGGCGGCGCGCATCGCCTACATGATGCGCGAGCAGTATATCGGCGATCCCAAGCACGCGCATGTCGACGTCGCCGGCATCCTCTCCAGGGAGTTCGCCGACGAGCACATCAGGAACATCCGGATGGATGGCTTGCTCGATCTGCCCAACGTTGCGCCACCGATGAATCCGTCGACCGTCTACATCACGGTGGTCGACAAGGACCGCAACGTCTGCTCGTTCATCAACTCGATCGCGCATTCGTTCGGCTCGGCGATCGTCTCCAACAAGACCGGCGTGCTGCTGCAGAACCGCGCCGGCGGCTTCCGCATCCAGCCCGGCCATCCGAATTGCATCGCGCCGGGCAAGCGTCCGCTACACACCATCATCCCGGCGCTGGCCACCAAGAACGGCCGTGCCGTGATGCCGTTCGGCGTGATGGGCGGCCAGTACCAGCCGGTCGGCCAGACCCATGTGCTGACCAACATGCTCGACTATGGCTGTGACGTGCAGGAGGCGATCGACATGCCGCGCGGCCTGCATTACGAGGGCGTCTACCAGCTCGAGGATAGCGTGCCGGCGGAGATCGTCGAAGGCCTGAAGAAGATCGGCCACAAGACCACCAGCGTGGTTGCGCCGCTCGGCGGTGGCCAGGGGATATGGATCGATTGGGACAAGGGCACGCTGACCGGCGGCTCCGATCCGCGCAAGGACGGCTGCGCGCTCGGCTACTGATTGTCGCGGCCGGCGAGGCCGGACCGGCGGAACAAGGTGTTGTCGCGGGGGTTGGTGCTGAAAGCCCTTCCCCGCGAGGCCCGTCATCCGTTCCCTCGATTCAGATGATACTGACCAGGCCGATTTGCGCGGCGGCATCTCGCCGTGGTTTGTTGCAGCAACGCCACCGCCGCGTCCCGCGCTATCGGAAAATCTCGCCTGCGATGCGCTTATCGTCGGCGCCGGCATCACCGGCTCGCTGGTCGCCGAGCGCCTGACCCGTCAAGGGCTCGACGTCGTCATTGTCGACCGTGAGCACCCCGGCCGCGGCAGCACTGCGGCAAGCACCTCGATGCTGTTGTGGGAGATCGACCGTCCGCTTGTCGAGCTGACGGCGCTGTACGGCTTCGAGCGGGCCGCGCGTGCCTATCGGGCAAGTCTCGATGCCGTGACCGGCTTGATCTCGCTGGTTCGTGACAACAAGCTGCCGGGAGAGATCAGAAAGAAGCGCTCGCTCTATCTGGCGGCCGGCAGCTCTGTAGCCGAATTGCTCGATGAGCATCGGCTCCGCCGCCGCGCCGGCCTGCCCGGCGACTTCCTCGATCATGGACAACTGCTCGAGACCTACGGAATGGCGCGCGCCGGCGCGATCGTCTCGCCTGGCGCGGCGGATGCCGATCCGCTCCAGCTGGCCCGCGGTCTGCTCCACCTCGCGGTCACGCGCGGTGCGCGGCAGTTCGATGCGGAGGCCGTGGTATTCGATCCGGCAGGTGCCGCAGTCACGGTGGGATTCGAGGATGGCCACGAAATTGCCGCGAAGGCCGTCGTGCTGGCGACCGGCTACGTGATGCCGGATATCGTCCGGTCGAACGTCCAGGCCGTGTCCTCGAGCTGGGCGATTGCAACGACGCCGCAGCCGCAGAACATCTGGAAGGATGGCGCGCTGATCTGGGAGAACGCCAGGGATTACCTCTACGCACGCACGACGCCGGCGGGGCGCATCATCATCGGTGGCGAGGACAGTGAGGACATCATCGCGCCCGATGCGCGCGACCGCCTGATCCCGGAGAAGTCGCGGCGGCTCGCGCAACGTCTCGCCGCGCTCTGGCCGTTCGCGGCAACGGAGATCGAATACCGCTGGGCCGGAACGTTCGACACCACCAGCGACGGCCTGCCGCTGATCGGTCCGGTGCCCGGCGCGAAGGGCGTCTATGCCGCGTATGGCTATGGCGGCAACGGCATTACCTTCAGTTATCTGGCTGCGCAATTGATCGGCGATCTCGTCGCGGGCGGCACCTCGCCATTGCTTGACGATTTCGCGCTGGACCGCGATGGCGGCATAGCCGGTCACTGAAAAATGGCTAGGGAATTGCCCTGCGCTGGGCTAGAGACGGCCGTTCTTCACGAGAGGTGCAAGATGCGATCTTCCCGACGCACGATCATCAAGACTGCGTTCGCCGGACTTGCGGCGGCAGTCTCCACGTCCTTTGTCAGCGGGACGGCAACGGCCCAAACCGCAGGAAAGCCCATGACCACAACCTCAGGCCTCCAGATCATCGACAGCAAGGTCGGCACCGGCGCCTCGCCG
Source organism: Bradyrhizobium sp. 6(2017) (assembly GCF_011058295.2). Classification (NCBI taxonomy): domain Bacteria; kingdom Pseudomonadati; phylum Pseudomonadota; class Alphaproteobacteria; order Hyphomicrobiales; family Nitrobacteraceae; genus Bradyrhizobium; species Bradyrhizobium sp. 6(2017). Next base: position 8,337,677 of record NZ_CP049289.2, on the reverse strand, counting down.
AAGCCCGGCCAGACCTGCGTCATGCACTACACCGGCTGGCTCTACGAGAACGGCCAGAAGGGCAAGAAATTCGACTCCTCGGTCGACCGCAACGAGCCGTTCGAGTTTCCGATCGGCCAGGGCCATGTGATCAAGGGCTGGGACGAGGGCGTCGCCACCATGAAGGTCGGCGGCAAGCGCACGCTGATCATCCCGCCTGATCTCGGCTATGGCGCGCGCGGCGCCGGCGGCGTGATCCCGCCGAATGCGACGCTGATGTTCGACGTCGAGCTGCTTGGCGTGAAATAATCGGGCGTGACGTAACCAGCCCACAACAAGAGAGGGCGCAGCGATGAAGATTTCGATCCTCGACGATTATTTCGACACGCTGCGCACCCTCGATTGCTTCCGCAAGCTCGACGGCTACGACGTCACGATCTGGAACGATCACGTCCAGGACGTCGAGGCGCTCGCCGAACGGCTGCGCGACACCGACGTGCTGGTGCTGATCCGCGAACGCACCCAGATCCGCACGCCGCTGCTCGAACGTCTGCCGAAGCTGAAGCTGATCAGCCAGCGCAGCGTCTATCCGCATATCGATATCGACACCTGCACGCGGCTCGGCATCATCGTGTCGTCGGGCCAGCATGCCGACACGCCGTCCTACGCCACCGCCGAGTTCACCTGGGCCCTGATCCTCGCCGCGATGCGTGCGATCCCGCAACAGATGGCGGCGCTGAAGGCCGGCAAATGGCAGATCGGCGTCGGCCATACGCTGCGCGGCAAGACGCTCGGCATCTACGGCTACGGCCGCATCGGCGCCGTGGTCGCGGGCTACGGCAGGGCATTCGGCATGAACGTGCTGATCTGGGCGCGCGAGCCGGCGATGGCCAAGGCGCGCGCCGACGGTTACGAGACCGCAGCCTGCAAGGCGGATTTCTTTGCCCGCTGCGACGTGCTGTCGCTGCATATGCGGCTGGTCGACGCGACGCGCGGCATCGTCAAGGCGGAAGACCTCGCGCGGATGAAAGAGACCGCGCTGATCTTCAACACCAGCCGCGCGCCGCTGATCGAGCCCGGCGCGCTGGTCGATGCGCTGCGCGCAGGCCGGCCCGGCATGGCCGCGATCGATGTCTACGAAAAGGAGCCGCTGCGCGACACCGCCGACCCGCTGCTCAACATGGACAACGTGGTGTGCACGCCGCATCTCGGCTACGTCTCGCGCGACGAGTACGAGATCCAGTTCACCGACATCTTCGATCAGATATTGGCCTACGCCGCCGGTACGCCGACCGACGTTGTCAATCCGGACGTGCTGGCACATCCGCGCTCGCGCGGCTGAAGCTTCGCAAGGACAACGCGCGGCCGCGCCGGAACGTTTCGATTTTCCGCTCGCCTGCGCTCGCGCTTTTCGGTAGCGTTCCCTGCACGAACTTGACCAACGAAAGCAAGAACGATGAGCGGTTCCCACGATCACACCCATTCCCACGATGATCACCATCACGACGACGAGCGCTGGAAGCACGACGGCGTCCGCGTCATTCCCGGCAATCAGCTCGATCCGAATGTGCCGTCGACCGCCGGCATGGACCGCAAGGCCGCGATCAATTTCGCACGCGTCGGCGCCCAGAAACTGTGGGCAGGCACCGTCAGCATCAAGCCGGACGCCAAGACCGGCGCGCATCATCACGGCCATCTCGAAAGCATTATCTATGTCGTGAAGGGCAAGGCGCGGATGCGCTGGGGCGAGAAGCTGCAGTTCACCGCCGAAGCCGGTCCCGGCGATTTCATCTTCGTGCCGCCCTATGTGCCGCATCAGGAGATCAACGCCAGCCGCGACGAGGTGCTGGAATGCGTGCTGGTGCGCTCCGACGGCGAGGCGGTCGCGATCAATCTCGACATCGAACCGATCGAGAAGCCGGAGACCGTGCTGTGGGTCGACCCGGTGCACCGGCATCCCGACGAGAAGAAATAACGTCGCGGCGCGTCCGCGACGCAAGACAATAACAACAAGAGCAGGGAGGCCAGCATGACGCTCGTTCGCTACGAGCGCGCGGATCACGTCGCGACCATCACGATGGCGCGCAGCGAGAAGCACAACGCGCTCAACGACGCGTTGTGTACGGAGTTGCGCGATGCCTGGCTGCGCTTTCGGGACAGCGGCGATCGCGTCGCGGTGCTGGCTTCGTCCGAGGAGAAGTATTTCTCCGTCGGCGCCGATGTCGGTGATCTCCCCGCCAACATGTGGCACGCCGTGCCTGGCCTTGGTGTCGAACTCGACAAGCCCGTGATCGCGGCGACGTCGGGCTGGGTCGTTGGTGGCGCCTTCGTACTGGTCCAGATGGCTGACCTGTGCGTGGCGTCGGAGACGACACGATTCATCTATCCCGAGGGAAAGATCGGTACCACCGCGGGCGGCGTGTCATCGGTGATGGCACGGATGCCGCACAAGATTGCGATGGAATTTCTGCTGGTCGGCGAGGAAATGTCGGCGGAGCGCGCCTTCCAGATCGGCTTCGTCAACAAGGTCGCGCCGAAAGGGCAGCACGTCGTGACGGCGCAGGAGATGGCTGCAAAAATTGCCGGCAACGCACCGCTGGTGGTCCGCGCGCTGAAGAAGCTGGCGCGCGAGGCCATGCCGAAAGGACCTCTCGAAACCGTTGCCGACGCGCGGCGGCTGCTCGATGAAGTCAGAGACAGCGAAGATCTCAAGGAAGGCGTCAAGGCCTTCGCAGAGAAACGGAAGCCGCGGTTTACGGGGAAGTGACGCAGTCATTCCGGGGCGACGCGGAAGCGTCGAACTCGGAATCTCGGGCCACAATATCGAGATTCCGAGATTCCGGGTTCTCGCTTTGCGAGCCCCGGAATGACGAGGGGTGAGGCTTACGCAAATACCCGGTGATCGATCGCCCCGTTCGGCACCACATAGCCGTAGCGCCTATTCGACGGCTCTGGGCCTGCCTTCTCATACTGCGCCTTCATCATCGCGAAGCGATCGCCTTTCAGCTCCAGCATCGCGCGCTTCGGCTGGATGTTGTAGAGCCGCGCATTGTTGTCGCCGAAGATCGCCGTCTTGACCGGTCCGTCGGCGGGGCCGAGCGGCGCGTAGCCGAACTTCTTCTGCATCACCTCGGGGATTTCCAGCCGCCGCAGGCCCTCGATCTGCCATTGCGGCGCGCCGGTCCACAGCGCGTCGGTGCCCCAGCAGATATGGTCGACGCCGAGCCCCTTGATCAGGGTGCCCATCAGCGCGGCGCAGACATTGGGTTCGGCGACCAGCGTGGTGGCGAACAATTGCCCGACATCGCCATAGACATTGCTGACGCCATACTGCGCCGGGATGTCGGCGAGATCGCTGGTCCAGGCGATCCGGCCAGTGCGCTCGAACTCGGCGAGCGCGACCCTCGGATCGCCGCCGACATGGCGATAGGCCGAGTGATAGATCACGAAGTTGAGCTGCGGCCAGTCCTTGGCGGCCTGGCCGACATCGGCGACGTCGGCAAAGCCGCGCAGGTTCGGATATTGCTTCTCGATCCCGGGCGGGAACAGGCCCTTGTGGACGCAGACATTCTTGATGCCCGCCTTCACCATCTTCTCATAGCCCTTGTAGGCGACCTTCTCGTCGTCCAGCCGCCAGGGATAGCGGCTGATCTCCTTGTGGGTGTTGTCGCCGATCGTGTAGCCCTTGCAGGATTCCGGCTTCAGCGCCAATGCGGCATCGAGCTTGTCGAGCCAGCCGGGCTGTCCGGGCGTGAAGATGGCGTGGCAGAACACCCGGCGCGAGCCGGCCTCGTCGTTGATCTTCTTGCGCGCGTCGGCCATCTGCTCGTTGGTCAGGAACCAGTCCTGCTCGATATCCGACGGCGCCGAGGAGATCAGCGAGATCTTGGTGTCGGAATCGAGAAACATCTCCTTCTTGTAGTTGTTGAACTTGAGATCCTCGATGGTCTGCTCGTGATCGCTGAGCTGCTTGTTCCAGCCGGCCTTGCCGACCGCCTTGCGCATTTCCACGAAGCCCATGATGCGGGTGTCGTCGCGCAGGAAATGCGTATGCATGTCCATGATGAACTGGTCCTTCAGGGCGTTGGCGCGCTCCTGCGCCATCGCGGGCGTCGCGGCCTCCGCCGGCGTCACGTCGAACAGCTCCCCGTAGACCTGGTTCATCGCGACAAAGGAAGCGGCCATGCCGGCCGCGGTCTGGAAGAATCTCCGGCGGTCGAGGCCCTGCTTGCCGCCGAGATCGTCGGCCATCGCGAGCAGCCGCGCCTCGACCTCACGTTGCCGTTCGTTCTGCGGGTCGGGATAGAACTCGTCGCTGGAGACGATCTGGGTCGGGATCGGCGTTGGGTACTGGCACAGTTCGGAGGGCATCAAGGCGGCAAGTTCTTCGTCGGTCAGATTGCTGCTCATTCTTCGCTCCCGCTTCTCGCCGGATATTTCCGGTCGGACCGCGGCGGAGACTAGGACCAAGTCCGCACCTCGTCCGCGCCGATTGCCGGAAACAGCGTTCACAAAATCGTGCATCGCATTTGCCGTCATTGCGAGGAGCGTACGCGACGAAGCAATCCATACTCCCGCAGCAAGCGGCGCTATGAATTGCTTCCGCCTTCGCCAAGGCTTCGGCGGACACGTCGCTTGCGCTCGCAATGAAGGTTGTGGATGCTAGCATCGTGCAACCCAGGGGCCGAACGAAGCCCCGTCGTTCAGAATGGGAGGCGAACCATGACGAATTCCGACCATTCGCGGCGCAGCGTCATCAAGGGCATCGGCGTTGCAACGGCAGCCGGTGTGCTCGGCGAAGCGCCGGCGCGGGCCGCAACCGCCGTTCCTGCCGAAGGTGAAATCTGGAGCAGCGAATACTGGGCGAAGAAGGGCGACATTCCGCTCTGGATGTTCCGCAAGCGGATCGGGGCGCCGAAGCAAGGCGAACCGCCGCGGCCCGTGGTGTTCTTCGTCCACGGCTCGTCGGTGACTTCTAGGGTGTTCGACCTCACGGTGCGGGGCAAAGGCGAGTATTCGCTGCTCAATGTCTTTGCGCGCTACGGCTTCGATTGCTGGACCATGGACCACGAGAATTACGGAAAGTCGGGCCGCACCTCGGGCAATGCGGATATCGCAAGCGGCGTCGAGGATCTGAAAGCCGCGGTCGAGGTGATCGCCCGCGAGACCGGCGAGAGGCGATATCACTTCGTCGGCGAATCCTCCGGCGCGCTGCGGGCCGGCGCCTTCGCGATGTCCGCGCCCGAGCGCATCGATCGGCTGGTGTTCGCCGCCTTCACCTACAAGGGCGAGGGCTCACCGACGCTGGCAAAGCGCGCCGAGCAGCTTGCCTATTACCGCAGCCACAACATGCGCAAGCGCGACCGCGACATGATCCGCTCGATCGCGACCCGCGACCGGCCCGGCACATCGGACCCCGCGGTGATGGAGGTGCTGGCCGATGTCGAGATGCAGTTCGGTGACCAGATTCCGACCGGCACCTATCTCGACATGACCGCCAATCTGCCGGTGGTGCATCCGGAGAAGGTGCTGGCGCCGGTGCTGCTGGTCCGCGGCGAATATGACGGGATCGCAGCGGTGCCCGACCTCGAGGAGTTCTTCAACAGGCTGCCGAACGGCGACCGGCAGTTCATCATCCTGCCCGGCACGGCACATTCGGTGGCGCTGGCCGCCAATCGCGAGCTGTTCTGGCATGTGACGCGGGCGTTTCTGACGATGCCGACGCCGATCGTGACCTGAGGCACCCTGCGGCAGGACGCCGCAACAAAAATCTGCGGGGCGATGTCGGGAGCCGGCCATACGGTTCGTCCTCGAGGCACAACCCCGAGAAAAGGAGCCGTTCATGGCCAAGCCGACAATGATCTTCGTCAACCTGCCGGTCAGCAACCTCGCCCGCGCGACCGCCTTCTACGAGGCGATCGGCGCGACGAAAAATCCGCAATTCTCGGACGAGACCGCCTCCGGCATGGTGATCTCCGACACCATCCACGTCATGTTGCTGACCCACGACAAGTTCCGGCAGTTCACCCCGAAGACAATCGCCGATGCCCGGACCACGAGCGAGGTGCTGATCTGCCTGTCCGCCGATAGCCGCGACGCAGTCGACGGCTATGTCACCAGGGCGAAGGGCGCGGGCGGTACTGCCGATCCGTCGCCGCAGCAGGATTACGGCTTCATGTATGGCCGCAGCTTCGAGGATCCCGATGGTCACATCTGGGAAGTGATGTGGATGGACGTCGAGGCCGCGATGAAGGCGCAGTCCGCCGCGGCCACCGCCTGAGCGCGCCGACAAGGAGCTCATCGATGTCAAAAGTGTCCCCCTGCCTGTGGTTCGACGGTGAGGCCGAGGAAGCCGCGAGCTTCTACGTCTCGCTGCTGCCGGATTCCCGCATCGACAAGATCCAGAACAACATCATCGACGGTCCGGCCGGAAAGGCCGGCACCGTGCTGGTGGTCGAGTTCACCCTGGCCGGTCAGCGCTTCATGGCGCTGAACGGCGGGATGCGGATGGAATATACTCACGCGATCTCGTTCTCGATCGACTGTGTCGATCAGGCCGAGGTCGATCGGCTCTGGGCCGCGTTGCTCGCTGGTGGCGGCAAGGAGGACCAGTGCGGCTGGCTGCGCGACCGCTTTGGCGTGTCCTGGCAGATCGTGCCGCGCCAGCTTCACGATTATATCGGTGGCGCCGATGCGGCCGCCGCTGCGCGCGCGATGCAGGCGATGCTCGGCATGATCAAGCTCGATGTCGAAGGCCTGCGCCGGGCCTATGAAGGCAAGGCGGCGGCGTGAGGTAGATGCCTCCACTGTCATCGCCCGGCTCGTCCGGGCGATCCAGTATTCCAGAGACCTCTGTGCTTGGCCGATGGGTCGCGGCGTATTGGATGCCCCGCATGAAGCGGGGCATGACAGGTGCCTAGAGCTTCGGTTCTGATTGAATCAGAACCGAAGCTCTCGCTTCTTGTCTTGACGCGTTTTCTTCATGCGAACCGGTGTCCACCCCGCATCAAGTGCGGGGCAGGCTTCGCTCGAAAACGCTCTAGTAATTGATCCGCAGCCCCACGCCGCCGTGAACCGTGTTGCCGACCGGCTGCGGCCCGGCGGTGCCGTTGACGAACAGGTCGGCGATCCAGCCCTTGGTGATGCGGAAGCCGACGCGGCCGCCATATTCGAACCAGCCCTGGTTGCCCATCGTCGGCACGATGGTGCCGTCGCCGGTGACGGTCGCGACGATGCCCGAATGCGTGGCGAAGGATTGCACCCAGCCGCCATTGATGTTGGTTTCGATGTTCGATCCGAACAGATGCGTCCACTGGCCGCCGATCTTGACCAGGCTGGTGCGATCGGTGCCGTCGGCGATCGTCGCATCGAACGGATTGAAGGCGACAGCGGGATCGCTGTAGCCCTTGACCCGCTGCCACAGCTGCCAGACCTCGACCGAAGCCGCGAGCTCATCACGCGCTGACAGCCGGTTGATCCAGCCTGCGCGGCCGTAGACGCCGTAATTCTCGCTCGAGGTCTGGCTGGTGATGGACACCGGACCGAGGCTCGTCGCGTAGTTGCGGGTGTAGCGCACCTTCTCGGACGGCGAGAGGATGGTGCCGACGTCGAAGAACGGCCGCGACGAACCCCAGTCGACGAAGTCGTAGCGCAACGCGAAGGCCCCGATCGGCGCGCTGGTGACGTTGTAGCCGCCCTCGCCATATTGCGTGTAGGCGATGCCGGCGAGCAGCGACAGGTTCGGCGTGATGGTCTTGCGGCCGTGGATGCCCGCCGAGAACGAGCCGGCCGAGCCGAAGGCGCTGATGCAGTCATTGCAATTGACCTGCTCGTTGACGCCGAGCAGCACCGTGCCGAGCACGCGGTTGGTGATCATCTGGTTGAAGCGCTGGTCGGCGAGGCCGTTGATCGAACCGCCGCTCGACGGCGCGCCGGTGATCGGCGTCGGGGTTGGTGTCGGCGTGGGCGTCGGCGTTGGGGATGGCGTCGGCGTTGGGGTAGGAGTTGGAGTGGGCGTAGGCGACGGCGTCGGCGTTGGTGTCGGAGTAGGCGTCGGTGTGGGGGTCGAATTGCAGTTCGGCGACGCCGCCAGCGTGCTTTCGGGAATTGAAGTACAGTTCGGCGTTGGAGTCTGCGCCTGGGCCGGCGCAGCCAGCGCCTGCAGCATTGCAAGCGACAGCGCCGTCGTCAGAGCGACCGACAGAACCAACTGATGCATGCGCCGCATCATGCTCAGCGTCCGCACAGCATGCCGGTGGGGTCGTCGTCGACCGGCGGCGTCACCGGCGTCGCATCGGCGAACTGGGTGACGGTGCAGAGCCCGGCCGCCTGGCTGCAGGTCGCGGCAAAGGTCCAGGGCGGATTGTTGGTCTTCTGGATCGTGGTGTGGCCGCCGCTCGAAGTGATGATCGCGGTGTCACCCGGCTGGGTCAGATCGATGCACTGCCGGTTCGACGTGCACACCGTCGATGCGCCCTCCTGCAACACCACCGTGGTCTTGCCGCGTTGTGACAGGATATCGAGCACGGTGCCACGAACGCCGATGGTCGCAAGCGGCGTCGTGATCCTGTAGGCGGCCTTGTCGGAGCGGCCGGTGACGAAGCGGAACGCGCCCGACGTCAGGCGGATCGCGACATCGCGATAGTGATGCTCGTCGTCGAACACGGTGCGGTCGAGCTTGAGCGAGGCATTCGGGCCGAGCGAGAGGTTGGTGCTGTCAGCCATCACCAGCCGCGCGGCGCTTTCGAGACCGGTGCGCACCGTCTCATCGCGCAGCAGTGCGTCGCCGACATTGATCGGCGTGGTCGCGGCCGCAACGCGAAGGACCTCGTTCTTCACCATGGCAGCTTCGCCGACGCGCGTCTGCGCGCGAGCGGGATGCGCCGTCAGTGCGGCGACAAGACCGAGCGCAAGAATGGAGAGAAAGCTGTGAGGCAAATTCATTGCAATACCGATCGACCAACCCTGTCATCGTATCGGATCGCCCCTGCAGCTGATATTGTATAATTGTCACAAGCTCTGCTGAGTTGAAGCGGTGCTGATGAATTCGAGGACGTTCAAGGAGCGGGTATGAGAGTGAGTTCTGATCACATTCGTCACATACGTCACACGCACCGGCGTAGCTCACACTTCGCTCACACTCGTTCCCCTCGCACCGTGCTCACGTTTTGAACATCGCATCCGAATCTCCTTCCGTTTTTGGGCGGCCCGCCGCGCGCACGGCGATTGTTGCGGCCATCATCTTCATCGTCGCCCATGTCGTGCTGCTGCTCGGGATCACGGCGCCGGACAAGCTCTATTTCGATGAGGTGCATTACGTGCCGGCGGCGCGGCAGATGCTGCTGCAGGTGGTCGAGGGCCCGATCCTCAACCCGATGCATCCGCCGCTTGCCAAGGAGATCATCGCCCTCTCGATCAAGGCGTTCGGCGACGTGCCGCTCGGATGGCGCTATCCCGCGGCGCTGTTCGGCGCGCTGGCGCTGGTCGCCGTTTATCTCGGCGGGCTCGCGCTGTTCGCGTCGCAGGAGCGTGCCATCGCGGCGGTGCTGCTCGCCTTCTTCAACCAGATGCTGTTCGTGCAGTCGCGGATCGCGATGCTGGATATTTTCGCGCTCGCTTTCTGTCTGTTCGCGATCGCGGCTTTCATCCACGGCTTCAGGCAGCAGCGGCCGCAACTCGCCTTCGCGCTGGCGGGGTTAGCAGCGGGGCTTGCATGTGCCTGCAAATGGAGCGGGCTGTTCGTGCTCGCGACCTGCATCGCGATCGTAGCTGCGATCCGCCTGATGCAGGGCTGGCGCACGCGCTTTGCCGACGCCGATGCGGAAGATTGGTACCGGCCCGATTTGTGGCCGGATTTCCGTCTCCCTCACTTCATCGTCTGTTTCGTGCTGATTCCGTTGATCGTCTATCTCGCGACCTTCGTGCCGCTCTACGGCCTCTCGTTCTCCGGCATCATCGAGGCGCAGCGCCGCATCTTTGCCGACAACACCACGACGGCGATTGCAGGCCACACCTATATGAGCTCGTGGCCGTCCTGGCCGTTCCTGGTGCGTCCGGTCTGGTATCTGTTCGAGAAGGTCGGCGACGACGCCTTCGCGGCGATCGTGTTCCTCGGCAACCCGCTGGTGCTGTGGCCGGCCTTGATCGCGCTGATCGTGGCGCTGCGCGACTGGATCGTCAGGCGCCGCCGCGATGCGTTTCTGGTGCTTGCGTTCTACCTCGGCCCGTATCTCGCCTGGGCGCTGCTGCCGCGCACGCTCGGCTTCATCTATTACTATCTGCCGGCGGCGTGTACCGCGAGCTTCGTGCTGGTCTACGCATTGACGCGCAAGGGGGCGCCGCGCTGGCTGTTATGGGCCTTCGTGGCGGCCGGATGCGCCGGCTTCATCGCGATGCTGCCGGTCACGGTCGCCGCGATCGGGACGTCGATCGCGACCTTCAACCGGCTGATGCTGTTCCAGAGCTGGATCTGAAACGCTCGGGGATAAAATGATCCGCCTGCCGGGTGCGGCAGGCGGATCCATAGCGTTTTCGCGCGAAGTGGACGCCGGTTCGCGTGAAGAAAACGCGTCCAGATAAAGAGGTAGAGCTTCGGTTCTGATTCAATCAGAACCGAAGCTCGAGGCTGCGGGAGGTTATTTCGACGCGGTCTTGGTATCCATGTTGACGACCTGCACGCGGCGATTGGTCGGGTCCATCGGCGCGTTCGGATCCTTCGGTCGGGTCTTGCCGTAGCCGACGGTCACGAGGTCTGAGCCGTTGAGGCCGTAACGCTCGACCAGATACTTCTTGATGGTGTCGGCGCGGCGCTCCGACAGGTCCTGGTTATAGGCTTCGCCGCCGATCGCGTCGGTGTGGCCGGCGACGACGAAGGTCGAGCCCTTCATGCTGGCATCCGACAGCGCCTTGCCGAGCTCCTGCACCGCTTGGGTCGAGCCCTTGGCAATCTCCGCCGAGTTGTAGTCGAAGTGAATTTCCAGATCGATCTTCGGCTTGGTGGCGGCGATGTCGGCGATTTCCTGGCGTTCGCCGAGTGACAGCGAGCGGGTCTGCCGGTTGCGAACGGTGTTGAGGAAGCTCGCCTCCTTGGCCGAAGCGGCCGGGTCGACCTGCGTATCGGCCGAGAGGCCACGGGTGGCCGACTTCGGCTTCAGCGCATTGAGGATCTGGGCGGCCGGAACGGTGTCGCTGCCGGCCAGTGCCACGCCCGCCGTCATCGACAGCGCAGCGCCGATTGCCAAAAAAGACAAGGAAAGAGAGCGGGTCATGGGTTTCGTCCTTAAATACGCGGCCAGCCAATTTCGGCTTGCTGTCGTTTTGATGCCGAGAACCTAGGACCGGTTCAAAACCCGGTATGTGACATAGGTCACAGTTGGATGTGCAGAACCTGGCGTGTGCCAGGCAGGGCAGCGGAGAGGGTGAGCACCATGACCCACGTCAATCGCGTCCTCCGCTCGATCAATGACGAGGATGCCGCGCGCTGCGTCGATATCTTCCTTCGCCCGGAAGGGACCATCGGCTTCGAGGAATACCGGCGGGACGTCGAAGACAGCCGCGGCTGGTTTCCGGTTGGCGGTCATTCGTCCCGGGTCTTCCATGAGGAGAGCGTCGCACTCGAGGCAGCGCTGCGGGACGTTCCCTGGTTGCGGCGGGTCGTCGGATCGGCGTAGCCGGTCCTGTTCGCTCGCACGCCGGTGCGTGCATGATTGTGCGCGGCTGATTTCCGCCGTCCGGCCCTCCACAGCGGCGCGAATCTCACTACATTGCTGGCGCAATGCCCCGCGCCGCAGAACCCCTTTCGCTGAACAATGCCGCCGCCCGCCATATCTGGCTGCGCGCGCAGCGGCTCGATACGCAGGCGCCGTTCGGGCAGGGCGCCTCAGCCGTGGCGGCCGCCGTCGACCATCTCGGCTATGTGCAGATCGACACCATCAACGTGATCGAGCGCTGCCATCACCACATCCTGTTCACCCGGATTCCGGACTACCGCCGCGCCGACCTCAAGCAGGCGCAGAGCACCGACAAGAGCGTGTTCGAATACTGGACGCACGCGCTGTCCTACATTCCGTCCAAGGACATCGGCATCTTCCTGCCGGCGATGAAGGCGCACAAGCGCGAGGGCCATAAATGGTTCGCGTCGGTAACGGCGGCCGATACGCGCAAGGTGCTGCGGCTGTTGCGTGCCGGTCCGCTGACGATCCGCGACATCGAGGACGACGTGCTCACCGAGAAGGAGCATCTCTGGCAGAGCCGGAAGCCATCCAAGCGCGCGCTGCAGCTCGCCTTCTATGGCGGCGTGGTCACAATCAGCGAGCGCGCCGGCATGCTGAAGACCTATGAGCTGATGAGCAGGCACTTCGGCTGGGACAAGCCGCCGAAGCCCGCACCGGCGTCGGCCATAACAGCCTATCTGCTTGACCGCGCGCTGCGCTCGCAGGGCATCGTCAGCCTGGATTCGATCTGCCATCTCGACGCGCCGAGCAAGAAGGCGGTGCGTAGCCTGATCGAGGCGAGGGTGCGCCGCAAGGAATTGGTCCGGATCGCGCTCGACGGCGCCGGCAAGCACGAACATTGGGCGCGCCCCGAGGTGCTGGAGCAGACCGGCGAGGGGGATCCCGCCCTGGTCCACATCCTCTCGCCGTTCGATCCGCTGATCATCCAGCGCAAGCGCACCGAGCTGTTCTTCGGCTATGGCCACCGCTTCGAGGCCTATGTGCCGAAGCAGAAGCGCCTGTTCGGCTATTTCGCGCTGCCCGTACTGGTCGGCGACGACATCGTCGCCGCCCTCGACCTCAAGACCGACCGCCAGAACAAGAAACTCCTGATGCAGAAATGGAGCTGGGTCGGCAACGGCAAGAAACAGGCGTCGCGCAAGGAGCTGAAGCGCCGCATCGAGGAGGAGCTAGACCGCTTCGAGCGATTTCAGCTGGCGGAGTGAGAGCGTTCCTCTTCGATCGTCATTGCGAGGAGCGAAGCGACGAAGCAATCCACCTCCCCATTTGCGTCGCTATGGATTGCTTCGCGGAGCCTGTCATCGGGCGCGCGTTCGCGCGACCCGTTGGCTCGCAATGACGGCGATAGCCGGTGGGGGCGTGCATGGGCTCCCGTTCAGCCTGTGTGCTATGAGTTTTTGCCATTGCTCAATGCGGAGCGAGCCAATAATCCTCGGGGCAAGCAACACCCTGGGGGAAACTGATGAGCCAGACCGCAACCATTGCGCCAAGCACCGGCGCCCGCAGCGAGATCGAGACGTCGACGATCCGCGCGATTTCCTGGCGGCTGATCCCGTTCCTGATCCTGGCCTACTTCTTCTCCTATCTCGACCGCGTCAATCTCGGCTTCGCCGCGCTCACCATGAACGCGGAGCTGAAATTCTCGCCGGTGGTGTTCTCGTTCGGGGCGGGCATCTTCTTCATCGGCTATTTCATCTTCGAGGTGCCGAGCAACCTCGCGCTGGAGCGGTTCGGTGCCAGCAAGTGGATCGCCCGCATCATGGTGAGCTGGGGCATCCTTTCGGCCCTGATGGCGGCGGTCTATGACGAGCACAGCTTCTACGCGCTGCGCTTCTTCCTCGGCGTTGCCGAGGCCGGCTTCTTCCCCGGCATCATCCTCTATCTCACCTACTGGTATCCGGCCGAATATCGCGCCCGCTTCCTCGCCGCCTTCGCGCTCGCCGTTCCGATCTCCACCGTGATCGGCGCGCCGATCTCCGGCCTGCTGCTCGGGCTGGACGGCGTCATGGGTATGCAGGGCTGGCAGTGGCTGTTCATCATCGAGGGCGTCCCCTCGATGCTGCTCGGCATCGTCACCTGGTTCTATCTCACCGACCGGCCGGAGAAGGCCGATTGGCTCTCGGCCGAACAGAAGGCCTGGCTGAAGGCGAAGCTGGATGCCGAGGTCGCGGCCAAGCAGGCGGCGAAGCATTTCAGGCTCGGCGAGGCGCTGTCGTCGCCGAAGGTGCTGGCGCTCAGCGCGATCTATTTCGGCTTCGTCGCCGCGCTCTACGGCATGCAGTTCTGGCTGCCGCAGATCGTCAAGGCGTTCGGTCTCACCAACGCGCAGACCGGCTTCGTCACCGCGATTCCCTATGCATTCGGCGCCGCCGCGATGATCTTCTGGGCGCGCCGTTCGGATGCGACGCGCGAGCGTGTGTTCCATGTCGGGGCGCCGCTGTTGCTGACGGCGCTGGCGCTCGGCGTCTCCAGCTACATCACCGATCCGACCATGACCATGGTGGTGCTGACCGTCGCCGCGATCGGCGTGTTCTGCACCTTCGCGGTGTTCTGGACGCTGCCGACCGCCTGGCTCTCCGGCACCGCCGCCGCCGGCGCGATCGCGCTGATCAACTCGATCGGCAACCTCGCCGGTTTCGGCGGGCCCTATCTGATCGGCTGGGTCAAGGAGGCCACCGGAAGCACGTCGACCGGCCTGCTGGTGTTGTCGCTGTTGCCACTCGCGGCGGGCCTCTTGGTTTTCCTCGGCAGCCACGAAACCAAGACCGAATTCGCCGACGCGAAGTAGCGATGACGCCAGCGTAGCCGAGCCTTCGCCGCAAACATAGCTGTCATCGCCCGGCTTGACCGGGCGATCCAGTACGGCCGCGGCCTCTCGTTTCAATTACGACTGTCTCTGGAATACTGGGATCGCCCGCTTTCGCGGGCGATGACAGTTTTTTGGGCGCAGCGATCGCCGTAGCCCGGATGGAGCGAAGCGCAATCCGGGGACCCACTCTCCATGGGCGAGGTCCCGGATTTCGCTGCGCTTCATCCGGGCTACGCATTTTCCGAGCTCCACGCTCCAGTGGCGTGTTACCTCACGAATTGGTTATCACTGACGAATATTGACATTCATCAGTGATAAATCGATACTCTTCATCAGTCGTCAGCCGGATGGAGATTCCCGATGTTCGCCCGTTCCATTTTCTCGAGCTATTACAGGCTCTTGACGGGAGCCGCGTTGGCTTTTGCGGTGTTCGCGCTGGCCGGCTGCAATGAAAAGGCGGCCGAAAAGGCAGATCCGGGACGCCCCGTTCTGGTGGCGACCGTCCATTACGAAGCCGAAACCCCTGAGCGCAGTTTTGTCGGCACGGTGAAGCCCCGTATCGAGGCCGATATGGGCTTTCGGGTTGCCGGCAAGGTGGCCAAGCGGCTGGTCGAGGTCGGACAGACAGTCGACGTCGATCAGCCCTTGGCCACCCTCGATGAGATCGACCTGAAGCTGCAGGCCGAGCAGGCCGAGGCCGAGTTCCGCGCCGCCACCGGCGTGCTGGCGCAGGCCGCGGCCGCCGAGCAGCGCGCCAAGGATCTGAAGGCCAAGGGCTGGACCACCGATGCGCAGCTCGATTCCGCCAAGGCCGCCGGCGACGAGGCGCGCGCGCGGCTGAACCGCGCCGAGCGTTCGGTCGAGCTGACCAAAAACTCCCTCTCTTATGCAACGCTGGTGGCCGACACCCGAGGTGTCGTCACAGCTACCATGATCGAGCCCGGCCAGGTGGTTGCCGCGGGCCAGGCCTCGATCCGTGTCGCCCGACTTGGCGAGAAGGAAGCTGTCGTCGCGATCCCAGAGACGCTTCTTGCTCGTGCCAGGTCGGGCGTTGCCACGGTGACGCTGTGGTCGGATGCGAAGAAGACCTATGCCGCAAAACTGCGCGAGGTCGCGCCGCAGGCCGATCCCGCCACCCGCACCTACCTCGCAAAGTTCTCGCTGCCGGACGCCGACGAGGCCGTCTCGCTCGGCATGACCGCAACCCTGACCCTGGCCGACAAGGCGAGCGAACGCGTGGCGAAATTGCCGTTGTCGGCGCTGTACAGCCAGGGCGGCGATCCCTCGCTCTACATCGTCGACGACAAGGGCGAGGTCGCGCTGAAGCCGGTCAAGGTGAAGGCCTATGAGAGCAACAACGTCGTCATCTCTGATGGCGTCGACGAGGGCGCCAAGGTCGTCGCGCTCGGTGTGCAGAAGCTCGATCCGACCCAGAAGGTGCGGGTCGTGTCGTCGCTTTCGTTCTAACCCTCGCAATATCAGCGCAAACGGTTCTGGGACTTGGTCTAGAACTTGGAGAGTTCGATGAAGCGCTTCAACCTTTCGGCCTGGGCGGTCAGCCATCCGACGCTGGTCCTGTTCCTGATGCTCGTGCTCGGCGTCGCCGGCTTCTTCTCCTACGAGAAGCTCGGCCGCGCCGAGGACCCGTTCTTCACCGTCAAGGTGGTGAACGTCTCGGTGATGTGGCCGGGCGCGACCTCGCAGGAAATGCAGATGCAGGTCGCCGATCCGATCGAGAAGAAGCTGCAGGAGCTGCCGTTCTTCGAGAAGGTGCAGACCTATTCCAAGCCGGGCTTCACGGCGATGCAGGTCACCTTCCGCGACTCGACCCCGCCGAAGGACGTGCCCTATCTGTTCTATCTCCTGCGCAAGAAGCTGGTCGACGTGCAGGGCCAGCTGCCGTCGGGCATCCTCGGCCCCGTGGTCAACGACGAATTCTCCGACGTCGATTCGATCCTCTACATGATGACCGGCGACGGCGCCGACTACGCGCAGCTCAAGAAGGTCGCCGAAGGCTTCCGCCAGCGCTTGCTGAAGGTGCCCGGCGTGACCAAGGTCGACCTCTACGGCACCCAGGACGAGCGCATCTATGTCGAGTTCTCGCATGCCAAGCTTGCGACGCTCGGCATCACGCCGCAGGCGCTGTTCGACTCGCTCGCCAAGCAGAACAACGTGACGCCTGCCGGCACCGTCGAGACCTCGTCGCAGCGCGTGCCGCTGCGCGTCACCGGTGCGCTTGACGGCGTCAAGGCGGTGGCCGAGACGCCGGTCGAGAGCAACGGCCGCGTGTTCCGGCTCGGCGATATCGCGACCGTCAGCCACGGCTATGTCGATCCGCCGAGCTTCACGGTGCGTCAGGAAGGCAAGCCCGCGCTCGGCATCGGCGTGGTCACCGCCAAGGGCGCCAACATCCTCGAGCTCGGCAAGGAGGTCGAAAAGGCCACCGCCGACTTCATGAAGGCGGTGCCGCAGGGCGTCGAGGTCGAGCAGATCGCCGACCAGCCCAAGGTGGTCGAGCACGCCGTCGGCGAGTTCGTGCACTCCTTCGTCGAGGCGCTCGCCATCGTGCTGTTCGTCTCGTTCGTCGCGCTCGGCTGGCGCACCGGCATCGTGGTGGCGCTGTCGGTGCCGCTGGTGCTCGGCATCGTCTTCATCGTGATGAATGCGATGTCGCTCGATTTGCACCGCATCACGCTCGGCGCGCTGATCATCGCGCTCGGCCTGCTGGTCGACGACGCCATCATCGCGGTCGAGATGATGGTGGTGAAAATGGAGCAGGGCTGGGACCGCTACAAGGCCGCATCCTTTGCCTGGGAATCTACCGCGTTTCCGATGCTCACGGGGACGCTGGTCACAGCCGCTGGCTTCCTCCCCATCGGCTTTGCCAATTCGGCGGTCGGCGAATATGCCGGCGGCATCTTCTGGATCGTGGCGATCGCGCTGGTCGCTTCCTGGTTCGTCGCGGTGATCTTCACGCCCTATATCGGCGTCAAGCTGCTGCCCAACATCAAGGTGCACCAGAACCACGATCCGCACGCGATCTACGAGACGCGGATGTATCGCGGCCTGCGCAGCGTGGTGCAGTGGTGCGTCGATCACCGCGTCAAGGTGGTGGTCGCGACCGTCGGCGTCTTCGTCGCCTCGATCGTTGCGTTCGGCCACGTCCAGCAGCAGTTCTTCCCGCTGTCGGAGCGGCCCGAGTTGTTCCTGCAGCTCCGCCTGCCCGAAGGCACGGCCTTCGGCACCACCGAGAAGGCGGTCAAGAAGGCCGAGGGCCTGCTGAAGGACGACAAGGACATCGAGACCTACACCGCCTATGTCGGCCAGGGCTCGCCGCGCTTCTGGCTCGGCCTCAACCCGCAGCTGCCGAACGAGGCGTTTGCCGAGATCGTGATCCTCGCCAAGAACGTCGATGCGCGCGAGCGCGTCAAGGCTAAGCTCGAGCAGGCCGCCGCCGACGGCGCGCTGAACGAGGCGCGGGTCCGGGTCGACCGCTTCAATTTCGGTCCGCCGGTCGGCTTCCCGGTCCAGTTCCGTGTGATCGGGCCCGACGCCAACAAGGTGCGCGACATCGCCTACCAGGTGCGCGACGTCATGCGCCAGAATCCCAACGTCAAGGACGTCCAGCTCGACTGGAACGAGCAGTCGCCCTACCTGAAGCTCGCCGTCGACCAGGATCGGGCGCGTGCGCTCGGCCTGACCCCGCAGGAGGTTTCGCAAGCGCTGGCGATGCTGATCTCGGGCGCGCCGGTCACCACGATCCGCGACGGCATCGAGAAGGTTGGCGTGGTCGCCCGCGCGGTGCCTTCGGAGCGGCTCGATCTCGGCCGGGTCGGCGATCTCACCATCACGTCACGCAATGGCGTGGCCGTGCCCCTCCAGCAGATTGCGAAGATCGAATATGCGCATGAGGAGCCGATCCTCTGGCGGCGCAACCGCGACATGGCGATCACCGTGCGCTCCGACGTCGTCGACGGCGTGCAGGCGCCCGACGTCACCAACCAGATCTCGCCGAAGCTGAAGGACATCCAGGCCCATCTCGAGCCTGCCTACCGGATCGAGCCCGGCGGCGCGTTCGAGGAATCGGCCAAAGGCAATGCGTCGATCTTCATCCTCTTCCCCGTGATGGTGATGGTGATGCTGACGCTCCTGATGATCCAGCTACAGAGCTTCTCGCGCCTGTTCCTGGTGTTCCTGACCGCGCCGCTCGGCATCGTCGGCGCCTCGCTCGGGTTGAACGTCGCCAACCAGCCGTTCGGCTTCGTGGCGCTGCTCGGCCTGATCGCGCTTGCCGGCATGATCATGCGCAACGCGGTGATCCTGGTCGATCAGATCGAGAGCGACGTGGCTTCCGGCCTGACCCGGCGCGAGGCGATCGTCGAGGCCACCGTCCGGCGTGCCCGGCCGGTGGTGCTGACCGCGCTCGCCGCGATCCTCGCCATGATCCCGCTGTCGCGTTCGGCGTTCTGGGGCCCGATGGCGATCACCATCATGGGCGGTTTGTTTGTTGCGACTTTCCTGACCTTGCTGTATCTGCCGGGCCTTTACGCCCTCTGGTTCCGCAAGACCCTCGAGGAGAGCGGCCCTGAGCAAACCGATACTGCGCCGCAGCATGCAGGAAAGGGACAACTCGCATTTCCGCTTGCTGAGGCTGCCGAATAATTGAAGATTGAGCAGGCCAACATGACGCTGATCCAGGAACATAGCGAAACCGACACCCGCGAACGGATTCTCGTGGTGGCGGAGCGTTTGTTCCGGCAGATCGGCTACCAGAAGACCACGGTGGCCGACATCGCCAAAGAGCTGCGGATGAGCCCCGCCAACGTGTATCGCTTCTTCGATTCGAAGAAGTCGATCCACGAAGGCGTGGCGCGCGGCCTGATGGGCGAGGTCGAGATCGAGGCGCAGCGCATCGCGCGCTCGGAAGGGCCGGCCGCGCCGCGCTTGCGCCAGATGATGACGACCATCAATCGCATGAACACCGAGCGCTATGTCGGTGATTCCAAGCTGCACGAGATGGTCGAGGTCGCGATGCAGGAGGACTGGGACGTCTGTGTCGCCCATATGGAGTGTATCGCCGCTATTATCGGCGAGGTGATCGCGCAAGGAGCCGCGTCGGGTGAGTTCGAGGCCCCGGACCTGCTACTCGCCTCGCTCTGCGCCTGCACCGCGATGATGCGCTTCTTCCACCCGCAGATGATCGCCCAATGTGCGACCAAGCCGGGCCCGACCATCGACCAGATGATCGATTTCGTGATCGCCGGCCTGTCGCCGCGCACCCGCGCCAATTGAGCGCCAGCACTGACGTTTTCGTCAGTTGACTCGCCAGTCATTCCGGGGCGATGCGTTAGCATCGAACCCGGAATCTCGAGATTCCGGGTCTGGTCCTTCGGACCATCCCGGAATGACAAGAGAGAGATTCAGCGTGACCGCAAAAGACCTGCATTTCTACGAGCCGAAGAATGGCCACGGCCTGAAGCACGACCCGTTCAACGCCATCGTGGCGCCGCGGCCGATCGGCTGGATCTCCTCGCGTGACAAGGGCGGCAACGTCAATCTCGCGCCCTACAGCTTCTTCAACGCCTTCTGCTACGTGCCGCCGATCATCGGCTTCTCCTCCACCAACTGGAAGGACAGCGTCGCCAACATCCAGGACACCGGCGAGTTCGTTTGGAATCTGGCGACGATGGATCTGGCCAAGCACATGAACGCGACGGCGGCCCATGTCGCGCGCGATGTCGACGAGTTCAAGCTCGCAGGCCTCACGCCGGTCGCCGGCAAGCTCGTCAACGTGCCGCGCGTCGCCGAAAGCCCGGTGTCGTTCGAATGCAAGGTCAGCCAGATCGTCCAGCTCCGGGGCGCCGACGGCAAGAAGGCCGAGGCGTGGCTGACGCTCGGCGAGGTCGTCGCCGTCCACATCGACAAGGCCTTCATCAAGGACGGCGTCTACCAGACCGGATTGGCCCACCCAATCGTCCGCGCCGGCCGCCGCGGCGACTATTTCGAGATCAAGCCGGAAAACATGTTCGAGATGATCCGGCCGGATTAGTTCTTCTCCCTCGCCCCGCTCTTGCGGGGAGAGGGCAGGGGTGAGGGGCTATCTCCACGAGTTGTGATGGTCGTTAGACCTGCACCCCCTCACCCGAAATTCAAGCTGCGCTTGAATTCCGACCTCTCACCGCAAGCGGGGCGAGGTAAGGGACGCCGCTCTATGGTGCATTCGCACGCTCCGCGACGACGGCCCGGACCACAACAATGTGAAATTTCAGCGTGCAGTGATGAAAAACCGTCACTCGCAACCTCCAAGCGAGCAGTCTAACCTCCCGCGCGCCAGGCCGGATCAACGGCCGGCCAACAGAGTGGGAGGATGTGATGACACATCAAGAACGGCGCGATCCGAACGTGTCACGTCGAACGCTTGTCCAGGGATTGGCGGTTGGGGCGGCCGCCGTCGCAACCGGCGTCAGTAGTGCGCTGGCCCAGAACGCCCCCGCGCCGGTCGGGCCGCCGACCACGATCACAACCCCGCCGCGCGACTTCAGTCCGCGCGGTGCGCCGACCACCTATTTCTGGGACCCCGACATCATCGCGGTCGATCCGTCGTTCAACGATCTCGCCCAGCCCAACACCTCGATCAAGCGGCTTCATACCGGTCTGTTGTGGGCTGAAGGCCCGGCCTGGAGCGCGCAGGGCCGCTATCTCTTGTGGAGCGACATCCCCAACAACCGGCAGATGCGCTGGTCGGAAGACGACGGCCATGTCAGCGTCTTCCGCACGCCGTCGAACTACTCGAACGGCAATTCGTTCGACTTCCAGGGCCGCCAGCTGTCCTGCGAACATCTCACCCGCCGCGTGACGCGTTACGAGAACGACGGCACCGCGACCGTGCTTGCGGATTCCTATCAAGGCAAGCGGCTGAACTCGCCGAACGACGTCGTCGCGCATCCCGACGGCAGCTACTGGTTCACCGATCCGCCCTATGGCGGCCAGCTCTATGAGGGCGAACCCGACGCTGCCGGCGGACCGGGCAATCCGGCCGGCAAGCTCAATCCCCGGATCGGCCAGCCGGCGGGCTTCGTGCCGGCCAAGCGCGAGCTGCCAACCAATTGCTATCGCATCGATCCCTCCGGGCGTATCGATCTCGTGGTCAGCGAGGACCAGGTGCCGGATCCGAACGGCCTCTGCTTCTCTCCCGATTACAAGAAGCTCTATGTGGTCTCGACCGGCAAGGGGCCGGGCGACACCGGCGCCGGCGGCAACGGTGACGTCTTCGTGTTCGATGTCGGCGCCGACAACAAGCTCGCCAACGGCAAGCGGTTCAGCGATTTCACGATCGACGGCGTGAAGTGCGGACCGGACGGCATCCGCTGCGACGTCAACGGCAATGTCTGGTGCTCGAGCAATGCCGGCCGCGCCGTCGGTTACAGCGGCGTGACGGTGTGGTCGCCGGAAGGCAAGCTGCTGGGCCGCATCCGGCTGCCCGAGGTCTGCGGCAACATCACCTTCGGCGGCCCCAAGCGCAATCGCCTGTTCATGGCCGCAAGCCAGTCGCTCTACGCGGTCTATACCGCGACCCAGGGCGCCGGGCCGGCGTGATCTTCGGTCTAATGGCGCCGGCGTGACCCGCCGGCGCCATGCCCGGCTACCTGATTGTCGTACCTCAGCTTTCGGAACTGAACGCGTGGCGTGCCGTTAACAAAACGGCGCCCTGCCGCGTCAATTTCGCTTTATCTGCAAGGCGAAGTGTTCACCCGTGACCGGCACTTTCGGATAACATGGAGCATGATCCGAAAACGTGGAGACCGGTTTTTCGAGAAGATCATGCTCCCAACATAAATCCTATCCGCGCCGCCGATCCATGAGGGCCCCACCATGAGCTTCCGCCGCGATTACATCACCAAGCCGATCTTCTCCTGGGCGCGCGGCGTGCGGCCGACGATGTCGGACACCGAGCGCGAGGCGCTGGAAGCCGGCGACGTCTGGTGGGACGCCGATCTCTTCACCGGCAATCCCGACTGGTCGAAATTGCTGGCGATCGCGCCGGCCAAATTGACCGACGAGGAGCACGCCTTCCTGCACGGTCCGGTCGACGAGCTCTGCAACATGCTCGACGAGTGGAAGATCAACTGGGAATGGCGCGACCTGCCGCCCGAGGTCTGGGCCTTCATCAAGGCCAAGAAATTCTTCGGCATGATCATTCCGAAGGAATTCGGCGGGCTCGGCTTCTCGCCCTATGCGCATTCCGAAGTGGTGCGAAAGATTTCGTCGCGCTCGCTGACCGCGGCCGTCACCGTGATGGTGCCGAACTCGCTCGGGCCGGGCGAACTCCTGATGCGCTTCGGCACCAGGGAGCAGCAGGACAGATGGCTGCCGCGCCTGGCCGCCGGCCAGGACATTCCGTGCTTCGGCCTGACCAGTCCCGAGGCCGGCTCGGACGCCGCCTCGATGATCGACACCGGCATCATCTGCAAGGGCAATTTCGAAGGCCGCGAGGTGCTTGGCCTCAAGCTGAACTGGCACAAGCGCTACATTACGCTCGGCCCGGTCTCAACGCTGCTCGGCCTCGCCTTCAAGGCCTATGATCCCGATCACCTGGTCGGCAGCGAGGAAGAGCTCGGCATCACCGTGGCGTTGATCCCGACCCATCTGCCTGGAGTCTCGATCGGCCAGCGCCATCTGCCGGCAATGCAGGTGTTCCAGAACGGCCCGAACTGGGGCCGCGATGTCTTCATCCCGCTCGACTACATCATCGGCGGCCAAGAGCGGCTCGGCCAGGGCTGGAAGATGCTGATGACGGCGCTCGCCGCCGGCCGCGGCATCTCGCTGCCGTCGCTGTCGGCCGCAGGTGCGGCTTATGCCGCGCGCACCACCGGCGCCTATGCCCGCATCCGCGAGCAGTTCGGCATCTCGATCTCGAAATTCGAGGGCATCGAGGAGCCGCTGGCACGCATTGCCGGCACGGCTTATCTGCTCGACGCCGCGCGGCGGCTGACCTGCGCCGCGCTGAACGAGGGGCATCATCCCGCCGTCATCTCCGGCATCATGAAGCTGCACGCCACCGAGCGGATGCGGATCGCGATCGACGACGCCATGGACATCCATGGCGGCAAGGCCGTGATCGACGGGCCGCAAAACTATCTCGGCGGGCTCTACCGATCGGTGCCGGTCGGCATCACGGTGGAGGGCGCCAATATCCTGACCCGCAATCTGATCGTGTTCGGGCAGGGCGCGATCCGCGCGCATCCCTATCTGTTGCAGGAGATGAATGCGCTCGGCGAGGCCGATCGCGACAAGGGCCTCACTGCGTTCGACACGGCGTTCTGGAAGCATGTCGGCCACAGCTTTGCGACCATGTTCCGCGCCTGGGGTCGCAGCTGGAGCTTTGGTCTGTTCGCACCGGCGCCTGACGCCGGTGAGGCCACCGAATTCTATCGCCAGCTGTCGCGCTATTCGTCGGCGTTCGCGCTCTGCGCCGACATGGCGCTGCTGACGCTCGGCGGCGCGCTGAAGCGCAAGGAGATGCTCTCTGCCCGCTTCGGCGATATCCTCTCCGAGCTCTATTTGCTGTCGGCCGCGCTGAAGCGGTGGCAGGACGAGGGCCGGCAGAAGGAGGATCTTCCCGCGCTGCAATGGTGCATGGCGTCGGGCTTCAAGACCATCGAGAACCGCTTTGCGGAAATCCTCGCCAATCTGCCCAACCGCTTTGTCGGCTGGATGCTGAAATTCCTGATCCAGCCGTTCGGCGCCCGCGTCACCGGTCCGTCTGATCGTGTCGTGCATCTCTGCGCGCAACTCGTGCTGTCGCCGTCGGCGGCGCGCGACCGCCTGACGCCGGACCTCGCCTTTGTCGAGGATGACGGCGGCATCGCGCGGCTGGAGAAGGCCTTCCGCCTCGTCACCGAGGCCGACGATGCCGCCAAGCAGCTGCGCGCGGCGCGGCTGCATGACTGGAAGGAGGGCGTCAAGAAGGGCGTCATCACCGAGGCCGATGGGGAGAAGCTCGCGGCTGCCCATGACGCGGTGGCAAAGGTCATCGAGGTCGATGATTTTGCGCCGGAGGCGCTGTCCCCGATTTACAAGAAAACCGCCGACGTGCATCAGTTCTTCCAGGAGCTGGGTGAGCAGAGGGCGGCGAGCTGATGGCGCGACAAGTCTTTATCGTCGACGGCAGCCGGACGCCGTTCCTGAAGGCGCGCTCCGGTCCCGGCCCGTTCACCCCTGTCGATCTCGCCGTGCAATGTGGCCGGCCGCTGCTGGCGCGGCAGCCCTTCGCGCCCACTGCCTTTGATCAGGTCATCCTCGGCTGCGTCAACGTGATCGCCGACGAGATGAACCCGGCGCGGGTCGCAGCACTCCGGCTCGGCATGGGCGAGAAGATGGTCGCCTTCACGGTGCAGATCAATTGCGGCTCCGGCATGCAGTCGATCGACACCGGCTACCGCTACATCCGCGAGGGCATCTCCGACCTGATCCTGGCTGGCGGTGCCGAGGCATTGAGCCACGCGCCGCTGGTCTGGCCCAATTCAGGCGTGCGCTGGTTTGCCGGCCTTGCCGGCGCCAAGGGTCTAGGCGCCAAGATCGCGGCCGCGCTCAAGGTCAAGCCGAGCTACTTCAAGCCGATCATCGGCCTCGAGCGCGGGCTGACCGACCCGATCACCGAGCTCAACATGGGCCAGACCGCCGAGAAGGTCGGGCACCTCTTCGGCATCACCCGCGCCCAGTCCGACGCCTACGCCGCCGAGAGCCACCAGCGGCTGGCCAACGCGCAAAAGGAAGGCTTCCTCAAGGGCGAGGTCGAGACCGCATTCGCCCGCGACGGCAAGTTCTACGACCATGACGACGGCGTCCGCCCGGACTCGACAGCGGAGACGCTGGCGAAGCTGAAGCCGGTGTTCGAGCGTCCGTGGGGCCAGGTCACCGCCGGCAATTCCTCGCAGATCACCGACGGCGCCTCCTGGGTGATCCTGGCGTCCGAGGCAGCGGTGGCGAAGTATGGGCTGACGCCAAAGGCCGTCATCCTCGACAGCCAGTGGTCGGCGCTCGATCCCTCGATCATGGGGCTCAGCCCGGTGCTGTCGGCAAGCGCGCTGCTCAAGCGCAACGAGCTGACGTTGCAGGACGTCGAGACCTGGGAGTTGAACGAGGCGTTTGCGACGCAGGTGCTGGGTTGCCTCGCCGCCTGGAATGACGACAAATTCTGCCGCGAGATTCTGGGACTTGACGGCGCGGCCGGCGAGATCGATCGCGCCAAGCTGAACGTCGATGGCGGCGCGATCAGCCTCGGCCATCCCGTAGGCTGCAGCGGCAACCGCATCGTGCTGCATCTGGTCAATGCGATGAAGCGGCTCGGCACCAGGCGCGGCGTCGCCACCGAATGCATCGGTGGCGGGCAGGGCGGCGCGATGTTGATAGAGACGGTGTGATCATGGATTCACGGATCATGGACGTTCTCGCCGACCGCGTGCTCGAACTCGGGCCGGCGCCGGCTGCCGACAGCCCGTACAGGAACTTCAAGCTGACGCGCGACGAGGACGGCATCGCCTGGCTGCTGTTCGATCGCGCCGGCGCCAGCGCCAACACGCTATCAGCCGATCTGCTCGAAGAGCTCGACGCCATCGTCACGGCGCTGGAGAACGAGCGGCCGGCCGGCCTCGTGGTCCGCTCCGCGAAAAAGAGCGGCTTCATTGCCGGCGCGGACGTCAACGAGTTTCGCGGCGCCAGCGACCCGCGTGCGGTCGAGACCGAGATTGGGCGTGCGCATGCCGTGATCGACCGGCTGGAGGCGCTGCGCGTGCCGTCGGTCGCCGTCATCCACGGCTTCTGCCTCGGCGGCGGGCTCGAGGTCGCGCTGGCCTGCCAGATGCGGATCGCGATCGACAATGCGCGGTTCGGTTTCCCCGAGGTGATGCTCGGGCTGCATCCCGGCCTCGGCGGCACGGTGCGCTTCACCGAGCTCGTCAACCCGATGCAGGCGATGACCTTGATGTTGACCGGCAAGACGATCGACGCGCGCCACGCCAAGTCGCTCGGTCTGGTCGATGCCGTCACCCAGGAGCGCCATGTCCGCAACGCGGTGAAGGACGCGGTGTTCGGCCGGCTGAAGCGTGCCAAGCCGGGCGCGCTCAATACCATCCTCAATTTCGGTCCGGTCAGGGGCTTCCTGGCCTCGCGGATGCGCAGCGAGGCCGAGAAGGCCGCGCCGCGCAAGCACTATCCGGCGCCCTCAGCGCTGGTCGATCTCTGGGAGAAGCACGCCGGCGACCGCGCGGCGATGCTGAATGCGGAGAAGACCTCGTTCGCCAATCTGATGGTGACGCCGACCGCGCAGAATTTGATCCGCGTCTTCTTCCTGCGCGAGCAGATGAAGAAGGTCGCCGGCGGCGGCAACAAGGTTGCGCACGTCCATGTCATCGGCGTCGGCGCGATGGGCGGTGACATCGCGGCCTGGTGCGCCAACCAGGATATGCGCGTCACGCTCGCCGACATGAAGGCCGAACCGATCGCGGGCGCGATGAAGCGGGCGTCGGAGCTGTTCGGCAAGATCATGCGCAGGAAGATCGACCAGCGCGACGCGCTCGACCGGCTGATCCCCGACATGGACGGCGAAGGCGTCCGCAATGCCGATGTGATCATCGAGGCGGTGCCGGAAAAGCTCGAGTTGAAGCAGAAGGTCTACGCCTCGCTCGAACCGAAGATGAAGCTTGGCGCGATCCTCGCCACCAACACGTCGAGCATCCCGCTGCAGGATCTGCGCACCACCCTGGCGCGGCCGGAGCGGCTGCTCGGCCTGCACTTCTTCAATCCGGTGTCGCGGCTGCAACTCGTCGAGGTCGTCAGCCATGACGGCACCGATGCCGCCATGCTCAAGGAGGCGCTGGCCTTCGTCGGCGCCATCGACCGCCTGCCGCTGCCGGTGAAGAGTTCGCCGGGCTTCCTCGTCAATCGCGCGCTAACGCCCTACATGCTGGAAGCGATGATGATGCTGGACGAGAAGACCGACCAGCGCCTGATCGATGCGGCGGCCGTCGAGTTCGGCATGCCGATGGGCCCGATCGAGCTCGCCGATCAGGTCGGCCTCGATATCTGCCTCGATGTCGGCGACATGCTGCGCTCGAAGTTCGGCGATACCCTGCCGCCGACGCCGGCGTGGCTGCGCGAGAAGGTGGCCAAGGGCGAGCTCGGCCGCAAGACCGGCAAGGGTTTTTACACCTGGAAGGACGGCAAGGCCGAGAAGGCGCCGCTGCCGGAGACCGGTCCGAAGGTGACGGACGAGATGATCGATCGCCTGGTGCTGCCGATCTCGAACGTCTGCGTCGCCGCCTTGCGCGAGGGCATTGTCGACAATGCCGACATGGTCGACGGCGCGATGATCTTCGGCACCGGCTATGCGCCGTTCCGCGGCGGCCCGCTCAATTACGCGCGCAGTCGCGGCGTCGACAATGTGGTGTCGACGATGCAGGCGCTGATGCGCAAGTTTGGCGGACGATTTGCACCGGATACCGGCTGGGAGGCCTTCAAGTGACCGAGACCCAAGCGCCCGAAACTCACGTCCACGCGCCGCCGATCAACGGCAACGAGCCGCAGGGCGATCTCTGCATCCGCACGCTGGCGATGCCGGCCGACACCAATGCGAATGGCGATATCTTCGGCGGCTGGCTGCTCAGCCAGATGGACGTCGGCGGCGGCGTGTTCGCCTCCAAGCTGGCGAAGTCGCGCACCGTGACGGTTGCGATCGAGGCGATGAATTTCCGCAAAGCGGTCTATGTCGGCGATCTCGTCTCGGTGCACGCCAACCTCGTGCGCGTCGGCCGCACCTCGATCACGGTGCATCTCGAAGCCTGGGTGCTGCGCCGCCGCGAGCAGCAGTCGATCCTCGTGACCGACGGCAATTTCACCTACGTCTCGATCGACGAGCAGGGCCATCCGCAACCGATCCAGCGCGACGGCGCGACGATCGAGACCTGAACTTCTCGCGCGCCTGCGTCGCTGATTCGGCGCAAGAGCAAACGCGACGAAACTGAGTCCCGCGCGTGGTTTGATTGCAAAAGCAGCGCTTCGGCTCGAAAAAATAACGTAGGAACAAACAGGCGGCGATCCCGTTGTCGGGCCGGAGTCAAACCGAGGCCGACAATGTCCGACAGTTACGTGATCGAAGTGAGTTCTCAGACAGCGGGTATCGTGGTGCGCGATACGCGTGGTTATCAGTTCTTTGCTGCGTCGCACCTTTTCCAGCGCCTAGAAGGCCAGATCTTCCGCAACGCCCGCGAGGCCGAGCGCGCGGCGCGCCGGCTCCTCACCGGCGGCGTCATGAAGATGGCGTCGTAACTGACCTTGGTGCGTGGTTTGCGCGTGCCGCAATTGCCTGTATTGATGCATCCGGGCGCACGGAAACATCTCCCGGATGTCGCAGACACAAGACAAGGCGCTGCTGTTCGATATCGACGGCACGCTCGCCGATACCGATCCGCTCCATCTGGCGGCGTTCAACCGCGTGCTCGGCCCTCACGGGCATGTGTTCGATCACGCGCGCTTCGGCAAAGAGCTGCAGGGCTTCTCCAACGCCTCGATCGGCGATCGCTTCCTCGCACATGAGCCGCCGGATCGCCGCGCAATCATCCTCCGCGAGAAGGAGCGGACATTTCGTGAATTGGTCAGCGGCCAGATCGTGCCGGTGCCGGGATTGATGGCGCTGCTCGACCGGGCTGATCACGCCGGCGTGCCCATGGTGGCGGTGACCAATGCGCCGCGCCCAAATGCCGAGCTGCTGCTCTCCGGGCTGGGCATCGCGCATCGCTTCAAGGCTGTCGTGATCGGTGACGAATTGGCACACGGCAAGCCGCATCCATTGCCCTATCTGGAGGGACTGCGCCTCGCAGGCGCGTCGGCATCGGCATCGCTGGCGTTCGAGGATTCGCGGTCCGGCGTGCAGTCGGCGACGGCCGCAGGCATCGCGACGATCGGGATGCGGACCGGGCTCAGTCATGCCGATCTGCTCGCGGCCGGCGCGGTGGCGAGCGCGGCGGCGTTCGACGATCCCGAATTGATCCGCCGGGTTGCATCGGCCATGTCTTGGTAGAAAGCGGCTTGGCAGGAAGCAGCTTGGTAGCAAGCAGCCTGGTGAGGAATCGCGCCGGCACTCACTGCCTCGAGATTGCTGCAACGCAGTTCTTAACCCCACTGATGCTTGCTCGTTGACCTCGGTGCCGAACGGTCGCAACATGGGAGACTCGCCGTTTCAAGGGGGCCGCCGTGGCCGGACTCTCCCATCGCCAGACTGAAATCCTCAACATCGCGCGCGCATTCGGCCGGGTCATGGTCGAGGATCTTGCCAGGCGATTCGAGGTGTCGGCGCAGACCATCCGCAAGGATCTCAACGACCTCTGCGACCAGCGCTCGCTGACCCGCATCCATGGCGGTGCGATCATTGCCTCCGGCGTCGAGAACCTTGCCTATGAGGCGCGCCGCTTCGTCGCCGCCGAGGAGAAGAAGGCGATCGGCGCCGCCGCGGCCGCGCGGATTCCGAACGGCTGCTCGCTGTTCATCAATATCGGCACCACGACGGAGGAGGTCGCGAGCGCGCTGACCTCGCATGAGGACCTCCTGGTCATCACCAACAACCTCAACGTCGCGATGCTGCTGTATCGCCATCCGCGCATCGAGGTGGTGGTCGCCGGCGGCACGGTGCGCCGCGCCGATGGCGCGGTGGTCGGCTCGACTGCCACGCAATTGATCGGCCAGTTCAAGGTCGACTACGCCATCATCGGCGCGTCCGCGATCGACGAGGAGGGCGCGCTGCTCGACTTCGATTATCGCGAGGTGCAGGTCGCGCAGGCGATCATCGCCAATGCGCGCAACGTCATGCTGGTCTCGGATTCGACCAAGCTTCGCCGCAGTGCGCCGGTGCGCATCGCGCATATGAGCCAGATCCAGACCTTCGTGACCGACTCGCCGCTCCCCGCGGGCCTTGCCAACATCTGCCACAGCCGCGGCATCGAAGTCGTCGTCGCGATGGACAAGCCGCAGAGCGATCTCGACGACAACGCCGAGCCCGCACCGGCGACGCTGCGCACTGCCTGATTCCGTATTCTCTCGCTGTCATCACCCGGCTCGACCGAGCGATCCAGTATTCCAGAGACATTCGCGCTTGAGCCGCGACGCCGCGGCGTACTGGATGCCCCGCTTGAAGCGGGGCATGACAGCGGAATGCGACGAAGCCGCTGCACAGGAGTGACGGGTCGGGAATAGGTTTCGCCAGGCACATCTGCCCCAGCCGCGATCACCTCGCCCAAAAAATCCACAGCCAAGGTTCCCTGTTTTCACTTTGCTTTCGTTTTTGGTTGTGATCTACTTCAATCCGAAAGTAAAACCGTCGAAGCGAAAACGGTTGCCGGGGGAAGCGTTCTTTGGACCAGATTTACGACCTCGCCATCATTGGAGGCGGCGTTAATGGCTGCGGCATCGCGCGCGATGCGGCGGGCCGGGGTAATTCTGTTTTCCTCTGTGAAATGAATGACTTGGCCAGCGGGACGTCGTCCTGGTCGACCAAGCTCGTGCATGGCGGTCTGCGCTATCTCGAATATTACGAGTTTCGTTTGGTGCGCGAGGCGCTGATCGAGCGCGAGATCCTCTGGCAGATTGCGCCCCATATCATTCGCCCGCTGCGTTTCGTTTTGCCGCACCACGCCGGCCTGCGCCCGGCCTGGCTGCTGCGGCTCGGCCTGTTCCTCTACGACCACATCGGCGGCCGGCACCTGCTGCCGGCGACGCGCTCGGTTGATCTGACGCGCGACGTGGTCGGCAAGCCGCTGATCCCGGGTCGCTACACCAAGGGCTTTGAATATTCCGACTGCTTCGTCGACGACGCGCGGCTGGTTGCGCTGACCGCACGCGATGCCGCCGATCGCGGTGCCGAGATCCGCACCCGCACCCGCGCGGTCGAGATCAGGCAGGTCGACGGCGTCTGGCATCTCACGGTCGAGGACGGCGTCGACGGTGCGCGCAACACCATCAAGGCGCGCGTGCTGGTCAATGCCGGCGGTCCCTGGGTCGAGCAGGTGCTGGCCTCGGGCGCCGGCGTCAACGCGCGGGCCAAGGTGCGGCTGGTGCAGGGTTCGCACATCGTGGTGCCAAAACTCTACGACCACGACCGCGCCTATATCTTCCAGAACGCCGACGGCCGCATCATCTTCGTCATTCCCTATCAGGACGATTTCTCGCTGATCGGCACCACCGATCGCGACTATGACGGCGATCCGGCCAAGGTGAAGGCGTCGCAGGAGGAGATCGAATATCTCTGCGCCTCCGCCAGCGCCTATCTCGCCAAGCCGGTGAAGCCCGAGGACGTGGTCTGGAATTACTCCGGCGTGCGTCCGCTGTATGACGACGGCGCCAGCGAAGCCAAGGCGGCGACCCGCGATTACGTGTTCGAGCTCGATACGCCCGGCGGTGCGCCGCTACTGTCGATCTATGGCGGCAAGATCACGACTTACCGCCGTCTCTCCGAGGAGGCGCTGGAGCGGCTGTCGCCTTACCTCCGCGGCACAAAGGCGCAGGAGGGCTGGACCGGCAAGGCGCCGCTACCCGGCGGCGACATGGATGTCTCCGCGGTCGCGGCGTTATCAGCCGAATTGGTTCGCAACTACCCGTTCCTTGCGCAACAGCACGCCAATCGTCTCGCGCATGCCTACGGCACGCGTGCCAGCAAAGTCTTGGGCAATGCAGCATCGGCCGAAGATCTCGGCCGCTCGTTCGGCGCCACCTTGACGGAGAGCGAAGTCAGGTACCTGATGGCAAACGAATGGGCTCGGACTGCGGACGATGTCGTCTGGCGACGATCCAAGCTGGGCTTGCGGATGACGGCGGGTGAAATCGCCGCGCTCGACGAGTGGATGCTCGCCAACCGCGTGTCCGGTGAACGTCCCCTCCGCGAAGCGGGAGGACGGGCATGAGCGTCACACTGCAGAATGTCACGCGGACCGTGGATGGCATCGCGACCATCCGCGACGTGTCGCTGACGCTGGAGCGTGGCACGCTCAGCGTGCTGCTCGGGCCGACGTTGTCGGGCAAGACCTCGATCATGCGGCTGCTCGCCGGCCTCGACAAGCCGACCACCGGCCGCGTGCTGGTCGACGGCAAGGACGTCACAGGCGCCGACGTGCGCCAGCGTTCGGTCGCGATGGTCTATCAGCAGTTCATCAATTATCCCTCGCTCACGGTCTACGAGAACATCGCCTCGCCGCTGCGGGTGCAGGGCAAGCCGCGCGCCGAGATCGAGAAGCGGGTGGCGGAAGCCGCCGGCCTGCTGCGGCTCGAGCCGTTTCTGAAGCGCACGCCGCTGCAGCTCTCCGGCGGCCAGCAGCAGCGCACCGCGATTGCCCGCGCGCTGGTCAAGGGCGCCGACCTCGTGCTGCTCGACGAGCCCTTGGCCAATCTCGACTACAAGCTGCGCGAGGAGCTACGCGCCGAGCTGCCGCGCATCTTCGAAGCCTCCGGCGCGATCTTCGTCTATGCCACGACCGAACCGTCGGAAGCGCTGCTGCTCGGCGGCGACACCGTGTGCATGTGGGAAGGAGAGGTGTTGCAAATCGGCGCGACGCCGAAGGTCTACCGCCATCCCGACACGCTGCGCGTCGCCCAGGTATTCTCCGATCCGCCGCTCAACATCATCGGCATCGAGAAGAAGGGCGCCCAGGTGATCTATGCCGGCGGCGAGCAGGCGCCCGCGGCCGGCCTCTACGCCACGCTGCCTGACGGCGTCTACAAGATCGGCTTCCGCGCGCACCAGCTCGAGGTCGGCAGCTCCGCAGCCGGCCGCCACAAATTCTCCGCCACCGTGACGGTGACCGAGATCACCGGCTCGGAGAGTTTTGTGCACGTCCATGTCCACGATTCGAACTGGGTCGCGGTGCTGCACGGCGTCCATGAATATGAACCCGGGCAAGTGCTTGAAGCCGCGCTCGATCCCGAAAACATCTTTGTGTTCGACGCCGCTGACCGCCTGGTCGCGTCGCCCGCGACCGCGTTTGCAAGCGAATTGTATGGCGATTCGCTCGCGGCACGCGCGTCGGCCAGCAAGAGCAATTGAGGGAGATGCCCGATGGCCCGCATTGACCTCGTCGATCTCGCACAGTCCTACAGCGGCAATGACGCGCCGCCGGAATCCTTTGCGCTGAAGCCGGTGACCATGACCTGGCGGCAGGGTGGCGCATATGCGCTGCTCGGGCCGTCCGGCTGCGGCAAGACCACGCTGCTCAACCTGATCTCCGGCATCGTGACCCCGTCGCGCGGCAAGATCCTGTTCGACGGTCAGGACATCACGCCGCTGTCGACGCAGAAGCGCAACATCGCGCAGGTGTTCCAGTTCCCGGTGATCTACGACACCATGACGGTCGGCGAGAACCTGGCCTTCCCGCTGAAGAACCGCGGCGTCGCCAAGGCCGAGGTCGATGCGCGGGTCCGGCAGATCGCCGACCTGCTCGACCTCACGCCGTATCTGAACCGCAAGGCGACCCGGCTCACCGCCGACGCCAAGCAGAAGATCTCGCTCGGCCGCGGGCTGGTGCGCTCCGACGTCGCCGCGGTGCTGTTCGACGAGCCGCTGACGGTGATCGATCCCGAGCTGAAGTGGCAGCTGCGCTCGAAGCTGAAGGCGCTGCATCGCGAGCTCGACCTCACGATGATTTACGTCACCCACGACCAGACCGAGGCGCTGACCTTCGCCGACACCGTCGTCGTGATGCATGACGGCCGCGTGGTGCAGAGCGGCACGCCGGCCGAACTGTTCGACAAGCCGGCGCATACCTTCGTCGGCTATTTCATCGGCTCGCCCGGCATGAACATCGTGCCCGCCGAAGTCAGTGGTCACGAGGCGCGGGTCGACGGCCATGTCATCGGCCTGAATCGAAACTATGGTGTGCTGCCGGCGGGCAGGAAAATCGAGATCGGCGTGCGGCCCGAATTCGTCGACGTCGCGGCGCCGGCACCCGGCCTGCTGTCGGCCACGATCGAGCGGATCGACGATCTCGGCCGCATCCAGTTTGCCCGCGTTCGCGTCGGCAACACCAAATTCGCCGCGCGCGTGCCGCCGGGCTTCTCGGTCTCCGGCGATACCGCCGGGCTGATCTTCAATCCCGCGCATGTCCACGTCTATGCCGACAGCCATTTGGTGGAAGGGGTCGCCTGATGGACAAGACGATCAACCAAAAAGCCTGGTTCCTGGTGCTGCCGGTGTTCCTGGTGGTGGCGTTCTCGGCGGTGCTGCCGCTGATGACCGTCGTGAACTATTCGATGCAGGACACCTTCGGCAACAACCAGTTCTTCTGGAACGGCGTCGGCTGGTTCAAGGAGCTGCTCGATCCCTCGACCGATCTCGGCGGCCGCTTCCTGGCCTCGCTCGGTCGCAATTTGTTGTTCTCGGCGATCATCCTCGCGATCGAGGTGCCGCTCGGCATCATCGTCGCGCTGTCGATGCCGCGCGAGGGCTGGAGCGTCGCGGCCTGTCTCGTCATCCTCGCGCTGCCGCTGCTGATTCCGTGGAACGTGGTCGGCACCATCTGGCAGATCTTCGGCCGGCCCGACATCGGCCTACTGGGCTATACGCTGAACCATCTCGGTATCAACTACAATTACGTCTCCAATGACCTCGACGCCTGGGTCACGGTGATCGTGATGGACGTCTGGCACTGGACCAGCCTCGTCGCGCTGCTGTGCTACGCCGGCCTGAAGTCGATCCCCGACGCCTATTACCAGGCGGCGCAGATCGACGGCGCCTCGCGCTGGGCGGTGTTCAAGGCGATCCAGCTGCCGAAGATGAACCGCGTGCTGCTGATCGCGGTGCTGCTGCGCTTCATGGATAGTTTCATGATCTACACCGAGCCGTTCGTGGTCACCGGCGGCGGCCCGGGCAACTCCACCACCTTCGTCTCGATCGAGCTCGTCAAGATCGCGCTCGGCCAGTTCGACCTCGGCAAGGCCGCGGCGCTGTCGCTGGCCTACAATCTCATCATCCTGATCGTGTGCTGGGTGTTCTACACCGTGATGACCAATGCCGGCGCCGAGCGTCCGGTCAAGGGAGGAGCGGCATGATGCATTCGATCCCCGGCCGCCGCCTCATCATGGCGCTGTTCCTGATCTTCCTGCTGTTGCCGATCTACTGGCTCGTCAACATGAGCTTCAAGACCAACGCCGAGATCGTCTCGACGATGACGCTGTGGCCGCATACGCCGACGCTGCAGCACTACAAGCGCATCTTCACCGACGAGAGCTGGTATTCGGGCTATATCAATTCGCTCGAATATGTCGTGCTGAACACCATCATCTCGATCGCGGTGGCATTGCCGGCGGCCTATGCGTTCTCGCGCTACCGCTTCCTCGGCGACAAGCATCTGTTCTTCTGGCTGCTGTCGAACCGCATGGCGCCGGCGGCGGTCTACGCGCTGCCGTTCTTCAACCTGTATTCGGCGATAGGCCTGTTCGATACGCCGTGGGCGGTTGCGCTCGCGCACTGCATCTTCAACGTGCCGCTGGCGGTGTGGATCCTCGAAGGCTTCGTCTCCGGCGTGCCGCGCGAGATCGACGAGACCGCCTTCCTCGACGGCTATTCGTTCCCGCGCTTCTTCATCAAGATCCTGGTGCCGCTGATCGCGAGCGGCATCGGCGTCGCCGCCTTCTTCTGCTTCATGTTCTCCTGGGTCGAGCTCCTGCTGGCGCGCACGCTGACCTCGGTGCAGACCAAGCCGATCGCGGCAATCATGACGCGCACGGTCTCCGCCGCCGGCATGGACTGGGGGCTGCTTGCTGCCGCCGGCGTGCTCACCATCATTCCGGGCGCGCTGGTGATCTGGTTCGTCCGCAACTACATCGCGCGCGGCTTCGCGCTCGGCCGGGTCTAGGATGATGATGAAGCAATCAGGCAGCATCTCAACGCCGGACTTCACCTCTCCCATGGGGAGAGGTCGGATTTGGCGCGGAGCGGCAAATCCGGGTGAGGGGTTTCGCTCGATCGATAGACCGTACCCCCTCACCCCAACCCTCTCCCCATGGGAGAGGGGGCGCAGCGCATCGTGTGGAGGGATTTGAGTCATGGAATCCATCGCATGGATGGCCTGGACGCTGCCGACCGCGATCTTCTTCGCGCTGTTGGCCTCGACACTCGGCGCCATGACCTGGCTCGCGGCGGTCTATCCCGAGGCCGAGCGGGTCGGCGTGCTGCGCATCCCGACCACGCGCGGCGATCGTTTGTTCATTTCGCTGGTGCTGGCGGCGGTGATCCACCTTTTGTGGATCGGCCTCGTCGGCACCGATACGATCTTCACGCTGCCGATCGGGGAGGGCGTGGAGATTTCGAGCCTGTGGCTCGCAACGCTGATTTCGCTTCTTTCAGCCGTCGCGATTTTTCGCACCGTCTGACGAAAGCGAAGAAGAGCAGATCCGGGGTCTACCCGGGCCTGAGGTTTTGGTTTGTCGCTGCAACCGGAGGAAACTATATGCCACATTTGAGAACGACAAAGGATAGTCTTTTGACTATGACCAGCGCCGCCGCGCTGATCGCAGCTTCGCTCACGGTCGCTGCGCCGGCGCGTGCGGCCGATGAAGCCGTGATCCAGAAGTGGATCGCGGAATTCCAGCCCTCGACGCTGTCGAAGGCAGACCAGAAGAAGGAGCTCGAGTGGTTCGCCAAGGCCGCCGAACCCTTCAAGGGCATGGAGATCAACGTCGTCTCGGAAACGATTACGACGCACGAATATGAATCGCAGACGCTGGCCAAGGCGTTCTCCGAGCTCACCGGCATCAAGCTCAAGCACGACATCATCCAGGAAGGTGACGTGGTCGAGAAGCTGCAGACCCAGATGCAGTCCGGCAAGAATGTCTATGACGGCTGGATCAACGACTCCGACCTGATCGGCACGCACTTCCGCTACGGCCAGACCATCGTGCTCTCGGACTACATGAAGGGTGAGGGCAAGGACGTCACCGACCCGATGCTCGACGTCGACGACTTCATCGGCAAGTCGTTCACGACCTCGCCGGACGGCAAGCTGTATCAGCTTCCCGACCAGCAGTTCGCGAACCTCTATTGGTTCCGCTACGACTGGTTCACCAACCCCGACTACAAGGCCAAGTTCAAGGCCAAGTATGGCTACGAGCTCGGCGTGCCGGTGAACTGGTCGGCCTATGAAGACATCGCTGAGTTCTTCACCAACGACATCAAGGAGGTCAACGGCGTCAAGGTCTATGGCCACATGGACTATGGCAAGAAGGATCCCTCGCTCGGCTGGCGGTTCACCGACGCCTGGCTGTCGATGGCCGGCAACGGCGACAAGGGTATCCCGAACGGCCTGCCGGTCGACGAGTGGGGCATCCGGATGGAAGGCTGCCGTCCGGTCGGCTCCTCGGTCGATCGTGGTGGCGACACCAACGGTCCGGCCGCGGTCTACTCGATCACCAAGTATCTCGACTGGCTGAAGAAGTATGCCCCGCCCCAAGCCCAGGGCATGACGTTCTCGGAAGCCGGCCCGGTGCCTGCGCAGGGCAACATCGCCCAGCAGATCTTCTGGTACACCGCCTTCACCGCCGACATGGTGAAGCCGGGCATCGCCGTGATGAACGCGGACGGTACGCCGAAGTGGCGTATGGCTCCGTCGCCGCACGGCTCGTACTGGAAGGAAGGCATGAAGCTCGGCTATCAGGACGCCGGCTCCGCCACGCTCTTGAAGTCGACCCCGCCGGATCGCCGCAAGGCAGCCTGGCTCTATCTCCAGTTCATCGTCTCCAAGTCGGTGTCGCTGAAGAAGAGCCATGTCGGTCTCACCTTCATCCGTGAATCCGACATCTGGGACAAGTCGTTCACCGAGCGTGCGCCGAAGCTCGGCGGCCTGATCGAGTTCTACCGCTCGCCCGCGCGCGTGCAGTGGACCCCGACCGGCAACAACGTGCCCGACTATCCGAAGCTCGCGCAGCTGTGGTGGCAGAACATCGGCGATGCGTCGTCCGGTACCAAGACGCCGCAGCAGGCGATGGACGCGCTCGCCGCGGCCCAGGATTCGGTGATGGAACGTCTTGAGAAGTCCGGTGTGCAGGGTGCCTGCGGACCGAAGCTGAACAAGAAGGAATCCGCCGAGTTCTGGTTCAAGAAGGCCGAGAAGGACGGCACCATCGCTCCGCAGCGCAAGCTCGCGAACGAGAAGCCGAAGGGCGAAACCGTCGACTACGACGCGCTGATCAAGTCGTGGCCGGCCACCCCGCCCAAGCGCGCCGAAGCGAAGTAAGGAAGGCGTACCAGCCCACGCCATCCGAAGACGACGAAAGGCCGGGAGCGATCCCGGCCTTTTTTTGTTTTCTCCGCTGTCATCGCCCGGCTTGACCGGGCGATCCAGTACGCCGCGGCGTTTCGATCAATCGCTGGCGTCTCTGGAATACTGGATGCCCCGCCTTCGCTGGGCATGACAGTTTTTGGTCCACTCTACTCCGCCGCCTCGGTCGCCTTCAGCGTCGGATAGTCCGTGTAGCCCTTGGCGCCGCCGCCGTAGAAGGTCGCCTTGTCCCACTCGTTGAGCGGGGCGCCGGCCTTGAGCCGCTCGACCAGATCGGGGTTGGAGATGAACGGCTTGCCGAACGCGATGAGGTCGGCGTCGCCGGCTTCCAGCACCTTCTCGGCCAGCGGGAAGTCGTAGCCGTTGTTGGCGACATAGGCCTGCTTGAAGCGCTTGCGCAGCGAAGCGTAGTCGAACGGCGCGATGTCCCGCGGGCCGCCGGTCGCGCCTTCGATGACGTGAATATAGGTCAGCTTCAGCGCGTTGAGCTGATCGACAATGTAGTCGAACAGCAGCTGCGGATTGGAGTCGGAGACGTCATTGGCCGGCGTCACCGGCGAGATGCGGATGCCGGTGCGATCGGCGCCGGCCTCGGCGGCGACCACCTTGGAAACCTCAAGCATCAGCTTTGCGCGGTTCTCGATAGAGCCGCCGTAAGCGTCGGTGCGCTTGTTGGTGCTGTCCCTCGCGAACTGGTCGAGCAGATAACCATTGGCGCCGTGGATCTCGACGCCGTCGAAGCCGGCAGCCAGCGCATTCGCGGTGCCGCGCTTGAAGTCCTCGATGATCCCGGGGATTTCCGACAGCTCGAGCGCGCGCGGCTCGGAGACGTCGGCAAAGGTGCCATTGACGAAGGTCTTGGTCTTGGCCTTGAGCGCGCTCGGCGCCACCGGCGCACCGCCGTTCGGCTGCAACGCGACATGCGAGATGCGGCCGACATGCCAGATCTGGATGAAGATGCGGCCGCCGCGCTCATGCACGCGGTCGGTGACCTTGCGCCAGGCCGCGACCTGCTCCTTCGAATAGATGC
Source organism: Bradyrhizobium sp. 6(2017) (assembly GCF_011058295.2). Taxonomy (NCBI): domain Bacteria; kingdom Pseudomonadati; phylum Pseudomonadota; class Alphaproteobacteria; order Hyphomicrobiales; family Nitrobacteraceae; genus Bradyrhizobium; species Bradyrhizobium sp. 6(2017). Next base: position 8,297,816 of record NZ_CP049289.2, on the reverse strand, counting down.
CGGGCGTGTCCTGATAGCCCTGGCCCTGCTGCGAGACCTGGCTCGCCTCGGATATCAGCAGGCCGGCGGAGGCGCGCTGGCCGTAATAGTCCACCGCGAGCGGGCTCGGCACCATGCCAGGCGGCACCGCGCGGTTGCGCGTCAGCGGCGCCATCACCAGGCGGTTCGGCAGCGTCAGCGCGCCGAGCTTGAAGGGTTCAAGGAGTTTGGTCGGTTGGCTCATGGATATGTCCCAGGGAGTGACGAATACAGAAGACTTGTGCATTGCGGCGACAAGCGCAATGGCCGAGGCATTCGCGCACCGCAGGTTAGCTGCGCACAATCCCGCCCATGTGGCCGGCATCGAGGAACAGGGTGTGCGCGTTCACATAGGAGGATTCATTCGAAATCAGGAACAGCGCAGTATAGGCGACCTCCCAGCCGGTGCCCTGGCGGCCGAAAGGCACTGTCACGGCGCGGTCCGATCGCCTGCGGCTGGCGTCGCGGCCCATCGGCGTATCCATGAAGCCGGGCGCGATCACATTGCAGCGAATGCCCTTGTCCTCGCCGGCTCGCGCGATCGCCCGTCCCAGCGCGATCTGCGCCGCCTTGGAGGATTCATAGGCCGGGTTGCGGCCACCGGCGCGCTGGCTTGCCATCGAGGAGATCAGGATGATCGCGCCACCGGGCGCCATCACCTCGAGCGCCTTCTGCGCGAACAGCATGTGGCTGCGCACATTGACGGCGTAGTCGCGGTCCCAGGCTTCTGCCGTCATTTTGGGCAGCGACAAGCCGGAGGAAATGCCGACATTCAGCGCCAGCCCCTCGAGCCCGCCGAGTTTTTGCGCGCAGCGCTCCACCGCAGGCGCAATCTGCGCAACGTCGGAGACATCGACCACATCGGTGAAGGCCTTGCCGCCTTCCTTGCTGATCTACGCGACAGTGTCGTCGGCGGCTTCCTTGTTGACGTCGAGGCAGGCGACCGAGGCGCCCTCGCGCGCGAACAGCACGCTCATCGCGCGGCCGTTGCCGATCAGCGGCTCAGCGTCGACGGTGGCGCGCTGTCCCGCGCCGACCACGATGATGCGCCGGCCGTTGAGGCGGCCGTGGTTCTTTGCCAGTTCCAGCGCTTCCGCATGCAGCGAGGCGGATGGATCGATGGCTTTCGGTGCGTGGGTTGTGGTCGCCATGGCGTGCTCCCTGACGTCTTGTTGTTGTCAGGGAGCAGTAGCACGGCCGTGCGTGCGAGGCTAAAATCCCGCGGCGGGGAATATGTTTGTGCCACGTCATTCCGGGGCGATGCGAAGCATCGAACCCGGAATCCAGAAGTTGTATGGCTCGAGATTCCCCGGTGCGCAATTGCGCACCTGAGGTTCTCGCTCGCGAGCCCCGGAATGACGCGCGAAGCGCGTCAGCTCACGCCGAGGAAATCGCGCTTGCCGATCTCGACGCCGTTGTGACGCAGGATGCCGTGCGCGGTGACGGCGTGGAAATAGAAGTTCGGGAACGAAAATGCGTTGAGGAATTGCTGGCCCTTCAGGGTCATGGTGCGGCCGGGGCCGACCGGGAAGGTGACATCCTTGGCATCGCCGCCGTCGAACTGCTCGGGCTTGAACGACTTCACATAGTCGATCGTGTTGGTGAGCCGCTGCTTCAATTCGGCGAAGCTGGTCTCGGTGTCGGGTGTCGACGGCACATCGCTATGCGTCAGCCGCGCGCAGCCTCTTGCGGCGTGATCGCAGACCAGCTGTACCTGCTTGGTCAGCGGCAGCATGTCCGGATAGAGCCGCGATCCGAGCAGCACCTCGGGCGCGATCTTCTTCGCATCGCAATGCGCCTCGGCCTTGCTGAGCAGGCCGCTAAGGCTGTTGAGGATCTGCAGATAGGCGGGGACGACGGCGTCATAAAAGGACATGTGTTGCTCTTCTTGGTTCTGATGAAATCCAAATCTGCCGAACGGCGATGCTGCAAATGGTGCCGCGAAGGGAAGAATACAACCGCGGAAGGCTGTAACACTTGGTCAAATATTTCCTGCGCCTTCTCTATCCCGTCATCCTGAGGAGCCGCGAAGCGGCGTCTCGAAGGATGCACGGCCCGGCCGGTGGCCGTCGACCCTTCGAGACGCGCTCCGCGCTCCTCAGGGTGACGGGATTACCAATGCGCGCGCGGCTGAATGGTGTGTCCTACCGCGTCCCCGGCATCGCGGCGTCCGCGGCCGGCTGGGTGCGGCCACCGCGCATCCGGGCCAACAGCTCCGCGGTCGGCCAGGAATCCGCCGGCAGGCCGTACTTCACCTGCATCGCCTTGACCGCGCTGCGGCTCGCCTGTCCGAGCACGCCGTCGATCTTGCCGACGTCGTAGCCGGCGCGCGCCAAGAGCGACTGCAGCTCCTTGATCTCGTTGAACGGCAGCTGCGCGACCGGCGCGTGCGGGCGCTGCATCGGCGGCGCGCCCGCGATGCGGCCGGCGAGATAGCCGGCGGTGGTCGAATAGATCAGCGAGTTGTTCCACTCGGTGTAGGCGGCGAAATTCGCGTAGGCGAGGAATGCCGGGCCCATCCGGCCCATCGGCAGCAACAGCGAGGCCGGCATCTCGTCGTTGGCGAGCGGCTTGCCGTCTGTCGTAGTGACGCCGAGCGTAGCCCATTTCGAGCGCGGCAGCTTGATGGTGAGGTCGGCCTGGTCCCACGGGAAATTCGCGGCCTGCGGCACGCGCACCTCCTGCAGCCACGGCTCGCCGCGCCGCCACTTCAATCCGTTGGCGATGTAGTTCGCGGTCGAGCCGATCACGTCGGGGCCGCTGGCGAGCAGATTGCGATGGCCGTCGCCGTCATAGTCGACGGCGTAGTTGAAATAGTGTGTCGGCAAGAATTGCGTCTGGCCGAGCTCGCCGGCCCACGAGCCGATCATCTCGTCGGGCGTCAGGTCGCCGCGCTCGATGATCTTCAGCGCCGCGATGGTCTCGCCCTGGAACATCTCCGAACGGCGGCAATCATAGGCCAGCGACACCAGCGATTTCAGTGTCGGCAGATTGCCCATCTGGACGCCGAAGTCGCTCTCCAGTCCCCAGAACGCGGCGATCACCGCCGGCGGCACGCCGTACTCCTTCTCGGCGCGCGCGAACGCGGCCGCATATGTCTTGATGTATTGCTGACCCTGCTGCATCCGATAGTTCGCGGCCATGCGGCCGGCGAACTGGGTGAATATCTGCCCGAACACGTGCTGGCCGCGGTCGCGGTTGACGATGCCCTGGTCATAGATCAGGTACGGCGCGGTCTCCGCGATCGTGCGTTGCGAGACGCCGGCGGCCACCGCCTTCTGCTTCAGCTCAGTGAGGAAGCGATCAAAGCTCTGCCCGGCATGGCAGGACGCAGCCCGCGGCGAGGCGGCGACCGCCGGGCGCGGCCTGACGGGCGCGGGACCCGCAGGGTTGGGCAGTGGCTGCTGCGCCGAGGCGGCCGTCGAGAGCGCCAGCGCCACCGCTGCTACAGCGATCATGATCGGGGCGCGGAGGGGAGATGCTGGCATCGATGTCACCGGCTGGATCGGGGATAGGGCCCGCCCTGCATACACCAGGGCGACACCGGGCAACAACGGGGGGCCGCCGTTAGACCAATTGGCCTTCGGCAGTGTGAATAGCCGCCGCTATGATCGGCCGGTGATTCGCGGGCAGGGGTGTCGGCGGATCGATCACGCGCGGAGGGAGCCATGTGGAGTTTTCTCGAGCGTATTTTGGATTCGTCGACCTTTTCACCGCACGGCATCTGCCTGCTGTGGGAGCCGGAGCTGATCTGGCTCCACGTGATTTCCGACGCACTGATTGCCGCTTCGTATTTCTCGATCCCGTTTGCGCTGGCGATCCTCGTCTCCAAGCGGCGCGATTTTCAGTTCGGCTGGATGGCCTGGCCGTTCGCCGCCTTCATCCTCGCCTGCGGGCTGACGCATGTATTCTCGATCTACACGCTGTGGGTGCCGATCTATGGTCTCGAAGGCCTGCTCAAGGCGCTGACCGCAATTGCCTCGATCTTCACCGCGGTCCTGCTCTGGCCGCTGATCCCGAAAATCCTGGCGATCCCGACCGAGGCGCAGCTGCGCGAGGCGCATGTCGCGCTCGCCGAGGAGGGGCGGCAACGCCAGCGCTCGGAAGTCCTGCTCGAGCGCTTCCGCGAGGCCGAAGCCAATGAGAGCAAGATCCGCCAGGCGCAGAAGATGGAGGCGGTCGGCCAGCTCACCGGCGGCATCGCGCACGACTTCAACAACATCCTCACCGTGATCACCGGCACCATCGACATTCTGTCGGAGGCGGTCACCCATAACCGCCAGCTGGTCGAGATCACCTCGCTGATCCGCGACGCCGCCGACCGCGGTGCGTCGCTGACGCGGCATCTGCTCGCGTTTGCGCGCAAGCAGCCGCTGCAGCCGAGCGACGTCGACGTCAATGCGCTGATGGTCGACACCATCGAGCTGCTGCAGCCGACCATCGGCGACCATGTCGACATCGATTTTCGCCCCGCACCCGATCTGCCGCGCGCGCTGGTCGATTCCAACCAGCTCGTCACCGCGATCATCAATCTTGCGCTGAACGCGCGCGACGCGATGCCGAAGGGCGGCCGGCTCATGATTGAGACCCGCACCGCCGAGCTGAAGCCATCAGACGTGCATGGCCATGACGGGCTCGCCGCCGGCGACTATGTCGCGATCGCGCTGACCGACAACGGCCAGGGCATCGCGGAAGCCGATCTGGCAAAGGTGTTCGAGCCGTTCTTCACCACCAAGGACGTCGGCAAGGGCACCGGCCTCGGGCTTTCCATGGTCTATGGCTTCGTCAAGCAATCCAACGGCCACATCGTGCTCGACAGCGAGGTCGGCCGCGGCACCCGCGTCATGCTCTATCTGCCCCGTGCGGCGGTGGTCTCGCCGGCCGCGGCGCCCGAGCGGCGGCAGCCGGATGTTCCCGGCGCGCAGGAAATCGTGCTCGTCGTCGAGGACGACAGACTGGTGCGCTCCTACGTGCTGACCCAGATCGAGAGCCTCGGCTACACCACGCTGTCGGCCAACAATGGCGCTGAAGCGCTCGCCGTGCTCGACAGCGGCGCGCCGGTCGATTTGCTGTTCACCGACGTCATCATGCCGGGCGCGATGAACGGGCGCGAGCTCGCCACCGAGGCGCAGAAGCGGCGGCCCGGCCTGCGCGTGCTGTTAACGTCGGGCTACACCGAGAATGCCATCGATCAGGACGGCAAGCTCGAGCAGGGCATCCTGTTCCTCGGAAAGCCCTACAGCCGGGCCCAGCTCGCCCGCATGCTGCAGGTGGCGCTGCGCGAGGGTGAGCGGCAGCTCGCTCGGCAGGAGCCGGCGGAGTAGGCGCGATCCGGTAGCCGTAGTTCCGTGGCCCGGATGAGCCAACGGGTCGCGCGAACGCGCGCCCGATGACAGGCTCCGCGATATCCGGGGGCAGTGTTCCCGCATGTCGCTGGCGCTCATGCGGGCTACAATCTGCCGCAGATGACCGATCGTTAATCCCCGCCGCGTCGCTGCGACGCACTGGTTCCCCTTGCGGCGCGCGCAGCAAAATCCCTACCTCAGCGGCGTCAGTTGTGGCAGCATTCCGCTGGCCGTGAGGGAACAACGATGAACTATTTCCGCACCGCGCTCCTGCTTGCCGGCCTCACCGCCCTGTTCATGGGCGTCGGCTATCTGATCGGCGGCGGCACCGGCGCCGTGATCGCGCTGATCGTCGCGGCTGCGACAAACCTGTTCACCTACTGGAATTCCGATCGCATGGTGCTGTCGATGTACGGCGCCCATCAGGTCGATGCGCGTTCGGCGCCCGAACTCTATGACCTCGTCGCCGAGCTCGCGCAGCGCGCCGCTCTGCCGATGCCGCGCGTGTTCCTGATGGACGAAGCGCAGCCCAACGCCTTCGCGACCGGCCGCAATCCGGAGAACGCCGCCGTCGCCGTCACCACGGGTCTGATGCAGCAGCTCAGCCGCGAGGAGCTCGCCGGCGTGATCGCGCACGAGCTTGCGCATATCAAGCATCACGACACGCTGACCATGACGATCACAACGACGATCGCCGGTGCGATCTCGATGCTGGCGCAGTTCGGTATGTTCTTCGGCGGCAACCGCAACAACAACGGCCCCGGCATCATCGGCTCGATCGCGATGATGATCCTGGCGCCGCTCGGCGCTGCGCTGGTGCAGATGGCGATCAGCCGCACCCGCGAATATGCCGCCGACAATTATGGCGCGCGCATCGTCGGGCAGCCGATGTGGCTGGCGTCCGCGCTCGCCAAGATCGAGAATTCAGCGCATCAGGTGCCGAATATGGAGGCCGAGCGCAATCCGGCCACCGCGCATATGTTCATCATCAATCCGCTGTCGGGCCACGGCGTCGACAATCTGTTCGCCACCCACCCCTCGACCGCGAACCGCATCGCGGCGCTGCAACAACTCGCCGCCGAGCTCGGCACCCAGACCGCGCCGCTTTCCACCGGCGCCAGCTATCCGCCGCGCAGCCCGTGGGGCGGATCACAGGGCCAGCGCGGCCCGTGGGGCTGAAGATCGTGGGGCTGAAAATCCTGGGGTTGAAGATTCGGGGTTTAAGATTCTGGGCTGACGATGGCAGGCGAGGTCACGCCTTTGCCGTCAGCACCACATCGTCCATGAACAGCGCATCGATACCGGACTTGCGGAACGTGACGATCGCGTCGGTGGGGGCGCAGACGATCGGCTCGCTGTCATTGAACGACGTGTTGACGACAAGGGGCACACCGGTCTTGGCAAAGAAGCAGGAGATCAGCTCGTGAAAGCGCGGATTTGATCTGCGGCTGACGATCTGGACCCGGGCGCTGCCGTCGCGGTGCAAAACCGCCGGAATGAGATCGCGCCGGTCGGGCTTGACGGGACATGCAAACAGCATGAACGCGTGACTGGCCGTCGGCGCGCCGACCTCGAACCATTCCTCGGCGTGCTCGGCCAGCACGCTCGGCGCAAAAGGGCGGAAATCTTCCCGGTGCTTGACCTTCTGATTGAGGATATCGCGCATGTCCGGCCGCCGCGGATCGGCGAGCAGGGAACGGTTGCCCAGCGCGCGCGGCCCGAACTCCATGCGGCCCTGGAACCAGGCGACGATCTTGCCGCTGGCGATCATGTCGGCGGCATCGCGCGCCGGCGATGTGCTGCGCCGTGCCTTGAGCCCGGCTGACTTGACCGCCGCCACAATCTCGCGCCGCTTGAATCCGGGCCCGAGATACGGCGTGTCGTTGCCGCGCTCGGGGGAATGCTTGTGTTTTGCGCAATGCACGGCGAGGGCGGCGCCGATCGCCGTGCCCGCATCGTGCGGCGCGGAGGGGATGAACACGTTGGTGAATTCGCCGGATCGCCTGACCAGTTCATTGGTCACGCAATTGAGCGCGACGCCTCCGGCAAGACACAGATTGTCCGACGGCACCCTGCGCTTGAGGCGGCGGACCGCCGCGACGACAGCGGCATCCGTCGCCGCCTGCAACGCGGCCGCCATGTCGGCATGCCGCGGCAGGATTTCGCCGTCCTCGTAGCGCCCCGGGCCGAACACGGCTTCCATTCTGGCGTGACGCTCCGGGCTGGTGCCGAGATACTCCGGCGACACCCCGTAGTTCACCTCATCGGCACGCATGATCGACTGGAACTGCTGACGGAAAACCTCCGGATCGCCGTAGGCCGCGAGGCCCATGACTTTCGAGGCGTCGTAATGCGAGAAGCCGAGATAACCGCTGAACACCTCCCACAGGAAACCGATCGAATGCGGATATTCGAATGTCTCGACGGTCTGGATGCGGGTGCCGGCTGCCTTCGCCAGCGCGGTGCACGCGGTCTCGCCGATTCCATCGATGGTGAGGATGGCCGCGTGATCGAAGCCGGACGGGAAGTAGGCGGATGCGGCGTGCGCCAGATGGTGAGGCACGAAATGCAGTCGCTGCCGCAGTGAACGTCCGAGCAGGTCGTCGATGGCGCCGGGCACCTGACCAAGCCGGAGCCGAAAGGTCTCCTCCAGCCGCGGATCCCACCACTCGGCGCGATATCGCTTGCGGCGCTGCCTCGGATCGAACGAGTATGCGACGTGATCGATATCGCGCGCTGTCAGCCCGGCATGGTTCAGGCAAAAGCGGATCGCGCGTTCGGGGAGCTGATGCGGGTTGTCGAACTCGGCCGGCTTGCCGTGCTTGATGCGGTTGAACCGCTCCTCCTCGGCGGCCACCACGAGCCTGCCGTCAACCAGCAGCGCGGCGGCGGACTCGTGATACACCGAATTGATCCCAAGGATGTTCACCTGCGTCCCCCCATACGCCTGACCGTCACGGCAGACTAGAGCGTTTTCGAGCGAAGTGGATACCGGTTCGCGTGAAGAAAACGCGTCAAACAAAAATCTAGAGCCCCGTTCCGATTTTATCGGAACGGAAATGGCTCTAGCCAAGCTGTCCGGAACAGTAAGGCAGTATCGAGGCTGCGCACTGAAGACCAAAAGCCGCAGTTCGCGCCGCTCGAAACGCGCTATGCGCTCGCGGCGTCCAGCCGTCCGACCTGGTCCTTGGTCAGTTCGAGTTTCGTGGCCGCGACAAGCGTTGCGACCTGCTCGGGCCTGGTGGCACTGGCAATCGGCGCGGTGACCGAGGGCTTCGCCATCAGCCAGGCGAGCGCGACCGCGGCCGGCTCGGCGCGCGTTTCCGCGGCGACCTCATCGAGGCCGGCCAGGATGCGCATGCCGCGCGGGTTCATGTATTTGGGAATGCTGCGCGAGCCGCGCGGGCTCTTGGCGAAGTCGCTCTCCGAGCGGTACTTGCCGGTCAAAAATCCCGCGGCGAGCGAGAAGAACGTGATCACGCCGACGTCGTTCGCCTCGCAGACCTGTTGCAGCGCGCCTTCGTAGCTCGACCGCTCCATCAGGCTGTATTCGGGCTGCATGCTCTCGTAGCGCGGCAGCCCGTTCGCCTTGGAGATATCGAGGGCGCTGTTGAGCCGCTCCGCCGAGAAATTCGAGGCGCCGATCGCCCGGACCTTGCCTGCCTTGATCAACTTGTCGTAGGCCGCCAGTGTCTCTTCCTGCGGGGTCGTCTCATCGTCCTTGTGGGACTGGTAGAGGTCGATGAAGTCGGTCTGCAGCCGCCGCAGCGAATCCTCGACGGCGCGCGCGATATAGTCCGGCTTCAGCCCGACATTGTCGTTGCCCATGTCCATTCCGACCTTGGTGGCGAGGATGACGCGGTTGCGGTTGCCGCGCGCCTTCATCCATTTGCCGATGATCGTCTCGGATTCGCCGCCGCTATGGCCCGGCGCCCAGCGCGAATAGACGTCCGCCGTATCGAGGAACGTCAGCCCGTGCTCCAGCACGGTGTCGAGCAGGCGAAACGACGACGTCTCGTCGACCGTCCAGCCGAACACATTGCAGCCAAAGCACAGGGAGGGAACGGTGAGGCCGGAGCGGCCGAGCGCGCGATGCTTCATGAGTTTTCTTTCGCTTGTTCTTGAGGGCAGGCGCCGGACACTGAGGCAGATCGCCTTTGTTTGCAAGGCGCTGAGCGGCATCCGCTCCGCTCTGCTGCATCACAAACGCCATGCTCGCTCGTGCGTCAGGTCAGGCAGGCTGCCCCTCGGCGCCGCATCGATCACGGCGCGATTTTCGCAACGCGCAGGAACGCGATTTCATTTGTCGGGCGCTTGATGTAGATTGCCCGGCGAGCTGCCACCGGTCGCGCCGAATTCCGGAGAATGAGCGGCAGCGCACATGGCCATCGGCAGGCCACCTCTTCTCATTTCAGTACGAAATCTGCTGCTGCCCGGGTCACGCCCGGGTGAAACGCTTTTCTCATTTCAGCCAAATGGAGCGATTGCCATGCATTTCTGCTTCTCAGGTGAATACACCCCGCGTGCTCTCAACAACATCATGGAGAACCCGGCGACCAATCGCTATGAGGCCGCCAGGAAGTTGATCGAAGCGGCCGGCGGCAAACTGATTTCGATGTACAGCACGTCGGTCGATGGTCCCGGCGTGATGGTGATCTTCGACGTGCCGGATCCGACCGTCGCACCGGCCATCAGCGGCGTGGTCGTGGCAGCCGGCACCATGCAGAATGTGAAGCTGGTCCGGCTGTTTACCCAGGACGAGATCAAGGTGGTGCGTCAGCACGCGAGCAAGTTGAAGGCTGCCTACACCCCGCCTGGTGGCTAGCAGGCTGGAGGATCAAGCACCGCTGATCGTCTGACGTCCGGTGTCCTCTCGCGCGGCGGCGCTACCCGGCGCTCCGCGCGAAGGCGAGGGCCGTTGCGCGCGCCGCTGATCCGGGGCGCGTCAGCGGACGGGCAACACGCTCAGGCGGATGTCGTGGGCACGTGCATGCCGGTTCGCAAGCCCCGGCCGGTTGTGCCGTCGCCTGACGTCCGCCGCCTCGTGTTTCAGCATTCGGCATCAGCGTCGCAGCCGCCCCTCAAGCAGGCGGCGTGTCCAGGTAGACGTAAAGCGCCGCGATCTTGCCGTCGCGCGCGATGATGAAATCCACGCCGGTGTAGACAGGCTTCTCGCCTTGCGGCCCGGAGCCCCATGCCAGGCGTCCCGAATTGTGCAGGACCTGCGGCGCGCCATGAGGCGTGTAAGCGAAGTGCGGATGCGTCGCCCGGAGATCGCCGGCAAACTTGTCGAGCGCATCGTGGCCTACCAGAATGCCTGATGGCGCGTAGAGCACGCAATCCTCGGTGTAGAGTTGTTGAATTGCGGCCCTTCGGCGCACCGGATCGCCTTCGCCGAAAACCTCCGGAAGGTTGCGCATAAGCAGCGTTTCGATGCCGCTCACATCTGCGCCCGCCGAGGGCGGGGCGCTGCTCTTGCTGGTATGCTCGTTCATCGGAGACCTCCATGCGTGACTCCAACATCATGTGGCCGCAGGCACCGTTGCGGAACGACAATGATGGAAAGTCATCGTTTCCCATTTTGATGCATCGGCGTGACCGCCGTGGGTGCTCTAGCTAGTGTGCCTCGTCCTCGCTCGAGTCCTCCTGCTCCGCCTTTGGCGGCCAGGCGCCGCGCCGGACCAGCGCCTCGTGCAGCCGTTTTTCGATCTGGCCCTGGTGCGAGCAGAATTCCGCGGCGGCAAGGCGATCGAGGATCTCCAGCAGCGGCTGCCGCAGCAGGATCGGCTCCTTGCCCGGTCCCTTGGGCTCGCTAGCGTCTGGACACATGACGCAAGCTGCTTCAACCTTCTTGAGGCTTCAGGTCATCGGACGCAGGCTGCCGTTGGAGCTTGGGGGGGCGACGCGTTCTGGAAACATTCAGGTCGGATTTGAACGTCCGATCGAGCAGGTTCGTCTCACAAGGGAGATGGGTATGTTTGAAACTGAGCGATTCATCGCCGACTGCGAGGCGGCTTTCGCAGCGGACTCGAGCCACAGGGCAATTCGCGAGGTCGTTGCACGGGCAATGTCCGAGCCAGCAACAGTCCTCAAAAGCCTCGGCGAGCCGAAGCGCGCCGGGAGCCAGACGCTCTTCCACTCGGATTCGCTCACAATCCTCAACGTGATTTGGGCGCCGGGCATGATGGTGATGCCTCACAACCATCGCATGTGGGCCGTCATTGGCATCTACTCGGGCCGCGAGGACAACGTCTTCTGGCGACGCATCCCGGGCGAACCGAACAGGATAGAGGCCGCCGGAGCGAAAGCGCTGTGCGAGAAGGACACCGTGCCGCTCGGTTCGGACGTCATCCATTCAGTCATCAATCCGATTGATCGGCTGACCGGCGCGATCCACATCTATGGTGGCGGCGATTTCTTCGCCGCGGAGCGCAGCGAATGGGATTCGTTCACGCTGGATGAGCACCGCCACGACCGTGAGCGGACGCTCCGCATGTTCGAACAGGCGAATGCGCGTTACGAGGCAAGTCTCCGCACACTCGACGGCTGAACCGTGCGGCACCGGGAAAGTGGAAGTGTAATCCGTCTCCGGGAGGATGGCATGCACACGATGACAATTCCGCGTCGCTTTCGCGGGCCGCCGAATTCAGGCAACGGCGGCTATGTGTGTGGGGCGCTGGCGCGCCAAATAGCCGGTGCCGCGGAAGTCACGCTGCGCGCCCCGCCACCGCTGGAGACAGAGCTGGATTTAGTCGAGGTCGAGATGGGCGTATGGGAGATACGCCATGGCGCCGCGACAATAGCAATCGGCAGGGCCGTCATGCTTGACTTGAGCCGGCTCGAGAGGGCGACCTTCGACGAGGCGGTGGAAGCCGAGAAGCGCACGCCAATCAAGCCGCACGAACATCAGCTGCCGATGTGCTTTGTTTGCGGACCTGACCGGGCAGCGGGCGACGGGCTGCGGCTTTTCGCCGGGCCGCTCATTCGGCAACAGCCGAGCGGGGTCTTTGCCGTACCCTGGACGCCCGACGCCTCCCTCACCGCAGCTGATGGCCTGGTTGCTCCCGAGTTTGTATGGTCTGCGCTGGATTGTCCGACCGGCTACGTAGCCCAATACGACTCCGAAAGCAGAAGCTTCAACGCTTTGCCGATCCTGCTCGGGCGTCTGTCCGTACGTATCGATGGGCGGCCGCGGCCGGGCGAGCGATGCGTGGTGACGTCCTGGAAAACCGGCGGCGAGGGCCGGCGTCTCATCGCCGAGGCGGCGCTGTTTGGTGAAGAGGAGAACCTGCTTGCGATTGGTCGTGCCGTCTGGATTGTCGTCGATCGGCAGGTTCAGCTCGGAAGCAGATAATTGCACATCGGGAATGACGAGAGAGGCGCGACCTCCTGCCATTGAGTTGCCCGACGACGCAATCCCCTCATGCGAAAATATTTCGGTTTATCGGAATTGCAGCTCGGTGTATGGTCTGCCCGTCTCACCCGATCGAGGGGCGCTTCGCGATCGTCACGAACGCGGTGTGGGATGCGGTGGACGCCGAGTGTGTGACTGACGAGAGCACGCGAAGCGGACGGCGAAGTCGCGTGGTCCTGACGCCCTAGCGGCCGGTGTCCCCTTGTAAGACGCAATTGCGTCTTGCGAAGGCGGTGACAAACAAGCCCAGTCTCGCCGGGGAGAGCGCGAAGTAAGCCGTAACCCATCGCGCAGGGAAAGCCGGAGTTTCCGGTTACACCTGTGGTCCTACCCCCGAGCTTTCTACCCATTGCTCGGGGCCCATGGGTGCGATCGGCACCCGGCTTTCCCTGCGCCCTCTGCGAGAGAGGGGGCGAAACGAAGAGCAAAGCTCGGACAATTCATGTCGCGAGAATGCGAAGCCGCGTCCCCACCACATCTGTCATCGCCCGGCTCGACCGGGCGATCCAGTACGCCGCGGCCTCTCGGCTCATGCACTGGCGTCTCTGGAATACTGGATCACCCGCATGCGCGGGTGATGACAGCGGTGGCGATGGCGAAAACAATCCATTGTTGTGCAGGCGGCGAAATGGATTGCTTCGCGTCGCTCGCAATGACGGCTACTATGACGATAGGCAACAAATGGAGAAACAACTCCAATGACCAACCAAGGCCGCCGTTCCCGGCGTACCTTCATCGGCGCCGCCACCGCAGGACTTCCCGCAGTGTTCTTCCTGCGGCCCGCCTCTGCGTCCGACAAGATGACCAAACCCCAAGCCGAGTATCAGGACACGCCGAACGGCATCTACTCCTGCGGCGCGTGCACGCTGTTCGTCGAACCCGACGGCTGCAAGGTGGTCGAGGGCGCCATCAGCAAGGACGGCTGGTGCAAGGCCTTTGCGGCAGTGGATTGAGCTCACAGTTCCCGCGCATTCGAGAATGCGAACGACGACACCCGCCGCGTCGTCTCGTCGAGGATCAAGGTGCGCGTGATCGGCGGCTCGGCGCGCTGGCTGCAATTCTCGCGCTCGCAGAGCCGGCAGTTGACGCCGATCGGGGTGCCCTCGACCTTCTCCAGATCCATGCCGGTCGCATAGACGAGCTTGGCCGCATGACGGATTTCGCAGCCGAGCCCGATCGCGAAGCGCGGCTGCGGCTGCGGATAGGGCGCCACCGGCCGGCGCACCGTCTGCGCGATCGAGAAATAGCGCGTGCCGTCGGGCAGCTCGATCACCTGGCTGAGCAGGCGGTCCGGCATGTCGAAGGTCGAATGCACGTTCCAGAGCGGGCAGGTGCCGCCGAATTTCGAGAACGGGAAGGTGCCGGAGGAAAACCGCTTCGACACGTTGCCGGCATTGTCGACGCGCAGCAGGAAGAACGGCACGCCGCGCGCATTCGGCCGCTGCAAGGTGGTGAGGCGGTGGCAGACCTGCTCGAAGCCGGCGTTGAAGCGCTGCGCCAGCACGTGGACGTCGTAGCTCAGGGCTTCGGCGGCGGAATGAAACGCCTGATAGGGCATCATCGCGGCCGCCGCGAAGTAATTGGCGAGTGTGATGCGGTAAAGCCTGCGCGCGGTGTCGTCGAGCGGGCCGGCGCGGCTGACGATCGCGTCGATCGCTGTGCCGCACTCGACAAAGCCGATCTGCAGCGCGAGCTGGAAGCTGCGCCCGGCACTGTCGACCAGCTCGGAGATCAGGAGCTGCCGGCGATGCCGGTCGAAGCGGCGCAGCGTCTCGCGCATCACGTCGACCGGCATCACGCGGGTGACGGTCGAATGCTTTTCGCGCAAGCGTGCGCTGAGCGCGGTGAACAGGCCTTCGGTCGGCACGTTGAGCTCGTCGCGCAGATTTTCCGCCGCGGTCTCGAGCTCCGGAAAATAGTTGCGGTTGGCCTCGATCAGGTCGCGCACCCGCTCGATCGGGTTGGCGTCGAACTGCGAGCCCTCGCGATCGGCCATCTGCGCCGCCACCAGCGTCTCGCCGCGGCGCGCCTCGGTATAGGCGGCGTAGAGCCGCTGCAGCGCATGGGTCACGCCGGGGCAGAGCTCGGCGAGGTCGCGCAGCTCCTGCTTCGGCAGGTCGATCTGGCGGAACAAGGGATCGGAGAAGATCTCGTTGAGCTCCGCGAAGAAGCGGTCCTCGTCGGCGGTGGCGAGGTCGCGCAGATCGAGATCGTAGGTCTCGGCCAGCCGCAGCAGGATCTGCGCTGTCACCGGGCGCTGGTTGCGCTCGATCAGATTGATGTAGGAGGGCGAGATGCCGAGCCCCTCGGCGATCTGGGTTTGCGACAGTCCCAGTTGCTGGCGGATCCGCCGGAACCGCGGGCCGACGAACAGTTTTTTTCCGGATTCGCCAGGCATGACAGCCTTCCTGACCTATTATGTGACAAAATTTACAAATTGACATTTATTACAAGTTCAGATGTTACATGACATCACCAATAAAAAACAAGGCACCTATACGAGCTTCCCGCTTTCGCGTTTAGCTCTTGGCAGGCGGTTCGCAGCACGCTGTCAAGAATGTCGATTGGAGGGAGAGCGGGCAGCACACTGGCCTGCCCACGATCGATCTCTCAGGCGGCAGGTTGCGGCGATCAAGGTTCCAGCGGCTCGGCAAAGGCAGGCCGATTTTTTAGAGGAGACTGACGATGAGCAAGGGCAGCAATTTCTGGGTGATCGGCGGCGAGTTCGGCTCGATGAACTTCCACAAGCTCGTCGAAGGCTCCGCCCAGGTGCAGGGTCCGTTCAAGACCCGCAAGGAAGCCGAGGATGCGTGGCGCGTGGTCTCGGAAGAGAACCGCCACAAGGCCGGCGTGCGCTTCTCCATCGTCGAGGAGCCGTCGCGGGTTTCGGCCTGACGGCTTCCCTTATCAACGAGCTAAGAAACGTCCAAGGACGGCAGCCCCATCCGGTTCATCCGGGTGGGGCTGTCCGCTTTCGGAACACTGCCGGGGTCTTTGATCTGGGGATAAGTGGCCACCTAAGTGCTTGGGAACCAACGTGCTTTGCGGACGGCATGGTTGCTGATAGGTTAATGGACAAGGCAACCCGTCACTACGAGGCCGCAAGGCATGTCCGATCCGCACAACACCGGCAGCGAGGCGCGCGAGATGCGGCCGACGCTGCGAGAGGCGCTGCGGCGGGCGCGGATCGAGGCGGCCGATCGCACCGGCGTCGTCGTCGAGTTGCGCGACGCCGAGGTGGCACGGCTCGAGATCCTCAACGACGCGCTCGATCCCTTGTTCGCGCAGGTGCCGGAGAAGGTCGATCTGTTCGACCGCGGCATCAGCCAGGGCGAGACGCCGCGGCTGTGGATCGACGTCGTCGCTCATGTGCTGATGGGACGCGACAAGCGCATCTACCGCTTCGTGCAGGACACCCGCTTCGGCCGCATCGTGCTCGCCGAATCGCATGACGTGCCCGCGATCGTCGACGCCGTCACCGATTATGTGGCGCGCCGCATGATCGAGCGCGAGCATGCGATGGTGGCAACGCCGCTTCCGGCTGCCGAGCCGGCGGCGCCGCCGCCCGTGCCGGTGGTGGCGCCGAAGCGCCGCGGCGGGTTCGGCATGTTCGTGCTCGGCTTCATCATGGGCGCGCTCGCGCTGTTCGGCTACGCGCTGTTTGCGAGCTGGCAGAATTTCTAGCAGCTAAGGGGCGGGGGCATCGTGGTTGTGACACCCGCCTCGGCATTTTTCGGCGTGCTGGCGGCGGCCGCGGTGGTCGGCAGCGCCGTGCTGTTTGGCAAATGGCAGAGGTTGCGGCGCGCCGAATATATCCGCACCTTCAAATGGCCGGCGGGTCTGCTGGCGCGGCTCGAGAAGCGTCACCCGGGTTTCATGCGCAAGGACAGCGCGCTGGTTTCGCGCGGCCTGCGGCAGTTTTTCCTCGCCTATCTGATGAGCGGCAAGCGCTACGTCTCGATGCCGTCGCAGGCCGCCGACGACCTCTGGCACGAATTCATTCTCTACACCCGCGAATATGATGCGTTCTGCCGCCGCGCCTTCGGCGGCTTCCTGCATCACACGCCGGCCGTCGTGCTGGTGAAGGAGCGGCGCCGGAGCAACGAGGGGCTGCGGCGGGTATGGTGGTACTGCTGCAAATACGAGAACATCGATCCGGTCAGGCCGACGCGGCTGCCGCTGCTGTTCGCGCTCGACGCCAAGCTGAACATCGCCAACGGCTTCGTCTATCACACCGATTGCGAGGCGCTGCGCCGCAGCGGCATTGCCGGTGATAGCCCCTATTGCGGCGGCGATTTCTCCGACTCGTCGATCGACGGATCGTCGGCGGGCTTCGGCGATGCCGGCAGCGATGGCAGTGGCGGCGCGGATGGTGGCGACGCTGGCGGCCATGGCGGCGGCGATGGTGGAGGTGGTGGCGACAGCGGAGGCGGCTGCGGCGGTGGTTGTGGCGGCGGCGGGGGTGGGGATTAGGACAGCCGCCTTTGCTTCAACTCGCGAATGCCATCGTGCTTGCCGAAGCCGCGCACGGTCTGCTCGCAGCGCCAGGCGTTGCCGTCGCGCTCGATCGAGAACAGATTGTAGGCGGCCGCCGGATAGTGCTTGCGTGCCAGCGCCGATGCCGACGGCACGCCGATCGCGGGGATCTTGCGCTCGGGGCCGTCGAACCACATCGTCGAGTGGATGTGGTCGTGGCCATGCAGCACCAGCTCGACGCCGTGCCGCTTGAGCAGCGCCAGCAGCTGATGCGAATCGGTCAGCCGCTTGGCGCGTCCGTCGGAGTGCAGCGGGTGATGCACCAGCAGCACGCGGAAGGCGTCCTCGCGCGACAGCTGCGCAAGGATCGTCTCCAGCGCGCCGAGCTGGGCGTGGCCGAGCCAGCCGGTTGCCATCAGCGGTGGCGTCGGCACCGCCGAGGAGACGCCGATCAGCGCCACCGGCCCGCGGCGGCGCACGAACGGAAAATGCGTCGCTGCACCATCGGCGTCGCCGCGCAGATAGTCGCCGAAGTGACCAACGAAGCGATGCCGCGTCGCGCGCACATAGGCATCATGATTGCCGGGGACCACGGTCACACCGGAAGGATCGCCGACGCCCTCCAGCCATTGCCGCGCCGGATTGAACTCGGCATCCAGCGCCAGATTGACGAGATCGCCGGTCACGGCGACATGGTCGGGCTGCTGCGCCTGCATGTCCAATACCAGCGCGTCGAGCACGTCGCGGCGATGATATTTGTGACGGTTGCGCGTCCAGTTCAAATAGCCGAAGGCGCGCTTGCCGGCGAGATCGCGCAGCCGAGCCGCCGGCAGCGGCGGCAGATGCGGATCCGACAAATGCGCGAGGCGGAATGCCGCCATCATGCGATTCCCCTAAGGATTGCCCGTGAAAACTGGCCGGCAACCGGTCATGTCGTGCTATCCCGAACGTCCTGCCCTGTATTGGCAAGAGCTGCGCGGGGGCGCAAGGATCAAAGCAAGGATCAATGCAAGGATCAAACACCATGATGTCGAGGGTTCAGTGACGATCCTTGAGGATTTACGCAAGCGCTACGAGCCGCAGATCAGGTGGGTGTTTCATTTCTACTGGCGGTTGGCCCGCAGCATGACGCTCGGCGTCCGTGCCGTCGTGCTCGACGCCGACAACAAGGTGTTCCTGGTCAAGCACAGCTACGTCCATGGCTGGTATCTGCCGGGCGGCGGGGTCGAGGTCGGCGAGAGCTTTCTCGAGGCGCTGCGGCGCGAGCTGGAGGAGGAGGGCCGGATCGAGCTCGCCGGCGAGCCGGTGCTGCACGGCATCTTCCACAACAGCCACGTCTCGCCGCGCGATCATGTTGCGGTCTATGTCGTCAGAAACTACCGGCAGGACCGGCTGCCGGAACCGAATCGCGAGATCGTCGCCTGCGGCTTCTTCGACCCGGCTGATCTGCCCGAGGAGGCCACCCCCGGGACGCGGCTGCGCATCGCGGAGGTGCTCGACGGCAAGCCGGCGACGGCCACATGGCGGTGATGGACCGCGCCCGCGCCAGATGGTATCCCGCGCTCCACAATGACTGAACTGTCCCTGACCATCCTGCCCGAGACCCCGAAAGACGCCCAGGCGATCGAGCGCCTGCACGAGCGCACCTTCGGGCCCGGCCGCTTCGTGCTCAGCGCCTACCGGCTGCGCGAGCATGTCGATCATCTGCTCGACGTCTCCTTCACGGCACGGATCGGCACGCTGCTGGTCGGCTCGGTGCGCCAGCTGCCGATCTGTATCGGCGATACGCCGGCCCTGATGCTCGGGCCGTTGACCGTCGAGCCGCCATTCCGCAGCCGCGGCGTCGGCCGCGCGCTGCTCGAGCGTGCGATCAACGACGCCCGCGCCAAGGGCCACCGGCTCATCGTGCTGGTCGGCGACGAACCGTACTATGCACGCGTCGGCTTCAAGCCGGTCCCGAAGGGTCGGATGACGATGCCCGGACCGGTCGACTACAGTCGCGTGCTTGTCATGGAACTGGTCGATGGCGCGTTCGAGGGCGTGTCGGGGCCGATCCAGCCGGATTGGAGCAAGGCGATCTGACATTCCCGCGAGCAACGCCGGAACGGTTGCACACCTTCGGAAACTGAAGCACAGTTGAGCCAAGCGCCGGGACAAGACCGGCGCATGTCATATCAACAGGGAGAGTGCGCGCCATGATCAAGGTCAGTGTGATGTATCCGAACAATCCAGGCGCACGCTTTGATCACGATTACTATCGCGACAAGCACATGCCGCTGGTGAAGGCGCGGCTGGGCGACGCCTGCAAATATTACACCGTCGACAAGGGCCTCGCCGGCGGCGCACCGGGGACGCCCGCAACCTATGTCGGGATGTGCCACATCTTCTGCGACTCGGTTGAGGCCTTCGCGGCCGGCATGGGGAAGCACGCTCAGGAGATCATGGGCGACATTCCGAATTACACCGATCTGCAACCGGTGATTCAGATCAGCGAAGTCGTCGTCGGCCACTGAGCGGCGCAGACTGAAGCTTTTCGTCCGGCAAACGATCGTCCCTGGCCTGGGACGATCGTTCAGTTGTGCTTTCAATTCAAATCGAGTTTTTGCAAACTGCTGATGCAACAAGAGCGATATTTTTCCGGAGAGATCACTGTCGTTCTCGCCGATGGATCGCGGCTTCCGGCAAATGTTGTTGCCGACGAGGTCATTGAGGCTGGCAGGGAGATTTATCGAATCTCGTTAGAGCTGGGCGCTGACGTAATGACTGTCGAGTCCAAACGAGACTTCTTTGAAGCGTTGAGGCAGCTTCGGCTGGATTTGGAAAAGAGTGGCGCGTTGCTCTGTTGCTTTGGCGCCAGCGAAAACGTTTACCCATCCGGGATGCAGAGAGACATGGGTCCAGCGGTCGGCGCGTACAAGATGACGTTGGGCGCCCAAGCCCTGCGGCGGGACATTGTCAATATCTTCGAAGCCGATGAAACCGTTATTCCATCAACCGTGGAACAACAGGAACGCTTTCGCGAGAGATGGTTCAACAGTTTGTCGGCCGGACTAAGCGACGGGAAATCCGGAAGCTGAGTCCCCCGGTACATTGGTCCCGGCTTGCGCTGCGCTTCATCCGGGCTACGCGACGAACAAATCCCTCTGCCGCAAGCGGCAGAGGGATACGCTTGTCTCAGAACTTGAGATTGGCGAAGGCCCGCACACCGATGCCGGGCATCAGCACCTCGTCCTTGGTGTAGGAGACCGAGTTGCGGATGTTCTGGTTGAGCAGATTGTTGCCGACCAGGCCAAGCGTCATCTCGCGCGCACCGATCCATGATTGCGTGAGCTTGGTGTTGTAGGTGATCTCAGCGTTCAAGAGATTGTAGCCCGCGGTCGGGGTCTCGCCGATCACCGCAATGTCGTTCTGCGCAAAGGCGTGCACCAGATTGATGCGGGTGAACCAGTTGCTGTCGCGCCAGTACACGCCGCCGCCAAGCCGCACCGGTGGAATCCGCGGCACGTTGGTGCCGTCGGTGAAGGTGGCGCGTACCACGTCGAACTGGTCCTCGATGCCCCAGATGCCGCCGTTGAGCGGGCCGATGTCGAGCTGGCTCTGGAACTCGGCGCCGCGGAAGATGGCATCGCGCTGTGCGTATCTCGCCTGGTTCAGCTCAAGCTGGTCCGGATTGGCTATGTCCACACAAGCCGCACTGTCGCACGTGTTGCCAGTCAATTGGCGGTAGATAAAGCCGTTGAACTTCGTGTAGTAGCCGGTGAGTTCGAATCGCAACGGCCCCGTCGCCCGCCGTAATCCCACCTCGATCGATTTTGCCGTCTCGATGCCGAGATTGGGATTGCCGATGTCGAAGGTGGCGGTCGCATCATGCGCGCCGCGCGAAAACAGCTCTGCCGGTTTCGGCGCGCGTTCGACGTATTGACCGGTAATGCTCGCGACCAGATCCCACGGCAGGTTCTGGATCAGGCCAATGCTCGCACTTTTCGGCGTGAAGTGCAGATTGCGCGGCGTGGCGGGACCAATACTGGCAGGGTCGATGTTGACGTCGAACACGTCAGGTATGAATGCCGGCGTTGTCCCGGAGAGGTTGATGTGTTCGATGCGTCCGGCGATCTGCGCCTTGGTGGTCTCGCTGAATTTCAGCTCGTTGAAGACGTAACCGGCGACCCTGTTGTTGTTGTTAGGGTCCCACAATCCGTTGAGCGGGCTGCCTGGATCGTCCGGACTTGGGGCCGTCAATTCCTGATGGCCAGCCTGCAGGCCGAACGCCGTCGTCACGGCCGCGAAGCGCGCGTTGAACGGCATCATTTGCACTTCGAGCCGGGCTTCTTGCTCCTTGTTGGTAAAAGTCTGCCGCACGCCGTCGCTTGAGAGATCAAGCGGATCGGCAAGACCGATTTCGTTGTGGCGATAGTCGGTCGCGCCGACCCAGAACCGCACCGCGTCGATCGCAGCAGCATCGGGCCGGTACTCGCCCTTGACGGCGATCTTGGTCTGGTGCGCGTCGATCCGGGTCTGGTGATCGGCGCCGTCGATGCCGGGGATGTGGTAGAGCGAATCGTTCTGGGTGATCGACGCGCCGATATAGCCGCCCTGAAAGAAATACGAGCCGCCGACCGACGCGCCGTCCGACTGCGTCGCGGAGTTCGGCTGGCGGCTGCCCACCGGCCGGGTCTGGTCGAACAGATATGGATAGCTCGGGATACTGTAGTCGCTGGTGGTGCGGCCATAGACGTCGGCATGCACGGCGACATTGTTGCCGCCGGCGTCCAGCAGCATGCCGCCCTCGACGCCGCGATTGACTGAGCTCACCGACGTGCGGGTCTCGACGTTGAGGCAGCCCGGCGAACCCGCGTCGGCCAGCGGCGCCTTCACCGGCAAACCGTAGGTCTGGAACGGCGCCGCCGCGCAGGTCGGCATCGCATCGGGAATTCGATTGTTGCTGGCGCTGACGACGCCGCCGATCGAGGTCGAGCCGTAACGCAGCGCGGCCGGTCCCCGCACCACCTCGATCTGGTTGGTCGAAAGCGGATCGATCGGCACGAAATGATCCTCGCCGAGATCCGACACGCCGCCGCCGCCGAGACCGTTCTCGACGATACCGACGCGGTTGACGTCGAGGCCGCGGATGATCGGCCGGCTCGATGCGCCGGGCGCGAAGCTCGAACCGGTGATGCCGGGTTTGGAGAACAAGAGATCGCCGAGGGTGGCGCCGCCGGAGCGCCGCAGCTCCTCGTTCGGTATCACGGTGACGGTCGCGAACTGGTCGGTCACGATGGGCAGCACGCCTTGCTGCGGTGCCGGCGCCGGTGCCGCGGGCACAGGTTGCACTGCTGCGGCGCGTTCGCGGTTGCGGCTCGGCGCAGCCCGGACAACATGTGTCGGGTTGCGCGTCGGCGCCGTGCGGTGCCGCTGGATCGGGCTTGGTGCCGTCACGGTGACGTCAGGGAGTTGCGTCGGCGTGTCGTCGGCCAGCGCGCCGCTATTCATTGCGCCGAGCAACAGCCAGCTCGCGCTCCCGATGTGGAATGCTCGTTTCTTCAGAAGTGTCATTGTCCCGATCCAGCCCGTCGAAATGACGGATCGATTCCGATTTGCCCCGCTGGCGCAGGCCGCAAATGTGGCGCGGCTGTTCGCTCAGGGCGTGCAGCAATCAGTCGATGTCAGGACAGGGGAGGTGCGCGGGAGTGGAACGCCGCAGGCGCCGACTTCAGATGGACGAATTCGGCATTGGCGGTGCGGAACAGGAGCTCGACGGCTTCCGGCAGCAAGAGCACCGGCGGCGCCGTGAACAGCATGCTGCTCGCGAGCGAGATGACGGCGCAGATCGCGCAATTGTCGGCCGGATGCCGGTCGTTGTCGTGCCTGGCGGGCGGCTCGGTCCCGGTCACCTGGACCGCGAGGTCCGGGGTGGCGGAGGTCCCGATATAGGCGAGATCGACCAGCGACAGGCCGGTCTGGACCGCGGGCGCGGCTTGCGCCGATGGAATCGGATGGAAGTGCCCGAACGACAGCACGAACTGGACGGCGAGCGCGAACAGCGCCAGCCGCGAGCCGGTCTTGATGTGTCTCCGGAACCACTTCATGCGATAACGCCCACCCCATCGGGAGCGCGCCATCACCCCAGCGGCCCGATGTTACATTATAACATCGGACGGCAATCGCGGTGTCAACCACAGTTGGGGCGAACTGTGTCGATCCGTTGCCGGTGTGTGTTTGAAGCAACGGAGCGCCGAGCCACCAGGCTCAGCGTCCCTCGCGCAGCCAGGTTGCCGCGAATGCGCCGAGCAGCAGCAGCAGGCCGACCAGGCCGGCGAACATCGGCAGCACGCCGACGCCCTTCACGACGCTGGCGTCGCGCATCTTGACGCCGAGCCAGCCGTCGCCGCGGAAGATCGAGGAGGCACGTATCGGCACGATGCGCGGCATGTCGAGGCTCGATCCGTCGACGATGCGCCGTGCGTCGCCGCCGGTCGCCTGCGCCAGCGGCTTCAGCGTGCCGGTGGTCGAGGTGACCTCCGAGAATTCCTTCGGATTGGTCGGGCCGACATTGATCAGCGCCTTCAGCGTGCCGTCGGTGGCCTGCCACAGGCCGAGTTCGCTCGCGGGCAGCGTCGCGCGCCACTCGCCGGGATCGCCGGCGGCGAGCGTCAGTTCGTGCGTGGTGCCGCTCGGCGACGTCACGGTAACAGGCGCGACGGTGTCGGCCATGGTCTGCCGCACCACGATCAGGTCCTTACCCTGCACCTGCATGCGCAGCGCCTCTTCGTCGAGGTCGGGCTGCTTCATCAGCCAGTGCGACACCCGCCGCAACAGATCGAGATGCGGGCCGCCGCCTTCATAGCCGCGCGCCCACAGCCAGATGTGGTCGGAGAGCAAGAGCGCGACGCGGCCCTCGCCGAAGCGCGACAGCAGCAGCAGCGGCTTGCCGTCGGCACCGGTCATGACCGGCGGGTTGATCGCGTTGCGGGTATCGACGGTGCGGAAGAACCGGCTCCAATGCGGCGGCTCGGCATTCGAGCCTTCCAGCCCGCGCGTCACCGGATGGCGTTTCCCGGCATCGCTGAGGTGCGCGTAGAACGGCTTCTCGGTGACGCCGACCGGCTCGGCCGGCAGCACCGAATCCAGCGGCGTGCGCCAGATGCTGGTGGTCGAGGCGTAGTCGGGACCGGCGGAGACCAGCACAGCGCCGCCGGAGCGGACATAGCGCGCGATGTTGTCGAAATAGGCGATCGGCAGCACGCCCTGGCGGGCGTAGCGATCGAAGATGATCAGCTGGAATTCGTTGATCTTCTGCTGGAACAGCTCGCGGGTCGGAAACGCGATCAGCGACAGCTCGTTGATCGGCGTGCCGTCCTGCTTCTCCGGCGGACGCAGGATGGTGAAGTGCACGAGATCGACGCTGGGATCTGACTTCAACAGGTTGCGCCAGGTGCGCTCGCCGGCATGCGGTTCGCCTGAGACCAGCAGCACGCGCAGCTTGTCGCGGACGCCGTCGATCGCGACCACGGCGCGGTTGTTGACCAGCGTGAGCTCGTTCTCGAGTGGCGAGGCCTCGATCTCGACGATGTTGGGCCCGGCATGCTTGATGTCGATGTCGACGCTGGAGGTCTGGCCGCTGCTCAGCATGCGCTCGTTGATGACCTCGCCGTCGCGGCGGATCGTGACCTTGGCGCGCTCGCCGGTGACGCCCTGGTCGTCGAGCCGGTAGGTGATGGTCTGGGTCTGGCCGACGATGCCGAAGCGCGGCGCGGCCGTGATCGCGATGCGGCGGTCGCGCTCGTCCTTGCGGCCGGTAATCAACGCATGCAGCGGTGCCTGGAAGCCGAGCGCCTGGGCGTTGGCGGGAATATCGTGTACGCGGCCGTCGGTGATCATGAACGCGCCGGCGACGCGTTCGACCGGAACGTCCGACAGTGCCGACGTCAGCGCGCCGAACAGCTTTGTGCCGTCGGTTTCGCCATCGGCCTGGCCGGCCTCGACGACGCGGACCTCGAGGCCCTTGATCTGCTTCAGGCTGTCGACCAGCGCCTGCCGCGCCTTGTCGGTCTCCTGGTTGCGCGTGCCAAAGTTCTGGCTCGGGCTCTTGTCGACCACGACCGCGGCGACCGACGACAACGGCTCGCGGTCCTCGCGGGTGAAGGACGGATTGGCCAGCGCCAGCAGGATCAGCGCCAGCGCGGCGACGCGCACTGCGGCGCCGCGCGCGCGGGACAGCAACAGCAGTGCCGCGATGACGACGATCGCGCCGAGCCCGATCCACAGCACGAGCGAAGGAACCAGCGGTGTGAACGCGATACCGTAGTTCATAGCTTGCTTCTATTCGTTAGGAGCATGATCTCTTCGGAAAACCGGTTCCCACTTTTCCGGATCATGCTCATTGTCCCAGCCGCTCGATCAAAGCAGGTGCGTGCACCTGGTCGGCCTTGTAGTTGCCGGTCAGCGTGTACATCACGATGTTGACGCCGGCGCGGAACGCGAATTCGCGCTGCCGCGGCTCGCCCGGGGTCAGCGGCAGCATCGGTTGGCCGTCGGGACGGATCGCCCAGGCGCCGGCGAGGTCGTTCGACGTGATGATGATCGGCGAGACGCCGTCGCCACCACGGGCCGGGCGCTGTGCGGCCTCCTCGTCGTCCTCGCGCGGCAGCGTCTCGACCCAGGTCTGGCCGGAGTTGAAGCGGCCGGGGAAGTCGCGCAGCAGATAGAACGTCTTGGTCAGCACGTGCTCGCGCGGCACCGGCTCGAGCTCGGGCACATCGAGGGTGGACAGCAGTTCGCGCAGCGTCTGCATGCCCGGCGTCTGCGAGGCGCCATTGTCGCCCGGCGGCGCCTCGACGGCGTCGCGCGTGTCGAAAATCACGGTGCCGCCCTGTTTCATGTAGGCGTCGATCTTGTTGATGGCGTCCTGCGGCGGCTTCGGCGCGCCCGGCACGATCGGCCAGTAGATCAGCGGGAAGAACGCCAACTCGTCGCGCGCGGGGTCGATGCCGACGGGATCGCCGGCTTCGAGCGCCGTGCGCTGCCCGAGGAATAGCGTCAGTCCGGACATCCCGGCCTTGACGATGGAATCGACGTCGGCGTTGCCGGTGACGACATAGGCCAGCCGCGTCTGCGATACCGACTTGATGGCGAAGTCGTCGTTGCTCTCGGCGCGTGTCGATGACGGCGCGAACGTCAGGAGGATGAAGGCGAAGGCGAGCACGGCCGGCGCGGCGCGGCGCCGGATCAGCGCGGCGAGGCCGCCGCCGAGCATCGCCACCACGATGGCATCGAGCAGGAACAGCGCCAGCGCCGTCGTCAGCATGATGCCGCGCAGGTCACGCGGTTCGGTGTTGGTGTAGCTCGCATGCTTCGCGCGCAGGCCGGACGTGTCGAGCGGTGCGATGCGGTCGGCGGAAGCAAGCGTGTTGACCGCGATCGGGCTCTCGGCGGTGCCGTAGAAGCCGGGCGGATGGTCCGCCGTGCCGTGGTCGCGATAGTCCGCCGACATCGGCTTGGCGGTCGCAGGCGGCGGGCCGAACGCGCCGAAGCCGTCGAGCGTACGCAGTGGCGCGACCGTCTCCACGTTGGGATCGCTGGCGACGCCGGGGCCGGGCTTCGAGGTGTAGCCGGACATGTCGATCAGCCGGCGCAGCATCTCGACGAAGGTGCCGGACATCGGCAGGTCCGACCAGCGCATGTCGGCGCCGACATGGAACAGGCTGACCACGCCCTTGCCGCGATGCTCGCCGGTGACGAGCGGGGTGCCGTCTTCGAGCGATGCCCAGCTCTTGGTCGCGAGCACGGCGTCGGGCTCGGCCAGTACCTGGCGGCTGACGGTGATGTCCTTCGGCACGGTGAGGCTTGCGAACGGGCCGTCGGCGGCGAACGAGGCCATGTGCTGCGGCTTCTCCCAGGTCAGGCTGCCGCCGAGCGTGCGGCCGCCGCGGCGCAGCTTGACCGGAACGAGGTCGTCGTCGGCCTGGGCGAGGCGCGGGCCGGCAAAGCGCACCAGGACGCCGCCTTGCTCGATCCAGGTGTTGAGCCGGTCGCGGATCTCCGGCGACAGCGTGCCGACATCGGCCATCACGATCATCGGCAGCCGCTGGTCGAGGAATTGCCCGATCACCTGCTGCGGCGCGCCGCGATCGCCGAGCCGGACGTCGGCGAACGGCGACAGCGCGCGGGACAGATAGAAGGTCGACGCCAGCAGCGGCTGCGCGGTGTCGTTGCTCGCACCCGAGACCACGCCGATGGCGCGGCGGCGCCAGCGCCGGTCGAGCAGTTGCACGGCGCCGGCCGAATGCTCGCCGGAGATTTCGAGCCGCGAGATGTCGTTGCGCAGTTCGACCGGAAGATCGAAGGCGGCTTCGGTCTCGCGCTCCTGCGGGCCGAACGTGTAGCGGGCCTCGCCGATCGGCGAGCCCTTGGCATCGACCGCGCGCACCGTGCCGGCCGCGAGGCCGCTTTCGGTGCGCAACACCTTCACGGTCATCTTGGCGGCGGCGTTCTCGGCCGCGACCAGCGCCTGCGCGGACTGCGCGCCGCCCGAATAGATCGTCAGATTGCGGCTCTCGATCACCTTGCCGAGACCTTCGGTGAATTCGCTGCCGCGGCCGGTGTCGACGCCGTCGGACAGCCAGGCGATGTCGCAGTCGCCGGTCGATTTGAGGAAACGTCCAAGCGAGGTCAGGGTTTCAACGCGATCGATCGAGTAGGGTTTTGGCGCGAGCTGGCGCAACGCGACGCGCGCGGTGCCGGCCGGCATCAGCGTGATGTCACGCGTAGGCGCCGACAGCGGCACCAGCGCGACGCCGCGGCGGTCGCTGTCGGCATCGGCGATCAATTCGTCCGCGGCCTTGACCCGCGCATCCCAGCTCGAGGCCGCGCTCCAGCCGTCGTCGAGCAGGATCACCAGCGGGAATTTGCCGGCGGCAATGCCGGTCTGCGGATTCCAGATCGGGCCGGCGGCGGCGAGGATGACGAGCGCGGCGGCGGCGAGCCGCAGCAGCGTCAGCCACCACGGCGTGCGCGCCGGCGTCTCTTCCTTGGGCGCAATGTCGAACAACAACCGCGTCGGCGGGAATTCGATGCGCCGCGGCCGCGGCGGCATCACGCGCAACAGCCACCACAGCACCGGCAGGCTGACCAGCCCCAGCAGCAGCAGCGGTTCGGCAAAGGAGAGCGGGAGGCCTGCGATCATGCGCTGCGTCCCGCCTTGACGGTTGAGCGGCCGCCGCCCTTGCTCACCATCATGCCGGCATGCAGGAACAGCAGCAGCTCGGCCGCGGAGCGGCTGGTGGTGTGGGTCGAGAACAGCCAGTCGAGCCGGTTGGTCTCGGCGCGGATCTGGTCGCGATGCAGCGCGACGCGGGCGACGTAATCGGTGGCCCAGCTTTCGGCGCGGCCGGCGGTGATGACGCTGCCGGCCTCCGGTTCGACGAACTCGACGCGGCCGGAATAGGGGAAGGTCTCCTCGGCCGGATCGACCACCTGGATCATGGTGCCGTGCGCGCCCGACGAGGCGAGCCCGGCCAGCATGGTCGTGATCTCGGCCATTGGCGACCAGAAGTCCGACAGCACCACGATCTCGGCGAGCGACGACGGCACGAAGGACGGCGGCAGGCTGGCGCGCGTCGCCTCGTCATGCAGCATCGCCTGCGCCATCTTGTCGATCACGGCGCGGCTGCCGGTCGGGTTCATCAGGCCGGGAACGCCGACGCGCTCGCCGCCGGCCACCAGCAGCTCGGCCAGCGCAAAGGCAACGATCAGGCCACGCTCGAGCTTGGAGTCGCGTGCCTCGCGTGAGGCAAAGGCCATCGACGGCGAGCGGTCGGGCCAGATCCACACGGTGTGCGCGGCCTCCCACTCCTGCTCGCGGACATAGAGATGATCGTCGCGTCCCGAGCGGCGCCAGTCGACGCGCTGCGACGGTTCGCCCGACACGAAGCGGCGATATTGCCAGAAGCTCTCGCCGGTGCCGGCACGGCGGCGACCATGCATGCCATGGATGACATTGGCAGCGATGCGGCGAGCCTCAAGCACCAGGCGCGGCAGCGATGCGGCGAGCGTTCGGCTTTCGCCATCTGCACGTCGAACCGCAAGGAGCTCCTCGTTCTGGTGCCTGTTGTCAGCCGCCATCAACCGATCCGGGTTTTCAATTGCTTGATCACGTCGGGAATGGTGCGGCCCTCGGCGCGCGCCGAGAAGGTCAGCGCCATGCGGTGCTTGAGCACGGGCTCGGCGAGATCGAGCACGTCGTCGATCGACGGCGCGAGCCTTCCGTCGAGCAGCGCGCGGGCGCGGACCGCGAGCATCAGCGACTGGCTGGCGCGGGGACCCGGTCCCCATGCGATCAGCTTGCCGGCCTCGCCGCCCTCGGGGCCGGGACGCGCGGCGCGCACCAGCGTCAGGATTGCCTCGACCACGGAATCGCCGACCGGCAGGCGCCGCACCAGCCGTTGCGCAGTGATCAGAGTCTCGGCGTCCATCGACGCCTTGGCAAGCGTCTCTTCGGCGCCGGTGGTTTCGAACAGGATGCGCCGCTCGGCGTCGCGATCGGGATAGTCGACGTCGATTTCCATCAGGAAGCGGTCGAGCTGCGCCTCGGGCAGCGGGTAGGTGCCTTCCTGCTCGAGCGGGTTCTGCGTCGCCAACACGTGGAACGGCTTCGGCAGGTCATGCCGCGCGCCGGCAATGGTGATGTGCTGCTCCTGCATGGCTTGCAGCAGCGCCGACTGGGTGCGCGGGCTGGCGCGGTTGATCTCGTCGGCCATCAAGAGCTGCGCGAACACCGGACCCGAGATGAAGCGGAACGAGCGCTTGCCGGCCGAGCTCTCGTCGAGCACTTCGGCGCCGAGAATGTCCGACGGCATCAGATCGGGTGTGAACTGGATGCGCTTGGCGTCGAGCCCGAGCGTAACGCCGAGCGTCTCGACCAGCTTGGTCTTGGCGAGGCCGGGCACGCCGATCAACAGCGCGTGGCCGCCGGACAGGATCGTCACTAGAGTGTTTTCTATCACCTGGTCCTGGCCGAAAATAACGGTGGAGACCGCTTCCTTGGCGGCCTTGATCTGGCCCGCGACCTGCTCGGCCGAGCGGACGATCACATCCTCCAGTTTCTCGACGCTGTCTGCACCAGCCATTCGGTCCGCTCCTTCTCGACGATCCCGGCGATTCCCGCGTCGTCATCTGTCGTCATCTCGTGGCCCTCATGCTAAACCTGCGCGAAAGCCATGTATTCGTTGAATTAAACTATCCCCACCTTATCGGTATTTCAGGGTATGAACGGCATCACGATGTGGCGAGAAAGACACCCCGACCACATCTCAGGATACGTGCACCAAATGTGCCAGATTGAGGGTCGGAAGCTTTAAGGTAAACAATGGCGAAGCAAGGGCAGAGCGAATCCAGCAGTGAAACTACGGGCCTAGGAAGCAAGAGCCTCGACGGGCTGACCACCGCCGCCAATCGAGCTGCGACATCAGGGCCGGCCGGACGCAAGGGCCTGCCGCCGGTTCACCTCTGGAATCCGCCATTCTGCGGCGATCTCGACATGCGAATCGCGCCCGACGGCACCTGGTTCTACATGGGAACGCCGATCGGCCGTCCGGCGCTGGTGCGGCTGTTCTCCACCATCCTGAAGCGCGAGGACGGCAAGCACTTTCTCGTGACACCGGTGGAGAAGGTCGGCATCCGCGTCGATGACGCGCCGTTCCTCGCCGTGGAAATGCAGACCGACGAAGACGCGCGCGGCCGGTTGCTCAGGTTCCGCACCAATGTCGATGATTGGGTCGATTGCGAGAAGGGCCACGGTCTCAGATTCGAGGCCGCCGAGGACGGCGGATTGACGCCCTATCTGCATGTTCGCGCCGACCTGTGGGCCAAGGTCACCCGCGCGCTCTACTACGATCTGGTTGACATGGGCGAGGCGCGGATGGTCGATGGTCAGGAGATGTTCGGCATCGAGTCCGGCGGCGAGTTCTTCGCGATGGCCGACGCCAGTCAGGTGAGGGACGCACTTTGAACGAGCCGTTGCTGAAGGTGAGGCCGGCGACGATCAGCTCGACGGAATTCTTCGCGCGGGCGCGCACGCGTCTCGATTTCGAAGTGCCGCCGGGCCTGGTCGATCCGCACATCATTCCGCGCACCGGAGACTCCGGCAACGATCGGATGCTGGAGATCGTGGCGCAGGAGCAGCCGGTGCGGCCGGCCGCGGTGCTGATCCCGGTGGTCGATCATCCCGAGCCGACCGTGCTCCTGACGCAGCGTTCGCCCAATCTGTCGAGCCACGCCGGTCAGATCTCGTTCCCCGGCGGCAAGATCGACGCCACCGATGCCTCGCCGCTTGATGCCGCGTTGCGTGAGGCCTGTGAAGAAGTCGGGCTGAAGCGGGAATTCATCGACCCGGTCGGCTATCTCGACCTCTATGGCACCGCATTCGGCTTCCGCATCCTGCCGACGGTCGCCAAGGTGAAGCCGGGATTCACACTTGAGATCAATGAAGCCGAGGTCGTCGATGCGTTCGAAGTGCCGCTCGCTTTCCTGATGAATCCCGAGAATCATCAGATCCACGTCAAGGAATTCCGCGGCATCGACCGGCACTATTATGCGATGCCGTTCGCCGAGCGCTACATCTGGGGCGCGACCGCGGGCATCCTGCGTGTGCTGTATGAGCGGATCTATCTGTCATGATCCGCACGGTGTTGACCGAGATCGGAATCTTTCTTGTTCCTTTCGCGGTCTATGCCATCTTCCTCATCGCGACGCGGTCCGGCGTGACGCTGCCGGCGTCATGGCCGCTCGACATGCTGGCGAAGCTGACGCTGGCGGCGCTGGTGCTGGTCATCATCAGTTTCGTGCTGCTTGCCGAATTGACCGGCGCGCCGCCGAACTCGACCTACGTTCCCGCCCATATCGAGAATGGCAGGCTGGTGCCCGGAGCTGAGAAATGAGCGAGGTGCGCCTGTTGTCCGACGCGCCATGGCTCACTGAGGGGCCAGCGGCACGGGTGCTCGGCCTGCTCAATGCCGATGGCGAGGAAGCGCGGGTGATCGGCGGCGCCGTGCGCAACGCGTTGATGAAAATTCCGCTCGCCGACATCGACATTGCCACGACGGCGTTGCCGGACGAGGTGGTTCGCCGCGCCAGGCGGGCCGGCATCAAGAGCGTGCCGACCGGCATCGAGCACGGGACGGTGACCCTGGTCGTCGACAGCCAGCCCTTCGAGGTGACGACGCTGCGCGAGGACACCGAGACCTATGGCCGCAAGGCCAAGGTAGCGTTCGGGCGCGACTGGGTGCGCGACGCCGAGCGGCGCGACTTCACCATCAACGGCCTGTCGGTCGATGCCGATGGCATCGTGCACGATCACGTCGGCGGCCTCGCCGACATCGCGGCGCGGCGGGTGCGTTTCATCGGCGATCCGGCGCAGCGGATTGCCGAGGATTATCTGCGCATCCTGCGCTTCTTCCGTTTCCACGCGGCCTACGCCGCAGGCGAGGTCGATCGCGCCGGCTATCTCGCCTGCATCTCCGGACGCACCGGACTTGCCGGCCTGTCGGCCGAGCGGATCCGCATGGAGATGCTCAAGCTCGTGGTCGCGAACGGCGCCGCGGGCGCGGTGGTCGCGATGGGGGATGGCGGACTGCTTCTGCCGCTGTTCGGCGGCGTCGCCTATACCGGACCGTTCGCGGCGATGATCGAGATCGAGCGGCTGATGGAGCTTAAGCCGAGCGCGACGCGCCGGCTCGCCGCGCTGACGGTCGCCGTGACCGAGGATGCGCGGCGCATCGCAAGCCGGCTGCGGCTCTCCAATGCCGAGGCCAAGGCGCTCGACTCGATGGGCCATCGCTGGTGGCGCTTGCCCGGCATGGACGAGGCGCGTGCCAAGCGCAGGCTCTACCGGCTCGACGAGGAGCCGTATCGCGACAGGCTGTTGCTGGCCTGGGCGCGAACCGGCGCGAAGGCGGATGTCGATCAGTGGCGCGCACTTGCCACGCTGCCGCAACGCTGGCGCGCGCCTCACTTTCCCTTGAGGGCGTCGGATTTCATCGCACGCGGGATTGCCGAGGGACCGGCGTTGGGCCATGTACTGACCCTGGCCGAGGATGCTTGGCTTGCCGCGGATTTTCCGCTTGATCCGCAGGTGTTGTCTGGCATCGCCGACCAGACCGTTTCCCGTTTCACCCGCGACCATCGGCTGTGAGGCTTGACTGATATCTCGAACCGATATCTCGACAAGGCTGCCGTGACGATCGGCGGCACGATGATCGTCACCGCGTTGCGCGCATTCTGAGGGAACGCGGAAGCGATGCTGCCGGCGGCTCGGCGGGCAGCATCGCCTGAGAAAACTTATGCAGCCTCGTCTTACGCAGCCTTGCGCTTCTTGCGGCTGCTGTGCTCCTTGTCGTCGTCCTCTTCTTCTTCCTCGTCATCCTCTTCTTCGTCGTCGTCTTCCTCGTCATCTTCCGGATCGATTTCGGTCGATTCGAGCGCGACGAGCGGCAAGGTTTCGCGAAACAAATCGCCGTCCGTGCCCATCCACAGACACTCGACCTTGTCCTCGTCGACCTCCACCACCGTGATCGGATGGCCGCCGGATCTCAGCATGACGACATCGCCTGGTTTCAGTTCCATGATTTTCCCTCCGCGCTTGATAGCGCGGACGGCAGGCTAGCGACCGGTGATGACAGTCAAATCACGGCCGACGCTCGGTGCTGTGGATTTGCTGTGAAAACGGCCGTTGCGGCTATTAGCGCGCGGCAGGAACCAGTT
This sequence comes from Bradyrhizobium sp. 6(2017), assembly GCF_011058295.2. Taxonomy (NCBI): domain Bacteria; kingdom Pseudomonadati; phylum Pseudomonadota; class Alphaproteobacteria; order Hyphomicrobiales; family Nitrobacteraceae; genus Bradyrhizobium; species Bradyrhizobium sp. 6(2017). Next base: position 8,263,808 of record NZ_CP049289.2, on the reverse strand, counting down.
CGGTCAGCGAACGGATGATGCGGTCGGGCTTGATTGTCGATCCCGGCGGCAGGCCTGCACCATGCACGTCCATCCAGATCGCATAGATGCCAAGCCGCTGGGGCGCCACGACTTCCCACTCGAGATTGTCGCCGATCATCCAGGTATCAGGTGCGCTGACGCCGAGCGCTTCCATTGCGTGCAGATAGGCGCGCTCCTCCGGCTTGCCGAAGCCGTGCTCGCCCTCGATCTGGATGTGATCGAAGCGATGGCCCAGCGCGAAGCGCTCGACCTTGGCGCGTTGCATCTCGGCTGCGCCGTTGGTGACCAGCGCGAGCTTGATGCCGAGCGCCTTGAACGCATCGATCGCCTCATGCGCGCCGGGGAAGACGAACATCTCCTCCTCGCGGTAAGCGGTGAAACGATCTGCGATGCGGTCGGCGAGATCGTCCGGCAGCGCGCGATGGCCGGCCGCCGCGAGTGCCGCGAAGCCGCCCTTCACGGTCAGCCGCCGCGCCTCGCCGAGCTTGATCCGCCAGATCGGCTCGGCGGTCGACCAGAATTGCCGTGCATAGGCCAGCAGCGAGGTTGCGACCATGTCCGGGGGCAGGGGCGCCAGCTCTTCGGCGAATTCGGCGGTGATCGCGTTCCAGGCGATCTCGGGGCGCCCATAGGCCGACAGGATGGTGTCATCCATGTCGATCAGCATCGCGCGCGGCAGCTTGGTCACGGCCATTTCACCTCCGGCGGCAGCGACGACAGGATCGAATCCACATTGCCGCCGGTCTTCAGACCGAAGATGGTGCCGCGATCGTAGAGCAGGTTGAACTCGACATAGCGTCCGCGGCGGACCAGCTGCTCGTCGCGATCCTCGGCGCTCCAGCCGGCCGAGAAATTACGCCGCACCAGGTCGGGATAGATTTTCAGGAAGCTGCGCCCGACGTCCTGGGTGAAGGCGAGGTCGGCGTCCCAGTCGCCGCTGTCGTGCCAGTCGTAGAAGATCCCGCCGATGCCGCGCGCTTCCTTGCGGTGTGGCAGATAGAAATAGTCGTCACACCATTTCTTGTACTTGTCGTAGTCGGCGACGCCGTTCGGCCCACTGCACGCCTCTTTCATCGCGGCATGGAAGGCCACCGTATCGGGATCATCCTGGGTGCGCCGCCGGTTCAGCACCGGCGTCAAATCGGCGCCGCCGCCGAACCAGGCCTTGGTGGTGACGACGAAGCGGGTGTTCATATGCACGGCGGGCACGTTCGGATTGCGCAAATGTGCGATCAGCGAAATGCCCGAGGCCCAAAATCTGGGATCATCGGCGGCACCGGGAATCTGCGCGCGGAATTCGGGGGCGAATTCGCCATGCACGGTCGAGCAGTGCACGCCGACCTTCTCGAACAGCCGGCCCTTCATGATCGACATCACACCGCCGCCGCCGGGCTTGCCGGTGTGGTCGGTGCGGTCCCAGGCGGTGCGCACGAACCGGCCGGCGTCGCCGGTATAGAGCGCTGCGGGGGCATCGTCCTCGAGGGTCTCGAAAGCCGCGCAGATGTCGTTGCGCAGCGCCTCGAACCAGCCGCGCGCACGCGCCTTGCGGTCTTCGATGATGGCGGGGTCTGTGGGCAGCATGACTATCCCTGCGGTCCGAAATAGGTGCAGCTCTCGCTGCAGCTGTCGCGATGGACGGCGACGCGCGTGAGCTTGCCGGTATGTTGCAGCCGCTCCCAGATGAAGCGCGAGAGATTCTCCAGCGTCGGCACGCCGATGGCCTCGATCTTGTTCAGGAACTTGTGGTCGAGCGTCTTCTGCACCTCGGCCATGGCGCGCTCCAGCAGGCCGAGATCGATCACCATCCCGGTTTTCGGGTCGGGCGTGCCGCGCACCGTGACTTCGGCGCGGAAGGAGTGACCGTGAATCTCCTCGCTGTTCACACCAAATGTCGTTCCGGAAAGCGCATGCGCAGCCTCGAACCGAAACGCTTTCGTCAATTCCCACATCTCGTTCAACAATCCAGTTCTGCCAGGGTAGTTATCTGATGCCGAGCGTCTTGTGCGTCTGCACGCTAAGGCGCCATTGCGGGTGCTTCAGGCAATAGGCGATCGCGCGCTCGGTATTCGCGATCACGTCGGGGCCGTCCATCGGCTGCAGCGAGAAGCGCTCGAAGGCGAGCCCGGCGAAATCCTCCGGTGCGTTTTCCACCTGCGGATAGACCAGCTTGAGCTCATGTCCCTTGCGCACCACGAGCTCGGCTGCGGCCTTCGGACTGACGCAGATCCAGTCGAGCCCGTCGGGCGGGGCGATGGTGCCGTTGGTCTCGATCGCGATCGCAAAGCCATGCCCGTGCAGGGCCTCGATCAGGGCGGTGTCGACCTGCAGCAGCGGCTCGCCGCCGGTCAGCACCACGTAGCGCTCGGCCTCGCCGGCGGTCCATTGCGCGGCGATGGTGCCGGCGAGCTCGGCCGCGTCGGCATAGCGGCCGCCGAGCGTGCCGTCGGTGCCGACGAAATCGGTGTCGCAGAATTGGCAGACGGCGCCGGCGCGGTCCTGCTCGCGGCCGCTCCAGAGGTTGCAGCCGGCGAAGCGGCAGAACACGGAGGCGCGGCCCGCATGGGCGCCTTCGCCCTGCAGGGTGAGAAAGATCTCCTTGACCGCGTAGCTCACCAAAAATCCCTTAAGTTGCCGAATCGGCTGTTCCCGAACCGGTCTGCCGCAGCGCCTCGCCGAGGGCCATCGCCGCCGTGACGGCCACATTGAGCGAGCGCAGGGGCGGCTTGATCGGAATTACCAGCCGTGCGTCCGCGGCGGCGACCACCGCGTCGGTCACCCCCGCCGTCTCGCGCCCGAACAGCAGGACATCGGAGGCCGTATACTCGAAATCAAGATAGGATTTCGCAGCCCTGGTCGTGAACAGGACCAGCCGGCAGGCGGCCTCGGCCCGCCATTCCTCGAATTTCGACCATGAGTCGTGACGCTTCAACCGCACATGGTCGAGATAGTCCATACCCGCCCGGCGGAAATTCCGGTCCGAGGCGTCGAATCCCGCCGGTTCGATGATATGGGCTGCCACGTCCAGGCAGGCGCAGAGGCGCAGAATCGTTCCCGTATTCTGGGGAATGTCGGGCTGGAACAGCGCGATCTGCATGGTGCTGACGACCTGTGAAAACCGGATGAAATTGTCTCAATAAAACATCGCCCGGCGCGGATTTCGTGCATTGCACGTTTGCGAGCCGATAGCGGGCTTGCGCTCGTCCGGCAAGGGTGCCAATAGAACGATTCTGGACTGCTGTTCCGCCATTTGGGGTGGGGAATAGCGGTTTTCTGCCGCCGCGGGGGCCGCGGGCGCCGGCAGCCTTTGCTCGGGACGCGTTCCGCGTCTTTGGGGCGGTTCCACCGGCTGCAGAAAAGAAAGGGCTAGGAATCGTGACGACAGCGTCTTCGGCGGACCATCCGACACGCCGTGATTTTCTCTTCGTTGCAACCGGAGCTGCCGCCGTGGTCGGCGCAGCCGCCACCGTGTGGCCGATGGTTGCCCAGATGAACCCGGATGCCGCGACGATCGCGGCCGGCGCACCGATCCAGGTCGACCTGGCGCCAATCGCCGAGGGGCAGGACATCAAGGTGTTCTGGCGCGGCAAGCCGATCTACATCAGCCACCGCACCAAGAAGCAGATTCAGGAGGCCCAGAGCGTGCCGCTCTCGAGCCTGCCCGATCCGCAGCCCGACTCGGCCCGCGTCAAGGCCGGCCACGACCAGTGGCTGGTCGTGATCGGCATCTGCACCCATCTCGGCTGTATCCCGATCGCCCATGAGGGCAATTACGACGGCTTCTTCTGCCCCTGCCACGGCTCGCAGTACGACTCCTCCGGTCGTATCCGCCAGGGGCCGGCGCCCGCCAACCTGGCGGTGCCGCCCTACGCCTTCCTTTCCGACACCAAAATCCAGATCGGCTAAGTCCCGGACCCTCCGGGACTTCGGCTTCCCCTTGGACCCATCGCGTCGTTTTTCTTCTTCAGGATCGCATCAATGAGCGGACCATCTGATTTTCAACCGAGCAACCCCGCCTTGAAGTGGATCGAGCGGCGCCTTCCGATCATGGGCCTGGTCCACTCTTCCTTCGTGGCCTACCCGACGCCGCGCAACCTGAACTACTGGTGGACCTTCGGCGCCATTCTGTCGCTGATGCTTGGTTTGCAGATCCTGACCGGCGTGATCTTGGCGATGCATTACACGCCGCACGCCGATCTCGCCTTCAAGTCGGTTGAGCTGATCGTCCGCGACGTCAATTACGGCTGGCTGCTGCGCAACATGCATGCCTGCGGCGCGTCGATGTTCTTCTTCGCCGTCTACATCCACATGTTCCGCGGCCTCTATTACGGGTCGTACAAGGAGCCGCGCGAGGTGCTGTGGATCCTCGGCGTCATCATCTACCTCTTGATGATGGCGACCGGCTTCATGGGCTACGTGCTGCCGTGGGGCCAGATGAGCTTCTGGGGCGCCACCGTCATCACCAACCTGTTCTCAGCAATTCCCTATTTCGGCGAGAGCATCGTGACCTTGCTGTGGGGCGGCTATTCGGTCGGCAATCCGACGCTGAATCGCTTCTTCTCGCTGCACTATCTGCTGCCTTTCGTGATCGCCGGCGTGGTCGTGCTGCACGTCTGGGCGCTGCACGTCGCGGGTCAGAACAACCCGGCCGGCGTCGAAATGAAGACCGAGAAGGACAGCGTTCCGTTCACGCCGCATGCGACGATCAAGGACATGTTCGGCGTGTCCTGCTTCCTGATCTTCTTCGCCTGGTTCATCTTCTACATGCCGAACTATCTCGGCGACGCCGACAACTACATTCCGGCGAACCCCGGCGTGACCCCGGCGCACATCGTGCCTGAATGGTATTACCTGCCGTTCTACGCGATCCTGCGTTCGATCCCGAACAAGCTCGCCGGCGTGGTGGCAATGTTCGGTGCGATCGTGATCCTGGCGTTCCTGCCCTGGCTCGACAACGCGCGGACCCGTTCGTCGAAGTATCGTCCGCTGGCCAAGCAGTTCTTCTGGATCTTCGTGGTGGTCTGCATCCTGCTCGGCTATCTCGGCTCGCAGCCGCCGGAAGGCATCTATGTGATCGCCGGCCGCATCCTGACGGTCTGCTACTTCGCCTACTTCCTGATCGTGCTGCCGCTGCTCTCCCGCATCGAGACGCCGCGCCCGGTGCCGAACTCGATCGCCGACGACGTGCTGGCGAAGAGCAAGGGCAGGGTCGCGACCGCAGCCTCCGTGATGCTTGCGCTGGTGGTGGCTGGCGGCCTGTTCGCCGGCAGCACCCAGAACGCCAAGGCCGAGGAGGGTGGCAATGCGCCGCCGGCACAGAGCTGGTCGTTCTCCGGCCCTTTCGGCAAGTATGACCGCGGCTCGCTGCAGCGTGGCCTCAAGGTCTACAAGGAAGTCTGCTCGGCCTGCCACGGCCTGTCCTATGTCGCGTTTCGCAACCTCGCCGATGCCGGCGGCCCCGGCTATTCGGTGGCGCAGGCGGCGGCGTTCGCGTCCGAGTACAAGATCAAGGACGGCCCGAACGACCAGGGCGAGATGTTCGAACGTCCGGGCCGCCCGGCGGATTACTTCCCGTCGCCGTTCCCGAACGAGCAGGCCGCGCGCGTGGCCAATGGCGGCGCGGCACCGCCCGATCTCTCGCTGATCACCAAGGCGCGGTCCTACAAGCGCGGCTTCCCGCAATTCGTGATCGACTTCTTCAGCCAGTACCAGGAGCAGGGCCCCGACTACGTCGACGCCATCCTGCAGGGCTTCGAGGACAAGGCCCCGGCCGGCGTCACGATCCCGGAAGGCTCGTATTACAACAAGTACTTCCCGGGTCACTCGATCAAGATGCCGAAGCCGCTGTCCGACGGTCAGGTGACCTTCGATGACGGTTCGCCGGCGACGGTGAAGCAGTATGCGCACGACGTCACCACGTTCCTGATGTGGGCCGCCGAGCCGCACATGGAGGAGCGCAAGCGGATCGGCATGCAGGTATTCTTTTTCCTGATCGTGTTCGCGATCCTGATGTACTTCACCAAGCGCAAGGTCTGGGCCGACGCCCACTGACCTCGGTTAGGTAGCGAGTTTGAAAAAGCCCCTTCGGGGGCTTTTTTGTTGTGCGGGACGCACGCGGCGCCAATGCGCGGAGATGACGAGTGCGCGAGCCTGCCGCAGGGCGATTGCGTCCGTCACCGAGTGCGGACAAGATGCCGGCCAATCAGCCGGCAAACATTGCGGAGGAACTCATGGGTACCAGCATCAGCTTCAAGCGTCCGGACGGCAAGGAAGCGTCAGGCTATCTCGCCAATGCCGCGCGCGGCAACGCGCCGGGCGTCGTCGTGATCCAGGAATGGTGGGGCCTGCAGGACCAGATCAAGGGCATGTGCGACCGCTTCGCGCTGGCCGGCTTCGATGCGCTGGCGCCCGATCTCTACAAGGGCAAGGTGGTGCCGTATCACGACACCGACGCGGCCGGCAAAGAGATGAACTCGCTCGACTTCATGGATGCCACCACGCAGACCGTGCGCGGCGCCGCGCAATACCTTGCCAAGAGCGGCACCAAGGTCGGCCTGACCGGCTTCTGCCTCGGCGGCGCGGTGACCATCATCGGCGCCACCAAGATCCCGGAGCTGACGGCCGGTGTGGTGTTCTACGGCATTCCGCCGGAGCAGGCGGCCAAGCCGGCGGACGTCAGGATTCCGCTGCAGGGGCATTTTGCGACCAAGGACGACTGGTGCACGCCGGCGCTGGTCGATGGTTTTGAGAAAGCGATGAAGGCCGCCGGCAAATCGCTGGAGCTGTTCCGCTACGACGCCGAGCACGGCTTCGGCAACGAGCAGCGCTTGTCGGTGCACGACCGGCATTGTGCGGAACTGGCCTGGGGCCGGGCGACGGAGTTTTTCAGGAAGCATCTGGGGTAACACGATTGCAAAAACCACGAGCGTCGTCCCGGCCTAGTTGCGCGGGGGCCGGGACCCATACGCCGTGACTTTCGCAATGGGCACTCTGGCAGTCATCGCGCCAGACAACCGCACCCTGTGGTTATGGGTCCCGGCCTTCGCCGGGACGACGCCGTCGTTATGAACTCTTCACCCCGTCCCACCACGGGCAGGTCCCCGACATCAGCTTGAAATTGCCTTCCAGCACCTGCACCGGCGCGCGCTTGCCCTCGGCGGCGGCGCGCATGCGCATCTCGCGCGCGACGGCGCGGTCCTCGGCTGACAACCAGACGCGCTCGTGGCCCCACAGGCTCGGACCATCATACATCTCGAACGGCGTCCAATTCGCCGGATCGATCTCGCGGCCGCCCCAGCCGCACTCGACCATGAAGGCCGACGGCGACTTGGCGTAGAACGACGTCATCAGATCGTTGGTGTGACGGCCGAGCGTGACGTTGACCCGGTCTTCCTTCATCGCGACGTCGTAGGCCTGGCCGACATCGTCGAGCGAGAACAGCTCAACCATCAGATGGTGCATGCCGTTCGTGCCGGTCTCGATCAGCGCGAGCGAGTGGTGGCGGGCATTGATGTGGAAGAAATACGCGCGGAACGGTTTTTCGATGTAGTCGCTCAGGGCGAAGCCGAGCACGTCGACATAGAAGCTCATGACCGGCGCGATGTTCTCGACCGTCAGCACCGCGTGGCCGAGGCCGAGCGCGCCGGTGCGGAAACCGGAGATCGAGCGTCCCGGCTTGAACGGCGTGTCGTCGATCTCCGGGCCGTGAAACGCTTCGAGCCGGTTGCCGGCCGGGTCCTGGAACGAGATCAGGCCGCGCACCCGCCTGGCATCGGCGAGCGCCTGCGGCTCGGCGGTGACAGGCACGCCGGCATGCTCGAGCCGCGCCGCCAGCGCGTCGAGTGCTGCGGCGTCCGCGACCTCCCAGCCGAAGAACCTGGTGCCTTCGCCCTGCGCGCGGTCGATCACAATGCGTTGCTTGCGGTCGTCCATCCGGAAGGCGAGCAGCGAGTTGCCGCGCTCGATTGCCTGCAGCCCGACCAGGCCGGTGCCGAATTGCCGCCAGTCGTCGAGCGCGTCGGAGCCGAAGCCGGCATATCCGAGACCTAAAATCGCCATCTGCGCCTCCGCCATCTGTCTGTTTTTTGGGCGGCCGATCGGCCGCCATTTCAGCAAATCCTACGCGGATTCCCCACCGTGCGAACCGGAAAAAGGTCCTTGGGGCAAGGGCAGGAGCAAGGGGACCGGCCATCCCTTGACACGGCCCGCGCCGGGTGGTGTGTAACGGCCATGCGCACCGTTGCTAGCCCATCCCGTCGTTGGTGGCCCACCTTCTCATAGGTGGCCGGTGCGATTTCATTTCCAAAAGTCGTCGAAGGTCGCCATCGCAGTGCGACGGCCCTTCGCTTGTCCTGTGTGGCGCTCTCTTCTCAAGTCTCGTAAGAGGATCACATGAACAGGACAGTCTTCTCCCTGCCGGCCAAGAGCGAATACCTGACCACTGGCGGCCTTGCCGTCGCGCGCGTGGTCGAGCAGTTCACCGGCGGCGCTAACCGTCTCGACGATCTGATCGCGCTGTTGGACCGCCGCCGCGGCGTGGTGCTGTCCTCGGGCACGACGGTGCCGGGCCGCTACGAGAGCTTTGACCTCGGCTTCGCCGACCCGCCGCTGGTGCTGGAAACGTCGGGCACCGATTTCTCATTGCAGGCCCTGAACCCGCGCGGCGAGGTCTTGATCGCCTTCCTCGGCGACGTCCTGCGCGAGCCCTGCGTCGTGATCTCCGAGCGCAGCGCGACGAAGCTCGCCGGCCACATCATCCGCGGTGCCGCGCCGGTCGAGGAAGATCAGCGCACCCGCCGCGCCAGCGTGATGTCGCTGGTGCGCGACATGGTGGCGGCGTTGTCATCCAATGCCGATCCGCTGCTCGGTCTGTTCGGCGCCTTCGCCTACGACCTCGTGTTCCAGATCGAGGATATCGTGCAGAAGCGCGCCCGCGAGGCCGACCAGCGCGACATCGTGCTCTACGTGCCGGACCGCCTGCTGGCCTATGACCGCGCCACTGGCCGCGGCGTGGCGCTGAATTACGAATTCTCGTGGAAGGGCAAATCCACCGCCGGCCAGTCGCACGAGACAGCGCCGAGCCTTTACGCCAGGAACGGGCGGCAGGGCTTTGCCGATCACGCCCCGGGCGAATACCAGGCCACGGTTGAAGTCGCGCGTGCTGCGTTCGCCCGCGGCGATCTGTTCGAAGCGGTGCCCGGGCAGCTTTTCGCCGAGCCCTGCGAGCGCTCGCCGGCGGAAGTGTTCCAGCGGCTCTGCCGCATCAACCCGTCGCCCTATGGCGCACTGATGAATCTCGGCGACGGCGAATTCCTGGTCTCCGCCTCGCCGGAGATGTTCGTGCGCTCCGACGGCCGCCGGGTCGAGACCTGCCCGATCTCGGGCACCATCGCGCGCGGCTCGGACTCGATCGGCGATGCCGAGCAGATCCGCAAGCTGTTGAACTCGGAGAAGGACGAGTTCGAGCTCAACATGTGCACCGACGTCGACCGCAACGACAAGGCGCGCGTCTGCGTGCCCGGCACCATCAAGGTGCTGGCGCGGCGGCAGATCGAGACCTACTCAAAGCTGTTCCACACCGTCGACCATGTCGAGGGCATGCTGCGGCCCGGTTTCGACTCGCTCGACGCCTTCCTCACCCATGCCTGGGCGGTCACGGTGACCGGCGCGCCGAAACTGTGGGCGATGCAGTTCGTCGAGGACCACGAACGCTCGCCGCGGCGGTGGTATGCCGGCGCGATCGGCTGCGTGAACTTCGACGGCAGCATCAACACCGGGCTCACCATCCGTACCATCCGCATGAAGGACGGCCTGGCCGAAGTGCGGGTCGGTGCGACCTGCCTGTTCGACTCGGATCCGGCCGCGGAAGACCGCGAATGCCAGGTCAAGGCGGCGGCGCTGTTCCAGGCGCTGCGCGGCGATCCGCCGAAGCCGCTGTCGGATTTCGCGCCTGATGCCACCGGCTCCGGCAAGAACGTGCTGCTGATCGATCACGACGACAGCTTCGTGCACATGCTGGCCGATTATTTCCGCCAGGTCGGCGCCAACGTCACCGTGGTCAGACATATCCATGCCCAGGACATGCTCAAGAAGAAGGGCTGGGACCTGCTGGTGCTGTCGCCCGGGCCGGGTCGCCCTGAGGATTTCGGCATCGCGAAAACCATCGACACTGCGCTTGAGAAGAAGCTGCCGATCTTCGGCGTCTGCCTCGGCGTGCAGGCGATCGGCGAATATTTCGGCGGTCAGCTCGGCCAGCTCGGCCAGCCCGCGCACGGCCGTCCCTCGCGCATCCAGGTGCGCGGCGGGCGGTTGATGCATAATCTGCCCAATGAGATCGTGATCGGCCGCTACCACTCGCTCTATGTAGAGCGCGACAGCGTGCCCGAGGTGCTGGCGGTGACCGCGACCACCGAGGACGGCGTCGCGATGGTGATCGAGCACAAGACCCTGCCGGTCGGCGGCGTGCAATTCCATCCGGAATCGCTGATGTCGCTCGGCAATGAGGTGGGCCTGCGCATCGTCGAGAATGCATTCCGGCTTAATCCGCCGGCCAAATGAGGATTGCGAGACCAATGACCTTCGACCACGACATCAAGGCTACCGTTCGCAACATCCCGGACTACCCGAAGAAGGGCATCCTGTTTCACGACATCACGACGCTGCTCGCGGATGCCCGTGCCTTCCGCCGGGCGGTCGATGAATTGGTGCATCCCTGGGCGGGGGCGAAGGTCGACAAGGTCGCAGGCATCGAGGCCCGCGGCTTCATCCTCGGCGGCGCGGTGGCGCACCAGCTCTCGGCCGGCTTCGTGCCGATCCGCAAGAAGGGCAAGCTGCCGCACACCACGGTGCGGATCGCCTATTCGCTGGAATACGGCATCGACGAGATGGAGATGCATGCCGACGCCGTGCTGCCCGGCGAGCGCGTGATCCTGGTCGACGATCTGATCGCGACCGGCGGCACCGCGGAGGGCGCGGTCAAGCTGCTGCGCCAGATCGGCGCCAATGTGGTCGCCGCCTGCTTCATCATCGACCTGCCCGATCTCGGCGGCGCCGCAAAACTGCGCGCGATGGACGTCCCGGTACGCACGCTGATGGCGTTCGAGGGGCATTAAGAGTCAATTTCTCCACACACGTCGTCCCGGCCTAGTGCGCAATTGCGCACGGGAGCCGGGACCCATGACCGCGAATAGTGATTGTGGAACGACGCTGTGGCCCCAGCCTTCGCCAAACGCGCAGCGGTGGTTATGGGTCCCGGCTCCCGTGCGCAATTGCGCACTAGGCCGGGACGACGGCTACAACCTTTGCAGCAGCATGCTGAGCTCAAGATCGCGGAACGTCGTGTAGTTCTTCCGGATCCACTGATGCAGCTCGGTCGATGAATCCCTTTCCTGGCGCAGATAGCCCGTGAAGGAGAAATTCAGCCGGTCGATATAGGTCTTCAGGAACACCGGCAGCGCACGGAAGCGCAGCACCCGGCTGGCGGTCATCACAGGCGGCAACTCGCCACGTACAACGAACTCATTGTCGATCACGACGAGCCCGTTCGGCGGGATCTGGCCCTGCAGCATCTGGTAGCCGCGCACCGAGGCGCGGTCGGTATCCGCAACATACAGGATCACGGGCGCGACGCGGCGGCGCAGCGCCTCCTTCATCAGCCCGATCTGGTCGGCCATTTTGAAGAATTCGTCGAAGGCGTGGTAGCCGAGGTCGATCACCTTGGCGATGCCGTCATTGACGATGACGCGGTCCATCAGTTGCATCTTGCCGTAGGTGTCGATCACGTCGGCGGTCTCGGTGATCCGCGGCAGGTAGTCGAGCAGCGACGGCTCCTTCAGGTTGATGTCGAAGCAGACGACGTCGCCGTTCTTGAGCAGCAGGAATTCGCCGAGCAGCCGTGCGATCAGCGTCTTGCCGACCTGCGGGCGGGGCGAGCAGATGATGTAAACGGGCGTGGACGACATCGCCCGCTATATCAGGCCAAATTTTCGCCTAATCCAGCCCCATCGCCGCCCCCAGGCGCGATTTTTTCGCTGCCGGGCGCGACTTTTTTCGCTGTCCCGGGCGCGATCTTTCCCTGCTCCCGGAGCGATCTTTCGCTGCCCCGGACGCGACTATTTTTCGCCCTTGCCCGACTTGGCGCCGACCAGGTCGGTCAGCTTTATCCGGTCGAACTCGCTCCAGACATTGGCCAGCCAATGCCGGACATAGCCGCGCAGCACGAAGGAGTAGTTCGCGGCGTCGTCGTTGATGCCCTTGTTGGCGACGAATTTCAGGAACGGAACCGAGGAGACCTCGACCTGCTCATAGGCCATTTCGTTGAGCTTCGGGATGGTGAGGTCGACGGCATCCTTGATGCGGTGGAAGTAGGAATTGTAGGTCGCCTGGTCCCACTGGAAGAACTGGGTGTCGTTGATGAAGTTCTTCACCAGGAAATATTTCGCGCCGCTCATAAAGTTGGCGGTCTCGGCGATCTCGTCCAGCGAGGCGATCGAGGGGCCGAGGATATGGAACACGGCAAAGGTGATCTGCCCGGAGCGCGCCGCATCGAGGAAGCCGATGTCGCGCAGCGAGGCCAGCGCGGGCGACAACAGGCCGGCGCGGACGTCGATCACGGTGACTGAGGAGCCAGCGTTGAGCGTATCGAAGATCTTCATCTGGTCCGCGGTCGTCGTCATGTCGACGATCTCGGTGATGTCAGGGTGGAAGCGCTTCAGCGTGCCGCGCGGCGACTCGGTGTCGAACGCCCGGGTCTGCACATTGTTGGCACTGAAATAGTCCAGGAGCGTCCGCGAGACGGTGGTCTTGCCGACCCCGCCCTTGTCGGCGCCCACCACGATCACAACCGGCTTTGCCATGGAAATCCCTTGAAGCGCGCTCCCGACCGCGATGGCGATCGGCAAGTCCCCACACTGCTTTGGGCGCGAACATGGCAGAAACGAGGGAGAATTCAATTCCTTAAGGTGCCCGCGACCGGTTTGGTGGGGATTTCCTTAATGGACTGAGTAAGGTAGGGGCATGATCCGGAAAAGTGCGAAGCGGTTTCCGAAGAGATCATGCCCAAATGAAAGAGCTGGCATGATCAGCGGTGCCGGCCCCAAGGTCCCTGAAGAGGTCCCTGGAGCGGGCCCAATGGTCCCTGCGCGGGGCTGGTGCCCGGCAGCGCCGGCGGGTTGTTCGCCGGTTCAGGCGGTGTGTCGCCCCACGGGCCGTGGGTGACCGGCGGCGGCTGGTCGCTTGGCATAGGCGGCTGGCCCTGCGTCTCCGTCTGGTCCGATGTCTCATCCGGCAGCGCCAGCGGCCCGGGGTCGTGGCCGCCGGCATATTTCACCAGCGCATCGACCCGGGACTTCACCGACGGGTGGGTGGCGAACAGGTCGGCAAAGCCCTCGCGCGGATTGTCGATGCAGAGTTCCATCACCGCCGAGGTGGCATCCGGCAGCTCGCCGCGGTTCTCGATCTTGCGCAGCGCGGTGATCATCGCATCGGGATTCTTGGTCAGCTCGACCGATCCGGCATCGGCCAAGAATTCGCGCGAGCGCGACAGCGCGAGCTTGACCACCTGCGACAGCAGCCAGGCCAGCACGATCAGCGCGACCGCAATGATGATCACGACGATCGCGCCGCCGCCCGAGCCCTTGCTGTCACGGTCCGAGGAGGATGACGAAGATCGAGAGGATGACGAGGACGACCAGCCGCCTCCGCCGCCGCTCGAGTTCCACGACAGGTTCGTGAACAGGCGGAAGAACAGCTCGCCGAAGAAGCCGACCGCGCCGGCGATGATCACGGCGACCACCATCAGCTGCACGTCGCCGTTCTTGATATGGGTGAGCTCGTGGCCGAGCACGGCCTCGATCTCCTGGTCATCAAGCGCCCTCAACAGACCCGTGGTGACGGTGATGGCGTATTGCCGCGGGTTCAGTCCGGTCGCAAACGCATTCAGCGCCGGGCTGTCCATCACCTTCAGCTTCGGCATCGGGATGCCGCGCGAGATGCAGAGATTCTCCAGGAGATTGTAGAGCCGCGGCTGTTGCTGCCGCGTCACGCTTTCGCCGCCGGTGACGGCGTCGATCATCTTCTGGTGGAAGAAATAGGCGATCGCGATCCAGGCCACGGCCGCGATCGTCGCCCATGGCAAGGCGGAGACGAGATCGCGCGAGGCGTGCGTCAGGTAATAGTCGACCGAGCGGCCGCTATCGATCATCACTTCCGCAACCAGCGCGCCGGCATAGACCAGCACGTAGATCAGCAGGAATAGCCCGCCAAGCAGCAGCATCGAACGAAACTTGTTCGATGCGATGTGCGTGTAGAGACCGTAGGCGGCCATCAGGGCTCTCGCCGGCGCGCGTCGCGCCTCAGAACTTCACGCTCGGTGCCGCCTCGACCTCCGTGCGGCTGGCGCCGAGGTCGAAGAAATCCTTGCGGGTGAAGCCGAACATGCCGGCGAACAAGGCGGCCGGCATCTGCTGGATGCCGGTGTTGTATTCCTGGACCGCGTTGTTGAAGAAGCGGCGGCTGGCGGCAATCTTGTTCTCGAGATCGGAAAGCTCGGAGGCGAGCTGCTGGAAGTTGGCGTTGGCCTTGAGGTCCGGATAGGCCTCCGACAGCGCGATCAGCCGGCCGAGCGCGCCGGAGAGCTGGTTTTCCGCCGCCGAGACCTGGGTCGGTCCCTGCGCCGACATCGCCGAATTGCGTGCCTTGATGACGTCGTCGAGCGTGCCGCGCTCGTGGGAGGCGTAGCCCTTCACGGTCTCGACCAGGTTCGGGATCAGGTCGTGGCGCTGCTTGAGCTGCACGTCGATGTCGGCAAAGGCCTGTCCGACCCGCTGGCTGAGCGCAACGAGGCGGTTGTAGGCGCCGAACGCAAACAGCACGAGAAGAACGATGACGCCGATAACGATCCAGCTGGTCGACATGACGAGGCGGCTCCTGATGGGACGAAACGGCGGCACCGTAGCCCAAGATCGGGGCGCAGGGCAGCCCGCCGCGGAAAAGGTGGGCATTGTCTTGGTCGATGATGGTGTCGAATTAGTTCAACGTCGTCCCGGCCTAGTGCGCAATCGCGCACGGGGGCCGGGACCCATAACCACCAATTCCGGTTGTGAAGCAAAGCCGACGCCGCTTGCGCCCCTTCCGCGGGCCACGGCGTATGGTCCCGGCCTTCGCCGGGACGACGCAAGGATCTAGACCGAGTCGCCCCAGCGCCATCGCCGGGCGCTGGCGTAATCGGCCTTGGCGCGGCGGGGCACCTTCGTGACGACGACGCCCTCGGGTGTGCACAGCTTGGCCGCAATCTCGACCTTGCCGACGTCAGGCTGCGCCAGCACGCGGGACGGGCGCGCCGCGACCTTCGTGCGGCTCAGCGCGACATAGGCAAAACGCTCGTCCTCGAACGGCAGCTCGGCGCCCTTGACCTGCTTGTGCGCACGCGAGCGTTGCAGGCGCTGTGAGAAATGGCACCAGTCGGGCGCAACCAGGGGACAGGCGCCGTCATGCGCGCAGGGGGCGGCGACGTGGGCACCGGCGGCGATCAAGCGTGCGCGGAGCGCGATGATCCGCGCGTAGCCCGCAGGTGTGCCGGGTTCGACGACCAGCAGCGTATCCCTGGTTTTGTCCCACATCGCATCGGTGAGCGCGGCGCGCTCGGCATCGCCGATCTCGTTGATCACGTAGCTTGCGATCACGAGGTCGGCTGTATCGGCATGCGTGACGTAGGTGCGCGCCTGTCCGAGCTCGTATCTGACGCCGCGCAGCCGGCTGCTCTTGCGGGTGAGGTCCAGTGCCAGTGTACGCAGGGCCTCATTGGCGTCCAGCAGGGCGAAATCCTGGAGCGACGGGAATGTCTCAGCCGCGGCCCAGCTTGCCGTACCCGGCCCGGCGCCGACATCGAGCAGGCTTGTGGGCGCGAAGTCCGATCGGATCTCGGTCAGCGCGTTGAGGCTCGCGACAACGGCCGCATAGGTCGCCGGCATCCGCGCCAGCGCGTAGGCCTGCGCATCGCTCTCGGACTTGATCGTGCCGCCGGAGCCGCCGCCGGCGCGATAGGTCTCGGAAATCGCGGCGGCACGGCCCGCCGCCTCGTTGCGCGACAGGCCTTCGAGTTTGGCGTTGAGTGCCGTTCTCAGTTCGGCAGGCAGATCGGGTGAGGTCATGCGGCGTACCATCCACACATCAT
Source organism: Bradyrhizobium sp. 6(2017) (assembly GCF_011058295.2). Classification (NCBI taxonomy): domain Bacteria; kingdom Pseudomonadati; phylum Pseudomonadota; class Alphaproteobacteria; order Hyphomicrobiales; family Nitrobacteraceae; genus Bradyrhizobium; species Bradyrhizobium sp. 6(2017). The sequence goes on along the minus strand of NZ_CP049289.2, from coordinate 8,247,619 downwards.
TGCGAGCGGAGCGAAGCAATCCATCGCACCGCTTACCGAGGCGTGGATTGCTTCGTCGCTGCCGCTCCTCGCAATGACTATGAAGAGCGAGCCTTGGCTACGCCACGTTCTGGTCGAGGATATCAACCGCGCCTTGCAGGTCGACCGAGACCAGCTGCGAGACGCCGCGCTCGGCCATGGTGACGCCGAACAGCCGGTTCATCCGCGCCATCGTGATCGGGTTGTGCGTGATGATGATGAAGCGCGTCTCGGTCGAAGCGGTCATCTCGTTCAGCAGGGTGCAGAACCGTTCGACGTTGTGGTCGTCGAGCGGCGCGTCGACTTCGTCCAGCACGCAGATCGGCGACGGGTTGGTGAGGAACACCGCGAAGATCAGCGCGAGCGCCGTCAGCGCCTGCTCGCCGCCTGACAGCAGCGACAGCGTCTGCGGCTTCTTGCCGGGCGGCTTGGCGATGATCTCGAGGCCGGCCTCGAGCGGATCGTCGCTCTCGATCAGATGCAGCGCCGCCTCGCCGCCGCCGAACAGCTCGGTGAACAGCCGCTTGAAGTGAGCGTTGACGGTCTCGAACGAGGTCAGCAGGCGCTCGCGGGCTTCGCGGTTGAGGCTCTGGATGCCCTGCCGCAGCCGCTTGATCGCCTCGACCAGGTCGTCGCGCTCGGTGGTCAGCGCGGTGTGCTGGGTCTCGACTTCCTTCAGCTCTTCCTCGGCGCGCAGATTGACGGCGCCGAGCCGCTCGCGGTCGCGGCGCAGCTTTTCGAGTTCCTCCTCGACCTGAGCGACCGGCGGCAACTCCGCGCCGGGCTCGATCTCGGCCATGCCGACGACCGCGCTCGGCTCGACCTCGAGCATGTCGTGAATCTCGCGCTCGATGTCGGCGAGGCGGCGGCGGGTGCCTTCCATGCGCTCTTCGGCGCGCGCGGTGGCTTCACGGGATGACGACAGCGCTTCGAGCGAGGCCTTGGCGAGGCGATCGGTTTCCGCCATCGCGGCTTCCGCGGTCGCCAGCGCATCGGCGGCGATCCGGCGATCACCCTCGGCGTGCTCGATCTCCGTGATCAGCGCGCTGCGCTTCTCGGCGAACACTTCCGGCGCGTTGGCCAGTTCCTCGCGCTCGATCGACACCTCGGCGATGCGCGCCTCGATGGTCCCGACCTGCGAGGCGGCGCTGGTCTTGCGGTTCTGCCACTCGTTGCGCTCCGCAAGGATCGCCTGCACGCGGCGGTCGGCGAGCTCGGCCTCGCGGGCGAGCGCCTGCGCCTCGGCGCGGACTTGCGCAGCGGCGCGGCGCTGATTGTCGATCTCGGAACGAACCGCAGCGAGCTGGGCCTCGGTCTCGACGCCGGGCGGAAGTTCGGCGAGCGCAGCAGCAGCACTCTCATGCGCGGCTTCGGCCTCAGCGCGGTCGGCGGCGACGCGGCTGTGTGCCTCGGTCAGCGCCGATTTGCGCGCGGCATGGCGGTTGATCTCGCGCTCGGTCGCGGCATGACGCTCGCGCGCGGCGTCGGTCTCGCGGCGGGCGGCACGCACGGCTTCACGGGAGGCCCCCTCGGCGGCGGACGCCGAGCGCAGTTCTTCTTCGGCGGTCTCCAGCGCCTGGCGCTTGGCGGCGGCATCGATACGGGCCTGCTCCAGCTCGTGCTCGATGTCGACCAGGCGCGCGCGCTCGGCGAGGCGGCGCGCCGCGCCGGTCGGAGCATGCGCGTCGGCGACGAAGCCGTCCCAGCGCCAGACGTCGCCCTCGAGCGACACCAGCCGCTGGCCGGTCTTCAGCTGCGACACCAGCGCGGCGCCGCGTTCCTTTGCCACCACGCCGATCTGGGCCAGACGGCGCGCCAGTTCCGGCGGCGCCTGGACGTGATCGGCCAGCCGCTCGACGCCATCGGGCAGGGCAGGGTCGCCGGCGGCTTCACCGACATTGGTCCAACGCATCGGCGCGGAGGAATCCACGGGAGCGTCGAGGTCGTCGCCGAGCACGGCGCCGATCGCCTTCTCATAGCCTTTGGCGACCGTGATGCCGTCGATGATCGGCGGCCACAGATTCTTGGTCTCGCTGGTGACGAGCTTGGAGATGGTGCGGGCTTCGGTCTCGAGCCGCTGCACGCGCTTGTCGGCCTCCGTGAGCGGATTGCGGGAGGCTTCCAGCGTCTGCCGCGCGGCAGCGTGATGCGCCTCGCTGGATTGCACCGCGGCTTCGGATTCGGCGAGCGTCTGCTGCGCCATCTCCATGGCGGCGACAAGTGCGTCGATGTCGCCGAGATTGCCGGTCTCCTGCGCGAGCTTGGTTTCCTCGGCCTGGACGTTGGCGATTTCCTGATCGAGCCGCGCCAGCCGGTCGCGATGCGTGCGGACGCCGGCCTCGAGCTGGTTGCGCTTCGCGGTCAGGTCGGCGAGCTGCGTGGTCAGCTCGGAGAACTGGCGCTCGGTCGCGGCCAGGATCTCCTCGGCTTCGGAGACGCGCTCGTCGACGCCGGAGCGCTTCTCGACCCGCGACTTGATCTCTTCCTTCAGCTCGGCGTCTTCGGTGTCGAGCCGCTGCAGCGCGATGTCGGCATCGGAGGTCTGCTGCTGCTCGCGCGCGATGTCCTGGGCGAACTGGGTGAGGCGGCGATCGAGCTCGCCGACGCGCTCCTTGGCACGCTGCTCCTCGCGGTCGAGCATCTCGCGCGCATTGGTCAGGCGCTGCAGGCCGGCGGCGGCGCGCGCCTCGGCGTCGCGCAGCGCCGGCAATTCGGCGGCGCGGATCGCCTGGATGCGGGCGGATTCGGCCTGCTCGCGGGTGCGTTCGGCCATCTCGCGCACGGAAACATCATGGTTATGCGCGGCGTCGTTGACGTCGGCATTGGCCTCGATCCAGCGCAGATGGAACAGCATGGCCTCGGACTTGCGCACCTTGGCGGCGACCTCGCGGTAGCGGATCGCCTGGCGCGCCTGCTTCTTAAGGCCTTCCATCTGGCCAGAGAGCTGGCCGATCACGTCCTCGACGCGGGTGAGGTTGGTTTCGGCCGCCTTGAGCCGCAATTCCGCCTCGTGACGGCGGGCATGCAGGCCCGCGACGCCGGCGGCGTCTTCCAGCACGCGGCGGCGCTGCTCGGGCTTGGCCTGGATGATCTCGCCGATCTTGCCCTGGTGGACCAGCGCCGGCGAACGCGCGCCGGTGGCGGCGTCGGCGAACAGGATCTGGACGTCGCGGGCGCGCACGTCGCGGCCGTTGATGCGATAGACCGAGCCGGCCTCGCGCTCGATGCGGCGGGAGATTTCGAGCAGCTGGCTGTCGTTCACCGCGGCTGGCGCCGAGCGATCGGAATTGTCGATCGTCATCACGACTTCAGCGTGGTTGCGCGCCGGGCGGTTGCCGGAACCAGCGAAGATCACCGCATCCATGTCGGCGGCGCGCAGCGACTTGTGCGAGGTCTCGCCCATCGCCCAGCGCAGCGCTTCGACGAGATTGGATTTGCCGCAGCCGTTCGGTCCGACGACGCCGGTCAGGCCCGGCTCGATCATGAAATCGGTGGGTTCAACGAACGACTTGAAACCGTGCAGGCGGAGGCGCGTGAGCTTCATGTACACAAATCTCGTTTGGCCGGGCGCGAATCTCCCTGCCGTGACAATACCATGTAAGGCAATGTCGTGTTTGGGGCGAATAGCTGCGTGCAGCTCTCATGAGCGGCGACAATGGCGATGCCTGCGCGTCAGGGCAACCGCTTGACCAAGCTTTTCCCAAGGGATTTGCGAGGGATTTGCAGGGTTTTATGACCACTGCATGTCCTGGAAGATTCGCATCACGCGAATCAAGTTTTCAACAACGAAATGATGCGACGGCCGCGCGCGGTGATCGCAAATCATCCACAATTATGGTGCCCGGCGCGATGCGGGCACGAACGACGTCAGGTTTGTCGACTCGCGATCAGCTCTTTAGCAGCGGATCGATGCGCTTGCTGAACTCCTCGAACGAGGTCTCGCCCTTCACCATCTCGCCATTGACGAAGAAGGTCGGCGTCGAGTTCACCTTCAGCACTTCGTTGGCGTATTTCTGGTCGGCGGCGATCTTGTCGAGCAGCTTCTGATCCTTCAGGCAGTCCTCGACCTGCTGCTGGCTGAGGCCGGCCTGCTTGCCGATCCGCGTCAGCGTCTCGGTGGTGTTCTTGACCACCCAGTCGTTCTGCTGGCGGAACAACAGGTCGATCACGGCGAAGAACTTCGGCGCGTCGTCCTTGGCGATGCAGCGCGCCAGCATCGAGCCGGCGGCAGCCTTGATGTCGAGCGGGAATTCGCGGAACACGTAGCGGACCTTGCCGGAGTCGATGTAGGTCGACTTGATCTTCGGGAACACGGTCTCGTTGAAATTGGCGCAGTGCGGGCAGGTCATCGAGGCGTATTCGACGATCGTCACCTTGGCGTCCTGCGGGCCGAGCCCCATGTCCGGCAGCGACTGCGGCTTGGCGACCTCGGCGGCGGTCTGCGCGAACGCCTCCGTGATCAGGCGCAGCGGCGACAGGCCGGCGAGGGCGGCGAGCCCGGTCAGCGAGAGAGCGGTGGTGAAAGCGCGGCGCGTGATGATCAAGGTCAGCTCCCGGATTGGCGCATTCACGCCAGCATGAAGGGGTCCCGAAAAGAAGCCTTCGCTAGCTTGAAACGACCATTGTGGCAATGCCGGGGTCTCGCGGCCGACCCCGCGAAAAGCGTCAATTTCGCTTGATCGTGGCGCCCAGCCGGGCCAGCGCCGCACGCAGATCGTCGTCCTCGACAGCCCCAAGGTTTGCCGCTTCCCGCGCCACGGTTTTGGGGTCGGGCGGGCGCGGCCGCGTGGGGCGGCTGCGGCGCGAAAGCGGCGCCTGCCGGATGGTCAGGCGGCCAACCGCATGCCAGCCGAAGAAGCGGTTCACCCGTTCCAGGATGACATCGGAGGAATGCTGGATCTCCAGCGCCATCGGTCCTTCGACCCGCAGCACCAGCGTGGCCGGCTCCTGCGGCTGCCCCTCCACCGGCCGCGGCCACTGCATCTTCAACGGCTCGCAATAGGCCGCGATTCGCTCGCCGGCGATCTCGGTCCAGCGCGTCACCAGTTCGCGCGCGGCAAAGCCCTGCTTGGCATAGGCTTCGGTGAAGACGTCGCTGAGCAGGATCGACAGGGGTTTTGCGCTGATCGGACCGGGTTTTGCCATCAGGGGGTTATAGCAGCGGAGCCGGCGCGGCCGAAACCGTGTTCATCATTGTGGCCGCGTTTCCATCCCGGGAGAAGAAAGACGTGGATGCTCGGGTCAAGCCCGGGCATGACGGGGCGAGATTTGTCTTAAGGTACCTCCATGAGCTCCCGCGCCGCCGCCAAAGCAGGACCCACCGACCAGCAGGCCGACCGCCCGGCGCGGCTGCTTGCCTGGTATGACCGGCATCGCCGCAAGCTGCCATGGCGCGCGGCGGCGGGGGAGCGGGCTGATCCGTACTGCGTGTGGCTATCGGAGATCATGCTGCAGCAGACCACGGTGCGGGCGGTCGGGCCCTATTTCGAGAAATTCGTGGCTCGCTGGCCGGATGTGGCCGCACTCGGCCGCGCCTCGCTCGACGACGTCCTGAGGATGTGGGCCGGGCTCGGCTATTATTCGCGGGCGCGCAACCTGCATGCCTGCGCGGTCGCGGTGCTCAATGACCACAGCGGGGTATTTCCGGACACCGAGGACGGCTTGCGCGTGCTGCCCGGCATCGGGCCCTACACCGCCGCGGCGATCGCCGCGATCGCGTTTGACCGCCGCACCATGCCGGTGGACGGCAACATCGAGCGCGTGGTCACGCGGCTCTACGCCATCGAGGCGGCGCTGCCGCAGGCCAAGCCGCTGATCCAAGAGATGGCCGCGACATTGTTAGGCCCGTCCCGTGCCGGCGACAGCGCGCAGGCCCTGATGGATTTGGGCGCCACGATCTGCACGCCGAAGAAGCCGGCCTGCGCGCTGTGTCCGTTGAATGACGACTGCGCCGCACGGACGCGCGGCGACCAGGAAACCTTCCCGCGCAAGGCGCCGAAGAAGAGCGGCACGTTGCGCCGCGGCGCAGCCTTCGTGGTGACGCGGGGCGGCGAACTCCTGGTGCGCTCGCGCCCGGAGAAGGGCCTGCTCGGCGGCATGACCGAAGTGCCGGGATCGCAATGGCTTGCCGGGCAGCAAGATGCGGCAGCGCTCGCGCAGGCGCCGGAACTCAGGGGCGTCACGCGCTGGCACCGCAAGGCCGGTGTCGTCACCCACGTCTTCACGCACTTTCCGCTCGAGCTCGTGGTCTATACCGCCAGCGTTCCGCCGCGGACCCGCGCGCCGGAGGGCATGCGCTGGGTGCCGGTCGCGACGCTGGATGGCGAGGCGTTCCCCAATGTGATGCGCAAGGTCATCGCGCACGGGCTGGATCTCTAGAAGGTGACGGCCTGCTGACACCATGCTGGCAGCAGGGCTTCGTTATCACCTCCGGAAACCGGAGGCCGCCATGATCGCAACCGCACTCGACCGCATCCCGATGCCGCCAGTCGCAAAACTGCTGGGGTGGCGCGTGGTTGATGCACGTCCGCAGGAGGGCTGGATCAGGATCGTGTTCGACGGCAAGCAGGACTTTTGCAATCCGGCCGGCTTCGTCCAGGGCGGCATGCTCTCGGCGATGCTCGACGACACGATGGGACCGGCGGTGTTCGTGATGACCGAGGGCAGGCTGTTCACCACGACCATCACGATGAATGTGAATTTCCTGGCGCCGGCAAGGCCGGGGCCGATCACCGGCGAGGCCACCGTGACGCAGCTCGGCAAGACCATCGCCTTCGTCGAGGGCCGGCTCACTGCAGCTGAAGGAACGCTGCTCGCCACCGCGACGAGCAGCATCCGCCTGGTGGAGGCGGCGCAGGCGCTGCGGTAGGAATGCTCGCGCAATAGTCAGTCCCGTCACCCTGAGCAGCGCGCACTTGCGCGCGTCTCGAAGGGTCGACGGCCACCGGGCGGGCCGTGCATACTTCGAGACGCCGCTTCGCGGCTCCTCCAGCGACAACGGCAAAGCCGTTGCGCGGGCATGACGGGTAGAGAGCTGCGTCAGCCCGCCCGCTGCACGATCGGCGGCTTGGCGTTCAACCCCTCGACCTGAAAGCCGGCGACGCGCTTGTAGTTGGCGGCGATGTCTTCCAGCTCCTGCTGCGACAGCACGTCGGTGACGACGGCAAAGCCGTCGGGCGCGCGCTCCTCGACCAGCTGCATCACCTGCTCCGGCCCGTTGCGGCGGTTCAGCATCACGAGATCCGTCGTCGCCGGCCGCCGCTCTGCCTCATAGGCCAACAGCGCAGCCTGCGTCGGACCATGCGCTAGGATTTCGCGCGTCAGCACGCGCGCATCCAAAATCGCCTGCGACGCGCCATTGGAGCCGATCGGGTACATCGGATGCGCGGCGTCGCCCATCAGCGTGACGCGGCCGAAGGTCCATTGCGCGATCGGATCGCGGTCGACCAGCGGATATTCGTAGGCGTGCGGGCAGTTGCGGATCAGGCCCGGCACGTCGAGCCAGTCGAAATTCCAGCTCTCGAACCACGGCAGGAACTCGTTGAGATCAGCGGTGCGGTTATAGTCCTCGCGGCGCCACTGATAGGTCGGCGGCATGTGCCGCTCGGCGACCCAGTTGATGTCGAACTTGCCGTCGGCGCCGGCCTCTTTCGAGATCGGATAGCAGACGAATTTCAGGATCTCGTGGCCGGCCATGATCATGGTGCGGCCGGTCAGGAAGGCGTTGCCGCGGGTGATGCCGCGCCACAGGATGCGGCCGTTCCAGATCGGCGGTCCCTCCTGCGGATAGAGTTTTTCGCGCACCGCGGAATGGATGCCGTCGGCTGCGATCAGCACCGCGCCGTCACAGCTGCCGGCGGACTTGCCGGTGGCGCGGTCGATGAAATCGGCGCGCACGCCATCCGCCGTCTCGGTCCAGCCGGAGAGGTGATGGCTGGTCAGGATGTTTTCACGTCCCAACCGTTCGGTCGCGGCATCGAGCAGCAGCTGTTGCAGGCGGCCGCGATGGATCGAGAATTGCGGCCATTTATAGCCGGCCTCGAGCCCGCGCGGCTCGCTCCAGATCGGCTTGCCGTGCTTGGAGAAATAGGCGAGCTCGCGTGTGCGTACTGCGGTCGCGTCGAGCACGTCATGCAGGCCGAGCTCGATCAATTCGCGCACCGCATGCGGCAGCACGTTGATGCCGACGCCGAGCGGCCGCAGCTCGGGCACGCTCTCGAATACGCGACAGGGCACGCCGATCTGGTGCAGGCTGAGCGCCAAGGTCAGCCCGCCAATTCCGCCACCTGCAATGAGGACAGTCATGAAAATCCCCTCTCGATTGGCATGGTCATCGCACGGCGGCCCCGCTGCGGGCAAGGTCCACGGTACCGCGGGGTGGACGGCAAGGGGAGGTGCCGCTACCGTCCGTCGCATCTGATAAAAAGGGCCGGGTTCAGAGCGAACCGACAAGGCCCGGAGAGGACATCGACATGCTCAAGCTCTATTTCGCGCCCGGCACCTGTGCGCTCGCCTCCCACATCGCACTGGCCGAGGCCGGCGCGCCCTACACGACCGAGAAGCTCGACTTCAAGATCAATCAGCAGAACAGCCCAGAATATCTCAAGATCAATCCCAAGGGCCGGGTGCCCACGCTGGTCACCGAGCGCGGCGTGTTGACCGAGACGCCGGCGATGCTCGCCTACATCGCGCAGACCTTTCCGCAAGCGAAGCTCGCGCCGCTCGACGACGCCTTCGAGTTCGCGAAGCTGCAGGCCTTCAATTCCTATCTGTGCTCGACCGTGCATATCTGCCACGCCCACAAGATGCGCGGCGCGCGCTGGGCGACGCAGGAGTCTTCGTTCGCCGACATGAAGACGATGATCCCGAAGACCATGGGCGCCTGCTTCAATTTGATCGAGCGCGACATGCTGAAGGGCCCGTGGGTGATGGGCGAGAACTACAGCGTCGGCGACGCCTATCTCTACACGCTGACCCTCTGGCTCGACGGCGACGGCGTCGACATCGCGACCCTGCCCAAGGTGAAGGCGCATCGCGCGGCGATGGAGAGCCGCCCTGCGGTGCAGAAGGTGCTCGCCGAGCAGAAGGCGTAGGGCCAAAAATTCGGTGTCGTCCCGGGCAAGCGCAGCGCGACCCGGGACCCATAACCACGAATTTGAATTGTTTTGCGATGCTGGGGCCGCTGTCCTTCTTCATCACAAACGGCGGTGGTTATGGGTCCCGGCCTTCGCCGGAACGACGTGGTGATAGAGGGCGCCGCTACGTTTTCCGCGTCTCCAGCTCCCGTCCCGTCTCCAGCATCAGCCTCCGCAGCCACAGCGAGCCCGGGTCCATCTGGGCGCGCGTCGGATAGAACATGTGCTGCTCGTCGATGCCGGGATCGAGCGGCGGCGTCACCGTCACCAGCGACAATTGTTTCGCCAGCGCCGAGATCAAGCGGCGCGGCACGAAGGCGACGAGGTCGGTGCGCGCGGTGACGTGCAGCGCCTCGATATAGCCCGGCACCACCAGCGCGATCCGCCGCTCGATGCCCTTGGCGCGCAGCCAGGCGTCGATCAGATCCTCGTTCTGGCCGCGGATGATCACGGCGACGTGCCGCGCGGCCAGGAAGGCCTCGTGCTTCCTGAGTTTGGCGCCGGCCGGATGGCCGCGCCGCACCGCGAGCGCATCGCTGTCGGTGTAGAGCCGCTGGCGGTGAAAGCCCTTGAAGGAATCGCCGATCGAGATCACGAGATCGATGGTGCGGGCGAATTCCGGCGTGAAGATCGCCGGTCCCCGCCACGGCACCACGTCGATCGTGATGCTGGGCGCCAGCCGGGTCACCTTCTCCATCAGCAGTGGCATCAGGAGCTCGACCGCGAGGTCGGGCATCATCAGGCGGAAATGCCGCTCGCTGCGCGCGGCGTCGAAATCGTCGGAGACGAACAGCGTGCGGACCTGGTCGAGCGCCTGTGCCAGCGGCGAGCGCAGCGCCAGCGCCCGCGGCGTGAGCTCCATCCGCGCGCCGTTGCGCACCAGGAGCGGATCGCCGATCAGGTCGCGTAGCCGCTGCAGCGCGTGGCTGGTCGCCGGCTGCGACAGATTGAGCCGCATCGCGGCGCGGCTGACATTGGCTTCGCGCAGCAGCGCGTCGAGCGCGACCAGCAGATTGAGGTCAAGCGAATTCAAATTCATCAGGTGAATATATATCATACCACCTATCGACTGGAAGAATGCGCGTCGGCGCCGCAGGATGGGCCACCAACCAATTGCAAGGAAAAGCGCCATGAGCGCAGCCGACAACAAGAAACTGGTGCAGGAGATGTTCGTGATCGCGGGCAGTCCGGATCCCGCGGTGCGCGAGAATTCGCTGTTCATGGCAACGCTCGCCGACGACGCGATCTGGACCGTGACCGGGCAATATTCCTGGTCACGCACCTTCACCGGCAAGCCATCGATCATGAATGACCTGCACGGCCATGTTCGCTCCAAACTGGTCGAGCGCGGCCGCACCGTCGCGCATCGCATCATCGCCGACGGCGACATCGTCGTGGTCGAGGCCAAGGGCAACAACCTCACCAAGCAAGGTCAGCGCTACGACAATGATTATTGCCTGGTGTTCCGCTTCGACGACGGCCGGATCAAGGAGGTGCGGGAATATTGCGACTCGGTTCTGACCGAGAAGGCGCTCGGCGCGTTTCCGGCATAGCGGCGGGCGGCACAAACGAAGACGGCGCCCGTGAGGGCGCCGTTCCACCTGCCGTCATTCCGGGGCGCGCGTCAGCGCGAACCCGGAATCTCGCGCAACAATCTCTGGATTCCGGGTTCACGCGCAAGCGCGCGCCCCGGAATGACAGCGTGCGTCACGCCACCTTGGTCGTCATGTGCTTGAACATGTTGCGGCGAGCTTCGTCGTCCATCTCGGCCTTGAAGGTGAACCTGTCCTTCAGCGCGATCGCCCTGGCGGCGGCGGGACGCGCCGAGATCTCGTCGACCAGGCGCTTCACATGCGGGTACCGCGCATAGGCGTCGTCGCCGAGCTTGAACGGCACCATCCGCGCCCAGCCCCACAGCGCCATGTCGACGATCGAGTAGCTGTCGCCCGCCATGTAGCGGCGGTTGGCAAGATGGCCGTCGAGGATCTTGTAATGGCGATCGGTTTCGTACTGGTAGCGGTTATGGGCGTAGTCGTGGTTCTGGTCCTTCGGCGCAAAATGCTTGAAGTGCACGGCCTGTCCCGAATACGGCCCGACACCGGTCGCGACGAACATCAGCCAGGACAGCAGTTCGGCGCGGTTGGTCGGCAGGAACTTGCCGGTCTTCTCGGCGAGGTAGAGCAGGATGGCGTTGGAATCGAACACAATCGTGCCGTTGTCGTCGATTGCCGGCACCTTGCTGTTCGGGTTGATCTTCAGATAGTCCGGCGTGAACTGGTCGCCCTTGCGGGTGTCGACCGCGATCGGCTCGAACGGCAGTCCGGACTCCTCGAGAAAGAGCGCGACCTTGGTCGGGTTTGGCGAGCCGTTGAAATAGAATTTGAGCATGAAAGGGGTCTCCTTTGGGGTGTAACCGGCACGCAGCCGGCGAGGACCGCGGACGGCCCCTCATGCGCAAATTTCGCCGCGCTTCGCAACCGACGAGTTTGTGAGGCAGCTGCGCGCAGCGCGCCGGTCAGCCGAACCACAGGAAGCCGGCGATGCCGGCTGCGACCAGCACAACGCCCGCGATCTCCAGCACGATGGCGGAGCGGGTCGCAGCATGCAGGTGGGAGAGTTGCGTCGCGCGCTCGGAGCCGCGGGCATGGCCGTGGACGATGATCTCCTGGTTGAACTCGCCATGCGCCTCTAGCCCGAGCGTCAGTCCGACCGAGACCAGCAGGATGCCGAAAATGATCAGGCCGAACGATCCGAGCAGGCCGATCAGCAGCATCGGAAACATGCCGAGCAGGAAGACCGGCAGCAGCGGCACCAGCAGCAATGTCTCGGATTGTCTTCGCATCGGGCGACCAATCGAAACGGCAAGTGACTGACACAAATGTAGGCCCGCCGCTGCGGCGTCACAAGGTGGCCGCGTTCAAGACGACGTCATCCCGGGTCTCAGAACCGTAGGATGGATGGAGCGCAGCGATACCCATCGATCACACGGCAGGAAGGTGATGGGTTTCGCTTCGCTCTACCCATCCTACAACGCCGCAATCGCGGAAGGGTCGCGTGCCCGCTCAGCCCGCAGCCATCCCGGAGCGGATCTCGGCGCGCAGCTCGTCGATCAGCCGCAGGCCGGTCTTGGTCTCGACGTGCCAGAAGGTCCAGCCATTGCAGGCGCCGGAGCCCTGCGCCACCGCGCCGATGCGGTGGATCGAGCCGACCTTGTCGCCGAGCATGATGGCGCCATCGGCGCGCACCAGTGCGCCGTGGCGCTTCTTGGCATCGACCAGCCTGGCACCGGGCACGATCATGCCGCGCTCGATCAGTTCGGAGAACGCGACGCGGGGCGCCTCGCGCGCGGTCATGAACGGCGCCAGCGTCGCTTCCGGCAGCGGCTCGATCGCGGCGATCCGCGCCTCGGCTGCGGCCGCATAGGTCTTGTCGCGCTCGAAGCCGATATAGCTGCGGCCGAGCCGCTTGGCGACGGCGCCGGTGGTGCCGGTGCCGTTGAACGGATCGATCACGAGGTCGCCGGGCTTCGACGACGACAGCAGCACGCGGGCAAGCAGCTGCTCCGGCTTCTGCGTCGGGTGAACCTTCTTGCCGTCATCGCCCTTGAGGCGCTCCTCGCCGGTACACAGCGGGATCAGCCAGTCGGAGCGCGCCTGCACGTCCTCGTTGGACGCCTTCAGTGCTTCATAGTTGAAGGTGTAGCCCTTGGCCTTCTCGTCGCGCGCGGCCCAGATCATGGTCTCGTGCGCGTTGGTGAAGCGGCGGCCGCGGAAGTTCGGCATCGGATTGGACTTGCGCCACACGATGTCGTTCAGCAGCCAGAAGCCGAGGTCCTGCATGATGGCGCCGACGCGGAAGATGTTGTGATAGGAGCCGATCACCCACAGCGTCGCCGACGGCTTCATCACGCGGCGGCAGGCCAGGAGCCAGGCGCGGGTGAAATCGTCATAGGCGGCGAACGACGAGAACTTGTCCCAGTCGTCGTTGACGGCATCGACATGCGACTCGTCGGGGCGCTTGAGATCGCCCTTGAGCTGCAGATTGTAGGGAGGATCTGCGAACACCAGATCGACCGAGCCGGACGGCAGCTTCGACAATTCGGCGACGCAATCGCCAATGACGATTCGGCTCGACGGGGCATTCTCAAATTTAGTGCGGGGCGCCCTTGCAGACGCCCCGCGACGCGACACTACCATGACTCAAGAACTCTGACTCAGGCGACGCTGTCGGCGACGCGGGACTAAACAACCGACTGGCGCCACATTGAGCCGGCAAAGTAAAAATCGACTTAATTGGAAATCTTCATGCAAAAGATTGCAGCATCTTTCGAACGCTGTGGCGCAGTGTCATCAGCGTTGTGCTGCAACATCAGCGCGTTCTGCGAAAAATTTTGCGGATCATCAAACCGGCACGATTCGACCGGTAAATTGCCCGCTGCTTGCGGCCATTCGCACTGCAAACGATGTGCGTCTTGGACTAGGCAATTTTTGCCGGGCAGGATATTGATTAACAGAATGGAAATTTTAGGTTGGAGTGTCCCGCATTGGGGCGCCGACTGGATAAAGGGAAACCGCCATGCGCTACGATGATTTCCGCCGCAGCGATGACATCGAAGACCGTCGCGACGATAGCGGAGGAGGCGGCGGCGGTGGTGGCGGCTTCGGGATTCCGATGGGCGGCGGCGGGCTCGGCATCGGAACTGTCATCGTGCTCGGCCTGCTCGGCTATGCCTTCGGCATCGATCCGCGCATCCTGATCGGCGGCGCCGAGATTCTCACCGGCGGCGGCCAGGCGCCGACCTATCAGACCGACCGGCAGTCGTCGGGCGCGCAGACCAAGCGTGGCGCGCCGACCGACGAGATGGGCAGCATGATCGCCGGCATCTTGGGTGAAATCGACGATCGCTGGAGCGAGATCTTCCAGGCCTCGGGCCAGACCTACACCGGTCCGAAGATCGTGCTGTTCCGCAATGCCACCAATGGCGGCCGCTGCGGCATGGCGCAGTCGGCGATGGGGCCGTTCTACTGCCCGCCGGACAAGACCATCTTCCTCGACACCGGCTTCTTCCGCGAGGTCGAGACCCGCTTCCGCGGCTGCTCGGGCAACGCCTGCAAGTTCACCGCGGCCTATATCATCGCGCACGAGGCCGGCCACCACATCCAGAACCTGCTCGGCATCATCCCGCGCGTGAACCGGCTGCAGCAGCAGGCCGGCAGCAAGGCCGAGGCCAACGCGCTGCAGGTCAAGGTCGAGCTGCAGGCCGATTGTCTCTCCGGCGTCTGGGTCAATCGCGAGGAGAAGAAGCGGCCGGGCTTCCTCGAGGCCGGCGACATCGACGCCGCGCTGACCACTGCAAATGCGATCGGCGACGACACGCTGCAGCGGCAGGCGACGGGCAGGGTGGTGCCTGATTCCTTCACCCACGGCTCCGCTGCGCAGCGCAAGGAGTGGTTCATGAGGGGCTACCAGCAGGGCACCGTGCAGGCCTGCAACACGTTCGGCGGTAGCTTGTAGGCGTATGCCGGTAGCGTCATCCCCGGATGAGCGCGAATGCGCTCAGTCGGGAGGTGCTCGCCTCTTGGCGAGCCTCGAAGGCTGACGGAGCCCGTGGCCCATCCTTCGAGGCTCGCCCAGCGGTGCAAGTGCACCGCAAGGCGCGCACCTCAGAATGACGTCAGCGGGATGGGAAAGAGGTGTAAATGTCCTCACTCGACGAATCCAAATCATTCATCCCGCTCAACATCGCGGTGCTGACGATTTCCGACAGCCGCACGTTGGCGGATGACAAGTCGGGCACCACGCTCGCCGATCGTCTGACCGCGGCCGGCCACAAGCTCGCGGCGCGCGAGATCGTCACCGATGATGTCGAGGCGATCAGGGCGGTGATCCGGCGCTGGATCGCGGATGACGGCGTCGATGCCGTCATCACCACCGGCGGCACCGGCTTCACCGGCCGCGACGTGACGCCGGAGGCGGTCGAGCCGCTGTTCGAGAAGCGGATGGACGGCTTCTCGATCGCCTTCCACATGCTGAGCCACGCCAAGATCGGCGTGTCGACGATCCAGAGCCGCGCCACCGCCGGCGTGGCAGGCGCGACCTTCATCTTCTGCCTGCCCGGATCGCCCGGCGCCTGCCGTGACGGCTGGGACGGCATTCTGGCCGCGCAGCTCGACTACCGCACGCGGCCCTGCAATTTCGTCGAGATCATGCCGCGGCTGGACGAGCATCTGCGCCGTCCGAAGGCGAAAGGGGCGAGCGCGTAGTCGTCTCCCGTCATTCCGGGGCGTGCGAAGCACGAACCCGGAATCTCGCGCCGCATCTTCGAGATTCCGGGTTCATCGCTGACGCGATGCCCCGGAATGACAGGGTCACAAATCCAGCTCCCAGGTCTCCCCGACCAGGTCGACGCCAAAGCTGTGGTGCTTCTCTTCTTTCACCTTGCGGAAGCCGGCGCGGGCGTAGATGCCGCGCGCGGCGAGCAGGATGCTCTGGGTCCACAGCGTCATCCTTGTGTAGCCCATCTCGCGTGCGGAGCGGATGCATTGCTCGACCAGCGCACGGCCGACGCCGAGCCCGCGCGCCTTTTCTTCCACCAGCAGCAGCCGCAGCTTGGCGAGGCCGTCGCCGCCCTTGACCAGGAAGATCGAGCCGACCGGCTCGCCGTCGACCTCGGCGACCCAGCAATGCTCGCGGGCCGGATCGAACGATCGCAGGAATTGCGCGCAGATCTCGGCCACCAAGGCCTCGTAGCTGATGTCCCAGCCATATTCCTCCGCGTAGGCGCGTCCCTGTCGCGAGATCACCCAGCCGATATCGCCGACGCGGTGGCTGCGCAGCAGGAAGCCGGTCGGCTTCTCCGTCGGCGGCTCCAGCGACTGTTCGATCGTGCCCATCGCGCGCACCACCGCGGCGCGGCGATCGCCGTCCATCTGCTTCAGCAGCGCCCCGACCTCGCTGCGCGAGCGGCGGTCGAGATCAGCGGCAGCAGTGCGGCCCTTGGCGGTCAGCGCCACCTCATTGACGCGCTTGTCGGCCTTCGACGGCTTGCGCGTCACGATCTGGCGGCGCTGCAGCGCCTGTAGCGTGCGGCTGACGAAGCCGGCATCGAGGTCGAGCTCGCGCACCAGATCGGTCGCGGTGCAGTTCTCGCGATGCGCGAACTCGTAGATGATCCGCGCTTCCTGCAGCGTGAACGGCGAATCCAGCAGCTTCGGCTCGATGATGCCGAGCTTGCGGGTGTAGAACCGGCTGAAGCCGCGGATCGCGGCGACCTGGCTCTCGAGCGTCGTGTCATACGAACTTGATTTCATCAAACATATTATTTGACGGAATCAAATAAATGGCAAGGCCGATGTGCATTTCAGGGCATCTCGAAGCGTCGTCGCGGGTCGGAAACCCTACGCCACCATGATCCGGCTGCGCAGCATGGTGCGGGAGGAGCGGCCGAGCCGGCGCAGCAGCCGCGCCTCGGAGCGACGCGCGTCGGGCCGATAGCCGCCGATCCGCTCGTAATGGTCGCGCGCGATCAGGAGGCCCTGTTCGGCCGAAGGGCCCACGATCATCCGGGCGACGAATTTGATGCCGTCGCGCAGGCCGGGGTCGGTATAGGGCGCGCGGGCGTAGCGGAAGATGCCGGCGCGGTCCTTGCCGCTTGCCGCCACCATCTGGATGAACTGGGTGGTCTCCTCGATCCAGCCGGCGTCGAGCACTGCGCCCGGATGCAGGAACATCAGCCAGGGCGAACGGGCCTGCTTTGCACCGGCGGCAAGTGCCGCGGCGCGCGTGCCCTCGAAGCGCAGGAAACCGCAGCCGGCGATGTCGGCAACCCGCTCCATCACGTCGCTGTTGGTGCGGTCGACCAGCAGCACTTCGCGGATGACGCCCGCGGCTGCGCCCGGCACCAGCGCCGCCAATGTCGCGACCGCGGTGCGCTCGACGCCGTCGGTTGGAATGATCACGCTCAGCATGATTCGAGGCTTCGATGGCTCAAACGGTTGAAAAACTCCGGCCGTGTTATCACCTTGTCATATTCAAAGCAGCCTTTTCGCCTGCAGAATTTTGCGCCATCACTTTGTGGATTTTCTCAAGCGATGTTCTTGATTTGTTCTCAAGCTGTGTTAGCTTCACAGCATGAGCCGAGCATCCTCTCATGCCCTCAAGCACCCGCCGGTAACGGCGCCCTCCGATAACCCGGCGGGTGCACCCACCCCTTTTCCCGAGCTTGCGGTCGCGATCGAGCGCGAGCGGCGGCGCGGCCGTGGCGCGCAGTCCAACGCCAGCGGCCGCTACGAGGCCGAGGCGCGGACAGCCTTCGACGACGGCTGGCAGAGCCTCGACGACCTGCCGCCGTTCCAGACCAGTGTGGCGCTCGACACCTCGCGCAAGGTGATCACCCGCAACGACTCGCCCGACATCGGCTTCGACCGTTCGATCAATCCCTATCGCGGCTGCGAGCACGGCTGCGTCTATTGCTTCGCGCGGCCGACCCACGCCTATCTCGGCCTGTCGCCGGGGCTCGACTTCGAATCCAAACTGTTCGCCAAGCCGGACGCGCCCGCACTGCTCGAGAAGGAGCTGGCGGCGCCCGACTATGAGGCGCGGATGATCGCGATCGGCACCAACACCGATCCGTATCAGCCGATCGAGCGCGAGCGGAAGATCATGCGCGGCATTCTCGAGGTCTTGGAGCGCGCCGGGCATCCGGTCGGCATCGTGACCAAGTCGGCGCTGGTGACCCGCGATATCGATATTCTGGCGCGGATGGCCAAGCGCAATCTCGCCAAGGTCGCGCTCTCGGTGACGACGCTCGACCCGAAACTCGCCCGCACCATGGAGCCGCGCGCATCGACGCCGCCGAAGCGGCTCGAGGCGATCAAGCGGCTGGCTGACGCCGGCATCCCGACCACGGCGATGATCGCGCCCGTGATCCCGGCGCTGAACGATTCCGAGATCGAGCGCATCCTCGATGCCGCCGTGCATGCCGGCGCCAAGGAGGCGAGCTACGTGCTGCTGCGGCTGCCGCTCGAGGTCCGCGATCTCTTTCGCGAATGGCTGATGGCGAACTATCCCGACCGCTACCGCCACGTCTTCACGCTGATCCGCGACATGCGCGGCGGCCGCGATTACGACTCGCAATGGGGCACGCGGATGAAGGGCACCGGCCCGATGGCCTGGATGATCGGCCGCCGCTTCGAGATCGCTTGCGAGAAACTCGGCCTCAACAAGCGGCGCACCAAGCTGACCACCGATCATTTTGCCAAGCCGAAGCGCAACGGCGAGCAGTTGAGCTTGTTCTAGATGAGGTCCGTAGCCCGGATGAAGCGCAGCGCAATCCGGGAAATCGTTGCCCGCGGATAGAGGTCCCGGATTACGCTTCGCTCCATCCGGGCTATGATGACGTCAAAAGAGTGAGTGCAACAATGAGTAACGCCCCGACCCCACGCTTCACCGTCCTCACGCTCGGCGTCAGCGACATGCGCGCCAGCATCGCCTTCTATGAATCGCTCGGCTTCACCAGGAAGATGCGCGGGACCGGCGAGGAGGTCGCCTTCTTCGACACCGGCGGCACTGTGCTCGGGCTGTTCCCGTGGCATCTGCTCGCCGCCGATGCCGCCCTGCCCGATCAGCCGCGGCCTTCAGCGTTCCGCGGCGTTGCGATCGCCTGGAACTGCAACGACGATGCCGAGGTCGATTGTGTGATGGCGTTCGCGCTGTCGAAGGGCGGCAAATTGCTGAACCCCGCGCAGCCCACCAGTTATGGCGGCTACTGCGGCTATTTCGCCGATCCCGACGGCCACGCCTGGGAAGTGGTGCGCGCGCCGGGGTTTGAGGTGCTCGATAACAGGCGCGTGTCGATTCCCGACTAAAAGCCGGCCGGATTGAATTGCGGGGAAGGGCGGCTGGTTCCCGGTTGCGCCGCGGGGCTGGCTTGATCACCATCCCCGCATGATTCGGGACAAGTCCAAGAGCACGTCGAAGAAGGCGCTGGCCAAGTCAGCCAAGCCGGAGAAGCGTATCGTGACGCGGCCGAGCTTCCGGCGCGAGCGGGCGCTGATCAAGCGCGGCGTCTGGCCGGTCGCCGGCTGCGACGAGGCCGGGCGGGGCCCGCTGGCAGGTCCCGTGGTCGCCGCCGCCGTGGTGCTGGACCCCAATCGCATTCCCAAAGGCCTCGACGATTCGAAGCGGCTGACCGCCGAGCGCCGCGAGGAACTGTTCGAGGAGATTTGCGCCACATCAGCGTTCTCGGTCGCGGTGGCGTCGCCGGCGCGAATCGACCGCGACAACATCCTGCGCGCCTCGCTGTGGGCGCTGGCGCGCGCGGTGCATGCGCTGCCGGAAATGCCGAAGCATGTCTTCGTCGACGGCCGCGACAAGCTCGCCACGCCCTGCGACTGCGACGCCGTGATCGGCGGCGACGGCATCGTGGCCTCGATCGCGGCAGCCTCGATCATCGCCAAGGTGACGCGCGACCGCCTGATGTGCGCGCTGGCGCTGGACTGTCCCGGCTACGGGTTCGAGCAGCACAAGGGCTATGGCGTGCCCGAGCACCTCGAGGCGCTGGACCGGCTCGGGCCCACCACCCATCACCGCAGCTTCTTCGCCCCCGTCGTCGCCGCGCGGCTGAAGCATTTTCCGGTCCCGGCCGAGCCCGACCTGTTCACGGTGGACGAGGAAAGCGAAGCCGCCGAATCCGCGGCGGCGTAGCGCAACTGCGCCAGCCCATCCAACGGTGTCATCGCCCGGCTCGACCGGGCGATCCAGTATTCCAGAGCCAGCCGTTTTCGATTGAGAGGCCGCGGCGTACTGGATGACCCGCCTTCGTGGGTGATGACAGGGGAGGTGACTTTGCGGTGTAGCCACACCGTACACCGTTGCCTCCATCGCCGCCGCCGTTTATCAAAACCACCGGGATCAGATGGCGCCGCTGACGGGTGGCTGGGGCATTTCAGGCGTTTCATGCGGTTTACCTCCCTGGTTGTCGAACTGATCCGCGCCCGGCCGCGCCTGGTGGTGTGGGTCGTGGTGCTGGTGCAGGCCGCGATCTGGCTATTCCTGCCGCTGATCTTCTACGGCAGCCCGCCCGGCAATCTCGCCGCCATCCTGGCCTTCGGCCGCGAATATCAGGTCGGCACCGACATGGGGCCGCCGCTGGCGTTCTGGCTCGCCGACATCGCCTTCCGTGCCGCCGGCAATCATGTGCTCGGCGTCTATCTTCTGGCGCAGGCCTGCGAGATCGCCACCTTCATCGCGTTCTACCAGCTGGCGCGCGCCATCGTCGGCGGCCCGCAGGGCGTGCTGGCGGTGCTGCTGTCGATGACGGTCGTGGTGTTCGCTTCACCCAGCGTCGAGTTCGGCCCGCTGATCCTGGCGCGTCCGCTCTGGGCGCTGCTGCTGCTGCACTCCTGGCAATTGATCGGCCAGAACCGGCGCGCCGCCTGGTTCGCCTGGTCGATCGATTGCGGCCTGTTGCTGCTGACGACGCCGGCGGCCCTCGGCATGATCCTGCTCGTGATCGGCTTCGCCCTTGCAACCGAGCGCGGGCGGCGCACGCTCAAGGCGGTCGATCCGCTCTATGCGGTGCTGGTCATCATCGTGCTGGCGCTGCCCTATCTGATCTGGCTGATCCGCGCTGACGTGCTGGCGCTGCCGGCCGTGCCCGCGCTCGCAGATCTCAAGGCGCGCGCGCTGCACTGGGGCGTCGTGCTCGGCGGGCTGATCGTGGCGACGGCCGCAATCGCGCTGCTGGCGATCCTCAATTCGCGCTGGTTCGCCCGCGAGGCCGAGGACGCGCCGATCATCTATCGTCCGTCGGTCAGTCCGCTGGCGCAGCAGTTCGTCTATTTCTTCGCCTTCGCGCCGGCGATCGCGGGCAGCTTCGTCTCCGGCCTATTCGATCTCGATCGCGCCTTCGGCGGCGCCGGCGTGGCGCTTCTGATGTCGGGGCTCGCCGTCGTCGTCGCGACCGGCGATCTGATTCCGCTCCGGCGGCAACGGGTGTTGCGTTCGGTCTGGGCTTTTGCCGTCGCGGCGCCCGCCGCAGTCGCGCTGGCGGCGGCGCTGTTCCTGCCCTGGACCAGCACCACCGAGGTGCCGACCTCGTTGCCGGCAGCCGCGATGGGGCGCTTCTTCGACGACAGCTATGAGCGCCGCACCAACCAGCGGCTGCGCGCGGTGGCCGGCGATCCTGAAATCGCCAGCCTGATTGCGATGAACAGCCGTCGTCCGCATCTGCTGCTCGACGCCGCGCCGCAGCGGACGCCGTGGCTGTCGATCCCGAAGTTCAACGAGACCGGCGGCGTCGTGGTCTGGCGCGCGCAGGACACCGCCGGCACGCCGCCGCCCGAACTCGCGCAGCGCTTTCCCGGCCTGGTGCCGGAAGTGCCGCGCTCGTTCGACCGGCTGGTCAATGGACGGCAGCCGGTGCTGCGGATCGGCTGGGCGATCGTGCGGCCGAAGTAGTGTGAGCTCTGTAGGGTGGGTTAGCCGAAGGCGTAACCCACCATTCTCTCCGCGGTGAGCAAGTCGGTGGGTTACGCTGCGCTAACCCACCCTACGAAGTTGCGACGCCGTTACGCCGTCGCCGGCTGCAGCACCTTCGCGATGGCGCGCAAATCCTGCCAGGACAACCGCTTGTAGGACGGCGAGCGCAGCAGATAGGCCGGATGGAAGGTGGCGACGGCGCGGATCGTGCGGGTGCCGGTGTCGTAGTCGATCCATTTGCCGCGCGTGCGCATGATGCCCTCGCGTGTGCCGAGCAGCGCCTGCGTCGAGGGATTGCCGAGCGTCACCAGCACGTCCGGATTCACCAGCTCGATGTGGCGCTGGATGAAGGGCAGGCACACCTGCGTCTCCTGCGGCGTCGGCGTGCGGTTGCCCGGCGGCCGCCACGGAATGACGTTGGCGATGTAGGCCTTGCTGCGGTCGAGCCCGATCGCCGCGATCATGCGGTCGAGCAGTTTGCCTGAGCGGCCGACGAACGGCAGGCCCTCGATGTCCTCGTCGCGGCCCGGCGCCTCGCCGACGAACATCACCCGCGCCTCGGGATTGCCGTCGGCAAACACCAGCCGGGTCGCGGTGTGTTTCAGCGCGCAGCCGTCGAATGTCTCCATGAGCGCGCGCAAGACT
The DNA here is from genome assembly GCF_011058295.2 of Bradyrhizobium sp. 6(2017). NCBI lineage: Bacteria > Pseudomonadati > Pseudomonadota > Alphaproteobacteria > Hyphomicrobiales > Nitrobacteraceae > Bradyrhizobium > Bradyrhizobium sp. 6(2017). Next base: position 8,225,342 of record NZ_CP049289.2, on the reverse strand, counting down.
TCCAGCGTCGGTGCGGTGCGTGCGGCTTCGCGTGCGGAGGCAATCGCGGCGTCCGGCGCGACGGTGATTTCGCTGCGCGGAACTGAAGGCATCGCCAGCGGCGGGGGACGCAGCGGATTGAGCGCCACTGGTGGCCGCGGCGCGGCGGGCGCGGGAACTGGCTCGGGCTCCTCCAGCCGGTTGATCGGCGCGTCGCCAAGCGCGCAATCGACCCCGGCCTCGAGGTAAAAGGCAAGCAATTGCTGCAGTGTAGGGGCGGGCTCGGGCGTCAGGGCCATGATGGCTGCAATCTAGAGCATGATCGGGAAAAGTGGAGGCCGGTTTTTGGAAAAGATTATTCTCTTAAGGTATCGGGGCCGTGCAAACCCATGGAAGTGCGATTCCATGGTTGTTCTTCGGTCAAAAATCGGAAACAACGACTTTTGAAAAGCTTAGAAGCGTTCTCGATGGGCTGAGACCAGGATCATGAGTGCTGAAGACCTTCCTCCGCGCGAGTCTATGGAATTCGATGTCGTCATCGTCGGCGCCGGCCCCTCGGGCCTGTCGGCCGCGATCCGGCTGAAGCAGCTCAATCCGGAGCTCTCGATCGTCGTGGTGGAGAAGGGCTCCGAGGTCGGCGCGCACATCCTGTCCGGTGCGGTGATCGATCCGGCCGGGCTCGACAAGTTGATCCCGGACTGGCGCGACGACGCCGACTGTCCGCTGAAGACGCAGGTCAAGGAAGACCGCTTCTACTGGACGACGTCGCAGGGCTGGTTCCGCCTGCCGAACTTCATCATGCCGCCCTTGATGTACAATCATCACTGCTACATCGGCTCGCTCGGCAACGTCTGCCGCTGGCTGGCGCCGAAGGCGGAAGCGCTCGGCGTCGAGATCTATCCGGGCTTTGCCGCCACCGAGGTGCTCTATGACGACAAGGGCGCGGTGCGGGGCATCGCGACCGGCGACATGGGCATCGCCAAGGACGGCAGCCACAAGGATTCCTACACCCGCGGCATGGAGCTGCTCGGCAAGTACACGCTGTTCGCCGAAGGCGCACGTGGCTCGTTGTCGAAGCAGCTGATCGCGAAGTTCAAGCTCGACGCCAACAGCGAGCCGTCGAAATTCGGCATCGGGCTGAAGGAGGTCTGGCAGATCGATCCGGCGAAGCACCGCAAGGGACGGGTTCAGCATACGCTGGGATGGCCGCTGAACGACAAGACCGGCGGCGGCTCGTTCCTCTATCACTACGACGACAACCGCGTCGCGGTCGGTTTCGTCGTGCATCTGAACTACAACGACCCGTATCTGTCGCCGTTCGACGAATTCCAGCGCTTCAAGACTCATCCCGATGTCCGCGAGCTGTTCGAGGGCGGCAAGCGGCTCGCCTATGGTGCACGCGCCATCACCGAGGGCGGCTACCAGTCGGTGCCGCGGCTGTCTTTCCCGGGCGGCGCGCTGATCGGCTGCGCGGCGGGCTTCGTCAACGTCCCGCGCATCAAGGGCGTCCACAATGCGATGGGCTCCGGCACGCTCGCCGCCGAGCACGTCGCGGCAGCGCTCGGCGCCGGACGCACTAATGACGAACTCGTCGACTACGAGAATGCCTGGCGTTCGTCTGCGATCGGCAAGGACCTGTTCAAGGTCCGCAACGCCAAGCCGCTGTTGTCGAAGTTCGGCAACATACTCGGAATGGTGCTGTCCGGCTTTGACATGTGGTGCAATACGCTCGGCTTCTCGCTGTTCGGCACCCAGTCGCATGCCAAGCCGGACCGCAAGACGCTCGATCCGTCCAAGCAGCACCAGCCGATCGCCTATCCGAAGCCGGACGGCAAGATCTCGTTCGACAAGCTGTCGTCGGTGTTCCTGTCCAACACCAACCATGAGGAGGACCAGCCGGTCCATCTCAGGGTCGCCGACATGAACCTGCAGAAGACGTCGGAGCACGATGTGTTCGCCGGTCCCTCCAACCGCTATTGCCCGGCCGGTGTCTATGAATGGGTCGAGGAGGGCGCCACACCGCGCTACCAGATCAACGCCCAGAACTGCGTCCACTGCAAAACCTGCGACGTGAAGGACCCCAACGGCAACATCACCTGGGTTCCTCCGGAGGGCGGCGGCGGTCCGAACTACGAGGCCATGTAACTACGAGGCGATGTAAGGCGAGACGGCCGGCCACATTTGCGTGAGGTCGCCGCAGCCTGCGCTCGGCCTGTCCTGTCGTGGGCGCGGCCGGATTGCAGCTCCGGCGAGAGCGGCGAAACGGGGGCCTGCGGCGCCGGGATCCGCGGCTTTTTGCGTCTGCACGCGAATGTGCCCGGCCCGGTCACGATACCGCCATAGTGGGAGGCTTTTGCGGTGGTGCTGGCTGGATCGGCGGGCGTAAAGGCCTAATCTGCCAATTGATTCGTCATGGGCTATCCTTGCGGTAGAGCGCCAAAAGCGGCATTGTCCGCTCGCCGTGATGCCGCCGCTTGGGTTCGCATTTTGAGACTGATCGCAAGATCTTGTCGCGAGGATCTTGGCCGTAAATCCTTCGTGGCCTTAAACCCCTGGAGCAAGGCGACCGTGATGCTGTCCACCCGTTTCAACCGCCTGACGATTGCCCTTCTTGCTGCGGCGGCGCTTGCCGTTCCTGCGCAGCTGTCGGCGCAAACGCCGGACCATCCGACCGACAATGCCGCGCAATTCCCGAGCAAGACCGACCTGAAATCGCTGACCACCGCCGGCAGCTATCTGGCGGCTCGCCACGCCAGCGTCGAGCGCGACGCGACCTCGGCTGCGGCGTTCTACCGCTCGGCGCTGCGCACCGATCCGAAGAACTCCGAGCTGCTCGACCGCGCCTTCATCTCCTCGCTCGCCGACGGCGACATCGAGGAGGCGGTCAAGCTCGCCGACCGCATCCTGACCCAGGACAAGGCCAACCGCGTCGCCCGCCTCGTGGTCGGCGTGCGCGACCTCAAGCAGAAGAAATACGCCGCCGCGCAGTCCAACATCAACCAGTCGGTCCGCGGCCCGATCACCGACCTGGTCGCGACGCTGCTGTCGGCCTGGGCCGCCCAAGGCGCCGGCGACAGCAAGGGTGCGGTCGCCTCGATCGACAAGCTGACCGGCCCGGAATGGTATCCGATCTTCAAGGACCTGCATGCCGGCATGATTTACGAGCTCGCCGGCAAGGACAAGGATGCCGGCGCCCGCTTCGAGCGCGTCTACAAGCTCGACGATTCGATGCTGCGCACGGTCGACGAATATGCGCGCTGGACCTCGCGCAACAAGGATGCCGCCGCTGCGACTGCGATGTACGAGGCCTTCGACAAGAAGCTGCCGCGCCATCCGCTGGTGCTGGAAGGCATCAAGGAGACCAAGGCCGGCAAGAAGCTGCCGCCGCTGATCGATTCACCCCAGGCCGGCGCCGCCGAGGCGCTGTACGGCATCGGCGCCACGCTGACCCGCCGCGGCGGCGAGGACCTCGCGCTGGTCTATCTGCAGCTTGCGCTCTATCTGCAGCCGAACCATCCGCTGGCACTGCTGTCGCTCGCCGATCTCTATGAATCGGTGAAGAAGCCGCAGATGGCGATCAAGGTCTATGAGCGGATGCCGGCGTCCTCGGCGCTGAAGCGCAACGCCCAGATCCAGCTCGCGACCAATCTCGACGCCGCCGACCGCAGCGACGAGGCGATCAAGATCCTGAAGGAAGTCACAACAGAGCAGCCGAAGGACATCGAGGCGATCCTGGCGCTCGGCAATATCGAGCGTGGCCGCAAGAAGTTCGGCGACTGCGCCACCACCTATTCGCAGGCGATCGACGCGCTGCCGGCCGGCGGCGACAAGAATGCCTGGGTCACCTATTACTACCGCGGCATCTGCGAGGAGCGTTCCAAGCAGTGGAACAAGGCCGAGGCCGACATGCGCAAGGCGCTCGAGCTGCAGCCCGAGCAGCCGCATGTGCTGAACTATCTCGGCTATTCCTGGATCGACCAGGGCATCAACCTCGACGAAGGCATGAAGATGATCAAGCGTGCCGTCGATCAGCGCCCCGACGACGGCTACATCGTCGACTCCCTCGGCTGGGCCTATTACCGGATCGGCAATTTCGAGGAGGCGGTGAAGAACCTCGAGCGCGCGATCGATCTGAAGCCGGAAGATCCGACTATCAACGACCATCTCGGCGATGCCTATTGGCGCGTCGGCCGCACGCTGGAAGCCAAGTTCCAGTGGGCGCATGCGCGCGACCTCAAGCCCGAGCCGGACGAGTTGCCGAAGATCCAGGCCAAGATCGACAACGGCCTGCCGGACGATGCCAACTCCTCCGCCGCCTCCGCCGACAAGAAGAAGGACGACGACGGCAAGGGCGGCTAGGCGCATAAGTCGCTAGCGCTGCATTTTCAGTTGAGGCGTCATGCCCGGGCTTGTCCCGGGCATTTGCGCGCCTATTCAATTGTTCTGTCATTCCGGGGCGCCCGAAGGGCGAACCCGGAATCTCGAGATTCCGGGTTCGATGCTGCGCATCGCCCCGGAATGACGGTAAGAGTGTCTCAGGCGTGTCCCAGACCCGGAATTTCCTTGCCAACAAAGGGATAGGATCATGGTGCGATTTACGCTAATCGCACACGATATCGTTTTTTAGGGGTTTATCGCCGTGCCGGCGCTGATTGAAGAAGGGCGTGCCAAGGTCAACCTGACGCTGAAGGTTGTCGGGCGGCGCGTCGATGGGTTTCACGACCTGGAGAGCGTCGTCGCGTTTGCCGATTGCGCCGATCGACTCACGCTCGAGCCGGGCTCCGGGCTGTCGCTTGCGATGTCAGGACCGCTCGCCGATGCCTGCGGCGATACGTCAGACAATCTGGTGCTCAAGGCGGCGCGCCTGCTCGGCGAGCAGGTCGTCGACCTCAAGGTCGGCCACTTCACACTGGAGAAGGTGCTGCCGGTTGCGGCCGGCATCGGCGGCGGTTCGGCGGACGCCGCGGCCGCGCTGCGGCTGCTGGCGCGGCTCAACGAGCTCTCGCTCGACGATAGCAGGATCATGGCGGTCGCGCTGCAGACCGGCGCCGACGTGCCGGTGTGCGTCGCCTCGCGCGCCTGCGACATGACCGGCGTCGGCGAAGGCCTGCTGCCGCTCGACCTGCCGAAAATGCCCTGCGTGCTGGTCAATCCGCGCGTGCCGGTCGCGACCAGGGACGTTTTCAATGCGCTCGGCCTGCGCAACGGCGAACTCCTGATCGGCGCCACCGACGTCATGATGCAGGCGCCGTCCTGGCCGGAGGGGCACGCGGTCGACGACTGGATCGCGGCGCTCAAGCGCGGCACCAACGATCTCGAAGCCCCCGCCGCGCGGATCGAGCCCGTCATCAGCGACGTGCTATCCGCCTTGCGCGCGGCGAGGGCCGTTCGCCTCGCCCGCATGTCGGGCTCCGGCGCGACCTGCTTTGCGATCTTCGAAACCGACGCCGACGCCGAGGCCGCCGGCGAAAAGCTCCGCGCCGATCACCCCGGCTGGTGGGTGCATGCGGGGACGTTGAGTTGAGCTCTTCCGTCATTCCGGGGCGCGCCTCTTGGCGCGAGCCCGGAATCCATTTTGCCACCCGTGATGTTGCCTGATGGATTCCGGGCTCTCGCTTCGCGAGCCCCGGAATGACGGCTGGGGTGCGACAAAACAACCCGACGGGCAACTCAGTAAAACCTGTCAATGCTCGCGCGCGAAAATATTTCGCTTTATCAGAAATGAAACTCAGTGCTATAAATCCGCCCGTCTCACCCGATCGAGGGGCGCTTCGCGATCGTCACGAACGCGGTGTGGGATGCGGTGGACGCCGAGTGTGTGACTGACGAGAGCACGCGAAGCGGACGGCGAAGTCGCGTGGTCCTGACGCCCTAGCGGCCGGTGTCCCCTTGTAAGACGCAATTGCGTCTTGCGAAGGCGGTGACAAACAAGCCCAGTCTCGCCGGGGAGAGCGCGAAGTAAGCCGTAACCCATCGCGCAGGGAAAGCCGGAGTTTCCGGTTACACCTGTGGTCCTACCCCCGAGCTTTCTACCCATTGCTCGGGGCCCATGGGTGCGATCGGCACCCGGCTTTCCCTGCGCCCTCTGCGAGAGAGGGGGCGAAACGAAGAGCAAAGCTCGGACAATTCATGTCGCGAGAATGCGAAGCCGCGTCCCCACCACATCTGTCATCGCCCGGCTCGACCGGGCGATCCAGTACGCCGCGGCCCCTCGGTTCAAGCACCGGCGTCTCTGGAATACTGGATCACCCGCATGCGCGGGTGATGACACCGAACAAGCTGTTTGGCCGGTCGAATCGAAGACCATCTTCATCGTCGTCCTGGCGAAAGCCAGGACCCATTACCCCAAATGAGAATTGTTGTGCGATGTCGGGGGCAACGATCCCATTCATCACCAAGTGTGGTGGTTATGGGTCCTGGCTTTCGCCAGGACGACGCCGTTGGTGTGGTCATGATGGAGCCCGCCACCTCAACGCCGGGCAGCGTTGCGCCGCTGATTGCTTGGCAAGCCAAACCCACTTTGCCATAACAGGGGAAATAACATGTTGCGCGTGCGGGGCCGTTCGGAATCCGCCTGCAGCCCAAGAGCCGGGAGGATGCCATGGCCAATATCCGAGTTCTCGCCACTGATCTGGAGTTTCCCGAAGGCCCGGTCGTGATGCCCGACGGTTCGGTCGTGCTGGTCGAAATCCGCGGCCAGCGGCTGACGCGAGTCTATCCCGACGGGCGCAAGGAGATCGTCGCCAAGGTGCCGGGCGGCCCGAACGGTGCCGCGCTCGGTCCCGACGGCAAGATGTACATCTGCAACAATGGCGGCTTCTCCTGGATCCCGACCAAGAACATGATCATGCCGGGTCCGCAGCCCGAGGATTATCTCGGCGGCTCGATCCAGCGCGTCGATCTGCGATCCGGCAAGGTCGAGACCGTGGTGACGAAATGCGGCGAGCATGGGCTGCGCGGCCCGAACGATCTGGTGTTCGACAGGCAGGGCGGCCTGTGGTTCTCCGATCTCGGCAAGCGCCGCGCCCGCGACATGGATGTCGGCGCGTTCTACTATCTGAAGCCCGGCATGAACGAGATCGTCGAAGCCGTGCACGGCATCCTGCCGGCCAACGGTATCGGCCTGTCGCCGGACGAGGAGACCGTCTACATCGCGGAGACGCCGACTGCGCGGCTGTGGGCCTATGAGGTGTCCGAGCCCGGCACCGTCAAACCGCGCGACATCATCTATCGCGGCGAGCGCGGCAAGCCGATCGCGGGCCTCGGCGGCTACCAGATGTTCGACTCGCTCGCGGTGGAGGCATCAGGCAATATCTGTGTCGCGACGCTGGTCTCGGGCTGCATCTCGGTGATCGCGCCCGACGGCACCGTGGTCGAGCAGGTGCCGACCGGCGATCGCGTCACCACCAACATCGCCTTCGGCGGCCCCGAGCTGAAGACCGCGTACATCACGCTGTCGGGCAAGGGCGAGCTGATCGCGATGGACTGGCCGCGGCCGGGATTGCCGCTCAACTTCTTGAACAAATGATGCACTTGCCGTCATTGCGAGGAGCGCAGCGACGAAGCAATCCATCCCTCCACATGCGCGGATAGATGGATTGCTTCGCTTCGCTCGCAATGACGGGTTAAAGTGAGGTCCTGCTTCTACGTAGAGGATGTTCGAATGCCCTGGCTTGAACCTGTCACCCTTCGCGGCGCGCATGCGCGGCTTGAACCGCTGTCGCACGCTCACGTCGATGGACTGACGGAAGCCGTGAAAGACGGCGGTCTCTCGAACCTCTGGTACACCGCGATTCCGCAACCGGAGAACATGACGAAGGAGATCGACCGCCGGCTCGGCCTGCACACCGCGGGCACGATGCTGCCGTTCACGGTGTTCGATGCCGACGGCAAGATTTCCGGCATGACGACCTACATGAATGTCGACACGCCGAACCGCCGCGTCGAGATCGGCTCGACCTGGTACGCCAAGCGTGTGCAGCGCAGCGCGGTCAACACGCAGTGCAAGCTGCTGCTGCTGCAACATGCCTTCGAGAAGCTCGATTGCATCGCGGTCGAGTTCCGCACGCATTTCTTCAATCACCAGAGCCGGCGCGGCATCGAGCGTCTCGGCGCCAAGCAGGACGGCATCCTGCGCAGCCATCAGATCGCGCCCAACGGCACGTTGCGCGATACCGTGGTTTACAGCATCATCGCCAGCGAATGGCCGACGGTGAAGGCCCATCTCAACTATCAACTCAACGAAAAACCGCGCTGAGACCGCAGTCGGCGCCAGAAACGAGACGATGGAAACGTTCGATTATGTGATCATCGGCGCAGGTTCCGCCGGAAGCGTGCTGACCAACCGGTTGAGCGAAGATGCGGGCACGAGGGTCTGCGTGCTCGAGGCGGGGCCGAGCGACTGGCATCCCTACATCCATCTGCCGGCCGGCTTCATCAAGACCTTCCACATGAAGAGCGTGAACTGGGCCTACCAGCAGGAGGTGGGTCCCTACACCGGCGGGCGCAGCATCTATGCGCCGCGCGGCAAGACGCTCGGCGGCTCGTCGTCGATCAACGGCCACATCTACAACCGCGGCCAGCGCCAGGATTTCGACACCTGGGCGCAGCTCGGCAATCGCGGCTGGGGCTATCCCGACGTGCTGCCGTATTTCCGGCGCATGGAGCGAAGGATCGGCGAGGGCGACGATACCTATCGCGGCCGTGACGGCAATCTCACCGTCACCACGATGGACTGGCAGGACCCGCTCTGCGAGGCCTTCATGGCCGGCGCAGTCAGCCTCGGCATTCCGCGCAATCCCGACTACAACGGCCAGATCCAGGAGGGCGTGTCCTATTGCCAGCGTACCATCCTGAACGGCCTGCGCGTCAGTGCGGCGACCGCCTATCTGCATCCGGCGCGGCGGCGGCCGAATGTCGATGTGCGTACGCATGCCCATGTCACCGGGATCATCTTCGAGGGCAAGCGTGCGGTCGGCGTGCGCTACAACCGCGGCGGCAAATACGGCGACCCGCTCGAGATTCGCGCCACCAAGGAGGTCATCCTCTCCGGCGGCGCCTACAACTCGCCGCAGCTGTTGCAGCTCTCCGGGGTCGGTTCGCCTGAGCTGTTGCAGGCGCACGGCATCGAGGTGCGGCACGCACTGCCGGGTGTCGGCGAAGGCCTGCAGGATCACTACGCGCCGCGCTCGGTGGCGCGGGTCAAGAACATCCGGACCATCAACGAAATGCGCCGCGGTTTCAGCCTGTGGGGCGAAGCAATCAAATGGGCGACGACGCGGCGCGGTCTGCTGTCGCTGTCGCCGACCATGGTCTACTGCTTCTGGCATTCCGGCGAGACCACCGAGAGCTCCGATTTGCAGCTCACCTTCACGCCGGCGAGCTACAAGGAAGGCGTGCAGGGCCAGCTCGAGGACGAGCCCGGCATGACGGTGGCGTCATGGCAGCAGCGGCCGGAGAGCCGCGGCTATGTCCGGATCCGCTCCGCCGATCCGTTCGCGCCGCCGATCATCCAGACCAACTATCTCGCCGAGGAGATCGACCGCCGCGTCGTCGTCGCCGGCATGAAGCTGGCGCGCCGGCTGCTCGCCTCCGAGCCGCTCAAGCCGTACTACGCCTACGAGGATTTTCCGGGTCCGAAGGTGACGAGCGACGAGGAGCTGCTCGCCGCCGCGACCCAGCGCGGCACCACCACCTTCCATCCCGGCTGCACCTGCCGGATGGGACCGGCCGACGCGCCATGGGCCGTGGTCGACGACCAGCTCCGGGTCCATGGCATGCAGGGCCTGCGCGTGATCGACGCCTCGATCATGCCGCGGATGATCTCCGCCAACCTCAACGCCTCGACCTTGATGATCGCCGACAAGGCCTCCGACATGATCCGCGGCAAGACGCCCGAGGTGGCGGCGAAACTGCCGGAGTATGCGTGAGGAAGGACTTCGACATGCATTGGCTAGGGAGAACGAATGGACGAGCATCCGCTGCTGAGGGCGGTGGCGGGTTGGCCGGGTCGATGCCCGGCGCAGCTCGCATTTGAGGCGCTTGGGTTTTCGATCCACAGAGCTTGGCAAGAGGAAATCGGCGAATTCTGCGGAGAAAAGCATTCGGAGTTGCTCAATCGATACTGGGACGAAGTGGCTATTGAAACGATGCAGTCGCTCGGGCAAGGAAATTCAGACCAACGCGCCTTCGTCATTGAGCCACAATATCGTTCTGTTTTCTTGGACGAACTGTTTGCCGCTAGACCGCCGATTGAACTGCCATATCGGAATCCACCGCTTCTCAGGTGTTTGCTCGACCACACCAAGAAGGTGTCGGAGGATCGGGAATTCCGAGAAAGCCGGATTACGCTCTACAGTGGATTGCAGAAGGCGGAAGGGGCGCGGCTGGGCCTCGACGTTGAGCGCAGATTGATCAAGAAGACGGATGTTGTCCCTTTCATCGATCAGTTCTGTGGCGCGTTGGGATTCGAGGCTCGTTCGCGCAACCGTTGGCGGAAGAAGGTGAGCGGCGGTCTTGTCTTTGAGGTTGGCGTGTGGCTCGGTGGTAATGTTTTTCGCATGTGGTCTCCACTCAAGTTTCGAATCTTCCACGTGGATGAACCAAAGTATGCGTTCGATACCGAGGGAACCCCCGTACTCGACCGGCTAGTTCCCGGGGCGGGCATGTACGGGCGATGGGGCAGTGACCTCGACTATGTTCTCGGCGTCAGAGCCCTAATTGAGTTGTTCAATGCAATTGCCGGTACACTGGTAGATGCGTAGCCACCGCCAATGTCAGTGCGAGCGAAACGATCCCTATCGCCGCGCAGCCGATAGATGGATTGCTTCGTCGCTATGCTCTTCGCAATGAGAAGTTGAAAGAGGGAGCTCAGCCGTAGACGAACGCCTTGTCCTCGAGATCGATCGCCGGGAATTCGTCCTTCTCGGCCCAGTAGTCCTGGTTGTGCTGCCACTCCGGCTTGTCGCCGCGCTTCGGCAACAGGTGCATGCCGCGCATCATGTAGCCGGGGTTGAAGTTCTCCGGATCGATCCACGGCTGCAGCGGCATGTTGTGGTCTTCGGGGCGGAGCGCCGGCGTCACCTTGTTCGCGCCGGTTGCCTTCATGTGCTGCAGCAGGCGGCAGACGAAGTCGGCGACCAGATCGACGCGCAAGGTCCAGCTGGCGCGGAAATAGCCGAACACCCAGACCAGGTTCGGCACGCCGGTGAACATCATGCCGCGATAGGTCACGGTGTCCTTGAACTCGAGCGGCTTGCCGTCGATCTCGAAGTCGATGCCGCCATTGGCGGAGAGGTGGAAGCCGGTCGCGGTGATGATGATGTCGGCCTCGAGCTCCTTGCCGGACTTGAGCAGGATGCCCCTCTCGGTGAAGCGGTCGATCTCATCGGTGACGACGGAGGCCTTGCCGCCCTTGATAGCCTGGAACAGGTCGCCGTCCGGAATGAAGGCGATGCGCTGCCGCCACGGCCGGTAGCGCGGCGTGAAGTGGGTGGCGATATCGTAGTCCTTGCCGAGATAGGCTTCCACCGCCGACAGCAGGTCCTTCTTGGCAGCCTCGGGCTCCGCAAAGGTCTTGCGGGTGAAGGTGTCCTGGTCGAGCAGGATCTTGCGGCGAGTGATCTCGTGGATCCAGCTCTCGTCGACCTGCAGCTTGCGCAGTTCCTCGGCGATCTCGATCGCGTTGCGGCCGGTGCGGAAGTAGGTCGGCGAACGCTGCAGCATGGTGACATGGCCGGCATCCTTGGCCATCGCCGGGATCAGCGTCGCGGCGGTGGCGCCGGAGCCGATCACGACCACGCGCTTGCCCTTGTAGTCGAGGTCATCGGGCCAGGTCTGGGGATGGATGATCGGACCCTTGAACTTCGCCATGTCGGTCCACTCGGGGGTGTAGCCCTCGGTGTGGCTGTAATAGCCCTGGCACATCCAGAAGAAGTTGGTGGTGAAGCGCAGCCTCTCGCCGGTGTCGATACGCGTCGCATCGACGGTCCAGAGGTTGGTCTCGTTCGACCACTTCGCCGCGGTGATGGTGTGGCGGTAGCGGATGTGGCGGGCGAGATCGTTCTCCTCGATCACCTCGCCCATGTATTTCAGGATTTCGGCCGCGCTGGCGATCGGCGCGCTGGTCCACGGCTTGAAGCGATAGCCGAAAGTGTGCAGGTCGCTGTCGGAGCGGATGCCGGGATAGCGGTGGGTGGACCAGGTGCCGCCAAAGGTCTTCTGCGTTTCCAGCACCACGAAGCTGGTGCCCTTGCATTGCGTGGTGAGGTGATAGGCGGCGCCGACGCCAGAGATGCCGGCGCCTGCGATCAGGACGTCGAAATGCTCGGTCGTGACAGGCTCGGCAGCGCGGATTTGGGTCTGGACGTTCATCTTCCCTGGTCTTCTTTTTGTTTGAGCTGTGGAAGCAAAACGCCGGAGCGAATGCCCCGGCGCCTGCCGATATCGGAACTAGACTTCGCGGCGGCTGAGGAACGCCAGCCGCTCGAACAAATGGACGTCCTGCTCGTTCTTGAGCAGCGCGCCGTGCAGCGGCGGGATCAGCTTGCGCGGGTCGCGCTCCCTCAGCATCTCCGGCGTGATGTCCTCGTTCAGCAGCAGCTTGAGCCAGTCGAGCAGCTCGGAGGTCGAGGGCTTCTTCTTCAGGCCCGGCACCTCGCGCACCTCGAAGAAGATCCGCAGCGCCTCTTCCACCAGCCGCTTCTTGATGTTGGGGAAGTGCACGTCGACGATCCTGCCCATGGTGTCGGCGTCGGGGAACTTGATGTAGTGGAAGAAGCAGCGGCGCAGGAAGGCGTCCGGCAGTTCCTTCTCGTTGTTCGACGTGATCATCACGATCGGGCGCAGCTTCGCCTTGATGGTCTCGCCGGTCTCGTAGACATGGAACTCCATCCGGTCGAGCTCGAGCAAGAGGTCGTTGGGGAATTCGATGTCGGCCTTGTCGATCTCGTCGATCAGGAGCACCGGGCGCTTCCCGTGGGTGAAGGCCTCCCACAATTTGCCGCGCTTGATGTAGTTCTTGATGTCGGACACGCGGGCGTCGCCGAGTTGGCTGTCGCGCAGGCGCGAGACGGCGTCGTATTCGTAGAGACCCTGCTGCGCCTTGGTGGTCGACTTGATGTGCCAGGTCAAAAGCGGCGCGTCGATCGCCTTGGCGACTTCCTCGGCCAGCACGGTCTTGCCGGTGCCGGGCTCGCCCTTCACCAGCAGCGGGCGCTCGAGCACGATGGCGGCATTGACGGCGACCTTGAGGTCATCGGTGGCGACGTAGTCCTTGGTACCCGTGAATTTCATCGATCTCTTTGCCTTGCTTGGTTCGTTGGCCGCATGGGCCGCCACTTGGGCCTCAACATGAAACGACCGCTCTCGCAGCGGCCGTTGGGAATGCAAATTTTCTGGTCACGCGCGTCTGATCAGCGACACGATCACCAGCACGACCACCGCGCCGATGGTCGCGTTGACGATGTCGCGGATCGCGCTGCCGCCGAGGCTGATGCCGAGTTGCGGCAACAGCCAGCTCGCCACCAGCGCGCCGATGATGCCGACAACGATGTTGCCGATCAGCCCGAAGCCCGCGCCGCGCACGATCAGCCCAGCGAGCCAGCCGGCAATCGCACCGATCACCAGTGCCGCAATGATGCCCATTCAAACGTCCTGCCCAATGTCTTGTCAGGCGCAATTGTAATTGAAAAAGCCGGACGGTCTAGGGCGGATTCCGCAGCGCAGCGGTACCCTGAACGGCACCGGGTGCATGGAATGTTGGGCATCATGTTTCCGCCCTGCGGAATGACTGCGGCACAGATGCGCGGGGGCGACGTCGCTGGGGTGGCCCCGGCAAAATATGGCTGCAGGGGGACAGATCAAAGCCGATCGCCGGCCCTGACATGGCTGTGCCCCTTGACGTCACCGGTCCAGCGGGCGATCTAGGTGGGTATGTTCCTGCAGTTCTTCACATCGCTGCGCGACGCCCAGGTCCCCGTGACGCTACGGGAATATCTGACCTTGATGGAAGCGCTCGACGCCGATCTCGCCGAACAGACGGTCGAGAACTTCTACTATTTGTCGCGCGCCGCCCTGGTGAAGGACGAGCGCAATCTCGACAAGTTCGACCGCGTGTTCGGCACCGTGTTCAAGGGGCTCGAGAGCCTACTCGACGCCATGGGCAAGGCGGAGATCCCCGAGGAGTGGCTGAAGAAGCTCGCGGAGAAATATCTCACCGAGGAAGAGAAGAAGCAGATCGAGGCCATGGGCTGGGACAAGCTCATGGAGACCTTGAAGAAGCGGCTCGAGGAACAGAAGGCCCGTCACCAGGGCGGCAGCAAGTGGATCGGCACCGCCGGCACCTCGCCGTTCGGTGCCCATGGCTACAATCCCGAAGGCGTCCGCATCGGGCAGGAGAAGAACCGCAACAACCGCGCCGTGAAGGTGTGGGACAAGCGCGAGTTCAAGGATCTCGACGGCAATGTCGAGCTCGGCATCCGCAACATCAAGGTGGCGCTGCGGCGGCTACGCAAGTTCGCCCGCACCGGCGCGCCCGATGAACTCGACCTCGACACCACGATCAAGGAGACCGCCAACCACGGTTATCTCGACGTGCATATGCGGCCCGAGCGGCGCAACGCGGTCAAGGTGCTGGTGTTCTTCGATATCGGCGGCTCGATGGATTCGCATATCGAGCAGGTCGAGGAGCTGTTCTCGGCCGCCAAGAGCGAATTCAAGCACATGGAATATTTCTACTTCCACAACTGCCTCTATGAAGGCGTCTGGAAGCAGAACAAGCGGCGCTTCACCGATCGCACGCCGACCTGGGACGTGCTGCATAAATATCCGCACGACTACAAGGTGGTGTTCGTCGGCGACGCCTCGATGTCGCCGTACGAGATCATGGTTCCCGGCGGTTCGGTCGAGCACGTCAACGAGGAGGCCGGTTCGGTCTGGCTCGACCGCATCACCCGCACCTATCCGCACGCGGTGTGGCTCAATCCGGTGGCGCAGAAGCACTGGGACTATTCGGAATCGACCACCATCATCCGCCGCCTGTTCTCCGAGCGCATGTATCCGATCACGATCGAGGGTCTGGAGCATGCGATGCGGGAGCTGGTGCGGTAAACGCGCAATGCGTCGCGCGCCTGTGGGCGCGCCAATAACGTCAGGGAGAGCGCCATGCCCCAGAACATCCACCGCGGCATCAAGGTGATGATCGACGAGGCCAATGCCGAGATCGAGACCATCAGCGCGGCCGATGCGATCACGCTGATCGGCAAGAACGACGTCGTGATTGTCGACATCCGCGATCCCCGCGAGATCGAACGCGACGGCAAGATCCCCGGCGCGTTCTCCTGCACCCGCGGCATGCTGGAGTTCTGGATCGATCCGAACAGCCCCTACGCCAAACCGATCTTCCAGGAAGACAAGAAGTTCATCTTCCACTGCGCCGGCGGCCTGCGCTCGGCGCTCGCCGCCAAGACCGCGAAAGACATGGGTCTGAATCCGGTCGCGCATATGGGCGGCGGCTTCGCCGCCTGGCGCGAAGCCGGCGGGCCGATCGAGGCGTGGGAGCCGAAGAAGAAGGGCTAGTGGATGTCACACGCGGGCCTGACCCGCGTGTCCATCGTTTCAAAAGGAAGATGGATTGCCGGATCAAGTCCGGCAATGACGATGGAGAGACATGCAAGATGACGGCCACCGACGATCCGCTCGTTTCGACCGAATGGCTGGCTGCGCATCTCGGTGACGCCAATGTGAAGGTGCTCGACGCGACCTTCAAGCTTCCGGGCGTGCTGCCGCTGCCGAAGGACGATTACCTCGCCGCGCATCTGCCGGGTGCTGTGTTCTTCGACGTCGACGCGGTGTCCGACCATTCAAATCCGCTGCCGCACATGTTTCCGAGCGCCGAGCAGTTCGGCCGCGACATCGGCGCGCTCGGTGTCAGTAATGCCGGCACCGTCGTGATCTATGACGCCGGCGGTTGGGTCGCCGCGCCGCGCGCCTGGTGGATGTTCCTGTCCTATGGCCATCGCAACGTGCGCATTCTCAACGGCGGTCTGAAGAAATGGCGCGCCGAGGGCAGGGCGGTCGAGAGCGGTGAGGTGAAGCCGAAGCCTGCGACCTTCACGGCCAGCTATGATCCGAAGCGCGTGCGCAGCATCGAGCAGATGATCGCCAATGTCGAAAGCCGTGCCGAGCAGGTGATCGATGCGCGCGCCGCAGATCGGTTCGAGGGCCGCGCGCCGGAGCCGCGGCCGGGCATTCGCGCCGGTCACATCCCGGGCGCGCGCAACGTGCCCTACAACAATCTGTTCGATGCCGCGACCGGCGAGATGAAGCCGCTCGACGATCTGCGCAAGTCGTTCACCGGTGCCGGCGTGAAGCTCGATGCGCCTGTTGTCACGAGCTGCGGCTCGGGCGTCTCGGCCGGCGTGCTGACGCTCGCGCTCTACCGGATCGGCGTCACCGACACCGCGCTCTATGACGGCTCGTGGTCGGAATGGGGACAGGCCAGCGGCCCGCCGATCGCGACCGGACCTGCCTGATTGCCAATCCCTAGCGCCGGGTGAGCGGTATCGGCTGGCCGAACGGATCGAGCTGCTGAACGACCTGCCGCGCTGGCGGCGCGCGGACGATCCGACGCCGTTTCTTGCGGTGCTCGGGCTTGCTGGTCGCGCTGCGCTCCGGCCTCTTCGCCTCAACGGCCTTCGGCGCCGCCGGCTGTGCGACGACCACCTCCGGTCCGCCCAGCGTTGCGATCTTCGTCGCGGCCGCGATCGCCTCGGGTGAAGGCGGCGGTGCCGGCTCCGGCGCAGCCATTGCTGGTGCCGGTGCGGCAGGCGCGGGCTCGCTGCTTGCGGCGGGCGGATCGGCCACTGCGGCGACCTTGACCTCAGTGCTGGCCGGCGCCGCTTCGGTGGGTGCCGGTGCCGGCTGGGATGTCGGCGAGGGATCTGTGGCAGGGGCCTCCGAGGCAGTCTCGGCTGATTGCGCTGGCGCTGACGTTTCCACCGCCGCCGCTTCCGGCTTGGGCGGGCAGGGCGGGGACGGATCGTCGGCTTTCACGGCGGCGAGCTGCTCCGGCTCGGCCGGAGGCGCGGCCTCGGCGCGAGCGGAGGGCTCCGACACAGCCGGGGTCGCGGGGGACGCAATATCGGCCGTCACCTTGTCGGCGGCGGGCGGCTCGACGCGCACCATGGCGAGCACCGGTGATGGTTCCGGCTGCTGCGCGAACTGCGGCTCGGGCGGCGCCCGGCGAGCCGGAATGCTGGCGAATTCCTCATGTGCGGCGCGCAGCAGCGCGGCCGCGCCTAACCCGAACACCAGAAGCGACGTCGCCAGCACGATCGCAGCGAACAGGAAACGAAGGCCGGGGAGCATGGGCGCGGGTTCCCCCTTCTGCGGGAGGGTCTTTGATGTCGAGGGAACGCGGTGACCACACGAGAAAGCCGGTGTCGCGAGCGCGAATCAGGCCGATTCGAGGATATCGCAACGCCCGAAGACTGTTTGTTACAAAATGCGGGTGCTTGATGACTTTGGGCACGTGGACAAACATTCCCGACCCATGAGACATCTTTGCCGCAACGATAACGCGACATCACAAAAGGCCCGAAACAGCCCGGGTTTCGCGGATTTGTCTTGAATGCGCCGCTATCTTCCTGCATTGGGCCGTTAACGGTCCGGTGTGGCTTGGGGACTATACAAGAGCAATGATGATCAACCGCATTCTGACGATTTGCGCTGCCGCGGCTCTTGGCGTGGCAGGAACCTCGCTTGCGCATGCGCAGCAGGGTTATCCGGCGCCCCAGGGCCCGGCCTATTCGGCCGCGCCGCAGCCCTACTCGCAGGGCAGCATGCCGGACTTCGATGGGCTCGACGATGAAGACGAGCCGCGCAATTCGGCTGGGCTGCCGCCGCCCGGCCCGGTGATCTCGCCGGACAACCCGCGCTATGGCCGCCCGATGAACGCTCCGCCGGTTTATTCCGACCGTGGCGCACCGACCGGTCCGGTGATGTCGCCTGACGATCCACGCTACGGCCGTCCGATGAACGCCCCGGTCTATTCCGACCGTGGTGCGCCGACTGGCCCGGTGATGTCGCCCGATGATCCGCGCTATGGCCGGCCGATGGGACCGCCCCCGGTGATCTATGGCGATCGCTCGCCGGGCGCGCCGCCGCAGGGCTACCGGGACAATGGTGTTCCGGCCGCCGGCGTTGCCTATGGCGACGACCGCAACGGCATGCGTCCGCCCGAGGCGGTTGGCGCCGCCGGTGTCACCGGAACGGTGCCGCAGCAGCAGGCGCCGGTCGATGCCAATGGCAAGCCGCTGCAAATCGCGTCGCTGCCGGCGGACGAGCAGCCGGAAGACGGGCCGGCGCAACTGGCGCCGAACCTGCGTCGGCAGGAAGTGGCGTTCGCGACCAAGGAGCCGGCCGGCACCATCGTCGTCGATACGCCGAACACCTACCTCTATTACATCCTCGGCAATGGCCGGGCGATCCGTTACGGCGTCCGCGTCGGCCGCGACGGCTTCACCTGGACCGGCGTGCAGAAGATCACCCGCAAGGCCGAATGGCCGGATTGGCATCCGCCGACGGAGATGATCGAGCGTCAGCCCTATCTGCCGCGCTTCATGGCCGGTGGACCCGGCAATCCGCTCGGCGCTCGCGCGATGTATCTCGGCTCGACGGTGTATCGCATCCACGGCACCAACCAGCCGTCGACCATCGGCAAGTTCGTCTCGTCGGGCTGCATCGGCATGCTGAACGAGGACGTCTCGGATCTGTTCGAGCGCACCAAGGTCGGCACCCGCGTGGTTGTCCTGCCTGGCGGCGCTGCCCCGGGAACGGCGACGGCCTCCGCCGCGCCGATGCCCGCCAACCCGATGGCGCCGACCCAGGCTCAAGCCGCGCCGCTGCCCGGCACGCAGCCGACCACCGTCCAGCCGCTGCCCGCGCCGGTGACGGTGCGCTAGGCCGACCTGCAATTCATCATGAAAAAGGCGCGCGAACAGCGCGCCTTTTTTGTTGCTGATATACGCCTGGTCTCAGCCCAGTCGCCGCGGCGGCTCGGCGCCCTTGGTGAAGGCGTCGATGCATTCGACCATCTGCTGATAGTGAATCTGCAGGCTCTCGCGCGTCGCGTAGCCGAGATGCGGCGTGATCACGACGTTGTCGAGCTTGCGCAGCGGGTGATCTGACGGCAGCGGCTCGACCGAGAACACGTCGATGCCGGCGCCGGCGATCTTCTTCTCACGGAGAGCGACAAGGAGTGCGTCTTCGTCGACGATCGGCCCGCGCGCGGTGTTGACGAGAAAGGCCTGTGGCTTCATGCGCGCGAGATCGGCGGCGCCGACCAGTCCGCGCGAGCGCGGGCTCAGCACGACATGGATGGTGATGATGTCGGCGGTCGCGAACAACTCGTCCTTGCTGGCATAGCCGACGCCGGCCTCCTTGCACTTTTCCGGCGTGAGGTTGGGGCTCCAGGCGATGACGTTCATGCCGAACGCCTTGGCCATGCCGGCGACCTTGCTGCCGAGCTTGCCGAGGCCGATGACACCGAGCGTCTTGCCCTCGATCTCGGTGCCGGCAAAGGTCTGCCAGGGTTCGCCGGCGTGCATGCGCGCATTCTCGCGGCCGATGCCGCGCGTCAATTCCAGGATCAGGCCCATGGTCAGGGGCGCGGTGGGATCGCGGCTATATTGCGTGCCGCACAGCACGACCTTGCGGTCCTTGGCGGCCTCCATGTCGATTGCGGCGTTGCGCATGCCCGAGGTGATCAGGAGCTTGAGCTTGGGCAGCGCGTCGAGCAGGCTGCGCGGGAACGCCGTGCGCTCGCGCATCGCGCAGACGATCTCGAAATCCTTCAGCTTCGCTGCCGCATCCGCCTCGCTCGTGAACGGCTTGTCGAACACTGTCACGTCGACCCGGTCCTTGACCGCCGGCCAGTCGGCCAACGAAAGCGCGATGTCAAAATAGTCGTCGAGGATTGCACAGCGCAGCCGCGTCATCGGGAAGATCCATTCAGGGTGAGGGCGACGGCAAGGACATTAACCGCCGGGGATCCCTGATGGTCGCGCGCAATCGGCAGGCGCGCAAGCGGGTGCGGTTTCAAAAAGCGGCGATTGTCACACCGGCCGAGACGGCCTCTCGGCCTTGGTGGAGCGGATGTCGGCCAGCATCGTCCGGACCACCGGCGACAATGCCATCTGCTTGGCGCGGCAGGCCGGACCCGGACCACGCATATAGTGCAGTTCCGGCCGGTAGGGGTTGAAGGCCTTGGCGACGAAGGCGCGCAAAAAGGCGCGGAATTCGGCGAACGGCGTCGCCTCGCCCTTGATCGCCGGACGCGAAAGAGGTGCTGAAATGATGGTAGCCATGACGCGGCCTCTGCTGTCTTGCTCGCGGTTCTGCCGCGAAAAACGCCATTTTTCGGCGTTGAGAACGAGTTTTCGCCTGATTTATTAAAAGATGGTTTCAATTGTCATGATCGGGCGCACACATGGTGGCGAACCCGTAGTCACCCGTGGTGAACAGACGAAACGTGGTGAACGGACGGAAAACAGAGGACCCGCGGTTGCGCTTTCGGGGGCCGGCCGCTACATCGGCGGCAGCAAAATTTCCACAAATCGGATCAATTCCAGGGACAGCGGATGGCTCGCCAGTTCATCTATTTCATGCAGGGTCTGACCAAGGCATATCCGACCCGAAAAGTGCTCGATAACGTCCATCTGTCGTTCTACCCGGACGCCAAGATCGGCGTGCTCGGCGTCAACGGCTCGGGCAAGTCGACGCTGCTCAAGATCATGGCCGGCCTCGACAAGGAGTATAACGGCGAGGCCTGGGTCGCCGAGGGCGCCCGCGTCGGCTATCTCGAGCAGGAGCCGCACCTCGATCCCGCGCTCAACGTCCGTGAAAACGTCATGCTCGGCGTTGCCAAGCAGAAGGTGATCCTCGACCGCTACAACGAGCTCGCGGTCAATTATTCGGACGAGACCGCCGATGAGATGACCAAACTGCAGGACGAGATCGAGGCGCAGGGCCTGTGGGATCTCGACAGCAAGGTCGACCAGGCGATGGACGCGCTGCGCTGCCCGCCCGACGATGCCGACGTCACCAAGCTCTCGGGCGGCGAGCGCCGCCGCGTTGCGCTGTGCCGCCTGCTGCTCGACCAACCGGAATTGCTGCTGCTCGACGAACCGACCAACCATCTCGACGCCGAGTCGGTGTCGTGGCTGGAAGGCCATCTGCGCAACTATCCGGGCGCGATCCTGATCGTGACCCACGATCGCTACTTCCTCGACAACGTCACCGGCTGGATCCTCGAACTCGACCGCGGCCGCGGCATCCCCTACGAGGGCAACTATTCGTCCTGGCTGCAGCAGAAGCAGAAGCGGCTGGAGCAGGAAGGCCGCGAAGACGCCGCCCACCAGAAGACGCTGGCCCGCGAGCAGGAGTGGATCGCGTCCTCGCCAAAGGCGCGTCAGGCCAAGTCCAAGGCGCGCTACCAGCGCTACGAAGAGCTGCTGAAACAGGCCAGTGAAAAGCAGACCCAGACCGCGCAGATCACGATCCCGGTCGCCGAACGGCTGGGCCAGAACGTCGTCGACTTCGAAGGCCTCAGCAAGGGGTTTGGCGACCGCATGCTGATCGACGACCTTACCTTCAAGCTGCCGCCGGGCGGCATCGTCGGTGTGATCGGTGCCAACGGCGCCGGCAAGACCACGCTGTTCAGGATGATCACCAAGCAGGAAGAGCCGGACAAGGGCTCCATCACGGTCGGCGAAAGCGTTCATCTCGGCTATGTCGACCAGTCGCGCGACGCGCTCGACGGCAAGAAGACGGTGTGGGAGGAGATTTCAGGCAACAACGAGCTGATCCTGCTCGGCAAGAAGGAAGTCAACTCGCGCGGCTATTGCTCGTCGTTCAACTTCAAGGGCGCCGACCAGCAGAAGAAGGTCGGCGCGCTGTCCGGCGGTGAGCGCAACCGCGTGCATCTCGCCAAGATGCTGAAGTCGGGCGCCAACGTGCTGCTGCTCGACGAACCGACCAACGACCTCGACGTCGACACGCTGCGCGCGCTGGAAGAGGCGCTGGAGGATTTTGCCGGCTGCGCCGTCATCATCAGCCATGATCGCTGGTTCCTCGACCGCATCGCGACCCACATCCTGGCCTTCGAAGGCGACAGCCATGTCGAATGGTTCGAAGGCAATTTCCAGGATTACGAAAAGGACAAGATGCGCCGGCTCGGCCAGGACAGCATCATTCCGCATCGCGTGAAATACAAGAAGCTGACGCGCTGATCGGTTCGAGCGGTCGAGCGCGGCCATCGCGCCGCGTTCGACCGCTCTTCGTTTGCAGGATCGTGACGGCATCGCGGCGCAATCTGCGGCCAGTTGTCGCTTTTCAACGGCGCGGGATTGCGTAGATAAAGCGTTCCGCAAATCGAATCCCGCGAGCACTCCAATATGTCCGCTATTTCAGACGCGCGCGCGCCCGCGAAGGGCCGGTCGCTGCGTCCCGTTCCCATGCTGATCTTCGGATCGCGCTGGCTGCAATTGCCGCTCTATGTCGGCCTCATCATCGCCCAGGGCGTCTATGTCGTGCTGTTCCTGAAGGAACTCTGGCACCTGTTCGCCCACGCCTTCGACTTCAGCGAGCAGCAGATCATGCTGGCCGTGCTCGGCCTGATCGACGTCGTCATGATCTCGAACCTTCTGGTGATGGTGATCGTCGGCGGCTACGAGACCTTCGTGTCTCGGCTCAACCTGCAGGGACATCCCGACGAGCCGGAATGGCTCAGTCATGTCAACGCCAGCGTGCTGAAGATCAAGCTGGCGATGGCGATCATCGGCATCTCCTCGATCCATCTGCTGCGCACCTTCATCGAGGCCGGCGCGCTGTCGTCGGGCAAGGGCAACTACACCGAAACCGGCGTGATGTGGCAGACCATCATCCACTGCGTCTTCATCCTGTCGGCCATCGGCATCGCCATCGTTGACAAGCTGTCGAACGACTCGATCGAAGGTGCCAAGCAGCAGGTCACGCACTAGCTAACGGCGGCGCGGCGTCACCGCGCCGCGCGTGAGCCGAACAATGCCGGCGCGGATCTGCCGAGCCATTCGGGGATCTGCGCCGCGCCGCGCGGAAATCCGCGGGCCATGGCGAGGATGAACGCGGTCTGCCAGACGCCGAACAGCACCAGCCAACCCAGCAAGGTCGGCAGCCTGACGATCGCGCCGTAAATGATTCCGGCAGCGATGGCCGCGATCCATGTCACCACGACGCTGTCGATCCGCCTGAACGCCGGGTTGGTCAGCAGCACGCCGAGAATGGTGATGGCTCCGCCGACGGCGCCGCCGATGCCGCCGATCAGATAACCCATGTAGGGATTGTTGCCGAGCGTCTCGGTGATCTGCGCCGAGTTGGCGGCATTGCCGTCGATTGGGACGGTCCTCGCATACTGGCCGAGCGCCTGAAGCGTGACGGCGCTGGCATCGTAGGCCGCGATCCATGCCGCAGTCGTGATGGCGACCACCAGCGCCAGTTGAAGCCGGTCCCTGGCGCCAAACATGACGTTGCACGTTGCAACCGCCATGCCAAAGACCACGCCGGGCAGGATCGTGATCCCGCCGGCGTCGGAGACGACGAACGAATATTGCAGGACGTTGAGCGCATAGGTCGCGATCAGGCTGCAGATGACGGCGGATGCAAGCGCCAGCACGACGAAGGGCAAGCTGGCCCGGCCTCGCGACTGCGCGCTTTCGGCCGCCAGCATGCGGTCCACCGCGGCCCGCGTCTCGGCGGCGGCGCTGCCTTGCGGTTCGAGGATTGTGACCGCCTTGAGATAGGTCGGAACCTGGTCGAGCGGGGTCGGCGCCATCATCACCGGCAGCACGCGGTTGCTCGGGTTCGGCCATTTGGTCCGGGCAAAGGCGAGTTCGCTCAGCGTGTATCGCCCCTTGGTCACCGATTCCGGACTGATCAGGAACACCATAAAATCGCTGCTTTCGATGGCTTTTTCGACGCGCGCATCGAAACTGTCGCCCGGCGGAAGATCGTCGTGTGAAAAGAAAACGTCATGATCGCAATTGCGCAGCGACTGGGCGATGCTGTCAGCCTGCGATTCCAGTTCGGAGGGAAACGACAGAAATATGCGCATGGCAAAACCTACCACCCAGAATTGAATTCTGACAATTGCCGAGTTCACATTGCAATGCCTGTTTCCGCGGGATGAGATCGATCATGAAGTGGCCAGCAACCATTGCCGCATTCGCGCTGCTGCTGTGTGCGCCGTTGCAGCGGCCCGCGCACGCGGCCGATGCGGCGTTCACGCAGTTCATCGCCTCGCTCTGGCCGGAAGCCAGGGAGGCCGGCGTGTCGCGAGAAACCTTTGATCGCGAGACCCGCTCGCTCGAGCCCGATTACAAGCTGCCCGATCTGATCCTGCCCGGACGTCCGAAGACCGGCGCGCCGGCGCAGGCCGAGTTCGTGCAGGTGCCGGCCGATTACATCAAGGAAGCCTCGATCGCGCGGCTCGCGGCGGAGGGCCAGAGGCTGTTGCAGAAGTATCGTCCTTCGCTCGATGCGATCGAGAAGCGGTTCGGCGTTCCCTCGACCATCGTGCTGGCGATCTGGGGCCGCGAGACCGACTACGGCCGCTATTCGCTGCCCTACGACACGCTGCGCGTGGTGGCGACGCAGGCCTATGTCGGCCGCCGCAAGGATCAGTATCGCACCGAGTTCATCCTCGCGCTGAAGATCCTCGGCGAGGGCGCGGTGACGCGCAAGGAGCTGCGCTCATCCTGGGCGGGCGCGACCGGCTACACCCAGTTCCTGCCGTCGGAGTATTACAAGCACGGCGTCGATCTCGACGGCGACGGCCGGGTCGACATCTGGCACTCGGTGCCGGACGCGCTCGCTTCGGCCGCGCAGCAGCTTGTCAACAAGGGCTGGCAGCCCGGCGTGCGCTGGGCCTATGAGGTGACCCCGCCTGCCAATGTCGATTGCACGATGGGTGTGCCCGAAGTGACCAAGCCCATCAGCCAGTGGCTGCGGGCAGGCTTCGTGCCGGTACGCGGACAGAAGCTCAACGCCACGGAGCAGGCGCAATCGGCCTCGCTGCTGCAGCCCGAGGGCATCTACGGTCCCGCGTTCCTGACCACGCCGAACTACTTCGTGATCAAGGAGTACAATTTCTCCGATCTCTACGTGCTGTTCGTCGGCCATCTCGCCGACCGCATGACGAGCCCGCAGCCATTCGCGACGCCATGGGCGGCCTCCAAGCAGCTGCGCTCGGCCGATGTCGAGGCGATGCAGCAGCAACTGACGCGGATCGGTCTCTACAAGGACAAGCTCGACGGCAAGGCCGGGATGCAGACCCGCGCGGCGCTCGGCGCCTATCAGAAGCAGGCCGGGCTGAAGGTCGATTGCTGGCCGAGCGAGGCGGTGCTGCGCGCGATGAACGGGGCGCGCTGAGGCTCTAGCTTTTTGTTTTTGACGCGTTGTCTTCACGCGAACCGGTGTCCATCCCGCATCAAGTGCGGGACAGGCTTTGCTCGAAAACGCTCCAGAAAACAAAAACCCGGCCGCGAGGCCGGGTTTTCGAGGGTGATGCAGATAGCCCGATCGATCAGTCGCAAACCTGGATGCGACGGAAGCGCCAGCCGTAGCCGTCCCAGAACCGCTCGCGAACCCAGCGGCAGGGAGCTTCTTCGACGTAGGTCGGCGCCGGTGCAACATAGACCGGGGCCGGACGGGCGCCTGCAATCGCGCCGCCCAGCAGGGCGCCGCCGATCAGGCCGCCGGCAACGCCGGCCGCGACGGCGCCGCCGTCACCAGCCTTGGCAGCCGGAGCAACCGCCAGCGAACCGGCAATCGTGGTAACGGCAACGAGGGCAGCTAAAGTCTTCTTCATGTCTTTGGCTCTCCTGGAAAGGTGGTGGCGTCTTGGTTCGACGCCGGGCTTGGGTGACTCAGCACGCTGATCTCGAACTGCTGTCTTGCTAAACAGCGCAGAACAGTCAACCGAAAGTAAACGTCCGCAGGCTCATCGCGTAGAAAAGCGGTTTTTTCTGGCCTTCAACAGCGGATGTCCCGGAGAACAGTCGGTTTTCCGGGACATCTGGTTCGATTTAATCGAGATGAACGGCGATCAGTCGCAAACGCGGACCCTGCGCACGCGCCAGGAGTAGCCGTCCCAGAATCGCTGGCGCTGCCAGACACAATCGGCACCGTAACCGGGCTCGGCGACATAGGCCGGACCGGGTGCGTAGCCGGGCGCGTAGTAGCCGTTCTGCGATGCAATCGCGCCGCCGACGATGGCGCCACCGATCAATCCCGCGGCGACGCCGGCGGCGACACCGCGTTGTGCCTGGGCCGGGGCGGGCATCGCCACAGCTGAAATCGCCAGAGTGGCGGCGGCGCCGAGCGCCAGCAATGTCTTCTTCATGGCATGACCTTTCTCACGGGAGCCGAGGACAGCGTATGCAAGCAATCTGTCGAGCTCAAGGGTTCCATATTCTGCTTGAATGATCAATGAACGAGGCCGCCGCAATCGCGTCCAAATCCCTCCGGTCAGTTGCATATCTTGCACCGCACAAACCGAGCCAGGCGGTGGAGCGGGGAATTGAGCCACAAACCGCCCCGAATCCGCGGCGAACCCCGGTTTCGATTTAGACTCGTTCCAATATGAATCCCGCATCAGTTTGGAATTGCTACAAGAACTGCTTTTTCCTTTTGCATCCCGCCGGGGGCGACAATATCCATATTGCCAAGCATCACCGATGGACCCGCCTTTCTCCGATGATTGTCTGTTCCTGTAACGTCCTCAGCGACCACGATGTCCGCAATGCCGTGAGCGCCGGCGGGCCCGTGACACGAAATGCCAAGCAGGTCTATGGCTGCCTCGGCTGCAGTGCCGAATGCGGCCGCTGCGCGCGCACCATCAAGGCGATCATCGACGAGGCGCTCGGTCCCTGCGCCAAGGCCTGCTGCGCCGGCTGCCCCCACGCCGGCCATCCGCATGCTGCCAACGAGGACGACGCCGAGCCGGCCGAATTCGCGCTCGCGGCCTGTTAAGGCTGCCTTTTTTCGACGCTTTATTCTTCACGCGAACCGGCTTCCGCTTCGCGCGAAAACGCCCCGCAAATCCACCCGAATCCGGTTATCCAGGCGCCGTTTCTGCGCAGGGTTGCTCTTGCCGTGAATCTTATTTAGAAACATTCTAAATTCAAACCGGCCAGCGTTGGCCGCGACAGGTGGAGTGGATCATGCAAGGCGACCCGAAGGTCATTGATTATCTGAACAAGGGGCTGCGCAGCGAACTGACCGCCATCAATCAGTACTGGCTGCACTACCGGATGCTCAACAATTGGGGCCTTCTGGAGATGGCCAAGGTCTGGCGCAAGGAGTCCATCGAGGAGATGGAGCACGCCGACAAGTTCGTCGATCGCATCCTGTTCCTCGACGGCTTCCCGAACCTGCAGGTGCTCGATCCCCTGAAGATCGGCCAGGACGTCAAGGAGATCATCGAGTGCGATCTGGCCGCCGAGATCGGCGCCCGCACGCTCTATCAGGAGGCGGCGACCTACTGCCACGGCGTCAAGGACTACGTCAGCCGCGACCTGTTCGAGAAGCTGATGAAGGACGAGGAAGACCACATCGACTTCCTCGAGACCCAGCTCGACCTGATCAAGCGCATCGGTCTTGAACTCTATACCCAGAAGCACGTCGGTCATCTGAAGGGCGAGGAGTCCTGATCGGCTCCCTCGCTCGGAGAGCGGCTCCCAAACTGCGAGAGGCCGTCCTTGCCGGCGGCCTCTTCTGCTTTCGCGCTTCCGATTGCAGCGGCGCCGGTCAGTAGCACCTGATGATGTTGATGGTGCGGTCGCCACCGCGCCCGGGCACCGTGACGCTCTCCGTCGGGCAGCTCGACACATAGGGGCGATCCGACGGCACCACGGCCGGTGGATATCGATGCGCCCAATCCCAGGGCACGTCCTGGGTGTAGGTGTAGCGAACGTCGTTCGAGACCGGAGGGGGGACGTCGGCGGCGAAGGGCACGCCGGCGGCGCCGTCATAATATCCGCCCGCATCCGGCAGGACGATGCCGGGCACGCGCAGGTGATGGCGGAAGGCTGGATGGTGCGAGCTAAACGTGCCGCGTGGCGCCGTCCCGGATCTCGCATAGGTCTCGGTCGAGGAAGCAAGCAGCGCTGCAACGCCAAGGGACGCAATCAGCGCCCCATAAGTTCGATACGCCATTGTTCGATAAGCCATGGCACGCACCATTCGGTTACGGAGCATTGTGCGGACGCTAGGACGGGCCGCGTTGCGCCGGCAAACTCATCCTTAATTATTGGTTAAAAAGTAAGGTTAACAGGAGGTAAATGTTTCAAATTGGCGCGATCTGATCGCGCCGTCGCGCGGCGCAGCCGGCGGAGGCTGTCAGACCGCATCGGCAGGAACGAAGCAGCTGATGATGATGCCGCCGCGGTGATGCACGTACCACACCACGGCTTCGCCGACCGGATTGCCGCGATCGCGGATCACGGCGCGTTCCGGCACCATCATCCATTCGCCCTCGATCGGCACCCAATAGGCGCCGCCCCGAACGTCGTAACTGGTGCGATGGCCGTCGGAGATGTCGCAGCACGGCACGCCATTCGGTGCGATCACGCTCTTGAACCAGGCGCGGATATCCGGCGGCACGTTCTCGTATTGACCGTTGTCGAAAGCCAGCGCAGCGCCCGCCATCATGGCGAGCCACCCAAGCACCGCGATATGCGTGAGCCTTCGCATTGCCTTCCTCCGGCGAAAACTTCTGC
This sequence comes from Bradyrhizobium sp. 6(2017), assembly GCF_011058295.2. NCBI lineage: Bacteria > Pseudomonadati > Pseudomonadota > Alphaproteobacteria > Hyphomicrobiales > Nitrobacteraceae > Bradyrhizobium > Bradyrhizobium sp. 6(2017). The sequence goes on along the minus strand of NZ_CP049289.2, from coordinate 8,196,549 downwards.
GTCACCCGCGCGGGTCGTGCGCGAATCCGGTGTTTGCGCGATTAGGCACGAACCGCACGCGAGATGCATGCTCAAAGAATGAGCGAAGCAACGCGGCACGGCTTGATGCGGTGCGAGGTCGCTGCGCTCAGGATGCTGTCTTCGCGCGCGCCTTCTTCGCGGGCTTCACCGCGATATTGTCCCGGGCCATGCTGAGCGCGCTGCGCAGCGTGACCTGATCGGCTTTCGCGAGACGGACGTTGGTGCTGCCGTTCCTGCCCCAGCCGCCCGGCACCGGCCGGAAGATCTCCGGCTCGGCCTCGACCACCATCGCTTGTTGCTCCGGCGTCAGCTTCACCATGCCCCAATCCTGGTCGGGATAGCCGAGCGTTGCGAAGATGCGCTTGCCGATACGGAAATCGGCGTGGCCGTGATGCGCGCCTTCGACCACCTCGGGCAGGCTCAGCGCAACGCGACGGAAGCGATTTGCCGACATCGCCTGACCTCGATCGCTACGTCGCGTGTTGGGGCGCGGTCTGCAGCAATTCCTGCAATTGCCTGGAATAGAACCTGGCGTCGCCGGTCGTGAGGTGGCCGCGCGTCTCGGTGCTCGCCGGGATCAGATAGATCTTGCCGTTCCTGATCCGCTTCACCGCGGCTTCGGTGACGCCGGTCTCCGGTGGATTGCGTTCGTCGTCGGCAGCGTTGATCGCGAGCAGGTTGGCTTCGATCTTCTCCATCCCGGTGGACGGATCATAATCGTGCGAGGCCTCCCACTGGTAGATGTAGTCGTTGGCGTCAGCCGTGACCGGCAGGGCCAGCTGGTCATCGACCATCTTGTCGGCCTGCGGCGCCGATGGCGCCAGCGTCTGATAGCCGAGCGTGCCGCCGGCGCTCGCGAAGCGGTAGGCCGCGATGGCGTATTTCATCATCCGCGGCTGGCTGGTGTAGTTGCCGCCATTGTAGTCGGGGTCGTTACGGATTGTTTCCAGCATCGTTCGCCGCAGGATCCAGTTGCGCGCGCCCATCGCTGATGGCTGCGAGGCCATCGGTACCAAAATGTCCATCATCTGCGGATAGCGCACGCCCCAGATCCAGCTGTGCATGCCGCCCATCGAGTTGCCGATCACGAGCCGCAGATGCTTGATGCCGAGCCCCTCGGTGACGAGCCGGTACTGCGCATCGACCATGTCGTTGTAGTCGTATTTCGGGAAGCTCGTCCGCATTGCATCCGACGGCTTCGAGGACTTGCCGTGCCCGATGCCGTCCGGGATGATGATGTAGTATTTCGACGCGTCGAGCGGCTGGCCCGGGCCGAACAGCTGGCCGGCAAAGGTCGGCGTCAGCATGCTGGCGGCCGAGCCGCCGGAGCCGTGCAGCACCAGCACCGGCTGCCCGGTCGGCGGGCCGAGCGTGGTGTAGTGCAGCCGCAGTTCCGGCATCACCTCGCCGCTGTGAAACCCGAAGTCCTTCGCGATCCACTCGCCATCCTGCGGGGCGGGATAATCTGCGGCCATGGCCATTACCGACATCGAGACGAAAGCGGCCACAAGCGCCGCGCACCAACGGAACATCATGCTTCTTCCCACGCGCGGCACGTTTGTCCAGCCGCTTGGCCGCAAGCCTAACATGACGGAAAGCGATGTCCGAGAGCTGCGCGGCGCGGCTGACGGAGATGTGTCCTTCTAGCTAGCTCCCCTTCAGCACGTTAAGCGCATACCATCCCCAATAGACACGGTGACGCTGGATCAGGTCGTTCTCGATCTCCATGATCTCGACGAGATCCATCTGATCGCCGTCGGGCGATTGCCGCGGATATTCCCAGGTGAGGATCCGGCCGTCGCTGAAGAAGCCCTGCTTGAAGCGGCGGCGTTGTGGCGGGTTGGTGCGGAACACGCGCGTGATGAACTCGCGCAGCGCCTCGCGGCCGCGGGCGATCCCGTCCCTGGTTTGCATCAGGTGCTGAACCAACGGGCTCTCGATCGAGGCGTCGGATGCGTAGAGCGCCAGTGCCGCCTCGAGGTCCTTGTTGCCGAGGGCTTCGTCCCAGAGCTTGTAGATGCGTTCCGCGTCGGTGCTGTTGGCCGTCATGATTGTTCCCTTGGGCTTCGTTGAACGGCGCCGATCTGACCGGATCAGGCGGCCGCGACGTTTCAGGAAAATCTGAAATGAGTTTCGCGGCCTTGCGAATGCTTGTAGGACCTTCCGGTCCGATACGGAGGACGATGCGGTGGGATCATCCCAATCGGTGCAGACGGGATTTTCGCAGATCGCCGAGGCGTTGGGCGATCCGGTGCGCGAGGCTATGGTCAGTGCGCTGGCCGACGGCAAGGCGCTGCCGGCGGGCGAGCTTGCCGCGGTTGCCGGCATTTCACCGCAAGGCGCCAGCGCGCATCTGCAGAAGCTGGTGGATGCGCGCGTGCTGTCGGTGTGGGCGCAGGGCAGGTTCAGATATTACCGGATCAGGGACGACGATGTCGCGGCGCTGATCGAGGACCTCGTCGATCTCGCCGCAAAGAGCACGGGGCGCCGGCGTGCGATGCCGGCCGAGCAGCTCAGGCAATCTCGCACCTGCTACCATCACCTTGCGGGCCAGCTCGGGGTGCTGTTGTCCAATGCGCTGATCCGCCGTCGGCTTGTCGTCATCGACGGCCGCGATGGTCGCGTGACCGAGCAGGGGCTGGCCTGGTGCCGGGCCGAAGAGATCGATTTCGATCCTGCGCGGCAGCCGCATCTGCGGCTTTGCAACGACTGGACCGAGCGCGTACCGCATCTCGCCGGTCCCTTCGCCAATGCCGTGCTGGCGCGGCTGGTCGAGATGCGCGGCGTTGCGCCGCATCGGATTCCGCGGGCGTTGCGGATCACCGACCGGGGACGGGCGTTCTTCGATCGGCTTGGCGTGCAGGTTCCGTTCTGAGCCGCGGAAGCAAATTAGCGCCCGTCTTCAACCTCGGTCTCCGGGCGGTCGTTGCCGGCGGCGGTTTCGGTCAGCCATTTGCCGTCCGACGTCTCATACTGAATCGCCTCGGTGCGCCCGGGAACACGTTGCTCATTGGCGGCGCGCCGGGCCGCGGCAAGCGCCGCGGCGTGGGTTGGAAACGGTTCCGAGAACACCCCGTTGACGGTATAGGCCCAGCCGCCATCGTGCTGGACGACCTTGTAGATCACGTGGCTCATCCGGAACCTCGCTGCGCCGTGGGACGATGAGGCTGCCAGAATAGCCCACGATGTCGTATTTTGCAGCAGCCGATCGTCTTTGAGAGAGCCGCCCCGCTGCTGCGGGCGAGGGAGACCGACATGTGCCGCAATATCAAGACGCTGTTCAACTTCGAGCCGCCCGCCACCGAGGACGAAATCCACGCCTCCGCGCTGCAATTCGTGCGCAAGCTGTCCGGCTTTAACAGGCCGTCGCAGTCCAATGAGGCTGCCTTCAATCTTGCGGTGACCGAGGTCTCGGACGCCGCGCGCAAGCTCCTGATCTCGTTGCAGACCGCGGCGCCCACCCGCGATCGCGAGGTGGAGGCGGAGAAGGCGAGGGAGCGTTCGCGCCTGCGGTTCGGCTGAGGCCATCGCCAGTCCGTGATGCAGGTCACGGTACGGCGTCCACCCCCGGGGCATGATTTGCCGTTCATCCCGGCCCCGGAGCAACACGATGAAGCGTGCCGTCCTGCTCGCCCTCTGCTCAATCGCGTTCGCCATCCTGTGGACGAGCGGCATGCTGTGGTCGAGCGGGACGATCGACCTTGCCAACGTCATCATCCTGTCGGTCTGCGGGGCGTTCGCCGGCGTCGCCTGGTACTACGCGATGCGCTGGGCTTTCCAGTTCATGCACCTCGTCCGGCCCCCCGATCCCCCGGCCAATCCGGACCCGGAGCGATAAGCAGGGCGTCACACAGGGCGTCTCACCCTTGCAAACCGGCTGCAACGGGCGTTGTTTGTTGCGACCTGGGGGGCACCATGCGCATCATCATCGCGCTCGTCGTCGCGCTGACGTCGTCAGCTGCTTTTGCCGGCACGTCCGAAGGCTACGGCATGGGCGGCTGGATCGCGAAATTCCAGCCCGAGATCGATCGCGCCAACGCCTCCGGCGAACTGTTCCGCATCAAGGGGCATTGCCAGTCGAACTGCACGCTGTTTCTCGGGCTGCGCAACGTCTGTGTCGAGCGCAGCGCGACGCTGTTGTTTCATGCCGGCCATGACCGTCAGCGCAACATCAATGCGATGTCGACCCAGCGGATGCTGGACGCCTACAAGCCTGCGCTGCGGCAATACGTCCTCGCGCGCCACTACATGGACACGCTGGAATTCCACGCGATCCCGGGCGCAATGATCATCGACCGCTTCGGGTACAAGGAGTGCCCGCGCGGATAGAGCTTTTGTTTTGACGCGTTTTCTTCACGCGAACCGGCGGCCACTTCGCTCGAAAACGCTCTTGAGACAGGAACGGTTACTTCCTGTCCTTCTTGCGGTGCTTCTTCTTTTTCTTGTGGTCGTCGTCTTCGTCGTCATCTTCCGCGAAGTCGATCGCATCGACGTCAAGCGCGATCGCCTCCGCGGCGGCGCGCTCGGCGGCATCGCGCTCGGCGAGCTCAGCGGCTTCGCGCTCCCTGGTGCGCTTGTAGTCTTCCCAGGCGTCGAAGATCATGTGCAGCCACGGCATCACCTGCTCGATCGACGGCAATTGTCCGGGCGGGCCGGCTTCACCACGCGGGCCGGCCGGACCCTGCGGCCCCTGAGGGCCGGCTTCGCCGCGCGGACCCTGCACACCCGCCTTGCCTTGCGCGCCCGGCTTGCCCTGGGGGCCTGGCTTTCCGACCGCTCCGGCCTTGCCCTGCGGACCCGGCTTGCCGCGCACACCTTCCGGCCCCGGCCGGCCCGGATGTCCTTGCGGACCGGGCCGTCCCGGCTCGCCCTGACGACCCTGCGGCCCCTGCGCTCCTCGTGACCCCTGGCGGGAAGTTGTTTCGTCAGCCACTGATATGCTCCGTCGCGATGTGAAGCCGCTTGTAACAGAGGTTGGAGGACGGCTTCAATTCTGCCCGTCCGCACGGATGCAAGCGATCAACAGTCATAATTCCATGTGCATATGACAACGGAGGGCGGGTTGCGGTTTCCGAACGACAGGCACGGCGAAGCCGCAGGGGAAGGACCGCAACCGCTCGACATTGTCGTGACGCGACGCGATGTGCTTGACGAAGCGAGCTTTCGCAGCACGGGCGTGCTCGATCTCTATGAGGAGCTGTTTCCCGCAAGTGAGCGCGACAGCGCTGACGACATCGTGCGCTGGCTGCTGTCGGATGATGTCGGCGAGCGGCGGCATTTCAGCGTCGGCGGCCGCGAGATGTCCTATCGGCTCGACTCGCGCTGCTTCATCCTGCGCGCCGCCGGGCGTGCGATCGGACTCGGCTTCTTCACCTATGATCATGCAAGCGATTTGATCTATTGCAACCATGTCGGCATCGGGACGGCGTGGCGCGGCGGCGGCCTGGCGCACGCGTTCTATCGCCAGATGGTCGGCATGCTCGATGCGCTGTTTCCGCGCAACATCGGCGTGGTGCTCGAAGTCGAGCCGTTCGATCGCGACCGCCTGGAAGCGATCATCGCCAGTCTCGAACGAACCGGCAGGCGGCAGCTCGAGGCGGACGAGCAGGCCGAGCTCCGCAAATTGCTCCGCGTCAGCTGGTACGACAGGCTCGGCTATTCCGTGTTCTGCGACGCGCGCACGATGCGGCCGCTTGCATGCTGCTCGCCGTGCCTCGATCCGTCCCTGCCGTCATCGGATTGGGCGAATGGAGAGGAGAGCTACTGGCTGATGCGGCAGGCACGGACCGGCGCGCCCTCTGCGGAGATGCGCGCAGCTCCGCTGTGGCACCAGGCCACGACCGCGATCTATGTCGAGATCCTCGCAAAATCCCTGGTCGCGGCGGACCCGATCGGCCGCCGCGACTATTGGGACTATGCGACCGCACTGGTCGCCCGAACGCTGCAACTGACAGCGACGACCGACGTGCATCTCGCACGCTGTCTCGGTGACGATGACCGCCAGCTGTTGTCGCGCTGGCGGCGCCTTGCGATCGACCTGATCTAAAGTCCACTCAGGCTGCGGCGTGCTCACTCAACGGCACGTCGATGCCTTCGGCGGAATATTCGCGGATCTTGTTCCGCAAGGTCCGGACCGACAGTCCGAGCACGCGTGCAGCGCGGGTGCGGTTGCCGTCGCAGCGCGCGAGCGTCTGCAGCACGAGTTCCCGCTCGACTTCATCGACGGTCGCGCCGATCAGAAGTGGAACGATTTCATTTGGAGCCAGCGACGGCAGCAGTGCTTCCGGCGACGGCACGGTGGACGCGTAGGACATGTACTCCTCCCGATCAACGCCCGCTTCGTCGGTGAAGCGAAGACATCGAGAAACAACTACCCCGTAGATCAACGGTGTGCCGGTTTGGTTAACAAGTCCTTAATATCCACCTAACTCCCTGCTCTGTAAGCAAAATACCCAGAAATCGCCATGATTGCGGTTCCATCCGTCACAATGTCCGGTAACCGCCATCGACCATCAGGATCGATCCCGAGACGTAGGCCGACAGGTCCGAGGCGAGGAAGATCGCGGGGCCGACGATGTCCTCCGGCTTGCCGGCGCGGCCGAGCGGGGTGTGGTCCATGAAGACCTTCACCAGGTCGGGATTGGTGGCGCGCACCTTCTCGTTCAGCGGCGTCTCGATGAAGCCGGGGCCGATCGCATTGACGCGCACGCCATCCTTGCCGAGCTCGGCGGCCAGCGCCTTGGTGAAGCCGAGCACGCCATGCTTGGAGGCGGTATAGGCCGGCGAACTCGGCGTGCGCAGATGCACGAAGGACTGGATCGAACCGATATTGACGATGCGTCCCTTGTTCTTGCGCAGCGGCGCGAGGAAGGAATGCGTCACGTTGAAGACGCCGGTGAGATTGATCGAGATGATGTCTTCCCAATCCTTGATCACGGCCTCCTCAGTGCCGAGCATGCCGTTGCGACGCGCGATGCCGGCGTTGTTGACCAGGATCGAGACGGCTCCGACCTTGTCGGCCACCTGCTTCGCCATCGCGACGCAGGCGTCGCGATCGGTCACGTCGAGCGTAAAGCTCTCCGCCTTGCCGCCGGCGCTGCGGATCTCCCTGGCCGCTTCCGTTGCCGCATCGCCGTTCATGTCGAGCAGCACGACACGCGCACCCTCGCGGCCGTAACCCAGCGCGATGGCGCGTCCGATGCCCGAGCCTGCACCGGTGATGACGGCGATGTGATTGTCGAGAAGGGCCATGGCGTTTCCTCGTTCTGATTTTTGAGCGTTGTCGACAACACTATTCAAAACTGCGCCAAGCGAAACGCCAAGCCGCGTTTGCGCGTTGCTGTTATCCGGATTCGGATGACAGGACGGACGGCGGACATGGACCCGCATATCAGACACTGGAAAGTTGCGATCGAGCACTTCTGCGCGGTGCCGGACCCCGACTATCGCGAGATGGCCAGGATGATCGCCGAGATCGCCGCGACCGACATCGACGAGACGCTGCGGCATGCGGCCGCACAGGTGCTGCCGATCCTGCGCCAGGCGGCGCTGAAATCGGCCGACCGCCGCACCAGGTCAATGGCGCTGCGCCGTCTCGGCATCGTCAACGATGCGCTGCATACGCTGTCTGCGCCGCGGTTCGGCCGGCGTGGCCTGACGCCGAGGGCGCTGACCCAGGAAGAGCGGTACCGGCAATTGCTCGGCCTGCCGCTTGGCCGCCACCTCGCGGCGACCGAAATCCATCAGGCCTTCAAGCGCGCCGCCAAGACGGTGCATCCCGACGGTGGCGGCAACGGCGCGGCGTTCCTCGAACTCACCGCCGCGCGCGACGCCTTGATCAAGCATCACTAGAGAAGGCTCTAGGCGTCAGGCGCTCACGGCGGAATGGATGTAGCGGCAATGCCGCACGATGTTGTCGTGGGCGACGACGAACTGCTTCAGCGGCGTCTCGATATCGTAGAAATAGATGTTGGCGATGAAACCATAGAGTCCGGCATCGATCGCGGTCGGCGTGTCGCCGTGCACATAGCCTTGCTGCGGGATCAGCGCCGCGATCGCGGCAAGATCTGCAAGGCCGCGCGCCATCGCCGCATCGGGATCGAAGCGGCCGATGCCCTGGTAGTAGTAGCGCTGGGCATTGTATTCTTTTGCCTTGAGCAGGCCCTCGTCCGTCAGCGCCGGGTGCTCTCGCCTCAACTCATCGCGGAACAAGTGCCAGTAGCGCTCGTCCTTCCAGCGCGAATACGACATCACCCAATAGAGGTCGTCGAGCATCCGTGTGATCAGCAAGTTCTGCGTGCGCTGTTGCGGCGTCAGCGCGGCATCAATCGAAAGGCGATATTTCCGGGTGAGCCAAGCGAGGATGGTCTCGCTGTCGCCGACCGTGTCGGCGCCGTCGACGATATAGGGCAGCTGGCCGCGCGGCGCCTTCGAGGCGTCGAAGATGTGCTCGTGACGGAACGGCACACCGGCGAGTCTCAGGAAGGCAAACACCTTCAAGCCGTAGCCGTTGTTGTCGGCGACGCCGAACAGCGGCGGGTAGGAATAGAGTGTGAGCATGTCGCACCGTCCCAAAGGTTGAACAGGGGGATCTACGACAGCATAACGCGGCGTGGGCAAATCGCCAGCGTGCCTACCATCTCACGTTCGAAACGAAATGGTGGGCATGGCGCGAGCGCGCCGTTGCCCACCCCACAGTTCGAATACGGCTCAGAACGCGCAGGTGCCGTTGTTCAGGAGGCCCGTCTTGTAGACGAACGCGGCATCGAAGGTCGGCAATTCCTCGCTGACGACCGAGAAGTTCGCCGGCCACGGCGTGGTCGGGATGCTCTGGTCCCAGATCTGGCAGAAGCCGGTGTCCTGCCAGCGGATCAGGTGATAGGGGTTGGCGCTGGCCGGGCTTGCCGCGGCAAGCACGGTGACGGCAATGGCGGCACAGGCGATCGCAAGACGACGCATGGGGAAATCTCCGGTGTGAAAAAATGCACGCTCCGCAAGGCAATTGTGGAGCCCTGGGGCCGATCGCCCCGGACATGCAGTGAGTGTTACAACCCCGGGAACAGGTTCAACGCCGATTGCGCGGAAATATCCGTCAGCAAACCGGTCGGCGCCGTGCCAAATTGCGCCGGGTGATGCGCTTGCTACAGTCGGCGCGTTGCGATTCGCACCCGCGTCGCGACGCGCGCAAATCGATGTGAGCAGATCGACTGAGTAAATCCTGGGGAGACCGTACATGAAACTTTCATCCACCCTTCGCGCCGCGCTGGTCGCGCTGATGGCGTTCACCGGCCTTGCCTTCTCTTCGGCGGCCCGTGCCGACAGCGGCTTCGTGACGCTGACGATCTACAAGGCGGGATGGATCATTGGCGGCTCCGGCGGCAGCGGTGTCCTGACCTTCCGCGGCCGCTCCTATGCGCTCTCCACCGGCGGTCTCGACTACGGCCTTGTGTTCGGCGGCTCCAAGACGGTGCTGCGCGGTCGCGTCAGCAACATCAACCGCCCGTCCGATGTTGCCGGCGTCTACGGTGCAGCGGGCGCGGGGCTTGCGGTCGGCCGCGGTGCCCGCGCGATCGTGCTGACCAATCAGAAAGGCGCGGTGCTCGAATTGACCGGCCACCAGGTCGGTCTGATGGCCAATGCCGATCTGAGCGGCCTTGCGATCACGATGCGGTAGAGCATTGAGTGCGCGCGCGATGCCGTCCCGGCAACAGGCCGGGACGGAGGGCGTTCACCTGAACAGATGCAGCGCCGCGTATTGCAGCAGCATAATGGTCTTGGCATCGACGATGCGGCCATCGCCGATCATGGCGAGTGCGTCGTCGATCGAGAGTTCGAGCACCTCGATGTCCTCGCCCTCGTCGGCGAGTCCGCCGCCTTCGCCAATGCGCATCGCGGCGTCGTATTCGGCAACGAAGAAATGCAGCTTCTCGGTCACCGCGCCCGGCGTCATGAAGGCTTCGAACACCTTCCGCACGTGGTCGAGCCGGTAGCCGATCTCTTCCTCCGCCTCGGCGCGAATGCGTGCCTCCGGCGCGGCGTCGTCGAGCATGCCGGCGGCGGCCTCGATCAGGAGATCGTCATAGCCGTTGGCGAAAGCGGGATAGCGGAACTGGCGCACCAGCACGACGCTGCGGGTCTTCAGATTGTAGGGCAATAGCACCGCGCCGTTGCCGCGGTCATAGCTTTCGCGGACCTGGGTCTGCCACTCGCCATTGCGGCGGCGGTAGTCGAACGTGGTGCTGGTGAGCAGGTAACGGGCCTTGGAGAGGACGCGGACGTCCTTGACGCGAACGCGGTCGGCGATGCTCATGCGTTACCCTTCAACTCCCTTACGGCGTCGCTTCGCGGCCGTCGAGCCATTTCGCCAGCATGACCGAGGTCGACTCCTCGTAGCCGAGCGTCTGGTAGAACGCGCTGGCTTTGGCGTTCTCGCGGCGGATCAGCAATTGCAACTTCGGCACGCCGGCCTGGCGCAGCCAGTCCTCGACCGCCTGCATCATGGTGCGGCCAAGCCCCTTGCCCTGGCAGCGAGGGTCGACCGCGACGTAATAGACCCAGCCGCGATGGCCGTCATGGCCGACCATCGCGGTTGCAACGATCGCGCCGGCGTCGCGGCCGACCAGCACGGCCGAATTCGGTCCGCGGCGCGCCAGCGCGATGTCGGCGGAGGGATCGTTCCACGGCCGCGTCAGGCCGCACGCCTGCCACAGTGCGACGACGTTGCTCACATCGGCATCGGCAATTGCAGCAATGGAAAGGGAGGGCATCGTCGCCTGCGCGGTCACAGCACCTTGCCCGGATTCATGATGCCGAGCGGATCGAGCATCGCCTTGACCTGCCGCATCAGCTGGATCGCGACCTTGTCCTTGACGTCGGGCAGTTCGTCGCGCTTAAGCACGCCGATGCCGTGCTCGGCCGAGATCGAGCCGCCCATCCGCAGCACGATCTCGAACACCACGGCGTTGACGTCATGCCAGCGCGCCAGGAAGTCAGCGGTATTGGCGCCGACCGGCTGGCTGACATTGTAGTGGATGTTGCCGTCGCCGAGATGGCCGAACGGCACCGGCCGCGCGCCCGGGATCAGCTTCACGACCGCCGCATTGGCCTCCTCGATGAAGGCGGGCACGGCCGCCACCGGCACCGAGATGTCGTGCTTGATCGAGCCGCCCTCCGGCTTCTGCGCCGCCGACATCTCGTCGCGCAGCTTCCAGAACGCCTGGCACTGGCTCAAATTGGCGGCGATCACGGCGTCATCGACGATGCCGTCCTCCATGCCCTGGGCGAGGATCGCCTCCAGCGTGTCGCGCGCGTCGTCGCGCGGCGACGACAATTCCATCAGCACGTACCAGGGGTGCTTGCTCTCAAGCGGATCGCGGATATCGATGCCGTGGCGGATCGAGAAATCCACCGCGATGTCGGCGAGCAGTTCGAAGGTCGTCAGGCTACCTGCCGCCTCGTTGCGCGAGATCGACAACAATTTGAGCGCCGCCGCCGGCGACTTCAGGCCGACATAGGCGGTCTCGATCGCGCGCGGCTGCGGAAACAGTTTGAGCGTCGCCGCGGTGATGATGCCGAGCGTGCCCTCGGCGCCGATGAACAGGTTGCGCAAATCGTAGCCGGTGTTGTCCTTCTTCAGCTTCGACAGCGCGTTCAGCACGCGGCCGTCGGCCAGCACGACTTCGAGCCCGAGCGCCATTTCACGGGCCACGCCATAGGCGAGCGCCGTGGTGCCGCCGGCATTGGTCGAGAGGTTGCCGCCGATGGTGCAACTGCCTTCCGCGCCGAGCGACAGCGGGAACAGGCGATCGACTTCGGCGGCCTTCTGCTGCGCGATTTGCAGCACCACGCCGGCCTCGCAGGTCATGGTGTTGGATTCGACGTCGATGTCGCGGATCTTGTCGAGGCGCCGCAGCGACACGACCACCTCGCCATTATGCGGTGTCTGGCCGCCGACCAGGCCGGTGTTGCCGCCCTGCGGCACCAGCGCGATCTTGTGTTCGGTCGCAAGCTTGCAGATCGCAGCGACCTCGGCGGTCGAGCCGGGGCGCAGCACCAGCGGTGAGCGGCCCTGGAACAGGTCGCGCTCCTCGGTGACGTAAGGCTTGATGTCGGCGGCGTCGGTCACCGCATATTTGTCGCCGACGATGGCGCGGAATTTTGCAAGCAATTCGGGCGGAAGCGGTGGCACCGCTGATTGGACGATGTTCATTTTTTCTTGGTCTTTCACGTGTGTCGGGATTTACCGCCCAACCGCTGCACGGCGCAGCCGGTCATTGATGGCTTCGCCCAGCCCGTCCTCGGGAATGGGCATCACCGCGATTGCGTCCGCGTTTCTCTTGTCGAGGGTGCGGAGGTAACCGAACAGATTGGCGGCGGCCTCGGCGAGATCGCCGCGCTCGGACAGGTTCATCTCCACCGAGGCGCATTCGCGCCGCGCGACCTTGGCCGGCCCGAACGCCAGCAGGGCTTCGCCGACATGAACGTCGCTGGCATTGAGCCGGACCGGCGTCCGCGGCGCGTAGTGCGAGGCGAGCATGCCGGGGGCGATCGGCTGAGCGTCGGTCTCGGCGTCCGGCGGCGGCGACTGCAACGGGTGGCCGAGCACGCGCTCGATCTCGGCGCGGGTCAGCCCGCCCGGCCGCAGCAGCACCGGATCGGAGAAGCAGCCGACGATGGTGGATTCGACGCCGACCTCGACCGGCCCGCCGTCGACGATCAGGTCGATGCGGCCCGCAAGATCGCCGTTCACATGGTCGGCGGTGGTTGGCGAGACATGGCCGGAGAGATTGGCCGACGGCGCTACCACGGCACCGCCGAACGCCTTGATGATGTCGCGCGCCACCTTGTGGGCCGGGATGCGAATCGCGACTGTATCGAGCCCGGCGGTCGCGAGTTCCGCGACCGGGCAGGAGAGGGCCTTCGGCAGCACCAGGGTCAGCGGACCGGGCCAGAACGCTTCCGCGAGCCGCAGGGCTTGGCCATCGAACAGGGCGATCCGGCGGGCGGCGCCGAGATCGGCGACATGGGCAATCAGCGGATTGAAGGCCGGCCGGCCCTTGGCCTCATACAGCCGGGCGATCGCGGCGGCGTTGCCGGCATCGGCGCCAAGGCCATAAACCGTCTCGGTCGGAAAGGCCACCAGACCGCCCTCGGCCAAAACCCCGGCAGCGGTTGCCGTGGCGGCTGCGCCAGCCGGCAGAACGTGTGTTTTCAGGCCTGTTTCCACTGTGACTAGATTCCTCAATTCGGTGCCTTGTCGTCCCTTGCGGTCCCTGAAGCCCGACGCTATAAGCCGGCCTCTTAGTCGGAGTGTGGCTCAGCCCGGTAGAGCACTGCGTTCGGGACGCAGGGGTCGCAGGTTCGAATCCTGCCACTCCGACCATTCTTCCAAGCACTTATAGTTTCTGTGTTTTTCGCGTGCAACGAAATGCGCAATGATTTGAGGCACGGCAGCCTTGTCCGTCGAGTTTCGGACCCACTCGAGGTCGGCCAATCGTGAGACAGAGCCGCTAGGATCTTGCGCTGCTCGGAACCAGACGCGGGGCAATTGGGTAGCGCAAGGGAAACGGGCCCTGTCGCGACGTTGCGCGGGACATCGCCAAGCACCACATGTCCTCCCTTTGCACCTTGGACATCAAAGCACGAATAGCTCGCGGCGAGTAGTCCTCAGCTCAGCGCCTGCCCCCGAACGCTTCCGCCGCCTCTACCTGAAAATCCGGGTGGTGGTGGCCGTAGTTGGCCTCTAATTGCTCAACCGTCATTCCGAGCCAGCCGGCAGCCTCCCACATGTCAACGCCCGCCTGCATCAGCCACGTCGCCGCTGTGTGACGCAATGAGTGCCGAACGACATCATCGCCCAGCCCCGCATCCTCCAGAATACCTTCCCAAGCCGACCTGATCTTTCCGGCAAGCGGCTGGCCGTCGTGCATGCGGCTCACGACGAACCGGATTTGCTCACCGTCTCTCATGACCCCTGAGGCGCGGAGTTCTGCAGACCGAGCTTGGTCGATCCTGTGCCAACGAACCAAGTGGGGACGCAGGCGGTTCGCGATCTTTGCTGGCGGTCGCCGCTTCTTGGTTGATCGCTCCAGTGCTCCCTTACCCTGGTAGACCATCGCGTCCAGGTTCATCCACGGATGGGTCGTTGATGGCAGCCACTGGGTGCGCCGGATGGTCTCTTCTCGACGAGCGCTGTAGAGGCCAATCAAGCAGAAGCGCACCGCGGGATAGCGACGACGAATGATCCACCGTTCTCGGCGCACGAGCGCGCCATCGTCTCTGCGCTTCCACCTCTCCTGCTCGGTATCCCAAACGTAGCCGATTGCCGCTCCGAGCAGGCGTGCGGCTTCGTTACGGGTCAACCAGCGGCGTCGTCCTTCAGCTTTAGGGGGAAGAGTGATCTTTGGAACGACGCTGAGCGTGTGTTCGGCGTGGTAGGCGTTCACCGCAGCGCGTAGATCTTCGAGCCGGCGCCGCGCGGTTTGATCGGAGACGGTCGCGCTGCGTGGCGAGATGCCGGCTCTCCTATTGTTGTCGTTCGCAGTGCCGGTAGACCAATCGACAAAGTCGCGACAAAGCTGCGCTTTGAGCTCACTGACGGTTCTATCGCCAAAAAAGTTATTGAGATCGAGCAGGCGAATGAGAAGCAGGTCATGTTGCGCCCACGGGCGTTCGTCCCCCTCGTCCTTGGGCCGCTTTGAAATTTCGTAGGCTGTGAGAACGTCGGCTATTGCGAGGACGTTCGGATCAGTGGCCCCGATAGTGCTGGTATGCCGCTCGCTAATGTGGGTCTCGAGCGCCTTCGCAGCTCCGTTAACGTCGTCGCGGCTGCAGCCTGTGCGGATTTGCCGGCCACGATCGAGGATGATCCAGGTGGCGTCGTCCTCTCTAAACCAGAGTCGTGGCGGCTTGGCTTTGCGGCCCGGCATGACGGCTTCACTAATTTGCGGATTGCGCGAGGTGTCGTGAGATCTTTGCCTGCCACTTTGGCGACTTCAAGAGCCCCTGAGGCCGCAGCCCTGCGCAACGATGATAATGTCAGCGGACCGTGCGGAAAAAACACGGCGCCGGCCTCGATAAGGGTCATTACTTCATCGTCGCCCCATTGGGTCGGATCGGGGCGAGCTTTTGCGCGGGCGAGCTTATCGATCTTGCGCTTCGGCATGTCTTGAACGCGGTGCTCGTTAGTTCGCACTGCCTTTGGATCAGGCGCTAGGGCTTACGTGTATACGAAATCTGCTCTTCGAGGGGCCCGCCGCAGCGTGGGTGGTGCAATCGGCGGCCTACGACTACGAAACGGACGATTTGCTTGGAGTCCCTGAAGCGCCAAGTTGCGCCCGGTGCTCCAGGAAACCGGATCAAGCCCAGATGGCAGTCCTAGGACCTGCTGCCCCTCGGTTAGCGGCCCTGTCGGAGTATCTCCAAATTGGGCTCCTTCCGCGATGCGTGCGCGGCGATTGCGATGGGCCCCTCCAACGTGATCGCGCGGGACTGGATCGGCAAGTCGCTGGTCAGCTGGAGTGTTCTACGAAGACGAAGAGTAAGGCCTCACGGCCTACACTCCAAAGAACAAAAGGCAGTTAGGGCGCTGTCAGCTATCGATTCGAAGCTATCCGACGAACCAAGTGCGCATTCGAGTCGGGCAATACTCCCCTTGGTAACCCAGCGCGACAATTTGGAAAGTCCGAGTTCGCAGACAGCCGCCCAGCGTGGTTTCTTGAGTTGGCCGCGAATGAACGTCGACTCCGTCGGTGCTTGCGGACCGCGAACCGCGAGCTTGTGCAAGCTTAGGAGCCTTTCAGAAGGCGTTGGCAGTCTTTGGCTCGCTCGATCAACTTGGCGGAAAGGCGCTCGATAATGGCGTTATCTAGCCCTTCCGCTTGCGCGGCAGCGCACACGTCGCTCACGTTGTCGGGGAGCAGTTCGGCCAGCGAGTTCAATCCGGCAATCACTTTTTCCGCATCGAAACGGGTCTCGCGGGCGAATTTCTGCCATTCGCGCGCACCTATCTGGGCTAGCCTGCATTCCCCGCCGACCTTCATAGCAAGCTTCATCTTCTGCAAGTCGACATCGTCGTAGGGAAGGATGCTGGCAACATCGTAGAGTGGCGCAAGTCGCACCGTGGGGCCGCTGGCTAGGAGTAGTGAGTAGTTCTTAGCGTGTGCATCGGTGCCTCCGATGAGCCAATTTAAGCCGAGGGCATCGATGAATGTATCGAGATCATCAACACTGTCGGTGGAGTAGGTGCGTAAAAGTTCGATAATATCCGCAGCGGACGGGCCGCCCTCGCTTTGATACTTCTTGGTTGGCATGATGCCGCGTGCCTGGCACGCGTCCTCTTGATGGACGCGAATGACGTCATTGCCACTGAACTGCCGATCGTAGCGTTCGACGACAATGGCGATCTCTTTCTCAAACCGCACGACTTTGGTTCCGGCGACGGGCAAGCCGAGATTGCGCGCGAGATTGAGGCAGATGTGCTCGTTCTCGGCATGGCCGTCGAAATGGCCGGTCGGCGGCTTAAGGATATGGGTTGTCGGAATGCGTCCAGACGGTATCCCCCATCGCCCCTTTTGCAGAAGCAGCGCGGTTTTCGGCTGGGCGCCGGCAAGACTGAATTGCCCCGTGTCACGCGGCAACCGCCACGCGGCATGATCTTCTCTCAATGCTTGCAGACGTTTTGCGACGGCGGTTTCGTCAAGCCACTCAACCTTGTCATTCGTACCGCTTCGCAATTCCTCCAAACGATCGCGCGTGACGAATTGAATGGCGCCGGCGCAATCTTCGCCGACATGGGAAATCAGGGCAAAGACGTTGCGAGCCGAGACCTGAAACTTCTTCGCCCAACGATCGAGAACGCGCTCATTGTCCGGGAGCAGTCCCCATAGAAAGGCCTGAACAGCGGCGGGACCGTGTTCCTCGGCCGCGAGTGGCATGGAGAGCGAAATGGGGTACGCGCCCCTCGTTTGACGCCAATCGCTGTCATAGACGAAGGTGAGGCGGCCACGAGCGTCGTTGTGCACGCGGCCGACTTCCCTGCCGTCCAGGAGCGCGACGAGTTCGCTGGTCATGGTCTGCTTCTTTTGGCTTTTGACACGATTGCATTGATATCGACGGCTGACTTTTCTGAACCGCGGCCATGTGGTTGTTCGCTGCCTGCGTCTAGATGGATGCCGAGAGCGTCAAGAGCGCGGAGTACGAGGCCGAGTTCGGCGCGCGCGTGGCCGCGCTCGACCTCGATGACCCACTGACGGCTGACGCCAATGCGCTTGGCGAGGCTGGACTGATCAAGCTTGTGCCGTTTGCGGGTATCCCGAATGATGGCCCCGAGATCGGCCGATGTGCGTATGAGCATGGCAATTCAAAATGTTGTCGTTCGCTTACATTACCATATGTCCGCGTTCGACGACAATTGAAAAATGTCAGCGAGCGCTGACTTCCATAAATGTCATCGCTCGTTAACATGCGTAAGGTCTCCTAATTGCGCTGCATGAACCCGCGACGGCTAAGAGCACCACGGACGTAATCGGGACGTTTTTGGTCTCCTGCCTTACCCAGCTGGCGTTTCTGCCTTACCAGCTCCGCGGGTTGTTTCGTTTCCTGCTCGATTTGCTCTAACAGAAACGCCGTGGCGAACTCATTGCAGGAGAACTCTTCCCTGTGTTTTTCGGTCGCGTCCGATCCATATGGAGCAGCGCCCGTTCCTTCACGCTGATGCCGGATATGGCGAACTTCGTGCAGCAGCGCCCAAGCAACCGCTATAGTCGCGAGCTCGCCAGCCGCGCGACTCTGGGGTTCCGTGCCGGCATCCGCGTAGCTGCCCGGCTCGGCAACGCCCGCAGGCAGGGCCTCCAATTCAGGCTGATCGCTAGAAATGGTTTTCTCAAAGGCTGCGATCAGGCTGGTAAAGCGATCTGCTGGAGTGTCTCAAGCGGTGTGCTTTCGGCAATCAGGCGGTAGCCCTCCCAAGCAGTGTATCCGGCGATCCAAAATGCGCGCAGGACGCGATGGTTGAAGCGGACATAACGATAAGCGCCCGCATCCATGATGATATTTTCGCCTTCATGGGTGTCTGGCAGCTGGAATTTCGGTCAAGGTCCACCCACATCTGCGACAGATCGGATTCTCGCTCGGGAGCACTTCCCAAAAAAATATTTCTCACCGCCGTCTGAACGGATGGTGCTGTCCTGCTTGGTCGGTGTTCTCGGTAGGACTACTGAGTCGGCAATCCAATGTTCTGCCCTTAGC
This sequence comes from Bradyrhizobium sp. 6(2017), assembly GCF_011058295.2. NCBI lineage: Bacteria > Pseudomonadati > Pseudomonadota > Alphaproteobacteria > Hyphomicrobiales > Nitrobacteraceae > Bradyrhizobium > Bradyrhizobium sp. 6(2017). The sequence continues at coordinate 8,178,282 of NZ_CP049289.2, read as the reverse complement.
AATTCTTATGGTCCGCCAACTGTTCTCCCTCCAGAGGAGAAGTGTTACCGGGGTTCTCCGTGGGTCAATGGAGTTCCGCGCTTTTTCTGCGCGGGGCTTAAATACGGACAGCACCGAACGGATTGATCGTCGCGTATGTTGCCGGTTGGCATGGGATGGACTGCCCTTCGTTAGGCTTCGTTCAATGTTTTTTCGAGCTGCGCAACGAGGGCACTCCTCGCAGCGGAGCTCAGTTTTTCGAGATTAATCTGTTTCCACTTGATTGCGGGCAAATCGGCAGCGCCGGGAACGCCGAGCAGGTCCCAGTTAGCCCGTCTTATTCGTCAGAGGGCGATGAGAGGCTGGCGAGCGTGGTGTAAAGCGCTGATGCGGCGTAGGATTCGGTTATAAAGCCAACCCCATCACCTTCAGCCGCGAACACCAGGCCCGCCATGACCGATGATACGATTCTGCCCTTCTCGTTTCCAGCCGTTCACGCCAGGAAAGTCACAGCTGCCTTCGATGGCGGTCGGCTGACCTCGAACGGGGGCGTGATGCTTCTGGCGATGGCCGAGCGGCGTCTCGGCTTGGCCGACAATTTGGCCCGGGTGTTCCCGGATCGGCGCGATCCGACGCGGGTCGTGCACAGCCTTGTCGATATGTTCCGCGCGCGCATGTTCGCGATCTGCTGCGGCTACGAGGACGCCGACGACCCCGATCATCTGCGGTCCGATCCCGCATTCAAGCTGGCCTGCGGACGGCTGCCGGACACGGGTCGCGATCTGTGTTCCCAACCGACGCTGTCGCGGCTGGAGAATGCTCCGCGCCTGCGCGACGTGATCCGACTGACCTACACTTTGGTCGACGCATGGATGGATAGCTACCCGCGCGAGCCGGCATCCGTCACGCTTGACATCGATGATACCTGCGATGTCGTCCACGGCCATCAGCAGCTCTCGCTGTTCAACGCTCATTATGACGAACGCTGCTTCCTGCCGATCCACGTCTACGACACGGAGAAGAGCCGGCCCGTGGCGGTCGTGCTGCGGCCCGGCAAGACGCCGGGCGGCGTCGAGGTGCGTGCCCATCTGCGCCGCCTGATACGGCATATCCGGACGCGGTGGCACAACACGCGAATTACATTCCGTGGCGACAGGCGCTATGCTCGGCCGGAGGCAATGGCGTGGTGCGAGACCAACGGCATCGACTACATCTTCGGTCTGTCCGGCACCAAGCCGCTCGCCAGAAAAGTCGACGAGGCCGCCGACGACATCCGCACGCGACGCGCCATCGAGAACCTGCCGGTTCTGCGTGGCTATACCGAGACGCGCCACAAGGCAAAGTCCTGGGATCGCGAACGACGACCGTCGCCCGTATTGAGGCGACGATGCTCGGCCTCGACATCCGTTTCGTCGTCACCAGCCTCGATGTCGGCTCGGCCGAGTGGATCTACGACAGCCTGTATTGCGCGCGCGGCCAAGCCGAGAATCTGATCAAGCTGCATAAGACACAGCTCGCCTCCGACCGCACCAGCTGCCGTTCGGCGCTCGCCAATCAAGTCCGCCTCGTTCTCCACACCGCCGCTTATTGGCTGATGCTGACCGTGCGCGACGCGATTCCCAAAGCCCGGGAATTGGCCACAGCCGAGTTCGCGACGCTGCGTCTTCGGCTCTTGAAACTCGCTGCCCGTGTCGTCGAAACCACGAGCCGCATTCGCCTTGCGTTTGCCGCGGCATGTCCCGAAGCCGACCTGATCCGCGGCTTGCCAGGCGCGCTGCTGCCGCTCGGTCCTTGACCGGCGGGGCGTCCGCCCCCCGTTCGCCCAACCTACACCTCAAGCGCGTTGCAAAGTACGGGTCGTCAGGCGGTGAAAAGCCGAAGGCAATCCCGCGCGCCTCGTCAGAGCAGATGTGCGGCCACATCAAGCGGACTAAAAAAAGCACTCTCACGAATAGGACGGGCTAGATCGATGTCGTTTTCGCTCCAGACGGCCCGGTTGAAGTAATGCCGCGCGACCCGGGCGCCGATCTCGGCCTGCTTGCTCGAGTGGTCGAAGGACATGCGGGATAGGCTGCCCTCGAACATGTAGCCGATGTCGTGAAGGATCGAGACGTACTGCCAGATGAAGCCAAAGAAAGCAGCATCGGTCCGAAAGCCCTCCACGGGATGATTCCTGACGGCCGGGATCCCGCGCTTTGCGAACTCGACGGCGAGGGCGTCGCGCAACCTCTCGCTGTGAACGAAGAAGTACCAGCCCAGCAGATAATTATAGAGCGTGTGGGAGGAATGATCGCGCTGCTTCTCGTACTCGATCATGCCCGAGATTTCTCGGGGCTGCACCGCGTCGCGAAACTGAATGGAGTCGGCGAGCCCGATCATGTTCAGGATGCTCTGAACCACGCGGCCGGATGTCGTCAGCCGAACTTCATCCATCGTAGCGGTCAGGAACCGCTCGAGATGGCCATTGAAGTCGGCGCCGCAAGCTTTATGGGCCTTCTTGAAAGCAGGTTTCGAGGCCAGGCCCGACAGGGCCTTTGGCACGACCTTCATTGTCATCTGGCGGCCCTTTCGGTGAGCGCGGGTAAGCCGAGAAGAATTCGTGCAGGGCGAGGGACCAGGATCAGCGGCGCGCCGGCCATACGCCAGCCGTCACCGTGCCAATGCGGAAGGATGGTCGAATTCTCTGCGTTACGACCGCGCCGCCCCAGCGAATCGATGACGTGGATGCCCGCCTGATCGACCCGAACGACCAGGACGCAATGGATGCCCACCCAATCCCTCTCGACATGCCGCATGTGGAAGGTCAGCGGTACCGGCCTGCGACGCGCGACTTCCCGGGCCAGGATCGGGGCAAGGCGTTCGGGTGAGAATGATGTAAAGCGGCGCCAGCGCAGACGCCGCCCCGGTTGATCGTCGACGTTTCCTGGTGAATCAGGTTGAATGTTACCTTTGGACACGGCATACCGCTCCTTCGGTGGAGAAGTGGAGCGTCAAGCACCCCCACGATATGCCGCCTTCCCAATTTCCGCCGTCACCCACATTCAGCGATAGCTCGATCGAGTGCAGATGAAAAGCGAGATTCGTATACGGCGTATCAGTGCCGCAGAGCTGAACGATCACCGTGTGAGTAGGCTAGCCGAAATCCTAATTGAGTGCGTGCAAGGGGGGGCGTCAGTTAGTTTCTTGTCGCCGTTGCCGCGCGAACGCGCGGTGGATTATTGGCGTCGCGTGTCCAAGGAGCTGTCCCGCAACGATCGAATCTTGCTCGTAGCTGAGGATAGGACGGGCCGGACAGTCGGTTCAATTCAAATGGTGCACATGCCATCTGAAAATCAACCGCACATGGCGCAGGTCACTAAGGTATTGGTCGAGAAGGACGCACGCGGTCGCGGTGTCGGGCGCCGTCTGCTTTCAGCGGTAACGGAGCTGGCACGACGTGAGCGGAAAACCTTGTTGGTGCTGAGTACGGCTACAGGATCGGTGGCGGAGCAGCTCTATCACAGCGAAGGCTGGCAACGCATAGGTGTAGTGCCAGGATGCGTCCTAATGGCGGACGGGAAGCACGCGGCAGCAACATTTTTCTACAAGCAATTGTAACGTCGAAGATCAACAGTAGTAAAACTTTCGGATCGCAACTCAAATATGAGAACCGCATGAAATCGAAGCTAAGAGGTTGATTGAAGGTGACTCTCGCCTCTCCCCGCTGGATCAAACGAGAAGACGAACTGCTGCGCGAGCTGGTTGATGCAGGCGCGCCTGTGGAATCCATTTGCGAAGCGCTCAATAGGTCCGAGCCAGAGCTTCGCAGGCGCGGCTACTACATTGGCCTACCGAGGGTGGTTTAGGCGAACAGCTTCTGGGGTTGAAGGGGAGCCTCAACGAGTATGAGCTGGACCTTTTACGACAACGGTCGCTCTCGGCACGCTACGAGAAGGCCCGCCGCAGCGAACTGGTTGTGGCCACGCCCGTCGGCTTTGTGAAGGTCGGTGATCGCTACGAGAAGGATCCGGACCGGCGTGTGCAGGACGCTATTACGCTCGTCTTCGACAAGATTGAGGAGCTCGGGACCGCGCGGCAGACGCTGCTGTGGTTCCATGAGCACGGCCTCGACCTACCGGTGAAGCAGCCGAACGGCGATACAGCCTGGTAGAACAGCCGTAACGACGGGTTGTGGCGCCCATGGTACAGGCGCGAAGAGCCGCCGGAAGGCGCGCCCTCAAGCCGGGCGCCCACGACGGCTATGTGAACTGGGAGAGGTTCGAAGCGATCCGCACAATGGTCTCCAGTAACTTGCCAACCAGCCGGCATCATGGCGCGCCCAAGCATGGCGAGGCGCTGCTCGCTGGGCTCATCCGCTGTCGGCGCTGTTGCCGCAAGCTGACGCTGTGCTACAGCGGTATGAAGCATCACATCCCCCGTTACAGCTGCTCGCGCGGCTGGATGGACAACGGCGAACCGCGCTGCATCGCGTTCGGAGGCTTGCGCGTCGATGATGCAATCGAAGAGGCACTGCTCGGCGTCGTCGGCCCCGGCGCCGTCGCGGCGGCTACGGTCGCCGCAGCCGAGGCCACACATCAGAAGGAACAAGTTCGCGAAGCGCTCGGCCGTGATCTTGAAGCGGCCCGTTACGCTGCCGATCGCGCCTTCCGGCAATATGACGCTGCTGATCCGGCAAAACGCCTGGTTGCCGCTGAGCTTGAGGGGCGCCGGAATCGCTCGCTTGCCCGCGTCGCGGAGGTGGAGATTGCCGCGCATGACGCGGCGGTGTTCGCCGTCAGGGCCTGTGAGACAAATTGAGGGATTTTGCGGAGGGAGGATTTCTGGTTCATCGTAGCCACCAGGAGCGAAGATGAAGCAGAAGTCCGGACCGGGCAAAGCGCCGGCAGAACAAGTGCTAAAGGACATTCGGCGTCAGACCCGTCGGCACCACGCGGCGGAAGAGAAGATCCGCATTTGTGCTGGAGGGCCTGCGGGGCGAGGAGAATATCTCCGAGCTGTGCCGGCGCGAGGGCATGGCCGCCTCGATGTATTACGGCTGGTCCAAGGAGTTTCCTCGAGGCCGGCAAGCGTCGCCTGACGGGCGATACGGCGCGTGCGGCAACCTCCGGTGAGGTAAAGGATCTGCGTCGTGAGACGGCCGCGTTGAAGGAAGTTGTGGCCGACCTCACCCTGGAAAACCGGCTGCTCAAAAAAAAAGCATGAACGGGCCCCTTTCGGTGAATGCCTTGCATTCACCAAGTCGGGTAAGTGATGGGGAGAACGAGGCATGAGGTATCCCGCCTCAGAGAAGGCCGAGATCATCCAGCTGGTCGAGCAATCGCATCTGCCGGCCAAGCGCACGCTGGACAAACTCGGCATCCCGCGCGCCACGTTCTATCGCTGGTATGATCGCTACCGGGAAGGTGGCGTTGAGGCCCTGACCGATCATCGATCAAGGCCGGCTCGGGTGTGGAATCGCATCCCGGATGACGTCCGTGACCAGATCATCGATTTTGCACTGGAACTGCCGGAACTGTCGCCGCATGAGCTGGCGGTGCGCTTCACCGATGAGAGAAAGTGCTTTGTCTCCGAGGCTTCGGTCCATCGGCTGCTGAAGGCGCATGACCTCATCACCAGCCCGGCCTATGTGGTGATCAAGGCGGCGGACGAGTTCAAGGACAAGACCACCGCCATCAACCAGCTCTGGCAGACCGACTTTACCTACCTCAAGCGGCTGGGGTTGGTACTACCTGTCGACCGTGCTCGATGACTTCTCGCGCTACATCGTGGCCTGGAGGCTTGGTCCCACGATGTGCGCCTCCGACGTCACGGCCACGCTCGACCAGGCACTCGCGGCCTCCGGCCTTGACCATATCACCGTCGCGCACCGGCCGAGGCTTCTCAGCGACAATGGTTCGAGTTACGTCGCGGACGATCTGGCCAAGTGGCTCGACCAGAAGGGCATGCAGCACGTGCGCGGTGCTCCGCATCACCCCCAGACCCAGGGAAAGATTGAGCGCTGGCATCAGACTCTGAAGAATCGCATTCTGCTCGACAATTACTACCTGCCTGGCGATCTCGAACGGCAGGTACGCGCCTTCGTCGACAACTCCAATCATGTCCGCTATCATGAGAGCATCGATAACCTCACACCTGCCGATGTCTACTTCGGCAGGGCCGAAGCGATCCTTGCAGAACGCAAACGCATCAAGCTTGTCACTATCGCAAACCGCCGCTATTGCAGCATCAGCTGCAGGCCGCTTAAACTCTAACCCCTGATGAGCCAGAGCCTCCCTTCTCGAAACGCCCGATAAATCTCCAATTATCTGACGACGGACACCCCCGAGCCCGAGACCGAACCAAAGCACGCGTCTTTCGATCATTTTCTCTTACCCCACGCAGCTGCCGCGATGCGCCGCTGTATGTTCCGATGTGCGGCGACAGCGTTGCGATTGCACGTTCGCGGCAACTCGATTGCTTGTTTAGCAGTGGGATAGTGCTGATATACCGGCAACTAGCCCGTCTTATTCGTCAGAGGGCGCCTGAGAGGCTGGCGAGCGTGGTGTAAAGCGCTGATGCGGCGTAGGATTCGGTTGCAAAGCCAACCCCATCACCTTCAGCCGCGAACACCACGCCCGCCATGACCGATGATACGATTCTGCCCTTCTCGTTTCCAGCCGTTCACGCCAAGAAAGTCACAGCTGCCTTCGATGGCGGTCGGCTGGCCTCGAACGGGGGCGTGATGCTTCTGGCGATGGCCGAGCGGCGTCTCGGCTTGGCCGACAATTTGGCCCGGGTGTTCCCGGATCGGCGCGATCCGACGCGGGTCGTGCACAGCCTTGTCGATATGTTCCGCGCGCGCATGTTCGCGATCTGCTGCGGCTACGAGGACGCCGACGACCCCGATCATCTGCGGTCCGATCCCGCATTCAAGCTGGCCTGCGGACGGCTGCCGGACACGGGTCGCGATCTGTGTTCCCAACCGACGCTGTCGCGGCTGGAGAATGCTCCGCGCCTGCGCGACGTGATCCGACTGACCTACACTTTGGTCGACGCATGGATGGATAGCTACCCGCGCGAGCCGGCATCCGTCACGCTTGACATCGATGATACCTGCGATGTCGTCCACGGCCATCAGCAGCTCTCGCTGTTCAACGCTCATTATGACGAACGCTGCTTCCTGCCGATCCACGTCTACGACACGGAGAAGAGCCGGCCCGTGGCGGTCGTGCTGCGGCCCGGCAAGACGCCGGGCGGCGTCGAGGTGCGTGCCCATCTGCGCCGCCTGATACGGCATATCCGGACGCGGTGGCACAACACGCGAATTACATTCCGTGGCGACAGGCGCTATGCTCGGCCGGAGGCAATGGCGTGGTGCGAGACCAACGGCATCGACTACATCTTCGGTCTGTCCGGCACCAAGCCGCTCGCCAGAAAAGTCGACGAGGCCGCCGACGACATCCGCACGCGACGCGCCATCGAGAACCTGCCGGTTCTGCGTGGCTATACCGAGACGCGCCACAAGGCAAAGTCCTGGGATCGCGAACGACGACCGTCGCCCGTATTGAGGCGACGATGCTCGGCCTCGACATCCGTTTCGTCGTCACCAGCCTCGATGTCGGCTCGGCCGAGTGGATCTACGACAGCCTGTATTGCGCGCGCGGCCAAGCCGAGAATCTGATCAAGCTGCATAAGACACAGCTCGCCTCCGACCGCACCAGCTGCCGTTCGGCGCTCGCCAATCAAGTCCGCCTCGTTCTCCACACCGCCGCTTATTGGCTGATGCTGACCGTGCGCGACGCGATTCCCAAAGCCCGGGAATTGGCCACAGCCGAGTTCGCGACGCTGCGTCTTCGGCTCTTGAAACTCGCTGCCCGTGTCGTCGAAACCACGAGCCGCATTCGCCTTGCGTTTGCCGCGGCATGTCCCGAAGCCGACCTGATCCGCGGCTTGCCAGGCGCGCTGCTGCCGCTCGGTCCTTGACCGGCGGGGCGTCCGCCCCCCGTTCGCCCAACCTACACCTCAAGCGCGTTGCAAAGTACGGGTCGTCAGGCGGTGAAAAGCCGAAGGCAATCCCGCGCGCCTCGTCAGAGCAGATGTGCGGCCACATCAAGCGGACTAAAAAAAGCACTCTCACGAATAGGACGGGCTAAACAGCCTAATCGGGCAAACTTTCGAGAAGCTGACGAGGTCTGCGGTCCCGGAAGGCGTGGGGCCCAATTTTCTGCGTCCCCATTGCGCTGCCGCGCCTCCGCGCTTGGACCCGAGTTCGACCTGGTCGATTCCAAGCGGCACGATCATGTTACCCCCAGCGGCAACACGCAGCGTTTTCGGTTCAGCCGCTATCTGCGAAGGTGATGCGATGTATCGCCTTCGTCCGATTCGGACCCGAGCCGTCGCGAAGCAGCCGTTATCTGCGGAGAGCGTAGTCGCAACAGTGTTGATGTCGATAATGCAAATCTGGATAGTGCGAATGCTTGTGGCGAAGCGGCTCGTGGAGATGCCGGTGCGAATGCGGCTCCGCTGCCGCGGCTTCAGCATGCAAATGCTGGTGGTATTTTGCGGCGAGTCAAGCGAAGTCATCCGATCCGGTGATGTCGATCCGGAAAGCCGGCCCCAAGCGTCAGTTCAGCGCCACTCCGGGCTTCCGCGCGGAAGAGTTCATTCCCGATATCTGCAAGGGATGCTCTTCCTGAGCGGTGATGGAATTCGATGACAAGCGTCGGAACCGCTAAGACTTCATCGCGCGGATAGGTGCCGCACGATGTTTTCATCGCGCCTTGTTTTTGAACGTGCAACCCTAGTCTGAATGTGTCGATGAACGAGTTGCCGGCCGGCAAGCCAATCTGGGCTTGGGAGTGCCGAATAGGAGCTCCTCCTAGAGAGAAGGGCTGAACGTTTATCTTTTTAACCACAATGTCCACGCGGTAGCCGGCGGCGGGAATCTGGAAGTGCAACTTGGCGAGGCGAGTTGCCTCTCGCCGCTTATGCTCACCATGCTCGGCATCTCTCCTCCAGATGCCCAGCATGCGTTTCGTTCGACGTCTGGCGAGTCATGAACAAGAAGCTGCTTGTGCGACGAAGACCCCAATAGAGAATTGTACAACCCGACGCTACGTCCGATACAAGTTTCTGGGAGCGCGCATGAAAACAATTCGGACTGGAGGTCAAAGCAATCGACGAGCCTCAATTCCGCCACGCTGCTTGTCTCATTGCCACAAGCATCATCACGGATGTACTGATGATGTTGGGGCGGACCCGGCGCACTTCCAACCCCGGCAAAGTGCGTCGGGGCGCCTTGGTTCGACGGCGTCTCGCGCTCGCCGAATTCGGGCAGAATGATCTGTCGAGTCCCCCTATGTTGCGGCGCGAATTGCGAGCTGTCGCCGTGACCCCGATCACTTTGAACTATCGATAGGATCGATTTCGCCAAACTCGAGCAGATCGATGGCTCTGCATAGGTACAATGAGGACCTTCGAGCCAATCGCGCATGAGTTTCGCGCCCTTCAAGACAAGCGGGTGGTGTTCCTCGCGGATGCTGGATGCGATGGAGCCGTTCAAGCGTATAATGCGTGAGCAGCAGCGCGAGCAGCTCGCTCCAGCGCAGAGAGCTGCAATTGGGCTGACTGATCTCGATTGATTCGTGCTGCGCCATTGTCGCGTTTCCTCCCGATGTCGCGATCGCTTCAATGTGCCTAAGGCGCGCGAACGCGTCGTCCGTCTTTCAAGCCATTGATCAGACGGATGGTTTCGCGTGGCCGGCAATTGGTACGACGCTTGCTGTTCAGATGCCACGTCCTCTCCTTTCTGGAGATGTGTATGCAAAGTGTCGTCTGCATCACGCGAGCCTCGCGCCTCCGCGCATGTAAAGTTGCGCCGCCGTCGCGGCCAAAATTTGCAGGCACAACCCATTCGCGCTGGACCTGCCCGACCTTCCCCGTCCGACACGGGGCACCGATGCTAGGCGGCTACCTTCTGCCTCGGGTAGTACCCCGTAAAGCTCATCGATCACCTCTTCGAGGCAGTCGAAAGGAGAGGACCACTCACGGGCTAACGGCGCCAATTCGCTGGATTGGGAGGAAGAATAAGGTTGCTGTCGTTGTTACTGGCACGCAGAAGATCGATGACCACACCGCGCAGTTCGATCCTGGCGCCGCCAAAACGATCGATGTGCTCTATCTCACCTGGATCGCGCGGCGAAGCTTCATTCGGCGGGACATCGGTTTCATACGGCCCAGTCTGAGCAGAGCCGACGTTTTAGCCGCGGGCCGGCCCCCCCAACCCAGGGCGAGCTGGGCAATCGTCAATGTGCCCATGCATCATCGGATGAGCCGGACAGACCATATTGAGGGGGCATCGGCGCGGCGGTTGCCGCGTGCGGTTCAACCTTTGATCAAGGATAGCGGCGGCACCTCGCAATGTTTGAAGGATGCGTCACGCGACCACAGCGGACGGGAGGGGGACAAGTTCGGCAATGGCAGATCTGGCGCAGCATCCGAGCGCTCCGGCCTTGACGAAGAGCAACCCAAGAGTTCAGGTCATGGAAAGAAACTTGGCTCCGCCTGAAACAAGCGCAATCGAACACACCGACACCGATGGTGATGGGCGTCCTGAGGCGCCTATGGATCTTTTTAGCTTCACTGAATGCGCAAACCGGACACATTCTCTCAGAGCCCTGTTCGACCTTCTTGTAAGCTGTGCGAGCCAGGAGGGCTTTACTGAAGTTTCCTATGGATCTCTCAACTTCGTCGAGCCACTTCGGCTGGCGGACTACCCACCCCCGACCGTAGCCGTGAAATGGCCAATAGACTGGTGCGACCGCTATTTTAAACGCAAGTACCATACCATCGATCCGGTGGTCCGGCGCACTCCGCTGCTTTCGCGGCCTTATCTGTGGGATCAGCTCGGCCAACAATATCAACTTCAGCCGGACGAAAGACGGGTGCTTGACGAGGCTAGAGAGGCAGGTCTGAAGCATGGTATGAGCGTGCCATTGTTTGGTCCGCTGGGCCGGGTATCTGTCGCCTCGTTTGCGTCTCCATCAGAGGATATTGATCCTCAGCATTGCATCAGTCACCTCAACGCTCTGGCTTGGCAATTTCACACTGCCTATGGCGAAATCGCGCGCCGCGCGGATGCTGACTGCGACAGGAAAGTTGCGCTGTCACAGCGGGAAACCAGCTGCATACGGTGGGTGGCCGAGGGTAAATCGTCGTGGGAAATCGGGATCATCTTGCAAATCAGCGAGAATACTGTGAACTTTCATATTAAGAATGTGATGCGAAAGCTGGGCGCGACGAGTCGAATCCAGGCCGCCATCATGGCCGTTCGACTCAATGTCCTTTGATACCAGCTGGGAGCAAACGCCGGCTGTTTCACAACTTTCAATGTGGCGCTTGCCACCGAAACTGCCGCGCAACGATCGATCGGGAAAAAGCGCATTGAAATCTGACGCCGCGTCAACTTCGGATCCGCTACGTGCCAATGTCGGATGAAAAGGCCCTTGAAAAGGTAATGCGTGCGGAACTGATGAGATCCCCAGACCCGCGGGGCGAGTACAGAAGCGGCTCGTCCAACGCTCCGCCTTTGAGACATCGCCGCATCGTATTGGTCGTGATGCCGACGCCCCCAACAACAACGTGTCGCTCGAAGCATCACTTCAATACGATCGCCTAGGGCAAGGTGGCCGCGCCAGTGGCCTACGTCGTCTGGAGCTGCTTGCGCTCAGCCGGCGAAAACCGGTGATCATCCCGGCATCTGGCTCATAAATTTGGTGGCGCCGCGTACACCATTTGATGGTAGCTGCCATTTGAGTGACGTCGCGCAGTCCGTCGAGAGACCGAGCTCGGGATTCAGGAAAAATTCGGCCGCGGCCGGGCCGCTGCAGAGAGCGCCTCCTGAAGAAAGAGCCCCGACCCAGGTCGAGGCTCTCGATTGACCGCGCTAGTGCGTAGAGATCATTATTTGCCAAGCACCGGGCTGAGCTTGTAATTGAACCGCGCTGTGATCAGATCGACGTCCTGGTGGACGCGATCCACGCCGGCACCTGGGAAGGCTACATTGGTGCCCTGCATGAACAAATGGTCATACTCGACGCCGGCGGACCAGCTCGGCGTAAGACTGACTTCGACACCGGCGCCCAGCGCGCCACCCCAACGCACATTGCTGCTTTTGGCAATCTCCGTACCAGTCGCCACTGAGTCGATGTGGTAGGTGTTGCTGGTCACGGCGGCACCGCCCTTGGCGTAAAGCAGCACGGCATTGAATGCGTAGCCAATCTGGCCAGCAAGCAACCCGAACGCATCCGTCTTGGTGCGGAGGGTGTCGGCCGGGAAGGCGGTGCTGACATTGGAGCCGCTGAAGTCGGCCCAATTGCCCTGGCCCTCGATGCCGTAAACCATATTGAAGATCTGCCAACGATAGCCAATCTGGCCGCCGATCGAACCACCTGTCGAATTATGGCAGCCCTCGGGAGTGACGCCATTGAAATTCCAGCAATTATGGCCAGCCCCCCAGCCGCTATTGATACCGATATAGTAGCCGGTCCAGTCAGTGATCGGGGCCGCGATTGGCATCGGCGGCGCCTTTATATTGACGGGCTGCACGGCGAAGTCTGCGCCAAGCGCCGGTGCCGCTGCACTGAGCGCGACAATGCTTGCAGTCAGAATCAGAAAGCTTCATTTCGAGTGTCGTTCCTTTCGGTGCCCCCCGGCGCTGTGCGTCTTAACAACATCGACGCCGATTGCTGTAACTGCAGGACAACAATCCTTCGGGAGAAATGCGCGGAACCGCACGTAGCGTCAGATTGTGGAGCGTGCAAGGACGTCACGCGCACCCGTCAGCGAAATGCGCCGAATCTGGCTTGGGCTCACACGCAAAATACGCCAATGGAAATTCGGGTCAGTCAACGTTGGAAGACGTGAGGCGTTATGGTGCAGCGTGCTCCTTGAGACTGCGGTTTCGCGTCGCGGTGCGCCGTGATATGGGGTGTAAGCTCCCCGTCAAGAACCAGCGCGAGAGCCGAGCTGCGTAAGTCCTGCCGGTGCGTGATGAGCTGCTTGGCGAGTGCTCTCAGGCGGGCCGCGCTTTATCAAGCCGTCGAGGAACACCCGATCGCAAGGCACGTGCGATCACAACGCGCGCGGCGTTGCGGCGCCTTCAGCGCGGCGAAAGATATGAGTGGAGGAAGGTCAGATCGGTCACCATCGGCGTCGACGTTCATTCTTGGCTGAATGACGGGGCAAACCTGGCGAACCGGATCTCTCTTGCCAGTGGATGTGCGAGGAAGCCTATTGCGTGGTCGCATGCGCAAGCTCGGCGCGCAAATTGCGTATCGCCTCGTTTGCAAGATGGAGTGCATTGCGTTCGCCGTTCCTTACCGAGCTCGCCAGTAAATCGCGCAATCGGCGATGAAGGACGGACTTCAGATTGTGCGCTAGGATCGGATCACTCTCGACAAAGCGCCACGCTTTATCAAACGCCACACTCACGAGAGCCTCTGGCGCCTGGACCTGCTGGGATAAGTCGTGATCCATCTCAAACTCCACTGCAACGCCCTTCAAAGACAAATCAGTTTGTCCCAAACGAAACCGAGAGCATGTGGCCAGCGCTCAAATCGGTTGCGATCTTGCTCGCGCATCGAGCTACGCTCGGCGCCATAATGAACATTATATAGATGCTTGTTGAAGTTCGGATGACCGAGCGTCGTAATGTCGATCAATTGGAATTAATCTCGGAGCGAGTGAAGCGAACAACGCAGTACAAGCGTCTCTAGCGGTACCGCTTGAGGTCCGCTAACGGTGCAAGGCGTTGTTTCAGGCGATCAAACTTCGCTAGTGCCAGTCGCAGCTACAACACGACCATGGCGGTCGGGGTCGTCCACCATTTGCAGATCTCAAGCGAACAGCGTGGTCGTTTTCTGAGATGTCGGCTTCCGATCAAGCCCGGCATATTCCGGACAAGTGTTGTTGGTGTTGTGACATGTGTCGGGGCATTCTCTTGCTCGCATTATGGATCTAAGCCCCGTACAAGCCGAACACGTTAGAAGAGGATGAAAAACGCCAGCGCCGATCGGGCCGGAATTGATCCAGAGTGCGCCGGATCGTGTCCACGGGCGTGGTGTGGCGCGTTGAGGCGCTCGATCGGGTTGGTCGAGTGCAGCTTGGTTCGATGCTGGGGCGGGTACGTCATGTAGGCGAGCACATCGGTCTCGGCCTCGTCGAGGAAGCCAGCAAGCTCGGGCAGCTTGGGGCGGAGCTGCTCGGCGACCTTCCGCCCACTGCGCTTGGGCGGTCTCGGCATCGTCCTGGGCAAAGGCGGAGACGACGCGCCGTCCGCTCTTGCCGGCATGCGACCAACGCGTTGCGCATGAAGTGCACGCGGCAGCGCTGCCAAGTGGCGTTGAGCACCTTGCTGATGGCGGCCTTGATGCCCTCGTGCGCGTCGGACACAACCAGCTTGACGCCGCGCAGGCCGCAGCGGGCGAGCTTGCGCAAGAACTCCGTCCAGAATGTCTCGGCTTCGGAAGGGCCAATGTCCATGCCGAGAACCTCGCGGTGGCCGTCACTGTTGACGCCGACCGCGACAATCACCGCGACCGACACATGCGGCCATTCTGGCGCACCTTCACGTAGGTGGCGTCGATCCACAGATACGGCCAGTCGCCCTCGATCGGGCGGACGAGGAACGCCTTCACTTTGTCGTCGATCTCGCCGCACAGCCGGCTCACCTGGCTCTTGGAGATGCCGCTCATTCCCATCGCCTGCACCAGATCGTCCACCGAGCGGGTCCAGACGCCCTGCACATAAGCTTCCTGCACCACGGCGGTGAGCGCCTTCTCGGCCATGCGGCGCGGCTCCAGGAAGCCCGGCAAGTAGGAGCCCTTGCGCAGTTTGGGGATGCGAAGTTCGACCGTGCCGGCGCGGGTCTCCCAGCTCCGGTCGCGGTAGCCGTTGCGCTGGGCCAGACGCTCGGGACTCTTCTCGCCGTAGGCCGCTCCGGTCTGGCCTTCGACTTCCAGCTCCATCAGCCGCTGGGCGGCAAAGCCGATCATCTCGCGCAACAGATCGGCATCAGGGGTCTTCTCCACGAGCGTGCGCAGGTCCATCATATCGTCGGTC
Source organism: Bradyrhizobium sp. 6(2017) (assembly GCF_011058295.2). Taxonomy (NCBI): domain Bacteria; kingdom Pseudomonadati; phylum Pseudomonadota; class Alphaproteobacteria; order Hyphomicrobiales; family Nitrobacteraceae; genus Bradyrhizobium; species Bradyrhizobium sp. 6(2017). Next base: position 8,163,204 of record NZ_CP049289.2, on the reverse strand, counting down.
ATCGGTGGTTCCTCGGTTGCGTTGGCGTGTCGCAACCCGATCCTACCGGCGAATCGCCGGTGACCACCGCAAAGCCGCCCGCCCGCTACGGCGCTATTTGAGGCGCGCGTACCGGGCGGCTTTGCTCTACCGAGCTACACCATCACTGGGGACACGACCGTGCGCCGCCGTCCCCAGAAGGGTTCGAGTGAAGTTCGTTGTCAGCACATAAGGGGATATTGCCGCAACAACGGCCTAACCACTATACACGAAACGAAGGTTAGGCCGAGTTGGCAGTCATTGTGAGTGTCTCGCACCCGGGCGGCCTGTGCTTTCTCGTTATCCGGCTTCCGCACGGCGGTAGCAGAGCCATGAGGTCCCGAAGCAAGAGCAAAAGTTGAACTAAGGAGCGAAATCAAACTGGGTTGTTGCAGTGCAAATGCGTGTTGTACGACGTACCCGATCCGACCGCGATAGCTAATGAATCAGTCGCAGACGGCGTAGTGGAGGCGGCGCCCGCATGCCAGGTTAGCTCGTTGGATGCTGCGCTTCGCTATGATACTCTGTTCGTACCATCGCAGCCGGCGTTGTTCGGCCAGGAAAAGCGCTCTCCACATCAATCCGTCAACGAAATCTCACTCCGCGGCACGCGAGAAAATGAGTTTCGCGATCTTCATCTGGTTGGCCGGAGTTCGTAGGTTGGCCGGCAAGGCATCGACGGCTTGATCGAACAGGCGTCCCAAAACGAGAAGGTCTTCCGGGTAATAAGCGCCGCGGTCCCCGGACATGTGCGTGGTGCGAGCGCCGCCGTCATGATTGCTTGTTCTTGTCTCGCCGAGCTGGCCGAGCTCCAGCTCTGCCGTGATCATTTCATTTGTGAGTGCGTTGAGCAGTCGGATCGCGTCAAGCGCGTCACCATCCTCGCCTACGAGAGTGGCGAGGATGGTCAGTTGCAGGTCGATCCGATCCTTAAGATTCTGTACGCGGGAATTGGAGGGGGCAAGTTCCACGATGTGCTCCTGGTGGTGAAGTGAATGTAAAGTACCTGATGGTGTGTGTTGCGTTTCGCGGTCCGCGAGAGCCGGCAGGTGCGGCGCGACAAGGAATGTCTCCGTCCCAGCTGCGTGTTCATTGAGGCGATCGTCGCGCTCGCTCGACGCCGTACAATGGCACCGCCTGCGGGCCATGACTGCGACTTACGACTTAAGCCGAGCAGCCCGCGGATGTGCTGTGAGACGCCGCCCGGCATAGCCGCCGAGAGCCAATTGGGCTCATCGGGGATTGCAGAGCGATCTTCCGCCACAATCGTCTGGGCTGCCACGCTCAGATCGTTAAATGCTCGGCACAGTGAGCGTGCGGCTAGGCGGGGAAAAGGAGCCCGCGAACAGATGGGAACTCGGCAGCTCGCCCAGCTGCGCCAATTGCTTAGATGATGGTGTGATGCTTGCCGGAAACTCAAAGAGCGCTCGCCCCCGTCGAAAGTTGATCGACAACCGCGGATAAAGCCGGATGAGCATCGTGCAGGTTTGTAGAGCGTAGATCTGGCCCGCGCCGACCGAGCAGGGCTCAGCAAGCGAGCGCAGTGAGGATTTATGGTCACACGACGTTGCAGAGTGGACGGCAAGTTGGCGAAGTTGATCTGTCCATGTCGTCGCAGATCGGGTCCTCGTCCGGGCCGTCGGACACGTATCTTGCAATCGGGGCAGGTACAGACCTGCCAGCACGGCCTCGCTTGCAGCCGCCAGATTGACGGCGCTGCCGACCTGGTCAGGGCGAAAAGTCCAAGCTCCGGCGAGGAGGACGGTTCGCCTGGCCGAATTCTAAACGACGTACGCATTTACCGAGGCCACTGGAAGTGCGCGAACGCCGATCGTCTGAAACGCCTTTGGGGTGATGGCCAGGGTATCAGCGAGGACGCGGTTGATGACTACGCGCCGCACGCGGCGATCAGGGGACAGACTAAAAATGGTCCGCACGTGCGTCGATTTGGACGAATCGAAAGTATCTTTGTGGATCCAGGTCGGGGTGGCTTGAACTGACCTGCGACTGTGCTGAAGGCAAAAGGGATCCATGGCCACACGACATTCGTGAAAGGTGCTTTCCGGAAATCGCGATCGACTTATGGGGTATTTGGCTAAATCCGGTAAAATCGAAAGTTTTGATGGGATCCATCCAGTTCGCGGATAGCCCGGGCGAGGAGTCATTGACCTTTCTGAATGACGCTGGATTCTCGCGCGGTCCACGAGCCGATGAGACGGGCCGCGGGGCTGACCCGGTGCTGCTCCAGGTGCTCGAGCATGCTCTATTGGTCCGAGGACCCCATGTTGGGCAAGGCAGCGAGCGTGATGGCAGGCGGATATCGGCATTGTCGGCAGGGCGGCCGATCATGGCACATAGCGTTGCGGCGCTGAACGCAGGTAGCAAAATCGGATCGAACGTTTCAGCCAAAGCCAGGCATGATCTCGGATTGGATTGTGGTTGCTGTGTACAGCGAAACCTCCAACGGAAGGTTCCCGACCCGAATGCAAGCTGGCATAGTAGATATTAGTTGGCGCCCGCCTCCTCGATCTGGTTAAGGAGGAGCTGTCGGATGGAAGCTGGCGTTCCGACAACGCACAGTTCGCTTCAAGCGCTGCATCGAAGGTCAGCGGGAAGTTAGGCGGTGTCGGCATTCAATTCGTAAAGGAATCTAAAGCTCCTTAGCCATCGTTGATAAGCGGCTTCCGCGGCCGCGCGGGCATCTTTGTCAGACTGTGCAACTACGACCATGCGCAGCAAGCCGAGAAATGGCATCCGATCGTCCGCGGCGGTCTTATGCGCCAGATGAGAGCGGAACGCATCTGTCATGTTTCGGACAGCAGAGGAGTGGCCTGCGCACGCCAGATTGGCGCCGTTTGCAGCAGCCCACGCCGCCGGCTCCGGGCGATTGCTCGCGATCCAGGTCGGCTGATGTGGGCGCTGATGAGGCCTCTGTTCACAGTGACTCTTTTGAATTTGCCCTCTCTGGCTGCGCGAGGCGCCTGACACCAAGCGGCCGGGAGATGGTCGCTTCGCTACTTTGAAAGCAGTTCGCGAAGCTCCGCGACATCGAGCATGTGCTTGACCAGAAGCATCTTTAGCATCGCGTTCTCCTGCTCCAAGTCCTTCAATCGCTTGGCCGCAGGAACGTCCATGCCGCCAAACCTGGCGTTCCAATTATGGATGGCCGCTTCTGCGGTCCCGTGTTTGCGAGCCAGGTCAGTTGCCTTCGCCCCAGCCTGATGCTCCCTCAAGATCGCGACGATCTGCTCTTCCGTGAATCGTGGCCGCTTCATTTGACAGCCCCTGTTAGGGGGGAGCTTGCATTCCAGCTGGAGGAAGCGCGGAATGATTGGTCATCTGCCGAGCGCGGGTTGGAGGGGGCCGCAGACGATCCGACTGGGGCCAAATGGGCTTCATCGATCTGCCCTAGAGGCCCGTTAGGCGAACCCTTGTCGTCGATAGCTGAACGATGCGTCAGGATCCCGTCGCCGATGTTGAAGGTATTCCGGATCTTGCCAAAGCACTCGATTGGCGCGTCAACATGCTCGGCTTGATGAGTGCGTGCCACATGGTGAAGTCTTGGTCTGTATGTGTGCCTTGCGATTTGAGCGCAGCGCTGGGTGAGTTGTGCGTTGCGGCGCTCGGCAGCGAGAAGGGGTTTCCATTGACGTCGAAGCCGCAATTCGCGCAGAAAACTGTCTGGCGGAAGGGCATAACGAAAAACTTGCGCAGCTCGAATTAGCGCGAGAGGACGTAAACGACGCAGCGTCTGGCGCAACGTGGGGCGCAGGGCAGGGGCACTTGTCAGCACGGGAGCTCCATAGGCTGGACTGTTGCCGAAAATCGATTTTCGCGGCTACGGCGGTTGAAAGGATAACGGCCAGCACCTCCCGACAGCGCCAATCAAATGCTGCAGGGTGAATGGAGGGCTCATTTGGCCAACAAGCCCATCGATCAGGGCGGCCAACCATTAAGCGACCAGGCCGTTGCTTAAAAGACTCGCAAACAATGAGGGTTGGCACGGTACTACTTGTCTATCATCGGACGTAGCTCGTCATCGAGCCTGTCGACATCGGGGAGCTCTGCGAGCGCTGCAGCAAACGCAAGAAGTGCTCCGAGAGCCGCCAGTACAAGGGCGGACGCAACTATTGCAGCTGCCAGGTCTTGAGAACGTCTCATCATCTGTGTCATTCGCTGTTTAGGGAAACGATGCGTTCGCGCCGGTCAGTTCTGCTCGACGGCTTCAACACGCCCGTCGCGTAGCGATAGACCAGAAGGGCGGGAGCCGCGTTGTTGCTATCGAACCGGAGCGGCGCGATCAGGTTATCGATCGCCCCTGAACGAAGTGCCACGACAACTCGCGAGGCGTTGAAGGAACCGGCCCGCCCCCCCGCCTGTCCGCTTCGGCGTAGACTTCGGAGCCTGGGATCGACGAGAAGGAACAAAAGTGGCCGACGACTGACTGGACTCGGTCCATTGTGAGCCTATTGGCAACTGCGACCGCTTGCTTCGGATCGCTGGCGTCGTCTGCGACGCTCAACATCACTTTGGTATCTGGTATTGGGCCCGAGGCGTTCAATGCCTCGACGGCGGCCGCCGTACCATCGCGCATTTGCGCGCCAAAACGCAGCGCTGTTCCCGCTCATTGGGCCAGCCACGGCAATATAGACGTCGGAGGCGTGCGCAGTCGAGGCGAGGGCGCAGAAGACGAGCGCTGCACTTGCAGCCGAAGCGAAGCGCCATTTAGCATTGTAGAACTCCCAATCTCAAATGAAGTGAACGGCCAACGCCGCGGTCAGCCAGCTGCAGCTCGATGCGGTTGCTTCCGGCAAGCGAATCCATGCGCGGCAGTTCGCCAGACCTCAATCTCGCTAGAGCCTACAATTTGACGTTACGTGCGGTTCAAGCTCCATTCGGGGTTCATGCCGCCAGTTGCAGCAAGTGGCCGTGCGTTAGGCGGGCGGATCGCCAAAGACGCGCTACGCAGACAGGCCCAGTGAGGCCGCAGAACGGCAGGCACGAATCAGAACCGGCAGATCAACCGGCGCTTCAACGCGCTTTGATGTTGACCGGGCCGTCCGACAATCCGCCCGTCGGCGCCGCAATCAGTACGGCTGGTCTTCCAATCCAGCAAGGGCGAGATCGAGATACTGCATGAGGTGGGGATCCCAACCGGCCAGAGTGCGAGGTGCGCTTAACCGTGCAAGCACCTTCAGGATCGTCGAAACGCGCGAATCGGCGCCGGCTATTTCGCCGATCAGCGAGCGTGCTGCGATCGCGACGGCCTTTGCCCGCTCGCCGCAGGGATGCTCAGCCATATCCATGCATTCGCGCAGCTCATCGCGGATCCGCCGCCACCGCTCCTCGCGATCTGCAGCCAGCTTGCAAGTGCATCGGGAGGGCTGACTACGCGTCTCGACCCGCGACATGGCATCCAAGGTGGCGGGTAGCTCATCAACACTTACCTGGATTTCACTGTCCGTCGTCATGTTGCGTAAGCGATCTCGCAACAGGGTTGCACGAGCGACTTGAAGCTCTATCCGCTCCAAATGCTTGCGCATGAGGTCCGTAAGTGAAGTCGTACGCTCCATAGCCTTACCGATCTCGAAAAGGGAGAAACCAAGCTCACGCAGCGCTCGAATCTGATGAACCCGTTGAACGCTTTCGCGGTCGTACATCCTGTGGCCGCCGTCGGTGCGTTCGGAGGCAGCTAAGAGCCCCGTGTGTTCATAGTGATGCAGCGTGCGTACCGTCACTCCGGTCGCCTCTGCAAGTTCGCCAATGCGCCATCGACGCCTTCGTGGTGTAGCTTTGCTCATGTTGTTCAATTTCAAAGCCTACAACCTGACGTCACGTATGATTCAAGCTATTTCAAAGCTCTAGCTGGATCGTCTTCCATTCCAGCGCAAGAGATGGTGACTATCCTTAGAATGGCGGGCGATCAACCCTGAGGGGAAATGATGACCAGTAAGTTCATCAGGTATGCCAGTCGAGCCTCGCTCACCGCTGTCCGCTCCAAAATGAGTTTTGCGATCGCCGTTCGATTATCGGGAGTTCGCATCGATGGCGGCAACGCGGTGATTGCACTATCAAAAAGACTTCCCAAGCCGGAAAGTTCTTCCGGATCAAATACACCGCTGTATTGCTCCAACGATCAGCTCCTGTTTGTCATCGCGCTAGGGTCGCGCACGTCGTCGAGACGTTTGGCCGCGGTAGGGCCAAAAGAAGTCGGACCGGCGGCGCGGAGCGACGAAGATGCGATGCGCTTGAAGGTGATGCGATACGGCAACACGGCTGCGCGATGCTGCGTCGAAATTGCGGGGATGTACCCCACCTGCACAATCGATCAGCACAGCGCTCACTGTGGGTGATGATGTGACGCCGACTAATCCGAATCGAGCTCGCGCCTGGGAGCTACTGATTCTGAGAGTGGACGGCGCGTGGTCCGAAGCTGATTCCAAGTTCTGCATCGAGCCTGGTGAGCCAAAGAGAGAGGCCGGGTGCAGCGTAAGACCCCAGCTGGAGCGGCGGCGGGCGCGTCGTGCTTCGTCCTTGAGGGTTAAGTTGCAAACAACGCAATCGACCGCGTGCGTCGCAGTTCGCGCGCCGGTCGGATAATAGAATGCGAGCGGCACAGCGGCTGATAGCCATCGGCCGAAACTGACCGAAGTTTATCTGCCAATAACCGGTGTCATTGGAACAAGCGTGAATTGGCCGCGTCGAGACATGCGTCCGGATAGAGATTACGCACTGCGGACGTCCTTACGACAACGGCGAACCAGACTCCGCGAAGTCTGCGCCAGTGTCCGCTTGGTCCGAAGCGTTGATGATGAAGCGTTCTTCACGTGTAGATGCCATGCGGGCCGCCTCCTGCAACAGTATTTCTCGCATCCAGACGCTTTCCGGATCGCTGTTGTGAAGGACAGGCCATTGGACCGCCTCGGTAAATGTGGGGAATGGCTGCGGGAGTTCGGCAATCCGAAGGGGTACCATTCTTTGGAAATGCTTAACGAGCCTTGATGGCATGGTCCCTATGCGAGTCGTGCCTGCCAGCAGGGGCGGAATCATGCTGAAGCTCTGCACGAGAATGTCGATGCGTCGGTTGAGGCCAAGGTCGAGTAAAAAGCATTCCTCGATGGGGGCCTTGCGCGCACCTCCGAGTTTCACCGCAACGTGCCCCATGGACATATATCGATCAAATGTTAGCCGTCGGAGCAACTGGCTGTTCGTGCCGCAGCCTACGCAAACGAGTCTCTCCTCAAACAGGCTCATCTTAGGATGCGCGCACGACATGAATAATTCCGGCAAGATGATGAAATCGGCCTCGCCGCGCCGGAGAATCTCATCGTGATCATCAGCAAGCGCCGCCAGTTCGAAGCTGACGGCGGGAGCTTCTCGCGCAACGCGCTCTACGACGTTTCGGAAGAATACGACTGTTATGAAATCCGAAAGGCCGATCCTGAAGCGGCGCTTTGATTGAGCTGGATCGAACACGTTCCGAGCGATAATGGAGAGCTGAATGTGCGTCAGCGCCTCGCGAACGGGAGCTGCCAGCGCTTCGGCGCGTGAGGTCGGGACAAGTTCGCGGCCTCTCATTGTAAACAGATCATCGTGAAAATAGGAGCGCAGCCGGGCAACGGCCGCGCTCATGGCCGGCTGACTAAGGTTGATCCTGCGTGCTGCTGCAGTGAGGTTGCGCTCAGTCATCAGAGCGTCAAGCGCGACGAGAAGATTTAGATCCAAGCCCTTGAAGCGCATATCGTCTTATCCTGCGCGAGTGTCGTTGCGGTACATTAGAGTAGCGAAAGCGGCTCTGAAGCGCTCTCATCGGATCGCCTGAAACGAATCCGTTCCCATCCTGCGATCGCGAAAGAAGCTCGCGGAAGCCATCGTAAGAAGGGCGCGGAGGGCGGTCGGCGAACGACCGGCGACTGGAGTGTATCGGGAGCCGCGGAGCTGATCGATTTCGACACTCCGGCAACCCCGCAACACGACCTGGTCAATTTACGGCTGGCGCTGGCCCTGGTGCTATGGCCAGAGCCGTAAGTTCGCCGATGCCCCTGTCGATGGCCGCGCAACGCGTCCCAGCAGCGAGCCTACAACCTGACGCGGCGTGGGGTTCAAGACATTGATTGGACGAATCAAACATTATTGAGAAGTTGCCGCGATAGTGGGGGCTGTGCTTTCACGCAAGCTCACCGAATCACATTTTGCGGCATCAACGGTCAGCGCCTGCCAGGCGTTTGCGACTGACCGACGGCTTGAGTGGCCTCTTAAGGAGGGCGCCACCCGAGACGGCGAAATGAGAAAGCGGCCGAGTACGACCAAAGGGCCGAACACGGTATTTGCAGCGTGCGGAGAGCGGCTTGTGGCCAAACTAGCAGCGCCTGCGAGCTGGGCTCTTCTGATTCGCAGATGTCATGTGGGATCCCTCCTCCAACAGTATCCGCCGCATCCAAATGCTTGCCGGGTCCGTGTTGTGAAAGGCTGGCCACTGAACGGCCTCGGTGAACTGGGGCAGCGGCAACGGTGGCTCGACGATCCGCAGAGGCGTCCGCTTTTCGAAGTGTCTGGCGAGCCGTAGGGGCATTGTCCCTATGCGGCTCGTGTCGAACAGTATAGGCGGAATGAGGCTGAAGCCCTGCACAACGACCTCAATGCGTCTCTTAAGGCCGTGCTCAAGCAAAAACCATTCCTCGAGGTTGGGCCTTAGCGCCCGCCCGAACTTGGCCGCAACATGTCCCATCGAATTGTATTTATCAAACGTAAGCTGCCCTGACAGCTGCCTGTTCGAGCGGCATCCCACGCATACGAGAGTCTCTTCAAATAACGTCGCCTTCGGATGCGCGCTCGACATGAACAATTCCGGCAGAATGAGAAAATCGACCTCGCCGCGGCGGAGTAGCTCATCGGGCTCATCGGAATATGGTAGCAATTCGAAGCGTACTGCCGGAGCTTCCTGTGCGATACGATCCACAATCCGCCGAAAAAAGACGATTGTCATGAAGTCGGAGAGAATGATCCTGAACCGTCGGTTCGACTGACTTGGGTCAAACGCGTCCCTTGAGATGATCGAGAGTTGAATATGCAGCAGGGCCTCGCGGACAGGGCTCGCAAGCGCCTCCGCGCCGGGTGTTGGGACGAGCTCGCGACCTCTCATCGTGAACAATTCATCACGAAAATAGATGCGCAGCCGCGCGATCGCAGCACTCATCGCGGGCTGGCTCAGATTGATTTTCCGTGCCGCCGCAGTGAGGTTGCGCTCGGTCATCAGAGCATCGAGCGCAACCAGAAGGTTTAGATCAAGTCCCTTGAATCGCATGTTGTGAGTCTATCCATCGTGTGGATGAGTTCTATCGAAACAACGGAATGTTGGATAGCAAACATCAGTTTGGAAACTGATTAGGCGTACCACGATGGCTGCTTGCCATTACGCGAGTTCCGAAACGGACTGCTGGGGTGTGCGAGCACCTGCCGAATCCGTTTAGGGGCGGGTGTCGGCGCGCTATCCGAGCAACGTCTGTTCTTCTCGGTGCGACGAGCGGCCTGACACGGCGCTCGCTCGTGCTGCCGATAAACGTTCGTATGTGTCTTCCATTCCTTTCCATATTTGCGGTTTACCCGCGTACACTAGAGATGGCTTACGCCTCACCCTAGTGTCGGAACCGAGAGGCAGGCGCACATTGCGGATGCCAAACGTCACCCGCGACCGGCCAAATAGTTGCTTGTCCATCACATTCAGAGCGTGTCGAAGATGCATATGACCCAAGTTGATCTGGGGCCGATCGGGATCGCTTTCGGTGAGATCTCGTTCATCGATGGGGCGCCATCAGACCGCACAGCATCGATAGCAATCCTGGACCGGACCGAACCTCTTGATAATGCGGGTAGGTGCCGGACAATCCAAGCGCCACGTCGGCATGTCTGGCAGATCTCGGACATGACATTGACTGGGATGACCAGCGCCGACTGCACGATCGCCTCTTCTCTGGCCAAGGCGCCACTCCAAGGGGGCCGTTCTGCCGCGCCGCTGGCGAACTGAGCCGGGCGCCGGCGCCCCACGTCAGTGCATTCGAGTATTGATCAGCGATTCAGCCGATAGCGAGTTGTTCACGTGACCACCTCCGCTCTTAACGTCACTGGTGCAGGGAAGCCCGTCATGAATATTCCCGGATCTCGGTCGGCGGAAAGTCGTTCCGCGCGCCCTCAAGTGCAGTGGAGCCTGCATTGGGAAAGCGAGCTGCGGCTGGGCGACCATACCGAGCTCGCTGAGTTTTTCCGCGAAAGCTACGGGCCGACCGGTGCGTTCAATGCGCAGCCATTTGAGGGGAGCCGAAGTTGGGCCGGTGCAAGGCCGGAGGTCCGCGTAATTGGTTACGACGCGCACGGCGTAGCTGCTCACATCGGCGCCCTACGCCGCTTCATCAAGATTGACGGGCGCGATCTACTCGTGGCCGAACTGGGACTATATGCGGTGCGTCCGGATCTCGAGGGGCTTGGAATCAGCCACTCAATGCGCGTGATGTATCCTGCGCTGCAGGAGCTCGGGGTCCCGTTCGGCTTTGGTACGGTTCGGCCCGCGCTTGAGAAGCACCTTACCAGACTGATTGGAAGGCAGGGGCTGGCAACCCTCATGTCCGGCATTCGCGTCCGGTCCACCCACGCAGATGTGTATCCCAATTTGCCGCCGGTCCGGATCGAGGACGTTCTCGTGGTGGTGTTCCCGGCCGGACGCCCGATCAGCGAGTGGCCGGCCGGGACGATCATCGACCGGAACGGGCCTGAGTTGTGAAAGAGCTCGTCCCCCTGTCTGCGGTGCGTCGCGACTACGCCGACGTCAGCGCAAGTCGCTGTGTCTATTTGACCTTTGATGATGGGCCAAATCCATTTTGCACGCCCGACGTGCTCGATGTGCTGACGCAACATCGGGTGCCGGCGACGTTCTTCGTTATCGGCACGTACGTGACCGATCACCCTGAACTCATTCGACGAATGATTGCGCAAGGACACGAGGTTGCAAACCACACGATGACGCATCCGGATCTCTCCAGATGTGAACCAGCGGTGGTTCACGATGAAGTGCTAACGGCGAGCAAGGCGATCCGTTCGGCCTGCCCGCAGGCTTCGCCCAGGCACATGCGAGCACCCTACGGCTTATGGACCCAAGCGGTGCTCGCTACGACAGCGAGCGCTGGCCTCACAGCTCTGCACTGGTCGGTCGATCCGAGAGATTGGTCGCGCCCAGGCGTCGATAGGATTGTGAATTCAGTGCTGGCGGCCGTTCGTCCAGGCGCAATTGTACTTCTGCACGACGGGTATCCTCCTGGTGAGGAAAGACTCTGCAGCGATGCCACTCTGCGTGATCAGACGGTGATGGCGCTGTCACATCTGATACCGGTACTGCAACAGCGCGGGTTTGCAATCCGTCCGCTTCCTCAACTTCACTAAACAAAACTGGCCCCAAAATGGACCTGCTCGCTACAACCAGCGCTGTCGCCGTTTCGTCTTATGCGCTGCTCTCAACTGTCTACAAGAGCGCGCAAGCGCTCTATGCTCAGCCGGCGAATACCTCGTCGCTGCAGACCGATATGGGCCAATCCGAGGTAGCTCTGCCCAGCGTGGACGTCATCGTGCCTTGCTTCAACGAGGACCCGAATACGCTCTCCAAATGTCTCGAGTCGATTGCAGGTCAAGACTACGGTGGAAGACTGCAGGTCTATGTGGTCGACGACGGATCTGCAAATCGCGATGTCGTGGGGCCTGTACACGACCTCTATGCGAACGATCCGAGATTCAGCATCATCCTGCTGGCCAAGAACGTTGGAAAGCGCAAGGCGCAGATCGCCGTTATACGTAGCTCGTCCGGGAACCTGGTGCTCAACGTCGACTCGGATACGATACTAGCCGCTGACGTGGTCAAGAAGCTTGCATTGAAGATGCAGGAGCCGGAAGTCGGCGCCGCCATGGGCCAGTTGATAGCGAGCAACCGCAGCCAAACCTGGCTGACCAAGCTAATCGATATGGAATACTGGCTAGCGTGCAACGAAGAGCGCGCGGCACAGGCTCGCTTCGGTGCAGTCATGTGCTGCTGCGGCCCCTGCGCGATGTATCGTCGCTCCGCCCTCGCTTTGCTGCTTGATCAATACGAAACGCAACTCTTTCGCGGAAAGCCGAGCGATTTTGGCGAGGATCGCCACCTAACTATCCTCATGCTCAAAGCGGGGTTTCGAACCGAGTATGTCCCGGATGCCATCGCGGCAACAGTCGTACCCGACAGCCTTGGGCCGTATCTGCGTCAGCAACTGCGTTGGGCACGGAGTACCTTTCGGGACACGTTTCTTGCATTGCGCCTGCTGCCCGAACTCGATGGCTATCTCACGCTAGACGTTGTCGGACAAAATCTCGGCCCTTTACTCCTCGCCTTGTCATCACTGGCTGCGCTCGCACAGCTCGCAGTCGGCGGTTCGGTGCCCTGGTGGACGGGATTGACAATTGCTGCAATGACAATAACCCGGTGCAGTGTCGCGGCGTTTCGTGCCCGCGAATTGCGCTTTATCGGCTTCTCGCTCCATACGCCCATCAATATATTTATCCTACTTCCGTTGAAGGCTTATGCGCTTTGTACATTGAGCAACAGCGATTGGCTGTCGCGTAAGCTCGTCAATGTGCCGAGCGCAGGGGAGAAGAAGGCCACTATCCCGGCTACTAACACTGGATCGAGCGCTGCAGCTACTGCAGAAATTGTTGAAGCAATTCGCAAGCGGAGGTCGCGCGGTTCCTCGGGCGTGCCGGCGACTGACAATGTGTGCGGTGGCGATTGATCGAGCCAATAACAACAGGTTAATCGACCCATGAGACTGGACAAGAACGATCATCTGCTCGAGCGTGGTCTTGCTGTTGGTGATCAGTGGCAGCTCGACAGTAACCCGTTGGAACAGGAGCCTTACGCGCAAATGTTTCGGATGTCGCGTTCCAATGGGGAAGTTGCGCGTGCCCTTGAAGTCGCAGGTGCAGCCTTCGCATTCACGGAAATGCTGGGACCCCACTGCCAGCGAATTACCGTGCAGGATGTCATGCCACAGGATTGAGCGCGCACGGCAAAGAACGGAGAGGCGGTCATGGTGAGCATGCTTGCGCCAAATGGCGCGCTGGTCTTCGCGCGTGATGCTTGTCGACGCTGGGGGCATGCTGCTGAGACGGCGATCGCTCTCTTGAATGAGAGTTTATCCGAATCGAGCGTCAGCATTGCCAGACTGGTTCGGTCGACCAAGATTGCCTGCTCGTTCTGTTCCGGAAGTCGAATAACTCGTCGAAACAATCAAATTGCGGTCGTTGGGCCGGGGGGCGTATGCGCATCTGCGGCATCAAGTTGACACATGACGGGGCAATTGCTGTCGTCGAGGATGGGCGGCTTGTCTTTTGCACCGAGCAAGAGAAGCGCGGCAATAATCTTCGCTATCAATCCATCGATAATCTCGATGCAGTTGTACTTGCATTGGCGGAGCACGGCCTGGATCCGCGTGATATTGATCAGTTCGTCATCGACGGCGGGGATGGCGAGCGCGAGTCGCAATTCCTGGTCCTCAGTGGGGCCGTGCCGATCGCGCTGAAAGGGGCGCCATATGTCGAGCGCCGTGCTGAGGGCCTTCTTGATTGCGTCGACGGTTTTGGCTTGATCCTTGGCGGCAAGGTGTTTCCCTACAAGAGTTACCCGCACGTCACCGGCCACGTTGCCTCAGCATATAGCACCAGCCCCTTTGCCGTCTCGGGTAGGCCCGCGTTCTGTCTGGTATGGGACGGCTGGATCTCTCCACGTCTTTACTATGTTGAACCACAGGGGGGGCGGCTCGTTGGATGCCTGTTTCCGATGATTGGCCACGCCTATGCTGTCGCCGGCCTTCACTTCGGGCCTTACAGTCGGCCGAATCGCACCAATTCGGACTTGGGCATCGCCGGCAAATTGATGGCCTACGTCGCGCTTGGTTCTGCCGATGAAAGCATTGTGGCAGTGTTTCAGGAGCTCTACGACAGGCGCTTCGCGGCGGACACGCAGCAGGCTCGTCGCTATCGCGCAGACATCAACAATGCCGAAGCGTCACTCGCAACTATGCACGACTTTTTCGAGGCGAGCAGACTGCGCCTGATGGCCAAGCGAGCGGAGGACGTCCTTGCGTCGTTTCATGTGTTCCTGGAACGTCTTCTTATCCGGGAAATCGCAATGGTGTTGCTGCGGCATTCGTCGCTTCCGGGAGCGCGGAATCTATGTATAGCCGGCGGCTGCGGTCTTAACATCAAGTGGAATAGTGCGCTTCGCGCGACGGGACTGTTCGATGACGTCTGGGTGCCGCCATTTCCGAATGACAGCGGCTCGGCAATCGGTGCTGCTTGCAGTGCGCTGGCGGCGCAAGATGGGTTCGTGCCACTGGAATGGTCAGTCTACAGTGGTCCTGCCCTGCAAGCCAGCGAGGTTCCGCCAGAATGGCAGGCCGCGCCGTGCAGTCTGCGCGATCTTGCGGCCATTCTCGCCGACAACGAGCCGGTGATCTTCCTTTCCGGGCGCGCGGAGCTTGGGCCGCGGGCGTTGGGCGGCAGAAGCATTCTTGCGGCCGCGACCTCGCCGGCAATGAAGGATCGTCTCAACGACATCAAGCGCCGCGAATACTTCCGACCGGTGGCGCCGATTTGCCTAGAGGATCGGGCGCCAGAGATATTCAACCCAGGTACGCCGGATCCGTACATGCTGTTCGATCACCAGACTAGGACGGAGTGGCGCGACAAGGTCGCCGCCGTCGTCCATTTGGACGGCTCTGCGCGACTGCAGACAATCTCCCGCAACTCTTCACACAAGATTGCCGAGCTCCTCGTCGAATTTGAGAAACTCACCGGCATTCCGCTGCTCTGCAATACGAGCGCCAATGTTCACGGCCGTGGCGTCTTCCCGGATGTTGCCGCGGCTTGCCAATGGGGACGCGTTGAACATGTGTGGTGTGACGGCCTGCTCTGGACCAAGACGGCCGTAGGGACGCCATCTTCGGCTCAACGACTTCTGCCAACCTAAGGTGAACATGTCCACCGTAGCCATCGACATTGCCGGCGTAAAAAAGTCCTTTGGCGGCAAGATCATCGTCAATGAACTGTCGTTCTCGGTTGCACGCGGAGAGTGCTTTGGCCTGCTCGGGCCTAATGGAGCTGGCAAGAGCACCATTGCGCGTATGCTTCTCGGCATGATTGCGCCGGATGAAGGCAAGGTTACCGTCCTTGATGAGCCCGTGCCTGCACGCGCTCGAGTGGCACGTGTGCGCATCGGCGTGGTGCCGCAGTTCGACAACCTTGAACTCGGGTTTACCGTACGAGAAAACCTCGTGGTATTTGGCAGATACTTCGGCATGAGCGCTCGAAAGATCGAGGCGCTCCTGCCGTCGTTGCTTGAGTTTGCGCGACTCGAAAGCAAGGTGGATGTGCGCGTCGCCGAGCTTTCAGGTGGCATGAAGCGGCGGCTGACGCTGGCGCGTGCATTGATCAATGACCCGCATCTGCTGGTAATGGACGAGCCGACGACGGGTCTGGATCCGCACGCCCGCCACCTGATCTGGGAACGTCTGCGAGTTTTGTTGGCCCGTGGCAAGACGATCCTACTGACCACTCACTTCATGGAAGAGGCCGAACGTCTATGCGATCGGCTGTGTGTGCTGGAGGATGGACGCAAGATTGCCGAAGGCAAACCGCAAGCGTTGATCGACGAACAGGTCGGATGCAACGTGATTGAGATCTATGGCGGTCATCCGCAAGAGCTGCGTGAGATACTCAAGCCCTATGTACGTCACCTCGAAGTGAGCGGAGAGACGCTGTTTTGCTATGCGCAATATCCCGAGCAGGTGCGCATCCAGCTGCGCGGGCGAGCGGGTCTGCGCATTCTGCAGCGTCCGGCAAATCTCGAGGACGTGTTCATGCGCCTGACCGGACGCGAGATGGAGAAATGAGTGATGAGTGAAGGTTATGCGGGGGTCCTGCCCGCTAACGCCTACAACTGGGTCGCGGTATGGCGTCGAAATTGCCTGGCATGGAGGAAAGTTGCGCTTGCGTCGGTTCTCGGCAACCTCGCAGATCCTATAACCCATCTTTTTGGCCTTGGCTTCGGCCTCGGTCTCATCGTCGGGCCCGTTGAGGGAACTTCCTACATCGCATTTTTGGCTGCGGGCATGGTTGCGACCAGCGCCATGACTGCCGCAACGTTTGAAACCATGTATGCAACCTTTGCTCGCATGGATGCCAATCGTACCTGGGAAGCAATCCTGTCCACACAGCTCACGCTTGGCGATATCGTTTTAGGCGAATTGGTTTGGGCGGCCAGCAAATCCGTTCTTGCCGGGACGGCAATCGGGCTTGTCGCTGCCACGCTTGGCTATGCGTCTTGGCTTTCCATTTTCTATGCGATGCCGACCGTCGCGCTTACTGGGCTTGTCTTCGCCAGCCTGGCAATGGTCGTCATATCTCTTGCGCCAAGTTACGACTACTTCGTGTTTTACCAGACGCTTGTCCTTACCCCTATGGTGTTTCTGTGTGGCGCGGTGTTTCCGATGAGCCAACTGCCTAGCTCATTTCAGCACTTCGCCGACTTGTTGCCGCTAGCGCATTCGGTCGACCTCATTCGCCCCGCGATGCTAGAGCGCGAGGCTGGCGGCGCTTTGTTTCATGTAGGTGCGCTTTGCATATACGCGGTGTTGCCCTTCTTCGTATCGACCGCACTGTTGCGGCGCCGGCTGCTGCGTTGACGAAAAGAACTAAGATAACCGGGAGAATCCAGCTGATGCAGTCGCACCATGCTCTCTGTGGTGAGTCGGACAAGGCCCGACCTGCCATGGCAGCAGTTGCAATGCCTGTAAGAGGACGCGATCAAGCCAGGTCGACACCAGCCTGTTCGGTTGATCGATGCGGGGCTCCGGCACTTCAACGGGCTGAGCGCCGTGTCCGGGCGGCGTTGGGAGAGCCTTGGGTTGTGCTACGGCCCCGCGCGGCCGACGGAGCGCGATAATACGAAGCAGCTGGAACGGCCATTGGTCGTCCCGTCATGATCAAATGGAGAACGAGATGTTGTGTCTGGGAATATGTGGCGGTCTGGACAGAATTCATGAAAGCTCGCCCGAGCTGCCGAATACATTCTTGCACGATGGCGCTGCGGTTCTTGTACAGGATGGCCGCGTGATCGCTGCCGTCGAAGAGGAGCGCCTCAATCGAGTTAAGCACTCCAACAAGTTCCCAAGCAACGCGATGCGATACTGTCTTTCGGCTGCGGGAGTCGAGCTTCACCAGATCGATCGCATCGCGTTCTACGCGACTGAGGCGTACTGCAACACTATGCTCGAGCGCCTAGCTGTTTCTCAGCCGCTTCCGCTGGACGCCAAACTGTTGCTGCGACAGCTATTGGCACGGGAGTTCGGTACCGAGGTCGATGCGTCGCGGATTTCATTCGTAAATCACCATGAAGCGCATGCGGTGAGCGCGTTTGCCATGTCTGGATTCGAGCAAAGCCTCATTTTTTCGGTTGACGGCGGTGGCGATTTTCTCTCGGGCCTATTGGCGGTAGGGTCGGGCACCGGAATGACGCAACTTGCACGCTTCCCAGAAAGCAACTCTCTGGGATTGTTCTATCTCGAAACGATCCGTTACCTCGGCTACGGGTTGTTCGACGAGTACAAGGTGATGGGGCTTGCTCCCTACGGGGACCCCGCTCCTTATCGCGAGCTGTTCGCACAGCTCTACGAGTTGTTGGACAATGGAGACTATCGCGTCCACCACGACCGCATCGGTCCGGCGCTGCTCCGAAACATCCAGGTCCGACGAAAGGGAATGCCGTTTACCCAGCAGCATCGGGATGTCAGCGCATCGCTGCAGGAAGCTCTGGAGCGGATCGTGTTTCATGTCCTGCTACACTATCGCGAAACGACAGGCATCACGCGTTTGTGCCTAGCTGGAGGGGTAGCTCATAACTGCACCGTCAACGGTAAGCTACTCTATTCCGGCCTTTTCGACGACATCTTCGTCCAACCCGCGGCCCACGACGCCGGATGCGCGCTTGGCGCCGCATTGATGATGTCGAGCGAGCTGGGCAGGCCAACCCCGCGCGAGCGGCTGTCAGACGTATATTGGGGGCCCGGCCTCGGAAACGAGCAAGCCGTGGAACAGGAGCTCAATGCATGGTCCGGTCATCTCGACATTCAACGATGTGACGACATAGCAGCAAGTGCGGCCGACTGGATGGCAAATGGCGCCGTGATCGGCTGGGTTCAGGGCCGCTCTGAGTTCGGGCCGCGTGCGCTCGGCAACCGGAGCATTCTTGCGGACCCGCGGCCAGCCGAAAACAAGGACCGGATCAATGCAATGGTCAAAAAACGCGAGGGCTATCGTCCGTTTGCGCCATCGGTGCTGGAGGAGAATGCGAACGAGTTCTTCGAGCTCCCTGACGGCAAGCAGGACTTTCCCTTCATGAATTTCGTGGTCCGGGTGCGCGAAGCCCAGCGTAAGGTGCTCGGCGCAATCACGCACGTCGATGGTACCGCTCGGCTGCAAACAGTATCGCGCAAGACAAACCCCGCCTATTGGGATGTTATCAATGCGTTTAAAAAGCGCACTGGCATCCCAGTGCTTCTGAATACGTCATTCAACAACAATGCCGAGCCGATCGTGGATTCGGTTGCAGACGCGATCACGACATTTTTGACGACCGACCTAGACGGACTTGTTGCGGGGCCGTTCCTCGTCAAGAAGCGAGCGGCAAGGCTGCAGGATTGGGGTGCGCTAAGCGTTTCATTGCCGCCTTATGCGTCCCTTCATCGCGTTCGCTCCTACACTGCGGCAGATCGCCAGGAAACGGTCTGCGAGATCCGTACGGGACCTTCGGGCCGCGACAGCATACGCATTTCACATGAGTTATTCGAGCTGCTGATGCGAATCGAGGGCGAGGCGCCGCTTGGCTGGCTTCTAGACACGACCATGGCCGATCACGACAAGCGTGAAGATATCGTGAAGGAACTGCGGCTCGCGTGGGAGCAGCGCTGTGTTCGGCTGCGTCCGCCGCGCGCGGCCTGCGACTGCAATAAAAGGAAAAGTGAAGCTCAGGCTGAGCTCACGAATGACCCTGGCAATGCATGCGGGGCGGGACCGGGATAGGGCGAAACGGTATCGGACCGAAATCGGGTACGTCGGCGCAGCGTCTCTGAATGGAAGTGCAATCGGAAAGCATTCAGAGAACATCTTCCATCAGAGGCACGCCGCCATGAAATTCTACCGACGCAGCTCGCCGGCATCACGAGTGCCGCCGATGACAACGGATGCGATCACACGAGATGCATCTATAATGACGTCTTATGTCCACCCAGGAGCCCGCGAGGCAATGCGTATGGTTAGCGGTTTAAAGAGCGATCGGTTCGTTGTTTCCAGGCGAAGGACCGGGTTCGGCGACTGCCTGTGGTCGCTGGCGGCAGCTTGGCGCTTTGCACAGCGGACCGATCGGACGCTGGCAATCGATTGGCGCGGATCCTGTTATCTCGATCAGCCATTCACCAATGCCTTCCCAGTCTTTTTCGAACCAGTTCACGATATTGCTGGGGTACCGATCATCTGCGACGACCAGGTCAACCACCGCTCATTCCCGGGGCCATTCTTCCCGGGATGGTGGAACAGGCCATCCATCGACTGCGTCTATCGGCCGGATCAGCAAATTTTCCGCGAGCGCGACGAGCTCGATCAACTGTTCCAAAATGAGGAAGATAGTGACGCTAACACGGTTGTGTGTGACGCCTGTCTGATGTGGCGCTGCGATCAGGAGGCCGAACGAGAGATCTTTCGCAACATTAAACCGCGATCTGAAATTCTGGCACGGATTGAGGCCATTTACCGCAAGCAGTTTGAGCCGTACAGCATCATCGGCGTTCATGTTCGACACGGCAACGGCGAGGATATTATGGGGCATGCTCCCTATTGGGCCGATCCGGAGCGCGCCCTGCGGCAGGTCTGTCGTGCCATCGAAAGGGCCAGGGGGTTGCCGTACGCCAAGCCTGCGAGGGTGTTCCTGTGTACGGACAGTGCGCTCGTTCTTGAGAAGGTTTCGGCCTTATTTCCTGATGTTTTCACGATTCCAAAACGTTTCCAGGCGCTTCAGGCCGGGCCTCTGCACAGCGCCGCGCTCGGAGCCGAGGGCGGCTTTTCAGCCCTTATCGAGATGTATCTCCTTGCGCGCTGCGACACTGTGATTCGCTTTCCCCCAACGAGCGCCTTCACGCGCTATGCGCGTCTCTTTGTGCCACGTGTGATAGAGTTCGACCTGAACGATCCGGGCCGATTGATCTTAACCGATGAAACCTCGCAAGAGCTCGTGGGTTTGTGAAAATCATAGCCCGTCTCATCGACCAGATGGCCGCTTTTTGCATCCGGCAGTACTGGCACTATTTCTCCAGACGGCAATTCATAGCCCAACCTGAGGATCCGACGCGACTTTTCATTGAAGAGGAGAAGAAAAGCGCTGGCTCGCCACCATCCAGTGAAGCGCAACCTGGATGAGAGAGCGCTTGTAGTGCTGCCACCGTGCCTACAGGTGGAACACGCCGGTGTCTTCGTCTCGCACCCGTAGAGTGGAAGCTGTCGCTGCTGCCCGATCGCAGGTCAAGCTGTCTGTCGAGCGGCGCGTTCGCCGCGGCGGTCGTCCTCTCGCTCGAGCGCGCTGGCGCACTCAGAGTCGATTATGTGGAACGTCTCGCTAGGCGTTCAGTCCCCGGCTCGCGGTCGCGACGTCAATTGACGCGCTGCTGCTGGACAGGATGGTGATCAAATCAGCGCTAGAGCGGGATGGGTCTAGCTTGAATCGATTTGGGATTCCCAAATCGGAAGGCTTCTGATTCAACATGCTGGCTGGGAAGGAGGCCAGCATGGATGGGACGAGCCTATTCGGACGACCTTCGTGAGCGGGTAGTGAGAGCTGTCATCAAAGGTGGCCTGTCGCGGCATCAGGCAGCGGCTCAATTTGGGGTGGGCATCAGCACGGCGATCAACTGGGTACAGCGCTTCCACGAGACCGGTAGCGTCAAGCCAGACCAGATCGGGGGCTATCGGCCAAAGAAGATTGCGGGGCCGCACCGCGAATGGCTGATGCAACGGTGCCGAAACGATTTTACCGTGCGCGGGCTGGTGGCCGAACTCGCTGAGCGTGGCCTGAAGGTCGATTACCGCACGACGTGGGAGTTCGTCCACGCCGAGAAGCTCAGTTACAAAAAAGACGCTGATTGCCGCCGAGCAGGATCGTCCCGATGTCACCCGTCGGCGGGCGCAGTGGACCAAGTATCGGGATCGGATCGATCCCACTCGGCTGGTGTTCATCGATGAGACCTGGACCAAGACCAATATGGCGCGCCGCTGCGGGGCTGGGCGCCGCGCGGTCAACGTATCAAAGCCAAGGTACCGCACGGCCGCTGGCGGACCATGACCTTCATGGCCGCCTTGCGTCACGATCGCATTACCGCTCCGTGGTTCCTCGAGGGGCCGATCAACGGCGAAGCCTTCCTTGTCTATATCGAGAAGGTTCTGGTCCCGACCCTGCGGCACGGCGACATCGTCATCATGGACAATCTCGGCTCGCACAAGGCCCACGCCGTGCGTCGCGCCATCCGTGCCGCCGGCGCCCGGCTCTTCTACCTGCCGAAATACTCGCCTGATCTCAATCCGATCGAGCAGTTCTTCGCCAAGTTCAAACACTGGTTGCGCAAAGCCGCACAGCGAACCACCGAGGCCGTCTACGATGCTATCGCTCCGATCCTCGGCACCGTCTCACCGGCCGAATGCGCCAACTACTTCGCAAACGCCGGATATGACCAAAACTAAACTCATCACGCTCTAGTGACGGGCGAACCTGACGTATGGAGCTGGTTACGTCATGTTCTGTACAAGTTGATGCGGCTGTACATTGCGAAAGCGATCCTGACCGATAGTTGCTCGGACGAGAGACGCTGTCCATCCACTCGCTGGTCAGGCTGCGAGCCAGCAAGGCGGGGCGTGCTTTACGCCCTGATCGCGTAGCACGGGCGAGTGCGCGCGGCATTTTTGTAGGTGATAAGCCGTCGCTGTCGCAAAGCATACGCGCCTTGTCGCTAAGCCTCCAACTGTTACGCGAGCGCGACATTAGGACGCAAAAGCGGGGCGCGTTTGCGTGCATAGCGATGGCCCAAATCCTGCTACGTGTCCGCCGACGGCGCTACAGGATGGGAGGCTGGCGTGGGTCTCGATGTGCCAAATGACGATATGGTCGGAGGTCTGTTGTCTGCAACACAGTCGGGTTGTCCCGTGCATGCCTGCCACGCCGGCGTCCACCCGGGAGAAAAGAAGGCGATGTTGCTGACCGGCGCCTCACGCGGAATCGGTCACGCCACTGCCAAGCTGTTTTCGCAGGCGGGCTGGCGGATCATTTCTTGCGCGCGCCAACCGTTCGATCGCGAGCGGTGCCCGTGGGAGTCAGGGAACGAGGATCATGTCCAAGTCGATCTTGGCAATCATCGAATGCTGCCGCGCGTGATCACCGAGGTCAAGAAACGGTTGGCGGGCGCACCGTTGCACGCGCTGGTGAACAATGCCGGCGTCTCGCCGAAATCGTCCAATGGTGGCCGGCTAACGTCGTTGACGACCTCACCCGAAACCTGGATGAGGGTGTTCCATCTCAATCTGGTGGCTCCGATAATGCTGGCGCAAGGACTGTTTGAGGAGCTGAGGGCTGCGTCAGGATCGATCGTCAACGTGACGTCCATCGCGGGCTCGCGGGTGCACCCATTTGCCGGCAGTGCGTATGCGACGTCGAAAGCTGCGCTTGCAAGTCTGACACGAGAAATGGCCCACGATTATGCGCCGCATGGCATTCGCGTGAATGCGATCGCACCCGGCGAAATACAGACGAGTATGTTGTCGCTCGACACGGAAGCGCGTCTCGTGCCAAGCATCCCGCTGCGCAGAGTGGGAACACCCGATGAAGTGGCCAAGGTCATCTTCTTCCTATGTTCGGATGCTGCAAGTTATGTCACCGGCGCCGAGGTGCCGATCAATGGTGGGCAACATCTTTGAAACGGCGAGGCCCAGCAAGGTAGCTGATTTGAACCGAAGTAGTGGAACTTGCGTCTCACGCCGACGTTACGCACCCATTCCGCAAAAGCTGAGATCGAGGCCCTGTGAGTTACCCTCGTGCCATGAAAAGGTGTTACCCTCCTATGTCATCTCGTCAACACTTGGCGCTAGATCGAGCATGACATGCAAAGAAACGCTCGCAAACCCGAACAAGGTGCCAGGGGAGGACGATCAGAACAACGGAGACCTCGTTATGCTGCATATCGCATCCACACGCGAAAGACCTAACTCACAGTCAGAGACGGAGCGCGAGGTCTCGGTCGAACCGCTGTGCGAGAGCGCTCTGACCGGCATCTTCGAAATATCAAGGGTGCTCACTGCACCTTGCCGGCTCGAAGTGACATTGGCCAAAGTGGTCGATCTTCTGCAATCGTTTGTGCAGATGCGACACGGCATCGTTTCACTCTTCGACGATGAAGGGATGCCGGACATCGCCGTGGGAGCCGGCTGGAGCGAGGGTAGTGACGAGCGCTACCGGATGCACTTGCCGCGGAAGGCGATCGATCGGATCGTCGCGACGGACACACCCCTGATCGCCGAGAATGTGGCAGTCGAGCCGGCGTTCAGCGCTGCGGACCTGCAGGTGCTCGGCGCCACAGACAATATGCCGGTGTCATTCATCGGGGTTCCAATTCGTATTGATCCGAAAGTCGTGGGTACGCTGACGGTTGATCGTATTCGGAACGACGGGTCGAGCCAACAACTTGACTACGACGCGCGGCTGCTCGGCATGATCGCCAACCTGGTCGGGCAGACAGTTAAGCTGCATCGCCTGTTCGCCTGTGACCGCGAACGACTGATGGTGGAGAAAGACCGGCTGCAAAAGCAACTGTCAGAGCTTAGACAGCCCGCAAGGGAGCGCAAGAAGGTACCGATCCACGGGATCATCGGCGACAGCCCGGCGCTGCGCGGGCTGCTCGAGAAGATCGCGGTCGTCGCTAAATCGAACAGCACCGTTTTGCTTCGCGGTGAATCCGGTACTGGGAAGGAACTCGTAGCCAAGGCCATTCACGAGTTGTCGTTGCGTGCCAAGCGGCCCTTCATCAAGCTGAATTGCGCGGCGCTCCCTGAGACAGTTCTGGAGTCCGAATTGTTCGGTCACGAGAAGGGTGCCTTTACCGGCGCGTTCAGCGCGCGCAAAGGGCGCTTCGAGCTTGCCGACAAGGGCACGCTGTTTCTTGACGAGATCGGTGAAATTTCGGCCCCGTTCCAGGCGAAGTTGCTGCGAGTTCTGCAAGAGCAGGAGTTCGAGCGCGTCGGCAGTAACCAGACCATCAAGGTGGATGTTCGTGTCATAGCTGCGACCAATAGGAATCTTGAAGAGGCTGTGGCGAGGAGCGAGTTCCGCGCAGACCTATATTATCGCATCAGCGTAGTTCCCTTGATGCTGCCAGCGCTGCGCGAAAGGCGAAGTGATATTCCGTTGCTTGCCAGCGAGTTTCTGAAAAATTTCAACAGCGAGAACTGCCGTACGCTGAGCTTTGAGGCGAGTGCGATCGATGTGCTGATGAACTGCGGATTTCCAGGAAATGTCCGCGAACTCGAAAATTGCATCCAGCGAACAGCCACCCTGGCCGCCGGGCCCTCGATCGTGAGAAATGACTTTGCATGTTGCCATGGCCAGTGCCTTTCCGCGATGCTCTGGAAAAGTACATCGGATGAGATGACAGTCCAGCCTGCACCAACCATGCCAATGCCGGCGAGTCCTGTCACACCCGTGACTGAGGCGGACGCGCCGCTGCCGTCTGTTGGCAGCGAGTTGGCCTCACTGGGGCCTCCCGGCACAGTCCTCGTAAGCGGCGCGAAGATTGCCGATCGCGAACGGGTCATTGCCGCCATGGAAAAATCCGGTTGGGTTCAAGCAAAGGCAGCGCGCTTGCTCGGACTTACTCCGCGCCAGATCGGCTACGCGTTGAGGAAATACGGAATCGAGATCAAGCGATTTTGAGAAGGACACAGGAGCCGGAGTTGCGATCATCACATTGAGGCAAATAGCCGTGGCAGGTTAATCGTCGATGGTTTCGGGGGGGGCTGGTCTACCCCTCCTCTGAGGACGGTCCTATCCACGGCAGGTTTTCATGATGGATAGAGACCCGGACAGGACTCGAGAGCTGTGAGCATGAGGTCGCTCGACCGGGAGAGAGGTCGGCTTGCGTTCGACGTGCAGAACACCACCGAGCGTCGATGCGTTCGGTCGTCGTGGCGAGCGGCTTGGTTGATCCATAGTTCAACCGAGATATCAAGCCAACGCCGGCTCGGACGGATTGTATCCGCATCTTGATCGTCTGGAGCAAAACCCACCTCGTTGAGGAGGAACTCTCCCGGGCCGGCTCAATTGCCGATCACGTCGCTCGAACAGCACTGTCGCAGTCGCGACGAGTGTCGACATTGCTTCGTCGGGAGCGTCGGGCGATATCGCCTGGCTCGCCTAAGTCTTTGTATTGTTGAGCTGATTCCGAAATCATGCGCGCTGGTACAACACTTGCTGTTCTTCTTCGCAGCTGTGGCAATTTATGGAGCTGAACTGTGCACAATGTCGTCTGCATTAAACAAGTTCCCGATTCTGCACAGATCCGCGTGCACCCGGTCACCAATACGATCATGCGCCAGGGCGTGCCGACGATCATCAACCCATATGACCTTTTCGCGCTCGAGGCCGCACTGGAGCTACGCGATCGGTTCGGCGGCAAAATAACCGTGCTTACAATGGGGCCGCCGTCGGCTGAAGACTCGCTGCGAAAAGCGCTGACCTTTGGCGCCGATCGCGCGGTACTGCTAACCGATCGTTGCTTTGCGGGCTCCGATACCCTGGCCACAACGTACGCACTGGCAACAGCCATTCGAAAGATCGACAAGGAATATGGCCGGCCAGATCTTATCTTTACCGGCAAGCAAACCATCGACGGCGATACCGCGCAGGTCGGGCCCGGCATCGCAAAGCGGCTAGGCGTGCTTCAGCTAACCTACGTCGCCAAGGTCAGGTCGCTTGATCTCACCGCACGCACAATTGAAGCAGAGCGGCGCTCCGAAGGTGGGGTCCAGGTTCTGCACACCAGGCTGCCCTGCCTGATCACCATGCTGGAGGCGACCAACCAGATTCGTCGTGGCGCCATGGCGGATGCCTTGCGCGCTGCGCGCGCCCCGATCGTGAAATGGAGCGCCCAGGATGCCGGCGTCGAGGACGTCTCAAAATGCGGTCTTAGGGGCTCGCCGACTGTCGTCAAGCGGGTGTTCGCTCCGTCCGCCCGCGCTGAGAAGGCGGCACTGGTTGAAGCGGCCGAACAACCAGCGCAAGCGCTGATCGACGCCATCTTCAAGCATCAACCGAAGCTAGAAACCGAACTCGCGGCGTTAGCCCGCAATGCTTGATCTCAACTGCGTTACTGCTTTCGAGTGACGCGTCGAGTCTGCCGGGCGCATCGTCGCCGCCATAATCAAATGGACATGTTTCCATCGATGCGATCATCAATAGGACCGAGCTCGTCATGCCGCAGTCTGTTGCCGTGAAGGTGCCGGCCCAGGGGAGTTTCACATGCATGGTCAACGCCATCATAGACCGCCTTCCCAACGAAATCGTTGATCAGTTGCGTCACCTTAATAGCTAGAGATCAAATGACGTCTTCTCGCGCATCTGAATTTGCACTGGATCAGCCTCCTCAGATCTCGGTCCATGAGTATTTGACACAGAAAGCGCGAGCGCTGTTCGGCCCCCATCCGTTCGCTGCGGCGATGTCAAAGGACCAGATTGTCAGCCTGATTCCTGAATACCTGGCGATGTCACAGGCGTTCCCATATCTGCAGGCAGGGTCCCAAAAGGACCTTGTATTCGCTGCGATGCATAGCAATCGCGACCTTCCGAGGCATGTTGAACTGACCAGCGTGGTCGCAAATTTCATCTGTTGGGATGAGACGGGTGGTCATAGCCGAGTTCTCCGGGCCGCCAACGCGGCGTTACCCGATATTCTGGCCACCGAACAGTTCCACTCGAACCTATTTAGAAAAGATGCATCGCGACGACTCGGCGGGGCAGTAAAACCCAACTATAGCCCCACAACAAAGCGATATCTGCATTCTCTGTATGCCGGGCTGTCATCGAAAGACCCCGTGGTGCGTTGCGCCTACATGGTCGCATTCGAACTGCATGCTGCGGAGATGATCCAGTCGCTATCGGCCACTGTGGTCAAGACCTTTGATGTGGAGGCAGACGATCTTGAGTACTTTCGGGTCCATGTCGTCGTCGAGGATCCAGCGGAAAAATATCACGGGGAGATGACAAGCCGCCTCATTGGCGAAATTGTCCCGGCTGACAGCAGTAGCCGTTTTTTCGATGAGTTTGATCGAGCCTATCGGCACAGCTTGGAGTGGTGCCGGGATCTGCTCGCAGGGTTTTCCCTCGAAGGCGATGGTGCCGAGATCCGCCACCATGGCCGCTGTCATTGTGGTTCTGTGAAATTCTACGTTCGAGCGCCGCGAGTGCTTTCCGCAGTGCGATGCAATTGCTCAATTTGCCAAATGTTGAAATTTTTACATTTGCTCGTGCCTGGCGACAAATTGGGCATTGAGTGCGGCGAAGAATTTCTCACTTCGTACCAGTTTAATAAGAACGTCGCTCGGCACACGTTTTGCCGGATCTGCGGCGTAAAGCCATTCTACAGGCCTCGATCCAGTCCTTCAGGATTCAGCGTAAATATTGGATGCTTGGATAAACGAACGATCGAAAGCGTATGAAAAGAGGATTTTGATGGCGAGCGTTGGGAGCAGGCCATCCACTCGATGCAGGGGGATAGCGAAGGATCCCTTAAGTCCGAACTTGGAGTAAACGCGAATGGCACGCGCAGTAAATGATAAATCCCGCCTGCTTGCAGAAGAGGCTCTCACAAAATACCGCATAGAGCTGTTGGTTAAGGGGACGGTCTTGATCGCCCCCCAGACCTTGTTCACCGATGATGACTTGGCAAGGGTCGATCAGCTGCAGACCGAGATTCCCGAAGAGGAGGAGGTGCGGGAAGGGGATGCCGGCGATTCACACAGTGTCTTTGTGAAACGCGTCAGGGTAGATCTGCCCGGCCGCCCTCCTAGCAATGCGCATGGTACAGCTCCAGCTCAAATCATCGAGTTACTCGAAAGGAAACACCGTCGCCTCTCGTTGAAAAAGATCTTAGGAGGATGGTCTGATTATGTGATTCGCCGCTGCCAAATGCATCGTATGCCGACCGGATCCTTTGTTGGCATCCATTTGGATGCTGAGAGCGACCCTGATTTCGAGTACGCCGTGATTGTTCAACTCACTAGAGAATTTGAGGGGGGTGAGTTTGTGGTATATCCTAGTGCGTACGAACAACACGTGTTTCGACCACCATTTGGAAGCGTACTTGTTACTACATGCAGGAACCGGCATGAGGTGAAGCCTGTGCACGCTGGGGAGCGTCGTTCACTAGTTTATTTCTGTTCAAAACGCAGCGGCGCGAACCGCCGGATCATCGAGAGCTCTACTAGTTAGCCGATGACAAGAGGTAGCTGGAGGGATCTGTGGATGCATTAAGTAACGGTCAGCTTGCCGGATGAGATCGGCAGAGCATCTCTTCGGGCAGATGTCCGTGAGCTCGTCATTGCTGTGCGCTACAGTGGAAGTGGCCAGATGGAGCCGGAAACCATGACGTTGGCGCCGTTCGCGAGTCGGTACGCGTGGACTGAAAATCTTCCAATCGCCGATCGGCCTAAATCAGGCTCAAGGCAATCGTGGTTCGGAACGAGCTCAATGGAACGGCCCTCGCTCACAGCGGCCCGTGCGGTAGGCTGGATAGCCGATAGCGCCGATGACATTCTCCGCTTGGATCCGCGAATCTGGTCTTCACAACCAATCTCCCACCAGAAGCCGCGCGTCTTAAAGCGCTGTATCACCTCGTGGGGCGTCCTGGAGAAGACCTAGCAGGCTGTTGAAGAACTCAGCCGCGTTCGCAAACGAAGGCTGAATCGTCGCCATTGTGTATGTAGTCGCCCGTTAAGAAGCTTCCAGGCGACTGATCTGGAATCGTAATTTGGCTGGAATGACGTTCTGAGATTGCAAGGTTTTGGTGTTTTGTGCATCGGAAGCTTGCAATTTCGTTTTCGAGATTCCCTCGACGGGCGAAGCATGATTCCCTGTCCGCATCGGAGGGCACGATGCGGCCGAAGAAGCACAAAACGACGGGAGCGAACGATTTTTTCCGGGCGCGGCTCGACCAGATCATCAATCTGAAGCACGAGCTGGTCCGGCTCACCGGCAAGATCGATTGGGACTGGATCGACGGCGAGATCGCGCCGCTCTACAGCGAGAACGGCCGGCCGGGGATTGAGACCCGCTTCGTGATCGGGCTGTTGTTGCTCAAGCACATTTACGGGCTGTCCGATGAGGGGGTATGCGAACGCTGGGTCCACGACCCGTATTTCCAGTACTTCACTGGCGAAGAGTTCTTCCAGCACGCGTTCCCGCACGAGCGCTCGGACCTGAGCCATTGGCGCAAGCGGCTCGGCGACAGACTGGAACTGCTATTGGCCGAGAGCCTGCGGGTGGCGCACGACGTCGGCGCGTTACGCGGCAAGGACCTTGAGCGGGTCACGGTCGACACCACGGTGCAGCCGAAGGCCATCACCTTTCCGACCGATGCCAAGCTGCTGCATGCGGCGATCCAGGGGCTCAACCGCCTAGCGAGGAAGCACGGAGTGCGGCTGCGGCAATCCTATTCTCGGATCGCCAAGGCCACCGCGATGATGGCGGGACGCTACGCCCATGCCAAACAGTTCAAGCGGCACCAGCGGCAGTTGCGCATCCTGCGCAGCCGCCTGGGCCGGATCATCCGCGACATCCGCCGCAAGATCGAAGGCCAGGATGCGCTCGAAGAGGCGTTCGCACTCTCGTTGAGCCGGGCCACGCAGAACCGCTCGCAGCAGCAGCGCCCGCGCGGCTGGAAGCTGTATTCCTTCCATGCCCCCGAGGTGGAGTGCATCGGCAAGGGCAAGGCCAGCGCGCCTTACGAGTTCGGCGTGAAGGCTTCCATCGTCACCAACAACCGGCCTGCTCCCGGCGGCCAGTTCGTGCTGCACGCCAAGGCGCTGCCCGATAACCCTTACGACGGTCACACTCTGCGGGACGTCATCGACCGAACCGAGACACTCACCGGCTGCGCGATCGAGTGCGCCTTTGTCGACAAGGGATACCGCGGCCATGACGCA
Source organism: Bradyrhizobium sp. 6(2017) (assembly GCF_011058295.2). Classification (NCBI taxonomy): domain Bacteria; kingdom Pseudomonadati; phylum Pseudomonadota; class Alphaproteobacteria; order Hyphomicrobiales; family Nitrobacteraceae; genus Bradyrhizobium; species Bradyrhizobium sp. 6(2017). Next base: position 8,132,835 of record NZ_CP049289.2, on the reverse strand, counting down.
CAGAACCCGCGCCGCGTCTTCATCTCCGGCCAGAAGCGCGGCGTCTTCGGCACTATCAAGCGCCAGCTGCGGCGCCGCTCCGCTATCGAGCCCGTGATCGGCCATTTGAAGGCTGACGGACACCTCGGCCGCTGCTACCTCAAAGGCCGCGCCGGCGATACCGCCAACGTCATCCTCTCCGCCGTCGGTTACAACTTCCGCCGCATCCTCGCCTGGCTAAGGGCTCTTTGGTACCTCTTCCTGGCTGCCTTCTTCTCAGTCACCAGCCACCGCACACCACTCAAATCGGCTTCTTAACCGACGACTATGTAGAAGTGACCGACGAGCCTGCCCGCAGTGCCGATCATAGCTCATCCGCGACCGCAGGCGGGGTCATTCTCATCGTGCCCTTCCCATGAGAACTCCGCGCAGGCCGAACCGTCTCGCGCGCCGTAGCGGACATCGAGGAAGCCCTTCAGCGCACCGAAGGCAATTTCACCGTCGGACTTGCCCGTGAAGGTGAGATGCGCCTGTTCGACGAGGTCGAGGAAGTCGCCGTCCCAGTTGGCCATTTCGACGATGCGCCAACGGCCAGCAAAGGCCTTGGCGAAGCCGGGCACCTTGGCCAGCCGGCCTCCGCGATCAGCTTTGGCAGCCGCACCAGATTGTAGGCGGCGGCAGCGAAGGTAAAGGCCCATCCGACGCGTTCATGGCCCCGGAAGCGGGTCTTCTCTTGCCCGGCGACCGTCTTGATCCAGCCGAATGCCTCCTCGATCCGCTTGCGGATGCGCTGGCTGGCGGCATAGCCGCCGTGCCGGGTCGTTCGCCGGTCGATCGCAGAGCTGCGGCCGCTGGTGTTCTGCGCAACATGCGGCGTCACGTTCATCGAGCGCAGCTCGTTGACGAAGTCTTCTGCGTCGTAGGCTTTGTCGGCGCCAAGCGTGATCGCTGTCGGCCGGTCGGCACGCGGTTCGATCAGGTGCAGCGCGGCCACCCGTTCGGCATGCCCGTCGGCCCGCGTCAGGCAGGCGTCGACCAGCAGGCCGTCGGTGGTCGAAGCATGGGTGTCGTTCGAGCGCTTCTGGCCATGGAAGTCCGCTTCGGCATTGCGCCCGCCGCCTTGCGCCGGCGGCGCGCCAGAGCCTCTTCACGCTCTTCATCGAGGCCCAGGCCTCGATCAGCGTACCATCGACCGAGAAGTGATCGCTCGACAGCAGCTTCTTCACCTTGGGCTGCGCCAGCACCGCCGCGAGGAACTCGGCCGCGATGTCGCCTTCCAGCAACCGGTCGCGGTTTTTCGAGAACACCGAATGGTCCCAGGCTCCGTCGTCGACGCCAATTCCGACGAACCAGCGGAACAGCAGGTCGTATTCCAGCCGTTCGATCAAAAGCCGCTCCGAGCGGATCGAATAAACGCTTGCAACAGCATCGCCCGCAGCAGCTTCTCCGGCGGGATCGACGGCCGCCCAATCGGCGAATAGAGCGCGGCAAACTCGCGCTCCAGCGTCGACAGCGCCTCGTTCACGATCGTCCGGATCGCTCGCAGCGGATGGTCACGCCGCACCCGCGCCTCCAGATCGACGTAGCTGAACAGCTCGCCCGTTCGATTGTCGCCGCCGCGCACGCACCATCTCCGAATCTCGTCAGAGCCAATGAATCACGGTCGCTGGTCGGCGGCGAGCACCTTTTTCAACAGCCTGCTAGAGGCCTTGACCGCGAGGGCCGGCCGTCAAGCAGTCGACGCGAGTGATCCTTCCAGCGAAGCCATCACCGAACGCGTACAGAACGTCCGCGACATTTCATCAGGGGCTGGTGCGGCGGGAATGTGTCCATTACGGCCGCGAGCGAGCGGTAAGCGCAAGCTAAGGCCGTCAGCCAGCGTGGCTCATTGGCATAAGCGCAGCTCACCTTGCCGCCCGCACACGGATCTTCACTTCGAGGTCACAGACCAGTTGTTGAAATTGAAGTTCTTTCCCCCCGGGGACGAGGTAATCTCGACGCCGTATTGGACGCTACCGACGTTTATGTCGCCAAAGTACCCCTTCGACTTGATCCACTGCAGGATACTCTTGATGTCCACTGTCCCGCTGTTGGTCTTCGAAGTGCGCAGCAATGAGATGACCTTGTGACCATCGGGGCCTTCACCTTCAAACACGTTCCAAGTCGCTCCGCCTGCATTGACATTGCTGTAGACCGGAATCGCCGCACCGGAAGGGGCATAATGATATGAAATGGGCTTAACGTTGCCGCTCCCGTCCGAGTTTCCGGTGTAGTTTGTCCAGAGCATTACCTCATGCTGGTTTGAGCTGTCCCAGATATCGTAGGCGACATCCCAGGCGCCGCCAGTAGGAACCTCCTGATTGAAGCTCGAGCTCAGAGTTTTGATTGAACTGAGCGGTTTCCCGATACTAAAAGCCTCGTGCGGATAGCTCTTGATGCCCGGCGTATTAGGCTGGTTCGACCATACGCTCCACCGGTTGATGCCACTCACCGAAATCGTCTGAGGCCCAGGGCGCGGACCCCATACGTCGTTGTTCCAAGAGTAGCCTTCGCGTGAAAAGCTTCCGTATGGAGCGCTCGAACTCCAAATCGGAGCCTGCGCCGATACAAGCGCGGCAGATGATAATGACCCGGCTTCATTCGCGGCCTGCCTAAATAGATCATGATCCTCCTGTGTCCGGACGTACCCCGGTGGGGACCCTTGCGCGCCGCCACCGCTTATCCGATTGGAATCCATAAAGCTCTCCTTTCGATTATGATAACAAAGTCTCCTGCAGATCCGCCCAGCGGGTAGCCTAGTTCAGCATAGGCGGCATTGGCATCTAGAGACCGGGTTCGAATGCTAGGAAGGTTGGCTTTCGAGAAGCTGACGAGCTCGAGGAGAAAGGTGGAGCCGCGCCCGGGTTTGCCGTCTTTCGGATGACAACAGCCTGCTGAGACAGTGGCAACGATCCACTGGATGACTAGCCTAGTTCGAACATACTTAGAGCGAACGTCCAACAAAGAGTGTGGCGCTCTCGTTCGACTTACCGAAGTTCGCAAATTTATGGGTAATGCCGTGACTCCTTCTAAAGGTCGGATTCGTCTGGCTCGTTCATGGGGGGACTCTTATATCTCATAGCCAGACGGTCTAACCAGCGCTGGCGCGCAGTCAGTTGTTCGTCCGTGGTGGGCGACGGCTTTCGTCCACACATGCCTCTACCCTCAATGCGAACTGACCGAAAGTAAGCGGCAAGGTGAGGCCGTAAGGCGGCCGCGTTCCATGGCATAAGCGCATCGATTTCGCTGCTCGGCCAGCCGTTGGCGAGCGCACGGTCGAACGGATCTGAGCCGGCATCGCGCACAAGCGCAACAAGGCCATGGATACCCTTGCGGAAGTCGACTGGATGGCTGGCGAGGAACACCTTCACACCAGAGGGGATCATGCCGAACGGGCCGCGCGGATCACCCGCTGCAAGTGCGCTTCGTCGATATCCACGCCGGCACGCACGACTACCTCGCCCTTGGCAATCTCGATCACTGCGCCTTCCACAGACGCCACCACAACCTCGCAACTCGAGTGCCGTGAGCGATAATGCCGCTCGGCCCGAGCATCAAGGCGCCAGGCGAACAGCTGCGGCGGGTGAATGCCAATCCGATGAGCGATCGCCGATACGCTCGCGCCGGGCTCCAGCGCTTCTGTCACAACTTGTGCCTTGAACTCGTCCGACCGCGTCGGCGAAGCTGACGCGGCGCTCCCTCAAGACTGTCGGCGACCGCTTCGATCATATGGAAGGTTTCCAGAATTAGGCGCAGACATAGAAGCCTTATCGGCTCACAAACTCAGCAGCTGATAGCCGATCGCTCACACCCTCCGCCAGATGGGGTCTCTTAGGCGCTTACGCGAGACGCTTGATGCGAACCATTCATGGATAAAGATGCACCGAGGTTTAGCTCATGCGCGGTGACATCGTCATGGCGCGTACGCGTCACTCAAACAATCGCTCAACCTCGGCACGATGAGCGACCCGCATCACATGGAGCAACGTTTGCGTCATGCCGGGCCGTGTCCAATTGACCACCGCGATGTCGGAAATGCGACACCGCGCAACGCTGATTTGCGGAGTAGCCTGCTTGCTGCTCGCTTTTACGCCGGATCTGCTCAGGTAAACCCGTAAGTGGCACGTCGATTGCCGAGGCGAGGACTGGTGTAGCCAGAGCACTCGCAGCGGGTCTGGTGCTCGGGAGCTCCCATGAATTTCGTGCCTTGACTTGGTCAAAGCGGTGGCATCACGATTCCTTGGGAATGCACAGTCGTAAACATCACAAGCTGAAAGTTGTCGCAGAACTGAGGTACGGATTTAAGCTTCAGTGAAGGAAGGCAGGATGATTAAGAGGTTTCGTTACCTTGGCGGTCAAAGGAGGGGGCAACGTGGACCGTAGCTCTTATCTGCCGATGACCTCCGGCGAAAATAGCTGACTTGCCGATTGAGCCGATGCGACGGGGCGCCATTCTTATCCACGCATGTGATACCAGAACATTGCAGTGTTCGCGAGAACAGCATCATATCGGAACATAATGCGGCACTTTTGGCGCCGGAGGTGAGTCCGATGACTGACTACAGGGAATGCAGTGGGCTTGGTGCTTTGCTGTGGCGTTCCATCGGCTTCCTGACAGGATCGGTATGGCCGGCGCGCTGGAGCGATTGGCACAAGTGGAAAGTCAATGCCGAGAAAATTGCATGTTGATTGCTCGCTGAATGGAAAGTCTGACAGCGAGCACAATATGGTAAATAACGCCGGGATGCTACGCGCCATGGCAAGGGACGTACAAGTATTCGCTGTGCGTTCTGAGCTCGAGGCGACAACGGCCAAGCCCCTCGGGCATTGCCGTTTCGCCTCGGATCGTCGAGCACTGGGTATATCGCGTCCGCATCGAAAGGCGCGAGCATCACAATCGCGAGTGCCATGATCGTTCGAGATAAGAAGCGAGCCGCCGTGATCAGCGTGGTGCTCCCGTTCGTGTTGGAGCATTGGGTAAGGCAGCCCCTCCGTGTCACGATTATCCTTGTCGGTTTTCTCGGCGCAACGGTGGCCGACCTGTTCATGCCCGTGTACTCCGGGCACCTAGTCGATACGCTGACATTGGGCCCCTCCGACCCTGCGGCGCAACGCGCGGCGACGGTTTCGTTCGGCTGCATCGTCTTGCTCGGCCTGCTATCGGTTATACTGCGACTTGCAGGCTTGCAGGCGATCGTGCCGTTCACGCTTAAGACGATGTCAGATTTTGCGCGCGAGGGCTTCATGCGGACGCAGCGACTCTCGACTGACTGGCACGTCAACTCGTTCGCGGGTTCCACTGTGCGCAAGATCACGCGGGGCATGTGGGCGCTTGATCTGCTCAACAATACGGTGCTGGCCGCATTGTTGCCGTCGCTGGTGGTGCTCGTCGGCTCGATGATCCTGCTGGGGGTGCATTGGTCCGTGCTCGGCGGGGTTGTCGGCTTGGGGGCGTTATTCTATGTGGCTGTCACCATTGGCTTCACGATGATATGCATCGCGCCAGCCGCACGTCTCTCCAATGCGTGGGACACCAAGGTCGGCGGCACGCTGGCCGACGCCTTGGCCTGCAACGCGGTGGTGAAGTCGTTCGGCGCCGAGACGCGCGAGGACATCCGGCTCGACGGCGTCATCAGCCGCTGGCGCCGCCGGGTGCGGCGGACCTGGCTCCGCTACAACCACACCTCGATACGGCGCAGCTCCTGGTGCTGCTGTGCTTCCGCGCCTCGGTGATCGGCGGTGCCATCCTGCTGTGGGCGCATGGCGCCGCCACGCCGGGCGACGTCACCTATGTCTTGACCAGCTACTACATCATTCACGCCTACTTGCGGGATGTCGGCATGCACATCAACAACTTGCAGCGTTCGGTGAACGACATGGAGGAACTGGTGCAGATCCATGGCGAGCCGCTCGGCATTGTCGATGCCGATGATGCGAGGCCGATCGGCATCCAGGGCGGCCGCATCGTGTTCGACGACGTTACCTTCCACTCTGTCGGTCGACATAGATGCGAGCGAGCGTGTCGGCCTGGTCGGACGCTCCGGCTCCGGCAAGACGCACTTCGTCAAGCTGGTCCAGCGGCTCTACGACGTCTCCGGCGGCAAAATCCTGATCGATGGTCAGGACATCGCCAAGGCGACGCAGCAATCGCTGCGCAGCCAGATCGCGATCGTGCAGCAGGAGCCGATCCTGTTTCACCGCACGCTGGCGGAGAACATCGCCTATGGCCGGCCGGGCGCCGGCTTGGAGGCGATCGAGCAGGCGGCGCGGCTTGCCAATGCGCACGGCTTCATCATGCGGCTGCCGAAGGGGTACGGCACGCTGGTGGGCGAGCGCGGCGTCGAGCTGTCGGGCGGCGAGCGGCAGCGCGTGGCACTGGCGCGCGCCTTCCTGGCGGATGCGCCGATCCTGATTCTGGACGAGGCGACCTCCAGCCTCGATTCGGAGTCTGAGGCGCTGATCCAGCCGGCGATGGAGCGGCTGATGAAGGGCCGCACCTCGATCGTGATCGCGCACCGGCTGTCGACCGTGCGCAGCATGGATCGCATCCTGGTGTTCGATCGCGGCGAGCTCGTCGAGCAGGGCACGCATGAGATGCTTACCGCGCGCCCGGGCGGCATCTACCGTGGCCTGTTCGAACGTCAGGCGCCCGAGTTCGTTCGGAGGCCCGCGCGCGCCAAGTCCCAATCCAAAGTTACGCAATCTGAAGAGGTCGGTCTAACGGGAGGGCGGGCCGGCTGATGGTTCGACATGCAGGCTGCCCCGTGAACGACAGTGAATGAAGTCAGACTGGCCGATCATTGGCTCACTGAGCTTGCGTTTCGAAGACGCGAGCATGGGTACTCGCGTAGGGACGTTTGGATGAAGCGATCGGCTTTGCCGATGTTGTTGATCTTTATGCGCAGCCTTGGATTCAGCGACGACGTCGCCGAGGAAGCCGATGGCGCTCTCTCCTTCTCGCCGGGTCGGATCTGAGAGAAGAAGGCCGGGCGCGATGCTTCGTTGATCAGGACGCGGACGAACTTGTGATCCGCGCTGCGGCTTCCAGCTTCCAGCGATCGCCGGTGATATGGTGGCCAGGCCCGGCGATTCTATTGCGTTTGTTGATATCGGGATCGCCCGGGTGCTCGCGAAGCAGGTCCAAATTAGGATGAATGGCTGGTTTAGGAGATGCCGTTGTAATCTCGATCAAACATCGTCAATAAGTGGCGCTGCAGATTGTGGACCGTGGGCCTATCGCGTGCAATCACGATGCATTCCACCGTGCCTGCCTCTTGATCGGCAGCGAGCGGGATCACGCCTTGTTTGCTTGTGCCGTCGAACAGAACTCCGTCCTTGAGAAACGATCACACGCCGCCTGGAGAGAACTTGATCGCACGTTTCTCACGGATAGAATGACGTAGCACTTCAAATACTCGGCGCCCAGCAACCGGACCGCAATGCTGTGTAACACCGAGCCTCCGCCCCAGCGGCCGTTCGTCTCATTGAACAGCAACCGCCCGCCACTCGCGAGAATGGCGTCGATATTGATCATCCCGCGGTACCCCAGAGTGCGCGCAAGATCCACAAATCGATAAGAGTGTGCTTGGGCGGCCAAACATTGCTCAGCTCAGGTCGCTTGGAAGCTCCAGCCCTGTCCAGATGAGAGCCCGCTCAGACGGATCTTTGCTTCGGCGTAGACGTATATTCCCGCTGTTGACGAAAACGATTGAACCATCCTCCGCGATCTCGTACTCGAGAAAGAACAGAGACTGAGCTGGGTGGTAAGATTCCACGACCAGAGTCTTACATGACGCTGTTGTGATCTCGGACCAGAGTGCGTCGGGATCAAACGACGCCAAGAAATCCGCTGCGTATCTCTTGCCCCAGGTAGTGGACTGCTCTCCTCGCCGGTCAAGATGACATTTCCAACCCCACCGGCTCCATTGTCCAACTTAACAATTACGCTGCCGGTCTCAGAGCTCAGGGAGGTGACCGCTCTGAATAGTTCGTCTGGGTTCGTCGTGACGCGTCCGTTAGGCAACAGAAGGCCAACACTCGTCGCCAATTGTCTGAAGTGACTCTTGCGATTCAATAGATCAGGACCGCGCTGCAGAGCGAAGTCATCTCCCGGTTGCGCGACACAGAGCACATCCGCCAAGCGTGCAACACCTTCACTGAAGTAGCAGGGATAGATTCTCCAAGACGATTTCTGACGAATATGGAGTTGCTGATTCGCTTTACGAGCGCTTCGGACAGCAGAGTGCAATCATCAAGGACCGGTGCTTTGCGAGCGCCTCCAGGCACAAGCTGCGACAGGCTCGAGGCGTCGATATTGAGCGTCGCGCCGATGAAGGATAGCAGATCGGCTGGGATAGCTACCGGGGAAACTATGAGGTCTCCCTCCTGAGCAAACCACGCTGAACGGCAAGCCGAGTTGGCGGCGAGCGAAAGTTGAGCTGCTGTCAGATCAGCGCCCGACATTTGAGCCGTACCGGCATTCATGATTAGGATCCGAGGCACCAACGTTCTTCCGGCCGGAGATGGTCAGTTCTTCTTGCGGTCATGGACTTAAAAACCATCTAATCTGCCTCGCGGCGTCTAATGTCACCGGTGCGATCAAACAACTGGATAGAGCCACGCACGTCGCTTGTTGATCGGCTCATTAATTTGCAGACGAGGTGCATCTCCGTGTGGTTCGGTCAGCGCATGCGCGTGTCCCGATGCAGTTCAGTGGGAGGTCGGAAACGTCTAACCCTCGATGACATGCTTCGCGTGGCCTTTGCGGGTATGATCATACCGACTCAGCAGGACAACGCTATTCTCGATGGCTGTCATGGAGTGGGAACAATGGATATTGCCTGAGAGATCTCAGGCACGCGATCACCTGCTCGGTTCTGCTCGACAGCGCTCGCGTGCATCTGGCGGTGGTGATAGGCGCACCACGATGACGGTTTCCTGCCCGGTCTTTGGTATACGGGCTCGCCGCACATAAAGGCCGCTCTAGGGTCTTCATCTTTGAAGCCGATAATGGCCCGGCATTGGCCTTCAATGTGGTCGACTAACAGAACCTTTTTGACGTCATCGGGCTCGTTCAACTTGCTGCTCCTGAATGCCAGGCTATCTCTTCTGATGTCGCGCCGGTTACGCCGAGCGAGGCGTTGCAACGCAAGAGCTTTGCAGGTCGCCGTAGTCGCGCGCTTGCGCGCGGGGACCGCCCAAAAGCGCTGTAAGCGGTGCGAGAAGCTGGCTCGCCGCTTTGATTGTCTTTGAAGCGAGGTCTAAGTTGATCTTCTCTGACCTCGGCCACTCTGCGGTGATGCGGCTTAGGACAGCTGAACGGTATCGCTGTGGGATGGCAGCCCCTTCACAACCGCCTGCTCGCCGCGGCGCCGCGATCAACACGCAACGCATAGACATCTCGAACGGTCGGCTGTCGCGGACCAGGATCTCGCCCAAGCATTGCGGCGTGGCTATGCCCATGTGAGACATTCGAAATCCTTCACAGTCCGGACGGCAGATGAAGACTCGTGCCTTCCTAAGATTGTACAATTTAACGCTACGTCCGGTTCAAGTCCTCTTGGCAGCCTGTATGCACGTGCCTAAGCGCCAAGGTCTGCTCGCAAAACGCCGCGTACAGTGTTGTTGCTGACTCATTCTGTGTCTCGATGTGCGTCACAATGCCACCCCAGTTGACAACAAGGTTCGGGCGGACGAGCCCCGGCCGGAAAGGTTCGTGCCTGCGCGGCAGCTACCCGCTCTAGTCGCAGTCAATTTCGCGGCCGGACATCCGGCCGTGCGGTAGTCATGAAAATTCAGTCGGATGGGCACCGAAGCCTCAGTGCCCAATGCGAGATCCGGATGGTGTTCGATCAGGTCGGCCTGACAGGAAGGGATTTATGTGACCCATTGCGCCATTTCGAGGCGTGCGGCGCGAATATCGGAGCACGTCCCCGATCCGGCGTACGCCGCGGTCGCGGCCGGCGGCTGGTCGAAATTATTGCAGTGTCTGATAGAGGCGATAGAGGAGTCGGGCGCGCGGCTCAATCGAGGAGATGTAGAGTTGCTCGCAATGGGTATGCGCGCCCTTGCCGTCGACGCCGAGGCCGTCGAGGGTCGCGGTATGCGGCGCTGTGAAATTGCCGTCGGAGCCGCCGCCGGTGAAGACATCGAGCAGCTCGAAGCCGAGTTCGGCGGCAAGCTCCCTGGCGTGTTCGTAAAGTGCTGCGCCGGCGTTGCTCTTCTCGTAGGGCGGACGGTTCAGTTCGCCGGTCACCTTCACGGTGACGCCCTCGGTGCGCGCGGTGATTCCGAGGATTTTCGGCACCAGCTCGTCGGCGTCGGCGATGGTCGGCACGCGCAGATCGACTTCCGCATAGGCCTCCTCGGCGATCACGTTCGGCTTGGTGCCGCCGCGGACGACGCCGACATTGACGGTGATGCCGCGCTTGAGATCGTTCATCGCCTCCAGCGCCAGGATCACATGGCCGAGTTCCCGGATCGCGCTGCGGCCGTGCTCGGGGCGCGTGCCGGCATGCGCCGGTGCGCCCTTGATATGCAAGTCGAAGCGCGCGACGCCCTTGCGTCCGGTGACGATCTTGCCGCCGTCGCGCGCGGGCTCGGTCACCAGCACATATTTGGCCTTGCGGCCCTCGGCCTCGATCAGCGCCCGCGAGGTCGGGCTGCCGATCTCCTCGTCCGATGAGTAGAGATGGGTGATGCCGAGCGGCGGGCGCGCATCATCGGCGCAGATCCGCCGGAAGGCATCATACGCAAGATACGCGCCGCCCTTCATGTCGTAGATGCCGGGACCGAACGCGCTGTCGCCGTCGATCCGGAACGGCAGGCGCTCGATGAAGCCCATCGGGTGTACGGTATCGAGATGGCTCAGCACCAGGACGCCCGGTGCCTCCTGGCCCCAGGACGAGCGTGCGATCAGGTGATCCCCTCGGCCGTCGCGTCCCGCGACACGTTCCACAGTTGCCGGCAAGTCGCCATAGCCTGCGGCGACGAGGTCGACGAGCATGTTGACCTGATCCGGCCGCTCCGTTGGAGACTCGATCTCAACCCAACGTCGGATACCCTCGAGGATTGTCGTTGCTCCAAACGGATTGCTGGACATCGCCTGACGCCTGTGAACTCGCCTCTCATCGCTCATACAAGATCAGGATAAGATCCACGGTAATCCTATCATGATCTCGCGCGAAGATCTTAAGATGCGCAATTGTTGTGGGGCACCTGTGCCTTCTGAAGCCTGGTCTTGTGAAGCCTGGTCTTGCCGCGGCAATGATGCTACGCGGCTATCGACAGTAACTGAGCTACCAGGGCTGGTAGGTGTCGGCGCAATTGTAGAGCTCAGGAGCGCGCCCTGGTATGGGCCGTCCTCGCATTGCTGACCTGCCTTCTGTTGCGCAAAATGCCTGACCACGACATCAATCCAGGAACGTTGCCCGTGCCGCTCCCTGGCACGGCTTGGCTTCGGCGGGAGCGCAGAATGCACCTGTGGAGCCGGCCGCCCGCCTTCCTCTTTCAAGTGCACGTATTCGATGCGCTGCTCGTGATCTTATTCCGGCAGGATGTGCTTGCCGGTGACCGGAGAAGCCGTGAGTGCCGGCTCGCACGCGCGCGTGCCGTGATAGCGCAGCGCTCTACAACACCCTGAGAGACAATCTTGTCGATCTTTGCTCGTTCCACGAGGTAGCTGCACGTGCTTTGGTGTCTGGGCCGCACGCATTCCTGCGTATGGCCGCGCGCATCGAAGAGGCGGAGGCACCCTCCCGCTCCGGCCGGGAGGGTTTGCCCGAGGCCTCGCTGTTCCCCGGCTGCTCGGTTCAGCACATCGGGCTTTGTGAAGGCACATGTCCCGAAAATGCGCGGGTTCGCTTTTTGTCTGTTGACAGCTCTTGTTTGCAGCAGCGTTCGGTCGACGGCCGTGTTGGTGATGTCGGGCGTGCCGGCTTCGTCAATTCGCAGCGATTTGGCAAAGACCGAGCAGTGGAGGAGATGTCCGGCAATGCGTGACGGCAACTCACTTCCAAACGAGGGAGCCGGTGCGTCATGGAACGCGTGATCCACAATGCGCAGGTGACAAGGCATCGGCGGCATCGACTTCACCTAGTCGGCCGGCGGCAGCAACCGTGATTGTCCGGTATTGCACTCTCAATGAACCCAGGCGCTGCATGACGCATGACGGGCAGCTTTTACCGACGTATGAATCGATCCGAGAAATCCCGTGTGCAGCTTGCTTTCGATCTTGTCGAGAGCAGCTTTGGCGGTAGTTGCCATAGCTTCAATAGAATCCCGAACGAGCCTTTTCGCTACGCCCGCCGTTTCGCGGGTCTGCACGAAATGCCGCCCCTGTACGCCGGCAATCCTGTAGGAGTTGTATGTCCCTACCGACGTCACAAGCTTCTTCTGCATGCGTTACGCCGATCGGCCAAAAGAGAATCTGCGCCCTCAGCAGAATCGCCTGGTCCTCGGAAGGGACATCGCTGCCTTTTTGGCAGATCAAGAAGCTCCACCCTGCCGGCCGCCGCGCCCGGATACTTGCGTAGCGGCAAGCAGACAGCGCCTGACAGCAGTCCTCCTGCGGCAGCCGGAGCAAGCGGCCATCCTTCGTCCACCGCCAGGCGCTCGATCACCAGCGCCGTGGTTCCGCCGAAAGTGGCAATCTCGGCATGGCTCACCGGCAGGCCGAACGCGGCAGTCAGCCTAAGGCAATCGCGACGGTTTGGCCGACGGCCGTGCGTGAGAACGGGCCTGAAGCTGGACCATCTCGATGGATATAATGTGCTTGGCTTTCTCTGTAGACCAATGAGCAATTGCTCGATCTCGTCGAGCTCAATCCTATCCCCGCTAGGCAGAAAGGGGCGGCCATGCTGCTGGATTCCGTCGGCGCGATCGGTGCATGGCTGGAACGTCGCCGACTGGCCGTGCGGACAGGATCATGCCGATTGCGGTACTGGCGGGCGCCGGCCAGGGCAAATTGTTTCTCCTTATGCAGGGCATTGGCGCGCTTAATGTCCCCGTAAGAGAACACGCTTTTTTGCATCGATAAGATGCTCATCGAGTGTTGCGTGCAGCGCGCCCCGCAGCTCCGGGGGGATCGAGCTGTCCGTATCAATCAATTCCCTAAACTTGCGAATGATGTGTTCTATCGTTGCGATGGATCCGAGTGCTTCCGTTTTCTGTGCGGACGTCATCGATCATCTCCTTTGGCCGGCAGCGTTAGCACCACGTAGCGGGCTCTGAAACCTCGGCAACGGTGCGCCGCAACAGGCTCTCGCCGACGACGAAGGCCGGCTCTTGCGCCACCTATTCGATGCCAACTGCGTTGATGCATGGGCAAGCGGCGCAAGCTCGCAAGCCTCGCAGGAGCAGCGCGCATTCGCGCTTGTGAACGTCGGCCTTGGCGGCCACAACTGAACAGGGCTCAACTCAGTTGTCATTAGTTGGAAGCCGCGATCAGGCGCTCCAGTCGGGTGGCTGCGGCGCCGCGATCAAGCGCTTCCTGGCCAAGTGCGACGCCTTCCTGGAGCGTGGAGGCCCGGCCGGCCACGATCAATGCCGCCGCCGCGTTCAAAAGGGCGGCATCGCGATATCGACTTGCTGCGCCACCGAGCACGCTTTGCAGCGCGACGGCATTGCCATCCACATCGCCGCTCTCCAGCGCCTCGGTGTGGCGGGGGAGCCCAGCATCTTCTGGCGTCACCTCGAAGGTGCGGACTGCACCCGCCTCGAGCGCGGCAACAAAGGTCGGGCCGGCAAGGGTTATCTTATCGAGCCCGTCCGAGCCGTGCACCACCCACACCGATTCGGCGCCAAGGTTCTTCAACACTAGGGCCAGTGGCTGCACCCATTCACGAGAGAACACTCCGACCATCTGCCGCTTAACCCCCACGGGGTTGGACAGAAGTGTGATTAGATTAAAAATCGTGCGAGTCCCAAGTGCAGTCCGGATCTGGCGAATACGCTGCATGGCCGGATACTGGGCCGACGCAAACAGAAAGCCGATGCCGGCTTCCTGTAGACAACGAGCAACGGCTTCAGGCGTGAGATCGGTCTTCACGCCTAGGCGCGCCAAAATTTTCGCGGCGCTCGAGCTTGATGACGCTGCGCAGTCGGTGTGCTTGGCGACAGGAACGCCGGCCCCGGCGACGATAAAGGAGGCGCACGTCTCCACGTTGACTGAGCAAAACGGGGTATCGCTCGTGCTAGCAATACCGATGGGTTCGCATGGCGCATCGACCCGCGGCATTCTATTGCGGATCGCGGAGGCCGCGCCGGTGACCTCTTCGACGGTCTCGCCGCGGACCCGCATTCCCAGCAACAAGCCACCGATCTGCGAAGGGCTCGCTTGACCCGACATCATGCTGTCGAAGGCGAACTCACTTTCCTCACATGTCAGAGTGGTGCCGCTGGCAACTTTGCCAATGATCGATCTAAGCGCTTCCATCGAACTTTACACGTTACCTGTCTATCCTCGGGCTCCTCGTTCAATAAGGGACTTTTCGTCGACGAGGCGTGGCGTCAATTGCATTGATATTGTTGTGCGAGCACCCGCTCGCGGCAGACCGTCCTCGATGCTTGCGTATCTGCCGCTTAAATGCGATTCCTTCGTGAGGCTACAACCTGACGCTACGTGAGGGTCAAGCGCTCCAGGCTGAGCTGCCCGATAGAAGTAATCGGCGACCGTGTCCGTCAGTTCTAAGTTATCGACGTCGTTCTCGATCGCCCGTGCCTGTTGTCCTGCCATCGCGTGACGGCCTGCTGGTCACGGTCGGCAATCTCTGAGCCTGAGGCGAAGGAGCAGCCACCTGGTTCGCCATCCCCTCATTTCGGTTCGTTACTCTTCTTGCCAGCGTCGCCAGCGGAAATCATGTAGCGACATTTCAGACTGAGCCTCGATTGCTTGGATCTGAGACAAGCGATGATGGCGACGCGATCCGGAATATGGTTGCTGCACAGGCGGAACACGTCCTCCATGCAGGCTTCTTTCTCCTCTACGGTCGGCGCTTGATCGCGCGCGTCTACTCGCTCTGGGATGAGGGCGGTCATTGCAAAAGCAAGGGTGATGGCAGCCTTCAGGGGCGAAGCCAAACGAAGCCGCCGGTTTTGAATCATGGTGTTCCTTCGCGTCGGTTGGTTTGCGGCATGTTCTTCAGGCCTTCCGACCGAAGACATGCCGGATTGTTAGGTAAGCGCCTGCGAGACCGTTCTTTTCTCTTGCGAAACCATCCGGGCCGGGAGTCGGTATTTTCGCAGCGACTTGTCAGCATCTGTCGTTGCCGGCGCCGAGCGCCGGGCTGCACTCGCAGCTGCACTGACCGAACAATTTGATCACGGTTAAGCTTTCGGTGATCGTGCGGTGGCCGCGGTCACGCCCCGATCTCGTGAGGCATTGGGAGGCTTTTGCATGAGTCTAAAGTGCGGCCGCAGCCTAATGACGAGTCAACCGACGGAGGAGGCCATCGTCGTCCCGACGCAGGATCGAACAGGACTTGTGACCTCGGGCCAGGAAAGGCGGCGAGGAGCGCCCAAGGCAGGGCTGCTCAATCCATTGACAAACGATGCACTCGACTGCGCAGGCAAAGCTGTCATCGCGCGTGCCCCTGTCACGCTCGGCGCGGTCCCGCAACGTGCGTGCCACTTCATTTGACGCAAGAGCGGGGGCAATCGAGTTGGCGTCAGTACCGGGCGTCCGTTCCCCTGCGCATGCCACGATCGAAAGGGGCCGTCCATGTCTCGAAGAGCGCAATTGTTTCTACCTCTCATTGGACCAGCCACCAATAAGGTGCAGACAAGTGTGCTTTGAATCTCGCGGGTTGAGCTTGGGTGTTTGAAACATTCGCAGTTCTTGGGATTTGGCGGGAAACGCCTGGATTGTTCGAAGTAGTCCCCACTTGTCCAGGATCGTACAATCTGACGCTACGTGCGATTCAAGCCCTATCGTCTGAATACGTCTTGGGATCTACAGGGTCCGTCAGCAGGACGAGTGTGCTCCGGCGAAACCTCGCGCTGAGTGTTTGTAAACCGCGGCGTCTCTATGGCCACGCTCAGGGCAAGTGTGAGTTTGCGCGCACCGTTGGTGTCTACTCGCTGGTAACCCCGGGCCACAAGCGTCACTGCTAGGTAATTGTACGGAGCGCCACTGTCACATTTGTTTGATCTGCAAATTGCATGTTCATCGCTATGAATCCGAAGAGTAAACTTTACGATCCCGACCTTTGGCGCGGCCGTGCGGAAGCAACGCGAGAGAAAGCGGAAACGCTGGCGTACGGCAAAGCCAGAGATAGACTTCTCAAGATAGCCAAGGAATACGACAAGCTCGCTCGGCGCGCCCTAGAGTGGCAGACGCACAAGAACGAGCGGGGCACTTGGCCCGGCCAAGAGTCGTAGCATCTCGCGTGTCGATGGAGCCTCCATCGGCAGATCGCCACGAATGCCAACGGTGAGCAACAATCTCGCTCGGTATTCGGGCGGGCGATTCATTGCAGAGGCTGCCGTGCCGAGAATCTCCAGACGGTCCTCTCTCGCACAAATCGTTCCAATCGAATCCCAGTCAGCGTCCCGCCTCAGCGCAGCGAGCCGCTTTAACGACCTACAGGGGATTGTATAGGCGCAGGCGTATTCTTTTCGTCAGCTTCTCGAAAGCTAATCCGCCTACTATCGAGCCGGCGCGCCGATCTTAGTCCTGTTCTTGCGCGAGAACCGTAAAGCACTTGTCGGGCGTAGTACCGAATACCGGATGGGAAAATAGCTGCCGTCAGGTCAAGTCAAGCTTGCAGGCATATAAGTCCGATAATCCGCGATATCCAACACTTCTGCACCTGCCTGTCTGACCTCGGAGGTTTTCATATCTAGCCACTCAACAATTGCAAGACCGCGGCCGCGGTACACGAGGGCATCGAAAGGCCCTCCTGTACCAGCACCCATCCACTGAGATCTCCTCTGGTTCATCGTTTCGCTCATAAGGACGCTGCGATGATCCAACATATACTGGCCCAAAGCAGCGCATGAAGGAGAAGCCCGGCCAGCGGCAACAGGTTCCATCTCCTCTGCGTCTGCCAAGAGCGGCGGTCAGCAGCGTAATGCTTCATCATGGACTGCTTTGGTGCGCGCCAGTGCGTCATTCCTCGCATGCTCCACTGGTCCAGGGAAAAAGGTTAGCGTCCGGACGCCTCGTGTTATCCATCAGTTCGTCTTCCAAAGCTCGGAGTGTCAGAATTCGGCTTGTTGCGCGTGAGGTATGCGGCCTGTCGATTTGGTCGCGTATCATCGATCAGGGGATACCGTGCAAGTTCGAAACGTGCTTTGGCAATGCATAAGTCAAAACCAAACAACGAGTCCATTGCAAATTGATGTCGGGATAGCGTGTCCTTCCTGTTTCGACACTACAGCAATCAGCATGCCAGTAACCGAGAAGTGCCCGCACCGCTCGACAAGGGTTAGATGCGTGCCTCTAGAGTGCGGCGCTGTGGACCAATCGACGATTGTCGGAGCCGCGACATCGATGTCTGAAAGCCGACACCAGTAATGGGAGGCAAGCGTGAATGTTTGCTGACGTCATACCCGCAACGATGCGCCAGCTGTTGCATTGTATCGACGCGCCTGAAGATCCGCGGATGGTCGCAGTGATGGTCTGTCCAAAGGACTAACTCGTCATGTCTGATCATCCTCGCGAGGAGCCGTAGGATGCTATCAACTCGATCCGAAACACATTGTGCCAAGCATTCACGAGCCAGACGCGCCCGTTCGAATTTTTGGTCCGACAAGCTCTTCATGGTCACATAGATGACGTATTGGCATTGTTTCAGGCTCCGCTAGCGGCGAGAGCTGCGAATGATTCAAGTGCTGCCACGTCACAAGGCCGCATCGGGCCAAAGCCGATATTGCTCTTGCGTCGCGTCAGTCCGTGCGGCGTGACGTCGTTTCGGCGAGCCATAATCGAGTGCACAAACGGATATCGGATGCGACATCAGAACGGGAGGGATGAAGTGATACGCGTCGATTGACGGATTTCATATTGCCGAGAGACCTGAACGGAAAGGCTAATGAACACTCGTTTTGCAAGTGCGGGAGATCGAGCGCGGATCTTACCTTGCTGAAGCGCACTCTGTCCGGCGCCGGCTGATCAGCGCCCGCGGGCATGGGTAAGTAAGATGTGTCGCCAAAAGCGCGCTTCGTGACCGAGTTGTCTGGCGGGGCTGGTTACCCCATCGGGTGTTCGTGAGTGTGGAGGTCAATTCCGCGGGTGAATCGGATCGAGCACTTCGTGCATCGCCGGCCTTCATGCAATCGGGGAGTGCAGTGAAGGCGTTCGTCGGGTGCTTGAAGAGGATGTGAGCTTCCGAGAACTAAGTAATGGGAGAACAAGTGATGATGGACATCTGCGGCTTTCTCAGCAGATGGTTCGCTGGAGAGTGGTGCTCGAACGCTACGCTGCTGACGGAGCTTGCGCCGGCTCATGAGTTGCCAAACAACGTCATCTACGTCGACTTCAAAGCGATCCGTAAAGCAAAGGAGGGTGCGTGCGAGCGCAGATCATAGAGAAGCTGGAAGCCGGCCGCGTACGATCCGGCAAGTTCGCCAGCGTACCAGGATCAGGCCCCGGGGGGCTGTTCTTGGTGCAGGGCCCTTGCGGGAGTGAACTGAAAATCAGTGGCTTCGTCCGTCCGGGCTGGGAGCAGGTCGCCGTTTCGACGCCGCGGCGTTGTCCGAACTGGCAAGAGATGTGCTTTGTCAAAGACTTGTTCTGGGATGAGGAGGAATGCGTCATGCAATTGCATCCGCCGCATTCGCAGTATGTCAATAACAGCCGGTACTGCCTTCACCTCTGGAGACCCACTGATCGGCACATCCCAAGGCCGCCGCCGAGCTTTGTAGGTATTGTTGGGCTAGGACCATCCGAAGCGGCAATGTTATTTGCTAAGATTCGCGCGACGGCATGATGGTTTAGGGGACGAGGCAGAGCGGGTGCAGAAACATAGGTTCGGCGTCGCCGGAAGCCCATTCAACCAGCTCACGTCGCAAGTGTTCTTCTGTGTGCGACGGACGGGAGGCCAACCCGGGATCACTGCCGCCAAGCGAGAGGCGGCAGTGGAGAGGATATCTCACGCGGCTGGCCTCAGGGGGAGCTTCGACGACTTCTTGGCGATAGTTCGCGCCGTCGGAGTGATTATCAGGTCCGCAAGTCGGTCATCGCGCATCTTTCGTAGTCAGCCTGACCACCCGCCTTCGCGGGGCAAGCGCATCATGATCTATTCGCAAACGATATCGCGCGGTGAGCGGCCGCATTAGTGCTTCAGCCCTTGGTTCAGCACTTTGAGACCGATTCTGTGCCCGCGGCAGCCGACTTCAGCTTCCCAAGCGGAAGTTGAGAGCGGAGCTTTGGCTAACCCGTCCTATTCGTGAGAGTGCTTTTTTTAGTCCGCTTGATGTGGCCGCACATCTGCTCTGACAAGGCGCGCGGGATTGCCTTCGGCTTTTCACCGCCTGACGACCCGTACTTTGCAACGCGCTTGAGGTGTAGGTTGGGCGAACGGGGGGCGGACGCCCCGCCGGTCAAGGACCGAGCGGCAGCAGCGCGCCTGGCAAGCCGCGGATCAGGTCGGCTTCGGGACATGCCGCGGCAAACGCAAGGCGAATGCGGCTCGTGGTCTCGACCACACGGGCAGCGAGTTTCAAGAGACGAAGACGCAGCGTCGCGAACTCGGCTGTGGCCAATTCCCGGGCTTTGGGAATCGCGTCGCGCACGGTCAGCATCAGCCAATAAGCGGCGGTGTGGAGAACGAGGCGGACTTGATTGGCGAGCGCCGAACGGCAGCTGGTGCGGTCGGAGGCGAGCTGTGTCTTATGCAGCTTGATCAGATTCTCGGCTTGGCCGCGCGCGCAATACAGGCTGTCGTAGATCCACTCGGCCGAGCCGACATCGAGGCTGGTGACGACGAAACGGATGTCGAGGCCGAGCATCGTCGCCTCAATACGGGCGACGGTACGCCGTTCGCGATCCCAGGACTTTGCCTTGTGGCGCGTCTCGGTATAGCCACGCAGAACCGGCAGGTTCTCGATGGCGCGTCGCGTGCGGATGTCGTCGGCGGCCTCGTCGACTTTTCTGGCGAGCGGCTTGGTGCCGGACAGACCGAAGATGTAGTCGATGCCGTTGGTCTCGCACCACGCCATTGCCTCCGGCCGAGCATAGCGCCCGTCGCCACGGAACGTAATTCGCGTGTTGTGCCACCGCGTCCAGATATGCCGTATCAGGCGGCGCAGATGGGCACGCACCTCGACGCCGCCCGGCGTCTTGCCGGGCCGCAGCACGACCGCCACGGGCCGGCTCTTCTCCGCGTCGTAGACGTGGATCGGCAGGAAGCAGCGTTCGTCATAATGAGCGTTGAACAGCGAGAGCTGCTGATGGCCGTGGACGACATCGCAGGTATCATCGATGTCAAGCGTGACGGATGCCGGCTCGCGCGGGTAGCTATCCATCCATGCGTCGACCAAAGTGTAGGTCAGTCGGATCACGTCGCGCAGGCGCGGAGCATTCTCCAGCCGCGACAGCGTCGGTTGGGAACACAGATCGCGACCCGTGTCCGGCAGCCGTCCGCAGGCCAGCTTGAATGCGGGATCGGACCGCAGATGATCGGGGTCGTCGGCGTCCTCGTAGCCGCAGCAGATCGCGAACATGCGCGCGCGGAACATATCGACAAGGCTGTGCACGACCCGCGTCGGATCGCGCCGATCCGGGAACACCCGGGCCAAATTGTCGGCCAAGCCGAGACGCCGCTCGGCCATCGCCAGAAGCATCACGCCCCCGTTCGAGGTCAGCCGACGCCATCGAAGGCAGCTGTGACTTTCCTGGCGTGAACGGCTGGAAACGAGAAGGGCAGAATCGTATCATCGGTCATGGCGGGCGTGGTGTTCGCGGCTGAAGGTGATGGGGTGGCTTTGCAACCGAATCCTACGCCGCATCAGCGCTTTACACCACGCTCGCCAGCCTCTCAGGCGCCCTCTGACGAATAAGACGGGCTAAGCGGCTTAGGTTTGCTAAAGGCTAATTTGGTTTCCTCGGTATTGTGGTTGTGGTGTCTAGTCTAGCTCGGCACCTGGCGATGACGTGGTCGCTGATGGCATGGTGGTTAACTGGGCTGCGTCCCCTGGGGAGCGGCCGACGAGAATGGTGAGTAAGACCTTAGCCCCACAGCCGCTGCGCGACTCTCTTGGCATCCTCCAACGTGACCGCATCGACGACGGCTTCATGCTTTTCGAAATAGTCGATCGGCAGCTTGTCAAGCTGATACTGCAACAGCGTTTGCGCCAGCTTTGATGATGTGTTGAGGGCCAGCATCTGCGAGCCCTTCAGGTAGGACTTTGCATTGTCGAGTTCCTGCTGGGTCGGGCCTTGCTCGGCGATGTGGCCGACTTGCTTCTCGATTTCTTCGACAGTCTCACGGGCGTGATCGGCGCTGGTCCCGCTATTGCCGACAAACATGGCCGAACGATCCATCCAGACTAGGTGCTCACGGACGAAATAGGCCAGCCCGCGCTTCTCTCGGACTTCGCGGAACAACCGCGACGTCAGACCGGCATCGCCGAGGATGTGGTTGACAATATAGGCGGCCATGAAATCGGGCTCGCTGCGGCGGACCGCTGGACCGCCGAAACTCACAACTGTCTGTGGCACATCGAACGGAATATTGACGCGCTGCGGTGGTCTTGCCGCGACCACGTCGGGGACCGACGCCAACTCCGCCCTGGCGGGAAGGCCTCCAAAGGTCTTGTCGAGTAGTATACAGAGAACCTCTGGATCGACATTGCCGACCACCGCGATCTTGAGCGTGTCTTTTGCCATCACGTGTCGGACATCGCGCTTGAGATCCGGGACCTCGATCTTCGACACGCTTTCGATCGAGCCTGCAGCCGGGCGAGCATAAGGATGATCGCCAAAGGCGACTTCGAGTAACTTGCGATTGGCGAGCGATGAAGGATCGGTCGATTGATGCCGAAGGCGACAGAGCACGCCGGCACGGATCCGCTCGACGTCGGCCGCGTCGAAACGGGGCGAGGTTAGCGCCATCCGTAAAAGGTCGAAGGCCTCGTCCCTGTGGTCCTCGAGCGTGCGCAGGGCACCGCGGAAGTGATCGTGGGTCGCTCCAAGCTCAGCTTAATGGCTCGACGGTCGAGCCGTTCATGAAAGGTCTTAAAGCCGAGATCGCCGGAGCCTTCATCGAGCAAGCCAGCAACCATGTTGCCGACGCCGGGCTTGCCGCTTGGGTCCTGGGTCGCGCCACCGCCGAAGGCATATTCCATCGCAATCAACGGGACAGTGGGGTCTTGCAAGAACCAGGCTTCGATACCACAAGACGAGACCAGGCGCTTGATCTTGGTCGCGGCAAGCGTCCTGGTGGTGGCAAGCGAATTTAGCGAGGCGAGCATCGCGATTGAGAGCGACGCGCCGCCGAGGAGGACCCCCTCCGTGTGCAAAAACAGGTCACTATCGCTTCTCCTCGTGTTTTGGCGTTGGCTCTTTGATGAGATAGCCGGTCACCGAGCGTCTTTTGTCGAGCCATTTCCGCGCGGCCTCGCGCACCTGCTGGGCACCGACGGCGCGGATGCCGTCCGAGCAGCCTCGAATATCGTCGATGCACAGGCCCGTGCTGAGCCCGCGGCCATACCGGTTCGCGAGCGCTTCCTGATTGTCCTGAGCGTAGATTGCTCGCGCGATCAGCCGCGTCTTGACCCGCTCGATATCCTCGATGCGCGCGGGATTGTGCGCAATGTTGGCGATCACCTCGTCGATGGCGCGCTCAATCTGGCCGAACTTCACGCAGGGGTTTGGTATGGCAGAAATCACGAACCGCGAGGAATCGAGCGCGGTAGGCTGGTAGCTCGCCGTGGCACCGATCGTAAGCTGCTTGTCGATTACCAGCGCGCGATAGAGATATGAGTTGACGCCACCTCCAATCAATTGCTCGAGCACTTCAAGCACTGGACTCTCGCCGGCGGCCGCGGTGCGAGCGGAGGGCACGAGATAATATCGGTGCAAGGCTGGCTGCTCGACGCGGGGATCGGCCAGCGTCACGGTCCGCGGCGCGGCCGGCGTCGGTTCCTGCGGCCGCAGGCGTTCCTCTGGGATCGATGGCTGCGCAGAGATGCCGCCAAAATTCGTCTCGACCAGCGGGCGGATCTCATTGGCCTCCGCACTCCGGTTGGAGTGCCTGAGGTGCACTTCATTCTGGCCCGACGCTGTTCCTATTGTTCGGTGTGGGACCTGCGGCGTTTGGCCCGACGCTCGGCCTGCTGGTGCAAGGCTTATTCTTTACCCCTGCCGACCCGCCGCAATATGGCATGAACGTCATCTAATCTGGTGAAGCCTTCAGGCTCACCGAATTCGACCCGCACTTGGCACAATGGATACATCGCGCATCCGGAATTGAAGTTTGTTCTTGAGCGAACGCCAGCTCCGTTGGCAAATGCCAACTGCGAGGACGTCAAGAAGGCGCTTTTGCAATCGCTGCTGTCTCGAATGAGTTGGCGCCTACTCCACCGACAGGCAAACTGCCATTGAGCGGTCGTCCTCCCGGTGGCCAAACCAGATGAAGCGTTCCGAGCGCCAGATCTGTGATCTCGTTCCACGACAATGGGATTTCGAAAGCGCCCCCTTGGTCTCCTTGTTCAAGCGTCCTAGCCGAGCATCCAGTTTTCGTTGCTGATCAGCTGAATCAGCTTGGAGCATTCGCGGCCGACGTTGGCTGGGGTCATAACGAAGAGGAGGCGGCCCCGCATACCTGAAGCTATCTGGGAACAGCTCCCACGCGCCTCGGTCAGTACGGCAAACAAACTCTCACTTCGCTCTACTGAGCCGGTCGTCGGCTTCGCGACCAATGTTCGAAAGTTGACGGTACGCAGGTTCAGACAAGGAGAAAAATCAGCAGTCGCAGTTGGCCCGCTGCTTGCTTGTTTACGGCTTGGTCAGCGGCCGCTTGCGGGCATGTCGTTGGCTCATCGAGTCGAGCCGGGGGGGAGTTCAACTATGTCGGAAGCCGAAGCCGCGCGAACAATGGAGGCGGCGAAGTCGTCCTATCGAAGAGCTCGGACCGGATGCGGCAAGTCACCTTTGACTGATTGTAGAATCCGCCTTGAAGCAACCAATCGGCCTGTATCCGTATCTGCGTCGAGCTATCGCGATCGCCATTGCCGGAGAGATGTCAGCGCACCTGGCATGCTGGCGGCGATGTATCCACGGAAGTCATTTGTGCCGACATGAAGAAAAGCCCAACTATCGCGCGGATAAATGCAGCAAACACGCATCCGATCGATGTGTATGTCTCCCCAGTGAATTTGACTGCCAATGGCAGGGCACATCTGGGGCACGCCGCTGGGCCTTATCTTCGGATGGATGTCGTGCAGAGGCACCTGAAGAGGGCGGGGCATCGAGTTCGCTCTGGGCTGACCACCGACGGCTTCGAGAATCATGTTTTGGTCCGGGCGGCTCGCGAGAACACTGATCCATCGGAACTCGCGCATGGCTTCCACGTCAAGATCGTTGAGGATCTCGCCTCGCTAGGCATTGTTTTCGACCATTTCGATGATCCTGCGCATGGCCGAAATCTGCAGCGCTTCTCGAATGTGAGTGGCGCGCTCATGGGGGCATTGTTTGCAGCCGGAAGTCTGCAATTCCGCACAATGCGTTTACCAATTGACGATACGCCCTCAGCTGTCACGCGGCCAGAACAACGTTTTTGCATTGGGGGCTGGTTTGGTGCGACCTGTCCGGTTTGTGCGGCTTCTGCCGGCAGCTTCTTCTGCGAGCAATGTGGATATCATTTCGAGCCCGAAGAGGCGCGGGATCCGATATCAAGGCGAGGGCGGATCGTACAATGGGCGGATGACATTTCCGCCTTCCTTTCAATTTCGGAAAAAGACCGGCTTCTACGGGCGTGGGACGACACGGCTATAGAGCCAAGTTTTCGGGACATAGCGAAGCGGTATGTCGCGCGCAAAGGACAGCAGATGCGGCTGACCGTGCCGGGATTGCACGGGTTGGGTTGGAGTTCGCCGCATTTCAAGACCCGGCAAATATTGTTCAGCTACTCCTCGCTACTCTACGCTCATTCTCTCTATTGCGGCCAGAGAGACACAGAAGGCAGCGGCAGGCCTAGTCCTTTTGTTCTCGACTCCGATGCGTTCCTCATTAGTGCTACCGGTGTCGATAACACAATTCCGATGCTCGTGGGTACTACAGGGTGCGCGCTGGGCCAGGACTCGTTTCGGCCGTTCGATCGTATCTTCTTCAACTACTTTTTGCGATTGAACGGATCGAAGTTCTCCACCAGCCGAGGTCACGTGATCTGGGCGGGCGAGATCGCTCGAACTCCAAATGTATCAATCGATGTTCTTAGAGTGTACCTGTCGGAAATGTGTCCGGAGAAGGCCGAGGCCGATTTGATATCAGAGCAGCTGGTCGATCGTTACAACGTACTTTTCGATCAGATGTCTGCAGCTATCGACCGCTGCACAGGCATCGTAAGCGCAGTACCGGCTCCAACCTGCTGCTACGTAGATGGCGCGATGATGACCGCGCTCGACAGGCTCTACGAGAAGCAGTGCGCGGCACTTTCGCTGGATCATCTGCTGGTATCACAAGCGTCAAAGCCAGTCATCGAATGGGTCGACTGTGTGAATGCGGCGACGAGCCATGAGACCGCTTACACTTGGCTGATGGGCTTTAGCGTGCTGGGTTGGCCGCTGATGCCGAAGATCACCGAAGCGTTATGGCGCTGGCTGGGGCATAGCGGACATCCGCTTGCCGGATGCGCGTCAAGGCCATCATCTGCGCGAAACGGATCAGTACCGAAGATCGATGGGCGCAGGTTAGCGGCTAAAGACATTGATTGGTGCCTGCCCGGAAAGAGCGCAGCATGACACAGGCCAAGCATATCGTTCCTGCTGAGGACTTGCCCAATGCAATCGCGTTGCAGGTCTCAATCCCCTTCATGTTTGGCAGTATCAGCTTGGCCGCTTGCTACGGCTCGAGTTTCTTTCTTGTGGACGCGTTAACCGCCGTTCGACAAAACGACACGACCGCCGGAGCCGTTGTTTCGATCGGTACGATCGCAACGATATTGTGCTCGCTTGTGGCCGGCCGGATTGCCGACGTGCTCGGCGTGATGCGAACGATCACACTCGCTGCAGCGATCATGGCCCTGGCCATGGTATGTTTCGCATCAGCATCGCTTGCGACGCTGATAGCTTACATCGGTGGACTTCTGCTGGGCATTGGATGGTCGGTCTTTTATATACTAGCGCCGCTTCAAATCTTCTGCCACGTGCGAGCTGAGGCTCGTATCAAGTATCTTACGTTGCTTTCCGCATCTCAAATGCTTGGCATCGGGCTTGCGGCGCCCCTCGCACGCGCGCTCGCGGAAGCCGCTGGATCCTACATTGCAGTTTACTGCCTATTTGCAGCTGCCTGTCTTGCGGGCGCGGCGCTCTTGGAGTCCGCAGGCAGGGTCCTGGCGCAAGCTCCACAGATCGAAATGCCGGCTGTGCGGCTGACCTTTGGAAGTCTGGTGCGAACCTTCAAGGCGAACACGCGCTATCCAGTCATCATGATCGGCATCGCAGCCTGCGTTTTCGCCGGTCTGTCCACGTTCCAAACGCTCTACGCGACATCGCGAGCACAGTCTGCGGATACGTTCTTTCTGGTCTTCACGCTGACAGCGGTCTTCTTGCGTTTTGCGGTGGCACCGATCATTGGGCTCTGGCGGCTTGAACGCGTAGCTGCATTTCTGATCCTTTGCACTATTGCGGGGCTATTCGTCCTGTTGATGAACGTAGGAAGTCCAGCGATCTACATTCTCGGGACGATGATGTTTGCGCTCGGATACGGTCTCAGCTATTCGACTTTGAACAGCATGGTCGTTCACATTGCCGCTATTGATGGGTCATCGTTGGCCGTTGCGTCTCAGGTGTTCACTCTCTCCTACTTCATTGGCCTATTTGGATTTCCGTACATCGCTGGGCAAATCATAGGGGTCGGCAGTTTCGATTATCTATTGATGAGCATGATGTTGCTGGTCGGCGCCAATGGCGCTCTTCTTACAATTCAAGTATTCGTGAGCGGCGGGAGGCATTGAGTGGCGCGCCTCAGGGATCATGGGATGATCAAGGACGGCGTTGGCCGCGACGTAGTCGCGATCGGTGCTGGGCCTGCAAATCTAAGTCTGGCGGCGCTCGCGGTTCCGGTTTCGGAAATTTCTGTGCACATCCTGGAAAGATCGGACTCGGTTGAGTGGCATCCCGGACTGCTTCTAGGAGGTGCCCTTATGCAAACCAGCCCGCTAAAGGACCTTGTTACGCCGGCGGATCCAACCAGTGCCTACAGCTTCATCGCCTACTTGCATGATCAAGGACGGCTTTATCAAGCCATCGTCCGTGGACTTGACCACGTCAGCCGTGCTGAATTTGAAGACTATTTGCGATGGGCAGCAAAAAAGCTGGCGAACGTTCGGTTTGGCGAACGTGTCGTCGCACTCGAGCTGCGAGGCAGCTCCTTTGACGTCATAACCACTCACCGCAAATACCAAACCTGTACAGCTGTGGTAGGTGTGGGTCGCGTTCCATCTATTCCTGATTGGAGCAGCAATGCACCGCCAGACGAGGTGTTCCACGGGAGTGCCCTTCTGCTGCGACGGCGCGAGCTGTCGAGCAAGCGTGTTATGGTGGTGGGTGGCGGCCAGAGCGGGGCGGAGGTATTCCTTCATCTCCTGCGTGGTGGTTGCGGCGCGCTCAGAGCCCTGACCTGGGTGACGCGCCGCGCGAATATCTTTGCGCTCGAAAATAGCCCGTTCGTGAACGAATGGTTCTTTCCGCGGTATGGTGGGTGGTTCTTCGAGCAGAGCGAATCGGCGCGCAAAAGAATTCTGGCGCGGCAAGCATTGGCCAGCGACGGGGTGAACTGCGTGACGCTCCGCGCCATCTACGACGCCCTCTACGATCGAGAGCTTCGCCGAGGAACATACCCCGCTCAGGTCGAAATATGCGTCGACACCACAGCCGACGAGTTGCAAGGCGCGTCCCCCTTTCGCGTGGGTTTGCGTCAGCAGACGACAGGCATTTGTTCTGAACATGCCGCCGACATTATCATCTTAGCCACGGGTTATCGGACCGAGATCCCTTCGTTCCTAGATCCGATCGCGGGCCGACTGACGGTCGCGAGTGCCCCCGGTGGCTCTCGGGAAATCGTCGTCAAGAAGGACTTTTCGGCTCGTTTCGATGGTCCCGAGACATGCCGTTTGTATGTGCAGAACGGCGCGCGCCTTCAACATGGTGTCGCTGATACCAACCTCAGCTTGGTACCCTGGCGCGCTTCAATAATCCTCAATTCGATCATCGGCCGCGTAGCCTACGAATGCGGCGAGGAAACTGGCGCCGTCAAGTGGAGCAGCACATGCTTGGACGATCCCAGTTAAGGGACGAACAGTTGCCAGCAGCCTTGAACCAGCCTTTCCTTAATCGGGGTATACTATGAAAGATGCAGAGCTGATTACGTTAGGCGACATCACCGCTTATAGCCCCGGCGTCGTGCTGCAGGAGGTCAAAGGCATAGGCAATCAACAGACGACTTGTTGTCCCGTCGAACTCATCGAATTCCGGCTTGATCCGTTCGCGGTGTCGACGCCGCATTCCCATCCGTCCAGCGAGATCTGGCGCATTACCGGCGGCAGCGGTCGGGTGGTGACCAATGATGGTGAGTTGGCTGTGAAAGCAGGAGACCTTGTGTTTCTGCGACCTGATCGAACTCATCACCTGGAAAATAGCGGCTGCGAAGCTCTGAGCGCCCTGTCTATCTCCTGGAGGGAAACCCGATGACCGGCGGGATTTATGACCTGGCGGTTATCGGCGCGGGCGTCATGGGTCTTAGTGCCGCCTTCATCGCGGCGCGCAATGATCCGAAGCAAAGGATCGTTATCTTCGAACGAGATATCGTTGGAGCAGGTGCCAGCGGGTTTGCTCCCGGAATCCAAATCAACATTTGTCGGAATGATGGGGAAAGGAGCCTCATTGATCGCGGTTCGAGATTCTGGCGTGGGATCTATCCCCGTGGTGGCTGGCACAATGGCCGAGACTGTGACGTGTTCTGGCTGACCCGCAATCCGGACGAACTCGCGCGACTGGCTGGCATAGGCGGCACTACCCCCTCAACGTCGGTCGAGCTGACCGAGAGGCTTTCCTCGCTGCCAAATTTTCAGATTGCCGACGATATAGCTGTAGCGCTCGATCGGGGCTCGTATAGCCCGGTCGATTTAATTGTCCAGGATTTGGCCGAACGGCTCAGGGCCCTCGGTATTTCGATATTCGAGCAAACGTCTATTGAAAAGATAAGGCAGGGCCCACGTAATCTTCTTCTTCGGACCTCGGACGATAGCGAAATCTCGGCGCGGCGAGCTATCCTGGCAATTGGTCCATGGCTTCCAGCATCACCATTACGCGAGCACCTGGCAGACGAACCGCGGTTGCGGGTTAAAAAGGTCGTCGCCCTTCATCTCGCAGCGCGTCCCTCCTCGAACTGTCCGATGATCGGCCTGTTGGATGACTACGCTTTCCTCATTCCCATGATCGCGGACGGCTATTGGTTGTTCAGCTTTACCTCGCAGGAATGGGATGTCAGGCCCGACAGCGACGCGTTGCATGTCAGTTCAGACGATTTGGCGCGCGCAACAGCAATATTGGCGAAATGGTTCTCCGTGGACGTGCCGGCGATTGCGTCAGTACGGGTGTTCTGCGACTGCTATTCGGACGATGCCGTCCCGTTCGCGCGTCCCGCTCGAGCCATCGCCGGGCTTCAGGTCATTGGTGGCGGCGCAGGTAACGGGTTTCGGTTTGGGCCCGCCTGTGCGGAAGAAGCAATACGATCCTTGTATTCTCCGTAGTCGCGATGTCAGCGCCGGGACACGAGGAAGGGCATATGCCTGAATCGATTCATACCGAAGCGAAGCTTTCTATCCAAGAAGCAGACAACGGTTATTTCAATATGTCGAGATCCACCATGATTGTGGATCTCGGCGCGATCCAATCGAACTATCGGAGAGTTCAGGCGCTTGCCCCGCATAGCGCATGCGGCGCGGTTGTCAAAGCGGACGCCTATGGCCTCGGCGCGAAGCATATAGCGCCCTTCCTTGCTCAACTTGGCTGCAGGGACTTTTTCGTAGCCGATGTGGAGGAGGGGATCGCCCTGCGCGATGTGCTACCATCATCTTCGAAGATCTACATCCTCCACGGCGCTATGCCAGGTATGGAGCTGGCAGCCGAGCAGCATGATCTATTGCCAATCCTCAACAGCAGGGAACAATTGGATGCATGGCTTCGGCATTGCCGACAGCGTAATCGGGCACTACCAGCGGGTATCCATGTCGACACCGGACTGGCTCGATTGGGTTTTGCCGTTGATGAATTGCGAGCAATCGCCGAGTACGACAGTGGACTGTCGGAATTACCCGTAGCGCTATTCATGAGTCAGCTCGCCTGTGCAGAATGGCGCAACGGGGACAGTTTTCAACAATTGAGAAGGTTTCGCGAACTCACACAGTTGTTTCCGGAAGCGATCCTCTCATTGTCGAACTCGGCTGCCCTATTTGCCGGATGCGAGTTTCATTTCGACCTCATAAGAGCAGGTGGAGGAATTTTTGGCTTTTTGACGTCTGATGATCCCTGCTTCAAGCCATCGCAAGTCGTCCATCTGCGAACTCAGATCGTTCAATCTCGCAAAGTAGAGCCTGGTGAGACGATCGGATACTGCAGGTCGTACCGAGCGAGCAGGCAGATGCGTGTTGCTACCGCCTCTATCGGTTATGCGGATGGCTTTCCACGTAGTCTTGGCAATCGAGGGAATGTCTTCATATGTGGTATTCGTGTGCCTATCGTCGGCTTTGTTTCGATGGACCTTATTACAATTGATGTAACGGATCTGCCTGAGAGTTGGACGACTCCGGGCGCAATGGTTGACGTGATCTGCCCTGAACAGACTGTGACGGATCTAGCATCTGCGGCCAGGATGCTGAGCGATGAGGTGACCACAGCGATGGGGCGGCGGTGCCGTAGGCTCTATGTCTCGGCGAAATGACATGAGGCGCCGATGAACTCCTCTGCTCCTGAATTCGAGCAATTCAATCGATCGATCTATCTACATGGCGAAGCTGGGCGTCTCATGCGCCCGAATTACTTCACCGCCAAGGTGCGTCAGTTCCACGAACTTGAGCGACGCTTTTATGCCGATCTGCTGCGCGCAGCCCGATATGATTTGGTCATTGAGGTAGGTTGCAGCTGCTATCGCCTCATTGGAGTCAAGAGCGATGCGAGTGATTACCTTGGGATCGATATAAACCCGGCTCGCACGCGAAGGCTAAAAAGCGGGAAAGGAGCAGTTATTCGCTGTGAGGCTGATAAATTCTTTAAAAGAACGCGGCTGATCAGTAAAATCAGGAGCCGATATGATGGAAAGGTACTCTGCATCCTGCCATTCAATTTTCTAGGTACGATGGATGCGCCAATGGAATTTCTAACACGCGTGTGTCAAGCGCCCTTTGATCTCGCTTTGTCGCTCTTTGCAACGAACGAGGCGGCAACGCTGGCGCGCTGCGAATATTATGATCTTTGTGGCATCGGGATTGAAAGTGTGGAGCGGACCGACGATTACGTCCGCCTGAACTGCTCCAACGGCTTCCGAGCATTTGCTTTCGAGCCGTTATTTCTTCAGAACCGCATAGCGGCTTGTGGCTTCCGCTTGAGCGGCGCGCAGTATTCTCACGTCTGCAACTTCCTGCATTTCAGGAAAAGCAATACTGGTTAGTCGCCCGTTAAGAAGCTTCCAGGCGACTGATCTGGAATCGTAATTTGGCTGGAATGACGTTCTGAGATTGCAAGGTTTTGGTGTTTTGCGCATCGGAAGCTTGCAATTTCGTTTTCGAGATTCCCTCGATGGGCGAAGCATGATTCCCTGTCCGCATCGGAGGGCACGATGCGGCCGAAGAAGCACAAAACGACGGGAGCGAACGATTTTTTCCGGGCGCGGCTCGACCAGATCATCAATCTGAAGCACGAGCTGGTCCGGCTCACCGGCAAGATCGATTGGGACTGGATCGACGGCGAGATCGCGCCGCTCTACAGCGAGAACGGCCGGCCGGGGACTGAGACCCGCTTCGTGATCGGGCTGTTGTTGCTCAAGCACATTTACGGGCTGTCCGATGAGGGGGTATGCGAACGCTGGGTCCACGACCCGTATTTCCAGTACTTCACTGGCGAAGAGTTCTTCCAGCACGCATTCCCGCACGAGCGCTCGGACCTGAGCCATTGGCGCAAGCGGCTCGGCGACAGACTGGAACTGCTATTGGCCGAGAGCCTGCGGGTGGCGCACGACGTCGGCGCGTTACGCGGCAAGGACCTTGAGCGGGTCACGGTCGACACCACGGTGCAGCCGAAGGCCATCACCTTTCCGACCGATGCCAAGCTGCTGCATGCGGCGATCCAGGGGCTCAACCGGCTAGCGAGGAAGCACGGAGTGCGGCTGCGGCAATCCTATTCTCGGATCGCCAAGGCCACCGCGATGATGGCGGGACGCTACGCCCATGCCAAACAGTTCAAGCGGCACCAGCGGCAGTTGCGCATCCTGCGCAGCCGCCTGGGCCGGATCATCCGCGACATCCGCCGCAAGATCGAAGGCCAGGATGCGCTCGAAGAGGCGTTCGCACTCCCGTTGAGCCGGGCCACGCAGATCCGCTCGCAGCAGCAGCGCCAGCGCGGCTGGAAGCTGTATTCCTTCCATGCCCCCGAGGTGGAGTGCATCGGCAAGGGCAAGGCCAGCGCGCCTTACGAGTTCGGCGTGAAGGCTTCCATCGTCACCAACAACCGGCCTGCTCCCGGCGGCCAGTTCGTGCTGCACGCCAAGGCGCTGCCCGATAACCCTTACGACGGTCACACCCTGCGGGACGTCATCGACCGAACCGAGACACTCACCGGCTGCGCGATCGAGTGCGCCTTTGTCGACAAGGGATACCGCGGCCATGACGCACAGAACCCGCGCCGCGTCTTCATCTCCGGCCAGAAGCGCGGCGTCTTCGGCACTATCAAGCGCCAGCTGCGGCGCCGCTCCGCTATCGAGCCCGTGATCGGCCATTTGAAGGCTGACGGACACCTCGGCCGCTGCTACCTCAAAGGCCGCGCCGGCGATGCCGCCAACGTCATCCTCTCCGCCGTCGGTTACAACTTCCGCCGCATCCTCGCCTGGCTAAGGGCTCTTTGGTACCTCTTCCTGGCTGCCTTCTTCTCAGTCACCAGCCACCGCACACCACTCAAATCGGCTTCTTAACCGACGACTGGTTAGCCCGTCTTATTCGTCAGAGGGCGCCTGAGAGGCTGGCGAGCGTGGTGTGAAGCGCTGATGCGGCGTAGGATTCGGTTGCAAAGCCAACCCCATCACCTTCAGCCGCGAACACCACGCCCGCCATGACCGATGATACGATTCCGCCCTTCTCGTTTCCAGCCGTTCACGCCAAGAAAGTCACAGCTGCCTTCGAAGGCGGTCGGCTGACCTCGAACGGGGGCGTGATGCTTCTGGCGATGGCCGAGCGGCGTCTCGGCTTGGCCGACAATTTGGCCCGGGTGTTCCCGGATCGGCGCGATCCGACGCGGGTCGTGCACAGCCTTGTCGATATGTTCCGCGCGCGCATGTTCGCGATCTGCTGCGGCTACGAGGACGCCGACGACCTCGATCATCTGCGGTCCGATCCCGCATTCAAGCTGGCCTGCGGACGGCTGCCGGAGACGGGTCGCGATCTGTGTTCCCAACCGACGCTGTCGCGGCTGGAGAATGCTCCGCGCCTGCGCGACGTGATCCGACTGACCTACACTTTGGTCGATGCATGGATGGATAGCTACCCGCGCGAGCCGGCATCCGTCACGCTTGACATCGATGATACCTGCGATGTCGTCCACGGCCATCAGCAGCTCTCGCTGTTCAACGCTCATTATGACGAACGCTGCTTCCTGCCGATCCACGTCTACGACACGGAGAAGAGCCGGCCCGTGGCGGTCGTGCTGCGGCCCGGCAAGACGCCGGGCGGCGTCGAGGTGCGTGCCCATCTGCGCCGCCTGATACGGCATATCCGGACGCGGTGGCACAACACGCGAATTACGTTCCGTGGCGACGGGCGCTATGCTCGGCCGGAAGCAATGGCGTGGTGCGAGACCAACGGCATCGACTACATCTTCGGTCTGTCCGGCACCAAGCCGCTCGCCAGAAAAGTCGACGAGGCCGCCGACGACATCCGCACGCGACGCGCCATCGAGAACCTGCCGGTTCTGCGTGGCTATACCGAGACGCGCCACAAGGCAAAGTCCTGGGATCGCGAACGACGACCGTCGCCCGTATTGAGGCGACGATGCTCGGCCTCGACATCCGTTTGGTCGTCACCAGCCTCGATGTCGGCTCGGCCGAGTGGATCTACGACAGCCTGTATTGCGCGCGCGGCCAAGCCGAGAATCTGATCAAGCTGCATAAGACACAGCTCGCCTCCGACCGCACCAGCTGCCGTTCGGCGCTCGCCAATCAAGTCCGCCTCGTTCTCCACACCGCCGCTTATTGGCTGATGCTGACCGTGCGCGACGCGATTCCCAAAGCCCGGGAATTGGCCACAGCCGAGTTCGCGACGCTGCGTCTTCGGCTCTTGAAAATCGCCGCCCGTGTCGTCGAGACCACGAGCCGCATTCGCCTTGCGTTTGCCGCGGCATGTCCCGAAGCCGACCTGATCCGCGGCTTGCCAGGCGCGCTGCTGCCGCTCGGTCCTTGACCGGCGGGGCGTCCGCCCCCCGTTCGCCCAACCTACACCTCAAGCGCGTTGCAAAGTACGGGTCGTCAGGCGGTGAAAAGCCGAAGGCAATCCCGCGCGCCTTGTCAGAGCAGATGTGCGGCCACATCAAGCGGACTAAAAAAAGCACTCTCACGAATAGGACGGGTTAGGACATGCAAACACGCACTGCAGATCACAGCTGATGGAGAAGTGCGATCGCCAGCACTGGCCTGTCCCAGCCAAATCGATCTTTCAATCTCCGCCATCTGCCGGCCCCTGCCGGAGCAGGAGTGATAAGAATAAGGCAGGATATTCCCATCGTGCCTTAGGCTGATGATCCAAGGAGATCGTTTGCTGCATTGCAGCTCATCTTTGTTTGCGGACACCACCGCGTCGCCCTTTTCGAGTGCGGTCTCGAAGACCTCTTTAAGCCTGGGATCCAGCAAAATCTCCTCCGCCGCGCTGAAATCCGTAACGGGATGCCAAGTCATGCCTCCGCGAGGCGGTGGCAGGGTGGCGGATTCGAAAGCGTACGCGCATCGCCCCTCGCCAGATTGGCCTTGCTCAATGAATTTTCGTAAGCGACTCAAAAGCGTCCCCAATTGATCTTGAGTATCTCGGCGCAAGCTGCCGATCCAGTTCGAAGCTCGCAAGGGCTGAGGATCATTGCAAGCCCGACCGAAGCCGCAAGAACCCCGGCATTGCTGCCAGGGTTCTGCCAGTCATGGCTGCCGAGAGAGGCTGGATCAGAAGTCCATGCCGCCCATGCCCCCGCCCGGGGGCATTGCGGGCCCGGCCGCAGCCTTCTTCGGCAGCTCGGCGACCATCGCTTCCGTGGTAATCAGGAGTGCAGCAACCGAGGCGGCGTTCTGAACTGCGATGCGCACGACCTTGGTCGGGTCGATGATGCCCTTGGAGACAAGATTGCTGTATTCGCCGGTCTGCGCATCGAAGCCGAAAGAATATTGATCCTTCTCGAGCACTTTGCCGACCACGACCGAGCCGTCTTCGCCAGCATTGATCGCGATCAGGCGGGCAGGCCAGGACAGCGCCTTGCGCACGATCTCGACGCCGGTCTTCTGGTCGTCGTTCTTGGTGCTCAGGCCCTTGAGTTGCCCGGACGCTCGGAGCAGGGCGACGCCCCCGCCAGGCAAAATACCTTCCTCGACGGCCGCGCGTGTGGCGTGCATCGCGTCATCAACGCGATCCTTGCGCTCCTTCACTTCGACTTCGGTCGCGCCGCCGACGCGGATTACTGCTACGCCGCCCGCAAGCTTGGCCAGACGCTCCTGCAGCCTCTCACGGTCATAGTCCGAGGTGGTCTCCTCGATCTGCGCTTTGATCTGGGCAATGCGGGCGTCGATGTCGGCCTTCTTGCCGGCGCCGTTGACGATCGTGGTGTTCTCCTTCTCGATCATCACCTTCTTGGCGCGGCCGAGCATCTGCAGCGTGACATTCTCGAGCTTGATGCCGAGGTCTTCCGAGATGGCCTGGCCGCCGGTCAGGATCGCGATGTCCTGCAGCATGGCCTTGCGGCGATCGCCGAAGCCCGGAGCCTTGACGGCCGCGACCTTCAGGCCGCCGCGCAGGCGGTTGACGACGAGGGTGGCGAGGGCTTCGCCTTCGACGTCTTCAGCGACGATGACCAGCGGCTTTCCGGTCTGCACCACGGCCTCGAGCAGCGGCAGCAGCTCGTTCAGCGAGGAGAGCTTCTTCTCGTTAATCAGGATGTAGGCGTCGTCCATTTCCACGCGCATCTTGTCGGCGTTGGTGACGAAGTAGGGCGAGATGTAGCCGCGATCGAACTGCATGCCCTCGACGACGTCGAGCTCGGTCTCGAGCGACTTGGCTTCCTCGACCGTGATCACGCCCTCGTTGCCGACCTTCTTCATGGCGTCGGCGAGGAACTTGCCGATCTCGGCATCGCCGTTGGCCGAGATGGTGCCGACCTGGGCGATCTCCTCGTTCGAGGTGACCTTCTTCGAGTTTTTCTGGAGGTCCGCAACGACGGCTTCGACCGCGAGGTCGATACCGCGCTTCAGGTCCATCGGGTTCATGCCGGCGGCAACCGACTTGGCACCTTCGCGAACGATGGCAGCCGCAAGCACGGTCGCGGTCGTGGTGCCATCTCCGGCCGCGTCAGCGGCTTTGGCGGCGACCTCGCGCACCATCTGCGCGCCCATATTCTCGAACTTTTCCTCCAGCTCCACCTCCTTGGCGACCGCGACCCCATCCTTGGTGATGCGCGGAGCGCCGAACGACTTCTCGAGCACCACGTTGCGGCCCTTCGGACCGAGCGTGACCTGAACGGCGTTGGCGAGGATATCGACACCCCGAAGCATGCGATCGCGCGCTTCTACGCCGAATTTGACCTCTTTGGCTGACATAATGATTCCTTCAGTTGTATTTCGACCTTCGGGGCGCCCGGCCGGCACTCTTCGGGGATAAGCAGTGTGAACGATGAACTAGGCGGCCTTCTTTCTTGAGAACACGTCGGTAAGAACGCCCATGACATCGCTTTCCTTCATGATCAATAGCTCTTGGCTGTCGATCTTGACCTCGGTGCCCGACCACTTGCCGAACAGCACGCGGTCGCCGACCTGCACGTCGATCGGGATCAGCTTGCCGGTCTCGTCACGGCCACCCGGGCCAACGGCGATAACTTCGCCTTGCGAGGGCTTTTCCTTGGCTGTGTCGGGAAGGATGATACCGCCAGCGGTCTTCTCTTCTGCGTCGATGCGTTTGACCACGACGCGATCGTGAAGCGGACGGAAATTCATGCAGGCCTCCTGAGCATTTGAACGGGTTGGAGATAGGCACATTGCGAACAGCGCCTTTATAGCAAGAGGCAGGCCAAAGATGAGCTGATTGATCCTGCCTGCAGTTCTGCTAAATCGTACACTTGGCCTGCGCGTATGTTCGTCCGGAAGCAAACGCGCTGGCGTACCCAGCCCGTCAAGCTGTCGTGAAAGTGACATTGCATCTCGTCAAAGCACCAGCATCGATCGTCACGCCTTGGCCTAAATCATGCAGGCTTGGGTCGCGGCAAGTCAGGCTGGTCAGAGGAGTCCGATGCATGCAGGCTCACGATTGGCAGGGCACTCGAGTGCCAACCCTCGTGATCCGCGGCTCTGCGCTGTTGGGCTTTGGCATCGAAACCGCTTGGACGGATTTGGAAGGAGCAATCATGCAGTCCGCGTCAAAAGAGAACGGGTCTATCAAGATCGTCGGCCCTGCCGACCGTCCGAAGGTCATTGCCGTTCTGACGACAGCCTTTACGACCTGCCTGCTGCTGAGATGGCTATATCCAGAACCGGAGCGCTACTTTCGCCATTTCGCCGGCTTCCTGGAATACTACGCCGGCGATCCCTACATCGATGGAAGTGGCGCGTATCTCGAAGACGGCCAGAAAGGTGCTATTCGAGGAGTTCGGCAAGTATCACCCCGAGGAGCCACACTGGTATTTCACCATGCTGGGCATCGATCCCATGCATCAAGGATCGGGCCGGGGCGGCCGTCTTTTCCAATACGGCCTTGCAATCCTGGACGAGGCGAAAGGCTTGGCATTCAACGAGGCCACCAGTCTCGGGTCGGCACGTCTGTATGAGCGGCTGGGATGGAAGATCGTGGGTGAGGTTCAGGTCGGCAGTTCGCCGCCCATTTTCCCGATAGTGCGCCGTCAGTCTTGATGGACCGTACGCGCGGGCCGGGCGGGGCAGAAGCTTTGTTCTACCCATGAATCAGGATCCGAATAGATCGCAGGGCCGCCGAGTTCGGCCCCTGCAAGACGCGCTCGTCATGTTGCAATCCCAGTATATCAAAAAAGTGGACGAACTGTTCTCCGCGATGCAGGAGGCAAATGAATGCTTTCTGGGATACCCGTTCGCGAGGGGATCGACTATGAACCCTTATGGCGCTTCTTGAAGTTCACAGACAACAACCTTGGAGACCCGTTCGAACCAGGAACCTATCGCGTCAACCCGCATACCCTGGAACGGGAAGTTATCGAATTCTTCGCCGAGCTGTTTCGAGCACCGCGGGAATTTCGGGGCTACATCACCAACGGAGGGACGGAAGGTAACATCCACGGTCTTTATCTCGCCCGTGAGCTCTATCCGGATGCTGTGACGTATTTCTCGTCTGATACCCATTACAGCGTGAGCTCTGCTCGGGGTTGAGCACCGCGTGGTTCGTTCGCAGCCAAATGGAGAGATCAGCTATGACCATCTGGCGCAGGAAGCGGCTCGTGAAAGGCCCGCCGTCGTGGTGGCAAACATAGGCACCACCATGAAGGAAGGCAGGGACGATACGCTCAAGATACGCGCCGTGCTTCGCGATGTCGGTATTGACGCTATCTACGTTCACTCCGACGCGGCACTATGCGGGGCATACGCGGCTCTCTTGAGCCCGAGGCCGCATTCGAGTTCGCGGATGGAGCGGACTCGATTACGGTCAGCGGACATAAGTTCCTTGGCGCGCCAAGGCCCTGCGGTATCGTTCTCTAGCGTAAAATTCATGCTCAGCGTATCGAGCGTTCTATCGATTACATCGGGAGCTTCGACGCGACCTTGAGTGGCTCGCGTAATGCCTATACACCGATCATCCTTTGGTATGCGATCCGTCGTCTGGGTGTCGAGGGCATCAAACAAATGTTTGTTGAATGCGAACAGCTCGCCACCTATGCAGCCAGGGAACTCAATGCCCGAGGCGTCAGCGCCTGGCGTAATCCTAATGCGCTTACGGTCGTCTTTCCTGCTGTCGATGAGTGTAAAGGCTAAATGGCAAATTGCGACTCAGGACGTAAGCCATTTAGTCGTTGCGCCAGACGAACATCTGCTGTGCGATTTGCGGATTTGACGCGCCGGTTGCAACCAGATGCAACACTTGGATCTCTCTGAGCGAGAGATCGTATGGCCACGAAATCTGCTCCTCGGTGACCACGACCATGGTATGCTGGCAGGGTATAATTGAGACGTGATGGCATTGGCCGCTGTCATCGCTCCACAGGAAGCGTCGCGGGGCCCAGTGCCTAAGCATTTCCGCGAGCAGTTTGCACCCCCTTCGCCCAGATGTCGACCCGCTGCACGTGCCAGCAAGTTGAAAGCGGCGCCACTTGAAGAAATCACCAACGCAAACGAGTTAGGAGCCACGCCTTCTGCGAGTAGAGGGGGCGTTCTCGGCCGGTCGCAGAGCTCGGCCAGAATGGGACGAAATCGCTGAGTGATGTCCTTGGGCTCATCCGTTGGCTCCGCTGATGTAGTCCACTTCATTGGAAAGCACCGACGTAGCGGCAGTC
Source organism: Bradyrhizobium sp. 6(2017) (assembly GCF_011058295.2). NCBI lineage: Bacteria > Pseudomonadati > Pseudomonadota > Alphaproteobacteria > Hyphomicrobiales > Nitrobacteraceae > Bradyrhizobium > Bradyrhizobium sp. 6(2017). The sequence goes on along the minus strand of NZ_CP049289.2, from coordinate 8,092,698 downwards.
CGACAACCGCAAGCACATCGTCGAGCCCTCGTACCGATGGAATGAGAAATTCGCGCGCCGTCAGAGTCTCGGGAAACCAAAGGTTCCAGCCTCGCTCACAATCGCGCCACCTGAGCGAGCGCGGATCATCCTGATGCGCAATGGTGAAGGCAGGATTGTCTTTGACGAAATCATCATTGATGTGATCGAGCAGCTTCTCGGAGTAACCGTCACTTGCGAGTGTCTGATGCAGATGAGTCTGCGATAGCGGATCCCAAGCACTCAAAGTAAAAGCGGAACACTGCACCAAGGTCCTATCAATCAGTTGCGCGCGTGGATCGACGGATGCCGCATCCCACGGAACGATCACCGAGCTCTCTAAATGTGCTCTCACCGATTCCCCCTTAAGATATCATTGCGGAAGGAGCCAGCCGGTCACGCTCGGTCGATGTTACGTTGCGTTTTGGGCGGCTGTCGCGCCGCCTTGTTGCTCTCAGCGCTCCTAGCGGCTCGTTGTTTTAGCCAGCTTACGACAGTTAATATTCGTTCGCACCGGCTATTGGACTGCCCGGGGCCGTCGAAGGTTAGGTCGGTTGTCCGAGATGGGCTTTCCCACTAGCCCACCAGCTGTTCGACGACGTCCTCGCCAGGCGAATAGAGCGGGCGTTACACGCGCGCATTGGGCGAGACAAGCTGTTCGCCAGCGCAGTCCGTCCTGTGCGGCGCTGCTACTGGCTTCGCAAAATCGGTCAACTGATGTATTGAAGCAAGGTGCGGCGCGTCCGAAGCTTGGTCATCGCAGCATCTTTGGTCTCGCGATGTCTAAACCGGCGCTGCGGTGAAAAGGTCTGCGATAGAGCGCATCATGTACGCAATGGGTGTGAAGGGAGATCAGCCGGGCAAGGCACGAAGAGACAACAATGCGCTACTGCTCTGAAACTCTCGGAATTAGCATCGTCAAACGATGCGCCGTCTGTAATGGTCAGTTCGGACTGGTCCGGTACTACTCATGGCGGACCTCTCTTTGTTCAAGGAAGTGCCTCGATCGCCTGCGCGCCCGCCGGCAAGCCGACCGCAGCTGGCTGAGCAAGCTCGTCGCTCGAAAATCAACAAAGCGAGCGGGCGTGCGAGCCGAGCTGGTCTGACGCCCTACCGCTCCCCGCTTGAACGATCTGATTAGGTATTGGAAGGGCAGGGCTCAAGCGAGGGGCCGGGTTTGGTCGTGGAAAAACCTGCTCGCCCGTTGATCCCGCCAGAACCATGAAACTTGACAGAACTGATGCTCGCCTTCTTGACTTACTGCAAAGAAACAACCGTCTGAGCAGTGAAATACTCGGCGCGAAGGTCGGGTTGTCGGCCTCTGGCGTTCAGCGCCGACTGAAGCGCCTGCGAGCACTGCGCGTAATCGAAGCGGACGTTTCAATCATTTCTCCGAAAGCAATCGGACCAAACGTGACCCTGCTGGTTCTCGTCTCACTTCACCGGAATCGAGCCGACATCGTTGATCGCTTCAAGCGCACAATCTGCAAAATGACTGAGGTGATGAGCGGATTCTATGTCACCGGTCAGGCCCACTTCGTCCTGCTCGTTACCGCAGATAATCTGGAGGAGTACGAGCAATTTACCCGCCGCCTCTCTCATGAAAATCCGGACATAGAGCGCTTCGAAACCATGGTGGTTATGGATAGGGTCAAGGCAGGCTTTACCTTGCCAATTTCTTCGATCGCATGCTGGTGATCGCCCGATACCGTTCGAACGGAGGCCGGCGCTCGTTCAGTTCATCACAATTATCATCTATGCGGAGTGAACGTCGATCAGTAGCCTTTCCTGGAGCGGCCGCAGTCGCCCGTGGCCGCTCCCGGTACCTGGTGCCCGAAGGTGGTATCAAGACTGGTGACAATCAGACCACAATCCGTTCGGCGCGGGTCTTTATCGCCTTGCGAAGCCAGATCGCGATGCAGTGGTCAAAGGGCCACTCGCAAATCGCCTATGCCACCGCAAAGATCGCATTCCAGATGGCGCCCTCGAGAGCACGCCGCGGCCCGCTTCGCAAGACAAGCCGGCAGTGGCGGCAGCATCGTCCCTCGCCACGCTCGAGCGAAAGAGAGCGGCATCCGCGACTGCTCGCGCGCCGGCATATGAATTATATACGTTGATATACGTTGTGCTGGGATGTCTGACGTGTGATTGCGCGTCTAGGACAAAGTGTCAACGGAGTTCCAATGGAAAAACAACCCGTGTCTTCTGTGGACGTACATCAGCATATTCTGTCACTTCTTGGGATGTCCAATCCAGTGATCTTGGATATCGGCTGCAATGACGGAACCGATACGGCACATTTTCTCACCCTGTGCCCACAAGCTCAGCTTTACTGCTTTGAGCCGGACCCCCGAGCGATCGCGCGTTTCAAGAAGAAGCTCGGTCCACATCTCGATAAGGTGAAGCTGCTTGAAATTGCGATCAGCGAACGAAACGGGACGATCGACTTCCATCCAAGCAATGCAGATGGAGATGCAAAGGAATGGGACCTCTCTGGCTCAATACGCCGCCCGAAGAACCATCTTACCGAGTATGATTGGGTTCGCTTCGACCGTCCCTTCTCGGTTGAAACTCGACGGCTCGACGATTGGTGCAGCGAAGCTGGACTGAACACGGTCGATTTCATCTGGATGGACGTTCAAGGAGCCGAGGCCGATGTCATCGCCGGTGGCGTGCAGACGTTAAGCAACACGCGCTTCATCTACACGGAATATAGCGATCGCGAGCTCTACGAGGGGCAGCTGTCCCTGCAAGCCATTCTCGACCTATTACCATCATTCGAAGTGGCGGCTCATTATCCCCGCGAAGTGGAGGGTGACGTATTGCTGAAAAATACGCAATTCTAGCTGCCATATCCGGCAGCCCCGTTCGTCGGTGAAAGAGCTTGCCCCAGATTTATGTAGCACATTGTTGTGTAACAGCGATCGATCGGGCAAGCGGGCTCGTTGCCTCGTGGCTTCGCTCGCTACATGTCCTTTGACGTTCTCGGTTGTTGCCGTTGCACGGGCTTACGGACGGGAGATGCATGAGACTCCCGTGAGAATTGCTGAGTTGCTGATAATCGCTATTGTGATATATCGGCGCTGGGAGTGACGTCGCGGATAGCCGCGCGAGCCGTTTCAGATGCTTGAATCAGCTCCATCAGCCGGCGCTCATACTGTTTAAGCGTCTGAACGGCTGCTGTATGCTCTGGGCCTCTAGGAAGCTGCTGCACGGATTCGAACAACTGCCAAAGCAGCTGCATCATGTCTCGTAGTTCCTTGAGCCGCGCCAGTTTTGTCACCCGGTCAACCTTGCTCTAATTGCTCCAATGCGAAGGCGGGCTGAAGCATCGGCGTTCGATCCGATCAACACCGCAGATAGGAAGACGTGAGATCGGTAAAAAGGGTCGTTGTTCCCCGCCGGATGCAGTTTGTCGCACGATCGTCTCCGTTGGTTAGCTTCTTTCTCGCGGTTTTTTCGGTCCTGCGGTCTCGCTCATGATCCTGGCGGGAACCATTCAGTCTGCTGTACAGAGGCAAATGTTGAGCGAGGGTTTTGCAACGACCGTGCCATTAGCTCGATCCAAATAGCCTACGGATCTGAGAATGCTAGAGCATGATGAGATTAGGTTGAGCTGGAGCGGCGTCGAAAGTTCACCGCTCCCTTGGGAGAGGTCGATTTGCGTAGCAAATCGGGTGAGGGGTTGCGGTCTACCGAGAGAGCCAAGAGCCCTCACCCGGATTGCACCGGACGATGCTTCGCATCGCCGAGCGCAATCCGACCTCTCCCCGACGGGGAGAGGTGAACCGCAACCGCGGCGATCCGATTCAACCAATACTCATCCCGCTCTAGGTTCGTGGTTGTTGCGGATCCGACATCGCCTCGGCGCCCCGGCCTGTCAGTGTCCATACAGCATCAATGGATTCCAAAGCACCGGCTTTGGCTCTGAGCGTTGTGTTGCGACGCGTGCAATACGCGCTGGTCCTTGGCGCCGGAAAGCTCGCTCACAGCTGCTCTAGGTTAGTACATTGAGAGTCGTGGCGGCCGCCATCAGGGTCGCTGATCAGATGGACCTGCGCTGCCACTTCGGCGAGATAGCGATCCATCGCCGTTCGTGCCGTGGCGGTGCCGGGGTGGGCGGAAGTTCACGCAGCTTCTGTTAGTGACTGGTCCACAGGTATGTCTCGCGGGCATCAGAATCGCGGCCAATCAAAAACCGGCGCTCCAGCGCGGCAAGCAATCCGATCGGGCGCCCCCTCGGATTGTCCATACAGGACACCGTGAAACGGTCGCGAAGTGCGAGGCCGAGCAGATCGAAGGCCTTCCTCCAGAACAAAAGACGGACGCGCGCGTCGGCCCGTTAGCTGACAGGGGCGGGAATGTTGATCCGCCACACCGTCAGCCGACCCGGTTGCCGATCAAGATCGCCAAATTCTTTGATGTGATGCGCCGGTCCGTCGTGTCGGTTACACACGCAAGCTGCGCGTGCGGCGCAGCGGGGAGCGCCAAATCCAAACTATCGAGGCGGCGCCAAGCAGGCTGCTCGCAAGCAACGTAATGCGTAAGTCTGTTGCCGCAGCGACTGCGCCACCGGCCAGCGCACCCAATGACGCCAGTCCCCACACCACGCTGCGGATGCTCGCATTGGCCCGGCCTTGCAAGCGTTGCGCGACCAACGCGTATCGAAGGGGAACCTGCTGCACATTGTAGATCCCCTGGCCGATCCACAGAATGAATTGGGAGAGCGAAACGCATGCCACCGCGGCCCACCGGGGTTCGGTGATCAGGGTGGCCAAACTCATGCCCACGGTGCTCACGGCCAAACCGACCATTAACACCGGGCCGATGCCGATTGCCCGGCCGGCCGAGGGCGAGCTAGCCGCGCCGACCACACCACCAAGCGCGCCGATTCCGAGCACCACGCCGACGATCCGGCTGTCGAATCCGAGATCCTTGGTCAGATGCAACAGAAAGGCTGCAGAATATGCGGTATGGCAAAAGATGAACGTGGCGGTGGCTAAAGTGACCGCCCTCAAGATCGGATTGCCGAACACGCCCGCCAGCCCCTCAGCCACTTGGCAGAGTACCGCGCACGAGGCGGCTGTTGAGCGCCCAGCGGACCGCATCGGCACCAGCAACAGCAACGCGGCGGCAAGCAGAAACGAGACAGAGTCTGCCAGGATCGCGGTCGGTGCGGAGAGCGCGTTGACGAGCCAGCCGGCCAGGAATGGACCTGCCGCCATCGCGATCGCCTGGCTGAGCTCCAATGAACTCTGCGCCCGCACCAGCCGGGAGCGGTCTACCACTATCGGTATGCACGCCAGATATGCCAGGTCGGCGATCACCGCGACACCCCCAACCAGCAGGCTGGTCGCGTACAGCTGGACCATTCCAAGATGTCCAAGGCCCACGGACAACGGAATCGTCGCCAGTGTTGCCGCCATCACGACGTTGGCGGTCAAAAGGATTCGTCGGTGCGGGAGACGGTCCACGATGACTCCGGCGAATAGGCTCAGCATCAGACACGGCGCCCGACTGCAGGCCAGCAGCACCCCCGTCTGCGCCGGTCCCGCGTCCAGGAGGGTGATTGCGGTCAGCGGTAGCGCCAGCATGGTGACGTTGGAGCCCAGCAGCGAAATGGTCTGGCCGACCAGCAGCGCAAGATAGCTGCGCGGCAACCCGCCAATCACGGCGGAACAGTTCCGGCGACTCACGCGTCGCCAGACGGGCTTGCAAGCGGCAAATAGCCGAGGCGGAACAGCTCACTTCCGGCGATCTGCTCGAACTTCGCAATCTGGGCTCGCGTCAGATCCTTGGTGTAACGACCCACCCGGCCTTGGTGCAGCGGCTTTCCCGCAGCCTCGGCCGCCGGGTGGCCGTGCGGTTGTTCGAACAATGCGTGCTCGTATTCGGCGTGACGCAGCACGGCCTCGTCCCAAGGCAAGCCGAGATGGTCCAGGATTCGGGTCAGCGTGGGCCGAGGACTGCCCACAAGATCCTCGTAACGCACCTCCAGATAGCGACCGGGCGGCGCGATCTGATGCGGCCGGGATACCACGTCAAACCAGCCGCACGCGGCCTCGGCCACAGTCCGGTACCCCCAATCAGGAACGGTTTTCAGATGCGAGGCAGCAACGTCGCGCCCGTCGCGCACGATATGCACGAAATGCGCGTGCGGCCATAGCCGGGCGAAGTCGTCGATCTGGGCGATCTTGCGCTGCAGTTTCAATCCCCAGCGCCGAGCGCCGCTGCGCGTCCTGCGCAACTCGCCCATCTCGTTGATTAGCTTGCATCGGTCGGCGAGTGAAACAATGTCGCTGCCCAAATCGAGCATGACCTTGCTGACGAGCTCGCGCAGGTCATTGACGTCCAGACCGAACCGGCGGCATTGCACCACAAAATGCACGCCGTCGTACCAGAACGGATCGATCGCGCTCTTGGTCGTGCCCGTGACCCGCGGATCTCCAGCGGCAAGCAGGTCCGTCGCATGTAGAATGTGCGGGCCGAGATTGGGCGGCTCAAGGAAGTCGATCTCCGGCCCGGCTACCAGATCAAGATGCGAGTCAAGCACCACGCTCAACAAGGTCGTGCCCGACCGGTTCTCGCCGCCGAGCAGCACGGGGGATGTGGAAAATGGATCGGGCTGCGGCATGTGAGTATCCTCTGTTGGAAATCCGTTCTCATTCATGGGCTGGTGCAGTGAACCAGCGCCGAACTGCCTCAGGGCTCGCAACGAAGTGATCACCGGCAAACCGTATGGCGGCTGCAAGTCGATCCCGCTCGCCATTGCTGCTGTCCACCCGCGACTGCGCAGCCGGCAAGGCCTCTGCAGCTGCTTCAATAGCCGCCTGCACGTCGGCGTTCGACACCGCCGCGGACGGCATGAAGCGGCCGCCATATTGCATGAGGAAGCCTCGCGCCCACATCTGCTGGAAGAACGCCTGACCAAGCTCCGCGTCGGCAAAAACGACGTCGAACATGGTCGGCCATGCGAACGACCATGCTGCGACTTGCCGGCTCGCGAAGACCGCATTGAGTCCCTTGATCAGTTGCTCGCCAACCTCGCGCATCCGGGCCAGCGCGGTCCCGTCGCGTAGCGCGTCCAACGTACTCAGCGCGGCCGCGAATGGAGTGACCTCGCGCTGATAGGTGTTGCCCATGTAGGTCTTTTCGCCGGAACTGAGGACATCCGCCCGACCCGCGACCGCGGACAATGCCATTCCGTTCGCCAGTCCTTTGCTCAGCGTAATCAGATCAGGCGTGAGGCCGACCGCCATGTGGTAGCCACCGAAGGCGTAGCGGAATCCGGTCATCACTTCATCGACAATGAGCAAGGCGCCATGCCGATGCACCTGCCTCTGCAGCTCCTTATGGTATTCGGGCGGGAAGAAGTTGACCTCCGGCGTGATGATCACTGCCGCAACGCGCTCGACGCTGGCGAGCTCGTCGAGCAAGTCGAGGTCATAGCGGAAGTCCACGCTGTCCCGGTCGCGGTTAGGCAGCCCCATATCCGGTCGGTCCTGCAACTGCCAGTCGTGCCAGCCGTGATATCCGCTGGTGAGCACACGGTTCACGCCCGTGAACGCGCGGGCAAGGCGAACCGCAGCACTGGTAGCGCATGAGCCGGTGCGGAAGAACACCGCGCGTTCCGCGATCGGGAATATCTCAGCCAGCCGTTCGGCCAGTTCGATCCGGTGCACAGATAGCGGCCCGGGGAGGATGCCGCCGGTCCGGCGCATCTCAGCGGCGGCGTGCGCAACGACCGGCTCGTATCCGGCTCCTAGCGGCGCGGCCCCGCTACAGGACGTGAAATCGACATATTGCTTTTCATTGATATCCCACGCATGCGCGCCGGACGCGCGGGCCATCACGACCGGAAAGCGCCTGTTGAGATCCCATCTTTCCGAGGCGGTGACGCGGAGGGCGCGGCGCAGTGCGGATTTCGGCCCGTCGGTCGCGGCCACGGTACGACTAGGTATGTTGGTCGACAAGACCGGTCTCCGTTTGATGATCCACGCTCGTTAGATCAGCTGCGTGACTATTCTTCGAGCGATCCGCAGCGCGTTCGCCTGGATCGTGAAGGTCGGGTTGACGCCTCCCGCATAGGGGAAGAAGCCCCCATCCGCGACGTAGAGGTTGTCAATGTCGTGTACCCGGCCCCAGCGGTCGACCACCGATTGTGCCGGGTCGATCCCGGCCCGACAGCCGCCATGCAGATGCCCGCTGCCGAACTGATAGCCGGAATCTTGGTAATCGACCTTTTCCACGCCGGCCTCGGCCAGCAAGCTCGACGCGCGTCGTGACAGATAGCCTAATCGGCGTTTGTCCAGCGGATGGGTCGAGTAATCGAGAATGATCTTCTCTAAACCCAGCCGGTCCCGACTGGCGGCCAATCGGACGGCATTGTTGCGCATGGGCTGGTCGGCCGCCAGGAAATGCAGCCGTACGTTTGTCTCTCCGTGGTGGCCCGTGTGCTGAGCTCCACTGGCTTCGTAGATCATTCCGCCCAGTCCCGACGGCACCTCGTCGTCCAGGTAGTGATCGGATATCGCGACGGTGGAAAATGGGCCGCCAGAGGGGGGCGTGGAGAGCTGATCTATCCTGGTGCTGCCCGACACGTAGCCGCTGATCTTAAACGAGATGCCACCGCCGACCATACCAGAGGCATTGCCGATGCCGTTCGGCGCTGCCCGCTGCCTCGAACGGAGCAGCAGGGCCGCGGACTGCACTGCGTTGCCGGCGAGCACCACGCAGCGGGCGCGAACCCGGGCGCGTCGTCTGCTTAGCGTGTCGAGCCATTCTACCGAGTCCGCGCGGCTGACACTGGCCAGATCGATACTTACTGCCCTGCTGCCCGGAGCGACCGTCAGTGCGCCAGGCGGCAGGGTGACATCTGTGAATGGCGAGCGCGCATCGGCTCGCGCGCCGGTTGGGCACAGATGTTCGTTACAGGGACCGTCGCAATGACAGGCTGGCCGGTTGCGATATGGCAGTGAGTTGATTGCCAATGGGGTGGGGAACGGCAGCCGGCCCAGGCGCTTGGCCGCATCGGCAATCAACCGTCCCTGCGTGCTGTACTCATGGGGCGGCAGAATGGGAGGATCGCTCGGCGGCTCGAGCCGGTCCGCGCCGGCCAGACGGGCCACTCCCGTCCGCCGTTCGAGTTCCTCATAGAAAGGGCGCAGTTCGGCGTAGTCGATCGGCCAGGCCGGGTCGAGTGCGTCTCCAGCGGTATGCGCTCGTGCGTCAAAATCGATGATGCGATAACGGAAGGCTATTCCGGCATACAAAGTCATTCCACCGCCGAGCGCACAGACGGTCCACGGACGACCGAACGGAGTCAACGTACCTGCCGCAGACCGAACCAACTCGGTATCCATGCGACTTTGGACGCTCGCCAGCGAGGCGTCGGGAGGAAGCGCCTGACCTGCCTCAAGGAGGAGCACTCGCAAACCGCTTTGGGCGATCTCGTAGGCGACCATCGAGCCGCTGGCGCCGCTCCCGATCACGCATACATCAACGGCATCGGCCGTCATTGTCTCACCCTCTGCCAATAGGCCGGCGATACGCAATCCCGACCTATTCAATATTCGGCAACTGCCGTGACAGCTGCCATCGTCAGCGTTGAACGTACGCTAGGTCTCCGCGACCGCCACAGACTACCGGTGTGGCTTCGCCCGTTTGCCAAAGGATCGTCGCGAACACCTCGGCATCGTACAATGTGACGCTACGTTCGATTCAAGCGTCTTCGCTGGTAAACGCATGAATATGATCACGAGGCCCTTCCAGGAGCTACGAGAATATCGAAGAGAACGAGCATGCTTGAAGTCGTGATCCACCAGCAACCTGTACGCCTGGTGCGGGCGAGCGCACGCGCTTTGCGCGAGCGAACGAAAAGTGGCCAGGATTGGTCCGAGCGCACCAGGCGATTTGCCTCCCGCGTGCCCGATCTGAGCATCTTCACGATGGGGCTTGTGGAACGTGATCCATTCGGCTGGCGCATTACACCGAAAGGCCGCGCCGTGCTGGCTCACATCGAGAGCCACTCCTTGTCCGAGAGCTCCTCAACACGTCATGCTGATGCTCTGGAGCTTGCTGGCGCTGTTCGCGAACCCTCACCGATGACGCCGAATGTGCCTCGGCGAACAAAAGCAAGATCAAGTTTGCGTCGTGATCGGCGCGTTCGAATTGCCCAGCCTGTGTACCCTTAACCCCGGTGTGCAACGATGAGTGTGTCAGGGTCAATCGTGTCGATTGGCCGTGTCTCTGGCATGTCAGGTCTGGCGTTGACTGCTGACGCACCGGACACCATGCTGCCCTACAGGCCGCTAGCGGCGCTACGACGGGCTTGCCGCCAACTTACTTGTCTTCATTCAACTCGACGGTGTCGGCCCAGTCGGCATGTTGCATCGCTTTTGTCGATAGCTTGTTGCGAACAGCCCCTCCGAGCGTCATTAGAGCACGCCGCCTGTCGGGCGACAAACATCACCGATCTGGAGCATTTCCGCGGCAGGCGGGAGTTCACCGCTGGTGGAGGTATAGTGAGTTAGATCTGCGGGGAACATCAGTCTCAGATCTCGGTATGAGATCGGCATCGGCAAACAGTCCGGGCAATCTGAGCGAGCATGATGCGCACTGGCCGCCTCTCGTCGACGCAACTTGGGTGCAGCAAATGATGCCGACAAGCTTGTTCGGTTCGATACCCTTCGTGCGATCCCGCTGCATTGCGCGAACGCAGATGCTTAGCAGATTGAGGACATGATCGATTCAAAAGGGCGCAGCATCCTTGGATAATTCGAGTGAAGGTAGCTGGAGCAAAGTGCATGGAAGAACGCATGCTATGTTTTTAGAGTTGAGAGCAGTTCAGGCGGCAGAGAGTACGAGGTCATGCAGTTCGAGAGGACGACAAAGTGCGCATGAGTTGTGAGTGGGAGGCTGGGCAGAGCGGGATGCATTGCAAGCACCGCATCAATCTTCTTGTAGGGACAAGCGCCGAAGGGCTCGGCAATGTCTTGCCGTGTGAACGGGACATGAAGGCGACCATTGCCGACGAGGTCGACGCGCTCGAGCCGCGCGGCAGCGCCTCTCGCGAACCAAGGTTTTCGATCCGCTGGCGATAAATGGCAGAGCTGGACAGATCCAAGGAGGCTGCTCCGAAGTCGGCGGTTCCTTCGTTGCCTGATGCAGGAGAAACCCTCAAGATGCCGACGCGAGTAACGCTATTCCTCAGATCAGCTGCCTGGGTGACCGTCGTGGCCGCAGTCGTGCTCTATTTGATCTTCAGTCCTGCGTGAGCTAGATCCTCAACGGACGATTTGTATCGATGCCATGGCGGATCGCCAGCGGCGAGAAAATTCTGCTGGCTCGCTGGTGCGGAGGCCGAGCTCAAATCCCAGCGCGATCTTCCGCTCGAGCCAACTCTGTGAGCCAGGACGAACTAACGAGACATCCAGGTTGTCGGCCGGGCCAAGAATCTCTCTCGGTGCTGGCCGCGTGTCGCCAGAATAAGTACAAGGATTACAACGAGAATTAAGAGCCCGCGCATACCTGAGCTATCCGAAGCTGTACTAGAATTGTTGACGATATCCAGGGCACTTGCGGCGGCGGATGAATGAGCGAATGTCGTCCGAGGTCGCTGTTGAGCCAGTAAGGACGAGGCCGCCGCGCATGGCGGCCGCCATCCATTAGCTCAGCAGATCGACTCTGCCCGTATCAAGCCTGTAAAGGCCCCCGACAACCATCAGTCTGTTCTGCTCAACTGCCCGGTTTAGAACCGGTCCCGCCAATCTGAGTTTGTTGACGTTATCGATTACATTTTGCCGGGTCGCATTGGCGAACGTGTCGCCGCCTTGCTGTCGAGATTCCTTAACCGCAGGTGCAAGTGCGGCGACGAGCGATGGAATATGTCCCAGCGGCGGCTTGTCGTCGTTGAGCGCCTTGATCGTGGCGTCTACTGCGCCGCAATGATCGTGACCAAGTACCACAATCAATGGCGTGTTCAGCACGGCCACGGCATACTCCATGCTGGCGAGCGTGTCCTCGTTGACGAAATTTCCAGCGAGTCGGCAGACGAACAGATCACCAAGTCCGCTGTCGAAGGCCAGTTCTGGCGCAATACGAGAATCAGCGCAGCCCAGAACCGCGGCATATGGATTTTGCCCACCGACCAAAACCCGGCGCTCGCGTTTGAAATCGTGGCCTTGGGAAGCGCCCTGGACGTAGCGATCATTACCTTCCATTAGCCGCTTCAGCGCAGCATCTGGAGAGAGCAGATTATCCGGCTTCGGCCGCGGTTTTGATTCCTTCGCCTCGACGATATGGTCGGCAAGCAGCATGCCGACAGCCGACATAGTGAACAGCAACAGAGAACGGCGCGAAGGTTCGATCGAATGGCTCATGCTCGAAGAATCTGCTTGCATGTGTGGTGGCACCCTATCGCGCGGCTTTACGCCATCCCAAGGCGGTCGCTTCCGATTCGCTGCAGAGCCAACGTTCACCTAAGTTCTTCGTCATATCGATTTGTTCGTAACTGTTTTGCCCGGGCAAGTGGTAAATGCGCTCGCCCTTACGGCCCACGGCGCCCTTTATCAGACACTCCTGTGAGGGCGGGTCGGTCAGCAAAGCGGATCCGAGCAGGAGTTCTTGAGCGTCTGAGGGCACCGAGCTTGCGCCAATAATGATCGTCGACTGGTTGCGATGGCGCCAATCCCAAGGTGCGATGAACGCCCCGGACCAGATGCCCGCATAGGCATTGCTCGCAACAACCTCATAGATGGCATAGCTTGCTGCGGAGCGTGCCGATAATAGCGCCCATCCCGAGCGTACCATCCACGCGTTCATATCCTCGCCTGCGATGAAGCAGTTGCCAAGCGACCTCCTGTACACATCTACCCCTGTGGTATGGCAATCCCAGGTTCGCCCGTTCGAATGCTTGATGAGCTCATCGCGAGCAGCTATGCCACAAGCCCATTTCTGGCCATGAGCGTCGAGGCAGATCTGATCAGTCTCTGGCGCCTCGATGCCCGAGAGCCGGATTTTGGTCTGCTCGATTTCGATCGTGTTGCCGTCGAGAATGCGGGGAGCGCCGCTGAGTGTCGCCGCGCAAACCGGAGATGCGATGATAGCGAGCAATGCGGCCATCATCATGCGTTGTTTCATATCTGACAACCTTTCGCTCTTGGTCCATGGGCCCAGACACACGTGCAATCGGTCACCGCTACATTCGACCGCTTGATCACACATCTCTGCCATCTGGCCTGTGCATCGTACGAGGTTTGCTTTGTCGTTCGTGATTCTCACCCTACGTCCTGACGCAACGTGAGGTTCAAGCAATTTCGTCTGGTGTGGGCGTTGCGATATGCTTGCGACCTGGCTTACCCCGTCCAGCCTCGGCCGTAACGGTGATGCTCGGGCTTCAAACGTCTCGTTGGATATTCAACAGCTGATCCAGCCTCTGTTCAGGCCGATCAGATCAGCTGCCAAAATTGCAGCGGGAACGGCGGCTTCCCGCCGTGCGGCATACTATTGATCGCGAATAGCGCCATTGCGGGGTCTGCAACTTAGTCACAATTTGACCAGCGCGTTGGGAGGCCACTGGATAACCTCCAGTTCGAGCGGCGCGCTGCCTGGTTCATTCGAGCGCCGTTATCGATGCGAGCCAAAGGCGCTCGGTTGGGAGTCTGGAAAGCGCCCTGGAGTATTAATGCGATCTGGAGTTCGTTTTTTGGGAGCCACGGCAGTTGCGCTTGTCCCAAGTGGTAAGACGATTCGGCAGAACTTGAGCCGGCGGTGCAGCGGTGCTGGTCCGGAGGGTGCATGGCGAACACGTCGGCGGTAATTGCTGCCGGACATGCTGAAATAATTCCTATAGTCCGTCGATCTACGGCGACGCCGTCGATATCCCTGTGTTCGCGGCGGTTCGCCACACCGGCTACTCATCACGGCAGGTTCGGCGTGTTGTCCTACTTTGTCACGGATGATTTCAGCGTCGGCGTACGCGGTCGCTATTGGCGATGCGGACCAAAAAGGACAGCGACTTGACACGCACAGGCCGTGGTGGCCGGGGAAGCAACGTTTTCGAAGTTCAGCATGAAACCCTGGCGGGCGGTTCTCTCAGGCCTGCTTTGGGTTCAAATAGAAAGGGGAACTGTGGTCAACCTCCAACCTTCAGAGCAGCGACCGTACGACTTACTTGCGCAGTATCGGGGATAGGGGCGCGGAGGCTCAAGACGACTGCGTTATTTCCACCACGCATCATTGCCACCACGCATCGCAATGTGTTTTCAACGAGAAGCCTTAAGCACCATGAGTGAGGCTACCGTGGCGCCGTCCTCTCCCCGCCGGGACGCAAGCTGAGGCGCTCAGCGTTTTCTTCGAACAGGCTTTCGGACGCCAAGCGTTCGCTGAGGAGCGAGCGTGAATCGGGGCGTTCGCAATGCCAGCAGTTATAAGACGGGCCTCCTCGCTCCCCTTGTTAGCTACGGGATCAGACATACTGCTCCAGCTTGAGGTAATCGCTCGTGAGGACAGGTGAGCGGATAGAAGAAGCTGCGTCTTGAAGGAAGGTATTCAGTGTCCGACTAGCGCGAACGCGGCCTTCGAAAGATAGCCGTGCCGGTGCGCGAGTACGGAGAGTTGCTAGTTCGGAACCAACAAGGTCAGCCGCGGCAGCGGCGCAATCTGAGGCGGAGAAGCAACCAGCAGACATGACAGCTTGTGCCAGTCCTAGTGTGGTGAGCCAACCCGCATAGATTAGCACGGCACCGTCTGTCTCATTGAGCCCAGAGAGTTTTTCAATTGCAGCAGCATGGACCGGCGCCGCACCAAGAGACAGAAAAAGATCGGCTATTTCGTCACGTGTGGCTCTAGAGAGAAGGCAGCGGCCGAGATGTGATAGGAGCGCCTCAGTCGGACCTTCGAAGATGCGGAGAATGCGAGCGTCTCGATAAATTTTAGCTACAGGCGTTCCCTCATCGTAACCACGGCCACCTAACAGTTGTAAGCATTGATCTGCGACGACGCCGCACCACTCCGACGACAAAACCTTCGTTGCCGACGCAAGGTGGACGTTGGGCGCGCTCTGCGCTGAGACAAGTCGGCAGGATGCAGCTAGCATTGCCTTCACTACTTCCCGCCGGAGTACCATCTGCTCAAATAACTGCTCGATATAGCTGTTCTCGATCATGCGCAGCTTACCCAGTCGACGATGGCTTGCATATGAGGCTGCGACCTGGATAGCGCGCTCAAGGGCTCCAAGACCCATAGCAGCCACACCGATGCGCCCGCGGTTCATACTAGATGCTGCTGCTCCCCAGCCGTCTTGATCGCGAGAGAGCACGTAAGCACTCGGCACCTCGACATTCTGGAACTCCAGAGTATTTTGAATGATGCCACGTAGACCGAGTGTGCGATGCTCGTGCGTGACCTTTAGGCCCGGAGCCTGCCTATCAACGAGCACACCAACGAGCCGACCTTTCGCATCGGGACCAGAGGCTCGCGCAAAGCAAACGATCCAACGAGCCCAGTCAGCGAGGCCGATCCAGATTTTGCGGCCAGAGATGCGAACTCTATCTTCGTGCATGAAAGCCGAAGCCTCTATATGCCGCGGAGCAGAGCCAGCGCCAGGCTCCGTCAAAGCGAAGGCGCAAAGGTCGCCGCGTGTTGCACCCCACATGACATGTCTTTGTTCAGGGATGTGCGGTGCCGCTTCGATGCAGGGCAACGCCAGGAAGTTATGGATCACGAGGGTCGAGGCAGCCGAGACATCGAAGGATGCAGTGGCGGAGATGAGGTCGATGGCCTCTTGCAAGGGAAGAGCTAATCCGCCGTGCTCTGCTGGTGTAGTGAGCCCGAACAGTCCATGCCTTGCCAATATGCTGTGTAGGGTCGGAGGGAATGCTCGGCGGTCATCCGCGTCTGCGAAATTCAACTGATTCAGGTCATCGATCAAGCTGGAATATAGGGTAGGTGCACCACCGTCAGTTGTGCGTTCCTGCGCCTCCCCGAATGGAGAGTAAACTTGAGAGTACATAGCCATTAGTGCATAATGGATGAGCCCGCGCTTCGTGCCAATCATCCCCGGGGCTAGCTCGATCACACAATGGTATATGTGGATGGGAGCGTAGCATGAGCAGGCTGCCCTAGCAGGCTGTTGAAAAAGGTGCTCGCCGCCGACCAGCGACCGTGATTCATTGGCTCTGACGAGATTCGGAGATGGTGCGTGCGCGGCGGCGACAATCGAACGGGCGAGCTGTTCAGCTACGTCGATCTGGAGGCGCGGGTGCGGCGTGACCATCCGCTGCGAGCGATCCGGACGATCGTGAACGAGGCGCTGTCGACGCTGGAGCGCGAGTTTGCCGCGCTCTATTCGCCGATTGGGCGGCCGTCGATCCCGCCGGAGAAGCTGCTGCGGGCGATGCTGTTGCAAGCGTTTATTCGATCCGCTCGGAGCGGCTTTTGATCGAACGGCTGGAATACGACCTGCTGTTCCGCTGGTTCGTCGGAATTGGCGTCGACGACGGAGCCTGGGACCATTCGGTGTTCTCGAAAAACCGCGATCGGTTGCTGGAAGGCGACATCGCGGCCAAGTTCCTCGCGGCGGTGCTGGCGCAGCCCAAGGTGAAGAAGCTGCTGTCGAGCGATCACTTCTCGGTCGATGGTACGCTGATCGAGGCCTGGGCCTCGATGAAGAGCGTGAAGAGGCTCTGGCGCGCCGCCGGCGCAAGGCGGCGGGCGCAATGCCGAAGCGGACTTCCATGGCCAGAAGCGCTCGAACGACACCCATGCTTCGACCACCGATCGGGATGCCAGGCTTTACCGCAAGGGAAAGGACAAGGAAACGAAGCTGTGCTTCATCGGGCATGGGCTGATGGAGAACCGCCACGGCCTGCTGGTCGACGCCCGCCTGACGCGGGCCGACGGGCATGCCGAACGGGTGGCCGCGCTGCACATGATCGAACCGCGTGCCGACCGGCCGACAGCGATCACGCTTGGTGCCGACAAAGCCTACGACGCAGAAGACTTCGTCAACGAGCTGCGCTCGATGAACGTGACGCCGCATGTTGCGCAGAACACCAGCGGCCGCAGCTCTGCGATCGACCGGCGAACGACCCGGCACGGCGGCTATGCCGCCAGCCAGCGCATCCGCAAGCGGATCGAGGAGGCATTCGGCTGGATCAAGACGGTCGCCGGGCAAGAGAAGACCCGCTTCCGGGGCCGTGAACGCGTCGGATGGGCCTTTACCTTCGCTGCCGCCGCCTACAATCTGGTGCGGCTGCCAAAGCTGATCGCGGAGGCCGGCTGATGGCCAAGGTGCCCGGCTTCGCCAAGGCCTTTGCTGGCCGTTGGAGCATCGTCGAAATGGACAACTGGGACGGCGACTTCCTCGACCTCGTCGAACAGGCGCATCTCACCTTCACGGGCAAGTCCGACGGTGAAATTGCCTTCGGTGCGCGAAGGGCTTCCTCGATGTCCGCTACGGCGCGCGAGACGGTTCGGCCTGCGCGGAGTTCTCATGGGAAGGGCACGATGAGAATGACCCCGCCTGCGGTCGCGGATGGGCTATGATCGGCACTGCGGGCAGGCCCGTCGGTCACTTCTACATACACAATGGCGACGATTCAGCCTTCGTTTGCGAACGCGGCTGAGTTCTTCAACAGCCTGCTAGGTCTGGATTTGTCGCGAGTGCTGCGCGGGCGTCAGTGACCTCCATTCTCCCCGAGAGTCACGCATTGAGTGGTCATTCGTCCCAAAGAGAGAGCAGGGAGAGCTCCGTCATGCGGCTATGGCCAGCAGAGTGAGGCGATGCTCGCTTGAGAGGACTCATATCCACTACTCTCTCAATCAATCCAACATTCACCGTTCCAAAGACCGCAAACAGCCTTTTGCCGATCGATCCCTTAACGTCAGCCCCATAGAGCACCTCCGCGCGAATTAGGTGCTCAGAAAGGAATCACAAGCGATTCGTTCGATTCAAGATTCTGGCCGATCAGCGGATCAGCCCGTGTGGTCAAAGTTATGGGTAATTGAAAGCAAAGAGACCCGTTTGGCGGAGTGGGTGAGCGATCGGCTATCGGATGTTGAGTTTGGAAGCCGATGTGAGCTTCCATGTCTGCGCCTAGTTCTGGAACTAGAACCTTGCATATGATCGAAGTGGTCGCCGACCGTCTTGAGGGAGCGCCGCGTCAGCTTCGCCGACGCTGGTCGGACGAGTTCAAGGAGCAAGTTGTGACAGAGGCGCTGGAGCCTGGCGCGAGCGTCTCGACGATCGCCCGCCGGATCGGCATTCACCCGTCGCAGTTGTTCGCCTGGCGCCGTGATGCTCGGGCCGAGCGGCATTGTCGCTCGCGGCACTCGGGTTGCGAGGGTGTGGTGGCGTCTGTGACAGGTGCATCGAAATTGCGATGGGCGAGGTAGTCGTGCGCGCCGGCGTCGATGTTGACGAGGCGCACTTGCAGCGGGTGATCCGGGCGGTCCGTTCGGCATGATCCCCTCTCGTGTGAAGGTGTTCCTCGCCAGCCATCCAGTTGACTTCCGCAAGGGTATCGACGGTCTTGTTGCGCTTGTGCGGGGATGCCGGTTCAGATCCGTTCGACGGTGCGCTTTATGTATTCCGGGCCAAAAGAGCCGATAGAATCAAGATCGTATGGTGGGATGGCTCCGGCGTGTGCCTCTAAAACGTCTTGAAAAGGCGACGTTCTGTTGGCCGCAGATCGGGCATCATCGGGTGCAGATGAATCCTGCGCAGTTGATGGCACTGGTGGATGGAATGGACTGGAAGCGGGTCCGGACCGTGGCGGTCAAGCCGCCGGAGATTGTTGGGTAAAAGCGCTGCGGCGAAGTGAATCAGTGGGCTGAAAAGGCAAGAGAACCGGGGCAAAATGTGCTCTGGTCGGGTCAATGACGCCGCCCGATCACAACCTCCCGAATGACGTAAAGATGCTGAGAGCCATGGTGCTTGCGATGGCCGAGAGGCGGCCCGCGCCGATGCTCTGGAGAGCGAAGTCGCCGATCAGGGCGCGCAACGCCGATGCCGATGCGCGTATCGAGCGGCTGACGCAGATCCTGAAGGTCCTTCGACCGCGCCCGGTTCGGCCGACGAACCGGAAAAGCTCGGCTCTGCGAACGGTGACGATGAACAGCAGACCTTTGTCTTCGAGGAAATCGAGACCGGCATCGCTGCGATCAAGGCCCAGGTCAACGAGGGCCGTGAGCAAGCGGATGGCAAGCGTGCACCGCGTCGGCGCCAGGGCTTTGCGCCCCATCTGGAACGGATCGAAACGGTCATTGAGCCGGAAGAGCTGGCTGAGCATGCCGTCAAGCAGAAGGTGCTGATCGGCGAGGACGTGTCAGAGCGTCTGGATGTGGTGCCGGTGAAGTTCCGTGTGATCGTTACGCGCCGTCAAGAAGGAGGACGGCGTGATCCAGGCCCGGCCCCGGTCCATATTATTGAAGGAGGCATTCCGACGGAAGCGCTTTTAGCCCAGATCGCCGTCGCCAAATATGCCGATGGCCAACCGCTCTACCGGCAGGAGGCCATCTACGTCCGCGTGAGTAACAGAATGCGCTAAGTGCAGACCGCATGGCTGCTCCGTGACGCTCAGTCTCAAGGAGTTATGCTGGGATCATGATCTGTGGGGCCATTTGCCGAGGCCTTTCGCGCCTTCTCCAATGCGTCATGTTCATCTGGCTCTATGCGATCGAACCAAGAGCCCGGAGGAAATGCCGCGATGCGCTTGGCAAAGAAGGATTGCGGCTCCCAATCTCGTCGCGCCCGCTTCTCGAAGGTGATGACCCCGTTGCGGGTAAAATAGCGCGGCCCTGGAATGTTACAGTTCACCAAAAGCAGGACACGCCACATGTCACCCTTATCGGTCGCATTCTCATTCGGCTTCGGCACGTAATCCACCACAACGGGTTCCATGATACTGCAGCGGCCGCGCCGCAGAAGATTGCCGAGCTTTCCTTGCGCCGTCGTCACGAAGTTGAAGTTGGCCGGATCATGCAGAAAGTGAAGATTAGCGGTCCTTTCGCCATCTGCGATTTCACCGGCGATCAGCGAGAGCGCAAAGGCGCGCCAGCCCAGTTCAATGGGCTTTGCATATGTCGACGCCACTTCAATGCCTCCGTCAGATGCGACCTTCCAGGTGATAACGTACACTTCGTCTGATGCACGCTCGTGGTGCCTTGTCCACGACAGATACACGTATTCAGTTCGGTCAACTCCTTCAGCGACCCCCCACGTTTGAGTGACGAACTGCGCCACCTTCGAGACTTTGGAGGTAATTTGTTCTATGGTCTCGCCGTCCTGCGCTCGCCATGTTGACCTGACCCGTTCGACAAGGGCGTTGTCGTTGGCGCGAACACTGTTGCTCGTCGTGGCCAGCTCGGCGTGGCAGATCAGCGATCGAATGAGCCAGAACCAAAGCACATGTCTTCCAACCGTTTTACGCTTCATAGTTGTCGGCTCGTCTGGCTTTCATCCACACACATCAATTCCGAGGCGGGTAACTTCAACGCGCTATGCGCGATCGCATGAAGTTAGCGGCGACGTGACGGGGGCGCCCGCTGGTGTCCCGCGCGAGCAGGCGTGGTCCCCTTTGTGTCACGCGCCGCTAACTTCGGTGGCTAGCCACAGCCTCAACTTGCAATGCTGGACCTACCCAGGAGGAGAAGCCTGGGCTACCGAGAGCCTGCATTCTTCGTGCCAGCTAATAGGCGGCCGTTTGCACTATAATTGTGTCGCCTTTGTCGACTTTCCGACCTGCGTACGTTGCAATGCGTCCCTTCAGTCCGCCTCGACCTGCAGAATTCATGGCACGCGCTTGATCACGCGCTTAATCTCCGGTGGCGCAGGTGATCGACTTGCGGCGAGGTGTCTCACGACAGTCTAACCCGTCCTATTCGTGAGAGTGCTTTTTGTAGTCCGCTTGATGTGGCCGCACATCTGCTCTGACGAGGCGCGCGGGATTGCCTTCGGCTTTTCACCGCCTGACGACCCGTACTTTGCAACGCGCTTGAGGTGTAGGTTGGGCGAACGGGGGGCGGACGCCCCGCCGGTCAAGGACCGAGCGGCAGCAGCGCGCCTGGCAAGCCGCGGATCAGGTCGGCTTCGGGACATGCCGCGGCAAACGCAAGGCGAATGCGGCTCGTGGTCTCGACGACACGGGCGGCGATTTTCAAGAGCCGAAGACGCAGCGTCGCGAACTCGGCTGTGGCCAATTCCCGGGCTTTGGGAATCGCGTCGCGCACGGTCAGCATCAGCCAATAAGCGGCGGTGTGGAGAACGAGGCGGACTTGATTGGCGAGCGCCGAACGGCAGCTGGTGCGGTCGGAGGCGAGCTGTGTCTTATGCAGCTTGATCAGATTCTCGGCTTGGCCGCGCGCGCAATACAGGCTGTCGTAGATCCACTCGGCCGAGCCGACATCGAGGCTGGTGACGACCAAACGGATGTCGAGGCCGAGCATCGTCGCCTCAATACGGGCGACGGTCGTCGTTCGCGATCCCAGGACTTTGCCTTGTGGCGCGTCTCGGTATAGCCACGCAGAACCGGCAGGTTCTCGATGGCGCGTCGCGTGCGGATGTCGTCGGCGGCCTCGTCGACTTTTCTGGCGAGCGGCTTGGTGCCGGACAGACCGAAGATGTAGTCGATGCCGTTGGTCTCGCACCACGCCATTGCCTCCGGCCGAGCATAGCGCCCGTCGCCACGGAACGTAATTCGCGTGTTGTGCCACCGCGTCCGGATATGCCGTATCAGGCGGCGCAGATGGGCACGCACCTCGACGCCGCCCGGCGTTCTTGCCGGGCCGCAGCACGACCGCCACGGGCCGGCTCTTCTCCGTGTCGTAGACGTGGATCGGCAGGAAGCAGCGTTCGTCATAATGAGCGTTGAACAGCGAGAGCTGCTGATGGCCGTGGACGACATCGCAGGTATCATCGATGTCAAGCGTGACGGATGCCGGCTCGCGCGGGTAGCTATCCATCCATGCGTCGACCAAAGTGTAGGTCAGTCGGATCACGTCGCGCAGGCGCGGAGCATTCTCCAGCCGCGACAGCGTCGGTTGGGAACACAGATCGCGACCCGTGTCCGGCAGCCGTCCGCAGGCCAGCTTGAATGCGGGATCGGACCGCAGATGATCGAGGTCGTCGGCGTCCTCGTAGCCGCAGCAGATCGCGAACATGCGCGCGCGGAACATATCGACAAGGCTGTGCACGACCCGCGTCGGATCGCGCCGATCCGGGAACACCCGGGCCAAATTGTCGGCCAAGCCGAGACGCCGCTCGGCCATCGCCAGAAGCATCACGCCCCCGTTCGAGGTCAGCCGACCGCCATCGAAGGCAGCTGTGACTTTCCTGGCGTGAACGGCTGGAAACGAGAAGGGCAGAATCGTATCATCGGTCATGGCGGGCCTGGTGTTCGCGGCTGAAGGTGATGGGGTTGGCTTTGCAACCGAATCCTACGCCGCATTAGCGCTTTACACCACGCTCGCCAGCCTCTCAGGCGCCCTCTGACGAATAAGACGGGCTAGAGCAGATTGTCTACCATCGAACCCGTCGTTCGGTTTTGAACGTCGTGGCTCTATCCACACGCGATTGGCGCTCCTTCGCGACTATGCGACAGTCCTGAAGTGCTAGTTGCAGCGCCAGGCAGATGTGCTTGGCACTCAAGGGCCCACAACGATACGAAACCGCCCATCAGCGGCGGGCGTTTAGAACAGACGCCGCCGAAGTGCACGCTTTAAGCAGGCGGGCGAGATGATAGCATTCACTCGCTGGCATGCGCGATCGCTCGTGTCGGCCGGCGCATATCGTGCTCTTCAATCGACCGGAAGATGCGGCTTCGACGCAAGTCCTGTCCTCCGCAAGCAGGTAGAGGCGCTGAGCCGTGCTAGCCTCGGCTTGAGCCGATCAATAGTTTCGAGAGAATCTGTCGAGCGGTGTTACTCAAGAGCGGTCTTACCATCAATCCGAACAGAGACGGCAACAGCAAAGACACCGAGGGCACTCCAAACAGCCATTTTCATTGCGAGCCGGTCTCCTTGGTTTGGTTGATATGCTTGCCTGGGCAGTATCGCCAAAAAGTGTCCGAGTGACGCCTACCAGAAATGGCTGGCATCACAGAAACACCTCGCGCCGCGTATGCTATCTTATTCGGTGGATCGTTGATTGCTTGGAGAAGGCAGCGCAGCGCGCCGTGCTTGATGAACCGGGGCCAGCTTGCATGAAAGCCGTCTGTTCGACCAAGTGGTCCTCGGCGCAAAGGCGGCGTATTCGGATTTGTCGCTGCCCGCGCGGAGGGACTTTCGGGATGTCATCCGATGTCCGTGATTGCAGAGCGACTTCTGCATCGAGGATGAACGGTGGGCATGCCGCTAGGCACATTAGCAGATCGCAACATGAATTCGCGAGGTTGACGGAACATCCCTTTTGCCGATAATTGAAGGTGTCGAGGTTCTCCGGTCTCATTAGGCCGGAGCTAAGAGGGAAGCCGGTGTCAATGCCGGCGCTGTCCCCGCAACTGTGAGCGGCGAGCCGCTGTCCAACGAAGTCACTGAAGCCTGACGGTTTCGGGAAGGCCGGACAGCAGCGCTGAGCCGCGAGCCAGGAGACCTGCCCCGACACTATCTTCGTCCACGGGCGGGGTGTCCCGGTGGTGCGCCAAGCAGCGGTCGCTCGCGCGACTTCTTCTGCCTGCGTCCGCCATGGCCTTTGCCCCCAATATGGGGTTAACGCTATGTCTCTACTCTCTCTTCCGGTTGCCACACTCGGAACGCCACGCATCGGTCCAAGGCGAGAGCTCAAGGTTGCGCTCGAAAGTTACTGGGCCGGAAAAATCGCCGAACAGCAGTTGCTCGAGGATGCAGCTGGCCTACGTGCCGCAAATTGGGCTCGCCAGAGGTCTCTCGGTGTCACCGTGATCCCATCGAACGATTTCTCGCTGTACGACCAGGTGCTCGACACCAGTGTCATGGTTGGTGCCATCCCAGAAGTCTACGAGACGAATGCCGGATCCATTTCGCTCAAGACATACTTCGCCATGGCACGCGGGTCACAATGCGACGGTCAGGATGGGAGTTGCGGTCACCCGTCGCGTGGATATGGCGCACCCGCGCAGGAGATGACCAAATGGTTCGACACCAACTACCATTACATGGTCCCGGAATTTCACCCGGGGCAGACTTTCAGACTATCCTCTCGCAAACCAATCGAGGAGTACGAGGAAGCCAAGGCCCTTGGCTTTCAGACGCGCCCTGTCCTGATCGGGCCGGTTACATTCTTGAAGCTTGGCAAGAGTGCCGATCCTGCGTTCCAGCCACTGTCACTGCTGGATGACCTGATACCGGTCTATATTGAGCTTTTGAAGGAATTGGCCAAACGCGGGGCAAATTGGGTTCAATTCGACGAACCTTGGCTAGTCCTTGATCTGGATGAGAGTTCGCGAAAATCCTTGGTACATGCTTATGGCCGGCTCGCAAAGGAAGGGCCGGCCATCAAGATCATGGTTGCAAGCTATTTCGGTGGCCTCTGCGACAATCTGGACGCTGCCCTGCGCCTGCCTGTTGCCGGGCTTCACGTCGATCTGGTTCGCGCGCCAGAGTTATTGAGCCAGATCATTGCGAGCGGCCGAAGTGACCTCGTCATGTCGCTCGGCGTCATAGACGGTCGGAATGTTTGGCGATCGAATTTGTCGGCGCTCCGCCAGCGACTGGACCCCGCGATTGCGAAGCTTGGTAAGGACCGCGTACAGATCGCCCCATCCTGCTCGCTGCTTCATGTGCCGGTCGATGTTGAACTCGAGACCGGGCTCGCCTCCGACGTCAAGAGCTGGCTTGCTTTCTCGGTTCAGAAGATGCGTGAGCTTGCGACCTTGGCGCGGGCACTCGCAGGCGACCAGAATGTTGCGAAAGCTCTTGCGGAATCGGAGTGTGCCGCAGCCGTCCGCCGGACGTCGCCGAAGATCCGAGATGCCAATGTCGTTGTCCGGCTGAGTGCGATCAACCAGGCCATGCGCCGGCGCGCCAGCCCATTTGCCAGTCGGGCCGAGATCCAACGCAAGCGCTTCGGGCTGCCAGCGTTCCCGACCACGACGATCGGATCGTTTCCTCAGACCTCAGAGGTCCGTAATACCCGGGCGGCGCATGCGCGAGGCGCGATGAGCGACGAGCAATACGACAAGTTCCTCAAGGAAGAGACGGCGCGCGCCGTACGTTGGCAGGAAGACATCGGTCTGGACGTGCTCGTCCATGGCGAGTTTGAGCGCAATGACATGGTGCAGTACTTCGGCGAGCAACTCTCCGGCTTCGCATTTACCAAAAACGGTTGGGTGCAATCCTATGGCTCGCGCTGTGTCCGGCCGCCGATCCTGTTTGGAGATGTCTCGCGGCCGAAGCCGATCACGGTGGACTGGTGGCGCTATGCGCAGTCGCTAACCAAAAGGCCGATGAAGGCGATGTTGACCGGACCAGTAACGATCTTGAACTGGTCGTTCGTTCGCGAGGATATTCCCCGAAGCGAAGTCTGCCGTCAGATTGCGCTCGCAATTCGAGATGAAGTCGGCGATCTCGAGAATGCGGGTGCTTCCATGATCCAGATCGATGAGGCTGCACTACGCGAAGGCTTGCCATTGCGTCGTGCGCAGTGGACCGTTTACCTCGAGTGGGCTGGAGATTGCTTCCGCATCTGCTCATCGGGCGTCGCCGAACAAACTCAGATTCATACCCACATGTGTTACTCAGAATTCAACGACATCATCCATGCGATTGCTGCAATGGACGCAGATGTCATCTCGATTGAGACTTCGCGCTCGAAGATGGAACTGCTCGACGCGTTCAGGAACTACAACTATCCGAACCAAATTGGGCCAGGCGTGTACGACATTCATTCCCCACGCGTTCCCGAGACCGGCGAGATGAAGGAGCTCATGGCCTTGGCTCTGAAGCGGCTGCAGCGGTCGCAGCTCTGGGTCAATCCGGACTGTGGCTTGAAGACACGCAAATGGGAGGAGGTTCGCCCGGCACTTGTCAACATGGTCGCTGCGGCCCGCGAACTGCGCGCTGCATCCGCTCCAATAGGCCATTGATCCTTGGTCAGGTCTTTCGTCGAGCTGATCGGCTTAAGGAGATCTCGATAGTCCCGGGAGAGCCTTCGTGAATACAAAAGGCCCGGCCGCGTTTAGCGGCCGGGCGGAAGTCGAGTCTGGGAGGAGCGACGCTGCTAGGCATCGCGGCCACTTCCATCGGCAGAGGGAGCACGGCCGACGGCTCGATCTCGGCGAGGACATTCGCCGAAAATCTAAGTCCCAATTAAGGCACAGGATGATCGTAACTCAATTATGCCCTGGTATGCGGCCAATATAGCCAAGGATTAGAAAACTACACCAAGGTTGTTGCTGATGAGGACTGTCTCAACGACTCGCTGAGTCGAGCATGGGTGGGCGATGATGTGGAGCGATCGCCGCATGGAAGGCAACGGGCCGCAAAACGTGGTGCGCTCTCCTGCCCGCAAACAATACGCTCAATCACCGAGACATACCAAAATCGCGCACGCAAGGACCTCATCATCACCAATGAAATGAGCAGCTTGAGTTAGGCCAGATTCGGTCGGTCGTTGGTCAAACCGTTGTCGCCCGATTGGAATCCTCGGTTCCAACGAGTGTTTGAAATCTACGTGCGGCTCGACGTAGTGGGTGTGACGACGCTTGTAGATAGCTCGGGACCGGATGCCAAATCGGCGTGCTATCAGCCGTGCGATACTCCTAACCAGAAGCCGATTTGGTGATGTTGATCTCCGATCGGAACCGGATCGGGTTGGCTTCGGTTCAAACCGCCCGACTGTGCGTAGCCCTCGACCCAGGGAGGTGCGCGTCGAACGAAGATGCGACGCTCCGGACCAGAAACTCTGCGCCATCGACCACGGAAAGTCGACCGTCGTCCAGTACGGCAACTCCATCTGCGATCAGGTTGGCGAGTCGAGAACGATCGACGACGGCCAGGCTCGGATCCTTGCCGTAACGACGGCATGTCTCGCAAAGATCGACTGCCATGCCGCACATGAGTCGCTCGATGATTTCGGCGCGGAAGCGATCGTCGTCGGCCAGCAAATAGCCCTTCATCGTGGCCAGCCGTTCCTCGGCGATGCGAGCAAGGTAGTCCTTTATCGACACAGCGTTCGCGACGAACCCTTGTTGCATCTGGCCAATGGCGCTGGCGCCGAGTCCAAGGAGGGTGTCCGCCGAATCATCCGTATAACCTTGAAAGTTGCGCCTCAACCTGCCTTCCTGCCGTGCCAGGGCGAGATTGTCGTCCGGCAGGGCGAAGTGATCGATGCCGATGCGTACATATCCAGCGTCGACCAAAGCTTGCGCGATCGTTTCCGATTGCAGGTGTCGCTCGACGCTGTCGGGCAGAGTGGATCCATCGATCTTGCGTTGATGCTTCTTAAGGAAAGGAACGTGCGCGTAGCCAAACACCGAGAACCGATCCGGATGCAGTTCGAGACATTTGGAAAGAGTGTCGAGGCAGGAAACGACGGTCTGCTGGGGCAGCCCATAGAGCAGGTCGAAATTAATCCGGCCGATGCCGGCGCGGTGTAGACGATCGACCGATACTGCGGTCTGTTCGAAGCTCTGCAGACGGCCAATGGCCCGTTGAACAACCGGATCGAGGCTTTGGACACCTAGGCTCGCCCTGTTGACCCCGCAATAGCCTAGCGCCTCGGCCATCGGCTCGGTCAATATGCGTGGATCGATCTCTACGGCGATCTCGGCATCAGGCAAAATTGCGAACGAATAGCGCAACGAGGCGACCAGATCAGCAAACGTTTCAGGTGTCATGATCGTCGGCGTGCCGCCGCCGAAGTGGACATGGGAGACCGGTTGTCGTCGACCGATGGTTTCTCCAATGAGGTAGGCTTCAGTTCGCAGTGCGGTTGCATAGGTCGCGAGCGGCTCCTGGCGTTTCATGACAGATGTGTGGCAGCCGCAGTACCAGCACATGCTTCGGCAAAATGGCACGTGCACGTAAATCGAGGCGGACTGCTGGCCGCCTAACGACTTGAGCCACGCTTGATAGTCGGATTCGCTAACTGACGCCGAGAAATGGGGAGCCGTCGGATAGCTGGTGTAGCGTGGCAGGGAGTGCTGCCCGTAGGATTTTGCCAAGTCGGGTCGCATTCTTCTTCTCTGGGTCCAAATCGCAGATACGCCGGATGGGTTTTGCGCTGCGTCAGTTTAATTGGTGGCTGATGGCAGTGGCGAGTCTGAAGCCAAATTGGTAGGGCATGCCCACGGCGTATATCGTCCCTGGATCGCGATGAAGCGGTGATGCCGCAGCAATGGGCGGCATGCAGGCCAGTTCTCGTTTTGATCCAATTGGGCCTGCATGAGCAAAGGGAGAAAGTATTCCTCTCCCGAAGGATACTAGCCGTCCCTCGTGAGGCCATGTAGCGGGCTGCCGGCCATTCCGGAGGAAAGAGCGACCGAACTCCGTTCGGCTTCAGCTTCTTGCTCCAATTCTAGGATATGCGCTCTTAGCGCATCGGAGGTCGCCCTTGCTGCTTCGCTGAATAGGGGATCACCATGATCGGTGAGAGCAGAAGCGATGTCGGTCCAATCCTGAGGGGATAGAGCCAGAACGGCGGCGGGAAAGAAATCTCGTTCTTCCAACATCATGTGGTGCCGCTCGCGTACGATAAAGTCGCGTACGATATTGCCGACGTCTTGCCGAACGAGTTCACGATCCGCGAGGATCCCATCAATAGCTTGAACGGCGTGGTGCAGACGGTCGACGACTTCCTGGTGTTCATGTGCGAGATTGCCGACGATCGCAGCCGCATCCGGATCGCGAGTCTCGAGCTTTGAGAAAATCAAGTCTTCTTGAGGATGATGGTACATCGCCGGGTAAACCTCGAAGTAGCTGAGGATCGCGCGAATGACCTCATAGTCCGGACGGGTCCCATGCTCGAAAACCTCCAATTCGCGTTGGAGGAAAGTCAGAAGAAGATCAATATTGCGATGCTCTCGAAGCAACAGATCGATGATCATTGTGGGCTCCATGGAGGAACAAGGTAGCAGATCGCTCAAGCTAAGGTTCAGTGTCCTTCACGGCGCCGCAATTGTCCGCGCTGTTCTTGCAGAATTCGCATTTTCGCCGCGGCTTGCGACTTAACCCAAGTTCTGCACATAGCGGCTGGATAATCTGCCGTCACGCAGCTCGACTCGGCGTGAGGTTGGTAGGGCAATAACGCCATTCTGCTCAAGTTGGGTAAAGGTGCGCGACACCGTCTCGATGGTCAAACCAAGGTAATCGGCAACATCCTGCCGTGACATGGGAAGTTCGATCGCACCGTTCTTGGTAGCGCGGCGAGACATATCGAGCAGAAAGGCCATCACCCGATCTTCTGCGCTGCCGATCAGGAGCATTGAATGTTGCTGAAAGCGGCGGAGCTCCAGCGCCATACCGTCCCACAGCTGTCGCGTGAGCTCCCTCTCGTGACTGGCGCGAACAATGACGGCGGAGCGCTTCACCATCAGCAGATGCGTCTCACAGATCGCCTCGGCCGAAGAGATATGGCTTTCTCCGGCCTCGAAGCCGAAGATGTCGCCGGGCAGATAAAATGCACCGATCTGACGGCGTCCGTCCTCCAGAATCTTGTAGGTTCGCACAGCACCTGACACCACTTGATACAGGTATTCAGCTGCCTCATCCTCGCCGTAGATCTCGCTGTTGCGAGTGAACCGCATCGGTGCCGCAATCATACCAAACGGACCACAACCATGCGGCTGCCTGCGCAAGACGCTAGTCGGATGTCGGCTGATCTCGTGAGAAGGTGCGGCCTGGGCCTGCATGGCGGACTCAATCTTGCTAACGACGATGGGGCTCAGATTGGCCGCTTCCAACGGGCCGGCAAATTCGGATGTTTTCCCTAAGTAGAAGCCACTAAGTATTTACACGTAGGTCCTGTAATGCCGTCCTAGTGCAGCGCTGCCCCTGGCTTGCTCCAACCCGCTCGAAGCCGGCCAGGCGGCCTTTGGATCGAAAGAGGCTGCCGGCTTGGTCGGCCTTGCCGATGGAAACAATCGCAAGCCTGGGCCAATCTCCCGGGAAGAGCCAGGCGGAAGCGCAATGCCTTAGAATGTGGCAGGTCGATATCGATCGAGCTGCTGGAGGAACTGCTCACGGACAGTCTTGCCACCAAAATCACCGGAGAGCGGCAAGGCCAGCCGTTGAGCCGGATCAATATGTCACCCGAGCCAAGTTCTCGGGCTTACACGTGCGCGCGTATCAGATCATACCAAGCTCGTCGTCCAGGTGGACCTGGCGTAACCGATGAGGGGATGCCGCCAATATGCGCGTTGTCACAGCGGCGGCCGGCCGGTGGCTGGAGAAGGATTATTGGCCAGGTCATCCTAAGGCGGAGAGCCGAAATCGGCCGTGGACGAAGGCGCCGGATCCGCCCATCACCAGCAGGTCGAAGCTTTGGTGCGCCGCGAGCGACAGGAGGGTGCGCCCCGCTGACCGCAGGGGAATCGCATATGGGTTTTGGCTAGCTATTGCGTTGGAAGGCAAGAAGGATTCTGAAGACGACTCCCGGATTCTGGAGGGAGTCGGATGCGGAAGTTCAGAAGGGCGTTTGGGCGCTTGCCGGACCCGCGCGCAGGCAATGCGAGCCACGAACTGCTGGAAGTTCTGTTCATCGCGCTGGCGGCGGTTCTGTGCGGAGCCGGCAGCTGCGGGGAGATGGAGGAGTTTGGACAGTCCAAGGAAGGCTTGTTGCGCCTCTTCCTGAAGCTGGAGCACGGCATCCCCAGCCACGATACGTTCAGTCGGGTGTTCCGTCTGCTCAAGCCGCAGGCCTTTGAGTTCGCCTTCCGCCGCTTCATGGCGGCGTTTGCCAAGGCCAATGGGCTCAAGCTTACCGGCGTGATTGCGGTCGATGGCAAAGCTCTGCGGCGTGCCTATGAACGCGGCGGACGGGCAACGCCACTGCATCTGGTCAACGTCTTCGCAGTCGAAGCACGCATGGCTCTGGCGCAACAAAAAGCGCCGGGGCGCAACGAGACGGCGGGCGCCTTGGAGGTGCTGGATCTTCTCTCCCTTGAAGACTGCACTGTGACCGCCGATGCCCTGCATTGCCACCGCGGATTTGCTGCAGCGGTGCTTGATCGGGGCGGACATTATGTTCTGACGATCAAGGCGAACCGTGGCCTCTTGTTCAAGGCGGTGACGCAGCAGTTTGCGCGATCGGGGCAGCGCAGCACCGTCCAGCAGACCGACCGCCCGGCCCATGATCGCAGCGAGGCGCGACGTGCGACCGTCATGCGCAACACGACCCTGGCTGAACGCTTCCCCGGCGTGGCGGCCGTGGGCCGCGTCACCTCGCGCCGGCGCCTGCGTGACCAGCGCGCCGATCCGCCGGTCGTACGTTACTATCTGCTGTCCAGATATATCTCTGCCAAGCGGCTGCTTGACGTCACCCGCAGTCACTGGGCCGTTGAGAACCGGCTGCATTGGGTGCTCGACGTCCATTTTGCCGAGGATCGCAACCGCTCCCGCAAGGACCACGCACCGGAGAATCTCGCCATTCTCCGACGCCTTGCCCTCAACATCCTGCGAGCCCACCCCGATCGCAAGTCCATCAACCTCAAGATCAGACGCGCAGGCTGGGACGAGGCCTTTCTCATGCAGGTTCTTAGCCATATGCGATAGCCCTGCCGCTGACCGGGATGCCGGGAGTGAAACGACCTTTGCAGCAAGGCCTGACTTTGCAAGGTACTGCCCCAAATGCTCCTTAGAACTTTCCGCCGGAAGCCTGTTTGGAGCGGCGATCGCGACAATGGTGAGGACGTCAGCTTCGCGCAGCAGCGGCATCGCGTCGTGCAACGCGCGGGCCGCGCGACGGCTGCCGTCCCAGCAAATCCCGATTCGCCTGGCCGAAAACGGGCCGTGGAAGATGCATGGCAGGTACAGAGCGGGTCCGCCGGCTTGGAAAAGCATTCGCTTGGGAATAACGTTATCGTAGCTGTCATAGCCGCCCTGAGGTTGCGTGACGATGCTCATATCGTGGACTCGCGCGCTCGCGCAGATGATCCGGCGCGTCGGCCGGAACCGCACTCAGCGCGCGGCTCACGTAGGAGATACCGGTGTTTCTTGCCTGCAGATCAAAGACATAGAGTGCCGCTTTGGCTCGCTCCAATGCACGCTCCTGTTCGACCTCAAAGACCGAAGTGACGGTCGCCCCGCCGAGCGCAACGAGCGGAGCAATGGTCCTTTCGTACCCGATCGCGACAACATCAAGATGCGCGCCCGTGCTCAATGCGAAGGAAATCGAACCATCTACCGCAGCCCGCACCGGTAGCTCCGTAGGAAGACGGACCAATATATTCCTGAACATTGCCGCTCTCTGGCGTGAAGGACATGCTGGTTGTCGAAGCACAATCCGGGCCGTTTAATTGATCTGCTTCATACGCAGTCGCTGATTTGGTTAGGCACGATTAAACTGGACGTGTAGCTGTCGCGCAATGGCCCGGTGTCAACTAGAGAAAAGCCAGCATGGCATGTGGTCCGTCGGTGATGCCAGCCGCGCAATTGCATCATTCATGCACAGCGATTATGCCGCCGAGACCAGGAAGGGTGATCGAGCAAAAGATTGCGGATGCCGTTCTTAGCCATCACCTGATCGGCATTGTTAGTCGCGGCAAAACAGGTGCTGAATACCAGGATGACAAGCAAGCAACTGAGGTGATGCACGACTCGTTCGGCGCGGTCAACCTGTCCGCCAGTGCGTGCCGAAGGCGTCTTTCTGAGCCCGGTTCGAAGCCTTGCCTCCGAAACTACTGTGCACCATCCGGTGCGCGCAGCCTGAAAAAGCCATTTCGCGCCGTTTGCGATACTGCTAGAGCCCTGAGACGATGGCGATCCGCATCAACTCGGCAATGCTGCGGGCATCGGTCTTGGCCATGAGGTTAGCGCGGTAAACCTCGACTGTCCGGGGGCTGATGCCAAGATCCCGGGCGATCACCTTGTTGATTCTGCCGGCTAATAGTCCGTGCAGGACGTCACGTTCGCGCGCCGAGAGATCTGCGAGGCGGGCGTCCGCCTGCAGTTTTGCTGCGTCACCGATTGGCTTGATCGGCCGCGCGTCCAACGCACTATGGACGGAACGCAATAGCACCTCATCCTCGAACGGCTTCCCGATAAAATCGGCCGCACCCGCCTTCATCGCTTCGACTGCAAGCGATACGTCGCCATGCCCAGTTATCAGGACGACAGGATAGCCGACACGATCGGCCTTGAGTTTGCGCAGCAGTTCGAGGCCACTCATGCCGGGCATGCGGATGTCTGAGATAATACAGTCGACAGGGCCGCTAGCGACCTCATCGAGGCACTGGTTCGCCCTCTCATAGGCTGCTACGCAAAAGCCTTTTACCTCAAGCAGAAGCGCGAGCGAATCCCGCATCGCGGCGTCATCATCGATCACAAGAATGCGCCGCATAATCATGCGTCTTCACCAACCTCCGCAAATGGCGGGGTGAACTGAAAGATCGCACTCCCGCCCGGATTCGTTTCTGCGAGGATGTGGCCGCCATGGGATTCGATGATCGCCCATCCGATTGATAGTCCAACCCCCATACGATGCTCTTAACTCGTGACAAGGGGTTGAAACAGGCGGTCGGGGCTAATGCTGGGGCCGCTACCAGCACGAGTAAACCTGGCCAGGCCGTCTTGGTACCCCCGACGGTCAATTTTCAGCACCAGTAGGGAAGCCATCGTCTCGATTGCCGTTCCCATCAGGTTCAGCGCATCCTGGCGCATTCTCCACTAAGTCCTGCCGCTCGCCATTGGCCGCGAATTCACGTGAGCGCCTGGCGATATCGTCGGCGCGAGGAGGCCTGTCGGGCGGCGTGTTCGAGCGCGTTACCAACGCGATTGACGTCTGGCTTGTCTGATGCCGGCCCGAGCAGGTAGTTTGTAGTGGCGGAGACTGGCTGGTTGATTTCATGGGCGATGGCCGATGCCATCTCACCCATGGTGGTCGGCCGCGAGACGTGCACGAGTTCAGATTAAACCCATGCAGCCGCGGTCCCTCCGTGCCATAGCGATACCGGATGCGGTCGGCATATTTCGCGCCAAGCACACTCATTCGATTCGCTCTACATCGCCTGCGAGAGGGCCACTGAGTGGAAGCGTAGCATTCACGGCATCTAAGTGCTGGATGGCCCGCTATTTCGACCAGATGCGCCAGTGTGTGGGTCGCACAGCGACGTGTTCTCCGGTCTTGGTCTTAATCCAGCCGCCGAAGATCCGGCGGCAAGGAAACACCAGCCGGTGAATGGTATTACCCTCAATCACGGCAATCTCCAGATCCCGATCAAAGGGCGCCGCTTCGATCCGTTCCCACGTCATCTTGTCAGTAGATGCTGTATGGTGTTTATCGCCGCGAATAGACAATTGGGGCAACCTTCTGAACAGTATGGATCAGTTCGCTTGGTCGGTGCGGGAACAGGTTGAGCCAAATATTGGCCGAGCGGCGCGTGATCTCGATCGCTTCGGTTGCCGTCCAGGTCCTATAAGTCATAGTTCGTTGAACCCGTGATGGGACATGATCCGCTCGCTAACTGAATTACGAGGATTAACGCTCCGATACAGCTTCCCGGCTACGATCGAGAAGATCCCGCCCTGCTCAAGACAATGCCGGCTAGTATCGGCCGCTGTCTTGCAGAAATCAGACTGAACTGCTGCCTGCGAAGTCGTGCCAGCGGCGCCACAAGTGTTCCCGTGGTCTTTCATGTCGAACATCCTTCATTGGTGATAAGACTCCTATCACAAATGGGCGAGCGTGAGATGGATGGCCTCAACGCGTCCTTGCGAGCCTGGCGGGCGTGTCCAAGCGAAAATGTGACGCCCCCGGCTTCGCTTGATGCCATGCCGATCGATCTAGCTGCGCTCGGCCCCAATCATTGCGCCGGTCCGCCGGTCGACGAAGTGGGCGCCATCACAAGCAGCGCAGGTTATTGGGGCAGGTCGTCGGCGCCTAGCTCGGAGGCGTCATCCGGCAGCAGTCCTTGAACCCGGTCGCCGGTATTTGAACACGAAAAGATGATGGGCCGCCAAGTCCTTCTGTCTGCCATGTCTCTGACCTTGACCGGAACGTCTTTTCTATCGCTAAGCCGCCGCCGCAGTATTGATGCAGGTCAAAAAAGCCGATGCACGTCGAGAATCGCCAGCGGTGAGCCCGGTGCGAGGAGCACAGCGTCCCTGCAGCAACATTGTATCGGCTTGGTTGATTGGAGCGATTTGCTCGGCCCCGATGCATGTCAAATCCCATGGGCCGCCATCAGCTAAGGCTCTTTCGAGGGATGTGACACACGGTGAGCCAATCTGCACATATCGGTCGTCCTTGGCGGTTCAGAAATCTGCTTAGGCGGTTACGAGCAAGCCTGTCTCGGTCATCTGAGCTAGCTTACTTGAGCTCTCACGACATCGATGCGATCGCGCGTGAGCTTAATCTGTCCACGTCCGCCTTTCGCAGGATGGCTCAAAGTCCGGGTTCTCCTGAACTCTTAAGCAAGCGCCTCGGTTTTTCCGAGAATGCGCTTGCCGCTCGTCATGGTGACGTAATGCGCGATCTGCAGCGGGTGTGCGGCCTGTGTCGGGCTAAGGCCCGCTGCGCCGCCGACGCCGGAAAGGAGAAGTATACAGGTCTCCCGGACGACTGCCCTAACGAACAAACCCTGCGCGCGCTTGGTCGCGAGATCGAGAGCGTCCCCCGGCGCTTTCGCGATTGACCGCGCTCAATCGTTCCAACCGGAAATGTAAGTTCCCAAAAAACCACGACATGATAAACCCACCCCTGCCTGAACTCCACGACAATGGGCGAAGCAGGCCTGGTGTCGGTATTCGCTGCTTCTGCTTATGTTGCGTTTTCACCTGAGCTAGGGGGCGCGATCCCGCATTGAATCCACGCATTGCTGGCTTCCGCCGGCAATCTAGCCGCTGGAGCTGTCATCTCAATCGCTACTATGAACGGCCGGCGGTATAACGGTTCGTCTCCAAATCCTACATCGCCTGCGCATGCAGGGTGCCCTGATTCAGTGGTGGTACGGCCACAACGCCGTCGGGTTCTTCCTGAGCGCTTGTTTCGTTTCGATCATGCACTACTTTATTTCGATGGAGAACTCGGCGCCCGGTCTCCTATCTTCTCCCGAGATCCAATTTGCGCGCTGATCTTGTACATCTGCGGCGGACCGCCATGATCAACAGCCGGCTCTCTCGCGCGCGTAAGACAATCGCCGCACGGACCGGTGCTCCGCATGCTGATGGTCTCGGTCGGCTTTCACGGCAGGCCACATCAGGTCGACGACACCGCCTCGCCCTTCACCGATCGCTGCATATCCGGGACTTCTTCCGGGCGCTCGTCGATCGGAAGCACCATCAGATAGCAGTCAGGATGATTGGCGGTGATGGAAGAACGCGATGTTCTGCATTAGCAACAGTCTGGCTCTGATGGCAATTAAGGTTGTCAATTCGCTCCGTAACTGCACCGATCGGACGGTGAGCTATGTGCACTCCGGAGCGTTGGGCAAGTCGGCTTCGTGTCGTTCGGTGCCTCTATTGTCTGATTGCCTGACTTTGGAATCGTCAGCTGTATAGCCTCAAGCTCTCAACAGGCACTTCTCGATCGGCAAGATGGGGATCGTGTCCCCATCGCCGCACGTGGGTGTTCGGCATCCCATAGGGCCTAATGTGGCGCGCCTACACTTCGCTTGGTTTCCTCGAATACTCGTTCCTCGACTGCGTCGAGGCCATGAATCCCATCTTCATCATCCGTGTACCGGCGGCGCAATGTTCCCGACAGTGCGCTCATCATGCCGACCATTCTTTAGATGAGCTAAATCCAGAACTCTGACCCGCTCCGCGTCGCGGAATAGGTCATCGCATGTCTCTCTGGAACGAGAAAAGATCCTTGAGAAGAACTCGATCATCCGCGAGCTTAAAACAAATAACGAATCTGCCCGATTTATTCAGGCTCATCGCCATTTGGTTGCTCATCGTTCTCCATAGCTTATGACCGACGTTGCATGATGGCGCGAGTTCCTGCGACTGCCTCGTTTTTAACATCGTCGTCCCGAAAAAACTATGTTACAAGCCGCCCTCTCAAAAGGAGCATTAGTCGTGAAAAAAGCAAGCAAGAAACGCGTTAAGCGGCGCGAGTGGACCAAGGCGGATATCAAAGAGCTCAAGGTTCATTCGAAGGCTCGGACTCCGGTCATAAAAATATCAAAAATGACCAAACGCAGCGTCGGTGCGCTACGCCAAAAGGCCCTCAATCTCGGAATCGGGCTCGGGCATCAGCGATAGCTTACTAAGCAGCGCGCTAAGTTGCACAATAGGGCGGCTTGTGGGCCGCCCTTTATGGCCACTGGAGTTGGTCGCAATTCGCCTTACAGATTGCTGTGGATGATCTACCAATCCCAATTCTGGTACATTCGGTGCAAAGCTGCCGTCCACACGCGGAGAATTTTTCGGTCTGGATGACTCTCCACCGCAGGGGGGCGATTACGAGCGGTAGTGAGGCGTCAAATCCGGTGAACGCAGGGAGATACAGCTTGCAGAGTTCTGGCGCGGCGCGGCGACAGTCTGATCTGCCTGTCGATGTATTCTCGCGCAGGCCCGTTTAGCCATCAACTGTGATGAGCCGAGGATCTCAGCCGTCTGATCGCAGGAAAACCTCTCGTTCAAGACACCAACGATGGCTTGCCTCGAGGCCGACCGCCGGGACGAGACGCGAATGCGTTGTGCTCCTGGGCCTTGTCATAGATGGGAAGTAGGCTTCAGATCGGCACACGCAGCCAACGGGTTTTGTAAGCTACCAGGATGGATGATCAGAGTAGAGGAATGAGTGCTTTGGTACTGCCGGATGGCCCGTCTCTGCGGCGAAGGGGTTCAGTGTCTCGTCATCTTTGGTGAAAAGGTTCTTGAGCGACGCGTCGTGGCCCGCGTCTGATTAAAACCCGCAGCGGACGACATCCAGCTTTCTTCTGATCCTGGCAGGCATTGAGATGTATGCGGAGGCGCCGGCGAAATTGCTCGACACGGTCAGGCTTAACTCGGCACCTTGCTCTGAGTCACTGCGATCGGCTCCGTCGGCTGTGCGTTATAGCGCGAGAATAGACGATCGAAAAGTTGGACGCGACTCGGTTGCCCTGGACTCACAGCTCTGGTCAAAAGAAAGCAACCCTGAGGTTCGTACCTTGAAGATATCGATAGATTAAAGTTTACGCGCAAGGGGCAGCTGCCGAGCCTGTTTGTTAGCTTGAGCTGCAAAATTATACGGTGCGGTCAGCAGCAATAAAAAAGGCGCTCTGTTAGCTTGATAGCTGGCGGCGGTCCGGCTACGTCCTGAACCCGTCATTACCTGCGCGCCTTCGGCCGTGTGAACGGACCACACCCACCTTCGCCCGCGCTGCCTCAAGAAAAAATCAAAGGTGGGAAAGTCGACATGGCTAGCCATCTTCGTTTCTGACGATTGTACGTTTGGTTCTCAGAACGCCGGAGCGGCTCTGATGGCAAGCCTTCTCTAGGCTATGCCTCAATGTAGCCAGCCCGCCAATAAACTCGCTTGATACCTTAAGGCCCAATTCATCAAGAGCGAGCTCATCCAGTGCTTGCTGTCGTGGCACCAGAGTTGCGAGATGTTCACGAGTGTTGGCCGTCAACGAGATCTGCACGACCCGAGCATCGTTTGCGGAGGAGGACTTACGCCGCAGAAATCCGCCCTTCTCTGGCACCTTTGAGTGGGTCGTGACGAAGGAAGGATCAACGTGCATCAACTTTGACACCACATTGACGGGCACACCATTTTCTTTGCCCAAATAGGCCACCGCCATCAGGAACATCCACTGTGGCCCGGTGATGCCAAGCACATTGGCGCGGAATTTGGCAAGCTCTTCGAGACACGCACTGATCGATCTGATTTCCCACATGAACGGCCAGACCATCTCCTGTCCGTCGGTAGAGAAACTGTCGAGCGTGGTTGCTCGACTAAGAAACTCCGGCGGCCCATAGCTTAGATTTCTATCCTTCACCGGCCTCCCTTAGCGCGGATTGGAAATTGGAGCAACGCTGAAAGATTATGTAAATCAGTTGCTTGGTACGATTCGGACGGGCGTGGACCTTGCTGAATTATAAGCCGGGCGACGCTGTTCTGACGTGCGCCCCCCTTGTCTAGACGGACCAGCGGCGGCCTCCACGGGTAGTTGGGTCGCGATCGATGAAGAGCTGGCGAAATTGGCAGTCCCAGCCAAGTGATGGTCTGTTTCTTTTCCCACTCGTCGACCTCTCTGCTCCTTGCCGAATTTCACTGATGCTTGCCGATCATATGCGAGGTGCATGTCGCATTTACATTTTCAATGGTTAAGCAAACAGCATCGTATCGATTGGATGCAACAATGTCCCATGTGCCGTCTGGTTACCTCTTAAAGTTCCCACCCTGTTTGCATCTTTCCATATGCGCGGCCGATCGTCGTTCAATCGCGCTGGTCCCTTGACTTCGTCTCAGCTGCTGAGCAATCGGGGAGCAACTCAATGCTTCTGGGATCCCCCAATCGATCGAACTGAACAGCAATCTCAGAGAACTTTCGCTCCGCGTCCGATATCGATAGTGCGGAGAGGCGCAAACACCTAGCGGGCATCGAAGTTGAGGAGAATTTTCCGGTCGGCGAATTCACTGGTGGCTCTGCTGTACGGGGCAATCTTGCGCAGAAGCTTATGGGGTAGGGGGCTGGATGCATTCAGAAGCCTGACGCATCTATCGAGAAGCTCTTGGGTGATGTCGTGCGGCTTGAGCAGCTCTTCAAAATACCTTAGGGTGATCTGGATACTTGCGATCAAAATACGCTGGCTGATCTAGCCAAGATGCTTAGCCCACACGGGCTGATTGCACCCCGATCACGTGTGAGGCGGACTGCGGTGAATGCGATAGGATGCCGGGTATGCATGTCTGCTGCCTCAAGCAGTGTTTGACCTGATCGACGAGCCCTTCGCCTTGGCGAGCCGTTTGCGCCGCTTGCATTCCTCATCCGGGCTCGAGCCATGAAACGGCGATCACAAAGATCTTGCACCGAAAAGAACACATGCTGCCGAAACATCTACGCCGCCTCGAATCCGAATCGATCGAAATTATGCGTGACGTGGTCGCCGAGTTCAAAAGACCGGTGATGCTTTACTCGATCGGTAAAGACTCGAGCGCGATGCTGCACATCGCGATCAAGGCATTCTATCCCGCAAAGTTGCCTTTCCCCCTGCTTCACGTGGACACGACTTGGAAGTTCCACGAGATGATTAGCTTCCGGGATGAGACAGCCAAGCGGCTCGGCCTCCAGCTGATCGTCCACATAAATAAAGGAGGGCGTCGCGCGCGGGGGCAATCCGGTCGACGCCGGCTCTGCGCTTCATACCCAGGTGATGAAGACCGACGCGCTGAAGCAGGCGCTCGACCTCCACGAATTTGATGCTGCCTTTGGTGGAGCGCGGCGCGACGAGGAAAAGAGCCGCGCAAAAGAAAGGATACTCTCGTTCCGTTCCGCGGGACACGTATCGGACCCGCGTAACCAGCGGCCGGAGCTCTGGAACCTGTTCAACACACGGATCCGCCGGGGCGAAACCATGCGCGTTTTTGCGATGTCAAACTGGACCGAAATCGATGTGTGGGAATACATCATGCTCGAGAAGATCCCGGTTGTCCCGCTCTACTTCGCAAGGCAAAGGCCGATCGTGCGTCGAAATGGCGCGATGATCATGATCGATGACAAGCGGTTGCCGCTTGACTCCGACGAAGTTCCGGAAATGCGGATGATCCGTTTCCGTACGCTTGGATGTTATCCTTTGAGCGGGGCTATTGAGTCCGGTGCAGCGACGATCGAAGATATCGTCGCGGAACTGCGGACCGCGAGGCTGTCGGAGCGCCAGGGACGCCTGATTGATACCGATGAAACCGGTTCGATGGAGAAGAAGAAGCGGGAAGGCTACTTTTGATGCTTGCCAAGCCGATAGTGGAACCGTTCCAACCCAAGTCAAAGGATCAGTTGCGATTCATCACATGTGGTTCAGTGGACGACGGGAAGTCGACCCTGATCGGCCGCCTGCTGCACGATAGCAAGTTGATTTACGAGGATCAGTGGACGGCGCTTGAACGGGACAGTGCCAAGCACGGCACCTCCGGCCGCGACGTCGATTTCGCGTTGCTCGTCGACGGGCTTGAAGCCGAACGCGAGCAGGGCATCACGATCGATGTGGCTCATCGCTTCTTTGCGACAGAGCGGCGCTCGTTCATGGTGGCCGACACGCCCGGCCACGAACAGTACACCCGCAACATGGCCACCGGCGCCTCCAACGCTCAACTCGCGGTCATCCTGATCGATGCACGCAAGGGCGTGCTGGTCCAAACCAAGCGCCACTCCTTCATCTGTTCGCTGCTTGGTATTCGGCATCTCGTCCTGGCCGTGAACAAGATTGACCTCGTTAGCTACAAAAAAGAGATCTTTGACCGGATCTTCGCAGACTATGTGGCGTTTGCTGCCGATCTTGGCTTTGCCTCGATCGTTCCGATTCCGATCTCCGCCCGGTACGGCGACAATGTCGTCGATCGCTCCTGTAATACTCAGTGGCATGATGGCCCATGCCTGCTCGGTCACCTTGAGAGCATTGACATCGGCTCCGACAGCGCGGGCCAGGCGTTCCGCTTTCCTGTCCAGTGGGTGAACCGGCCGAATATGGATTTCCGCGGTTATGCCGGGTCCGTGGCTTCGGGGAGCATTTCTGTGGGAGACGATATCGTTGTCGCCACATCCGGGCGGATCGCGCGAATCAAGCGGATCGTGACTCGGGACGGCGATCTCGCTTGCGCTGAGTCCGGCGACGCCATCACGATTGCGCTTGAAGACGAGATCGATGTCCGCCGTGGCGATCTCCTGGCACGACCGACCGAGCGGCCGCAGGTCGCCGACAAGTTCGCCGCTCATCTGATCTGGATGGATGAGGACCCGCTTATTGTCGGACGCAACTACATTCTGCGCATCGGGACGCAGACCACAGCCGCTTACATTACCGCAATCAAGCACGAGATCGACGTCAATACGCGTGAGCATCAGGCAGCTAGGACGCTGAGTCTCAATGAGATCGGCTTTTGCAATGTCTCAACGGCACTGCCCGCGGCGTTCGATCCTTACGAAGTGAATCGCAAGACCGGATCATTCATCCTCATCGACCGTTATACCAATCGTACGGTCGCAGCCGGCATGATCGCATCTCCATTGCGACGGGCTGCAAACGTCGCCTGGCAACCCCTTGACGTGGGAAGGAAGGAGCGGGGCCGCCCTCAAGAACCAGAAGCCTTGCATTATCTGGTTCACCGGCCTGTCCGGCGCGGGAAAGTCGACGATTGCCAATATCGTCGATCAGAAGTTGTTTGCAATGTCGCGGCATGCCATCTTGCTGGATGGGGACAACGTCCGGCACGGACTAAATGTGGACCTCGGTTTCTCCGATGTCGACCGCGCGGAGAACATTCGGCGTGTCGGAGAAGTTGCCAAGTTGATGGCGGACAGCGGCTTGATCGTGATCTGCTCGTTTATCTCGCCTTACAGGGCGGATCGAGACCTGGTGCGCAACTTGGTAGGTGGGGAGGAGTTCATCGAAGTCTTTGTCGACACGCCGATCGAAGAATGCACGCGGCGCGATCCCAAAGGTCTCTATTCAAGAGTGAAGTACGGTAAGATCAAGAGCTTCACCGGCATCGATGCGTCCTACGAAGCCCCCATAAGACCCGAAATTCATCTCAGGACCATGGAGCAAACGCCTGAGCAGTCAGCGGAAGTTGTGGTCGGTGCCTTGATAGCGCGCGCAATCCTTGGCGGTTCGTAGCGCAGAACCTGACACTGCGCATCGCACGATAGATTTTGTAGGAGATGAGCTCACCAGTCTGCTGGCTGGCCAAGGCGACTCGGGTTAAGCAGGGGCATCGATCCGAATTGTCCTCTAAAGGAACAAAATGGTCGCACCCGCTCGTCGATTGCCCGCTTCTGGTTACGTGCGCGAAGTCGACGGTCAGTTCAAAACCGAATTCGCGACCAGAGATGGAGCTTGGGCAGGAGCGGAGGAGCTCAAGAAACGCCGTCCCATGCTCCAGGTCAGAGTCTACGACGCAATGATAAAGGACCACCGCGCGGCGTCGCGGTCAGGCAATCTCGTTGCTCAAGCGCTTCAAGGTCTTCTACACACTGATCAGCGCGAAGATCCGCCTGCAGAAACCCGGTATTCCGGCCTGGTTTCGGCAAGGATCGCGCATGAAGCGAGAGGATCAGCCAACTTCACTTGTCTGCAGGCATCGAGCTAGCAGGCGAAACGCCGACCATCCTGTTGTCGCCCTAAGGACTTGCAGCCAACTCGCTGGAATCCTCAAACTCTGCCGCTGCGTCGGTTTTTAGCTGCCACTAAAGATGCGTGTCAGGAAAAATTCACGCGACAAAACCTCGGAGAGGGTTGAAACGGACCTGGCGTCAAGTTGTACGATCTTGAGATAGGCGGCTTAGGTCCCCAACGTCCCAAATTCTCAAGGAGCGCCGGTGTGCGAATGTCTCAAGTCACAAGCTCACGTAGAATGAGTCCCGTTGGTGATCGCGCGCGGATACAGATGCACGCATGGCGTATTTTATGAGTGCCGTTGGCGTCGTCGAACTTCCCAGGCGGCCGTCAAGCTTGAGCTCCGTTGACCAACACAACTTAAGGAGGTTTGTGTGACAAGACAGCGATCTCTGCTGACGCCTGGTCCATTGTCGCTGTCGGAAGCGGTGAAGAGCCAGATGCAGCTTGATCTAGCATCGCGCGATTGCGAGTTCAAGGACGTGACCACCCGCATGAGGTGGCTGATGCTCAATCTGCTGGGGAATGCCGAGGACTACTCGGTGGTCCCTATTCAGGGAGGCCGCTCCTTTGCAATGGAGGCCGCTCTGTCTTCATTTGTGTCCCAGGCCGACAAGCCGCTCGTTTGCATAAGCGGCATCTACGGCGAGCGCATTCTTAAAATTCTGCGCTCTGGGGCATCGAAGCGCTGAAGCTTGTCAAGCGAGCTACCGAGCCGTTGGACCCTCAGCAGGTTGCCGAACATCTGAGCCGAAATCCCGGCGTGACGCACTTATGTCTTGTGCATTGCGAGACGACGACGGGGATCGTTAATCCGCTGGAACAGATCGTCGAGGAGGCGAGACGACGCGGTGTACAGACCATCGTCGGCTGCATGAGCTCCTTCGGTGCGATTAACATTGACCTAAACGGCGATGGGCCTGACGTCCTGGTGACGTCAAGCAACAAGTGCATAGAAGGGCCGCCGGGAGTCGCTTTTGTCATCGCGTCTCGCGTGCTGCTGGAGAATGCGGCCAGGAGCCGAGGTCATTTGTGCTTGACGTGAGGGACCAATGGCTCTCGCTCGAGCGCACAGGCGAGTGGCGGTCGACTCCCCCGACCCACATCGTTCAGGCAACCACGAAGGCGTTGGAGATTTTG
This sequence comes from Bradyrhizobium sp. 6(2017), assembly GCF_011058295.2. Classification (NCBI taxonomy): domain Bacteria; kingdom Pseudomonadati; phylum Pseudomonadota; class Alphaproteobacteria; order Hyphomicrobiales; family Nitrobacteraceae; genus Bradyrhizobium; species Bradyrhizobium sp. 6(2017). The sequence continues at coordinate 8,048,142 of NZ_CP049289.2, read as the reverse complement.
GACGGGGAAGGTGTTCATGTCAGACGGCGTAGGTACGAGAAAGTAAGGGACGATCTCGTCAAGCAACTCGAAGGAGTGGTGTCTCCGCTGCTGTCTGCGGACTTGCGGTCGCCGGTTTGCGTCGCGTTCAATGCGCCTTCCGGAATCGCGGATCAAGCCGGATTCGACGGGCTATATCGTCACTTGGCGGCCCATAACCTTTATGTCTACGCCAAGCTGCACCTTGCGACGCGGAGTTTTCGGGTCGGTTGTATTGGGGAAATTCAATCCAGTTGGATCGAGCGGTTGGGGTGCGCTTTTCGTACATATTTCCGGTCCGCTCAGGCTCCGTCAGCAGGGCCGATGTTAGCCCCGCAGACTTGCGGGACTCGCGTCGAGGTGTCACCTCCAGGCGCAAGGACCTCGCAGCTCTCATTTTCGGCCGAAACGGCTGTCTTGCACGCGGGCTATCGACGCGACCCGGTGACGAAAGCCGTTGCAGTGCCGATTTACCAGAACACGGCTTATGAACTCGACGGCGACCTAAATCACATTGCTGACGTGTACAACGTAAAGGCTGATGGGTTCACCTATACCAGGATCATCAATCCGACGACCCGCGCGCTGGAAAGGAGGTACGCGGCCGTCGATATGGGAAGCGACTCCCTCGCCGTTGCATCAGGTCAAGCGGCGACGTTCCTCGCTATCGTCAACTTGTCAAGTGGCGAAGTGGGGGACAATGTCGTCGCATCTCCGTATCTATATGGCAATATTTGGAATCTGCTCCACAACACATTGAAGCGTCTCGGCATCAGCGTTAGGACGGCAGATCCTCGAAGGCCCGAGACATTTGAACGCGCCATCGATGATCGCACGATATGTCTGTTCGGAGAGGTGATTTCAAATCCTTGTTTGATCCCGCTTCCAGTCAAACGGCTGGCGGAGATCGGCCGAAAGTACGGCGTTCCCCTGGTCGTGGACAATACGACGACGCCACTGGTATGCCGGCCGTCAGCTCTCGGCACTGCGATTACAACGTACTCCGCGACGAAATATATCTGCGGTCATGGCACGACGCTCGGCGGGCTCATCGTTGACAACGGTGAATTCAGCTACCAGGCAGCCTCTCGTTTTCCGTTGTTCAACAGTCCTGATGATGCGCATGGCGGGATTATCTGGCGCAACGCGCTGCGCGATGTCGATGATCTAGGAAAGAGTGAGTTTCTCCTAAAGGCCCGCATGACTTGGTTGCGCGATACTGGCGCGGCCATCGCCCCTTTGCCAGCTTTCAACTGATCCAAGGGCTTGAAACGCTGCCGCTTCGCATGAAGCAGCACTGCGCAAACGCCAGGATCTTGGCCGAGGTTCTTAACGAGCATCCAAAAGTGCGCCGTGTCTTCTACCCGGGGCTCTTTGAAGGAGCGGATCGGGAAACCGTCGACCAGACACTCAACGCCGCATACGGACACGGGGCTATGGTCATGTTCGAGGTGGAGGACGAAGAGGCAGGGCGCAAGTTCATCCAGAACGTCGGCTTGATGTATCACGTTTCGAATGTGGGAGATGCACGTACGCTCGTGACGCATCCGGTTTCTACGACCCACACCACCGTCCCACGGGAAAAACGCGAGGCCGCCGGCATCTTTGGCGGCTCGATCCGACTTTGCGTCGGTATCGAAGATGTCGACGATATCGTGCGCGATCTGGACAAGGCGCTTTCCGCAATCTGACAACCTGCAAGGCAATCAGGAAGAGGTTCTCATGAATCAGGCAGAAGCTTGGAAACTGAGGTCATCACGCTATGAGGCCGTGCAATTCAGCGGCGAGATCAATAAGCAACTCTCCAAGCTGAGGCCCGACAATATAACGGGAGCCGCCTATATTACCAAAGATTGCGCTGTAATTGCAGCTTGCGCGCTCGCGACGGTGTGCGTGTCATGGTGGCTCTATCCGGTCGCAGTTCTTCTGATCGGCGCCTACCAGCGCGGATTGACAACAATCGCTCACGATGCGGCTCACCGCACGCTCGCAAAGAACACGACGTGGAATTACCTACTCGGGATCCTATTCGCTGCCTATCCGTTGTTTCAGCGCCACTGGGCCTACCGGATTTCACACGTCTATTTGCATCACCCGTATCTGGGCGATCCCGACAAGGATCCCGACCTGAAGTTCTTCCTGGCCAGCGGCGTTTACAAGGTGCAGCCTCCGGAGCGCTACGCTTTCAACATCATCTGGAAGCCGATATTCGGCGGCGCGACAATCGCATATCTGAAATATCTCTGGACCAATCGGTTTGCGATAGCAGATGTCGAGGACCAGAGCCGGTCAGGCATGCTCGTGGACAAGTACGGCTTCTATCTGTTCTGGATCAGCATACTGGCCGGATCATATGCTCTTGGGCTGCTCCATATCGTCGTCCTGTTCTGGATTGTGCCCTATCTCACCACGTTTCAGGTCCTCGGCTGGTTTATCGAGCTCGCCGAGCACTCATCAATGTGCGAAACCGAGACGCAGAACGTCTATCTAACGAGGAATCGGAAAGGAAGCTTCCTCGAGCGGGCGATTTTTGGGCAGAATCTCGATGAGTACCATCTTGAGCATCACCTTTCGCCAGGTATCCCGTTTTGGCTGTTGCACAAAGCGCGAAAAATTCGAATGCAGGATCCGGACTACGCGAAAGTTGCCGCAAGCTGGGGAGGGCTCTTTGTCAGGGGACCTCAGGGCCAACCTAGCGTCATAACTCAGTTGAAGGAGCGAAATCGACGCCTCTATGAGCAGTCGCTGGCCGGTTCCCGCACGACGGGGCAATTGGCGTGACATTGCCAGGTCCAGACAACGCGCGAGCCGTGGTCGGCGTCACGTCGAACCGTGTCTTGATCGATGGTGTTCATCGCGACTGGTTGCGGCGCAAGTATGTGCAGGCGCTCCTTCATCATGCGGGGGTGGCGTGCATCATACTGCACACGATCGATGCAGAGGATGCGAGGGGCGGCTCCGCCCTGGCGATCATGCGCAGGCTTGACGGTCTGGTGTTGACAGGAGACGAGTCAAATATCGATCCTGACGTCCTGAAGGCGCCTTCGGTCATCGACAGGGGATGACCAGCAGGATGTTGAGGGCGGGACTCTTGACCGCCCTCGCGACAGGCTCTTTGCGGTAGCCATTGAGAACGCCACTGCGCTCGGAATGCCGATGCTAGGCATCTGCCGTGGACTTCAGGAACTCAACGTTTATTTCGGCGGCACACTCCGGCCATCGCTAGCGGCGTGGAGGCCCGAGAGTGGCCAGATGCATGCCGAGAAACCAGATCGTCCAAGGGACCGCCAGTACGATGCCGCACACAGCGTGAGAATATGTTCTGACGGTGCGCTGTTTCCGATCGCGCGCGCCGTCGCAGCGCAAGTTAACTCCCTGCACAATCAAGGCATAGAGACACTTGCCGCCGCGCTAAAGCGCGAGGCGTGGGCGCCTGACGGCCTGGTCGAGGCAGCTTCAGTCATTGGCGCGCCGACAATGCAAATCGGAGTGCAATGGCATCCCGAATGGCACGTAGCAACCGATCTCCTCAGCCAGCAATTGTTCGCGGCATTTGGAGCGGCGTGTGCTGCCTATCGCCAAACAAAGAAGCAATAGAGGCGGATGGTGACATTTCAATCGAAGCGCGGTCCGTTAAGGTCGAAAGGAGAGGCGCTCGGGACTGATGCGCGAGCATGGTTCTGGGGGCGTGCTGCAGCATTCCATGGGCAGAACAAGAGCGGGCGATCGGCAAGTCGCTTCGCTCTAGGAGTTCTCTTTGTGGCGCTTTATGTCGTCGTGAGCGCCGCAGGGGAGGTTTATGCCGCGTCGTATTTTCAGCAGGCAGACGTGTTCGTCGCTCTGCTGCTGTCCTTTGCTGCGGTTTGTCTAATGTTCAATCTCCTAGCTCGCCACGAGGGAGGCGAGGCGCGGCTGACGAAGCGCTCGCTCCTGGTTCTTGTCTCGCTCAATGTCGTGACCGCGATAAGCTGGATCGGCTTGTTCATCGGTCTCAAATATGCAGAACCGGCGATCGTCGTCGCGTTCATGGTGGCGTTAGGGCCCACAGCAACAGTGTGGTTAAATGCACTGATCAGGCGACAGGGCGTCCCTCCAGCATCCGATGTTGTCGTGAGCGTTACGATCGCGGCGATTGGATGCTACATGATTTGGATCTCGGCTAGCGGCAACGCGGGCATGGAGTGGGGGACTCGATCGTCCTTTGGCATCGTCTTGGCAATCGTGGCCGGTCTATCGCTGGCCCTCACAAATATTCTCGTCAAGTTGCTCTTCGACCGTGGGTTTTCTGTACGGCAAGTGCTGGCCCATCGGTTTAACGCAACCATTCTGCTGCTGCTGGGACTGGTTGACTATTCCTCTCTCGTGCTTGAGATCTCGCAGCATTGGCTTGCAATCGCAACGATTGGGCTGTCGACGATCATCGTTCCTTTGCTCTTGATCCAAGCGGGCATTCGCGGCGTAGAGCCCTTCACAATCAACATGGTCCTGTCCACGGCTCCTATCATCACCTTTCTGTTCCAGTACTTCGATTCTCGCATCGTGCCTTCCTCACATACGTTCGTTGGAAATGTTCTCATTACGGCTGTCGCCTCGGGCAACATCTACTTGCAGTATCGGAGATCCGCATGAAGGAACGCAGTTGCGTAATCGTGGACGCATACTCGACCGGTCGATACCTACCGGAGGAGTTTGAGCGTTATGAAATTGGAACGGTGCACGTGATGTCTGCTGCGCAAATTCCTGCGATCTTTCAACCGCATTTCAATGCAGATCTGTATGATGAAGTCATTCGTCCGCCCGAGCAAATGTCTAATGAGGAAATCGTTGAATTTCATGCTCAGGTCCTCCGCGGCAGGAAGCTGGAGTTTGTTATCGCGGGGTGCGAAACCGGTGTTGAGCTCGCCGACTCGCTGTCGGAGCGGCTAGGGTTACCTTCAAATGGGACGGCGCTGTCAGCCGCCCGACGTGACAAGGCGCGTTTGTCTGACGCGCTGGGCGCTGCAGGCGTGCGATCGATCAGGCAGGTCGTGTCCAATAATGCTGAAGAGGTCACAAACTGGAAGCATCGCGCGGATTTCGATGAAATCGTGGTCAAGCCTCTGAACAGTACGGGTACCGAGGATGTGTTCTTTTGCTCGACTGACGCCGATATTCGGAGAGCTGTAGGCGCAATTGTCGGGAAGACGAACCGTACAGGAGCGTTCAATCATTTTGCGCTTGGACAGGAGAAGATAAACGGCCAGCAGTACACCGTAAATGCGGTCTCGATCGACGGCGAAGCCTTCGTTACCGAGGCCTGGACCTATGACACCGTTCCTATTGAGGGGGCGTCGTCGGTTTGCTCGGTGGAGCGGTTGTTGGGGGGCAGGGAACCGATTGTTCATGAACTGTCCGACTACTTGGTGCGCGCTTTGCAGGCGCTTCAGATTGTCGACGGACCTGCTCATGCCGAGATCATCGTCGACCATCGGGGACCGGTTTTGGTGGACTTCGGAGCGAGGCTTCAAGGAACCATGTCGGCAAAAGCACGAACAATGGCGTTGGGTCATAACCATATGGCGCTGACGGCGTGGCGCTACGCAGATCCCCAAGGCTTTGCTGCGTATATGAGGCGGCGTGGGGCTTACAAACGGCAGGCTCATGCACTGTGCGTCTCGCTGATTTCCGACACGGCCGGTGTTGTTAGCGGCTATTCGGGTCTGGAAACGATTCGCAAGCTCCCGAGCTTCGCTGATGCCATTGGCTTCGTTCCGATGGGCCAAAACCCGGTTCCGACGGTCGACTTAGCATCGACACCGGGAATTGTTTATCTGGTGAATAACGAATTGAATCAGCTTGAGGATGATTATCGCAAGTTGCGAGCGATGCGGATGGACCACGTGTTTGATTTGATGACGCAGGATCGCAACTGATGTTAACCGATGCTATTGGGGTGAATCCAACCCACGCGACAATGATCGGTGTGAGTGATTTTGATGGCGTCCTGCGGGGCAAACACATCTTACAGGAAGATGTCTCGGATCGAGACGGAGTCATCAAGTTCTCTGAAGCGGTGCTCGCCTGGGATTGTTCGGACCGAGTGATACCAGCCGGCTTCACGCAGAAGCCTCTGTCGGCGTTCGGAGACGCCGATCTGCGTATACTGTCCAGCACCGGACGTGCTGTGTCTTATGTCGGGGATCAACGCCTCTACCTCGCCGAGTTTACGGGCGCGCATGAGGGTATTTGCCCGCGTGGCGTTCTGCGCAAGTTCCTTCGAAGGGCTGCTAACCATGGATACAGCTGCGCTGCCGGGTTCGAGTTTGAATTTATGCTGTTCAAGGAGAACGCAGACACGATAGAAGAGAAGCCCTTTGACAAATGGGTTCCGTTAACGAGTGGTCCATTCGGTTACTCGATTGCGCGCTCTGTCGCACACCAGGAGCTGTTCGGTGAGATCTTGGTGCTTTGTGACAAGGCCAGAATACCTCTTATCGGGCTGCACTTTGAAACGGGGCCTGGCGTCATTGAAGCGTCACTTCATGATTGTGATGCGCTGGAGGCCGCGGATCGAGCAATCGTACTCAAATCGTGATAAAGGCGTGGGCGCAAACGCGGGGCATGATGGCCACTTTCATGGCCAAGGTTTCTGAGAAATGGCCCGGCCAGTCCGGACATATTCACATCTCAGTTGCGTCCGACGGTGACAATGCGTTCTACGACCGCGACAGGTTCCGCGGTATCTCAAAACAGATGAGTCAATTCATTGGCGGACAGCTGAAATACATGAGTGATTTCTGTGTGCTCGCCGCGCCGAACTTCAATAGCTACAAGCGGTTGGTGCCCGGCTGCTGGGCTCCAACCTGTCCAAGCTGGGGAGTTGACAACCGTTCCTGTGCGGTACGGGTCATTCCGGGAGACCCGTCTGCTCATCGCCTAGAGTACAGGCTGACAGGCGCGGACATGAACCCATATCTCGCGCTCCGTGCGCGATCGGTTCAGGCATTCTGGGAATCGAAGAAGATGCTGCATTGCCGGCTTCGATCGTCGGTGATGCAAGCGAGAAGACCTGCCATACTTCCGCTAGACTTCCGCAAAGCTTATCAGAGGCGACATACCGATTTGCACGGTCTCCAGTCGCCAGGGATGTCTTTGGAGACAGGTTTGTTGAAGCCTTTTCTTGCTCGCGCCGTTGGGAATGGGAATCCGTTCAACATCGTGTTACCGACTTTGAACGTCAGCGGTACTTCGAGATCACCTAGCGTAAGCTCCATGCTGCTCCAATGGTTCGTGATGTCGGCTTGACCTCGGATCCTTGGTCAGGATGCACAAGCGCCTTGCAAGCCCGCTGGCCCGAGCGTATCGGCGATCGGCATCACCAACCGCACGTTTCCGGCTGTTCGATCGGCCATTCTGTTCGAGTTCGTCAGCTCCTCGAAAGCGAACCTTCTTACCATTCGAACCTCGGCTCAAGAGGTCGATGCTGCCTATAACCGAACGTCGCGAATCTGGGATGTCCGCTCGGCAAATAGGCTACCGGCGAGAGCTTTATGGTCTTCAGTTGGATAAGCGGTGCTGGCTCGCCAGGAATTCGAACGGAGTACGCCGGCAGAGAGGAGGACAAAAATCTATTCAAGCAGGCCGTGAGCGCCACCAGAACAAACCATGCGGAGATGAAAGCGACGATTGAGCTGACGCGCAAGCGGGTCGGCTGCAAAGGTCGCCGACACAACACGTGCGTCATCGACGCAATGGTGTAAGTCGGGTCATCATCTGCTCCAACTGTATCGACAGAGGCTCCGATTTGGAGCTCGAGCGATCCATACGGCAACTTTTCACGGTGACTACTCTTGGAACAACGACGTATGGGGCGCGTGCGCTGGACCTCAGACGAATTCAGCGGGAGCAGTCAACCAGTGGGACTCAGCGGGAACAGCTCCGTTCAGCCAGGCTCGCTCGATTGTCCAGCTTGGAGTATGATGGGCGGTATCGAGGGCGGCTGCTTGCTGATCTTGAGCCGCGTTATGCTGCGCCGGCCGTCGACGCTTACGGGCACGTCGCCATCGATCGTGGCCCGGCGCATGACGCGATGATGATCGCCATAATCGTTGACCGCGTAGTGCAACGTTGCGCGGTTGTCCCATATCGCGACGTCGCCCTCCGTCCAGTTCCAACGCACGGTGTTCTCGGCTGCAGTGATATGATATTGGAATAAATCGAACAGTTTCTGACCGTCATATTTGGGAATGTCGACAAACCGCTGTACCAACGCGCCGAGCAATAGCGTGCGTTCACTGGTCTCGGGGTGGACGCGGACGAGAGGATGCTCGGTCTCAAAGATGGTTCTGGTGAAGACATCGTCAAAATGCTTCTTGTCGACTTCGCGGACACGGGCCATTCCGGCGTAATCGAAGAGGTTGCTGTGAACGGCCCAGAGGCCGTCGGCAAGCCGTTGTAGCGGAGGCGGCAGATCGAGATACGCGGCTGCTGTATTCGACCACAGCGTATCGCCGCCGAACGATGGGATTACAACGGCTCGTAGAACCAGAATCTTCGGATATGCGTCGGCAAAGGTCCCATCTGCGTGCCATATGTCAGCGCGACCTCCGCCGCGGGTGGAGTCGAGCTCAAGGAGCGACGCAGTTCCGTTGGCAGCACCGAGCATCGGGTGCGGTACCAGCTTTCCGAACCGAGCTGCAAAGCGCTCCTGCCCAGCATCATCAAGGTGGCTCTGGTTACGGAAGAAGATCACCTTGTGCTCGAGTAACAGGCCACTGATCGCAGCGATGATCTGGGTCGGCAAATCGCCCGTGAGCCTCAGATCTTTGATTTCGGCACCGATGCGCGCTGCGCGTTTCACAACGTTGCCGCGCGGAATGACATCATCGATCAAAGGTGTTGCACTCATCGTGACATATCTCCCACGTCTGGTCGTCGCTTCCCTCGTCCCAGCCAGTGAATGATCCACAGCAAGCATTGTGCCAGGCGAAGGGACCGCGCCCCGGGCGGCCATGTACGACACGGACACTAAAGGATTGGAATATTTGGCGCGAGCCGGCCAGGGACTGAGCTCAGGCGCAACTATGCCGCTTCTAATCGTGGCTCTGGCCGGGCAATGCGCGGCCGTTGAGCAACTTCGGATGCTCCAAGGCGTGGATCGAGCGCTTCTCGTCCACGCATAGCGCCTTCGCTGGCGGGGCGACGTAAAGGCCGACGACATCGGCAGCTTTGGCCGCAACGTTCGGGTCATTGCTCTCCCACCAGGACTGCGAGCCGCGAGGTCAATCTTGTGGTTGTGCAGGACCGCCAGACATATTGGACATCAACATCGCCCAGCGCCTCGGCCAGCAGAGGGCGGGTGGTCCAGCGCGCAAACCCTTGCGCGGGGCGCCTTATCCAGCAGCTTGAGAATCCGCTTGTCGGTCGTCTTCGTATAGATCGCAGCTTGCCGGGCCGCGGCTTGTCTTGCAGCCCTTCAAGACGTTGCTCGGCATAGCGATGCCGCCAAAGGCTGACAATCCGCGGCTAGACCCCGACTTCCTTGGCGATCGACCGGGGGCCGCGTCCGGCCGCCGCCAACAGAAGTATCCGCGCTCGCTTCAAATCACGCTGCAATGTCACCGGTGAGGGGCAACAGGTTTCAGGCACCTTGCGATCTTTCCTCGAAAAGCGGACTTCTCTTGCTTCGGGTATTATCTCGCTTGAATCACGACTCTCGTTCCACGAAAAGTGGGTGCTAGGGTGAGCAGGGGTTGATCGAGGCGGGTGTAGAGAGCCTTTCGTTCGAGCAGCACAAGAAAGCCTGTTCAATCGAGATCGCGCAGAGTCATCGACGGGGAATACACCTCAGTTGATAAGCGGTCCAATCGACATGTGAAAGCGGCAGTCGTGACGCCGTCACGGCGACTTCAACGCCTCATCGATCCAGTGCCGCGGCATCCTTGTAAGCAGATCAACGTCCCCGGGTGTGCCAAGATACTGTGCTCCAACGGTTTCGCGGCCGATTGGCTCGGCCGGCTTTGCCGGAGCTTGCGCTCGCCACGCCGGGCCGCGGCAGAAGCGGTTGTCAAGAGTCCAAGCCGCGCCGAGCGTCGAAGCTTCTATGGGTGTACCGCGCAAGGCGGAAGCGCGCTGTTTGGAGCTTGGAGGGCCTGCGAGAAGAAGGGAGGCGGGCCGTTGTCCAAGACGCTGCAAATCTGCTACTGGCGGGGCGAAGAGCGGCATGATGAGGGCGCGCTGCGCGGTTTACGGAATGTGGAGCGCGTCATGGTCGAGTAGGTTGCAGCTTGGAACAGCAGCGGCGTTGAAGAGGCTGAACAGGTTTCTGGACAATTGCTGAATCGATGATCCGATAAGGTCATCCATTTCGCAAGTGGATCGACCGGATGGGCTATGGGCGAAAGTTGGTGACAGCATGAAGAGGTAAGGCGGCGTATCGTGGTGGTGTTCGAAGCCTCCAGTTTCCATCGAAGGCGCCGTGACCGACACTAACGGTTTTCAATTTTCCCAGCCAGGAAGCTTCGCGGACCCGCTTACCGAGGTTTTTCGCAGCGGCGCGCGAGCGCTGCTGATGCAGGCCGTGGAGGCCGAAGTGGCGGCTTTGCTCGGCAGGCACGCCGCAGGTTACCGATGATGGCCGCCAACGGCTGGTGCGCCACGGCCATCTGCCCGAGCGAGAGATCATAACTGGCATCGGCTCGGTAGCGGTGCGCTGCTCGCGGATATCTGTCGTACTCACAGTTACGCAGAAGAGTGACCGTCGACGCGTGGTCGATGAAGGCTCCGCGCGTCCAGCTCAAATTGTCTTCAGGTCTTTCACTCCGTGGTTGACGCTTGCTCTTCAGGAGCGATGCGATGCGCCTCATGCGGCGGCACCGGCCGAAATCAAGTCGAGGTGTCCTGCAAACCTACAACTCAATAGGGTCCGAGTTCAGGACGGTGATGCGTCTGGGCAACTGTTGTCGACTAGTTCAAAAATGTCACGCCAAGTCGGCGCGCATCACGCCAAACTACCTGGCATATCGTATCGACGTCCGCGCTTGGAACGCGCAGCCCAAAAGCTGCGGGCATGAAACGCGCGTCAGGCGTCTGAACGATTGCGGAGGATGCCGTGAGGTGGCGGACCTTGCAGCGCATTGGACTGCCATCAACCAAGATCTGTCCTGCGCAGACAATGCTTTTCCGCTCATTCGACATATTCCGCCCTCCCCAATATAGCACCTGCACTTTTGTGCCGGCGACTTCCGCCTCAAATAAGGCCAGACCATGGTGTCACGCTACTCTCGGCGTCTCTTTTTCAATCCCAGCCAACTTTGCCAACGTCCCATCGTGTGTCCACAATTCTCCACCCGGCGTGCTTCGTGTCGTGGCTAATCAGCGGGAGCTTTGCCCGGAGCCACCGCTCGAAGGCTTCCGCCAGTGGTCGACTTTTCTGTTGCCGAACGAGGCAGCGCTCCTCAGCGCTGCGGCCACGGATCTCCTTCTCGATGGCATAGAACTCGGCGATATGCTTGAGCGCCTCGCTCGCAATGGGCGCGGCGCCAGGAGCGGCAAGTTCGTAGAAGTTACGCCGCATGTGCGACCAGCAGAATGCAAGCTGAACGTCGCCACGCTCAGCGAGCTTGCCATAACCGGCGTAGCCATCGACCTGCAGGATCCCCTTGAAGCCCGCCAGGTGGGCGATCGGTCGGTCGGCCTTGCGATCGGGGGCATAGACATAAACGACGCCCGGCGGATCGGCACCGCCCCATGGCCGGTCGTCCGCCGCATAGGCCCAGAGCTGGCCGGTCTTGGTACGCCCACGGCCAGGATCGAGCACCGGCATCGTTGTCGGCGAACAGCTTTGGCCGTCGCCTGAGCTTGCCGAGGAGGCGCTCATGCAACGGACGCAGGTGGAAGGCTGCTTGTCCCACCCAGTCCGCCAGCGTCGAACGATCGAGCTCAATGCCCTGGCGGGCGTAAATCTGAGCCTGCCGATAGAGCGGCAGGTGATCGGCATATTTGGACACCAGAACCTGGGCGACGGTTGCTTCGGTCGGCAGTCCGCCCTCGATCAACCGGGCCGGGGCCGGCGCCTGCATGACACCGTCCTCGCAAGCGCGGCAGGCGTATTTGGGACGCCGGGTAACGAGGATCCGGAACTGCGCCGGGACCAGGTCCAGCCGCTCGCTTCTATCCTCGCCGATCCGATGTAACTCGCCCTGGCAGCAGGGACAGGTCTTGTCCTCGATGTCGACGACGACTTCGATCCGCGGCAGGTGCGCCGGCAAGGCGCCACGGTTGACGCGGCGCCTACCGGCTTGCACCTCACGGCCTTCAGGTGCGCTGACGTCCTGCGCCGTCTCGCCGTACGCTGCCACCTGCTCGACGTCTTCCAGGCCCAGCAGCATCTGATCTTCAGGCAGCGTCTCTGCCCGCCGGCCAAACCGATGCCGCTGCAATTCCTTGATGATCTGACGCAGCCGTTCGCTCTCGCACCGCTCCGCAAGCAGCATCGCTTTCAGCGTCTCGGGATCGTCAGGCAGGGCGTCGCTCACACCCAATTCAGAGCATATTCGCCGCCAACTGGCGACGCGTCCGACGCTCCTGATTCACTTCGCCGCAGCACCGCCAACAACTATCCCGCTTGTGTTGGCGCCGGCGTCGCCCGTGCTTCATGCACAAGCCGCCAGTCGAGCCCCTCCAGCAGCGCCGACAATTGCGCCGCCGACAGACGCATCACACCGTCCTCGATCTTCGGCCAGCGGAAGATTCCATCCTCCAGCCTCTTGGCGAACAGACACAAACCCGTTCCGTCCCAGAACACCAGCTTGATCCGATCCGCCCGCTTGGCCCTGAACACATAGACAGCTCCCGAGAATGGGTCAGCCCCCATGCTCTCGCGCACCAGGGTAGCAAGCCCCTCCATTCCCTTGCGGAAGTCTACCGGTTTAGTCGCCACCATCACCCGGACCGCACCCAACGGACCGATCACTGGCTCGCCTTCAGCGCCTGGACGATCGACGCAATCATTGTTGGGTCGGCACCACGACCGGCCCGGATCGTGATGCCGTCAACTTCGATCTCGATGATCCCGGAATCCGTCTTGGCCTTGCAGCGCACCGCTTTGCGCTCACGGCCAACAGCGGGCGCCGGCACTACGGCATCCACCACCGCCGGCACAAACTGTACTTCTTCCACTTCGGAATGACCGCCCGCAGCTTCTCGCAACTGACGGCGCCAGCCAAACAACTGCTGCGGCGACAATCCATGCCGTCGCGCTACCGAACAGACCGAGTCGCCGCTCGCAACGATCTCCGCAACAATCCGCGCCTTGTCCTCGTCGCTCCACTTCCGCCGACGGCCGGCTCCAGTGAAGACCTCAAGCCGCCTCACCGGCTCCGTGATAGCACTATGCTCTGTGTCCATTCTAAGCCTAACGGTTCAAACAAACCGCAGACTCGCAGATCGCCCCGTCAACCGGTCGGTGGCCGCTGAACAGCGCTTACGCTCGAAGCACACCTTGCCGACTTCATTAACGCTTACAACTACGCTCGGCGGCTGAAGACCCTGAAGGGCCTCACGCCCTACGAATACATCTGCAAAGCCTGGACAAAAGAGCCCGAACGATTCACCCTCAATCCGCTCCAGCAAATGCCGGGACTAAACACCTAAAGCAGTTGACGGTGCTCAGCCGTGTAGCGGCACACGGTATATGCAAGTATATGCAAGTATATGCAAGTATATGCAAAGAAAATGCGACAGATGCGTTAATAGAATCGCAGAATCTTAGATGTCGAACGCGATGCTCAAATCCAGCTACGACCTCCCGAATTTACCGCGCCCCCCAACGCCTTTCCCGAAGACCCCGGGTCGCTGGCTGCCAAAAGAGGTCGCGCGACTGAGCATTCTTGACGGCATGCGGGGAATTGCTGCCATCTGCGTCGCCTTTTTACACTTTTATGAACCCTTTCAGTTCGGTCCTCAGAACTGGATTCCTCGCGGTTATCTCGCTGTAGATTTTTTCTTTTGCTTGTCAGGGTATGTAATGGCATTTGCCTACGACCCTTCTCGCGTAGAATTGTCACCCACAGAACTTATTAAACGGCGTCTGATACGACTGCATCCGCTGGTCGTAATTGGCTCCTTGTTGGGCTTCGTTGTGGCTGTACTCGGACGATTCTATGCGCCTGTGGCTGCCGCATTATTCAATTTTAGTGTCACGGAGTTTTTTATTCTCCTCACCTCCAGCGCACTTCTATTGCCGCACCTATTTCTCAGCGATCCCAGCTTTCCTATTTTTCCTTTAGTCGCTCCCGCCTGGTCATTGCTTTGCGAGTATGTGGCGAGCCTAACGTTTGCTCTTTTTCTGCGCCAACTATCGCTTCGATGGTTGCTAGCGATGCTCGCCTTCGCCGCGGTTGCAACGGCATACACGTGCTACGATTTCGGAAGCCTAAACGGCGGTTACGACCGCAGAACCTTCTGGATTGGCTTTGTACGGGTAGGTTTTTCATTTATCGCGGGCGTTGTTGCTTACCGTATTGGCAGGCAACCGCTGTTGCCACGGGCAGCATATTACCTTCCACTTATCCTGCTTGCGACCTTCTTTTGGCCCTTCCTTTGGAAGCCCTACGATTTCCTGATCGTCACAATCGTATATCCGCTCCTTGTTTGGCTGGGCGCTAATGCAATCGGGAGTCCGTCGATCAACCGTTTTAGCGAGTTTATCGGAGATCTTTCATATCCGCTTTATATGACCCACTACGTTCTACTCATGCTATTGTTCGGCGGAACTTCGGCAGGTTGGGTTGCGCAGAATCATGCAGCGCTAGCGGTACCAACCATGACTCTAGTGGCAATCGCTTTTAGCTTTCTTGTTAAGCGATATCTCGACGAACCGATCCGAGCCACTTTGCATCACAGATCAATTGAGCACTGATCTGCCTTTCCTTCCCGTTCGTGTAACTGATCACGGATGTAGCGGCCGAAGCTGAATCCATCGACCGCATGTTGATCGATCAAGGTCTCGTCATAAAGGCTCATAAGTTCGATAGAGCAAACATCGAACTGAACGAACTGCATGCACGTCCCCCATGGATGCCTGCCGAGGGGGCGTGGTGCGAAGCCAAGCGCTGCACAACGGTCTGACGTCGAGGCCAGATCACGGACGAGCAAAAGAGGATGGTCGATGCCAGAAGGCGGTCATGATAGCTCCGGATGGGGACCTGCTCAAAAGCCCGAGAACGACGTGGTGGAACGAGGTTTCTGGCGGGCAGGAACCCCAGCGACGGTCGTTCCAGGCGCAACGGGGGTCAGAACGATCGAACCGGCCGCGACGACGCTTCCCTCGCCGATATCGATTCCGCCCAGGATGATCGTGCCGGCGCCGATCGTGCATCCACGCCGCAAGCGGGGATGGCGGCGGTCGCTGCTATCCTTCAGGGTGCTGCCGGGCGTGACGCCATGCCAGATGCTGACATCGTCCTCAATCTCCGCAGTCTCCCCGACAACGAAACCCAGACCGTGATCCAGCCAGACTCCGCGGCCGAATACCGCTCCGGGATGAATGTCGGTCGCGAAGGCTTGACCGAAGATCGTCTTCGTTGCTAGTGCGAGCTCTTTTCTACCTCCACGCCAGAGCGCATGTGCCACCCTATGCGCGAGGACGGCGTGAATGCCTCTTGAGAACAACAGGGTCTCAATTTCTCCGCCCGGCTCGAAATTTCGCACCGTCGTGACCGCGACGTCGATCATCGACGCGCGCGGCACGTCGGGATCTCGTCGGAACACTTCCGTTGCAGTCGTCAGGACAGCCCGCCTCGCCTGAGGTTCCTGAACGGCGTTGGCAAGCACTGCTGCCATGAGGTCCCTAGCGTACGACATGGAGCCGAGGTCGAGCGACAGAACGTCGAACACCGACGCCTCCCGGCCCGCCAGGTCCCAGCCTTGGCTGAGAAGGCGGCTGCCCTCGGGATCAAAAGAGCCGGAGACGTCAGATTTGTCGGTTGCGGCGATACTCAGATCTATTGCTCCCGCGCCGGGATAGCGGTCAGCGCACTGTGTCAGTCGATGAAGGAAGGAACGGGGTGAGTGGCGGCGAGCTGCCGCAGCGTCTCGAGACGCGCCCGATCCAGCGGGGCGCCTGGTCCGGCGGCAAAGATCAATGCCAGCTCTTGGCCGATCTGCGAAAAATCATCCATGCCGAGGCCGCGAATCGTCAGGCCCACGGTTCCGAGACGGAAGGCCGTGCGTGGTTTTCCTGAGCGGTCAGGCGCCCGCATGGCATTTCCCAGGATGCCATACTCGCCGAGCTTCGCGACCAGTTCCGCTTGCGTCCAGAGCTCGCCGGTAAACGCCATGACCATGTGCGAGTCGGTGCCGCCGGTGTATAGGACCACCCCGCCCTCTTCGAGGCCCGCCGCCAGAGCCTTCGCATTCGCAAGGACGTTACGCATGAGTTCGGCGAAGGCCGGGCGGGTGATCATCTCCATCTGAACGGCCCTGGCGGCGATCAGATTCGCCGCTGCCGGCCCCTGCAGGCCAGGGAATATCGCGGCGTCGATTTCGGCGCCGAAGCGATTCTTGGCGAAGACGAATGCGCCATTCCGCGGTCCGCAGAGCGTCTTCTGCGTCGAGGTCGTCGAAACGTCCGAAAAAGGAACCGGATTAGCGTGCAGGCCGGCCGCAATCAGCCCCGCCACGTGCGCGATGTCAGTGAACAGGAGCGCGCCCACTTCATCGGCGATGGCGCGCAAGGCCGCAAAGTCGATTTCCCGAGGATAGGACGATGGACCGGCAATCAGGATATGCGGTCGCGTCTTGCGCGCCATGTCCCGAGCGTGATCGAGGTCCACCATGCCAGACGGCGTGACGCCGAAGGATGTGACCTCGCGATTAGAGCCGGTGATATGACGCATTGCCCCATGGCTAACGTGGCCGCCCGCAAGCTCGTCGAACATCAGCAGCCGCGCCCCGTCCTCTCGAACAACCGCGCGCAACACCGCTATGTTGGCAATGGTCGAAGAGAGCGCCTGTACATTCGCGTATTCGGCGGCGAACACGGCTTTGGCCCGCTCGGTCGCGAGAACCTCGATCGCGTCAAGATGTTCGCAATTCGCGACAATTCTTCGGCCGGGTAAGCCAATTGCAGCGCGATTGACGAGATGGGTCCCCTCAATCTGCCGAAGTCCCAGCGGGCAATAGGACACGGAGGCGATCAGGTTCAGCGACCGCACCTCGAGCGCGCGGTCATCTCCAATTAGCTCAACGACATCGGCGCCGAGTTGTGCCGCATCGGCGGAGAAGATGCCTTGCCAGCCGCTGTCGTTCGGTTGGGTCGACAATCTCTTGTTCATCGCTCTCGTCATTATGTCACCTTTTCGGTTTGGTCAGTTAGGCTCGACGGGCACCGCCGCGAACATTTTTCGCGCACTAGTGCCGCAAGACACGGGACAGGAAGGTACGGGTTCTCTCGTGTGACGGACGGTCGAAAATCGCGCTCGGCGTCCCGATCTCGAGAATCCGACCGTAATCGA
The DNA here is from genome assembly GCF_011058295.2 of Bradyrhizobium sp. 6(2017). NCBI lineage: Bacteria > Pseudomonadati > Pseudomonadota > Alphaproteobacteria > Hyphomicrobiales > Nitrobacteraceae > Bradyrhizobium > Bradyrhizobium sp. 6(2017). The sequence goes on along the minus strand of NZ_CP049289.2, from coordinate 8,030,629 downwards.
TGTAGACGACCCGATCTGCGACCTCGCGAGCAAAGCCCATCTCATGAGTCACAATCATCATCGTCATGCCTTCTCTTGCAAGTTCTCGCATGACGTCGAGGACTTCTCCGACCATCTCGGGGTCGAGGGCGGATGTCGGTTCGTCGAACAGCATGATGTGGGGTTCCATCGCCAGCGATCGCGCAATCGCGACGCGCTGCTGCTGGCCGCCCGACAGTTGCCCGGGAAACTTGTGGGCATGATCGCGCAAGCCCACCCGCTCTAACAGACGCAAGCCTGTTGCACGGGCTTCGGCAGGCGTTTTCTTACGGACGCGAACGGGGGCGATCGCAACGTTGTCGATCGCGCTCATATGCGGAAAAAGGTTGAACTGCTGGAACACCATGCCCACCCCTTTGCGGATATTGGCGAGCTCCTTCTCTCCACCGATCTCCCGGTCGGCTTCAGTCGGCATGTCGAAGCCGTCAACCCGCAATCGGCCGCTTTGGTACATCTCCAGACCGTTGACACACCGGATGAGCGTGGATTTGCCTGATCCGCTCGCACCGATGATGACGACGACCTCGCCTCGCGCCACCTCAAGATCGACGTCCTTGAGTACATGGAATAAGCCAAAGGATTTGTTCAAACGCGAAAGGGTGACGATGCTGTCTGTCGACCCAACCGAAGGCTGCTGTTGGTTAGCGCTCATCGCGCCCCCCTTGCGAGATAGGCTTCGAGCCGGCGCGAGGCGTAGGTGATCGTCGCACCGACGGTGAAATAAACCGCGAGCAGGAAGACGTAGATCTCGTAGATCCGTCCGCTGTTCTGCGGATCGGCAAGGATCATCTGACCGGCGCGTAGAAAATCTGTAAGGCCGATGATGAAGACCAGCGTGGCTCCGTTAAAAATGTCCAGAACCTGACCGACCAGCGCAGGAACAACCACGCGTAAGGCTTGTGGAAGGACAATGTCGACGTTGATGGTCCAGGTGCTCATCCCAAGCGAATTAGCCGCTTCGACCTGACCTTTGGGAAGTGCCTGCAGTCCACTGCGAACGTACTCCGCGACATAGGCGGCGTAGAACAGCGCAAAACCCGCCATGCCACGAAGAAGGCTTGGAACTGACGTGTTCGGCGCGAGAAGTGGAACCACGATCCAGATCCAGTAGACTACGAGGATCAGGGGGACGGACCGCATGATCTCGATATAGGCCGTGCAGATCACGCGCAGGCTCGCGATACGGCTCTGACGGCCGAATGCGAGGAGGATGCCAAAAGGTAGCGTCAGAACCGAAGTTGTGAGCGTCAGGATGACGCTCAGCAGCAACCCGCCCCACGTCTCCAGCCCCGGAGGCGAAAAGACGAAGAAGATCGCCGCTAAACCGAGCAACATTGCCGGCGCAGCCAGTCGCCGCGCTCGAACGGACAGGGAGACCGCTTGCCACACGCCGACGCCGATCCAGGCACTGGCCGTGATGAGCGCCCCATGCGCGGCTCCCACGCTGAAGGAAGCAATAATTCCGGCGGCGGCGCCTAGAATGGCGAGAACCGCCAGAAGACGTCGCGGCGGCTGCATGGAGAGACCGAGACCAGCGCCGAGCATCGCGGAAAGCACGGTCACGGAGAACCATGCGCGCCATAGTTGGTCAACAGGATAGATGCCGACCATCAGCACCCGCATGCTGCCGGTCAGCACATGCCAGCGGGCATCGACGAGCACCCATTTTGCGAAAGCGTAGATGACCCATGCCGAGATCGGGATAACGAAGACAGATAGCACCGCGTCGAACGGTTTGGCGAAGAGGTTGCGGTGAACCCACCGCAGCGCGACGACGTTCATCACGAGCCTCCTCGCGCGTTCGCTCGCGCATTGATCAAGTTCATGCAGGCACTGATGATCCAGCTCAAGACGAGATAGGTCAGCATCACGATGATGACGCCTTCCAGATTGCGCCCGGTCTGGTTTGAGACCGTGCCGGAGACGTTGAAGAGGTCCGGATACCCGATCGCGATGCCAAGAGAGGTATCCTTGGTCAGGCTGATGTAGCGATTGGCGAACGAGGGCAGGACAACCCGGAAGACCTGTGGAAGGATGATGTCGCGCAGCGTGTGCGACCTGGACAGGCCGAGCGCCGCGGAGGCTTCCCATTGCCCCTTCGGCAGCGCATCAATCGCGCCACGAACGATTTCCGCGACATAGGCCGAGCTATTCACCACGATGGCGAGAAGGATCGCGGTCATTTCCGGCGTCAGCACCGTTCCGCCGTTCGCTCCGAAACGCGTCGCGACCGGCAGGTCGAGGGCAAGTGGAAAGCCAACGATGATGGATCCGGTCACAGCTGCGGCCGAAGCGGCACACAGCGCGGCCTTCGTGGCTCTATGACCTACGAACAGCGCTGCGAACGCGGCCCCAAAGCCGCAAACAAGTAGGCTCCACGAAACGGGAGAGGCAACGTCCGAAACGGCGATTCCCGGCAGGAAAACTCCAGAGCGGCTCGCGATCAGGCCGCCAAACCAGCTGGAAGCGGCGTCGGCTGGCGGAAAGCGGAGGACCACCGCGAAATACCAAAACACGATCTGAATGAGCAGCGGCGTGTTGCGTACGCACTCCACCAGCCCGAAAGAGAGATTTCGGACGAGCCAGTTCGTCGACAGGCGGCCGATCCCGACGATGGTCCCGAATGCGGTGCTGAGAAGAATGGCGGAGAGTGTCACCTTGAGCGTGTTGCCCAAGCCAGCGAGAAGAGCCTGCGCATTGGTGTCCGTGGAGGAAAACGGCCTGAGGATGGGGCGCAGGCCTTCGAAGGCTATCACGACGCCCTCACTGAGACTGATCCCCGCCGAATTCCAGAGATAGCCGAAGGAAAACTGGATGCCCTTCTGCGCAAGCGCGTGACGGACGGAACACCCGAACCAGACAACCAGAGCGACCGCGACGCCGACGATTGCGGCCTGCTGCAGATAGCGCCTGGTCAGCAGCAGAAGCCGATGACGAGGTGGACCGGAGAAGGGTATGTCCGTCGTTTGGATCGACATGGGGTTGGCATCCCTTGGACAGGCGCAAGCCCGAAGGCTTGCGCCTGAGGCCTGACTCAATTCCAGGGGGGCGAGTATTCGGCTCCGCCCTTCGTCCAGGACGCGTTGGGGGTGCCGGCGCGGTCGATGAAATAGGGCGTCGTTGGTCCGAGATTTCGGTCGTAGATTTCGCCGTAGTTGCCGACCGCCTTCACCATCGTCGCGATGAAATCGTCGGCCACTCCGAAGTCCTTTCCGAAGCCGCCCTTCACACCGAGGAACTTCTGGATGAAGGGATTCTCGTCCTTCAGTTTATCGGCGATATTCACCGACGTAATGTCCCACTCTTCTGCCTGGAAAAGGGCGTACGTCACCCAGCGCAGCAGGTTGCGCCACCTGGAATTGTTGGCGGCCACGAAGCCGGCAAACGGCGACTTATCGAGGGTCTCCGGCAGAATCACGTAGTCGGCCGGCTTGGCCGAATTTCCTCGCCATGCAGCGAGCGCGGACTTGTCTGTTGACATCGCATTACAACGCCCACCTTCGAGCGCGCCAAACAGCTTCTCTAGGTTCTCAAAAGTGAGGACCTTCGTGTTTTTGAAGCCACGTTGTCTGATGGTTCCGGCGAGCGTGCTTTCGGTACCGGAGCCCTGGGTCGTGCAGATCGTCGCGCCGTCTAGCTCCGCTACCGACTTCACGCCGGAGGCAACCTTCACCATGACGCCGGTGCCGTCGTAGAAACTGATCGGCAGGAAATCGATACCGATGGCTGACTCGCGCACCGGCTTGACCGTGGTGTGTGCGAAGACGACGTCGACCTGGCCGGTCTGTAGAGCGTTGAACCGACTCTTGTCGGTCACGACTACGAAGTTGACCTTCGCGGCGTCGCCGAGCACAGCGGCCGCCATCGCCCGACAAAAATCCACGTCGAGGCCTTCCATCTTGCCAGTCTTCGTATTGAGGTAGCCGAAGCCCGGCGCGGTGTTGTCCGTACCGCAGTTCAGGATGCCGCGTTGCTTGACTGTGTCCAGCACGGCGGCCGAAGCAGCGCTCACCCAAAGGCTTGCAGCCGCGGTTAGCCCAGCGGCAAGAAGTTTCCCGTATTTCATGACGCAATTCCCCTGCTATTCGTTAGGTCATCGATCGAACCCGGCAACGAAATCGCGCCCTATCTCCTGCCGGATGGGTTTGTTCCCGCATGGAACCATGCGAAAATTTTCTTCCACGAGTTGCGAATTCGAGATCGCCGTGGTTCCTCGAGCTCGGTCCGCTACCGTCGCCTCACGGAAGCTTCAGCCTGATAGCCAAATTCCGTCGTGATCAAGGGGAAAGGGGCGCCCCTCTCACAATGAGCAGGCTAGGCGCAACTATGAATACAGGTCTACTTAATTAACATTGACATATACGTTAGAGAAATTGCATGATTAAGGACTGAGCAAAACCCGAGTTCACCGCATGGACTTTGCCCGCCTGCGCACACTTCGCGAGCTGTCACTGCGAAAAACAATGGCATCGGTGGCCGACGCCTTGTTTATCTCGCCCTCCGCTGTCTCTCAGCAGATTGCTTTGCTCGAGGACGAAGTTGGGATTGAGCTTGTCGAGCGCCGCGGGCGAGGCGTCCGCCTGACTCCCGCAGGCGAGCGCCTCACCGAACATGCAGGAAGGGTGATCGGCATCCTGGAGGAAGCCAAGACCGACCTGGCGGAACTCAAGCGCACCGTTGCGGGAGAGCTGCGCGTTTCGGCTTTTCCATCGGTGGCAGCGTCATTGATTCCTCGGACGATGCGGGCCATGGCCAATCGCTTTCCAGACCTTGCGACGACCTTCGACGAACTTGAGCCAATGGACGGCCTAGCCGCTCTCCGCGCCTGGCAGACGGACGTCGCCATCGTGGATGATTTGACGACCGCGCCAGGAATTCCCGAGGCGACGGTTGAAATGCTTCATCTGCTCGATGACAGCCTCCACGTCCTACTTCCCGAAGGCCACCCGCTCGCGGATCGCCCGTATGCCACCTTGCGTGAACTGAGCGAAGAGAAATGGGCGCTCGACACGGCCTCGATCACCTATTCCAATGTCATTGTCAAAGCCTGTAGGGACACTGGCTTCGATCCCGTCATTAATGGGCACTGTCACGGCTTCGAAGTGGTGCGCGCCTTGATCGAGGCCGGATGCTCGATTTCGATCATTCCAGGCCTTCGGGGCCGCGACTACGTTGGAAAGCTCTGTCTGAAGGAGATCAGGCCGACCATCGCGCGAAAAATTTTCGTGGCGTACCGGCGTGGCGAGAAGCGCAACCCCGCAATAGCCGCCTGCATTTCAGAGCTTCAGACGGTTGTCAGCTCGCTTCCGTCAGCGAGTTGGCTCGTTTCCGCAGATCGAGTCGTTCAGACACTCGCAGACTAGGCAGGCTGCGTAAATTGTCGGCCGATCTCGCGTCGAGATAGATCCGCTCTTGGCGCATGAAAACCTCCTTTAAGGACGGAAGATAGCTCCGGCGGACGGAATCGGACGCCTATGGCGTCCTGATCATCCGCGAATGTGAGATTCGTGTTCGCTAAAGCCGACTCTTGAAACTCGCTGCCCGTGTCGTCGAGACCACGAGCCGCATTCGCCTTGCGTTTGCCGCGGCCTGTCCCGAAGCCGACCTGATCCGCGGCTTGCCAGGCGCGCTGCTGCCGCTCGGTCCTTGACCGGCGGGGCGTGCGCCCCCCGTTCGCCCAACCTACACCTCAAGCGCGTTGCGAAGTACCGGTCGTCGGGCGGTGAAAAGCCGAAGGCAATCCCGCGCGCCTCGTCAGAGCCGATGTGCGGCCACATCTAGCGGACTAAAAAAGCACTCTCACGAATAGGACGGGCTAGCGAGACTGACCACCTTGCCCCCCGAGAGGCTCAATTCTCAAGGGTGCGAGCAAAGAGTATCGCGGAGAAGGACTGCACCGCACCTACCTGGATTGGTGGCAGCCGAATCCCACCATTGGTCTATGCTGGTCCTTCAGGACTTGCAGATTTAGGAGAGATTAGGAGAGACGAGAATGGCTAAACGCGCACGCATTCGCTACGTCAGAGCGGCGAGGATTCTTGCCGCGAATCAGGAGCGAAGATGACGAAGAGGAGTCGCCGGACGCATTCTCCGGCACCGCTTATTGGCTGATGCTGACCGTGCGCGACGCGATTCCCAAAGTCCGGGAATTGGCCACTGCCGAGTTCGCGACGCTGCGTCTTCGGCTTCATTCACGGCAAGGTGGCTTTGGCGGCCGTGAAGGGGGAGAAGACGTTGGCCGAGCTGGCGCAACTGTTTGATGTCCATCCGAACCAGTCTGTCGCCGAGCCGCTTGCGCCAATGGCTCAGGTCCGAGCGCTCGTGCGGGAATGCGTGCTGGAAGAACTCTTCGCCAGTGAAGTACTGGAAATACGGGTCGTGGACCCAGCGTTCGCATACCCCCTCATCGGACAGCCCGTAAATGCGCTTGAGCAACAACAGCCCGATCACGAAGCGGGTCTCAATCCCCGGCCGGCCGTTCTCGCTGTAGAGCGGCGCGATCTCGCCGTCGATCCAGTCCCAATCGATCTTGCCGGTGAGCCGGACCAGCTCGTGCTTCAGATTGATGATCTGGTCGAGCCGCGCCCGGAAAAGATCGTTCGCTCCCGTCGTTTTGTGCTTCTTCGGCCGCATCGTGCCCTCCGATGCGGACAGGGAATCATGCTTCGCCCGTCGAGGAATCTCGAAAACGAAATTGCAAGCTTCCGATGCACAAAACACCAAAACCTTGCAATCTCAGAACGTCATTCCAGCCAAATTACGATTCCAGATCAGTCGCCTGGAAGCTTCTTAACGGGCGACTAAGCAGCGCGGGGATACCGGCGGCCGGGACGGCATCACTGAACAGATAACCTTGTCCTTCTGCGCAACCATTGGCCACCAGATAGGCCAGCTGGCCTGCGTCTTCGACACCCTCGGCCGTGGCCGTCAAACCAAATCCATTTGCAAGGCCAAGGATAGCACGAACGATCACCTGGCTGTCGGTACTGTCGTCGAGATGCGACACGAAGCTGCGGTCTATCTTGATCTTGTCGAGACGAAACGAAAGCAGCTGGCTAAGCGTAGCATAACCCGTACCGAAATCATCGAGCGCGATGCGGACGCCGGCTTGACGGAGTTCATCCATCACGGTCTTCGCAACCCCGGTCTTTTCCACGAACGCGCTCTCCGTAATTTCAATCTCCAGGCGGCTCGGACTGACCCCGGTTTGCCCAAGGATCGATAGAATGCGCTGTCCAAGCGCGGGGTCACGCAACTGAATCGGCGAAATATTGAAGGCAAGCGTAAACATCTCCGGCCACACATTGGCATCAAAACAGGCGCGGCGAAAAAGCTGATCGCCAAGCGCGTTGATGAGGCCAGTTTCTTCTGCAATCGGAATAAACACGTCGGGCGGAATATGCCCAAAAGTCCGGTTTTCCCAACGCGCCAGGGCCTCGAACCCGATGATGCAATTACTTTTGAGCGAAACGAACGGCTGGTAGTGCGGCTCGATAATATCGGCCGTTATCGCGCTGCGAAGCTCTCGCTCGATCTGGATGCGCCGCTCGACATGCATGTCCATCTCTGGTTCGAAAAAGCGAACACACGACCTGCCATCGCCTTGTGCGCGATAAAGTGCACGTTCTGCGCGCCTGACCAATTCGTGGAGATTGACGCCGTCAATCGGAGCGATGGCGATGCCAATTCCAACACCAAGCTCGGCTGACCCCGTCTCGATCGCGAAAGTGTCGCCGGCGGACGCCACAATACGGCGCGCCAGATTGGTGGGATCCTCAAAGGAGCTAATGTCTGGCATGACAATCCCGAATTCGTCGCCTCCGATCCTCGCCAGGACGCCATCCGTGCGCAAGACGTCGGCGAGCCTGTTGGCAAATTCGCAAAGCGCCTTGTCCCCCGCTGCGTGGCCATGCGCGTCCTTGATTCTCTTGAAGCCCCTAAGGCCAAGCATCAGAACGGCCACCTGGTGGGTGTCGCCGGCGAGGCCAAGGCACGCATCAAGTTTTTCATCAAACAGGCGACGGTTAGGCAGGCCGGTCAATGGATCATGTCGCGCCAGATCGCGCGCTTCTGCTTCTGCAATGGTTCGTGCTTTGGTTTCTCGGGCGAGATCTCGATAGCGGCGAACACTAAAGATTGTCAGCGCAACGCTCAGAAAGAATGCGACAAACATCATGAATACGATGGCGTCGAGTGCCGAATCCGCATAGCCCCGTCCCAGCTGAAACAAACGAGGGCCAATCTCATAAACATGCGCCAAGATCGAAGCAAGAACGACGCCCCCAAAGAGAGCGATGAAATCCCTTGTGGCAGAACTACGCCAATCGAACCAATCGGCGCGCAATACGCGCGATCGTGGATTTGACAAACTCATCACAGTCGAACCTTCGCTGACGCCGGTTATTCCAGCAAGCTCTTACAAGTGGCATAAATGCACACTTAACACCAGGTTTTGTGCGGCGCGCCTGCTCAACCAGCTTCGGCGCGAACCTTGCGACCGCGAAGCCATTGTCCGGCTCGCGGCGTTGATGGATAAAGAGACTCGCTCGACCGCGTAAAGCAAGATGCGATCTACGTGGTTCGCCGCCGCGATTCCCGGTCACGACCACGTTGCTCGTGCAGCCTTAGGCTAAGCGCGCGAATGAACGAAGCCTACGCGGCAATCACACGATTGCGACCTTCATGTTTTGCGCGATAGAGCCGCTGATCTGCGACGTTCAGCAATCCGTCAAGCGTGTCTCCATCGCGCCCGAGCTCCGACACCCCAACACTGATGGTGACGCAGACCGACGGTCGGGCTTCGACGTCGAATGCAGTGCCTTCAATCGTCGATCGTAGGCGCTCGGCTACCGCGCAAGCCGTGTCGAGCGTCGCTCCCGGCAGCAAGACCATGAATTCTTCACCGCCCACGCGCGCGACAGAGTCATAAGGGCGAATTGCCTCCAGACACTTTCGCACAAATGCGCGGAGCACCTCATCGCCGACGCTGTGACCACGTGAGTCATTGATATCCTTGAAATGGTCGAGATCGAGCGACAGCAGAGATAATGGAGCACCGGTTCGTTTGGCCCGCGCGATCTCGGCGCCGATATGCTCGAGGAAGTGTCGCCGATTTCCGGCGCCGGTCAGTGGGTCGGTGGCGGCAAGACGCTCTAACATTTGATTGCTCACTTGAACTTGTTGTAGTGCCCTTTGAGTGTCGGCCATCGACTCGGCCAGGCGGGCCATCATTTCTTCCTGGCTATAGATTGTCGAGAAGGATTGCGTCGTTCGGAGCGCCTGGACAACGCCATAGCTGAGCAGGAAGAACCCGCCCGCAAAGATCGCGTGGGCGAGCCACCACATATGATTCCACGGCGCCGCCAGAATGAATGCGAGCGACGATAGCGCAAACCACCCGACCGAAATGCCGAAAACGAGCATGAGCGGCGAGTGAATCCGTCGCATGAACATGACCGCGACGTTCAGCGCGCTGAACACCATTGCGCCGCCCTCCATGGACAAGCGTACCGCGGGGTGTCCCGCATAGGGGGAGTAGGCGATCAAGGCGACGGCTATATCCATCGTCAGGAATAAGCCGATCCAGATCAGCCATGCGCGCGGATCCGAACGCTTGTCTGACGGCTGGTTGTAGCAGAGCAGCCCAACGAAGAGCAGAATCGACATCGCGAGACGCGACGCTGGCCCATAGAGCAGAAACAGCCAAATATTGCGGTGTGCCATCTCGGTGAAGGCGCCGTGCGGCGAATAGACCAGCACGAAGCCGAGAAAACCCAGCGTCAACCAACGCAACAGAGGTTCGCCTGAAGACCGGTAGCAACGCCACGTCACATAGGTGACGAACAGCCCTTCGAGGGTGGCGACGGCAATCGCGAATTCATGAAACAGGTGATTCTCGAATTTTAGCGTGGGATCCTGCTGGAAATACAGATAGGCAATGAACTGGGCGGGCATAAGGGCAAAGGCGATGAGGAGAAGGCTCATATACGCCTGTGTCACCAGCCGGAGCGCGTTGCTCGGTTCGTGTACCGCAAGATTGGTGCTCATATGCATATACCGCCTCCCATGATGACGTGCGGTCGTTTCATAGCCTCTTGGGGTCCCGAGGGATACTCTGTCCCAGAGCACCTTCGGTCCTTGTGTACTACCCAGATGAAGGAACCAGGATGCGTCGCGGCCGGAAGGCCATTTAACAATTCGGCGCCCGCGATCACCGCTGCACGGGAGTGGACGGAGGCATGAGCTTGAGCTTTCCGTCCATCTGGGGCACCCCGTCGAGCAGGCGGCGGCGCCGACAGGGTCGGCCTTGTCGTTCAGCAGATTATTCCGGCTCCTGCCGCGAGTTGTCACGGTCTGCGAGGCGCTCGAAAACGCCCATCGAAAGACAAGGAAATCACGATCCCGTTGAGGAAAGGAGTCTGCGTATTACCGTACTCAACCGTCTGCCTGCCGCCCGCCGGTAGTGCCGCCGCCACAATCGGTCCGTTACTGGTTCGGCTCCGAGTCAACACGCGTAATGAGCAAAATCGTAAGCGTCAGCCCGCTTTGATTGACGAGGTTCTCGTAGGCCATCTGCGATCTCCTTCGTATGGGATGTCCCCGTACTGCGCGACCGGGGCCGTTAGGTTACCTAAGCTTGTTGAGTTAGCCGCCTGCCAAACCTTGTAGGTTCCCTAACGCAACCTGTGAGATTGGCTTGCGGCAAGGAGGAATTACTCGATCCGTCCCGGATGACGGACGAAGAGATGTCCGACGGACAAAGTAATCGCTGGTCCAGCTCTATCGGGCGCGCGGCCAGCAGCGTCGCCCATGTCCGGAGCCTCTCCTGACGCGGCGTGTCCGCCCCAAGTGTAAATAAGCCCCAGAATGCGCCCCCGGGGCGACGTGAGGCCACCTATTGATCTGGTTCGTGACTTTGGAAGATAGCGGGAGGCCGATCGGCGCCGATCCGGACCCCATCGTGAACGAATTTCGGGGATGTCCCGGGTTCTGTTGAATTTCTGAAGAGGTCGGCGTTGCCCACCTTGAGCCGGTAGGCTCGGGGTGCTGATTCCACAAAGGAGAGCAACGCCATGACGAGAGATATCACACCGGCTGGTTGGCCGGCGACCGGGGCGGTGGACGAAGCGTTTGCGGAAGTGCGGGCGAGCTTCGATCGGTTCTGCCTTGCAGCAGGGATCGAGGCGCTCGGCACGATGATGGAGGCGGATGTGACGGCGGCCTGCGGGCCGCGCCACGGTCGCGATGCGGCGCGGCGGGCGCACCGTTGGGGCCGAACGCAGGGACGGATCGGTTTCCACGGCGGCAAGATCGAGGTCGAGCGCCCGCGGGTCCGGGGCGTGGATGGCGGCGAGGTCACGATCCCGAGCTGGGAAACGGCGGCGCAGGAGGACTGGCTCGGTCGCTGGGCGATGAACCTGATGCTGATCAATGTATCGACGCGCCGGTTCGGCCGCGCTGTCCGGCTGCCCGAAGGTCACGTGCCGGCACCGCCCGGACCGGGGGTTTCGAAGTCGGCGGCCTCGCGGAGGTTCGTAGCGCTGTCGGCGGCGCGGCTGGCTGACTTCATGGCTGCCGATCTGTCCGCGCTCGACCTTCTGGTGGTCCAAATCGACGGGATGCATCTCGGCGACGATCTCGTGCTGGTCGCCGCGATCGGGGTTGACGGCGAAGGCAACAAGCATCCGCTGGCGCTGGTGGAAGGGGCGACCCAGAATGCCGCAACGGTTCAGGCCCTGCTGGACAACCTGGTCTCGCGCGGGCTCGACCCGACGGTGCCAACACTGTTCATCGCCGACGGCGTGAAAGCGTTGTCGAAGGCGATCCGCCGCACCTTCGGTTCGGCCGCTGCGATCCAGCGCTGCCAGATCCACAAGGCGCGCAACATCATGGAACGCCTGCCGAAAGATCGGGTGCTGCGCCAGGCCTGGGAGCTCGATGACGCCGACAAGGCTGAAAAATTGATCCGCAATCTCGCGCGTCGACTCGACCAGCAATGCCCCGGCGTAGCGGCCAGCATCCTCGAAGGCCTCGACGAAATCCTGACTGTCGTCCGGTTGAAGCTGCCGAAGGAGCTTCGTCGATCGCTCGCTTGTACCAACATCGCCGAGAACATGATGGGCACCATTCGCCGCGTCACGCGCAACGCCGAACGCTGGCGGGATGCCGGTATGGCGTTGCGATGGGGCGCGGCCGGCATGATCGAGGCCAACAAGGGCTTCCGACGATTGAAGGCGCATAAGCAATTGTCGGTTCTGCGTGCGGCCCTTCAAGCTCACCACGATCGCATGACGATCAAGCTCGTTGCCCACGTCTCGAGGGCCGCGTAACATTCATTCCGGCAACGTCGGCCCGACCTAGTTCAACACCAATCGGGACATCCCCGACCTATTCCGCTTGCTCTCGCAATTCCGGGTGCTACACCTGCAGCCAAGCTGTTACATTGGGTGTGTCAAGATTGTCTGGATCCACGCTACCTCACGTCCACAGGTCAACTAGCCCGTCTTATTCGTCAGAGGGCGCCTGAGAGGCTGGCGAGCGTGGTGTAAAGCGCTGATGCGGCGTAGGATTCGGTTGCAAAGCCAACCCCATCACCTTCAGCCGCGAACACCACGCCCGCCATGACCGATGATACGATTCCGCCCTTCTCGTTTCCAGCCGTTCACGCCAAGAAAGTCACAGCTGCCTTCGAAGGCGGTCGGCTGACCTCGAACGGGGGCGTGATGCTTCTGGCGATGGCCGAGCGGCGTCTCGGCTTGGCCGACAATTTGGCCCGGGTGTTCCCGGATCGGCGCGATCCGACGCGGGTCGTGCACAGCCTTGTCGATATGTTCCGCGCGCGCATGTTCGCGATCTGCTGCGGCTACGAGGACGCCGACGACCTCGATCATCTGCGGTCCGATCCCGCATTCAAGCTGGCCTGCGGACGGCTGCCGGAGACGGGTCGCGATCTGTGTTCCCAACCGACGCTGTCGCGGCTGGAGAATGCTCCGCGCCTGCGCGACGTGATCCGACTGACCTACACTTTGGTCGATGCATGGATGGATAGCTACCCGCGCGAGCCGGCATCCGTCACGCTTGACATCGATGATACCTGCGATGTCGTCCACGGCCATCAGCAGCTCTCGCTGTTCAACGCTCATTATGACGAACGCTGCTTCCTGCCGATCCACGTCTACGACACGGAGAAGAGCCGGCCCGTGGCGGTCGTGCTGCGGCCCGGCAAGACGCCGGGCGGCGTCGAGGTGCGTGCCCATCTGCGCCGCCTGATCCGGCATATCCGGACGCGGTGGCACAACACGCGAATTACGTTCCGTGGCGACGGGCGCTATGCTCGGCCGGAGGCAATGGCGTGGTGCGAGACCAACGGCATCGACTACATCTTCGGTCTGTCCGGCACCAAGCCGCTCGCCAGAAAACTCGACGAGGCCGCCGACGACATCCGCACGCGACGCGCCATCGAGAACCTGCCGGTTCTGCGTGGCTATACCGAGACGCGCCACAAGGCAAAGTCCTGGGATCGCGAACGACGCACCGTCGCCCGTATTGAGGCGACAATGCTCGGCCTCGACATCCGCTTCGTCGTCACCAGCCTCGATGTCGGCTCGGCCGAGTGGATCTACGACAGCCTGTATTGCGCGCGCGGCCAAGCCGAGAATCTGATCAAGCTGCATAAGACACAGCTCGCCTCCGATCGCACCAGCTGCCGTTCGGCGCTCGCCAATCAAGTCCGCCTCGTTCTCCACACCGCCGCTTATTGGCTGATGCTGACCGTGCGCGACGCGATTCCCAAAGCCCGGGAATTGGCCACAGCCGAGTTCGCGACGCTGCGTCTTCGGCTCTTGAAACTCGCTGCCCGTGTCGTCGAGACCACGAGCCGCATTCGCCTTGCGTTTGCCGCGGCATGTCCCGAAGCCGACCTGATCCGCGGCTTGCCAGGCGCGCTGCTGCCGCTCGGTCCTTGACCGGCGGGGCGTCCGCCCCCCGTTCGCCCAACCTACACCCCAAGCGCGTTGCAAAGTACGGGTCGTCAGGCGGTGAAAAGCCGAAGGCAATCCCGCGCGCCTCGTCAGAGCAGATGTGCGGCCACATCAAGCGGACTAAAAAAAGCACTCTCACGAATAGGACGGGCTAGCTTGCCCGCGCTTAAATCCCACCAGAAATTCCCGGTGCTCCGCAGGCATTTTTCCCGCCACCTCGGCAACCAGATGTTCCCGCGCCTTAAGCAGGTCCTCCAAGGCAACCGGCTCGGCGGGCAACCCTCCACTGACTGGCTCGCTTTTCGAAACCGCTATTGCTGCCGCGCGGCGGAAGATGATTTCGCGGTTATCCAACTCGCCGAATGGTCCCATCGCAATCACGGCCGACTCGTACCAAGAGGCTCTCGCTTTCTTGGCCCAACTCTTTAAGAGCGAGGATGCGGACTTCGGCGGACACCGAGATCGTGTGCTTGTCTTCGATAGACCCGGCGTGCTTCCAAAGCTTTCGCAGGGCGCGCAGAACCTTATACCTGTGGCGTTTGACAGGGAGGTTGAGCGATACGACATTCGGCGAGCCTTCGCCCTTGTCGACCAGAATCTGGAATTTCGCTCGAAGATAAGGCCAGTCTTGAGTTAGCGTATATCGATGCCTTGTCTCCTGGTTTGGGCTCTCGCGAGAAATCCTGCATTCCGAACCTGGAAAAGTATATGGAGGCCCATCCGGAGCTTTTCATTCAGGGCATCGTTTGGACCTATAAGCGGAAAGACGATGGCGAAGATCCACCGGAGTGGAAAGTTGCGCCGGAAAATGCCAAACATCTCGCCGAACGTGGATACAAGTTGCTGGATGCGCTTCAGGTTACGCCGGGACATAATGATCTCGGCGAGCTGAAAACAGATTTTCTCGCTAAGTGGGTCAAGACTGTCCGAGAGACCTGTTCGCAACTAGCTCGCGCGGAAATTGCCCACATCTGTCTTGGCAAGTTGCTAGCCCATGCTCCTGCTGACGACGAAGGCATCTGGCCATGTGAACCGGTGCGAGACGTTATGGAGGATTATCCAATCCGAGAAAATCTCGCAGGGCGTGTGCACTGGTCTTTATAACTTACGGGGAGTCCACGGGAAGGGCGAGGGAGGACAAGAGCGGCAGCTGGCTGAACAAAATCGGAGATGGGGTCAGGCGCTGCAGTTCTCACATCCGTTTGTTTCTGGCTCGCTCCTTATGAATATGGTGAAGACCTGTGAGTACGAGGCCAATCAAGAGGATACCGAAGCTCAAATCAGGCGACGGCTGCGGTAGTTGAAGGGAATCGTCCGGCAGAACGGGAGTTCCAGTCCGTGATATTTTAGGAAATGCGACTCGGAGGGCATTAATGTTTGAGGACCTTATTAAGACCCTGAAGGGATTAGATGGGACGAAGATTTCCGTTCCGGTCTCTTCCGAGGGCGATGTTGACGGCTATTGGGACCGGCAATGCCCGGCCACAGAGTGCGAATTTCTTTTCAAGGTACATGAGAACGATTGGCGCGACATCGTTCGAGATGAAGCTGTATGGTGCCCATTCTGCGGTCGCGAGGCTGCGTCCGACTCGTGGTGGACACATGAGCAGATCGAAAAGGCGAAGGAAGCCGCTTTCGCGGAAGTCAAGCACCGCGTCAATTCCGCGATGGTTCGGGACGCTAAGCGGTTCAATCGAAAGCAGCCGCGCCGCTCTTTCATATCCATGTCGTTGCAAGTCGACGCGAAGCCAAAAGAAATTGTGCTTCCTGCTGCCGCGACAGACCCTATGCAGCTGAAGATCAAGTGTCCCCAGTATTCCTGCCGATATGCAGTGATTGGGTCCGCGTACTTCTGCCCCGCTTGCGGACACAATGCCGCCGACCTCGTCTTTACTCAATCTCTCGGCACGATACGTGCCACCCTCGACAATCTTTCTGCCATTGCCGCTAGTTTACCCGATCGTGATAGTGCAGAAAATACCCTCCGCATGCTTACCGAGGATTCACTGCAGCGCCTGGTGACCGCATTTCAGAGATTTGCGGAAGCCCTGTACGATAAGAAGCCAGGACAGCCCAAGTTGCGGCGCAATGTTTTCCAGAATTTGGAAGAAGGCAGCCGCCATTGGCAGAGCACGTTCGGAAACGGATATGACGTTTACTTGAGTCCAGAAGAGCTGGCGAAGCTGAACCGAGGGTTCCAGCAGCGTCACTTGCTCGCGCATCGCGAAGGCCTCGTGGATGCCGACTATGTCGCCAAGACGCGCGATACAAATTATCGAGAAGGCCAACGACTTGTGATCCGTGAAGCTGCCGTGCGTGAATGCTTGGCTTTGGTTGAAAAGCTCGGCGCGGGTCTCACGAGCGACGTCGCCACGGCCCCATAACTTTTGGGAGCTCGAGTGCCGGGACGAATAGGTGAAACCATGAAGCTGCTCTGGCAAAATGACCAGCCTTTGATCAAGAGCGCTGTCGCTCTTCCGCGTATGTCCGATCCAGGACCACGCAGACGAAGGGAACAGCCCGATGTGCTCGGCAAGCTCGACGGACGCTCGGCCCTGCGGACGATGCAACGGCTCAGGGAGATCAAGATTGACGTGCTGGTGGATTGCGCGCGGTGTGCCCCTCTGCACCAGCACTTTGTCTATGACTGCCGCAACGCTGCGTGCGTGAAAGAGTCAATCCACCGTGAATGCTACCACTGCAACGGGAACGGCATCGTCAACTGACAACAGTCCCGCCGGACAGCGGAACACACAGCCGATTATGGATCGTCCCTTTTGAGGCGGTGGCCTCGTGATTGTTTCTGCTTCTGGCTCGCACTCAACTTCGTCTGCCGGGCCTGCGCCTTCTCCGCGAGGGTTAGGCCGAGCGATTGTAAAGGGCGGGAAGGGGACAGCTGCCCGCACCATGGGATTGCTTGGTGGAATATTCAGCTATGGCGTCAAGGAAGGCTACCGCCCCGACAATCCCATCAACGGCGTTGTTCGACCCAAGGATGGAAACCGCAAATGGCGTCTCGACGAAGCAGGGTATCGTCGGTTGGGCAAGTGCCTGGCCGTCGCGGAGACGAACGGTCATCACTGGCAGCGTGTCATGGCGAGCAGTGTTGCAGCTCTGACCGGCTGCCGGCTAGATGAAATCGAAGGACTGCTAAAGACCGAGGTGGATAGCACCGGCATGGCCTTGCGTCTCGGGAACTCCAAGGAAGGCGAGAGCATCCGGCCGGTTGGCGCGGCGGTCATCAAAATTCTGACTGCCGCAGCTGCCAAATCGAGATCGAGATACGTCTTTCCGCCATCACGAACCACAAGAAGCATCACACGGGTCTGACGCGCTGGTTGCAGAAGGTATCAGCGGCGGAAGTGCATGGGATTACGTGCCACGGCCTCCGGCACTCCTTCAGTTCTACAGCAGAGGATCTAGGCTTCACCATCCCGACGATCAAGGGAATGGTGGGACACGCGGGGACAAGCGTAACCGAGGGCTACATTCACAAGATTGATTCGGCGATGTTGGCAGCCGCAGACAAGATTGCGCGCCATATCGACGGTACCATGACTGGGAGAAAACCGAAGGCCGTTCAGCAAAGAAGGGCCTGATCAGGAATCGGCGCGGCTAGGGTCGCTCCCAAAAAGCTGGTCCGCACCAGCCTGCCGCGTCGTCCATATGCGGAAGCACGAGCGGAAGTGCAGATGGCGGACTTTGTCCCGAAGGGGTTCTACGCGCTCGAAAGGGCCGTGTTGCTGATAGCGCGGGAATTGGACGAGCGCCTGTGGGATCACGCCGAGATGACCCTCGCAGAGATAAACGCCTATGAGAGGCTGGGGAAAGCACACACTACAAGGATCTTCGGGAAGCCCTCGAGGGGATCGAGCTAACTCTTCGCGACGGCAATACCGGCGAACTGCCCGACGACTCGATTGAACAGCGCTTCAATGCTTATCAGGAAAGCCAAAAATTAATTCGAGCGGCGCTGAATGCCGGTGAATTGCGGTCGTTCTGCAATTTGCCGAGACCGGACGGCGATACGACCAACCTGCCGAGGCTTGGGCGCAGGAAAACGCCATGAGCTGGTTCGACGATGGACTGGTTTTTGTGCCAACAGGAAAGACGCGCCGCATTCCGTTTGGTCCGTACATCCCCGGCCTGGCTGATGATGTCAATTTTCTTGAGGAGCCGGATGGCTTTTGGGCCGCCCTGTTGATCGACGCCGGCTCGTTCTCTGACTGGTATTACTCTGGCGCCGGACCGATGCCAATATTGAAGCTAGGGAGCGCGACAAGGGCGGTCGCCCACTCGAGTATGATTGGGATGCGGTCAAGGAATATGCCCTTGGCTTGGTGAGGCAACACGGTCTACCGGGTCGCACGAATAAGCGTTTGCCGAGCAAGAGTCAGCTCGGCGAGGCCGTTATGAACGAGTGGGCCAGGAAGGGCGTCGATTCGGCTGAGCCAACCGTTCGCCGCTACATCACGGCTTGGCTAACCATGACGAAATGGATAAGCCGGTGGTCCTGGTGGCCGGTCACTTCGATGTGCTGGCCGAAACGCGCGATCCGGATGGCACCAGTTGGGGCGTGTTGTTGCACTGGAAAGACCATGACGGACGCGACCATAAATTCGCACTGCCCCGTGCCACCTTGGCCGGAGACGGCTCAGAAGCCCGCCGCATCCTCATGGAGGGAGGCTTTTTCATCTCGCCAAGCCAGACGGCACGTAACCTGTTCAACTCTTTCCTCCTGCAGGTAAAGTCGCCTGACCGAGCTCGTGCTACCCAGCGCGTCGGCTGGCACGGCAATTCGTTCGTCATGCCGGACGATTGCTTCGGGGCCGATCAGCGTGACCTCTTGCTTTTGCAGAGTGCATCGGCGCACGAGAATGCTTTTCGGCAGACGGGGACCTTGGAGAGCTGGCAGCAGAGCGTGGTAACAGCCGTCTGGTTTTAACTCTGTCAGCGGCATTCGCCGGTCCCCTGGTTGGCCCCTGCGCGGTTGAAGGAGGTGGCATCCACTTCAAGGGCGCATCGTCTACCGGCAAGAGCACGGCGCTGCACGTTGCTGGCAGCGTCTGGGGCGGCGGCGGTACGAACGGCTATATCAGATCTTGGCGCTCGACGGCGAACGGGCTCGAGGGCGTCTCAATGGCGCATTGCGACACGTTGCTTTGCTTGGACGAGCTTTCCCAGCTGGCGCCAAAAGACGCTGGCGAGGCGGCCTACATGCTCGCCAATGGCTCGGGCAAGTCGCGCAGCACGCGCGACGGCTCGGCCCGGAGAGCAGCTAAGTGGCGTGTCCTGTTCCTATCGTCGGGGGAGATCGGGCTCTCCGATAAGGTCGCTGAGGATGGACGCGGTAAGCGGTTAGCAGCCGGTCAGCAGATCAGAATCGTGGATGTGGCGGCCGATGCCGGCGCCGGCATGGGCATGTTCGAACAGCTGCACGAATTCGGTTCGGCTGATGCGCTTGCGGTCCATCTAAAGACTGCAACGCAACAGCATTACGGCGTCGCATCGCGACAGTACCTCGGCGCAATCGTTCCCGAGATCGACGAAATTCGAAGGACCGTCAAGGATGTAGTGAAAAGCTCTGTGACACCTACGTGCCACCCGGAGCTGACGGGCAGGTCGGTCGTGTAGCGCAGCGCTTTGGGCTCATTGCAGCTGGTGGCGAGAGAGCAACCCTGTACGAGATACTGCCGTGGGCGCGAGGAGATGCCGTAAAGGCGGCGGCTTTGTGCTTCGAACAGTGGCTGTCGGGTCGTGGCGGACACGAAGCTGCCGAGACGGCCGCGGGCATGGAACAGGTCAGGTCGTTACTGCTGAAAGACGGCATGTCTCGCTTCATCCCCGCCTGGGAAGAGAATGCACCGAAGGGAATGCAGGCCCGTGACGTTGCGGGCTTTCGCGAACAGATGGGCGATGGCTTGGACTTCTACGTGACCCGCGTCATTCTCCGGCCGTTCGATCGGCGGGAAGCCTTGTCCCTCAGTGCCGCAGCCAAGCTCGCTGGCCGATCGCACTCCACGTTGCGGAACTGGTGCGAAGAGCACGGCATCGGAAGGCGGATAGCGGGGGGCAATTGGGCTGTTTCCCGTGTCGCTCTTCAGATGCTCCTCGACGGAGAGGCCGAAGCGCTGTTCGAGTACCACATGGGGAATCGTGACCATCCGCTGGTTGCTGTATATTTCGAGCGGGCCGGCCTCAAATGTCTAATCTCGCCAAATCGGGTACTGTCCTAGGCCCTCGCACAGGCGAATTAAGATTGTGACGCCTCAACCGTTGGGCGCCGCCTACTCAGCCCGGGGCTCGGGCGAGGTAATTAATTTCGCCAAGGGCGTGTCTGGCTGATTTAGGATGGCAAAAAAAGTGAGCGGACATGATTAAGACCGCAATGGGATGGCTGGAATTACCGCACTGGCTCATCATCGCGGGAGCCGCGCTGATGGTGGCGGCCTGTTTGGCCTTGTGTGATCAGCCGCCGACAACGGACAAAGGCCTAGGACGTCGGCATCGAATGTCACCAAAGCAAATACGAAGAGACCGCTGACGTTGGACAGCGGTCTCCCGGCCCGGATTGAAGATTCCTTGGAGGCAAAATCCTACCCCGGGGTCTGCGCTTATCAAGCGCCAGCGCGGGGCCGTTGTGGAGTCGAAATGCTGGTTGCACTCAAGGGAACAAGTGTGACGTTGCGAGAGCGACACACACCCAGTGCGTTCGTCACGGCTTCCGGCCCTGCATAAGCCTCACCACGGCCGACGCCACCAACGCAAAAACGACGACAATGGCAAGCGCTTCAACGGACCATGTGCTCAAAACCTCCAACATCGGGCTGAGTCTCTCATCTGGCCAGGCCGCCCTTCCGTCAATTTAACCCATCAAAACGACCTGCCCTCTGCGACAAATCGCATCGAGTCGAGCGCCTAACTTTCAGAAATCGGGCTTAGTGCGGCAAGCGGCGTGGCCGGCGCAGTGCACGTTACGCCTAACTGGCAGGACATTGGGGGCCGCGCGCCATTTTCAGAAAACTGGAGATCGTGAGCAGCCTGCTCCCAGCGCGTCTCAAAAGCCCAAGCGTGAAAGAAGGACGCCACCGCTTCAGGTTGGAAGAAGACCATCCAGATAACCACCATGGTTACAAGGCCGAGGTTCCTCCGCAGGAACGGAACCAAATAAGGTATTGCCGCTTTTGCTATTTGGATTGTTTTCTGGAGAGGATGCGAATGAGCTACTTCGATAAGCTTCGTAAGGGATCGAGGCTGCACCGCACTACAATCGTCGATGATCGTACATTCTCAATCCAGCCCGCCGGTAATGGTTCGAACGACCTAGGTGCTTTCCAGCGCGTGGCTCAAGACACTGTCCACCACGAAGGCGAAGACGGATATCGGATACCGCTTAAAAATCTTACAGGCTCAATCTACGATCTCCTGGTCATTAAGCGAGATTGACGACTGATGTTCCGAATTCGCTTCGACAGCTAACCAGCGCCCCCAGCGCCGGACGTTAGTCACAGCGCCAGGGATCGCTACTCCCAGGGGCTGAGGAGCGACTGCGAGCTGGAACGCCGACTCTTGCCGTATCAATTCGTTCCTACGAACAACGATCAGCGAGCTACCCCCTCCGAGGTACGAAACGATTGCGCGCCTGCGCAGTATTCTACTCGTCAGGATTTTGCGCTTTACATCCTGGGGCTAGAGCCAACGCTGCCCGTGTGTATTTTAAACGGGCAGCGTTGAGCCCGAATTCTGGGATTTGTATGACATCTCGGCGCACCTCAAATGCACCGCCTGCAGCAAGGTCGGCTGGGTCGACACGCGTCTCGATGGGGTGAAGTGATCAATTTCGCCAAAGGCTTCTCTGGCTAGACAAGGCCCACTCCAAAGAAAGAAGTCTCAGATCATGGCGCCGTACCAAATCACGAGCGCGAAGATCACCAGCAAGACGATGGTGATGATCTGTTCACCGACGGGTATCGGTTGTTTGTCCATGACCCGCGCCGAATCGAAACGGCCTTTAAAGCAAAGCTTGATCGATTGCATCCACGATTACTGAACCAACTCAGCTGTCATTTGAATACGGCGACGACGTCGATGATGACGAAGAGGCCGCCAACTGAGGCGCCCTTACTAATGGGCGGCTTTTGGTACCGGGCCTTCTCCGTTTGACTTGCTCAATCAGAGGCCGGATTAGATGTTTAAAAGCAAGGCCGAGACATGTGATCAGCACCAAGATCGGCCAGTATGCCAAAATCGCAAGAGCGGCCAACCATGCCGGGCTGCGCTGCTCCCGCCAAAAATACACCGACGCTGCGGTGATGTGGGCCGCGACTATTGCGGCCCAGATGGCTAGCGCGACGTTGGCCGCCTCACCGAGTGTCACCGCTTCCCACGCGGCTTCAATCGGCCTTGAAGGCGCGTTTTCGCTTGTCATAGTTTGCGCGGCCTTCCCACATTGCCCGCTGGTAAGCCCCACGGAGTCAGCTCGAAAAGGCTAACGAGGGCTGACGGTACTGCATCAGCAGTGGATCGGGACCCTACCCACTCTGGGGGGCCGTACTTTTTGATGGCGACAGAAATCCCTGTATGGCTTAAGCCCGCAAAGCCACCCTTTGATCTCGTCCGATTCCATCGGGTCTTCAAGCGCGCCCACTGAATGATGAGGCAACGCGGCGGCATTCGGGCATCCGGCGCACTTCGGAAACTGAAGGGCACACCAATTGTCTCCGGGGCATTTCGATAGATGCCTAAAGCAATTGGCCCAAGCGGGCTCGGATATGCGCATACGTCACCGCATTTAACGGCGGGAGCACAACACTCTCAGTCACCGGCGACGGCCGAACCGGAGCCCGGTGATAGAAAACATCATTAACTAGTTTTGGGTGAGAACCTTTGCGGTGGATCAAACCCAGACCACTGAGGGTTAAAATAGGCTGGCAACCACCAATTCCCCGAGCGGGAAGACCTCCTATGCATGGTTAAACGTCCGTTCACCCGAGCCGGCATGGGGTGGTTCGCAAAATCAACAGAATGAACAATCTTCGGATGATGATCTTTGACCGCAAAAGCCGCGGACCTCGCATAGACCAGTAAAGCGGCAGTCTCTTAGGCTCGCAGCACGTTAGATGCATGCGAGGATAAGAATGCGCAGCAAGTTTCTTCGAATGATCGGCTTAGCGACGGTCACTGCTTCGCCGTTACTTCTGTTGGCGTCCTTGGCTTTGGCCGCCGGCACCGTCCCTGGCTTCAGTCTCACCCCGCAATTCGACCTGACCGGCAAGGCTGCGCCTGGCTGTCGGCTCTTCGTGATCCAGGCCGGCACAGTCGCGACGCCTCAGAACGCCTATTCAGACTCGGGTCTGACGCAACTCCTACCGAACCCGTTGACGTGCGACGCAGCGGCTCGCTTGCCTCAGTGGTTATTGCTGATGGCGCCATAAAACTCAGATTGACGGATCGCGGCTGCTCGCGGTGCTTGGAAACCAGCCCTTCCAGTCCCATCAGGTAGACGTAGCGGAACAGGTCGGGGCCGATCTCGCCCTGCTCGAAGTCGCTGGAAGATCCCGTCGACGCGACGCGCTAACAGCCGCACCAGGTTGATCTTGGGCATCGATAGCGACAGTTTGCGATGATCCTCGCCGCCTTTCGCCAGGATATCGAAGGCGTAGAACTGCATCTCGTCATGTACTTGCGGGACTGATATGCCGTCGACGCCGAGCACGGCCTCGCCGTCAATCACGAAGGACGTGTTCCGGTTTCGCAGCGCGGCGTCCCCGATCGCGGCTCCCAAAGCCCTCCCAGCCGATGCTCGGCAAAGCGCCGACGCCACTTGCCGACCGTGTCCGGATCAATGCCCAGGCGGGTCGCCACGACCTTGCTCTGCTCGCCTACGGCACAGGCCAGGATGATCCGAGCCCGCAGCGCCAACGCCTGAGCCGTGCTTCGGCGCGACGCCAGCGACGTCAACTCAGCGCGTTCCACCTCATCGAGCCCCAGCGAGGCAAACCGTCGACCCATGACCAATCCTCCCCCAAATCAGGAGAGTCCGCCATGATCGAGCCGATTTGGAGTCTGCCGAACTTATGATTCAGGACACTAGTCACGTGAATCTAAAGTTCGCCACATAATGTCTGTTGGGCTTTGTGGCAGAAGCGTTTGACGGAAGCCAAAATCTGGTCTGCGGACTTGGTCCATTTGAAGGGCTTCGGGTTTTGGTTGTGCAGGTCGATGAAGGTCCGGATGTCGGCCTCGAGCTGCCTGACGGAGGTGTGAACACCTCGCTGGATTTGCTTTCTGGTGAGTTCAGCGAACCAGCGCTACTGATTGATCCACGACGCGGAAGTCGGCGTAAAATGGACATGATAGTGAGGCCGGCGGGTGAGCCACGCTTTGATCTTGGGTGTCTTGTGGGTGGCGTAGTTATCCATAACGATATGGACATCGAGGCCTTCAGGAACTTGAGCATCGATCTCTTTTAAAAACTTCAAGAACTCGACTGCTCGGTGGCGCTTGTAGCATTTGCCGATGACGAACCCTGAGGCGACATCGAGCGCGGCAAACAGCGAGGTCGTACCATGCCGCACATAGCTGTGCGTACGACGTTCCGGCACGCCAGGCATCATCGGCAAGACCGGTTGCTCGCGATCAAGCGCCTGGATCTGGCTTTTCTCATCGATGCTGAGGACAAGGGCTCGGTTCGGTGGGGACAGGTAAAGGCCGACGATATCGCGCACCTTGTCGCCGAACAGTGGATCGCTCGACAACTTGAATGTCTGGCTACGGTGCGGCTGCAAGCCGAACGCCGACCACATTCGGCGGATCGTGGTGTGGGAAAAGCCAGTCTCCGCAGCCATCGAGCGGATCGACCAGTGCGTCGCGTCGGCTGGCGTAGTACGCAGCGTTCGCTCGATCACGGCTGCAACCTGATCGTCGTTGATGGTGCGAGGGCGGCCAGGGCGGGCCTCGTCGAGCAGGCCATCACAGCGATCCTTCAAAAACCGGCGGCGCCACTTGCCAACGGTGTGCTCGTGGATGCCGAGTTCGGCAGCCACGGACTTGCTTGGCAACCCGTCCGCACACCGCAGGATCGCGCGGCATCGCTCAGATAGCGACCGGGCAATACGATGACGACGAACTTGTCTCTCCAAGTACGTCCGCTCCTGCGCACTCAGCACCAACGGCTCGATCGGCCGGCCTCTCACACCCGCATTCGCCACAAGCGCTCTCCTCTATCGAGAGAGATTCGAGCTATCATATAATGTGACGAACTTGCGTTCCAGATGACTAGGAAGAGAGCCGCTTAAGTGAGTTTCCGGATGTCAGTCGGGCCCATTTGTCCAAGAAGCGAGCCCACTCGATTGACTGGGGCGCGGAATTCGTCTGTGGCGGCGCATGGCCTCTTTGGCGATGGCTGAGACCCAGCGCTCTCAAGGAATGTGAGACGAAGTCTGACACGCAACAGGGATTCCCGTTGGACAGGCTTGCTCCTTTTGCATTTTAGTATGCCGTCAACAAGAGGCAGGTCACCCGCCTTGTCGAAGTCAGATCAATCGCAGCATTTCGAATCCCGCGACAATTCGGCGCGACGTCGGAAGGATATTGTCTCCGTGCATCAGGTCATGCGGCCTCGCAACGTCATAGCCATGGCGAAGGAAGACGCAAAACGGTTTGAGGGATCACACAAATGGCGGCAACAATTGGAAACTTGACGCTCGATGGGCGATTCGCCGATTGGTCGCTGAATGACATTGTCGAGAGACCGGGAAACACTGTCGCCAATTATCAGGTCTATGGCGCGCTCGTTGACGATGCGACCGGCAAGAACTATGTGGTCGGCATCAACGCGGCTGTCGCGACCGATCCGGTCATCGCCGCTAATACCTCGATCTATCTCAATACGGATCAAAATGCTGCAACCGGATATTTGGTTTTCGGCAGTGCAATAGGGGCTGAATATGAGGTGAAGTTCCTGCTCGACGCGAATACCGTGCTTCAACCCTACCTGTACTCGCGCACATCTGCCGGCACAGAAACCCTGCTCAACAAGGGCGCGCCGCTCAATTTCGGCGTTTCCAGCGATGGCGAAAGCGTCGAAGTCGCGATCCCGCAGGCGCTGCTGACGCCGACCGGCGGTCCCGCACCCACCTCGATCAACTTTGCCGCGTTGATCAATAACGGAGAGGTGGCTCTGCCCGGCGATTTCACCAACCCGCAATACGTCATCACCGATCCATCGACGCTGGTCCCGGTGGATCACACCATCAAGAAGGTCGGCATCGTTTTTTCCGCGACCACCGCCGCGCTGTATTTCGGCGGCTCGGCGGCTGGTCAAACCGCTTATGCCGATCTGTTCATGGCGGCGCAGCATCAGGCGGCGGCTGCCGGGGTCTCCTATGACCTCCTGACCGAGGCCGACCTCACCAATGTTGCCAAGCTCTCGCAATACAGTGCGCTGATCTTCCCGGACATGGAGAATGTCCAGTCGAGCCAGGTCGCCTCGATCGTGAGTGCCTTGAGCCATGTGGTGTACGGCTATCACGTGCCGATCATTACGGCGGGCAATTTCCTGACCAACGATGAGATCGGGGCGCCGCTGCCGGGCAATTCCTACGCCAACATGCAGGCGCTGCTGGACGTGACGCTGGGCGGGTTCGGTACGGCAACCTATTCGGTAACGGCAGATCCCGCGGCGCTTGCCAATCACAATCCGATCATGGCCGGCTACGCGGCCGGCGAACTCATCGGCGGCGCCAGCGGTCAGTTCGCTGGGACGCCGGCGGGCTACTACACCAACACGGGATACCAGACCTTCTCCGGCGTCACGCAGCCGGCCACGACGCTCGCGGATATCAACGTTCAGGGCGGAGCCTCTGTCGCCGGCGTAGTGCAGACGACCACCGGCGGCACCAACACCTTGTTCGCGACCACCGGCCTGCTCGGCGACAGCAATCTGCTGCAGCACGCCATCCAGAATGCGGTGTTCGGCACCACGCCGAGCCTGTCGCTAGATACCTCCCGCATGGCCGGCATCGTCGCCTCGCGCACTGATCTGGACCAGTCGCAATTCCGGTCCGACGTCTCGCCGGAAGGCGGCCAAGCCGGTATCTACGACCTTCTGATCCCGATCCTGCAGCAGTGGAAACAGCAATATAGTTTTGTCGGCACCTACTACGCCAACATCGGCGACAACGCCAATCCGAACAACGAGAACTTCACCAACTGGGCGGTTTCCGCACCCTACTATCGGTCGATCGTCGCGATGGGCAGCGAGATCGGCAATCACTCCTATACCCACCTCATCAATCCACCGGTCTCCACCTGGAACGAGAACACCAACACGCTCTACGTCACGCCGCCAGCCAACGGTTCGGCGCCCAACTGGACCTTCAATTACGAGTTCGGACAATCGAAGACGATCTTGCAGCAGCAGATCGGCGTCGCGATCGCCGGTGCGGCCGTGCCCGGCGCCGCCGAGACCGTGAGTACGTCCCAGCAGATCATGCAGTACTACCAGAGCGTGGCGGGCGGGCTCACCGGCTACGTCACCGGCGGCTGGACCGGGGCAGGGGCCGGCTATCCCAACGCCTTTGGCTATATTGATCCGACCAATACCGGTTCGGTCTATATCGCGCCCAACATCACCTTCGACTTCACTGAAATCCAGTTTCAGAACAAGACACCCGAGCAGGCGCTGGCCGACTGGCAGGCGCTGTTTAATCAGCTATCGGCCAATTCCCAGGCGCCGATCATCGTATGGCCGTGGCACGACTATGGCGCTACCAATTGGGATACCAACGGCGCCGGCGGTGATCCGGGTTATACGACCCAGATGTTCACGGACTTCATCGCCTACGCCTACAATGCGGGCTATGAGTTCGTGACCATGGAGACGCTCGCCGCCCGCATCGCCGCGCAGCAGAAGGCGACGATTTCCGAAACCACCAATGGCAACGTCATTACCGCGACGATTACGCCGGATCCGACGGCGCCGGACCTTGGCGGGATGGCCTTGAACGTCACCAACGCCGCCGGTCAGGTCATTCAGAACGCCGGCAACTGGTACGCCTACGACAGCGACAGCATCTTTCTGCCGTACGGCGGCGGGACTTTCAAAGTCACCCTCGGCGCGACGCAGGACGATGTCACGCATATCGAGGCGCTGCCGATGCGCGCCGACCTCCTGTCTGTGACCGGCGACGGAGCGAACCTGGCCTTCTCGATGACAGGCGACGGCGTGGTCGACATTCACGTCAAGACGCCGGGCGCGAATATCGTCTCGATCCAGGGCGCACCGCTCGCCACGCTCAACGGAGCCGATCTGTCGCTGGTATTCAATGACGGGCTACTGGCGGTCTCTACGAGTTCACCGCAGGGTGTGCAGGTTCAGCATAATGTCACGGTCTCGGACGGTGCGGCCGCTGTCGCGTCGAGCGGCAACGACATCTTCTTTGGTGGCTCGGCCAACGACATCATCAACGGTGGAGGTGGCAACGACGTCCTCAACGGCGGTGGCGCTACAAATACCGCAGTCTATTCCGGCATCGTGAACAATTACAGTTATACGCAGAATGCAGACGGCAGCGTTACCGTGGCCGACCTGCGTGCAGGTGCGCCCGACGGCACGGATACCGATATCAACATCCAGAACTTCCGGTTTGGCGACGGCCTTGTGCTGACTCAGGCCCAGTTGGCGTTTTCCGTTGTCATGGGAACACCGGGCAACGACGTCTTGACCGGCTCCGCCATTGCTAACTCAGGCCAGATCATCCTCGGGCTGGCAGGCAACGACACGCTGACGGCGGGCATCGGCGGCAACACCATCCTGGACGGCGCCGATGGCAATGACACGCTTCGCGACGCAGGTACAGCCGCTGCGGCAAGCCTCGTCGATACCATGAGCGGCGGAGCCGGCGACGACACCTACGTCGTGACAAGGGCGAATGATGTTATTGTCGAGCAAACCAATGCCGGTACGGACACGGTTCGCACCAACCTTAGAAACTATGTGTTGCCCAACAATGCGGAGAACCTCGTCTACACGGCCAGCGCCGGCATCACCGCCACCGGTAACGCGCTGGGCAACACGTTCAGCGGCTTTGACGGCACAAGCATTCTCAACGGCGGCGACGGCACCGATACCGCCTTGTTCACCGGCCAGTTCGCGCAGTACAGGGTCGCCGCAAATCCGGACGGCAGCCTCAGCCTGACCGATACGAGGGCAGGTTCGCCGGACGGCACCACGACCTTCAGCAATTTCGAGTTGTTCCAATTCAACGGCGGGCTCGTCCTGACGGCCGCGCAACTCGGTGGCAGCACGGGGATTCCACCGACGGCGGTCAACGGAACCACCGGCAATGACGCGCTGACGAGCTCGATGACGGGCGCGATCATTTCGGGGCTTGGAGGTGCTGACACCCTGACAGCCGGCGCGGCTAACCAGACGCTGGACGGCGGCGCTGGGGCGGACATTCTGAATGACAACGGCCAGAGCGGGATCAAGCTGCTCGGCGCCGCGGGTAACGATACCTTCATCGTGAGCAACCCTGGCACCATCATCGCAGAGTCCGCCAACAACGGCACGGACACCGTGCAGACGACGCTATCGACCTACCAGTTGCCAGCCAACGTCGAGAGGCTGGTCTATACCGGCAGCGAAAGTTTCACCGCGACGGCAACAGTGGCCGGCGAACAGATCACCGGCGGAGCGGGCGCCGATTCATTGGGCGATGCCGGTCTCGCCAATGTGGTCCTCAGGGGCGGCGGCGGCGCAGACACCTTCACCGTCACCAGTTCTTCGACCACCGTGAACGAGACGGCGGGCAGCACGAACGCGACCGTGATGACCACGCTCGCCAGCTACACATTGCCGGGCAACGTGCAGAATCTGACTCACTTCGGAACCGGTAACTTCACCGGCAATGGCAACGGTCTGGCGAACACCATCACAGGCGGCATCGGCAATGACACGCTCTTCGGCAATGGAGGCAAAGACCACCTGGAGGGCGGAGTGGGGAACGACAGGCTCTCCGGCGGCGACGGCGCCGATACGTTCGTGTTCAATCATGCCGGCTTCGGCAAGGACGTGATCACCGATTTCACGGCCAATATGACCAACGCCAACCACGATTTTCTGGAGCTATCGTCGTCCATGTTCGCCGCCGGTACGACCGAGACCGCGCTTGTCAATGGGGCGGCCCTCAACGCCGCGGGTGGGCCGGTTACTGTGGTGCAACAAGGCAGCAATGTGCTGATCACGCTGGATCCAACAGACACGATTACGCTGAATAATGTGACGTTGTCGATGCTCAAGGCCAGCGCCACCGCTGACATCCATTTCGTTTGATAGCTGACCAGCGGGAGAGAGGAGCAGCCGAGTAATTGCCGGACGCCGATCTATCAGTGCTCCGGCACGTGTCGTTTCTCTATTGCAATAGGTACAGGACATTGCCGAAGAAGCCGGGCGATCAGCCCAAGAACCAAACTTCCGATCTTGCCGGGGCCTTTGCGGGCTTTCGCGGTGCGATTCTGGCTGTTTCAGTGATATCGGGGATCATCAACCTGCTGACGTTGACCGGTTCCCTCTACATGCTTCAGGTCTATGATCGCGTATTGGCGAGCCACAGCGTGCCGACGCTGGTATCTTTGTCTGTCCTGATGTTCGTCCTGTACGCTTTCTATGGCGTCTTCGACCTGCTGCGCAACCAGGCATCGGGCCGCGCTGCGGTTCTGTTCGATCGCCGCGTCGCTGGCTCGGTGCAAGCCATGGCCGTCAACCTGCCCCTCAAAGGTGCGTCAAGATCGACGGCGCAGCAGCCGGTGCGCGATGTTGACACGATCCGTACCTTTCTCGCCAGCGGCGGTCCGGTCGCCTTCCTGGATTTGCCCTGGATGCCGCTCTATCTCGCTGTTGTGTTCTTGCTGCATCCTTTGCTCGGGGTGATGTGCCTTGCGGGGGTGCTGCTCCTCGTCCTACTCACGTTCCTGTCCGAATTGCTGTCGCGCCACGAGGTGCGGGCGAGCGCGCGCGCTGACGCCGCTCGTAAGGCGATAGCCGACGCCAACGCGAGAAATGCGGAGACGCTGCAGGCGATGGGATTCGTCGGCCGCGCCGTCCATCGGTTCGAAAGGGCCAACCAAAGTTATCTGACGCTGCAGGTCAAGGCGGGCGACGTGACCTCGAAGCTGGCTGCCGTCTCCAAGTTCCTGCGCTTGACGCTGCAATCGGCCATCCTGGGGTTGGGTGCGTACCTGACCATTCGCGGCGAAGTCACCGGCGGGGCAATCATCGCTGCCTCGATCACCACTTCCCGGGCAATGGCCCCGGTCGAGCAGGTAATTGCGCACTGGCGCAACTTTCTGGCCGCACGGCATAGTTTTGATCGGCTGTCGAAGATGCTCGACAGGTTTACGGTCGCTGCGCCGTCGTTGGCTCTTCCGCCTCCAGTCGAGCGGCTGACGCTGGCGAATGCAACGGTGTGTGTGCCCGGTACCCAACGTCCTGTTCTGTGCGACGTGGGTTTTGAGCTGCGGTCCGGCCAGGCGCTGGCGATAATCGGTCCCAGCGCGGCAGGCAAATCGTCGCTGGCGCGTGCAATTACCGGCGTGTGGCCGCTGCTGCATGGGTCCGTTCGCCTTGACGGCGCCGAGCTCGATGGCTGGACGTCCGACGAATTGGGCAAGCATATCGGCTATCTACCGCAGGACGTTACGCTGTTCGAAGGGACCATTGCAGAGAACATCTGCCGCCTCGAGGAGGAGCCGGACAGCCGGGCCATCATCGCGGCGGCCAAGGCCGCCGACGTCCACGATATGATCCTCCACCTTCCCGTTGGCTACGAGACCAATGTCGGCCCCGATGGCTCGGCGCTTTCCGCGGGCCAGCGCCAGCGCGTCGCGCTCGCCCGCGCGCTGTTCGGTG
Organism: Bradyrhizobium sp. 6(2017); assembly: GCF_011058295.2. NCBI lineage: Bacteria > Pseudomonadati > Pseudomonadota > Alphaproteobacteria > Hyphomicrobiales > Nitrobacteraceae > Bradyrhizobium > Bradyrhizobium sp. 6(2017). Next base: position 7,998,700 of record NZ_CP049289.2, on the reverse strand, counting down.
ACCCCTTCCTGGTCGTTCTCGACGAGCCCAACTCGAACCTCGATGCCGAAGGTGAATGCGCGTTGTCAGCGGCAATCCAGGGCGTTCGGGACCGTGGCGGCATCGTGCTTGTCATTGCGCATCGGCCCAGCGCGCTCAACTCCGTCGATCACGTCGCCATGATCAATGCGGGGCGATTGAGCGCATTCGGCCCGAAAGACGAGGTGCTGAAGAAGGTCTTGGTCCATCCGGTTCGGACCGCTGTCAGTTGATGAGTTGAAACGGAGTGATTTCGGCATGACGGCTTCGGTTGTAGCCCTGAACAAAAACTTGCGGCGCTCGACAGGAGCCCGCCCGGCGGCTTCGCCGGTGGATGTCGCCGAGCTGCGGCGTCCACTTGCTACCGGCCTGGCTCTTTCCGGCCTGGTTGCACTTGCCGTTTTCGGTTGGGGCAGCGTGGCGACCCTGTCGGGAGCCGTAATCGCGCATGGGATCGTTGTGGTTGACGGCAGCAGCAAAAAGATTCAGCATCAGCAGGGCGGGGTGATTGGAGAGATTCTCGTAAGAGACGGCAGTCGCGTCTCCGCCGGTGATCTGCTGGTCAAGCTGGACGGGACGCAGGCGCGCGCCTTGCTGGGCATCGTCACATCGCAATTGACCGAGTTGGTTGGCCGGAAGACGCGCTTGGCCGCCGAGCGTGACGATCGGGACGACCTGGAGTTCCCTCCCGGCTTCACAGCATCCGGCCAGGAAGCGGAGCGGGTCGCCAGCGGAGAGCGGCGGTTATTTCATGCGCGACTGGGATCGTTGAACGGACAGAAGGCGCAACTCGGCGAGCGGATCAAGCAGAACGAAGACGAGGTCAAGGGGCTGACGCTGCAGAACTCCGCCAAGGCCCGCGAAGTAGCGTTGATTCGTGAGGAGTTATCGCGAGTCAATGATCTCTATAAGCGAAATCTGCTGCCGGTAACACGCGTGCTAAGCCTGCAGCGCGACGAGACCCGGATTGAGGGCGAGATCGGAACACTGGTGGCGCAAATCGCCAAAATCGGTGGCGAGATCGCGGAAACGCGGCTCAAGATTCTCGCCGTTGACCAGAACCGCTTCTCCGACGCGCAAAAAGAGCTGCGTGAGGTCGAGGGCCGCATCGCAGAGCTGCAGGAAAGAAAAATCGCGGCTGAGGATCAGCTGCGGCGGGTCGAACTCAGGGCTCCGATCGACGGGATCATTCACGAACTCAGCGTCCATACCGTCGGCGGCGTGGTTAACCCGGCCGAACAGTTGATGCTGGTCGTTCCCAGCAGCGATTTATTGTCTGTCGAGGTTCATATCCCAAGTACAGATATCGACCAGCTGAAGATCGGACGGCAAAGCATGTTGCGATTCACCGCTTTCAACCAGCGCACGACGCCGGAGGTGGAGGGAGTGGTGACCCGGTTGTCTCCGGATGCCACCCGGGACAAGGAAACAGGACAGTTCTACTATACCGCTCGTATTACTCCCGACAGCGGCGAACTCGCTCGGCTTACCGATCACAAGCTGCTTCCCGGGATGCCGGTCGACGCCTTCATCGAGACGTCAGCACGAACCGCGCTGTCATATCTGACGAAACCGCTCACAGATCAGTTCGAACGCGCTTTTCGCGAGCGCTGAAGGCTTAGCTGAAGAGTCGCCTCGATCTACAACGTCAGCTCTGCTTCGGTCGTTCTGGACCCGGTTCGTTGCGATCTTGCCTTGTCGAATGCCAATGGCTTGTCCACCGCGTTAGAACCGCCGAGTATGCGCTGGGTCTGATACAAATCAGATTTTTTCGTTGGTTCGCAGAAAGCGTACCAATTACAATTGCGTCGGAGAAGCTGCGTCTTGTCCCTAACACACCCTTCCGGGAGCAAGGGTCTAAGGATTCAACTGCATTTCAGGAAACGAGTTGGTTAGGCGGGATACTATCATTATGGCATTTAGCTCCAGCGGCGTTGACGAATGAATGAACTCATTTCGCCGGATCACCGGTCTTCGGGCAATGGATGGGCCGACCAACTTACAGCCTATCGCCAGCGGACGAGGGGCCGCAGCCGTAGTCTTGAGCGAGACGCGTCTGAGATCTGCGTGTTTGAACGGCCTGTTGCCGTCGACACGAGCAGTGGGGCGGCATTGTGTCCTCAACCACGACCAATGCCATGATGACCGTAAACGGGCAGTATGGAGCAATGGTTGGCGTGGTCGAAAACGAGCCGGCCACCGGATGTCACGTTGTTCGCGTGCCAACTTCCGAAGCTGACTCCGATTCGCTAGTCGCGATGATCTGTATTTTGTTTCGTCGCTGTACCGAAGAGTCGAGCCGCGCCTTTGCGTCAATTCTGTCGTCACGCCTTCGGCTCTTGGAGATACGTCGATGAAGTTCTGCAAACGGGTGCGACCGTCGCGCAACCGCTCGCTGGCCAAAGGCGAGATTGCTTCGCTCTTGCGGAGGGGCAGAGAAGTCTGGCGATTACCCATGGCCCGTGAGGAGAGGGCACATTTGATCAGCCGCCGACAACTTGGGATCCTGCTAGGCATCATATCGTGTGCTCCGTCTCTCTTGGGAGCAGCCCAGCTGAGCGAAAAACGGAAGAAAGGCCAAATCCCTTTCCTCGTCTATTATGGCGCGAGCACAGATCCAGCCATTGGCGCCTTTGCCCTTGCGGCGCTCGACAGCGATTTAAATCTCGCGCCTCTCGACCGATTCCGTCGCGACGCGACTTACTTGGGCTATCTCAGCTTGAGTGAGGTCCACTCTGGACGCCCTTATTTTGTCGAGCTCGCTGCTGAGGGCTTGCTTTTCGGAGCGAACGCAAACTGGCCAGACGCACGGTTCATCGACTTGCGACATGAAAACTGGCGCCGGCGCGTGGTAAAAGACCTCGTTCCCGGAATTCTTCAAAAAGGCTTTGATGGAGTGTTTCTTGATACACTTGACTCGGCCGAATTCCTTGAGAGGCAGGACCCGAGCCGTTATGGAGGAATGGTTGAGGGCGCTGCCGATCTCGTCCGCGCAATTCGGACGGCCTTTCCGGGCATTCTGATCATGATAAACCGGGGCTTTGCGGTACTCCCGCTGATCGCAGGTCATTTTGACATGGTTCTCGGCGAGTCAGTCCGCACTACGTTCGATGCCGGAACGGGTCGTTACAGCTTCGTCTCAGAGTCGGATTACGAGTGGCAGCGCCAGCAGTTGTGGGCGGCTGGCGGCCGCGACCCCAATCTGCAGCTCTTCTCGCTCGACTACTGGGATCCTAATGACAAAGAAAACATTGCGAAGATCTACACTGAGGAGCGTGCAAACGGGTTTATTCCCTATGTTGCCACGCCAGATCTCACCCGGATTGTACCTCCTCCATGAAGCCCTTCTTTCCGCGCCTCAATCACGGTCCAAAGCTTGGCGACTTGCTGCCCGCGGCTCCGTCGATTCCGGTGTTCCTGATTGTTCTCGTGCTCATGGCAGTTTCGCTCAGCGCGCTTTTGGTCCCTCGCGGAAGCGAACTGGCGCTCCTCGAGTTGGAGGCCGGCAATACGCAAGTCGCGCTCAATCTGCTTGAGCAAATGTTCGAGGCTGGCGACCGATCACCGCCGACTGTTGCAGCGTTAGCGAAGGTCCGAGCTCGTTCCGGTGACGTCGCCGGTTCAATCCGATTGCTGATAGGCCAACTGGACGAGCACCCGCGCGACATTGGGCTAATGCGGCTTTTGGCTGGCCAATACCGGCAGTTAGGCCGTACGGATGACTGCGCGGACATCCTGGTACGGGTTAAGGCCCAGCACCCGACTGCCGAGGTGAGACGTGAACTCGTGCGGACGTATTTGCAGATCGTTGAGGTCGAGCTGCGGCGCGGCCGTGGGCACAAAGCGGTTGCTGCCTTGCGTCAGACGCTGCCGTTTCGATTCGCCCAGGGGCGCCCGCCCGAACTTTCCCATGAACCGGAGCTTCTCCATCCGTCGGTCCTCGTCGACGTCGCCCGGGCTTACATCCGTTTAGGTCTCGTACATGAGAACTGGGCGGTCATGGACGCACTGCTGCGCCAGCAGCCCTCTGCAGAAGCAGAAATGGCATGGGCCCTTGCTGCGGCGGGGGCGGGGCGGGCAAGTGAACTCTTTCATTGGCTTCAAGCCCGCAAGGTGGGCTCGATTAAGCCAGAGTTTCTAAAGGAGATTACCTTCCTGGCCTATCATGCGAAAGCGCACAGCGTCGCGGCGGATGCTGCGAGGCGTCTCGTCGCCGCTCGGGGCAATGATAGCGATCGCATGTTGATGGCTGAGGTCTTCACCGCAGCCGGTTTATCTTGGCTCGGAGCTTCTTCCCGGCGCTCTCTCACTGTCTCCCCATAGGAGCCGACCTAACGAACCGGGATATGCTTTAAACGTAGCATGCAGACCGTGGGCTACAAAGGCGACTGGTTTGTCGGGAATAAGGTTTCGGAGAGTTCACTCAAGTCAGCTTGAGACTATTGGAAATATTGTATTTGAGCCCGGTGCATCATCCTTCACGAAGCCCTCGCCGAACATGATGGCGGATGCGTCTTCGCCCTGGCTAGTGTCCCGAGTCACAAGTTCGCAATCGCAGATTCGCAGCAGGTTCGCGTCGCTGTGCCAAGGCTGGAGGCAGCAGCAGTGACGGAGGATCTGATGGCGGTCCAGCAACTTGCCTCCCTGACATTGAGTGATGAAGAGCGCACCGAACTGAAGGCGCTGACGACGCGGCGGAAGACGGCGCAGGCGCTGGCTCTGAGAGCCCGGATCGTGCTGACCTGCGCGGAAGGCGGTCAAAACAAGGAAGTGGCGGCCAAGCTGGGCTTGGGCCGGTCAACGGTAGGCAAGTGGCGGCGGCGCTTTGTGGAGCAGCGCGTGGACGGGCTGCATGACGAGCCCCGCTCCGGGGCGCCACGTACGGTTGACGATGTCCGTATCGAAGCCATGATCGTGAGGACGTTGGAGAGTTGCCCCGAGAACGCCACTCATTGGAGTTCCCGCGGCATGGCGAAGGCCAGCGGCCTGTCGGTATCGACGGTGCAACGCACCTGGCGGGCCTTCGGGCGTATCCCTCCGTTGAGGGCCGCCTTGTTTGGCGGACGCGAGCGCTGCAGGTCCCAGGGGTAATCCTAGGAGAAGCGCTATGACGATTTCGCGGGCAGAGTTGATCACAACGGTCGAGCGGCGGCGTCGGTGGTCGCAGGATGAGAAGGAACGGCTAGTTGCAGCATCGCTCGAGCCCGGAGCCACTGTTTCCGAGGTGGCTCGCATGGCCGGCCTTCATGTGAGCCAGCTGTTCAGGTGGCGCAAAGAGCTTTGCAAGCACAGTGAGACGAGTATAGCGCCGTTAGTGCCGGTCGAGATTGGGCCGTCTGTGCCGCCGCGAGATGTGGCCGAAGCGCCATTGCGCGACGGCGCCGGCGCGTCGACGGAGGAGCCATGGCATCATCGAGATTGATCTTGGTAGCGGACACCGCATCCGGGTCGATGGCGACGTTGATGGAGACGCGCTGCGTCGAGTTCTCGATGCCCTGGTGCGCCGATGATCCCGGTTCCGACCGGCGCGCGAGTGTGGCTCGCGACAGGCTACACGGATATGCGCAGAGGCTTTCCGTCGTTGGCGCTCCAAGTGCAGGAGGTGCTGCGCAAAGACCCGCTCAGCGGTCATCTGTTCGTCTTCCGCGGTCGCCGCAGCGATCTTGTGAAGATGATCTGGGACGATGGCCAGGGAGCATGCCTGTTTACCAAAAGACTCGAGAGAGGGAGGTTCATCTGGCCATCGGTTGCCGGTGAATCGGTAACGATCTCGCCGGCGCAGTTGAGCTATCTGTTGTCCGGGATCGATTGGCGCAACCCTCAAGAAACCCAGCGCCCGACGCGGGTCGGATAGCCGTTTTACGGTTTGAATCTGCTGCTTGATCTGATTCAATGGCTTCATGATATCGAAGCCGGACGATCTTCCATCGGACCTTGCGAGTGCCCTGGCGGCGCTGCAGGCCGAGCGTGAGGCGCGGCTGCGAGCCGAGGCGGTGGCTGCCAGTGCGCGGGCGGAGCTGTCGGACAACGAGGCGCTGATCGCGCATCTCGAACTGCGGATCGAGAAGCTCAAACGCGAACTGTACGGGCAGCGCTCCGAGCGCGCGGCACGGCTGCTCGAGCAGCTGGAGTTGGAGCTCGAAGAACTCGTCACCACGGCGAGCGAGGATGAGCTTGCCGCGCAGGCCGCAGCGGCGAAGACGCAGAACGTCCGCCCCTTCATGCGCAAGCGGCCGGTGCGCAAGCCATGGCCGGATGACATCGAACGCGAGCGCGTCGTCATTGAGGCTCCAACGACCTGCGCCTGCTGCGGTGGATCGCGGCTGGCGAAGATCGGTGAGGATGTGACCAAGACGCTGGAGGAGATCCCGCGCCACTTCAAGCTGATCGAGACGGTACGCGAGAAGTTCACCTGCCGCGATTGCGAGAAGATCAGCCAGCCGCCCGCGCCGTTCCATGCCACGCCGCGCGGCTTCATCGGCCCACAATTGCTGGCGACGATCCTGTTCGACAAGTTCGGCATGCATATCCCGCTCAACCGCCAGAGTGCGCGCTTTAAGGCCGAGAGGATCGATTTGCCGCTGTCGACGCTGGCCGACCAGGTCGGCCACGTGACCTTCGCCGTCATGCCGCTCTTCCACTTGATCGAACGCCATGTGCTCGCGGCCGAGCGCCTTCATGGCGACGATACCACCATCCGTATCCTGGCGAAGGGCAAGTGCACGACCGGGCGGATCTGGACTTATGTGCGGGATGACCGGCCCTTTGCCGGGCCTGCGCCGCCGGCGGCGGTCTATTACGCCTCGAGCGACCGACGAGGCGAGCATCCGCAGAAGCATCTGGCCGCCTTCGCCGGCATCTTGCAAGCCGATTGCTACAACGGCTTCGAGCCGCTGTTCGACCCGCAGAAGAAGGTGCTGCCGATTACGCCGGCGTTTTGCTTCGCCCATGCGCGGCGGGGCTTCTTCGAGCTGGCTGACATCGAGAAGAATGCCCGCGAAGGCAAGAGAGGTAAACCGGTCTCTCCGATCGCGCTGGAGGCGGTCAGGCACCTGGATGTGTTGTTCGAGATCGAGCGCGCCATTAACGGCTGCGGCGCCGAAGAGCGGCGCGCCGTGCGCCAGGAAAAGAGCAAGCCGCTCCTCGGGGACATGCACGCCTGGTTGCTGCGTGAGCGCGAAACCCTCTCTCGCTCCTCCGAGGTCCTGAAGCCTATGAATTACATGCTCAGGCGCTGGGACGACTTCGCCCGCTTCCTCGACGATGGCAGGATCTGCTTGACCAACAATTGTGCTGAGCGGGCATTGAGGGGCATCGCCTTGGGAAGGCGCAACTGGACCTTCGCCGGCAGCCAGCGTGGCGCCGACCGTGCCGCCATCATGCTGACGATGATCACGACCTGTCGCCTCAACGAGGTCGGGTAAACCAGTTCATGGACGAGCGCTTCGAGCGCGCCAAGTTGTTTTGGACCCGATCCGCGAACTCCCATACGGGCCCGCGGCATGTCATGGCCGCAGCAAAGGCCGGACACATGTCAGCCCCCGATACGCGCGCCGTTCGTTCCAAAAATTCAGCTTGCTTCCACGGGGCGTCCACACATGTCCATGATAACGGTATCGCCCGGCCGCAGCGATGGGGCGAGCAATTGCTCGACGTAGGCCGGGAAAGCGTCGCCATCCATTGGACCGTCCAGAACAAGCGGCGCGATCAGACCGTCGGAGCGCAATCCAGCGGTGAATGTCGTCGTTTTCCAATGTCCGTGTGGGATAGCTGCACGACATCGCTCGCCGCGTGGCTACCGCCCGTAAAGCCGCTCCATTTTGGTGTTGGCGCTGGTTTCGTCGATGAAGACGAGACGCTCAAGGTCAAGATCGATTTGCCCTTCGAACCACTCCTCACGCGCGGCATTTATATCGCCGCGCCGTTGCTCGGCGGCGTGCGCTGTCTTTCTTTAAGTGTGATCTTTCTGCGCTCGAAAAAACGCCAGAGCGACGCGATGCCAGTCGATGTTCCACGACGCTTCAACAGTTCTCGCAAACTCGGCGAGCGTGATATCCGGCTTCGCTGTCACCGCCTCCAGAATCAATTGCGAATGCGCTTCGATTTGCGGTCACCGCCCTGGCGTTTAGGAACGATGTCGCCAACTTCCTTGAGGCGACCGCGCCAGCGGATCGCGCTGGCCGCGCTGACACCAAAGCGCTCGGCAGCCTGTCGACAGGACATGCCACCGTCAATCGCTGCTACCACCCTTTGGCGAAGATCAACCGAAAGCGCCCTGGCCATACATGCTGGCCTCCCTCGCCAGCATGTAGCTTGAATCTGACTCGCGCCGTTTTGGGAATCCCCACCCGATTCGTTCCGGTCGGAAAATGCTCTAGTGGCGGCCTGAGTTTCACATGAGAACGACTAACGTCTTCTGATCCGGATCAGAATATGTTTCGTGCAGAACCAGGTCGAGCGCGCTAAACCTGAAGGTCACGGTACGATGTGATCTGAAACAAATAAGGCCACCGCCGATGAGCAGAGCGCGGCTGATCCAGCTCAACACTCCAAATCCTTTGCGGCGAGGGAAAGTCGGTGCGTTTCTTGCGGCGAAATGGATTTTTTTGCTGTTATTCTGTTTGGGTCGGCCGGCCGCTGCCCATGCCGAAGAATACCGCCTTGGTCCGCAAGATAAGATCCGAGTAAGCGTGGTTGAGTGGTTCGCCGCAACGAATGAGCTTAGATCCCCTCTCACGGGAGAGTACACGATCAGTCCCGCTGGAATGATCTCTCTACCCCTATTGGGAGATACTTCCGCCGCAGGTCTGGACCTGCCTGCGCTGGCCAAGGCGATCTCACAAAAACTCCGGGCTAAATTGTCCCTGAGGGAGCTGCCGACCACATCGGTCGAGATAATAGAGTTCGGGCCGTTCTATGTTCTGGGCGAGGTGGAGCGACCGGGAGCGTACCCCTATCGTCCTGGGCTAACCGTCCTTCGGTGTGTCAGCCTGGCAGGGGGGTTCTACCGCATAAACCCTGCGGTTGCGGTTCAAGCCGAAAGGGATGCCGCCACAGCCAGAGCTACCTTGCAAGCGGGGGCGGCCAGGATCGATGAGCTCCGCGCACGGGAAGCAAGGCTAAATGCGGAGCTCAGCGGCGGGAAAACCGTCGAATTTCCTGCTGACATGTTGAAACGCAAATGGAACTCGTCCATCGCCCAGCTGTTGCGTTTGGAAGAAACCATCTTCGAAGCCCGCCGTCGCGCTTTCGAGACCGCATTGGAGTCTGAGAGGAACGCGGCCACGCTGTTGGAAAAGGAGTTGGAAGCTCATCAGGGACAGGGGGCCAGCCTCAAGCGCCAAGCGGACGGTATTCAACGCCAGGTAGACAACCAACGCAACCTTCAGGCCAAGGGACTAGCACTCTCTGGCCGAGAATTCGACCTGGACCGCATCCTGGCTGACGTAGAAGTCAAGCAGCGGGATCTCGAAAGTCGGGCCTTAAGGGCCCGGCAAGATCGCGGCAGAGCTGAAGCGGCGGCGCTTAATGCCGAGAACCGAAGAAGGGAGGAGATCGCCAGCGAACTGCAGCAGGTTCAGGCAAAGCTGGCTGAACTTTGGCAGCAGGTGCGGACAGCTCAGCCAATCACAACTGAAGCCGAGCGTGTCCCAGGCAAGAACCGGGCGTTCACCTTCAACATTGTCCGCAAAAACCTAGAGAGCGGAAGTGAGACTGAGATCACTGCAACTGAATCGACGCCGATCCTGCCCGGAGACATGCTGAGAGTTCAATTCGGTAGCGATCAGCCATACTCTCCAGGACCAGGTAGATCTGCTTTCAAGACGGGCGCGCTGGAAGGCGCTCCTAAGGGAGCCGAATAGCTTTGCAGATCCAGGCTGGTTACGGGATCAATCCATTGGCGCCGTTCTGATTGGATCACGCCAACGTCCAAGGGTACGGCCGCACCCGGCTATTACTTATACTTCTCGATCCCATGAGATCTCAGATGGCAGAACACAAGGGAACAGAACACGGCACCCGGTCGCCGCGGCGCATCTTTGGGGTGCGCCTTTCCGCGCTACTCGAAATCATCGGCTTCCTGGCTGTCACTCTCGTCTTCTCTTTACTCTTCGACGCTGGCAATCGCTTCTTGAACGTCTCGCCCCACCCGTTCTGGATTCCTGTTCTCCTTGTATCTGCTTACTACGGAGCAAACGAGGGATTAGCTGCGGCTATCCTTTCGGCAGCGGCCCTGCTTACCGGAAATCTGCCCGAGCAGGGGTCTAGTGAGGACCTCTCTGCTTGGCTATTGCGGGTCACCGCCGAGCCCGTGCTCTGGTTTGTCGCGGCCATCGTGCTTGGACAAGTTGGAGAGAGTCATCGGCGCGAGCGTGACAGACTGCGTCGTAACCTGCAGGAAGTTGGTCAACAGGCTGATGTCATTTCGCATGCTTACGAGCAGCTCGCCCAAGCGAAGAGTAGCCTAGAGAAGAGGGTGGCGAGCCAAGTGCAAACGGTACACACTGTGTATGTTGCGTCGCGCGCGATCGAGCGACAGAGCACACATGAGGTGTTAATCGGGATCGCTGATCTAGTCCGGTCAGTCATGTCGCCGATTAAATTTTCGCTTTTTTTGCTCAATGGGCAGATCCTGGAGGCCGCGGCAACCGAGGGATGGATCCCAAGCAATCTGCTCGTGCACGAATTCGACGGCTCTTCTGCCCTCTTTGAGGCCATTGTCTCACGTCGGCAGTTTCTTTGTGTAATGAATCCCGTTCATGAAGCCGTTCTGGGGGGGCAGGGCGTGTTAGCCGGGCCACTGGTGTGCGAAACCGGTGAAATCCTAGGCATGCTCAAAATCGAAGAAATCGATTTTCTCGATCTCCACCCTTCCTGCGTGCAGAACTTTCGGATCCTGTGTGAGTGGATCGGCACAGCCTTTGCGAATGCTCAACGCGTCGAGCAACTCCAAGATGGCCTGTACGTCAAGGAGCTGCACCCACATCCGCAAAGCTTGGCAAAGCCACGTCCGTGATCCGCTGGCCCACCAGGCACGGCACCCGTTTGTACGCTTGGATCACTGCAGCGATCGTCTTGGCCGCCGAGTTGACGCTGGCTCAGCTAGCAGTTTCGGGGGGCGATGATCGCATTCCGGTGCTGGTGGTAATTCACGTGGTGCTTGCAGGGGTCTCGGGAGCCTCCGCGAGTTGGCTGTATCGGCGCGGAGAACACAGTCCAATTTTCCTGCTTTTTGTCGTCTCGGTGATAGCTCTAGGCCCCATCGGGGCAGCAGGTTCAACGATTGCCGCCTTGCTTCATTTGGTTTTTGTCCGCCGAGCAATTCCCTTCGAGCGCTGGTATGCGTCACTGTTTCCGGGCGCGGAGCATGATCAAGTCCGAGCTCTCTATGCGACGATTGCACTGCGCGGTGCCGGCCCGGGGGCTCGGTGTACCGCTGCCCCGTTTACAGATATTTTGGCGCTGGGGACGGTAAAACAAAAGGAAACCGTAATTACTCTCATTACAGACAACTTCATCCCCGCGTTTTCCATAGCCCTTCGCAGGGCTTTGAACGATGCTGAGCCAGCAATTCGGGTCCAGGCGGCGTCAGCCGCCGCCCGAATTGAAAATCAATTCCTTGTGCGATCGATGGCTATCGCGGAGTCACGGGCGGCACCGCGCGACGAGCCGGAGCGACTGCTGAATCTGGCGCGTCTCTACGACGAATACGTGCAGACGGGACTCATGGATGAAACACGGGCGAATGCCACGCGCCAACAGGCGTTAGAACTGTACGAAGTTGTGCTCAGCAGGGGCGTTCAGAATCCTTCCATTGTGGAATCCTTGGCTCGACTTCTCATAGAACTTGGCCGAGCCGATGAGGCGGTGATAAGGCTTGAGGCCTGGCTCGCGAAAGCTCGCTCGACGAGGCTACTTGCGCGCTATATCGAGGGTCTCTTCGCCCTCAGGCGCTACGACCAAATACGGAAGGTCTGCATCGGCTTCGTCGACGAGCTCTCGACGGCCGACCTCCCGGACGGCGTGCGCGAGTCAATTAGTTTGTGGTCAGCCCCAGGAGCAATTGCCGAGGAGGCGCGCGCTCTATGACGATTGGTAAATTGAAAGCCGACGTGTGCCTCATCCTAGAGGGCGCTTATCCGTATGTGGCAGGAGGCGTCTCTAGTTGGACGCATGATCTCATGAAGGCTCAGCACCACCTCACGTTCCACATTGTTGCCCTCTCCGCCGATACTTCCCCTAAGACACTCCGATTCAAACTACCGGCGAACGTCACAGGGATTACCGAGATTGTGCTCCAGCAGTCGGAAACTCGCATTCCGGAGGGGCGTGCGATCGGGCGCCTTATTGCAGACTTGGAGCCGCCGCTCGCTCGCCTTCTCAGACAAGGTGGGTTGACGGACTACCGGGCTGTGCTAGCCGCGATTCGGCGGCAGCCGACAATTGCGACCCGAGCAGCTCTCATGAATTCTGAGCCTGCTTTTGAAATGCTCCAGCGTATGTACGAGCAGTCCATCCCCGGCAGCTCATTCCTGAACTACTTCTGGAGCTGGCGAGCACTGGCTGGTGGGCTCTTCTCCGTCGTTCTGGCTGACCTTCCGTGTGCACGCCTCTATCACGCCGCCTCGACGGGTTATGCAGGGTTGGTGATGGCCCGGGCCGTGATCGAAACCGGGCGCCCCGGACTCCTGACAGAGCATGGGATCTACACCAACGAGCGTCGCGTCGAGATCGCGATGGCGGATTGGCTGGCAGATAAGCTGCCAGGATCTCTTGATATCGAGCGAGGACGACGCGATTTGCGAGACGTCTGGATCGATGCCTTTACAGGCTACTCGCATGCCTGTTACGAGGCCGGCAGTCGGATCACGACCCTCTATACCGGCAATCAAATCCTGCAGATCAGGGACGGTGCGCCCGAAGACAAGCTCACAATTATACCTAACGGGATTGATTATGAAAGCCTTTCACGAATTCCACGCGACACCTCGCGTTGGCCCCCCACGGTGGCACTCATCGGCCGCGTAGTCCCAATTAAGGACGTCAAAACATATATTCGTGCAGCCGCCTTGCTACGTGATTTGGTGCCAGGGGTCCGTGTGCTGCTGCTTGGCCCGACGGACGAGGATCCCGGATATTTTCGCGAATGCCAGGAGATGGTCTCCTATCTTGGCCTCTCCGATACTTTCGAATTCACAGGGCCAGTAAAATTGCACGACTACCTGGGACGCGTCGATGTGATCGCCCTTACCAGCATAAGTGAAGCTCAACCTCTCGTCCTGCTCGAGGCGGGGGCGGCCGGTGTGCCTAGTGTAGCCACTGACGTCGGTTCGTGTCGGGATATCATATTTGGTCGTGCTGACGAGGAGCCCCCGCTCGGACCGGGCGGTTTCGTGACCCCTCTTTCGAACCCACTCGCTACGGCAAAAGGACTTGCTGACCTGCTGATCGACCCTGACCTAAGGAAACGCTGCGGCGAAGCGATCCGACGGCGAACGAAGAAGTACTATAATAAGAGGATTGTGGATCAACAATATCGCGCCCTTTATGAGGAGTACCTTGCCATGCCTGATCATGTCGTGAGCGCGGCGGCTGTCTGCTAAATGGCCGGGATTGGTTTCGCACTCCGGCGCCTTTCCCGGCATGACACTTTAACCGCCGGGCTGCTGAGCCATGCCCATGCAGCGGCGGTGTCGGCCGGTCCCTGGCTCTTCACTGTGGTTGCTCTGGGCGGCGTGGAAATGTTCGGCCGGGGCCTACTTCCTCGCGAGGAACTGGCTCGCTTCTCGACCGTGATCATCTACAACTTCGCTTTCTCGTTGGTGCTCGCAGGCCCAATTGTGCTTGTCATCACCCGGCATCTGGCTGACAAAATCTATGCTAAGGACATCGAGGATGCGGCGGGACTGCTGCTGGGAGCACTCGCGTTACTGTACGGCGTGCAGGCCTTAATTGCCATTCCGTTCTATGGCTTTGTCGTGGACATGCCCGCCACAGATCGTGTTCTCGCAATCGTCGGATTTTTTGTGGTTGGGGGAATTTGGCTCGCGTCAGTCTTTCTATCGGCGCTCAAAAGCTTCGAGACAATCAGTGCTGCATTTGGTGTCGGCATGGCGGCGGCTCTCTTCCTCGCTATCCTGCTGACGAAATTTTTTGGAGCCACAGGTACATTGGCCGGTTTCACGGTCGGTCTTGCACTTGTATTTTACATCCTTGTCGCTCGCATTTTTGCCGAGTACCCCTATGATGTCGTCCGCCCTTTCGCTTTCCTGCGTGCATTTCGTTCGCACTGGGAGTTTGCCGTGATCGGCCTTTTGTACAATGCGGCGATCTGGGTCGACAAATGGGTTATGTGGTTGTCGCCCGGACATAAAGTCATCGCGGGTGCGATGGTTGTGCACCCAGCCTACGACGGTGCTATGTTTCTAGCTTACCTGACGATAATACCGGCAATGACTCTCTTTTTGGTATCGCTCGAAACCCGTTTTTTTGAAAAGTATCTTCAGTTCTATCGCGATATCGCAAGCCATGCCACCAACGCCGAAATACGGCGCAGCCATGAGGAGATCGTTGGCGCGCTCAGGGAGGGGTTCCGTAATATCGCTGTACTCCAAACGGTCATTTGCTACGTTGCGATTCTCGTCGCGCCAGGGCTCCTTGGCATGGCACGCGATGATCTCGAACTGGTTCCGATTTTTCGATTCGGCGTTCTCGGCGCCCTCTTCCAAAGCCAGCTTTTATTCACATTGGTTATTATCTCGTACTTTGACCTTCGCCGAGTCCTGCTCGCGGTGACGGCAGTGTTCTTCTTCCTAAATGCGGCTCTGACCTGGGTGTTTATCCCGTTGGGCGTTGGTTACCAGGGTTACGGCTACTTTCTCGCAACATTACTGTCTTTCGTTTTTGCTTATGCAATGGCGGCGCGACGCATTTCACGGCTGCCATACATCACATTCATTGCAAATAATCCGGCGCTACGTTGATTTGGTGTTCGAGAATGAATCCGTCGCAAAGCACGAGAATGGAGTTCCTGCCATGCGTAAAGACTTTTCCCTAAGTTGATAGGAAACTCGATGGAAGCAGTGACAATCACGCAAGTACTGGGCGATGAGGCGGTGCGCCTTGTCGGTACGAGCAGGCGGTCTGACCAGGCACACCCGGTCCCTCCGTGGCGAATTGTTGGTGTCAGGTCGGCTATTTGCCTGAGGCCGTCCCCGGGCTTGCCGCCCCATCGAAACGACCTGGTCCAGCTTGATCGATCAATCCGGTTGCAGCAGTGGGGCAATTTTGACCGACCGACTTTCGGGCTGAACTAATCGAGCGCGGAATTCTGATCGAAGTCAGTAGAAAAGGACAATATCAGTACAACGCTAAGTGCCCAGACATTGAAATCCGTCTTGGTTTGGAGCACCATCTTAAGGGGAGGTGATGAGCGACGTCGACCGGTGCGGCGCCATTCCAAGCGCGGGACCTTTCTGCCCATACCAGCGAAATTGCGCTCCGACTGTTTCAAATAAGCGCCATTCCAGGGAGTCCTCTCAATTATTATGGCAACGTATCTCGTTACAGGAGGCTGCGGGTTCATCGGCTCGCATCTCGCGGATGCCCTCATTGCAGCAGGCCATTCCGTTCGCATCTTGGATGACCTCTCTACGGGCAAGCTGGCGAATAAGCCGCAAAAAGCTGATTTCATCCGAGGGGATGTTACCGACGAGAGGAAAGTCGCTAAGGCGATTAGCCAGATTGACGGGTGCTTTCACCTTGCAGCCATTGCATCGGTAGAGCGGAGCAATCTGGATTGGATCGGGACACATCGGACGAATTTGACGGGCGCCATCACCGTGTTCGATGCAGCCCGACGAGCGAAGGCTGCAGGCTCGGTCCCCGTGGTTTTTGCATCCTCCGCCGCGGTGTATGGGGACAACGCGAACATCCCGTTGGCTGAGACGGAAGCCGGAAAGCCGCTATCGGCCTACGGCGCGGATAAGCTGGGCTGCGAACAGCACGCCTTCGTGGCAGGGAAGGTCCATGGCTTGCCAACCTGTGGTCTAAGGTTCTTCAATGCCTACGGCCCGCGCCAAGATCCCGCGTCGCCCTATTCAGGTGTCATTTCAATTTTCTGCAATCGTCTGAAAGCTGGACAGGGGATCACGATTTTCGGTGACGGCCAGCAGACACGCGATTTTATCTTTGTGGGCGACGTTGTGCGCGCACTCTTGGCAGCAATGGAGCGGGCGTCAGCTGAGGGTAATGTCTACAATGTTTGCTCAGGCCGGAGGACGTCGGTCTTGGATCTCGTTCACACAATTACTGGCATCCTCGGCACCACTGTGTCGCCAAACTTTAGCCCGGCCCGCGCCGGGGATATCCGAGCCTCGCTTGGCGATCCGTTGCGGGCGTGCCAGGAACTCAAGTTTGAAGCCCAGACGGATTTGAGAACAGGCTTGGCTATAACTCTAACATCTCTTTTAGATGCAGCAGGACCAAGTGATCCCGGATGCTTCTCGAACGAAGTGCGAGATTCGGGCGATCTTGGTTTTGCTCCAGACTGTGGACAGAGTTAGGCCGCTCTACGCGCTGTTTTGGTTGCGATTGATCGATCCGGTGGCAAAATGCAGGCGGCGAGACACATCGAAGGCGACAGTATGGACGACGTGTTCGGCCATCTTGATCCACGGCTCCAGAGAATTTGGGCCGACGGTAGCAGCGGTCGGATTGCAAGGCGATGGTCTGCGACGGACGACTGGCTGCCACCTCAATGGCTCGATTCTAGTGCGGAAAATAGAAATTGTCTGTCGAATGGCCTGTGTACTGCGGCGCGGTTTTGAGACACTCGGCTCAGCCTATTCAGGCGGCCAACTTTAGATCGGCCGTTGCGGTCTGATCAAGCCGGCATTGATCGGCTCGCACCTGGGCTGGGGTACGATATCCGTGCCGGGCGACGAGCCCGGTTTCGTTGTCGCGATTGGCGAACTCGACGAGTGCGGTTCGCAGCTCTTCGATGGTGTCACAAGCGGGGTGAACCCCGGGTCTGTGCGATGATCAAGGCACCGACTCCCGAGGAAGAGGACCGCCGCCGCCTCTGCCGCGAGCGCAAGGTACTGATCGTCGAGCGGGTCCGGCACGTCAATCGCGTCAAGGGGCTGCTGTTCTCACAGGGGATATCTGGCTACGAGCCGCTGCGCAGCGACCGGCGACGATGGCTGGATACGCTCCAGACCGGCGATGGTCGCCTATTGCGGGTTCACCTGAAGGCGCAGGTTTGCCGTGAACTCGATCGGTTGGAACTGTTGCTCGAGCAGATCAAGGCGGTGGAAGCTGAGCGGGATGTGCTGCTTGCCGCGCAACAAGTCGCAGCGCCGGCGCCGGCGGCGATGTTGCTCGATATCAAGGGCATCGGGCCAGAGTTCGCCGCCATCCTCTGGTCGGAAGGGCTCTTCCGACACTTCGGCAATCGACGCCAAGTCGCTTCTTATGCGGGCCTAACGCCAACACCCTGGCAAAGCGGTTCGGTTGATCGCGAACAGGGCGTGTCTAAAGCAGGCAATCCGCGATTGCGAACAACGCTCGTCCAACTCGCGTGGCTATGGCTGCGCCATCAGCCGCACTCGGCGCTGGCCCTGTGGTTTGAAGATCGGGGCAGGCGCAATGGCGGCCGTCTTAAGAAGACGACAATCGTGGCGCTGGCGCGCAAGTTGCTGGTAGCGCTCTGGAAATATGTGACCGCAAGCGTTGTCATCGACGGAGCCGTGATGAAACGTACCTGGCGATAAACGCTGACCGAATCCTTAAATCTTCCAGGACTTGATCAGTCCTGGCGGATCCAGGTGGACGAACCGCACCCGAACATGGCCTAAAAAGCCCGTCTTCAAGAATGGTCTCGTCTTCCTGAGCCCCGACCGCCGCAAGCGGGATATTGGTGCAGCCGTTTCGCGCGGCGACCGAATGTGAGGTTGATCGTGCTCGGAACCGAGCCGCGTCCAGGCAATCGGGCTCAGCCTCGGATACCGAACAGATACTGGAGATCTGCGGATGTCACCCTAATACGCCCCCCTTGACTTGAACCTCCCCATGTGAGGTTCGGATGAAGCGCTCTGCGACGCCGTTGCCTCTGGCTCTCGCACGAAGGAGGGCGAAGCTTCGATCCCCAGGCATTCGATTTCGTCATGGAAATCGTCGGATATGTAGTTGGAGCCATGATCATGACGCAGCTTCAATCCGCGCGCCCCCCCGGGCGCCATGGCTCCGAAGCCCCGATGCACCCCTGACGCACCGGCTCCGGGGCCTCGAAGCGATTGGCCGACCGCGATGCATGAATGCCGACGACTTCCGAATTGGAGTGTTCCACGGCAACGAAGACATTGGCCGTGAGATGGTGATCGTCTGCGTCATGTCCGTTCCCCACATTTCATTGACCTTGCCAGTGATGATCGTCCCATCGTGCGGCTTGCTAACTTTCGCCGGGGCCCTTTCGGCTTACTCCTTCTTAACGAGTAGATAACCGGGACGTTGCTGCTAAGGCTGCCCTCCAATATTTGATCTGTCTATTTCCGAACGCTCGATATTTTACTTCGACGCGGGACTTTCCAAGAGGTCTTCCAAATGACTTTCCGTCAAATGACGATTGTCGAGGGCTCCTGGTCAACGCCAACGCTTCAATCAACGATGAGTCCAATGCTGGATGAAACGGAGGTTTCCCGTTTTGTCAAAGTGATCGGTGCAAAAGGTGACTGCTTGCACCTCCGGTCGCAACAACGCGTTCCGCTTCCTCCGGCCGGAAGAGTGCTCATCCTGCGGGAAGGCATGCTCGCAATCGATGCGATGCCCGCAAAGGGAAAGCTCCAGGTACTGGATTTCCTGGTTGCGGGAGACGTTGTATCGGCATCGAGCGTCCTTCCCGCGCCCGGATATTCGTTGCGAGCAATCACCCGGGCGTCGTTGGTCTCTCTGGATCCTCCTGCAGTCGACCGGTCGATTCCAGCTCAAGATTATTGGGCATTTCTGGTCGCCCGATCCTTGAATCAGCTGGCTCGCGCGAGCATTCATCAGTTGTTGATTGGTCGTCTCGAGACCGAGCAGCGCGTCGCCTCATTCATTCTGAGTTTAGCGCTGCGGAATCTCCGCAAGGGGATGCGCCAAGTGTCCGTCGATCTCCCCATGTCGCGCACTGACATTGCCAACTATCTCGTCATCAACTGCGACACGTTGAGCAGGACGATGATGAGATTATGCGATAGCGGCTTGATCGAAAGACATAGCCGCCATGTGCTTCGAGTTATCGACCTTGAGGCGCTGAGGAGGAGATCCCCCCTCGCGTCGTTGCTGTCAGCAGTATTCGAGAGGAGGGACGGCCAGGAGAGCGGTTCCGCGAGTTGCGTGGAAGAAAGCGCATCCGTGCCTTCGATGCTGAAGATCACGGTCTCAGTTCTCTTGTGGTAACAGGCGCCCGATTGTCGCGTTCCAGCGCAAAGTATCCTTATGCCTCGCGGCGAATTGTAGATACATCGGAGTAGGAAGATGTGTGGAATCGTCGGTTTCGTGGGGCGAGGACCGGCCGCCGCCGCGATTCTGGATGCATTGAAACGACTTGAATATCGAGGATACGATTCAGCGGGTATCGCCACGATAGAGCGCGGTATCCTGACGCGGCGGCGCGCAGTCGGAAAGCTCAAGAACCTCGAGAAAAGGCTGAGTTAGCCGCTTGCCGGCCGCATAGGCATCGGCCACACCCGCTGGGCAACCCATGGCCGTCCAAATGAGGAGAACGCGCATCCGCACGCGGTTGATGGCGTTGCGGTCGTTCATAACGGCATCATCGAAAATCATCGCGAGTTGCGTGACGAGCTTGAGCGGGCAGGGGCGCGCTTTGTCACCGAAACAGACTCCGAGGTGGACGCCCATCTTGTAGACCAGCAGCTGAAGAGGGGTTGCAAGCCGGTAGAGGCGGTACGCGCCGCGCTGCCGTGACTGGAGGGAGCGTTTGCGCTGGCGTTTCTGTTTCAAGGCTACGAAAACCTGATCCTTGGGGCGCGCAAGGGATCTCCGCTTGCGGTCGGGTATGGACGGGGCGAAATGTACCTCGGATCCGATGCGATTGCTCTTGCGCCGATGACCGACATGATCAGTTACGGCGACCTCGCAGTGGTTCACGCGGCAGGGAATCGACTTTCTCAATATGAAAGGCGAATACCTTCAACGTCCGCCAGCCAGGATCGCCGCCTCGACCATCGCCGCCTGCAAAGGCGAGCATCGGCACTTTATGCTCAAGGAGATTCACGAACAGTCGAGGGTGGTTGGCCAGACGCTCGCACAGTACATTGATATCGCGAGCAGCATGATCAAAATGCCCGCTCTGGCGGAATTGAATTTCCGCGACATCAACAGGGTGTCCATCACAGCCTGTGGCACCGCCTTTCACGCCGGGCTCATTGCCGGTATTGGTTCGAACGTTACGCAGGCCTCCTGGTCGAAATCGATATCGCCTCCGAATTTCGTTATCGCAAGGTGCCGTTCGATCCCGGCAATCTGGCGGTCTTTGTATCGCAATCCGGAGAAACCGCCGATACACTCGCCTCGCTGCAGTTCGCAAAAGCTCACGGGCGGCGGCTGCTTTCGGTTGTCAACGTGCCAAGCTCGACGATGGCGCGCGCGAGCCAGATTGTCTTGCCCACGCTTGCCGGCCCGGAAGTCGGAGTGGCCTCCACCACCGGGCCAGCAACAAGCCGCTCTTCTTCATTAGCCGGTAGACGCGCTTGGCGTTGACCGGGTCGTGGCCGGCGGATCGCCGCTCGCGCTTGAGGAGCGCGGCGATCCGCCGATATCCATAGCTCGGCCGGCTATCCACCAGGCGCCGGATATCGGGAGTGAGCTCGGCATCCCCGGCGCGGATCTGGGGACCTCGCTTTGGACGCTTCCCGTTCGCTCGCTCCACCAGGTTGGAACGGGCCACCCCGAGGGTCTCTGCGATCAGCTTCACGGGGTATCCTCCGGCGCCTGCGATCGCGACAGCAAGGTCGGTTTTTTACCCGTGCAAGGTCAAGAGCCTCCTTGAGGATCTCGACCTCCAGGGTCTTGCGGCCGAGCATGCGTTCGAGGTCTCGAACCGTTCCTCCAGCCTCCGGACCTCGGACGCGGCGACCACATCCTCATCCGCGCGCACCGCTTCCTTGCCCCCTTCGCTCATCAGCCGTCTCCATCGGAAGACCATGCTCGGGGAGAGCCCATGGCGACGGGCAACATAGCTGATTGACATGCCCGGTTGCAGCGTCTCGTTGACGACCAAGAGCGTAAGCGGCAAAGAAACCCCGTCTGGCGGAGTGGTAAGCGATCGGCTATCGGCTGCTGAGTTTGTGAGCCGATGTGAGCTTCTATGTCTGCGCCTAGTTCTGGAACTAGAACCTTCCATATGATCGAAGCGGTCGCCGACCGTCTTGAGGGAGCGCCGCGGCAGCTTCGCCGACGCTGGTCGGACGAGTTCAAGGCGCAAATTGTGACAGAGGCGCTGGAGCCTGGCGCGAGCGTCTCGGCGATCGCCCGCCGGATCGGCATTCACCCGTCGCAGCTGTTCGCTTGGCGCCGTGATGCTCGGGCCGAGCGGCATTATCGCTCGCGGCACTCGAGTTGCGAGGGCGTGGTGGCGTCTGTGGCAGGCACAGTGATTGAGATTGCCATTGGCGAGGTCGTCGTGCGTGCCGGCGTGGACGTCGACGAGGCGCACTTGCAGCGAGTGATCCGGGCGGTGCGTTCGGCATGATTCCCTCGGGCGTGAAGGTGTTCCTCGCCAGCCATCCAGTCGACTTCCGCAAGGGTATCGATGGCCTGGTTGCGCTTGTGCGCGATGCGGGCTCAGATCCGTTCGACGGTGCGCTTTATGTCTTCCGGGCCAAAAGAGCCGACAGAATAAAGATCGTATGGTGGGATGGCTCCGGCGTGTGCCTCTATTTAAAACGTCTCGAAAAGGCGAAGTTCTGCTGGCCGCGGATCGGGCATCATCGGGTGCAGATGAATCCTGCGCAGTTGATGGCACTGGTGGATGGAATGGACTGGAAGCGGGTCCGGACCGTGGCGGTCAAGCCGCCGGAGATTGTTGGGTAAAAGCGCTGCGGCGAAGTGAATCAGTGAGCTGAAAAGGCAAGAGAACCGGGGCAAAATGTGCTCTGGTCGGGCCAATGACGCCGCCCGATCTCAACCTCCCGAATGACGTAGAGACGCTGAGAGCCATGGTGCTTGCCCTGGCCGAGAGGGCGGCCCGCGCCGATGCTCTGGAGAGCGAAGTCGCCGATCTCAGGGTGCGCAACGCCGATGCCGATGCGCGTATCGAGCGGCTGACGCAGATCCTGAAGGCCTTCGACCGCGCCCGGTTCGGCCGACGATCGGAAAAGCTCGGCTCTGCGAACGGCGACGATGAACAGCAGGCCTTTGTCTTCGAGGAAATTGAGACCGGCATCGCTGCAATCAAGGCCCAGGTCAGCAAGGGCCATGAGCAAGCGGATGGCAAGCGTGCACCGCGTCGGCGCAAGGGCTTTGCGCCCCATCTGGAACGGATCGAAACCGTCATTGAGCCGGAAGACCTTGCTGAGCATGCCGGCAAGCAGAAGGTGGTGATCGGCGAGGACGTGTCGGAGCGTCTGGATGTGGTGCCAGCGAAGTTCCGTGTGATCGTCACGCGCCGTCCCAAGTATGCCTTCAAGAACGCGGACGGCGTAATCCAGGCGCCGGCTCCGGCCCATATCATTGAAGGAGGCATTCCGACGGAAGCGCTTCTGGCCAGATCGCGGTCGCCAAATACGCCGATGGCATGCCGCTCTACCGGCAGGAGGCGATCTACGCGCGCGATCATGTCGAGCTCGACCGCCAGCTGATGGCGCAATGGATGGGCAAGCTCGGCTTCGAGCTCGAGATCATGGCCGACTACATCTTCAGCGAGGTCAAGAAGGCCGAACGGGTCTTTGCCGACGAAACCACCCTGCCGACGCTCGCTCCCGGCTCCGGATCGACGAAAACGGCCTACTTATGGGCCTATGCCAGAGATGACCGCACCTTTGGCCGCAGCGGTCCCCCGATGGTGGCTTATCGCTTCGAAGACAGCCGCTCCGGCGAATGCGCGGTCCGCCATCTCAATGGTTATCGGGGCATCCTGCAAGTGGATGGCTATGCCGCCTATAACAAGTTGGCGCGCGCCGATCGCGGCAATGATGGCATCACATTGGCTGGCTGCTGGTCACACAGCAGACGCAAGTTCTACGAGCTGCATGTTGCAGGAAGCTCGAAAGTGGCAACGACGACGGTCGAGCGGATGGCAAAGCTCTGGCAGGTCGAGAAGACCGTGCGCGGTCAAAGTCCCCACGCACGCGTTGCCGCGCGTCAGCAAGCCTCCGCGGCGGTCGTCGCAGATCTCTTTGATCTCTGGCAGCAGACCTTGCGGCGGATCTCCGGCAAATCAAAACTGGCCGAGGCAATCCGCTATGCCGTCTCGCGCCGTGCCATCTTCGAGCGCTTCCTGACCGACGGCCGCATTGAGCTCGACTCCAACATCGTCGAACGCGCCATCAGGCCACAAACAATTACGAGAAAGAATAGCCTCTTCGCTGGCAGCGACGGCGGCGGACGAACCTGGGCGACCATCGCGACACTGCTGCAGACAGCGAAGATGAACAACGTCGATCCGTTCGCCTGGCTCACCCTCACGCTTCAGCGCATCGCCAACGGCTGGCCGAGCAGCCAGATCGAGGCGCTTATGCCATGGAACCACGCCGCGTGAACGGCCTCAGCTTGCCGCTTACCCAAGAGCTTCTGTTCCGTCGTGAACCGATGCCGGCGGGCAACGCCGATGATGACTTGAAACTTCGAAAACGTCTCGGACATAGGCGTATGCCTAGGACTAGGCCTAGCTCCTCCGGCTAACGCCGGTGTCCGGTCAAAACGGGGGCAGTTCAGGGGCCACCGCCGAAATCCATCACGGTGCGCACCCCGGTGCGCGGCGGAGGCTTCGTCGAGAGGACCTGGCAATCTCGATGGTCGGTCTGGCTCAGAACGCTGCGCGGGGAGCTCCCGCGGCGCGCAGGTACAGGGCAACGCGGCCGGTCTACGGCTAATTTTGACCGGTCGGGCGTGCTGGACGCGCGACAGGAGCTTGGCAAATCGTAGACGCTTGGCGTCCGATCGCCCATGACACTGCGTCTGCGACGAGCCACACACCAACGATGGTGGCGACGACGACTATCGTGACATATGCAAGTTGATGCTGGCGAGGTGGCGCGATCATAGAATGAGCCTAGTCTAGGGTAGGACGCTGTCGAGAGACGTCATGGCAATTGCGGGCCGGTTACTCAAACTCCGTGACATTAATCCAATGTGGGCAACGGCACGATCGAGGCGCAGACGGTAGCCGTCATACATACTTGATCTCCTGGAACCACTCGGGGCCAGCCGGGGCGGCCTTTCCAACCGTCGGAAGGCAAAACTCAAAATTTTGGCACTCGGAAGATAGATATTTGGCGGCAGTCTTAGACCAAGAGGGCCGCTATTTTTTAGGCGATAATCCCATTGATCGAGGCGCCGACGTTAGCGATTATCATAAGACGCTATTAGGTCCTGCTATTCAGCCTAAACCCAAGACGAAAACCTAGCCTCGGCCGCCCTGTATTACTACGAACTTCCGACGCCGATCCGCGGGCGTCTCCGTGGGCAGCGCACGCCACGCCCGGCGCCTTCGCTGGCGTCGTGCGCGGGGCTTCATTGAGCGCGGCAAAAGATTGTAGTAGCAGACGTACACAGCGCGAGTCATGAATCACTCCTATTCTTTCCCGCAGGTTGGCGGCGCTTTGCCTGCAGCTCGCAAACCCTTACGCGACAGGTCTTGTCCGAGAATGCTGACCCGTTTGTTCAGCGCGCGGCGCAACGCATTGCCCTCACATGCCGTCATCCTGCCAGCAGACCGCTCGGACATACAATCCATCATGACCCGTTGAATCTCGACTAGTGTCATACCTTCGATCTGGGCAATGCGCCTCTTAACTGCGGCGCGCAAGTTAGTAGTAGTCTTTTCAGACATCGATAGATTCCTGATGCTCCACGGGAGTCCGTCCCGAAAGGCTAACGGCGGCTGACGTTACTGCATCAACATTGGATCGGGCTCCTACCTACTCTAGGGGGCAGCCGGCCGACCGGATCGCGGTCGGCACCAGGCGCATGCTCCTCCATCCTTCAAGCCAGAGGTCCGAAACGCCGGGCTTCGCTCGGTCGCGAGCCTGATCCGGCGCGACGGCGGAGGAAGAGGTCCATGGCTTTCGTTTAACTAGCTTTGGCCCTGTTGTTTGGCTAGCGTGAATTCCCGAGTCCGCTGCTGTTGTTCAGGTCTTGACGGAGTTCCGAATGCGATGCGCGCCATTTCTTAGGAAGGCAGTCACTTTTTCGCAGCAAGTTGATCGATGGTGTTGATAGCCAAGGGCTTTCTGCCGCAGAACGGCTGGCTATATGGATCTATACGAGCCATTTTGCTGCGTGGTACCATCAGATAAATTCCGAGCTTTGGTCACGAAGCCATACTGGCATTACGTTCCGAGGGACCGATGCCAAGATTGTGGATATTAGGAAGTACAACCGTCCGGGAGGGATTGTCACTTGGCTGAGGGGAGAGCTATTGCGGAGCGTTTTTTGCTCGCAAACATAAAGAAAAAGAGAACTTGACGCCCATTCAACGCCGGCAAAATTCGGGTCGCGCTTGACCGCCGAGATGCCGTTGCCAATACGCTATAAAGTCCACCGACTTGCCGCGCTTCAAGGCTAGCCTGGCAATCGGGGCTTACCTAACCTCGTTCGAAGCGGCCGGCCCCTCAAGCCGCAGTTTTTGCCGAAAGGCCGCGTCACGCTTACCTCTCGAAATAGATCGAGTCTTCGGATCACAACGGCTTGGTGATCTTCTCCCGATGCTTTCGTGGCCGTGAGCCAAGAAGATCCGGCAGAGTTGGCAACTGGGGGTTTGGCTCGAGACGCGGCTCCGTGGCCGGTTCGTCCTGGCCCTTCGCCTGGTGTCGGCGGCTGATCACAAGGCCAATGAGGCCGACGACTACCAGCACGGCCCCTACGAGAATGAGCCAGTGCGGCAATTGCAGCCATCCTGTCGCGGTCCTGATCGTATCCAATCTACTTCTTCACCTTGAACGATTTGCTTGGGAGGCAGGCGATTAACTGTGCACGAAAATTCGCGAGATGCCATTGGTGTAACTTCTCCTCTGGAAGTTACACCGCCAAATCAGCGTCTCGCAGGAGATCGTCACGACCGAGCCGCATGCGGAAGCTTGCGAGCGGCTTCTAGCTTCACTGCCATTTCTTCGAGCTCTCGAAGGTCAGTTATCTTCATTTCTTTCACGTATGGTCGTAGGCCTTCCAATGCGGAAGACCTAAAGCCGACAGCCTGATCTCGACAGGTCGGCCGAACAATGCTGATTACTGCTTCTCTGCGGGGACGGCGGCGTCGCTTGGGGGTGGTGCAGCTGGGGATGACGGCGGCGAAGTCTCCGCCACTATTAGTCTTCATATTTGAAGGCCTTTCTTAGAAAAGGCCTCAGGGACTCTTGACAGGAGAGTCTTGTGGTCGGCAACGTGCCGCTTGTGAACAACTTCCGCAGCGAGTCCCCGAAAGCTGGTTGCGGATCACGGAAGCCGGGGTGTCCAGACCCCGGTATTTCCGTAGGTGCGCGAATCTGCACACCATCGGGAATGTTGGATGATTCGCCTGTTCCGAGTCAACCGGCCCCGACACAACCTTGGCTCTTTCCGCCGTCAATTACCCTGAACTTCCAGCGCCGATCCGGGGCGATGTCGGTGCGGTGAGCCGCGCAGGCGCCACAGCGAGAGCAACGTCCACAAGCTGCGCAATGTCCACGCCTTTGTCCGCCACGCCCAGCGCCTTCGCTGGCGTCGTGCGCGCGGCTTCATGAGCGCGGCAAAAGATTGCAGTGGCAAACGTATACAGCGCGACCGATGTCGGTTCTGTGACTCACTTCAAGGCTTGCCAACGGTCCGGACCGCCGCCCCCGTGTGACCACGACTTCAAGTCACATTACGACACGCCGGTCACGAGCAATCCTGAAGACTCAGAAGACTGTCGGGAAGAAAACGATCGTTCTCGGTCTTGAGGTACTGGCGACCATCGTGTTCTTCGACGATCACCTTGACCGTCTTGCCCTGCTCAGTGACCTCATAAGCGCTTTTGTCGCGTCTGACGTTTGCAATGGCTGTTTCTTCCAAGTTCTTGCCATCCTGAACCACCGACTGCTTGAATACGCAATGCGGCTAGTCATGGCTCACTCCTATTCGTCTCCAGCGGCAGAACGGCATCCAGCAAATCCCCAATCAACCAAGCGAGGATACCCCAATACTGGGGAGCGGCCTTACGGCGCGACGTAGTGCATTATTATCCCGACCAGCAGGACGGCGCTTAAGACCGCAAGGCCAATACAAATGCGGGACGAGGTTGAATAAGACCGAAAGTGTGATCGTTCGAACATGCCACGCTCCTCTTGTCCTTGACGCGAGCGGGTACCGCTCCTGTGTTTGTGTGCAAACTTCATGCCGCGAGTTCTTTCTTTAGGCGTACAAGCTTGGCGACCCGGCTTCGGGATCGCGGCCTTCTCACTGCGCTTAGCTCTCCCGCGTCGCGACAAGGTCTCGTCCGAGAATGCTGACCCGTTTGTTCAGCGCGTGGCGAGCATTGCCCTCACATGCCTTCATCCTGCCAGCAGACCGCTCGGACATACAATCCATCATGAACCATTGAATCTGGACTAGCGTCATACTTTCGATCTGAGCAATGCGCTTCTTAACTTCGGCGCGCAAGTTGGCAGTCTCATAGACATCGTCAGATCCTGATGCTCCACGGAGTCCAGCCCGAGAGGCTAACGACGTTTGACGGTACAGCATCAACATTGGATCGGGCTCCTACCTACTCTAGGGGGGCAGCCGGCTGACCGGATCGCGGTAGACACCAGGCACATGCCCCTCCATCCTTCAAGTCAGAGGGACAAGCAGGGCTCTATCGCGCGGGGGCGGGATGACAACCGACGCGACGGCTCACGCCATTTAAAAGGGGCTATCCATGTGTGGCGATCCGAT
This sequence comes from Bradyrhizobium sp. 6(2017), assembly GCF_011058295.2. NCBI lineage: Bacteria > Pseudomonadati > Pseudomonadota > Alphaproteobacteria > Hyphomicrobiales > Nitrobacteraceae > Bradyrhizobium > Bradyrhizobium sp. 6(2017). Next base: position 7,970,566 of record NZ_CP049289.2, on the reverse strand, counting down.
CCCGATACTTGGTCCACTGCGCCCGCCGACGGGTGACATCGGGACGATCCTGCTCGGCGGCAATCATCGTCTTTTTTTGTAACTGAGCTTCTCGGCGTGGACGAACTCCCACATCGTGCGGTAATCGACCTTCAGGCCACGCTCAGCGAGTTCGGCCACCAGCCCGCGCACGGTAAAATCGTTTCGGCACCGTTGCATCAGCCATTCGCGGTGCGGCCCCGCAATCTTCTTTGGCCGATAGCCCCCGATCTGGTCTGGCTTGACGCTACCGGTCTCGTGGAAGCGCTGTCCCCAGTTGATCGCCGTGCTGATGCCCACCCCAAATTGAGCCGCTGCCTGATGCCGCGACAGGCCACCTTTGATGACAGCTCTCACTACCCGCTCACGAAGGTCGTCCGAATAGGCTCGTCCCATCCATGCTGGCCTCCTTCCCAGCCAGCATGTTGAATCAGAAGCCTTCCGATTTGGGAATCCCAAATCGATTCAAGCTAGACCCATCCCGCTCTAGTGGTTCCTTACGCGGACCATAGTGACGAAGTTCACGTCACGCCTCAGAAGGTGCCCGGCACAATCGAGCATGCAGAAGGGCAATCCTTCGTACTGCACTATCGAGATGTAGGCGGAAACCTTAGCGTTCGCGCGATTCGCGTTTGGAGTATCCGTCACACGGATTTTGGAGTGCCAGTCCTGGTCGCAAGGTGTCATCTTCGCAAAGCAACGCGCTACTTCCGAGTTGATCGCATCGATGCTGTCGCGGATTTTGATGGAGTTGTGATCGAGCCAACCAGCAAATTCCTTAGCGAAACGTTTGGCGTGATCTGGCCGCCATCTGACGCGGAGATTGAAGCGGCCAACGAATTTAAGATGAAGTGGACTCGATTGAGGGCCATGTGCCGCGAAAGCGGCGGGTTGCTCTTAACCGCCGTTGGTTTGGCTGACGGAGAACTCATTCCAGATGAGGTCGGAGTTATACTTGATTTTATGGGGACGTGCTGTGCTCGTTCGCAGTTTGAGTTGAACGGAAAGGATGAGGATCGTTTGCGTCTCTACATTCGCCGGCTTCGGCCGACCACAGAATCGATAGATCGCGCAGTCGAACATCTCGCACGAGGCAATTCAGGTCACATGGTCGCCACGCTATCGGCATGCGCAAAAGTGATGGAGGCGGATGGCAACATAGACCCGGAGGAGATCAAAATGCTCGACGGATTCTCGCGGTCCATGACCGGGCTTCCGTTGCAATATCCATAACGGCGAGGAACCGTTCTTGCTGCCGACGCAGAAGACCAGCACCGTCTTGAAGCCGGCGTTTCGATCGACGGGGCCGGACCAGTAGCGGAGGAAATATGCGGGTTTCGGCGCCAGGGCATGCCCGATTGATTCCGCGGCTGCGCGGGAGATGCAAATTATCAAGTAAGTGCCCATCGGCGCCGTGACGGCAGCATGTTCTCGATTTTGACGATGTCGCGCAGCAGCTGCATCTCGGTCGCGTTGAGCCACGATCGCAGCTCTCCGTACTCGAGCAGATTGTCGACGTCAGGAATGCTGCGGATCTCGGCGAGACGACCTAGCTCGAAACCATCAAGCAGCTGCGCCAGGCCCGCGCCAACAAGGCAAAGGACGGCAAAACCGCGCTCGAGCAGCTCAACGCGCTGCAGGGCAACGCCAATCCGACCGAGGCCGAGACCGCGCAGATCGGCGAGCTCGAGACCTAGGTCGACGCGCTCGAGGCCGAGGTCGCCGAGCTCGACAAGCAGATCTCGGCCGAGGAAAAGAAGCTGCGCGCGGGCCGTCGCGAAAGAGGCGGCTGTCCTGGCGAAGGTCAAGGGCTATCAGCCGGCGGAGATCGTCGGGGAGATCCGCCAGGGCGACCGGCACGTCATCCTGTTGAATGATCCCTCGGCGCCGGTGCCGGCCGGCAAGGTTGCCTTGTCGACCATGCTGCCGCTGACGGATCGCGATTTGATGCCAGGGAACGGGCTCAGCAGCTCTACCGTTCAAAACGCTGATCCCTGATGCGGTCCCCGAGCGTGGCGCAGATAAACGCGATCGACCGCAAACTGTCATCGAAGGCGCCGCGCCTGGCCGCGCCTGGCCGCGATGCCGCCGGCCGAATTCGAGGCCGCGCTCGATCGTCACCAGGAGGAAATGCGCGCCGGCGTCGGCCGCGATCGCCGGCGCCGAGGTCAACATCATGGGCGTCGACGACGCGACCAGGCGAATCCGGGGGCAGATCATCGCATTCGAGCTGCAGGTCCGCGGCTAATGGGCAAGGTGTTCGACGGGGCTGATTATGAGCGCAAGCTCGACGCCGCGCGCAATGGGATCTCGACCAGTGAGGAGGCCCGTTTCGTCATCACGGGCGACCTGGCCGGCCTCAACGCGCGGAAGGCGTTCCAGGAAGCAAAAGAGCGCGCGCTGATGAAGGCGCGCAAAAAGATGCTCGACCGGATCGAGCAAGAGCAGGCGGACCACGCGCTCAACGATTGGATTCCGACAGAGGTCGAGGAGATCGTGACCGGGCCGAATGATGAGATCGTCTCGGTCGATGGCTGATGCGCATCGTTTTCCGCTATCTGGCGATGCAGGACATCGTCGATTTCGCGCTCGAGACGTTGCGAGAGCGATCGCCGGTCGGGCTCGGTCGGAGATCCGCATCCCGGTCTCTACCGGGATAGCCACACGGTTTTTCTAAATGGTCATGTCGTCAGCGACGTTTCGGCATTCCGTCGCGGCGACCAGATCAATATCTCCAACCCGGTCCCTTACGCGCGCAAGATCGAGATCAGCCGGATGAAAATGAAGGTCGAGCCGAAGGTCTACCAAGATACTGCGCTGCTCGTCGCGGCGCGGTTCGGCAATCGCGCCTCTGTGAGATTTACGTTCATGCCGGTCCGGTTCGGAGACATTGCGGCCTATGCCGCATTCGCGCAGCAGATCAAGGCCGGCCGGCGCCGAATGTTCGACAAGGCAGGCCAGGCGTGGCTTGTTCGTCAGCCAGCGCTCGAGATCAGGTCACGCTAGAGCGCTGAGTACTGCTTTGGACGACGCAAAGCGAGCGTGTCAGGCGACGCCGGCACATTGGCAAGAAATGTCGGCTTTGTCAGCTTTTTGTCAGCTTGTCTACATAACAACTCGTTGCGATGAGAACCAATTACAACAATGCCTACGGGCAAAGTGTGGACCAGCAGCGCGATGCGTTGGCCGGCACTTCTGGCGCAGATACAACTGCTTTTACGGCCGCTTTAGCTGCTGAAGGGCCAGCCTCTTTCGCTGTTGACAAGAGGACAGGTGAGTCAGTCAGGCTACACAGAGTAAGTAGCAATATTGGCAACGCCCAAAGCGTTTCTTTGTTTTCTGATGCCAATGAACGCAATAAGGTGGGAAGTATGACCGTGGCGCCGGGGCGCGACAATTTGCGAATTCTCACCATAGAGAATGTCGGCCGGTCGAGGTACAAGGGGGTCGGGACGGCTATGATCGCAGTCGCCGATCACATTAGGGAGTCCGCGGGCCTTTCCACGCTATCCCTTCTCTCTCAAGATGAGGGAGCTTCAGAATTTTTCTACAAGAAGGGATTCCGGTTTACGGACGAGGACAAGAATGCGGAAATGCGGACTCTCATTTCCAATCCACGATACGCTCCAGATGAAATCCTTATGGGCGAGATGGAGCGCTAGCATACCTCAGGGGGCAGGGCTGGCCAGGCCCCCTGAGAGAAACCAGTTCATCTATAGTTAAGGCTTGTGCCGGCCGTCATGGATTGGACGGCCGGCCAAGCGCTGGCGTAGAACAGCCGCAACTAAATCTCTGGTGCAGGTGCCGCATTGGGCATCTGACATGGATCCCGACTTTGGGGCCAGGTACTTAGAGTTTTACGCCTGATTGGCGCACCCCGGGGACATGAACAGGCGATGGACATGAACAGGCGATCGCCGCTCGCGGTGGGCCGATCACGAAAATCAGGCGCTGAGCGCCCCTGATTGCGCATTTCATCTCCCCCCGCAACAAGACGCGGATACTGCAACTCTGTTGCTCGGGCGACTTGGTGGGCACGAACCGCGTAGCGGGCGCGTGTGAAACCGTTTCGGAGCCGCAGTTGGATTAGAATTGACTAAGCTACCCAGGATCTCAGCAAGCTACGCCGACACTTCGTTGGTTATGGACGTTCAGCTTTTTATCGGGGCGAGGGCGGGGCCCGAGGACCTTACCCTCATCCCAAAAGGGGCTCTTTGATCCTAACGCTGTTCGCGCGCGCTGGTCGTTGTGACGCTTTTGAACTCCCTTTGCTTCATGTCGAAGTTAAAACGCGCTCGATCAACTCCAGAGGGCGGCCCACGTCTTGGGGCCGACAATTCCGTCAGCCTTCAACGGGGTACCATCGAAATCAACGTGAGATGCCTGGAATACCTTCACCGCAGCCTCAGTGTGCGGGCCAAAATCGCCGTCTACGGCCCCAGGATCAAGCTGAGGGTCCGCATAGTGTTTGAGTATCTCCTGGAGGAGCCTCACACCGCTGCCCTTTGAGCCCTTCTTGACCGTCTCTGGCGTTAGCCTGAACCAAGTCGCCGGCCCCACGATGCCGTCAACTTTTAGGGGAAACGAGAACGCCCAGTCATGCCCTACGGATCGATCAGTTTGATAACTTCTGACCGCCTTTCGGGTCACAGGTCCGAAGATGCCGTCATCTGTTCCGAGAGGAAGATAATATCGCTCAATCAACGCCTTTTGCGCCCTCTTTACCGCATCACCTTTCGAGCCCAGTTTGATGATAGGTTCGGCCATAGCGATCATTCCCTTGGTTGCCTAGTATCATTTGGCATTGTAGCAGCTGGCATTGTAGCAGCGCGAGTGTAGATGCGCGTTCACTAGCGTACCTTACCTGGGAGACTGATCACCTCCTGGATCTGGTGGGGTCTCTGATGAAAATGGCCCGCACACCCGGACCAGCGCATTCGGCCAAGCTTAGAGGCACCAGGAACCCTCATTTCATTGGTGATGCCGCGGCTTAGTTTGATAGAGGCAGTATTATGCCTTATTCACCGTCGTCGAGTCGGTCGTTCTTGGCCCGGCTCGGAACTTCCGAACGAGCAGCTCACTCGGCGATTGGAGACAAAGCTGACATCCAAGGCCAGAGGCGCGGAACGTGCCAATATCAATACGGTGGCGCGAAGTTCGGTACGCCCCTGACCATGGGAGAGGCGGAAAAACGTGGCCAACGACATTGCGGCCTCGGTCATAGCAATGCGATTTGTCGTCGGACGAATCGAGCGTGTTTGGAGTGCGCGATTGCTTCCCATCTCCGCCGGATACTGTTGTAAAACTCGACTGATCTCGATTGCCAGCCTTCGCTGTGACTTCTTGCGCGGTTTGTTGGTTGGGTCTGCTTTTGTTGGGGTATTGTATAGGTAGTTGTGCCCGAGGGGATGCCTACGCCGGGCGAATCGCTGTCCGGGGAGGTGGGACACGACAGAGAAGCTTGGCTAGCCTCCTAAGGTTTTGTGCGGTTGCCGTGGGCAGGACTTCGTCTCTGACGCCGCTCAAGCCCCGCAGCCGGAACCGGTCGAGCCTGAGAACGCGTTTCATGTGCGCAAATCGCATCTCAACCTTCTTGCGCTCCCGGCGCGACTGTTCGAAGGCTTCTGTATTGGCCAAAGCGCGGACGCGATCACGCACATCTTCGTCAAGGTCGCGGGTAATTTTGCGCACGGTTGCGGTCGTGCACTGCGGCTTTAGTGAGCACAGGAGCGATCGTTCTTGCTGGCCCTGTAGTAAGCGATATGACCTTGATCGATATTGCCTGTGCTGGCCAGCTCCGCGCCACCTGGGCAGACATAGATGTTGCGCCCTTGATCAACGGTAAGCGCTTAGCCGCGACCCCGTCGGTGCAAGCTTGACGTCTTGCGGAATCGCCACGGCATGAGGTCTTCGATGCTGCTATGGGGATGGCCGTCGATGATCGTCTCGAGTGTTTCGGCGATGTAGGCGGCCGGGTTGACGTCGTTGAGCTTGCAGGTGGCGACGATCGACGCGAGCAGCGCCCAGTTTTCCGCGCCGACTTCATGACCGGCGAAGAGCGCATTTTTTCTGGTCAGGCAGACTGGCCGGATGGCGTTCTCGACCGGGTTCGTGTCGCATTCCAGAGTCTTCGATACCATCTCGCCGAGCTTGTGCAGCCCTTCACTGCCGCACTTGCCACACGCGCAAGGCATGGGTTCGATGATACGTTCGACCGGCAGGTTATCCGGTAGGGGGCGTCGCGGCGGCCGTGGATTTTGCGCGTGGCGCAATGATCATCGCATGCGCAGCGGCAAGGTCGGCGGGAAGCGCATCGGTGGGCGTCGTCACGAGGGCGAATCAACCATATTCGCGGCAAAAAATCCCGCTGGATTCCTGCCGTGAGTCAAAGAGCCACAGCTTAACCGGAAGCCTGTGGACGCCAGGTCGCCTGCGGCATCCGCCAGTCAATTCCGGACAGGAGATAGGATAGTTGCGCAACGCTGATCGTCACAACGCCGTCCGCCAGCGACGGCCACAAAAAGCGGCCGCGCTCCAGCCGCTTCGTGAACAGACACGCGCTCTGGCCATCATGCCAGATGATCTTGATCAGGTCGCCGCGGCGGCCTCTAAAAACGTAGAGATCGCCAGCGTGAGGGTTCCGTTTCAAACCCTCCTGAACCAGACGCGCAAGGCTAGGGAAGCCTCGGCGCATATCGGTATGGCCGGTCGCGAGCCAAACCCGTACATTGCCCGGTATGGCGATCATCGGCGCTCAAGCACCTCGAGGACCCGCGCCAGCGCCTCCGGATCGACGTGTGCATCCACCCGGATGCGTCGTCGGTTGCCAAGATCGATCTCGATCAATCCAGTACGCGCGGCCGCCACGGAGCGCACTCGGCCGTCACCCGCAGGCAAAAGCTTCGGAGTTTCCTCCACTTCTGTAGCGACGATCTGCACCGGCGCAAAGGAAGGTACAACCTGCTCTGATGTCCGCGCTTGTCGACGCCAGGTAAACACCAGGCCGGCCGCTACTCCGTTGCGACGCGCAACCTCTGTCACCTTCGCGCCTGGCGCCAACGTCTCCTCGACAATCCGCGCCTTGTCATCCTGCGACCAGCGCCGCCGCCGCTCCAGCCCGCCCAAAACCTCGACCCGCATCGCCTGATGACCTTAAAGCTAGACTTAAGGTCGCACGCTTCGCGAATTACCACGCGTCACGCAAGACGGCGCCCGTCGGATGCGTACCGCTCGGCGAGCGTCGAACCACTTGAGATCATCGACAGTTGTTTCTCGAACCACGGCTTTAACGCGGCGACGATGGCAGCGAGTGCTCCTTGCGCGCGGCCAGCCGGATGTCCGGCGATGAAGCGCGTACCATGGCTTCGATGGCGTAAAGCTGTGCGATGTGCCGAACCGCGGCCTCGGCGACTTGCTGTTGCGGGCCAATTTGACGAAGCGCCGGCGTGACCAAGCACTCGCCATTGCGCAGGGATCACGTCGAGGCGTTTGGTGACATCCTCGCCGATCTTCGTCATGGCGCCGCAACCGCACGGACAAAGCGTGCTCGCAGGCTCGATGATCCGTTCCACCCGAGGCAAATGGGCAGGCAAGCAGCCGCGATTGCGATGAGAACCTTGATCCGGCACGCTCCGCGATCGGCCCTGGATCACAGCCTCGGCTCTCTCCTGAGCCGCGTCCAGGATGCCCTGCGCGACCTCACGTCTTCGAGCGGTAAATGATACTGATCTGGTCGCAGCTTTTCGGACTTCGCGCCGAACCTCTGGCCCCCCTTTGCACGGAACGATAAGGCTTGTCGGCAAGCTAATCAGTTCTGATCGTACTGCTTCATCCCACACGGGCCTGAGGTTTTCAAAAAGTAGTTCATCGCGTCAAAAGATCAAAACGAGCCCGTCGACACTGCCGGTCGAGAGGTTGAGCTCGTGCTCAGTGCTCAGCAGAAACTCATGTCTTGCCTAGAGGCACAACCGTACTTGTTTCGTAATCGTTCGAGTAGCACACCTTCTGTTTGGCGCTGTTCGAACTCTTCGCCCACGAGCCACTCATCGATAGTCCGCACGCGCCCGAACTGAGCGCGGAAGCCTGACTCATGCTCCCAGATTGTGCCCCACAGCGAGACTGAGCCGATAGCGAGAGCAACTGGCCCTGGCTGGTCGGTTGGTGGAAGAAGAGGCGGGGACCGCCAGGTGTTTGCAAGCTCTCTCCGCACCGATACGTTCGCAATGAAGCGCTCGACCAGGTCCCTGGTCTTGATGGCATACACCCCGGCGTGGCCGCTATGGTTCATATTGCCGCCTGACATTGGCTCTTCAGGGTGCCAATGGCGCCAGCTATGTGGCCCAAACAGGTTCCCTTGCCAAGAGACAACCCAATACCGATGGCCAACAAGTTCGCCGACCATGTAGCTCATGCCGGTTCCTTTTCAGGCACCTTAGTCGGGACTTGTGGAAGATCAGGCGGTTCTGGACTGATCACAGGCTCGTTCAAAGGGGTCACCTCATGGCGCCTGAGAGGTTCACCAATATCGGGTTCCATCGCTGTCCACCTCATATATTCCTTCTCTTGTACCCTCTTCGGTGTGGTTGGTTCTTATTTTCTTCAGGCAATTTGGCGGTACTTCTCTAGGACAGCAGGCCGAGCAAGACGTTGAGTGCTCACGGGAGGTCGCATTGACTGACACTCTCTCCGCCATTTCGCTGCTTCAACGAGTTTTTGATTTCCTACTGATCAAGCGCAACAATCCGATGTTGTGATCTCCCGCAGGGGGTGATCGTAAGAACGATCGCCCAAGCCCGCGAAATCGCTACATGTAGAAGCTGTAGCTGACCTGCGGCTTCTCGGTCGGGCCCACGTATTTCATGATGTCTCCGATCTTCCGGGCACACTCAAGCGTGATGGGCAGACGACCGTCCATCTGGGTGTTATTCCAGTTCATCTTGGTCAGCCCAAGTATCTCATCGCAAAGGCTCTCAAGAGACGAATCCTGTTCGTACACGGTGATCTTCAGCGGGGCTGGCACGTACATGCCGGGATACGTCTTGTAGAAATCGACGGTACCTCGCGTGTAGAGGACTCCCTCGGTCTCGGAGATCGTCATCAGCGTGCCGCGCTTCGGCGGATAGTCCTTATCACCGAACAGCCTGATGTCCGTGTCCGTTATCGCGACGAAGTCTTTCGTTCGGATGCCCTTCTCGTCGAGCGCTCTGAGAAAACCCTTGCGCTCGCTCTCGCGGTATTGGCTCGACTTGTGGATCACGATCCGAGCCGGCATGTGCTCAAGTGCTCGGTCATACTCGTCCAGCGCGTCGCGCAGCAACTCGTAGGCCTGATCCTCGCTAAGGTAAGGGCGACGATTCTTCTTGTCGATCGACACCGGCGTGCCACGCAGAATGATCCCGTGCCCGAATTCGTCGAAGACCTGAGCCAGGCTCGACGATACTGTCTCCCCGTCGCGGCTCTTGTAGAAGCCGATGCCGATGTAGCACGACCGTAGTTTCGCCGTGTCCTCAACGAGCCGCCAAGGGATCGTCTTGTTTCCTTTATAGTAGAGCGCCGTGACGAAGTTCCACGCTTTCGTCGCCGGGTCCTGCTGATCTCCCGCCTGCTTGGTGATGATGATGGTCTTCTCGCGTACCAACTGTAGTGGCGTGCCAAGGTGCATGCTCTTGGCCTTCAGAATGCGTCTGAAGTTGTGCTCAAGTTCGCTTTCCCCCGAATCATCGTCGTCGCTCTCCGCGGTCGTCGTGATGGAGTCGAACATCTCGTTCGGCATCACGCAGACGATCACGTCCACCGATCTATTCTCGGCGAGGAAGCGAATCTGCTCGTAGTAGAGCTCAACGGCCTTCTCCACTCGCTCCGCCCGGGACGCGAGCTTAACTACTGCCGAGATATCCGACTTCTTGATGGTGCGGGTGTATTGCGGAGAGTTGATGATCCTCGTCAGGAATCCGTAGTCCTGATTGATGCCGCCGAAGCCCCGAAACAGGTTCAGCAGCTTGGACCCTCCTTGCGGTCAATTCCATCCCGGCACCTCTCGAGCCAATCGTCCAAGAGGTCGATTCCTTCTCCGCGTCCGACCACGCCGATCCGCAGTTCGGTTCGACGCAACTCATCTAGCTTGTCGTAGACGCCCAAGTGCTCGATTCCCGTTCGGGGGCAAACGTGCGTGCCGGTACCGAATTCGAGCAGCGGTTCAGGTAGCGTCGTGAGTTTCATGCAGCCGTTCCTCCCGCCACTTGGATATCGTCTTCATCGTCGTCACCGACGATCGTCGCCGAGATCGATGCCGGGGAAGTTCTTCTGCTTCCGATTCAGGTTAGTGAGGTGCGGCAGGTTGTAAACTGACTTCAGGATGGGGATGAACGCATCTTCCAGCGCCAAGTTGATATCGGTTCGACCCTGGGAGGTTGCCAACTCAACCTGAACGATGATTCGGCTGACCACGTCGCGGAGCTGGTTCTCAACCTCAAGCTGCCTCATTCCGTGCCCCATCCTCTAACGGCTGATCTCTAACGATGGGAACGCAGCGGGAACATTTCAAGGGCCGGATCCTCCTTGCTGCCTTATTCCTGCGGCCGTCAGAAGGGGTCGTCGCTGCTCGCTGTGAGTGAACGTCGGGGATTGGTCGAAATGTGCCCTCAACCTGGGTATTCGGTTCGCTAGCAATTTCACGAACTCGCTGGACCCGTGCCGCACGTATCGGATGTTTAGGGGCCGGGATTTAGACCTATCCATCAGACTGCGTTGTGCAGCTGATCTCTTCGACTGCTGATCGCATCACGGCGGGAAGGCCTGAGTGGCGACGATCTTGCGTCTCCGTGGGATCTGACGGGCTTGGTATCGTCAGTAGACAATGGCGATTGCGCATCGACGATGTTGGCGCACCCGACACGATTCGAACGTGTGGCCTTCGCCTTCCGAGGGCAGCTCTTGGCGCAAAGCGGCCGTTCGTACCAGACAGCCGTCCTGCGACCGATAAGGACACATCACTTTGGAACCAGGCTCGGGAAGGGCGCCTACGCGCGTTTTCCCATCGGCACCACGTTTCCACCACTCCGCGGCACCAGCGACACGACTACAGCTCTTGCGAGGTCTTCCAAGGCGGTCGCAATGTATTTCGCGTAATGCCGCTCGATCATTTTGACTGAGGTGTTGTGCAGTTTGGCCACCTGTTGAATGGGCAAGCCCTTTCGGAGACCGCGGACGATGCTCGAGTGCCGCAAAGCATAGGGAATCACCTCTGGCATACCGGCGCGCTCGCGAATGGCCTTCCAGGGCCGTGCAAGTTCGGCTCTTTTCCATGGACCGCGTTCAGACTTCTTCCACGCGATACCCCTTGGCTCCTGTTCATGGATCCATCGCTCGAGAAGAGGTGCATCGCTTGGCCGGCCGGTAATTGCGGGTAAAAGCACCGCAATTACATCGTCACCCACTGGGACCGGGTCTGAGCCGCTATTACCCCCGCGCCCCTTGTAGGAACCCGGCACCATCAGACGCCGCGCAGAAACCTGTACGTCGCCCACGCGCATTCGCCTGACCTGGGCATACCGCGCGCCGGTCGCGGCCAAGCATACGACGATCCGATATAGATCGCCATCAAACCCAAGCTCCTGATCGACTTCATGCGCAGCTTGCAGGATGGCGCCAACCTCTTCATCCGTGAGAATCTGGTTATCCCGAGCAACCGACACATCGTCATCATCATCGATCCGCTCGGCTTTGAAGCCGGCCTTCACAATGGCGAGGAACGTCGGGTTTAGTTTCTTCCGATCTGCGGAAAGCCGCGGCCACGCGGCATTTAGTGCGGCCTTGAGGTCATTCACGAACCGCTGCTTGGTCGTGACCTTTAAGTCCTCCGGCAAACCCTCACGCCACGTTATCAAGTCGTCCTCTTTCAAGGCATGCAGATACACCGATGCGAGAGCAGCAGCTTCAGCAGCTTCCTGATTGCCGCGCTTTTCTTGACCAAGTACGTAGCGCCGCAGCTTGGTACCGGCGTCGGATCGGACGTCGCGACCTGTTCGGCGTTTTTCTCGAGCGTCGCGTTCCTTGACGTAGGATTCAACGGCCGATCGCACGGTAGGAGCCGGGCCCGCCGCGTGCGACGCGGCTTCTGTTCTGACTCGAGCTACGGCCTCCCGTGCCGTTCCCACGGCCTGTTCGAAGGTCAGAATCCCGTCGGCGGGCTTGTCATTGATGTCGTTGGCGACGCCGACTTGCGCCTGCTTGTAGTTGCCGCCTCCGTAGTGATTGCGCCAGCGGACAAGCCAAATGCCGCTCTGTCTTCCTTTGCGATAGCCCAGATGCGCTTCCGCATCGAGGCGACGCCAATGCACGCCAAGCTCGAGCCTGGAGCGCGCTTTAGCCGTCGTAACTTGAGCCTCGGTGAGTGTCTTCGACATAGCGTTCGCCGGTTTTACGTCGAATATCCGTTGAATATAAACCCATGTACATTGGCGAACAATACCGGACTAAGGGCGTTCAACCTATTGAAATTATTGAACGTCGGCGGACGATGACGAACGGAGAGGGACTTATTATTTGGCCCTCTCAAGGCTGAAACAGGGGTTCGATTCCCCTAGGGAGCGCCAGCCAGGAATTAATGGCATTGTTTTTCCCGGGTTTTTTGCCCGTTTTCCCAAACTCTATGATGCGGTTTGGGAAGGTTTGTTCTTCCGATGTTCGTTGAGTTGCGTCACCGCGCGCTTGCCGCCGCGCTTGCGATCGGCCTCGCGGGTGTAGCGCTCCGCCTCCGCCAATGTGGTGTGGCCGAGCGCTGCCATGATGTCATGCGCCGAACAACCAGCATCAGCGAGTAGTCTACCCAAGGTCTTTCGGAGTCCGTGTGGCTGGCAGGAAAGAGGCAGGCCCGCGGCTGTGATCGCGTCCCGCATGAAGCGGCTGAAGCCATCGACGGTGAACGGCTTGCCGTACTCGGTGTTGATGACGGTGACGTGCTTGCGCGGTGTTGCAGACAGCGCCCTTTCCAGATCCTCGCTCACCGCCATGTCGACCGCGACGCCAGTCTTGTGGCGTCTGTAGCAGGCGCCGTCGTCGACCTGGTGCCACGTCAATAGGTGAGTATCGACGCGCGCTGTGCCCATATTCAGCATTAGGCTATATGCGGTGCGCTGCTTCGTTCCGATCAGCCAGCGGCGCTCAAAGGCGGACATCTCGGCATCCGTCCAAGCCCTGATCTCACCGCCCTTGGGCCGCTTGATGCCGGCCGTTGGATCAGGCGTCAGACCGAAATGATTGATCAGGATGCGCAGCTTCTTGAGCGTGTCGAGCGCAGCACCCGGCTTGTTGGCAAGCGGCGCCATGATGAAAGTTTCGATCCGCTCTTTCGTGAGTCCAGAGAATGCGCGGTGACCGTGATCGGTCCTCATCTGCTCGAGCCTCGAGCTATAGCTGTCCTTCGATGAGTCGCTGAGCGCGCGATAGGCCGGACTCTTCATGTAGGCGCTGATCTTCGCACTGATGCTGTCGGCCGACTCCTTCTTCGTCACCGTCATCGGTGTGGCAGTGCCCATCGCCGCGGCGTAGGCCAAGCGAAACTCTTCTGACGTCGGATCATCGGGGAGTCTGATGCGCGGCCCGTTCTGACTGCGTACTCGGAATGACAGATAGACCTTGCCCTTGACGGTGTTGGCCTCAACGTGCGGCGGCAGCCTGCGACGCTTCCTGGTCATGTCCAGCCCTCATCGGAGGCGGCCTGCGCCTCGCCCTGATGGGGCAACTGATCAACAAAGATGTCAAGTTCCCTCACGTCCCATGCGATACGCCTATCCGCCAGAATCCGGGGATGCGGCATCCGGCCATCCTCCACCATGCGGTCGAGCGTGTTTGGGCTGACGTTGATGTAGGCGGCCGCCGCGTCTCGACCAATCAGGCGCGGCGGTAGGGTCGGGGGGAGCGCGACCTGTTTGGACATCATCTAGTCGCTCTCGATCGCCTTCGCCGCGGCTCCTTTGGTGCTACGTGTGCGAGCGGCCCGGTCCAGTAGATCGGCGGCCTGTTCAAGCTTGACCATCGTGTCGATGACGACCCATGACGGCAGCTGCGCGGAGCCGTCCGAGCCGGTGTAGATGGCGAACATGCCGGCGATTTCGCGAAGGCTGGCGGCGGTGGATTTGATTTCTGCGGGAGTAGCCATCACCGCACCGCCTGCTTCTCGCGCTCGGCGCTGGCCTTCAGCGCGGCTTCAAGTAGCCAGATCGTATGCTGATTGAGCGTGCGCCTGCAGGCGGCGGCGTCGGCCTTCAACGCGTCCTTCAATTCAAGAGGTGCACGGAGTCCGATATAGGTTTGCATGTGAATGATCCTCATAGATTGATGCGCTTCAGGCACGACGCGCTATCACCATGAGAACACGTTGCGTTCAGCGTGCAATGCGGAACCCATCACTCTGCGGTGAAGATGGGTACTACATGAAAAGGCCCGCCGAGATGGCGGGCCTGTCGTGATGGTGGTGCTGGGGTTTATGCGGACGCGGCGGCGTGATTAACCAGTGTCCGGGCTGGCCGCCGTCGCCGGGCCGCGATCCGTTCGAGGTCGTACGCGCGCATGCGTCGTACAATCTGGTCCCGCCCAAAGCCTTCCTGAGTGGCGATGCGATCCTTGGCGTCGACCGCGCGCCGCGTGTATGCCTCTGTCGCTATGATCTGGATCGCGAGCGGTTCGGCCTCGTGCGCGATGGCGGTGCGCTCGGCCTCGGTGGCGTAATCCTCCTCCATTTTGTAGAGAGCGTCGAGACGTGCGGCCAGGATGTCGTAGCGCTCGATCAGGGCGTCGATGTTGGTGGTGGTGCGGAGGGTTGTGCGTGTAGTTTTTGCCATGGAAACCATCCTTGTTGAAAGACACGTCATCGTTGATGGCGGCGCGTGCGCCGCTACCTGATGCGCTGCGGCGGTTCTGCGAAAACGACCGCGTTGCCCGATGGACGGTTAGGATTGGTCTCCGGCCGGTAGCGTTTCACCGATCTGGAAAACGGTCAACTGAAATGAACATGCATTTACATTAAACCGAATCGGTGAAATCGAGAGAGGCGAAATCAAACAGCCTTGCTGCAATCTGGAAGCCGCGTCAGCCAGCGAGCCGTCGGCGCCTGTGCGCTCAATGCGGGCGGCTGGCCCTTCGGCCCTGCGAGAGGAAGACGCATAGGCGGGCGCCTAATCCAACCCACGACGATCAGTAGCTCGGCGCTGTTCCCAACCCCAAAATCTTGAGAATTTGCATCCGCCCTGCAGCCGAGGAATCAATCTCGGCATGCGCCAGCGTCGATATACCAAGTGGTCCGGCCGCTCGTTCCCGCCCGGCAGTCCCGCGGAGTGGCTCGCGGATGGTCATATCACCTGCAACATCCAATGCCATGGTGGCTGTGGGCGCCTGGTCGATGTGAGGCTCGACGCTCTTCCTCAAGATCAGTCTTGGTCGCGTGTCGGCTGGCGCTTGGTGTGCACGGTCTGCGGCGTGGCCGGCGCCGTGCACGTTACGCCTAACTGGCACGACATGGGGGGCCGCGTGCCATTTTCAGAAAACTGGAGATCGTGAGCAGGTTGCTCCCAACGTGTTTCAAAAACCAAGCGTGAAGTCCGTCTGGCAAGGTTGGTTCCTCCGCTGGAACGGAACCAAATAAGGGATTGCGGCTTTTGCCATTTGAATTGTTTCTGGAGAGGATGCGAATGCGCTACTTCGATAAGCTTCGTAAGGGATCGCGGCTGCACCGCGCTACGATCGTCGATGATCGCACATTCTCGATCCAGCCCGCCGGCAATGGTTCGAACGACCTAGGTGCTTTCCAGCGCGTGGCTCAAGACACTGTCCACCACGAAGGCGAAGACGGATATCGGATACCGCTCAAAAATCTTACAGGCTCAATCTACGATCTCTTGGTCATTAAGCGAGATTGACGACTGGGGCAAAGTGATCGACTTCGCCAAGGGCGTCTCTGGCTAGACAAGGCTCACTACAAAAAGAAACGGCCCCGGCAGGGCTTGGGGAGCACACCGGGGCCGCTTCGTGGGGCGCCCCTTTCCGGAGGAGCGCCACTCACAGTATCGGGAAAAAGTGGCAATCGGTACTGTGCTAGTGGGCTACTCCAGAAGGTGTCCTAGCTCACCGCAGGCTGCCGCTTGAAAAAGGCCGCCAACTGAGGCGGCCTTACTTCTCAGGCGGTCGCACCGGCCCGGCCAGAAACTTGTAGGTTGGCACCCAAGCTGAGTTCCAGGTTTCCAGCGTTGCGCCGCACAGTAGGCATTCAAAGCTGCCGATTTCGCGAGCCGGGGCGATGGACTCGGTGCGGCTGTAAACAGCTCCGCACCTGCAGGTTCGGTGGTCCGATTCCATCGCCTGCTTATGAGCCTGAAAACCAAAACAGGCCACCTAACAAATCAAACTAGTGCTATCCGGACTAGGACACTCGCGCTGGGAACTAGGACACTGTTGCGCCCAGGCTATTGCGGGAGGATCAGAGAGGGGCGCAGTATCGAAGCTGCCGACCTCCAAGAGATAAATCGGCGGATCAGGCAACGGCCCCAGCACCGGCCCCTCCTCAGGCCCCCAGAGGTGCTGGGGCCGTTTCTCATAGCATCACGGTCCCGCTGCCGATCCTACCCTAAGGCAACGGAAGCGCCCCCGATCTGGAGGGTGCCAAGGCGATGTTTCGGGAATCGTGGGAGCGGTTCTACGCCGCGCTCGATCAGAAGTGCATCGAGCTTTGGCATCGCACTGCCGACTCGGCTAAGCGTCGTTTTGGACGCACTGGGGAAGACTGATGAAATACGTTGATTATCGCTGGGCAGATCCTGAGAAGGCTGCCCGCAGGATCATGGAGCACGCTCGAGCGTTTGAGCCGATCCAGGACGGCCGGATCTACATCGAGAAGATCAACCGCCCAATGATCGATGAGGACAAGGCGACGCCGGCCGAATATTGGGCGGCCCTACAGCATGCGATCAGCCAAGGCTGGCTGGAGTATCACGAGAGCGGAACGTTCGTGAGGATACTGCAGGCTGGGAACGACCTGTTTGCGTAGCCGTAGGCTTGGCCGGCGTTCTTCACTGTTCTGGGCACATAAATTTCCACAGGTCGCAATTCGTTCTTGACGAAGATCAATGAGCGGACCCGGCAACAGCTTCAGCGTCCACCCATGAAATGGGACGGGATAACGATAGCCGGTGGCATCTCAATCGCACTTTCCGTGCTGATCTTGATTGTCATTTTCACGATGTAGGGAACCTGAGGCGCGTCCCAGCGACCTTTTGCTCGCTGGAAAACGGGCCGCATGGGGCGCATATTCTGGTGATGGCGACGATTGTTCAATGCATTTGCGGCGCCGAGTACAGACGTACCGAAGAGAAGTTCTTGGCACCGCATACGGGCGATGCAATCTGCACGGTGTGTGGGGCCGCGCTAGAATCGTGGTCGGAAAGTACCCACGTTCCCCAATACGAGCTTATTGAACGTCCAGCCGGGGGTAGTGGGTCAGTTTGATTGTGGCGGAGTTCCGGGCTGGAAAAGGAGCGGTTTGGGGCGCATATTCGAAGGATGGAAAGGACCACCGTCTTAGCCATCATCATCACCATTGTTGTGCTCGCAGCCGTCTACTTGCTGATGCGTCGGAAAAGAAGCTGAGATGACCCCCAAACGCCCTAGGACTGACCCACTAACCCGAGCTGAGTAAGGGCGCCTCAGTTGCCGCCAGCGAGTATTTTAAGCTTGGCGGCGTTGTCGTGCGTTAGCTTAGACGATGCCCATCAGCCGGAAGCCGATCGAGATCCCGCCGGAAGTCGCCCGCCAGTTCGCCGCCAAGATGCGGCTGTTCCACGCCGAGCGCGACCAACTCAAACGCGACGAGATCGCCGCGGACACCCGGCATCTGCTCCTACAGCACATGCCAAAGGGCGCAAAGCTGCGGCTTGCGGATGTCATCGAGCTGTTCAAGTTGATGGGATGAGCGAACGCGGCGGCGCAATGGCGCTGCCGCCGCTTGCGATTCACCTGCGCCGCGTGCAGCATTCAGCCCTATCCTAGATTGCATCAGGCACGGAGATTGCGATGAGCGCGCATCGGACAGGGCAGCATAATGGTTAAGAGACCAGCGAAGTTTGGCGAAAGACTTTTCGCGACGTTGTGTTCAGACGGTGGCGCCAAGGCAAGTAAAACAGAGGAAGACGAAAACGGCTGGGACTATTTCGTAGAACTCCCCAACGCCCCTCATTCTGGTCCTCTTGACACCCAGCCAGCTGAGCAGGCGGCTTTCGTTCAAGTGAAGTCAAAAACCACCCGCGGACTAAGCGTCAGCGTCAAACTCTCGAATGCGCTGAAGGCAGCAGCATCACCCCTGCCGTTTTTCATCGTTATGGTCGTAATCTCCAAAGCAACCAAGCCAAAGCTGTACGCTAAGCATGTCTGGGCCGAGATGATGACGATAGCGCTGCGCGAAGGCCGGTTGGCTGATCGTAATGGCACGCTGCCCAACAAGAAGCGAATTGGCGTCCAGTTCACCTCGAACGATGAGATAACCGGCGACATCGTGGAATGGATGCTCACGCAAATCTCGATGATTGGGGGTGACTACCAATCGAACAAGACCAAGCTGTTTCGGGAGATCGGTCACGATGAGGCATGGCCAGGAAGCATGACGCTTCAGGGAACGAAGGCGCAGATCTATAGGAATTTCCTCGGCCTTGGAAACGGTCTACCAATCTCAGACTTCACCTGCTCCCCGCTACGGTTCGGAATGTCTTCTCCGAAGACCGACATCAAGGTCACATCTGGCACCGTGCACATTGAACCCAAACCGATTGGCTCGTGCGAGATTCGACTGCAAGGATCTGCAGACACGCCAACGATTGTCGCGCCGGCCAAGCTGTATTCCTACAATCCGACCGGCAAAGCAGGCGACGAGAGTTTTAGAGTTTCAGCCGGTCAGATAGAGGTGCTGTTCGGCCCAAAAGACATCAGCAGCGGGCTCGAATTTCGTGCTGATCCAACCGAGTTGTTGGATGTCAAATCGCTACGCGACGTTATCGTCTTCAACTACTGGCAAAGTGTCTCCGCGAAAATACTGATTGAGGTCTTCCACGAAAGCGGAATGCGCCTTTTTAGAAGCACAGTTGATGTCGTCCCGAAAAATAAAGGCGATTGGGAAACGGTGCTGGAAATCGTTAAAACGCTTGAAGCCATTGTCGGCTCTTCAAATTTCAGAATCAGCTTGGCCGAGCTTAAAAACAAGCTCAACGATCTCAATTTTCTTTATCAAATGACAGCAGCGCCCGACATGCACTACGAACTCAGGCCAGAGGACAAGCTGCCATCAATCGATTTCGTCGCATACTTTTGCGAGGTCCAGCTTGGGGGCTACCATGTAGCCTCGCTCATGCAGCGCGCGGCCACGGGGCAGCAGACAAAGGATGATCTGCGCATCTTCGACTTCGGCGCCGCCATCAATTTCGGGAACTATGTCTTTCAAAATGGGATGGGAGATACAAAAAGGATCATCCGGGATATCTACCAGGAAGCGGTGGAGCGCTTGGGCGAAACGACCCAAGTCTTAAACGTTGGTGACATGCGAGCCTTCGCTGACCAACAAGCCCGCGTGTAGGGGCAGCCACCGACAAGGTCACGCGCACCCACGCTCGATCCTATGTTTCTCGCCCATCACCGTAGCAGCGAAAGCCTCTAGGATATTTGCCGCCGTGTCCGGGCCGACAGCCTCGCCAATGTCGGGGGTGATCTTGGCGACATAAGAGTCGAGACTGGCGCGAGCCAGGTCGTCAGGCGTGCCCGCGTAGAGCAGCGAGAGTGTTTTCACCGCCTCAGTGAGCACGTCGATAAATCGCGCGCCGCTTGGCGCATGCTTTGCCTCACTCTGCGTCGTCATCGAACAGGTCGTCTATTTTTTCTTCGATAGCGTGACCGACCATGTGCAGGGCGTGCAGCAGCTCGCGTGCATCTCGCGCATGGCGACCGTGACCGGCGAGAACGGAGACATATGCGGCGCCTGCCATTCGGTGGATCTTGTCCTCGCTCGCTTGCGCCGCTGGGACCAGGAACGGCCTTGGCGGCATCTTCAAGGTGCCGAACTCGAACCACGGGCCGCGCGGATCATCGGTGCCGACGGCGCCCTCGTGGCCGCTGACGGTGTACTCGATCGAGTCCCGCAGCTCGCCGGTGCGCAGCAACGGCTTCGGTACAGGGAAGCCGTGAGCCTCTTTGTCATGAATGGTCGACGGCGTCAGGTCAGGCCAGATGTCATGCCCCTTGCCGATCATGCCTTTGGCCTTCTTCTGCACGACCTTGCAGGCCTGCTCGATGACCATGGGCGGCAATGCATGGAGGTCCCGCTCGATCGCGCCCAGCTCGGCGATGAAACCCAATAGGCTGAACTCCTTCATGGCGGGCTACTCCTCAATCTTGACGTTGACCGCCTTCGGCTTGCCGGTTTTGCCGTCGTCGACCAGTTCGAACACAAGGTGCGCGCCAATGTGCGGCGGCACTGCGTGGCCGGCAATGCCAGTGATGTGACAAAATACATCGCCGATAGCGTCGGCTGTGATGAAGCCGAAAGCCCTCGCCTCATTCCAGAATTTCAATGTTCCGTGGTGCTGCATGTTCACTTCTCCGAGGTTCGCTCACGCCGTGCGTACATCCGGCATTCGACATGAGCAGGACAACGCCGGAGCGCTGCCCGAATAATGATGGAGCGGCCGAGCTGGCCGGGGACAAACCTGCTCAAGGCCGCTCCAGTCAACGCGCGGAATTGAGGAACCGCGCGGTCTCGAACGATTCAGGGTCACAGCGCCGCCTGAACGGCGCGGCGCCAATCCGGCGCAGCATCGAGCAACTCGCCAATAGCCCTCTCGACATTCGTTCCGACATAGGACGGAGGCAGGCCGACGTAGGATGGTGGGTGCGGCTTCGACGCGGCGCGCGTGATGGTGAACTCGCCCACCATGTTCGGCCGCTTCAAGCTTCAGCACTTCCAACCGTGCGGCGGCGAGGTCGTCGGCCAGACCGCCGAGCTTGGCATTCGCGGCCCTCGCAGCGCCGAGGCGCTGCTCGAATTTACTTTTCACGGTCATTGCGTAGGTCCCGGCTCCGACAATTTCGGCTAACGTCAACATCGGCGTCATCCCGCGGCTGGCGGCGGCGGATTGCGTGGAAGGCGCTGCGCCAAGTTCGGGTTTTCAGCGAGCCAGTTGGCGCCGTTCGGGCCGGCGGTGCCGTTGATCCCGAACGCCAGCGCGTGGAAGCCACTCCAAGGCAGCCGGATGGTGAAACGGCCATCCTCGCGTTGGGTTGGGTAGTAGAACTTGCCCGGCACGGTCGGCGACGCGACCGCGACCGCACCCAGCTCGATCGGGATCATGACATCGCACAATCCGGACTCCTCGGGTGCCATCGCTGCGGCCTCGATGCGCCGGCGCTCGGCCTCGGCGGCCTCAAGTTCAAGCCGGCGCTGCGTCAGCGTGGCGCGGTCGATCAGGTCGTTGTCGGTCTCCGGCGAGGCCGGCAACCTCAACAGCGCGGCGGTGATCTCGACCAGCGTCATCGTGGCGGTCTTGGCTTCGATCATGGCGCGGTGATCCTCGGCCTGTTCGATGCGCTCGCGATTGATGGTGCTGTAAGTGTCCATTGGTTTCTCCTTCAAAAGCTCCAGCCGTGTTGCGGTTGGCTTGGCCTGATGTCGTCGTAATCGGTGTCGAACCGGCGATCGGGATCGATGTCCGCTTTGATGCATTCGCGGCGGTAGAACTCGACCCAGCCGGCAGCGCCGGTCACCGGCTCCGTCAGCAGAGCCACAGCACCGGCCACTACGTTTGCAGCGTCCTCCGATTTGTTACCTCTTGCGTCGACGCGATCGCGCATACCGAATGAGCCGGCCTTGCGCTCAAGGCTCAGGAACTGGTCGACCACCAGCTGATTATCGAGGAGCCGGATTTTGCCGGAACCGAACATCGGTAAGCTGTTGAGGTAGAGCGCGCTCTTGTCCATCGGTGACGCGCGCCACGTCAGGCCATGATCGACAATGCCGGCCTGCATGAAGCCCTGGGCAACGCGGTCGGAGACGATCTCCGTGCAGAAATAGGCTTTGGCCAGGTGGCAGACTTCGCCGAGCACGGCCGCTGCATTAAACGGCGCCTTCCGGATCAGCACAGCGTCGACGACCAACACATCGCCTTCACGGTGCGCGACTGCCGCGCAGAACGCATCACCACCGCTGGTCAGCCCGCTGGCGCCGTCGGCAAAACAAACGCAGCTGGTGCCGCGCATGTAGGGCCGTTGCGTCACGCCACGATCGATCGCCGCAGTGAGAACGGCCGGATCTATGAAACTGCAAACGTCCGACCGGAACACGCAATAGTATTCGCTTTCCGCCTTTGGCCGATCGCGCTGCATCTCGCGATCAACAAACGCGCGATCGAGCGTCGGATTCCATGTTTCCCATGTGCCCTTCGCCACCAGCACCGGGCCATCCTTGCCGAAGTGCTTTTCGTGTAGGTCGAAGGTTTCACCTTGCCGGCTGTAGGGCGTCGAGATGATCAGCAGCAGGCCACGAGTCGTCAGCAATGCCGGGCGTAAGGCGGCGAGCAATTCGGTATCGCTGTTGGCGGCGCCCTCGGCCATCAGGAAGGCGGATTCGTCGACCACTGCACCGGCCAGTGTGAGACCGCGGACACTGCGATATGAGGCCGGCCTAACCTCCAGCGTCACGCCGTTGCTCAACGTGACCGAATCCTCGGTGCGGCCGGTCACCATGCCGCTCAACATCGGGCTGGCGTCGATCAGACCGGCGCTGCGCTGGAACGCTACTAGGGATTGCCGGGCTGTCGGAGCCTGAAACAATAGGGTGGCGCGCTCGCCAACATCGAGAACGTCGGAGTAGTCGCAGAGCGCGGCCTGATAGATCGACATGGCTGCGGCGAACGATGTTCCGCCAGAACGCCTCGATTTCAGGATCAGCGCCTCATTAACCCGGCGTTCGCGCGATTCCGGCGCCATGCCGGTCAACTGGGTGTAGATCTCGCGCTCCTCGGCGGTCAGGCGCTCGCCCATGATCGCGCAGCCGAGCGCTCGCCATGGCAACCACGAGTCCATCTCGCCGGCCTTGCGCGGGAAGGCCGAGCCCAAGATAGCCGGGTCGGAGATCGCCCGGCGAAAGGGCATAATCGGTTTCATGGTGTCGGCTCCGACTGGCGGGCCGCGTAGTCGCGGAGCGCCTGCATCGGGTCGACCGGCTTCGCCGGCTCGATCGGTTGCGGCTTCAATCCGTTGGTTCGCTGCGCCCTGACGATTTGGTCTCGGACCTGACCGGCTTCCTGCAGCTTGCCGCGCCGTTCCAGCACGCGGGCCAGCACGGTCAGCGCCGCGATCTGCTCGACGGCAAGGCGGTCCGCCATGGTCGGCGCGCGGCCCAAGCCGGCCAGTAAGCCGCCTTCGATCTCGGCCTTGGCTTCGGCATCCTGTCGACGCAATTCATGATGGCGTCGCCAGCCGCGGGACTTCGGAGATGGTGTTTCGTTCTGCATACCTTTCAAATATATGCGACTCGGTACAAAACATAATTACAGTTTCGTATTAACCGAATTGGTGTAAACCATGACGGTGATCGACGTGGCCAAGGATTGCTTGCGGCGGCTCTACAGCGGCTTCTCGGCCGGCCGGTCCAGACCCCACGGCCGGGATCAAGCCAGCGCACGGGCGAGGCGCGCTGCAGGCGAGCGAGGCGGCCGAAACGAAGCGGCCGCGCGTGGTGCCGCCAACCGCGCGGCGTTTTCATTTCGGGAACAAGTGGCAACTCCAGAAGTTAGTTCGCCAATCGTTATGGAGTGGGACACTTTCACGGCCTCAGTGCTCTCCCCCGGGGCGCTGGGGCCGCTCTTTATGAAAGAGGCCGCCCATTGAGGCGGCCTTACTTGATGGCCAAAAAGCGGCCGTCTCGATCTCGGCTCAAGAAAGCTCCGGCCGTCTGATCTCTTTCTTGTGCTGGGTTTGGTGCTTGCGCCCTTCGGCCTTTGCTCGCTCGGCCTTTTCGAACATTTGGAGGGCCAGGAGGTGCAATTCCCGCATTTTAACCGGATCGGATTCGGTAAGTGCGAGGCGGGAAGCGATCTCGGCTTGCTTCGTGTAGTACTCGGCAGATGGCATTTTCGGTGCGCGCTGTTTTGAACGTGATGGGATGGGAAATCTAATAAGTTACAAACAGCACACCATGTTCCACTTTTTCCCGGCTGGTAGACGCGAAATGCATGGAACCAAATCGGCGCTACGGTCGACGGGGGCAAACGAAAGGCCGCGCTTGATGCGCGGCCCGTGATCGAGATCGAGAGGAGCGCTACGCCGGCCGCGCAAGCATGCGGGCCAGACTCTTCGCATCGAGCACCGGCGTGCCGTGCTCGGCGGCCAGTGCGCTGGCGATCTCGCGCAGACTCTTGCCCTCGGCCTGCAGGGCCTTGCCACGGGCCAGCGCGGCTTGCTCACGAGCGTTCGGCACGAGGCGGCGATCTTTGCCTTCACCCTCGATGTCATAACCGTAGGGCCGCTTTCCGCCGTTGTAGATGCGCAGCGCGGTGCGGTGCCGCTTGGCGTCGCGGATGCGCTCACGAATGCGGTCCCGCTCATTCTCGGCGACTGCTGACAGAATGGTGAACACCAGCTTGCTGATGCCGTTGCCGGTGACGTCGCCGCCGAGATCGATCATGTGAAGGGCGACTCGATCTTCCTTCAATTGCTCCAGCGTGCCGAGCGCATCGGCGGCCGAGCGGAAGGCGCGATCCAACTTGGCCGTGATGATGACGTCACCGGGCTGCAACGTCGCCAGCATGCGCCGGCCTTCATCGCGCTCGGCAAGCGGCACTGAGCCAGACACGCCGGCCTCGATGAAGGTACAGGCAACGCTCCAGCCCTTCATCATGGCGTAGCCCTCGATTTGGCGCTGTTGTTGCTCCAGGCTCTTGCCGTCGCTGGCCTGTTCTGACGTGCTCACTCGGCAGTATCCGTACACGATCATGGCAACCTCTGTGGCTTACCTTTAGCAATGCCACAATAGGAGCAATGCCACATGAAACGCAAGGGGAATTTGGCCTTTTCGGCCACTGGGGAAAACACGTGGGGTGCCCAGCAGCATCGCCGACAAGTATAATTTGGTGATTCGCGCAACCCAACGGAGAATAGCGAAATGGCCAAAAAGCCACCGTCTAAGCCGGTCGCAAAAACCGTGCACCCCATCACATCATCAAAGATCAAGCACCTTGCCGGCGTTGCGACGGCCACGCCTAGCAAACTGTCGAACAAACAAACTCAGGAACTCGGGGCATCCGTGCTGCGACACATTGAGCCGCGAGGCGGCAAAGTAAAGTAGCGCGACAGTTCCTTTTTGATTTGATCATTACATGCCGCGTGGAAATGCAGATGACTGCGTGCCTCCCGCGCGCCGTGCAATGTCGGCGCCGGCCGCGCCGCCATGGTGCATTCCTGCAGGTGGCTGGCTCGCCTGCTGGGCAAATTGCCCACCATCGATCGCGCGGGAGGCATACTTCGATGGCCGTCGAAATAAATCTGCAGGCCGGGGGATGCGCGTGGCGGCTTAGCCTGCGATGTGCTGCCAAGCCGCCCTAAGCTGCTCAGCAGCCGCGAGGATCGTCGTCAGACCGCTCGACATACTGACCAGCTTTTCGAAAAGCGCTTCCACGACAGTCGAGCTGGGCTTACGCTCGACCAGGACTTGATCGCCGATCGTCTTTGTCAGTTCCGCCAGCGCCTTCTTCGTCGCATCATCGCCTCCCTTTTCGTTGGCGATCGATTCGATCAGCGCCTTGAGCTTCGTCCCAAATTCCTCCGTTGGCTTGCCCTTCGTGATCTCGATCATCGCGCTGATCTGCGCGAGATCGCCAGTGTTCACGACGCCTACCGTTGAGTTGGTTATGTTGATGTTGTGGAAAGTGTTTGCCTTGGTCATTGCTCGCGCGATCTCCGCAACTGGTATGGGTTGATGCATTGGGCCGAACGGCGCGATCATGTCCATTTGGTGCGCGGCGTCGTTGTACATTGCCGTCGACCTGAGCCACTGCATCATGAGAACATGCTCAGCCAAAGACCAGCATGACAGGCATAGAGGATGCGGTTTCTGCGAATCGCCCACATTGTAGAAAGCTGGGCGACCGCACTGTGTGCAAGGCATCTCGACCTGCTCCATTTTCGTTAGCCACTATGTTCCACTTATCTGGGCTGATACCTTACGGATTCCTTTACGCGGTTGCCCGCGCGCTTGTGGCTCGCTTCACACGTCCATGTCCCGACCATGTCCCGCGATTTTCCCGGTGATTCCGGCGCCCGATGTCACAGATGTCACACCATGTCCCGTTTTCATGTCCCAAGGTGAGGGACGCGACCGTTCATCCACACGGGAAGTCTAGCCCGCTGCAGGCGCGTCCCTGGTGGTGCTTGGTGGTGACGGTGCGGCGATCTCAGGTCTTCGATGAGATACGAACCACGCGCCTCGCGCGCAGCGCGTCTGTCGGCATGTGCAGGTTTCGCGAGCCGGGCCGTGGGACATGACGTTCGGCGCGCGCTGGTGGCGCGGCCTCCGATGTCCCAACGGAACGACACTGTGATTGTGGTGAGACAGTCGTCGAGAGCGCGGCGGCCACCAGCCGTCCGCGCGGGCTATCCCGCTCGCCATTCCCTGACGATACGTGTTCCGCTCATCACCTGCATGGAGATGATGCCGAACACTGAGAAGTCGATGCCGTCGAGATCGGTGACGCTGATGGATGCGATGGACTGCACCAGGATAGGACGTGAGATGTTACGCTTAATTGCGTCACTGCTCTTAATAGAATCTATAGCTGGTGACGCATTTTTGCGTAACGCTCGCATGTTCCTCATTCGCTCTGCGGCTTTGGCATTGGAGCGCGCCTTCTTCTCTTCCGGCGACAGGTTCAACGCAGGACGGCCACGCGGACGGCCGGTACTCTTCTCGGCCCGGCGCCGCCTCTGACACGCCGCATTCTTTTCGCGCCTGATACCTAGCCTGATCTCGTAGCTCAAATCATTGCAGGCGCCGATGAAACGCAGGCCGAGCCTCGTGCGGTCAGTGACGGTGATCTCAAGCGTCACGGCGGACTCGTCGTCGCTCCAGCGACAGGCCCCGCGCTTGAAGCGGACCTCGGTGTCCACGATCAGCTGGTCGAGCTCGGCCGGCTTCAGCCGCGCCCATTTGCGGCACCAGTTGCGGACGCCGCGCTTCGGGTTGTTCGGGTTGGCCAGCCAGGCATGATCGGCCCCCCATCGCAGGATGCGCCGGCCCCTGGTGTTGCACGGTAGGGCTTTCCAGCCGCGATCAGCGAACACCTTGCGGGCATCCGAAAGGCGTCCAGCTGCGCGGATCGCGTGGGTGTCGGTGTTGCCGGTGCTGGTGTCGCCGTCGATCGACTCGAAGCGCCCGGCGTCCTCGCGCGCGGCCTCGGCGAAGGCGGTATTGATTTCGTCGAGCCGAGCGCGTTCGTCTTCTTGACGCTCGGCGC
Source organism: Bradyrhizobium sp. 6(2017) (assembly GCF_011058295.2). Taxonomy (NCBI): domain Bacteria; kingdom Pseudomonadati; phylum Pseudomonadota; class Alphaproteobacteria; order Hyphomicrobiales; family Nitrobacteraceae; genus Bradyrhizobium; species Bradyrhizobium sp. 6(2017). The sequence continues at coordinate 7,943,015 of NZ_CP049289.2, read as the reverse complement.
GGTCGCGCTTATCTGTGAGGCTACTCACTGGCGTGATCTCCGGTGGGTACTCATTCGGAGTGATCTCCTGTGGGTTTGAGCGTGGCAGCTCTTACGGAATCTGAAGCCCTCGGTTTGCCGCCGGGGGCTTCTCCGTTTTTAAATAGTTATGACGCTTCGATTTTCGAGTCGGATCGTTGAAGCTTCAAAGTTCCAAGCCTAAACCTTCACTCGACGGTCGGCGGGATGGCGATTGATGCCGGTCAAGCGCCGACTCTCGCGCGACCGGATAGTTTGGGAACCGATCCTGAAACGCCTTGCAGACCAATGCAGTGAAAGATTCCCAAACTTTTCAAGTTATGCCCGTCGTTATTGGCTTTCCTCGCTCCCCTAGGGAGCGCCAGTGATCTTCCTTTCATTTTGATTTCCTTTCCTTTTTTTGATGGTTTCCCCAAACCGGAAGAAGAGGTTTGGGGAATTCTGTTCGCCTTGTGATCTTCGAGCTTTAAGATTGCGCGGCGACCGCCGCCCCGGTCATCGCATCGCGCATCCACCGCTGTAACCCATCGACCGTGAACGGCTTTCCCCATTCAGTGGTCAAGATGCAGACGTGCTTGCGCGGAAGCGCGGCGAGCGCTGCGCGAAGCGACTGGGCCTTCTCGACTAGAACAGAAACGCCGGTTTTGCGCCTGGTGTATTCGAAGTCGTCAGCGTCGGCCTGCACCCAAGTCGTCAAATGCGTGTCAATACGAGCAGTGCCGACGTTCAGCATCAGCTCGTAAGCCGCGCGCTGTCTTGTTCCATACGCCCATCGGTCTTCGAAGGCCTTCATTTCCGTATCAGTCCAAGCACGGATCTCCTTAGATTTGCCTCGCTTGATGCCATCGGAGGGGTCGACCGATAACCACTTCAAATCGTCCTTCGCGTGTCGGATGAGGATACGAAGCTTCTTTAGCGTATCTATCTTGGCGCCGGGCTTATTGTGCAGTGGCTTGAGGATTTTCTCTTCGATGCGGTCCTTTGTCAGTCCGGCAACAGCTCGGTGTCCATGATCCCGACGTATCTGATCCATGCGATTGCGGTAGCCGGACTTACTACCCACGCCCAGGGAAGCGAAACCATCACTGTGCAGGTACGACGTAACCAGCGCACCGATTGATCGCGCCGTGTCCTTCGTTATCGACGGCCGTTTTGCCGCTTCTCAAATGCAGGACAAAGCCGCGCTATGCAAGATCATCAACGCGCTACACCGAGAAAACCGCGCATCGATCCGGCAAATCCCCGAGCCCGTTGGGCGCACGGTGCGCCTGCTACAAATCGGCGACGGTCGCGATGCGTCTATGATCGACGAGCCGGCGGCAGAAGTGTTGCGCTCGACTGAGCAACTGAGTTTGGCGAAGCCCTTCACCTATGACGTGAAAATCCACGGCGTTTTCAAAACCAATGGTGCATTCCGCATCGAGATTTTAGAGCAGAACAGAATCGTGCCCGGTAAGATCGCCGATGCGGTGCTCGATGAACCCCAAAACGTCTACACGAAGGCGCTGGACGAAGGCGCGACCCTTCGTGTCACCGCACAGCCCACAATGAAAGACGGCAAGCTGCATCGCCTGTTCATCACCGGGGCGAAGGTCGCTCCGAGGCGTCGCGCGACGAAAGCAAAGGCGAAGTGAAGGCCAACGCTGTCAACTTACGTTAAGAAGGCTTTGCACATGCCCGGCGCAACACCGAAGAGAACGCGACGCAAGGCTAACGGCGCTTGAAATAGGTGCGATACGATCAGGCCGCGCTGCGGCGCGGCCCGTTCAACGGGCATACGGCCCCACTGTTACAGGCTCGAGTTCTACCGGCTCGCTCTGAAATGATGACCAATCTGATCGCAGGTGTCCGATTTGCAGAAAGCGGTAGCAACCAGCCCTTCTGAAGGCAAAGGGTCGGTCGAAACCTGACAAATGGCCCCTCATCATCGATGACGATTTTCTGTGAGGCTTTATCTCCCCGGAGGCAGCACCTTATCGCTCATCAACGAGACCGCGGCGCCCTACTGGCTGCGAGCAGTGATGGACGACGGAAGCATCCGTTGCAGTACGCTGTCGCGCAAAACGAACCAATGGAAAAGCGCGGCGCTGGCATGCAGACCGATGAGGACAAGGAGGGCATAGCCGCCAACTTCATGAGCCTTCACGAATAGGCTTCTGATTGCCACGTCCGGTGCCAATAGCGCCGGTACTTGCCAAATGAACAGCGTAAAAGGGCGTCCGTGAAGCACGACCTCACCGAAGCCGGTGATCGGTTGCATCAACAGCAAGGTATAAAGGGCATATTCATTGGCCTTCGCGATCCATTGTTGCAGCTTCGGCATGCTTTCCGGAAATGGCGGCAGATAAGCGAACCGAATCCGCCAGAATACGCGCGCCAACGCGACGCTCCAAGTCATCATGCCCATTGTTCGGTGTGCTGCCAGAAGTGCAGGGACCAGGCTGGTCCCATGACCAACGCCTTCGCGCAACCAGGCAGTTGTAAACTGGCCAACGATAAGGATCACCGTGAGCCAATGAAGTACAATGCTCGTTGGGTCGAAGCGCTTGCCTTGCAGAGGCGCCTTAACGATAGATCTTTGTGCGCATTCCGAATTTGTAATCATCATTCTGCTCCAAGTCCTACTCGGTCGGCCGTTCACAACCGAGGGGATCCAGGCGGCCACTGCCTTATTCCGCTATAAAACTACTCGTGTAGAGCCTGTGATCGCAATTTCGGCGCGATCTAACGCTGTGGTCAAACAACTGACGACGCTGAGGCGCGCTGGCGCAATTGCGCGCGCTGAAGGCTCAAATCCTGGAGTTCGAGCGACGCATCATCGCCTGGCATCGATCAAGCACGACGAGCGTCGAGGTTGTGCCCCGGGGCGTGGGTTTGTTGGGAAGGGTGCGAGGAGGCGTTGAAGCCGATTGAAAGCGGAAGGATCAAAACGCTGGGAGAAGCCGGCGCGCCGCCGCCACGCGAACGCTATCGCGATCGGGGGCACAGTTCGGGCGGCGGTTCGTGGCAGAGTGTCTAGGCGGAGTGGATCGATGTCCGCAACTCCGCCAAGATGCGACATCGGGCAGCACCGCTACGATATCACCTTAGGGCCAGATTCGGACATCTCAGCACAACGCGCATCTTGATCAATTCGAAAAGCCATGCAGCAGATCGCGACGACCGCGATAGCAGTCGGGGCTTGCTCTGGCCGGCGACCCCGATCATGCAAATGGCCTAGGGACTGAGCGGCGTGAGGACGTTGCGCAGTGGCGCGCTGGAAATTTGCATCAAACCCGCGAATGGCTGACCCAGCTCGGGGGGCATTTCCGCGTGGGCCATGTCCCCGTGAGTGCTCAGCTCAAGGTCAACAGCCGACAGGGAAGCCACCGGTTTGTGCCGTGATGCCCTTACGCACCACTAAGCAGAATTGCGCAGCTTGACCAACGGACTGCCCTCCCGAACCAATGTACTGCAAATTTGAAGCATCTCAAGTTCGTCGCGCTCGCGATTGGCGTCGTTCTGTCGGCAGTGATTGACATCAAAGCGAACCGCAGCGGGTGCGACATGAATAACGTGGATACGACCGCATGTAGTTGCTACACTAACTTCATCAATCGCCTTCGTTCCGCGCCGTCTTACCAATGAGAAGGGGTCATTTGATGTCATTTGCCCTGGTACAGCCGTCGTTGCTGCTCAACTCGTATGCTTTTACTAACCCTCCCTTTGGAGGGTGCGGGCTGTTCATGGATACAACATGGAATTGTCCAAAAAGCGCGACTGCCAAGGACATCGTGAACTGGATCCTCGTCGCCTATGGTCAGACACCAAACCGACGGCTGCATCACGTCGTGCTCAACTTCCACGGGCGGGAGGAGGGTCCATCCTCGGGGGGACAGAAGGAGCAAATGGTCATCGTCGGGGAGGCTTCGCCTGAATCAGGATATGGCACTAGCCGTTTCCGCGAAGCAACGCACAACGCTCTCGACCTCACCAATGTCGGTCTTTTCGCTGCGTTGAAGGGCAAGAATATCGGCACCATCTGGTTTCATAGCTGCGCCCTGGCCAAGGATCTCAAGGGTAAATACTTCTGTCAGCGACTCTCCGAGGTCTCAGGCTGCAATGTTGTAGCCGCGGCGGAAATGCAGTCCGAATGGTGGGGCATTGTGAACCTGATTTTCATGCCCCGCGGGAGCATCGATGACTATGAGGGGCAGGTCTATATTTGGGTGAAGGGAAAGATCAAGCCCTTCGATCCCAATGGGGGAAATTGGGATTAAGGGGGCGTTGAGTAAAAGTATCTTGGAAGCGAGATGGACGCCATGACCGATGACGTGCCGTCGCAATTCATCGGCGTTTGGAAGCTGGTCAGCTTCGAGCGGCGGCAGGTCGGCGTCGAGACCGTGGTGAAGACCTACAGGGAACACCCTAAAGGCTATCGCATCCACACCGCAGGTCACCGGATGATCTACATGTTCTTCGCCGAGGATCGCAAAGCCAGCGTCGGCGCCGTGACCGATGCCGACCGTATTGCATGGTCGAAAACCATGGCCAGCGCCGCCGGCCCCTTCGAGTCGATCGGCGGCAACAAGGTGATATTCTATCCCGAAGTGTCCGCGGTGCAGTACCTGGAGCCGATCACCTTTGGCTTCGAGATCAAGGGCAATGACCTGACAATGACGTCGGATCCGATCAAGGATCCGACCGGCGGTCCGGATCTTTACTTCCGTTCGACTTACGTGCGCGCCGAATAGCGAGCGCAAGCCGGAGGCCACATCCCTCTCACGCGCAAGCGCACCGTAGCTCGAAGCGCGTTCGGTCCGGGCCGTGCCGACGCTCAGGCTGCTTGTGGAAACACGGCAATTGCAGTGCACTCAATTGATGCCTGATCCCATGATTTGCATCATACTCATCGCGCCTCGGCCGTGTCCGTCATTCCCCACTAGCCGCACTGCGTCACCCAGCATGGCAACGCCGCGCGCGGACCATTGGAGCGCTACCCCGCGCGACAATCGATTGATCGCACAAGCCGCTCGGCAGATGCCACTTTGCGCGATGTTGGTCTGCCAATTTGCACAGGCATTGAACGAGCTGCAGCAAGCGGCGAATTTCACCGGTGACCGGCGATAAACTGGCTGAGTTGAATCTGCCGTATATGAAGCGCTTATGAATCACAACAGCAACCAGTCTCGATTTCATATCGCTGCCGGCACATCTTCTGCGCGTCGGCCGGCTCTCAGGCCGCATGTGCCGCAAAATTGGAAACCCCATTTCATATCTGGCGGGCCGGACATGTTTGACTACGATTCGATCCCTGCGCGGAAATGGGCGTCAAGTTTGTCCGTCCCCCATCGCGTTGGGCATTCTGTCCAGGCAGTTGATAATGAGGCAACTGATGACGTTGCCGATATCTACAACCAGGCTGGTGACGATTATGTCTCATACGCTGACGGGGATCCCTCGCAGCCATTTGCCTTTGAGGGAATGCACGCCTACGCAGACCGCTGCGTTTGGGCCGTATTGGAGAAGAAACTGACCGACCTGCGGGCTTCCGGCGCAAGCTCGGTCAGATTCCTCGATGCGGGTTGCGGACCCGGCACCTGGCTGCGCCGGCTGGTCATGCACGCACATGCGCTCGGATTCGGCGACATTACCGCACGTGGCTTCGACATCGCACAGGCGCAAATAGAACGGGCCAGGTTGGCGGCCCGAAATCTTTCCAGCCTTCCTGGAGTGAGTCTCACGTTCGACGTCGCCGACCTTGCGAACCGGTTACCGGAACAGGATGCCTCGGTCGATCTGACTCTTTGCCTGTACAGCGCGCTCAGCCATCTGCCCGTCGCACGCCTGCCGGAAATCTCAAAGGAGATCGCACGCGTCACATCGGGATATTTCATAACGACGGTGCGTCCGATTGGCAGCATGCCAACGGCCTTTGTGGACTCGATCGAGAAAGTCCGCCGATTGAAACAAGATCACGCCAGGGATCGGTGCGAAATCGATCTCAGCGACGGCCGACACATTGCATTCAGCTTTCACCAGTTTACGGCGGTCGAATTGCGGAACCATTTCGCCAGCTGCTTCGACATAGAAGAGGTGCGCGGCCTGGACCTCTTTCATAGTCGATTTGTGCCGGATCCCCGTTGGAATTCCGACTCTCCATCAGGCGACAGCCAGCTTGCCGATGAACTTGAACGGCTCGAGAAGGCGTATGCCACGTGCTCGGAATTCATGGATCGCGCCACACATCTCCTGCTCGTGGCGGGCAGCCGGCGAACCGTTGCACCTGCCGCCCGTGTCGTTGCGTCGACCTGACACCGGCGATCGCTTTCTGGATCTGTAGCCGTCGTCGACGGGTTGGCGGTCGAACTCATGGGGCGGCGAGGGTTCTTCGCAGCCGCGTGATCGCGTCGGGCAGGCCGCGTACCCTCATGATCCGGCCGGTGGCATCGTAGTCCTCTGAGAGCACGCACGTATGCTCATACACGTCGCTGAGCAGCCCCTGCTTCGCGTAGGGCAGGACCAACTGGTCTTCCACCATTGCAGCTTCGAAGAAAGCGATGATTGTCTCGCGTAGCGAGGCTACGTCAGTGGACGACGTTGCGGAAAGCAGGATCGCGTCCGGGTGCTTTGCGTGGAGGGCGGCCCGGTCCGCCTCGCTGACGCGATCAATCTTGTTGAAAAGCAGACGCGACGGGACGGCTTCCGCGCCGATCTCACGCAGCACGCCGCGGCTCACCTCGAGCTGCGATTGGTACGCCGGATCGGACGCATCGACGACGAACAACAGCAGCGACGCTTCGAGCGCTTCGGCGAGCGTGGAACGGAATGACGCGACGAGATCGTGCGGCAGCTTCTTGATGAACCCGACGGTGTCCGAGACCAGCACGCGCGGGTTCATCTCGGGCTGCAGGGCGCGCACCGTCGTATCGAGCGTCGCGAACAGCTTGTCCGCGACCAGCACCTCGCTGCCCGTGAGCGCCTGCATGAGCGACGACTTCCCCGCGTTGGTGTAGCCGACCAGTGCGACCCGAAGCTGATCGCGGCGCGCGGACCGACGCTGGTCGCTGTCTCGCTGGATATCATCCAGCTGTTCCTTTAGTTCCGCGAGGCGATCGCGGATCTTGCGGCGATCAAGCTCGAGATCGGACTCGCCCGAGCCGGGCCCCTGCTGCCGTCCGCTGCCCGGCGCTTCCCGCAAGCGCGGCGACACGTACTTCAATCGCGCGATCTCGACCTGCACCTTCGCCTCGCGACTGTGTGCGTGACGATGGAAAATCTCGACGATCACGCCGGTCCGATCGAGCACCTGCGCGCCGGTCGCGCGCTCCAGGTTGCGGGCCTGGCCTGGGGAGATTTCATGATCGAAGATCACAAGCTCCGGCTTCGGCTGCACCTCAGGATCAGGCTCCGGCTGTCTGGCGTTCGGCTTCTTGCCGTCGCCGTCCTGAAAGCGTTCGCGGGCCTTCGACTTCCGCGGTACTGCCATCGATCCGACGACGCCCGTGCCACCGGTCATGACAGCGAGTTCCTCGAGCCGCCCCTTGCCGAGCACCGTCGCGCCGTCGATCTCGTCGCGCTTCTGCGATATCGTGCCAACGACCTCGTAACCGAGCGTGTTCACCAGACGGCCCAGTTCTTCGATGCTTGCGGCGTGCGCGACGTCATCGACGCCCGGAAGCTGGACGCCGACCAGGATCGCGCGCGGAATGGGCGGTTTGGTTTCCACGGTGCGGCGCTCGCCGGCAGCGTGCCAGGCTTCCGTTATTGCCATTTGGCATTCTCCTGTCCATGGCACCGCTGCGGTGGCACCTGGCGGTTTGCGCGAGACCCAGGCTGCGGCGGTCGTCTCTTGTGTCCGGCGGCCTGTGCCGGACTGAGCGTTGAACGTGCAGTGGTCGCTGCCGCGAGGCCTACTCACTCATGTTGATTTCAGGAATGCCGGTGGCTGCGATCAGTACCTGGAGTGAAGGTCTCCGCGCGCCGGTCTCGGTCTCGATGCGATCGAAGGGCCAGCGCGCCTGGGTTGGAACGACATGACACCATCTCGCTTGAGAAACAGTGGTAAACGACAGCGTCTGCAAGATAGGTAGAGCGACATAAAGAAACGAGACGGACGAAACGGCCACGATATAGTAATCGCGTGTCTTTTCCGAACCAGCCATTCCCGGCCCACGCGCAAAACTCCCTGGTCTTGCCGCGTCCACCTGATCTTCGGCACGCGCGTGTTGCCCTCAGTGTGTGTCGAGATCACACACCGAACGAGAGCCTCCGGGCCGTTCAACATGTCGCGACCGTTCGAACCGGTACAACGCCCGCTACGTCCAACGGACGTTGCCGGGCGGTTGTTGGAGACCAGAGATGACAGAGCAGCAATTCGAGACCGATGTGATGGCGCTGCTGCGCGCGCCACTTTCGGGGCCGGACGGGGCGCGGCGTCTGAATTCGCTGAAAGCGAGCTTTCAGGCGGTCGACGATCCGGCACTGGCCTTGAAGCTGTACGAACGTCTCTCCACGCCTGATGCGAGCGATGCGCTTGCCACCGCTTTCAACAATCGTGTGTCGCCGAGCGCACGGAACGATCTGCTCGCAATCCTGACGGCGGTGAAGGGGGCGGCGCCGAAGCCGGAGCCACGGAGCCAGCAATATCGACTGGTCGATGAAGACGCCAAGACCGTTCGCACGATAGCCCATTCCGATCCGGAATATCAGGAGCGCTTCGTCAACCATAACATCTCGAACGTCACCAGCGATCCGAATCCGAATACCTTCGAATTCCATACGATGGTCGTTTACTACGACGACGGACGAAAGCTCGAGCTTTCGCTCGACGACGTTCCGGTCCGGACCAGCATTCCCGGAATGCGACTGGTGCGGCTGAAGCCTTATGAGCCGCCGATCATCGATCATTACGTGCGGCGAAACGGCACCATCATCCCCATGAATGCCCGCGACGAGATGATGCTAAACGGATCGACCACGCCGGATCTGGTCGATTTCCGAACCACGATCGAATTCAACATCAAGCGCCGCCACGAGCTTCTCGAACTGGCGATGCTGACCAATACCTTCGCGGGCTACGTCGGCATGAATGTTTCCTTCCTGCACTTCAGCATGGCGACGGGCTCGGAGCCGGGCGGCCTGTTCGTGCAGGCGATGAAGCCCGGCCCACCGAAGAAGCCGGTTGGCGCACCACCGAGCGTCACCCCTCGCTTGCCGAAGCAATACAAGCAGGTGGGTGCGCGCGAGCTGCTGATATGGGAAAAGGAGGGAGGGCACCTTTTGGGACGACACAACGAGCACCTGACCGAGACGAAACTCCTGGAGAGGGTCGTCGGCGAGAAGAAGCTCGCGGTGCTACCATCGGAAACCAACGGTCAGCCGACAAATTTCAGTGTCTGGCGGGGTCAAGGCAAGACCAAGGCAGCGTCGAGGTGGCGCGATCAGGACACGATGGTGAAGGTGATCGGACAGATCATCCACGACAATATCGATGAGATCCGGACAACGACGGCCGGCGGCAAGGAGTGGGTCCGAGAAAACAAGGCCGTCGGTTACGAAACCGGAAGCGGGTGGCTCAAGAAGGTCTACAAAAACTCGAACGATCAGGTGCTCGACAAAGGCGTGTTCTGGGACGAGCACTTGAAGGGCGTGACCATCGTCATCAGGCCCAGGCAAAACCACGTTCCGACGGCTGAGGATCCAGAACCCTGGTTCGTCTACACGGCGTTTCCGGACCGCGTGCAGCATTAGGTCGTGAATCCATAGAGTGGGCAGGGCCAGCGCTGTAGGAATATGCGTCAAGCCTTGCGCGCATTGTGTGCCATCGATAGTCCATTGCGCGACTGGCTCACCTCTGCGAGTGAGTCTGGCCCAATCCAGGAAGGCTTAACTATGCTCACCGTCTATGGCGAAGGTCGTGGCTTCCGTGTTGTTTGGCTGCTTGAGGAATTGGGATTGGCTTATCGGCTGCGCCCGGTCGATCTGCTGGCAGCCGAGAAGGATCGCGATTTTCTCGCGATCAACCCCGCCGGCTTCATTCCCGCACTGCAGGACGGCGAGACGATCATGGTCGAATCGATCGCGATTCTTGAGTACCTGCTCGCCCGCCACGGCTCAGGCTCGCTTGCCGTCGCCCCGGACGATCCCGCCTTCGCTTCCTATCTGCAATTTCTCCACTTGGGCGAGGCCGGGCTCGCCGGGCCGATGAACGCCGTCATTGTAGGTCGCCAACTGGCGCCCGAAGCCGAGCGAGATGCCCGGGTTACTTGTTGGGCACTCGAGACCTTCGAGAGCCGGCTGGGGTTGGTTATCCGCCGCCTCGCGGATTGCCCCTATCTCGCCGGCGACCGCTTCACTGCTGCCGATATCTCGGTGAGCTACGCCCTCCTGCTCGGCCTGCGAACCGGCAACTACGTCCCCGGTTCTACCGAGCGGGACTATCTCGCCCGCACGACGGCACGCCCTGCCTACGTCCGGGCGATGGAAAGCTGCCAGGCCACCAAGGCTTGGGCGGCGAGATCACCGGGATTGTAGTGCTCGCTTCATCGGAGCGGCCAAGCGCCTGATTGAGTAGCTGCGAAAAGTTTCTTATGGGCATCTGCCAATTGGAGGTTTGGCTTCCAGCTTGCACTGAACTCCGATTTACGCGCGGCGCAATCGCCGGCGCCTCACATGGCGTTCCTGATCCTTGCTACAATTTCGGGCCGGTTGCTCTCGAGCCAGGCCACGGCGTCGGGTCCATCGACGACGCATGCGAAGGTTTCCCAGGTTGGGTCCTCCAGGGATTCCGGTTGCAGCCGCTTCGCGGCATACTCAACGAGGTCGTGCAAGCCTTCATAGCCTCGTCGGCGCTCGAGGGAATCTGCAATCGCCGTGCTGGCCCATCCTCGCTGGGCCAAATCGACAATGCTCGGAGCGTCAGCCTCGCTGAACCAGGGCGTGGCATCGAACTCGATGCAGCGGACGTTATCGGCGGTATGGCAAGTGGCGTGGATCATTGGAGTCCTCCGTTCGCCGGCTAACAGCCTGCGCTCTTAGGGTTTCACATCGCTGCCTCGCACGCCTCAGGCCTTGACCAGGTCCCCCAGCAGGTTCGCCGCCACCGTCAGCTTGGCGAGCGTCAGGCCGCTGGCCGCGATCTCCTCGACCGAGCGGCGGATGCGCGCAGCTTCCGGGTGCGCCGCGAGCCAGGTCTCGACAGCCTGCTGGCCGGACTGGCCGGTTGCCAGCATATCCGCGGCCAGCCTTCTTTCGGCGCCGGCGATCTGCTCGACGGCGCGGTCGATCGCCATCCGTTCGAAATAATCGTTTGCCGGAACGCTGCGCGCGGCGGCGACGATCCGGTCGAGACGGAAATTCGCCTCGGCGGCGAAGAAGGTCGCGGCGGCGTCGCCGATGGGGCGGCTGGTGCGCTCCGCAACCGTCACGATATCGGGCGCCGAGACCAGAGCGTCGAGATCGGCGAGTTCGCCGGCGAGGCCGGCGGGGACACCGGCGTCGGTGAGTTCCTGCCGCCGCTTGCCACGCGCGGCCTGCAAGTCCGGCGGCAGCGCGGTGTCGAGCCCGGCGACGATCTGGCGGATCCCCGGGCCGAAGCGCGCGACGACGGCCTCCAGTCCCTCCTTGAAATCGACATTGCGCACGTACCAGACCATGCGGGAGAGCAGCAGATCCTGCACAGAAGCGTAGAGCGACAGCTGCACCTGCCCATCGATGCAGGTATCGAGCGCGTCGATCGCGTCGCTGAGCCACTTCAGCCCGTAGCATTCATCGACCGCCACATAGGCCATGACGATGGTCGGGATATCGGCGTCCGTCTCGTCGATCAGGCGCACGACACAGGCCGGGCCGCCGCGGTTGATCACCGCATTGGCGAGGTTGGTCGCGATGATCTCGCGCCGCAGGCGGTGGAATTCGACCGCCGTGGGGTATTTGTCCTGAACCTCGCGCGGAAAATACTGCGATAGTTCCCGGGCAAGATAGGGATCGTCCGGCACGCTGGTGCCGAGCAGGTCATCGTAAAGCGTCAGCTTGGCGTAGGCGAGCAGCACGGCAAGCTCGGGCCGTGCGAGGGACTGGCCGCGGCGTGTGCGCTCGGTGAGCGCTGCGTCGTCGGGCAGGAACTCCACCGCACGGCTGAGCAAGCTGCGTTGCTCGAGCGACTGCATCAGGCGCGTGAGGAAGCCGGTCTCGGCCACGCCCTTGCGTTCGGCGAGCGAGAGCGCCAGCGACTGCAGATAGTTGTTGCGCAGCACCAGCGTGCCGACCTCGTCGGTCATCGCGGCCAGCAGGCTGTTGCGGTCAGCGGGGCTGAGGCGTCCCTCGCGCTCGAGGCGCGCCAGCGCGATCTTGATATTGACCTCGACGTCGGACGTGTTCACGCCGGCCGAGTTGTCGATGGCGTCGGTGTTGAGCTTGACGCCCTTCTGCGCCGCCTCGATGCGGCCGCGCTGGGTGACGCCGAGATTGGCGCCTTCGCCGATCACCCGGGCCCGCACGTCGCCGCCTGTGATGCGGATCGGATCGTTGGCGCGGTCGCCGGCCTGATCGTCGCTTTCCCCGGCGGAGCGGATATAGGTGCCGATGCCGCCAAACCACAAGAGATCCGCGCGCGCCTTCAGGATTGCCGTCATCACCTCGAAAGGCGTGGCTTGCGGCTTGTCGAGATCGAGCAGGGTGCGTATCTCCGGAGTGAGCGGGATCGCCTTGAGCTGGCGCGAGAACACGCCGCCGCCCGGCGAGATCAGCGACTTGTTGTAGTCCTGCCAGCTCGATCGCGGCAGGTCGAACAGGCGCTTGCGCTCGGCGAGGCTGATCGTAGGATCGGGCGAGGGATCGATGAAGATGTCGCGGTGATCGAAAGCCGCCACGAGCTTTGTCGCCGTCGAGAGCAGCATGCCATTGCCGAAAACGTCGCCGGACATGTCGCCAACGCCGACCGCGGTGAACGGCGTGGTCTGAATGTCGGTGCCGAGCTCGCGGAAGTGGCGCTTGACCGTCTCCCAGGCGCCGCGCGCCGTGATCCCCATCTTCTTGTGGTCGTAGCCCTGGCTGCCGCCGGACGCGAAGGCGTCGCCGAGCCAATGGTTCTTCTCGACCGAGATCGCGTTGGCGACGTCGGAGAAGGTGGCGGTGCCCTTGTCGGCGGCGACGACGAGGTAGGGGTCGTCGCCGTCATGGCGCACGGTGGATTCGGGCGGCACGACGATGTCGCCGTCGAGATTGTCGGTGAGCTCCAGCAGCGAGCGAACGAAGATGCGATAGGCCTCGGTGCCTTCCGCGAGCCAGGCGTCGCGGTTGGAAGGCGGCGGCAGGCGCTTGGGCACGAAGCCACCCTTGGCGCCGACCGGCACGATCACGGCGTTCTTGACCTGCTGCGCTTTCACGAGGCCGAGGATCTCGGTGCGGAAATCCTGCGGCCGGTCGGACCAGCGCAAGCCACCGCGCGCAACCTTTCCGAAGCGCAGGTGAATGCCTTCGACCCGAGGTGAGTAGACGAAGATCTCGTAGAGCGGTCGTGGTGCCGGCAGGTCGTCGATCCGGCGCGCGTCGAACTTGAAGGAGATCACCGGACGCGGATGTCCATCCTCGCCGATCTGCCACAGATTGGTGCGTATCGTCGCCTGCACCAGGTTGGTGAAGCGGCGCAGGATGCGGTCTTCGTCCAGCGAGGCGACGGATTTGAGCTGCTCCTCGACCTCGGCAAGCAGGGCCGTCTCGCGTGCCGAGCGCTCGGCATCGGTGGAGGCGAGGCGCGGATCGAGGCGGGTCTGGAACAGCGCGACGAGGCTGGCCGTGATCGCGGCGTTCTTGCGCAAGGTCTCCCACATGTAATCCTGGGTGAACGGCGCGCGGATCTGGTGCAGGTAGCGGGACAGCGCCCGGATGGTCGAGACTTCCCGCCAGCCCAGGGCGGTGCGCAGGATCAAGCCGTTGTATCCATCGGATTCGGCGTGATCGCGGACCACCGCCATGATCGAGGCTTCAAGGCGATGGCTGAATTCCGGGCTGATCGTGATCGGCTGGCCGTCGCTGGTCTCGATCGTCATCTCGTGGAGCCAAACCGGCGGAGGCGCCGGCGTGGCGCGCGGCGCGATCTGATAGGTGCGTTCGTTGACCACGCGCAGGCCGTGATTTTCGATCACGGGCACGCGGTAGGACAACGACAGGGGCGCGCCGTGCGAGAACACCTTCAGTCCGAAGTGCTTGGGATCGGCCTCGCTTTCGTCACGGTGAACCGAAATCGCCACGGGGCGGGTCGGCGTGAGCTTTTCGATGGTGGCGATATCGGTGATCGCCTGTTCCGCGCCGAACACCTCGGTATAGCCGCCGCTGAAGGCCTGGGCATATCGGGTGGTGAGCATGCGTGCCCGCATGCCATCGGTCGAGGCAGTGAGCGCGGCCTTCAGCTTGTCGGCCCAGGTCGCGGCAATGGCACTGATCCCGGCTTCGAGCGTGGCGCGTTCGACGACGGGAGTTTTGCCGTCATAGCGTCCGATGATGTAGTGGACGCGCACAAGCGCCCCTTCAGGGAATGAAACATAGGAGGCCGACAGCGTCCCCTTGTAGACCTGCGCCAGGAAGGCACCGACGCGCGTGCGGACGTCGGTGTCGTATTTGTCGCGCGGAATGAAGGTGAGGATGGAGACGAAGCGATCGAACTTGTCCACCCGCGCCAGCGCGCGGACGCGCGGACGCTCGTAGAGGATCAGGATCTCCATGACGAAATTGTAGAGCGTGTCGACGTCGACCTGGAACAATTCGTCACGCGGATATTCTTCGAGAATATGCATGAGCGCCTTGCCCGAATGGCTGTTCGGGTCGAAGCCGGCGCGTTGCAGCGCCCGCGTCACCTTGTGGCGGACATAAGGGATCTGCCGTGCCGAGCGGGTATAGGCGCCGGAGGTGAACAGGCCGACGACCCGCAATTCGCCCTCCAGCCGGCCGTCGGGCGTATAGAGCTTGATGCCGACATAATCCATGCGGATGCGACGATGAACGCGGCTGGAGACGTTGGCCTTGATGACGATGAGCAGGGTGGGGTCGTGCATGAACTCGCGTATTTCCGACGTCATCACCACCATTTCGCCGCCGCGGCGCAGGACCTTCGCATCCGGATCGCGGAGCACGCCGAGGCCTTTGCCGGTCGTGATGTCGTCGGACGCATCGCCGTCGGGCGAGAAGCGATATTCGCGCACGCCGAGGAAGGTGAAATTGTCCGCGCAGAGCCATTGCAGGAACTGGTTGGCCTCGGCGACCTCGTCGATCGGCAGCGGCGGCGGATTGGAAGAGAAGGTCTTGATCGCGTCCTCGACCCGGTCGCGCATGGCACGCCAGTCGGTGACGCAGGCGCGGACGTCGCTCAACGACCTGGTGAGGCCGTCGATCAGCTTCTGGCGATCGGCATCGGCGTCCAGGCGGGTGATGTGGAGATGAATCAGGCTTTCCCGCGTACCCTTCGCTCCCTCCGGCAGTGTTTCGCCGTGAAAGCGCAGGAGCTTGCCTTGATCATCGCGCTCCACCGCGAGGATCGGGTGAGCGACGAGGGTGACTTCGATGCCTTGCTCGGCCAACTCCGCCGTCGTGGAATCGAACAGGAAGGGCATGTTGTCGTTGAGAATCTCGAGCACGGAAATCTCGCGCCCGTCCGGCATCATCGGATTGACGACACGGATATCGGCGCTGCCCGCCGTACGCTGCTGCACGTGCTCCCAGGCTTGTTCCGCCAGGAAGGCCAGCGACAAGGCATCGTGATTGGCGAGGTCCTCGACATTGGTGTAGCCGAACAGAAGTTCGGCAAAGCTCCGGGGAGCCTTGCCCGGCTGCACGCTTCCCGCGGCATCGCGGATCAGGGTTGCACGGGCCTTATCGTCACGCCAAGCCATAATGTCCTCCATTTGCCGCGCCGTCCGACCGCAGTCGCGATCATCGGCTTGATTCTGGAGTGCATCGCTTCGAGCGCCACTGCCTTGATCGCGATCGAGCGCGTACGCGAATTCCCCGGTCTCAAAGCTTCGACTGCTGCCGACGACAATACTCCGATCCCAAAGCTATCCAAGGCGCATGCTGTCGTGAGACGTGCCGAGATGCCTGCTGCAGCGCGTGAGGCCGAAGTCGGCGCCGGCGGCTGCCGAATCATCGGGGAGGGAAAAATCACAAGCAATTTCAATTGAGTAAGAGTTTGCGGTTTTGTTCTGAGCGGCGCGCCAAAGATTGCCTGTCTATTGAAGTGCACCAAGTGGATCTAGCGATAGTCCTTGTTGTTGATCACCTTGCTGTCCTTGCCCTCATCGGCGCCGGTCGGCATGCATTCGACCTGCACGAGGTCGGGATAGATATCCCACGATCGCACCAGGATTTTCTTGCGGACACCGTAGGAGGTGATGATACAGCGGTTCAGCACCGGGCTGACGGCGGCTGCGACGTAGCCGGGATAAAACAGCGAACCATGATGGAGCACGCTCCAGAGTTCGTTGAACCAGGTCGCGCGCACCCGGAAGGTCACCGTGTTCTGGTCGGTGCAGGGCAGCGTCTCGCAACCGTAGACCTCGTGGACCTCCGGTCCCTCGGTTTGCGAACTCGAGAGGTTCTGGGAGTTGGACAGATATAGCTGCTCGTCGTGCCGGACGGTCGCAAGGTACCAGGGCAAGGTCGCGGTGACCGCCACTGCGCAGTAGACGACGTAGCAGACGGCGATCGTCGCGAGGATCATGATGCCGCCGCGCGCCTTGCTGAATTCCGGATCGCCATAAGCGTCCTTGGCGTAGACGCAGCGCGCCCAAAGCGCGCGGTAGCGGGCGAACGCCCAGCGCACGAAGCGGTAGAGCCGCCAGGTGACCGGAGCGATCAGCTTCAGGTAGATCCAGCCGCAGGAGCGGACGAACTGCGACCAGAACCGGCCGAGCATGCTCAGCTCCCGGTGGGCGCGCCCGAGGTCGGACTGGTCGTAGGACTTCTTGGCCTCATAGGCCTTGGTCTTGAACTCGGACAGCGTCTTGTCGATGCCGTGCAGCAACGCATCGGCGTCGTCATGCGGCTTTTCTGTCATGGCGGATCCAGGTCGACGTGAAATTGCGGCTCGTGGCATCGAAGCCGATGTCGAGCGTGCCGCTGAAGGCGGCGTCAGCCATCGTCTTCTCGACGATCATGGCCTCGATGCGTTTGATGCGGCCCGGCAGGCCGCGGGCTCCGATCTCGGGCGAGTAGGTCTTGTCGCAGAACTCCCGCAGCTGCGCCTCGGGGAAGCGTACCTCGATCGATTGTGCCGCGTAGAAGGCGTTGATGCGCGAGATTTCGCGGAACACGATCTTCTCGATCGTGTCCATGTTGAGCTTGTGGAACAGGATGATGTTCTCGCGTCCCTCGAAGCGGTTCAGGAATTCGGTTCGGAAGGCCTTCTTCAGGTCGCGGATGGTGAGCTCGTAGGCCTCATCCTGGCTCAGATCGCCGGGACCGGTGCCGACCCGCAGCGCATGCTCCGCGCCGATGTTGGTGGTCATCGGCATCACCACGTCGCCGAACTCGACCTTGCGGCCCAGATTGTCGCGGCAGCGCCCGTCGTCGAGGATGTTGAGGCAGATGTTGAAGATGTCGGGGTGAGCTTTCTCGATCTCGTCCCACAGCATGACCTGATACGGATTGGCCCGCACCGAATTGGTCATCTCGCCGCCGGCCGAGAAGCCGTCGTAGCCCGGAGGCGCGCCGATCAGCTTGGTGACGTCGTTCTTCTCCATGAACTCGCCCATGTCGTAGCGGTTCAGCGTCTTGTCGGTGTCGAACAGGGCTTCCGCCAAGCCCTTGGCGACCTCGGTCTTGCCGACGCCGCTGGCGCCGCAGAACAGGAACGGCAGCGGCTTGTCGGTGCGCCGCCCGCGCCGCCAGACCTTGACCGCACGATCGACATGATCGATCACCGCATCCTGACCGAACACGCGCCGCTTCAGCGAGCCGTGCAGATTGAGCAGCTTGACGGCGTCGTTCTGCTTGAGCTTGGAGGCGTCGATACCGGAGATCAGCGAGAATTCGTCGATCACCATGTCTGCGGTGAACAGCAGCCGATCGTTGATCTGCTTGGTGACGGCCTTGTATTTCACCCGATTTTCATCGACGGCCGCCTGGGTCTGCGCAATGTCGCCGCGCAGCTTGAGAATCTCTGGCGTTGCATAGCCGGACGCCCTGGCGATCAGATCGAAGTCGGCATCGCCGGCGGAGGCCTTGCCGGCGGGATCGTCGAGGTGACGCTTCTTCTCGTCTTCCTCGAGGCTGCGCAGCTGGGCCTCCATGTGTGCGATCGACTTCTCGCCCTCGCGTTGCGCCGCGTAGTAGCCCTTGATCTTGGCCTGGTATTCGGCGAACTCGGCCTTGTGGCGGGCGATGGCGGCGCGCACGGTGGCGGCCTTTTCCTCGTTTCCGGAGGACGGCCCGCTGGCCATCAGACGCGCGAGCTCCGCCTCAAGCTCCGCGAGCAGCGGCGGCGTCGAGTGCGCCCGCAGCAGGTAGCGCGCCATGCCACGATCGAGCAGCGTGCGGGTGCGCGCGGGCTGCGCCGCGGAGAGGCCGGTGTCGAGCGAACGGTACTTGCTCGACATGTCGATGGCGGCCTTGACCGCAGCCGGATCGATCCGGACCTCGTAGCTCTCCTCGAGATCCCCAGCGCCGTGCAGCGCAATCTCCTCGAGTTCAGCGCCGACCGGCTCGGTCAGATCCATCAGCGTGAAATGATCGCGGAAGTCGGAATGACACTTGAGCACCTGGGTCAGGTCGGCCTCGCGCACCTCGAGGAAGACCTGCGTCTTCTTCGTCTTCACCATCGACGTCAACGCGTTGACGATGTGCATCAGCCCGCTGTTGCGCAGCGCATCGATCAGATCGAGCGTATCCTCGACGATCAGAACGCTGTCCGGGGTGCGGTTGAGGGTCGCAAATATCGCCTTGAACTGCTTGACGATGGCGTCGTTGTCGCCGAGGCCGAACAGGCCGTCGGTGTCGAGCCAGAACAGCCGCTTGTTGACGATGTCGAACGGCGCGTCGGGGTCGACCTTGCGCGCCTGCAGCGCCAGCGCCAGCGTGGTGATGCCGACACCGCTCGGACCGGAGACGATCACGCTGTTGGCTTCCATCCGCGTCAGGATGGTGCACAATTCCTCGAACTTCTCCGTGCAGCCAACCAGCTTGAAGTTCTTCCGGTTGGCGAGCGCCTCGCTGCCGGTGATCAGGAAGTTGTCGGCCATTTCAGATTTCCATCGGTCAGGCTTGGAAGTGGGAAGGCCGGACCGGCAGCGCCGGTCCGGGGGCGGGGCTCAGATCTGCCCGAACGTGATTTCCTTGTCGTCGACCGGCTTCGCTGCCGCTGAGGCGGCCGGCGCGCCGGGATCCTTGGCATCCATGCCGATGCTCTCCTGCAGCCGCGCACGTACGGTGGCGGTGACATCGCTGAGCTCTCCGAGCCGGCTCTGGATGTTGGAGAGCCCGTCCTCCCGCAGCTTGTTGGCGGCCTGCAGCGATTCGGCGATGTTCGACATCGACTCGACCTTCTCCATGATCCGCTTGGAGGCCTCGTCGACCTGCAGCGCCTGGCGGATGACCTCCTTGTTGGCGACGTCGTCGGTCACCGCGTTCATCGCCCGCATCGAATCGCGCACGCTCTCCGAGGCCTCGTTGAGCGCCGAGTTGTTGAGCGCCTGGATGGTGGTGTTCAGGCTGGTGGCGACACTGGCGATGCCGTCGCTGGAGAGTTCGCGCAGATTGACATTCTGCTTGCCGAGGGCGTCGTGGAAGGTATTGGCGTCGACCGCGTCCTTCTCGAGATCGGCCACGGTCTTCTTGGTGCTCCGCCCGCTGTCCAGCAGGGTGGTGACGTGGCGCTCGAAATCGTTCTTCTTGCGCTCGCGCTCGAGACGGGCAAGGGTGTCCTCGCCCGCCGGGGCGGTCGACAGCGCCTGCACCTTCTCCCTGTTCGCGGCGCTGGCGAGGTCGATGCCCTTGTCGAGAATCGCGACCACCGTGATCATCTGCGAGTTGATCTTGACGAGCTTGTCGGCCTGCCCCTCGATCCCTCCGAGTTCGTCGCGCAGCTCCGAGACCGAGACCTGCGACTTGTCGATGTAGCCGAGCGCCGCCTTGATGATGCCCTCGACGCGCTTGACGTGCTCGGGACCGGAGATGTCGAGCATCTTGCGGACCTGGTCCTTTTCGGCCTTGAACTTGCCCTGCTTGGCGTCGTGCTCGGCCTTCTCCGTGATGATCGCCAGCGCCTTGTCGCGGCAGGCCTTCAGGCCCTCCATCCGCTTGGCGATCAGGAGCTCCTTGGCGGCGATTTCGGCCTGCGCGGATTTCTTGATGCCGCCGAACAGGCCGGTTTGCGTCTTCAGCTTGGCGATGTCGCGATCGAGCATCTCCTTGTCGGAGTTGACCTGCCGCGTTTCGGATTCGATCTCCGAGGTACGGCGGTCCCAATCAGCCTCGCGCTTGCGATCCTCCTCGATCTCCGCGAAGGTATCCAGCACGACATTGTCGCCGGCGGTGCGCAGCGTGTAGAGCGCATCCAGATTGTCGACCAGCGGCCGGATCATCTCGCGGAAGTCGAGAACGCCCTTGTTCATGTCGGCAAACGTCTGCTTCATCTTGGCGAAGACGGTCGTCGACGACAGCTCGATCAGCTTGCGCTGCATCAGCGTGCGCTGCTGCGCCAGATATTCCTTGTAGGCCTCGAGCTGCTTGATCGACGCCTTGCACTCCTCGGCGAGATCAGGCGAGAGCAGGGCTCCGACCTGGCGGCTGCGCTCCTCTGGAGCTGCTTCGGGATTGAAGACGATCTTCGCCACCGGATTGGCGGTGATGTCGACAGGCGCGGCCTGTGTCGCCTGCTTCGGCGCCATCCGTGCCTTGACGGCCTCGTTGACCGCGGTCGATTCCGCGAGTTTCGGGGATTGTGAGGTGGACATGCAGTCGTCTCCTGGTCTGGCGACTCCGAGGGAGCCGCATGGGCGGCGCAGGCGTCCAGGCCGCGTCGCGGGAAATCGTCCTTAGGCGGTCAACATGAGAAATCCGGCTGGTGCGGAACCTAGATGCGAGTCCTTTGTCGCACAACCACAGGGCGGTTCAATTCGAACCGTGAGCCAAACGAAGTCGCGACATTCTTTATGCATCGTTCAGCGTTGCTGTGTGTTTCAGCTCGGAAGGAAGCTCATTGCTTTATTTTTCGGTGGCTGTTTGTCGCTTCGTGGCCGGTCTGGTTCGAATTAAGTCTTCGGGTGCCGGTTTCCGGATCGATGTGAAGCGTCCTTTGCATTAGTCGCTCGATGTGCGGCTTTGGTTGACGCCCGCAAGGCTCGCACGGCGATTTGAATTCGAAGCCGTCGTGACGCCAGTAATCCGCACGCCTGCAAAGCTAACTATTTGAATTGGCTTCTGAAATATCCCTCGTCCTTGACCGATGCTTGCAGCTGGGGAGCTCGGGCAGGCTCCGGATCTGATAAGTCACGGCGTAAAGGATTGTGTAGCAATCTCAATTACATATCGGTTCGCGATTTTATTCTGAGCGGCGCGCCATTTGTTTCGCCCCGCCCGCGCGCTTCAAGCAGACGCCGCCAACGGGTGGGAGCCGCGCCGCTCCAGCGCTCGAACGCCCGGCTGAAGTGGGCGGGGTCGTCATAACCGAGCACCGACGCAATGTCGCCGATCGATCGGTCTGTCTGGCACAGCAGTCTCACCGCACGTCGCTGCAGCGCGTTTCGCAGCAGGTCGCTGTAGCTCAGTCCGACCTCGCTGAGCCTGCGCTGCAGGGGTCGTCTTGTGAGTCCCGACCGGTTTCCGATGTGCGAAAGGGTCGGACGCCGATCGAGCAGTTCCAGTTCGATCAGCACGGAAACACGGCCCGGCAGGTCCTCCGGATCCGGCAGGTCGAAAATGCGTGCGAGCTCACTCGCGGTCAGCCCATCGCCTTGTCCGAGATTTGGATTGACGGCCGTCAACAGCCGCCGATCGAACACGATCGCGCTGGCGGCGTCACCAACAGCAGTATCGGTACACGTCAACTCGTCGATCTGACATCGCAGCCGGTTTGGCAGGTCGCCAAAGACGATCCGGCTCGGTAGCCAGCAGGCGCCGGCAAAATGCCTGACCACAGCGATCATGTACCAGATGGCGAGCATCTCGTTCTGCCGGCGTCCGTCGCGCGCAGGGTCGGTCAATTCATACGACCAGTGAATTTCGCTGCCATGACGGCGGACGACCAGCTGGGTAGCGTTTTGCAGCATGTGCGGCAGGCTGGTTCCTGCGCGGTGGATCGCCTCGAGCAGGGTCGGGGCCTGGGCCACCCATCTGCCGAAAATTCCGAGGCCCGCCATCGACGTCTGGCGACCAAGCCGGACCGCAAAGACTTCGTCGTGCAATTCACGCGAGGTCACCATCAACAGCCGGAAGTGATCGCGCAGTGGCAACAGCGTGTCCGGCGCCTCCAGCAATCCGAGGGGAAGATCGGCGCGGCGGAAGACCCGCTCGATCGATCCACCGGCCGCCGTCACGACATCGGCAATCGGACCAAGCGTGCTCGCGCGCGTGTAACCAGTCTGGTGCATCTGCCCTCACGCGCCAAACAGGCTGCCATTTCGGCACATCATGGCAGGCTGAATTCGCAGCGAAAGCATAGCATTCGAAACCCCATCGATGAAACACGGCCAAACGCCGGCGTCGACCGGGACAAGGGAGGAATGCATGTGCTTTGCTTGCTTTGGCTTGTCGTCCGCGGCCGGCCGTATCGGGAAAATTTCCCGACGTGATGTGATGTTGCGTGCATCGGCGCTCGGTCTGGTGCTGCCCTTTGCCGGGCCTGCGTTGCGGACGGCGCAAGCGGCCGAGCAGGGCGGTCCGGCTCCGGCGGATTTGGTGGGCGGGATCAAGGATATCATTGCGAAGGCGAGTTCACCGGAACTGGTTGCCTACAAGGCTTTCGAGATCAACGGCACCGATCTGCCTTGGACCGATCTTGGTCTCGACGCGGCGCAGGGCCAACAGGTGACGTTCCTCCTGAGCGGTCGGATGTGGCTGTCGCGCGAACACGATCTCTGGTTCGGTCCCGGCCTGGTCTTCCACGCGCGCACGCGCGGGCTCCGGCCGATCTACAATCCGATGCTGGACACCGGGACCATGACGGCCTCCCACGATGGACGGATCGAGGTGGCGCGTTCGGCCGCGGAATGGGCCAGTGAGGACGGGGTGCTGGCGACGCCGGAAGACGTCTACAAGCAGGCGGATGTCAAGATGACCGGCATCGCTCTGCTGTGGCGCGCCGATGCCGGCGTGGGCGTCAAGAGTCTCCTGGCGCATGGCGACGTGGGCGGTCTGCTCAAGTCCGAGCTTGCGCGTCTCGAGCGTGGCGGCAAGCTGCCGCCAGGCTGGTCGAACCTGCTCGGTTTTGGAGGTGGCCAGGAAGTCTTCAGCCAGGGTGCGGACGGCGAGATCGTCTGCGACACCACGGGCCACGTCAGTATCATCGAGCGGCCGCTGTCGCTTCCGTTGACCTCTCGTCCGCGGCTCGCATGGCGCTGGAAGATCGATCAATTGCCAACCGCCGTCGCGGAAGACCAGGCTGCGACCCACGACTATCTTTCGATCGGCGTGAAGTTCGAAGACGGGCAGGATCTGACCTACATCTGGAGCGAACATTTGCCTGAAGGCAAGGTCTTCCGCTGCCCGTTGCCCGGCTGGAATGTGATCGAGACGCATATGATCGTCCGTTCCGGGAAGGCGGACCTCGGAACCTGGCAAGCGCAGGAACGCGACATCGCAGCAGACTACGCCGCCCATATCGGTGGATCGGCGAAGGCCATCGCGAAAATCTGGCTGCTGGCCGTGGCGCCGTTCCAACGCCGCCACGGCGCGTGTCGCTATGCCGATATCAAGGTCACCACCGGCGACAACGCTGTGCACAAGGTCTAGAGCGTTTTCGAGCGAAGTGGATACCGGTTCGCGTGAAGAAAACGCGTCAAAACAAGAATCTAGAGCCCCGTTCCGATTCAATCGGAACGGGCTCTAGCGCGAGACGCGATTTGCCGGGGAGTGTTTGTTTCCCCATGGCTTCAAATCAGTATGGCTTCAAATCAGTCCTTGCAGCAGGTTCCGGCAAGGCTGGGTCTGCATGGTCAGTATTTCGGACGGTGTGACTTCGCCCATTCGCGAGCATGTAGAATGGGTTCACGCGGCGGCATGATCGCCCGCAGCTTGAGTGTTGCCGGAAGGTTCTCCATGCGCTCGCGCCAGCGGCAGAACGACGGATATTTCGGGTACATCGCCCGGCCTTCTTCCGTCAGGCTGAAGGCGAAAGTGCTCGGAAGCAGGTAGAAATCCGCGATCGAGAGTTCCGAACCGAGCAGGTAGTTTTCGCCGTGCTCAAGCTCGCGCTCCACCATGCCAAGCGCGAGCTCGACCTTGGGCAGCGCATGGGCCACGACTTTCTCGTCTGAGGCGATGCCAAGCTCCGGAAAGACCACCCGTTCGTGCGTCACGTGATGGATCATGTAGGGATAGTAGTAGGCGTTGACCGCACTGATCCACTGGTTCATGCGCGCCCGCGCGCGAACGTCGTGCGGCGTAAGCTTTGGCCCCTCGAAGGTTTCATCGACATAAGAGGCGATCGCGCTGGTCTCGTAGACGATGAAATCGCCGTGCCGCAGGATCGGGACGCGGTTGAACGGGTGCAACGCCAGGTGCTCGCGCTGTCCCATCACCGGTTCAAGGTTATGAAAGCCGTAAGGCACGTCCTTGTGGGTCAGGATCAGGCGAACGATGTTGACAAAGGTGCTTCGCGGGAAGCCGTAGACGATCGGGTCTGCCATCTGTTTTCTCGTTGGTTGAATCGCTTATCGCCAGAACGGTTTGGCTGCTTCTTCCAGGGCCTGCTCGCGGGTCAGGCCGATGTCTGCGAGCAGGTGTTTGTCTTCCGCAAGCTCGCGGAGCGCGCCGCGAAGGCTGCGCCGGGCCGCCCAGCCTGACCATCCGTGCCATCCAATAGCCGGGCCCGGTCCGAAATCGAATTGATGAAGTCGGGTGGGAGGATCGTCCGCTGGATTGGACGGAAGCGACAACGGATCAGTGATCAAGGCTGACATCGACAAGCTCCAAATCTTGTGAAACTCTGCGTTGGAGCATTCCAGTAATGTCAGCGGGCGGTTGACGGCAAAGCATCGTTTCTCTTGCCTGCCCTAGTTTTTCTCATGAAGTCGTTGCGATGCGCCCACGCCTGCCATCCCTCAATGCGCTGAAGGTTTTCGAGGCCGCGGCGCGGCATGAAAGCTTCACCCGCGCCGCCGAGGAGCTGTGCGTCACGCAGGGCGCGGTGAGCCATCAGGTCAAGGCGCTCGAGGCCGAGCTTGCGATCAAGCTGTTCAATCGCGAGCGCCAGCGCCTGATCATCACCGAGGCGGGCAGGGACTACCTGACCGTCGTTCGCGATGCGCTGGACCGCATCGCGGTCGGCACCGAGCGGCTGTTGCAGCGGCAGAATGCCGGCGTGCTCACCGTCAGCACCTCGCCGGACTTTGCCGCCAAATGGCTCGTGCACCGGCTGGGCCACTTTGCCGAGGCGCACCCCGGCATCGATCTTCGCGTGTCCGCGACGCTTCATCACGTCGACTTCGCGCGAGAGGAAGTCGACCTTGCTGTGCGGCATGGTGACGGCAATTGGCCGGGGCACGACACCGTCAAGCTCAGCGCCGAGCAGCTCTTCGCGGTGTGCAGTCCAAAACTGCTCTCGGGACGGCGGCGGCTCGGCAAGCCGGCCGATATCCTCAAATATCCGCTGATCCATATGGACAGCCGGACCGATTGGTCGAGGTGGTTGCAGGCGGCCGGCGTCGACGACACCAACGTCATCCACGGCCCGGTGCTCAATCGGGCCAGCATGGTGATCGACGCGGCGATCAACGGCCAGGGGATCGCACTTGCAAGGACGACGTTGGCGGCGTGGGACTTGATCAATGGACGGCTGGTGCGGCCTTTTCCGGAGGCGCTGCGGTTGTCGAAGACCTACTGGATCATGTGCCCGAAGGCGACGGCGGCGTTGCCGAAGATCGTGACGTTCCGCGATTGGCTTTTGGCGGAGGCCTCAACGGATCAGCGGCAGCTCAAGAAACTCGGCTGGTCGCTGGATCCGCTCAGGGAGAGCGGCGACTGAAGCCGTGCCGTCGGGCGCCAGGCCTATCCGGCGACAGCCGTGACCTGGAGACCGATGTCGCTCGCTGCCGGGCGCAGCGGCGTGCTCGAGCGGCTCAGCGCGGATTTGATCGACAACCGGTTCAAGACCATCGTCGAAAGACGAGGCTGGCGTTGACGCCGCCGAATCCGAAGCCGTTCGAGATCGCGTGTTCGATGGCCATCGGCCGCGCAACGTTCGCGACCAGGTCGATGCCCTGCGCAGCCGGATCGGCGTTTTCCAGATTGAGTGTGGGTGGGGCGACCTGATCGCGCAGCGCCAGAATTGTGAAGATGGCCTCGACGCCGCCTGCCGCGCCAAGCAGATGTCCCGTTGCCGACTTGGTTGCGCTGACGGCAATCCCTCCCTCGCGCCCGAACACGCGCTTGATGGCCTCCAGTTCGCTGAGATCGCCGACCGGAGTGGATGTCGAATGCGCGTTGACATGCTGGACCTGGTCGGGCCGCAACCCGGCCTGCCGGAGTGCCGCCTCCATGGCGCGTCGGGCGCCGTCGCCATCTTCCGGGCCTGCGGTGATGTGATAGGCGTCCGCCGTCGTGCCGTAGCCGATGATCTCCGCGATCGGCTTCGCGCCGCGCCGCACGGCATGGTCGAGCTCCTCGATGACAAGCACACCTGCGCCTTCGCCCATGACGAAGCCGTCGCGGTCGCGGTCGAACGGCCGCGACGCCCGCGCGGGCGTGTCGTTGAAGGACGTCGAAAGCGCCCGCGCGGCCGCAAAGCCGCCAAGGCTCACGGGATCGATGCAGGCCTCCGCGCCGCCGCAGATCGCAATTTCGGCTTCGCCGGATCTGATCAAGCGCGCTGCATCGCCGATGGCTTGAACGCTCGCCGCGCAAGCGGTCACCGGCGCGCCGATCGGACCCTTGAAGCCGTATCGGATGGTGATGTGCCCGGCTGCGAGATTTGCCAGAAAGGAGGGAATGGTGAATGGCGACAGCCGACGCAGGCCGCTCCTTTCCGCCGTGCGCACGGCCTCCGCAATCGCGGGAAACCCGCCTATACCGGATGCAATCACCGTGGCGGTGCGCTCCTGCGCGTGAGCCTCGGCCGGCATCCAGCCGGCCTGCGCCACGGCTTCCGCCGCGGCGAGCAGCGCGAACAGGATGAACCGGTCCATCTTCTTCTGGTCCTTGCGCGGGGCGGCGGAATCGGGATCGAAGCCGCCCTCCGAATCCTCGGCCTTATCAGGAACCTGTCCTGCGACGCGCGCCGGGAGAGCCGCCGCCCACTCCGGCAAAGCCGTCAACCCGGACTGCCCCGCGAGCAGCCGCGACCAGACCAGTTCGGTGCCACAGCCCAGCGGGGACACCATCCCCAGGCCCGTCACAACAATTCGACGCATGGTTCTCCTGTCGCGCCCTTCCTGCGAACCGGCATGGCCGGGACTCGAAGCTGCCTTGGGCGCTTTTATATATGATGGTTATCATCTATTATCTTGACCGGCTGGGCGTCAAGGTGGCGGTTCCGCCCTGTACACGAAGGTCTTTCGCAAGCGCCTGCGCGAGTTCGCCGCGGCGATGGGCGCGCGTCACCCCGCCGTGCTCGGCGACGCCCTTCTGTTGCTCATCGAAGGCATTTACGTCACCGGCCAGCAGTCGGAAGAGAGGCCGGCGCAGTCGGCGTTCACGGTGGCGAAGCTGTTGATCGATGCGAGCGCGGCGAAGCCGTGAGTGGATGAAGGCCCGATGACCAGCGGCAAAGCCGATGGGCCCGCAAAACACGGGCAAATAAGACCAACCCTACGTGCGCCTTAAGAAGGTCTAATGCATTAATTTTGCTGAACTAACTTCGAGGTACCCGCCAGTCGCGCGTTGTGGAAGCAATTGTCGGAATCGCCCCCTCAGCGAGCAGCGTTTAAGATTCGGCTGGCTAGACTATATAAGTAGCCATGCTCACACGCCCCGACCGCCTGTCCTTGTTGCCTGAGAATGTGCTCGGCCTGTCGACGGCGCGGCGCGATTGGAACGGCGTGCGCGTTGCTCTCAACGAATTCCGCTGCGCGGGCCGGGTGTCTCACCATCTTCGACACGAGAATGAAACCCGCCTCAATATTCTTCTGGAAGAGACCGGAGCCCCGTGCGAGCCTCGTCTCCGAGAGAACCAGCCTTGCCCGGTCGGCTATGTGCCGCGGCAGTTACTCTTCGCGCCCGCCGGCACGGAAATATGGGGCTTCTGCGCCGATGCTCGCTTCGTGCGGGACGCCACGTTGAGCTTTGATCTCGCGGTGCTGAGCGAGCAGCTGGGTACCCGGTTCAACGCCGATGCAATCGAAGCGCCTCGGCTGCGTTTTTCCGATGATCGCATCTGGACCCTGACGAAGCTGCTCTCTGACGCGGTGAACGATCCCGACCCATCGGCGCAGCTTTATGGTGACGGGCTGACGACCGCGATTGCAGCGCTGCTTATCGCCGATGCGCCAGCGCCTGCCACGAGCACGAAGGGTCTGGCACCCTGGCAGCTTCGACGCACCGTCGACTATCTCGACGCCCATTTGCCCGAGCGTGTTGATCTCGCGCATCTGGCAGCGCTGGTCAATCTTTCGCCCGCGCATTTTAGCCGCGCGTTCAAGGCGTCAACCGGGATGGCCCCTTATCGCTGGCAGCTCGATGCGCGCGTCCGGCGTGCGCAGGCTCTCCTGATCGACAGCCACGCCTCGCTCAACGAGGTGGCAGAGGCAACGGGCTTTGCCGATGCGGTTCATTTCGGGCGAACGTTCCGGAAACTCACCGGCACGACACCGGCAGTATGGCGGCGCGACCGCAAGAACTGACCGCCATCCTGTAGCAGTTTCAGACTGTGAATCGCAGAATCGAACAGTGCGTTCCCTTAGGCGGAACGACACTATCGCCGCAACCGGATCGGCGAACGACATCGCGTTGAGCGATTGACGAGGCACGCCCTTCCGAAAATTCCCAACTCCGGAGGGCGGAAGATGAGCACGGCACCCATCGACTATGACGGCCTCATGCAGGCAAATCTCGCGCATGTGTTCGGCGAGCGCGACGCCTCTCGCAGAATGAAAGCCATCTCGGAACTCTATGCTGGCGATGCGACACTCTTTGAACCACCGGATGCCTCAGCGACGGGTCATGCCGCCATCAATAAGGCGGTGGATGAACTGCTGGCAAACCTGCCAGCCAATTTCGCTTTCACGGCGATTGGCCCTGCCGTTGGTCACCACGGCATGGGACGGCTGCGCTGGAAGTCCGGTCCGCCGAACGGTCCCGCAGCCGTGACGGGCACCGATGTCGCGCAAATTGAACGCGGTCAAATCAAGACCCTTCATGTCTTTCTGGACCAGCCCCTGAGCCATCACCTGCGCATCTGTTAAAGGAGTTCCTATGCCTGCCAAAACCGGCCTCGACGCCTTGCTTCGTCCCGAAGACAGCATTCTCGTGCTGATCGACCATCAGCCCTACCAGTTCACGAACCTGAATAGTCACGAGCCGACGATGATCATAAACAACGTCATCGGCCTCGCGAAGACCGCCAAAGTCTTCAACGTGCCGACGATCCTCACCACGGTGATCGAGGAGCGCGGCGGCTATGTCATCAAGGGGCTTCAGGATGTCTTCCCCGAGCAGAAGCCGATCAACCGCACCTTCATCAATACTTGGGAAGACCCGAACGTTACCAACATCGTGAAGAAGAGTGGGCGAAAGCAACTCGTTCTTGCCGCGCTTTACACTGAGATTTGCTTGGCCATGCCTGCGATACAGGCGCTCGGCGAGGGGTATGACGTGTTCATCGTCACCGACGCTTCGGGCGGCGTCTCGCTGGAAGCCCATGACATGGCCGTGCGCCGCATGGTTCAAGCGGGTGCCGTGCCGATCACCTGGCTTGCCGTGCTCGGCGAATGGCAGCGCGATTGGGCGCGTGAGAAAACCGCTGCTGGCGTCGCAGGCGTCGTTCTTGAACATGGTGGCGGCAGCGCTGTTGCGCTGGCTTGGGAACTCCAGCTTCTCGAAACCCACGTGAAGTAAGGGTCCAAACGTGTCCACCCCGATCCGTATCGGCTATTGCTTGTCGCTGACCGGCCCAGTTGCGGGCAACAGCCGGTCGGCGCAGCTTGCTCATGAGATTTGGCGGGAGGATATCAACCGCCGGGGCGGATTGCTTCGTAGACCCGTCGAACTCATCTGCTACGACGACTACGCCGATGCGTCGCTCGTTCCCGGCCTCTACAAGCAGTTGATGGACGAGGACAAGGTCGATCTCGTCATCGGCGGTTACGGCACCAACACGATATTGCCAGCAATGCCGCTCATCATGGAGCGGCAGCGGTTCTTCGTTGGTCTGATGGGCCTCGGCGTTAACAACGCGCTCGCCTATCCCAACTACTTCGCGATGATCCCAACCGGGCCGGATCCGAACGCCGCGTTGACCGAGGGATTTTTCGAGCTTGGCGCGGCGCAGATGCCTCGACCATTGACCGTAGCGTTGGTCTCGGCTGATGCGGAATTCTCCCGCAACCCCATCCTTGGCGCAAAAGCCAATGCGGCCAAGCACGGCTTCCGTGTCGTCCATGAAGCGACTTACCCGCTGACGACGGAGAATTTCACGCCCGTCATCGACGCCGTTGCCAAGAGCGACTGCGACCTTCTGTTTCTCTGTTCATACCTCGATGACTCGATCGGCCTCGTGCGCGCCATCCACGCGCACGCGTTTCGCCCAAAGATGGTCGGCGCTGGCATGATCGGCCCACAGAACACAGTGGTGAAGACCACGCTCGGCCCGTTGCTCAACGGTTTCGTGAACTACGAATACTGGCAACCGGTTCCCAAGATGATGTTCCCCGGGGTTCAGCGATTCCTGAATACCTACCAGGCGCGAGCTGGCGGCGCGGGTGTCGATCCCTTGGGCCATTACATGGCGCCGCTCGCTTACGCCCAGATGCAGGTAGTAGCGCAGGCTGTCGAAGCGGCCGGTGGTTTCGACGATATCAGGCTCTCGGCCTACGCACGGAGTGCGACCTTCGACACGGTCATGGGGGACGTCCAATTCGGCCGGAAGGGTGAATGGCCGCATCCGCGCGTGCTCCAAGTCCAGTTCCAAGGAATATCGGGCCACGACGTTGAGCAATTCCGGAATGGATCGAGGCAAATTGTAGTATCGCCATCCGGCTTCACCTCCGGACGGCTTCGTTTCCCTTATGCTGACAGTTTTTGAGAGTGCACCGTAACCGCAACTAATCACTTCATCCCTCCAACAGCCTCCGCGCCTCACCCAACAACGCCCGAATCTGCCTTCGCTCGGCGATAGCATCTCTGCTGAACCGGCCGTGCTTGCGCGCGTTCCGGTTTGCCCTTGGTGCGCCGGATCCCGGTGCGCCGCCGTGCATGCGGCAGCGCGTCTTGCCGTGCACCGCCGGCGCGCGGCACGCACCACTGGTGCGGGTTTTGGCGCCACAGCGCGGGCTCGCCAGCATCGGGCCGGTGGTTCTGATGTGATCGCTCATGCCTGTGCGTCCTGCCTGGCATCGGCGGAATCATGCCGTCGCCTGGCGCCCGCGGGCCTCAGTGCCCGCGCCGCGGATGCCGGGGTCTTGTCTGATACGATCACGCTGGCGTGCTGGGTGACGTTGCCGACGATGGCGTTGCCGCCGTCCTCCACCTTCACGTTCTGCACGGTGATGGCGGGCTCGCCATGGCTCCGGTAGCGGTTCAGCGCCTCGATCTGGGCGGGAAACGTGCGGGCGAGCCTGCCCAACGCGCGCGCGGCGCTGTCGTGCTGGGCGAGGTCGTCAGCATGCGCGAGGTGTTGCGCGCATCGCATCGCCATCACGTGAACCGAAACCATCTGCGCCACCAGCATGGCCTCGACGGAATCCCGTGGGCGAATGCTCTTCACCATCGAGATCATGAAAGCGAGGTTGACCTCGCAGGCCTTGCCGCCGTTCACGCTGGCCTTGACCAATTGCCGCAGGATGCCCTCCATCGCGTCGCGATCGGCGACCCCCAGTGCGTTCGCCATGAGCTGTTCGCCGAGCTTCGGGTCAGGGTGGTCGATGGAGAATCCACGCGGCGAGAGTTTTATCCGCGGCGTTGCGGCAGCGTGGGTCTGGTCGGCTACGGCGACCATCGTCGGCCCGGTGATTTCAGGTGCAGTCGTCATGTCGATAGTCCCTGGCACGCGCGCGGCAAGCGCGCAGGCGATCGCTCGCTGCGGCAGCCGGTGCAATTTCAATTGTGGGGGAGGATTTTCGGCCGCAATCGCAGCCGGCGAGCCCGCTATTGGGAGGCGAGGGGGCGCTGACACGATTTCGGAATATTGGAAAAATATCCCTGAGTTGCCCGACGTGTCAAGTTGCCTTGTCGAACGCCGGCCCCGCCGGCTCCTTTGCATGGGGTTGTTTTCGATATTTTGGCAGCGCGGCCCCGGCGGGGAGTTCCGCCGCCACCCGCAGTCATGCCGGCACGGTGCGGTGCGACATCTCTGATAGCGGGTACCGCGCGCCGATTGGATCATTATACTGGCCGGAACGTTGCGGCACAGGCGCGGCCCGGGGGCCGGCTGCGGATGAAGGACACTCGATGAGCGAAACCATTGGCTACCCCGATCCAGGCCTCGATTTGTCCGATGGTTTCAAGCCGCACACCTCGCACTGGGGCGTGTTTTCGGCGCGGTTCGGCAAGGCGGGGCTCGAAGTCAGGCCCTATGGCGGCGATCCCGATCCGAACCGCATCATCAACAATTTCCCCGGCGCGTTGCGCCACCAGGCGCGCATTGCGCAACCGGCGATCCGCCGCGGCTGGCTCGAGCGCGGGCCTGGGCCCGACGATCGCCGCGGCCGCGATGAATTCGTCTCGGTCAGCTGGGAGCAGGCGCTCGATCTGCTCGGCGGCGAGCTGACGCGGATCCGCGACACGATCGGCCCCGGCGCGGTGTTCGGCGGCTCCTATGGCTGGTCGAGCGCGGGCCGCTTCCACCACGCGCAGAGCCAGGTGCACCGTTTCCTCAACGTCGCACTCGGCGGCTATGTCCGCTCGGTGAACACCTATTCCTCGGGCGCGTCCTCGGTGCTGCTGCCGCAGATTCTTACCGGCTACGAGGACATCACCAAGCGCAACGTCACCTGGGAACAGATCGCCTCCGAGACCGACATCGTGCTGGCATTCGGCGGCATGGCGCTGAAGAACTCGATGGTGGCGGGCGGCTCGATCAGCAAGCACGTCGAGCGCGGTGCGATGGAGGCGGCGCACCGGCGCGGCTGCGCGTTCGTCCTGGTCAGCCCGCTGCGCGACGATCTCCCCGTCGAGGCCGGCGCCGAATGGATGACGGCGGTGCCGGGCACCGACACCGCGCTGATGCTCGGCATCGTCCACACCCTGGTCAGCGAGGGCCTGCACGATCAGGCGTTCCTCAATCGCTACACCGAGGGCTGGCCGGTGTTCCTGCGCTATCTGACGGGCGAGAGCGACGGCCGGGCCAAGAACGCCGAATGGGCCGCGGCGATCTGCGGCATCGACGCCGACACCATCCGGACGCTCGCGCGGCGGCTCGCCGGCCGGCGCGCGCTGATCACCGTGTCGCACTCGCTGCAGCGCGCCGAGCATGGCGAGCAGCCGGTGTGGATGGGCATGGTGCTGGCGGCGGCCCTCGGCCAGATCGGGCTGCCCGGCGGCGGCTATGCCTATTCGCTCGGCGCGATCGGCTATTACGGCCGTCGCGTCAACGCGGTGCCCGGACCGACGCTCGGGCAGGGCCGCAACGGCATCGCCGACTTCATTCCGGTGGCGCGCATCGCCGACATGCTGCTCAATCCCGGCACCACCTATCGCTACAATGGCGAGACGCGAACCTATCCGGATATCCGCCTCGTCTACTGGGCGGGCGGCAATCCGTTCCACCATCACCAGGACCTCAACCGCCTGCGCAAGGCTTTTGCACGGCTCGACACGCTGGTGGTGCACGAGCTCGCCTGGACCGGGACGGCGCGTCACGCCGACATCGTGCTGCCCTCGACGATGACGCTCGAGCGCGAGGACATCGGCTATTCCACCAACGATCCCTTGATGGTTGCCATGCACCGGATCGCCGAGCCGTTCGGCCTCGCGCGCGACGACTACGACATCTTTGCCGATCTCGCCGAGCGGTTAGGGGCCCGCGAGCCCTTCACCGAGGGGCGTACGTCGCGGCAATGGCTGGCCTATCTCTACGAGCCGACCCGCAAGGCGCTCGCCGGGCGCGGGCTCGAGGCGCCGAGCTTCGAGGAATTCTGGCAGCGCGGCAGCCTGGTCGTGCCGCAACATCTCGACGATGGCGGCACGCTGCGCCGTTTCCGCGAGGACCCGGTCGCGCGGCCGCTGCCGACGCGAAGCGGCCGCATCGAGATCTTCTCGCAGAAGATCGCCGACCACGGCGATGCAGATTGTCCGGGCCATCCGGTCTGGCTCGAGAAGACCGATACGCCGAAGCCAGGCTCGCCGTGCTTCCTTGTCGCCAACCAGCCGGTGACGCGTCTGCACAGCCAGCTCGACTTCGGTGGTCACTCGCTGGAGGCCAAGCATCGCGGCCGCGAGGTCGCGCGC
The DNA here is from genome assembly GCF_011058295.2 of Bradyrhizobium sp. 6(2017). Taxonomy (NCBI): domain Bacteria; kingdom Pseudomonadati; phylum Pseudomonadota; class Alphaproteobacteria; order Hyphomicrobiales; family Nitrobacteraceae; genus Bradyrhizobium; species Bradyrhizobium sp. 6(2017). The sequence continues at coordinate 7,908,272 of NZ_CP049289.2, read as the reverse complement.
ATGAACCCGCGCGACGCGAAGACGCGCGGCATTGCCGACGGCGACATCATCCGCATTTTCAACGCGCGCGGCGCCTGCCTTGCCGCGGTGCATGTCACCGACGGCATTGCGCCCGGCGTGGTGCAGCTGCCGACCGGCGCCTGGTACGACCCGATGGACCCCGAGGAGGAAGCGCCGCTCTGCGTTCACGGCAATCCGAACGTGCTGACGCGTGACATCGGCACGTCATCTTTCGCGCAGGGCTGCACCGGGCAGCTCACGACCGTCGAAGTCGAGCGTTTCAACGGCAATCTGCCCCCGATCCGGGCGTTCGATCCGGCGTAGAGCATGATCCGGAAAAGTGCGAAGCGGTTTTCCGAGAAGATCATGCTCAAAACAAAGAATCGAAGCGCCTCAGAGCCGATCACGAACAAATCATCGCTGTAGCGCTGGCTGGCGCCCATGCGTTCGGCTACGGCATCACGGATCGCCCCTGATTAGCGGACCTTGAGAGATGCACCTGAGAGCCCTGTTTCACCTTGCCGTCGCTGCGACCGTTGTGCTCGGCGCGTCCAGCGCGTCAGCGCAATCGGCCGCCGAGCCGGCCTATGGGCCGGAGTTGCAGGGCTTCGACTATCCCTATCCGGTCGAGCATTATCGCTTCAGCTCGCAGGGGCAGGAGCTCGACATGGCCTATCTCGACGTCAAGCCGGCGACGCCGAACGGGCAGACTGCGGTGCTGCTGCACGGCAAGAATTTCTGTGCCGCCACCTGGGACGGCACCATCAAGGCGCTCAGCGGCGCCGGCTATCGCGTGATCGCGCTGGATCAGATCGGCTTCTGCAAATCCTCCAAGCCGGAACGCTACCAGTTCACCTTCCAGCAGCTGGCCGGCAACAGCCGTGCGCTGCTGGCTTCGCTTGGGATCGAACACTCGATCATGGTCGGCCACTCCACCGGCGGCATGCTGGCGATGCGCTACGCGCTGATGTACCCGGACGCCACCGACCGCTTGGTGCTGGTCGATCCGATCGGGCTTGAGGACTGGAAGGCCAAGGGCGTGCCGTGGCTCAGCCTCGACGGCTGGATGCAGCGTGAGACGCGCGTCACCGCCGACGGCATCCGCGCCTATGAGCGCGCCACCTATTACGCCGACACCTGGGATCCGTCCTACGAGACGTGGGTGCAGATGCTGGCCGGTATGTATCGCGGCCCGGGCCGCGCCGCCGTGGCGTCGAGCTCGGCGCGGCTCTACGACATGATCGCGACCCAGCCGGTGTTCTACGAATTCGAGCAGATCAAGCCGCCGACCCTGCTGTTTGTCGGCGACAAGGACACCACCGCGATCGGCAAGGACACCGCGCCGCCCGAGATCCGCAAGACGCTCGGCAATTATCCGGTGCTGGGCAAGGAAGCCGCGAAGCGGATTCCGCATGCGCAGCTGATCGAATTCCCCGATCTCGGCCATTCGCCGCAGATCCAGGCGCCGGCGCGCTTCCACGAGGCGCTGCTCGGCTGGTTGCAGCATCCGGAGACCGGCACGGCGCTGGTCAAGTAGCAGCTTGGGGATGGCATCATGACGACAGTCGAGCTGGTCAGCGTGTTCACGGTGGATGGTGAGGGAGGCAATCCCTGTCCGATCGTGGTCGATGCCAGGGGCCTGAGCGCATCCGACATGCAGGATGTTGCCCGCCGCCATGGTCATGAATCCGGCTTCGTGTTGCCGGCGGAGAGCGATGATTTCGACGCGACGTTCCGCTTCTTCGTTCCGAACCACGAAATGGAAATGTGCGGCCATGCCACCATCGGTGCGCTCTGGTTGCTTGCACGCCAGGGACGACTGCCGGGCGATACGATCCGGATATCGACGCGGAGCGGTCCCGTCGCCGGCTTCATCAGCCGGGATCGTAACGGCGAGCCCCGTGTCGAGATCACCCAGCCGGCCGGAAAGGCCGTTCCGCTCAGCGCCGAGCAATGCGACGACGTGCTCCGGGCGCTCGCGGTCGGGCCGGATGCGATCGGTGACGGAACGCCCTGCAATGCCGTGACATCGCGGATCAAGACACTGATCCCGATGCGCTCTCCCGATGCGCTGAACGCGCTCGATCCCGAGGTCGGGGACGTCGAGGCGGTCTGCGGGAGGATCGGATCGACCGGGCTCTATCCATTCGCAGTGGTCGACCGCGCGGCGCGCCTGTTCGAGGCACGGCAATTCCCGCGCTCATCCGGTTATCGCGAGGACGCCGCAACCGGCATCGCGGCTGCGGCGCTGGCGTTCGGCTTGCTCGATTACGGCCTGATCACACCTGATGACGACGAGATTCGAATCCTGCAGGGCAGGGCGATGGGGCGCCTGTCGGAGATCCGTGTCCGCATCGGCTTCGCCGGCGGCCGGCCGGTCGGCTGCCTGCTTGGCGGCGACGTCGCATTGATGGCTGTGCCGTCGCGATAAGATGAAATGAGCGGCGTGCATCAGCCGTGCATAGCGCCGGTTCTGCAAAGGCTAGGTCGATTCAGCGACCCGTCTGGCCCGCTCCTGCGCCCTTGCGTGCACGGGTGAGGACTTTCGCGCGCCGGGGCCCGGGTGGACGTGGACGTCCTTCGCGCTCAGCGGCTCGCCGCATTCCGAACAGACCATGACGGGGTCGAACATCTTATTGCAGGTCTTGTGTTCGTGCAGCATCGGCCGGCCGCGCGCGTCGACCATGTGGATGTTGCCCCAGTGCACGATCGACATGATGATCGGATAGAGGTCGAGGCCCTTCTGGGTCAGGATATATTCGTAGCGCTTCGGCGCCTCCTGATAGGGAATCTTGCGCAGCACGCCGAAGCGCACCAGCTTCTTCAGCCGGTCGGCGAGCAGATGGCGGGTGATCCCGAGCGACGCCTGAAAGTCATCGAACCTGCGGATGCGCAGGAAGCATTCGCGCAGGATCAACAGGCTCCAGCGGTCGCCGATCACCGCGACCGTGCGGGCCAGCGAGCACGGCTCCTCCTCGAGGGTATCCCATTTCATCAGCGTCTCCAGCGATCTGCGACGGCAACAGAAGTAAAATTCTAAAACAGAACTAACGTCATTTCAATAGGATGCCTCGAACCTGCCTATGGTTCGGCTATAGGATGACAAATATCATATTGACAGTTCTAAAATAGAACTTATGGTCCGGACCACGATCAACCCGGCCGAGCAAACGGCCGCCGACAATCGAAGGGAAAGGCGTTCCATGGCTGCTCCGCTCAAGGTCGAATTCCACTTCGATTTTGGAAGTCCGAACGCCTATCTCGCGGAACTGGCGCTGCCGGCGATCGAGAAGCGTACCGGCGTGAAGTTCGACTATGTCCCGGTGCTGCTCGGCGGCGTCTACAAGGCGACCGGCAACATGTCGCCCGGCGAGTCGCTGCGCGGCATCAAGAACAAGCCGGAATACAACGCGCTCGAGACCGAACGCTTCCTGCGGCGCCATAACATCACGACGTTCAGGTCGAACCCGTTCTTCCCGGTCAACACGCTGATGCTGATGCGCGGCGTCGTTGCGGCCGATTTCGAGGGGCTGTTCGAGCCCTATTTCCGCGCGGCCTATCACCACATGTGGTCCGAGCCCAAGAAGATGGACGATCCGCAGGTATTCCGCGACGCGTTCCTGTCCTCCGGCGTCGATATCGACCGCATCATCGCCCGCGCCCAGCAGGACGAGGTGAAGAAAAAGCTGATCGAGAACACCAGCAACGCCGTGGCGCGCGGCTCGTTCGGCTCGCCGACCTTCTTTGTCGGCGACGAGATATTCTTCGGCAAGGACCGCTTGCGCGAAGTCGAGGAGGAGATCGTCGCGCAGCTGGCTGCGCCGCAGCGCAAGACCGCCTGAGCGGCAAATTCCTCAAGCCAACAAATCAAGCCCGAAGGGCTGCGACAGGGAGGTTTCAGTGCAGGCGTCGACGCAGGTGGCTGAAGGAAGTGTGGAAGGCTTGCCGAACCGCATCCACGAGGTGATCGATCACCACGTCGCGGCGACGCCGGATCATCTGGCGCTGGTCGACGACAAGATGCGGCTGAGCTATCGCGAGCTCGATCGAACGGTCGGCCGCGTCGCCGAAGCCTTGCAGGCACTCGGCATCCGCGCCGGCGACCGCCTGATGATCGTGAGCGAGAATTCGATTCCGCTGGCCTGCCTGCTGCTGGCGGCGAGCCGGCTCGATGTCTGGTCGATCGTGGTCAATCCGCGGCTATCACCGCGAGAGCTCGATCAGATCAGGGATCACAGCGGCGCCCGCCGGGTGCTGCTGACTGCTGACGTCTCGCAAGAGGCGGCCACGCACGCCGCGCGCTATGAGGCTTCCGTGCAGGATGTCGGTCCGCTCCGCGGCGTCGCGGTCACGGGCCTGAATCTGGCAACGGTTGCCGAGCCGGTCGAGGCCGATGGCGCAAACCAGGTCGCGGTCCTGATCTATACTTCCGGCACCACGGGCGCACCAAAGGGCGTGATGCTGACCCATCGCAATCTGCTGTTCAGCGCGCGGGGCACCGCGGCCTTCCGCAAGATGGCGGCCGACGACGTGCAGTATTGCGTGCTGCCGATCTCGCATATCGTCGGCATCTCGCTGCTGACGATGACCTTGATGGTCGGCGCCACCGTGCGCCTGGTCGCCAAGTACGATCCGGCCGCGCTGGTCAAGGCGATGGCCGAGGAGGGCATCACGATCCTGAACGGCGTGCCCGCGACTTATCAGCGTCTGCTGGAATATCGCCGCAATGCCGGCCTGCCGAAGCTCGATCGCGGCCGGTTGCGCGTGATCTCGGTGGCCGGCGCGCCGCTCGATCTCGAACTCAAATCCCGGGTCGAGCAGGAGCTCGGGCTGTCGCTGCTCAATGGCTACGGCATCACCGAATGCTCGCCGGGCATCTCCGGTGTCCGGCCCGACAGCCCGCGAGACGACCACGCGGTCGGCACCGTCATGCCGGGCCTGGAAGCAAGGCTGGTCGGCCGCGATCTCAAGCCCGTGGCCGACGGCGAAGTCGGAGAGCTTCACGTCCGCGGTCCGAATGTGATGCGCGGCTATTACCGCGCCCCCGATCTGACCGCCAAGGCGATCGATCCCGACGGCTGGTTCAATACCGGCGATCTCGCCCGGTTCCAGGATGGCGCCCTTTATATCGTCGGGCGGACCAAGGAGATGATCATCCGCTCCGGGTTCAACGTTTATCCGGCCGAGATCGAGGCGGTGCTGAGCACGCACGACGCCGTGGTGCAGTGCGCCGTGGTCGGCCGGGCGGTCGAGGGCAATGAGGAGGTCATCGCCTTCGTGCAGCTGATCAAGGGCTCGACCGTCACCGTGGCGGACCTGATGGCGCATGTTGCCCCGCAACTGACCTCGTACAAGCGTCCGTCGGAGATTATCCTGATGGATGCTCTGCCCGCCACGTCGACGGGCAAGCTCCTGAAGCACAAGCTTGCGGAATCGTTGCGCAGCCAAGCCTAGCTCACAAGCCTGACGCTGACGCGTCGCCGCAGAACAGTTCACTCGAACAAGAGACCGGAGACCACCATGCAGAAGAGAAACAAGACGGTTGCCGTCATTGGTGCCGGTGATTTCATCGGCGGCGAGATCGCCAAGAAGTTCGCTTCCGAAGGCTTTACGGTCTTCGCCGGCCGCCGTAACGGCGACAAGCTGGCGCCGCTGGTCAAGGAGATCGAGGCCGCCGGCGGCGAGATCCATGCCCGCTCGCTCGATGCGCGCAAGGAGGAGGAGATCATCTCCTTCCTCAACGACGCCGACAAGCATGCGCCGCTCGAGGTCTGCATCTTCAACATCGGCGCCAACGTCAATTTCCCGATCCTGGAGACCACCGAGCGGGTGTTCCGCAAGGTCTGGGAGATGGCCTGCTATTCCGGCTTCCTGGCGGGACGCGAGGCGGCGCGGCTGATGACGGCGCGTGGCGAGGGCAACATCTTCTTCACCGGCGCGACGGCGTCGTTGCGCGGCGGCAGCGGTTATGCCGCCTTCGCCAGCGCCAAGTTCGGCCTGCGCGCGGTGGCGCAGGCGATGGCGCGAGAGCTCGGACCGAAGAACATCCATGTCGCGCATCTGATCATCGATTCCGGCGTCGACACCGAATGGGTCCGGCAGCGCCGCATCGAGGCGCTCGGCCCGAACGCGCTCGACGATCCCGATCTGCTGATGCCGCCGGCCTCGGTCGCCACGTCCTACTGGCAGCTCTACCAGCAGCCGAAGAGCGCCTGGACGTTTGAGCTGGAAATCCGGCCGTTCGGCGAGAAGTGGTAGGGAGCCTGTACGATGGAGCTCGCGCTATCCCCTGAAGATGCGGTGTTTCGCGACGAGGTCCGCGCCTTCATCAAGGACAATTATCCGGCGGAGATGCGCGTCGCCAATCCGGAGACCGACCTCTCCAAGGAGCAGATGCTGCTGTGGCATCGCATCCTGCACGAGAAGGGCTGGATCGCGCCGCTCTGGCCCAAGGAATATGGCGGTCCCGGCTGGTCGATCACCCGCCGCTTCATCTTCGAGCAGGAGACGACGCGCGCCGGTACGATGCCGCCGCTGGCGTTCAGCGTCACCATGGTCGGCCCGGTCATCTACACCTTCGGCAACGCGGCGCAGAAGGCAAAATTCTTGCCGCGCATTCTCTCCGGCGAGGACTGGTGGTGCCAGGGCTATTCGGAGCCGGGCTCCGGCTCCGACCTCGCCACCGTTCGCACCAAGGCGGTGCGAGACGGCGACCACTACATCGTCAATGGGCACAAGACCTGGACCACGCTGGCGCAGCATGCCGACTGGATCTTCTGCCTAGTTCGTACCGATCCCACGGCAAAGCCGCAGTCCGGCATTTCATTCCTCTTGATCGACATGAAGTCGCCGGGCGTGACGGTGCGCCCGATCATCACCATCGACGGCTCGCACGAGGTCAACGACGTCTTCCTGGAAAACGTCCGCGTCCCCGCCGAGAACCTGATCGGCGAGGAAAACAAGGGCTGGACCTACGCCAAGTTCCTGCTCGGCAATGAGCGCACCAGCATGGCCGGCATCGGCCGCTCGACGCGCTATATCGAGCGGCTGAAGAAGATCGTGAAGGCCGAGATCCCGGAAGACGATCCGGCGCATCTCGAATTCATCAGGGACATCGCCCGCGTCGAGCTCGACGTGCTGGCGCTGGAGGCAACCGAGTTGCGCGTTGTCGCCCAGATGGCCCGCGGCATCGATCCGGGACCGGCGGCATCGCTGTTCAAGATCCGCGGCACCGAGATCTTCCAGGACATCACCGAGCTGACGCACCGCGCGATCGGCAATTACGGGCTTGCGATCCGCGAGCATCCAATCAGCGCCAATCACTTCATGCCGGGTCCGGACTATGGCCACACGGCGTCGGAGAAATATCTTAACTCGCGCAAGCTCTCGATCTACGGCGGCTCCAACGAGATCCAGCGCAATATCATCGCCAAGGCGGTGCTCGGTCTCTGATCCGGAAAAGCGGAGATCATGCTCAAGCAAGCAGCTAATGCGCATCTCATCGCGCTTTAGCAACAGTGGCACGAGAGGATCGGATGGATATCCAGTTCACGGAAGAGCAGGAGTTGTTGCGGTCCAGCGTCCAGCGGCTGCTGCGCGACCAGTATGATTTCGACGCCCGCCGCAAGATCGTCGCGAGCGAGGAAGGTTTGGGCCGCAAGCAATGGGCAGAATTCGCCGAGCTCGGCCTGCTCGCGGCGCCGTTCTCGGAAGCCGCCGGCGGGCTCGGCGGCGGGCCGCTGTCGACCATGATCATCATGCAGGAGTTCGGCCGCCATCTCGTGGTCGAGCCGTTCGTCGAGACGGTCGTGGTGGCCGGCGGCCTGATCGAGCAAGTGGGCTCCGATGCGCAGCAGCAGGCCTACATCGCCGACATCATCGCAGGGTCAAAGCTCTGGGCGCTGGCCTGGACTGAGAAGGGTTCGCGCTTCGATCTCGCCACCGTCACCACGACGGCGCGCCGGGAGGGCAGCGACTATGTCATCACCGGCGAGAAGACGGCGGTGATGGCCGCGCCCTGGGCGGATTATCTGATCGTCTCCGCCCGCACCTCGGGCCATCGTCACGATCGCGACGGCGTCAGCCTGTTCGTGGTCGATCGCCGCGCCGCCAATCTCGATCTGCAGAGCTTCAAGACGATTGACGGCCGCCGCGCGGCCGAGATCAGCCTGCGCGGCGTGCGCGGAGAGTTGCTCGGCAACGAAGGCGGCGGTGTCACGGCACTTGAGACCTGCCGCAACCAGGCCATCGGCGCACTCTGCGCCGAGACGGTCGGCGCGATCGGCGAGCTGAACGCGGCGACCCTGGACTACTCCAAGACGCGCAAGCAGTTCGGCGTCACGATCGGCAGCTTCCAGGTGCTGCAGCACCGGATGGTCGACATGTTCATCGCGCATCAGGAGACGCTGTCGCTGATGCAGCATCTCAGCCTCAGCCTCAACGAGAATGAGGCCGGCATTTCCCGGCTCGCCTCGGGCGCCAAGTCCAAGATTGGCTATGCCGCCAAGTTCGTGGCGGACCAGGCCGTGCAACTGCACGGCGGCATGGGCATGACCGACGAGCTCAATGTCGGCCACTACTTCAAGCGGATTTCCTCCATCAACATCCAGTTCGGCGATCCCGCCTATCACGTGCTGCGCTTCGCGCAGCTCGAGGCGGTCGCCTGAAGCCAGAGAGGCAAGCATGTCACAGGATGCAGTCATCGTTTCCACCGCGCGCACCGGCGTCGGCAAGGCCTATCGCGGCGCGCTCAACAACACCGACGGCCCGACCCTGGCCGGCCACGTCATGGCCGAAGCGGTGAAGCGCGCCGGCATTGCGCCCGGCGAGGTCGAGGACGTGGTGATGGGCTGCGCCATGCAGCAGGGCACCATGGTGATGAACGTCGCGCGCAAGGGCGCGATCCGTGCGGGACTTCCGGTCACCGTTGCCGGCACCACCATCGACCGGCAATGCGCCTCCGGCCTGCAGGCGATCGCGGTTGCCGCGCGCTCGGTGATGCTTGACGGCGTCGAGATCGCGATCGGCGGCGGCATCGAGTCGATCAGTCTGGTGCAGAATGAGCACATGAACAGGTTCCATGCCGTCGACGACGAGCTGATGGCCATGAAGCCCGAGATGTACATGTCGATGCTGGAGACGGCCGAGGTCGTCGCCGAGCGCTATGGGATCGGCCGCGACAAGCAGGACGAATACAGCCTGGAGTGCCAGCGCCGCGTCGGCGCCGCGTTGCAGGGCGGCCGTTTCAACGACGAGATCGTGCCGTTCACGACCAAAATGGCTGTGGTCAACAAGGACACCAAGGAGGTCAGTTATCAGCAGGTGACGCTGGCCAAGGATGAAGGTCCGCGGCCGGATACCACGGCGGACGGACTTGCCAAGATCAAACCAGTGTTTGAGGGCAAGACCATCAGCGCCGGCAATGCCAGCCAGCTTTCGGACGGCGCCTCGGCCTGCGTGATCATGAGCGACAGGATCGCCGCGCAGAAGGGGCTGAAGCCGCTCGGCATCTTCCGCGGCTTCGTCGCCGCCGGCGTCGAGCCGGACGAGATGGGCGTCGGCCCGGTCGCCGCGATCCCGCGGCTGTTGAAGCGGCACAACCTCAAGATCGACGACATCGATCTCTGGGAGCTCAACGAGGCCTACGCGGTGCAGGTGATCTATTGCCGCGACAAGCTCGGCATCGATCCGGATAGGCTGAACGTCAATGGCGGCTCGATCGCGATCGGCCACCCCTACGGCATGACCGGCGCGCGGCTCACCGGCCACCTCCTGATCGAGGGCCGGCGGCGCAAGGCGAAATACGGCGTGGTGACCATGTGCATCGGCGGCGGCATGGGCGCGGCCGGCCTGTTCGAAATCGTCCACTGATCGGAAACGCGGGGAGAAACTTGTGAAGACAGCAATCACTGAACTGTTCGGCATCCAGCATCCGATCATCCAGGGTGGCATGCACTACGTCGGCTTTGCCGAGATGGCGGCTGCGGTGTCCAACGCCGGCGGCCTCGGCATCATCACCGGTCTTACCCAAAAGACGCCGGAGCTGCTGGCCAAGGAGATCGCGCGCTGCCGCGACATGACCGACAAGCCGATCGGCGTGAACCTCACCTTCCTGCCGAGCTTCACCGCGCCGCCCTATCCGGAATATATCGCGGCGATCCGCGAGGGCGGTGTCAAGGCGGTGGAGACCGCGGGCCGCAGCCCGGAGCAATACATGCCGGCGCTGAAGGCTGCCGGCATCAAGGTGATCCACAAATGCACCTCGGTGCGGCATTCGCTGAAGGCCGAGAAGATCGGCTGCGACGCAGTCAGCGTCGATGGCTTCGAGTGCGGCGGCCATCCCGGCGAGGACGACATTCCGAACATGATCCTGCTGCCGCGCGCGGCAGACGAACTGAAGATCCCCTTCGTGGCCTCGGGTGGCATGGCGGATGCACGCAGCCTCGTCGCGGCGCTTTCGATGGGCGCTGCCGGCATGAACATGGGCACGCGCTTCATCGCCACCAAGGAAGCGCCGGTCCATCCCAACGTGAAGCAGGCGCTGCTCGATGCGGACGAGCTCGACACCCGCCTGGTGATGCGCGCGCTGCGCAATACCGAGCGCGTGCTGAAGAACAAGGGCGTCGATGAGCTGCTCGAGATCGAGCGCGAGAGGGGCGCCAAATTGAAGATCGAGGATATCCACGAGCAGGTCGCCGGCGTCTACCCCAAGGTGATGATCGACGGCGAGATGGATGCCGGCGCCTGGAGCTGCGGCATGGTGGTCGGGCTGATCAACGACATCCCGACCGTCAAGGAGCTGATCGACCGCATCATGGCCGAGGCTGAAGCGATCATCCGGCAGCGGCTGACCGGCTTCCTCGATGGCAAATTTGAAACCAGGCCGGCCCGTGCGGTCGCCTAACCGGAGAGTGCCATGACCGAGCATGTCAAGGTTGAGATCGCAGCCGGCGTGATGACGCTGACGCTGCAGCGGCCGGAAAAGAAGAACGCGCTGACCGGCGCCATGTACAATGTCATGTCCGCGGCGCTCAAGCAGGTGGAGGCGGATGCCTCTGTCCGGGTGATCCTGTTCCAGGGCGACGGCGACAGCTTCACCGCGGGCAATGATCTGGCTGACTTCGCAAGCCAGGCGCGCGGTGAAAGCATTGTCGACAGTCCGGCCCACACTTTCATCGAAACCATCAGCAAGGTCGGCAAGCCGATCGTCGCGGCGGTGCAGGGCAATGCGGTCGGCGTCGGCACCACCATGCTGCTGCATTGCGACCTGGTCTATCTCGCCGAGAATGCGCGGCTGATCACGCCCTTTGTCAATCTCGCTCTGGTTCCGGAAGCCGCATCCAGCTGGCTGCTGCCGTTGCGGATCGGGCACGCGCGCGCCTATGCGATGTTTGCGCTTGGCGAGCCGATGGATGCGCAGGGCGCGCTGGCATCCGGCCTTGCCAATGCCGTGGTGCCGCAGGCCGATCTGCGCAAGAAAGCGCATGACGCCGCGGTCGCGCTGACCAAACGGCCGGCGGGTTCGCTCAGCATGACCAAGAAGCTGATGCGCGAGCAGCAGCGGATCGCGGCGCAGATCGCCGAGGAAGGCGTGCTGTTCAAGGAGCGGCTGACGACGCCGGAAGCGCGCGAAGCCTTTGCCGCGTTCGCCGAACGGCGTCAGCCGGACTTTTCCAAGCTGTCGGCCTGAAATCGCCGGGAATTCACGGAAACATTGAGGGAGCGAACAGCATGCACGTCGTCGGCAGCCACCAATACCCCAGCATGGAATCCGTGATCTACGGCAGGCCGGCGGCCGAGGCGCTGCGCGAGGAGGCCGAACGGCTCGGCGCCAAGCGCGTCTATCTGATCGCCAGCCGGACGCTGAACACCACGACCGACGAGATCGAGAAGATCCGCAAAGCGCTCGGCGATCGCCATGCCGCGACCTTTGACGGCGTACCGCAGCACACGACGCGGGACGTGGTGACGCAGATCGCGCGACAGGCGAGCGAAGCCAAAGCGGATCTCGTCGTCGCCATCGGCGGCGGCTCGGTGGTCGATGCGGCGAAGATCGTGCTGATGTGCATGGAGCACGAGATCTTCGAAGCTGCCGGGCTCGACGGCTTCGAGACCACGCCGGAGCGCCGCTTCGGGTCGTTCCGCAACCCGAAGGTCCGGATGATCGCGATCCCCAGCACGCTGTCGGGGGGCGAGTACAATTCCGGCGCGCTGGTCACCGACACCAGCCGCAAGCTGAAGCAGATATTCAACCACCCGATGATGATGCCGCGCAGCATCATCCTCGATCCCGCGATCACGAAATACACGCCGGAGAAACTCTGGCTCGGTTCCGGCACCCGGGCGATGGACCACGGCATCGAGGCGATCTGCTCCAGCCGTCCCAACGTGCTCGTCGATGCGGTGTGCCAGCAGGGGCTGCGCTATCTGCACGATGGTCTGCTGCGCACCAAGGATAACCCCAACGATGAGGCGGCGCGGCTGAATTGCCAGCTGGGCTCGTGGCTGTCCGCTTTCGGATTGCAATCGCGGGTGCCGATGGGCGCAAGCCACGCCATCGGCCATGTCCTCGGCGGCACCTGCGACGTTCCGCATTATTTCTGCACCGCGGTGATGATGCCGAGCGTGCTGCGCTACAACCGTCCCGCGACGGAAGCCGCCCAGCAGACGATCGCCGCCGCGCTCGGCGCGCCGGGGCGCGACGCGAGCGATGCGTTCGCCGGCTTTATCGCCGAGCTCGGGCTGCCGCGGCGGCTGGCTGATGTCGGCGTCGGCGAGGACCGTTTTGAGCTGATCGGCAAGAACGCGATGCTGTCGATCTTCACCCGGGCCAACCCGCAGCCGATCCGCGAGCCCGGCGATGTCGTCAAGATCCTGAAGCTCGTCGCCTGAAGCTTGTCGCAACGGGAGCAGTCCACAATGGCTGACCTGCGTATATTCTCTTACTTGCCGAACCCGCGCGTCTGGAAAGCAACCATCGCGGCGCGGTTCTGCGGCGTCGATGTCGAGGTGCGGGGCGCCTCCGGCAAGGAATTGCGCGACTGGCTGTGGGATTACGATGCCCATCCGCTGACGGAGCACGAACGCGCCTCGCTGTCGTCGCTGGCGCGAACCGGCCGGGTCGGGCTGACCGGCGCACAGCTGTTCAAGACCGACGCGTTCATGGAGGCACAGCCGTTCGGCAATGTGCCCGCCGCATTCGGCGCCGATGGCAAGGTCGGGATCTTCGAATCGAACAGCATCATGCGCGCGGTGGCGCGGCTCGGCGAAGCGAAGTTCGCCCTCTATGGGCGTGACGCCTTCGAAGCGTCCAGGATCGACAGCTTCCTCGATGTCAGCCTGGTGTTCGCGCGGGACACGCAGATCTATCTGCTCGCTCTGTCGGGCGGAACGGTCGACGCGGCCATTCACGCGCGCGCCAAGGACGCGTTTGCGATCTATGCCTCGGGGATCGAGCAGGCATTGTCGCCACGGCGCGAGACGCTGGTCGGAACCGGCATCTCGATTGCCGACATCTGCCTTGCCGCCGAGCTCGCGCTGTTCATGAACGAGCATGGGCGGGCCGAGCAATTGCGCAAGCAGGGGTTGGAACGAATCCTGCACCCGGGCGTGCAGGATGACTATCCGCTGATGTTCGCCCACTTTGCCCGCCTGCTCGAGCACGCGCATTTTGCGCCGGAGCTCAAGCCCTATGTCGAGAAGCTGCGGTCGAAGGCGGCCGGCTGAGCATGAAACCTGTTGGCCGCAACGCGGAGGGTTGATCGTATGACCGCACCTGTTTGTTTGATCTCCGGCGTGGGACCCGGCACGGGCTCGGCGCTCGCCAGGAGGTTCGCCGAAGGCGGCTATCGCGTCGCGCTGCTCGCCAGGAACGAGGAGCGCCTCGCCGCGCTCGAAAAGCAGCTGCCGGGCGCAAAGGCCTATCGATGCGACGTGTCCGACCCCGCGCAGGTCGAGGCGGTGGCCTCCGCCGTGGAGCGCGATCTCGGCAATCCCGGCGTCGTGATCCACAACGCCGTCGGCGGCGCGTTCGGCACATTCCGCGAGATCGATCCGCAGATTCTCAATCGCAACTTCCAGGTCAACACGATGGGGCTGTTGTATCTGGCGCGGCGGTTCACCCCGGCGATGATCGGTGCCGGCAAGGGCGCCATTGTGGCGACCGGCAACACCTCGGCGTTGCGCGGCAAGGCCGGCTTCGCAGGCTTCGCGCCGACCAAGGCGGCGCAGCGGATTCTCGCCGAAGCGATGGCGCGCGACCTCGGGCCGCAAGGCGTTCACGTCGCCTACGTCGTCATTGATGCGGTGATCGATCTGGAGTGGACGCGGAAGCGCTGGCCGGAACGGCCGGACGACTTCTTCATCAAACCGAAAGCGATCGCTGACGAGATCTGGCACGTCGCGCACCAGGATCGCAGCGCGTGGTCGTTCAATGTCGAGATCAGGCCGTTCGGCGAGGCCTGGTAGGCCCGACGCTGCGGTCGCAAGAGCCGGCTAATTCATAAAAACCAAGGGGAGAGTTGCATGTCGTTGAGGAAGATTGCTGTGTCCATTGCGGTTCTTGCGGCCTTTGCCGTAGCTCCCGTCCGCGCCGAAACGCCCGGTATCTCGGAATCGGAGATCAAGATCGGGGCGACATTCCCGTTCAGCGGCCCGGCATCTCCGCTCAGCAATACAGGCAAGGGCCTCATCGCCTATGTCAACTCCATCAATGATCGCGGCGGCATCAACGGCCGCAAGATCAATCTCATCACCTATGACGATGCCTATTCGCCGCCCAAGGCGGTGGAGCAGGTCCGGAAGCTGATCGAGAGCGACGAGGTGGCTTTCTTGTTTGGCCCGCTGGGGACGCCCGGTATCGGCGCAACCATCAAATATGTGACCGCGAAGAAGGTGCCGCACCTCTTTGTCGTGAGCGGTGTGACCAAGTTTGCCAACTTCGCCGAGTTCCCACTGACCACCACGGGGTTGCCGAGCTACAACACCGAAGGAAAGATCTACGCCAAGTACATTGCCCAGACGGCGCCGGACGCGAAGATCGCGATCCTCTACCAGAACGACGATCTCGGCCGTGACTTCGTGGCCGCGTTCAAGGAAACCCTGAAGGGTGAGTTCGACAAGAAGGTGGTGACATCTCCCTATGAGGTCACCGAGCCCACGATTGACTCCCGCGTCGTGACGTTGAAGGCATCGGGCGCCCAGGCATTCCTGATCGCCGGCACGCCGAAATTCGCCGCGCAAGCGATCAAGAAGGCGAGCGAGATCGGCTGGTCGCCGCTCACCATCGTCAATTACGTGTCGAGCTCGGTGTCTTCGACCATCGTGCCGGCCGGAGCGGACAAGGCGGTGGGCGTCGTCGTCGCGACCATCGCGAAGGATCCGAATGACAAGAAATGGGCCGACGATCCCGGCATCAAATGGTATCGCGCGCACTTCGAGAAGTATCTTCCGGGTGCCGATATCGGCGACAGCAACTACCTGTTCGGGACCCAGCAGGGCCAGATCCTGGAGCAGGTGCTGAAGCAGTGCGGCGACGACCTGTCGCGCGAGAACATCGTGAAGCAGGCACGTAACATCAAGGGACTTGTGCTGCCGACGCTGATGCCGGGCATCACGGTCAACACCGGGCCCGACAACAGCATGGCCTATACGCAACTTCAGCTGCAGCGCTGGACGGGGAGCTCCTGGGAGCAGTTCGGCGGCGTGCTGAGGGCCGAGCCGAACTGAGCCGCCGCATCGATGGCCGGCGCGCTAGTGCAGCCGTCGTGCGACCGGCTTCGCCGGCGCGCTGTGCCAGTTCCATTGCGATGATCGGTCGCTCGACCGCAGGCTCGCCAGGAACGCTGTGGTCTTCGGCTGCACCCGCGAGCCGTCGATCACCTCGAGCTGGCCGCACCGGTTGAGCGTGTGCAGCTTCCGTCCGCTCCACAGCGGCCCGGGCTTGAGCAGGTGGCGGACCGCCTGCTTGTATGTCGTCGGCGACAGTTCGTGCACTTCCGAAAGTCCCAGCGCAGCGCCGTAGCCGCTGCTGCAATCCTGCACCGGGCGCCACAGTTTTCCGTCGATGGTCACGAAGTTTCCGGCCGGCCGCGCGGTCGCGCGATCCATCAGGACCGGATTGGCCGCATGCGGCTGCCAGGGGCCGAGCAACCGGTCGGCGTAATAGATCGCCAGCGTGTCGGAATATCCGCCGGTGCCATCGCGCCAGGCGCCGAACATGTAGTGCAGGCCATTGTGCTGCGTGATGGTCACATCAGCCAGTTCGAGCCCGGACAGCAGCGTGCTGTGCCGCTCCCATTTGTCCGGAAAGCGGACGCATTTATAGAGCGGGACGTCCCGATGCGCGGTGCTCTCCGGGATCATCCAGAGCTCGCCATTGTCCTCGATCAGGAACGGGTAGGACAGGTGCCACGGCTCTTCGAGCACGGGCATTACGGTGCCGACCGGTCCCTCGCCGTCGAATTCGATCGCCGAGATGATGCCCTTGCCGACCCGGTGGTCGAGATCTTCGAAGAACACGAAGGTCCTGCCCTGCCATTTCACCGGGACGGGATCGGCATAGAAGTGGTTGCCGGGGTCGCCGAGCACGTTCCAGGCCGGTCCGGACAGGTCGCCGGTGCGCCAGACATCCGCGTTCTCGGCGTAGCGCCATCCGATATGCCAGTGCGGCGCGTAGCAGCACAGCCGATAGATTTCCTTGGCGATCGAAGTCGCCACGCCACGCACGACAAAGGGCGCGGGGTTGCGCGGCGCGCCGGCGCTCGCCGGAGCAGCCAATTGCGGCACCAGCCGCGGAGCTCCCGACAGAATCGGAGGCAGCATGGACAGCGTCCGTGCCATCACCGTTTCGAGCCCGCCACTCAGGCCGGCTGCGATTTCCGCGGAGGGATGGCCGCGGTCGATGACCGAGCCGTCAAGCTCGTTGACGATTTCGATCACCGGCAGGTCGCCGGCGAGGATGGCCGCCAGCGCCGCATGCTCTCCCGCGGAGCCGTTGAACCGCGGACGGAGATAGAGCCTGGCGGAGCAGTCCGGATCGCGCTCGGCGCTGGTGAAGTCGACCACCACGTCGGGGTTGCCCGCGCGCGGCCGCTCCGGGATCGTCTTCAGCCGGTCGGCGCCGCCGGCCTTGCCCTTGCGCAGGACGATGCGCTCAAGCTCGAACAGCATGTCGAGGCCGGCGGGGCGAGGCTCCGGCGTCGTGGTCCAGGCGATTTGAACGGGAATATCCTGATCCTTGACGCGCAGCTTTTCGCGGCACATCCAGAGCCGCGGCTGCTCGCGATCGCAGCGGAACTCGATAATCATGTCCAGCCCAACTTCCTAGTGCGCGTCCGCCCCCACGGCGTTGGCGAGAATGCGGACGTATTCCTCTATCATGGCATCCAACGAATAGCGCGACTTCAGGCCCACGGCGCTTTGCCGCAGCTGGTCGCTCAACACACGATCGGTGAGGACCTTCGATACGGCGGCCGAAAACTCCGCCTCATTGGCAGCGTCAACGAACACCGCCGCAGGCTGTCCCTGGCAGGACAGCACCTCGCGCAAAACCGGAAGATCGTTGACGACGCAGGGAATGCCGGCACTCGCGGCTTCGACGGCGGCGAGGCCAAACGTTTCGGCCTGCGTCGGAAAGACGAAGATGTCGAGGCAAGCCAGGAAGTCGGCCATCTGGCGCGGCGGAATCTCGCCGATGAGGTGCAGCCGGTCGGAGACATCAAGCTCATCGGCCAGCGCCTTGAGCCGTGCTTCATCGGCGCCCTGGCCGGCCAGCGCAAGGTGCCAGGACGGGTCGGCAGCCAGCAGACGAATTGCCGCATCGAGCCGCTTGTGCGGGTGCAGCCTTGCCGCGCAGCCGAGCAGGGTACGGTCCGGCGGCAGCTTGAACTGCTGTCGTGCAACGTCCTTCGGCAGGCTGTGCGACTTGTCGTCGAAGCCGTGCGGCACGTGCTTCATCCGCGCGCGGTAGAGCGCAGGATAGCGGGCGTATTCACGCTCCATATCCCGCGAGTTCAGCGTGATGCACTGGAAGAAGCCGGTAGAGCCCATGATGATGTCGGCGGCGCGCACCGGCATGCTCATCGACATCGCCGAGGATACCTGGTTGGCGATCACGGGGGCGCGGCTGATGAGGCGCGACACGCCTCCGCCGATCACGTTGCCGAAGTGCTGGAAGGTCAGGACGACATCGGGCCGGATGGCCCTGAGATGACCGGCGAGCGTCCACAGCATCCGCAGCAGCGCCATCGGGTTTCCCGGGCGGCTCGACGCGCAATAGAACGTATTGGGCGGTTCGTCGAAGGAATCCGATTTGCGGAAGAAGAACAGGTTGGCGACGTCATAGCCGCGCGCGGTGAGGCCGGCACCGAGCAGCCGTGATATCTCCTGCGCGCCGGCGTTCTCGGCCTGGGTCTGCACCAGGACAACACGCAGCTTCTTCCTGCTCTCGTTCGGTCGATCGCGTGACGCGGCCGATGCCTCGCGCAATGCAGTGCTTGGCGTGTATTGGAGCACGGATTCCTCACCCGTTGAAGGAGTGGATTCGCCCCCTTCATTTTTGCGCGCGTTCCTATCACGCGAAGCGTGCTCGTGCACCGGGTAGCGCGTGTTGAGGTTACTGCTCATTTAGTGCGATCGGACATTGCCAGCAATCAAAAGCGCAATCAAAAACGATTGTCTCACACATAGGGTACAACTGGCTCGTTAACTAATTGGTTACGGCCGCGTAAGGAGGGGTAACCGCAGATTAACCATAGATATTTACGTTGGCGCAGTACTGTCAGTGGAATTCGAGTTTGAACCCATGAAGTTCGGTAGCCGCGTAGGCCCGAGACGTTCCGAAGCCACGGAACCCGCAGCGTCGTGGGAAAATGCCGGCGTGCCGGCCGGCCAATCCTCCACAGAAATCACCAAGGGCGTGCTTAGCCTTGCCGGCGTGGTCGGCTTTTTTCGCGAGAACGGTCAACGCATTCTGATGCTCGCCGCGGTGATCTTCGCGGTCGGTGTCATCTTGCTGATGTTGATCCCGGCGCGCTACGCGGCGACTGCGCTTGTCGTGGTCGACCCGCGCGAGCAGCGCGTTACAGCCGATCAGGACGTGCTGCCGGGGATCGGGCAAGATGCCGCAGCGCTGCAGAGCTATGTCGAGATCGCCAAATCGGACGGATTTCTCGGGCCGCTGATCGACCAGCTCAAGATCGCCGAGGACAGCGACATCTCTGGCGGCAGGACCGATCCCACCCGCCTGCTCGACCGGTTTCGCAGCCGGCTCGATATCTCCAGGCGCGGATTAACCTATGTGATCGCCATCAAGTTCACGTCCAACGACCCGCGGCGCGCGGCGTACTACGCCAATGCGGTGGCCGAGGCGTTCGTCGCCAGCCAGCGCGGAACCCGCAGCGTGGCGACCGACGAAGCGGCCGACTGGCTGAAGAGCCGGCTCAAGGCGTTGAACGACCGCCTGCGGTTGTCGGAAGATGCCGTCGCCAAATTCAAGCTCGAGCACCGGATCGTTAACGCCGGCAAGGAATCGACCACGCAGCAATTGCGGGTCACCGATCTGACGCAGCAGGTCGCCGCCGCGCGCGCCCGCGCCGAAGAGGCCAAGGCGCGCTATGAGCAGTCGCAACGCGACCTGAAGGCCAATGTCGACGGCCCGGTCAAGCAGGATCTGCTGAGCGTGCTGCGTGCCCAGCGGTCCGCCCTCAACGACCAGATCGCGCAGAAGCGTGCCGTGCTCGGCGATCGCCATCCCGACCTGGTGATGTCGCTCAGCCAGTTGAGCGACCTCAACCGGCAGATCGAGATCGAGCGGAAGAAGAACATCGACACCGCAAAGTCGGAATACGAGGCGCAGCGCGACCAGCAGAAGGCGCTGGAAGACCAGCTGAAGGCGGCCGAGCAGCAGATCCTGGTCGACGGTCAGGCGCTCGTTAAGCTGCAGGAATTGCAGCGCGACGCCGACGCCAACAAGAACATCTACGAGCAGTTCCTCTCGCGCTACAGGACGACCGACGAGCAGCGCGGTTTGCAGAGCTCGCAGACCAAGGTTGCATCGCCGGCGACGCCGCCGGTGCGTTCGACGCTTCCGCCGCTGCCTCTGCTGCTCGTCGCACTCGCGATCGTTTCGCTGCTGACGTCGACGGCGATTGTCGCCATTCCCGGTCTGAAGCCGTTTCCGATCAAGGCCGTTCCCGTGCCGCGTCGCGCCGAAGCGCCGCCCGCGCCGCAGCCTGCGCTGCCGCCGGGATTGCCGGTGCTGGCCCGCATTCCCAACATGGTGTCGCCAGATGCCGTCAGGAGCGTCTGGCAGACCCCGATTGCAACGACGGCCGAGCCCGATCTCATCCCGCATCTTCAACTGCTGGTCGAGAACATCGAGCAGCTTCCGGGAGATCACGGCAAGGTGGCGCTGCTGCTGTCGGTCGAGGCCGGTGCGGGCGGCAGCACCGTCGCGCGGTCGCTGAACCGATCCGCCGTCAAGAACGGGACGCTCAGCGTCCTGATCGAGATGGAATCCAGGCGGGCCGAGGCCACGCCGCCGCAAGGTTCGGGGATCATCAAGGCCGATCTGCCGTCCGTCGTCGAGCTGCTGGGCGCCAGCAGCAAGGCGCCGCCATATCCGCCGGACGATATTCGCGGCGATTTCGGCCTGATCATCGTCGACGCGTCGTCGCTTGCGATGCAGCCGGCTGCGGTGGCGCTGGCGGCGCATGCCGATCTGGTGATCCTGGTGGTTCGCGAGGGTGCCGCCAACGCGGCTTCCATCGCCAAGGCGAGAGCTGATCTGTCGAGGTCCGGTTCGGTGCCGACAGCGCTTGTCGTCAACCGCGTGGCCGGCAATGCCGCGGTTCGCGGCCGTCAGGGCGAAGCCCTGGGATTGGCAAGTTGAAGAGGCTTAGAACATCGGTTCTGATTGAA
This sequence comes from Bradyrhizobium sp. 6(2017), assembly GCF_011058295.2. Lineage (NCBI taxonomy): Bacteria > Pseudomonadati > Pseudomonadota > Alphaproteobacteria > Hyphomicrobiales > Nitrobacteraceae > Bradyrhizobium > Bradyrhizobium sp. 6(2017). The sequence continues at coordinate 7,887,353 of NZ_CP049289.2, read as the reverse complement.
TCAGAACCGATGCTCTAACTTTCTTTTGACGCGTTCTCTTCACACGAACCGGCGTCCACTTCGCTCGTAAACGCTTAGTCCTTGCTATCGGCGACGCGGACTGCGTAGGCGCCACTCTTCGACGACGCCAGATGCGTCAGCACCAGGATTGACGGATCGACGCCGGTCCGGCGGCGGCACAGCACGTTGAGGGCGATGGCGGTAAGCACCAGCGACACGGTGGCCGCAATCGCAGCGCCGAGCACGCCGAGCCAGGGGATCAGCACGACAAATCCCACCAGCCGAAACGCCACGTTGGCGGCGACGACCGGAACATAGTCACGCTCATGGCCGGTCAGCTGCAGAACCGCGGCGGACGGTCCGCCCGCCGCCTGGAACGCCGTTCCGATTGCGAGCACGATCAGCACCCACTGCTGCGCGGCGAAATGCGGCCCGAACAGGCCGAGCAAATAGGGGGCGCCGACCCAGACGATGACGAGCCCGCTGAGCACGCAAAGCGCGGTCACCTCGGCCATCAGCTTCAGCGTATGTTCGAGTTCGCCGTGATTCTTGCTGAAATACAGCGAGGGGAGCCGGCGCGCGCCGAACGTGTAGAGCGCAGCCGAGAGCATGGCGAAGATGTTCGCCAGACGCGATGCGGCGAAATAGACGCCAGCCGTGGCCGGATCGAGCATCCAGTAAACCAGGATGACGTCGAAATACTGGTTGGCCGCTTCAAGAATGGATGAGAGCCAGAAGCGGAATGCGCTCCGGTTCCAGCGTGCGGTCTCAAGGCGGGCGGTGACCGCGCGCAGGTTCGGCAGCGCGCGCACGACGGACACGATCTGCACGGCGAGGCCCAGCGCCATCGCGGCCGACATCGCGGTGAACAGCTCCGCCGGGGTGAGCTGCCGGTGGCCGAGCAGCACCGCCACCAGGAACAAAACAACGGCAACCCGCCAGAAGAACTCGCGGTTGCCTTCCCCCATCAGAATGCTGACCAGGGATCGCGCGATCTGGCTGCCGAGCATCAGCCCGGCATTGACGGCCGCAAACGCCGACACCGACAGGACCAGCAGCCACCACTCGCCGCGAATGACCGCCGCCGCCGCGATCGCGGCGATCGAAATCAGCATGCCGACCGCGGAGTACTTCAGGCTCGACAGCAGGACGCCTTTGGTGAGGTCGGCCTGGCCGCGCACCTGGTATTCGTTGAGGAAGCGAACGAGCAGCAGTTCCTGGCCGACCAGGCCCACGACCGATGCGATCTGGGCGACAGAAAGCCAGGTCGCAAAATCTCCAAACGCGTCGGCCGTCATGGTCCGCGCGGCCAGCGAGAACAGCGCGAATGCCAACCCGCCGCTACCAACCTTGAGCAGGATGGTCCCGGCAACGCCGCGCGTCACATCGCGCCGCAGCAGTTGGAGAACAGAGTCAATCACCAGAGATATCTCAATATCCAGTCAGGCTGTCGACCGTAGCAATCGGTCAAGCCGCGAGTGTTAATGTTGTCTTGCTAAGATTCCGTTCCTTCCGGCTGGCCTCCGCGCGCCTCGCGGTTGTGAACCAGGTCAACCCGTCGCCTTGCTCCATTCTGGAACGGCGCCGGGCGCTGTCTCCAAACGGTGCAGATCGGGTGTTTCTCCGAAGCTCGGTCGAAAGGCGAGGACCGCGCCGGGTGAGGCCGCGTCTGCGTGCCAAGGGCGTCCGTCGAGGCTCCATGGCCACGCGATAGACCTGCCATCCTGCTGGTGAGCCTCCAAATGTTCGGTTTCATGACGGTCTTTGGTGCAAGCCATGTGCCGAGAGCCTGCCGATCGCAGTCGGCACGTTTTCATTAACCTCAATCATGGAACTCGTCGTGTTCGTTCGGGAAGGCCGCACGGCAGGCAGGGAAATTGCAGTTCTGCGGTCAATTAGCCGTTGGAGCGGACAAACATGATTGCCGAGGAAAGCACGACCAGGCCGATCGCGACCTGCGGGGCCGAGGTCATCGAAGCGGATGTCGCGATCGTGGGCGCCGGTTTGGCGGGCTCGCTTGCGCGAGCCGTGCTTGCCCGGGCCGGCTACCGGGTCGTTCTGATCGACAAGCGCGCGATTCCTCCTGACGAATTCCGCGTCGAAAAGATCGCGGGACGGCAGATCGACATTCTGCGCCGCCTCGGCTTCATCGACGATGTCGAGGCCGTCGCCGCGCCCTATGACAGGGTGCTCAACATCAGGGACGGCAGGCTGATCGATATCGGCGTCGGCCGGTCCTACGGAATTTCCTATGCCAACCTCGTCAACATGGCCCGCGACCTGTCGCCTGATACGTCGAGCTTCCTGCTCGACCAGGTGACCAATGTCAGTTGCAGCGACGACCGTCAGCAGTTGACGCTGGCCTCCGGCAAACGCATCGTTTCGCGCCTGGTCATTCTGGCGACCGGCATGGCCGGTGCGCTTGGCTACAGTCTCGGCATGCGCCGGCAGGTGATCGCTGCGCGTCACTCGGTTTCGTTCGGCTTCACGATCGCACGGCCGGACAACGCGCCGTTCGATTTCAATGCGCTGACCTGCTATGGCAAGAAGGCGGCTGACGGCGTCGACTATCTCAGCCTGTTTCCGATGTCGGGCGGCATGCGGGCGAACCTGTTCATGTTCCGCGATCCGGCCGATCCGATCATGCGCGAGCTGCGCCGCGACACCAGGCGGACGTTGTTTCGCCTGATGCCGGGATTGAAGACCTATCTCGGCGACTTCGAGGTCGTCGGCCCGGTGCAGAACTGGGTCATGGACCTGACCGCGACCGAGGGCCATCTGCAGCCGGGCGTCGTGCTGATCGGCGATGCCTACCAGACCAATTGTCCGGCCGCCGGAACCGGCGTCAGCCGTCTGCTGGTGGATGTCGAACGCCTCTGCACCGAATATGTGCCACGCTGGCTCGAGACCGACGGCATGGGCACGGAGAAGATTGCGCAGTTCTATTCCGATCCGGACAAGCTCGCCGCAGACCAGCTTTCGCTGCAACTGGCGCGCTACCGGCAGGACTTGACATTGAACACCGATGCACGCTGGACGATGCAGCGGAAGCTACACTTCCTGCGCCGCGCGATCACGCATCGGGTGGACCGGATTCATCCGGGATGGGTGATGCGCGTCCGCAGCGCGCTCCGTTAGAGCGTATTCGGACGAAGTGGGCGCCGGTTCGCGTGAAGAAAACGCGTCAAAGCAAGAACCCAGAGCTATGACGCCGCACACTCGGTGTCGTCCCGGCGAAAGCCGGTACCCATAACCGCAAATATTTGTGGCGCGAAGGCCGGGGCCCCAGCTTGTTCTAACGACAGCCATCGGTGGTTATGGGTCCCGGATCGCGCGGAGCCTGTCATCGGGCGGCGCTTCGCGCCGACCCGTTGGCTTGTCCGGGACGACGACCGAGTTTTCCTGAACCGAAGCGCGAGGCGTCCGCAAAAAACACCTGGCTAGCTCTTGGCAAACTCCTGGCGGCGCTACCGCGTGCCGGTCGAGGTGCGGATCGGCCTGAAGTCGGTCAACCGCTTGGCGGCCTGCTTGATCCAGGGCGCTTGTTTCAGCGCAAACAGCGCAAGCGAGCCGGCCGCACTGCCGGCCTGGGTCACGCTCGACATCGGCGTGGGCTGTCCCCCGAACTGCATCTTGTAGGGTTCGTCACCGATGGTGAAGTCGAGCACCCGATCGCCGCGCTCGATGCAGTCCCGCGCGACCCGTTCGAAGGTCAGCGCGCCGATCGACTGGCTCTTGTATCCCTCGATATCGAACGCCGTCATGACGACGAGGAGGCTGTCGCGATGAGATAGCCCAAGGGCGGTGGCAATGACCTCGCCGTCCATCTTCATGGCATAGAGCCGCGCAAAGGAGCCGACGCCGCGCAGCGCCACGCTCGAATAGAAATCGAAATATTCCAGACGCTGCAGCAGGTCGCCGTCACCATGCGCCTGGAACCGCGGACCGCGAAACTTCTTCATCACCTCCATCGCCTCGCCGACGGAGGTGCTGTCGTCGCAGCATGAGAAGGTGAGGGTGCCTTTCTTGTGGATCTGGCGCCATTTCTTTGCCAGCTCCTTTTGATAGGACTTCCCCAACGCGTTGATCTGCCATTGCTCGAACGGTGCAGACAGGACCGTCGCGTAGGCGTTGGTATCCATCAGGCTGCGGTGAGGCGCTCCGAGCAGATTCTCGATCGGCATCTTGGCATCGAGCAGCTTCGGTATGCGCAGCAGATCGAATGGCCGGACCAGGTCTCGAAGCCTCTCGCAGGCCCGCTCGTCCCGCAGCAGGTCGGCAAATGTCGCGATGCTGCAGACCGGCGACAGGTAGTCTGACACACGGAGGTCCGCGAATTCGATCGTGCGCATCGGCCCGCGGCGCACGCGCAGCAGCGGCAGCACAGCCGCCAGCGCCTTGCTTGCGCGATGCCTGATGACGACGACCAGCGGCTTCGCAGCCGCGGCGGGCGCGAGCTTTCGATAGAGGCTGTCCAGCCACAGCGGATGCTGGAAGGCGGTCGCATCCGATCCTTCAAACAACGTCGCGTATTCTTCGGACAGGAAGTCGAATGCGTCGTCGATGCAGACATCGAACGCGTCATCGTTCTTATTCATGCGAAACCAAACAAACGGGTTTTCAAAGTGCCGATCGAGCCGGCGTGGATACCCTTATAGCAAAGGCTGATGAGGTCGGGCACCGGTAGAATACGATTTGTATTAATGTACTGCGTCGACCTTTGCGCATTGTTGCTGATCTAAGGTCACAGCGGTGAACGGATCGCTTGTGACGCCTCACCTGTCGGTATCGTTAACAATCTCGTTACGGCCCGAGATCATCGCGCATCGCGCGGCTGGCGCGCGACTGGACCGGATATTGCAATTATGGGCAGGTAAGCACTGGAGCCCTTGGTGAAATGTTGACTGACAACCAAAACGCCCGCATTTCGGATGCAATTTCGCCCGCGCGCGTCGATCGCGAGCGGACGCTGCGTCTCAATTCAGACACGGCTGCTCCAGTTGTCCGGATTTGCAACACTTCGGGTGACCCGCAGCCGGCTGCATCGGCGGATCTACCGGCCGGATCATCGCTGCCAGGCGGAATGCGGGAGCGTCGCATCAATCCTGTCGGCAGAGCTGCGACCGCCGGCGTTCTCCGGGCAACCATTGGCGGGCTGCGGCTCGCCGTGCTCGATCGCGAGCAGACGGCGGGTTTCATGGTCGAGATGGTGCACCCGCAGCGGCGGGTCAGTCGGCCGCTGTATCTGACCTCGGCCAATGGCGAGGTGCTGTCGCGCTGCTCGACCGAGCCGATGACCGATCGGTTGTTCCGCACCGCCGACCTGATCAATGCCGACGGGCAACCGCTCGTCATGGTGTCCAAGCTGCGGTCATCGAACCCGCTGCCCGAGCGCGTCGCGACCACCGACCTGTTCCACGACGTCGCGTGCAAGGCGGAAGAGCTTGGGCTCACCTTCTATTTGCTTGGCGCCGACGATGCCGAGAACAAGGCGGCAATCGCCAATGTCCGCCGGGCCTATCCGGCCCTCAAGATCGTCGGCCATTCGCACGGCTATCTGCGCGGCGACGCGCTGCGGGCCAAGGTCGACGAGATCAACGCGCTGGCGCCGGACTTCCTCTGGGTCGCGCTCGGCGTGCCCTACGAGCAGGCTTTCGTCGATGAATTTATGCCGCAGCTTGGCAACGTCGGCGTCATCAAGACGTCAGGCGGATTGTTCAATTTCCTGTCGGGCTCGCGGCCGCGCGCGCCGAGGTGGATGCAGATCGTGGGACTCGAATGGGCCTGGCGGCTCTGGCTCGAGCCGCGCCGGCTGTTCTGGCGCTATTTGACGACCAATCCGCATGCCCTCTATCTGCTGTTCAACCGGACCCGATCCTCGTCAAGCAAAGACTGAAGCCTACCGCGTGCAATATGCACTCCGGCCCGATCCACCGGAGTGCCGAGCTCATTCAGTGAGCGGAGTACAATCGATATGGACGGACGAGCGCTCGATAGCTCGACCTGGCAGGCGCCCAGCGTCGAGGCGGAAAATTTCGCAAGAACCGTCGTCAACTGGTCGATCACCATCAACGTGATCATGTCGATGGGGACGTTCCACGCCGCGCTGCTGCCGACCGAGCTGACGCTGGTGCAGCAGGCCATCGCGCTGCTGATGTGGGGCGTGCTGATCTATGCCAGCCTGTTCATCCGTCCCTGCCTGCGGCTGGCCTTCAATCTCGACATGCTTGCAGTCATCGCATTCTACGCGTTCGCCACCATTTCCGTGTTCTGGACCAATCTGGGCGGTGCCGCCCTGATGAAGGCCGCGGCGCTCGCGATCACGACGCTTGGCGCGTTCTGCATGATCACCCGCGTCGACATCGACGACATCGTGAAAGCGACGACCCGCGGCCTGTTCGTGCTGATCGCGGCCTCTGCGCTCTGTGCCTTGGTTTTCCCTGACATCGGGGTCGATGACAGCTGGATGCACATGGGGCAATGGCAGGGCGTCTTCGAATCGAAGCAGACCCTGGGCTTTGCCGGTGCCTATCTGATGTTCTTCGCCTGCTATCGAAAGATAACCGGACAGGGATGGTTGCCCTTCCTCGTTACCTTCGCGCTCGCCTCGACCTGCGTCATTCTCTCGGAGTCGCGCGGCGCCGGCGCCCTGGCGCTGGTTGCCTGTGCGCTGGTGCTGACGTCGCTATGGTCCGTCAGGTGCATGCAGGTCTACGCGATCCTGCCATGCGTGATGTGCGTCGCGGCCGTGCTGCTGATCCTGTATTTCTACACGACCGGATACGACTCGATCCACGTCTTCGACACGACGATCGATTTCACCGAGAGAACCTTCATCTGGCAGTACGCCATCGGTCATTTCGATGACGCACCGCTGTTCGGATTTGGCATCAACGGATTCTGGACCAATCCGGCGATCTACGATTATTTCAACCAGAACCACGGCTGGGTGCTCGACAACTATCACAATGGCTATATCGCCATTCTGATCGAGACGGGATTCCTGGGCTATTTCCTGTTCACGGCAAGCGTCTTTCTGTTCTCCTACAAGATGCTTTGCCTGATCGCGGAGCGCACGATCGATCGTCTGCATTGTGCACTGATCATCGGGTTCGTGTTTCTCAACTGCCAGACCAACTTCACGGAGACGGTGTTCCTTCGTTCGACGATGTTCACATCGGTGCTGCTGATTGCGTTCTTCCTTGCCGTCTGCCGGCCGGTGCCGTCATCGCGTGCGCGCGAGCTGGAGCAACCATGACGGCGTTCCGATCGCTTTTGCAGGGAACCTTCAGCGCGCTGGTGGCGGCGGCGCTGTCTGCGGTGCTGATGTCGCCGGCGAATGCCGCGGGGCAGGGCGCGTCCCCGGACGTCGCGGCACTGGGGCGCGGCATCAATATTCTCGGCTATGACGGCATCTGGAAAGGACACCAGAACGCGCCTTTCCGCCTGGAAAACCTCAATACGATCCGCCAGGCCGGCTTCTCGCATGTCAGGATCAACTTCTTCGGCTTCAGGCACATGGAGTCCGGAAACATCCTGGATGAAGCCGTCTTGGGGCGCCTCGATGGCATGATCGAGGACGTGCTGGCGCGGAAGCTGATCCCGATCCTCGACGAGCACGACACCGACCTCTGCCAGCGCGACGTACCGGAATGCACGGTGAAGCTCAAGGCGTTCTGGCGCCAGATCGCGGCGCGCTATGCGGGAAAATACCCGAGGTTGGTGTTCGAGATCCTGAACGAACCCGGCGGCAACATGACCTCGGCCGAATGGAATGCGCTGCTCGGCGATTGTCTTGCCATCATCAGGGGCACGAATCCGACGCGCATTGTCGTTGTCGCCGTCCTGAACATCGACGAACTGCCGGTTGACGAATTGGCGCTGCCGGCCGGCGACAGAAACCTCATCGTCACGTTCCACTATTATGCGCCGATACGATTTACCCATCAGGGCGCGCCGTGGTCGGCAACCTTCTCGAAGATTGCCCCGCTCAACTGGGGCTCCGCCGAAGACGAGGCGAAGGCAGCCGCGGATTTCGACAAGGTCCGGTCCTGGTCGGAGAAGGAGATGCGTCCGATCTATCTCGGCGAGTTCGGCGTCTACGAGCGCGCGCCGGCGGAGAGCCGCGGGAAATACCTGTCGTTCGTGGCGAGACGCGCCGAAAGCTTCGGCTGGGCGTGGGCCTATTGGCAGTTCGATCACGATTTCGCGGCATTCGATGGCGCCCGGCAACGCTGGAACCGCGATATTCTCCGCGCAATCATTCCGTCGGTCCGCTAGTCCGCCCGCCGCGCGGCGGCCTTCGCCTCAGGATCGGTCGACGTCCTTGACGACGCGATTGTCGCGCGCGGTGAGTACGCCGCCCTTGTACACCGAGCGCCCGGAGGGCCGCGCGACCACGGCCTCCTGGATATGCGCAGCATTCAAGGTCACGAAATCGGCCTTGTCCCCCACACGCAGGCCGTAACCTTCCAGCCGCAGAGCCTTGGCGCCGGCCGCGGTGACCATGTCGAACGCGATCGCGAGCTCGTCATCGGTGTAGAAGCCCGAGCGGTATCCGATCATCATCGCGCGGCCCAGCATGTCGCCGTCGCCATAGGGCCACCAGCTGTCCCTGATATTGTCGTTGCCGCTGAACACCGTGACGCCGGCGTTCCTGAGCGTGGCGACCGGCGGGAACGGCCGGCTGCCCGGCGCATTCGTCATGATCGCCACGCCGGAGCGGGCCAGGATGTCGGCAGTCTTCTTCAGCGCGTCCGCAGGAATGTCGCCGAGCCCGTAGGCGTGGCTGACGGCGACGCGGCCCTCCATGCCGAGCGCACGCGTCCGCGCCGCGATCTGCTCGACCTCGAAGGCGCCGAGCATGCCGCCATCATGAAGATGGATATCGACATCGACGCCGTGCTTGTGCGCGACGCCGAAGACGACATCGAGATGCCCCTCGACATCCCGATCGAAGCTTGCGGGATCGAGCCCACCGACCACATTGGCGCCGAGCCTGATCGCCTCGTCGAGCAATTGCGGCGTGCCGGGACTGCCGAGAATCCCGCTCTGCGGAAACGCCACGAGCTGGATGTCGATCAGATCCCGGTATTCCTCGCGCACCCTCAGGATGGTCTCGAGCGATTTCAGCCCCACCGAACCGTCGACCATGACGTGACTGCGCATCTGCGTCGTGCCATGTCCGATGCAAAGGTCGAGCTGGTTCCGCGCGCGAACGTACATCGGTGCGGCGGCGGCAAGGTTCTCTGCCTGAAACGCCACCCGTTCATGGACATTGAAGCCATTGGTGCAGGGACGGTGCGGCCGCCAGGTGTCGCCATAGAAGCTGGTATCGAGATGGATGTGACCCTCGACGAAGCCGGGCACGACAAGCGCGTTGCCGAGATCGACGATCTCGACCCCGGCCGGGCGCTCGGCCCTCGCTTCGATCGCAACGATGCGGCCGTCGCGAACCAGCATGTCGCTGCCAGCACCGTCACCGAGCCTGGCATTGATGAAGAGTTTGTCGGCGGGCATCGAGTCTGTCCTTCTTGTCGCTTGCGTCGCATGCAGATCGCGCTGTGCGCCGCGTCTTGCCTTGCATGGTCCGAGGAATAATACTCGCGCGGGACAGGCAGACAAGGAACCGAGAGTGTTGCAGGACATTGCGAGCAGGGACGGGTTCGATGTCAAGCGCGCAGCGTTTGCCGCGACCATCGGCAACATGCTGGAGTTCTACGACTTCATCACCTACAGCTTCTTTGCGACCGAGATCGGGCGCACTTTCTTCCCCGCGCACAGTGAATACGGCAGCCTGATGCTGTCGCTTGCAACCTTCGGCGCCGGGTTTCTGACGCGCCCGATCGGCGGCATCGTGCTCGGCATCTTCTCCGACCGGGTCGGCCGGCGGCCGGCAATGTTGCTGAGCTTCGCCTTGATGGGCGGCGCGATCCTGACCATCGCGCTGACGCCCTCCTATGCCGCAATCGGCATCGTGGCCCCGATCATCGTGATCCTGGCGCGCATGGTGCAGGGATTTGCACTCGGCGGCGAGGTCGGGCCGACCACGGCCTATCTGATCGAGATCGCAGCACCCAGGGATCGCGGTCTGGTGGTGGCATGGCAACCGGCCAGCCAGGAGATCGCGGCCACGATCGGCGCGCTGGTCGGCGTCATCCTGAGCAGCACCATGGCGCCCGACATGCTGCAGGCCTACGGATGGCGGGTCGCATTCCTGCTCGGGGCGGTCTGCCTGCCGTTCGGCATATGGATGCGCCGCACGCTGCCGGAAACCGTTGCTCACGGCGAGCATGCTGTCGGGAGCGCCGAAAGTCCGAGCCATGTTGCGCAGGCACGTCGGCATCTCCGCGTGATCGTGCTGGCGGTGATGATCCTGGCCAGCGGCACCATCTCGACCTACGTGACGCAATACATGACGACCTACGCCAAGAACACGCTGCATGTCTCGCCGTCGCTGGCGTTCACCGTATCGCTGGTCAGCAATGGACTGCAGATCATCGGTGCGTTGCTGGGCGGCTGGCTCGCCGACCGGCTCGGACGCAAGCCGATCATGATCTGGCCGCAGCTCGTCGTGCTGGTGCTGACCTATCCGGCCTTCCTGTGGATCGTCCACGATCCCGGCGCCTGGTCGCTGCTGTTCGGCTTCGGCATCCTGTCGTTCATCGGATCGCTGCCGTTCACCGCGTTCTATGCCGCCTTCACCGAAGCCTTGCCGCAGAACATCCGCGGCGGCGTGTTCGCGACCATCTATGCTGTTGCGATCGCGACGTTCGGCGGCACCGCGCAACTCGTGGTCACGTGGTTGCTGCACGCGACAGGAGATCCGCTGGCGCCCTCCTGGTATCTGCTGCTCGCGGCGGCGGTCGGCATCGTCGCGATGAGCCTGATGCCCGAGACCGCCCCGGTGAAGGTCGGCGAGAAGTAACGCCGGCGAACGCGCTCAATCCATGTCGCGAAAGGCGTGGCCGTTGGCCTCGATCTCTTTCACGAGCTGCGGCGGCAGATTGGCTTGCGCCGAGGTGCCGTCGAACACCCAGTCCTTGGCGTCGGCAAGGTCGGGGAGACCTGCGCCCTTGCGGACGTAGAGACCAACCGACGCCTTCATCGGGTTGATGTAGAGATCGTAGTCCATTGCGCGCCTCCTTTCCATTTCACGTTAGCGGAAGCCCCGGCAACGGCCGGAGACTTCCCGGATGAGTCAACGCCGGTAAGACTAGGCGGGTTTCTTCGCCTCCGGCGCAAGCACCACCGACGCTTCGCCGGTCAGCATCAGGAAGGTGATGGTCTCCTGGAAATACAGCTGGACCGTGGTTGCCGAGTGGCTGAGATAGCCGATCGAAAGGTCCTGGCCGATCGAGAGCTGGAAATCGCCGCCGCGGGTGGTGAGCAGCACGCCACCCTCGATCGCCGGCGCCCAGATGATCTTGCCGTCGACCAGGCGCTGGATGTGCTGCAGCACCGGGTAGCCGTCATCGGTCGCGCCGCCGATCGCGGTATAGGGCTCGGTGCCGAGCAAGAGCGTATAGGGGCCGTTGACGCCGGCGAGCCGCAACTGGCTGACCGCCTGCGCGACTACGTTGGGGTAATTCTTGACGCTCGCCGGCAGCGTCAGCACCGGGTTGCTGCTGCCCTGGCGGATGCCCTGGATGCCGGCGGCGGCGTAACCATCGAACACCGCACGATCCTCCGCGAAGGCCATCTTGCGCGCAGCCGTCTTGAGCGGATCCCAGTCGGAATCATTGGAGCCGCGCTCGACGTCGTCAATCGCCTGGCGCGAGAGCTCGAACGGCACGCGCAGCTCGACCAGCGCACGGACATCGCGCTGCGTCGCCTCGACCCCGTCGCCGGGCGTCGAAATTTTCTTGAGATGGCCGGTGCCGACGGCGGAGAAATCGGTGCCCTTCGGACCATCGACGTCGACGACACGGCGCGCCGCCAGATGGCGCTTCAACGTGCGCAAAGCTTCCTCCTCGATCTGCGCCCATGCCGCGTCTGAGATAGGGGCAAGTCCCCGATGCAGATTATTCATGTCCAGCCTCTCCTTTCAGTGAGCCGATCCCGAGCGAGCCGTCGGACGGCGGTATTCTTGGTGCGGGTGCGTCGGCAGCTTCGGCATCATCCAGGGACGGCTCGGCGGGCGCGGCTGCAGGCGGCGCGCTCGCGACATCCTCCAGGAAGGTCGCCGACGGGACGAAGAACAGCGTGCCGGTGACGGCGCGGCTGAAATCGAGCAGCCGGTCGTAATTGCCTGGCGGCTTGCCGACGAACATGTTCTCCAGCATCTGCTCGATCCGGTGCGGTGATTTGGCGTAGCCGATGAAATAGGTGCCGAACTCGCCCTTGCTGATGTTGCCGAACGGCATGTTGTCGCGGAGGATATCGAGCTCCTCGCCGTTCTCCACGATCGTTGTCAGGGCATTGTGCGCGTAGCTCGGCTTCACCGTATCGTCGAGCTCGATATCGGACAGCTTGGTGCGGCCGATGATCTTCTCCTGCATCTCGACCGGTAGCTCGTTCCACTTCTTCATGTCGTGCAAGTATTTTTGTACGATCACATAGCTGCCGCCGGCGAAGTCCGCGTCCTCGTCGCCGATGATGGTGGCCTCCAGGGCGGCCTGGTCCTCCGGATTCTCCGTGCCGTCGACAAAGCCGAGCAGGTCGCGCTCGTCGAAATATTTGAAGCCGTGAACTTCGTCCGAGGTGGCGACGGCATCGCCGAGCCGCGTCATGATCTGGGTCGCGAGCTCGAAGCACAGGTCCATCGGCACGGCGCGGATGTGAAACAGCAGGTCGCCCGGCGTTGCGACGGCGTGATGGACGCCATGGATCTCGCGAAACGGATGCAGGCCTGTCGGCTTCGGCGCGCCAAACAGCCGATCCCACGCGTCAGAGCCGATCCCCATGACGCAAGACAGCCGGCCCTCGAGATCGCGGAAGCCCACGGCGCGCACCAGCGCGGCCAGATCGGCGCACAGCGACCGCACCACCGCATCATATTCCGGATTGGGCTTGATCGTGACCGCAAGGAAGATGGCCGCGCGCGTCAGCTTCGCAGCGACCGGTTGCGGAACGGCTGATGGCACGCATCTCTCCTTACTAAACGGCTAGTCCACGAGGACAAAACAGCTGGTTCTGGACGTCGGATCGACGTTCAGAGAGAGGCAGAGGAGCATGCAACTGGAACCTTTACAATACCTCGAATGCAGAGGTGCCTGCGTCAATCGACGGGCTTGCCGGACTTCTCCTCCTCGAGGGTCACTGCAATCGCGGCGTTGGCCGACAGCCGCACCTTGCTGCCTTCGACACCGGCGACGAAGCCGAGCTCGATATAGTGGTGATGGCCCTTGTGGAAGCCGTCGCTTTCGCTTTTCTTGAGCTTGATGCGGTTGCCTTCGACGCGATCGACGGTGCCGACATGCACGCCATCGGCGCCGATGACCTCCATGTTGTCCTTGATGTTCTGTGTCATGGCGCTCTCCCTGGTTGAAGGCCAGCTTTGCATATGATGCCGGCAGACGACGCGGCGATGACAGCGCGTCGCCTGTGCAATCCGGGCTTGTCTCACACCGGTTCGTATTCGTCCGCCGCTGCGGTCTCCGGCCTCTTGCCGTTGAAGGTGAGGCCGGCCTTGGTGGCGGAAAGCTTCACCTGCGAGCCGTCGCGCACATCGCCGGCGAGGATCATTTCGGCGAGCGGATCCTGCACGCTGCGCTGGATCACCCGCTTCAGCGGACGGGCACCATAGGCTGGATCCCAGCCTTTCTCCGCCAGCCAGTCGCGCGCTTTCGGCTCGAGCTCCAGCTCGATCTTGCGATCCTCCAGCAGCCTGCGCAGCCGCGAAAACTGGATCTCGACGATGCGGCCCATGTCGCTCTTCTGCAGCCGGTGGAACAGGATGATCTCGTCGATCCGGTTGAGGAATTCGGGGCGGAAATGCGCCCGCACCATGTTCATCACCTGCTCGCGCACCGCGCTCGTGCTCTGGCCCTCAGGCTGGTTGACGAGGTACTCGGCGCCGATGTTCGAGGTCATGATGATCAGCGTGTTGCGGAAATCGACGGTGCGGCCCTGGCCGTCGGTGAGGCGGCCGTCGTCCAGCACCTGGAGCAGTACGTTGAAGACATCGGGGTGCGCCTTTTCGATCTCGTCGAACAGCACGACTTGGTAGGGCCGCCGCCGCACCGCTTCCGTGAGCGCGCCGCCCTCGTCATAGCCGACATAGCCGGGCGGGGCGCCGATCAGCCGCGACACCGAGTGCTTCTCCATGTATTCGGACATGTCGAGGCGGATCATCGCGGTCTCGTCGTCGAACAGATATTCGGCGAGCGCCTTCGCGAGCTCGGTCTTGCCGACGCCGGTGGGCCCCAGGAACATGAACGAGCCGATCGGCCGGTTGGGATCCTGCAGCCCCGCGCGGGCGCGACGCACTGCGGTCGACACCGCGCGGACCGCTTCGGCCTGGCCGACGACTCGCTTGCCGAGCATCTCCTCCATGCGCAGCAGCTTGTCCTTTTCGCCCTCCAGCATCTTGTCGACCGGCACGCCGGTCCAGCGCGACACCACCTGCGCGATATTGTCCGCGGTCACGGTCTCGCTCGCCGACGAAGTCTCGCTGGCCTCGACCGCGGCGAGCTTCTTCTCGAGCTCCGGAATCCGGCCATAGGCCAGTTCGCCCGCCTTCTGGAATTCGCCGCGGCGCTGCGCATTGGCAAGCTCGGTGCGCAACTGCTCGAGCTCGCCCTTCATCTTCTGCGCATCCGAGAGCTTGCTCTTTTCCGACCGCCATTTCGACGTCATGTCCGCCGATTTCTTCTCGAGATCCACGAGATCCTTCTCGAGCGTCTGCAGCCGGCTCCTGGAGCCGAGATCGGTCTCCTTCTTCAGCGCCTCCTGCTCGATCTTGAGCCGGATGATCTCGCGGTCGAGCGAGTCGAGCTCCTCCGGCTTGGAATCGACCTGCATCTTCAGCCGCGCCGCGGCCTCGTCCATCAGGTCGATGGCCTTGTCGGGCAGGAAACGGTCGGTGATGTAGCGGTTCGACAGCGTGGCGGCGGCGACCAGCGCCGAATCCGCGATCCGCACGCCGTGATGCTGCTCGTATTTATCCTTCAGGCCGCGCAGGATCGAGATGGTGTCCTCGACCGTCGGCTCGGAGACGAACACCGGCTGGAAACGCCGGGCCAGCGCGGCGTCCTTTTCGACATGCTTGCGGTATTCGTCGAGCGTGGTTGCGCCGATGCAATGCAATTCGCCGCGGGCGAGCGCGGGCTTCAAGAGGTTCGATGCGTCCATCGCGCCGTCGCCCTTGCCGGCGCCGATCAGGGTGTGCATCTCGTCGATGAACAGGATGATGCCGCCCTCGGCGGACGTCACCTCCTGCAGCACAGCCTTGAGCCGCTCCTCGAACTCGCCGCGATATTTTGCGCCCGCGATCAGCGCGCCGAGATCGAGTGCGAGCAGCGCCTTGTCCTGCAGGCTTTCCGGCACGTCGCCATTGACAATGCGCAGCGCCAGACCCTCGACGATCGCGGTCTTGCCGACGCCGGGCTCGCCGATCAGGACGGGATTGTTCTTCGTGCGGCGCGACAGCACCTGGATGGTGCGGCGGATTTCCTCGTCGCGGCCGATCACCGGATCGAGCTTGCCGTCGCGCGCGGCCTGGGTGAGGTCGCGGGAATATTTCTTCAGCGCGTCATAGGCATTCTCGGCCGACGCGCTGTCGGCGGTGCGCCCCTTGCGCAGCGCGTTGATGGCGGCGTTGAGGTTCTGCGCGTTGACGCCCCCCTTGGCGAGCAGCTTGCCGGCCTCGCTGTCCTTGTCGGTCGCCAGCGCTTGCAACAGCCGTTCGACTGAGACAAAACTGTCGCCGGCCTTGTCGGCGGCCTGTTCCGCGGCGGCGAAGGCGCGCGCGGTCTCGGGCGCCATGTAGATCTGTCCCGAGCCTGCGCCGCTGATCTTCGGCACCTTGGCCAGCGCATCCTCGGTTGCCTTGAGGATCGCGCGCGAGTTGCCGCCGGCGCGGTCGATCAGGCCGGCCGCGAGGCCTTCATTGTCGTCGAGCAGCACTTTCAGGAGATAGAGCGTCGAGAACTGCTGATGTCCCTCGCGCATGGCGAGCGATTGTGCCGACTGGATGAAGCCGCGAAGGCGGTCGGTATACTTCTCTATGTTCATCGTGGCACCTCAAGGCAAACAGAGGCTCATCGAGATCCAGTATGCCACGCATTCCAGCCGGCGACAGATGGCGGAACGATGACATCCATCATGCGGCAGCCGAATACAATCGCGCCGGCGGAAAACCGCGGGCCTGATGCTGCCGCTTCCTGTATCGTGTGGTCCTTTCAGGGGAGTGTCAATCGTCGAGCGCGGCCCCTAGACTACCACGTTCGAGGTCCTGCGGCTGCAGATGCGCGCTTCTGGCACTCATCCGGAGGCACTGCTACGGACGCGTCGACGCGCCAGGGTAGCATCACGCCGTTATCGGTTCGGCCGATCACCGCGCGCTGTGACGTCGAGCTGCTCGACGGGTCCGGATCGTTACAATCGTGCGAATGCCAGAGTCATGTTTGAGACGTTTCGGAACTGGTGACGTCGCACTCTGCATGACGCAAGTGATGACGCGGCCGAATGATGCGGGCGACCGTCGCGCGTCACGTCACTGAATCGCACGTGGCTTGGGTCGCTGTACACTCTGAACTGCCGATGAATAGCTGCGTGAGTGTGTTTCCAGTTTGCGTCGATCCGTTTCAGGCTGGTGTAAGGTCAAAGCGCTAGCGATGACGTGCGTCGGTTCGCGCCGATGCCTGGAACTTTTGTTCCAGTTCTCACGTTCATCGAAGAGGCTCCCAATGACCACTCGTCTTCCTTCGACCGTGTCGTGTGCAGCGATCGCCACGGCGCTGTTCTCTGTGACCGCCGTGCCAGCTGTCGCGCAGGATGCGGCATGCGCGCCGGTCTCTGCCGTCGAGACCGCGCCGCCGCCGCTGCCGACCTATGATCAGCCGCCAGTGCCTGGGCCCGGCTACATGTGGTCGCCGGGCAATTGGTCGTGGGACGAGGATCGCGGCGACTATTACTGGGTGCCGGGCACCTGGGTGCAGCCGCCGCGGGTCGGGCTGCTGTGGACGCCCGGTTACTGGGGCGGGTTTGGCGGCGGCTTCATTTTCCATCAGGGCTATTGGGGTGATCGCGTCGGCTTCTACGGCGGCATCAATTACGGTTTTGGCTACGGCGGTTCAGGCTACGAAGGCGGCCGCTGGGATCATGGCAACTTCTTCTACAATCGCACCGTGAACAATCTGCAGGGCGCGCGGATCACCAACGTCTACGAGAAGAACGTCACGATCAATCAGACCACCATCAACAACGTCAGCTACAATGGCGGTCGCGGCGGCATCGAGGTGCGGCCGACTCCCGCCGAACGTGCGATCGCCAAGGAGCAGCACTTCGCAGCGACGCCGTTGCAGCGCAAGCAGGTCGAGACCGCAAGCCAGGATCCGAGCCTGTTCAAGCGCACCAATAACGGCGTGCCCGCTGTCGGCGCGACGGCGCGTCCCGGCGAACTGAAGGGGCCGGGCGTGGTTCGCGCGCGGCCGGCCGGCGAGGCGGTGCCTGCCGCTGCTGCACGGCCGGCGGCCGAGGAGCCGCGGCGGCCGGGGCCTGCAGCTGCGCCGGCGGACTCCCATGCGCTCCCGGTTCCCGGCAAGGAGCTTCCGCCTGCCCAGGCGAACAAGCCCGCAGTCGAGGAGAAGCGCGCCGCACCTGTTGCCGAGCCGAAGGTCGAACCGCGGCCTGCGCCTGCTGAGCAGCACGCGCTGCCGGTTCCGGAAAAGGGGCTTCCCGTGCATCCGCCCGCGCAGGAGAACAGGCCCGCGGTCGAAGAGAAGCGCGCAGCGCCCGCGCCCGAGCCCAAGGTTGAGCCCAAGGTTGAGCCCAAGCTTGAGCCGCGGCCCGCACCCGAAGCGGCGCGGCCTGCCGCGCAAGAGAACAAGCCGGCGCTGGAGAAGCGGCCCGAAGAGGTGCGCAAGGAGGAGCCGCGACCCGAGCCCGCAGCAAGGCCGGAAGCGCGGCCAGAGCCAGCAGCAAGGCCGGAGACGATCGCGCGTCCTGAGGCGCATCCGCAGCCGGCGGCACGGCCGGAGCCGCACATTCAGGCTGCGCCGCATGCTGCTCCTGCCGCGGGTCATCCCGCAGAGGAGAAGCGGCAGGAGCAACGCTAAGATAGATACGCGCTCCGCTGGCTCGTTCCGGCGGAGCGCGGTATTGTTCCGCCGACGGGCAAGTGATCATCACTGGAGGACAGTCATGGCACAGAGTCACGGTGGCAGCGGACAGCTTGACGACGGCAAGCCGCGCCTGAGCGAGGACGACATGCAGCGCGCTTTGCTCGGTCCGCGGGGCGTGCCGGGCAAGCCGGATCCCGCCAGGATGACGCCGCAGCAGGAAAAGAACTTCCCGAAATATCTTGACCCCGGGCATACGGCGTAGCGCGGCCGTGACGTGAACGCACGCTGCGTCGCCCATTCCTGGGCGACGCGGAGCGCTCTTGCAAATCGCCTGCTTTTGCGCCCTCATGATTGCAGGTGCACTCACGGTGTTGCGGAGCAGGTTGTGAGAAATCCGTACGAGGTTCTTGGCGTCGCGCCTGCGGCATCTGCGGCCGATATCCAGAAGGCCTATCGCAAGCTGGCGAAGAAGCTGCATCCGGATCTCAATCCGGGCGACAAGGCGGCCGAGGAAAAGTTCAAGGAAGTCGCGGCGGCGAACGATCTGCTCTCGGACGCCGAGAAGCGCAAGCGCTTCGATGCCGGCGAGATCGACGCCAGCGGCGCCGAGCGGCCGCAGCATCGTTACTACCGGGATTTCGCCACTGCGGATGGCGCGCATCCCTACGCCGACAGTTCCGGCTATGCAGACTATATGGACCAGGAGGACGCCTTCGCCGAATTGCTCCGGCGCAGCGAGCAGGCGCGCGCCAACCGCCGTGGCCGCGATTTGCATTACAGCCTCGCGATCGACTTCGCGGAATCGATTACCGGTGCGAGCAAGCGGCTGACGCTTCCGGATGGCGGCACGCTCGACGTCACGATCCCGCCGGGGCTCGTCGACGGCCAGGTCATTCGCCTGCGCGGCAAGGGCATGCCCGGCAGCGGTAAAGGCGGACCCGGCGATGCGCTGATCGAGGTCGAGGTCCGCCCCGATCCGCGCTTCACCCGCGAGGGCGACGATATCACGCTGGAATTGCCGATCTCGCTGTCGGAGGCCGTGCTCGGCGGCAAGGTCCGCGTTCCGACGCCGACCGGCGCCGTCACCATGACGGTGCCGAAGGGATCCAACACCGGCACCACGATGCGGCTGCGTGGCAAGGGCGCGCCCCGGCTCAGTGGCGGCCAGGGTGATGAGCTCGTCAAGCTCAAGGTGGTGCTGCCGAAAGGACCCGATCCCGAGCTCGAGGCGTTTGTTTCGACGTGGGACAGAAAAGCATTCAATCCGCGCGAGGAAGGTGCGTCATGAACAAGCAGCAGTTCCTCATCGATGCGGGTCTGGAGGTGCAGACCCTGGAGTTCTGGATCGAGCAGCAATGGCTGGTCCCGGAAGAGGCCGCGAGCGAGATCAGCTTCTCCGACACCGATTTGGCGCGTGCGCACCTGATCCAGGATCTGAAGGGCGATTTCGGCGTCAATGACGAGGGTATCGACGTCATCCTCCATCTGGTCGATCAGCTGCATGGCCTGCGCCGCGCGTTCGAGCAATTGCACAAGGACATCGCGTCACAGCCTCGCTAGCAGCCCTGCATACGACGAACCACAGCCACGGGAGACGATCATGACGGACAAGCCGACGCCGCTGGCCCATGGCGAGATCGACGTTCTGATCCTGCAGGCGCTGGTGCGCAAGCTGATCGCAAAGGGTGTACTGACGCCGGACGACGTCCGCGCGATGCTGTTCGAGGCTGCGAAGAATCTCGATCTCGTCGGCAGCGAACTGACGACGGAAGCCGCCAACATCATCGTGCAGGAGGATCTGGCGCCCGCGTTTCTTGGCGGCTGAGTGCGTCCGCTGCGCCCTCAGGCCGCCGAGTCCTGCTCGGCCGCCCGCGCATCCGGTGTGGCGGCACCCGGCCGCGCCCGTTCCAGCTCCTCGATCATGCCGCGGGCGATCTCGCGCTCGCCCATGATCACGATGTCGGCCCCCAGGCCCGTCAGATGATCGACCTCGGCGTCGGAATGCGCGCGTGCGATGATCTGGATGTCGGCATTCGCCGCGCGGACCTGCTCGACGATCTGTCCGGCTTCGAACGCTTCGGGAATCGCAATGACCAGCGATCGTGCACCGACGGGATTGGTCGCGCGTAGCACGCTGGCGCGTGCGGCGTTGCCCATCAAGGCCTCGATGCCGCGCTGCCTGAGTTTGGCGACCATGTCGTCGGACGCCTCGACCGCGAGGAACGGCGCGTTGCGCTGATGCAGGGCGTCGCCGACGATGCTGCCGACCCGGCCGTAGCCGACCAGGATGGTGTGGTCCTGCAGCTCGGTAACCGGGATCGCCTCTGAGGTCGCAACGGTCGGCGATGCCGCTTGCGGCTTCTCCAGCCGCGACGTCAGCCAATCGACGACCGCGAACACCAGCGGATTGAGCATGATCGAGAAGATCGCGCCGGCCAGGATCAGGTCGCGGCCGGCCTTCGGCAGTAGATTGAGCGCAACGCCGAGCTCCGCCAGGATGAAGGAGAATTCGCCGATCTGGGCGAGGCTCGCCGAGATCATCAGGGCGGTCGCCATTGGGTGACGGAACAGCACGACGATCAAGAGCGCGGCGAGCGATTTGCCGACCACGATGACGAACAGCGTCGCGACCAAGGGCCACGGTTCGCGGACCATGCTGAGCGGATCGAACAGCATGCCGACCGAGACGAAGAACAGCACCGCGAAGGCGTCGCGCAGCGGCAGGGTTTCCTGGGCGGCGCGCTGGCTGAGCGGCGATTCCCGCAGCATCATCCCGGCGAAGAAAGCGCCGAGCGCCAGCGAAACGCCGAACAGCTTGGTCGCGCCGAACGCGATGCAGAGCGCGATCGCAAGCACGGCCAGCCGAAACAGCTCGCGCGATCCGGTGTGCGCGATGTAGTGCAGCACCCACGGGATCAGCCGCCGTCCGACCACCAGCATCAAGGCGATGAACACGGCGATCTTGACCAGCGTCAGCACCAGCACGCCGGTCAGTCCGAGGCCGAACCGGGTGGCGAGCGGATCGGAGACGAGCGCTGCGCCGTCGCCGCCCTGGAAGCTCGCCACCGCCGGGAACAGCACCAGCGCGAGCACCATGGCGAGATCTTCGACGATCAGCCAGCCGACCGCGATCTTGCCGCGTTCAGTATCCATCAGCCGGCGCTCCTGCAGCGCACGCAATAGCACGACGGTGCTGGCCACCGACAATGCCAAGCCGAACACCAGGCCGGCGCCGACAGTCCAGCCCATCAACAGCGCCAGGCCGAGGCCCATCAGAGTGGCGACCGCGATCTGGGCAATCGCGCCGGGTACCGCGATCGCGCGCACCGACAACAGGTCGTTCAGCGAGAAATGCAGGCCGACGCCGAACATCAGGAGGATGATACCGAGCTCCGCGAGCTCGGTCGCCAGCGCCTGATCGGCGACGAAGCCGGGCGTGAAGGGGCCAACGGCGACGCCCGCGAGCAGATAACCGACCAGTGGCGGAACCCGGAAGCGCTGGGCGATGGTTCCGAAGACGAAAGCGAGGCCAAGTCCCGCGACGATGGTCGCGATCAGAGGTGTGTCATGCGGCATTTCGCCTTGTCGCACAGCATGTCCGGTGGTGCACCGCGACCATTTGAGGCGCGGCATTCCGCGCGGAAACTGTGATCTATTGCTCATGACGTGAGCATATGATCTCATGCGAGGATGGATCTGCGGCTTCCCGAGACCGATCTCGTCATCTTCGACTGCGACGGCGTGCTCGTCGACAGCGAGGGGTTGAGCTGCCGCTGCCTCGCCGAGGCGATGGTCCAGGCCGGCATCGCGATGAGTACCGAGCGGGCGCTCGAACTCTTCCTCGGCCGCAGCAGTGCGGCCGTGATCGAATATGCCGAGGCCGCGGGAAGGCCATTGCCTGCGGCCTTCCTGCCTGATCTGGCGGTGCAGGTGCGCGAGACATTCCGATCCCAGCTCAAACCGATCGCAGGCGTCGCAGCGGTGCTCACCGATTTGCGCCTGCCGTCTTGTGTCGCTTCGTCGAGCGATCTTGAGCGGGTGAAGTTCTCGCTGGAGCTGACGGATCTTGCGGCTAGCTTTGGGCCGCGGCTTTACACTTCCCAGATGGTCAAGCATGGCAAGCCGGCGCCGGATCTGTTTCTGCATGCGGCAAGCGCGATGGGCGCCGAGCCGCGCCGCACCCTTGTGATCGAGGACAGCGTCAGCGGGGTGACGGCGGCGAAGGCGGCGGGCATGAAAGTGTGGGGATTTGTCGGCGGCGCCCACTATCGGTTGGCGGATGGCAGTGCTCTGCTGCGGCAGGCCGGGGCGGATCGAATCTTCGCCGCGATGACGGATTTCTGGATGGAAGGCTGACACACGACTATGGCTGCGCCCGACAACGAAAAGTCTCGCCGCGACGATGCGGCGCGCGCCGGCTGGCTGTATTTCATCGCGGGCCACACCCAGGACGAAATTGCAAAAATGCTGCAGGTGTCGCGCGCCTCGGCGCAGCGCCTGGTGTCGCTGTGCCTGGCGGAGCGGCTGATCACCTTTCGCCTCGAACACCCAATCGCCGCCTGCATGGAGCTGGCGTCCCGGCTGAAGGCGCGGTTCGATCTGGTGCATTGCGACGTGGTGCCATCAGACCCGGCGGCGCCGCTGTCGAATGCAGGAATTGCCGAGCGCAGCGCCAATCTGCTTGAGGTGACGCTGCGCTCGGAGACGCCTGTGATCGTGGCGCTCGGCACCGGTCGCGCGGTGCGCGCCGCGGTTGAGCGGGTCTCGCCGATCGAGCGGCCCGATCACCAGATCGTCTCGCTGGTCGGCAACATCTCCGCCGACGGCTCGGCGAGCTTCTACGACACGGTGGGACGGCTCGCCGATCGCACCGGCGCGCGCCATTACCCGATGCCGCTGCCGTTTTTGATGTCGAGCGAGGATGAGCGCAACCGCATGGTGCGCATCGACCCGATCGCGCGGGTGAGGGCGGTCGCCGCCAAGGCCGATCTCCGGCTGATCGGCATCGGCCAGATGGACCAGAAGGCCCAGGTTCATGTCGACGGCTTCGTCACCCGTGAGGAACTCTTGGAGATGATGCGGCTCGGCGCAATCGGCGAGGTGACCGGTTGGGCCTATGACGCCAAGGGGCGCCTCATCAAGGGCGGCACCAACAAGCGCCTGACCAGCATTCCGCCGCAGATTCCTGCGGAGCAAACCACGATCGCGGCGGCGGTCGGCGCCGCCAAGGTGGCGGCAATCAAGGCCGCGCTGGCGGGCCGGGTGATCAACGGCCTGATCACCGATGAGGCGACCGCGCGCGCGGTGCTGGATCGCTAGGCGCCACGAGTCGGTGCACTCCCTCTCCCGCTTGCGCAGGGCTGTCCGGGAAAGCTCAGCCATAGCAGAACTCCATCTGGTTGGCGGAGGCTGTGGGTTTGCTGGGGCTGGGGTTGCTGGGCGGAGGCTTGTCGATAGTGGCAAGGGATCGGCGGGTGAACAGGAACTGGCCGACAAGTTCGGCCAGCCTGAGGGGAAGCATTTTGATGCAGTTGGCCCGCGCAGCGATGCGTAGCAGCAGGTAGGCAATCATCGCTGCAAGCACTTGCAGGCGGATCGCATTGTCGTTGGTGCCGAGAAACTTGCGGATATCGAGATGCTGCTTGATCCAGCGGAATAGCAGTTCGATCTGCCACCGGCTCTTGTAGAGGGCGGCGATCTCGACGGCCGTTCGCGTCATATCGTTGGTGAGAAGCGTGATCACGCCGCCGTTCTCCCGCCTGACCTTGATGCGCCGCAGTGGTATCGGCAGTCGCGAGTCGCCTTTGCTGGTGAGCTTCACCTCGTCATCGGCGATGACCTTGAAGCCATCGCCCTTGCGCTTGCGATTAGTGCGTCGCTTGATCTTGCGGAGACGCATGCTTGTCTTCGCCCGGGTGACGAAAAAAGCCTTGCTGTCATTGATCTTCTGCCACCAGTCGAAGCGGCAATATCCCTTATCGAACACGTAGGTTGTGCCCACCTGGATAGGGACATGGCGACCGATCTCGATGTCATTGACGTTCGCATCCGTCACCTCGACGCAGTCCGGGACATCGCCCTTGGGATCGTAGACCATATGCAGCTTCATGCCACGGATGCGGCCGTTCCACGCCGCCCAGGTGCAGAGCTTGCCCAGCGGGATCGGACTGGCGTCGATCAGGCGCACCATCTCCTGGCCTTCGCTCCGCAACTGCCGGCTTGCCATCGCTGATAGTCTGGCAAAGGTTTGCGCAAAAACGCCGGACGGGCGGCGGGCATTGGCATCCGATAGCGTCGAGCGGGACAACCTGCCGGTGCCCAGATGATAGTGGTGCTGAGGATTGGCGTTGAAGCCGGCCACCACGGCGCGCAGGCTGTCGTGACTGCTCAGCTGCGCATAGATCAGCGCCACCAGGTGATCCCAACTCCTGAACGATTTGTCGTAGGCATCCCCGTCCAGACGATCCACAGCCGTCTGAAACTGCCGTCGATTGATCGGTTCAAGCAGCCTTCCAAAAATGCTATCGCGGAATCGCATGCTCGGCCTTCTGTGTCTCGACAACCAGAAAAGGCCGATTTGCCTCGGTCTTGCCGAGCATGCACCGCGACATAGTGAATCATTCCCCGGACAGCCCTGCCGCTTGCGGGGGAGGGTTGGGGTGGGGGTCTATCCTCGGGTCGTATTGTGGAGAGAGCCCCCACCCGGATTGCATCGGAGATGCAATCCGACCTCCCCCGCAAGCGGGAGAGGTGCACATTGGGCGCTGCTCCAGCTCAATCCAATTCCAGTCGGCCGCTCTCTTCGCTTCCGCAAAAACCTCCATTCCAGGCTGTAGTGGAACCCGTAATCGCGTGGGACGGCGCACCCGCACGCTTGACAAAATTTGGCGACAGGATGAACATACGCCCAACACGTGGGCATATGCTCAACGTGACATAAGGGAGGTCACCTTGAAAAACGTCCTTTGCGCCGTTGCGGGCGCGGCTGCTCTTTTGATCTCTGCCCCCTCGATCGCCCAGACCACGCTGACGGTGGCGACCGTCAACAACGGCGACATGATCCGCATGCAGGGGCTCTCCAGCGAATTCACCGCGAAGAACCCCGACATCACTGTCAAATGGGTGACGCTCGAGGAGAACGTGCTGCGCCAGCGCGTGACCACCGACATCGCCACCAAGGGCGGCCAGTTCGACGTGCTGACCATCGGCACCTATGAGGTGCCGATCTGGGCCAAGAAGAACTGGCTGGTGCCGCTCGACAAGCTCGGCGCCGACTATGACGTCGGCGATCTCCTGCCGAAGATCAAGGACGCGGTCTCGGTCGACGGCAAGCTCTACGCCGCGCCGTTCTACGGCGAGAGCTCGATGGTGATGTATCGCACCGACCTGTTCGACAAGGCCGGCCTGAAGATGCCGGAGAGCCCGACCTGGGACTTCGTGGTCGACGCCGCCAAGAAGCTGACCGACAAGTCGGGCGGCGTCTACGGCATCTGCCTGCGCGGCAAGGCCGGCTGGGGCGAGAACATGGCGTTCCTCACCGCGATGGCCAACTCCTTCGGCGCGCGCTGGTTCGACGAGAAGTGGGAGCCGCAGTTCAACTCGCCGGAATGGAAGAAGACGCTGACGACCTATGTCGACCTGATGAAGCAGGCCGGCCCTCCCGGCGCCAGCTCCAACGGCTTCAACGAGAACCTCGCGCTGTTCAACGCCGGCAAATGCGCGATGTGGATCGATGCCACGGTGGCGGCGTCCTTCGTGAGCAATCCGAAGGAGTCCAGGGTCGCCGACAAGGTCGGCTTTGCGCTGGCCCCGAACACCGGGCTCGGCAAGAACGCCAACTGGCTGTGGGCGTGGAGCCTCGCGGTCCCCGCCGGCTCGAAGAAGGTCGAGGCGGCCGAGAAGTTCATCGCCTGGGCAACCGGCAAGGACTACACCAAGCTCGTCGCCGCGAAGGACGGCTGGGCCAACGTGCCGCCTGGCACGCGCGCCTCGCTGTACAAGAACCCCGACTATCTGAAGGTCGCCCCCTTCGCCAAGCTGACGCTGGCCTCGATCGACTCGGCCGATCCGAACAAGCCGACCGTGAAGCCGGTGCCGTATGTCGGCGTGCAGTATGCGGCAATCCCTGAATTCCAGGGCATCGGCACCCAGGTGGGGCAGCAATTCTCGGCGGCGCTCTCCGGCTCGACCACAGTGGATGCGGCGCTCTCGGCTGCGCAGTCCGCGACCGAGCGCGAAATGAAGCGCGCGGGCTACCTCAAGTAAAACACGCCCAGACAAAGCCAGGGCGCAGCACGCGCCTTGGCCGCCCGACCAGCTCAAACCTCCCGGGCTGGGCCACTCGCGACCATCCTGTCCCGCAACGGGATGGTCGCTCCTTTCGACAGAAGGAGGCGGGGATGGCGACCCAGCAGACCCAACTGCTCGCACGGACACTGCTCACGCCCGCGGTGGCGCTGCTGTTCATCTGGATGATCGTGCCGTTGGCACTCACGATCTACTTCGCGACCCTGCACTACAATCTGCTCGATCCCGGCTCCGAACAATTCGTCGGGTTGGAGAATTTTCGCTACTTCCTGACCGATCCAGCCTTCCTCGCCTCGCTGCAGAACACCCTGGTGCTGGTCGGCTCGGTGCTCGCAATCACGATCATCCTTGGCGTGCCGCTGGCGCTGCTGCTCGACCAGCAGGTGGTCGGGCTCTCCATCGTCCGGCTGATGGTGATCGCGCCGTTCTTCGTGATGCCGACGGTCAGCGCGCTGGTCTGGAAGAATCTCCTCATGCATCCGGTGTCGGGCCTGTTCGCCTGGATCGCACATTTGTTCGGCTTGCCTGCGATCGACTGGTTCAATGATGCGCCGCTGTTCTCGGTGATCCTGATCATCTCCTGGCAATGGCTGCCGTTTGCGACCCTGATTCTGCTCACCGCGCTGCAATCGCTCGACGAGGAGCAGAAGGAGGCCGCCGAGATGGACGGCGCGAGCGCGATCTCGACCTTCATCTACATCACGCTGCCGCATCTGGCGCGTCCGATCACGGTGGTGATCCTGATCGAGACCATCTTCCTGCTCACGGTGTTCGCGGAGATTTTCGTCACCACCGGCGGCGGCCCCGGCCTGCAGACCACCAACATCGCCTTCCTGATCTATTCGCAGGCGCTGATCCAGTACGACGTCGGCAGCGCCTCGGCGGGCGGCCTGGTCGCGGTGGTGCTCGCCAATATCGTCGCGTTCTTCCTCGTTCGTATCGTCGGCCGGAATCTGGAGGCGTAACGTCATGGCACGGAAGGTCACGACACGGAACAAGGTGATCTCGACGGCGGCGGCCTGGCTGGTCGGCTTCCTGATCTTCTTCCCGATCCTCTGGATGGTGCTGGCGAGCTTCAAGACCGAGCTGGAGGCCTTCGCGATTCCGCCGTCGTTCCTGTTCTTCCACTGGACCACGGAGAACTATGCGACCGTGCAGGAGCGCAGCGACTATATCCATCACGCGCTCAACTCGATCATCATCGCCGGCGGCTCGACCTTGATCGCGATGCTGATCGCGATCCCGGCAGCGTGGTCGATGGCGTTCTCGCCGACCAAGCGGACCAAGGACGTGCTGCTCTGGATGCTCTCCACCAAGATGATGCCGCCGGTCGGCGTGCTGGTGCCGATTTATCTGATCTTCCGGACCTTCGGCCTGCTCGACACCCGCTCTGGCCTGATCTTCATCCTGTGCCTCGGCAATCTGCCGATCGTGATCTGGATGCTGTTCACCTATTTCAAGGAGATCCCGAAGGATATCCTCGAGGCGGCGCGGATGGACGGCGCCACGATCGGGCGCGAGCTGATCTACGTGCTGACGCCGATGGCGGTGCCGGGGCTGGCCTCGACCTTGCTGCTCAATCTGATCCTGGCGTGGAACGAGGCGTTCTGGACCCTCAATCTGTCGACGCTCGAGGCCGCGCCGCTCACCGTGTTCATCGCATCCTATTCGAGCCCGGAAGGATTGTTCTGGGCGAAACTGTCGGCGGCGTCGACGCTCGCGATCGCGCCCATTCTCGTGCTCGGCTGGTTCAGTCAGCGGCAGCTCGTCCGCGGCCTGACCTTCGGCGCGGTCAAGTAGCAGAAAGGCTTTTGCCATGGGTCAGATTACGCTGCAGGGTGTGCAAAAATCGTTCGGGCCGGTCCACATCATCAAGGGCGCGGACCTCGAGATCGCCGACGGCTCGTTCGTCGTCTTTGTCGGTCCGTCCGGCTGCGGCAAGACCACGCTGCTGCGGCTGATCGCGGGGCTGGAAGACGTCACCGGCGGCGCCATCCTGATCGACGGACGTAACGTGGTCGACGTGCCGCCGGCCAAGCGCGGGCTGTCGATGGTGTTCCAGTCCTACGCGCTCTATCCGCATATGAGCGTGCGCGGCAACATCGCGTTCGGCCTGAAGATGGCCGGCATTGCCAGGGACGAGATCAACCGCAAGGTCGAGGCCGCCGCGGCGACCCTCAACCTTACGCCCTATCTCGACCGCAAGCCGCGCGAACTGTCAGGCGGCCAGCGCCAGCGCGTTGCGATCGGGCGCGCCATCGTGCGCGAGCCGAAGGCGTTCCTGTTCGACGAGCCGCTGTCGAACCTTGATGCTGCGCTGCGCGTGCAGATGCGGCTCGAGGTGACGCGATTGCAAAAGCAGCTCGGCACCACGGCGATCTATGTCACCCACGACCAGGTCGAGGCCATGACCATGGCCGACAAGATCGTGGTGCTGAACGGCGGCAAGATTGAGCAATATGGCTCGCCGCTCGAACTCTACGAGAAGCCGGCCAACCTGTTCGTCGCCGGCTTCATCGGCTCGCCGAAGATGAATTTCGTCACCGGCGAGCCCGCGAAACAGCAGGGCGCTGCGACGATCGGCGT
Organism: Bradyrhizobium sp. 6(2017); assembly: GCF_011058295.2. Lineage (NCBI taxonomy): Bacteria > Pseudomonadati > Pseudomonadota > Alphaproteobacteria > Hyphomicrobiales > Nitrobacteraceae > Bradyrhizobium > Bradyrhizobium sp. 6(2017). Next base: position 7,858,233 of record NZ_CP049289.2, on the reverse strand, counting down.
GCGGCCCGAGCATCTGAAGGTCGAGCGCGACGGGCAAGGCGGCTGGCCCGGCACGGTCTCGGTCGCCGAGCATCTCGGCAGCGACACCTTCCTCTACGTCGACGCCGGACCGCAGGGCATGCTGACCACGCGCTATGTCGGCGAGCTTGACCTGCATCCCGGCGATCGCGTGTCGCTGATCCCGGATCCGGCGCGCATCCATCGGTTCGACGACAGCGGAAAATCGATCCACGCGTAACACATGGACGAACCTCCACCGTCGATCTCGCTCTGGCCGGGGCACCATGCCCGCGATGATCGCGGGCCTCAGGCAAAGGAAGAAGAAAATGTATCTCGAGAAATTCAAACTCGGCGGCAAGACCGCCATCATCACCGGCGCCGGTCAAGGCATCGGGCTTGCTTGCGCCGAAGCGCTGGCGGAGGCCGGCGCCAAGGTCATCATCGGCGACCGCGACGCCAAGGTCGCCAATGATGCGCAGGCGGCGCTGAAGGCCAAGGGCTTTGACGCCGATATCGCGCTGATGGACGTGACGGATTCCGGCCGCGTCTCCGCGGTCGCCGACGAGCTGGTCCGCAAATACGGCAAGGTCGATATTCTCGTCAACAATGCCGGCATCGCGCGCAGCGAGACGCCGGCCGAGACCGTGACTGACGAGCATTGGCTCAACGTCATCGACGTCAATCTGAACGGAACCTTCTGGTGCTGCCGCGCCTTCGGCAACCACATGCTGAAGGCGAAGTCCGGAACCATTGTCAATGTCGGCTCGATGTCCGGCTTCATCGTCAACAAGCCGCAGGAACAATGCTTCTACAATGCCTCCAAGGCCGCGGTGCACCATCTCACCAAATCGCTGGCGGCCGAGTGGGGCGCGCGCGGGGTTCGCGTCAACGCGGTGGCGCCGACCTATATCGAGACCCCGCTGAACGCGTTCGTGAAGAACAGCCCCAGAATGTACGACGCCTGGATCGGCGGAACCCCGATGGCGCGGATGGGGCAGGTCGACGAGATCGCTTCCGTCGTTTTGTTCCTCGCCTCCGACGCCGCGAGCCTGATGACCGGAAGCATCGTTCTTGTCGATGGCGGCTACACTTGCTGGTAGGGTTGCGCCGAACGATCAGGCTCAACAAAAGATAGAGCGGTCATGCGGCAAGCCTATATCGGGGTGGACGTCGGGAGCACCAGCGCCCGGGCGGGGGTATTCGACGAGGCCGGGAAGCTATTGGGGTCGGCCCGGCATCCGATCCGGGTCTGGCATGAACCCAGCGATATCGTCGAGCAGTCGTCCGACGATATCTGGGCGGCCTGCGTCGCCTCCGTCCGCAACGCGATGCGCGAGGCTGCGGTTTCCGCCGAGCAGGTCAAGGGTATCGGCTTCGATGCCACCTGCTCGCTGGTCGTGCTCGACAAGGCCGGACGACCACTCACCGTCAGTCCGTCCGGCGATCCCGCGCGCAACGTCGTGGTGTGGATGGACCACCGCGCGATGGACGAGACCGAATTCGTCAATGCGACCGGTGACCGCGTACTGCGCTATGTCGGCGGCGCCATCTCGCCGGAGATGGAGATCCCAAAGATCCTCTGGCTGAAGCGGCATCTGCCAGCGACCTTCGAAGCCGCCGGCCACTTCTTCGATCTCGCCGACTACCTCTCGTTCCGTGCCACCGGCTCGCAGGCGCGCTCGACCTGCACCGTCACCTGCAAATGGACCTATGTCGCCGGTGAAGGCGGCTGGAGCGAATCGTTCCTCAAGCGGGTCGGGCTCGAGGCGCTCGCAGCCGACCGCTTTGCTCGGATCGGCGCCGAGATCGTCCCGCCCGGTTCGCCGCTCGGCCGCGGGTTGTCGGAGGATGCCGCGCGCGAACTCGGCCTGCTGCCGGGAACCGCGGTCGGCGCCTCGCTGATCGACGCGCATGCCGGCGGCGTCGGCGCGATCGGTGGCCGCGATGGCTCCGGCGCCGAGGTCGATGTCGGCAAGCGGCTCGCCTACATCATGGGAACGTCGGCCTGCATCATGGCGACGACGGTCGATCCCTGCTTCGTGCCGGGTGTCTGGGGGCCGTATTTCTCAGGGATGGTGCCGGGCTTCTGGCTGAACGAGGGCGGTCAATCTGCGGCGGGGGCCGCGATCGATCACCTGCTTAAATCGCATCCGGCGCATGCCGAGGTTTTGGCCGCTGCGAAGCACGACGGCGTCGATGTCATCGAGTACCTCGAGAAGCGCATCCTGGCGCGTGCGGGCGACGCCGGCACGGCGGCGCTGCTCGCGCGCAATGTTCACGTCCTGCCGGAATTCCTCGGCAACCGGTCGCCCTATGCCGATCCGGGTTCGCGCGCCGTGATCGCGGGGCTCGATCTCGACACCGACGTGTCGGCGCTGGAGCGGCTGTTCATCGCCGGCCTGTGCGGGCTTGCCTATGGCCTTGCCGACGTCATCGACGCGCTGCAGGCCCACGGCGTCAGTGGCAAGACCATCGTGATCGGCGGCGGCGCCAGCCGCAGCCCGCTGGTGCGCCAGATCATGGCCGACACCACCGGCTACACGGTGGCGTTGCCGCAGACTCAGGAACCCGTGCTGCTGGGCGCTGCGATGCTGGGCGCGGTCGCCAGCGGCGCGCATAATTCGATCAACGCCGCGATGGCCGGCATGTCGGCGCTCGGGCGATTGAGTGAGCCGACCAGGCCCGAGTTGGCCGAGTTCCACCGCAAGAAGCGCGGCGTGCACAAGATGCTGCGGGAGCTTGATCGCGACAGCCGCGAGGCGATGAAGCGGGCGCCCGGCGAGGCGCCCAGTTAAGGTGTTTGCACCATGCTGCTGAGTTGCGGAGATGCGCTGATCGATTTCCTGCCGTCACGGACGGCGGATGGACGCGAGGCCCTGACGCCCGCGGTCGGCGGCTCCTGTCTCAATATCGCGATCGGCAGCGCCCGGCTCGACGTTCCCACCGGCTTCGTCGGCGGCATCTCGACCGATACGTTCGGCCGGATGATCGCCGATCACGCCGCGGCCTCGGGCGTCGATCTCGGCCGCGCGACGCGCAGCGATCACCAGGCAACGCTGGCCTTTGCGCGCGTGACCGGCACCGAGACGCAATACGCTTTCTATGACGCGGATACCGCGTCGCGGAACTGGACTTACCGGCGCGACGCGATCGCGCTTGATGGCGTCACCTGCCTTCACACCGGCTCGACGACGCTGGTGCATGACAAGGGCGCGGCCGAGACGCTGGCCTTCATCGAGGATATCAGGCCGAACGTGACGATCTCGCTCGATCCGAACTGCCGGCCGAACCTGGTCAAGGACAAGGACGCCTATCGCACGCGCATGCTGGCGTTCTGCGACAAGGCCGACATCGTAAAAATGTCCGATGTCGACTTCGCCTATCTGTTCGGCGACGAGGCCTATGCCGAGAGGGCGGAGGCGCTGCTGTCGGCCGGCGCATCGCTCGTCGTCATCACGCGCGGCAACAATGGCGCCAGCGCCTGGCATCGCCAGGCTGGGTCGATCGAGGTCGAGTCGCCTGTGGTGAAGGTCGTGGATACGATCGGCGCCGGCGACAGTTTTCAGGCGGCGCTGCTGGCCGCGCTGCATCGGCTGAACCGGATCGCGCGACAGCAGCTGCGCGAGATCAACGCGGCGGAGCTCACGCGCGCGCTGTCGTTCGCCTGCAAATGCGCCGCCTTCACCTGCACGCGCGCGGGCGCCGATCCGCCGCGGAGCCGGGAATTGCCTGCGGACTATTGGTAGGCCATGCGCGATTGGCCGCGTGGCATGCCGCCATGCGCCGGAGGTGATGGACTTGCCGCGTGCTGCGCGGCACGATGCGGCCGTCGACCACGTCTGATGCGAGCGCCTGGTTCCGATGAGCGATGATCTCTGTCTGCAGCCTGCCGTTGAGCTTCGTGGGCGCATCGCCCGCAAGGAGGTCTCTCCAGTCGAGCTCACGGCGGCCGTGCTTGCCCGCGCCGAGCGGCTGCAGGGCGACCTGAACTGCTTCATCACGCTGTGCGCCGACGAGGCGATGGCGCAGGCGAAGGTCGCGGAACGCGAGCTCATGGCGGGCGAGCCGCTCGGCCTGCTGCACGGCATTCCCTTCACCGTGAAAGACATCGTCAGCACCAAGGGCGTGCGCACGACCTTCGGTGCGGTGCCGTACCGGGACAATGTGCCCGATCATGACGCCGTGGCGGTGGCCCGGCTCCGTGCGCAGGGCGGAATATTGATCGGCAAGACCACGACGCCCGAATTCGGCAGCAAGTGCCTGACCGACTCGCCGCTGTTCGGCCGCACCCGCAATGCGTGGAGCGCCGAGCGCTCGAGCGGCGGCTCCAGCGGCGGCGCGGCGGTGGCGGTCGCAAGCGGCATCGCGCCGCTGGCGGTTGCGACCGACGGCGGCGGCTCGACCCGGATTCCGGCGGCCTGCAACGGCGTGGTCGGGATCAAGCAGAGCAACGGCGTGATCCCGCACAGTCAGGTGCAGGACGCCTTCGGCAACCAGACCTATGTCACGCCGACCACCCGTACCGTGGCCGACACCGCGCTGATGATGCAGGCGATGGCGGGCGAAGACCCGTCCGATCCGTGGTCGATCGGCGTGCCGGTGCCCGACTATCTCGACCTCGCGACGCCGCGCGGCGATCTCCGGGGCAAGCGGGTGCTGTTCTGCCTGTCGCCGCCGGGCCGCCCGGTGACATCAGATGTCGCCGCCGACTTCAAGGCGAGCCTCGACCGCCTGGCCAGCCTCGGTGCGGAACTCGAGGAATTTTCCGGCGACGGCTTCGACATCGAGCCGATCTGGCGCGCCATCAATCACACCGTCTGGCGTACCCGTTTCGAAAAGCTCGCCGCCGATCACCCCAATGACCTCAGCCCGACCTTCCTGAAACAGCTCGCGCTCGCCGCTGAGGTCAGCGGCGTCGAGTACCAGCAGGCGATGTTCGACCGCACCGCGCTGTTCCGCCGCGTGCAGTCGCTGCTCGTGCGCGGCGATTATCTGGCGATGCCGACGCTGACCCGAACGGCGCTGCCGATCGATCAGGACCTGTTCGGCACCATCGACATCGACGGCCAGAGCTTCGACAGCGTGCGGCCGCACTGGTTTCCCTGGACCATGCTGTTCAACATGACCGGGCACCCCGCGGTCAGCATCCCCTCCGGCTTCGGCCGCGATGGCCTGCCGATCGGCCTGCATCTGGTCGGCCGCTTCCGGGCCGATGCGGAACTGCTGCGCGTCGCGGCGCTGTTCGAACAGGCGAGCGACCTGCTCGGCCGCTGGCCGGCCATCGCCTCATGAACGGCGCGGCGAGGGGCTTGCATTCGCTCGCGAACATGTTGAAACCTGCGGCCTGTTCCTTGCACCCCGGGCGCGCATGAGCGTTTTCTTCCTGCGGCGGATCCTGACCCTAGTGGCGACGCTGCTCGCGGCGTCGCTGATCATTTTCCTGGTGCTCGACGCGCTGCCCGGCAATGCCGCCCAGATGCTGATGGGCGCCGACGCCTCGCCCGACGCGGTGCGCGCGCTCACCGTCAAGCTCGGGCTCAACCAGCCGATCACGGTTCGCTATCTGCTCTGGCTCAAGGGCATGGCGGTCGGCGATCTCGGCAACAGCTATGTCTATGGCACGCCGGTGGCTTCCCTGATCGCGGAACGGCTGGTGCTGACCATCCCGCTTGCGATTATGTCGATGTCGATCACGGTGGTGCTGGCGCTCGCCGCCGGCATCTACACCGCGGCCAACCACAACAAGCTCGGCGATGTCGGCGTGATGTCGCTGACCCAAATCGGCATCGCGCTGCCGAATTTCTGGTTCGCGATCCTCTTGATCCTGCTGTTCTCGGTGAAGCTGCAATTGCTCTCAGCCGGCGGATTTGCCGGCTGGGACGACGGCATCTGGCCGGGCGTCAAGTCGCTGCTGCTGCCCGCGATCTCGCTCGCCGTGGTGCAAGCCGCGATCCTCGCCCGCGTCACACGCTCGGCGGTGCTGGAGGTGCTGCGCGAGGATTTCGTCCGCACCGCGCGCGCCAAGGGGCTCGGCAAGCGCGAGGTGCTGTGGCGCCACGTGCTGCGCAACGCCATGATCCCGGTGATGACGGTGATGGGGCTGCAATTCGCCAATCTCTTGGCCGGCACCATCGTGATCGAGAACGTGTTCTATCTGCCCGGCCTGGGACGGCTGATCTTCCAGTCGATCGCCAACCGCGACCTGATCGTGGTGCGCAACTGCGTGATGCTGCTGGCGGCGATGGTCGTCATCGTCAATTTCGTGGTCGATATGCTCTATGCCTTCATCGACCCGCGCATCAAGGTTGCCAACCTGTGAGCGCGCCGCTGACCGCTTCCGCCGGTACGCCGGCCGTTTCCGCGGGCGCGAGGCCGGCGACCGGATTCTGGCGCCGCGCATTGCATCATCGCAGCTTTGTGCTCGGCACGGTGTTGAGCCTGCTCGTGCTCGGCGCGGCGCTGCTGTCGCTGGTCTGGACGCCGTGGTCCGCCTATGACATCGACGTCGCCTCGAAACTGCGGCCGCCGTCAGCGGCGCACTGGCTCGGCACTGATGTGTTCGGCCGCGACATCGTCTCGCTGCTGCTGGTCGGAGCGCGCTCCACCATCATGGTCGGCGTCATTGCGGTCGGCATCGGCCTGAGCTTTGGCGTCTGCCTCGGCCTAATCGCCGCGGCGCGCAAGGGCTGGACCGAGGAGCTCATCATGCGGATGAGCGACTTCACCTTCGCTTTCCCTGCGGTGCTGTCGGCGATCATGTTGGCCTCCGTCGCAGGTCCGGGCATGGTGACGTCGATCACCGCGATCGGCATCTTCCAGATTCCGACCTTCGTCCGCGTCACCCGCGGTTCGGCCAATGCGATCTGGGCCCGCGAATTCGTGCTGGCCGCGCGCGCCGCGGGCAAGGGCTCGTTCCGCATCACGATCGAGCACGTGCTGCCGAACATCCTGTCGATCCTGATCGTGCAGGCGACGATCCAGTTCGCGCTCGCGATCCTAGCCGAGGCGGCGCTGTCCTATCTCGGGCTCGGCACCCAGCCGCCGCAGCCGTCCTGGGGCCGCATGCTCAACGATGCGCAGACGCTGCTGTTCCAGTCGCCGATGCTGGCGGTCTATCCGGGCATGGCGATCGCGATCGCGGTGCTCGGCCTCAATCTGCTCGGCGACGGCTTGCGCGATCTGCTCGATCCCCGTCTGGCGCGGGAGCGTTGAGCATGAATGACGCGCCGCTGATCGAGGTGAAGGACCTTGGCGTCCGGCTCAACACCAGCCGCGGTCCGGCGCAGGCGGTGCGCGGCGTCTGCTTTGCGCTTCGCCGCGGCGAGACACTGGGGCTGGTCGGCGAATCCGGTTGCGGCAAGTCGGTGACGGCGCTGGCGCTGATGGGCCTGTTGCCCGACAGCGCCGTGATCAGCGGCAGCATCCGGCTCGACGGTTCGGAGCTCATTGGTTTGCCGGATGCGGCCTATTGCAAGCTGCGCGGCAACCGCATCAGCATGATCTTCCAGGAGCCGATGACCGCGCTCAATCCGATGCACACGATCGGGCATCAGGTCGCCGAGCCATTGCGGCGTCACACCGGAATCTCGGCGGCTGCAGCGCGCGGCGAAGCGATCGCCTTGCTCGACCGCGTCGGGCTGCCCGATGCGGCAAAGCGCGTCGATGCCTATCCGCACCAGTTCTCCGGCGGCCAGCGCCAGCGCATCACAATCGCGATGGCGCTGGCCTGCCAGCCCGATGTGCTGATCGCAGATGAGCCGACCACCGCGCTCGACGTCACCATCCAGGGCCAGATCCTCGATTTGATCGCCGATCTCGTCGCGGAGCGCGGCATGTCGATGATCCTGATCTCGCACGATCTCGGCGTGATCGCCGAGAATGTCGAGCGCATGATGGTGATGTATGGCGGCACCGTCGTCGAAAGCGGCGAAACCAGCGCCGTATTCACGCGGATGGGCCATCCCTACACCCAGGGCCTGTTCCGCGCCCGCCCGCGGCTCGGTGCGCGCAAGGGGACGCGGCTGAAGACCATTGCCGGCACCGTGCCTGAATTGGCGGACTTGCCGGCCGGATGCGCCTTCGCCGATCGTTGCACGATCGCCGAGGAGCGCTGCCGCGCGGCGCTGCCGGCTGTGGTGGATGTTGGCGCGGCGCATGGCGTGCGCTGCATCAGGACCGATGTCTCGATGGCCGCCGGGGGCGTTGGCGCATGACGGTGCTGGAACAGGCATCACCCGCGCTTGCGACGCCGCTGCTCGAGGTGACGGATCTCGCGCAACGTTACACCCTGCCGCGTGAAAGCCTGTTCAAGCCGGCGGCGCAGGTGCGCGCGCTCAACGGCGTCACGGCGCAGGTCATGCCGGGCAGGAGCCTCGGCGTCGTTGGCGAGTCCGGTTCGGGCAAATCGACCTTTGCGCGGCTGGTGATGGCGCTGGAGCGGCCAACATCGGGCTCGGTGTTGCTGATGGGCCGTGATCTCAACCAGATGCCGCCGGATGAGCTGCGCCGCGCCCGCCGCGATTTCCAGATGGTGTTCCAGGATCCCTATGGCTCGCTCGATCCGCGACAGACCGTTGCGCGGATCGTTGCCGAGCCGTTGACCGCGCTCGGGCGCATCGATCGCGCTGGCTTGCGCGAGCGCGTCGCCGCGGTGCTGCGGCAGGTCGGGCTGCGCGATGCCGACATGGACAAGTTCCCGCACGAGTTCTCCGGCGGCCAGCGCCAGCGCATCGCGATCGCGCGCGCGCTGATCACCCAGCCGAAGCTGATCGTGGCCGATGAGCCGGTCTCCGCGCTCGACGTCTCCGTGCAGGCGCAGGTGCTCAATCTGATGCAAGACCTGCAGGACGAATTCGGTCTCAGCTACATCCTGATCAGCCACGACCTCGCGGTGGTCGATCTGCTCTGCGACGAGATCGCGGTGATGTATCAGGGGAGGATCGTCGAGCAGGGGCGGTCCGCCGATTTGTTCGCCCACAGCGCCCATCCCTATACGCGTGCGCTGCTCGATGCGGTTCCGCGCGCCCGGGCCGGTGGTATCAGGCGCCGCCGCGGCGCGCAGGCGATCGGCTCACAGGCATCGGCTGCGACCGGGTGCTCCTACGCGCCGCGCTGTCCCATGGCGGACCAGCATTGTCGCGAGACCGCGCCTGCGCTACGCACGGTGGGAGAGGCCCACCTGGCTGCCTGCCATCACGCCGAAGCCGTGATTTCACTGCCGCCTGTGGTCGCGGAGGCCGGTTAGTCCTTTGTGCGGGTTAGCCTAGGCTGATGGAAGAGCACGTTCGGGGAGCAGACCAATGTTGAGGAAATTGTGCGTCATCGCGGCGGCCGCCGCGCTCACCGCCGCGCCGCTGCCGAGCCTCGCGCAAGGCAAGAAGGACAGCGTCGTGATGGGCATGACGCTGGAGCCGCCGGGGCTCGATCCGACCAACGCGGCCGCCGCGGCAATCGCTGAAGTTACGCTCTACAACATCTATGAGACGCTGACCAAGATCAACGAGGACGGCTCGGTGTCGCCACTGCTCGCGGAGAGCTGGCAGGCGTCGCCCGATCTTAAGACCTACACCTTCAAGCTGCGCAAGGGCGTCAAATTCCACAATGGCGAGCCGTTCGATTCCGCGGCGGTGAAGTTCACCTACGAGCGCGCCGCGGCGCCGACCTCGACCAATAAGGACAGGAGCCTGTACCAGGCCTTCACGTCGGTGACGGCACCTGATGCGGAGACGATCGTGGTCGCGCTGAAATACTCCGAGCCGAACCTGCCGTTCCTGCTCGGCCAGGCGTCGGGCTCGATCGTCGAGCCGAAGAGCGCGCCGACCGATGCGACGCAACCGGTCGGCACCGGGCCCTACACACTCGGCAGCTGGACCAAGGGCTCGTCGATCACGCTGGTGAAATGGCCGGAGTATCGCAACGCCGCCGCCATCAAGCTCGCCAAGGTGACGATCCGCTTCATCGGCGATCCCGCTGCCCAGGTCGCGGCGCTGCTGTCGGGCGATGTCGACGCGTTTCCGCGGGTTGCGGCGGCGCGCAGCCTGGCGCAGTTCAAGGCCGATCCGCGCTTCAACGTCCTGATCGGCGGTAGCAGGGCAAAAACCATCGTCGGCATCAACGAGCGCAAGAAGCCGTTCGACGACGTCCGTGTCCGCCGCGCCATCCTGGCCGCGATCGACCGCAAGGCGATGATCGACGGCGCGGTCGATGGTTTCGGAACGCCGATCGGCAGCTTCTATGTGCCGGGATCGCTCGGCTATGTCGATACCACCGGCATCAATCCCTACGATCCGGAGATGGCCAAGAAGCTGCTGGCCGAGGCCGGCGTCAAGACGCCGCTCGAGCTCAGCCTGAAACTGCCGCCGCCGTCTTACGCGCGGCAGGGCGGCGAGATCCTGGCGGCGCAGCTCGCCAAGGTCGGCATTGTCGCCAAGATCGAGAACGTGGAATGGGCGCAGTGGCTGTCGCAGGTCTTCACCGGTCCGCACAATTACGACCTCACCATCGTCGCGCATGTCGAGCCGTTCGATCTCGTGAAGCTGACCGAGCCCGACTACTATCTCGGCTACAAGTCCGAGGCGTTCAACGCGCTCTACCAGCAGATCATGGCGACGCCGGCGGAGGCCGACCGCGCCAAACTGCTCGGCGACGCGCAGCGCATGCTGGCGACCGACGCGGTGGCCGGCTTCCTGTTCCAGCCGCAATTCATCTCGATCGCCAGCAAGAAGCTGAAGGGCGTGTGGAAGGAAGTGCCGCAATTCGAGAACGATTTCTCGACCTGGTCCTGGGAGTAATCTCACCGGCTGAGGTCAACGACCTCGGCCGGGCGCCAGGACTTGCGCGGTGCCGTCGCTTGACGCGCAGTCTCATTTTGCGTGCTGCGGCTGCGAAGGCGAATTCGTCCAGCCAACCCTGAAGGCGCCGGAAGTTACCGATATCACTTGGATTGATGCCGACGCGCGATCGCTGCGGTTCGGCAGCGCGAACCTATGCTGTTGCTGCTTCGCATTGAGCGCATCGATTGTCTTTATGAACGACAGCGCTAACATGAAACCCGTCCATCGATACCTGTCGTTGTTTTTTCATCATCTATTGCAGCGCAACCAGGCCATCAGCGGTGCGCGCTCGTGACGGCGGCCAGGCCTCGAAGGGGAAGTAGCAAACTCCATCCCTGATAGTGCAACCAAGAAATAACGGGGGAAATCATGACTGTGAAAGGGCTGGCGGCATTCGCCGCAGCGGTCGGCGTTGGCGTGTTGTCCACCGCCGCCATCGGACAGGAAGTCAAGCAGGAGAAGCAGTCGGTCCTGGGGAACGCCAATGTCCCCCCGGTGACCCAGGAGCAGCTCAATGCTGCCGACAAGAACGCAAAAGACTTCCTGCTCACCAACGGCAATTACGCCCAGACGCGCTTCTATCCGGGCAAGCAGATCAGCCGCGACAATGTGAAGAACCTGCACGTCGCCTGGATTTTCCAGACCGACGTCAAGGAGTCGCTTGAGACATCGCCGATCGTCGTCGACGGCGTGATGTATGTCACGACGTCGTTCAGCCATGTCTATGCGCTCGACGCCAAGACCGGCCAGCAGCTCTGGCACTATGCCCACAAGATGGGCCCGATCACCGTCTATTGCTGCGGCCCCAACAATCGCGGCGTCCAGGTGCTCGGCGACCGGGTCTATCTGGCGACGCTCGATTCCAAGCTGATGGCGCTGAATGCCAAGACCGGCGAGGTGGTCTGGACCACCAACATCGCCGATCCCGAGCTCGGCTACAGCGAGACGATGGCGCCGACCGTGGTGAAGGACAAGGTGCTGATCGGCACCAATGGCGGCGAGTACGGCATCCGTGGTTTCGTGCGCGCCTATGACGCCAAGACCGGCAAGCAGCTCTGGAATTTCAACACCATTCCCGAAAACTCCGTCGGTGTCTGGGCGACCAAGGACGCCACCGGCCGCGACATGCATCGCAATATCCAGGCCGAGAAGGACATGCTCGCCAAGATCGGCGATCCCTATGCCAAGCTCGGCGGCGGCGTGTGGCAGAACCCATCGGTCGATCTCGCGACCAATCGGATCTACTTCGTCGTCGGAAATCCGTCACCCGACCTCGACGGCTCGAACCGGCCCGGCGACAACCTCTACACCAACTCGCTGGTCTCGCTCGATCTCGACACCGGCAAGTATGTCTGCCACTTCCAGTACATCGCCCATGACGTCTGGGATCTCGACGCGGTCAGCCCGACGGTGCTGGTCAACGTCAAGGACAAGGACGGCAAGACCATTCCCGGCGTCATCCATGCCGGCAAGACCGGGCACATCTATGTGCACGATCGCAAGGACTGCAGCCTGATCCGCTTCTCCGAGGCGATGGTGCCGCAAGAGAACATGTGGGTGCTGCCGACCAAGGAAGGCGCGCGCATGCTGCCCGGCGCCAATGGCGGCGTTGAATGGTCGCCGATCGCGACCGACCCGGGGCAGGAGCTGGCCTACGCCATCAACCTGCACCAGCCGATGACCTACCACGTCGAGAGCTCGGCCTATCCGAACGGCAAGCTGTGGCTGGGCGGCGCCTTCAAGGTGATCCCGAGCGAGAAGCAGTCGGGCAACATCACGGCGGTGAACTACAACACCGGCAAGATCAAGTGGCAGGTCAAGACGCCCGAGCCGATGATCGGCGGCATCCTCGCCACCGCCGGCGGCCTGGTGTTCACCGGCGAAGGCAACGGCAAGTTCGCGGCCTACAATTCCTCCAACGGCAAGGAGCTGTGGAGCTTCCGTGCCGGCGCCGGCGTCAATGCGCCACCGTCGAGCTACATGATCGGCGGCAAGCAATATATCGTGGTCGGTGCGGGCGGTAACACCCAGATCGATTACAAGCGGGGCAACAACATCATCGCCTTCACGCTCAACTGAGCCGGGCGTGATGCATAATCACGTTCGCAAACATTGACGGCGAGGCGGGACCAGTTCGGTCCCGCTTCTGTTTCTTCGGATGAGCAGATGTTCGGCAGATTGATGATTTGTAGCGCCGCGCTGTTGCTGATGGCGGCCGAGGTGCGCGCGGAGACGATCGCGGAGAAGGTGCAGGTGTGCGCCGGCTGCCATGGCGAGAACGGCAAACCCATAGACAAGACCATTCCGACGATCTGGGGCCAGCAGGCCGGCTATCTCTATATCCAGCTCCGCGATTTCAAGCGCGGCGACCGCAAGAGCGAGATCATGCAGCCGATCGCGACGCAGTTCGAGCGCGACGACATGCTGGCGATCGCGGAATACTTCTCGCAGAAGCCATGGCCCGATCTCGGCCAGCCCAGTGCGCCCAAGGACGTCGCGGAGAAGGCGGTCAGCGCCAGCCGCTCGGTCGGCTGCCCGGCCTGCCATCTCGACCGCTTCCAGGGCGACGGCACGGTGCCGCGGCTTGCCGGCATGGGACGGGACTACCTTGCGAAAACCATCGCCGATTTCCGCACCCGCGCGCGCGGCAACAATCCCGGCATGTCCGACCTGATGCTGGCAACGTCACCCGACGACCTCGCCGCGCTGGTGGAGTATCTGGCGGGGCTGTGAGTGGGCGCGGGCGAGGGGGCGCGTCGCCTTCGCGATTGCTAGCGCGGCGTCAGCTCCTCGCGCAGCGCCGACAGGATGGTGAGGTCGGCGGCGTGCTTGCCGGCCTTGTCGGCCAACGCAGCATCGGCGCCATGGGCGAGCAGCGCCTTGGCAATCGCGGGATGATTGCCTTCGGCGGCGATCATCAGCGCGGTGCGTCCGCGCGCATCGCGATCGTCGACCCTGGCACCCGCATCGAGCAGATACGAAACAATTTCGAGCGCCTGCGCCTCCGGCACGGTCTCGTCGGGTCCGGCGGCCCACATCAAGAGCGTGAGATCGTTGGCGTAGCGCGCGTTGACGTCGATACCGAGCGCGAGCAGCTGCTTGACGATGCCGAGCTGGCCGCCGGCCGCCGCATACACCACCGGCGGCTTGCCGGTGTCGTCAGCCTTGCGGCCGTCGGCGCCGTGTGCGAGCAGCATACGCACCACCATGTCCCTGCCGGCATAGGCGGCGGCCGCGACCGGTGATGCGCCGCTGCGGCCGGTGAGATTGACGTCGGCGCCGCGGTCGATCAGGCGCTGCACGATCGCGGCATGGCCGCGCTCGGCGGCAAAATACAGCGCGGTCGATCCCGCGAGGTTGCGTGCATCGACCGGCGCGCCGCGCGCCAGTAGCAGGTCGACCATGTCGAGATGGCCGGAGCGGGCAGCGTGGCTCAGCGGCCGTGCGCCCAGCCGGTCCCGCGCATCGACCGAGGCGCCGTGATCGAGCAGCTCAGTGGCGAGATTGATGCAGTCGGCACTGGCGGCCGCAAACAAGGTCAGCGAGATCTCGACCGCGCTGAGCTGGGCCTTGTCGGTGTCGTATTTGCGGATCAGCTCGCGGCACCGCGCCGGATCGGCCGCCGCGAGGCTGCTCTGGATGCTGCCGGCAACAAGCAGCGCGGCGAGGGCGATGCGGCGATACAATACGTGTCCTCCGTATGGCCTGCTGACAGCATCGCCATTCGGATTGAGCGTCGCATGATCCTTCGTTGCTGCCAAGCCGCGCAGCGATCGAGAGCCGCGCAGCGCCGTTGTGCCGCGCGGCATTGTCCTGCCGCTCTAGCCGGTCTGTCCGGTACTCGCATTCGCAACGGCGCGCGCGACGTTGGCGATCACCTCGTTGCACTTGTCCATGGGAGCACTTGCCCCGGTCAGGTAGACCGTCACCACGATCGGCTTGCGGCCGGGCGGCCAGAACACGCCGATATCGTTATAGGTACCGCGCTCGCCAGTGCCGCTCTTGTCGCCAACCCGCCAGTCGCGCGGCACGCCGGCGCGCAGCCGGGCGTCGCCGGTCTTGTTGGCGACCATCCAGGCGATGAGCCTCTGGCGCGAGGTGGCCTGCAGGACATCGCCGATCACAACGCGCTGCAGATTCTTCAGCATCGCCACGGGGCTCGTGGTGTCGCGCGGATCGCCTGATACTCCCTCGTTCAGCGCCAGCTCCCAGCGGTCGAGCCGGCTCACATTGTCGCCGATGGTGCGGAAGAAGCTGGTCAAGCCGGCGGGCCCGCCGATCTCGCGGAGGATCATGTTGCCCGCGGTGTTGTCGCTCCGCGTGATGGCAGCCTCGCAGATCTCGGCAAGCGTCATGCCCGACGCGACATGCTCCTTGGTGACCGGCGAATTGGCCAAGATATCCTTGGCCTCGATTTGCACGCGCTGATCGAGGCTGGACTCGCCGCGGTCGACCCGGTGCAGCACCGCGGCCGAGGCCAGCGCCTTGAAGGTGCTGCACATCGGGAACCGCTCGTCGCCGCGCTGGCTCGCGCGCAATCCTGTCTCCATGTCGAGCGCGGCGACGCCGAGCCGGCCGCTGGTCGCCAGCTCGACGCGTGCAAATTCCTGCTGCAGCCGCAGCCCTGGCCCGCTTGGTCCCGCCGCTGCACTCCGTCCTGCCGCGGCGCTCTGTTCTGCCGCGGCGCTTGGCCGCGGCAGGGTGCAGGACATCGCAAGGCCCACCGCGCGCAATCCAAATGTCCGTCTCGTCAGCATGTCGATTCTCGTTCTCCGTTGGCGGCGCGAAACTGCCGAACGGCGCGACGATCGACAAACAATCATTTATACAGCCAGGCATGAGAAAAACTTGGTCATGACGCCGTGCGCCGGCATCTCCCGTTGAACGCATTGCGCGCCTTCGAGGCGTCCGCGCGGCTGTTGAGCTTCACCCGGGCGGGGATGGAGCTGCGCGTGACGCAGACCGCGATCAGTCACCAGGTCAAGCAGCTCGAGGAGCTGCTCGGCGCCAGCCTGTTCCGCCGCCTGCCGCGTGGGCTCGTGCTCACCGACGAAGGGCTGGCGCTGCTGCCGGTGTTGAGCGATGCGCTCGACCGGATTGGAGCTGCGATCGACCGTATCGAGGCCAAGGGCACGCGCGAGGTCGTCACCGTCGGCTGCGTCACCACCTTTGCGACCGGATGGCTGCTGCAGCGGGTCGACCGCTTCAAGCGCGCGCATCCCTATATCGACCTGCGCCTGCTCACCAACAACAACCGCGTCGACATCGCGGGCGACGGGCTCGATCTTGCGCTGCGTTTCGGCGACGGCTCGTGGCACGGCACCGAGGCGATCCATCTGTTGTCCGCGCCGCTGTCGCCGGTGTGCTGCCCCGATGCGGCGAGCCGGCTGCGCAAGCCGTCCGACCTCGCGCAGGAGTTTTTGCTGCGCTCCTACCGCGCCGAGGAATGGCCGCTGTGGTTTGCGGTGGCCGGCGCGCCGTGCCCAAAAATCCAGGGGCCGATCTTCGACAGTTCGGTTGCGATGGCCGAGGCCGCGGCGCGCGGCGTCGGCGTCGGGCTGGTACCGATCGCGATGTTTGGCAACGAGCTGGCGTCCGGCCGGCTGCTGCGGCCGTTCGCGGCAGAGGTCCCGGCGGGCTCCTACTGGCTGACCTGGCTGAAGTCGCGGGAGGTGACGCCGGGCATGCGCGCCTTCCGCGACTGGCTGCTCGACACGCTGCGGGCGGATGCGAGTGCGGCGGAGGAGGGGACGGATGCGTCCGCTTCACGGCCGAAGGCAAAAACGAAGGCCAAACCAAAGGCCAAACCAAAGGCCAAGACGAACGCCGCGAAGAAGCGGAGACGTTAATCGTCAAGCTTGCTTTTTATCCCGTCATCCTGAGGAGCTGCGGAGCGGCGTCTCGAAGGATGCACGGCCCGGCTGATGGCCGTCGATCCTTCGAGACGCACGCAAGAGCGCGCTCCTCAGGATGACGGTCGGGGAGCAGTGTGCGCTGCAGAGCAATCCCCGCTACGCCAGATGGCACGCCACGGAGTGGCCGTTGCTGCCCTCCAGCAGCTGCGGCGCGGTCTGCCGGCAGCGCTCTTCGGCGATCGGGCAGCGGGTGTGGAAGTGGCAGCCTTTCGGCGGATTCATCGGGCTCGGCACATCGCCCTTGAGCCGGATGCGCAACTTTTTTGCCTTGGGATCCGGCACCGGCACCGCCGAGAGCAGCGCCTTGGTGTAGGGGTGTTGCGGGTTGCGGTAGAGATCGCTGGCCTTGGCGAGCTCGACGATGCGGCCGAGATACATCACCGCGACACGGTCCGAGATGTGCTCCACGACCGAGAGATCGTGCGCGACGAACAGATAGGTGAGGTTCAACTCGGCCTGCAGATCCTCGAGCAGGTTGATCACCTGCGCCTGGATCGAGACGTCGAGCGCCGAGACCGGCTCGTCGCACACGATCAGCTTCGGCTCCAGGGTCAGCGCGCGGGCGATCGCGATGCGCTGGCGCTGGCCGCCGGAGAATTCATGCGGATAGCGCCGCATGTGGTCGGCTTTCAGCCCGACCTTGACCAGCAGCCTAGCGACGCGGTCCTCGCGCTCGCTGGCCGAGCTCACGAGGTTATGGATGATCAAGGGCTCGGCGAGGATCGTGCCGACCGTCATGCGCGGATTGAGCGAGGCGAACGGGTCCTGGAACACCAGCTGCATGTTGCGCCGCATGGCGCGCAGATCGCCGCCGCCGAGCCCCATCACGCTCTTTCCGTCGAACACGACCTCGCCCGAGGTCGGCTCGATCAGGCGCAGCACGCAGCGGCCGGTGGTCGACTTGCCGCAGCCGGATTCGCCGACCAGCCCCAGCGTCTCGCCGCGGTTGATCGAAAACGACACGCCGTCGACCGCATAGACCTGGCCGACCTCGCGCGACAACAGGCCGCCGAGCACCGGAAAATGCTTCTTCAGATTGCTGACGCGTAGCAGCGGTTCGCTCATGACGCGTCTCCGAGGTGGCAGGCCATGCGATGGCCGGGCGCGATCTCGCGCAGGCGCGGCTCCTGCTCGGTGCAGATGCTCATGGCGTGTTTGCAGCGGGGCGCAAAACGGCAGCCGGGCGGCGGATTGATCAGGATCGGCACCGAGCCGCCGATCGCCTCCAGCCGGGTCTTGTGCTCGGCGTCGAGATCGATGCGCGGGATCGAGCGGATCAGGCCCTGGGTGTAGGGATGGCGCGGATCGGCGAACAATTCGTCGACCCCCGCTTCCTCCACCACCTTGCCGGCATACATCACGACGACACGCTGCGCGGTCTCCGCCACCACGCCCATTGCGTGCGTGATCAGCATCACCGCCATGCCGAGGCGTTCCTTCATGTCCTGCAGCAGGTCGAGGATCTGCGCCTGGATGGTGACGTCGAGCGCGGTGGTCGGCTCATCCGCGATCACGAGCTTGGGCCGGCAGGCCAGCGCCATCGCGATCATCACGCGCTGGCGCATGCCGCCGGAGAACTGATGCGGATAGTGATGCACGCGGCCTTCGGCGTTGGGGATCTGCACCAGCTTCAGCATCTCGATGGTGCGTTCCAGCGCCTGCTTCCTGGTCACCGCCTCGTGGCGGCGCAGGCTCTCGGAGATCTGCTCGCCGATGGTCAGCACCGGGTTCAGCGAAGTCATCGGCTCCTGGAAGATGAAGCCGATCTCCTTGGCCCTGATGTCGTCGAGCTCGTGGCTGGTCAGCGGCACGAGGTCGCGGCCCTCGAAGATGATCTCGCCTGCGACGATCTTGCCCGGCGGCATCGCGATCAGCTTGAGGATCGACATCGCGGTGACGGTCTTGCCGCAGCCGGACTCGCCGACCACGCACAGCGTCTCGCCGCGGTTGATGCTGATGTCGACGCCGTCGACCGCCTGCAGGATGCCGTCGTCGGTGGTGAAATGGGTTTTCAGGCCCTTGATCTCGAGCAGCGCCATCAGATCACCTTGCGCGCGTCGAGCGCGTCGCGCAGCCCGTCGCCGATGAAGTTGATGGCGACCACCGCGATGAAGATCGCGCCGCCCGGAAACAGCGCCCAATGCGGGCCGATGTCGAGAAAGTCCTTGGCGTCATAGAGAATGCGGCCCCAGGTCGGGGTGTCAGGCGGGAAGCCGAGGCCGAGGAATGACAGCGTCGATTCCGCGATGATCGCGGCGGCGACGTCGATCGTGCCGGCGATGATCACGGGTCCGAGCGCATTGGGCAGGATGTGGCGCACCACCTGCCGCACCGGGCTCGCGCCGAGCGCGCGCGCCGCCTCGACGAATTCCTTCTCGCGCAGCGACAGGAACTGGGCGCGCACCAGGCGCGCGACCGGCATCCAGCGCAGGCCGCCGATCACCAGCACGATCAGGATGAAGATGCCGCCCTCCGGGCCGAACACCGCCCTCAGGCCGTCGCGGAACAGATAGATCAGCAGCAGCAGCAGCGGCAGTTGCGGCAGCGACAGGAACAGGTCGGTGAGCCACATCAGCCCGTAGCCGAGCGCACCGCGCGACATCCCGGCGAGCGCGCCGATCAGCGTGCCGACGAACACCGAGACCAGCATTGCGGCAAGGCCGACCGCGAGCGAGATGCGTCCGCCATAGATCATGCGGGCGAGCAGGTCCTGGCCGAGATCGTCGGTGCCGAACGGATGCGCCAGCGAGGGGCCCTGCAGGCCTGCCACGACGTCGACGTCGTTGATGGCGACGCGCCAGATGAATGGCCCGATCACGACGGCCAGGATCAGCACCGACAGCAGCACGGCGCTGACCACGGCCGGCTTGTGCCGGCGATAGCGGCGCCAGGTCTCGCGCCAGGGCGAATAGCCGCGCCGCTCAGCGGAAGGAGATGCGAGGGTCAAGCCAGCCATAGAGCACATCTGCGATCAGGTTGAACAGCACAACGAGGCACGCGAACACGAAGGTGACGGCCATGATGACCGGCGTGTCGTTGGCGAGGATGGAGGAAATCAGGAGCGAGCCGATGCCGGGAATCCGGAAGATCTGCTCGGTGACGATGGCACCGCCGAACACGGCAGGCATTTGCAGCGCAATCAGCGTGACGACCGGGATCATCGCGTTGCGCATCACATGCTTGACGATCACCTTGGCCTGCCCGAGGCCCTTGGCGCGGGCGGTGGTGACATAGTCGAGCCGGATGACGTCGAGCATCGCCGAGCGCACGAAGCGGGTCATCGACGCCGCCTGGAACAGGCCGAGCACCATCACCGGCATGATGGCCTGCCGGATCATCTCCAGCGCCCATTTGATCCCGCTGCCCGGCACGTCGGTGTAGACGAAGGGCAGCCAGTCCAGTTTCACCGAAAACACCAGGATGAACAGGATGCCGGTGAAGAAGGTCGGCAGCGAGAAGCCGATGAAGGCGAAGGTGTTGGCGATCTGGTCGAACAGCGAATAGGGCCGGGTGGCTGCATAGACACCGACCGGGATCGCAATCAGGAGCGCGAGCAGCTGGGCGGAGCCGATGATATAGAGTGTCGCCGGCAGCCGCTGCAGGATCAGCGTGTCGACATTCATCCGGCTGACGAAGGAAAAGCCCCAGTCGCCCTGCGCCATCGCCGCCAGCCAATGCAGGTAGCGGAGATAGATCGGGTCATCGAGGCCGAACTTGGCCCGAAGCGCGGCCTGCACTTCGGGCGGCACATTTGGATTGGTCGCGAGCTCGGAGAACGGGTCGCCGGGCGCGAGTGCGAGCACGACGAACAGCACCAGCGAGATTCCGAGCAGGCTCGGAATCGCGATCAGCAGGCGACGAAGGATATACTGACTCATGAGGGAGCAATCCGTTCGACTGACGTCGTCAGGCGTCCCTGTACCAATCCTGCAAATTATCCAGGTCGTTGGCCCAGCCGCTGATGACGGGGCGCAGCGTATTCGACGCGGCGCCGACCTTGATGCGGTGCATGACGGGAATCACCACATTGTCCTGCCACATCAGGTCATTGCACTTAATGTAAAGGTCGGCGCGCTTCAGCGGATCGATCTCGTTCTCGGCGGCATCGACCGCGGCATCGAAGTCCTTGTTGGCCCAGCGCGGGAAGTTGCCGCCCTGCCACTTGTTCTCCTTGGTCGCGATGTTGCGCGAATGATAGCGGCGCATGTGCAGCGCCGGATCGGGCTGGGTCATCGGAATCTGGAACATCTCGATGTCGGCGAAGAATTTTGCGTAAGTGTCGGGATTGGCGACGTCGGAGGAGAAGAACACCGAGGCCACCACCGATTTCAGCTCGACGTCGATGCCGGCCTTCTGGCAGGCCTGCTTGACGATCGCCTGGGTCTTCTGGCGTGGTCCGTTGATCGAGGTCTGGTACAGCAGTTTCAGCTTCTTGCCGTCCTTCTCGCGGATGCCGTCACTGCCGACCTTCCAGCCGGCTTCGTCGAGCAGCGCGGCTGCCTTCTCGATCGAGAATTCCCATTTGGTATTCTTGGAGACGAACTCCTCGGGGCCATTGAGGTAACTGGCTGTGGTGCGGCCGGCGCGGCCGTATATCGCCTTCTTGACGGAGTCGCGGTCGACCAGCAGCGCCAACGCCTGGCGCGCGCGGGGATCGGACAGGATCGGATGCTTGGTCTTCATCGACGACCGTTCACCGTCGACCTCGGTGTTCGGATCGGTGAAGTTGATGGCGATGAACTCGATGTCGCCGCCGGGCGCGTAGACGGTCTTGCCCTTGCCGCCCTTCTCGAGACGCAGCAGCACCTCGTCCTCGACCTGCATGTTCCAGGCATAGTCATATTCGCCGGTCTGGATGATGGCGCGCGCCGCCGAGACGGCATCGCCGCCGCCCTTCAGTTCGAACGTGTCGAAATAGGGCCGGTTCGCCATATGGTAGTCGGGGTTGATCTCGCCGCGGATCTGGTCGCCCGGCTTGAACTCGACGAATTTATAGGGGCCGGTGCCGACCGGTTTCAGATTGTTCGGCGCCTCGCGGGATTTGCTGCCCTTGTACTCCGCGAACAGATGCTTCGGGATGATGCAGCCATAGGCGCCGACAAAAGCGTTCGCCCAGAACGGGGTCGGCTTCTTGAACACGACGCGAATGGTAAGGTCGTCGATCTTCTCGACCGAGCTGACATCGCCATAGGAGCCGACGCTCACGGCCGCCGTCGCCGGATCGCTGCAATATTCAAAGTTGAACACGGCGTCATCTGCCGTGAACGGCTTGCCGTCGTGCCATTTGACGCCGGGCTTGAGTTTCCAGACCACCGACTTGGCGTCGGCGGCAAGCCCGCCGTTCTGGATCGACGGGATCTCCGCGGCAAGGATCGGATTGAGCTTGCCTTCGGTATCCCAGCTCGCGAGCGGCTCGTAGAAGATGCGCGAGCCGTCCTGGTCCTTGGTGCCGGTCGCGAAATGCGGGTTGAGCAGGGTCGGGCCCTGCCACCACAGCAGTTTCAGCGGACCGCCGCCGCCGCGCTTGGTCGGCTTGTACGGGCTGGGGCTCTGCGCCATCGCAACGCCGCCGAGGCTGAGGACCTGGTTCGCCATCGGAGCGGTGAGGCCGACGGCAATCATTCGCTTGACGAAGGCGCGGCGATCCATCCGCCCGTCCCTTACGTCGTCGATCATGCCACGCAGATTCTTGTCGAACATAGTCCCCTCGGTCCGGCTCACGTGTGATTGCGGCGGGCCGGGGAACCGGCCGCCGTCTTGGCGGCAGGATGGCACACCGAATGGCCGCCAAGGTCAACGGCTCCCGGGTCCCGGCGCATAGGTCTTTTGGCTATCGCTTGTGCAGAACCTCGCGCGGCCGCACATCGGTTCGGCATTTCGGTGCCAAAGCCCGTCTCTGCGCGCCTCGCCGTGCGGAAAATTTGTTCGTTATCCTTTGTTCCGAGATGCCTTTTTGTCACGCAGGCGCGTTTTCGAGCGAAGTGGATACCGGTTCGCGTCAAGAAAACGCGCCAAAACAAAAATCCAGAGCGTTTTCGAGTGAAGTGGATGCCGGTTCGCGTGAAGAAAACGCGTCAAAACAAAAATCCGGAGTTCGTTCCCGATCCAATCGGAACGGCGCTCTGGCCGGGCCCCGAGGAGCCCGGCCCGCAAATGTGGCGTCAGGCGACCGACATATCCAACGGCGGTGCAACATTCGCCGGCAGCGGACTGATATAAGGAGTTCGGGTGGTCCGCTTCTTCAGATCAGCCTTGGCGGCTTCGATCAGCTCCGGCTCCAGCAGCGCCTTGACGCCGAGGCCGGCCATCGCCTTGGCCGCCTGCACCATCGCCTTGTGTGCGGCCGGCGTCTTGCCCTGCGCCACAACCTGCCAGGTGTGGAACGGCGTGCCGATTGCAACCGTCGGTGCATGGACCTGCACGGTCGGCACCACCCAGCTGACGTCGCCGACATCGGTCGAGCCGATCAGCGGATTGCGCTTGGCGTCGATCGGCACCAGGAAATCGGCGAGCGGCCGGTCGGTCGGCTCCATGCCGATCGCGTAATATACCGAGGCGATGTCCTTGTCGGTCAGGGTCGCGCGGATCTTGCCGGCGAAATCCTTGTCGGCATCGTCGAAATGCGGCGGGCCGAGATCCTCCATGATCCGGTGCAGCGTCTGCTCCAGCGGCGTGTTGGGCAGGATGTTGGAGACCGCGGAGATGATCTTCATCTCGACCTTGGTCTCGGTCATCAGCGCCGCGCCCTGCGCGATCTTGTGCACGCGTTCGACCAGCTCGTTCATGCCGGGCAGGTCACGGGCGCGGATCGAGTAGCGCACGCGGGCATGGGCCTGCACCACATTCGGCGCGATGCCGCCGGTGTCGAGCAGCGCGTAATGCACGCGCGCGTCACTCGGCATGTGCTCGCGCATGTAGTTGACGCCGACATTCATCAATTCAACTGCGTCGAGCGCGCTGCGGCCGAGATGCGGCGAGGCCGCCGCATGCGAGGTCCGGCCGGTGAAGCTGAAATCGGCTCTTGTGTTGGCGAGCGACGGCGTCACCGCCACCTCCCAGAAACTGTGCGGATGCCAGGTGATGGCGATGTCGGCATCCTCAAAGGCGCCACAGCGCACCATGAAGGCCTTTGCCGCGCCGCCTTCCTCGGCCGGACAGCCGTAATAGCGCACCCGGCCCGGCACCTTGTTGGCGGCGAGCCAGTCCTTCACCGCGGTCGCGGCCAGCAAAGCGGAAGAGCCGAGCAGATTGTGACCGCAGCCATGGCCGTGGCCGCCGCTCTCAACTGGACGAGGTTCAGCGACGCCCGCCTCCTGGCTGAGGCCGGGCAGGGCGTCATATTCGCCGAGGAAGGCGATCACAGGCCCGCCTTCACCCCATTCGCCCATCACCGCGGTCGGGATGTCGGCAAGATTCTCGGTGATGCGAAAGCCCTGATGACGCAGTTCGGCCAGATGTTCGGCGGAGGAGCGTGCCTCGGTGTAGCAGACCTCGGGCATCGCCCAGACCCGGTCGCTCAATTCGATGAATCGCGGCGTGATCGTGTCGACGCCGCGCCAAACATCACTACGGTTGTCCATTTGCTTCGGTCCCTTAACTCGCAAGGCAATCTGAAGCGCAAAAGGCTAGCAGCTTGCCGCGACGCCGCCTAGCGCGCGCCGGCAGGGCAGGTGTTCCGCAGCGTCACGACTTGGTGTGCGCAGACGCATTTTGATGTCGTGGGAGCGGCACACGATTCCAGCAATCCGCTGCAACCTTTCGCAAGCGAATGTCTGCCTTGAGCGATCAGCCTGCCTTCATCTATGATATGCCTCGCAAGGACGTGGTCCGACGATGAACGATTCCATTCCGGCTCTGTTGCCGAGACATTCGGGCCACCAGTTCGTGCTCTATGCCGATTCCTGCTCGGGGGTCGCAGGCGCGCTGCATGAACGCACCTTTGCCTCGGTGAATGATGTGGTTCGCCGGCTGCATCCGCGGCCCGAATTCATCCTCTTTCCCGGCGACGAGATCATCGGCCTCACGGCGGACGCCGGCGCGCTGCGCGCACAATGGCGGCATTGGCTCGACACCGAGATGAGCTGGCTCGACCGGCGTGAGGTGCCGATGTGGCACACCACCGGCAACCACACCACCTATGACGCGATGAGCGAGGCGGTGTTTCGCGAGGTGCTGAAGCTGCCGCACAACGGCCCGTCCGGTCAGGAGGGCCTGTCCTACTGGGTTCGCCGCGACGATCTTCTGATGGTGTTCGTCCACACGCTGTGGAGCGGGCTCGGTGGCGAGGGGCATGTCGAGACCGACTGGCTCGAGGCGGTCCTCGCCCAGCACGGGGATGCCAGGCACAAGCTGGTGCTGGGCCATCATCCGGTATTCCCCATCAATGGTTACAGCGGCGCCTATCAGCGCGAGATCGGCCATGAATACAGCGCGCGCTTCTGGGATATCCTGGTGCGCGCCGATGTGACCGCCTATCTGTGCAGCCACATCCTCGCCTTCGACGTTCAGGTGCATCGCGGCGTGCTGCAGCTCTGCACGGCGGGGGCGGGCACCGCGCACCGGATGCCCGAAGGCGTCGAGTATCTGCATTGCGTGCAGGCTGCGCTCGATCAGAGCGGCCTTCGCTATCAGGTGCTGGACACCGAAGGCGTCGTGCGTGAGCGGCTCGCATGGCCGCTGCCGTCATTCGATCAGGCGTCGTGGTCGCCACTGCCGCGCGGGGCGAGCCCTGCGCCGTTATCCGGAGCCGCGCCGCCCGCGACGGCCATCGCCCTGAAATTGTCGGGCCGCACCGCCGCGGCCGCCGCCGCGCCACAAACGCTGCTCTGCACGCCCGCACCCGGGATGATCGCGCCGCTCTGGCTCGGATTGCGCGGGCCGAAACAGACGCTGACCTTGATCCTGGGACGAGAGCAGGTGCGCAGTCCTCATTACTGGATCGGTCCCGAACTCGGCGCGGACGCCGATTTCGCGCTCGATGTTGCCTTCTACCCCGATATGGGACCGGGCGGCGTGCTGTGGCGACGCAGCGGCGACACGCGCTGGACGTCGTGCACGGCGATATCGGCGACGGGGCTCGAGCGCTTTTCCTGGCCCGCGGTCTGGAGCGTCGGCTGCGGCGAGGGCGGGCCGGACGACCGGCGATATGCCGGGCCGCGGCTCGAGATTGCTGCTTCCGTCATCGCATTGTCGTGAGTGGACGCCGCGAAGGCTTCAGCGTGCGCTGACTGACAATGGTAGCGGCTTAGCCAGGCTCTCTCGGCTTCGTCCGCTCTGCGCTTCTCAATTCACGATCAATCAGCGTGCAGACCCGGCGCTGCGCCAGCAGGTCGAGCCGCGCGCGCGTGGTGCCTCGCTTGGTCTTGCCGTTGATGTCGAACGACCAACTCCAGGTGTCAGGTTCGATGTTGATGAGCGTGTATTCAATGTCCCGATGACGATAGATCAGCTTCTTCATGCCGTTTCTTTTTGTGAGCTGAGCCTGCATAGCCAGATCGCGAAGGCGTCTGTATCCGGACGACTACTTACGTAATTGGTCTAAGCGTCCGCATCACGGAATTTTCGCAATCACTGAGTTGGGGTCGTTGTCCAGTGGCTGCGTGAAAAATATTTCGGTTTATCGGAATGGAAACTTGGTGTATGGTCTGCCCGTCTCACCCGATCGAGGGGCGCTGCGCATCGTCACGGGTGTTGCGGTGAGATGCGGTGAGATGCGGTGGACGCGGAGCGTGCGAGAGACGAAAGCACGTCAAGCGGACGGTGAAGTCGTGCAGGCCTGACGCCCTAGTGGCAGGTGTCCTCTCGCAAAGCGCGCGAGCGCTTTTGCGAAGGCGGTGACAAACAAGCCCAGTCTCGCCGGGGAGAGCACGTATAAGCCGTAAGCCATCGCGCAGGGAAAGCCGGGTTGTTTCCGGTTACACCTGTGGTCCTACCCCCGAGCTTTCTACCATTGCTCGGGGCCCATGGGTGCGATCGGCACTCGGCTTTCCCTGCGCCCTCTGCTTGAGGAGAGGGCGGAACGAGATGCAAAGCTCGGACAAATCATGTCGCGAGAATGCGGATGTGTGACTCAAAAGTGGCGCAACAAATTCAGTGTCGTCCCGGCCTAGTGCGCAATTGCGCACGGGGGCCGGGACCCATAACCACCGAAGATGACTGTTGCGCGACGCTGGGGCCACAGCTTTCCTCACCAACCCAATCCTGTGGTTATGGGTCCCGGCCTTCGCCGGGACGACGGGTGGAGAGATCTCTGCTCAACGTGATCACAAACGTAATCCCACCCTTCACAAATTGATCACCCCGCGCCGCGCGGCATGGGCGACGGCGTCGGTGCGGCCGGTCGCGTCGAGCTTGTCGAGCAGGGAGCCGACATGAAACTTGGCGGTGTGGACCGAAATTCCGAGCCGCTGCGCGATCATCTTGTTGGATGCGCCTTCGGCCAGCAGCGCCAGCACGTCGAGTTCGCGCGGCGTCAGCTCGAAGTCGCCGGCGCCTGCGGCCTCGCGATTGCGGGCGACGATCGCAGCCGTTGCCTGCTCGCCGGGCGCGGCCAACCGCAGGCCGGCAACGCTGCCGAGCAGCGTCGCCAGCCGGTCGGCCAGCACGGGATCGTCGATCTCGAGCGCGATGACGATGTCGGAGGCCGGCTCACTGCTCACGTCTCGGGCCTCTCGCCGACCGTGACCTTGACGTTCAGCGGCTCGCCGCCGCGGTGCACGGTGAGCTCAACCACGGTGCCCACGCTTTGCGGTCCGAGACCGCGCGACAGCGCCCGCACGCCCGACAGTTTCTCACCGTTTACTGCAACGATCACATCGCCCTGGCGGATGCCGGCGGCGGCCGAGGGCCCGACCTTGTCGACATTCATCACCATCGCGCCGAGGCCCTCGTCGAGACGGACCGGCTGCAGCCCGACGCCGAGATATCCGCGCGCGATGCGGCCGCTTTTCTCCAGCTGCGTCGCGACCCGCTCGATGGTCGCGGCCGGTATCGTCAGCACGCGGCGCGGGCCGAGCACGGCCATGCCGAACGGCTCGCCCGCGGCATTCAGTGCAAGTCCGCCCTGCTGGCTGTACCGCAGCCGGACGTCGAGCTCGATCCGCGCGTCGATCTCGCCGCCGCGCAGGCTGCGCCAGGGCGCGCCTGATAATGAGACCATGCCGAGCCGCGCGGACGGCGCGCCGCGGTCGGCGGCGACGATCACCGCGAGCGATCCCAGCGCGGGGATCTCTGTGGAGAGCTTGATCGGCGCGACATCGCCGCCGACGCGCAGCAGCGCGACGTCGGTGGTGTGGTCGCGCCCAGTGACGGTTGCCGGCCTGCGGCTGCCGTCGGCGAACTGGATTTCGACCTCACCCTCGTCAGCAAGGGCTTCGTCGGCGGTGACGACAAGGCCTGCCTTCCAGACAAAGCCGGATGCGCGCGCGCGATGCGAATGCACGGAGACGACCGCGGGCGCAGCGCGCGCAATGGTCTCCGAAAGGGCTGACGACAGCGAGGCGAGGGTGGTCGGTTCGGTCATGGGAAACTCCGTTGGCTTCCCTCAATCTGGGATTTCGCGGCCGGCCGCGATACTGGCCGGATGGGCAGGGCCCGGCCACATCGTTCGGAACCGCCGCTCAGCTCAGCCGCTGCAGGGTCGCCTTCGGGGTCTCGCCGAACTTGGCGCGGTAGGCGCTCGCCATCCGGCTCAGATGGGTAAAGCCGAGGTCGAATGCAATATCGACGATGCGTTCGCCCGGCCGCGCCGTCTTGAGCCGGGCGTTGAGATGGGCGAGGCGGATGTCGAGCAGCATCTCGGACACGGTGGTGCCGAAGTGGCGGCGGAAGCCGAGTTGCAGCGCGCGGATGCCGGTGCCGGCGATCTCCGCGAGCTCGGCGAGGTCAAGCGGTTCGGTCGCGCACGTCTCCAGATAGGCCCGCACGCGCTTCAACGCCGCCGGCTGGGCCTCGGTGCGGCCGTTGAAGACATCGATCGCAGAACTCAGGCTGTGCCGCTGCTCGTTGAGCAGGACATTGAGAAACGACTCGCGCCAATCGGCGGCCGCGATCGCGGACAAGGTTTTGCGCGGCCCGAGCTGCTCGGCGAGCGTGACGAGTTGCTCGATCCTGGCCGAGAGCATCTGCCCAAGCGGCCCGGTCAATTCGACGGCGGGATCGAACTCGACCGGCCGGACCGCGACGCCGCCAAGCGCCGCGGCGCGATGCTCGACCAGCTTGCGGTCGAGCAGCACGATGAGCTGGGCGCAGTCGCCGCGCCAGGTCATCTCGGTCGGAATGGTCGGCGACAACAGAGAGGCGCAGCGTTGCGGCCCCGTGGTGAGCTCGCGCGCGGCGGTGCGGATCGAGGCCGAGCCCGACAGCGGCATCTGCAACAGGAAGAAGCGGTCGAGGCAGCCGGGATTGATCGCGACCGATCCGCCATAGGCGACATAGTTGACCGAAAACCCGTCGAAGCCTGCGCAATTATGGTGTGCGGAGAAACCGCGCTCGGAGTGATCGACCGGCGTCAGCTCGTGCGGGCAGAAGATGCGGCCGATCGCTTCGGCCGCATCGTCGACGCGCGCCGTTGCGACGCGCGCGAAGTCAGTGAGCCTCGTCCTTGTCGAACTTGCCCGTGCCGAAACCTCGTTGCCCGTCGCTGTCACGCCGGCCGTCCGGAGTTGTTTGAGGTCTAAAACATCATGCAGCCTAGTGCATCCGCCGGCAAAGGGGAACGACGTTTCGTCGCGCAATCTGCCCGATCGGCGCGCAGGCCGATGCGGCGGCATTGGGCAGGCGTCCTGCTCAGGGTTCCCGCATTGCAGCATGATCGTGTCGGGTCGAGATTCGTTTATCGGCTAGACAGCCCTTCCGGCTGGCGACAGGCTCCGTGTCCGCAAGACGCATCAAAACTGGAGAGGCTGACATGGGCACGCTCGAGAAAGGCATTACCCGAACCGGCACCGGCTACGGCGGCAAGACCTGGAATATTTTGGGCCAGGTCTACTATCCGAAGGCGGTCACCGACTCGACCTTCGCGTTCGAGACCAACAGCGATCCCGGCCAGTTCGTGCCGGTGCACGTCCACCCGACCCAGGACGAGTTCATCCTGGTGCAGGAGGGCGTGCTCGACCTCAAGCTCGACGGCGTCTGGGTGCAGGCCAAGGCCGGCGACCTCGTGCGCATGCCGCGCGGCATTCCGCACGGCTATTTCAACAAGTCCGACAAGCCGGCGCGGGCGCTGTTCTGGGTGTCGCCGATGCAAAAGCTCGAGGCGCTGTTCGACAAGCTGCACAATCTGCAGGATCCCGCCGAAGCGGTGCGCATCTCCGCCCAGCACGAGGTGGACTTTCTGCCGCCGGAAGCCAACGACTAGGACGACGACCGAACAGACATACGCGCGCAAGGCGGCAATCGCCGGAGCTGGCTGCGGCGATGACGGAGAGACGTGCGCCTTGAGGAAATTGGACCTGTTTATTCAATTCGGAGCGGTTTCATGGTCAAGCAGAAGCATGTGTGCGTGATCGGCGCCGGCATTTCCGGGCTCGCTGCGGGAAAGGCCTTTGCAGGCCGCGGCCACAAGGTGACCATCATCGAGCGCAGCGGCGATCTCGGCGGGGTCTGGGAGCCGGCGCGGTCCTATCCCGACGTGCAGACCCAAAGCCCGAAGGATCTCTATCGTTACACCGACAAGGCGATGCCGGAGGCCTATCCGGAATGGCCGAAGGGCCCGCAGGTCCATGCATACTTGCGTGACTATGCGCGCAGCCATGGGCTCGACGGCGCGATGCGGTTCGACACCAGCGTCGAGACCATGAAGCGCCGCGCCGACGGCAGACCGGGCTGGACGC
Source organism: Bradyrhizobium sp. 6(2017) (assembly GCF_011058295.2). NCBI lineage: Bacteria > Pseudomonadati > Pseudomonadota > Alphaproteobacteria > Hyphomicrobiales > Nitrobacteraceae > Bradyrhizobium > Bradyrhizobium sp. 6(2017). The sequence continues at coordinate 7,827,654 of NZ_CP049289.2, read as the reverse complement.
TCGAACTGCGCTCGACCGACGGCGCCACCGGCCAAGAGGATTTCGACTTCGTTGCGGTCTGCACCGGGCAGTTCAACGAGCCGCAGACGCTGCCGCTTCCCGGCGAGGACGGCTTCAAGGCGCAGGGCGGCCAGATCCTGCATTCGTCGCAATACAGCGATCCGGCGCTGGCCAAGGGACGCAAGGTCGTCGTGCTCGGCGGCTCGAAATCGGCGACCGACATCGCCGTGAATGCGGTCAATTCCGGCGCCAGCGAGGTCACGATCGTGTTTCGCGAGCCGGTCTGGCGGATCCCCTATTTCGTCGGCGGCCTCGTCAACTTCAAGCGCATCCTCTACATCCGCGCGCAGGAGCAGATGTTCGCGAGCTGGGGCATCGGCCCGATGGCGCGCCTCGCGCATGCCGTTGCAAAGCCGTTGGTCTGGGCGAACTGGCGCGGGCTCGAGAGCATGCTGAAGATGCAGCTCAAACTCAAGCAATGCGACATGGTGCCGAAGGAGCGGATCGAGGACGGCGTCAACTGCTCGGTGCCAATCGCCACCCCCGATTTCTATCCGATGGTCGCCGACGGCCGGATCAAGGCGGTGCGCGGCACTTTCGATCATTATGACGGCAAGACCATCGTGATGAGCGGCGGCCAGCGTGTCGCTGCCGATATCGCGGTGCTCGCGATCGGCTACAAGCTCGGTGTGCCGTTCCTTCCCGAGGAGTATCAGAGGAAGCTGGTCGAGCCTGATGGGCAGTACCGGCTCTATCGGCTGATTGCCAATCCCGATCTACCCGACATGGGATTTGTCGGCTTCAATTCGAGCTTCTGCACCGTGCTGTGCGCCGATCTCGCCGCGAACTGGCTGGTACGCTATGCCGACGGCCAGCTCGCGCAGCAGCCGAGCGCGGCCGAGATGCACGACAACATCGCGATGATGCTGAACTTCAAGCGCGTCGAGCGGCCGGCGGCGGGCGTCTATGGCGGGCTCTGCGTCGCGCCCTACCACTTCAAGCATTTCGACGAGCTGTTGGCTGACATCGGCACCAAGGCGTCGCGCCGCAACCCGCTCGTCGAAAAATTCACGCCGCCGGACGCGGACGCCTATGCGCGGTTCCTGGCGACCGCGCCGGAGTACAAGGCGGTCGCGTAGTGCCGATGTGGTTCAGTCGCGGCCCGCGTCGAGGAAGGCTTGCGCGAGGCGCTCGGGGTTGGAGAAGCACAGCTCGTGGCTGCCGGGCACCTGGACCAGGCGGAACAGCCCGAGCTTCTCCGACAGCCGCGGGTGCCACGGCAGGCTATGAGGCATCGCCGTATCCTCGGTGCAGTTGACGTAGGATTTCGCGATTGGCATCTCGGCCGGATTGGTCTTCAGCGCGATCTTGTCCTGGAAGGTCTTCAGGGGATGCGGGTTGAGCTTGTCATAGGCGCGTTGCGCCGTTTCGAGGTCGGCGTCGTTGATGAAGGCTTCGCGCCAGATCGGGAACGGCAGCACCACCGATCCGTCGCCGCGCTCGGCGTAAATGGCATCGAACAGGCCGCGATAGTGCGACGGCACCATGTCGTTGAGGCATTCGCCATTGTTGGGCACGAAGGCGTTCCAGTAGACCAGCCGGCGGATGCGATCCCCCGCGGCGTCGGCAACGCCGGTGATGACCATGCCGCCATAGCTGTGGCCGACCAGCACGATGTCCTTCAGGTCATGCTCGGCGAGGTAGTCCACGATCGACTGGATCGCCTCGGGGAGGCCGCTATCCTTCCTGTCGCCGGAGCGGTTACCCCTGATGGTCGGGGTGTGGACGACATGGCCGTCCCTGCGGATCGCAGCCGCAACCGGCTCAAACTCGGCGCCGGTATGCCAGGCGCCATGGACGAGAACATAGGTCGACATGTTGTACCTCCCTGCGTGGTTTGGTTAGATCGATTGCGGCGTCCGGGACGGCCCGGGATACGCGCCGAGTTCAAGCAGTTCCTGATGGATATTGACCCGGGCCTACGGATCGCGCTTGGCTGTAACCGAACCGGATTGGGCTCGGAGTGAACTGATGCAGCAAATCGCCGCCGCGGATCGCTCGCGCAGGCTGAGCTGGAATACCGCGGACACCAGGCCGGGCGAGCAGTTCGCCTATTATCGCGAGGCAATCTGCCAGGCCTTCATGAACCTGACGCCGGAACCTCCGGCGACGCCGGGCTTCCTTGCCCGCGTCGAGACCGTTGCGCTCGGCGACGGCGCGGTCAACCGGGTCAGCTTCCCCGAGCATGTCGTGCGGCGCTCGGCGGCCGACATCGCGGCGTCGAGCCGGCGCTGCTACTACCTCAATCTCAAGCTCGCCGGCCGCTGCCGGATCCAGCAGGCCGGGCGCGAGATCAGCCTGTCGCCGGGCCAGGTCGGAATCTTCGACAGCGGCCAGCGGTTCTCGCTGCTGCACGACCGCGGCCCCGCGCTGCAGGTCGCCTCGTTCTGAGTGCCGGCCGAGGCGCTGGACGAACGGCTGCCGTCGGCGCCGGAGGTTGCACCGGCGCGGGTCTCCGACGATCCGTTCGTCGGCCACCTGATCGCCGAGACCGCGCAGGTCCTCAACACCTCGGCGCTCCGCGCATCGGATGCGGACAACGCGCGGCTGTTCGGCGTGCTGCTCGATCTGGTCGCGCTCAGCCTGTCGCGCAGCGGCCGCGCCGGGGTTGCCGAGACCGCCGGTCTTGCCGATGCGACCTGGCTTGCGCTGCGCCGCGCCGTGGACCGCAGGCTGCGCGAGCCCGGGCTCGGCGTTGCCGCCATTGCGGCCGGGATCGGCATCAGCGAACGTTATGTCCACAAGCTGTTCGAGCGCGCCGGCACCACGTTCGCCAGCTATCTGATGGACCGCCGCCTCGACGGCGCCGCGCGCGACCTGAAGGAGCCCGCGATCGCCGGACGCGCGATCGGCGACATCGCGTTCGACTGGGGTTTCTCCGATCTGTCGCATTTCACCCGTCGCTTCAGGCATCGCTTCGGCTGCACGCCGCGCGACTGGCGCCGGAACTGACGCAGGGTTCGGAAGTCACGATGCCACAATCTTTCACCTATCAGGTCAGCCCGATGCGGGTCGTGTTCGGGATCGGCACGGTCGCCGCGCTGGCAGACGAACTCGGACGGCTCGGCATCAGCAGCGCGCTGGTGCTGGCGAGCCGGCGGCAGCAGGCCGAGCTCGGCGATCTCGCCGCATTGACCGGCGGCCGCGTGGCTGGCGTGTTCGATGGCGCTGTCGTGCACACTCCGGTCGCGGTGACCGACCAGGCGATGCAGGTGGTGCGCGATTTGAAGCCCGACGGCGTCGTCGCGATCGGCGCGGGTGCTGCGACCGGCTTGAGCAAGGCGATTGCGCTGCGCACCGATCTGCCGCAACTGATCCTGCCGACCAGCTATGCCGGCTCCGAGATGACGCCGGTGCTCGGCGAGACCGTCGAGCGTCAAGACCACACAATCGTCGCCAAAGATCTTGCCCGAGGCCGTGGTCTACGACGTCAACCTGACGGTCTCGATGCCGGCCAAATTCTCCGCGATATCAGGCCTCAACGCGGTCGCGCATGCGGCCGAGGCGCTGTATGCGCGTGACGGCAACCCGATCACCTCGCTGATGGCGGAGGAAGCGATCGCGAAGCTCGCGTCATCGCTGCCAGAGGTTATCGCGCAGCCGCGCGATCTCGACGCGCGCTCCGATGCGCTCTATGGCGCGTGGCTGTGCGCGGTGTGTCTCGGCACCGTCGGCATGGCGCTGCACCACAAGCTCTGCCACACCGTCGGTGCGCTGTTCGACCTGCCGCATGCCGAAACCCAGGCGGTGCTGCTGCCGCACACAATCGCCTACAACACGCCGGCCGCGCGTGAGGCGATCGGCCGTGCCGCGCGGGCGCTTGGCAGCGCTGACGCCGCCGATGGCCTGTTCGATCTGTCGGCCAGGCTCGGCGCACCGCGCTCGCTCGCCGAGATCGGCATGCCCGAGGACGGCATCGCGAAGGCGGCCGCGCTCGCGACCAAAAATCCCTACTGGAATCCGCGGCCGATCGAGGAGCGCGGTATCAGCGACCTTCTCAGACGCGCGTGGTCCGGCGCGCGGCCGCAATCCGGCTAGGGCGTGTCACACCCCGATCGCGTTGCGCGCGATCACGTCGCGGTAGAATGCGGCGCTCAGTTTCGGCACGCGCGCCTGGGTCTCGAAATCCACCCGATAGAGGCCGAAGCGCTTCTCGTAGCCAAAGATCCATTCGAAATTGTCCATCAGGCTCCAAAGGAAATAGCCGTGGACCGGGACGCCGTCGGCGGTCGCGCGCTGCAATTGGGCAAGGTAGTTGCGCAGGAACATGATGCGGTCGAGATCGTAGATCTGCCCATCCGGTTGTACCTTGTCCTCGCCGGAGGTGCCGTTCTCGCTGATATAGATGCTCTTGATGTTCCACAGCTTGGCCGCAATCCGCGGCGCCCAGTAGATCGTCTCCGGCGCGATCCGCAGCCAATCCGAGCTCATATGCGGGAACGAGGCTGGCATCGGCAGCGGCTTCCAGCCGGGGGCGCTGTCGGTGGCGAGGACATAGCAGTGCGGCGCGTAGATGTTCAGCCCGACGAAATCATTGGGCTGCGAAATGATCTTCAATTCCTCCGCAGTGAATTTGGGGGCATCCGCGCCGGCATATTGCAGAAAGGCCTCGGTGTACTTGCCTTCGAGGATGGCGCCGAGGAAGCCCGCGTTCAGCTCGCGCGTCGCGATCTCGGTGGCGCGGATGTTCTCCGGCGTGTTGATCGCGGGCACGCAGGCGGTAATGTTCTCGGCGGGACCGACCCGCGTGCCGGCGCGCCCCTTGGCGCGGATCGCCTGCACCGCGAGGCCGTGCGCGAGCGCAACGTTGTGGCGCGCCTGGTTCACCTCGGCCGGCGGCAGCTTCAGCCCCGGCGCGTCGACGCCGAGAGCATAGCCGAATGGCAGGAAACGCCCGACCTCGTTGAGGGTGAAGATGTTCTTCACCCGGTCGGTCAAACGCTGCGCCACATAGCCGGCGTAGTCGCCAAAGGCCATCGACGTGTCGCGCGAGCGCCAGCCGCCGACCCGGTCCTGCAGCGCCTGCGGCAGGTCCCAGTGATAAAGGGTGGCGTAGGGCTCGATGCCGTTGGCGAGCAACTCGTCGACCAGGCGGTTGTAGAAGTCGAGGCCCTTCGGGTTCGGCGCGCCGGTGCCGTCGGGAAACACCCGTGGCCAGGCGATCGAGAAGCGATAGGCCCGGGCGCCGAGCTCCTTGATGAGGCGGACGTCCTCCTTGTAGCGGTGATAATGATCATTGGCGCGGTCGCCGGTCGAGCCGTCCTCGATCTTGCCCGACGTGTGGGTGAATGTGTCCCAGATCGACGGGCCGCGGCCGTCCTCGTTGACCGCGCCTTCGACCTGATAGGACGAGGTCGCGGTGCCCCAGACGAAGCCCGCCGGAAAGCTGGTGCCATTCGGCCGCGGAGCGCGGTTTGCGGCCTCGGCAGGCGCCGACAGGCCGAGCGCCGAGAGGCCTGCAAGGCCCGCAAACTGCCGGCGCGAGAATTGACCGAACATGATTATCTCCCGTCGCCGGTCGCTGCGGCTGGAATGCCAGCCTCAAGTTAACCTTCCACCCCGCCGATGAGCAACAAGGTTGGCCGAAGCGATCGCGCACCAATCGATGCGAACCGTTGTGATGTCAATGTCGCGGAGTTGTCAGTTCTGTGGCGACACTTTCTGCTCTAGATTGCCCGTCAGGTCCTTCCGCAATGCCACCCCGAAATTTCCGAGATATCGTGAGCCGCGCGCGATGAACAAGCCTGCAACCCACGTCCAAACGGCGCTGCTGCGTCGTCTTGCCACGGCGATCGGCTTGCTGCTGGCAATGGCCGCCGGCGCACAGGCCGAGCAGACATTCTCGTTCGACAGCACACCCGGGAAGTTGCCGAAGACGGTCGTCCCGTTGAACTACGCGATCGAGCTGACGCCGGATTTCACCAGCCTCGCCTTACCCGGCGTCGAGACCGTCGACATCGAGGTGCGCGCGCCGGTTGCGCAGGTGACGCTGAATGCGATCAACACGACATTCGCCGAGGTTACGATCGATGACGGTGCGCAGCGCGCGGAGGTCGCGACTGACGCCACGGCGCAGACGGCGACGCTGACCTTCGCCCAGCCGCTCGCAGCGGGCCGCCACAAGCTGCGCATCGCCTTCACGGCGCAGATCAACAAATTCGGCACCGGTCTGTTCTCGGTCGATTATCCAACCAAGGCCGGGATCAAGCGGCTGATCTCGAGCAAGCTCGAGCCGGCCGATGCCCGGCGGATCTTTCCGTGCTGGGACGAGCCGTCGTTCAAGGCGAGCTTTGCACTGACCGTCGTGATCCCGCGCAATCTGCTCGCGGTCGGCAACATGCCCGTCGCAAGCGAGGCGGCGGCCGCCGGCGATCTCAAGAAGGTCGCGTTCGCGCCCACGCCGAGGATGTCGAGCTACCTGTTCGTGCTCACGATCGGTGAGCTCGAGCGCGTTACGGCGGATGCCGGCGGCGTCACCATCGGTGTGGTGACGACGGAGGGCAAGAGCGGGCAGGGCCGGTTCGCGCTCGACAGCGCGGTGAAGCTGCTCGCCTATTACAACGACTATTTCGGCGTCAAATATCCGCTGCCGAAGCTCGACCTGATCGCCGTTCCCGGCGGGTTCGGCGGCGCGATGGAGAACTGGGGCGGCATCACCTTCTTCGAGAGCCGGCTGCTGTTCGACCCCGCGACCTCTGCGCAGACCGCACGGCGCGGCATCTTCGCCATCATCGCGCACGAGATGGCGCATATGTGGTTCGGCGATCTCGTCACCATGGCGTGGTGGGACAATCTCTGGCTCAACGAAGGCTTTGCCAGCTGGATGGCGACCAAGGCCTCGCAGCAGTTCTATCCGCAATGGCAGAGCTGGCTGAACGGCTACGGCGCGAAGCAGTTCGCGATGGCGCTCGATGCGCGCCGCATCTCGCATCCGGTGCAGCAGCCGATCGCCGATCACAGCGAAGCGGTCACGGCGTTCGACGCCATCACCTACAACAAGGGGCAGGCGCTGATCCGCATGCTCGAGACCTATCTCGGCGAAGCGGCGTTCCGCGACGGCATCCGAAAATACATGGCCGCGCATGCCTACAGCAATTCCACCACCGCTGATCTCTGGCAGGCGCTCGAGCAGTCCGGCGGCAAGACCATCACCGGCATCGCCGCCTCCTTCACCGAGCAGGACGGGGTGCCGCTGGTGGTGGCCGAGACCTCCTGTGATGGCGCCGCGCAGCACCTGACCTTGCGACAGGACCGCTTCGCGATCGCGCCAGCCGACGCGGCGGCGCTGCCGGCCCGCAGCTGGCAGATTCCGGTTGGGGTCGGACCGGCGCGCGGCAAGCCGTTTGACGAGATCCTGCTGCAGGGCAGCGCCGAAATCCCGGCAGGCGCGTGTGGCGATGCGATCAAGGTCAATCTCGGCGACATCGGATACTACAGGGTCGAGTATGGCCCGAAGAACCGTGCGGCGTTGCTGAACGCATTCCCGCAAATGCAAGTTGATGACCGGCTCAATGTCGTCACCGACAGCTGGGCGCTGGTGCAGGCCGGCCGCGCCGAGCCGGCATCCTATCTCGCGCTGCTCGATGCACGCGATGCCGGCGATCATCGCGCCGTGTGGGATCAGGTGATCTCGACATTTGCCGCGCTCAATCGTCTGTCGCGCGATCGCGCCGAGCGCCCGGTGATCCAGGCCTATGCCCGCGCCAAACTGCGCCCGGTGTTCGAGCGGACCGGATGGGATGGCGGCGGCTCAGCTGACGACGACACTGCGTTGTTGCGCGCGAGCCTGATCTCGACGCTTGGCGACCTCGGCGACGCCGCTGTTGTGACTGAGGCGCAGCGGCGCTTTGCGGCGTTCCTTGATGATCCCAGCTCGCTTCCGACCACGCTGCGCGATGCCGTCACCCATGTCGTCGGCATCACCGCCGATCGGGCGACCTATGACAAGCTGCTGGCGCTCGCGCGCAACAGCACGGCAACCAATGAGCGGCTGCGCTATTATTTCGCTGCGGCCAGTGCCCGCGATGCCGAACTGGCGCGCGCGACACTGGCGTTGACGCTGACCAGCGAGTTGCCCGACACGATCGTGACCGGGATGATCAGCACGGTCGCATCGGCAGGCGAGCAGCCGCAGCTGGCCTGGGACTTCGTCCAGACCAATTTCGACACGCTGCTGGCAAGGCAGGGGCCGAACTTCCGCGACCAGTTCGTGCCGAACTTCATGACCAATTTTACCGATCAGGCCCACGCGGCGGAGCTCGCCGCGTTCGCCCCGTCGCAGTCGACCAGCGGCGGACGGGTGATGGTGGCGAGATCCCTGCAGGCAATCGCGATCTCGGCCGATCTGACCACGCGCGTGCTACCCGCCGCCGCCGCCTGGATCAGGGCGCACAAGCCGTGAGCTGGTGAGGGAGTTTCCGGCGGCGCGCGATGCGGCTATGCTCTATCGGCGGCATGCAATCAACGATGCGAGGCTGACATGGTCAAAGGTTCCGATTTGCTGGTCGCGGCCCTCGAGAATGAGGGCGTGGAACGGGTGTTCGGCGTCCCCGGCGAGGAGAATCTCGACGTCGTCGAGAGCCTGCGCAAATCCTCGATCAAGCTGATCGTGACGCGCCATGAGCAGGCGGCGGCCTTCATGGCGGCGACCTATGGCCGGCTGACCGGCAAGCCCGGCGTGTGCATGACGACGCTCGGCCCCGGCGCGCTCAATTTGACCACCGGCGCGGCCTACGCGCTGCTCGGCGCGATGCCGATGGTGATGCTCACCGGACAGAAGGGCATCTTGAGCAGCCGGCAGGCCAAGTTCCAGATCGTCGATATTGTCAACACGTTCCGCCCGCTGACCAAGCTGTCGCTGCAGATCGTCAGCGGCGCCACCATTCCGACCCTGGTCCGCGACGCCTTCCGGATCGCGACGCAGGAACGGCCAGGACCTGTGCTGCTCGAACTGCCGGAGGACATCGCTCGCGAGGAGACCGCGCCGGTCGACATGATCTCGCAGCATCCGATCGAGATTCCGATCGCGCACGCCGCCGCGCTTGACCGCGCCGCCGAGATGATCCTGAAGGCGCAGCGTCCGCTGATCATGCTCGGCGCGGCGGCATCGCGTCCGCGCTCTACCGCAGGGATCGGCGACTTCGTGCGGCGGACGAAAATCCCGTTCTTCACCACGCAGATGGGCAAGGGCACGGTGTCGGGCGGCACCAATCAATACATGGGGACGGCCGCGCTGAGCGAGCGCGACTATGTGCATGAGGCGATCGATCGCGCCGACCTCATCATCGCGATCGGTCACGACACGATCGAGAAGCCGCCCTTCATCATGGGCCCGAAGGGACCGCAGGTGATCCATGTCAGCTATACCGCGGCGAATGTCGAGCAGGTCTACTTCCCGCAATGCGAGGTGATCGGCGATGTCGGTCCGAGCCTCGAGCTCTTGGCCGACCGGGTCGAAGGAAAGCTGCCGCAGGCCAGTGCGCTGCTCAGCCTGCGCGAGAGCATTTTGGCGAAGATCACCGATCGCGCCACCGAGGGCCGCTGGCCGCCGACGCCGCAGCGCATCGTGCACGATGTGCGGCAGGTCATCCCCGAGGACGGCATCGTCGCGCTCGACAACGGCATGTACAAGATCTGGTTCGCGCGCAACTACCGCACGCTGCTTGCGAACTCGCTGTTGCTCGACAACGCGCTGGCCACCATGGGCGCCGGCCTGCCGTCGGCGATGATGGCGGCGATGCTCTATCCGAAGACCCGGGTGCTCGCGGTCTGTGGCGACGGCGGCTTCATGATGAATTCGCAGGAGATGGAGACCGCGGTCCGCCTCAAGCTCAATCTCGTGATCCTGATCCTGGAGGACTCCGCCTACGGCATGATCCGCTGGAAGCAGGCGGTCGACAACTTCCCGGATTTCGGCCTGACCTTCGGCAATCCGGATTTCGTCAAATATGCCGAGAGCTACGGCGCCAAGGGTTCGCGGATCGAGAGCACGGAAGCGATCGTCCCGACCCTGGAGCGGGCCTTCTCCGGCGGCAGCGTGCATCTCGTCGTGGTGCCGATCGACTACACCGAGAACAAGCGCGTGCTGGTCGACGAATTGCGCGAGAAGGTGCAGCAGATCGACGTGTCGTAGCGCATTGCTGCGTTTCGCAAGGAACGAAAAGCGCTCGGCTTGATTGAACGTAAGCCATCATGGTAGCACGCCAGTGCATCACTCCTGTGCTGATTGATCGGCGATACCAGATCTGAGAGGTCACGTGACTGAACCAAATCCCGCCGCCGGCAAACCCATCGATCCCGCCTCACTCGCCAATGTGCCGCGGCTGGTCACGGCCTATTTTGCAGGCAAGCCCGACGCCAGTGATCCCGCGCAGCGGGTTGCGTTCGGCACCTCGGGTCATCGCGGCTCGTCGCTGAAGAATTCCTTCAACGAGGACCACATCCTCGCCACCACGCAGGCGATCTGCGATTACCGGCGCGAGAAGGGGCTCACCGGACCGCTGTTCATCGGTATCGATACCCACGCGCTGGCCGAGCCGGCGCTGGCGAGCGCGGTGGAAGTGTTCGCCGCCAACGGCGTCGAGATCATGATCGACGCGCAGGGCGGCTACACTCCGACGCCGGTGATCTCGCATGCGATCCTGAGTTACAACAAGGGACGCAGCACGGGCCTTGCCGACGGCGTCGTCATCACCCCGTCACACAACCCGCCGGAGGACGGCGGCTACAAATACAATCCGCCGCATGGCGGCCCGGCCGATACCGACGTCACCGCCGTGGTCGAGAAAAACGCCAACCGTTACATCGAGGCCGGTCTCAAGGGCGTCGCGCGGATGCCGTTCGATCGCGCGCGTAAGGCAGCGACCACGCATCTGCACGACTATATCACGCCCTATGTCGCCGATCTCGGCAACACCGTCGATCTCGCGCTGATCAAATCTGCCGGCGTCAAGATCGGCATCGATCCGCTCGGCGGCGCGGCGGTGCATTACTGGCAGCCGATCATCGCGCGCTACGGCATCAACGCCACCGTCGTCAACGAGGCCGTCGATGCGACCTTCCGATTCATGACCGCGGATTGGGACGGCAAGATCCGGATGGACTGCTCGTCGCCTTACGCGATGGCGAGCCTGATCGGGATGCGCGACCGGTTCGACGTCGCCTTTGCCAACGACACCGACGCCGACCGCCACGGCATCGTGACGCGCTCGAACGGGCTGATGAACCCGAACCACTTCCTTGCCACCGCGATCGCCTATCTGTTCGCGCACCGGCCGCAGTGGAGCAAGGACGCCGCGATCGGCAAGACCATCGTGTCGAGCTCGATCATCGATCGCGTGGCGAAGAAGCTGAACCGCAAGCTGGTGGAGACGCCGGTCGGCTTCAAATGGTTCGTCGACGGGCTCGGCAGCGGCGGCTTCGGCTTTGCCGGCGAGGAAAGCGCGGGCGCCTCGTTCCTCAAGCGCGACGGTTCGGCCTGGACCACGGACAAGGACGGCATCATCCTCGGCCTGCTGGCGGCGGAGATCATCGCCAAAACCGGCCGCGATCCCAGCGAACTGTTCAAGGAGCTGACCGCCGAGCTCGGCGTGCCCTATTACGAGCGCATCGACGTCGCGGCGACGCCGAAGCAAAAGAACGCGCTGAAGGCTCTCGGGCCGGAGCAGCTCAACATGACGCAGCTCGCCGGCGATCCCGTGCGCGCGGTCAGGACCAAGGCGCCGGGCAACGATCAGCCGTTCGGCGGTATCAAGGTCGAGAGCGAGGCCGGCTGGTTTGCCGCGCGCCCCTCCGGCACCGAGGATGTCTACAAGATCTACGCCGAAAGCTTCCGCGGGCCGGATCACCTGAAGCAGATCCAGGGCGACGCGCAGGCTGCGATCGCCAAGGTGTTCTGAAGGCGCGGGGCCGGGCGGAATTCATGCGCGTATTGTTGACCGGCTCCTCCGGTTGGCTCGGCCGTTTCCTTGCGCCGCGGCTGCGAGAGGCCGGCCATGACGTGGTCGGCCTCGATGTCGTCCCGGGCGCGGCGACCGATGTGGTCGGCTCGGTGGCCGACCGATCGGTGGTCGATCGTGTGTTCGCTGATCACAATATCGAGGCCGTAATTCATGGCGGCGCGCTGCACAAGCCCGACATCGCGCGGTTCCCGCCGCAGGCCTTTGTCGACGTCAACGTATCAGGCACGCTCAATCTGCTGCAGGCGGCAGCCGCCGCCGGCCATGACCGTTTCGTCTTCACCTCGACGACGTCGCTGATGATCTCGCGGGCGATCCGCGACGATGAGGGCCATGCGGCGGTTTGGCTCGACGAAACCTCGGGGCCACTCGAGCCACGCAACATCTACGGAGTTACAAAACTCGCCGCCGAGGGGCTATGCCGACTGTACAGCCGCGAGCATGGGCTGAACTGCGCGGTGCTGCGCACCAGCCGCTTCTTCCCCGAGGACGACGACACCATCCGCGATATCCATGGTGAGAACCTGAAGGCGACCGAGCTGCTCTACCGCCGCCTCACCGTCGAGGATGCCGCCGACGCCCATGTCGTGGCGCTGGAGCGGATCCGCGGCTGCGAGGTGTTCGTGATCAGCGCGCCGACGCCGTTTGCGCGCAACGATGTCGCTGACCTGAAGACGGGCGCGGCCTGCGTGATCGCGCGCACTTTCCCCGATGCGCCGGCGCTGTTCGCGCAGCGCGGCTGGCACCTGCCGCGATCGATCGGCCGGATCTACGATTCCACCAAGGCCGAGCGGCTGCTCGGCTTCCGCGCGAAGGCCGATTTTGCAGCGGTGCTCGGCGCTCTGCGCAGCGGCGAGCCGCTTCCCTTTGCGCACGATCCCGACTATGTCTCGCCGTCAACGAGGCTCGCAAATGGCTGATTTTTACGGCGTCTTTCCCTATCTGGTGTCCCCGGTCGACCCCGCAGGCCATGTCCGCACCGAGGTGCTGGGCCGGCTCTGCGACGATTTGATCAAGGCCGGCGTCCATGGGCTGACGCCGCTCGGCTCGACCGGCGAGTTCGCCTATCTCAACAATGCGCAGCGCATGCAGGTGGTGGCGACCACGATCGAGGCCGCGCAGGGACGCGTGCCTGTGGTGGCCGGCGTCGCCTCGACCTCGACGGCGGATGCGGTGGCGCAGGCCAAGGCCTATCGGAAGCGGGGTGCTGCCGGCATTCTCGCGATCATGGAGGCGTATTTCCCGGTCGGCGACGCGCAGGTGGAAGCCTATTTCCGCGCCATCGCCGATGCGGTCGACATTCCGGTCGTGATCTACACCAATCCGAATTTCCAGCGCTCCGACCTCACGCTCGACGTCATCGCGCGCCTCGCGGAGCATCCGCGGATCGGCTACATCAAGGACGCCTCGACCAACACCGGCCGGCTGCTGTCGATTATGAACCGCTGCGGCGACAGCCTGAAAGTGTTCTCGGCCTCCGCCCATATTCCGGCCGCGGTGATGCTGATCGGCGGCCAGGGCTGGATGGCGGGCCCGGCCTGCATCATCCCGCGGCAGAGCGTCGAGCTCTACAATCTCTGCCGCCGCGCCCGCTGGGACGAGGCGATGGCGCTACAGCGCAAGCTCTGGCGCATCAACGAGGCCTTCGCCCGCTTCAACCTCGCGGCCTGCATCAAGGTCGGGCTTGCGATCCAGGGCTACGACGTCGGCGACCCGGTGCCGCCGCAGGCGCCGCTCACGGCCGAGCAGCGCAAGGTGGTCGAGGCAGCGTTGCACGATCTCGGCTGAAGCTGGCTTGCGGGATGCATTGATTCTCACCACTTGGCCATTCCGGGGCGCGCAACAGCGCGAACCTCAGGTGCGCAATTGCGCACCGGGGAATCTCGAGATTCCGGGTTCGATGCGCGCGCATCGCCCCGGAATAACGGCCACGTGTTGTCTCGCGCCGAAAATCCGTTAAAACCCGCCGAAATTTCTGCAATCCAAGGACCCTCTGATGAACATTCTTCCCGGCAATATGCGTTTTGGTGCGGGCCAGCCAGTCAAGCGTCTTGAGGACCAGCGGCTGCTCACCGGGAAGGGGCATTTCATCGACGACAAGCCGGCCGACGGCGCGCTCTGGCTGCACGTGCTGCGCTCGCCGCATGCCCACGCCAACATCAAGTCGGTCGACATCAAGGCGGCGCTGGCGATGCCCGGCGTCAAGGCGGTCTATACCGGCGCCGACCTCGTGAAGGACGACATCGGCACGCTGCCGACGCTCGCGATCTTCAAGCGGCCCGACGGCTCGCCGATGTCCGTGCCGCCGCGCCGCCTGCTGGCGCACGAGGTGGTGCGCTATGCCGGCGAGGGTGTCGCCGCCGTGGCCGCGACCTCGCGCGTGCTGGCGCAGACGGCGGCGGAAGCGATCGAGGTCGATTACGAGGTGTTGCCCTCGGTGGTCGATCCGGTCGAGGCGATCAAGCCCGGTGCGCCGGCGGTCTGGCCGGAGGCGCCCGACAACATCGTGGCCGCGATGAGCTATGGCGATGCCGCCAAGGTCGAGGCAGCCTTCGCCAGCGCCGCGCACAAGGTGTCGCTCGATCTGGTCAGCCAGCGCCTGGTGCCGTCGGCGATGGAGCCGCGCTCGACGATCGCCGAGATCGAGAAGAAGACCGGGCGGCTGATTCTCCACGTGCAGTCGCAGACCCCGGGCTCGACCCGCGACCTGCTCGCGGAATCGATCCTGAAGCGGCCGAAGGACAGCGTGCGGGTGCTGGTCGGCGACATCGGCGGCGGCTTCGGCCAGAAGACCAGCCTCTATCCGGAAGACGGCATCGTCGCCTACGCCGCGACCAAATTGAATGAGAAGATCCGCTGGCGCGGCGACCGCACCGATGAGTTCGTCGGCGGCACCCACGGCCGCGACCTGACCTCGACCGGCGAGTTCGCGCTCGATGCCAAGGGCCGCGTGCTGGCCTATCGGGTGCGCTCGATCGGCGGCACCGGCGCCTATTCGTCGGGCACCGCCAACATCATCCCGCTGGTGCTCGGCCCGTTCGTTCAGACCGGCGTCTACGACCTGCCGCTGGTGCATTTCGAGGTGAAGTCGGTGATGACCAACACCGCCCCGGTCGGCGCCTATCGCGGCGCCGGCAGGCCTGAGGCGGTGTTCATCGTCGAGCGGCTGTTCGATGCCGCCGCGCGACAGATCGGCATGGACCCGCGCGCGATCCGCAAGGTCAACTACATCAAGCCGGCGCAGCTGCCCTACACCAACGCGGTCGGGCAGGTGTACGACTCCGGCGCCTTCGCGCACATGCTGGAGCGCGCCTCCGACCTCGCCGACTGGAACGGCTTTGCCGCACGCAAGAAGGCGGCGAAGAAGAAGGGCCTGCTCTACGGCCGCGGCCTGACCAGCTACATCGAGTGGACCGGCGGCCGCGCCCACACCGAGAAGGTCTCGCTGCACGCGACCGGCGAAGGCCGCGTGGTCCTGTGGTCCGGTACGATGGCGATGGGGCAGGGCCTCGCCACCACCTACACCCAGATGGTCGCCGACACACTCGGCATCTCGATGGACAAGATCGACGTCGTGCAGGGCGACACGGACTTGGCCACCGGTTTCGGCAGCGTCGGCTCGCGCTCGCTGTTCGTCGGCGGCACCGCGATTGCGGTCTCCAGCAACGACATGATCAACAAGGCGCGCGACAAGGCCTCCCATCTGCTGGAAGCTTCCGTCGAGGACATCGAATATCGCGACGGCTTCCTCACCGTGGTCGGTACCGACCGGCGCATCAGCCTGTTCGAGATCGCCAAGAAGGAGACCGGCGCCAAGCTCTCGGTCGAGAGCGAGGGTGAGGTCGACGGGCCGAGCTGGCCGAACGGCACCCATATCTGTGAGGTCGAGATCGATCCCGAGACCGGCGTCACGCGGGTGGTGCGCTACACCACGGTCGACGACGTCGGCGTCGCGGTCAATCCGATGCTGGTGACGGGGCAGGTGCATGGCGGCGTTGCCCAGGGCATCGGCCAGGCGTTGTACGAAGGCGTGGCCTACAGCGAGGAAGGCCAGCTTCTGACCGCGAGCTATCAGGATTATTGCATCCCGCGTGCCTCGGACATTCCGCCGATCACGGTGACGCTCGATCCCTCCGCGCCGTGCAAGACCAATCCGCTGGGCGCCAAGGGCTGCGGCGAGTCCGGTGCGATCGGCGGGCCGCCCTGCATCACCAACGGCGTGATGGATGCGCTGAGCGAGGTCGGCATCACCCAGCTCAACACGCCGCTGACGCCGGCCAAGATCTGGCAGGCGATTCAGGACGCGAAGGTGACGGCTTAAGCGCAGTACGCGTCGTCATGGCCGGGCTTGGCCCGGCCATCCACGTCTTTCTTTCCGACGCGCAAGACGTGGATGCCCGGCACAAGGCCGGGCATGACGAAAGGGACCGCGCGGCCTACAGCCCCAACACCATCTTCGCGATGATGTCGCGCTGGATCTCGGACGAGCCACCGAAGATCGTGTACGCCCGCCCGTTGAGATATTCCGGCACCACCGGCAGCAGCTCTTCCGGGATCGCCGGCTCGTGGTTGAGCCGGTAGAACGGCCGCGCCGGCTCGACGGCAAGTCCGTCATTGCCGATCACGTCGACGCCGAGCCGGGTCACCGCCTGACGGATCTCGCTGACCCGCAGCTTGATCAGCGACGACACCGCGCCGGGATTCTGCCCGGTCTGCAGCGCCGACAGCACCCGCAGCTCGGTCATCTCGAGCGCGTCGATGTCGACCTCGACCTCCGACATCCGCATCGCGATATCGGGGTCCTCGATGGCGCGGCCGGTGACATCGGATTCGGCAAGATCGGCAATCGTCTTCAGCGCCTCGCGCAGCTTGGCCGACGCGATGCCGGAGCCGCGCTCGAATTCGAGCAGGTATTTGCCGTAGGTCCAGCCCTTGCCTTCCTCGCCGACGCGATTGGCGACGGGCACGCGGACGTCGTCGAAGAACACCTGGTTGACTTCGTGATCGCCGCCGATGGTCAGGATCGGCCGCGTGGTGATCCCCGGCGTCTTCATGTCGATCAGGATGAAGCTGATGCCGTCCTGCTGCCGCTCGCCGTCATTGGTGCGCACCAGCGCGAACATGCGGTTGGCGTGATGCGCGTGCGTGGTCCAGATCTTGGTGCCGTTGATGATGTAGTCGTCGCCGTCGCGCACCGCGCGGGTCTTCAGCGAGGAGAGGTCGGAGCCCGAGCCGGGTTCGGAATAACCCTGGCACCAGTAGTCGTCACCCGAGAGGATTCGCGGCAGGTAAAAGTTCTTCTGCTCGGGCGAGCCGAAGCCGATGATGACGGGCCCGACCATCTTCACGCCCATCACGTTGACATTGGGCACGCCGGCGCGGGCGCATTCGGCTTCGAAGATCCAGCGCTGCGCCGGCGTCCAGTCCGGCCCGCCATGCTCAACCGGCCAGCCCGGCGCGCCCCAGCCCTTCTTGTGCAGCGTGCGCTGCCAGGCCATTCCGATGTCGGGATCGGAGAACACCGACGGCGTCAGCGCGGTGGCGCGCTTCATTTCCGGCGTGAGACTCGCGGCAATGTAGTCGCGGACTTCCTGCTCGAAGGCGCGTTCCTCGGCACTGAAGGTGAGATCCATGTTGCGCTCTCCGTTTACGCGTGGGCGCGGCCGCTCAAGGCGGCGTGGCGGCGATAATGATGGGCGCTGCCGCCGAACAGCGTGTCGAAGGCGAGCAGCCGCTTGAAATAGGCGCCGATATCGAGCTCCTCGGTGACGCCCATGGCGCCGTGCAACTGCACCGACTGCTCGGCGACGAAGCGCGCGCATTTGCCGATCTTCGCCTTGGCGCCGGACGCTGCACGGCCGCGCGCCGCCGGCTCGGCATTGGCCATCAACGCGGCGCGCAGCGCCATCGAGCGCGCCTCGTCGACCTGCATCGCGACGTCGGCGAGGCGATGGCGGATCACCTGATTGGCCGACAGCGGCCGGCCGAACTGTTTGCGAATCTTGGTGTATTCGAGCGTGGTGTCGAGCAGCGTCTGCATGATGCCGACCGCCTCGGCGCCGAGCGCGGCCATCGCGCGGTCGACCACGGTTTCGATCGCGGGCAACGCGTCCTGGCCATCGCCGAGCAACGCGTCGGCGGGCAGCTGTACATTCTTCAGATCGAGATTGCAGGCGCGTCCGCCGCCAAGCCGCGCGTAATCGCGCAAGGTGAGGCCGGGCGCGCCTGCCGGCACCAGGAACAGGCCGAGCTTGCCGGATGCGCCATTGGCGTTGGCGACGCGGGCCGAGACGATGATCTGGTTGGCCGACGCACCGTCGAGCACCGCGATCTTGCTGCCGTTCAACAGCCAGCCGTCGGCGGTCTTGGTGGCCGTCGTGTCGACGTGGGCGAGATCGAATCGTGCGGCGCGCTCGGAATGCGCGAAGGCGAGCGTGAGCGCGCCCTCGGCAACCTTGGGCAGGATCGCCTGCTGCTGCGCCTCGGTGCCGCATTCGGCGACCAGCGCGGCGCCGATCACGACCGTGGAGAGAAACGGCTCCGACACCAGGCCGCGACCGAATGCCTCCATCAACAGTCCGATCTCGATCGCGCCGCCGCCGAGTCCGCCATGGGCCTCATTGATCGGCAGCGCCAGCCAGCCGAGTTCGGCGAATTGTTTCCAGATCGCCGGCGAATAGCCGAGCGGCTCGTTCGCCGTCCTCTTGCGATGCTCTGATGTGAAGGTTTCCGCCACGAAGCGGTCGGCACTTTCGCGCAGCAGGCGCTGCTCGTCGCTGAGAGTGAGGTCCATCTGCTCTACTTCACATTGGCGGTTTTCTTGACGGAGGGATGCAGACCCGCGGGGTCCACCACCATTCCGAATTGCTGAAGATTATGCGCGTGGCAGAGCTGATGCAGCGCGAAGGCCTGATCGATCGCAGCGGGCTGCCCCATGATGTCGATCGAGCGGTTGACCGCCTCCTTGGACAGCTTCAGCGCGAAAGCGGGTTTTGCCGCGATCCTGCGCGCCAGCGCCAGCGTGAACGTTGAGAGATCGCCGCGCGGCACCACGTGATTGACCATGCCGAGGCGGTGCGCCTCGTCGGCACTCCAGACGTCGGCGGTGAACAGCATCTCCTTGGCCTTGCGCGCGCCGAGCTCCCAAGGATGCACGAACCATTCGACGCCGCAGACGCCCATCGTCACCACGGGATCGCAGAATTCGGCGTCGCTGCTCGCGACGATCAGGTCGCAGGCCCACGCCAGCATCAGCCCGCCGGCGATGCACTTGCCGTGCACCTCCGCGATCGTCGGCTTGGCCAGATTGCGCCAGCGCCGGGTGATCTGCAGATAGATCTCCTGCTCGCGCGCGAAGCGGCCGTGGGCGTTCGGCTCGTTGAAGCCGCCCCAATTTCCGACTGGCGGGAAATCGACGCCCGCCTGGTTCTTAGTCCCCGGCCGTAGATCGTGACCGGCCGAGAAATGCGGGCCGTTGCCGGCGAGAATGATGACCTTGACCGCGTCGTCCTGCACCGCCCGGTCGAAGGCGGCGTTGAGGTCGTAGGTCATCTGCAGGTTCTGGGCGTTGCGGGCCTCGGGGCGGTTCATCACGATCCGCGAGATCGCCGGCTCCGGCCGCTCGACAACAATCGTCTCGAATTGTTCTGACGTCATGGATCCTCCCCGGATCGATTTTTTGCCATGATGAAGGGCGCGAGGAGGGATAGGCAAGGGCCATCGTCCGCAAAAGGCGGTGCGAAAACCGCCACACGGGATTAACGGACGAAAATCTGCTACGCTGGCGAAGAATCCACCGGGAGGACCAATTTCATGCGCAAGCTTTGGACCGTGCTGGCAGCGCTGGCGACGTTGAGCCTGACCAATTGCGGCTACAACGCGATTCAGACCAATGACGAGCAGGTCAAGTCGAGCTGGTCGGAGGTGGTGAACCAGTACCAGCGGCGCGCCGATCTGGTGCCGAACCTGGTCAACTCGGTGAAGGGCTTTGCGCAGCAGGAGAAGGACGTGCTGCTCGGCGTCACCAACGCGCGCGCCAAGGTCGGCAGCATCCAGGCAACGCCCGAGGTGCTCAACGATCCGGCCGCGTTCCAGAAGTTCACGCAGGCGCAGGGCGAACTCACCAGCGCGCTGTCGCGGCTGCTCGTCGTCACCGAAAACTATCCGCCGCTGAAATCGGACGCGCTGTTCCGCGACCTGATGGCGCAGCTCGAGGGCACCGAGAACCGCATCACGGTGGCGCGCAACCGCTATATCAAGTCGGTGCAGGATTATAATGTCGGCATCCGCACCTTCCCGAACAATTTGACTGCGATGGTGTTCGGCTACAAGGAGAAGCCCAACTTCACGGTCGAGAACGAGAAGGAGATCTCGACCGCGCCGAAGGTCGATTTCAGCCCAACGCCGGCGCCGTCGAAGTAGCGTCGGCGCGCGCCGACCGCAATGGCCGCCATTCGCGTCATCCTGTTCGCTTTCCTGCTGGGCCTCATCTGCCCGACGCGGGCCGAGGTCGCAGTGCCTCAGCTCACCGGCCGCGTCGTCGATCAGACCGGGACGTTGTCGTCGGGCGACATTGCTGCGCTCAACGGAAAGCTGGAGGATCTCGAGAAACGAAAAGGCAGCCAGATTGCTGTCCTGATCGTACCGACCACGGGCGAGGAGACGATCGAGCAGTTCTCGATCCGCGTCGCCGGGGCCTGGAAAATCGGGCGCAAGAAGGTCGACGACGGCGCGCTGCTCGTGGTCGCCAAGAACGACCGGCATTTGCGCATCGAGGTCGGCTATGGCCTCGAAGGCGTGCTGAGCGACGTCGTCACCCACCGCATCATCGATGAGGACATCACGCCGAAATTCAAGGCCGGCGACTTCGCCGGCGGCATTTCGGCCGGCGTCGACCGGATGATCCGGCTGGTCAATGGCGAGCAATTGCCGGCGCCGGAGCCCGAGCATTGGCAGGGGCCGAACCTGGTCGACTTCGCCAATCCGGTCGTGATCTTCGTGGTCATCATCGTGGCGAGCGCGCTGCGAGCGATGCTGGGGCGGCTGTTGGGCTCGGTCGCAACCGGCGGCATCGTCGGCGTCTTCACCTGGATGGTGGCCGGCTCGCTCGCCACCGCTTTGGTGGTCGGCCTGTTCGCTGGTGTCGCGGCGTTGATCTTCGGCGGATTGAATTTTGGCGGTCCGGCGGCCGGCTCCGGACCCTATCGGCGCGGCGGCGGTTATTCCGGCGGCTGGTCCGGCGGCGGTGGTGGCTGGAGCAGCGGCTCGAGCTCGAGCGACAGCGGCGGCTTCAGCGGCGGAGGCGGCAGCTTCGGCGGCGGCGGCGCCTCGGGGAGCTGGTAGGCATATGAGCATCAAGCGCATCGGCAGGCATTTGCTCGAACACCGCTGGCGGGTGCGGCGCGACTTTCCGCCGCGCGTGCTCGACGCCATCGAGCGTGCGATCAAGGCGGGCGAGGCGACCCATTCGGGCCAGATCCGTTTCGTCGTCGAGGGCGCGCTCGACGGTGTGCCGCTGTTCCGCAACCAGCCGGCGCGCGAACGGGCGCTCGACGTATTCTCGCATTTGCGGATCTGGGACACCCATCACAACAACGGCGTCCTGATCTATCTGCTGCTCGCCGACCGCGACGTCGAGATCGTCGCTGACCGCGGCATCGACGCCAAGGTTGGTCATGCCGGCTGGGAAGCGATCTGCCGCGCCATGGAAGCGGATTTTCGATCAGGCCGGTTCGAGCAGGGCGTGATCAACGGCATCGCTGCGGTGTCGCAGGAACTGGCGAAGCATTTCCCGCATGCCGAGGGCGGCCCGAACGAGCTGCCGGACAAGCCGGTGGTGATTTGAGCCCGTCATTCCGGGGCGATGCGTCAGCATCGAACCCGGAATCTCGCGCTTCGCGCGCCCCGGAATGACGGTCGGGTGAGAACCTACGCCTTGACCGACGGCCGCTCAGCCACGCGGTTGAACCAGGCGACGATGTTGCCGTTCGACTGGTCCAGCGGCTGGCCGACCTGGTTGCCGAAATCGAGCCAGCAATAGAGCAGCATGTCGGCGAGGGTGAAGCGCTTGCCGCAGATGTAATCGCGCCCGTCCGCCATCTGGTCATCAAGCCATTTGATGCGGTTGGCCGCGATCATCTTCAACCCCGGCGAGGCCTCGGGCGCGACCGGAATGCGCTTCTCGAAGAATTTCAGCGCCTCGCCGAAGCGGTAGCCGTTGGCAAGCGGCTCGGCGATGTTGAGATCGACGCGGCGCGTCCACATCCGGCATTCGGCGCGCTCTTCCGGCGTGGTGCCGATCATCGCGGGCGAGGGGTGCTTCTCCTCGAGATATTCGCAGATCGCGGTGATCTCCGAGAGGTAGTTGCCGCAGTCCAGTTCGAGCGCCGGCATCTGGCCGTGCGGATTGCGCTTCAGATGCGCTTCCTCGCGGTTCTCGCCCTTGCGCAGGTCGACGGCCTGCTTGGGGATCTCGATGCCCTTCTCCGCCATGAACATGCGAACGATGCGCGGGTTGGGTCCGATCGAGTCGTAAAGCTTCATGTCCTCGCTCCCTGTTTTTTCAGCGTTGTTGTTGCCGCTGTTGAACAGGCCGCGCGCGGATTTGTCAAATGAAGCGTCACGTGCGCGGTCGCGCACGCCCCGGGGCAGTCGTCGCACCGGTCGCGCGCCGACTGCATGATCAGCTCGCCGCCGGCTAAGCGAGGGTCATTGCGCCGGTTGAGTTGCTACTCCCGGCACGGACGGTCGTCCGCGATAGACCGACAGACCCACGAGACCGACCGCCGCGGCGAACAGTATGTAGTAGACCGGAGCAGCCTTGTCGCCCGTCACCTGGACCAGCCAGGTGTTGATGAACGGCGCCAACCCGCCGAACAGCATCACGGCGAGATTGTACATCAGCGATGCTCCGGTCGAGCGCACGCCGACGGGAAATATCTCGGTCATGAAGGCCGGCATCGGCCCGGCCAAGGCTCCGAGCAGCACCGCGACGATCTGCAACTCCCAGAGGTTCGCGGTGGTCGGGGCGGCAACGAGCCGCTGCAAAATCACATAGAACAGCAAGCTGTAGACGATCAGCGCCGGAACGAGGACCGCGCGACGACCGATCCGGTCGGAGAGGGCGCCGCAGGCCACCGCCACCCCAGCATTGACGACGCTGACGACGAGCAGGCCCAGCTGTGCGTTCAGGAGCGGCAGCTTCAACTCGGCGACCGCATAGGTCGGCAGAAAGATCGCATTGACATAGTTGATCGCCGTACCGGCCGCGATCAGGCAAAACGAGGCAATCAACTCACGTGGATGTTCGGAGAACAATTGGCCGAGCGTGGTCTGCCTGCTCGGTTGCGCCGTCGCGGCCTTCTCGGCGAGATACGCCTGGAATTCGGGCGACTCGTCGCATCTCCGGCGCAGATACCATCCGGTCGGACCGATCAGAATGCCGAGGATGAACGGCACGCGCCAACCCCAACTCGCGAAGGCGTCGGGCGACAGGCTGAGATTGAGACCGATCGCCATCGCGGCACCGAGGCCAAACGCCAGCGATTGCGACACCATCTGGAACGAACCGTAGAAGCCACGCCGGCCAGGCGGCGCGAACTCGATCAACATCGCGCTGGCGCTGCCGAACTCGCCGCCGGCGGAAAAGCCCTGGATCAGCCGCGCCAGCAGCAGCAATAGCGGTGCCGCGATTCCGATCGCGCCATAGGTCGGCAGGAAGCCGAGCAGGCCGGTGCCAACAGCCATCAGCGATATCATCACGACCAGCGCCTTCTTGCGGCCGTGCCTGTCGGCATAGAGCCCGAACACCAGGCCGCCCAACGGCCGGGCTGCAAAGGCGATCCCGAATGTCGCGAAGGTCAGCAGCAGCGAGGAATGCGGATTGTCCGCTGGAAAGAACAGCTTGCTCAAGATGCCGGCGAACAGGCCAAAAACGGTGAAGTCGAACCATTCCAGCGCATTGCCGATCGTGGAGGAGATCACCACCCGGCGGCGCATCTGCGCCATCGCGTCAACCTGCATCCGTTTCGTCTCCCCATTGTCGGCAACGGCTGCGTCGCCGAGCCCATGATTTTTATCGTTGTGAGCCGATCCTAGTGCAAAGTCACGGCAGGCCACAACGGGCGGCTTTGGCTGAGGCCGGGCGTCAGTCGTCGAGCTTGTTGAGGTCGCGCACCGATTGCATGATCGGCTCGAAATTCGAACGCGCATCGAGCGCATCGAACAATTGCGCGGTGTCCTCGAGCAGGGCATGCGAGCGCTGCAGCGCGATCCGCACGTCGTCCTGCGGCGTGTCGGACAGCCGGCCGTGACCCGACAGCAGGATCTTCGAGTTGAGGCCCTTCAGCCGTTCCAGCGACTGGATGTAGTCGGCAATCGAGCCGGAGCCGAACACGCCGCCCATCACGCCGCCGGGCATCAGCGTGTCGGAGGCGAACAGCAAGCCCTTGTCCGGATCGAACAGCGTGATGCAGGCCGAGGTATGGCCCGGCGTGTACATCACGTTGAGGCGGAAATTGCCGAGGTCGATCAGATTGCCTTCCTCGAGCCAGATGTCGACATCGATCGGCACGTTCGGCTCGTTGAACATCTTGCGCAGCATCGAGAAGTCGTCGCGCAGCATGATCTTGTTGGCGGCGAGCCGGTGCGCGGCGATATAGGCGCTGCCGTGGAAATGATAGGCCGCGCCGATGTGGTCGAGATGCTCGTGGCTCAGCACCACCATGTCGATCATCTCGGGCGTCACCCCAAGGTGATCGAGGCAGGCGACGAGCGCGGGATAGTTGGTCGACAGTCCGACATCGATCATAATGGTCCGCTTGCTGCCGCGCACGAGATAGGCGTTCGCCGCACGGTTCTTGAAGCGGATCTGGTAAACGTCGTCGGCGGCCTGGATCAGCGACGCGACGTCGGTCTCGAACAGCGTCTTGAAGGGGCTTGGCTTGCGCTCGCTCATGGGGTGGCTGCCGACCGGTACGTGACGGCGTTGGAGGCGCGCAGCCGTTTCGAGAGCGCGTCCATCACCATCAACGCAAACGCCGGCTGCTGGCTGACCAGATAGACGAAGCGGGCGTGGTTGATCCGCATCACCCGCGTCGCAGGCGCGGAGGCGATCGCGGTCGCCGAGCGCGCCGAGCCGTCGATCACCGCCATCTCGCCGAAGAACTCGCCCTTGCCGAGGCTGACGATAACAGTCTTGTTTCCGCCATCGATCTTGGCGATGTCGACCTTGCCGTCGAGCACGACAAACAGCTCGCGGCCGGTCGAGCCTTCCTCGAAAATGACGTCATCGACACCAAATTCCTTGATGCATTTCTCGATCGTCATGGCGCTCTCCTGCCTTCTGGCTGGAAGATGGCGGTATGTTAGTCGGGAAAGCGCCGCGCGCAAACGGAGCCCGCGCAGATTGCCGCAGCGCGGCACCGCCCCAATCCGGCCCGGAAAACTCCCTAAAATTTAGGTAATGCCGGGGCTGGGTAACCATTTCGCAAGCAATAAAAGTTACCGAATTGTCAACCTAGTCTGGAGACTTTGAACTTGAGTGAGCAGCAGAGCGAGCCGGTCAGCGGTCAAACCGGCGTCGAAGCGGCGGCGAAGAGCGAGCCCGTGATGGCCGCGGCCGAGGCTCCCCGGCTGGCGCCCGACCAGGAAGAGACGGCGCCAAAGGCGGACGCGACCAGGATGGACGCGCCGAAGATCGAGTCCCCGAAGGTTGAGCCGCCAAAGGTCGAGCCCCGGGTTGATGCCATGGTTGAGCCCAAGATCGACCCGATGATCGACCCCAAGGTCGAGCCAAAGATCGAGCCGTCCAATATGGACGTGCCCAAAGTCGAGACCGGCAAGCGTGAGGAGCCGCGTTTCCCGGGCAAGCTGATGATCATGGCGCCGGGTGACCGTACCTGGGACCATGAGGCGACCGCCTCCAAGCCGGGCGCCGAGCAGGCGGCCAAGACAGCAGCCAAGCCGGCCGGCACGCGCCGGTTTGGGGCGATGGCCGCGGTGATTGCGCTGGCGACCGTGGCAGGGGCCATCGGAGGTGCGCTCGCGACCGCAGGCCTCGGTCATCTCGCCAGCCCCGCCATTGCCTCCGCTCAGGACACGGCTGCCAGTGACGCCGCCGCGAAGGAAGCGGCCGACGCCTCGCTCGCCCGGCTCGAATCCGAAATCGCCGCGCTGAAGGCCAGCGTCGAGCAGACCGCCAAGGCCGGCCAGGCCCAGTTCAGCAAGGCCAGCGACCGGATCGAGAAGGTCGAGAAGGCCCAGGCCGAGCCGAACGCCAAGCTCGCCAAGCTGAGCGAGACCGTCGACAAGCTGCGCGCCACGCCGCAGACGACCGTTGCCGCTGCGACGCCTGTCCGCGAGGTCACGGGCTCGGTCCCGCCTGCGACTGCCGCGGCTGCGCCGGCTGCCCCCAAGCCCGAGGTCGGCCGCATGCCGGTAGTCGACGGCTGGTCGCTGCGCGACGTCGGCAATGGCGGCGCGCTGATCGAGGGCCGCGGCGGCATCTACGAGGTGTACGCTGGCGATCCCGTCCCCGGCCTCGGCCGCGTCGACGCCATCCGCAAGCAGGACGGCCGTTGGGTGGTCGTCACCAGCAAGGGCCTGATCGTTTCGCGCTGATTGCCGAAACACGACAACACCAAGGCGCTTCACCGCGATGTGAAGCGCCTTTTTTCTTGAATAGGGTTTGCCGCGCGGTGTTAGTGGGGGCATGAGCCGCGCGCTGAAATGCTTCCTGCTGATGTCCGTTCTGCTCTGCGGCGCGGTGCCTGCACGCGCCGCCGAGGATCGCGCGCTCGAGCGCGGCACAGCGATCATCGATCCCGCGATCCTGCGCCAGCTCGACCACGACCGTTTCGGCCTCGGCCGGATGCTTGCGCCAGAGCGTTCCGCCGACACGCCGCTGTCCAACCGCGATCTGTTCGGGCTGCCCTCGATGGTGCCGGTGCGCGAGGCGCTCGATCGTGAGTTCGATCGCTATGTCGCAAAGCATAAAGCAAGCCTGCCGAACGAGAGCATCGGCGTCGGCGACGGCTTTGCCTTTCAGCTGTTCGACCGCGCGCTGTTTGAGTCTCCCGACGTTCGCTTCGTGCTGGCCGGCATCGTCAACCGCATGGACCGCGCCTATGTCGCGCCGAAAGACTGCGGCGAGATCCGGCTGATCTATCGGTTGACGCGGACCGATGTGCCGCTGATCGGCGAGAACGCGGTGTCGCAGCGGCTGCCGATGACGCTGAACCTGGTGCTGAAGGCGAAGGGCGACGGCAACGATGCCTCGCTCACCTGCCGTGAGCTCGCACGGCGCTGGCTCGCGACCGGCGGCGCGCCGCCGACGATGGAGAAACTGTTCGGCAAGGATGGCCCGCTCGACCTGATCGGCGCCGGGAATATCGATCGCATCGAGACCAATCTGCAGATCGCACACGCGCCGAAATCCGCGGTGCGCGACTTCCGCACCGACTATCTCCTGAAAGTGTTTGACTATGACGGCGCGGCAAAGCGCTTCGCCGAAGCGCCGCTGGAGAACCAGATCGATCGCGATCGCATTCTGGCCGACGAGGCGCTGCGGCGCGACTTCAAGACGTGGCTGCTCGATCCCAGGCATTTTGCCGAGCTCGATCGCGGCACCCTGCTGATCCCCGATCGCTTCCTCGCAAGCTCGGCGGTGGCGCCGACCCCGATCGGTTTCGATGTCAGCGATCTGCAGCCCGCATTCGGCATGGTGCAGGGCGAGGGGACCGCCGGCAACGCGGTGTTCTCGGACGGCGATGTCGTCGGCGCCTTGCAGAAGGCCGCCGCTGACGGAACGAAGCTGCAGAACATCCAGTCGCTGGCCGGCTTCGAGCGGCGCCTCAACGACGTCACCTGCGCCGGCTGCCACCAGACCCGCGGCATTGGCGGCTTCCATGTCCCCGGCGTCGACTGGATGGCGGCCAAGCCGTCGAACTCCACCGTGGTGCCGGCCTCGCCGCATTTCTTCGGCGACCAGGTCCGTCGCCGCGATATCCTCACGAGCTTCCGCGACGGCAAGGCGCCGGACTTTTCGCGCGGCTTCTCCAACCGGCCGCAACTGCGCGCCAGCGCCGAGCTTGCCGGTACCGAATACAGCGACGGCTGGGGCGCGCATTGCTATCTGCCGGGCACGAGGCCGGCCGAGACCGACCGCAGTTTCCGTGGCTGGACCTGCGCCGAAGGCCTCGCCTGCCAGATGGCCGGCAAGACCTCGCGGATGGGCATGTGCTTCGTGAAAGGGCGGTAGCTTCTCGGGAACCGATGTGCCCGGGCGTCATTATTTGATGCTACATTGCGGTTCGCGACCACGACCCGAACAGCCCAGCCTTGACGGAGACCGGCCGATGAATGCTCCCGAGCAGGACAAGCAGCGCAACCGCGAGATCGCGGCCAACGAGGCCGAGCGTCAGGCGGTCAGCGCCGTGCGCGTCAGCAGCTGGGCGATCGGGCTCGCGGTCATCATCGGCATCATCGCTGTGGCCATCGTCTGGGCCTGGATGAAGCGATAGCGTTTTCAAGCGAAGTGGGCACCGGTTCGCGTGAAGAAAACGCGTCAAAAGAGAGTCTTTAGGCGTAGTGTTTCAGGCGCGGGCCGGGCAGCAGGTCATAGGCCGATTTCCAGCCGGGCAGCGCGGCGATGCGGCTGAGCCAGGCGCTGATATTGGGATGGCTGGCCGCAAAATCGTAGCCGGTCTCGTCAGCAGGATAGTGCAGATAGGCCATCATCGAGATGTCAGACACGGTCGGCCGCGCTCCGATCATGAAGGCGTTGTTGCCGACATGCTGGTCGAGGATGCCGAGGAAGTCGTCGAGCCGCGCGCGAAAATATTTCAGCACCTTCGGGTCGGCTGACGGCGTGAAGGTGCGCATGAAGCGATAGGTCGCCATGTAGCCCGAGAGTTTCTGGTTGTCCCAGAACAGCCAGCGCAACAGCTCGAACTTCTCCTCCGGCGTCTCGCCGCCGAATTTTCCGTACTGCTCGGCAAGCTGCAGCAGGATCGGTGCGGTCTGGGTGCGGCGCTCGCCGTCGACCTCGAGCACCGGGATCTCGCCCATCGCGTTGACGTCAGCGCGCCATTTTGCGGTCCGCGCGATGCCGCCGCCGAAATCGGTCCATACCGGCTCCAACGTCTCGCCACACAGCGTCAGCATCAGCGCGAGCTTGTAGCTGTTGCCCGATTCCGGGAAGTAATGCAGGCGATAGCGCGGCATCGTCGGGCTCCTGAGATGCTTGTCGATTTAGCCGTCGATACGTATACTTCGTAAAACAGAACATTTGTTCTGTCCATTCTGCATGGCTGGCCTGAGCGCCAATTGATGAAGCGAACTGAACCTGAGAGCGGCAACCGCGAACGTCCCGTGATAGAGGCGACGCTTCGGATCATCGGCCGCACGGGCCTCGACGGCGTGACCCACCGGGCGGTGGCGGCGGAGGCGGGCCTGTCGCTCGGCGCAATCACCCATCACTTCAAGACGCGAGACGCGATGATCGACGGCGCCCTTCGCTTCGCCCTGGCCCGCGAGACCGGCCGGCTGCAGGCGCTGGCGCTCAGCCTGCAAGGTAAGGCGTTCGATATCGAGGCATGGCTCGAATCCCTGGTCGGCTGGTACGACCAGGAGCTGAAGACACGGGGCGAGATCCACATCGCCTGCTACGAAGCGTTCCTTGCGGCCGCGCGCAGCGAGCGCTACCGGGCCGTGGTCGGAGAGTGGTTCGAGACCTGGCGGCAAAGCGCGGAGCTCGCCTTGCGCGCAGGCGGCTCGGCGGAGCCGCGCCGCCATGCGGACTTGTTCGTGTCCGCGTTGATCGGAATGTTGCTGCAGCAGCTTGCAACCCGCCGCCGCGGATTTCGGCGAGAGATGGCAGCGGGCCTGCTGGCGCTGATCAAGAGCCTGATCGGTGCAAAGGCCTGATCAGCCATCGCGTCATGCGGTCTTACGCCACCGCGCCGGAAGCGCGCAGCTTCTGGATCGTGGCCTCGTCATAGCCGGCCTGGCGCAGGATCTCGTCGGAGTGCTCACCGACCTCGGGCGGCTTGCGCGGCTGCACCTTTTTGGCGCCGTCGATGAAGATCGGGCTGTTGACGGTCAGCATGGTGTCGTTCTCGAAGCGCACCAGCACTTCGTTCTCGATCATCTGCCTGTCGTTCGGGATGTCGTCGAGGATGCCGACGACGCCGAACACCAGGCCGTTGCCGTCGAGGATCGTGCGCCATTCGGCGAGATCCCTGCCGGCGAACACTTCGTCAAAGATCCTGATCAGTTCGACCGAGCGCGCATGGCGATCAGGCTTCGTGGCGAAGCGCGGATCGGCGACGAGGTCCTCGCGGCCCATGCAGCGCGCCAGCGTGGGCCATTGCCGGTCTTCGTTGAGCAGCGACAGGATCAGCCAGCGGCCGTCCTTGCATTTGTAGTGATTGGTGACCGCGTTCAGCGCCTCTTCGCGCGGCTTGCGCTTCTTGAACTTGGCGCCGGCGAGCTTGGCCTGCGCCAGCACGCCGTTGGCCCAGACGCCGTTGGCCATCAGGTTGGTCGCGACATGCGAGCCCTTGCCGGTCTTCTCGCGCTGGAACAGCGCAGTGACGATCGCGCCGTAGAACGCCATCGCGCAGGGGTGGTCGCCCATGCCGGCGACCGAGCGCGCCGGCGTGGTGTCCTCGTCGGCGCGCACCAGGTCCATCAGGCCGGAGCGGGCCCAATAGGCGTTCGAATCGAAGCCGGGCTTGTTGGCCTCCTCGCCCTTCTCGCCATAGCCGGTGAAGGAGGCGTAGATCAGCCGGTCGTTGAGATGGGCGAGATGATCATGGGTGATGCCGAGCTTTTGGCGCACCTGCGGCGGCATGTTGGTGATGAACACGTCGGCCTCGGCGACGAGCTTGTAGAGCACCTCGCGCGCCTCGGGCTTGGTGAGGTCGAGCGCCAGGCTCTTCTTGTTGCGCGCCTCCAGCATCCACGCGAAATTGTGCTCGCTCGAGGGATAGCCGGGCAGGTTAGGCAGATTGCGGTAGGGGTCGCCGGCACCCGGCGGCTCGATCTTGATGACGTCGGCGCCGAAGTCGGAAAGCACGGTGGCGGCCGCGGGCGCCGCGATGAAGCTCGCGCAATCCAGGACCTTGAGTCCATCAAAAATGCCTTTTTCCATCGTGCCGTCGCTCCCGTGGCGCTTGTTGGTGTTTTTCCGGTAGCTGGAATTATCGCAGGCGATGATCCCGATCGGACCGCCATTTGACCCATCTCGGGGGCACGATGCAACCAAGTCATTTAACCCAAGTCATTCCGGAGCGATGCGCAGCATCGAATCCGGAATCTAGAGATTCCCCGATGCACAATTGTGCATCTGAGGTCTGGTCCTTCGGACCATCCCGGAATGACAGTGTGGATTGCTTGGTCGCTTCGCTTCTCGCAATGACGGAGGCGGTTACTCCACTCCGGCCATCAGCGCCGCGTTACCGCCCGCGGCGGCGGTGTTGATCGTCACTGTCTGCTCGGTCGCGAAGCGCGTGAGGTAGTGCGGGCCGCCGGCCTTGGGGCCGGTGCCGGAGAGGCCGCTGCCGCCGAACGGCTGCACGCCGACGACCGCGCCGATCATGTTGCGGTTGACATAGATGTTGCCGACCTGGAGGCGGTCGATCACGCGCTCGATGGTGTCGTCGATGCGCGAATGGATGCCGAGCGTCAGCCCAAAACCAGTTGCTTCGATCGCGGCCAGCACGTCGCCGAGCCGTTCGGCGCGATAGCGCACGACATGCAGGATCGGGCCGAACACCTCTTCCGTCAGTTGGCTTGCCGCCGATAGTTCGAAGATGTGCGGCGCGACGAAATTGCCTGATGGCGCCGCGCCGGCGAGATGCACCCGCGCTTCCTGCTTCATCCGCGCGATATGCGCGTCGAGCCGCTGCTTGGCCTCGGCATCGATCACCGGCCCGATATGCGTCGAAGGATCGGCGGGGTCGCCGATCTTCAATTCGCGCGCGGCGCCCGCGATCATCTCGATCATGCGGTCGGAGACGTCGTCCTGCACGAACAACAGCCGCAGCGCCGAGCAGCGCTGGCCGGCGGAGCGGAACGCGGAGGTCACGACGTCGTCGGCGACCTGTTCGGGCAGCGCGGTGGCATCGACGATCATGGCGTTGATGCCGCCGGTCTCGGCGATCAGCGGCACGATCGGGCCGTCCTTGGCCGCGAGCGTCCGGTTGATCGAGCGCGCCACCTCCGTCGAGCCGGTGAAGACGACGCCGGCGATCGCAGGATGCCCCACCAGCGCGGCGCCGGCCGCTCCGTCGCCCTGGACCAGATGCAGGGCGGTTTCAGGCACGCCCGCTTGATGCAGCAGCGCGACGGCCTCGGCCGCGATGCGCGGCGTCTGCTCGGCCGGCTTTGCGATCACCGCATTGCCCGCCATCAGGGCTGCCGTCACCTGGCCGAGGAAGATCGCGAGCGGGAAATTCCACGGCGAGATCGCCACGAATGCGCCGCGGCCGCGCAACGCCAGCACGTTGCTTTCGCCGGTCGGGCCCGGCATCGTCTCGCCTTCGCCGAACAGCTTTTGCCCGAGCGCCGCATAATAGCGGCAGAAGTCGATCGCCTCGCGCACCTCGGAGAGTGCGTCGTCGAGCGTCTTGCCGCCTTCGCTCTGCAGCAAAGCGAGGAAGCGGGCGCGGCGCTGCTCGAGCAAATCGGCCGCCTTGTCGAGGACCGCCGCACGTTTTGTGGCCGGCGTGGCGTTCCAGGCCTTGAAGCCGTTCCGTGCCGCGGCGACGGCGGCGTTCGCCTGCTCGGTTGTCGGCGTCGCGCCCGCACCTTGTGTCGCCTTGCGCTCGGCCGCAATCGCCAAGGTCAACGCTTCGAGCGCTTTGCGTTCGCCGAACTCGATGCCGTGCGAATTCTCGCGCTGCGGGCGATAGAGATCGGCCGGCAATGGAATCCCGGAATGTGCGGCATTGGTGTTGCTACCGACGATCTCCGCGGGGCGGCGCAACAGGTCGACGATGGACACGCGATTGTCCGCCGCCAGCGCCACGAACGACGAGTTGGCGCCGTTCTCGAGCAGCCGTCGCACCAGATAGGCGAGCAGGTCGCGGTGGCTGCCGACCGGCGCGTAGGTGCGATGGGCGATCTCCGGCCTGTCCTCGCCGAGCTGCGCGTAGAGCGCTTCGCCCATGCCGTGCAGCCGCTGGAATTCGAAGCTCGCGGGATCGTCGGCCAGTTCGAGGATGGTCGCGACCGTCAGCGCGTTGTGGGTGGCGAATTGTGGAAACAGCCGCGGCCGCAATGCCAGCAGCTTGCGCGCGCAGGCGACGTAGTTCAGGTCGGTCATCGCCTTGCGGGTGAACACCGGATAGCCGTCGAGCCCGCGCTCCTGCGCGCGCTTGATCTCGGTGTCCCAATAGGCGCCCTTGACCAGCCGCACCATCATCCTGCGATCCAGCTCACGCGCGAGCGCATCGATATAGTCGATCACCTCGGTGGCGCGCTTCTGATAGGCCTGGATCGCGAGCCCAAAGCCGCTCCAGCCGGCGAGCGACGGGTCGGCGAGCGCAGCTGACATCACATCGAGCGACAGCTCCAGCCGATCGGCTTCCTCGGCATCGACGGTGAAGTTGAGATCGAACGCCTTGGCGCGGCGCGCCAGATCGACCAGTTGCGGCACCAACTCGCTCATCACCCGCGCCCGGCTGACCGCCTCGAAGCGCGGATGCAGCGCCGAGAGCTTGACCGAGATGCCTGGCCGGTCGGGCAGGGCCTGATCACCAGCCGCCTTGCCGATCGCCTCGATGGCGCGGGCGTAGGATTCGAAATAGCGATGAGCGTCGTCGGCGGTGCGGGCGCCTTCGCCGAGCATGTCGAAGGAATAGCGCGAGCCGCGCGCGGTGTGCGATTGGGCGCGCGCCAGCGCCGCCTCGATGGTTTCGCCGAGCACGAAATGGCTGCCCATCAGCCGCATCGCCTGCCGCGTCGCGGCGCGCACCGCCGGCGCGCCGAGCCGCTTGGTCAGCCGCCCGATCGTGCCCTGCGGGGTCTCGCCGGGCTGGATCACGCGCGCCGACATGCCGAGCGCCCAGGCCGAGGCGTTGACCAGGAACGCGCTCGATCTGGTCTCGTGATTGACGAAGTCGCCCTGGCCGAGCTTGTCCTCGATGAATTGGTCGGCGGTGCGCGCGTCCGGCACCCGCAGCAGCGCTTCCGCCAGCACCATCAGCGCCAGCCCCTCCTTGGTCGACAGCGCGAACTCCCGCAGCATGTCCTCAACCCCGCCAAGCGGATCGTCGTTCGCCCTGATCGCCTCGATCAGCCGCGTCGCGGTGAGATCGATCCGCGCCTCCGCCTCCGCGCCGGACGTCGCGTCCTGACGCAGGCGGCCGGCAATGGCGGCGTCGTCGGGGGCGTAGGGCGCGCTGAACGGGGGCGGGAGCGGGTCTGGCATGGTGGTTCCTTGGCGGTTCCTTCGGGTTGCACCGCAACACCTACGCGCACACGAACCGCAGTTCGATAGACAAATTAGCAGATTTGCCTTAGAAAATCAGGGCTAGTCGGAAAATTGCCGTAGATATGACAGAGATCGATAAGATAGACCGCAAAATCCTCTCGATTCTGCAAGGGGATGGCCGGATTGCCAATGTGGAGCTGGCGGAAAGGATCGGCCTGTCGCCGACCTCGGTCGGCGAACGGCTGAAGCGGCTGCAGCGCGACGGCTTCGTCGAGGGCTATGGCGCACGGCTCAATCCGCACCGGCTTGGGCTCGGCCTGCTGGTGTTCGTCGAGGTGCTGCTCGACAAGACCACGCCCGACGTGTTCGAGCGCTTCGCCAAGGCGGTCCAGGCCGCGCCGGAAGTGCTGGAGTGTCACATGGTGGCCGGCGGCTTCGACTATCTGGTCAAGGCGCGCGTCGCCAACATGACCGCCTATCGCAGATTTCTCGGCGAGATCCTGCTGGCGTTGCCGGGCGTGCGCGAAACGCGAACCTACGCGGTCATGGAGGAAGTCAAGCGCGACGCGCCGTTGCCGGTCGGCTGATATGCGCCCGATGTGATCCACAGCCATGCGCGGGATGTATTGGCATCGCGCCGCACCCGCGATAATCCTCTGGTTCAGTTGGGGGCCGTGGTGATGAAAGACGTCGATCAGCCGATACGAACGATGCGGGCCGGGTTCGCCGGCGCGCTGGCGGTGTTCATGCTGTCCCTGCCAACAGCGGCGCCGGCCCGTGCGGCCGAGCTCAGCTCGGGAATCATGCAGCTCTTCACGTCGGTTTCGATCTATCCGCCGTCGGCCTCGACGATGACGGTCTGCTACGGCTTCGTCTGCCGGCGCCGCGAGATGCTGGATTTCAGCGCGGCCGACAGGGCGGCCCTGGGCAAGATCATGGCCGGTGGCCGCGCCAATGCCGCCGCTGAACGGGCGGCGGTGCAAAAGGCCGTGATCTGGCTCGATCGCCGGATGGGGCCGATCCTCGGCACCGACAAGCGCGTGGCCAAGGCGGACTTCCGCGCCAACGACGACAAGCACAATTACGATTGCTGGGACACCACCCGCAACACAACCAGCCTGATGCTGGTGATGCAGGCCTGGAACCTGTTCAAGTTCCATGACGTCGGCGATCCCCACTATCGCGGATTTTCGCTGGGGCAAACGCCGCACAACACCGCCGTCCTGGTCGAGCGTGCCACCAAGGTGGAATGGGTTGTCGATCTCTGGCCCCGCGGCTATCTGCAACCGCCTGACGTCATGACCGTCGCCCAATGGGTGACGGAAGATTGAACGGCTTGGTGTTGCCGCGCGCGCGTTCCGTAGAGTTCCATTCCCATTGATTATAGGGATAGTTAGCTGCGTCATCGGCGCTGGAACCGAGCTCCAAGTTCGGAACAAGCTTCGACAACTACCTTCCACGCTCACCACCGTAAGAACCAAGTGACGCGATAAGACGAACGGCATTCGGTCAACCCGAGGCACGATATGCGTTTACGTCCGACTTGCACCGATGCCGCTGTCAGCGGTGTTCGTTTCCAACTGTTGGTGGCGCTTGCGCTGCTGCCCGCGCTCGCCGGCCCGGCGCGCGCGGGCGACGTCGAGGATTGCAACGGGCCGCCGACGGACAAGGCCGAGGCGGCGTGCTCGGCCATCATCAGCGATGCCGCACGGTCCACCGACGATCGGTCCAAGGCTTTTGCCGGCCGCTCGCGATACTATATTGCTCGCGGCAAGATCGATCAGGCCTTGGGCGATGCCGATGCTGCGCTGCAGCTCAATCCGCAATTCGTGTCGGCGCTGATCGCGCGCGGCTATGTGCAGCAGCGCAAGGGCAGCCTGGATCAGGCCCGCGCCGATTTCGATCGCGCGATCGAGCTCGAGCCGAAGAGCCCGTTCGGCTACCTTGCGCGCGGCAATCTGCGCGCCGACCAGCGCGCCTGGACTGACGCGATCTCGGACTATGACCAGGCCATCACGCTGCGGCAGGATCTCCCCGCAGCCCATGTCGGGCGCGCGCGGGCCTATGTCGAATCCGGACAGCCCGACGCGGCGCTGGCCGACGCCAACACCGCGATTGCCATCAACGCAAGCACGCCGAACGCGTTCTACTGGCGCGGCCAGGCCTATCGCCGCAAGGGCGACATCGATCGCGCGATCGAGGATTTTTCGCGTGCGATCGCGCAGGCGCCGCAGACCGAGCGCAACGCCTATTTCGCCCGCGCCCAGCTCTACAGCGCCAAGGGGGACTATGCCCGCGCCATTGCCGACTTCGACAGGCTGCTGGCGGTGCTTCCCGGCAACAAGGAGATCCAGGAGCAGCGCCAGCAGGCGGCCGCGATGCAGGCCGAGCTCGCCAAATCGGGCGCAGCCGCGCCATCACCGACCACGCCGGCTGCCGCCGCGCCGGCGGCGCAACCGCCCGCCGCGGTGCCGGCCTCGAGCAACCAGCAGATCGAGCAGGCCAAGCAGTTTATCGCACAGGGCAATTTCGCGGGCGCGATCAATAATCTCAGCCAGGTGCTGAGCGGCGACCCGCGCAACGAGGCGGCGCTGCGGCTGCGCACGCAGGCCTATTCACGGCTCAACCGGCTGGCGGAGGCGCGCAACGATCTCAACGACCTGCTCAAGCTCAAGCCGGACGATCCCCAGCTGCTCGCCTTCCGCGCGCTCAATGCCGCGAGCTTGCGGCAGTTCGACGATGCCACGGCCGACGCCACCCGCGCGATCACGCTCGATCAGAATAACTCGCTGGCCTATCTCGCCCGCGGCCTCGTCAAGGCCAACACCGGCAAGGTGAAGGACGCGCTCGCCGATTACGATCATTCGATCTCGCTCAACGCCAAGGAGACGCTGGCCTTCACCGAACGCGGGCTCGCCTATTTCAATCTCAATCGGCTCGACAAGGCGCTATTGGATTTCGATCAGGCGCTCGCGCTGGTGCCGACCAATCTGATCGCCAAATCGTGGCGCGGCCTTGCGCTGATGCTCAAGGGCCGCACCGACGAGGGGCTGGTCGACATCAACGGTGTGCTGGAGCGAGTCCCCAACAATCCCACGGCGCAGCTCGGCCGCGGGCTCGCGATGCTGACCTCGGCCCAATACGACCGCGCCATCGCCGCGTTCGACCAGATCGTCGCACGGGCGCCCAACGATCCCTTCGCGCATGTGCTGCGCGCGCGGGCCTATCTCGGGGCGAAGAAGCCGGATGACGCGATGAAGGATCTCAATCTGGTCCTCAGCTCACGGCCCAATGATCAGGCGGCGCTGACGTTGCGTGGCATCACCTGGTCGACGCTGCGCAACTACGACAAGGCGGTCGAGGATCTCGATCGGGCGATTGCGCAGAAGGAGACCGTGGAGGGTGTGTTCGCGCGCGCCAAGGCGCATGAGGCGCTCAACCACACCGACAAGGCGACCGAGGATTTCCGCAAAGCCACCCAGCTCGCGCCGTCGAGCGTGTTCGACGTGCTCGCGCAGGCCGAGTCCAAACGCAAGATCCAGGAATTGCCGAAGAAGGTGCCGTGCGGCACAGGTCAGGGCGGCACCTGTCTGTAACGCGGCAACTCCGCCGCGGCGCGCTTCCCTGGAATAAAGAGTTAAGTGTCGGCACGCGATCGATAGCGGCCGAAAAAAGGACTACGCCGTGGCGCGCGGGCATCGTGCCCGCTCCGCCGAACGTCACGTGGTCTGGTGTGTGGATCGGCCCCCACTCCCGGATGACGTCCGAGAGTGCGCCGCCGGGTCTGGCGCTGTTGCGCTAGACCTTAAGGTTCTCGGCTGACGTCTTGCCGCGATTGGCGATCTCTTCGTATTCGACCGTCTGGCCTTCGTTCAGGCTTTGAAGACCAGCCTTCTGAACCGCAGAAATATGCACGAAAATGTCTTTGCCGCCCGTTGCGGGCTGGATGAATCCGTAACCCTTGGTCGGGTTAAACCACTTCACTGTACCTTTGGGCATTCCAGTCGTCTCCGCGGAATCAATCGAAAACAGACCAGCCGGTCCCCGCACAAACCGGCTTGTCCGTAACTACAGGATAGCAGTTTGGAAAAAGCTGGGTAGATCAAACGACGGTGTGATTCTGACCGGAAACAACCCGCTTTGCAGGGATTTGGTGCCGGTTTGCCTGTTTCATGGTCAATTTTTGCGCTGCAAAAAAGTGTCGGTTCCACGACCCATATTGGATCAATGGCCCCGCGCGTAGGTCTTCCGCCGGCGCGCGGGGTTCAAATCGACCGCATCTCAATAGGTCGCGGTGAGGTATTCGACGATCTTGCCGACGTCGGCATCGTCGATCGGCGCGCCGTAGACCTTGATCATCTTGGTCACCTCGGCCTGCCAGAAGTCCTTCTTGAACTTCTCGCCCTGCGGCTGGGTCTTGATGTAGTCGGCCGAGTGGCAGGCGGTGCAGTTGTTCTGCGCCACGTCGAGGTTGGGACCCGGCTTGAACGCCGCGGTCTCCTCGGGAACCTTGTAGTTCACGGGCGCGGCGATCGCGGCGCCGATCGACAGCGCGGCGATCGCGGCGAGTGAGGCAAGCAGCTTGCTGGTCATGATGCTTCTCCTCACGCCGCCGTGACACGCACGGTTTCGACGACGTTGCGCAGATAGCCGGCCGGATTCCACAACGGATCCATCGGTTGGGTGTCGCCCGCATTGTTGGTGGCACGCACCTTCAGGTCTGAGGGGCCGGCCGCGAGTTTTACCGGCAGCTTCCATTCACGGAATGCGTATTTGCCGAGATCTTTGCCGAGCTTGGCCGGCATCCAGCTCTTGCCGCCGTCGGTCGAGACCGCGACCTCCTTGATGCCCTTGCCACCGTCGAAGGCGATGCCGCGCAGCATGGTGCGGCCTGCCTTGAGCTTGGCGCCGTCGGCGACGCTGGTGATGAACGAGCGCACCGTGAAGCGGTTGATCGGGATCGTCGCCTTCGGTGCGGTGCCGGGCTCGACCGCGTTGTTCGGCGTATCCGGAATCCGGTAGGCGGACTTCATCCAGAAGCCCTCGAACACGCTGTCGATGACGTTGATCTCGTTGAGGTGCTTTACCCAATAGGTGCCGTAATAGCCAGGCACCACGAGGCGGAGCGGGAAGCCATTGAGGAACGGCAGGTCCTCGCCGTTCATGCCCCAGGCCAGCATCACCTCGCCGTCGCGCGCGTGGTCGATATCGAGCGCCTTGACGAAATCCGGGGTCTTGTCGCTAACCGGACCGTCCATGCCGTTGAAGGTGACCTGTTTGGCGCCGGCCTGCACGCCGGCCATGTCGAGCACGGTCTTCAGCGGCACGCCGTGCCAGCGCGCGCAGCCCATCGCGCCATTGCCGAGCTGGCCGCCGGCGACCCGCGGATTGAAGAAGCCGCGGCTGTTGCCGGAGCACTGGTTGACGGCGACGAGCTCGGTCGCCTTCAGCTTCCTGATATCCTTCAGCGACAGCTTGAGCGGTTTGTCGACCTTGCCCTTGATCTCCAGCGTGAACTTGTCCGGATCGAGATTGTAGGGGAGGTCGGCGAGGTGATAGCGGACGAAGAATGCGTTGTTCGGCGTGAGCGGGCCGTCGTTGAAGATCGCAAATGGCGTTTCCAGCTGCGGCGGCCGGCTGGTCAGGCCGATCATCGGGCGCTTCTGCGGGTAGCGCACCAGCGGCCGCTCGCCATTGCCGAACGGCAGCGTCACCGTGTCGAGGGCGAATGCGCCCCTTGATCCCAGCCCCGTCACCAACGCGGCCAACCCGGCGCGCTTCATCAAGTCTCGTCGATCGAGCATTCCGCTTCCTCCGAAGCTGTTCTGTCGTGAGCTGGTCATCACCAGGCTCACCCTTGCCTTTGCGCGCCTTCGCATCATGGAATGCGCGCAGCCGCAAATGTCGCACCTGACAAGGGCAAGTCAATTGAGCTTTCGCAGCGTCCACCAGCGTTGCGACGCAACAACGAAAAGCCCCGGTCGCATTGGCGACCGGGGCATTTCGATCCAACCGGAGGGTTCGATCAGTAGCAGACGTTCACGGTGCGATAGCGACAGCCGTAAGGCGTCAGCACCAGGCGGGTGGCGTAGCAGCCGGAATCGACGAAGCCG
This sequence comes from Bradyrhizobium sp. 6(2017), assembly GCF_011058295.2. Lineage (NCBI taxonomy): Bacteria > Pseudomonadati > Pseudomonadota > Alphaproteobacteria > Hyphomicrobiales > Nitrobacteraceae > Bradyrhizobium > Bradyrhizobium sp. 6(2017). Next base: position 7,787,086 of record NZ_CP049289.2, on the reverse strand, counting down.
ACGGCGATGCCCGGGCCACCCCAGAAGTGATGGTGATGCGGATGCCAGAAGAACGGCTTGGCGGAGGCCGAGGTCGGCGCCAGCGCGGCGGCACCGAGGGTTGCGGCAGTAGCGAGAGCAAGCGTGACTTTGCGAAGCATGGTCGTCTCCTTCAGATGCGCGTTGAACTCTGTCGCGGCGCGGTTGCAGCGTTACCCATCGCCAGTCAGTTGCATCCGGCACGGGGCACGTTCGAGCATCTCTGCTGAACGCGCGCTTGGATGTGCGGCAGGTCACACTCGGAGTGGGGTGGAGATGAACCCGGTCAGGCCGCGACGGCGCGACGGTCGTCGACGAGCGCGGACAGGATGCGGGTCGCTTCGACGGTGCGCACGGTCATTGGCTCGTTGCGGCCGCGGATCGCGACCTCCTGGGCCGGCAGCGCATCGTCGGCGAGGCCTGCGGTGACGCGCACCTCGTCCGAGATCACCGCCTCGCAGGCCAGCGCCTTGGTCATGTCCTGCAGCCTTGCCGCGACGTTGACGGCATCGCCGAGCGCGGTGAACACCATGTGGTCGCGATAGCCGATATCGCCGACGATCACCTCGCCGCCATGGATGCCGATGCCGAAGCGGATCGGCTCGCGCAGATCGTGGCTGAGGAACTGGTTCAGCTCGTCGATATTGGCCGCGATCAGCGCTGCCGCACGCAAGGCCTGGCGGCAGGCCAGCTGCCGGTCGGTGGTGAGCCCGAACAGCGCCAGCATGCCGTCGCCGATGAACTGGTTCGGTCGCCCGCCGGCTTCCAGCACCGCCTGCGACACCGCGCCGAGGAAGCGGTTGACGATGAACACGGTGTCGAACGGCAGCCGTTTCTCGGCAAGCTGCGTCGAGCCGCGCATGTCGACGAACATGCTGACGAGATAACGCTCCTGGCCGACCCGCGTCGGATGGGTGGCGTGCGCATTCGCCGACATCGTGTGCGGCAGGAACAGCTGGAAGAAGGTCAGGTCGGCGGTCGGCCGCAACTGGCAGGCCAGCCGGATCGACGGATCGTCAGTGCCGACCCGGTGCAGCACGAAGGCTTCGCGCGGCGAGGGCTCGGGCAGGGCGGCATGATCGCCGATGATGCGGATGCGGCAGGTCGAGCAGCGCGCACGGCCGCCGCAGACGCTGGCATGCGGCACGTTGTAGCGCAGGCTCGCTTCCAGCACGCTCAATCCCTTCGGCACCCGCAGCGTACGGCCGTTGCCGTAGGACAGCGCGATCATGCCGCCGCGGCGCTCCAGCAGGGCACGCGCGCCGCGCGCCAGCAGCACGAGGCCGAGCAGTCCGAGATAGCCGATCGTCAGGCGGTCCGTGATCTTCTCGAGCGTGGTCGCCTGCGCCGCCGTGCCGAGCTTCTGCACCGACAGCTCCTCGCGTCGCCAGTCGGGATCCTGATAGTCTTCCATCGTGGCGCGGCCGCCCTGATAGATGCCGAGCATCGCCAGGGTCGGGATCAGCACCGCGGCAGCTAGCAGGTATGGTGCGGCGCGCGTAAAGAACGGACGCAGCCGGAGCCAGAAATACAGGCCGATGCAGCCATGCACCCAGGCGATCACCAGCACCGCCAGCATCAGCCACAGCCGGTTCGGTGCCGAGATGAAGAACGTGTACAGCTCCTGCGGGTAGAGCTTCTCCTGTCCGTACAGGGTCTGGCCGAGCCGCACGCCCACAACGTGCGCAACGATCAGCATCGGGACGCTGAGGCCGAGCGTGAGCTGCAGCGGCTCGATCGTCTTCCAATGGAACTCGCGGCGCTGATACAGCGCCCAGATGCCGAGCGCGGTGTGCACCAGGCAGGAGCTGTAGAAGGTGATCGCGACCGGCAGGAACTGCCAGAATTCGGTGTGGTAGTACACCCCGATCGCCAGCGCCTCCGTCGAGATATTGCCGAGCGCGTGGTTGAGGAAATGGCTGATCAGGTAGGCGAACATGATCGCCCCCGTGACCAGGCGGATCTGCCGCAGGCCGACGCCGCGGGCCATATCCTGCAGGTGCTCGCGCGAGGGGGAGGCCATGTGATTCATGATCGGCAAGTCTAGTGCTTAATTCCCGCGCTGAACACCACCACGGGTCCGGACGGGCCGTGACAACGGGCACTGCAGCACGTTGACACTCCGTTAAGAGTCGAACAAAAAGCCCGCCGTGACGATAGCCCAAGCCCAACCTGGAGCCGATAACAACAGCGTTAAGCCGGCCCGGTCGCGCGCGCCGGATTGGCGCGGCGTCATTGCCGTGATCGTTGCCATGACCGTGATGCGGCTGGTCTATGCCCATGCGCTCGATCTGCGCACCGACGAGGCCTATTACTGGACCTGGTCGAAGGAAAACGTGCTGTCCTTCCTCGACCATCCGCCGATGGTGGCCTGGTTCATCCGCTTCGGCACCGCGATCCTCGGCGACACCAATCTCGGCGTCCGCCTCGGTGGCATCGTGGCGATGCTGGCGACCCAGCTGTTGCTCGCCGACATCGTCCGCCGCGTGACATCCAACAATGTCCGCGCCGTGATGCTGGCGCTGCTGCTGCCGGAGGCGGCGCTCTATTACGGGCTCTTGATGGCCAAGGTGGCGCCCGATACCGCGCTGATCCCGTTTTCGGTGGCGATGCTGTGGTCGCTGGTGCGGCTCGCGCAGGGCAATGACGGGCGCTGGTGGCTCGCCGCGGGGCTGTTTGCCGGGCTGGCGCTGTTGTCGAAATTCACCGCGATCATGTTCGCGCCGGCGGTGCTCGCCTTCGCGCTGGTGCCGGATTGGCGTTGGCGCTGGCTGCGCAGCCCGTATCCTTATCTCGCCGCGCTGATCGCGATCGTCGTGTTCTCACCAGTCTTGATCTGGAATGCCGAGCACGATTGGGCCTCGTTCCGCTTCCAGGCGGTGCGCGCCACCGCCGAGCGCGATCTGACGCTCCGGACTTTCGGCGAGTTCATCGGCATGCAGTTCGGGCTGGTCGGCTTTGTGCTGCTGCCGGTGACGCTGTTCGGAACAGTACTGACAGCGTGGCGCGGCTATATCAGGCGCGAGCCGGTCGCGATCCTGCTGGCGACCGCGGTGCTGGTGCCGTTTGGCTACTTTCTCTGGAAGTCCTTGACCTTGCGGGTCGGCGACACCTGGCCGATGTTCCTGTGGCCGGCCGGCTTCGCGGCGGTTGCCATCAATGTCACGCGGATGCCGTTCGAGGGCTGGTCGGTTGGCTTAGTCAAATCGACGGTCTATTGGGCCCGGACCGCCATTTCCACCGGCATCGTGTTCGTCGTCTGCGTCTTCCTCTATTACATGTTCGCGCCGTGGAATCTGATCGGCCGCACCGATCCGATCGGCACCGAGGCCGGCTACGATCTGGTGGCAGCGCGCACCTTGGCGCAGGTGCAGGCGACCGGCGCGACCTGGGTCGCGACCACGGATTACCGCACCTACGCGATGCTGCGCTGGTTGCTGCGCGGGCAGGTGCCGGTCATCGAGGTCAACGAGCGCGGCCGCTTCCAGGGCTTTGCCGATCCCGGCATGAGCACGATCAGGGATCATGTCGGCATCTATGTCGGGCGCGAGCCCGAGAACAATCTGCCGCTGTGGAGCGAGACATCAGCAGTGCGTCAGCCGCTGGAGCGTGTGACGCGGAGCTGGCGCGGCATGGTGATGGACACCTATGCGCTGGAGAAGATCAGCGGCTGGACGCCCGATCTGTCGCCGCCGCCGGACACCACGTTCTTCCGCTGGCGCGTGCTGGCGATGCGTCTTCCTTCTCCCCTTGTGGGAGAAGGTGGCGCGCCTTTGCGCGCCGGATGAGGGGTTCTCGCCGCGGGAGCGGTGCGCGCGGATGGATACCCCTCACCCAAGCGAGTTCGTGACGAGCATCTGAGCTGCCCTCTCCCACAAGGGGAGAGGGCGCAGCAACTGGCGTTGTCCTGCTCGGAAAGAGCTGGTGGCTATTCCTCTTCGTCACGCTTGCGGATCAGGTCCTTTGCCAGATCGGTCAGCGCCGGGCGCGGCAAGGCGTTGAAGGGGAGCGGGCGGGTGACGTCGATCGCGGCGAGGCCGAGCCGTGCGGTCAACAGGCCGTTGAGCATGCCTTCGCCGAGCCGCTGCGAGAGCTTTGCCGCGATGCCGTGGCCGAGCATCTGCTGGATCAGGCTGTCGCTTGCCGCCATGCCGCCGGTGATCGCCAGATGCGCGATGACGTGGCGCAGCAGGCGGATCATGCCGAGCGCGCCGGGCCGGCCGCCATAGAGCCGCGCCAGCTGGCGGATCATCCGCAATGACGCCACGAACACGAACAGCACGTCGATCATCGCGCGCGGACTGACCGCGGTGACCACCGAGACGCGCTGCGCGGCGGTCGAGACCAGCCGCCGCGCCTCCTCGTCGAGCGGCGCCATCAGCTCGCGTTCGGCGAGGCGGATCATGTCGGCGCCGTCGATGATGTCGTCGGTGTGGCTCTGCAGCGCGCTGCGGGCGCGGGCGAGCTGCGGGGTCTGGTGCGCGAGCTTGAGCAGATCGGCGACAACAGCCCGGCTCGCAGCGCGGTCGTCGCTGACCAGCACCTCGGCGGCGCGCAGATGCAGCTTCTCGATGGTGGCAAGCCGCGCCAGGCCTATGAGCTCGCGCATGGTGACGACCGCCAGCGCCACCGCGGCGATGACGGCAAGCCCCAGCCCGAGGAAGCCGAGGCCCTCATTGCGTGCGAACAGATCCTCGACCAGATTGATGACGCCAAGCCCGGTGCCGAGCACCACGAGGCCCGCGACCGCGCTCCAGAACAGCGTGCCCCAGCGGAAGCCGCGGCGCGCCGGCAACAGCGGCGCATCTGTTGGCACCGGGAGCTGCACGGGCTCGGCCTCGGGCACGATCTGGATCGTGCCGCGGCTGAGGCGGCCACCGTCGTTCGGATCCATCACGACCACGCCGGGATCGTCGAGCTTGAACGTCGCCGGCCGCCGCGGGGGCGTCTTCTCGTTCATTGCAGTTTGTCTCCGATCAGGAACTGGAGAGCGCGGTCAAGGCGGATGTGAGGCAGCGCCGGCTCCGCATCGCCGTTTCGTTCCAGCTTCGGCGGGCGGAAGCGCAGGAAGCGGTAGTCGGCCGCCTCGGCGCCGGCGCTGGAGAGGCCGCGGAATCCGCCGTTGAACAGCTCCTCCGGATTGTCGGGCAGGTCGCCCGGAAAGGTCGCGACCTCGGTCTCGCCGTCAAGCCGCTCGCCGTTGGCGACCTCGCCCGGCGCCGGCGTGCCTAGGATCGACGGTAGCCGGTCGCGGCCGCGGGTGACCTGCGCCTCGCGGGTGGCGCGCACCGCGGCAAGCGCCACCACGTCGATCGCAGCACCGGCATATTCGGCGCGCTCAGCGGCCCTGGCCACGATCCGCCGCAGCACGGCCTCCAGCCGGTCGTGGCTCTGGTGATGCAGATGATCGGCCTTGGTCGCCGCGAACAGGATGCGGTCGATGCGCGGCCGGAACAGCGCGCTCAGGATCGTGCTGCGGCCGATCCGGAAGCAGTCGAGGATGCCAGCGAGCGCGGCCTCGAGGTCGTGCAGTGCCTCGGGCCCGGCATTGAATGCGGCCAGCGCATCGGCGAGCACGATCTGGCGATCGAGCCGCGCAAAATGATCGCGGAAGAACGGCCGCACCACGACCTCCTTGTAGGCCTCGAAGCGCCGCCGCATCATCGCCCACAGCGAACCGTCCGGCGCACTGCCGTCGACGGGCACGTCGAGCGGCGCAAAGGTCAGCGCCGGCGTATTGGCGAGGTTGCCCGGCATCAGGAAGCGGCCGGGAGGCAACAGGCTCATCGCAAAGCGTTCGTCGCGGCAGGCGCGCAGATAGTCGGTGAACAATCTTGCCTCGGCGAGCGCCGCCTGCTCGTCCGCTTTGCCCTCCGGCTTCAGCGTTGCCAGATGCGCGTGCCAGGGCGCCGCAAGTTTGGCGCGCAGCGGCTCGCGCGACAGCGCAAGGCTTTCCGCCGACCATTGCTCGTAGCTCTTGGCCAGCAGCGGCAGGTCGAGCAGCCACTCGCCGGGATAGTCGACGATGTCGAGGGTCAGCGTGCGGTCCGCGCCATTTTGCCGCTGATACTCGATCACGAGGCGAAGCTCGGAGATGTCCGTGGTCGAGCTCGGCCATTGCAGCTCCTCGACCAAAGTGCGGACATGGCTCTCATAGGCGAAGCGCGGCACCGCATCGTCGGGTTGCGGCGCGAGATAGGCGCGCGCGATCCGCCCCGAGGCATAGGGCTCGAACACCGGGAAGCGGCCGCCGCGGGTCAGGCCGTGCACCAGCGCCGTGATGAACACGGTCTTGCCGGCGCGCGACAGGCCGGTGACGCCGAGCCGCACCGTCGGGTTGAAGAAGCCCTCGCCATAGTCGAGCAGCGCCCGCGCCGAGAGACGCGCTTCCTCGACGATATCTCGAAACCTGGGGGGCATGGAGGGTTAACGAAAGGACCCGGCAGGAGGAGCCAAAAGGGGCGGGCGATCACCCGCAAGGTGGCGATTATCGGGGCAAAATCAAGCTTCACATTTCCGGCGCCTTTGCAGGCGAGGGGTTGAACGTGCCGCAATATCAGCGATACCCATAATCTGTCGGTACACAGGAAAGCCTGCATGACGGTCTTCCGCCTGAAGCAATTCGCCTCGACCTCGATCCACGCGGCCGGCGCCGCGCTGTGGAACTACGACCGCGCCGAGCTGATCGCCGACGGCGTGGTCCACATCATCGGCGTCTGTTTCGGGCTGGTCGCCGCCACCGCGCTGATCGTCTTGACCGCAGTCTATGCCGGCCCGTTCGACGTCGCCGTGGTGTCGGTCTATGTCGCGGGGCTGCTCGCGATGCTGGTGCTGTCGGCGACCTATAATCTCTGGCCAGTGTCGCGCGCCAAATGGGTGCTGCGGCGCTTCGATCACTCTGCGATCTATCTGTTGATCGCCGCGACCTATACGCCGTTCATCGTGGAACTGAAGGACAGCACTTTCGCGATCGCGCTACTCGTCGGCGTGTGGTGCGTGGCGATCGTCGGGATCTGGCTGAAGCTGCGCTATCCCGGCCGCTTCGACCGGCTCGCAGTCGGGCTCTACCTTGCGATCGGCTGGAGCGGCATCATGCTCTACGACCGCGTCGTCAAGGCGCTGCCGGCGATGGCGCTCGGCTTTGTGCTGGCCGGCGGCATTCTCTACAGCCTGGGGGTGATCTTCCACTCCTGGCGGCGGCTGCGCTTCCAGAACGCGATCTGGCACGGCTTCGTGCTGCTCGGGGCCGCCTGCCACTATACGGCGGTGTTCGACGTCGTGCTGGCGAGCTGAGCGTTCCCCTCATCGAAAAGATCATGCACCGGCCAAAGATGCGATATCATGGTCGCCGCTAGTTGAGCATCATCTTTCGGAAAACCGGCTTCCACTTTTCCGTATGATGCTCTCGGATCAAGATATCGGGAGGATGGCCATGCAGGTGGCGGGTAAGGTTGTGGTGGTCACCGGCGGTGGCAATGGCATCGGCAAGGCGCTGTGCGAGGCGTTCCACGCCGCGGGCGCATCCAAGGTCGTGGTCGTCGACCTCGATCACGCGGCGGCCGAGAAGGTCGCGGCCTCGGTCGGCGGCGCGGCCTTCAAATGCGATGTCGGGCAGGAGAAGAATATCCTGCACGTGATCGACGAGACCGAGCGCATGTTCGGCCCGATCGCGCTGTTCTGTTCAAATGCCGGCATCGGCGGCGGCTTCGATCCGCTGTCGAAAAATGCCGGCGGCACCTCCGACGAGCCGTGGTCGCGCAGCTGGGCGATCCATGTGATGGCGCATGTCTATGCTGCGCGGCATCTGGTGCCGCGCATGAAGGCGCGCGGTGGCGGCTACTTCCTCAACACGATCTCCGCGGCGGGCCTGCTGTCGCAGGTCGGCAGCCCGGCGTACTCGACCACCAAGCACGCCGCGGTCGGCTTTGCCGAAAACCTCGCGATCTCGCACCGCGCCGACAACATCAAGGTCTCGATCCTCTGCCCGCAGGGCGTCGAGACCAACATGCTGCGCTCAATCCCGAGGGGCCCGCAATCCGGCGACGGCGATCTCTCCGCGGAGCAGGTCGCGCAGGACGCGATCAAGGGCATCGAGCAGGAGACCTTCCTGATCCTGCCGCACCCGCAGGTGCTCGGCTACATGCGCAAGAAGACCGAGAACTACGACCGCTGGATCGGCGGCATGGCCAAGATCCAGGCCAAGATGCGCGAGACGCACGGGAAGTGAAGTCTGTAGCCCGGATGGAGCGAAGCGTAATCCGGGTCAAACGTCGTTACGTGAATCCCGGATTTCGCTGCGCACCATCCGGGCTACGAAACTCATTACGTGTAGCCACTCACGTGAGGTGAGCACGCTAGTCAGGCTCCCTCCCCCCTTGCGGGGGAGGGCCGGGGAGAGGGGTAAGCCCCGGGCGAGATGATTGAAGTCCGTCGCGCTTTGGCAACTTCGATCGCGTATCGTTGAGACTCATATTGAGAGAGTGTGCCGTGTGACACCCTCTCCCTAACCTCCCCCGCAAGGGGGGAGGGAACCCGTCCGCCGGTGCCATCCTCACGGGCCTCACGCCTTGCCGAGTTGCGCGATCCGGTCGCGCAGATAGGTGTCCATCAGATCGGGCGCCGAGGCGCCGAACATCCTGATGCGGCCGGTGTGCAGCAACAGCAGCAGGCCGGTCGCGTGCGCGAAGCAATCCACCATCACGGTGTTGGCTTTCTGACGCGACGCGCCGAGCGCCTCGGCCGCTTCCGCGATCGGATGCAGCGCAGCCTCCAGCGCGGCGTTCAGCTCGCGGTCGCGGTCGTGGCCGAGCCCGGCCGGCTTCATGCCGCCGCGAAACAGATAGAAGCCGAGATCGAGGTCGCGTGGATGGTCCGCATAATAGCGGAAGAAAGCCATGCCTGCGGAATGCAGCTTCTGTTTGGCGCCGCGCGTCGTCGTGACCGCGGCGCTGACGGCCTGGCCGAGCGAAGCCAGCGATTGCCGCAGCACCTCGGCATAGATCGCTTCCTTGGAATCGAAGTGGAAATACAGCGCCGCCGGCGTGTAGCCGGCCCGGGTCGCGATCGCCCGCAGGCTGGCGCCCTCGAGGCCTTCCTCGGCGAACACGCTACGCGCCGCATCGAGGATCAGCTCCCGCTTGTGGCGGCTGACCGCTTCCTTCCTGCTCTCGCGCATCTGCATGTTCAGGCGAATCCGTCTTGACTCAATTCAAACACCGTTAGATAATTTAACAGTGTTAGAAAAAATGAGCAAGGGAGAACGCCATGCTGATGACGGCTGCGGACTACCGGGAATCCCTGCGCCGCTACAAGCCGCGGGTGTTCGTCAACGGCGAGGCGGTCGCGAGCGTCGCGGACGAGCCGTTGCTGGCGCCGGGCGTGGCGGGTGTCGGCGTGACCTACGATTTCGCGCATCGCGCCGAGCACGCGCCGATCATGACGGCGCGGCAGGGCACCTCGGGCAAGACTGTCAACCGCATGCTCCACATCAATGAGAGCTCGCAGGACCTGCTCACCAAGCTCGAGGCGGTGCGGCTGGTGTGCCGGACATCGGGCTGCGCGCAACGCTATCTGACCCATGATGCGCTCAACAGCCTGTATCAGGTGACGAAGCTGACCGACGATCGCCACGGCACCGACTACAGCCAGCGCTTCCTCAACTATCTGCACGAGGTGCAGGACCATGACCTGACGCTCGGCATCGCCATGACCGATGCCAAGGGGGATCGCTCCAAACGGCCGGGGCTACAGGCCAACCCGGACGTCTATGTCCACATCAAGGAGCGCCGCGCCGACGGCATCGTGATCCGCGGCACCAAGGCGATCGTTACCGGCGCGCCCTACATGCACGAATTCCTGGTCATGCCGTGCCGCACCCACGTGCCCGACGACAAGGATTTTGCGGTGTGCTGCGCGGTGCCGGTCGATGCGCCCGGCGTCACCATCGTCGCGCGCCCGGCCGGCCGGCCCGGCGATGCAGCTGCGAAATTCTCGGCGAAGTACGGCCAGTCGGTCGGTGTCGTGATCTTCGACGACGTGTTCGTGCCGCATGATCGTGTCTTCCTCGCCGGCGAGACCGAGGAGGGCGGCTTCCTCACCACGTCCTACGCCACCCATCACCGCCACTCCTGCATTGGCGCGCGCGCCGGCTTCGGCGATCTGTTGATCGGCGCCGGCGCGCTGATGATCGAGGCCAACGGGCTCGATGCCGAGAAGCACGCGCATATCCGTGAGGCGATGGTCGAGCTGATCACCATCACCGAGAGCTTCTACGCCTGCGGCGTCGCGTCCTCGGTCTACTGCACCAAGGACCCCGCCGGCTCGGTAATGCCGGATGCGGTGTTCTCGAACATCGGCAAGCTCTTGCTGGCGACCAAGATCTACGACATGCACCGCGTGGCGCATTATGTGTCGGGCGGGCTGATCGTCGCGCTGCCGGGTCCCGACGAGGACCACAATCCGGAGACGCGCGCCTCGCTCGCCGCTGTCATGGGCGGACGTCCCGACATCCCGGCCGAGCAGCGCGCCGAGGTGGCGCGGCTGATCGAGGACCTCACGGTCTCGCACCAAGCTGGCTGGTACTCGGTGATCTCGCTGCATGGCGGCGGTTCGCCGGAGGCGATGAAGCGCGAGATCTGGCGCAACTATCCGGTGATGGAAAAGGCCGAGCTGGTCGAGAACCTGCTCGGCCGCGGCCTCGTCGACGAGGGGCAGCGGGTGTCGAAGCAGCCCGGACGCTGCTGCGCCACCGGTTGCGAGGTGCCGGCGCCATCAGCCGCGCTGGAGCAGCAACACGCACTCTCGTAAGATGGGTGGAGCAGCGATACCCATCAATTCGTATCCGCGGCCAGAACGATGGGTTTCGCTTCGCTCTACGCATCCTACGGATCGCCGCTCAGCTCTTCTGCGTGTAGAGCAGCGGCACCGCGGAATCCACCATCACCTCGATCAGGCTGGTGCCCTGATGCGACAGGCCACGCTTGTAGGCGCTCGCGAGCTCGGCCGATTTCGTCACCCGCATTGCATCGCAGCCCATGCCTTCGGCGAGCTTGACGAAATCGATGCCGGGCAAATCGAGGCCTGGCACGTTGCGCACCTGCATCACCTGGCTGAATGAGCGCATCGCGCCGTAGCCGGAATTGTTCAGCACCACGACCGTCAGCGGCAGCGTGCGCTGCGCGGCGGTCCACAGCGCCTGGATCGAATACATCGCCGAGCCGTCGCCGATCAGGCAGACCGTGCGGCCCTCGTGGCGCCCGAGCGCCATGCCGACCGCGGCGGGCAGGCTGTAGCCGAGGCCGCCGCTCGCCATGGTGTAAAAGCTGTCCTGGCCGCGCATCGGCATCGCCTTCTGCATCAGCGGGCGGTGCGACGGCACTTCCTCGACCAGCGCATCGTGCGGCCCCATCGCGGCCGCGAGCACGTGCAGCGCGTATTCGGCGGGAATCGGATCGCCGGCCGCGGGCGCCGGCGGCAGGACGCGTCCCGCGGCTGCGGTGCGCCTGGTCTCGGGCAATAGCTCGAGCAGCGCCGACAGCGCCGGCTTCATGGTCGCGACGATGCTACGGCCGGTGGGTGTCATCGCCGCAGCGTCCGGATCGTCGGTGATCTGGAAGATCGTGGTCGCGCCGTCGAAGATCGCGGCATGGCCTTCGACATGGAAGGTGAACACCGGCGCGCCGACCACGACGACGAGATCGTGATCGCGCAGCGCGTCGGACAGCTGGTCGGGTGCGGCATGCAGGAAGCCGGCAAATTGCGGATGCCGCTCGGGGAACGAGCAGCGCGCCGAGAACGGGCTGGCCCAGACCGCGGCCTTGGTCTTCTCGGCGACCTTCACCATGAGGTCGACGGCTTGCGCGCGATCGACGGCGGGGCCGACAACGAGGGCAGGGCGCTTGGCCTCGCCGAGCGCGGTCACCAGCGCTTGCATCGCTGACAGTTCAGGGCCGACCTCGCGGCTGACCTGGCGCGCATCGATAGGCTGCGTCGCATGCGCCCAATCGTCGATCGGCACCGAGACGAAGGTCGGCCCGCAGGGTGGCTGCATCGCGACATAATAGGCGCGCGCGATCGCGGCGGGCACGTCCTCGGCGCGCGCCGGCTCGACGGCGAATTTCACATAGGGACGCGGAAATTCGGACGCGCGCTCGGCATAGAGGAAGGCCTGCAGCGGCATGATCGAGCGCGCCTGCTGGCCCGCGGTGATGACGAGCGGGGTCTGGTTGCGATAGGCGTTGTAGATGTTGCCGAGCGCGTTGCCGACGCCGGCCGCCGAGTGCAGATTGACGAAACCGGCATTGCGCGTCGCCAGCGCATAGCCGTCGGCCATACCGACGACCGAAGCCTCCTGCAAACCGAGCACGTAATCGATGTCATCGGGCCAGTCGCTCAGGAACGGCAATTCGGTCGAGCCGGGATTGCCGAACACCTTTTTGATGCCCCACGCGCGCAGCAGGCCGAAGGTGGCGTCCTTGACGGTGACGGTCTTGCCCTTGCCGGCGGCGGGCTTGCGGGACGACATCGGGCGGCTCCCATTGCTGTCTTGTTGTGTTCCGTCATTGCGTGCTGCAAAAGCGGAAAGGCAATCCACCTGTCGATGGATTGCCTGGCGATGTCAAGCCGCTGCAACCTTAGTTGCCGCGGCAACGGCCGAAAAACAGCGTGATCAATTGGCCTTCTGCAACGCGGCGGTCTGCTTGGCGATCTGCTTGTCGAAATCCTGCTCGAGGCCCGCCACATAGCTGGCGTTTTCGCCGGGCTTGACGAACGGGTTGGGTGCGCCGTCCTTCATCTGCGCGCGCTTGGCCTGCATGTCATAAACCTCCGGATGCGGCCCGAGCAGCACGTCGACCTTCATTCCCTTGACCTTGGCGAAGGTCGAGCGGTAGTCGTCGACGATGCCGGTATAGGTCGGGCGGCCGACCAGCCGGTTCAGCGCCACCGTCCCGCTGCAGAAGAACAGCACGGTGCGTTCCTGGTTGCCGTCCTTCACCGTCATCTCCCAGCTGGTGCAGCCGGGCGAATGGCCGGGCGTGGTGTGCGCGGTCAGCGTCACGTCGCCGAGCGTCACCTTGTCGCCTTCCTTGACGGTGCGATCGACCTTGACCGGCGGAAAGCCGAGATCGGTGTTCTTCTCGTCGCCCGGATAGTAGCCGCCTTCAAGCAGCGGCTTGTCGCGTTCGCCGGCGATCAGCTGCGCGCCGGTCTCCTGCTTGATCTCGGCAAAGCCGCCGGTGTGATCGAGATGGGCGTGGGTGTTGAGGATTTCCTTGATGTCGGCGACCTTGAAGCCGAGCTTGGCGATGTTGTCCTTGATCATGCCGGTCGACTGCTGCATCGCCGTATCCATCAGGATCAGCCCTTGCGGCGTCTTGATGATGTAGACCGCGATGCCGTCAGTGCCGACATAATAGATGTTGCCGATCAGCTGAAACGGTTCGAACGGCGCGGTCCATTTCTTCATGACTGTCGCCATGAAATCCTTGAGCGTCTGTGCCTGCGCACCGGTTGCGATCAGCGTAAGCGCACACAGCGCGGCTGCGATCGTCCTCATGGTTGCCTCCCTGTTTGTTGTTGTTCGTGCAGGCGCACTATGCGGGCTGGCAATGCCGATCGCAAGCGGCGGACGGCCGGCATTTTGCCGAGCCGCCATGCAGACAGCGAACCGTCCGCCGCGTCCCTGTTCCCCGGGGGTCAGCTTGCGTATTGGGCGATGCCGTTGCCGAACGACCAGTTTTCCTTGGCGACCTCGACCAGGCTGATGAAGATATCGTCCGGGCGGCCCTGCAACTGGCTCTGGAAATCGTCCACGATCCGCTTGTAGAACGCCTTCTTCATTTCGACCGTACGCCCGGCATTCAACGTGATCTGGATGAAGATAAGATCGTCGCTGTAGGTGTTGCCGAGATAGCTTTCGGTGTAGTTCAGGTCGCCGCGATCATGCTCGGTGATGATCTGAAACTTGTCATTCTGCGGCACGTTGATCACATCGAGCATCGCCTTGTAGACGATCTCGCCCAGGGTCTTGCGGTATTCGGCGGACTTGCCGCGCTTCAGGTCGATGCGAACGAATGGCATGGTGGTCTCCGTTTGTTGTGCAGGGCTCGGCCGGGTCGGCCCCGTGTGATCGAGACGCTGCGACGGTGCGAAGACTTTCGCGTCGTCCGCTTGCGCCGGCGGCGTCGGGGAATTCAGCGGGTCGCCTTGAAGGCCTCCCAGCGCGCGTCACGCTCTCTCTGGTATTTTGGCATTCGCTCGGCGGCCATGTCGGCCCAATGCAGCGGCTCGCCACAGGCCTGGCAGACCGGACCGAGTCCGGCCGGCTTGCCGCAGGTGAGGTGGGTGTAGTTCATGGAAAGACCGTCCCTGGGCGACTTGCACCAGGTCTCGCCCCAGGCACGCAGCGCGAACATCACGGGGAAGAACGCCGCGCCCTTCTCCGTCAAATGATACTCGTGGCGCAGCGGATGCTTGTTGTAGATGCGGCGCGTCACCAGTCCGTTGGCCTCCAGCTTCTTCAGCCGTGCCGCGATCATCTGGGGTGTCGCGCCGGTGTAGGCCTGAACCTCCTCGAAGCGGTGGTTGCGCGCGAACAGCTCGCGCAGCACCAGCACGGTCCAGCGATCGCCCACGACGGTCTCCGCGCGTGCCACCGGACAGAGCGTTCGGTCAGCAGGGTTGCCCTTTGGCTTTGCCATCACGTTTTCTTCATTCAGCATTGTTACTATGATTTTCATAGTGATATGCGCTATCGTGGATCCGGGTGCAACGGGCATCTTCCGCCCGGTCCCTCACATTTCAAGGAGCGGGCCATGGGTACCGAAAGCATGGGTTCGAAGCCGGGCGTCGACATGAAGCTCGAAGTCGTCGTGATCCCGGTGTCTGATGTCGATCGCGCCAAGCGCTTCTATGAGAACCTGGGCTGGCGGCTCGACGCCGATTTCGTCAGGGCGGACGGCTCCCGCGCGCTTCAATTGACGCCGCCGGGCTCGCCGACCTCTGTTCATCTCGACAAGGGATCCGCGCTGCCGCGCTTCCTGATCGTGAACGACATCGCGGCGGCGCGCGCCGAGTTGATCGCGCGCGGCGTCGATGTCAGCGAGGTGTTCCACCGCGGGCCGCAAGGCCGCATCAAGGGACCGGATCCGGAGCGGCCGAGCTACGGCTCGCTTGCCACGTTCAGCGATCCCGACGGCAATGTCTGGCTGCTGCAGCAGGTCACGCAGCGCCTGCCCGGACGTGTCGATGGAAACAGCACGACCTTCACTTCGACGACCGATCTCGCCGCCGCACTGCGCCGCGCAGCCACCGCCCATGGCGAGCACGAAAAGCGGACCGGTGGACACGATGCGAACTGGCCGGACTGGTACGCCGACTACATCGTCCGCGAGCAGGCCGGCAAGCCGCTGCCGGAATGATCAACCAAACAGGAGAATCGTCATGACCAAGCTTGCACTCATTGCCACCGTCGAGGTCGCGCCAGAGAAGCGGGATCAGGTGCTGTCGCTGCTATCGGCGCACGGCGCCCGGTCGCTGAAGGACGAGCCGGGTACGCTGCATTTCGAGATCCTGGTGCCGCGCGAGGATGCCTCGAAACTGCTGATCTATGAGGTCTATCAGGATGACGCCGCTTTCGAGGCGCATCGCAGCGCGCAATCGATCAAGCAGTTTCGCGAAGAGACCGCAGGGTTCGGCATCAAGATTACCGCGACGCGGTGCACGCCCGCCGGGTAGTCGCCTCACGGCTCACTGAGTCTGGTCTCGCGTTTCCATGGCGGTAAGCCGCGGCTCCGCGCATCGCGGTCTCCCCCATGCCCGATGTCGAACACCGGCGCGTAGCGGTTGCCGTCTCGACGGATATGGGCGCAGCGCGAGCCACGGAAGTGGGCGGGTATGACGAGCCGGTCGCTGTCTGCGGCCTCTGCCAGGATTTTCGTGCGCGTCTCGCCCGCCAGCTGCGGGTCGGCACAGGATGACGTCGAGAGATCGGGCTGGAAGACCTGCACCGGATTGTGCACGGCATCCCCGCAGAAGATCGCACGATGTTGTGGGTAGTCGACGAGCAGACCCATCTGCCCGCTGGTGTGGCCCGGCAGGGGCACGAGCCGCAGACCGGGACCGAGCTCATGGCCGTCGTCGACCAGATCGACACGGCCTGCCTCGACGATCGGAATGACGCTCTGTTCCAGGGCGCGGGCGTGGATCGGCGCGGCCCGGCCGGTATCGTGTTGCGTCATCCAGTCGGCAAGCTCGCGGCGGCCGAACAGATAGCGCGCGTTGGGAAAGGTCGGCTGCCAGCGGCCATTGTCCTGGCGCGTATTCCAGCCGACGTGATCGACATGCAGATGGGTGCAGAACACCAGATCGATGTCGGCCGGATCGATACCGCTCCCGCGCAACCGATCAAGGAAGCCGCTGCCGCTCCGCCGGTGCCAGGCTGGGATCTCGGGGATGTCCTTGTGTTCGCCGATGCAGGAGTCGATCAGCAGGGTGCGTCCGCCCGTTCGCACCACGAAGCTCTGGATCGCGTGTTTCGCCTGGTCCCGGGCGAGATCGATAAACACCGGCTCCAGGATATCGCGATGCGCTTCGATCAGGCTTCGATCATACCCGGGCAGAAACTCGGACAGCGGAAGCGCAAAATCATCGTCATCGACGATGACGTCGACGGTCGCGTCGCCGATCGCAAAACGCATGACAGCTCCTTCCCGGAGAACCGTGCCATCTCGCCACGGGGCGCATCGTCGTTCAGTTGCTTTGCCGCGCCGCCGGCTCGAAGCTCACTATGCGGGTTGCCGCTATCGATCGCAAGTTGCGTGGCTCGCGGAAGGTGATCAGACCATGCCGCGCAGCAGGTCGATCAGGCGGCCGCACTCATCGTCCGTTCCGACCGTGATGCGCAAAAAGTCCTCGATCCGCGGCTTCTGGAAATGCCGGACCAGGACGCCGCGCTCGCGCAGCCGGGCGGCGAGATCCGCGCCACGGTGGCCGGGGTGGCGGGCGAACACGAAATTCGCCAGCGAGGGCAGCACCTCGAAGCCAAGCTCAGTGAGGCCGCGGACCAGCGCCTCGCGGCTCCGGATGATGCGTTGCCGCGTCTCCTCGAACCAGGCCTCGTCCTCGATCGAGGCGACGGCACCCGCGATCGCAAAGCAATCCAGCGGATAGGAGTTGAAGCTGTCCTTTACCCGCTCCAGCGCCTCGATCAGCGGGCGTTGGCCGATCGCGAAGCCGACCCGAAGGCCCGCCAGCGCGCGCGACTTCGACAGCGTCTGCACCACCAGCAGATTGTCGTGCCGCGCGACCAGCGGCACGGCGCTCTCGGCGCCGAAGTCGACATAGGCCTCGTCGACCACCACCAGCCGGTCGGGATGCTCGGTGACAAGCGCCTCGATTGCCGCACGTGGCAGCGCGATGCCGGTCGGCGCGTTCGGATTGCACAGCAGGATGGCGCTGCCTGGCCGCCGATAGTCGGACAAATTCACCCGCATCGCGGCATCGAGCGGCACCACCTCGTAGCTGACGCCATAGAGGCGGCAATAGACCGGGTAGAAGCTGTAGGTGATGTCGGGGAACAGCAGCGGCGCGTCGTGCTTCAGCAGCGCCGGAAAGGCGTGGGCCAGCACCTCGTCCGAGCCGTTGCCGACGAACACTTCATCTGGCGTGACGCCATAGCGCGCCGCGATCGCCTCCCGCAGGGCGGTTGCACGGGGATCCGGGTAGAGCCGCAGGCGATCGGTCGTCGCTGTGATCGCCGCCAGCGCGCGCGGCGACGGCGGGTAGGGATTCTCGTTGGTATTGAGCTTGACGAGGCCATCGATCTTCGGCTGCTCGCCGGGCACGTATGGCGACAGATTGTGGACGACCGAACTCCAGAAGCGACTCATGATCCCGTGATCCATGGCTGAATGCGATCACAGTAAAGGATGCGAGAGGCCAGCGAAAGACGGCCCTTCACTTCTCGTGGTCTTGATATGCGTCCGGCTCAGGCTCTACCAGGTCCCCGTGCCCTTCATGGTCGGCTGGCCCTCGGCATTCGCGGTCCACAGCTCCATGCCGCCGTCCTTGTCGTTGGCATTGATCGAGAACTCGCTGCCCTCGAACAGCGGCTGCACGCCGCGATAGGACAGCTTCTTTGGCGGCTTGCCGCCGCGCAGCTTGGCCGCGAGCTCGACGATGAATGAGGCCTGCAGCGGCCCGTGGAAGATCAGGCCAGGATAGCCCTCGACCTTGGTGACGTAGTCGCGGTCGTAATGGATACGGTGGCCGTTGAAGGTCAGCGCCGAATAACGAAACAGCAGCACCGGGTCGGAGACGTGGCTCTCGCGATGCTGCGCGACCGGAGGCGGCGGCGCCTTGGCGGGCGCTGCGGCCTGCGTCGTCATCTCGCGATAGACGATGTCCTGCCGCTCGCGGACCGCAAGCCCGCGCGACGTCGTCACCTCGTGATTGACCGAGACGAAGCACAGCGTGCCGGTCGAGCCCGATTTCACCGTGACGTCTGCAATGCGCGAGGTCCGCTTGGCGTCGTCGCCGATGCGCAAGCTATCGAAGAATTCGAGCTCGCCGCCGGCCCACATCCGGCGCGGCAGCGGCACCGGCGGCAGGAAACCGCCGCGGGTCGGATGGCCGTCCTGGCTCAATTGCGACATCGCAAACACCGGCTGCGCCAGGCACCAATGCGTGGTCCACGGCGCGGCATCGCCCGCCTTCGGCTCGCCGATCTCCTGGAACAGCGTCGCGCGCAGGCCCATCACGAGATATTTGGTGACGACGTCGGAGGCCTCCTGGGAGCGGCCGATCCACTGGCGGAGATGATCGAGGTCGAGTTTGTCGGTCATGAGATTTTGCCCGGGCAGGAGGGATTTCAGGATCGCTTGGTGCGCTCGCCGATCGCGGGCACCTTGCCGTAGTGCCTGTCCTCGCCAACGACGATCGCGGCCGGCGCCGGATAGCTGACCTTGCCGTTCGGCGTGTCGACCTCGATGCGGCGCAGATGCGGATGTTTTGCGAGATCGTCCATACTGTTGACCTCGGCAAAGGCGATGTCGGCCTCGGCGAGCTTGGCCAGCAATTCCTCGCGCGTGAGCTTGCCAAAGCTGTCGCTGACGATCTGGTCGGTCAGCGCGCGGTTGCGCACCCGCTCGACCATGTTGGCAAAGCGCGGATCGTCAGGCAGGGCAGGCTGTCCCAGCACCTTGGCGCACAGCGTCTTCCACTCGCGCTCGCTCTGGATCGAGATCAGGATTTCCTTGCCGTCCTTCGAGCGGAACACGCCATAGGGCGCGATCGAGGGATGGGCGAGGCCGATCCGCTTCGGCGACTTGCCGTCTTCGGCATTGAGTAGCGGCACGGTGAGCCAGTCGGCCATCACGTCGAACATCGAGATCCGTATGTCGGCTCCCTCTCCGGTGCGGCCGCGCCCGATCAGCGCCTCGAGGATCGAGGCATGCGCGGTAGCGCCGGTCGCGACATCGACGATCGACATGCCGACGCGCGAGGCGCCCTCGGGGCCGCCGGTGATCGAGGCGAGGCCGCTCTCGGCCTGGATCAACAGGTCATAGGCCTTGCGGTCGGCGTAGGGGCCGGTGTCGCCATAGCCCGTGATCGTGCACATGATCAGCTTCGGATAGTCCTTGCGCAGCCGCTCGCGCGAAAAGCCGAGCTTGTCCATTGAGCCCGGCTTCAGGTTTTGCAGCAGCACGTCGGCGCCTGCGATCAGCTCCTCCAGCGTGGCGCGGCCCTCCTTGGTGGCGAGATCAACGACGGCGGAATCCTTGCCGCGGTTGAGCCACACGAAATAGCTGCTCTGGCCCTTCGCCGCGGCATCATAGCCGCGGGCGAAATCGCCCTCGGGCCGCTCGATCTTGATTACATGGGCGCCGGCGTCCGCCAGGCGTGACGAGCAGAACGGCGCGGCAACCGCCTGTTCGACGGCGATGACGGTCAATCCCTCAAGCGGCAGCATGATCGAGAACTCAGTAGGAGCGGGGCATGCCGAGCACATGCTCGGCGACGAAGGACAGGATCAGGTTGGTCGAGATCGGCGCCACCTGGTAGAGCCGGGTCTCGCGGAATTTACGCTCGACGTCGTATTCCTCGGCGAAGCCGAAGCCGCCATGGGTCTGCACGCAGGCATTGGCCGCTTCCCAGGAGGCATCCGCGGCCAGCATCTTGGCCATGTTGGCCTCGGCGCCGCAATCGAGCCCGGCCTCATATTTGCGGGTGGCTTCCTTCACCATCAGCTCGGCCGCGCGCATCGAGGCGTAGGCTTTTGCAATTGGAAACTGGATCCCTTGATTCTGGCCGATCGGCCGGCCGAATACGCTGCGCTCCTTGGCGTAGTTGGTCGCCTTCTGGATGAACCATTTGGCGTCGCCGACGCATTCGGCCGCGATCAGGATGCGCTCGGCATTCATGCCGGAGAGGATGTACCGAAAGCCCTTGCCTTCCTCGCCGATCAGATTCTCCGCCGGCACCTTCATGTCGGTGAAGAACACTTCGGTGGTGGCGTGGTTCATCATGGTGCGGATGGGGCGGATTTCGAGGCCCTTGCCCTTGACCTCGCGCATGTCGACGATGAACACCGAAAGCCCGTCGGTGCGCTTCCTCGACTGCTCCTTCGGCGTGGTGCGCGCCAGTAGCACCATCAGGTCGGAATATTCGGCGCGGCTGGTCCAGATCTTCTGGCCGTTGACGACGTAATGGTCGCCCTCGCGGCGCGCGAAGGTTTTCAGCGACGAGGTATCGGTGCCGCTGGTCGGCTCGGTGACGCCGAACGCCTGCAGCCGCAACGCGCCGGTCGCGACCTTCGGCAGATACTTGGCCTTCTGCGCGTCGTTGCCGTGCCGCAGCACGGTGCCCATCGTGTACATCTGGGCGTGGCAGCCGCCGCCATTGCAGCCGGCGCGCTGGATCTCTTCCAGGATCGCGGCTGCCGCCGACAATTTCAGGCCCGCGCCGCCATATTCCTCGGGGATCAAGACCGAGAGATAGCCGGCCTCCGTCAGCGCATCGACGAATTCCTTCGGATAGGCCATCTGGCGATCGAGCTTGCGCCAGTATTCGCCGGGAAACTGCGCGCAGAGTTTTGCCACCGCGTCGCGGATGTCTGTGTGGTCGTCGCTGTGCTGATCGTGTGTGGTCATTGTTTCATCTTGCCGAGAGGTTGTGCCTGAAGCAGGCCAATTGCCCGCTGTTGTGGGGCCCCGGTAAACTCCCTATGCTGTTTTGTTATAGCGTATGAACCTGCCTTCCAGGATTGGCAAGTATGGATTTCCGCCAGCTTAGGACCTTTGCGTGTGTCGCGGAACTCGGGAGTCTGAGCAAGGCGTCCGATACGCTGCGGGTCGCGCAGCCGGCGCTGAGCCGGCAGATCAAGCTCCTGGAGCACGAGCTGCGCACCGAATTGTTCACGCGCAACGGTCGCGGCATGGTGCTGACCGATGCCGGCCGGCTGCTGCTGGCGCGCACCGGCGGTATCGTGCGGCAGATCGACCAGATCCGGGACGACATCCAGTCCGCCGGCGGCGCGCCGTCCGGCCGCGTCGTGCTCGGGCTGGTGCCGACGGTGAGCTGCGTGTTGTCGGCGCGGCTGGCGCGGCGCACGGTGGAACGCTATCCCGGCATCTCGCTCTGCATCGTCGAAAGCTACAGCGGCCATCTGATCGAGTGGCTGCATCGCGGCGAGATGGACCTCGCGGTGATCTACGGGCCGTCGGTCGATCTGCATCTGGCGGTGCAAAGCCTCGGCCGCGATAGCATCGTCGCGGTCGGCCCGCGCGGCAGCGGGCTGAAGCAGAAGAAGCAGGTCGAGTTCGGCTGGCTGATGCGCCAGCGCCTGGTGCTGCCCAGTCACTCGCACGGGCTCCGCGCGCTGCTCGAACATGCCGCGGCCAAAAAGAAGATCGATCTCGACGTCAAGCTCGAGGCGGATTCGTTCCGCGTGCTGACCAGCCTGGTCGAGGAGGGCCTCGGATATACCTTGCTGCCGCCGTCCTCGGTGCGCGCCGAGGTGGCGGAGGGCCGGCTCGAGACCGCCTCCATCGCGCGGCCGGCGCCGCGGCGCGAGCTGACGCTGGCCTCGCCGGTCGAGCATCCCGGCTCCAATGCGATGACGCTGATCGCAAAGCTGTTGCGCGACGAGGTCGCCGCGCTGCGCGCCGAGGGGCTCTGGGATATCCAGCTCGCCTGAGCGCGGCTTGCGCATCACTTCACCGCGAAGCCGAGATGGCTGCGGAAGCGGTTCTTGAGATACGCGCCGTCGCGCGGCGGCAGCGCGCGCTCGACCTCGCCGGCGGCGATGCGGATGCGCGCCAGCCGTGGGCCGCCGCCGAGATCGCGCAGGCTCTTGCCGAAGCTTTCGACGCCGGCCATGTCGGCGATATCGGAAATGCTGGCAATGCCCGCGCCGCTCGCGATCACCTCGAGCCTGGCGCCGAGGCCGGAGTGGCTAAGCTGCATCCCGGTCTCGCCGAAATGGCCGTTGTCGAGCACCGCGATCGAGAGATTGCCGGGCTGCTTGGTGGCGATGGTCAAGAGGCTGCCGATCCCCATCAGCTGCTCACCATCGCCGGTGACGACAAGCACCGGGCGCTTCGGCTGCGCCAGCGCGAGGCCGAGCCCGACCATCGCGGCGCCGCCCATCGCGCCCCAGAGATAGAAATTGCCGGGATGCTCGCCGGCATCGAACACATCGTAGGACGAGGAGCCGAGCCCGGAGATCACGAGCAGGTCGTCGCGCTCAGTGAGCAGCGCCTTCACGGCGGCGCGGCGATCGAGAGTGCCTGTTGCGGCTGACATCAGTGCGTCTCCTTGGTCCACTTCTTGCGGCCGATCATCCGCTGCGAGATCAGCACCGCGACCTGCTGGTCGCCGTCATAGGCGAGCGAGGCGGCGGCCGAGACCACTTCCCCGGCATCGTCAGGGTTGTCCAGCCGCAGCACGGTGGTGCCCATGATCTCGAACGCCTTCGGCGTCGCCCGGCCCATCGGGATCTGCCAGGGATTGAACTCGGCCCATTCGCCGCGCATCGTCACCAGGGTCAGCAGCGGGAAGCGGCAGCTTGTCATCAGTGACAGCATGTTGACGCAATTGCCGACGCCGCTCGATTGCATCAGAAGTACCGCGCGATCGCCGCCGAGCCAGGCGCCGGCGGACAGCGCCACGCCCTCTTCCTCGGTTGTCAGCACGGTGGTCTTGATGTCGGCATCCGCATGCGACAGCTTGATCAGCTTGGAATGCCCCGCATCGGGGACATAGAACACCTGTGCCACGCCAAAATCCTTCAGCGTGCGGTAGATCGCAACCGGCCAGTCGGTGCTGGTCGCGTTGTCCTGGTGAACGGCAATCTGGTCCATCATGGCCTCGGCGGTAGCGTTTTCGAGCGAACCGGGTACCGGTTCGCGAAGAAAAACGCGTCAGTACAAGGGGCGCGCATGGGCGCGGCCTCCCGTCACAGGCTTTAGGCCAGATAGGGGCTATATTCTCTTCGCATCTGCTTTGCGCAGCTATGCCAGAATTGTATAGCCGCCAAGCGAGCGGGGAGGGCGGACGGAGCGTCTTTTGGCCGGATCGGCAGACAGCCTCATTGCAGCCAAAAAAGCGGCTCCCTATCTTCAGAATGCAAAATGGCGGCCGCCGCCGGGCATACTTTATTTCAAGGCTTCATTTTCGGCATATTGATAGACCCGTCGCATTTTCAGGTATCGGGGCATGATTGTCTTTCGCGGCCTCTTCCCAAAGTACTTTCTCGTGCTCTTCTTGGCCGTCGCGTTTCCGATTGCGATCAACGGCAGCATTGAAGCCTGGTTCGGTTACCGCGATCAGCGCGCAAGGCTGGACCAACTGCTTGGGGTTCAGGCGACGTCCGCTGCCGCCGAAATTCATAACTTCATTTCCGATATTTCAGTCCAGCTTGGCTGGCTGGTCCAGCTGCCATGGACCGACGAGGCGGATGAAGAGCGGCGGACCGATGCCTTGCGTCTGTTTCGTCAAGCGCCTGCCATTGTCAGCGTGACTCTCATCGACAACAAGGGGTTGGAGCGTCTCTATGTCTCGCGGGTCGGCCTCAATCGGATTGAAAGTCGTCTAGACCGGTCGACGGATCCTGCGGTGATCGGCGCCCACGCGAGGCAGGTTTGGTTCAGCGATGTCAGCTATCACAGGGGCTCGGAACCCTATTTGACGGTTGCTTTGGTGGGTAACCGAACCGCGGTCGGTGCAGCCATCGCCGAAGTCAATCTCAAGCTGATCTGGGACGTCGTTTCGGCGATCAAGGTGGGAGAGACCGGCCTCGCCTTTGTCCTGGACCGTCAGGGTCGCCTGATTGCCCATCCCGACATCAGCCTCGTCCTCCGTGGGATGGAAGAGAGAACCTCACAGCCATTTCGCACCATACGCGACGCGATCGGCCCGGGAGCAGGCTTTGCAACGAGCCGGGACGCACAGGGACGTCAGGTTGCTGCCAGCGCGGCTCCTGTGGCGGGGCCCGACTGGACCGTTGTGGTGGCACAGCCGCTCTCTGAAGCCTACGCGCCGATCTATGCCGCCCTGCGGCGGACCGCAGTGCTTCTCGCAGGCAGCACCCTGTTTGCAGGGCTGCTGGCCTATGCATTTGCGCACCGGATGACGGAGCCGATCAAGTTGCTCGAGGAGGGGACGGAACGGATCGGCGCCGGATCGTTCGATCACCGCATTTCCATCCAGACCGGGGACGAGTTTCAGCGTCTTGCAAACAGCTTCAACAGGATGGCCGCCGAACTGGCACTCGCGCAGCAGCATCAGGAGCGTATCGCGAAGCTCAAGCGGTTTCTCGCGCCTCAGGTCGCGGATCTCGTCGATCGGGCCGGCGACGACAGCGTGCTGGATGGCCGCCGTACCGACGTCGTCGTTGTGTTTTGCGATTTGCGGGGGTTCACCGCGTTTTCCGCCGGCGTCACCCCCGAGGCAGTCATGAGCGTGCTGTCCGAATATTATGAGGTGCTGGGCCGGGTCATCGCGCAGTTCGAAGCAACGCTCATCAGCTTCTCCGGAGACGGATTGATGGTGCTGGTGAACGCACCCGTTGCGGTCGAGCAGCCGGCGTTAAGAGCCGTCGACCTTGCGATCGAAATGCAGAAGCGCGTGCAAGGGCTGATCGCCGGCTGGCGATCGCGAGGCTACCATGTTGGTTTCGGCGTTGGGCTCGCCGGCGGACCGGCCACCGTCGGCAGCATCGGGTACGAGGACCGGCTCGACTACACGGCGATCGGCAGCGTGGTCAATCTGGCGGCCCGCCTGTGCGCTTCTGCCGCAGACCGGGAAATCCTGGTCGACGCCGAGATCGCCGCAAGCGTGCGGGGCAAGCGGGCTGTGCAGGAGATCGGGAATCGACAAATCAAGGGCTTCGATGAGGCCGTTCCGGTCTCTGAAATTTCCTTTGATGTGCCCTAGCTGGTGCCGGCTCGCGGGTGCTCGGCGCAATCCGTTGGCGACTGGCTGAGCCCCCTGAGATATGCTTCGGTCGACGGCGAGCAGCGAGTTCGTGAGCATGAGATGCGTTGACGCTGGAGCAGCAACGTTGCGCGGACGTGCCAGCCGGCGCGATGTCCTCTCGTTGATGGCCGCCGCCGCGACCTGGGCGACATCCGCGCATGCGCAGAAATCGTCCATGCCGGTCATCGGCTATCTTTGCCCGGAATCGCCTGATCTGTTTGGCAGTCGGCTGAAAGCATTTCACCAGGGACTTGCCGAAGTCGGCTTCGTGGAGGGCCGCAACGTTGCGATCGAATATCGATGGGCCAACGGGCAATATGCTCGCTTGCCCGCTCTGGCCGCCGAACTGGTCGCGCACAATGTGGATGTGCTGGTCGCACCCGGCGGCGCTCCGGTCGCGCTTGCCGCCAAAGCAACCGGCACCACCACGACCATCGTCTTCGAGATGGGCGGCGATCCGGTTCAGCTGGGCGTGGTGGACAGCCTGTCGCGGCCGGGAGGCAATATCACGGGAGTCTCGAGCCTGAGCGTCGACGTGTCGCCGAAGCGGCTTGAGTTGATGCGCGAGCTGCTGC
This sequence comes from Bradyrhizobium sp. 6(2017), assembly GCF_011058295.2. Lineage (NCBI taxonomy): Bacteria > Pseudomonadati > Pseudomonadota > Alphaproteobacteria > Hyphomicrobiales > Nitrobacteraceae > Bradyrhizobium > Bradyrhizobium sp. 6(2017). The sequence continues at coordinate 7,761,017 of NZ_CP049289.2, read as the reverse complement.
CGGCGGCCACCACATTGGGGGTCGTCACCAACCCGACAAGTCCAACTGCCGGTTCACAAGTGCAGAGGCTGCGCTCCGCCGCCGAAACCCTGGGGGTTCAGCTGCAGATCTTGAGTGCAAGCAAGGAAGATGAATTTGAATCCCTGTTCTCTGCCGTGGCGAAGGAGCGGGCAAACGGACTCGTATTCACCTCCGATCCCTATTTCGCATTTCGAAGCCAGCGACTGGCCGATCTCGCGACGAAGTATGGCGTGCCCGCCATCACGCAGACCCGCGACTTCCCCATGGCTGGAGGGTTGATGAGCTATGGAGGTGATTTTGTGCAGTCGCATCGGCGCGCGGGCATCTATGCCGGCCGGGTTCTGAAGGGCGAAAAGCCTGCCGATCTTCCGGTGCAACTGGTGACCAAGGTCGAGTTCGTGATCAACCTGAAGACCGCCAAGCTGCTTGGCCGCGAGTTCTCTGCTTCAGTTGTCAGCGGCGCGGATGAGGTGATCGAGTAAGCCGCTGGCGCACGAACTGAGCGTGCGGCCGATCGGAGGTTTTGCCTACGCTTCATGCTGGCGCCCTGAAGCCTCAGTGCGCGTTCTTGCCCGCCGTGAACACATACATGTCCCAGAACGTCTCCGGATGCTCGATCTCGAAGCGGTGCCACTGATCGAGGCTCGCCTCATCGGCCGTGCCCGGAAACTGCTTGCGAAACTTTTCCATCACCGTCGGATCGTCAAACGGTTCGAAGCCCGTGAACGACAGGCCATGATCGTTCAGGAATGCCGCGATCCCGGGGATCGTCAGGCGATGCTCCATGACGTTGAACAGCAAATCGCGGCAGCCGCTCATGCTGTAGAAATCCTTCGCGCCGATCAGTGGCTTCCACAGTTCGGCTTCGCGGAAGATGTCCTGGCGGCACCTTCTGATGTCCTCGGCGGTGGCGCGATAGCCGCGCGCGGCGATGCGGGCGCGGGCCTCCACGATCACGCGGCGCGCCAGATCGCTGTAGAGCCCGATGCGCATCGTGCCGCCCGGCCGCAGCAGCGGGACCAGCACGCGCCAGCCGGCCATCGGCTCGGCAAGATGGTGCAGCACCCCGACCGACTCGATGCTGTCGAACGTGCGACCGATCGAGCCCAATTCCAGAATATCCGCCTGCGCATATTCGATGTTGCGCAGGCCAAGCTCCCGCGTCTTGCGGCGCGCATAGGCGAGGCTGGTCATGCTGATGTCGACCGCGAGCAGACGGGCGTTCGGATAGACCTGCGCGGTCTGGATCGCGTGCGAGCCGGTACCGCAGCCTGCGATCAGGATATCGAGCTTGGCTTGCCGTTCCGCCGCCAGGGCGATCTTTCCCCGCGCCTGATCGGCGACGAGGGCCGTCAGCGGGTTGACGGTCCAGCGCGGATAGGGATTTTCCTCGTACTGGCGCATCACCTCGACGGAGACGCTGTTCTCGATGGGAGTGAGCGCCGTGATGGCGTTACGCTCGGCCATTTCCTCAAGCGGTTCGCGCAACTGTACCTTCAGCAATCCGGTGACAGCCGCAGGCCAATCCCGGTGCAGCAGCGCGTCCGCCGTTGGCAGCGCATGCAGGGGGAAATAGGCCGCAACCACCGCCAGCGTGAGCGGCGTGATGGCGGCCCCGGACGCCAGGTCCTGCAGCAGCCGGTCGCGCAGGGCGCTCGCACCTTCGGCGTCCGCCTCAGTCCGTCCATAGACATATCCGTTGATAAAGCATTGCCCGGCGAGCGCGCACGCAAAGGCAACGATATCCTCGTCCTCCGAGCCTTGATTGCCGGCGAGCCGCAGCAACTCGGCGCGCGCATATCCCAGCAGCACCTCGATCGGCATGCTTGCCAGCGTCGTCGTCTCCATCGCACAGCGCAGGAAGAGGTCGCTCGCAAGTGGCGCGACGCCTTCGGTGCCGAACAATTCGAGGTTCGTTACCGGCAGCGGCCAGTTGACGTCAATCCGCCCGAGATGGCTGGTAATGACAGGGCTCTGGAGGATGAGGCCGGCGGCCTTCGCGTCCATGCCGAGTGCAAGCGCTTTGCTGAAATGCGTCGCCGCTTTGGCGCGATTGCCCAGTGACTGGTACGAATAGCCGGCGTTGTAATGGCAGGCGGCGTTCACCTCGTCCGCAGCGATCGCTTTCACGAACATCTTCACCGCGGCGCGGTGGTCGCCGGAGGCCTGCGCCATCAGGCCGAGAAGATTCAGGCTCTGCACATGGGCAGGCTCGCGGGCAAGGATTTGCCGGCAAATCTCCTGCGCCTCGTTGAGGCGGCCCATCCCGTAGAAGCGGCTTGCTTCGGCAGCGAGGTCAGCCGCGGAGCCGAAGCCAGGGGCGTTAGGCCGCTTTGCGGACTCGTCGCGTCGCTTGTTGGCCGCACGCCGTTCTTTTCGGTTCATCTTCCGTCAACTGGCCCAGACTGCAAACGCCGCCGATCGGCACCCGAAAGGGCCGCCTGGGGCGGCGCATCCATGCGCGGCAGACATAGGGCCGATCAGGCTTGCAGCCAAGGATGATTTGGAGTGTTTTTGAGCGAAGCGGGGACCGCATCGCGTTGAAGAGATCATGTCAAGACGAAAGTCTTAAGCTCCGTTCCGGTTCGATCGGATCTGAGCTCCAGGGCTCAGCCCGGAATGCGCACCGGCAGGTTCTCGATGCCGCGCACGAAGCTGGAATAGACCCGCTTCGGCTCGCCGACCACCTCGATGCGGTCGAAGCGCTTCAGCATCTCCTGCCAGACGATCTTGAGCTGCAGCTCGGCGAGCCGCATACCGACGCAGCGGTGGATGCCGAAGCCGAATGACAGGTGGATGCGCGGCCGCGCCCGATCGATGATGAACTCGTCGGGACGGTCGATCACCTCGTCGTCGCGGTTGCCGGAGACGTACCACATCACGACGCGGTCGCCCTTCTTGATCGTCTTGCCGCCGATCTCGGTGTCGACCAGCGCGGTGCGCCGCATATGCGCGAGCGGCGTCTGCCAGCGGATCACTTCCGGCACCATGGTGTCGATCAGACCGGGGTTCTCCTTGAGCTTTTGGAACTGGTCGGGATGCTCGTGCAGCGCCAGCACCGAGCCGCTCATGGTGTTGCGCGTGGTATCGTTGCCGCCGACGATCAGCAGGATGATGTTGCCCATCAGATTGTCGGGGTCCATGTGCCGGGTGGCGTCGCTATGCGCCATCATCGACAGCAGGTCGTTCTTCGGCGGCGCGTTGACGCGCTCGTTCCAGAGCTTTGAGAAATAGGCGTAGCACTCGTCCATCTCCTGCCGGCGTTGTTCCGGCGAATTGACGACGCCGCTCTTCGGCAGCGCGGTGGAGACGTCGGACCAGCGCGTCAGCTTGCGCCGTTCCTCCCAGGGGAAGTCGAACAGCGTCGCCAGCATCTGGGTGGTCAATTCGATCGAGACGCGCTCGACGAAATTGAAGGTCTCGTTGCGCGGCAGATTGTCGAGCACGCTGGCCGAGCGCTGGCGGATCAGCTTTGCCAGCTCGTCGAGATGATCAGGCGTAAACATCGGCGACACGGTCTTGCGCTGATGGGCGTGCTTGGGCTGGTCCATCGCGATGAAGCTCGGATAGTCATAGCCGGGCGGCACGTCGCGGATCGAGATGCCGCCGAGCGTGGAATCCGAGGAGAAGATGCCGTGGCTGGTGTCGACATGCATGATGTCGTTGTACTTCACCACCGACCAGTACGGCTCGATCGGCGAATTGGTGCAGTAGTGCACCGGCTCTTCCTTGCGCAGCCGCTCGAACCACGGCCACAGCGTGTCGTTCTGGAACAGTTTTGGCGCGCCGGGGTGAAAATCCCTGAGCGGCGTCGCATAGGCCTCCTCGCGCGCCTGGCGCTCTAGCTCGACCCGATCGGCACGGATGGCGGTCTGGACGTTCATGGTTCTTGATCCCGGTTGGCTCGCGAGGCGTCAGGCGGCAATCCGCACCGGCAGCGTCTCGTAGCCCTTGATGAAACTGGAATACACCCGCAGCGGCTCCTCCACCACCTCGATCGTGTCGAAGCGCTTCAGGATTTCCTCCCAGATGATCTTGAGCTGCAGCTCGGCGAGCCGCAGGCCGACGCAGCGATGGATGCCGAAGCCGAAGGAGATGTGGGTGCGCGGGCGGGCGCGGTCGATCAGGAACTCGTAGGGCTTCTCGATCGCCTCCTCGTCGCGGTTGCCCGAGACGTACCACATCACGACCTTGTCGCCCTTCTTGATCTGGCGTCCGCGGAATTCGTAATCGGCGAGCGCGGTGCGCCGCATATGGGCAAGCGGCGTCTGCCAGCGGATCACCTCCGGAACGAAACTGTCGATCAGTGCCGGGTTCTCGCGCAGCTTGCGGTACTGCTCCGGATGCTTGCTCAGCGCATAGATGCTGCCGGACAGCGTGTTGCGCGTGGTGTCGTTGCCGCCGACGATCAAGAGGATCAGGTTGCCGAGGAAATTCTTCGGGTCCATGTTCCGCGTGGCGTCGCTGTGCGCCATCATCGAAAGCAGGTCGCTCTTCGGCGGCTGGCCGGAGCGCTCCTTCCAGAGCCTTGCGAAATAGCTCGCGCATTCCATCAGTTCGGCCTGCCGCTCGTCTTCGGTGGCGACGAGGCCGCCGGCGCCGGGCAGGGTGGTCGCGACGTCGGACCAGCGCGTCAGCTTGCGGCGGTCCTCCCAGGGGAAGTCGAACAGCACCGCGAGCATCTGCGTGGTCAATTCGATCGAGACCTTGTCAACCCAGTCGAACACGTCGCCGCGCGGCAGATTGTCGAGGCATTCGGTCGAGCGCTTGCGGATGTTGAGCGCAAGCTCGTCAAGATGCGTCGGCGTGAACATCGGCGCCACGGTCTTGCGCTGCGCGGAATGGCGCGGCTGGTCCATCGCGATGAAGCTTTCGCGGCGCAGGTCCGGCGGCACGTCGCGGATGGTGATGCCGCCGAGCGAGGCGGCCGAAGAGAACATCGCGTGGTTGGTCTCGATGTCCATGATGTCGTTGTAGCGGGTGATCGACCAGTACGGACCGAACATCGAGTCCTTGCAGTAATGCACCGGGTCCTCGCGGCGCAGCCGGTCGAAATACGGCCAGAACGTATCGGTCTTGAACAGCTCGGGATCGCCGGGATCATAGTCGGCAAGGAGAAGCGCGTTGGCGCGTTCGCGTGCGGCGTCCAAATTCACGTCTTTGACGAGATCGGCGGTCCCGTGCATGAGCGGCTCCTCAACCATTTCGCAGCCGGGGCGTCGCCGGCGCATCATGTTTTACCGAATTACATTCTCATTCCTGCATTTGCGCAAGGGCTCTCAACGCGCATTTGGCCGCATTGTTGTCAGGCCAAAGCGGCCGAATCCGGGCCTTTCTCGCAGGCCGGGGGCAGGGGCGGCGAGCGGGTCTGTTTGAAACGGCGTTTGATTCGGCTGGGCGCATGCGAACAATGCGGGTGGAGAGGCCGCTTATTGGCTGGCGGGTTTTTCACAGGGGAAGGTATCCTGCAGGCCCCACAGCAGCAGGGAAGCGACCGCCATGTCGCCTTTCGCGGCCCGCTTGTCGGCTGACTTGAGCATGATCTCTTCCGTCTGCTCAGTGCTCAGCGCGAGGTGGTCGGGCATGCAGAACAACATTTGGCCGCCATGCCGTTTCAGCCAGGCATTGGAAGCCATCATGCCGCCGCGCGCGCCGTCCAGGTACATATGATTGAAGATGCGAAAATTCTCATTCGCTGGATTGCGATAGGACTCCAGGCGCACGTCGGCGGCAGCGGCGGGAGCTGCCGTCAGCACCAGAAGGCATGCCGACAATATCCACTTGTTCATCGCCAGGTTTCCTCGCTTCTGCGGCGGTGTTTCTACTAGCCGTTCTGTCGGTTTATCTCTGGCGGAGGTTCGAGGCGAGCGAAGCTCGCTCGCAAGGGTTGGAACAAGGGTTGGAAGGAGGGGCCGGTTGGCTCCGCCTGCGGCCGATGTCCGCAGCAGAGGCTGCACTGTTTCCGGCGATCCCGTTAAGGTAAAGCCAACCGCCCGCCGTCAAAAACACCCCCGCACTCTCGACCTTGTGTGAAACCTGGATCACACTCGCAGCGACAAACCTGTGGTTTTGATACGCATAGATTGTCCCGTCCTGGAGCTATCCCGTGAACGACATGAGCTGGACCCCGCTGGGGCCGCCGAAGCCGCCGCCGGTCCCGCCGCCGATGCCGGTGGGGTTTTCAGGGAAGCGGCGGGAGTTCTTCCGCCTGGTCGCGCGCGGCGCCGGGCTCGAGTTCGTCACGGTCGGCTTCTACCGGTTCTGGCTCACCACCGACATCCGCCGCCACCTCTGGTCGAACACTCAGATCGACGGCGACGCGCCGGAATATACCGGCCGCGGCAAGGAGCTGCTGATCGGTTTCCTGATCGCGCTCGCGATCCTGGTGCCGATCTATCTCGGCTACTTCCTGATCGGCATCGAGGCGGAGCATCTGAAGGCCTTCGCCTCGCTGCCGCTGGTCGCGTTCTTCTACCTGTTCGGCCAGTTCGCGATTTATCGCGCGCGGCGTTACCGGTTGACCCGCACGGTGTGGCGCGGCGTCCGCTTCTGGATGAGCGGCTCGGGCTGGATCTATGCGCTGAAAGCCTCGCTATGGGGCCTGCTGGTCGTGATCACGCTCGGCCTCGCGCTGCCATGGCGCGAGGCGGCGCTCGAACGCTACAAGATGCGGCATTCTTTTTACGGCGATCTGCAGGGCTCCTTCGAAGGTCGCGGTTGGGATTTCTTCAAGCAGGGCTGGTGGCTCTGGCTGCTGACGCCGTTCGCGTTGTACATGACGATCTTCGCGCCGTTCATCTATGCCGCGTTCAAGGCGATCGAGTGGCGCTGGTGGCTGTCGGGCATCCGCTTCGGCGGGGTCAGGCTGGAATCCACCATGCGCCGCAGCGCGCTGATCGGCCTGTACTGGAAGGTGATCGGCTGGGCAATGCTGCTCGGCACGCTGTTCTTTGCCTATCTCGTGCTGTGTACCTTGCTGGTCGCCAGCATGGACGGCTCCTCGATCGAGACCTTCTTCAAGACCGAGGCGTTCGCCAAGAGCATTCCGCTGATCACTCTCGCCGGCGTCGGCTATCTTGCCTTCGTGCTGGCGATGAATGTGGTGATGCGCGTCTATCTGATGCGCGATCTCTGGGTCCGGGTGCTGTCGTCGACCATCGTGCACAACATCGAGGCTGCGGCCAACGTCACCGCGCGCGGCGAGCTCGCCAATGCGCTCGGCGAAGGCTTTGCCGACGGCCTCGACGTCGCGGGCTTCTAGCGACATGGAGACCGGTTCCGGCCAAACCAACCCCGCGGCGACGCCTGCACAAGGCGGCGTCTTCTTCGACGGCGCATCGAGCCGGAGGCGTCTGGTCGCGCTCAAACTGTCCGATGCGCTGGAGATCAGGGAGGACGGCGAGCTGCTCGCGCGCTGGGGCTATGCCGACATCCGCCGCGCCGACAGCCCGTCCGGCCTGTTGCGGCTGAGCTGCCTCACCGCACCACAGCTGGCGCGGCTCGAAATCCGCGACGCGCAGCTGATCGCGGCGGTCGTCGCGCGCTGCGACACGCTCGAGGAGGGGCTGCCGAACCGCAAGGGCGTCGCCGCGATCGTCGGCTGGTCGCTCGCGGCCGCGGTGTCGATCGTGCTGGTGGTGCTGTTCGGCGTGCCGCTCGCCGCCGACCGGCTGACGCCCCTGGTGCCTGACTCTTTCGAACGCCGCCTCGGCGATGTCGCGGAGGCGCAGGTCAAGGTACTGTTCGACGGCAAGCCGTGCAGCGACGCGGCCGGACAAGCGGCATTCGAGAAGCTCGTCGGCAAATTGCGGGAGACCGCAGGCCTCGACAATTCGGTGCAGTCGGGCGTGCTGGCGACCTCGGTGCCGAACGCCTTCGCGCTGCCGGGCGGCAAGGTTTTTCTGTTCAAGGGGCTGCTGGAGAAGGCCGAGAACCCGGACGAGATCGCCGGCGTTTTGGCGCATGAGCTCGGCCATCTCCGCCATCGCGACAGCATGCGCGAGCTGATCCACAATGGCGGCACCTCGTTCCTGATCGGGCTGCTGTTCGGCGACGTCACCGGCTCCGGCGCGCTGATCTTCGCCTCGCGCTCGCTGGTGACGTCATCCTATTCGCGCGACGCCGAAACCAATGCCGACACCTTTGCGATCGAGACCATGCACCGGCTCGGCCGTGCCGCGAAGCCGATGGGCGAATTGATGTTCCGCGTCACCGGCAAGGAAGGCGGCAAGGGAATTTCGATCGTCTCCAGCCATCCGCTGACCGAGGACCGCCTCGCGCGCATGAGCAAGGCGGACGCCGCCAGTCCGGCGACCGGCCGGCCGCTGCTGTCGGGCGCCGAATGGCAGGCGCTCAAGGGCATCTGCGGACCGGGCAAGGTGTGAAGGGTTTCTTGTCGTTTGCTGGAGCACTCTCATGCAGCATGACAGCGACTACTGGTTTCCCGCCAAGCGGTATGGCTGGGGCTGGGGACCGCCGGTCTCCTGGCAAGGCTGGGCGGTCGTCGCAGGCTTCGTGATTCTGATCGCTGTCGGGGCGGCGATGATCCTTCCGCACACCCGCCCCGGCTTCGTCGGCTATGTTGCGGTGCTGAGCGTCCTGCTCACCGGCGTGTGCTGGTGGAAGGGCGAGCCGCCGCGATGGCGATGGGGCGGCGACTAGCCAATTTCGCGCGCCTACTTCACCAGCCGGAACTTGCCGCCCTCGACCTTGATCAGGAACGCCGACCGCTCGTCATAGCCATTGTGGTTGGTCGGGCTCATGGTCGAGAGGCCGTTGTTCAGATAGACGTCCTTGCCGCGCTCCAGCTCGTCGCGCAGCGCGGCGCGGAATTCCGGCGTGCCCGGTTTCGCCGATTTCAGCGCGTTGGCCGCCGCCCGCTTGAACAGTGTGACGGCGTCCCACAGATGCGCGCCAAAGATGTTCGGCTTCTGCCCGTTGACCTTCTCGTAGGACGACACGAACTCGTCGCGCACCTGGCGGAACGGATCGTTCGCCGGCAGGTCGTCGGCGATCGTGAAGGCCTCGCCGGTGAAGACCGCGCCGTCGACATTGGCGCCGCCGAGCTTGATGAATTCCTCCGACGCGACGCCGTGGGTCTGGAAGATCTTGCCGGCATAGCCGCGGCTGCGCAGCGCCTCCTGCGGCAGCACGGCGGGCGTGCCGGCGGAAGCGATGAACACCGCCTCCGGATTGGTCGCGATCACCTTCAGCGCCTGGCCCATCGCGCTGGTGTCGGCGCGCGCGTAGACCTCATGGGTCGTGACGGTGAGGCCGAGCGTCGGCGCAAGCTTCGACACCTCCTTGTAGTAACCTTCGCCATAGCCGTCCGACACGCCGATATAGCCGAGCGTCTTGATGCCGGACTTCGCGATGTATTTCAGGATCGCCGCCGCCATCAGATCGTCATTGGGCACCACCTTGAACGCCCAGCGGCGGCGGTCGTCCATCGGCTGCACGATCGCGGTCGCCGCCGCGAGCGAGATGATCGGCGTCTTGGATTCCACGGCGACGTCGAGCATCGGCATGGTCACCGGCGTCAGCGAGGAGCCGATCAGGATGTCGACGCCGTCCTGGATGACGAGACGCCGCGCATTCTGCGTGCCCTTGGTCGGATCGGACTCGTCGTCGAGCGCGATATAGGTTACCTTCTCGCCGCCGATCTCCTTCGGCAGCGCGGCGATGGTGCGCATCTGCGGCTGGCCGAGCGCCGAGCCCGGTCCTGATGCGGACACCACGACGCCGACCTTGATGTCCGCATGTGCGTCCGGCGCCATCAGGATCGCGCCCGCGAGTACCCAGAGTCCGGCCATGGCCAGCTTCATTGCAAATCCTCCCAGCAAGTTCTTCTTATGCGCGGCCGATGATAGCCGACCGGCATCCGGTTCCGCATCATATTGATTCCGCCCGATACGTCTGTCCCCCTGATTGGGGACATCCGGGCACGGCATCAGCGGGGCCGGTGGCAAGCGTCGGGGTCACCGATCGCTCGTGAACTTCACGTTTACCATTTCCTTAAAGGCCGCGCGAACCAGTTTCCCTAATCGGGCGGCAACGACCTGCTGCTATTGAAAGAGGGGAAAAGGGAGTACGAGCGATGTCCAGCATTGTTCGGATCCTCGTCTTGATCGCATCTGCGTATGCGGGATCCGTGTTGACGGAAATTCAGTTTGACGGCGCGGTCGCCGCAAACGGTCCAAGTCTTGGCAGTTCAAGTCCTGGCAGCTTACGTCCATGATCGCGCACCATCCGCTCGCATCCGAGCACGCGCGCGCCATCTGCGAAGAGATCGGCTGGAGACTGCGCCATGCGCTGCGCGGCGATTACGCCGATTTGCCGCCAAGGCTGCGCAAGCTCGTGGACCAGCTCGCCCAGCAGGAGTGCGACGCACCGTCGCTGGTGCCTGCGATGGACGACATGACGAGACCGCTGGTCGTTGCCGCCTAAGCTTATGACCTGCGGACGGTGCTTGCGACGTCGGCACAAGGCGCGCGGATAAGGTACCGCTTGGCGCGCCTCGCGGCGAATCCGCATCAGCTCACGATGGAGAAATTTGCCGCCGTGACCGTGCCTGCCGAAGCGCCATTCAGCCACACCGCGGTGTCGGCATCGACCTGAACCACGAAATAAGCCCCGTTCTGATATGAATGCGACAGAACGTCGGCGAAGGATGTGAAACCGGACCCGTTCAATTGCACGACGTCCAGACTCGGCGTCCAGTCCTGCACGACCTGCACTCCGGGCACGTCGTTGACAACGAAGGTGTCGTTGCCCAATCCGGTGCCCGGCCCGCCGCCATCGCCTCCAAAATAGTAGTTCACGCCGGTGCCGCCATCGAAATAGTCGTTGCCGGCGCCGCCGATTAGGACATCGACACCATCGCTGCCAAACATCACGTCGTTGCCGGCGCCGCCGTACAGATAGTCGTTGCCGCCATAGCCGTACTCGACATCATCTCCGGCGTCGCCGATCATGATGTCCTTGACGAATGATCCGACGAACACATCGTTGCCGTCACCGCCATATGCCGTTCCGCCACCGGACGACATGTACAGGTAATCGTTGCCGCCACCGCCCTCCAGCAGATCCACTCCTGCGTCACCGACAAGGGTGTCCGCGGCTGCGCCGCCGAGAATGGTGTCGTTACCGGCCCCTCCGTACATGTAGTCGCCATACAGCCCATATGGCCCGCTGACGAACAGAAGATCCGCGCCCTCTCCCCCGTAGAAGACGTCCTGGCCGCCGGCATAATTCACGGTTGTGACCAGCTCGAGTGTGTCGTTGCCGTCGCCCCCATAAAGGTACGAGCCCGCAGTCGTGTTTAGTCCGTCAATGGCCTGGACGTAATCGTTGCCTGCGCCACCATCTGCATAGGCAGACCCGTGCTCCGAGGGCGACGCCCCGATGTTTAGCAAGGTATCATTGCCGTCACCCCCGTAGGCCCTGGCGGTCGACGAGATTTGGTCATTGCCGTTCCCGCCATAGGCGGTGGCTGTTAACCCGGAAAGCGTGTCATTTCCCTCGCCGCCATAGATAACCGGATGGGAAATCGGTCCGTAGACCGCCGTCAGGCTGTCGTTGCCATCAAGCCCATAATAGACGTCGTCGGAAGATGACGAATATGTATCGTCACTGTTGGTCCCAACGTAAGTGGTCATAAGTATCCTCCAAAGCAATTCAAAATACGCTTGCGGCGAGCTATCGCAGGTTGACCGCTTCGAGCATCACTCCAAGTATTCCACCCGCCAAAGCCCGAATGGGCTACGACTTTCGGGATCTCGTCAAGGTTGGTGACGGTCCCACGGCAAAATGTCAGTGGTGCTGCGCCCACATTCCGAAGCCAAATCGGCCCATATAAACATTTGGAAACAGGATGGATGTTTCAATTCTGTGGCCAGGAGTGCGTTCGGTCAATCACGCGAGTGCAGCAGGGTATCGTTGATCGATCGGACCTTCACGTAGAGAACGTGCACGGCAAATCAAACACGATGGTAGTTGAATGTGTGCTACCCTGCATCCCGGGATGGAATTGCCGTCCCGTTTTTTGGAGAACACGGCTATGAAACGCTCGTCGCTCTTCGTCACCAATTTCGCTGTCGCTCTGTTGTCGATCGCGCCGCTAATGTGCGTATCAAGCGGCCCGGCGTGGTCGCAACCCACGCCGGCCCCGGACAGCGCCATCGACCCGCTTCCCAACATTTCGGTCGAGGCGCCGAGGCATGTCGGCACGCAACACAGGCCGACGCAACGCGCGGCGGCCCGCAGCACCTCATCTCCGCATACAGCTTCGACCTCGGTGTTTTGCATCGGCGGTTGCATGACGAGCATGAAGTCAGGTGACCGCCCCTGGGTCGGATGCTCCTGGTCTGCCGGCGCGTCTGCCTACACCGGGTGCCGGAACATCGGGCCCGGCGGCATCCCCTTCAAGAGCTATACTCAGTGCACGGAAACCGGATTGAATAACGGTTGGAGAAGCGGTGAAGTCTCTGCGTATTGCACCAGCCTGGCTTTGAAATAGCGAGCACGACGACACATCAGACGTGTCCGAATGTCCGAGGCCGGGCAGGGCCTATGCGGAAATCGCGGCGCCGCAGACTTGCGACGCTTTCCGGTCCCCTGGCAGACGGGCTGCAACTGCAAAGGAGATGCTTCGTTGAGACGCGCTTTGATCATCCTCGGCATATTGTTCGGCGGTTCGATCGTTGTGATCGGTGCCGGGAAAGTTCTCTTCGCTACCAACTGACGCGGGTGGACGCCTATCCAGCCTTCATGAAGAAGGATCTTGCAATGGGCCGTAGCTCTTACGACGAGACGAAGCGCGCCTTCTCTCAATTCGTGAAGAATGCATTTCCGGTTGGCTCCGACGCGAGAGCCGCAATTGCCCAGATCACCGGAGGTGGCTTTCGGGTTGAAAAGTCGGATAGACCGAACTCGGTCGCACTTCTATGGAATCGCCATGCGGGCCCGTGCAGCGAGCGATACGCCATTACGATCGAGCAGTCGGCAGATGGAAAGGTCGCAGACGTGGCAGGACAGCTCTATCCGGTTTGTCTCTAGTCGTCCGGCCTCGATCGTGGCCCGCGCGCCGCTACACGTTCTTCGCGACCTTCCGCGTTCGCGTCGGTCCGGCGCCGGCGATCGCCGGTTTGATATTCCACACCGCGCGCACGCTGGCGAAGGCGTGGGCGATCACCGGCTCCTGGCGGCGCGCGGCGAGGCAGGCGAAAGAGAGATCGCAGGTGAGCTTCACTTTGTCGACGACCACGAACTGATGCGGGCGCGCCATCCGCGGCGCCAGCACGCTGTCGCGCGCGAGGCTGAGGCAGAGGCCGGATTCGACGAAGTCGATCATCGCCTCTTCCTGATCGGTGTAGCCGATGCGCTTCGGCAACGGGCCGAGCGGGCGGAAGATGTCGTCGAGCAGACGGCGGTGGCCGGAATGCGGCGGTGTCGCGAGCCAGGGCAGCTCGGCGAGTTCGGCCCAGCCCTTGCCCATCACCCGCTCCCGCCAGGCGATCGGCGCGATCACCCGGTAGTCGTAGCTGAGCAGCGGCGCCAGCTGGTAGCGGCCGTCGGTGATGGTCCGTTCAGTGAAGCTGTGATGGGCGAGCTGCTCCGGCGGCGTGGCGTCGACATAGTAGCCGACGTCGAGCTCGCCCCGGCCGACTTGTGCCAGCACGTCGTCGCTGACGCCATGGCGCAGGAATACTTCGGTGCGTTGCGAGGACATCGCAAGGCTGCGCACGAACGGTCCAAGCCGGGTGAATTCGGGATCGAGGATGGTGCCGACGCGCAAGGTGCCGCGCTGCGCCTCGTTCAGCGAGTCCGCCGTCGCCTTGAAGTCGGATGCCGCCGCCACCGCCCGGTGCGCCAGCGGCAGCAGCGCGGCGCCGGCCTCGGTCAGCGTAAAACCGCCCGGCGTGCGGTTGAACAGCTGCAGCCCGGTGCTTTCCTCCAGCGCCTTCAGTTGCAGGCTGACCGCGGGCTGGGTCAGTTTCAGCATCGATGCCGCGCGCGACACGGTGCCCTCACGGGCAACCGTGATGAAGCAACGCAAGGCCTGGGTACGGGGGAGGTCGGTCATTGAGTGGGCTTATAGCACACTTTTTCGCCGCGCATCGACCGGCATCGTGCACTATTATATTATCAGAATACAACCAAGACGAGAAATCAGGCCGGCCGCCACGCGATCATGCCTTCAGTCCGCGCGCGCACCTGCGGCGAGGCGAGGCAGGTCGCGACCGCTTCATAGCCCACCGCGCCGGGCACCGGCGTGACGCAGACCGGCACGCTGTGATTGGCGGGGCACAGGATGATCGCTTCGTCGTCGCCGACCGCGTCGAGATCCAGGATCGCGCTGGAGCGCGTCAGGAAGAACAGCGGCTGCGCCTGCGGTCCGCGACGGCGCAGCTGCGCGATCACCGCTTCCTGGCTTGCCGCATCGAGCCCGTGCTCGAGCATGTCGATCACGGGGATCGCGTCGCCGTCGGCCTCGAGCTCTGCGAGCAGCGTGGTCAATGCCGGTGTCTCCACGGCGCCGTCAGCGAGATGAGCGGCAAGGCTTGCATCGACCCTGGCCTTGTGGGCGGGATCGGCATCGAGACGCGCGCGAACGGCCGCGCCGCCATCGGCTGCGCGGTCCAGGCCGACGAAGCTGGCGTTGGGCAGTGCTTCCGCAAGCCGCTGAGCGAGGCGCGTCTTGCCGCTGCCGAGCGGGCCGACGATGTAGTTCAGCGGCTTGACGTCGCGCAGCTCGAAGCGTTCACCGCCCCAGGGCCACGGCAGATCGAACGCGACGGCGATCGCCGGTCGCGCCCTGACTGCGCCGATGATTTCGCGCGCCGCAGGCATCTTGCCGCCGCCGAGGTCGGCGCGCAGCGCCCGCACCCTGGCGATGCTGTCGCCGCATTGTCGGACCCGCGCTTCGAGCGTGGCTTCGTGCGCAGCCAGCACGCGGTCGAGCACGGCGGCATCGCCGCTCAGGACCCGCGCCAGTTCGCCGATGCCGAGGCCGAGCGCACGCAGCGCGACGATCTCGGCACCGCGCGCCATCTCGGCCGGACCATAGGCGCGCCATCCCGCTGGCGTGCGGGAAGGCGCGATCAGGCCGCGCTCCTCGTACAGCCGCAGTGCCTTGGCCGAGATGCCGAGCTGCCTCGCAGCTTCGGACGGACTGAGAAAACGGGCGGCAGCATTCATCGAATCACCTCGCATCGTCTGACCGCGTCTCTTATGGAGGCGGCTGCAGGGGCAAGGTCAAGCGGGGAGGGTGGTGATCCTCATGCGGGTGACCAGTGAGGAGAGCACATAGCTCAGGCTCCCTCTCCCTTGCGGGAGAGGGTGGGGAGGGGGGCCCCGGGCGAGATGATCGATGAGCGCATCGCTCTCGCAACTTGTTCGCTTGTCGCCGTCGCAGAAACGAAAGAGTACGTCGTGTGGCACCCCTCTCCCTAAGGGGAGAGGGAACCCTTCCGCCGGTGTGTCCCTCACACGCCAATCACTGAGTTGCCCGACGGCGCAAGCCCCCATGGCAAAAATATTTCTATTTATCAGAATGCCCAACTCAGTGTATGGTTCGCCCGTCTCACCCGATCGAGGGGCGCTTCGCGATCGTCACGAACGAGGTGTGGGATGCGGTGGACGCTGACGTCACGACGGACGAAGCGTGATTGAGGCGGACAGCGAAGTCGTGTGGTCCTGACGCCCTAGCGGCCGGTGTCCCCTTGTAAGACGCAATTGCGTCTTGCGAAGGCGGTGACAAACAAGCCCAGTCTCGCCCATCGCGCAGGGAAAGCCGGATTGCTCCGGTTACACCTGTGGTCCTACCCCCGAGCTTTCTACCCTTGCTCGGGGCCCATGGGTGCGATCGGCACCTGGCTTTCCCTGCGCCCTCTGCGAGAGAGGGCGGAACGAAGAGCAAACCTCGGACAAATCATGTCGCGAGAACGCAGAAGTTTGACTCGCAAGCGGCACCACACACTCAGTGTCGTCCCGGCGCAGGCCGGGACCCATAACCACAAATGCCGATTGTCATGCACTGCTGGAACGACGAGTCCCGTCAGCCACATCTGCTGCGGCGTATGGGTCCCGGCCTGCGCCGGGACGACAGCGGCGTGCGTGACGGCATCGCTTGCCTGATCTCGCCGCCACCCCTCACTCCAGATGGTTCACCTTCGCCACCCAGGCGCGGATGTCGGTGAGCACGTCGGGCAGCACGGCCTTGACCTCCTGCACGGTCATGCCGGGCTTGATGCGGGGGTCGTAGAGCAAATTGAGCAGATATTGGTCGTAGACGTCGAAATAGCCCATCGAGACGCTGTCGTTGAACATGGTCCACGGCACGGTCGCGGTATCGTTGATCGGGCCGAGCGACTGCAGCAGCTCCTCATAGGCGCAGTCGAGGAAGACGAAATCGCCGTTGTCGACGGTCAGGATCACGTCGGAATGCTCGATCTCGTAGTTCTCGTTCTTGCGGAAGCCGGACAGGCACTGCGGATCGAGCGAGGAGCGGATTTCCTTGGCGCGGTCCTGGCCGTAGAAGGTCGCGATGGTGCGGTAGAGCTCGCGGTCGCGCACCAGCTTGACCACGACATTGGCGGCGTCGCTGCTCTCGGTCATCGCGATGTCGAGATGTTGCACCTTGGCTCGGATGTCGGCGACGACCTTGGCGAGCTGGGCCTTGCGATCGGCGCGGCTGCCGTCGGCGAACACGCGCACCGGGCTGTCGTATTTGCGGATGCGATCGACCCGTCCGGCGAGATGATATTCGGCACCGAATGCGGTCTTCAGAAAACCCTCGACGATCTCGGCGTCGGTGAAGAGCTTCTTCTCGCTACGCTGGCGCACGACAACGGCCGGCACCTCGGCGCCGGCCGCGGGCACGGTGGCGTCAGTGAGGCAAGCGGCGAGCGCTGCGGCGAGAACGAGCAGGATCGAAGGGCGGTGCTGGGGCATTCTGACGACGCTGCCGCAATGCTTGCGGCAGCGCAAGGCGGGATCAAGGCGGCGGGATCAGCGATCCTGCCGGACGGTGGCGCCTAGTTCCGGTGAAATCGACGCGATCAGTTCTTCACCACGACGGTGGTGCCGACCGAGACCCGATCATAGAGGTCCTTGACGTCGTCATTTGTCATGCGGAAGCAGCCCGACGAGACCGCCTGGCCGATCGTCTCCGGCTCGTTCGAGCCGTGGATCCGGTACAGCGTCGAGCCGAGATACATCGCGCGCGCGCCGAGCGGATTCTCGATCCCGCCGTTCATGTGACGCGGCAGATCGGGGCGGCGGCGCAGCATATCCCTGGGCGGCGTCCAGGACGGCCATTCCTTCTTCGCGGAGATGCGGTGGACGCCGCCCCAGCGGAAGCCGTCGCGGCCGACGCCGATGCCGTAGCGCAGCGCCTGGCCGTTGCCCTGCACCAGATAGAGCCGGCGCTCGGCGGTGTTCACCACGATGGTGCCGGGGGCATAGTTGGTCGGGTAGTTGACGGTGGTGCGCGGGATCGGGCTCGCGCCGTTGCCGAAGAAGCTCGGGGGCTCGGACTGGTAGCCGCGGGAATCGAACAACTGGGCCTGGGCCTGGCCGGCACCTGCCAGGATCGTGAGCGCGGCAAACATCAAGGCAATCGGGCGCATCGTCATCGTCCTCGCGAACAATCAAATATGCAGCCAGAAAGGCCACAACCGCCGGCGTTTCGCAAGCGACGAAGCCGTGACACCAGCCATTTTCCGACGACACGGTTTAAAAAGGCAACAGATCGGAAGCGATACCTGCATTGTCCGGCCAAGCCTTTGACGAAGCGGATGAAGAATGGTTGATCTGGATCAACCTCAAGAAACATCTCTGGCGGGAGCGGGATCATGAACGGTGCGGAAAGTCTGGTGCGGACATTGGTTGCGGGCGGCGTGGACGTCTGCTTCACCAATCCGGGCACCTCGGAGATGCATTTCGTCGCGGCGCTGGACAAGGTCCCGGGCATGCGCTGCGTGCTCGGTCTGTTTGAAGGCGTGGTGACCGGTGCGGCCGACGGTTATTTCCGCATGAAGGGAACGCCGGCCTCGACGCTGCTGCATCTCGGGCCCGGCCTCGCCAACGGCCTTGCCAATCTGCACAACGCCAAGAAGGCCCATTCCGGCATCGTCAATATCGTCGGCCAGCACGCAACCTACCACATCGGCTACAACGCGCCGCTGACCTCTGACATCGAGGGCCTGGCGCGGCCGACGTCGTCCTGGGTGCGCACGTCGCCGGATGCCAAGTCGGTTGCAGGCGATGGTGCGGCTGCGATCGCCGCGGCCAGGAGCGCGCCGCCGCAGATCGCAACCCTGATCCTGCCGGCCGACACCGCCTGGAACGAGGCCGACGGCATCGCCGAAGTGCCTGTCGACACCCAGCGTCCGAGCTACTCGCCGCAGGCGGTCGAGCGTGCCGCGAAGATCCTGCACGGCGATGCCGCGCACACGCTGCTGCTGGTCACCGGCAGCGCGCTGACCGAACAGGGGCTGGCGCTCGCCGAGCGCATCGCCGGCAAGACCGGCTGCACCGTGATGGGCCAGACCTATCATCCGCGCATGGCGCGCGGCCGCGGCCGCTTCTCGATCAACCGCATCCCCTATGTGATCGAGCTGGCGCTGCCGATCCTGAAGAATTTCCGTCACATCGTGCTGGTCGAGGCCAACGATCCCGTCGCGTTCTTCGCCTATCCGAACAAGCCGAGCATGCTGAAGGCGGAAGGCTGCGAGGTGCATCGCATGACCGCCTGGGGCGAGAATTCGGTCGCAGCCCTCGAGGCGCTCGCGGGCGCGCTGCATGCCACGGTGCACGACGTCAGGCCGCAGCAATTGGAGGAACTGGCCAAGCCGACCGGCGCGCTCAACCACGCCTCGATCGCGCAGGCGATTGCGTGTGCGATCCCCGAGAACGCCATCATGGTCGATGAATCGGTCACCACCGGCCGCGGCTTCTTCCCGCCGACGGCGGCCTCAGCGCCGCATGACTGGCTGCAGAACATGGGCGGCTCGATCGGCTTCTCGACGCCGGTCGCAACCGGCGCCGCGGTCGCCTGTCCGGACCGCAAGGTGATCTGCATGGTCGGCGACGGTTCGGCGATGTACACGATCCAGTCGCTGTGGACGCAGGCGCGCGAAGGGCTCAACGTCGTGACCATCGTGTTCGCCAACCGCATCTACCAGATCCTCCGTGGCGAGTTCGACGGCGTCGGCGCCGGCGAGCCGGGCAAGCGGGCGCAGGATATGCTCAAGATCGATCGCCCGACGCTCGACTTCGTCGCGCTCGCCAGGGGCATGGGCGTGCCGGGCAGGGCGGTGACGACTGCCGACGAGTTCAACAAGGCGCTGGCGGAAGCCGTCGCCGAGCCGGGGCCGCGGCTGATCGAAGTGCAGATGTAGACACACGCTTTAGAAGGCCGCGGCGGCGGCCCGCGATGAAGCTCATCGCGCATTAGTCCAGTCGGAGGCGCCAATGCAGACCGAGCTGAACAAGGTGATCGCCGCCGTTGAGGAGTTTTATGCGCAGGAGACGTTCCTGCTGGAGCGCGATCTCGGCGAGCGAACGCTTACTCACCGGCTGGCCGTCTATGTCGAGCGGCAGTTTTCCGGCTGGCAGGTCGATTGCAACTACGACCGGCTCGGCGAGCGCACGCTGCGGCTGCCGCGCGGCTCGACGATCTCGACCGATGACCATCTCGGCAAGTCGATCTACCCCGATATCGTCGTGCATCAGCGCGATATCCCGAACAATCTGCTGGCCATCGAGCTGCGCAAGGACGGCAATCACCAGCCCGTCGAGCACGATCAGCGCAAGCTGCAGGCGCTGACCGATCCGAATGTCTGGTTCGCCTACGCGATCGGCGTACTGCTGATCGTGGGAAAGGACGGGGTGAGCCTGTCCGAGGTCTATGCCGGCGGCGTCATCGACAGCACCGTATCGCGCTGGTTTGCCGAGCGGCTGGATGCGGGCGGGCTTGCGGGCAAGCATGACAATGGCGTTCAGCACTAAGTTGATGGATGAATCTTCTCTCCGCATTGCCGTGATAGCCCGTTTGGATCATGCGTGGCCGGTGCATGCGGGGCAGAACAGAAGGCGCGGGAGGTGGAGCAATTACTGGGGCTGGTGGTCAATTTCAGAACGATCCGATGGCGGTGCGGATTACCGGCTTCGCAACTCTTTCGCTCCCCCTCCCGCACTTGACTTCACGGGCTCAGCTCTCGCTCCCCAAACCGGCGGCGCAGCCGATTGCGACGTGACGGGTCGAGACAGCCCGCGAACCGAGACAGAAAAGGCCGCCCCCTCGGGCGGCCTTTTCCGTGATCGCTGAGATCGCCAAGAGATCGCAAAGCGCGATTGTTTCTGTGGGCGATTGCTTCTGTCTATTGCTTGGCCGCGTCGTCGCCGGTCTTTTCCCCAGTCTTGGCGCTCGACTTCTTTGCGGCTTTCTTCGCCTTCTTCTTCGGCGCCATCTTGGACGCCTCGCCCTTGGCCGCGGTGTCGCCGCTTGCGGCGGGGGCCGGGCTCGTGCCCGCCTTGTCCTGCGCGAGTGCGGCGGACGAGACGAAGGCAAGCGCCGTGGCGGCGAGGATCAGTGTTCGCATCGGATGGTTCTCCCAAGTTGGTTTCCAGCGCCCCTCAACGGGACAGAATGTCGCGGGTTCCGCGACGCGGATCAGCAGTCCGTGAGCAGCGCGTGAACGGCGCAACCCTCGTGCAGGCCACGGAACCGGGAACCTCGAGCTGCGTTATGTCGTTAGGCAGGAGTTCCGAGGAGACGCGCCATGCGTTGGCGATCGATGACGGAAACCACCGGCACCATGCTCGATACTGCCCCCGAAGACACCTTCTACGCGGTGGGCTGGACGGTCAGCGGCGTGGCGACCCTGGCGACCATCGTTGCGGTCTGGATGTTCGGGATCTAAAGGCGACGGTCCTTGCCGACCAGCGCTTGCCGGCACCGGCAAGCGGCATTGGCATGCGTCGGCGACTTACTTCCGCAGGATCACCAGCGCTTCCCGGTAGAGCTGCGAGAAGCAAACCAGCAGCGCGCTCGACAGCAGGAACATCGCGAGACTGTCATAGTCTTCAGGGGTGGGCCAGCCGAAGTCGAAATAGGGCGGCATGAACGCCCACCAGACGATCGGAACCGTGATGATCGTCGCAAAGGCGCCGGCCGGTGCGCCGCCCATCAGGCCCGCGATCAGGATCGCCGGCACGAAGCCTGCGAAATAGAACTGCATGCCGAAGCTCGCGAACATCTCCTGGGTCGCAGTGGCCAGCACTACGGCCAGCAGGGCGACCACGAACGTCGACAACGACCACGGCCGCAGCTTCAGAAGGTAGTCATTGCCCTTGCGCATCGAGACGCCGGCCTCCGCGAGTTCCGGGAAGGTAGCCGAGGAGGCTCGCGAATAAAACACCGTAGGACTCCGTGGGGGCGGCGTTCTGCTCGATACCGTGAAAAGGAACCGGCCCGGTCAAGCCCCTGCCGCATTGTCGCGCTTATTGCATTGCGGCAAGGTGATTGGGGACAGCACGATGCTGGAGCTTCTGATTGTCGTTCTCGTCGCCGGGATCGGGTTCGCATCGGGATATGGCGTCCGCGAGTTGATCTCGCGCCGCCGGCGCCGGTCACCGCCGCGCGTTCACGCGCCAAAGGCGCGGGCCGCCAATGACGACATTTCCGCCCGCGGCCGGTATCGGCCGACCGGCACGCAACAGGCCGATTACGCCACTCCGCCCGACGAACTCGACGGCGCCGTTCGCGACCTGCTCGGCGAACTCAGCCGGCGCACCGTCAAGCCGTCATCGGCCCCGCACCGCCGCCGGCAATGAGGGGGGATGCCGGGCGAACGGCGGTCAGACCACCGCTGCGCTGATCGATCTACTGGCAAGAAGGGGAATGGTGGACGCACAAGGGATCGAACCTTGGACCTCTCCCGTGTGAACCACAATTCGTAGATCCAAGCTGGCCCCAAGCAGCCACAGTTTCGTCGAAATAATTCATTCTATTACAGTAGCTTATGGTCGTTTAGGCCTCAGTAGGCCATAAGCGGCCATACTGCATTTTGTGTGCCCCTGCTGTGCCCGCCGAAGATTTTCCCTTGGGGCACAAAAATGAGGGGAGGCCTGAGATCCGGTCCTGTTTGGGTCTCTCGGTCCATCCTTCTGGGGCACAGGGCGAGGGTAAGCTCTGAGAGCCGGTTCCGATCGGCGACGATTGCTTCCTCGCGGGGCACACCGGGGCACAAACTCGGGGAAGGAATCATGACAGAGCCGACCAACCAGCTGACACTCACCGATGCGGTTATCCGCAACGCCGCGCTGCCGCTCGGCAAGGCGCAGCACTATCTCCACGACGACAAGCTGCCCGGCCTCGCCCTGCGCATGCGTGCCACAGGCGGTCGGACTTGGGTTTACCTCTTCACCAAGCCGGGGGGGCGGCTGCGGCTTACAACATTCTTCTCACAATCTATCCGGACCAAAAAGATGCGCTTGATGCAGCACTGATGACTTCGCTTTCCGGTATCCCGGATACGGAAGGAAGGGCGAACGGAATTGAACTTGGCAAGACGGCCGCTGCCGGTGTGATCGCCTTGCGGGCGGGCGACGGCAGCGACGCTCCAGAAACGTATCGGCCCTATACGACGGCAGGCGTCTACGTGCCAACCGTGGTGCCGATCGCCACGACGGCCGGAGCGACGACCCCTTGGGTCATGACGTCGGGCTCGCAATTCCGTCCAGCGCCGCCACCGGCGCTCGATTCAGAGACCTGGAGCAGAGACCTCAACGAAATTCGCGCGATCGGCGCTCGCAGCAGCACCATCCGAACGCCGGAGCAGACGGTGATAGGACGATTCTGGTTCGTGGTGGGGCCTCCCAGCTTCAATGCAATCATCCGGCAAGCTGCATTGGCAAAAAACATGGACGTGGTTGACTGCGCTCGTCTCTTCGCCCTTGCCGAGATCGCCGCGAACGATGCAATCGTCGCGGTCTTTGATGCGAAGTATCAATACAACTTCTGGCGACCAATGACAGCCATACGTAATGCGGACATCACGCATAACCCGGCGACGCCACGCGAATCGTCTTGGTTGCCGCTCGGTGAGACGCCCATGCACCCGGAATACCCGTGTGCCCACTGCATCGTTTCTGTTTCGGTTTCTACGGTTCTCCGTCACATCGTCGGTGACGAGTTCGGGGAGTTCTCGATGACCAGCCCCACTGCGCCAGGCGTGACCCGCAAATGGACCCGGCTCCAAGACTATAGCGACGAGGTCGCTAATGCACGAATCTATGCCGGCTTCCACTACCGCTTCTCGACAGAAGTCGGGAAGGAAATGGGCAGGAAGATCGGCGATTTGACCGTCGCGACACAGCTCCGTGGCCTGGAAGCGCGGGCCGATCCGAAGCGGTGAGCGTGCCTCGTGCATTTACGTCGGCTATGGGTCAAAATCCGACTTCGGTTGCGGGCGCGTCGATGTCCGCTTAGGGCCGCAATCGGCCCGGTCACATATCTAGGCGAGGTTGCCATGCACGCGAAACTCATGAAGACGTGTTTCGGCCTTCTTTATTTCCTTATTGCCACTGTTGCTCTGCCCTCAGCTCCGGTCTCCGCGGGCGAAGAGGCATTCATCGTCCTGCCCGGCGAAACACCCCGCTATAGCGGACAGCAAGGCCGAGAGGGAGATTTCACCGAACTATTGGCGACGGCTGATAGAACTGGGGGGCAGCTCGGCTTTTTTCGTCAAACCATCGCACCCAAGAGCGGCCCCCCGACGCACCTGCACGAAATGGAAGCTGAGTTTTGTTACGTTGTGAGCGGCCAGTTCAACTTTAAACTGGGCGAACGCATTGTGAGCGCGCCCGCCGGGGCCTTTGTCTTCATTCCTCATCACACTCCGCACACGTTCCAGAACATCGGGACGGAACCCGGTGTATTGCTGTTCGGCGTGACGCCCGGTGGGTTCGAAAAGATGTTCGCGGAGCGGCAAGGTGTCGATGCCGAAACGAACCAAAAGCTGATGGCAATGCACCACATGAAAGTCGTGGGGCCGCCTCTTCGGTAGGCTGCTCCCCCTGGCGGCTTCAGTGGGGCCACATTGCAATATGTCCGGGCGCCTCAGCAGATGGTAACTGATCGACTTCCGCTAAGGGTCAAACTCGGAAGTCGGAGCGCGCGCAACCGTGAGGTCCGCTTCACCCCGACACAACACTTTCGATAGCCAGTGGGGCACTTCCGAAAAGGGTCAATATCGGAAGTAACGGACACGACGTTGCGGTGTAGGCAGAAGCAGCGTTCAATCTGACAGACGAGGAACGTGACGTATGGGTGCGAGCGCCATGGGACGTGTTACAGCCTAGCTTGCCGAACGGGCACGATGCCTCATGACTTAGGAGCGCCGCCAATGCATTCTGAGTTACACCGGCTGTTTAGCCACCAGACCGTGTCAAATACGGATCCAAGGATCCAGCTAATCGGTCCGCCACTTGTCTGGCGGACAGCGTGGACTGCTTTTCGGGATGAAGCGAGCCGACGGAATTCAAGACCAGCCCGCTACAAGCGGCAAGAACAGCTATCGCAATCGCAGCGAGATATTTGGTTCTCATGACGATGGTCCCTTCATCGCCCCATGAACTAACAGGGCACCCTCAGAAATGGTTCCCGCGCGCAACGATGGCATCGAGCGTAAACTCGGTAAGCCTTGTGGGATGCGTCGACCTCCCACTCCGGGTTCCTCCGAATGGAACACCGCGTCGCGATCAGAGATCAACAAAGGAACGAAAGCGCATGCCGCGCTTTAGAGGAATACGAGACCGCCGCTCGCTGGTAAAAAGCCGGCGCATGTCGCGGATAGCCAAAGGTCGCTACCAAAGACCCGCTGTTGTCAAAACGAGCGCTCGCGCAGATAGCCAAAAGCGGCGGTCTCCGGTTCCATTAAAAAGGTGCTGGCCGTGCTTCCATTGAGGTTGCGGAGGGGTGGCTACGATGTTGAGCATGGCTGGCGTGCCTTTACCGGAACGAGAGCAATTGCATGTACCATCGCGTTGACCTTGATCACACGCACAGCCGCGCCATCGTTCGAGAGATCGGCGAGAGATTGGGCGCGTCGCTGAAGCCCGAGCCGGGACTACCAGAGGGACTTAGAACGCAAATCGACCGGCTCCGCGAATTGGAGGAGCAATCACCATCGATCATTCCAGCGACTGGGCGCTGGGACAAGATTCGCCGCTTGAGCCAAACATGGCTCGGCCGAATCGGATGAGCAATGCAATCGGTGAAGCGCCGTGCGTCAAAAATCCTGAATGAGTACGGCGAGGCGCAGGCCGAATTGATCGGCAAAGCCGTCGTCCTTACCGATGGAAAAGCAGGCACGGTCGAGCAGGTTTGGCTGGATGAATTGCACGGGCTTCGGATTTCGATCAAAGGTCATGACGGAAGATGGCCGGTCTCAACCGTCAAGATCACGGAGAACTAGACCCTCGCACGGCTGCGCGCTGTACAGCACGGCGCGATCCTTTCAGATCAGTCCAATCAAGATGAAAAGAGCGATTTCGGCGACGTGCGGCGGATGCCGAGAGAGGATTCATGAATGCCTCGCATCTTGCGAAGCCCCAAGAGTAAATCATTCAGGCCAGAAAATCTTTCGGTTCCAACGCAGACGGCGCGAGATGCGGGCCGCGGACATCCGAGCGCGGCCTAAAGGCAGGGCCCGCTTCGGGTCAAACTCAGAAGTCGGAACACGCAATCGTAGCGACCGCTTCACCTCAACACCGGACTTTCGATAGCCAGCGCGGCACTTCCGAAAAGGGCCAGAAGCGGAAGTGATCCCTTTTACTTGACTGTCGCAATTTCGAGTTCAGCGATAGCCAAGCGCCAAACAACAAAGTCGGAGCGGTTTACTGTGCTTTGTTTTTCGTTTCCTGGGCCTTTTGCTGGAGCAGCTGCTCGTCCGCGTCGTTCAACTTGATCGTCAGCTTGTCGAGCTTGCCGGTGAACCGGAACGGCACTTGGTAGTCGCCGTCGTCGACTCCCGTGCGGGTATCCACTCCCACATCGAACGACTCGTCAAAGCTGATGAGGAACGGAATGGTGTGTGGCATCATCTTGCTGGCGACTGCGTTACCATCCACCGACAGGACGCCGGTGCCGCCTTTGCCGAAACCAGGACCATCGTATTTGAAGTCAAACGCGACGGTATGCTTGCCGGGCGTGAGTGCAGCTGGACTTTCCCAGCGGAAGCGTTCGGTAGTGAGCTGTACATAGGTAAAGACTGGCTTGCCCTTGACCAAGTAGAGGCCATAACCGCCGAATCGGCCACCGATCGTATTGAGCATGCCCTCGGCACCGCCCTGCGGAATATCCACCTCGGCCGAGATGGAGAATGACTTACCGAGCGTGTTGGGGGAGCTGTCCGTTGGTATGCCCGCGACTTCGCCGGAGTAGGTGAAGACAGATTTGCCAGCGGTGGGGCTCGGTCGCGGGGTAAGGCTGCGTTCGAGAACACTGTTATCCAGCGGAAATACGTTGTATTTCGACGCCTCGACCAGGAACAGCTCCTGCATGTTACGCAACTTGCCCGTGTCGAGCAAATCGTCGACCTGTTGCGCACGCGATACATCTGCGACGGATGGAAAATGGATGAGGACGGTGCGGCGCGGGCTCTGGACTACTTCCGAAGACACGTCCATGGACCCGCCAAGACGAGGACACGGCTGCACACACTATCAAGCGCTAGAATTCTTCAGTTCGCACGGTCAGAGTCTTGATTGGATCCACATGGGGATCCCGGGGTGATGATTTGCAGCCTGGCGTACCATTCGGCGAGGGCAAACGAGGCGACAGATGCTGAAGTGCTGGCCTTGGAGGAGTAGATCTTCCACAGTTCGAACTGGCGCATGCCAACGACGTCGAAATAGCTCGGCTCGACAACATTTGTCGCGACGAGCTGAAGCGGCTCCGCGCCGAAGAGGGTATCCTTGCGGATGACGACCACCGGAAGCGCGTAGCGCAGATGCCCGAGTTCCAAGACTACAATCGTCTCGTTAACCGCGCCCAACCGCACTGGGATCGGGTGGACGCCATCATAAACGAGATGAGATCGATCAAGGCCGAAACGGCTGATGGCCGGCGCGCGAAGGTTTCGGTTCTATTGAATTGCGTAATGCCACGCGAATGGCTCAAGGCGGACGACAAGGCCGAATGGGAGATCAAAGAGGCCCGTGAGCTTTTATTTGAACTCGTCGGGGGCGAGCCGAGTGAGCAGCTGCGCCAGCAGTTCACGACGGCGCTGGGCAGCATGATCGCCTAGATCAGAAACTGCCGTCAGTCGCACAGCCCAACCCGCCGGTTCACGCCCAGCGGGCTTTCTATTTTTGAGCGAGCGCAAGGTGGTGCCGCTCAGTGGCGATGGTGCCCCCAACCATAGTGGTGGCCGCGGCTCCAGCCGTAGTGATGCCCACGACCGCCGCGATGACCCCACCCATGGCCGTGGCCATGACCGCCCCTGACATGGATGATAGCATTGTTGCCGCCGAGAGCATTCGGCATTGTGGCAGGCAGTGCGGACGCTGTTCCTCCGGCAGCAAGGCTACCGAGAACAGCAAGTCCAACAAGTGCAAATTTGAGCCTCATGGTTTCCTCCTGTGGCACTCTGGAACGTTGCGTACAGTAGGAAGCTCAATGTGAACGAGGGAAGAGCGAACGACGTTAGGCCGGGTCGTTGGCTTTGACGCTACCTGGAATGGTCGTCGAACGCTCGTTTTGCAGAATTCATGAGCAGCGCGAGCTGGGGTCCCCCGCTCGCACGCCTCAAGCCCGCTGGTTCAATTCGGCTTGTTTTTCTCTGGGCTTTGAGGGAAGCGGCGAGGGGTTGATCCGGCTTTTCAGCTTGATGCTTTTCGGGCTGGCGCGCTTCTACTGGCCGCGCAAATCTGGCGGCCCACCGCCGTTCGAACTTTCTTTGAATATCCCGAGGAACGTCGCACATCACCCACCTCCGGGTTCAGCCCCTCGATGGGGGCTCAACGCGCAAGCGCTCTAAAGGATCCCAAACGGCACCATTTTCATTGGTTGGCAGGCCACCTTTGACGACGACAAAAACTCCGCTCGCGCGCATGCTTGCTCGCGGCGGAGTTGATTCGGCCATGATGCTGGAAGCCCTCGTGCCGCTGATGGGACTAGGCGCTTGCGCCTTGCTGCTCATTGCCTTCTGGGGGCTTACGTCGCGCTAATTCCAATAAAGACGCCGCCGGTCTCCAAATGCACGCCCGGCGGCGTTTGTTTCCTGAACTGGGATTGCTGAAATCCCCAGCATCAAACTAACTGCAGAGCCGTGCCGTTAGATTGAAAGCGGGACGGGCACTTGTCATTACGCCTCGTTACCTTGCGGGAGCGGGAACAAGTGGCAATGCTGGGAGTCATGCATATGGCTCCCGCGGCGGCTTGGCCGCCCCACTCGACGACAGTCCGCACGCGGTTTTTGCCTCGATATTTGCGATCTTCAGGCGCAGAACAGCCTCGCCGGCGCCTCGGCCAATGTTCCGCTCGGCCTCACTGCGGTGTTTCGGGCACTCGGGGGTGGATGGCAGATACGTGAGGGTGGCAACTTCGTTAGCCCGGCAACGGTTGATCAGATGCGTGCGCGAACGGACTGGGGTAATTTGCTTCCGCCTGCGAACGGGCCGCAACCGCCGGCTCCGGGCCTGCCGGGTCCCGAGGATATCGGACCGACGATCCGGCCTCCGGAGTGGTGATTGTCGCATAGCCCATTCTACTTTGCATGGGGTTGTTTTCGTGATTTTTGGCTCCCGGCCCAGGAGGTACCGTGAAACCGCTCGTGAAATTCGTCGCATTCGCCATCATCACCACGGCGCCGCACGCAGGCGCCCACGCACAAACGGCCGCTCCTTCGACCGCGCTCCCCCCTGGCACCACGCAGGGGCCCTGGACCAACCCCAAGCCTGGCAACTCGGGAAGCTATTGCAGTCCGGGCGAGTATGCGGTTGGATTCGAAGTTGAGGTTGCACCGGCCGGGGCAGGTCGCTATGCCGGAGGTGTTTCCCGACTTCGCGTTATTTGCCGGCGTTACGGGATTTGATCTCATGGTCGTCGTTCTGACGCACGCGCCGTTACATCCGGACACGCGATGAGATTGCTGATACGCCTGCTGCAACGCCTGGCGATATTCGGGTTGGGCATTTTCAGCGTCTGGCTGATCGTCTTTGTGGTCTTTGAAACAGCGGATCGCAGGCTGCCCTGGATTTTGGCTGTAAGCATCGCTTACGGATTTGGCGCCTACATTGTTCTGCCGCGCGTCATTCGCCTGGGTCTCCGGATTCTGCAGCACAAGCGGGTGCCCAGTTACACCATCACAGGTGATGGGCTACCGGGAGACCCTGTCAACGTCGCGCTCGTCGGCACGTTGCAGCAGCTCCGATCGGCCTTCGCCATCAGCGGCTGGTCGGAAGCGGATCGATTGGGGCTGGCGAGTTCGTGGGGCATGATCCGAGCCTTCGTACTCAACCGGCCTTACCCCACTGCACCATTTAGCACCCTCTATCTTTTTGGACGCGGTCAGGACATCGGCTTTCAAAAGGCGATCGATGATAGCCCGCGAAAACGCCATCACATTCGATTTTGGGCTTTGAGCCCTTCGCGTGCTCAAGCCACCTGGGGTGACGCGGGCTTCTGGCAAAACACCGACCGGCCGCCGGACAATGAACGCGTTCTTTGGGTCGGAGCTGGCACGAGAGATACCGGCCTGTCCTTCACTCGTCTCTCGTTCCAGATCACCCACGCCACCGATTCCGACACCAATGCCGAGCGCGACCATATCATCGCCGAGTTGACGAAAAATCGGACAATCGAGGCCGTGGAAATATTTCAATCGGGTCAGAATCTCTTGACCGAGCACGTCAATCATTATGTTCCCGATGGCGAGATCGCGTTGGCAAATCTGGTCAGCGACGCGCGATAGCCGCGTCGCGGGATTTGTCGCGTACATCGTCCTCGATTTGACCGCAAACGGACATGCCGTTCCGTCCGCAGATGTTCGTCGGAGCGAATATCTGCACGGGCGCGGGTCATGCAAGGAGTGGAAATGATCCCCGGCGCTGATGACGATCGAGCCGCCCACGACCGGCTCATAACAACCTGGGTCGAACTTGTTATTCGGATCGGTGTCCTCGGGCTTCTCCTGGCTTTATCGGTCGTCCTGATTCGTCCATTCATCACCGTCGCAATCTGGAGCATCGTGCTGACGGTCGCGGTCTACCCGGTGTATGATTGGATGGCCGGTCGGCTGGGCGGACGACGTCGACTGGCGGCGCTCCTGCTTACCATCCTTAACCTGCTGATCGTGATCGGACCCGCAACGTGGCTTACTCTGGGGCTGATCGACAGTCTTCGAGAGCTTTCCGAGTATCTCGATCTGTCGGCCTTGACCCTGCCGCCGCCGCCTCATGCCGTGAAGTCCTGGCCGATCATCGGCGCGCCGATTTATCAGTTTTGGGATCTGGCCTCGACCAATTTCCAGGCTGCATTGGCCAAAACCGCCCCACTGCTGAAACCGGTCGGGGGTACACTCCTTGAGCTTGCGGAGAGTGCTGGAATTGGCGTCATCAAGTTCTTTGTCGCCATCGTGATTGCCGGCTTTTTGTTTTCGCCGGCGCCTTCGCTGGTCAATGCAGTTACGTTGTTTTCACGCAGGCTTGCTTCGGGGCGCGGCGAGAGATTCGTCCAGCTCGCCGGAGCCACCATTCGGGCCGTATCGCGTGGCGTGATTGGCGTTTCGGCTCTGCAGGCTTTTCTTGCGGGTATGGGACTAGCAGTTGCGGGAATTTCGGGTGCCAGCCTGCTCACCTCTGCTGTCCTCATTCTCGGAATTATTCAGGTCGGTCCTTCCGTTGTTCTCTTTCCAATCGTCATTTGGAGCTGGATCACAATGGATCCGACGAAGGCTATTCTGCTCTCGCTCTATTTGATCCCGGTTAGCCTGCTGGACAACGTTCTTCGTCCGCTGGTCATGGCGCGGGGCTTGGATACTCCCATGCTGATCATTTTAATCGGCGTCCTCGGAGGTACGCTTGCCTACGGGATCACCGGCCTGTTTCTGGGACCTATCGTCCTGGCAGTGATCTGGGAATTGCTTGTGACATGGACCAAGGAGCGCGAAAGCGCCTAACCGACGCCCGCTGCTCACCGGGCTCAGGGCCCGTATCGCGCACCACGCGAGTCGAACTCTGCCGACGCCGGCGCCGTGGCTAACGACGCGGCTGCTACTTCTAAGATTAGCTCTCGACGGGAAAGGGGCGGCGACCATCAAGATGGGTGATGGATCTGATCGCGAGGTAAAGCTTGAATATGTCCCGCCCGGCAACGTAAAGATTATTTTTGACGATCGCAGGCGACGCAAAATACCAACACGGTCTTGAAGCCGGCGTTTCGGTCGATGGGACCGGACCAATAACGGAGGTGACGAGCGGGCTCGCGGCGCCAGGGCATACGCGAATGATCGCGCCGATCGAGCGCGCCGAGAAGCCGCTAGGGATTGCCCCCACGATGTCGCCAGGCCTTCAGGAAATCCCAACGGGCTTTCTCTCGTTTGATTTGGGTCCACTGTTCTGGTGTTCGCCTGACCGGCTTTCCCATGACCTGCTAGTTCTTTCCCTTTCAACCCGGGCTTCAAACGATGTGCGGTGAAAGCCGCTCGCAACCAGCATGTGGTCGCATGTGGCCTTGCGGCCCAGAACAGACCAGCAGACCTTACGCGTTCCGTCGGGAATATGCAGCTAGAGCACCATAGTTCCGCGCGAGCAGTTCGTCGGCCCTAGAGAGCACGTCGGTCGATGCTTGCACGGACTTCGATTGCAGCTGCCTGAGTAGCGCTTCCTCAACCTCTGCCGTTGAAGCTTTGATGAATCGGAATATCACTGTGATATACTCTGGCTTAAACGAATTTGCGATCCTACTCCGCCAACGCAGAGTGTCAGCGAAGCCAGAGTCAATTTGGAAACGGATTTGCACGTCTATTCCCCAGTGCCAGTCAATATGAATGTCCTTGATCGCCGTCCAAGGTATCAAGTCGTCTGAAGCGAAGAGATATCTGAACCCTTCAGACGATATTTTCAGCGCAGGATCACTAAGTCTAAGCGTTCTGAAGAGGCTTCCGAAGAACGCGCACAAGTAAAGGAGGACCCCGCCACACATGACGGCCGCAAAAAATGACATGACGGATTCACCTATGCGGCGCGGGAACTCCATGGCTAAGCTCATTAGCGAAACCCCGCCAAATCCCAAGAACATGACCGCAAATATCAGGATGACGATCAAAAGGCCTAGCAGGTAGATAATCGGCCAGAAGCGATTTACGGCGAAGCTGCGATCTAGATCATTCATTGGATGATCCGATCAGCTTCCATCCGCCGTCGCTTTTTGCTTCGGTTCATGCCAGCCTTCTGAGAGCTGAGATTTAGAGCACTACAAACAAATGCTGCCTGATCGCGGAAGCTTATCATGTTCACGCAACGGAAGCCGATCCGTGTTTCTACGGAGCGCGATTGTGAATTGGTTCACAAACAACCTGACGTGCTGACTGCTACATCGTAGCGCGCTGGGGGATTTCAGGGGCCCAGTCACAGGCGCCGTCGGGACAGCTCATTTCGAGCCCGGCGGCGTAGCTTTTTCAGGGGCGCGAGCGGAATGCAATCCGGCTCAGTCATCGCATCAACTCGAACAGTTCTTTGACCTCGCTCAGCCGCAGCTTGGTGCCAGCCGGCATGTGCTCGAGGAGCATGTGCCAGGGGCCGCGCGTGAGCGGCCCCGTTCGATTCCGATCAGTGACCTGTCTTTATTCTGGCGATAGTGGCTCAGTTTGTAATTTGTCCGCTGTAAGGCCCGTGTCAGCCGAGCGATGTAGTTTCGCCAGCATGGACCACGACCTGCTGTATTTCCGCATATCACTGGTCTGGATGGCGCTTGTGGTAGCCGCCTTGATCTATGCCATCGTTGCTTGAGGCCCGCCTGCGGCTCAGTCTTGAATTCTCGGACCTGATTGCCCCGATTGATACGGCTAATCCGGTCCCAGCGCCCCACAGTGATGGCCCATCGTTAGATGGACCGCCACAAGCACTCAGGGTGGCCGCCACAGTATCATCAAAGCCCGCCCTATCTGGCGCAGAGCTTGTAGAGGAGTGTTCAGACAGAACCATTTTGGGGGACAAGATGATCGATCAGCGCACGGCGCCTTGGGCAGCACTGTTACTTCGGATTAGTTTAGGCTCGCTTTTCATTGCACATCTGTATTGGAAATTCGCCATTCTCCCTGGCGGTCTGACTACATGGTGGGACAACTTCGCAAAAAGCGGCTATCCGTCGATTACGCCTTGGTATGGGCTCTCCGCAGAGTTTGTCGGAGCGGTCCTGCTTATACCGGGCATTTGGACGCGCTGGGCTGCGCTCTACACACTTCCGTTGATCGCAGGAGCAGCTCACTTCTGGGCGCTCCGTAAAGGCTTCTTCTTCACAGGAGCCGGATCAGAGCTGCCGGTGGTTTGGTCGGTGATGCTCGTCATTCAGGCCCTGCTGGGGGATGGGCCTTACGCCGCAGTTCCTTCTTTTGGCTCTCAAAGCGAAATGAAGCTAGCTTAAATCGCGCTCCACCATCTTCTCAGTAGTCCTGCCGAGAACACCGGCCAAGCCTACGGCTACGCGAACAGGTCGTTCCCCGCCTGCAGGATTTTCACGTAAGTCCCGCTTTCGTGGATCTCCAGCCAGTCCTGCGCCAAGGCGTATTTGAGACCGGCGCCATATTCGGCCGGCGTGCCGTTGTCCTGATATAAAAAGGGTCCGTTGATCTTCTCGATGTAGACGCGGCCGTCCTGAACGGGTTCGAACGCTCGAGCGTGCTCCATGAGTCTGCGAGCGGCTTTCTCGGGATTAGTGTAGGGACGATCTGCGGTGAGTTTCATCAGCGGGGAATCACGATTTCCATCCGGCACTGAATGGCATCGGGTGACCGATCATGTCATGCCAATTCGGAACGATGTTCACAGCGCCTGCGGCGCTGCAAACCGAGCACACCATGCGCCAGCCAATATGCGACCAGGGCTGATCTTGGGGTAGGGCGTCAAGCCTGAAGTCGACCAAGCGACCGCACCCGCCATGGCACTGGATGTTGCAAGTAGCGTGACCGTCCGCGAGCCATTGAGCGGGGCTGCCCGGTGGATAACGGCCGGACCATTTCGTATATCGACGCTGGCGCATGGGCAGATGATCGCGCCGATCGCGCGCGGCGAGAAGGCGCTAGGATTTGGCGATTAAACGGCCCGTTGCGCTATTGGTTGGTCAATCGTTCTTCTGTCCGCGCGGCAAATGCTGGTAGCTCGCCGCTACATGCTGGCGGTGATATCAATCCCATATCGCGCGAGAGCGAGAGACAAAACCAAGCCGATAACGCTGAACAGGGTAACAGTGGCGAGGGTGGACACCGGGCGCGGGGCGTCGAGATCTGTCGTAGGTTTCGAAAGGCTGAACATGAAACCCTCCCCAAAAGTAGAGGAGTGTAAGCGCCAAACCTGACGGGGGCCTTACGTCGTCCGGCAACGTCGTCGCCAAGGCTCTCGCCTCGGCTCAACCCAGATCGCTCCGAGACAGTTACCTAACTCAATATCCAGAAGTTCGACGCCGCGAGCGTGCTGGCCGTGGCTCCATTCAGTGTGCTCTGGATGGCGGCTCACCCGCGTCAAGGCTTGGTAGAGATTGCGCCCTTACCGTCGCCAAGAGCGGCTCGACTCCGCTTACGGGCGTCTACCGATACGCCGAGCCAATCAAGGATCGAGGCCTCGTTTTTATGGATGCGCCGGGTTACGACCCGATGGGGACGACCGGACAAATCGCCGGAGGCGCAAATTTGGTGGCTTTCACGACGGGGCGCGGCTCTTGTTTTGGTGCAAAGCCATCGCCCTCCGTAAAGCTCGCCACCAATACAAAGATGTTTGCGCGTATGCGCGACGACATGGACATAAATTGCGGAGACATCATGGATGGCGGCTCCACCATCGAGAGCAAGGGCCTGGAAATCTATCGCAAGCTTATCGATGTCGCGTCCGGTGAAAAGTCGAAAAGCGAAGAACTGGGCGTTGGCAACGAAGAGACTGTCCCATGGATGATTGGTGCGCAGATGTAACACACACGAGCCTCGCACCGCAGCTTGCACGGGCGGGTGCCTTTCGGCTTCCGCTCTTTCCGTCGGCTGGGGGGCGCAAGAAATCAGACCGGAGACGAGCCGATCACCCAGATCTGAAGCTCGGTTGTTACGAGCCGTCAGAGTGCGGCCAGATAATCAAACACCCAGCGCCGCGGCACATCTTTCAGCCTTTTTCACTGTGCTCTTAGCAGCGCGAACAGTGGGCGGGCGACGCCGGTCAGGAGCTCACGTTCCGAGCTCGTCCGCGCCAACACCCGGATGCCTAGCGTTGCGCTGAGGAAGAGGCGGGCTAAGTCGGCAGCCGGAAGCTTGGTTCGAATAGTCCCGTCTGACTGGCCGCTGGCGATGCAATCGCGCAGGTACTTCTCGATTCGGTCGAAGACGTTCGTAACCAGATCACGGAAGTCGGCGTCGTGCGGGGCGACTTCGAGCGCGGTATTAACGACGAAGCATCCCTTCTGCAGGGCGTCAACCAGCACCTCCTCAATGAGATCATCGAAGTACCGCTCCAATGCCCGCAAGGGCGGATCATCGCCTCCGAAGATCGTCGAGCACGCTTCGAGCGCCCGACGGGCGTACCGATCGAGCACGAGATGGTAGATGGCCCTCTTATCACCGAACGCATTGTAAAGGCTCGGCGTCGTCATTCCGGTGTGGTCGGCGAGGTCACGCATTGATGTCGCCTCATAGCCGTTCGTCCAGAAGCGCTGCGTTGCGGCTTCAAGCACCGTGTCTTCATCGAATTCCCTGGGCCTGGCCATGTAGATCCGTCGGTCTATGAGGTGAGCGATTAACTTACCCCTATTTTATCACGATCGTCAAAAATCTATTGCATGTTTTGTTACGGTCGTTATAAAACTAGGCCTCGACCACCGATAGTCGGTGACTCGACCCCGGTTTCGGCGCGGCTCTTTGCCCGTTCAAGCCGACCGCGATCCGCACAGGAGGAATTCGCATGATCAAGCACCTCAATCCCTCTCGCCGCGACTTTCTAACCACGACCGCTATCGGCCTGGGCGCGGTGGCCGAGTTCACACTAACGGGCGCAGCACGCGCCCAAACCGGGAGCAAACAGATGAGCGAGCATGTCCAAGTAGATGGGATTCATCCCTTTCCGGCTGCGATGCAGACGCGGATGATCGAAGCCAACGGTACATCCATCCATGTGCGGGTCGGCGGCCAAGGCCCGGCGGTGGTCCTGGTGCACGGCTTCGGCACGTCGGGCGACATGTGGGGTCATCTGACGAGCGCCCTCATCAAGGATCACACAATCATCATACCCGACTTACGTGGGTCTGGCCTCTCGTCGAAGCCCGATGGCGGCTATGAGAAGAAGAATCTGGCGGTGGACGTGGTGGGCGTCCTGGATGTCCTGGGTGTGCGTACGTTCGAATTGGTGACGCACGACATCGGCATTATGGTCGGCTACGCAATTGCCGCCACCCACCCCGAGCGCGTGACCCGATGGGTGGCGATCGATGCGCCGCTGCCCGGCATCGGCCCCTGGGAGAAAATCCTCCAGGAGCCGGCCATGTGGCACTTTGGCTTCGGTGGTAAGGACATGGAGCGCCTGGTCGCCGGCCGCGAGCGCATCTATCTCGACCGCTTCTGGAACGAACTTTCCCGGCACCCGGAGCGGTTTGATGAAGCGAAGCGCCAGCACTACGCCGCGCTCTACGCGCAACCCGGCGCAATGCGAGCGGGCTTTGCCCAGTTCCTGTCGTTCAGCCAGGATGCGATCGACAACAAGGCGTTCCTTGCGAAGGGTAAGCTTCAGATGCCGGTCCTGGCCCTGGGTGGCGAAGCTACATTCGCTCCTATGATCGGCGAGGTGATCCGGGGTGTCGCCAATAATGTCGAAGTTGTGACGATCCCGGATTGCGGGCACTGGATCACGGAAGAACAACCGGCCGCGACGACAAAACTTGTCGTCGACTTCCTGCCGCGCCGCTCGTGAGTTAGCGCAATACGTAGTGCGGCGCCGCTTGGCTGAGTCCAACCGGCGCCGCAGCCCCTCTACGAGCAAGGGGGATTTTTCGTGACTTCTGGCTCCTCGAGGCGGATCCAGGTCATGGCTCAGGAGCGAGATATGAACGCGTCGCCAAACATCGATCACCTCACCGCGCATCCGGATTGCGACGTTCTGCAATGGCTGACGAGCGACACTCGCGACGAGCGCTTCCTTGACAATATTTTCGCTGAGCTGTGCCTTCGGCTCCAGCGAGCGGGCATTCCGGTCAAACGGGCCACGCTTCATCTCATGACCCTCCATCCGCAATGGCTCGGCTCCCGGATCATGTGGGCCGACGGGATGCGCGAGGCCGAGCTTAGGAGAGTAGACTACGATGTCAGGGAGCGCTCCGACTACATCGACAGTCCTGCCAACGAACTCCATGACGGGGCCGCCGAGGTGCGCGAGAATCTGGAACGCGACCCCGTGCTGAGCCGCAAGCACGCCTTCTATGACAGGATGCGGGCCAAAGGCCTTACCGACTACGTGGCGTGGCCGCTGTACCATACGCTCGGCAAGCGGCATATCGTGACCTTTGCAACCGACCGGCCCGGAGGTTTCGACGACGCGCATATCGCTGGCCTGCTGAGACTGTTGCCGGTTCTGGCGCTGGTCAGCGAGATCCGCATGAAGAACCGGCTGGCGCGAACGCTGCTCGAAACATATGTCGGGTCGCATGCCAGCGAGCTCGTTCTGGCCGGCGCCACCCGGCGCGGAAGCGGAACGACGATACGCGCCGCCATCATGATCTGTGATCTCCGTGATTTCACCCGGATCTCCGACAACTGGCCGCGCGATGACGTGATTGACCTTCTGAACGGCTATTTCGACGCGATGTCGGAGCCGATTGCGCGACATGGCGGGGAAATACTGAAATTCATAGGAGACGGTCTGCTCGCCATCTTTCCGCTCAGCAACCCGTCGGCCTGTGCAAATCTGCTGCATGCCGTGAGCGAGGCTCGCCAGGCCATGATTGCCTTGAACGAAAAGAGCGGCGAAACCGGCCGTGAGCCGCTCAATTACGGCATCGGCATCCATGTCGGCGACGTCATGTACGGCAATATCGGGTCACCGACCCGGCTCGACTTCACGGTGATCGGTCCGGCGGTCAACATGGCTTCGCGTCTCGAAACCCTCACCAAACAACTGGCGCGAACGGTGCTGCTTTCCCGCGCGTTCGCGGACTTCGTCAAAAGCGATTTCGACCTCGAACGCGTCGGCAAATATGCGGTACGCGGCTTCAGTGATCCAATCGAGCTGTTTGCGTATCACGGCTGAATGCCGGTCCATTGGTCAAACGCCGGAGCGC
Organism: Bradyrhizobium sp. 6(2017); assembly: GCF_011058295.2. Taxonomy (NCBI): domain Bacteria; kingdom Pseudomonadati; phylum Pseudomonadota; class Alphaproteobacteria; order Hyphomicrobiales; family Nitrobacteraceae; genus Bradyrhizobium; species Bradyrhizobium sp. 6(2017). The sequence continues at coordinate 7,722,463 of NZ_CP049289.2, read as the reverse complement.
CTTCGGGCTGTGCTAATCGGCCTAGGGACCCGCGGACGCTGATGGGCGGGCGAGAGACTGCTTCGGGCCGCGCATGATCCTGCGCCACTCACAAGCGGCTGCCGGATATGGCTTCCAAATAGTGCCCGCCGTCGAGCGCGCCACACAAAGTTCTTACTTGCATTGTACCAACTAGTATGTACGTTCCCACTAAGCTTGGGGGATGCCCAGGCAATCTCTTCTTATCTGGAGCTGACTGGGCGCGTATTTGCGTTCAACGCCATGAACGACAAGCGAGGCCCAGCGAACAGGTGCGCCGACCTACAATCGTAATACCCCACACTGACCACCAACGACTAAGCAACTATGGAAACCCGGATGATCCGTCAGATTGAGTCCAAAACAACGACCCGCCGAGGCATGTTGAGGATGACCGGCGCGGCCGTCGCAGCAGGGGGAGCCGCGCAGGTGTTTGGCACGGATGCATTTGCGCAGACGGCGGTGGGTAAGATCAAGGCGATCGGTTTCGATGCGTTCACGATATTCAACCCGCTCTCGGTTGACGCGGTAGTTGATGAAACCTTTCCCGGCAAAGGTACTCAGCTGGCCAGTGCTTGGCGCACGCGAATCTTCGAGTATTGCTGGCTCAGGACACTCAACCAGACTTATGTAGATTTTTGGCACATCCTGGACGACGCGTTGATGTTCGCGTTCAAGGCTGCCAAGATCGAGCTCAAGCCGGACGCGCGCGACAAGTTCATGGATGCCTTCCTTCGCGTCAAACCTTGGCCGGAGGCGGTCGAGGCGCTTAAGTCCATGCGGGAAGCAGGGATCCGACTCGCTTACGTCTCGAATCTTACCCCCAAGATGCTGACGGAAATGAGCCAGAGTGCCGGCATCCTCGATCTATTTGAGCACATTTTGAGCACTGATCGCGTGAAGGCCTACAAGCCGGACCCGCGCGCCTATCAGATGGCCGAGGTTGTGTTCAATCTGCCGCGCGAAAATATCGTGTTTGCGGCGTTCGGTGGGTGGGACGCAGCAGGTGCCAAATCGTTCGGCCTCAACACCTTCTGGGTCAATCACGTGAGCGCGCCCGTTGAGGAGTTGGGTGTGAGGCCCGACGCCATTGGGACGACGCTCACCGAATTGGCAAGATACGTCACTGCATAGCTCCCGCTGCGACGAAGTGGACTCATGCCAGCTCAGGTTTCCGGATTGTCTAGATACCCGATCAAGGGGCTCTCATCTGAGCCCCTCAACTCGGTGACCTTGCAAGCTGGTCGAGGCGTGTCAGGCGACAGGGCATTTGCGTTGGCGCTGCCCGCGACCGTATTTGACGAAAACAATCCTCAGCCGCTAAGCAAATTCGAGTTCATAGTGCTGGCACGCGATGAAGCTCTGGCGCGGTTGACAACATCTTACGACGGCAGCACCGCATTGTTGTCGGTGATTGACGGCACCGACAAATTGTCGGCAAACGTCCACTGTGCCGAGGGTCGCGCCACGATCGCAGCGTTCTTCGCACGCTTTCTTCCCGAAGATCAAAAATCATCGAAGCCGCGACTTGTCACTGCGCCAAATCATTGCTTCACCGACGTCGGGGTGCACTCGGCCGAGCTTATGCACGCTATATCGATGCTTAACCTGGCCTCGGTCAGGGACCTCGAAGCGCGTATCGGCGAGCGGCTCGATCCGCGCAGGTTCCGGGCAAATATTCTCATCGAGGGGCTCGATCCGTGGGTGGAGAACGAGTGGCTCAACCATGAGCTAATGCTGGGTGCCGTTCGGTGCAGGGGCATGCGGCTGACCCGCCGTTGTCCAGCCACCGAGGTCAATCCCGATAGCGCAATCCGGGACATCAACGTTCCGCGTGAGCTAATGCGTTTTTTCGGTCACATTCATCTCGGCATTTATCTCGCCGTGATCAAAGGAGGAGTGCTGCGCATCGGCGACACGGTCACTGCGGCTGGCTAAGCAGCCGGCACGACACGGTGGTCCACTCTCATGCGCGTCGCGGGCTCGTCATCGTCGATCGCGGGGCTGGACGGTGCACCAGCCGTCCACGGGCCATAGGTGAAATAGGCCGTACGGGCATAGCAATCATAGCCGCGCAGCGAGTAGGGCCCCTCGCAAGTCTCTCGAGCAAGCTTGCGCCGTTTTGTTCAATCTAAACCTAAAACGAGGAATTCGTCGTGACTGAGACCCGCCCCCCATTTCCACCTTTTACTCGTGAGACTGCTACGCAAAAGGTGCGAGGCGCCGAAGACGGTTGGAATTCCTGCGATCCTGAACGGGTTGCGCTGGTTTACACGCCGGACAGTTACTGGCGAAATCGATCGGAGTTTATCCGTGGTCGCACCGAAATAGTCGCATTCCTTCGTCGCAAATGGGCGAAGGAGCTCGACTACCGCCTGATCAAGGAACTTTGGGCATTCACGGAGAACCGGATCGCTGTGCGGTTTGCCTACGAGTGGCATGACGACAGCGGAAACTGGTTTCGTTCTTACGGGAACGAAAACTGGGAGTTCGCGGCCAATGGATTGATGGAGAAACGCTTTGCTTGCATCAATGATCTCCCGATCAAGGAATCTGAGCGCAAATTCCACTGGGATCGTTCACGACCGCGTCCCGTGGACCATCCAGGGCTCTCAGAACTCGGGCTTTGAAGCTCGTGCACGGGGGCGTGCACATGTGCGCTCATGGTTGCTGAACTAACGGTTGCTCCGTGCAGCTAGTGTGCTCCGTTTGAGATGGCCTGCGGAGCAACGCGGGCGAATGTCGTTGCCTGCGGTGAGAAGCCCCGAAAGTCGATGGGCCGCGATGCAACTCGCGGTGGATAACGCCGAAGATGCCGCGCCTAGCAGGAATGCGGTTGGTTTTCAATTGATAAGGGCTCATACGAAAGCAAAGCGCACATTGGTCGAAAGTTTGACGTCAGCCTTCCGCTGGTCGACGATCCGTCGCGCCAGGCGGCGCAATCAAAACTTACCCGAAAGGCGTGTCCATGGGAGACCGGCCCGAATTGGCTGAATGGATTATCGATCAACTCGCTGACGCGATCATCTTTACGGACCGCTTGGGGGTTATCGTGCGCTGGAACCGCGCTTCTGCTGCTTTGTTCGGCTTCTCTGCGGAGGATGCGCTCGGCCAAAGTCTCGATCTGATGATTCCCGAACATCTGAGGGCCTCACATTGGAGCGGCTTCGAAGCAGCGATCACAAAAGGCACAATGAAGCTCCAGGGCCGTCCGACGCTAACTCGCGCGCTTCACAAGAGTGGACGCAAACTGTACGTCGAGATGACTTTCGCAATCGTCAAAGGTGAGTCCGACGATGTGCTTGGTTCGGTTGCCATGGCGCGAGACGTAACGGACCGTGTTGAACGAGAGCGCGCTGCTGCTCGTGCATCCTGAGACGTCCTCACTCCCGCGACCCCAGCAGTTGCAAGCGGTGGTCAGCTTGACGCACCCACATGATTCAGAGCCTCGTCGCAGCTATCTGGCCAAAGGTCGCGCGAGCGGAAGCGCACATCACAGGTGTCTCCATCGGAGCCTGCACACCGTGACCAGCGGAATCCGGAAACGGGTACTGCGGCGAAATACCAACGCCGCCGCCGACCTTGCCAGCTTCCGGTCCCTTCTGAGCGAGCGCAGCCTCGATAAACGAGACCGGTTTGGGCAGGCCGAACGCCGCTCCTGCAACTGCTGCCGTCAACAAAACGTTCCGGCGGGTTAGATTTAGCATCGCTGTCTCGCTTTGACTGCGAAGACGTAACCTTCGACTGCCGGTCGAAGCCAGCGCCTCATGTGAGACGTTCGCAAACTTCCTATTGGGGAGTTTTGAAATCTCGGCTCGGCGCCCCCAAGTACGACGAGTGGCTGACGAAGTCGAACAGATACGGAAACGCGTGGTTGCCGTTGGACATGACCAATGCCCGCTATTCGCGGTTGTCGTTACGTACTAGTAGTTACAAAATGCAATTACGATCGGTTGATTTGATGCGATCATGAGGATGTCATGAAGGCGAAGGGCGAGCTTGTTAAGGCGGCCAAGAAACTGATGTGGGAGCGCGGCTACGAGGGCGTAAGCCCGCGTGACTTGCTGGAAGAAAGTGGTGCCGGGCAAGGTAGTCTCTATCACCACTTCAAGGGAAAAATGGACCTGGCGTCGGTGGCTCTGGGTGAGGTGTCCGATGAAATGTGCGAGTTTGCGCGCGAGACCGTCGGAACAGACGATTCTGGATTGGACCGCGTCTTTCGCTTTCTCGACGTTGTTCGGGACGGGCTCAAGGGTTGCAGGATGGGTAGATTTGCCTGCGAATCGTCCATCGCCGAGGATTCGTTGAGGAAGCCGGTCGAACGCTATTTCCGCGAACTGCAGCAGCTCCTTGCAGCAGCCCTCCGTGAAGCTCAAGCAGACGGAGAAATCGCGAAACGCCTCGACGCCATGGAGCTTGCGCTGACGCTCATAACTGTCGTGCAAGGCGGCTTCGTCGTTTCGAGGGTTTATCGCGATCGGAACGCCATCAATCGGGCCACTCAGATGGCCAAGTCCCTGCTCAAAACACTCCCTCGCCGTTGAGCAGGAGGAGACAGTCTTCAGGTTGAAAAAGACCCCGGCATTTCGAAGGAGCGCCCGGCAAGTTTCCGAAGGGCGGCTGAGGGAGACGCCTCCTTTGCCGGTCAACAGTTACGCGGACCAATCCGCTGTCGCCAATTTAAGATCTCTCAATCCCAAGTGTATATCGCGACCAAGGGGTCATCGCCACCAAGTTCGGTTGCCTTGGCGGCAACGTCGGGACGTAGCTCGTTTCGTCTAAGGTGAAGTCCACAAGGGGCTCTTCCAGGTCCTCAACGCTTCAAGGAATACGTGTAGCCTCGAGGGCAAGAAATTCCTTGTGGGGTAGACGGCGTGTACTTCGAGTTGTCTCGAAGCCCAGTCAGGCAGCAACCTCACGAGTTCGCCTTTTTCGATCTTGTCGTTGCAATAGGTCGAGGGCAAGAGACCGATGCCGTGCCCTCGATAAACAAACGTGCTGACGGATTGGAAGTCCCGGCTCGAAATAGGGCCCGCGACCCGGATTTCCGTCCGCTTGCGTCCATTCAGCAATTCCCACTCCGCTTCGTTATTCTTGCCATTGAGCAAGACACACTGATGCAGCCCGAGATCGGCGGGCTTGGTTGGAGGCTTGCGATCCTTCAAATATTCAGGGGAGGCGACGACATAGCGGACCTGGCTGCCAAGCTTCTTGGCAATCAAGGTCGAGTCTTTCAGTTCGCCAAAGCGAATGCCGACATCGACATTTTCTGCGATCAGATCCAGGAACAAGTTGGTGATGAAAAGGTCGACCTTGATCCGCGGATAAAGCTTCAGGAAATCAGAGATAAATTCGAGAAATGGATCTTGCCCTAAAACCACGGGCACGGAGATCTTGAGTGCACCCTCCGGCTTCCTCTGGGTCTGGGTCAAGACCCGCTCAGCGTCGAACAGGAGGTTCAGCGGTTCACTGCATTCATGGAAATAATCCTGGCCCTGCGAAGTGAGCGCGAGCTTGCGCGTCGTCCTTTGCAACAGCGTGACACCCAGTGCCGACTCGAGTGCGGAAACCTTTCTGCTCACGGTGGAAACCGGCATGCCAAGAGCGTGTGAAGCGCGGCTAAAGCTTCCGAGCTGCGCGACCTTCACGAATACAGCAATGTCATTCAGATCAGCCACTTCGGTGATTTTCCCATAAATGGAAATGTAATTCCAGATATTTTCGCCTAATCAATCAGGCTGGCTGCGCCCATTCTCCTCCCAGCAGCGAACAACAACCCCATGAAGAGGAGAAAGCCATGCCAACCAATGTTTTATACAGAACTAATGCCATAGCGTCGGGAGGCCGTGTCGGTCATGCCGCCACGCCCGATGGAAACCTGAAGGTCAGCCTGAGCCGGCCCAAGGAGCTCGGTGGCGACGGTGTTCCGGGCACTAATCCGGAGCAGCTGTTTGCTGCTGGTTATGCTGCCTGCTTTCTGAGCTCGATGCAGTTCGTCGCGACACAAGGTGGCCCGAAGGTGCCGGCCGATACCACTGTCAAAGCAACCGTGGGAATTGGTCCGCGCGCCGAGGGCGGTTTCGGCCTTGAGGTCGGCCTCGCGGTTTACCTGCCCGGGCTGGCAAAGGCTGATGCTGAGACGCTGGTGCAGAAAGCTCATCAGATCTGCCCCTACTCGAACGCGACGCGGAACAGCCTCGACGTGCGCGTAGACATCGTCGCAGCGCAGTGAAAGTTCGAGCGGAAGGTTCAGGTGACTGACCTTCCGACGATCAACCCAAAACAACGGAGAATATCATGAGCAAGACAGTTATCGTAACAGGTGCTTCCCAGGGCATCGGTGCCGGCGCCGTGAAGGCGTTTCTCGACAAGGGCTATAACGTCGTCGCGACATCGCGCACCGTGACCAAATCGAAGGAATTGCCATCATCCCCGAAACTCGCGCTAGTCGATGGCGACATCGGCGATGCGTCTGTGGCCGCGAAGGTGGCCGAGACCGCGATTGGCAAGTTCGGATCTATCAATGCGCTGGTCAACAATGCCGGCATCTTCTTTCCCAAGGCATTTACCGACTACACGGGCGAAGACCTGAAGAGGCTGTCGTCAACCAACCTGGAAGGCTATCTTTACATCACGCAGCATGCTGTGAAGCAGATGCTGGCCCAGAAGTCGGGCGGCAGTGTTGTCGGCGTTACGTCGTCGCTGGTCGAGAATCCGATCGCGGGCCTGACCGTTTCGGTGCCGATGATCACCAAAGGCGGCCTGGAGGCCATGACCCGCAACCTCGCGGTCGAATATGCGAAGCAGGGCATCCGTTTCAACACGGTCGCGCCCGGCATGGTGGACACTCCCCTGCACAAGGACGATCCGCATGAGTTCCTGAAGACTCTGGCGCCGTTGGGCACTGTTTCCAGCGTCAAGGACATTGTCGATGCGATCGTCTATCTGACCGAAGCCCAGAATGTCACCGGGGAATCGCTGCACGTTGACGGCGGCGCGCATTCCGGAAGATGGTAAGCGCGGAAGCCAGCCTGCGGGAGTCAGGTATCCAACTCCCGCAGGCGCCTAAGCCCTTCGGCGCGTACGTCGAGGCCGTGCAGACCGGCAATCTGCTGTTGCTCACCGGCATGCTAACTGTCGAAAACCAGAAGCCAAAGTTTGTTGGACGTGTCGGCAAGGAACTGGACGGCGCGGCAGCCAAGGGTAGCGGACGGCGCCTCTGACCGGCTGGTATGTCATTCAATCAGCGCCAACGAGTATAAGCCATCGATCTATTGCGATCGGAACGCCATCGAGTGACAGCGATGGCAATATCTCAGATCAGATCGCCGCCACAGAAATAAAAGGCGCCGGGACCTCCAAGGAGATCCCGGCGAGTCTGGGAGAAGGCACCGGAAGGGTGGTGACTTCCTTTGCCAGTCGAAAGCGACCGGCTCCGCCGACGGGAGGCGGATAGGGTGTGACAAGCTTGCGTAGCTGCACGACGGCTGACGGGTATGCTGTTGCTCCCGGAACTCCGTTCACTGAGGATGCTTTGTGCTTGCCATGCTCGGCCGCGAAGCAAATCGCTCGTGCCAGGCACTCAATTGCGGTCGGTGTGATCGCCACGGGCGGTCGCCGAAGCGAAAGTCAAGATATTCAAGCGCGCAACCGACGGTTATGGTGCCAAGGTCGGAATCGGGCGCTAGCGTATAGGCGTCAAGGACGTCGAGGATCTTGCCGATCCGATCAAACTGAGCGTCCACCCATCCGCTCCATCGGTAGCTTTCAGGCCGTAGGGTTTCTTGGCGGCAGACCACAGCGCGGTCCATGATGTCCAGGCCAAGCAATTCGAGCTTGAGCACTTGTCGGCGGGCTGGCCCAAGCACCGGCAGTAATCCACCATCTGAGAACTCGTCCAGATACTCACAGATTAAGCTGCTATCGAAAAGAATCTCACCGGTATTCAATTGAAGCGTTGGTATGCGGGTCAACGGATTGAGCGCCGAGAGCTCCGGGTTCTCTCTGGTCGGCATTGCAGATGTCTCAATGAGCTTGACACGATCGTCGATCCGCAGCTCCTTGGTAACCACCACGACTTTTCGTGCATAGGGGGAGTTCGGCGACCAGTAGAGCTTCATGAGAATCTCCCGAGAAGGGCCTGTGAGTTGATGCCGTCGATGCCTATCGTTGTGTCGGACTCGCGGGTCAGTAGCTGCCACCGTGCCATGGTCAAGTACGAGGTATCCTTTCGGTGGACACGTCGATCATCATTCGGGTCGTTCGTGAGCGTGTCCATTACTTGCCGTCGCCAGATGTCTTCCAGCTCGGCTTGCAAAGTTAGCCTATGAATTTGGTGTGTGCGAGCGAAGCGATTTGAACTGAACGCGGTATCTGCCGCACCGATAGGACGGGGCCCAGAGCCTGCGACCGGCCGATCGGTGGCGCTGAATCGCTCTGGCGGAGCCGTGCAAAGCAATCGATAGCCTCTGCGAATGCAAGATGGGCCGTCCGCCAATCTCAAGAGAAGATATGGCTATCTCGAAAAAGCGTTTGATGGTGGCGCCAGCGGTTGCCTAGCGTTGAACCAACACGATCGCAAATATGCGGCGCACACTCAATCCAATGCAGGGAGGGAAATTTGCACAGAGCCGATGAAGTGCATCCGTTGCGCATCACCGCCAACAAGCCAGACACGCTCCGTGTCCGGTTGATGATCGCGATGATCCTTTCATACCTGGCGATGATGGCCTTCGTCATCTACAGCGCACGGCACCCGGCGCCCGCCGCCATTGCCTCAATAACCTTTAGTCCAGCGATGATCGCGTTGGCCAGCTGCATGGCTTTCAGCGTCATCTTGACCGGCTTGTTCGTGCTCGTGCGGCATGGAGATTGAATGATGCGTATGTCACGGAACGGCATGAGCCTTCTGCTCGCGATTGCATATACCGTCGGTATTGGTGGATCCGCGTACTCCGCGGAGTCGGAGTCTCAAGTGCGCCAGGCTGATGTTTCGACCATCTTGTTCTTCGTGGTCTTCGCGATGCTTACGCTGCTCATCAGCTTTTGGACGGCCCGCCGCGCAACCAGCTCATCGGAATATCTAACGGCCGGAAGCTCGATCTCGTCGGGACAGAATGGTCTTGCCATTGCGGGCGACTACATGTCCGCCGGCGCCTTCCTCGGGCTGTCGGGCGCCATCTATGCTTCGGGCCTGGATGGGATGTTCCTCGCCGCCAGTTATTTGGCCAGTTGGCCTATTGTGCTGTTTCTCGTTGCGGAGCCACTGCGCCGCCTTGGGAAGTATTCCTTCGCAGACGTGCTAACTCATAAATTGAGAGAGCGGCCGGTTCGCATCCTGGCGGGTTCGTCCACCCTCGTGATCGTGAGCTTCTACCTCGTCGCACAAATGGTCGGCGCTGGAGAGCTTATCTCCTTGCTGTTCGGAATCGGTTACGCGCCGGCGATCATCATGGTCGGAATGCTCATGATTGTGTTTTCGACCCTCGGCGGCATGCGCGCCGCCACATGGGTCCAGATCATCAAGGCCGTCTTGATGATCGGCGGTAGCTGCTTGATCGCGGTGCTGGTCCTAGTCAGGTTCGGGTTCAGTATGCCGGATCTCTTCAAGACGGCGGCGAGCAATCATCCCAACGGCGACAGGATCATGGATATTCGTGGTTTCGCCCAGGACGGAATTGCGACGCTGTCGATTGGCGTCGGGGTCCTGTTCGGCACGGCCGGGCTGCCCCATATCCTGATGCGTTTCTTCACGGTTAGCGACGAGCGCGCAGCGCGTCTGTCAGTGTTCTACGCGACCTGCCTGATCTGCCTGTTCTTTGTGATGCTGTTTTTTATCGGATATGGCAGTATCGCGCTCCTCCGTGGTGACGCCACCTATGCCGGTGCCAATGGCGTACTCTTTGGCGGAAACAACCTGGCCCCCATCCACCTGGCGAGGGCCGTTGGCGGAAGCATCTTGGCGGGTTTCATCTCTGCGGTTGCGTTCGCGACGATCTTGGCGGTTGTCTCCGGGTTGCTCATAGCGGGCGCTTCGTCGGCGGCCAACGACCTCGTCGTCGGTTTGTCCGGACAGCAACTCACTGAGCGCACGCGGCTCCAAATATCGCGGATCTCCGCAGTTGCATTGGGGGTGCTCGGCATACTGCTCGGGCTGGCATGCGAGGGCCAGAATGTGGCGTATCTCCTCGCGCTGGCCACGGCGATCGCAGCCAGCGCCAACTTCCCCTTGCTGATCCTTGCAATCTACTGGAACGGCCTGACGACGCGTGGTGCGGTCATCGGTGGCACCTTCGGGCTGATCTCATCGGTTGTTCTGACGGCCATGGGCCCGACGATCTGGTCAAAGGTGCTGGGTCTTGGTCCCGCGATCTTTCCGTACGACTCTCCGGCGCTCTTCACTTTGCCGCTGACGCTGCTTGTCTGCTGGTTGGTATCGATCGCCAAGGCTGAACCTGAGGGGGATTGGCGTCTAACGGAGCCATCCGTTGCGCAATACGTGGAATAGATCGATGCCCGAGGCCGATCCGCACCAGTCGATCGGCGGTATGAGTCGCGTCCTGGAGTTCAATAAACAACCGCTTCAATTGGGGAAAAGCCCGATGCCGATGATTTCTTGCGACATACGATACGGCCGTTCGGAAGAGCAAAAGCGCGCTCTATCAGCCGGTCTGCTACGCGTTGTCAGTGAAGCGACTGGCGAACCCGCCGAGAATATCTTCTTCGTCATTAGGGAGGGGAGCGGCATCAATTTCGTGGAGCACGGGCAACATCTACCCGAGTTCGTCGAGGGTAACGCGAACGACAAAGAACTGATCGCCCGTTTGAAGTAAGAGCCAGAGATAGCTATGCCCTATATCGAGTGTCATATCGCCGCAGGTCTCACGAAGGCCCGTAAGACGCAGCTCATCCGCGACATTGTGAAAGTCACCCACGAGTCGATCGGGTCCGACCCAAAGATCATCAATGTTCTGCTGTGCGAGCACGCGCCCGAAAACATGAGCATTTCGGGGCGCATTCACGGCGAGAAGCCAACATAAGTCGTGGGCGCAAGGACGAGCCCGGCGATCGTTGAGGCTCTGCAGCTGCTGTCTGCCGATGTCCTCGACGGAAACGGCCCAACCGGCATTGCTTGAGCGTTTTGTCACCGGTGTTCGAGGTCGGTTGCCAGCTCGTCGCGACGGTCATTGAGGCAACAAGGAGGTAATCGTGGTCAGGCAAGTGAGGCATTTCATCGACGGCCGGCAAGTCACCGGTGGTAACGGGCGGTCGTCGTTCGTCTTCAACCCTGCGACCGGTGAGCAAGCGGCAACAGTGCCGATCGCGAACGCCGCGGATGTGGCCGATGCCGTCGCGGCGGCAGTGAAGGCTGCACCGGGATGGGCGGCGACGACGCCCCTGCGGCGGGGCAGGATTCTCAACCGGTTCCTCAGGATCCTCGAGGAACGCACCAGCCTGCTGGCAGACGTCATCGTGGCCGAGCATGGCAAGGTTCACTCCGACGCGGTTGGTGAGATTCAGCGCGGCATGGAAGTCGTCGAGTTCGCGACAGCCGCCCCGCAGCTGCTGAAGGGCGAGATCACCGAGAATGTCGGAACGCGCGTAGATAGCTACTCGATGCGCCAGCCTCTTGGCGTGGTCGCCGGCATTACCCCGTTCAATTTCCCTGCCATGGTGCCGATGTGGATGTTTCCGGTGGCCCTTGCCTGCGGCAACACCTTCATCCTGAAGCCTTCCGAGCGCGATCCGTCCACCTCTGTCGTCGTCGCGGAGTGGCTCAAGGAAGCGGGTCTGCCCGACGGCGTATTCGGGGTGGTCCACGGCGACAAGGAGACCGTCGACGCGCTGCTGCTTCATCCCGATATCTCGGCGATCAGTTTTGTCGGATCTACGCCGATCGCAAAGTACATTTACGAGACGTCCGCCAACACCGGAAAGCGTTGCCAGGCGTTGGGTGGTGCCAAGAACCACATGATCATCATGCCGGACGCCGACATGGACCAGGCGGTCGACGCCCTGATGGGCGCCGCCTTTGGCTCGGCTGGTGAGCGTTGCATGGCGATCTCCGTCGCGGTCCCGGTCGGCGAGACAACCGCGAACCGGCTGATCTCGGCGCTGGAGCCGAAGATCCGCAGCCTCAAGATCGGGCCCGGCACGGATCCGGAAGCGGAAATGGGTCCGCTGGTCACCAAGCAGCATCTGGACAAGGTCCGCGGCTATATCGATGCCGGTGTCGCGGAGGGTGCCAAGCTGCTGGTTGACGGCCGCGGCTTCAACATGCAGGGCTACGAAGACGGCTACTTCATCGGCGGGTCGCTGTTCGATCACGTCACGCCGAACATGAAGATCTACAAGGAGGAGATCTTCGGTCCCGTCCTGTCCGTCGCCCGTGCGCCTGACTACGACACCGCCGCGCGCATGATCAACGAGCACGAGTTCGGCAACGGCACCTCGATCTTCACGCGCGATGGCGACGCGGCGCGGGAGTTTGCGCACAAGATCAAGATCGGCATGGTCGGCATCAACGTACCAATCCCGGTGCCGATGGCATTCCATTCGTTCGGTGGATGGAAAGCGTCGATCTTCGGCGACCACTACATGCACGGCCCGGAGGGCGTTCGCTTCTACACCCGCTTGAAGACGATCACGAGCCGTTGGCCAACCGGCATTCGTGCCGGCGCCGAGTTCGTGATGCCCACCATGTCCTGATCGCTACGACCGGTCCGCTTCAGAACGAGGCAGCGGACCGGCCGGAAACGGCAGTAAAAGCGCGTCGGTTTCGCACACGGCTTTGGCGACGAGAAGACCGGGGGCATCTGCATCATCGCGTCCCCGAGATACACCGGCTTGCGGACAGTTCTCAGCACCTTTCCAAGGCGCCGAACGCATGGTGGTCGGCTACCCGTTAAGTGTACTACTCGGATGATGCCGCTCACATGTACACGTGGCTCTCTCTCCATAAAACCTATGAGGCCGGCTACTTCGCTGGCCTTCAGGGGGAAGATAGATTTCCCTATCTTGCCTTTACCCCTCATTGGTGGTGTTGGCACGCTGGCAATTTCGTCGGTCATCACACCATGTGCTCGCAACTTGAGGCCATCTTATTCGTCTATGGTCAAGACTGACAGGGTGCCAGCGGCATTGGCCGCCATTCGGCATATGTTCCGGCGAGCTGCTTGGGAGACTGTGGGGCCCGTCAATCGGTCGCGCTGGTTTTTAGGTCTTTTTCGAGCCGATAGCCGACCCCCGACTCGGTGGTCAGCAGGCGTGGCTGATTTTGGGTCCGGCTCGATCTTCTGTCGAACCTTGCGCACCAATACACGAAGATACTAGACGTTATCCCGCTGACTACCGGTCCAGATTTCCTTGAGCAGCTGATCGTGGGTGACTACGAGCCCGACATGCGTCGCCAGGATGTGCAACAAGCGATACTCTTTGCGTGTCAGCTTGGCCCTGGTGTTGGCGAGCGACATCACAGCGGGCGAGACGCGCGGCCATGCCAAATGGCTTCACCACATAATCGTTGGCGCCCGACCGCAGCAAGCAGACCATCTCATCTTCGTTTGATTTAGCAGACAAGGCGATGACCGGAGCGTCAGACCATGAGCGCAGCCGCTCGAGTGTCTCAATGCCATGCAGGCCCGGTAGGCCGAGATCGAGGATCACGAGGTCCGGCGGATTGAACGCGGCGATCTTCAAGCCGTCCGCGGCATTCTCCGCTTCGACAACCGAAAAGCCATGGAACTCGAAGCCGGAACGCAAGAAGCTCCGCATCTTGGGCTCGCCTTCGATCAGCAGGACGAGGCTGCCTGGCTTACTCATCATCGCTGGCAGTCGGTTCGGAAGGGCTGTTGCGGATGGCAGGCGGCTGGATTGAACCGTGTTGCCGAAACCCAGCCACAACCTCCGAGGTGGCTTGGTCAGTACGTAAGCGATACGCTGGTTATCTTCGTATCCAGAGCAGTCGCCTCACATCGCCTTGACGATGTTCTCGGTGACCTTCTTGGCGTCGCCGAGCAGCATCATGGTGTTGTCGCGGTAGAACAGCGGGTTGTCGATGCCGGCATAGCCTGACGCCAGCGAGCGCTTGATGAACATCACGGTGCCGGCCTTCCAGACCTGCAGCACCGGCATGCCGTAGATCGGCGAGGTCTTGTCCTCTTCCGCCGCCGGGTTGGTGACGTCGTTGGCGCCGATCACGAAGGCGATGTCGGCCTGGGCGAACTCCGAGTTGATGTCCTCGAGCTCGAACACCTCGTCATAGGGCACGTTGGCCTCGGCCAGCAGCACGTTCATGTGGCCGGGCATGCGTCCCGCCACCGGGTGAATAGCGTATTTCACCTCAACGCCCTCCTTCTTCAGGATGTCGCCCATCTCGCGCAGCGCGTGCTGGGCCTGCGCCACCGCCATGCCGTAGCCGGGCACGATGATGACCTTGGAGGCGTTCTTCATGATGAAGGCGGCATCGTCAGCCGAGCCGAGCTTGGCGGGCTTCTGCTCTCCTCCGCCACCGCCGGCCGCCGCGGTCTCGCCGCCGAAGCCGCCGAGGATCACCGAGATGAACGAGCGGTTCATCGCGTGGCACATGATGTAGGACAGGATCGCACCGGAGGAGCCGACCAGCGCGCCGGTGATGATCAGCGCCGAGTTGCCGAGCGTGAAGCCGATGCCGGCCGCGGCCCAGCCGGAGTACGAGTTCAGCATCGAGATCACGACCGGCATGTCGGCGCCGCCGATCGGGATGATCATCAGCACGCCGAGCGCCAGCGCGATGATGGTGATCAGCCAGAAGTCGAGCGCGCTGCCCGACAGCACGAGGCCGACGATGAAGAACACCAGCGCCAGCGCCAGCACGATGTTGATGACGTGGCGGAACGGCAGGATGATCGGCGCGCCGCTCATCCGGGCCGAGAGCTTGAGGAACGCGATCACCGAGCCGGTGAAGGTCAGCGCGCCGATCGCGACGCCGAGCGACATCTCGACCAGGCTCTGCGGATGGATGTTGCCGGGCGTGCCGATGTCGAAGGCTTCAGGCGCATAGAACGCGCCGGCGGCGACCAGCACCGCGGCCATGCCGACCAGCGAGTGGAACGCGGCGACGAGCTCGGGCATCGAGGTCATCGGCACGCGGCGCGCGATCACCGCGCCGATGCCGCCGCCGATCGCGATCGCGACGATGACCAGCAGCCAGGCCACGCCGTCGGCCGGCGGATGGCTGGCCAGCGTGGTGGCGACGGCGATCGCCATGCCGATCATGCCGAACATGTTGCCCTGGCGCGACGACGCCGGGCTCGACAGGCCGCGCAGCGACAGGATGAACAGCACCCCCGCCACGAGATACAGAGCAGCAGCCAGATTGGCGTTCATCTCAGGTCCCCCTTTGTCTTCGTCACCCCGAGGTGCACGCCGCTCACTTTGCTTTCTTCTTGTACATCGCCAGCATGCGCTGGGTGACAAGGAAGCCGCCGAAGATGTTCACGCAGGCGAAGATCAGCGCCACGAAGCCGAAGCCGCGGGCCCAGCCCGAGCCGCTCGAGACCATGCCGACGCCGACCGCGAGCAGCGCACCGACCACGATCACCGACGAGATCGCATTGGTCACGCTCATCAGCGGCGTATGCAGCGCAGGGGTCACCGACCACACCACGAAATAGCCGACGAACACGGCGAGAACGAAAATCGACAGCCGGAACACGAACGGATCGACGGCCTGCGCGAGATGCTCCATGGCTTCTCTCCTTACTTCGGCTGGAAGTTGGGATGGATGACGGCGCCGTCTTTGGTCAGCGCGGTGGCCTTCACCAGCTCGTCGTCCCAGTTGACCGCGAGCGCCTTGTTGGCCTTGTCGACCATCGTCTCGATGAACGAGAACAGATTGCGCGCGTACAGGCTCGAGGCCGAGGCGGCGACGCGCCCGGCGACGTTGGTGTAGCCGACGATCTTGATGCCATCCGTCTCGACGACCTCGCCGGGCCTGGCGCCCTCGACATTGCCGCCGCGCTCGACCGCGAGATCGACCAGCACCGAGCCGGGCTTCATCGATTTCACCATCTCGCCCGTGACCAGCTTCGGCGCCGGACGGCCCGGGATCAGCGCGGTGGTGATGACGATATCCTGCTTCTTGATGTGCTCGGCGGTCAGCGCGGCCTGCTTGGCCTGATACTCCTTGGACATTTCCTTGGCGTAGCCGCCGGCGGTCTGCGCGTTCTTGAACTCCTCGTCCTCGACGGCGAGGAATTTGGCGCCAAGCGATTCGACCTGCTCCTTGGTGGCGGGGCGCACGTCGGTCGCGGTGACGACGGCACCGAGCCGCCGCGCGGTCGCGATCGCCTGCAGGCCGGCAACGCCGACACCCATCACGAACACTTTCGCGGCCGGAATGGTGCCGGCGGCGGTCATCATCATCGGGAAGGCACGGCCGAACGCTTCGGCGCCCTCGATCACCGCCCGGTAGCCCGCCAGGTTGGCCTGCGAGGACAAGACGTCCATCACCTGGGCGCGGGTGATGCGCGGCATCAATTCCATCGCGAAGGCGGCAATGCCGGCATCGGCCATCGCCTTCAGCGCGGCATCATTGCCGTAGGGATCCATGATCGCGATGACCAGCGCACCGCGCCTGTATTTCGACAGTTCGGAGGCCTCGGGCCGCTTCACCTTGATGATGATGTCGGCGTCCTTGAGCGCATCGGCGCTGACGGTGGCGCCAACCGCGGTGAACTCCGAATCGGGCAGGCCCGACTTGATGCCTGCGCCCGGCTCGACCGCGACCTCGGCGCCGAGCGCCTTGAACTTCTTGATGGTGTCGGGCGAGACCGCAACCCGCGGCTCGGACGGATCGACTTCCTTGGCAACGGCAATCTTCATATTCAACCCGTCAATTCAAATGGCGTACCGGGGCGCAAGCATTCGCATTCGAAACGTGCGCGTCGCATGCGAACTGCCGCACGATCAAATCAGATACTGACCGCCATTGATGGTCAGCGTCGAGCCGGTGATGAAACCGGCATCGTCGGCGGCGAGGAACACCACCGCGCGTGCGATCTCCTCGGGTTCGCCGAGCCGATTGACCGGGATCTGCGGGATCACGCTCTTCTCGAGCACGTCCTTCGGCACCGCCTGCACCATCTCGGTGTTGATATAGCCCGGGCAGATCACGTTGACGGTGATGCCGCCCTTGGCGTTCTCCAGCGCCAGCGCCTTGGTGAAGCCGATATCGCCGGCCTTTGCCGCGGAGTAGTTGACCTGGCCGAACTGGCCCTTCTGGCCGTTGATCGAGGAGATCGAGATGACGCGGCCGAACTTGCGGGCGCGCATGCCCTCGATGACCTGGCGCGTCATGTTGAACAGCGAACCGAGGTTGGTGTTGATCACGGCATTCCACTGCTCCAGCGTCATCTTGTGGAATGCAGTATCCTTGGTGATGCCGGCATTATTGACGAGCACATCGACCGGGCCGAGATCGGCCTCGACCTGCTTCACGCCGGCCGCGCAGGCGTCGAACGATGAGACATCCCACTTGTAGACGGGAATCCCGCTCTCCGCCTTGAACTTCTCCGCCGCGGCGTCATTGCCGGCGTAGCTCGCCGCCACCTTGTAGCCCGCCGCTTTCAGCGCCTTGCTGATCGCAGCTCCAATGCCCCGCGTTCCGCCCGTCACCAATGCAACACGCATCATCTCGAATCCTCCCGCTCTGCAGGTTCAGTCGCGTGCAACGCACATAGCGATGCCCATGCCGCCGCCGATGCACAGCGTCGCGAGGCCCTTCTTGGCGTCGCGCTTCTGCATCTCGTGCAACAGCGTCACCAGCACGCGCGCGCCGGACGCGCCGACCGGATGGCCGATCGCGATCGCGCCGCCATTGACGTTGACCTTGGCCGGATCCCAGCCGAGGTCCTTGTTGACGGCGCAGGCTTGCGCGGCGAACGCCTCGTTGGCCTCGATCAGGTCGAGATCGGCGATGTTCCAGCCGGCCCTCTTCAGCGCGGTGCGCGACGCCGGGATCGGTCCGGTGCCCATGATCTTGGGGTCGACGCCGGCCTGGCCCCACGAGACGATGCGGGCGAGCACCTTCTTGCCCTGCTTGGCGGCTTCCTTGGCGGTCATCAGCACGACAGCAGCTGCGCCGTCATTGATGCCCGAGGCGTTGCCGGCGGTGACGGTGCCGTCCTTCTCGAAGGCCGCGCGGAGCTTGGCCATCGCATCGATCGTGGCGCCATGACGCGGATACTCGTCGGTGTCGACCACGATATCGCCCTTGCGGCTCTTGATCGTGACCGGGACGATCTCGTCCTTGAACCTGCCGGCCTTCTGCGCCGCCTCGGCCTTGTTCTGCGAGCCGACCGCGAACTCATCCTGCTGCGAGCGGGTGATCTGGTACTGCTTGGCGACGTTCTCGGCGGTGTTGCCCATGTGGTAGCCGTTGAAGGCGTCCCACAGCCCGTCCTTGATCATGGTGTCGATCAGCTCGAGGCCGCCCATCTTGACGCCGCCGCGCAGATATTGCGCGTGCGGGGCCATGCTCATGGATTCCTGGCCGCCGGCGACAACGATCGAGGAATCGCCGTTGAGCAGCGCCTGGTAGCCGAGCGCCACCGTGCGCAGGCCCGAGCCGCAGAGCTGGTTGACGCCCCAGGCCGGGCTTTCCACCGGGATGCCGGCCGCGATCGAGGCCTGGCGGGCCGGGTTCTGGCCCTGGGCGGCAGTGAGGATCTGGCCCATGATGACTTCGGAGACCTGACCGGCCTCGACGCCGGCACGCTCAAGCGCCGCCTTGATGGCGATCGCGCCGAGGTCGTGGGCCGGCGTGGTGGCGAACGCGCCGTTGAAGCTGCCGACGGGGGTGCGGGCGGCGCTGACGATGACGATTTCATTGGACATCAAGATTTCCTCCGTTGAATGCGATTTTTTAAGGCGGCTCGCTTGCATAGCCGTCTAGTTCGATTTCTCTTTTACGTAACGACCGGGCGCGGACTCTATCGGATCGAATCGTGCGCTCCCCTGAACTTCCGGCGCCGAAATAGTTCCACCTGAATGACGTCCCAACCACGCATTCCAATCGGGCCACCAGCTTCCGGGTCTCTCTTCGGCGCCGTCGAGCCAGCCTTCTGGATCAGACTCAGAGTCGTCGCTAAGCCAGTGGCTGCGTTTGTTGCGCGCAGGAGGATTGATCACACCCGCGACGTGGCCACTGGCCGCCAATACGAAGCGTGCCTCGCCGCCGATGAGATCCTTGGAACGAAACGCCGTCTTCCAAGGCACAATGTGATCCTCACGGGATGCGAGGAGATAAAACGGCGCAGTAATCCTGGAGAAGTCTACTGCAACGCCGCACTGTGTAGTCTTGCCCGGATCCTTGAGATTGTTCTCAAGGTAGGTGTTCCGCGTGTACCAGCAGTACATTGGACCAGGCAGGCTCACGCTGTCGGAATCCCAATACAGCAGATCGAAAACGTCCGGGGTTGCCCCCTTCAGATAATTATCGACGACGTATCGCCAGATCAAATCGTTGGCGCGCAGCGTACCGAAGGTAAAGGCCAGTTCCCTGCCAGGCATGATGCCTCCCTTTCCGATCGTCGCTTCTCGTAATGCGACCGAGCCCGCATCGATAAGCAAACCGATTTCGCCGGTATCGGAAAAGTCCAGCATGGTGGTCAGCAACGTGACCGTCGCCAATCTATCTTGCCCTCGGGCCGCCATTACAGCTGCAGCGCAGCTCAAAAGTGTTCCACCGACGCAGAAGCCGAGCGCATGTGTTCGCTCCGCGCCGGTGACCTCGAGAACAACCTCGACCGCTTTGAGCGGACCCATCTCGAGGTAATCGTCCCAGGTCAAATGCTGGGTCTCAGGCACCGCGCTGCGCCAGGAAATCAGGAATACCTGATGACCTTGCGCGACGGCATACTCGACCAGCGAGTTTCCCGTTCCAAGGTCAAGCAGGTAGTATTTGTTAATACATGGTGGAACGAAAAGAAGCGGGGTCTTTTCGACCTGGCTCGTCTGCGGTGCGTACTGGATCAGTTGGACCAGCTCGTTTTCAAAGATCACGGTTCCTGGAGTTGTGGCTAGGTTGCGACCTACTTCAAAGGCCGACTCGTCGACGCGCGTGATCCTTCCCTTTTGGAAGTCATCAATCAGATTCTTGAGGCCGTTCGTTAGGCTTGCGGAGCGGGTCTCGATCGGCTTGCGAATGACCTCGGGATTGGTCGCGGGGAAATTCGACGGACTTATTGCATCAACAAGCTGACGCGCATAGAAGCGAAGTTGAAGTCTGGTCCTATCGTCGACCTGCGCATTGTCTACAAATTCCAGAAGATGCCTCGAGCTGAGCAGGTATGTCTGCTTGAGAAGATCGTAATAGGGTTGCTCCCGCCAAGACGAGTCCTTGAACCGTTTGTCACCCTTGGCGAGCGCAATATCCGAATGGACACCTCCAGCGTATATCTGAAGAAACATTCCGTTCCAAAGGCGCCATACCTGTCTAAGGCATTCGTGCTGAAGATCGGCGATCAATCCGAATGGATAGAATATTCCCTGTGACGAACCCGGCCTTTCATAGCCCACTCCTGCCGTCGCCGCGAGAATGTCGTCGAACTGCCTCACCGCATCTTGTCCGGTCCGTATCAAGCCTTCGAGAGTCCCCGTAACGTCGACAGATTGCGGGATGCTGTTCATAACGCACGCTCCGGCTCAAACTGATCTCCAGAACCACAGATCAGCAATTCTTTTTTCAAAGATGTGGCGCTCATTTCGGTCACGCTTCGCAGGCGAGACGCTGCTTCAGCATCGAACAGCCCTGACCGTTGCCTCGTTCTCCTCCGCGACCGCCACGGCAGACTCCTAACCACCACGCAACGTCCGAATGCTTCCTCGAAACGATGCCAAGGCTGATCGACATCCAAGGACAGCCTGCAAAGCCTATGAACTTGGTGTGTCCACGCGAAGCGATTTGAACTGAACGCGGTATCTGTCCTGCTGATAGGGCCGGCGGCGAAGATTGAGGGCCGGTCGATCGACGGCGATGGATAGCTTTGACGGGCCGTACGAAGTAATCAGCAGAGCCGGGGAAGCCTGAGTGCGCCGCCTCGCAATCTCCGGCAACGATAGGGCTATCTCGAAAAAGCGTTTGATGGTGGCGCCAGCGGTTGCCTAGCCTCAATCAAGATGGTTGCAGAATCCGCCGCGCATCATCGAGTGCAGGAAAGAGTTCGCGAACTGCCCGGGACTTGTCGAGCTGGCATCTTCGTTCTTACGCTGAAGCGTTGATTGACATCAAGTGTCAAGTGGTGAGTAAGTGGACCGTATCGACGCTATGAAGGTCTTTGTTGCCACTCTCGATGAGGGAGGCTTGAGGAAAGCAGGACGCAAGCTGGGACGATCGCCGGCTGCAATAAGCCGGGCGCTCGCGTCTCTTGAGGCGCACGTAGGCGTTACTCTCCTTCACCGCACGACGCGGTCATTCAAGCTCAGCGAAGCGGGGGAACGTTATGCGATTGTTTGTCGCCGCGTCATTACAGATCTCGAGGAGGCTGATCTCGTCGCGGCAGGTGAACGGTCAACCCCGCGTGGCACGTTGACCATAACAGCGCCGGTCGCTGCGGGAGAAGATGTCCTGCGTCCGGTCTTAGACGAGTTCATGGACGTCTATCCAACCGTCTCTGTCCGGCTTTTTTTGCTGGACAGACCCGTCAAACTTATCGACGAAGGCATGGATATCGCCTTGCGAATTGGCAACTTGACAGATTCCACGCTCGTCGCGATCCGGTTGGGAGAGGTTCGGCGCGTCGTAGCGGCATCGCCCCGCTATTTGACGGCGCATCCGAAAATCGAAGAGGTCGCTGATCTCGCAAAGCACAAGATCATTGCAATGACTCACTTCGGAATCGATTCGTGGACGTTTCCACCGGCGAACGGATCGTCGATGCCGCGTTCGGTTCATTTTACGCCGCGCCTGGTGGTGAATAGCGTTCGTGGTGCTATTGCCCCGGCCGTCGAGGGGCGAGGCATCACCCGGCTCTTCTCTTATCACATTGCGGAGCAACTTGCGCAAAACAGGCTACAAGTCCTCCTCAGGCGGGACGACGTTTCCGCGATCCCTCTGCACCTGATTTCCCCACAGGGTCGGCTTGCCGTCCCCAAAGTGCGGGCTTTCGTCGATTTTGCCGTGCCTCGGCTCAAAGCGCAATTCTCCCGCCTTTCGACCGGTACCATGGTTCAACAAGACTGCATTCGCGCGCCCCGCGAAAGAGTGTCTTCCGACTAGTGAGTATTGGCGGCGCTATGTGTTTCCGAAACAATCAATGAACCGTTGGAATCTCAGGCGATCGGTCAAGCGCCGAACCTCCGAAGGGCGCTAATCGCTGTTACAGAGGCGTCGGAGGAAATTAAGGTGAACGAGAGGCCGCATGGCGGAGAACGCCAAAGCTTGGTTGGCCTAACAGTGGAAAGGGTAGGACGATGATCAGGACGCGGTTGACTAAGTTGTTTAGTATTGAACACCCAATAATCCTTGCGCCGATGACGCCCGCCGCGGGCGCAGACCTGTCCACCGCGGTTGCGGCCGCCGGCGGGCTCGGCCTGCTTGGCGGCGGATATGGCGACCGCACGTGGTTCGAGACGGAGTCAGCGAAGATCACGCGCAGCGATGTAGGATGTGGCTTCATCACGTGGTCCGTCGCAAAACAGCCGGAGTTGCTTGACTTCGCAATTGAGCGTCATCCGCGCGCGATCATGTTGTCTTTTGCTGATCCGGCACCGTTTGCGAAGCGCATCAAGCAAGCCCGGGTACCACTGATTTGCCAAGTCCACACAGTCGACCAAGCCCGGCGAGCGGCCGATGTCGGAGCCGATGTTGTGGTAGCGCAAGGGACGGAAGCCGGCGGCCACGGCCAAACGGCCCGATCGACGTTACCGTTCGTTCCGACGGTGGTAGACGCTCTAAGTAAACACGCACCTGACGTGGTCGTTATTGCCGCGGGTGGTATCGCTGACGGTCGAGGTCTTGCGGCGGCTCTGATGCTCGGCGCCGAAGGGGCTCTTATGGGGAGCCGTTTTTGGGCAACAAAGGAGGCGCTCATCCATCCGAATGCTAAAGCCAAGGTTGTGGCAGCTTCGGGTGACGAGACGATACGAACCAGCGTGTACGATATTGTAAGGCAAAGAGCCTGGCCGGAAGGATACACCGGGCGGCTCATGAAGAATGAGTTCATCGAAAAGTGGCATGGCCACGAAGAGAAACTAAGGACTCTGCAGGCCGACGAATTGGAGAAGGTGGAGGCGGCGTCGCGCGTCGGCGACTTTGATGTGGCGAATGTGACGGTCGGGGAGTCAATCGGCATGATTCATGACCTGCCCGAGGCAGGTGACGTCGTGCGCCGTGTCGTTGCCGAGGCCAAGGAAAGGCTCTCCAAGTACGCCCGCGTTTCGTGGAGTGACTGAATGGGGTGAGCTGGCGCTCCCCCTCCAACGGTAGTGAAGCCGTTTGGTCCCGTTTGCGATGCATTGTTTTCGTTGCGGGACCAGCAACGTTGTGATCGCTATCGAACAGCTTCCATTATCATGGGACCAGGGCTCCGTCGGTTAGTGCCTCGACGGCGTTGGTGGTCACCGTACAGATATCTGTATTTGAGATATCCGTATTCGTTTTAGTGATAGGTTGTCTTAACCAGCTCGTGCGTTCGAAAACAGGCATAAGACGCTCGGATTGGGCCTTGTAAAACGAGTAGCTTGGATCAAGATAATCACTCGATCAAGCGCGTTGATGCCGAACCGTTCGCGTCAGAAGATAGGGCTTGTTATGGACGCAACCGATCTAAGGGTCTTTGAAGCAGTTGCCCGGCACGGCAGTATGAACCGAGCGGCGGCTGAGCTGAACACTGTCCAATCCAACGTCACCGCGCGCGTAAGGGCGTTGGAGGTTGAGCTTGGCATTCAGCTATTCCAGCGGCATGCGCGCGGTGTGAAGGTCACACCAGCGGGGCGCCGCATGCTACCCTTTTCGGCACGCATCACCAAGCTCCTCAGCGACGCCAAAGCGGCCGCAAGGGATGACGGCACTCCGGGTGGCGTCCTTGAACTCGGCACTTTGGAAACGACTGCGGCGGTTCGGCTTCCGTCTGTGCTTGCGAGCTTTACCAAGGCTTACCCAAAGGTTCGGCCTGTGGTGACGACCGGGACGACCTGTAGCCTCATTGAGGACGTTGTCGAGTGCAGACTTGAGGGTGCGTTTGTTGCTGGACCGGTCGATCACCCAGATTTGCAACAGGAGTGCCTGTTTCGGGAAGAACTCGTCTTGGTAACGCCTCGCTCAATTCGAGGCATTGAAGACCTTTCCTCGATCAGTGAACTGAAAACGATAGTCTTCCGTGTTGGTTGCTCCTATCGAATAAGGCTTGAGAATCTGTTGACTAAGGCGGGAATACTTGTGGCACAGCCTTTGGAATTCGGTTCGATAGACGCCATCCTGGGCTGTGTGGCGGCGGGCGTCGGAGTGACACTGCTGCCTAAGGGAGTGGTTGTTGCGGCATGGCGGGATGGCCAGGTAGCCGTGCACGAACTAGCGCCCGAGTTTTCTGACGTGCAGACCGTGTTCATTCGGCGCACAGACGCCTATGTCTCCAGTGCACTCTCTGCCTTTCTTCAGATTGTACGGCCGGGCACCGAGTTGCCTGCAGCGGCCGCCGAGTAGTCTTGTTCGTCACGGGCCGTCGCTTTCTAATAAAGCGGATCTCCGAGGGTTTTCCATTTCTGGTCAGTCCGGACTAGGACAGGGACGAAGTGCCGGCCGGAGGCTGGTGAAGCAATGCCAAATCCTCTCCTTCAGGCTTCGAAGTTTTCCCAAGGCCCTGAATCCGCAAGCCGCGTCTAACCCATAAGCTGACGTTCTTCTTGATAGACGCGAACGATTGGCCTCCCGGTCGTCGTTGACTGTAATGGCATGCCGGTCTGATGCCGTGCTTGAGCGGCAACGATATGAGATCGCCCGATCGTCGAAGTTGATGCCGTCCTCGGCTGGAAGACAGCACCCTACTCAAATTCTGTCACGCGATGCCGGATCCGTCGCCCAACGAGTTCTGTGCTTGGTCGAGCAATCTGCGATGCAGATTGCCTTCTCGAATCTATTCGTTTGCTGATCGCGAATGATAAAGGCACGCTCTCTCTCAATTAAACCAGTTCAATCGTATGGGATACGGCCAAGGACGTCGACATGCTGATGAAGAACACGACTTCCGTACCTACAGTAAATGCGATCGCCGGTTTTGCTGATCGGGCTGTTCCAGCATCTCTGAAGCCTGACGCGCGCAAGCTCTACAAACGAAATATTCTAGATAGCCTGGGATGCGCAATCTCCGCGCTTCCGGGAGCGCCGTTCGAAGCTTTGCGCGAGCAGTTTAGGGAATATAGGTCGGGGGGATTGTGCACGTTGATCGGTGGCGGCCGGACTGCGCCGGATCAGGCCGCTTTGTATAACTCCGGGTTAGTGAGATATGTCGACCTGCTCGACAGCTACATGTCGCCAGGCGGGCTGTGTCATCCCAGTGACAATTTCGGTGCGATCTTGGCTGCTGCCGAGCATGCCAAGGCGTCCGGCGAAGACTTCATGCTCGCGCTTGCAGTGGCTTACGAAATCCAGTGCCGGTTCACCGCCGTCGTGCCTGTCATGGCGAAGGGGTTCAATCATGCCATTCAGCTTGCAATTTCCGCAGCCGCGGGAGCAGGAAAGCTGTTCGGGCTGAACGCCGAGCAGATCGCGCATGCGATCTCGATCGCGACAGTCGACAACATTTCCCTCACATGCGTTCACGTCGAGCCGGTATCGCAGTGGAAGGGCTTTTCTCCCGGAATGACCGGAATGCGCGCGGTTTACTCCGCATCACTCGCCAAGCGTGGTTTCACCGGTCCGTCCGGGCTTTTCGAGGGACCGAACGGCTTGTTGCGAATGTTCGATCAAAAGATTGACGTGGACTGGTCGGATGACTCGCTCGAGATTATCAAGCTTACGATCATGAAGAAGTTCTGCTCGCTCATTCATGGTCAGCCGGTTCTTGAAGCCGTGCTCAAGTTGAAGCGTGACAATAACTTGGTGGCCAGCGATATCGAAGCCGTCCGTTGCGACATCTTTCAGTCAGGTTTCGATATCGCGGGCGGCGGCGCGTTTGGCTCAAAGGACAGACCGCAGACCAAGGAGCAAGCGGACTACAACCTGAAGTACCTGATTGCAGCGGCACTTTTGGACGATGGGGTCGGGCCGGCGCAGCTCGAGCAGGCCCGTGTCCAGGCTGATGACGCGCAGGCCCTGTTGAGTAAGGTTACGATAGTTCCGGACGATGCCTTCACTGCCAGATACCCGCAGGAGCTGAACACGCGGATCGCAATCAAGACCAAGGGCGGTCGTACCTTCGATCGCGAACAGCTTGGATACGAAGGCGGCCTCAGTAACCCATTGTCATGGGAGCGCACGGTCGAGAAGTTCAATTGGCTGAGCGAGCCGTTTGCGGATGAAGCATTGCGCAACAGCATCATCAAGGCGGTCGAGAAGATCGACGAGCGGCCTATCTCCGATTTGATGGATCTCCTTGGAAAAGTGAACCCCAAGGCGGTCCATCCGGCGCTCCATCCCGGAATTCAATAGTCATTCGCGTCAACGAAGGAGTATCCCGATGTCAATGATTTCTTGCGACATGCGATACGGTCGCTCGGATGAGCAAAAACGTGCTCTTTCGGCCGGCTTGTTGCGTGTCGTCAGCGAGGCCACCGGTGAACCGGCCCACAACATCTTCTTTGTCATCAGAGAGGGACGAGGCATCAACTTCGTCGAGCACGGGCAACACCTGCCCGAGTTTGTCGAAGGCAATGCCAACGACAAAGAACTCATCGCTCGCCTGAAATAGGAAAGAGAGGCAACCATGCCCTACATTGAATGTCATATCGCGGCCGGTCTCACCAAGACCCGCAAGACGCAGCTGATCCGTGACATCGTCAAGGTTACCCACGAATCGATCGGTTCCGATCCGAAGATCATTAATGTTCTCCTGTTTGAGCATCCCGCCGACAACATGAGCATCTCCGGAAGGATCCACGGCGAGGAATAGCCGTAGCTTGCAGGAAGCACGTCCCGGAGCTCGCGCGGTTTCGTGCGGCTGGCATGGCCCAGCTGCGAAAGCTCAAGCCAGGCACCGCAGTGCGCCTCGGGTAAGAGTGGCGCGGGGTCGCGATGCGCTCGTAGGCTCGGTATCCAGTACAGTTTGAAAGATTGAGATGACGGACGGTCTGAGTGCGGCAGGGCAACGAATTCGCTCGGTGACGACCCGCGGCGTGATGGTCCCCCTGAAATTTACGCTGGGAACGAGTGCGGCCATTGTGAAGGCAGTGCCGCTGTTGCTTGTCGATTTACTGAACGAAGAGGGTGTAACGGGCAAGGCCTACACGTTTTGCTATCGGCCTTCGGGCGCGACCGCGATATCTTCGCATCTGCATGAGGCGGTCGGGCTCCTCAAGGGCAAGAACGCCACGCCTTTTGAGGCATCGCAGACCCTCGGACGCCAGTTTGCGCTGCTTGGCGTGACCGGCGCAGTACGGATGGCCCTTTCGCTGCTCGATATGGCGATGTGGGATGCGCAGGCGCAGATGCACCATGCTCCGCTGTCCTCGCTACTCGGATCCGGCCCGAAATCGCTTCACGCGTATGACAGCCGTGGGCTTGGGCTGATGGAGCCGGATCGCCTCGCGCAGGAGGTAAGCGCGCTTCTGGAGAGTGGTTTACGAGCCGCTAAGGTTCGACTCGGATACCCCACGCTTTTTGAGGATCTGGCCGCGTTACGGGCCGTCCGCAAGAACGTTTCCGGCGCAGATGTTGCGATCATGGTGGACTACAATCAGGCCCTGACACCAGCGGAAGCGGTTCTTCGCGGAAGGGAGCTGGAAAAAGAAGGGATCTATTGGCTCGAGGAGCCGATAGCACACGAAGACTATGTGGCGAGCGCCGCACTGGCGCGCGAACTGAGGGTTCCGATCCAGATCGGCGAGAACCTCAACGGCCCGGATGCCCTGCTACGCGCCGTCACGGCTGGGGCGAGTGACTACGTTATGGTCGACGTCGCGCGGATAGGCGGTGTAACCGGCTGGCTGCAGGCGGCCGGCGTCGCCGCAGCCCAGGGCATCGAAATGTCGTCACATCTGATGCCCGAAGTCAGCACGCATCTTCTCTGCGCCACGCCCACCGGCCATTGGCTTGAGTACGTTGATTGGGCAGATGCGATCATCGAAGAACCGCTGATAATCCGTGACGGGATGGTTCTGACCCCGGAGAGAATCGGCAGCGGGATTTCATGGGACGAGGCCAAGCTAAAGCGGCTTGCGACAATCTGAGTTCGGCCAAAGGGATCCCTAACGCCGGCGCTCCCGAAACGCATGAATTGCTGCGGAGCTGTATCCAGTCGGACCGATCCAGAGATTCAAAGATATCGTCGACTCGATCCGTTTTCTGGAGAGCGCCCCTTCATCAAGGGGCCGATGTTCCGCGCGTCGACCGATGGCCGGCCGGTCGTTGCTAGAATGGAGCGACGGCGTGGCCACTGCTCTTCCAGTCAACGATCAACCACAGAGCCAGCAGGAGACATAATGCCGATCGTCAACATTCAGATCACTCGGGAGGGAACGCGTCCGGAATACACGCGCGTGACGCGCGAACAGAAGGCGCGGCTGATCGAGGGCGTGAGCAAGCTTCTTCTCGACATCCTGAACAAGCCCATGAACTCGACGTTCGTGGTCATCGACGAGGTCGACGTTGAGAATTGGGGATGGGGAGGTCTTCCGGTCGAGGAATACCGAAAGCTAATGGCGGCCTCGACCCATCTTCCAGGCACTGAGCTCGTGAGGAACGCAAAGAAATGAGTACGCGGCCTATACCGCTAACCATCGCGGCTGCCGTTCGCGCGCCGGCGCACGGTTGGCAGTTCCCTGAAAGGTAACCCATGACGCATTGGCCAGATGACCGGATCCAGAGGCTTTTTAACATCAAGCTCCCTATCATTCAGGCGCCGATGGCCGGATCCAGTACGACGGAGATGGCCATCGCAGTTGCTGTTGCGGGCGGACTCGGATCCTTACCATCCGCGCAGATGACGCCGACTCAACTTACGGAAGCGTTGATCAAGTTCAGGACGGCTACCTCCGCTCCTGTCAACGTGAACTTCTTCTGCCATACTCCGGCAGGACGTGATCCACTTATCGATCGCCGATGGCGCAAGCAGCTGGAACCCTACTATCTCCAACTCGGCGTCGATATCGAGGTGCAGGCGGATGCCGCAAATCGGGCCCCATTCGATGACGCATATTGCACGGTCGTCGAGGCCCTGCGGCCGGAGGTGGTGAGCTTCCATTTCGGGCTACCCAGTTATCTGCTCCTGGATCGGGTGCGGAGCACCGGCGCGAAGATCATCTCGTCCGCCACCACCGTGAGCGAGGCTGTCTGGCTGGAGGGGCATGGATGCGATGCCGTGATCGCGATGGGAGTTGAAGCAGGGGGGCACCGCGGCAACTTCCTTACGGACGACATGGCGGCCCAGGTCGGAACGATGTCTCTGCTGCCCCAAGTGGTCGATGCCGTCGGAGTGCCTGTCATTGCGGCCGGAGGGATCGCGGATGGTCGCGGGATAGTCGCGGCATTCTCCCTTGGAGCAGCTGCCGTCCAAATCGGGACGGCTTACCTTTTCTCGCCGGAAGCGAAGGTCTCGAAGATCCACCGCGAAGCGTTGGAAAACATCTCCGACGACGGAACAGCCGTGACCAACGTTTTCACGGGGCGGCCGGCGCGCGGAGTCCTGAACCGGCTCATTCGCGAGATCGGTCCGCTATCGCCCATTGCGCCCGCCTTTCCGTTCGCGGGAGGAGCTCTTGCACCGTTGCGTGCCAAAGCGGAAGCCGTCGGTTCGGGCGATTTTACGAACCTGTGGTCAGGGCAGTCGGCCCGACTGTCGCCCCGCTTGCCATCGGGCCAACTGACCGAGAGGCTTGCGGCCGACGCCCTCTCTCATTTCGGCCGGCTCACCGCGAGCACTCGGTGACCGCAAATATGGATTCC
This sequence comes from Bradyrhizobium sp. 6(2017), assembly GCF_011058295.2. Classification (NCBI taxonomy): domain Bacteria; kingdom Pseudomonadati; phylum Pseudomonadota; class Alphaproteobacteria; order Hyphomicrobiales; family Nitrobacteraceae; genus Bradyrhizobium; species Bradyrhizobium sp. 6(2017). The sequence continues at coordinate 7,692,369 of NZ_CP049289.2, read as the reverse complement.
TTTCTGAGTTAAAGAAGGGCGGAGCGACAATGACTCCCGAAGCCTTGGGCGCAATGCCGAGCGCTCATTCCGGCGGGAGAAGAAGTCCACCGAAGTGCACCGAGGTATCGGGCATGATTACCATCGGAGTTTGTCAGCAGGCTCTAAGCTGCGAGGCTCGAGCGATCATATCGGCCGATACCGGCTCTCTGAATGATTCGTCGGCTACAACAAAAAGTGGCTTGGCTGCCAAGAGATTTAAGTGCCAGTTTGCCGCGCGTTCCGCTTGTTCGTTCGATGGCGGGTAATGTGATAATCAGATCGGGGAAACGATATGGATCGAAGGAATCTTTTGAAGACGGTTACGTTGGCAGGATCGGCACTTGCCGTTCCGGCCCTTGTCGCGCCGGCCCTGGCGGACGACAAGAACGCAGCCGCACCGTTGATCGAAAAGTTCGCGGCGACCCTAAGCGCGCACGATCTCACGGCATTCGCGGCGCTGTTCTCGGATAATTACGTCAACCACCAGCTCAGCGCGGCCGCGCCGCCGCCGCAGGGCAAGTCGCCGAAGCAGGGGCAGGTGGCAGGTATTACTGCACGACTGGCGGGGATACCGGACCTCAAGGTGGAGATCGAGGCCAAGGTCGCGTCCGGCAATATTGCGGCCGCAAGCTTCGTCTGGAGCGGCACCCATAACGGCCCGCTCTCGGGAGTTGCGCCAACCGGTCGCGCGCTCCGATTCACCTCCTGCGATATCTTCAGGATTCAAGACGGTCTGATTGTCGAGCATTGGGGCATGGGCGATATCGCCGGAGTCCTGGCGCAGTTGAAGGCGTGACCGGCGGGCTATTCAAGCCCTCTCCTCTGATGAGGCCTGGTTGAACGGGCTGTGTCAACCGACCGGATTGTCATTCTAGATCCTGCACCGCTGGGGATTTGAGGGGCCCAGCATCTAAGCGCCGCCGGGACACTGGATTTTGAGCCCGGCGGCGTAAGTTGTTATTGGCGATCGGCTCGACAAGTGCCCGCAAGCGGCGTCGTCCAGCCGCCGCCGCCGCCCCCGAAAATCAATCCCGAGTTCCTCTAGGTCCCGGCGTCGGGCTTCGACAGGCTAGAGTTCTCCGGTGAGGAATTGAGCGCGTCCGAACCCGAACGACCAATCTTCATCCGTGTTGGTTACGAAGGTGACGACGACGTCGCTTGGTGCAAAGCCGCATACGACCTCTAATTTCTCGACCAGTGACTTATAGAACGCCTGCTTCATCGCGCGGCTGCGAGGGCGCGTCGTGACCTGAAGGACCAACATGTTCGGCGTGCGCTTGATGCCAAGGCCCGTGTCCTCGATGATCATTCTGGAAGGCGGATGTTCCCTGACGATTTGATAGCGGTCGCGTTGAGGCACGTTGAATGAGCTGACCAACACCTCGTGGGTAACGTCCAATATCCTCTTGAGCTGCCATTCCGAACGTCCCTCAACGAGGTCGAAGCACAATAGTGGCATCATCATTCTCCGTGTCGCGATAGGTTGTCGCCCCGTCGTCGGCATCGCGGCCGCAAGTCGAGTGTTTTAAGCCGACGCGCTTTTGCTGCGGTTTCCGGCCGGTCCGCTGCATGGTTCTGCAGCGGACCGGTTCGTGGCGATCAAGACATGGTGGGCATCACGAACTCGGCGCCGGCACGAATGCCGGTTGGCCAACGGCTCGTGATCGTCTTCAAGCGGGTGTAGAAGCGAACGCCCTCCGGGCCGTGCATGTAGTGGTCGCCGAAGATCGACGCTTTCCATCCACCGAACGAATGGAATGCCATCGGCACCGGGATTGGTACGTTGATGCCGACCATGCCGATCTTGATCTTGTGCGCAAACTCCCGCGCCGCGTCGCCATCGCGCGTGAAGATCGAGGTGCCGTTGCCGAACTCGTGCTCGTTGATCATGCGCGCGGCGGTGTCGTAGTCAGGCGCACGGGCGACGGACAGGACGGGACCGAAGATCTCCTCCTTGTAGATCTTCATGTTCGGCGTGACGTGATCGAACAGCGACCCGCCGATGAAGTAGCCGTCTTCGTAGCCCTGCATGTTGAAGCCGCGGCCGTCAACCAGCAGCTTGGCACCCTCCGCGACACCGGCATCGATATAGCCGCGGACCTTGTCCAGATGCTGCTTGGTGACCAGCGGACCCATTTCCGCTTCCGGATCCGTGCCGGGCCCGATCTTGAGGCTGCGGATCTTCGGCTCCAGCGCCGAGATCAGCCGGTTCGCGGTTGTCTCGCCGACCGGGACCGCGACGGAGATCGCCATGCAACGCTCACCAGCCGAGCCAAAGGCGGCGCCCATCAGGGCGTCGACCGCCTGGTCCATGTCGGCGTCCGGCATGATGATCATGTGGTTCTTGGCACCACCCAACGCCTGGCAACGCTTTCCGGTGTTGGCGGACGTCTCGTAAATGTACTTTGCGATCGGCGTAGATCCGACAAAACTGATCGCCGAGATGTCGGGATGATGCAGCAGCGCGTCGACGGTTTCCTTGTCGCCATGGACCACGCTGAAGACGCCGTCGGGGAGGCCGGCTTCCTTAAGCCATTCAGCGATGACCAGTGACGCCGACGGATCGCGTTCGGAGGGCTTCAGGATAAAGGCGTTCCCGCACGCAAGGGCGACCGGAAACATCCACATCGGCACCATCGCGGGGAAATTAAACGGGGTGATGCCGGCGACCACGCCAAGAGGCTGGCGTATCGAGTAGCTATCGACACGGGTCCCGACGTTCTCGGTCAACTCGCCCTTCAGCAGCTGCGGGGCGGCGGTCGCGAATTCGACGACTTCCATGCCCCGCTGAATTTCACCGACGGCGTCCGAGTGGACCTTGCCATGCTCGTGGACGATGACATCAGCGAGATCGTCGATACGGTCCTCGAGAATCCGCAGGAAGCGGTTGAGGATCCTGGCGCGCCGCAACGGGGTCGTCGCCGCCCATCCTTGCGCTGCCTTGGTTGCCGCCGCGACGGCATCCGCGACATCCGCGGTGCTCGCAATCGGCACGATCGCGGTCTGCTCGCCCGTCGCGGGATCGAAGACGGACGACGTCCGCGCGTTGCGGCCGGAGACTTGCTTGCCATTGATGTAATGCTTGAGTTGCGTAAGCACGATGACCTCCTTGTTTTCCACAAGCGTCATATGAAACGCTCAAGTCTGCACATCAACGAGAAGTATCGCGCATTCATTGTGCGGAAATTCAAGTCGGGCAGCGGAATCAGCGGTGATGCGGTATTTGCGTAGATGGTCACGGCGGGGCTTGTCGGATCACGTCGACGAGACCCAGCCATTGTTTCGTATTCGGGAACACTGATTGCCGCCCGACGAGGATTTATGCGGCCGTTCAAAAGGACTAGCCAACGCACTAATTGGCGGTTGCCAAGATAGGCTGACGGCGTTGTGGATGGTTGCGACTAGGCTTGAGACGTTCCTCGCGCGAGGTCCGCACCGGGCATTGCGCTCGTTCTGTCTTGCCTCGCGTGACGATGGCAGAGCACCGCATGACGCCGTGTGCGACATCTTAGATCACGAAATGGGCAGCACGACCAACTGCGATGCCTGCCACGCCTTTGCTCTTGGTCCATCCTTGCGACACGGGCCGGCAGCACACAGAAACGTACTGATCCCACGCGGCGCGACGGACTTGGTGTCGGGCTGTTCATCGTCCGCCAGGCAATTGAACTGCTCGGCCATCGTATGGATGTCAGCTCTGTTGCCTTCCGGAGATCGCGTTACCCCATATTCGCGACGCGTGCGGCTTGAATGAGTGCAGTTTTCGCCTCTCTCGACGAAGATCGAGCGGATGGTCACAAGGCCATTGGGCCGCATAGTGCCTCCGTAGCACGGGCCAAGAGCGACGTAGCCTCAGTGACTGCGGCGGATTTCACGCACGCCGCGCCCAAGCCTGCGGCGCAGCAGCGCGCGCAGCGTCACACCTTCGGCATAGCCGACCTCAGCAGCAATTTGATCGACGCTGGCTCCGCCGGTCGTCAGCAGGTGCACGGCGCGCTCGATCCGCAAATCCTGGAGGTACTCGAGAGGGGACTTGCCCAGCACGCTTTGCATCCGGCGCGCGAGCGTACGCTTGCTGGTGGCGAGCTCTGCTGCAGCCTGATCCAGCGAGAATCCATCGGCCAAGCGTTGCCGTGCCCATCGTTCGAACTTGTGCACCAGCGGATCGCCGTGAACCAGATGCCCAGATATCGCGTAGGCGGCCTGCGAGGTGCGGATGTCGGCCAGCAAATACTTGGCCGTAACATCGGCCAAGGCGGGATCGGCGCGTCGGATCAGGGTCAGCGCCAGGTCCAGATGGCTGAGCGCCGCACCGGCGGTGACGACTGTCTTGGACTGAACGATGATTTGCGACTCGTCGAGCCGCACACGTGGATAGCGCTGCCGGAACAGAGGTGCCAGCCACCAGGTCGTGGTCGCCTCTTCGCCGTCGAGCAAGGCCGCTTCCGCCAGCACGAAGGTGCCGACGCAGGCGGCCGCAGCCAGCGCACCGCGGTCCGACCATTTACGCAACACCACACCCGCCTCGCGCGCTTCGCTACTGGCCAGCATCTGCATCAGCGGCTTCGGCATGATCCGGTTAATGGCCGGCAGCACCACCGCATCCGGCCTCTGCGCGCGCGCGGCCGAGGTCACCGGTACGTTCAAGCCCTGCGATGTCGTGACGGTCTCACGCAAACCCACCACTCTCGTCTTGAAGCGTACCGAGGAAATGCTGTGCATTTCCGCCAGCGCGTTGGCAAAGGCAAAGGCATCGAGCACCGCAGCAAGGCCGGTGTCGAGAACATCATTCAGAGCAAGGACGTGGATGCGCATGGCCGAAACGATATCAGAGCAGAGCATTCTGCCAACAGCAAGATAAGGGACGCTACCTTGATTTTTAATCTGAGCAGCTCAGAAAGCTGCGAGTTCTGACAATGTATTGGCCTAATCGGTATCAAAAATGGCAATCCAGCCAATACCAGCAAAGCGATTCATTCCCTAACTTTGCGGCTACTTCAGAATCTTAGGCAATCATCGAATGGAGGAAAACCATGACGCTCAAATGTGGATTATTCGTCCGGCTCGAAGCCAAGCTAGGCAAGGAACGGGCAGTGAAAGAGTTTCTCGTCAGCGGCCTTGAGCTAACAAATCAGGAAGCGGGCACGCCGGTCTGGTTCGCCCTGCAGCTCTCGCCGACGACGTTCGGCGTGTTCGACGCCTTTGCCAACGAAGAAGATCGCCAAGCACATCTCGCCGGCAACATGGCCAAGGCCTTGATGTCGCGAGTCGAGGAACTGCTGGCAAAGCCGCCGTCAGTCGAGCCCGTCGACATTCTGGTCGTGAAGAATCAGCCAGCCTGATGCTTGCGCCTGCGAAGCTGGGCGAACGCAGCCTCTATCAACTCTGATTAGCCATCACCGGTCACCGCCCGGCACCGCGATGGTCCTTCGAAACGGGCAAGCTGAAACATCCCAGGAGACTCCCATGTCCCTACCACGAAAGACTTCCGCGATCGCCCTCGTGCTTGCCATGACTGGCGCAGTCGCCCACGCGGAGACGAAGCCGCCTGCGAAGGACGTCGTCATCGTCCATGGCGCACTGGCGGATGGCTCTGGCTGGCGTGCCGTCTACGACATCCTGACCAAGGACGGCTTCCATGTGACAATCGTGCAGGAGCCGCTCACCGGCCTTGCCGAGGATGTCGATGCCACCAAGCGCGTCATCGATCAGCAGACCGGCCCGGTCGTGCTGGTCGGTCACAGCTATGGTGGCTCGGTGATCACGGAAGCCGGCGCCGACCCCAAGGTCAGCGCGCTCGTCTATGTCGCCGCCTTGCAGCCCGACAAGGGAGAGGCCAGCGGCGCGTTGATGTCGAAGTTCGCCGCGCCGAACGATGCCATGCGGGTGTCCGTCAACAAGGCGACGCCGGACAACAAGTACTTCTTCATCCCGGCGGCGAAGTTCCGGGAAACCTATGCTCAGGACGTCCCGGCGGACCAAGCTCAGTTCATGGCCGACTCGGAGCAGCAGCTGGCCCAGAAGGCCATGGGTGCGCCGCTCTCGGGGGCGGCGTGGCATAACAAGCCCAGCTTCGCCATTCTGACCACGGAAGACCATGTGATCAGCCCTGAGCTTCAGCGCTGGATGTACAAGCGTTCGGGCGCCAAGGTCACGGAAGTGCCCGCAAGCCACGCTGTTTTCGTTTCGCAGCCCGCCGCGGTCGCCCGCGTGATCGAGGACGCCGCGAAGTAGATGAAGAACTGGCGATCATGCCGCTGATCGCCTCATTCCGCTCAGAGCGCGCATACTTTGCGGTCCACCGACACGCGAAGTATGCGCGCCTGGCAGGCAGCGCGTCCGAAGCGCCGGAGCATGACATGGCCACCGTTTCCAGCCCTGATCGGCCTGTCGCCGAGCGCTGGTACCTCCGCCATGCCGCGCTTGTCCGCATTACGCATTGGATCAACGCCGTCTGCTTTGCGCTGCTCCTGATGAGCGGACTGCAGATCTTCAATGCCCACCCCGCGCTCTATGTCGGCGAGCAATCGGACTTTGACCATCCGGCCATATCGATCCGGGCGCGGCTATCCGAGAACGGCCTCGTCGGAGAGACGATATTCGCAGGCCATTCCTTCGATACGTCGGGCGTACTCGGCGTCTCGAGCGAGGACGGCCAAATCTCGCAGCGAGCCTTTCCCAGCTGGATCACGATTCCGAGCAACCAGGATCTGGCGACTGGCCGGCGCTGGCATTTTTTCTTTGCCTGGCTGCTGGTGCTCAATGGTCTCGTCTATTTTGCTTGGGGCGCCGCAAGGCGGCATTTCGATCGGGATCTTCTTCCCAGCCGCCGCGAGCTCAGCCATGTCGGGAGAGAGGTCCTTGAGCATCTGCGCCTGCGCTTCCCGCGCGGTGCAGCGGCGATGCGGTACAATGTGCTGCAGCAGTTGACCTATCTGCTGGTCGTCTTCGTCCTGTTCCCGCTGATGATCCTCACGGGCCTTACGATGTCGCCCGGGGTCGACAGCGCTGTGCCGCAGCTGCTCACGCTGTTCGGCGGGCGCCAGTCGGCGCGGCTGATCCACTTCCTCGCCGCATCGAGCCTCGCGCTTTTCGTCATTGTGCATCTCGTGATGGTACTGGTTTCGGGTGTCTGGAACAATCTGCGCTCAATGATCACCGGCTGGTACGATCTCGGCAATCCGAGGACGCCCGATGTCCCGTGAGCAGCCGCGGCGTCGCGATCTTTTGTGGGCATTTGTCGCGATCGGCGGCCTCGCTTTGTCGGGCTGTGATCGCGTCACTGCCGCACCAGGCTTCCGTTCCGTCCTCAATGCCGCAAGCAGCCTTACCTATAAAGTGCAGCGCCTCCTCATTGGGGCTCATCGGCTCGCGCGCGAATACAGTGAGGCCGACATCTCGCCGGCCTTTCGTCCCAATGGTTCAATCGATCCGCAGGACAAGGACTATCTCCAGCTCTTCGGCAATGATTTCACCGATTGGCGCCTCAAGGTTCACGGCCTCGTTGAGCATGAACTGTCGCTGTCGCTTGCGGAATTGCGTGCCCTGCCCACACGGACCCAGATTACCCGGCATGATTGCGTCGAGGGTTGGAGCTGCATCGCCAAATGGACCGGCGTGCCTCTGACGGAACTCCTGCTGCGTGCCGGCGTGAGGCCAGAGGCACGCTTTGCCGTATTCCATTGCGCCGACACGTTGGATGATGGTGGCGAGTCTGCTGATCCCGAGAGCATCCGGTACTATGAGAGCATCGATCTGATCGATGCTGCGCATCCGCAGACGATCCTCGCTTATGATATGAACGGCGCGCAGTTGACTGTCCGCCACGGTGCACCGTTGCGACTGCGCGTCGAGCGGCAGCTCGGCTACAAGATGGCAAAATACATCATGCGTGTCGAACTGGTGCAAAGCCTCGCCGGCCTGCATGGCGGCCAAGGCGGCTATTGGGAAGATCGCGGCTATGAATGGTATGCGGGAATCTGAGCGATTCCTTGTGAACCGCTCGCCTCCGTCTGCGGGCAAAGCCGCCAGGTCGGCACGGGACGTGGCAGCGACCAAAACGGCGAGCTCCCGACCGTCTGAGACCGTAGGCGCAGCCCCTGCTTGTTTCCATAGATTCGATATGGAATGTTGAAACCTGCATATCATCGAGAGAATTCGCGGTTTACCCTGCGGGAATTGAAGTCGATGGATTGGGACCGCATCCGCATATTCCTGGAGGTCGCCCGAACGGGTCAGATTCTCGGTGCCGCCCGGCGCTTGGGTGTGAACCACGCGACCGTGGCCCGGCAACTCACCGCGCTTGAGCGGGAACTGAAAACTCAGTTGGTCGAACGGCATAGGACGGGCTGTGTCCTTACAAGCGCGGGCGAGGCTCTCGTCGCCGCGGCGGAGCGTGCCGAATCCGAATTCCTTCAGGTCGGCACCCAGCTTGGCGGATCGTCGGATGCCATCTCAGGCACGGTCCGTGTCGGCGCTCCGGATGGATTGGGTAACTACTTTCTAGCCAGCCAGCTCGGCGCGCTTGCCGCGCAGCACCCCGACCTGCTCATTCAACTTGTTCCGCTGCCGCGGACATTCTCGCTGTCGAGGCGGGAGGCTGACATTGCGATCACCTTGGATCGTCCGAAGCAAGGGCGACTGATTGTCAAAAAGCTTACGGACTACACGCTCAGTGTTTATGGCGCAGAGAGCTATCTGAAGCGCTTAGGACCAATCCGAAAGCAAGCCGATCTCGCCGGCCATCTGTTCGTGACGCATGTCGAGGATTTTGTCTACAGCCGAGCGCTCGACTACGCCTCTTCGCTCGGAAAGGTCATGACCAGGCACTACGAGTGCGGGAGCGTTGTGGCGCAGATGGAGGCGGTGAGAGGCGGTCACGGCGTGGGCATACTCCACGACTACGCCGCGCGACGGTTTCCGGAACTCAAGCGATTGCTACCGGAGATTAGCTTTGTACGGAGTTATTGGCTGGTTTCGCATCCCGACACTCACCATACGCGCAGAGTGTCGGAGGTCCACGCGCACGTCGTGGCGAGCGTGCGCTCAGCCCGCCGGGAATTCACGAGTTGAGCGGTTTATCTCTCTCACATTGTGTGATTCCGCACTGTTTCGCTCTTCGGAACAGAAGTTTCCGCCCAATGACGGTTCGAACATAATCGGTAGATTTGGAGTGCCGGACACCAACTCAATGATACCAGGAGATTATCTGAATGCTGGATGATGCCCCTTTGACGATCGGCATCGATCGTGTGGGACTTGCCGTGAGAGACGTCGCGCTCTCGCGCGACTTCTTTTGCGAGTGCCTCGGCTGGAGTGTCGTTGGAGAAGATCAAGGCCATCCGGCGGCCTTTGTATCGGACGGAACGGGCATTGTGACGCTCTGGCAGGTCGAGGTTCCGGCGAACTGCGTGCCGTTCAACCGCCGCAGCAATGTCGGTTTGCGTCACCTCGCATTGAAGGTTGCGAACCTCGGTGTGCTTGAAGCACTGCACACACGTGCGGCAGCATGGCCCGGCACCGTGATTGAACTTGCGCCGCAGAGATCCAGCAAGGGTACCAAGATGCGCTTCATGGTGCGAGAGCCAGGTGGTACACGGATCGAATTCACCTGCATGGCTCGCGCCCAATGAAAGCTTTTGTTACCCTGTGCCTCACTGTTTTCAGTGGCCGCCGCAACCATCATGCCGTTCGATGGCACCGCGGATCCAGAATGCAGAGTCCTAACTCCAGTTGGAGAGAATTGCCATGCCACGTTTCGCTGCCAACTCCACTATCTCTTCAACGAGGTACCGTTCCTCGACCGGTTTGCCGCCGCTGCCCGTGCCGGGTTCCGAGGTGTGGAGTTCCAGGTACCCTATCAATGGCCTGCTGCTGACCTTGCTTCCCTGCTCTGCGAACATCGGTTGGAGCTCGCTCTAATCGATACGCCACAGGGAAATTGGGATGCCGGGGAACGCGGCCTAGCGGCATTGCCGGGCCGTGAAGAGGAATTTCGCGCCGGGGTCGAGCTCGCTGCCGATTATGCGCAGGCGACGCAATGCGGTGCGGTCCATCTTATTGCCGGCGTTTGTGCCTCCGGAGACGGATTCCGAAGCTGCGAAAGAGACGTACCTCAGGAATTTGGCGTACGGCGCGCAGGTTCTTGGGAAGCGAGGTATCGCCGCTGTCATCGAGCCCATAAACCCGTTGCAAGGCGATATCGATGGCGGGGAGACGTACACGACCTATGGCATGCGCGGATTTTATTTGACGCGTACCGAACAGGCTCTAAAGGCGATCGAGGCGGTAGGCGATCCCAACCTCCATCTGCATCTTGACGTCTACCACATGCAGCTCACGGAAGGGCGCCTCGCCGATACGATTACCAGGAACATCCGGCGCATCAAGCACCTCCAAATCGCCGGGGTGCCCGGACGTAACGAACCGAGCCGCGGTGAAATCAACTATCCGTACCTGTTCGATCTGATCGACAGGCTCGAATTCAGCGGCTGGGTGGGGTGCGAATATCGTCCATTCGGCGAGACCGTAGCAGGCCTCGGTTGGGCGGCGGCGTACGGTATCGGACGTCGATAGCTTCGCCGGATTCAGGCGCGCTCCGTCTTCGGTGAGGCGGCAGCTTGAGCTCTTTACACACTGGCTGCAAAGAGATCCCATCGGCCGGGAAGGCCTTTGAACTCAAACGCGCCTCGCTCGTCGAACGTCAATCCGGCTCCCGCGACGAGATCCGAGACCACGCGGGATACGAGGACTTCGTCGGGTGCGGAATTGGCCATGACGCGGGCCGCTGCGTGAACAGCGATGCCACCGATGTCGCGGCCTCTGACCTCGATTTCTCCCGTATGCAGGCCCGAACGCAGGGGTAGGCCAATCTGCCGAGCTGCGGCCGAAAACGCCAGCGCACAACGTACGGCACGGCCGGGCCCGTCGAAGGTAGCGAGAATGCCGTCGCCGGTGCTCTTGATCAGGTTGCCGCGGTGCCTTTCGATCATCAGGCGCGCGAGCCGATCATGATCGTCAAGTAGCCGATGCCAGTTCTGATCACCCATTTCGACAGCGCGGCGGGTTGAATCGACGATATCCGTGAACATGACGGTCGCCAGGATGCGCTCGAGGTCGACCGATTTGCTCTCGCGATGGCCAATGATGAACTCCTCGATATCGCCGAGCAATGCCTCGACGTCGCCCGACCAGAAGGCATGATCGCTGCCGGGATATTCTGTATATGAGGAACCGGGAATATGTGCCGCGAAATCGCGGCCTTTCTGGACCGGGACCAGCGCGTCGTTTGCCCGGTGCAGCACGAGTGTTGGAGTCCGCACGGTTGGCAGGATATCGCCAACGTCGATCTGCAAGTTCAACAGTTGGAGGGCTTTCATTGCGCCGGGACTGGCGGACAGGCGCTCGAACTTGGCAAACTTCGCAACCGCTTCCGGATCGGACGCCCTGCTGGCCATTACCTCTTTCATCAATGCCCCGGTTCCCCAATACTTCACCCGCTCCTGAACGACCAACTGAGGGGCAGCATCGGGAAAAAGCTCGGCATAGCGGACAAACGCTCCGAATAAGACGAGGTGTGAGACGCGCTCCGGATAGGACGCCGCAAAGACTGCGCTCATGGCGCAACCTTCGGAAAATCCCAGCAGGGCGGCACGCTGCGCGCCAACGGAGTCGAGAACGGCGCGGACGTCATCCATGCGCTCCTCGAGCGTGGGAGCGCCCGAGATTTTGTCCGAAAGCCCCTGACCACGCTTGTCAAACGTGATGACGCGAGCGAATTTTGAAAGACGCTGCAAAAACGCCGTGTATCCGGGCATCTCATGCAAGAATTCGACATGCGAAACGATTCCAGGGATCGCGATGATGTTAATGGGGCCGTCTCCCATGGTCTGGTACGCGACGCTTACATCTCCGCTCATCGCGTAACGCGTCATGGGCAATTCCAAATAGCTCATCGGGGTAGGCGTCTCCGCGCGCATGTTGTCAACGGCCGTCATCGTAACACCGCCGGAATCGCCGCGCGAGTTCTGCTCGGACCATTCGCGTGTTTGTGAGCGAAGGTGCAACGCAACGACGCGCGATGGACCATAACCCAGCGGAGTTGATCGACAAGGAAGGTTTGTCAGTTTCGGATCGCACTCGCGTCGAGTGAGTTTGCGCGGTCAAGAAAACGGACCGCCTATTTGGAGGACGCGGTGTCAGTCCTCCACCTATCTCAAATAGAGATATGGATATCTCAAAAAGGCGCTAATGGCGGCACCGGTGACTGTCCAAACTGAACGGGCTGGTCGCAAAGTTTGCGAGAATGCGAAGGCCGGGGACATGCGTATCGCCGATCGATGCTGATCAATCCGGCATTAGATCCAAGGCTGCCGTGCGCATTGTTCCAGTTTCAGGAACAGAGTCTGCCGGACAACGGTCTTTCGAGGCGTCCCCAACTCGCACTAGGTTTGGCGCATCAGACGTTGACCGTCTGGCGGGTGGTAATCACGTCGTCCGCTGAAGGGTGAGGCAGGCATGGGAAAAGAGCAGAAAGTTGTCGTCATCACCGGAGCATCGCAGGGCTTCGGCGCCGGGCTTGTGAACGGGTACCGCGATCGCAATTACCGCGTGATTGCCAATTCACGGTCCATCAAGCCCAGCACGGATACGGACATCTTGACGATCGCGGGCGACGTGGCGGATCCGAAGACGGCTGATCGCATCGTCGAGGAAGGCCTGGCGCGTTTCGGACGTATCGATACCCTCATCAACAACGCGGGGATCTTCATCGCCAAGCCGCTGATCAATTATACCGAGGAGGATTATGCTTCAGTCGTAGCGATCAATCTCGGGGGCTTCTTCCGGGTTACCAAGCGCGTCGCGGCCGTGATGCTGGAGCAAGGCTCCGGACATATCGTGCAGATTACGACCAGCCTTGTCGATCACGCCAACAGCAACGTTCCCTCGGTCCTGGCCTCGCTAACCAAAGGTGGGCTCAACGCAGCCACGAAGTCCCTGGCGATCGAGTACGCAAAAAAGGGAGTTCGGGTTAACGCCGTTGCTCCCGGTGTGATGAAGACACCGATGCATGCCCCCGAAAAGCATGAGTTTCTTGCGAAGCAGCATCCCGTCGGAAGGATGGGAGAAATCAAGGACATCGTCGACGCCGTCCTGTTCCTCGAGAACGCTCCCTTTGTGACCGGCGAGATTTTGCACGTCGACGGCGGCCAGAGCGCCGGTCGTTGACCCGTAGGGAGCGGCGGCCGGTGCCAGTGCTCCGGCCCGCTCCCCTCGGTCCACGAGTTGGGCTCCGAGGGTACTTGCGGACTCAGGCCTTTCAATCGGACCGGTACTTCACCGGTCTGGTCTCTGGGTTGGATGATTGGGGTTCGCCACTTTTGGCTGGAGAAGCCATCCGTTTGGCGAGGGTGGCTGTTGATCGCTTCGCGGCCCAGAAGGCCGGAGCTTGAACCGGTGCGAACGACAATGGACCGGAATTCTCGGGCTTGTTCGCGACTGCGGCGTGACGGCCATCGTCTTGGGAGGAGCTAGTATGCAGGGCACAGCTATCCAGGCTCCGAAAAAGGGGCCCCTCGAAGGCATCACGGTCCTCGATTTCTCACGAGTATTGGCTGGACCTTATTGCTCCATGGTCCTGGCCGATCTCGGTGCGCGCGTCATCAAGATCGAAAAGTTTGGCACCGGTGACGACACGCGGGCGTTTGGCCCGTTCGTCGATGGCGAGTCGGCCTATTTCATGTGCTTCAACCGCGGCAAGGAGAGCATTGTTCTCGATATCAAGTCGCCGCGCGATAGAGAGTTACTCGAGCGGCTGCTGGACCGCGCCGATGTGGTGGTCGAGAACTTTCGCCCCGGCGTCATGGATCGGCTCGGCTATGGCGCCGAACGGCTCGCCAAAACGCACCCCCACATCGTCTATGCGTCAATTTCGGGATTTGGCCATACCGGTCCGTTCAGTGACCTGCCCGGTTACGATATGGTCGTGCAAGCCATGGGCGGCGTGATGAGCTTAACAGGATGGCCTGACGGGCCGCCGTCGCGCGTTGGGACCAGTTTTGGCGATCTCGGTGCCGCTTTGTTCGCGACGGTCGGCATCCTCTCCGCGCTCTTCAAACGCGTGCAAAACGCTCAGGGAACGCGCGTCGATATTGGCATGCTCGACTGCCAGGCCGCGCTGATGGAGACGGCACTCGCACGCTATGACGTGGAAGGTAAGATACCGGGGCGCACCGGCGACAGTCACCCTTCATTGGCTCCGTTCGAAAGCTTCGCCGCAAAGGACGGACGCGTCATCATAGCGGCGGGCAACGACACGCTTTTCATGCTGATGGCAGACGCGCTTGGATCGCCCGCGTTGGCACTGGATCCGCGTTTCATGAGCAATGATCTGCGGTGCAGCAATCGCCCCGCCATGATTGCGGCCATCGAAGCGATCACCATGCGCGAGCCAATTGAGCACTGGGTTGCAAAGCTCAATGAGGCCGGCGTCCCCTGTTCACCGATCAACACGATCGACAAACTGTTCGATCACCCGCAACTCAAGGCCCGGAATATGATCGTGAAGGTCAGAGGTGAGGGTGCCCGTCCCATCCGTACCGCCGGCAACCCGATCCGTCTCACGGGATACCCCGAAAACGAGGCCGATACACCCGTCCGTTCGCCGGCCCTTAATCAACACCGGGAAGCGATTCTGAACGAGCTCATGGCGACACACGGCGCTTACGCGAACGCGGTGGCCGAAGACGGCAACGCCGACGAAATCGATCCGTCCTGCTCGCTACCGCGAGCGGCCGAATGACACGGGCATCTCCCAAACGTAGGAAACAGGCCATGAGCAATACCGTCGCGCCCATCCGCAAGGACAGTCCATCCCCTACAGAGCAGCCGGCCGCAACGCTCGAGACGAGCTCGCCGCAGACGATTATCGTGGAGCGCCGCGATCGCGTGGGCCTCGTCACCTTGAACCGGCCAAAGAGCTTGAACGCCCTGAACGGCCAACTGGCGATCGAGACATTGGCGGCACTGAAGGCGTTCGATGCCGACGATCGGGTCGGCGCGGTCGTCATCACCGGCAGCGCGCGCGCCTTTGCAGCCGGGGCAGACATTGCGGAAATGGCCGAGAAGCCTTTCACCGATTTCTATATGAATGACTTTCTCGGACCCTGGGATGAGGTTAAATCCATTTCCAAGCCGATCATAGCGGCGGTCGGCGGGTTTGCGCTTGGTGGCGGTTGTGAGTTGGCGCTGCTCTGCGACTTCATCATTGCTTCGGAAGACGCGCAATTCGGTCAGCCGGAAATCAAGCTCGGTATCTTGCCCGGTATTGGAGGGTCACAGCGGCTGACGCGTGCGGTCGGCAAATCGCTTGCCATGGATCTCGTTCTGACCGGCCGGACCATTGGAGCCGCCGAGGCGAAGGCTGTCGGTCTCGTTGCGCGCGTCGTCTCAAACGGCGATCTCCTGCAGGTTGCGCTGGAGGCCGCGCATACGATCGCCGGCTACAACGCGCCGGCCGTCAAGATGGCCAAGGAGGCCGTCAATCGTGCGTTCGAAGGACCCCTTTCGGAAGGGCTGCGGCATGAACGTCTTCTGTTTCAGGCAGCGTTTGCGACCGAAGGGCAGAAGGAAGGCATGAACGCCTTCGTCAACAAGCGGGCGCCGGTCTTCCGCCACCGCTGACCGCTCGCTGTTCCGGACGGGCGCTGCGGTCCGCGATCCGGACACGCGGGGCTACGGGCGAAGCACTGCAACGCAAACTGCCAAAGATTGGAGAGGACCGTGGTTTCCAGCACTGAACTGGACGGCGACTACGACTACATTGTCGTCGGAGCCGGGTCTGCCGGCTGCGTTGTCGCCAACCGATTGTCGACTGACAAAAGAAAGCGGGTTCTCGTCCTGGAAGCCGGCGGCAAGGACAACTGGATCTGGTTTCACATTCCGGTTGGCTATCTGTTCGCGATCGGCAATCCGCGTTCGGACTGGATGTTCGAGACGGAAACCGAAGCGGGGCTGAACGGCCGTTCCCTTAACTATCCCCGCGGCAAGGTGATTGGCGGCTCGTCCGCTATCAACGCCATGATTTCGATGCGCGGACAGGCGTCGGACTATGACCACTGGCGCCAACTCGGTCTCACCGGCTGGGGTTGGGACGATGTCCGTCCGGTGTTCAAACGCCTTGATGACCATTTTCTGGGTGAAACCGAGCATCATGGAGTTGGCGGCGAGTGGCGTGTGGAACGTCCCGGCGTGAAGTGGGATATCCTCGATAACGTGGCGCAAGCGGCGGTCGAGATGGGTATCCCGGCGACAACCGACTTCAATACCGGCGACAATACCGGCGTCGGCTACTTCCACGTCAATCAGAAGCGCGGCTTTCGCTGGTCCGCGGCGCGCGGCTTCCTGAAGCCGGTCCTTCATCGGGCCAACCTACGGCTCGAAACAGGGGTTTTGGTCGAGAAAGTGCTGTTCGACGGCAAGCGTGCCGTAGGAGTCCGATTTCGGCAGCATGGACGAACGATCAATGTTCGCGCGAAAGGCGAAGTCATCTTGTGTGCCGGCTCTGTCGGTTCGCCCCAGATCCTCCAACTGTCCGGCGTCGGCCCGGCTGATTGGCTCGGCGACCTTGGCATTGCCACCGTCGCCGACAGGCCCGGCGTTGGCCGCAATCTGCAGGACCACCTGCAGCAGAGAGCGATCTACCGGGTACATGGCGCCAAGACACTCAACGAGACCTACCACTCGCCGATTGGGCGAGCGCTGATGGGCCTCGAATATGCGTTGTTTCGCCGCGGTCCGCTTACCATGGCGCCGTCGCAGCTCGGGATCTTTACAACCTCATCGCCTGTCTTCGATCGAGCCAACATCGAATTCCACGTCCAGCCTCTCTCGCTCAATAAGTTTGGCGACCCGTTGCACCGCTTTCCTGCGATCACGGTTGCGGCCTGCAATCTTCGGCCGACATCCCGCGGCACCATCCGCTTGCGTTCGACGAATCCATCAGCGAAGCCTGTTATTGCGCCGAACTATCTTTCGACCGACGAAGATCGCCGCGTGGCGGCTGACGCCATTCGCGTTACGCGCCGTTTGATGAAGCAGGAGGCGCTTCGTCGCTTTCGCCCGGAGGAGTATATCCCAGGACCGTCGGTCGATGACAGCGAGGCAGCTCTTGCCAAGGCCGCCGGCGACATCGGAACGACCATCTTCCATCCAGTTGGCACCGCGAAGATGGGCTTGGAGCACGACCCGCTGGCCGTCGTGGATCGCCACTTGCGCGTCATCGGTCTGGATGGGTTACGCGTTATCGATGCATCGGTGATGCCGACGATCACTTCGGGCAACACCAATACGCCGACAATCATGATTGCCGACAAAGGTGCAAGTTTTGTTCTGTGGGACGCGGCCTAAACGGGTGCTGGCGGTCTTTTGAAAAAAGAACCCGGCCGAAGCCGGGCCCAGGTGCTCCACGGAAAAGGTCCATATTCCGTGGAGAGGAGCTGCAAATGACCGCTGCCAAGAGCCGTGGGGGCTTCTCGGGCACGTCATGAATCAGCTGTGCAGATGGAATACCTTGTTCATGATTTGCCATTTCCCATCCGTCTTCAGCAACGTGAACATGTCGGTGAAGCGCGATCCCTTCCAGTTGTCGATTTCCAGGCGCACGTTCGCGATCGTGCCGACGATGTCGATTTCCGAAAAGCGGGCTTGGATTCCGGTGGCGGCCCCGTTGGAGTCGTTCCAGTCGAACAGCCCCTGAATAGGTCCTGCAAACAAGTCGGATCCGACATATCCGAAGATCGTAGCGTCCTTGTGGAAGGCGGGCTTCATATCGCTCCCCTTGCCCGACTTGGCGCCGTCCAGATAGTGTTGAACGACCTTTGTGATGGCTTCGTAGTCGCCGAAATTCGTAGCAGTGCCACTCATCTTTTGCTCCCTTGTGATATCTAGCCGCAGCGCCATGGTCGAAGTGGAAAACATCCGCCGGCGCTCCTAACTGCCGGCGCCGTCGCAGTAGGAGCTCGCCCGCAATTTCCAGCCATAACCTAGTAAGGCACGAGTGCGCCTCACAGCGCCGGTGCAGGCAAAGCGGATGGTACCGGTTCACAGCGAATGTTGAGCTGATTGGCTCTGTCTCAGCGCAGCGCGCGGCGACACGCGCGTCATCCCCTTCGCGCAAGCGCGCCTGGCCGACGGGCGGGCAAGGCATCATGGCCGGCTTCACTTCCGAGAGAGCGTCAAAGCGCCTTGGCGAGCCTTGACACTCCTTCTTCGATTGCCGATTCCGGCAGTGCCGCAAACCCCAACAGAAGATACCTGTCGCAATTCTCGAGGTAATCTGCGTCGCCGATATTTTGGTCGCGCAGCGTGTAGACGCCGATCTGCTGCTTCAGCATGAGCGACTGCAATCTGACGGCACTCGGAAAATCCGGCGGCAACTCCCATACCAGGTGCGTACCGCAATGGACCGGGTTTATTTGGACGGATCCGATATGCTTTTGAAGCGCCAAGATTAAGCAGTCGCGCCGCGCCATATAGGTTTTGCGGATTTTTCTCAGATGCTTTTCGAAGGCACCGGTTTCGATAAAATCGTTCAGCACCGCCTGCTCGAGCCAGGGAACACCCGTACACGGAAAGCCGTGATCGAGCAGCGACGTCGCGTGGACGGCAGGATTAACCAGGTGCGGAGGTAGAACCATGTAGCCCACTCTCAGCCCTGGACCGATGGAAGCCGCAAACGAGCCAACATAGACAACCCGCCCGTAGGTATCGAGACTCTTCAGAGGCGACGGCGGTGAGCCCTGATATCTGATCTCGGTGTCGAAATCGACTTCGACAATGTGAGAATCCGTTTGATCGGCCCAGCTGAGCAGAATGTCGCGTCGGGAAGCCGACAGCATGACGCCCATCGGATATTGACGCGCTGACGTGACAAAGGCGACGCCGTTCCGGGACTGCGGCAAGTGTCGTACAACGATCCCGCTTTGATCGACAGGAACAGGCGCTATATGCGCGCCATAAGCCCGAAAAAGGTCCGCTGTCGTCCGGCAACCTGGCGCTTCCATTGCGACCGTCGTACCCGCGCGCACGAACAGGTGGGCGGCGACATTCAACGCTTGCTGAACGCCGGTAACAATGACGATTTGGTCCGGGCTGCATGAAATGCCGCGCGAAGCGCCAAGATACGCGGCAAGCGTTTCACGCAAATCCCGAAGTCCCTTGGGCGTACCGGAATACGTCAAGTTGAATTTTGACGATTTCATGCGCCAATTGGTCAGCCGGCGCCATACGCTGCGCGGAAAGCAGGCCGGATCAGTGCTCTCGAGCGCAAAGTCGCAAACGATCTCGCTGGAAGCTATGGATCGCTTTGCATCGTCGGCAACCGGAACGAACAGATGAACCGGCTTATGGTAGACGGCATTCTGGTTCGAACCGCCGGCGACCGATAGGGAGCTGTCGGGAAGCGTCGTCGACACGTATGTTCCAGCGCCCTCCCGGGACTCCAGATAGCCTTCGGACGTCAACGTTTCATAGGCGAGTATGATTGTATTGCGCGATACCCCGAGCTGCTCGCTGAGGGCACGGGTGCCGGGAAGGCGTGCACCAGGTTTCAGGCGACCGGACACAATCAAGCCGTGAATTTGCTTGAAAACCTTGCAATGACGCAGCGGATAGGTCAATTTCAAGAGCTAACGGCATCGGCTGCTCCAGTCGTTCGACAGTCGGTACTCAGCCAATATGCTGGTCCGCAACCGCGTCTGTCGCCTGCTCGTTGGATCAAGGCTCGTGGGCAGCTTGAGGGCTACGGCACTCCCGGGAAGTGGCCTTTGATCGTCACCGCGGAAGTCTACGGCCGGCCAGTGCTTGCTGCAAGCATTTCGGGAATTCTCGTGAATTTCTCCCTTGGCTTGCCCAAGGGCGCGCCGCGAGCCTTCTCCGCCTGATCGATCATTTCCCACTCCTGAAACGATACCGGCCGCATCGCCCGCTGCGCCAAGAGCAAAGCGAAGGCCTCGCGGCCCGGCTTCGGCTGAGGCATGAAGGTCGGCAAATCGGCAAGAAGGGTCGCAACCGTCGCCATGCTGTCGGCCCGGTTGGTGCCGATGATGCCGGTTGGTCCGCGTTTGATCCACCCGGCGACATAGACAGGGCATTCGCCGGCTGATGCCATTTCTGCGCGGCCATCCTTGTTAGGAATCGTGCCGCGTGCATAATCGAAGGGAATTCCTTCCAAGGCACGACCGCTGTAACCAACACTGCGGATCAGGAGCCCGGCCTTGATGGACAGCGTCTGCCCGGTCCCAACCGCCTCCTGGCGGCTGGCGGCGCCAACGAGCCGGGTCCGCTCAAGAACAAGCTCTTCGAGTTTATGCTCGCCCCGTGCTTCTCTTGGGCTGAGGAAGAAGTGGATGCGGCAGCATTTCCGCTTCTCCCGCTGGCGCGCAGCGAAGCTCCGGAATGCATCGAAATTCCGTGCGCGGGCCGGCTCTCGGACATCGGCCAACTCAGATTTGCAGGCGTCGCTCAAGATCAGGTCATTGGGGTCTACAAACGGATCGCATTCAGACAGTTGACCGAGTTCGCGCAACTCTTTGGTGGTGAAACGCGACTGAACCGGTCCTCGGCGGCCAACCAGATGGATTTCACGAATGCGGCTTTCAGCCAAGGCATCCAGCGCATGTGCGGCGATATCTGTCTTTCGTAGTTCATCCGGCGATTTGGCCAAGATGCGGCACACGTCGATCGCGACGTTACCTTGACCGATGATAATGGCGGAGTCGCCCGACAAATCGAACACAAGGTCGCGGTAATCGGGATGTCCGTTGTACCATCCGACAAAGGACGTCGCGGCATGACTTCCCTGAATATCCTCGCCGGGAATATCAAGCTTCCGGTCGGTCGCGGCTCCCGTCGCAAGGATCACGGCGTGGTAGCAATCGGCCAGCTGCCCGAGGGTAAAATCCTTGCCATAGGTGACGTTGCCGATGAACGAGAAGCGGGGATCCTGAGCGATCTCGGCGTAGGTGTTGGCGACGTCCTTCAAGCGCGGATGATCAGGTGCGACACCATAACGAACCAAACCGTAAGGGACCGGAAGCCGTTCGAGAACATCGACCTCGGTTGCGAGTTCGGACTGCAGCAGCGCCTCGGCCGCGTAGAACCCGCTTGGTCCGCTGCCAATGATAGCCACCCGCAAGGGGTTGTCTGCTGTTCCAATTGCATTCACGGCGACTGGTCCAATGTGCCTAGCTGGGACCGTAGCCGAGGGCGGCGCGCCGCTCCTCGGCGCCTGCTAAAGGCGTTTGCTTGCTCCGGATCACAGGTGTGCTGCCGGATTTATCAGCGTTGATCTGAATCCACATCTGCTGGTCCTGCGAAAGATCCGCGCTTTCGCTGATCGCATGAACCGGACAGGCCGGAACGCAGGCCGCACAATCGACGCATGCGATGGGATCGATATACATGCGCTGATCGTCCCCGTGGAAGCACGCTACCGGACAGACCAGAACGCAATCGGTGAATCTACAATCGCTGCAGTTCCCAGTAACCACATGGGGCATGGTCGTTCCTCATTCGAACGTCGTTTCCGCGGTACGTCAGCCGCCCGTCGCGGCCATGATTCGTGAAATCTTCCCAGGCTTCTCATTGAACTCGTGGCGCTCCGGCTTTAGGCTCATGGCCGAGCGAAGTGCGTCCACGATCTGGTCGTCGCTGGCACCGCGACGCAACAGTGGCCCGAATGCCAGCTGCTCACGCTGACCGAGACAGAGATACATTGTCCCGTCGGCGGCCAGCCGCACACGATTGCACGTGGCGCAGAAATGTTCGGACAGCGGAGTGATGAAGCCGATGCTCAATCGTGCATCTGGCGTTTTCATGTATCGGGCCGGTCCGCCGCCGGGCACGTCGGCTGCGACGAGACCGCGCTCCTGCTGCAAGCGTCGCCGGACAGGCTGGAGGTCGAGGTATTGGGTATTCCGGCCGGTCGTGCCCATCGGCATCGCTTCGATCAGACGAAGAACAAAGCCCTGCTCGATGCAGAAATCGGCCATCTCATCGATCTCATCGTCATTCACGCCCCGCATCGCGACCATATTGATCTTGATCGGCGCGAAGCCGGCCTGTTTGGCGGCTTTAAGGCCGGCTAAAATCTTGGCGAGGACATCGCGGCCGCAGATTGCGGCGACGCGCTCGGCACGAAGAGAATCCAAGCTAACGTTGATGCGCTGCACCCCGGCCTCTCGCAGAGGGGTGGCAAGGGCCTGCAAGCGGGTCGCATTGGTGCTCAAAGAGAGGTCGTCGATGCCCGGTATTGCCGCAAGTCTTGCCGCTAGATTTGGCAAGTCCCGCCGAACGAGTGGCTCTCCACCCGTGAGACGGATACGCTTCAGTCCACGCGGAGCCATAATCGAGATCAGCCGCTCGATCTCATCGAACCGTAACCAGGAGGCTGGTTCCTGAAATCCGCGGAATCCGCTCGGAATGCAGTAAGTGCAGCGCAAGTCGCATCGGTCGGTGACCGAAAGCCGCAAATATTCGATGCGGCGCCCGAATGTGTCAACCAGGAGTGGGGCTTGCGATCTCATATGATGCCGCCGCGATTTCATGTCGACGCGCAATGCGCACAACAAGGACTCGCCAATGATCGGCCCCCAGGCCCTGGCTGGTGAAGTACCGGTATAAATGAAAGGTCTGAGTCCGGACGGACGGCAAGGGCAAGCCGGCACCAAGAGATTCGAGGCAACCGGTACTCAATTCGATTGAGTCGTTGGATTTAACTGGGAAAGGCCGCTCTTGGCGACCGTAAGTCCCAAGCGCAGATTTCCCTTAGCCGGACGGTAGAAGGAATATGCCGATGTCTGCCAGCACCCAAACAACGAAGGCGAATAGCAAGGAATTCTTTGGCGGTTGCCCCCACGATTGTCCTGACACGTGTGCAATGCTTTACACCGTGGAAGGCAACAAATTGGTCAATGTCCGCGGAAATCCCAAACACCCGATTACGCGGGGCGGATTGTGCGTCAAGCTCAACGACTACGCGGATCGGCATTACAATGCGGATCGCGTCCTGTATCCGCTGAAGCGCAACGGACCCAAAGGCAGCCGCGCCTTCGTGCGGATCAGCTGGGATCAGGCGCTCGCGGAAATCAAAGATCGCTGGACGAAGATCATTTCGAGCAATGGCGCAGAAGCCATCATGCCAGTCAGCTATCTCGGCAACGAAGGCTTGGTGCAGGGTCTTACGGTCGGCGATGCCTTCTTCAACAGACTGGGCGCCACTGTTTGCGAGAAGACCTATTGCGCATCGGGCTCTTCCACCGCCTGGCTCCTCACGGTCGGACCCACGAACGCAGTGGATCCGGAGAGCTTCGCCCACTCAAAATATATCATTATCTGGGGCTGCAATTCCCTCAGCACCAACCTGCATCATTGGCCCTTCGTCACCGAGGCGCGTCAAAAGGGCGCCAAAGTCGTCGTGATCGATCCGTACCGGTCGCGCACAGCCAAGCAGGCCGATTGGCATATCGCACCGAAGCCCGGCACCGACGGTGCTCTCGCCATGGCGATGATCCAAACCTTGATCGCCGAAGACATGGTCGATCACGATTATGTCGACAAATATGTTCTCGGCTATCCGGAGCTCAAGGAACATGCGGCAACCTGCACGCCGGAGTGGGCCGAGAAGATCACCGGTGTCCGCGCCGATGACATACGAAAACTGACGCGCGAATACGCGAAGTCGCGCAACGCCTCAATCCGCATCGGTGTGGCGCTCGAGCGTACCGCGGGCGGTACCCAGGCCATCCGCGCGGTCATCGCGATTCCTGCCTTGACCGGCGCCTGGAAGGACGTCGCCGGCGGCATCTATCAGGCGCCGCTGTGGGAATTCCCCGTGAACTTCGGAGCGATCTGCCGCCCCGACTGGATCAAGCCCGGCACGCGCGTAGTGAATCTGCTCAAGTTGGGCGAAGCGCTGCTAGGCGAGACCAAGCTTGATCCGCCGATCAACTCGATCATGGTCTACAATACAAATCCCGTGACCCAGGCGATGGATGTCGACAAAATCGTCCGGGGGCTTCAGCGCGACGACCTCTTCACTGTTGTCGCGGATCATTTCATAAGCGACACCGCAGCTTACGCAGATATCATCTTGCCGGCGACGATGGCCGCCGAACACGATGACATGATGTTCTCCTGGGGACATTACTATCTCACGCTCAATCAGAAGGCCATCGAGCCGCCCGGTGAGGCTTGCTCGAATGCGGAAATCTTCCGTAGGCTTGCTAAGACGATGGGCTTGACCGACCCTGAGTTCCTGAAATCGGACCTCGAGTTGGCCGAAAGCACGATCGACTGGACCGCGCCGCAGGTGGCGGGCGTCGATATGGATCTTCTGCGGCGGCAAGGTTTTGCCAAGTTGAACTTGGGCCCGGCCGATACGCGAACGCCTCACGCCGAGGGCAATTTCAAGACGCCGTCGGGCAAGTGTGAGATCCTGCTGACCGGCGCCACAAATTTCGTGGCACCGCCGTTTCGCCAACTTTACAACGAATTGCAAAGCGGCGAGCCGATCGAACCGCTTCCCGGCTATACCAGGCCCTATGAGAGTGCGGCTGACGAACCTGAACTCGCCAAACTTTATCCTCTGAACATCATCGCACCGAAAAGCCACGCGTTTCTCAATACGAACTACGCCAACGAGCCGAAGAAGCGGAGACTGCAGGGGGATCAGTTCGTTCTCCTCAGTCCGCAGGACGCCGCTGAGCGCATGATCGAGCATGGCGACAAGGTGAAGGTG
Organism: Bradyrhizobium sp. 6(2017); assembly: GCF_011058295.2. Classification (NCBI taxonomy): domain Bacteria; kingdom Pseudomonadati; phylum Pseudomonadota; class Alphaproteobacteria; order Hyphomicrobiales; family Nitrobacteraceae; genus Bradyrhizobium; species Bradyrhizobium sp. 6(2017). Next base: position 7,667,552 of record NZ_CP049289.2, on the reverse strand, counting down.
TACAACAGGACGGGCGGCTTTCACGGCGTCGCCCATATTACCGATGACGTTCAGGCCGGGCTGGTTGTTGCGACTGTCGGCTATTGGCGGACCCATAACGAGGAAGGTACCGTCAACAGCGTGTCCGCAGCGCGGTTCGGTGGGATGGGCAACTGTCCTACATTCTCGGACAATCTCGTTCAGGTAGAGCGGATTGTGAGCAAGAATGCCGCACGGAGCATGCACGAGCCTGCGCCGGTCGCGCTGGTGACAGCCTAGCTATTTGTCGACATGCGCTTGCGGGCCCGCAGCTCGATCGTCGCGGGTCCGCAGGCGTTTGAAGGGCCAACATGACGCTATGGAGAGGCTGTTGAAGCCGTCATTCTCGGCACAAGCCCGGTGCGCGAGCAGTTACCCGCCGGTCGCCAGTTTGTCTTGCGTTCTTGTCTCAAAATCACTGGCGTCGTGACGCTCATGCAGCTGACTTGAAGCTTCGCCAGTGACGCGATTGACCATTCGCCCGCGTCGGACGGCCGGCCGCTCGGCGATCGCGTCGACCCAGCGCGCAACGTTCTTATACTCTTGCACCTGAAGGAACTCAGCCGCTCCGTAGAGCCAGCCCCTCGCCAGACCGCCGTACCAGGGCCAAGCGGCGATATCTGCGATCGTGTAGTCGCTGCCAGCGATAAAATTGTTCGTTTCGAGGCGCCGGTCGAGCACGTCGAGCTGGCGCTTCGCCTCCATGGCGAACCGATCTATAGCATACTCGATCTTGGTCGGCGCGTAGGCGTAAAAATGGCCGAAGCCTCCGCCCAAATATGGCGCACTTCCTGCCTGCCAGAGCAGCCATGACAGGCATTCGGCGCGCGCTCCGGGTTCGGTCGGCAGGAAGGCGTCGAACTTCTCGGCTAAGTATATCAAGATAGCGCCGGACTCGAAGACTCGGATCGGCATCGGTCCGCTTTGGTCCACCAGGGCCGGGATCTTGGAGTTGGGACTCAGCTCAACGAAGCCGCTCCCAAACTGATCGCCTCGGTCGATTCTGATCAGCCATGCGTCGTACTCTGCGTCCCTATGGCCGAGCGCCAACAGCTCCTCGAGCATCACCGCTACCTTCACACCGTTTGGCGTTCCCTGAGAATAGAGTTGGAGGGGATGGCGACCGACGGGGAGTTCCCTGTCGTGCGTGGGGCCGGCGATCGGGCGGTTGACGTTCGCGAAACGCCCACCGTTCGGCTTGTCCCAACTCCAGACTTTCGGCGGCACATAATCGAACGAGGTGGTCATTCTCAAGAACTCCAGGTAGTTGGCGGCGGTATACGGGTCCAAGGTGCGATCGCGTGCACCGCATTCGCAAGTCGAGGAATTATGCGATGTGCCGCCGGACCTGCCTTCCGTCGTGTGATCTCGTTAGACGGCACTCTGGTGATTAGCCAGTCCCCCCGCAATCTTCTCCCAATTGCCAACATGAGGCGAAGTCGCACGAGTTCAACGACCTTATGGCTACTGGGCACGAGCGTGAACACCCATTGTTCGGAGGACAGTGTCACGCTGTGCGATTGAGTGAGGGGTCAACGTCGAGTGTCTTTAACCATCGACTGTCGCGCGGAGAGATCGATTAACGCCCGCTCGCTGATGTGCAGGGATGTCCACTCGCAAGCAGAATGCCCTTGGTCGGCCGGCGCTGCCTTGTTTCGCTTGACGTAACAATGTCTTCCGAACAACGGCTCTTCGAACCTGCGATAATCGTCGATACGCTGGCACGCTGAATCTGCGGCTGCGCTGCGAACGCCTCGGTGCTCCGCTGATGTGGTGACAATAACGCTCAGGAGAAAACGATGAGGAGCAGGCAATTCGTCGCGGTCATCTCAATCGCCATCGGTACATTTGCCGCGGATTTCGCCGTCAGCGCGCAGGATTCGGTCGTTAAGGCCATCACCAATCCCGATCAGTGGGCGATCGCGGGCCATGATTACGGGAATACACGGTTCAGTCCGCTAAAGCAGATCAATTCCGAGAACGTTAGCAAATTATCCTTGGTCTACTCGTTTTCGCTCGGTTCTCTGCGATCGAACGAGTCGTCGCCGATCGTGATCGGAAACACGCTCTATGTGACGACCTCATGGGGGCCGAAATATGTCTACGCACTTGATGCCGCGACCGGCGCACGCAAGTGGACCTATGAGCCGGAGATCCCGGACGATGTGTTGCAGTACGCGTGCTGTGACGTAAACAACCGTGGCGTCACCTTCGCAGACGGAAAGATTTTCGTGGGCCGGATCGACGGCAAGTTGACCGCGCTCGACGCTGCAACAGGTAAAGCGCTCTGGACCGCTGACGTTGTCGACTACAAGCAGGGCTCCGTTATCACTTCTCCGCCGTTGGTCGTACGCGACAAGGTGATCACCGGATTTGGTGGTGGCGAATATGGCGTTCGTGGTTCGCTTCAGGCATTTGACCTGAACACCGGAAAGCAGGTTTGGAAGACCTTTACGGTACCGGCGCCCGGCGAGCCTGGCAGCGATACCTGGAAGGGTGACACCGGATTAAGGGGCGGCGGCGCCGCCTGGCTGGTCGGCTCGTACGATCCCAAGACCGATACGGTTTATTGGGGCACCAGCAACCCGGGCCCGTGGAATACTGCCGTTCGCTCCACCGGCGACGGCAATTTCGGAAAGCTGACGAATCTGTACACAGCGTCCACGCTTGCCCTCGATCCGAATACCGGCGCGATCAAATGGCACATTCAGGGGACCCCGGCCGACGCGTGGGATTACGACGGCGTGAATGAGAATATCCTGGCCGACCTCAAGATCGGCGACAACACCGTACCTGCATTGATGAAAGCCGACCGTAACGGCTTCTTCTTCGTCGCCAATCGCGAAACCGGTAAGCTGCTATCGGCCGAGAAATACGTCTTCGTCAATTGGGCCGAAAAATGGGATATCGCAACATTACGCGCAGTCGAGAATCCCGACAAGCGCCCCGGACCGGCCCACCCCGTCAAGGACATCTGTCCGAACGTGATAGGCGGCAAGAACTGGCAGCCGATGTCGTTCAGCCCGCAGACGGGGCTTGTCTACATCCCGTCCAACAACTTCTGCATGGACTTCTCAGTCAGCGACGTCTCGTACAAGCGTGGCACATTCTATCTCGGGGCCGAATTCCCCTCGAGGGAAGGTCCGGGCGGTTTCCTTGGTGAGCTGGTGGCATGGGACCCGGTCAAAAACCAGAAGGTATGGTCCCTCAAGGAAGACCTTCCATTCAACGGCGGCACGCTATCCACGGGCGGAAACCTCGTGTTCTACGGCAACATGCATGGTGACTTCCACGCAATCAATGCCGCCAACGGCAAGATCCTTTGGAAGAAGAATCTCGGCTCCGGCATTGGCGCCGGTCCCGTCACCTACGCCGTCGACGGCAAGCAGTATGTCGCAGTCGTGGTTGGCCGTACGGCTTCCATTCCAGCATTCTTGGGAGACATCGGGAAGAAGATGACGGCGGCTGCACCTGAAGGCGGCTCACTGTTCGTATTTTCCGTTGAGTAGCCCACCAACCGAGCAACGTCCGTCGCGCCAGTGACTCTGGTTGGGACGGACGTAGGGCTCTCGATCACCTAAGTGAGCTTCCGGTCTGTTCATCATCCGACAAACAGGGGTTGTGAATGCTGGTAATCTCTGGCGAATTTAGCGGCTTGTGCACCAATCACGGCGTGCGCCGGCTCTCAGGTGTCCTTGCCATGGCAGCCATTCTCGCCTGGGTCGAGCCGACCTCCGCTGCCGATACAAGCGACGTCAAACCCCTTCGCTTGTGCGCGGATCCGGCGAATTTGCCGTACTCCAGCGATGATGCCTCCAAGCCGGGCTTCTACCTCGAGGTCGGTCAGGCGATCGGAAAGGCGCTGGGCCGGCCCGTTGCGTACAATTGGTACAAGACCTATTTTGGCAAGCGCACCGTGCGCGTCACCTTGTTGGGCGGGCAATGCGACGCCATGATCGGCTTGCCGCTGTCCGATGACTTCATGGGACCCGCGGTGATATTCTCCCGAAAGATCTCCACGCAAACCTACGCCCTGGTCGCCGCAAAGGAGAAAGCGATCAACAGCGTCGAGGATCTCAGGGGAAGCCGGGTGGCCGTGCAGTACCAAACGGCGCCACAAAACCTTCTCGCTCTTCGGGACGATATCGAAAAAGTCAGCGTGCTGAGCCCGGAAGAAGGCATGAAGTCGCTGGATCTCGGCACGGCGGACGTGGCCTTCGTCTGGGGACCAGCAGCCGGCTGGCTCAACAAGACTCAATATGAGAACCGCTACAAGATCCAGACCGTCGAAGGCGAGGGCTTGTCATGGGACGCTGCCATCGGGTTTTCGAGGACCTCGAAAGAACTCCGCGATCAAGTCGATGCGGTTCTGCCGGGCCTTGAACGGACAATTGTTGATCTGGCCACAAAATACGGCCTGCCAAATGACCCGCCGATAGCGGTCCACGCATCCGCAAGTGCGCCAAATCCGCTCACGCCACAAAAAGCCGCGGCGGCCGATCTTCCTACGGCGCCTTCTCCTTCCGCCATTGTTGCAATCGCATCGACAGAACGCGCGCCAGACGCAGCAAGCTCCGCCAACGTCGACGCGGGCAAGGAAGTCTTCAATGCAACGTGCGGCCATTGCCATGGCATCGACGCGGTCCAAAGCGAGCGCCGGATCGACCTCCGGCGATTGCAGCTTCGCTACGGCGAAAACGCTCGGGCGACGTTCTGGGCAACCGTCCATGAAGGGCGCCTCTCGAAGGGCATGCCGGCCTGGAAAGAAGTTCTCACCGACGACGCTCTCAACGACATATATGCCTATCTGCTCACGTTACAGACCTCGGCCGGTACCGCCAACTGAAGCGGCGCATCCCGCTCTGCGGGCAGGCAGCGGCGCAGCTCGCGATGCGGCACACCGGGAGGCGCCCAAGGCACGCGTGCCTGCTGTTGCTCACGAAGGTTGACCGAGGTTCTTATCGAAGCCATCAGCCCGAGCGATGGCTCCCAGCACTCTTCTTGATCGATGCCGTCGCGATATGCCTAAGACGTTGAGAGTTTCGATTCTAGGGCATTGTTCTTACGATGAAATTTGCCAAACCAAATGATCAACGAGGCATGGAATAAAGTAAGAACGCGGGCCTGTCTGTGCGGCGCGGGGTGGAATTCCGGCGCTCAAGTTCGGCTGTTGAGTCTGGCCAGCCGACACGCCTCGCGATGTATCTCAAGCCGGGCCTCCAGTCTGACGGTAAGAGAATTCGCCGAACGTGATTGGAGGATTGAATCGTGGTTGCGCAGCGGTCTGGTACCATTGATTTCATATCGACCGGCGCTATCGGCGCTCTAAGCGTTCGGCCAACATAGTGATCGCGGCTGTTGCGGTGCGGATTGGACATCGGGTAGAGCCGGGCCAACGCAGCGCCGGAACGCAGATCGAGACGGCTTGTGCGAGGCGGCTTGGCTTGTCTCACATCTCGCTGTCACGATAGGGACGCGGCGGTACTATCGATCGATTCCGCAGACCGATGTGCACACCTCCGTGTGCGACTTCGCGAGAGGTGCGGGAGACGAAAAAGGGGGGAGATCTAGTCGTGTCGACAGTCGACTTAACGATCAACGGTAGGGCTGTGTCTGTAGATGTTGAGGACAGAGTCCTCCTCGTCCACCTCCTGCGCGAAAACCTCAACCTGACCGGCACTCACATCGGCTGCGATACCAGTCAGTGCGGCGCCTGCGTCGTCCATGTCGACGGACGCGCGGTCAAATCCTGCACCATGCTGGCCGGACAGGCCGCGGGCTGCGACGTCACCACCATCGAAGGCATCGCCAAGGGCGACGAGCTGCACCCGATGCAGGCGGCATTCCGCGACAATCACGGCCTGCAGTGCGGTTACTGCACTCCAGGCATGATCATGTCGTCGATCGACATTGTGAACCGCCACAGTGGCAAGCTCGATGAGGAAACCGTCCGGCGCGAGCTCGAAGGCAATATCTGCCGCTGCACCGGTTACCACAACATCGTCAAGGCGGTGCTGGATGCGGCCGGCCGCATGAAGGGATCGCAACCGGTCCGATAGAGGCCCGGAGCTAAGCGACTTATTCTTTTGGTCGCCGATTTCGGACAAGTCGGCAGAATCAATCACGCGGGTTGGGAGGAAACGGCATGGGCGTTGAAGGCATCGGCGCAAGCGTCGTGCGCAAGGAAGATCGACGGTTCATTACCGGAAAAGGCCGCTACGTCGACGATATTAAGTTGGTTGGCCTGACACACGCCCAATTCATTCGCAGCCCGCATGCCCACGCCAAGGTAAAAGGCATCGATTCCTCCGCCGCGATGACGATGCCCGGCGTGGTCGCCGTTCTGACCGGGCAGCAGATCGTCGATGACAAGGTGGGTAACCTGATCTGCGGCTGGGCCATCACCTCCAAGGATGGTTCGCCGATGAAGATGGGCGCGTGGCCGGCGATGGCGCCGGAAACGGTGCGCTTTGTCGGCCAAGCCGTCGCGGTCGTAATCGCGGAGACCAAGAACCAAGCCAAGGACGCGGCCGAGGCAGTCGTCGTCGACTATGAAGAGCTCCCTGCTGTGCCGGATATCACAGCCGCCATCAAGCCAGATGCGCCGCAGTTGCATCCGGAAGCTCCGGGCAATGTTGTCTATGACTGGCATATCGGCGACGAGGCGGCGGTGAAGGATGCCTTCAGCAGAGCTGCGCAAGTGGTGACGCTCAATCTTACGAACAATCGCCTGGTGCCGAACGCAATGGAGCCGCGCGCGGCGATCGCCGACTATAACGGCGCCGAGGAGCATTTTACCCTCTACACGACGTCGCAAAACCCGCATGTTGCCCGTTTGGTGCTGTCGGCGTTCTACAACATCGCGCCCGAGCACAAGTTGCGCGTCATCGCCCCCGACGTCGGCGGCGGCTTCGGCTCCAAGATCTATATCTATCCCGAGGAGATGGTCTGCCTTTGGGCTTCCAAAAAGGTCGAACGCCCGATCAAGTGGACCGGCGACCGGACCGAAGCGTTCCTCACCGACCACCATGGCCGTGACCACATCTCGAAGGCCGAGATGGCGTTCGACAAGGACAACAAGATCCTGGGCCTCAGGGTGAAGACCCACGCCAATTTCGGCGCCTATATGTCGCTGTTCTCCTCGGCGGTGCCGACCTATCTCTACGCGACGCTGCTGTCGGGCCAGTACGTGATCCCGGCGATCTATGCGGAGGTGATGGGCGTCTACACCAACACGACGCCGGTCGATGCCTATCGCGGCGCCGGTCGTCCCGAGGCGAGCTATCTGATCGAGCGCATGCTGGAGACGGCGGCGCGGCAATTGAAGGTCGATCCGGCCGAGCTGCGCAAGAGAAACTTCATCACCCAATTCCCCTATCAGACGCCGGTGATCATGGCGTATGACATCGGCGACTTTAACGCCTCGATCGATGCCGCGATGAAGGCGATCGACTATGCCGGCTTCCCTGCTCGCAAAGCCAAGGCAAAAGCCAGTGGCAAGCTGCGCGGCATCGGTATCTCCTGCTACATCGAGGCCTGCGGCATCGCGCCGTCGAAGGCGGTCGGCAGTCTCGGCGCCGGCGTCGGCCTCTGGGAGTCGGCGGAGATCCGCGTCAACCCGGTCGGCACCATCGAGGTGCTCACCGGCTCGCACAGCCACGGACAGGGCCACGAAACGACGTTCGCGCAGCTGATTTCAGAACGCCTGGGCGTCCCGATCAGCCAGGTACAGATCGTCCATGGCGACACCGATAAGGTGCAGTTCGGCATGGGCACTTACGGTTCACGCTCGCTCGCGGTTGGCGGCACAGCCATCATCAAGGCGATGGAGAAGGTCGAGGCCAAAGCCAAGAAGATCGCGGCCCATGCGCTCGAGGCGTCCGAGAGCGACATCGTGATCGAGAACGGCGAGTTCAAGGTCGCCGGTACCGACAAGTCGATTGCGCTGCCGATGGTCGCACTCGCGGCCTACACGGCGCACAATCTGCCTGACGGGATGGAGCCGGGTCTCAAGGAGACCGCGTTCTACGACCCGACCAACTTCACCTTTCCGGCCGGGGCCTATATCTGCGAGATCGAGGTCGATCCCGAAACCGGCAAAAGCTCTTTCGTTAACTTCGTCGCCGCCGATGACTTCGGCCGGCTGATCAACCCGATGATCGTCGAAGGGCAGGTCCATGGCGGGTTGGCCCAAGGTATCGGCCAGGCGCTCCTGGAAGCAGCCGTGTATGACAGCAACGGTCAACCGGTAACAGCGTCGTTCATGGATTACGGCATGCCGCGCGCCGACGATTTGCCGTCGTTCAAGCTCTCGCACACACCGACGCTGTGTCCGGGCAATCCGCTCGGCGTCAAGGGTTGCGGCGAAGCCGGTGCCATCGGCGCTTCCGCCGCTGTGATCAACGCCATCACGGACGCTATCGGCAACAACAGGCTGGAGATGCCGGCGACGCCCGATCGTGTCTGGCACGCCATTCACGGTTGAGGGAGGATACGATGTACGAGACCACTTACTACCGCGCATCCTCGATCGACGATGCCGTGGCGCAGTTCGGCAAGGGCACCGATGCCAAGTTCCTGTCCGGTGGACAGACCCTGCTTCCCGTGATGAAGCAGCGACTTGCCGCACCATCGGACGTGATCGACGTCGCCAAAATCAAGGACATGATCGGCGTCGGCGTGTCCGGCGACACCGTAACCATCAAGGCGGCGACCACGCATTACGAGGTGGCGCAAAGCGTCGCGGTGCAGAAGGCGATCCCGGCGCTCGCGCACCTGGCGTCGACGATCGGCGATCCCGCTGTGCGTTATCGCGGGACGATCGGAGGTTCGCTCGCCAATAACGACCCGGCGGCGGACTACCCGGCCGCGGCGCTGGCCCTCGGCGCAACGGTCAAGACAAACAGGCGTACGATCCCGACCGACGACTTCTTTAAGGGACTGTTCTCGACGGCGCTGGAAGATGGCGAGTTGATCACAGCGGTCTCGTTCCCCATTCCCGTGAAGGCGGGCTACGCCAAGTTCCGGCATCCCGCGTCGCGTTTTGCTTTGACGGGGGTATTCGTTGCCAAGACCCTGGCGGGTCACGTGCGCGTTGCGGTGACCGGGGCCTCGCAAAGCGGCGTCATGCGTGTACCCGCGATCGAGGCGGCGCTGCTGGCCAATTGGTCGCCGGCCGCACTGGACGCCATCAAAATTGCGGCCGATGGGTTGTTGAGCGATATTCACGGTTCGTCGGATTACCGCGCGCATTTGATCAAGGTGATGGCGCAACGGGCCGTGGCAGCTTGAGTGCTCCTTTGCCCGCCGCAGGCTGCACCAACATGCTGGCCTCGCGCGCGATAGGAGTGGCTTCGAAACAATGTGCAGTATTGCTTGACTCGCGGCGTCGCTCGGCTTGGGATCAACCGTCACGCCAATGTTCCGTCAGAAGCAACAGTGTCTTTCCAGTAACGGCTCTTCAAGTCAAGGACGACTCGCATTAGCGTGGAGTTGGATCTGCGGGTGGGTGGCTACTCACGCTGCCGGTTGGTGTAGGCGTCCGGAGAGCTGCGATGCAAGAGAATGTGCCGCTGACGATCGGTGTCGATCACGTGGGCCTTACCGTCAGGGACCTTGCGCTGACACGGAAATTCTTTTGCGATTGTCTTGGCTGGCGGGTTGTCGGTGAGAATCCAAGCTATCCCGCGGCCTTCGTATCGGACGGAAACGCAATTGTTACGCTCTGGCAAGTTGAAGATCCGGAAAGCTGCGTGCCGTTCGAACGCCGCCGTAACCTCGGCCTGCATCACCTTGCATTGAAGGTTGTGGACCACAACGCACTTGACGCATTGCACGCGCGTGTCGCGGCATGGCCTGGCACCGTGATTGAGTTCGCGCCGGAAAGGTCGGGCAAGGGTCCGAAATTCCACTTTATGATTCGAGAGCCTAGCGGCATCCGGATTGAGTTTGCCTGCGTGTCTCCCGCCACTGGTTAGCCAAGCTCCGGTTGGTGGGGGCCGCTGCGGCGGTCGGTCAGGCGCCCCTCCAGTGATGCCCGCACCGTTCCCTCGCGCCGAGACCCGGCGTGTCAAAAGGAAGACCTTCGTGAGTAGTCCCAAGATTCTGGTTCTGGGTGCCGGTGGAATTGGCGGCTATTTTGGCGGCCGCCTCGCCGAGGGCGGTGCCGACGTCACGTTCCTTGTCCGGGAAGGACGTCGTAAAATCCTCTCCGAGCAAGGGCTGCGGCTCGAGAGCCCATACGGAGATGCCCAGTTAGCGGTGAAGACCGTGGTCGCGTCCGAAGTGGCACCGATCTACGACGGAGTCATTCTGACGTGCAAGGCATACGACCTTGATGCCGCCGTAGCGACAATCGCGCCGGCCGTGGCACCAAGCGGTTACGTTTTGCCATTCCTGAACGGTATTGCTCATATCGACGTTCTGAACCAAAGATTCGGCCAGCACCGCGTGCTCGGCGGCACAGCAAAGATTCAGGCGACACTCACGCCAAGCGGCGCAATCCGCCAATTCAACGATTGGCGGACGCTCACTTTCGGCGAGCAATCTGGCGAGATGACCGAACGCGTGACAACGCTGGCGGCCCTGTTCGCTGCTGCAAAGGGCGTCGAAGCCTTTGCGGTAACCGACATCGTGCAGCGCATGTGGGAGAAAATCGTCCACCTCTCGACGGCTGCTGCGATGACCTGCCTGATGCGCGCGAATGTCGGCGAGATTGTCCGCACTCCCTATGGTCGAGAGCTTTTCCTTGACCAGCTTCGGTGCGGTGCCGCCGTCGCAGCCGCCAATGGCCACGCGCCTAGCGATAGCTTTATGAAATCGTGGGAAGAGACATTCTCGCAGCGAGACTCGCAATACGCGACGTCGATGCTGCGCGACGTCGAACGCGGTGGTTCGACCGAGGTCGATCACATTCTGGGCTTCATGCTCAACAGGGCGATCGATGCCAACATAGCGCATCGCACATTGATGCTTGCCTATACGCACATCAAGGCACTCGAGCAGAGGCGCGCGGCAGGCCGTCTGCCCTAATCGCACGCGACCACGCGACAATATCCGTGCGTGAACCGCACCGCGAATACCGCAGCTGGTGCGCGCCAAGCAGAGGGTAACGAGATCATCGAGCACGGCTGCCGAGGAGAGACAGGGCGATGAGTGGAACATGAATTTTCTGATCACGGGTGCAGGGTCGGGCCTCGGACGAGCTCTGGCGATGGAAGCGCTCTCGTCCGGATTTTCCGTGATAGGCACGGTGCGAAGCGAAGCCGCGCGAGAGGAGTTCGGCGCGCTGCCCGCACGTGCGCGCGCCATCATATTGGATGTCACGAATGTCGCGGCCATCGGTCCTGAGGTTGCGCAGGCCGAAAGAGATATTGGTCCGATAGACGTCCTCGTCAACAGTGCAGGATACGGCCACGAGGGGACCCTTGAGGAAAGTCCGCTCGAAGAGATGAGACGTCAGTTCGACGTCAACGTTTTCGGGGCCGTCGCGATGATCAAGGCGGTGCTACCGTTCATGCGCGAGCGGCGCCGTGGGCATATCATCAACATCACCTCAATGGCGGGATATGTGGGACTACCGGGCATTCCCTATTATGCGGGCAGCAAGTTCGCCCTTGAAGGCATATCTGAAGTGTTGGCGAATGAAGTGCGCGGTTTCGGCATCAAAGTGACGGCAGTTGCTCCAGGCTCCTTCCGGACCGACTGGGCGGGGCGATCGATGGTCCGTTCGCCGCGGAGTATTGCCGATTACGATCTGCTCTTTGACCCCATCCGAAGGGCTCGAGCGGATAAGAGTGGCCAGCAAGCAGGTGATCCCGTCAAAGCGGCCCGCGCAATCTTGAAGGTGGTGCAGGCCGACGATCCGCCATTGCATCTGCTGCTCGGCAGCGACGCACTGAAAATGGCCCGAGACAAGTTGAATTCGCTCGGGAGGGAGATCGACACATGGGAACCGGTCACGAGATCGACCGGGTACGCGTAGGCGTCGGGACATGGAGTCGTCGAACTGACGCTATCTGTCTGGAAAAGGGATCGCATGCAGATTTCCTTGGATAACACGCTGTTGGGTCTGCATCACGGCTGGCTCGCATGTTTGCCAGAGGTGCCCGACGGCCGCTTCATTGGAGGTTACGTCTTATGGCGATGACGATGGCCGGAGAGGTCCAACTTGCCGCGACCCGGGAAACTGTGTGGGAGAGACTAAACGATCCGGAGGTTCTGAAGGTGTGCATTCCGGGTTGCGAAGAGCTCGTGAGGTCGGCGGACAATCAGTTTAGTGCGGTTGCAAAGATGAAGGTCGGCCCAGTCTCAGCGAGATTCAAGGGACGGGTCACTCTGAGCGATCTCGTTCCCCCGAGCAGCTACCGGATTTCGGGCGAAGGAGAGGGTGGGATCGCAGGATTTGCCAAGGGCGTGGCCTCGGTCGCGTTAGTGGCGAACGAGGAAGGTACGTTGCTATCCTACGGTGTAGAGGCGCAGATTGGTGGGAAACTGGCGCAGTTGGGTCAGCGCTTGATCAGCGGGTCGGCGAAGAAGATCGCCGACGAGTTCTTTTCGCGCTTTGCAGATGTAGTCAAAGGTCCAACCAGCTAACTCGTTAGCCTAGCTCCGTCGCTCCTGGTGGGCCGGCGGCGATCGTAAGGGCCGCGCCGGTCAGGCGACTTCGGACACAGCCTTTCGGATGGCCTGCTCGAAAGCCTCCGGCGGCTGGGCCCCTGTGATCAGGTAACGATCGTTGACCACCACGGCGGGAACGCTGCTTATCCCTGCTCGCCGCCATTTCTCCTCAGTGGCCGCGCGCGATGTTCTCACCTCAGGGCGCTACGCCGACGCGCGGCAGCATAGCGAACTTAGCTGGACTTGCCGCTGGCTCAATCCGGTCGCGAATGACCCAGCTCGGATGTTGTAGGGGTGGAGCTACTAGCGCTACCGAAAATCAACCCGGTCCGTCGTTATCCGGGCAGTTCCAATGTGCTAGTTTGAAACTAGCGAGCAGTATCGCTAGGATTGGCAGGAACGTTGCCGATCGGCACTTCTCCACCGTTCGCGCCTTGGCGAGGAGAGACCATGAAAGTTCTGGTCATGGGTACTGGCGGCATTGGCGGCTACTACGGTGGGCGCTTAGCGGCCGCGGGGCAGGACGTCACGTTCGTCGCGCGCGGAGCGCATCTCGACGCAATGCGCCGTGACGGGCTGCAGATCATTGGTATCAGCGGCGACCGCACTGTGAACCCGGTGAAGGCCGTCGGCGATCCCGCCGAGGCTGAGCCGCCGGAGATGGTGCTTTTTACAACCAAACTCGGCGATACTGAGCGCGCGGCGAAAGCGTTGCAGGCCGCGGTTCGGGACGGCACCACAATCATCTCGCTGCAGAACGGCATCGAGGGGCCGGACCTCATCAAGGCGCACCTGCCGCGCGCGCACGTGGTGCCAGGCGTGGTGCGCATCTCAAGCCACATCGCGCGGCCTGGCGTGATCGAGCACAAGGCGCAACCCGGCCGCATCGAGTTCGGCGGGCCGGATGGGCGAGCGAATCTGCACCTCGAGGCCTTCCAACACGTGTGCAAGGAGGCCGGCCTCGATGCCGTGCTCACACCAGAGATACGCTACAATGTCTGGATGAAGTTCGCGTCACTGGCACCAAGTTCGGGCATGATGACGCTGACGAATGCCTCTTACGGACCGATGCGCGAGACGCCCGGCACCCGCGCTCTATTCGAGGATGCCGTGCGCGAGGTGATCGCCGTCGGCCTCGCAGCCGGCGTGCCGTTCAAGCCCACCGACTTCGAGACGATCATGACGGCCGCCGACGCCAATCCCCGCGAAATGATCACGTCCATGCTGGTTGACCGGCGCGCTGGCAAACCGCTCGAGATCAACTATTTCTCCGGCACTCTGGTGCGCATGGGGGAGAGGCTCGGCGTACCGACCCCGACGCACAAATTCATTGCCCAGGCGCTGTCGATCGATGCCAACGGCCGCAAAGCATGATTCGAAAGCAATCAGGTGAATTTAGTGAATACCGTTGCTCTTCAGTGCCATATCTCCCGCTATGTCATGCTCCAGCCCTTTTCGCTTGAAGCGCCATGTCGCGTCTGAGCGCACACCCATGGATGCTTGCAGGTGCCTCCCATGACTGCGATCAAGAGTCCACCGGGATTCGCGGACGACCGGGCGGGACAATGTAGGATGTTGGCCCATCGCGTCATTTAGCTGCGCTGCAAACGTTGGTCGCTATCGGTGCATAGCGGATTCCGGCAAGTCGCTCGCCCCAGCTGATTTATGGATTCACGGCCTAGCGGTCCTCCAGCATCGCTTGTCGATCACGGCGAGCTCGCGACACCCCTGTCGCGTCCTCTCCGCCAGTGAGGGAGCGGCCGTCCGATAGGGATGTGCGCAAGGAGATTGCGGTTGGCTGATGCCGGGGTATGATGGATATCCTGCATTGTCGACCCTGATCTTGCCGAGGAGCGAGATATGAGCGCGCCGCCGAACGGAGATCCAGGCGCCGCGTATAGTAACGTGGTCCATTGGCTGACGAGCGAAACGCGCGATCAGCGCTTCATCGACAATATCTTTGCTGAGCTGTGCGTTCGGCTACGTCGCGCGGAAATTCCTGTCAAGCGCGCGGCACTCCACGTCCTGATGCAGCACCCGCAATGGCGAGGCGCCCGGATTTTTTGGGCCGACGGGATGCGCGAGGCAACAATTACCCGGGTCGACTACGATGTCAGGGAGCGGCCCGAATATGTCGGCAGCCCGGTGCAGGAGATTCATAACGGTGCTGCTGAGGTGCGCGAGAACCTTGAGGACGATACTTCGTTGGGCCGCAAGCACAGCGTCTATCACGAGTGGCGGTCGGAGGGCCTGACTGACTACGTGGCCTGGCCGATGTACCACACGCTCGGGAAGCGGCACGTCGCGGCCTTTGCGACCGACCGACCTGGTGGTTTCGATCAGGCTCATATCGCAAGCCTGTCAGCACTGTTACCAATCCTCGCACTCGTCAGTGAAATCCGCATCAAGAACCGGCTGGCGCGAACGCTGCTTGAAACATATGTCGGGGCGCATGCCGGTGAACTTATTCTGGCAGGTGCCACGAGGCGCGGTAGCGGGACAACCGTCCACGCCGCCGTCATGATCTGCGATCTGCGTGACTTTACGAGGATCTCCGACAACTGGCCGCGCGATGACGTCATTGATATCCTGAACAACTATTTCGATGCAATGTCGGAGCCGATCGCGCGGTATGGCGGTGAGATCCTGAAGTTCATGGGCGACGGCCTGCTCGCCATCTTTCCGCTGAGCGCGCCACAGGCCTGCGCAAACCTACTGCGTGCGGTGTCCGAAGCTCGTCAGGCGATGACCGCCTTAAACGAAAAGAACAAGGAGACCGGGCGTGCGCCGCTCAGCTACGGCATCGGCGTGCACGTCGGAGACGTCATGTTCGGCAATATTGGTTCGCGCACCCGGCTCGACTTCACAGTCATCGGTCCAGCCGTTAACATGGCAGCGCGCCTCGAGGCACTCACCAAACAATTGGGGAGGACGGTGCTGCTCTCCCGGTCGTTCGCCGACCTCCTCGAGAACGAACCCGGTCTCGAGCCTGTCGGTGAATATCCCGTGCGCGGCTTCAGCGATCCCGTCGAGCTATTCACCTATCATGGTTGAGGATGCCTGACGCTGACTTCGGCCCTTCATCATGAGGTTCGCTGCCGTGACGCAAAAGACGACGTCCTGGCCTCGAAGGACGCAGGTCCGGTGCAAGGCTGGACGCCGCGCCCTTGACGCAGGTGCATGAGCGTCCTGCAACCTGGCGGCTTCGCTCCACTCCTGTGGTGGCCAAACGTGACGAAAGACGATAGGGCTCGTCTCAGTGCCAGGGGGCGATGCCGAGCGGCCCCACCGAGCATCAGGTTGCCCAACTCGCGCTGACGTTTCGGTCGCGCTGTTGCGATAGAGGACGAGCTCGATGTCAGGCAATGAAGGAAAGGTCTTCTTTGGGCGCCAGAACGCAGAGGTCCGGAGTGAAAAACCTCTCCGCTGAAGGTGTCATTGCGATTCCGGCGATAGCTGCTGCTCGGATGCCAGAAGGGCTCGGGCATGTGTAGACAATAGACCAGGGACGCTCCGCCTCTTGGAGAAACTCAATAGCGGTGGATCGGTAAAGGCATGGCTTTGCGTAGGCGGCGAGACACAACGGAGAAGCCACGCTAGAGTCGTAGTCCGGCGAAGCAACCCAGCTGAGCTTTTCGCGAGACACAATCTGGGTCTATGGCGTCGGAGAGGACGGCGTCAAGGCGTTCACCGACTTCGGAATCGAAAACCTGTCGAGCTCACCAAGCTCTACAGGGAGAACCACAAGCTGCTGAGGCGGTGATCCCGCGGCCTACGCCGCACGGTTACCCCGAACCTGGCGACCGCGCCGAAGGTCTCGCAGGCCGCGATGGCCACATCGATCGGCAAGGTGTCGAGCAGACCGCCGCGGAAGGGCCATAGAGCAGCGCATGGCGACGGTAGGCCTCGAAGCCGGTCAGAGCCGCGTCTGGGCCTCAGAGACGAGCGGGGAGAGCCCCTCGCAAGCGGCCTACCGACTTTCTCCTACGATGCGTTCGCTTGTCTTCGCGGTGTCGCGTCTCGCCGGCGCGGCTTTCGTTCCCGCTTGCGTCGGGCTGGCGCCATCGAAGGCGTCGGTGACGGAGGCCCGTCCGGTGCCGGCTGCACGACTGCTTGGACGGAATCCATTGCCTCGGCGGGCACCGGCCGCGTCTCCATGACCTCAAGAACAGCGCGGCCCTTCTCGGTAATGCGCCAGCCGCCGTTCAGCCTCTCGACGAGACCTTGCGAGAATATATCCAAGCCGGGCACGCGGGCTGCCAATCTCTTGGTGCGTTCGGTCCAGTCCCGTCCGCTGGTCGTTAGGATCGCCATATCGCGCTTGAGGTCAGCCATCGCAGTGAACCCGTCCGGATAGCTGACCAGCACCTTGAGAACCGTAACCTGGAAGTTCACTGTCCCTCACCCGTACCCGGCCTCCGCGAACTTACTCCCTCAACACCTTAGGCGCCTCAGTGAGCCTTTGTCGACTCACGCCATTCAGCCGCGGGTTTGGCGGCGGACCGTACGCGGGCGAAAGAGATCGGGCCAACGTGACGAAGGAAACTGCTTGATCGCCCCGGAGATTAGGGATGATTGCCTCGACCGACGTGTCCAGTGTGCAAGTACCGGATGGCCTTGGCACGCATCTCGCCGGTGAACAGCGGGTTCGGGGAGCACTTTCCAATACTCCACCTTCCGGCATTGATCAGACCACGGTCGTTCAGCTTGCGCTGTGAGGAAGGTGTGTTGGCGGCGATGCTCCCGGAAAGCGACCTCCGAAGCGTTGGATAAGGCTGGGAGCGCTGCTCATGTCCATGTCGAGCGCGTAGCGCGCGCAGAGCGCCGCAGCAAGATTGTACCGATCTACGAAAGAGTGTCTTCCTGCCGGCAGCTGTTCATCCGATGCCTAAGCGTCCTATCTGCAGGGTTAGTTCAGGGGGCGCCCGGCGTGCCCAAACGTAACCAAGCGAACAGCGAGCGGCCTTTCCATGACTAAAACGGTCAAGATCGACTTCGTATCTGATGTGTCATGCCCCTGGTGCGTCATTGGGTTGGGAAACCTGGATGTTGCGCTCAAGCGATTTGAGGGGCAATTGACGGCCGATATCCGATTTCAGCCCTTCGAACTCAACCCGGGCGCCCCGCCGGAGGGTGAGAGCCGCTTCGACAACGTGGCACGCAAATACAACGTCGGGCGCGAGCAGGCGATCGCGAACCGTGAGCGCCAGCGCGCCCTCGCCGCGCAAGTGGGCTTCGACATGGTAACCCCCGACGAAAGCCGGTTCTACAACACATTTGACGCACACCGCCTGCTGCACTGGGCCCGGATCGAGGGGCGACAGGTAGAGTTGAAGCGCGCGCTGCTCGCCGCCTACCATACCAACATGCAAAATCCCGGTGACCACGGCGTGCTCGTGGCCGCTGCTGAATCGGCTGGCCTTGAAGGCGCGGCCGCGCGCGATGTGCTCACCTCAGGGCGCTACGCCGACGAGGTGCGCGACACTGAGGAGAAATGGCGGCAAGCAGGGATAAGCAGCGTTCCCGCCGTGGTGGTCAACGATCGTTACCTGATCACAGGGGCCCAGCCGCCGGAGGCGTTCGAGCAGGCCATCCGAAAGGCTGTGTCCGAAGTCGCCTGATCGGTGCCGCCCTGACCATCGTCCCCGGTCACATCGTTGTTGTCGACTGGCGCTTGGTCGCGCCAACCGCAATGCGCCACCCCCCCAACGGACAAGGAGTGGGGTGGCCAGTTTCGACGCGGTCCGTTTCGAAGCGAGATTCGTAGCAGGCCATTTTCGATACTTCGCAGCTGATAAGTCGTACGGAAGCAGCGAAAGCCCAACGAACCTGCGCGACGCGGTCTGCGGTCGCACAGCTACAGATATAAAAGCTCCGCCTAGTCGTAGAATTCCGGCGACAGCTTTTGGCCGTCCCTCTGCACCTTGTCGTGGTTGATCCAGAGCGTCGCGTTTTCCTTCTTCAAGATGTCCGCGACGCGTTGCATCGAAGAATTCGTTTGTTCCTTGCTGGTATTAAATGTGGGGACGCCACGGTTTTCCCAGTTGCTCATGAAATGAGCTAAGTCGCCGGATAGGACGATGTTGCCAGTTTTGGGGAGCTTCACCAGCAATACCTGGTGGCCTGGGGTGTGACCTGGGGTAGCTAGCAGAACAATGCTTCCGTCTCCGAAGATATCGAGGTCTCCTTCAACCTTCGTAACCGGATGCTCGGGCTTGAAGCGAGGCGTTCCGTCCGGGTTCGGCCATTCGTATTCGGCTTTCTGAACATACAGCATGGCCTGCGGAAACAATTCGACATTTCCGATATGATCGGGATGGGTGTGCGAGACGGCCATCCTTTTGATGTCGGAAGGTGAAACATTCAGCTCGGCAAGCTGCGCCGCCAGCGCTTTCGCGCGACGCCAGTAGATGAACTTTGGGTTGGCGGGGGGCAGGCCGTTTGGCAAGGCCGCAACCGAATCCGAAAGACCGGTGTCCCAAAGAAACCAACCCTGCTTGTGCTTGATAAGGTAACAGCTGTCGACGAAATCCATCGACTTTCCTTCGTTGATCCCTGGCGACCACAGTGAAATGTCTCCGGCGACCCCTTCGCCGCAGCTCAGGATATATAGCCTTTCAACGCCAGACTTCACCGATTGCGTATGGGCTCCGCCAAACGAAAGTGCAAAGGCGAAAACCATCGCGAAGGTAGCGGATATCATTCGCATTCTGCTTTTCCTTTTGAAAGCCGTGTAGAGATTAACATTGCTGGCCATTATCGTTAGCCGTGGGCGATCTTTGTTGCGTGGTAGGGCAAGTGCACCAAATCAGCTCCCTGACGACGTCTCGATCGTTACAGGAAGCCCGTTGAAATCCAGGGGATTGCCGCAATAGCGAGAAGCGCGATGAACAGCGCGGCCAAGTAAGCCCACACATGCCTAACCGCCGCTTCCGGTCGCACTTTTCCGATGGCACAGGCAGCATAAAATCCGACTCCAAAGGGTGGTGTGAACAACCCCAGACCCATCGCAAAAACGGCGACCATCGCATAGTGCACTTCGTTAATTCCGATGTTCCGCGCTATTGGAAACAACAGGGGCCCAAAAAGGACGATCGCCGGAATACCCTCGAGAAAGCTGCCCAGGATCACGAAGGCAACGGCCGAGACCATCATGAAGCCCATCGCGCCCCCGGGGACGATGGACATCCACGCGGCTAATTGAACCGAGAATCCGGATTGGGTGAGAGCCCACGCCATGGAAGTCGCGCATCCGATGATCAGTAGAATGGCGCCGGAGAGGGAGGCCGTATTAACCAGCATCGGTTGAAGCGTCTTCCATTCGAACTTCCTGTAAAAGATCAGGCCAACTGCGAAAGTATACGCGATTCCGATCGTAGCGACCTCCGTCGCCGTCGCCACTCCGTTGACGACGGCGGTGCGGATCAAGAAAGGGAGGACGATCGACGGGAGGGCGTAACAAAGAGCAGTCCAGATATCCTTGCTCGATGCCCGCTGCAGATGCTGTACGCTCTTGTTTCGGTTTTTGATCCAAACGACCGCAGCCATGGCGAGAGCGCCAACCACGGCGGGCATGAAGCCGCCGGTAAACAGCGCAGCGATCGAAACGTTCGTGACCGATCCGATCGTGATCAATACTAGGCTGGGAGGGATGGTCTCGGACATCGCGCCGGCCGAACTCAACATGGCTACCAGCTCGCCCTCGTCCTCCCCACGCCTCTTCATGTCCGGAAACAGCGCAGGCGCAATCGCCGCCATGTCCGCAGCCTTTGAGCCGGAGATGCCGGAGACAAGATACATGGCGCCTATCAGCACGTACGAGAGGCCGCCGCGCATGTGGCCGATTATGGAAGCGAGAAAGCCAATCATCGCTTCGGCCAATCCCATCGACTCGATGAGCGCCCCCAGAAAGACAAACAGCGGGATTGACAGCAGGATCAGTCCTGACATCCCCTCGTCGATACGGTTGACCGCAACGGTGATCGGAACATCAGTGACGGTTAGCAAGTAGGTGAGTGTGGATAGTCCAAATGCCGTCATGATTGGCGCGCCGGCCAGGACGATAATCGCCACACCAATCACAAAAAATAGAAATAGATGAGCGCTCCCCATGTCCACGAGTTGCACCTGGAACAGGTAAAGCCCACTCGAGACACCGAGAACGAGCAGGCCGCAAAGAGCGATGCTTGCCGACGAGGCGCTCGATATCAAGCGCGACAGGGCGACGGCGAACATCAGCGTGAAGCCGCATGTCAAGGCACCCACGCGAAATGCATGCGGTATCTGCAACGCAGGTGTCATGATCGCCCATTCGTCGACCGTGTACTCCCAGGCGGGCACGATCAAAAGGGCCATGAACAGAACCACAAGTGTGTTTGCCAGCGCCTCCGTCCGCTGCTTTGCCCGCGGCGACAATTTTGAGATTATGGTCGTGAGCCGCATGTGCTCACCTCGCCGAAGAGCGATGACACAACCGAGCATCGACAACCAGACAAAGAGCAGCGAGGCGAGTTCGTCCCCCCACGTGAGCGGGTCGCGCAAACCGTATCGATAGGTGACGTTGGTCAACAGCAAGCAGAATTCCGCGACCACCAAAAGCGCGGCGGGTATCTCCGTCGACCACGCTATGAGGCGGTCCAGAATGAGGCTGGCGTGAACAAGCCGGCCGTTGCTGACGCCCGTTCCGGTCGCGTCCTGCGAATGTTCAAACGACATGTCTTCGCCATCGTACGAATTTGACCGGGAATTGGCTCTCAGGCATGCTTACGCGATTGCTTTTGCGTATTTGGTAAGGACCGCCCAGCTTTCTTCGCCAAACTTCTTATGCCACTCCGCGTAAAATCCGGCAGCCTGGAGCGCATCGCGGAACGGCTTGGGATCCGTCTCGTTAAGCACCATGCCTCGTTCGACAAGCGATTTCCGCAGCGCGTCTTTCTGTTTGACGACGTCGTCACGCAGATCCATCGCGGAACGATTCAGATGTTCCTGAACAATGTCCTGGACGGTCGCGGGGACCGCGCTCCAGCGGCGGGAATTCATCGATAGCCAGAATCCGTTCCAAACATGGTTGGTGACGGAGCAATATTTCTGCACTTCGTAGAATTTCGCGGATTCGATGATTGAGAATGGATTCTCCTGCCCTTCGACGACCTTTGTCTGAAGCGCTGAATACAATTCGTTCATGTTCATTGCGGTCGGACCGCAGCCAAAAGCCTTGAACATCGAGACCCACAGCGGTGCCACGGGGACGCGGATCTTGAAACCGCGAAGATCTTCGGGGTGGTTGATCGGCTTCGTGCTGCTGGTAATTTGTCGGAAGCCGTTCTCCCAGAAATTCCTCATCACCGACAGTCCGGATCCGGCGATCCTGCCACGGATGTGGGCACCCAAATCGCCATCCATTGCGGCGTGGACGTCAACTTCATTGTCAAACGCAAACCCCATCGCGTTGATGGACGCCAG
Source organism: Bradyrhizobium sp. 6(2017) (assembly GCF_011058295.2). Classification (NCBI taxonomy): domain Bacteria; kingdom Pseudomonadati; phylum Pseudomonadota; class Alphaproteobacteria; order Hyphomicrobiales; family Nitrobacteraceae; genus Bradyrhizobium; species Bradyrhizobium sp. 6(2017). The sequence continues at coordinate 7,645,454 of NZ_CP049289.2, read as the reverse complement.
CGGCACCAACGTTCCAAGGATGATGTCGGGCATTAACACCATCTCCAGAGCGCCGGAGCGCGTCTGCGTCAGCATGTCGGTATCGCCGCCGAGTTGGCTGTTGGCAAATACCTGGAGCAGGAATTGCCCGTTGGTCTGAAGCTTGATGCGTTCGCCCGCTTCGACGAGGCGCAAATGAACCGGGTGCGTCGCCGCTTGGTCGTGTCCAATCTTGAAGTTTATTGGGGCCGCCAGCGCCAGCGAGGGTGGCAAGGCGACATAAGCAGCGCCCACAGCGGTCGCGTGCGTCTTCAAGAACGTGCGGCGTGTAATGGTCATGAAGACCTCCAAGTCGGCGGTGCAGATTGAAAGCGGTCTTAGCTCAGGACTTGAAAACTCCGTATGACGTCCGGATCCGGATCAACCCCCAGGCCCGGGCCTTGAGGAACAACAATCGCTCCGCGCTTGGGGAAGATGGCATCCCCGTAAAGTTGAGCCTCGAGATCGAAGTATCGCCACTCCACCAGCGACTCATTCGAGCCAAGCGCAGCGCTCGCATGTACGCTCGCAAGCAAGCCAGGACCGTCATAAAAGGTGTGGACCATGACCGTGGTGTTATGTGCTGCGGCAAGCGTAAAAACTTTTTGCAGCTCGGTGATGCCACCCATTTTTGCTGGGCTCGGCTGCACGAAGTCGACTGCACCTGCGACGAGCATTTGCTGGAAATCCATTAAGGTGGAAGCATTCTCGCCAGCCGCGATCGGTATCCCCGCCTCGCGGCGCAACCTAGCCAGTCCGTCATAATTCTCCGGAGGCCAGATCGGCTCTTCGAGCCATCGCAGATTGAAAGGTCGCAGCTTGGAGCTCATTTCCAGGGCTTCGCGGACCGTCCACGGGCAATTGACGTCAAGCGTAATTTCCACGTCGTCGCCGGCAGTCTTGCGCGCTGCCCGTACCGCCTCCACGTCAATTTCGTGAAGCTTGAGATGAGAGAACCCATCTGCCAAAGCCCGCTCGACGTTCGCAGCAACGACCTGCGGGTCAGAATAGCGAACGAGGCTGGCGTAGCACTGCAGTTCAGTCACTTCGCTGCCACCTAACAATCGATGGACTGGCCGACCTGTCGCTTTGCCAAAGATGTCCCACAAAGCGATGTCGATTGCGGAAATGGCGAACATGATGGCGCCGCTGCGCCCGAAGATATGCAGGCGCTTTTGAACATCGAGCATCAATGGTCCGATGCTGGCTGCGCTACGGCCGATGCATAAGGGAGCCAGCAGCTGTTCGATCGCCGCCTTGACAGTAGGGATTGCCGTGAAGCCGAAAGACTCACCCCATCCAGTGAGCCCATTCGACGTGGTGACCTTTACGAGGAGAGAGTCGGCGGTGTTCGCGTTCTTCTTGCCCCAAGCCGTTTCGGCCGACTTTCCGCCCCCTGCGAAGGGAATTGAAATCACGATAGCTTCGATGTTTGCGATCTTCATTTGGTTGTCTGCAGCTTCGTATCCGGCATTCATCTGCGGTCCTCCAGAATCGTCAAACGTATCGGCAACATGAAACGCCAGGAGTTCTGCAAGATGCGGTCGCGTTTCGTTGGCATGGTGCCGCCATGGGCATTCCACTTTCACGACGCAATCGAGCCAAACCGTCAAAGCTCTCTTGAGGCCAAATGGGTTCTTCCAGCCAGAGCAGATTGAACGGTCGCAGCTTAGCGCTCATATCGAGGGCCTCGCGCACCATCCGTGGACAGTTGACGTCAAGGGTGATCTCGACGTCATCGCCGGCAGCGATTCGGGCCTCACGGACTGCATCCGCGGTGATCTCATGGAGCTTCACATGAGAGAAGCCATCGGCTAGAGCTCGATTGACGTTTTCGATGACAAGCTGCGAGTCGGTGTGGCGAAGGAGACTTGCATAGCAAGCCAGCTCCGACACTGCTGTACCATCCAACAGTCGGTGTACAGGTTGTCAGGTTGCCTTTCCCAGGATGTCCCATAGCGCGATATCGATCGCGGAAATCCCGAGCATGATGGCGCCGCTGCGTAATCTGGGCCGGACCGTAAGCGTTTCGTAGCGCGTTGTCCTTGAGTACGCTATTTTGGAACGAAACCAGCGTCGTGGACGGTCCGACCATCGGCTCGATCTGGTCAACGACCATCTCCGTGTCCCACAGCTTGACCGCCAGCAACACAAAGTCCGCCACCACAGTATTGGCGCAGATCCTCTCGGGACCGCCGTCGACGACCAGTCCATTCGCGCGCATCCCCGCCAAGCGAGGGCCCCGGGCAAGGAAGCCAACTCCTGCACCGCGTTTCGCCAGGCGCGCGCCAAAGTGGTCCCCGAAACCTCCAGCACCGATTACAGCTATGCGCATGGTTGGGCCCCGGCTAATTCAAAGTGGGAAATGATTGAAATGGCCACGGAATCGAGACTCTGCTCTTGCGTCGATCCAGTCCTTTTTCATTCAAAAGACGCCAAGCGCTCTACCTAGGCGCACAATCTCAATCCGAAAAACGAATAGATTAGATTAGACCTATCTCGACAGCAGATTGCCAGCAGTCCAGAGGGGCTGCGCCCATAACGCAACAACCGCTTGGGTACTATCATTCCCGTATGTCAGCGAGCTGAGACGGAAGCGATCGATCGGTTCGACGGTTGAGCGTAAACTAGGCCAGTTGATGCGACTTCGCCTAGCGCTGGTGATTGGTGGCGGGTTGCGAGGAGAAACCGCCTGATCGCTGGAGTGCTCATCGCCGACATCGCACTTCGACGCAAAGCTGATCTATGCGGCTCATCGGCATCTTCTTCGATCTGCGAATGCGATGCAACGATCGCGCCTTGAACGCGTATGAGCACCGCCAAACGCCCGGAGCTTTGAATTTGACCTCCTGGCTCGGTTATACGGCGCCGAAAGTTTCCAGTTGGGTTGAGCCGAACGGTGGGCGCTTCGCGAATGTCAACCGCCGATCGCTGGCGCGACGCACATAAGGAGCTCACCCGTGGACCCAGATCGACCGGCACCATGTGGTGCAATAGGGGCCGGCCAACACGCGTGATAGGTCGAAGACCTTGATGCCTTGTGCTGCACGATAACTACTAAAGGCGCTGGTCGATCCGCTTTTGATGCGAGTTAGGGCCTTACTAGCGTTCTTGTTTGTCTCCAGCCTTCATCGGGCCCGAGAACCGGTCGGTTTGGCCGTTCAACCCGAAGCCAAAACCCATCAAGTCAACCCCAACGACCGCCCCGGTAGAGTCTGGTTGGATTGAAAGACCTGAGTCCGCCGATGCTCAGTGCAGGCGAGCGGTAAGAAACTCGCGACAATCGATACTCACTGCTGTCGACGCATCAGTGTGCCGCGCTGCTGAGCCATGGCGCGCTGTACGCCTGCATGCTTCAGCAAGTACGGGGTCCGGCTCTTCGGCAGCGCATAGCCGCCGTGGGGCCCGACCTGCGCGGGGGTGTATGGGTTCTTGTACGGCGCGCATGTAGCGATCTCGCGACTCTTCTGCGTGCGCATCGTGGCCGCGTTGAGGCCTCAGCCGCGCCTGCATCGACTGGTGATCGTATTTGAAGATGACTATTATCTGAACAAGTGATTATCCATCGCTCGTTTCCACGCGTATGAGTCGAGGATGCGCGCGTTACCCGTCTTCGTGCGCTCTTTTTCTCAAATCGAAGTCACCGATAAATTGGAGGAAAGCAGATGAAGTGGACTGCACCGAAGATCGTCGAAGTGTCGGTGGGCATGGAGATTAATATGTACGCCAATGCCGCAAGGCCAAAGCCGCTTATGCCCCAAGTTAGTTGATCCGCGTTACATCCTGAAGAGAGAAATGTTCCGTGGCCTTCTTGGAAGAAGACTACGAGTTTTCATCGTCGGTACTTGGCCAGCGCTTCGGTGCCGGCCTTTTCTCTTAGGTAGGTGCTTATTGGGCGCTCAAGATACGTCTGGACTGTACGATTGGCGTTCCGTGAGCAAACGAAACCCTGCCTTGCTGAACCGATCCGGCGGCCAGGAACGTGACCTTCCGGGAGGTGATCTATGGCGGTACGTTTCGTTGTTTCAGCAGCGGCGGCATGCGTGATGTTTTCCGCGGCTCCTAACTCGTCAAGGGCAGAGGATCAGCAAGAGCTCAAGCTCGTTTCGCCGCCGCTCAACATATTCAGAGAACAGATACGGCCTCCTGCGGACGTTCTGCCGGTGCCAATCGGCTTTAGCAGGGAGCAGATCCTGCATGGCGATCGCGTGTTCCATGGGGAGGCCGCGAACGGGCAGTGCAGCGTCTGTCACGGCCAAGACGGGAAGGGAACAGAGAACGGGAACGACCTGACACTCGGGATATTCGCTTGGAGCGACGGGAGCGTTAAAGAGCTGAAACGAACGATCTTGCACAATATGGCGGTGGCGCCCGGAATGGATGGCGACTTGAAGCCAGCAGATGTTGAGGCGGTGTCAGCCTACGTTTGGGCTATTAGTCATCGGCCCGCGCCCCAGTGACGGCATCCCTGTAACGGCTCTCAGCGCACGGAATGCGTGAACGGGGCTGTGCCCACTGCTGTGTTCAACTTGACCATCACCCGGGCTATGCTATAGCGCGACATTTCGGCGCTGGCGGCGAGAGGATGATCGTCGCGGCGCGGCGATAAGGGACATTTTCGTGACGTTTTGATTGCCGCGCGCGTGGTGCGGCCGTCAGGCTCCACGGGTCTTGGCGACATGTTCTTTGCGGCGATAGCTGTCGACATTCATTTCGAGGATCGCGGCGTGATGGACGAGATCGCCGCTCGTAAGGGGCACTGATCAGTTCAAACGAACGCCGGTTTCGGCTTGGTCCTTGGTGACATAGGCGAGATCGTCGAGAACGCGCAACTGATATTTGCCGGGTGTGGCGATCGCCGCTTCGAGCACGAGATGGCGACGCGCGAGGCACTCACCAAACAATTTGGGAGGACGATCCTGCTGTCCCGATCCTTCGCCGACCTCGTTGAAGGTGACTTCGGTCTTGAACGCGTCGGGGAATATCCGGTGTGCAGCTTCAATGAGCCGATCGAGCTATTCGCGTATCACGGCTAAGGACGCCGGATGCGAGCTGAAAATCCGTTGCGCGATCGCTGAACCAGGTGCCCCCCGGCCCTAGTGGCGCCCGTTAGCTGCTGGACGCTCACGTGCGTTGACACTTGAGCAACGAAGTCGAACAAAGACTGCTATTGCTCAAACGGAAGTTAGGCCTATCCTCTGTCCGCCCCGTCTACTGCGGAGTTGAGTTTCGCAAAGACAGCGCAGTTTGACTCCGCGAAGTAAGCCTCGTTCGTCAAAAAGCCTGTTTGATCAGACCGCGTCGCCTGCTGGCGGTCGTTGTGCTACCTCAAGCCGCGCACGCGGAGGCGATCCTTGAAGACGCGCCTCGTCGGACTTGGCCCGCGCGGCACGCAAACAAGTTCTCCCGGCGGAGTGGAGCATGACCTACACAAGCCTGAGCAAACGCGAGACTTGCGAGACGCCAAGAGCAGCATCAAGGCCATGGACCGCCGCAGACGACGATCAATTGAAGGAGCTCGCCGTCTCTGGTGCATCCTTGCTGACAATGGGGCAGCGCCTCAAGAGAACCGAAGCTGCCATTCGAGCGCGTGCATATTTCCTCGATATTCCGCTTCGTCGCGTCGGAATAAGACGAAGAGCCACATTCAAGTAGCTGCGGCAAGACGATTAAGGCCGCCGCGGTTGACTCGGTGGTGATGTGGGGGGCTCTGTTCTGAACTGGGGCACGATCGGCCGATTCATCAGGACAGCGCCCGCTTCAATTTCTCCCGAAGAGGGCGTGCACTGCGCTCTCGTTCCATGAACGAGACCGCGCGTTTTTGGAAAGCGGACGTTGGCACCGATTGCTTGGACAAGAGATCATGGCAAGAGCAATTGCCGTCGTCATCGGGGCCTGACCGCGGATTCGTCATGTCAAGAGATATGATCTCAACAAGCTAACTCGACTGGCGCAGGTTCTTTGATCCATGCTAACCGTTCCTCAGATTGGTAGAAGGGCATCGAGCAATTTCTCGATGAAGGTAGGCCTGGTTGCCTGCTTCGCTCCGCACGGGCCAACCGTCGTCAACTTAAGAACTTGCGAACGTTCGGAATGGCTGTTGGTCGCCGTCAACCAGGCGAAGATCAGGATCGAGGTACTATCGGGTTATCTTTCACTTTCTGGTCAAAGTCTCGATATGGTCGTCAGCGCCAAAGAGAACGCTTATCTGACCAATACCGAGCACGTCATGATTCAAGTCTTGAGTGAGGCTGGAGCTGACGTGATCGTTTCGCTCCTCCCAGGACAGACGTTCAGCATTTCGGAGATCGCTCGCGTTCCGGTGACCGCGCGCGAAATCGTTTGATCGGACTGGCGCGTGTTCTGTAACAGCAGTATTGGATTTGCACCTGTATTGCGACAGATAGTTGACCCTGTCATGCCGGCCGCACGACAGCCTGCGGCTTTGCCCTAAGGCAATCTACCCGGCGTTATGCCGAACGATGCAAGGCGGCTTCGCATATTGCTCAATAGGCGCGCTGCCGCCGGCGACAACGGTCGAGCTCGCCGTGCAATGAGCCGAAGCTTGGCTTTCGCGCAAATGGCGTGATCGATATCCAGCATGACGACCTCACCACGCGCGACTTCGGTGGCGGCGGCAACGCCGGCGCCGAGGATCGCGACGCCCTGTGTGGCTCTGACGTAGCGTCGCAGCGCGAGGACCGAACTGCTGATGAATGTCGGCCGAAGCTTGACATGCTCTGAATATTCGAGCGCGTCGATCAATTGGCTGACGCCATAACCACGCGGCATCGAGGCGAACGGAAATTCAGCCAGCTGGCCTACGGTGATGGGACGGCGCTGCCGCGTGAGCGGATGGTCGACGCGAACCAGCAGGCGGGCCGGCGCAGGCACGCTTGCGACGAACTGGATGCGAGGGTCGGCCTGTGGATTATACGCCAGTCCAATATGGGCGGCGTCCTCTCCGACCTGATTCATGATGTCCAGGACGGGGAGCGGATCGATCGCGATCGACAATTTCGGATGCTGTGCGCAGAAGGGCCCCACGATGTGCTCGATCAGATGGTCGACATAGCCCTCGCTCAGCACGATCCTGACATGGCCCTCGTCCAGTCTCTCGATGGCCTCCAGCCGCTCCGATAGTTGCTGCCGATGGGCCTGACAGCTGCGCCAATAATCCAGCAAATGCGCTGCCGCATCATTCAATTTCATGCCGCGCGCCTGCCGTTCGAATAGTTTCAGCCCGAGCTCCGTCTCAAGCAGAGCGATCTGGCGCGTGATCACCGACGGTGCCGTGTTCAGTTGGTCAGCTGCGCCGCGGATCGTACCGTGCCGGCAGACGGCCTCGAAATAGCGCAGGCGGCTGTGACTGGGTTCTCGCATAACCAACCTCTGTTGCTGTTTTGGCAACGAACTGGAACAAAGATTGCTGTTGCTCGAACGCAGGTCAAGCCTATTCTCCCACACGTCCAACCGGCGCGGATTTTTAGCCGGCGAAGACAGCGTAGGTCGGATAGCCGGCCGTCCATCGAAATTGTGAGCCTGACCACCGCGAACCGCCCGCTGCCTCCGTGTGGCTGGCCGTGAGCCCGCGCGCGGTCAACAAAGAAGAGGAAACTCCGTTGAAAATTCTTGTCGCTGGCTTTCAACATGAAACGAACACGTTCGCGCCGTCCAAGGCCACCTATGACAGCTTCGTGCGGGGCGAGGACTTTCCGAGCCTGGTGAGAGGCGAGGACGTCCTGAGCCTCTTGGACGTCAACATTCCGATTGGCGGCTTCATAAAGCATGTGCAGGCGCGTGGGCACGAGGTGCTGCCGGTGATTTGGGCAGGCGCCGGTGCTTCGGCTCACACGACCGAGGATGCCTACGAGCGGATCGCGGGTGAGATTCTCGATGCCGTCAAGCGCAGGAATTTTGATGCGGTCTATCTCGACCTGCACGGGGCGCAGGTGACCGAGCATCTCGACGATGGTGAGGGCGAGCTTTTGGCGCGAGTTCGCGCAATCGTTGGACGCGAGATGAAGATCTCGGTGTCGCTCGACTCGCACGCCAATGTCACCGAACAGATGCTTGAGCTTGCCGACGCGGTGGTCGCTTATCGTACCTATCCGCACGTCGACATGGCGGACACCGGACGGCGCGCAGCGGAGCTCCTGCTTCATCTGGTATCGTCGCGTGCGCCGCTTTACCGCGCAGCCAAGCGCATTCCCTTCCTGATCCCCGTCAACGCGATGTCGACCATGCTGCAGCCGGCGCGCGGCGTGTACGACTTGCTGGAAGAGCAAGAGGGGGCCGTAAGCTCGCTGTCCTTCGCGCCGGGCTTCTCCGCAGCCGATTTTCCGGGATGCGGGGCCACCGTCTGGGGCTATGGCAGCGATCGCGACGCCGTCGAGCGTGCCGTGGAGCGGATCTACCAGCACATCGTCGGCGCCGAGACTGCGTGGAACGTCGAATTCGAAGATGCCGACAATGCTGTGGTACGCGCCATCGCGATTGCGCGGAGCGCAAAGCGTCCGGTCATCCTGGCCGATACGCAGGACAATCCGGGTGTCGGTGGCAACTCCAATACCACGGGTCTGTTGAAGGCGTTGATCCGACACGGTGCCAAGAATGCGGCCATTGGCTTGATCTGCGACGCGAAAGCCGCCGTGGCCGCGCACGCCGCCGGTGTCGGCGCGGAGATCTCGATCGATCTCGGCGGTTGCGCGGAGGTTCCGGGCGACAGCCCATTGACCGCGCGTTTCCTCGTCGAAACGCTATCCGACGGCAAGCTCGTCTATGGCGGGCCGATGATGAACGGCAAGCAGGCCAATCTCGGCCTGACCGCTTGCCTGAAAATCGATGACATTCGCATCGTTGTAACCTCGGCCAAGGCGCAGTTGCTCGATCGCAATATGTACCGGACCGTCGGCATCGATCCGGAAAAGATGAGCATCCTAGTCAACAAGAGCTCGGTGCATTTCCGCGCCGACTTCGCGGCTCTCTCCGAGGAAATCATCGTCGTGAAGTCTCCCGGGCCATTCCTGGCAGACCCGACCGCGCTTCCCTGGAAGCATCTGCGCGACGGCATTCGGCTCGGTCCGAACGGTCCCGTCTTCAAGGCCCCGATCCGTGCCGCGCGGGCCAAACTCTCGGCCTGAGCCTCAATCACTCCGTCCGTCATCTGGTGAGGACGATGGAGAAACAATGATGAGCGTCTATCTACGTCTTCAGGCCATGGACATCGTGCTGCCGCCGATCACGGCGCCGGCGGCGTCCTACGCGCCTTACCTGCGTAAAGGCCAGACCCTGTATTTATCCGGCCATCTCGCCAGGCGCGATGGTGCGGTCTGGACCGGCCGGCTCGGCGATGAAATCTCGCTGGAAGAGGGCCGATCGGCAGCGCCCGCCACGGCCATCGACCTTCTTGCAACGCTTCAGCATGCGAGTGGCAATCTCGAGACTATCGCGCGCATTGTCAAGATGACCGTCATGGTTGCCTCGAGGTCGAATTTCTTCGAGCAGCATCTGGTTGCCAACGGCGCAAGCGAGCTGTTCGGCGAGGTGTTTCCGGCCGCCGGGCCTCATGCGCGAAGTGCCTTTGGCGTCGTCCAGTTGCCGTTGCGCGCATGTGTCGAGATTGAGTTGATCGCCGAACTTGCCGCTCCAGGGTCAGCGTAGGCAGCACACCGAAAAACGTCAGACCGAGCAATGGAAGGGAAGCAAATGACTGATAGGCGTTCATTCCTGGCAATGACTGGCAGCTTGATGATTGTAGCGGCGGCGCCGCGGACAAGCTTTGCCGAGGGGCCGAAGGTCCTGCGCGTCGTGCCGCAGTCCGATCTGAAGATTCTCGACCCGATCTGGACGACCGCGATCATCACGCGCAATCACGGCTACGCAATCTACGACACGCTGTTCGGGGTAGACGGTCAGGGGCAAGTCAAGCCGCAGATGGTCTCCGATTACAGCCAGAGCGACGATGGCAAGGTGTGGACTTTCACGCTCCGCAAGGGCCTCAAGTTCCACGACGGCGCGCCGGTGACGTCCGCAGACGTCATCCAGTCGCTCAAGCGCTGGGGCGCGCGCGACAACCTCGGCCAAAAATTGCTGGCGGCAAGCGCCTCGCTCGATGCCAAGAGCGACGATACATTCGTCCTCACGCTCAAGCAGCGCTTTGGTCTGGTCCTGGAAGCGCTGTCAAAGCCGGCGTCGGTGCCGCCGTTCATCATGCCCAAGCGGGTCGCAGAAACGCCCCCTGATCAGCAAATTACCAGCCAGATCGGCTCCGGACCGTTCGTATTCAAGACCGACCAATATCGTCCGGGCGAGCGCGTCGTCTACGTCAAGAACACGGACTACGTGCCGCGGAACGAGCCGGCGTCGGGAACGGCAGGCGGCAAAGTGGTCGATGTCGACCGCATGGAATGGATCATTCTGACCGATGGCCAAACGCAGACCAATGCCATCATCAACGGCGAAGTCGACCTGATCGAATGGGTGCCGGCCGATCAGTACGTGGCGCTGAGAGATAATCCAAAGATCTTGTTTGTCGATCTTGTGCCGAAGGGATCCTTTGCGCTGCATCTCAACCACCTTTACCCGCCCTTTAACAACCCGAAGATCGCGCAGGCGGCGTACATGGCGATCAGCCAGGATGCGCTCATGAAGGCGCAGATGGTTCACCCCGATCTGTACAATGCAAATCCCTCGCTTTATCCGACGGGCACGATCTATCATTCCGAGAAGACGTCCTACTACACGGGAAAGCCGCAATTTGCGCGCGCGCGCGCCCTGCTCAAGGAGGGGGGCTACAACAACGAGCCGGTCGTCCTGATGTATCCGGCGAGTTTCGCGATCCTCAACAAATTTCCGCCGGTGATGGCGGCATTATTGAAGCAGGCAGGTTTCAACGTCGATATGCAGTCGATGGACTGGCCGACGCTGGTCGCGAGGCGTGCCATGAAGACGCCCCCCGCTCAGGGCGGATGGGGTGCCTTCATCACCGGCTGGAACATACCAGATACCATCAACCCGATGTTCTACGCGCCGCTCACCGGCAACGGCGAAAATGGTTGGTTCGGCTGGCCGACCGACGCAAAACTCGAGGCGCTCAAGGACGAGTTCCTGTTGGCGGCAACCAATGAGCAACGCAAGTCGCTGGCCGACCAGATCCAGGAGCGCGCCTACGATGCCGCGATCGTCGCGCCGATCGGCGAGTACAAGACCATCACGGCTGCGCGCAAGGACGTGATCAGCGGCACCGTGAGCTCACCGGTGTGTGTGTATTGGGGCATCCAGAAGGGTTGATCTCCGATGGCTGTATTTCTTGTCAGGCGGCTGGTTGCAACGATTCCAGTCTTGTTGATCGTTGCGGTCATTATCTTCCTCATGACGCGGCTTGCGCCGGGGGATCCGGCGGCCGCGATCGTGGGCAATGACGCCAGCGCGGCGGCACTCGAGGCGGTGCGGGCGCAGCTCGGACTGAAGGACCCGCTGCCGCTGCAGTTCGGGCGCTGGCTGCTCGCCGTGCTGCACGGTGATCTCGGCCAATCGTTCTTCATGAAGCAGCCTGTATCGAAGCTGATCGGGCAGCGCGTCGAACCGACCATTGCGCTGTCTACCCTGACCATCATCGTGACGATCCTGCTTGCGGTCCCGTTCGGGGTCCTTGCGGCATGGCGGCACGGCGGCTGGCTCGATCGCGGATTGATGACGTTTTCGGCGCTTGGCTTTTCCGTGCCCGTGTTCGTGACAGGTTACGTGCTGATCTGGATCTTCGCGCTTCGGCTGCAGCTGCTGCCCGTGCAAGGCTATAGCCGGATCGCCGATGGCGTGCTGCCCTGGTTGCGCCATTTGATCCTGCCGGCAATGACCCTATCGATCGTCTATCTGGCGCTGATCGCGCGGGTTACGCGCGCCTCGGTCGCTGAAGCACTGACCGAGGACTTCATCCGAACCGCGCGCGCCAAGGGCATTTCCGAGTTGCGCGTCCTCATTCATCACGCCCTGCGCAACGCGGCGATTCCGATCGTGACGGTGATCGGCATCGGTATTGCGCTTCTGATTGGTGGCGTCGTGATAACGGAATCAGTATTTGCCATTCCAGGATTGGGATCGTTGACGGTCGATGCGGTGCTGTCGAGGGATTTTCCGCTGATCCAGGGTATCACGCTGCTATTCGCAGCGGTCTATGTCGGGATCAACCTGCTGGTCGATCTCAGCTATCTGTTGCTTGACCCTCGTATCCGCCAATGAGGAGGCTCGCATGACTGAAGCAGCCATCGAGACGCTCGCTGCGGCGTCGCCTGCGGCCAGCGCATTGCGTCGCCGGTCGATCTGGGTGCGTCTCTTGAACAACTGGTCGGTGCGGATATCGGGCCTGGCGCTCGTTGTCCTGATGCTGATGGCGATTTTCGCGCCTTGGCTCGGCACCCTGGACCCGACCGCGATCGATCCATCGATCAGCAATGCGCTGCCTGGAACGCATGCGGACTTTACGACCCTTGAGGGTAACGTCATCCCGCATTGGTTCCTGATGGGAACAGACAGCCTCGGACGCGACATTTGGAGCCGGACGCTCTATGGCGGTCGTGTGTCGATCGTCGTGGGGCTTTCGGTTGCGGTCTTCGCGGTCGTGCTCGGCGTGGCACTCGGATTGATGGCCGGCTATTTCAAGTGGCTCGACAGCATCGTCATGCGCATCATGGATGGCGTCATGGCCATTCCGGGAATTCTGCTCGCCGTCACCCTGATCGCATTGTTCGGTGGGACGCTGACCAGCGTGGTCATTGCGATCGCCCTGCCGGAGGTGCCCCGTGTCGCACGGCTGGTTCGCTCGCTGGTCTTGAGCATCCGCGAAGAGCCTTACGTCGAGGCCGCTGTCGCGCTGGCAACTCCCACCTGGAAGATCCTGCTCCGGCACGTGCTCCCCAATTCCTTTGCGCCGCTGATCATTCAGGCAACCTATGTTTGCGCATCGTCGATCCTGGTGGAGGCAATCCTTTCGTTTCTCGGCATTGGGTTGCCGGCCGATCTGCCGAGCTGGGGCAACATCATGGCGGAGGGGCGCTCCCAGTTCAATCAATTCCCCCACAATGTGCTGTTTCCCGGAATCTTCCTCGCGCTGACCGTTCTCGCAGTCAACATGCTGGGCGATGGCTTGAGGGATACGCTGGATCCCAAGTTCAACAAGCGGGGAGAGTGACATGACGACGACGCCCATCATGCCGCTCAACGAACCCCGCGCTGGCAATTCCGTTGCCGCCAAGGGCGGATCGGTCGTACGCGGTCGAGAATATATCCTTTCAGGTCGAGAGGGGGGAGACGGTCTGTCTGCTGGGGGAGTCGGGCTCCGGCAAATCGATGATCGCGAGCGCGATCATGGGGCTGTTGCCGTCCGGGCTTCGTCCATCGAACGGATCGATCAAGCTCGAGGGCCGCGAACTCGTCGGATTGAGCGAGAATGCGTTGCGCAGCTTGCGCGGGCCATCCATGTCCATGGTGTTCCAGGAGCCGATGACCGCACTCAATCCTGTCGTGACATGCGGCGAGCAGATCGACGAGATGCTGCGCCAGCACGTCCGGATGAGTGCAGCTGCACGCTACAAAACGATCCTTCAGATGATGGCGCGCGTTAATCTTCCGGACCCGGAGCGGCTCTATCGATCCTATCCCCATCAACTCTCGGGCGGGCAACGGCAGCGGATCGTCATTGCGATCGCATTGGTACTGAAGCCCGCGCTCCTGATCTGCGACGAGCCCACGACTGCGCTCGACGTGACGACCCAGGCTGAAGTCCTCAAGTTGATCCGCGAGCTGCAGGCCGAGAACGGCACCGCCGTCCTCTTCATCACCCATGATTTCGGCGTCGTCGCCGATATTGCCGACCGCGTCGCGGTGTTGCGTCTGGGACAAATGGTCGAGGCCGGCCGCAAGGACAACGTGCTCAAGCGGCCGCAGCACGCCTATACCCGATCGCTGATGGCGGCTGTTCCCCCGCTGAATCCAAAGTCGCGTCCGGCACGCGCTGATGCGGCTGCGCTGTTATCCGCAACGGACGTCTCCAAGACCTTCGTGCGAGGCCATTGGCCGGCACGCAAGACGACGGTAGGGGCGGTCAAGCAGGTGTCCCTGTCCGTGGCGGCCGGCGAGACTGTCGGCATTGTCGGCGAATCCGGCTCGGGCAAGTCGACATTTGCTCGCTGCGTCGCCCGACTGGCCGAGCCGTCCGGCGGAACGATTGTCATCAACTCCCGCAACGTCGCCCACCTCAAGACCCGTCAACTGGTGCCGGTCAGGCACGACGTGCAGGTGATTTTCCAGGATCCCTATCGCTCGCTCAACCCGCGTCAGACGGTCGGCGCCTCGATCGTGGAGGGCCCGTTGAACTTTGGTGTGTCAGCTGACGTCGCCTGGCAGCGTGCGGAAGAATTGATGAAGCTCGTCCGTTTGCAGCCGGATGCACTACGCCGTTATCCAAACGAGTTTTCGGGTGGGCAGCGACAACGCATCGCGATTGCCCGCGCCCTTGCTTGCCAACCGCGTCTGATAATCGCCGACGAGCCGGTGTCTGCGCTCGACGTTTCCGTTCAGGCACAAATTCTTCGACTCCTGGAAGACATCCAGTCACGGACCGGCGTCGGCATTCTGTTCATCACGCATGATCTGCGTGTCGCCAGTCAGCTGTGCGACCGGATCGTTGTCATGAGAAACGGACAGGTGGTGGAGCAGGGGACAACAGTCGAGGTCTTTGGCAGCCCGAACGAAGATTACACCCGCCGACTGCTCGCGGCGGCACCCGGTCAGGGCTTTGCGTTCGGCGGTGACCTGCCGTCGGAGAATGTCGAGGTCGTCGCCTAGATCCGCAGGTTGCTACATGAACTTACAAATACGGCTCATGCGGACACAGCCAAGATACAAGCGCCCCCAAATAAAACTGGGAATTCCTGTTAACTGGAGAGACGATATGGAAAACGTAGATCTCAAGCGACGTTTGCTGGTTGCCGCGGCGGGCTTTGCTACCGCACTGCCATTCATCCGGATCAGCACTGCAAGTGCGCAAGCCGCCAGCCAGCCCACGCCTGACACGATTCGCGGCAGCCACACGTCATTCGGTGCGATCAAGCAGATCGAGGCAGGTGATCTGAACATTGGCTATGCCGATGTTGGTCCGGCGGACGGCAAACCGGTCGTGCTGCTGCATGGCTGGCCCTATGACATCCATTGCTACGTCGATGTCGCGCCGCAGCTCGCCAAGGCCGGCTTTCGCGTCATCGTTCCCTATGTGCGTGGGTATGGCCCCACCAAATTCCTTTCGGATTCAACGATGCGCAACGGGCAGCAAGGGGCGGTTGCCGCTGACGTGATCGCGTTGATGGATGCGCTCAAGATCAAGAGTGCCGTTGTCGGCGGCTGTGATTGGGGTGCACGCTCGGCGGCCATCGTCGCAGCGCTTTGGCCCGAGCGCTGCAAGGCCTTGGTAGCGGTTTCCGGCTATCTGATCGGCAGTCAGGCCCTCAACAAGGCGCCGCTGCCGCCCAAAGCCGAATTGCTCTGGTGGTATCAATATTACTTCGCGACCGAACGGGGCCTGGTTGGGTATCAGAAGTACACGAAGGAGTTCGCTCGGTTGATCTGGGAACAAGCTTCGCCAAAGTGGGCCTTTGACGACGCGACGTTCGAGCGTTCTGCGACTGCCTTCGCCAATCCCGACCACGTTGCAGTATCTGTTCACAATTATCGCTGGCGCCTCGGACTCGCCGAGGGTGAAGCAAAATACGATGACATCGAGAAGAAGCTTGCGAGCTCCCCAAATATAAGCGTTCCGAGCATCACGTTGGAAGGTGACGCAAATGGTGCTCCTCATCCCGAACCGAGCGTCTACGCGAAAAAATTCAGCGGTAAATATCAACATAGGACGCTGACCGGCGGAATCGGTCACAATCTTCCGCAAGAGGCGCCGCTGTCATTCTCTCAAGCGGTCATTGACGCCGACAATCTTAAGTAATGAGGATAAGTAAGCAAAATAGACGACCTGCGACCGACTTTCATGCCGGTCGCAGGTCGATCATATGGACAGCGGGCATAAAGCCTCTGAAACTCATTCGCAGAGGAGGAAGCTGACTTCTATTGTTTGCCTAATGGGCCGACTCGCGATTTACAATTCGGTTGTAACCTATTGATCTATATGGCCCCGCCGAGAATCGTTTTTACAGCTAAGTGTCTGTAATAACACGCAAAGGAGCTGACTCTTGATCGCGGTTCCGTCGGCTTGCGATTGGCGATGGGACTGCTGATGGCGTCCTGTCTTCGACCATGGCTTTGTTGGCGCGGCTTCGCTCTGAGTGTCTGTGGATCCTTCAGCAGTCGGCTTCATCGGCGTCACATGGTCCGCTTGGGGAGTGCTGCTCTTCATGCGGTAGATTGAAGCAAGTAACGTAGGTCCGCCGAGTTTGGGGAAAAGCGGTAGCGGTCTCCTGACTCGAACCCCCGACGGACTTGCAAGTGCCGACGGATCGTTATGTCCACGATCGGCTTCGTTGGTAGCCGATTTGACAAGCAACTCTCGCGTCTGGGATCAGACGCCAACCACCGATTGACCACCGAAACCCCGTGAACAAAGGGCGATAAAGGTGGTCAATCAGGATCGAGCTTCATTGTTTTTGTTGATTTTTTCGACTGCTGCTTACGTTCGGGACGCAGGGTTGGGGGTCGGCAGCGGGAGCAAAAACGCCCCTTTGAGGTTGAAAAGAACCTTTTGATTTTGAAATCGCAACGAATACGAACGCCTCCGAGCGTGCCATTGCCGTTTGACCTTCTGCGACGTGAGGCGCCGTATCCATTTCTCCCTTCAAGGTGAGGCCGCTACTGCACGGTCAGCCTGGCCCTTATGGTAACCGTCGTTCTCGCTTCCGCTAACGAATCAGGTCATTCATTTGGAGAGCAAGATAAACTAGGACGCGCTGCTCGTGAGCTGCGAGATTCAGGCCTGTTATGCGCTCGATCTTATCGAGTCGATAAGCGATGGTCTTTTGGTGCGTTCGGAGTTCTTTTGCAGCCGCCTGCTGCGAACAATTGCATGCGAAGAATACGCGCAAGGTTTGCAATAGGGTCTCGCGTTGTGGGCTCTTCTCCTTTAGGAGCTCGCCTATCGCTTGCCCGACAAATCCATGAAAATCGGTGCCGTCCCGGATACTCATGAGAAGGCCGGCGACCCCAACATCGTTATAGTCGATGACTGTTGTGCTTCGGCTTTGACGGGCTACATCCAAGGCGATGCGCGCGTCCCGCCAGGCTGAAGGTATCGACATCGGTTCCGAACAACTGCGGCTTAGGCCGACGCGAGCGCTACATCCAGGAACGCGTCGCACAATCTCGACAATGAGACTCTGGGCAAAATCACGAGCTCTGACACCGTCGCAGGTCGAAATGACGAGCGCGAGCTCGTTGCCGCGCAGTCCGGACAATTTCGCGATGTGACGCCCTGGCAAATGGTTAGGAGCCTCGGCGACTGACCGGCGGCGGCCTTCAATTTCGCCTCCGGTAAGGATTCCGGATTTGTCCGGCTTGTCCAAGCCATCGATGCTGCACACGGCTACGCAATACTCTGCTGGAATTTCAGCATCCAGCTCTTTGGCGCGTTGAAGCGCCAGCTGCCGCAGGTGGTCTGTTCCTTCCAGCAGATCCCACGTCAGCGTCGCGAGCTTGTCGCTGAGTGCACGCGCAGCCGCTCTTTCCTTGGTTTGATGAAGTGCAGCAGTCACGCATAGTTCCGTAATCGCGAGCTGTGCGCTTTCATCTTCGATCTGCGGATCGAGCATGACGACCCAACCCAACTGTTCCGACCCCGCCGTTACGCTCTGAAACGCGAACCGCAGTGCGCCGGCCGCTATCGTCTTGTACCGAGTGTCAGGGCCTCTGTTTTGCGAGATCGCGATACGAACCGCGTGGAGAACTGCGTCCGTAGCAGCCGTTTGAGGATGGCAGGCCTGAACATCCAAATGTTTGTCCAGAATGAGCACGGAGCTGTGAAGATGCTGATGCGCGCGTTGCGCAATTTCGCAGAGGCCGCCGCCATCGAGTAGGGTGGAGATAAGACCTTCCTGAAGATCGGCGGACTTGCGGATGACGTTATACCGCTGCTGCAGCTTGGCATGCGCATCCTCTAGCTGCCGAGCCGCGGCTTCGCGCGCGTCGAGCAGGGCGGCATTCTCGATCGCAAGAGACGCAAGATTGGCAAGCGTAGCGAGTTCCGCCGTATGCTGCGGCGTAAATATCGATGGTTTGCGACGCCAGACCTCGAGAACGCCGATGACCTGATCTTGGGACATCAGCGGTACCGCGAGGGCAGAACGAACGCGTTCGGCCCGCGCCAAGCTCATGAAGTCGCGGCTTATGATCTCGCTTTGTACGTAGTCTTCAATGGAACAAGGCTGACGAGTTTCGAGAACGCGTCCGCCGACGCCCTGTCCGGCCTTCATGCGAAGGGCGGCCGTTTCCGCTGCCAGATTTCCGGTGCAGCGCTTCATGACCAACGCTTCTTCTTCGAGAAGCATGATGCCGCATATGTCAGCGGAGAGCCTCGCTTTCGCCTCATGCGTGATCTGGAGGAAAATCTCCTGGAGATTGCGGCTTTTCAGGATCTTGTTGGCGACGCGTTGGAAGACGCGGATCGCTTCGAGCTTGTCGGGATTGCCGTTGCGGGTCTCGCTCGATGCGATCGCGAGCCTGAACACGTGCGACAGGGTTGCGGCGCGCTCACGCAGAGCATCGGAATCGGTCATGCCCTCGACGAGGAGAGCGACGCTTCCCACCTGGACTGGAACTAAGATAGCGTCCTCGAACCGCATCACATCGACGAAGGAATCGGGAAGCCGTTCTATCAGCGCTTCATCAGCGCCCTCGTTGAGTTTCTCCCATTCACGCCAAGCGCCGGCAGAGCGGACCAGGAGACGGACATCTCGGACAGCAAGGAGATTGCGGAACAATATGCGGGCTTCGGCGAAGAGCACCTGAGGCCCGCGATCTGCCGCTTCCGAAAGGGAGATGATCGCCTCTTTCAGCACCGCGAGCCCCTGGTGCGGATCATCACTAAACGTCCGCCGCTGAGCCAGTAGCGCGGTCCCACTCATTGAGCATCCTCCAGTGCGGCTCAAGTTCGGCACCGTGGCGCTCGTCTCTCGCGAGCGATTGTGCGGTGCAATATGACTGCCGCTCCTGTAAGAGCTTGCGCCGCTTAGCTTAATTTGGCAACTGCGGACCGGCCGTACTAGAGCCGTGGGTCAATAACCGCTTTTATGATCCGCTGGGCCTTGAGGTCGGCATACGTCTGGGGAGCGGCCGCAAACCCGATCTTGCGATCGATGACCACGGTTGGGTCGAGTGCGCCCGTGGTGATGAGCGAAAGGAGGCGGGGACGAAGACGGATCGAATCTCCGATCGCGAAGCCCAGGGTCAACTCGTTGGCAAAGCTCCTAGCCAACGGAAACGGCCACGTCTCAGCTGCATGGGCGCCTACCGAGATGATTCGGCCTCGCTTTCGCACCAAGTCAAACGCCGCCGTGAGAGCGGATGCGCCACCTACGGCCTCGATGACCACATCGACGCCTTCTCCGTCTGTCAGGCGGCTCGTCAACTCGCGAGCCTCTTGCGGCGACGCCGCAAGACTGCCGTTGGCGCGGGCGAAGTCGCGGCGTCCTTCGCTCGGCTCCACTACGATGACTGCACCTGCACCAGCGGCCTGCGCCGAAAGACTCGCAAGCTGACCGACCGTTCCGCCGCCGATCACGGCGACGATCTCGCCCGGCAAGAGGCCGCTGCGCTCTACGGCGGCCCATCCTGTCGCTAGATTATCCCCGAGGAGGATTGCAGCTTCGTCGGAACAGCCCTTTGGCATACGTCCGAGCGTCGTGTCGGCGTGCGGGACCCGCACGACTTCGGCCTGCGCGCCGGCCAGGGGCAGCCCGAAGGAAGTGCCGGTTCCGAAGAAGGCTCGCTCCGGGCATTCCCAATGGTCGCCCCGCTCACAACACCGGCAACGGCCACAGGCGGTGAAGTCGGACGCCATAACCCTGTCACCGACCGCAAATCGGGTCACGGCACTCCCGATAGCCATGACCTCACCCACGAACTCGTGGCCGATGACGGCTCCTGGCTGGATGCCCGCAAAATCGCCGGCGATCACATGCAGATCGGTACCGCAAATGCCGGCTAACTCCACTCGAACCAGAGCGTCTCTGGAGTCCTCGAGCCGGGGCGGCGGTACGTCCTGTACCGCAACTGCGCCCGGTCCCTGGTAGACGATTGCGCGCATGTCAGCCCAATTCGGAAATGCGTTTGGCGATGCTTCCGGCGGCCGCCGCAAGCGCGGTCCGCTCGTCGGGCCGCAGCGGCAGATCCACGATTTCCTTCACTCCGTCCGTGCCCAGTCGGACCGGAAGCCCAATTCGCGTATCGTCGACGCCGTAGGCGCCTGCCGACTGTACGCACGCGGCAATCAAGTCGCTGCCGCCCTTCACCATGGCTGCCACCATGGACGCCGCCGATTCGGCCGGCGAGAAATAGGCGCTGCCCTTCTGAAGAAGTTTGACGACCTCGGCGCCGGAGTCTCTCGCGCGCTCCACGATCGCAGCCAGGCGGTCCTTGGGGATCAGTTGCTCCAGGGGGCGACCTTGGACCTTGGCAAGGCTCAAAGGAATCACCATCTCGGCGCCGTGACTGCCGAGCGCGATTGCATCGACGTCTTGGGGCCGCGCGATTCCTTCTAGCGCGACGAGCGAGCAGAAGCGTGCGCTGTCGAGCACGCCCGCCATGCCAATGACTCTTGCCGAGGGAAAGCCCGTCCGCTTCGCCATCAGGTGGGTCATTTCCTCAAGTGGATTGGTCACAACGACGACGACGGAAGCGGGAGCATAGCGACGGATCCCGTCGGCGACGTTCCCTACTATCTCCGCGTTCACGCCCGTGAGATCGGTTCGGCTCATGCCCGGCTGACGGGGCCGGCCGGCCGTCATGACGATGTAGCTTGCTCCCTCAAGCGCCGAGAGATCGGTGCTTCCCTCGATCCTGGTCGTAAATCCGCGCAGCGAGGCGCTGTGCCACATGTCGAGGGCCAATCCAGCCGCAAGTCCAGGGACGATGTCGACAACCATGACCCGCGAGAACAGAGACGTTTCAGCGAGGCGCAGCGCTGTCATGGCGCCTACGTGACCGGCACCGATGACCGCGGCCCGCGGTCGATCGTCACGAGAAGCGGATGCCGCATCTCCTCGAACCCGCATCGCGGCGGGGACTGGCGCTCCACGGCGATACAGAGCGCCCGACAGCGCTCCGGGTTGCACGGCACCAGCGTTAGCTGTGGGTTTGGCCGCGGGCTCTGCCTTCGCTGACAATTGGATGGTTGGCCGCGAAGGGGACACGACAGGCGATGTCACTTCTTTTGCGGGGTTGTTGGATCGCTCGATCCGGACGTTCAGCTCTTTGGCGCGGTCGGCTGCAAGCGGCGTTAGGATATCTCTCGCTCCGACGACGAGCACCCCGTTGGCATTCTCTACATCCGCAACGGAGACGACGCTCATTTCTTGCCTCCCAGCTCCTCGAGTGACGTAACAGCAGCTTTCGCTGCGGTTTCGACTTCGCTCTCGGTCCCTGAGATAAACAAGCGGCCAAACCGGCCCACCGCACGAACTTCAATCAGGCTGATGTTCGCGGCCTTTTCCGCCTCGTTGCCGGCGAGCGTCACATACGCTGCCGGTGTCGCTTCGAGGACGAAAAGGCTAGACCTCGGCAGCAGCAGATTGCCCTTGCGCCACTTATTGATGAGCTGTGCTTGGTAGGGATTAACATTGGTGACGAATTGCGACGAAGCGATCGTCGGTCGCACCCGATCTTCCTCTTTGAGGCCGAGATAATCCAGCACGGCTTGCCCTGCGGCCTGCACTTCCGATTGCGTGTGGGAGTGAATCTCCAGGAGACCGAACTCCCGTTCGATAATCTGCAGCGCCGGGCGGACATCGGCTGCCTTCAAGGCGATGTCTGCGCAGCGAAAGATCTCGTTTCCGGGCGCGACTTCGATAAAGAGCTCGGACATCCCCGCGACAGGTACGTCTCCTTGACACGTGGAGGCGACATGCGCCGCCGCTTGAGGCTGCATGCTATCGATGAAGGCGTACGTACGTAGTTGAAAATCCATGGGTCAGCTCATCGCGATTCCGAAGGGGGTTACGAGTTCCGAGTGAGGGTATGACGTGGTTTGAATTCCGCTAAAGCGAGCGACAATGGATGCCGCATGCGGAACCCGAACCGCGCCACCGACGAGGTGGATAGATCGGACAGTATGGTCTCCGATCTGGCGGATGATCGAGCTTGCTATCCGCTCGATGCCGGGGCGGAGAATGTGCGAGTAGTCCTGCTCGCCTTTGCGTTTTCGTTCCTCGGCGTCCTCTACGGGAATTCCCAAGGCGCCGGCCAGGATCAGATCCAGATGATGACCGCCGCCCGGTTCGTCATCGAGTGCGATGATGACGCCGTTCGATACAATGCCAACGCCCGTCGATCCGCCGCCAACATCGACGATCACCCCGTCATTCAATCGAAGCAAGGCCTGCGCCGCAGTCACTTCATCAACCAAATGGCGGCAGGTAATGCCCGCGTTCTCTAGAACGTAATGGCAAGCACGAGCTTCTGCCTGGGGCACGCCTGGAGGAAATGCAGTCGCCGCTTCGGCAATTTCCCGCTCCAGTGCTGACGTGGCGGTTTTCCTGAGCTGTTTGACGGCGGCCACCGCATCCCCGAAGTTGACAACGACGCCGTCGCGCACAGCTTGGCAGGGCAGGCTGTCCCAATAGACCGGGCGCCTTTGTGCGTCCACGGCGGTCAGAACGATCGTTGCTGTTCCGAGATCGACGCCGAAGCACAAGGCGTCAGACGAGCAAACCGGGGCACGATACGTCATGGCCGCCGCTTCGAGAAACACAGTGGCTTCCTGACTGGGGCTGGGCTGAAACGGTCTCGTGCGCGCGAGCATGCTCAAAGTCCCATGTTCGCCTGATAGAGTGAGCGCCACGGCCTTATTTCGTGAGCGACACGCTTGATGTTGATGAGATGAAGCGGGGTCACGTTGTCTGAAACAATCGAGCCGCTCCAGGTCCCAGTGCCGAGCATGAAGGATGGGTCAGTCGCGCAGCTATACCCCATGCCGCCAAACAGGGTCGGGGTGTTGATGACGATGCGTCCGGCGGGAAGCGACGCGAGCGTCGCGATGACCTGATCGTCCTCGCAATGAAGACCTAACGTGTGGCCTTCGCCGCCAAAAGCGAGAATCTGCCGGCACCGCTCAAAGCCAGCTGGAAGGTCCACGGTGCGGTAAAACGACAAGACGGGCCCGAGAATCTCGCGCGAGAGGGGTGCCTGCGGGCCTACTTCGCCCAATTGGGCGCCAAGCACCTTGCAGTCGCTGGGAACGCTGACGTTGATTTGGCGAGCCAGCTCCCGCGCGGAAAGGCCTACTGCTTCCGGCCTGAATTCGCCCTTGTCGGTGAAGATGATCTCGGCGAGCCGGTTCTGATCGGTGGGGTTCAGAAAGAACGTCCCCTGGGCAGCAAACGCGGCGAGGCCGGCCTCGGCGATTGGCTCGTCAAGAACGATGGATTGCTCGGCGACGCATGCCGTGCCGTTGTCGAAGGATTTCGACGTGATGGCCATCAGCGCGGCTTCCTTCACGTCCTTCACGGAACGGTGGATGTAGACCGGCACATTCCCAGCGCCGACGGCGAACGTGGGTTTGCCGCTCGAATAGGCGGCTCGCACCATTCCAGGCCCGCCCGTCGCGAGCACAACCGAAACGTCCGGGTGCCGCATCAATTCGCCAGTCGATTGGATCGTCGGTAGCGAAAGACAGGAAATCAGGCCCTTTGGCGCTCCGGCCTTGACCGCAGCTTCGGCCATGATCTCGGCAGCTCGCATGCAGGCTCGAACAGCGCGCGGGTGGGGTGCGCATACAATTGCGTTGCCTGACTTGACGGCTGCGAGGCACTTGAAGAGCACCGTCGAGGTTGGATTGGTTACGGGGATAATGGCCGCAATCACGCCCATCGGAGAGCCGACCGCGGTCATGCGATTGGCTTCGTCCACCCACAACACGCCGACGGTCCGCAGCGGGAGCATCGATGCGGCAACAAACTTGGTATTGTAGAGGTTCTTGAGAATCTTATCCTCGTACACCCCGATCCCAGTCTCATCGACAGCCATTCGCGCGAGCTCCTGGGCGGCTGCGGTGCCCGCATCCGCCATAGCTCGAACGATGCTGTCGACCTTTACCTGGTCGGCACCAACAAATGCCTGAAAGGCCGAGCGGGCTTGACGCGCTTTACTGCGCGCGTCCGCCAAACCTGCCAAGTCGGAATCAAGATCCAATGCCACGCCCATGCGCTCACTCATGCCTTCGGATTGCAAGAATTACCTGAGAGGATTGCAATTAACCCTTGCCCAGAATCCCCTCGACGTCCTCATGCGGACGCGGAATGACGTGCACCGATACGACCTCACCGACCTTTCCGGCCGCCGCAGCGCCCGCATCCGTCGCGGCCTTTACCGCGCCGACGTCGCCTCGGACCATCACGGTCACGAGCCCGCCGCCGATCTGTTCACGTCCGATTAGCCTGACGTTGGCGGCTTTCACCATGGCATCGGCTGCCTCGATGGCGCCCACCAGACCTTTTGTCTCGATCAGACCAAGAGCACCTCTCGGCTGACCCGGGGTTGGCGTGTTGTTCATGTGTATTTCTCCTTGCTTGGGTTGAAGTTGACGTTTCGACAGGCGTCGTTGCCGGTCAGGTTTTCGAGTAGGCATTTTGACTGCCGAGCTGAACGGTATCGACCACGGCGATGATGGCCGCATCGGTCGGGACATTTGTCGCGTCGGAGAGCCGTGCCGCGCTTCCCTTGGTCACGAGAACGATGTCGCCATCGCCGGCGCCGATGAGATCGATTGCGACATAGGTGTTCTTGGGGTCGACGGCAGTCAGCTCCTCACCGACCGCAAGGGGGGTTACGACCAGCAATTTGAAAGAGTTCAGGCCGGACGACTTGACCGTCGAAACGACGGTCCCGACCACACGCCCGATCTCCATAGCGTACTCCCTACACAATCTTCGACGTTCGATTACCGCCGTTTTACGAACTCTAGGGGGGCATGGTGCGGGTGGTCATTCTCTCGCGGGGATAAAAAGAAGCCAGGCGATTTATCTTGCGCGGCCATAGTGAGGCGATCCTAAATGCGGATGATGGCGGTGCTCGAAGAGGGTGCCGCAAGAGCGCCAGCTAGGGGAGAGAAGCAGAATGATCCAAGATGAAGACGTCCATTTTCATAAAGCGGACGCGGCCGTCCGGAATTGGGCGGAGACGAACTTTTTCGGATTTTTCAATGCCGACGCAAAGTTGAATGTCGGCGTCTATGCCCTGTTTAGGCCAAATCTGGGCATCGTCAGTTCCACGATCTGCATGAATTCCGGGTTCGCCAACACTCCTTGGGAAGCGGACTTCTGCGATCTGCGGGCCTCGATGCCGATCCCTGAGCCGCGCAACCTGAGTGCATTCACGCTCGAGAACTCGCTGAGCATCAAGTGCCTGCGTCCGAACATGGACTGGCACATCGGTTACGACGACGGCGAGGGGACCGTGATCGACGTCGGGTACCGCTCGATCATGCTCCCGTTCGACATCCATGACCCTTCTATGGATCCGATGAAGGCGAAAGCCCTTAAGGAAGCGGAGCAAGGCGGCAAGTTCGCCTGGGGTACGGCCTACAACGGCCACTTCGACCAAACTGGTCATTTCAAGGGAAAGGTCGCAGTTCGCGGCAAAGCGTTCCCGATCGATTGCATCTCGACGATGGATCACAGTTGGGGACCGCGTCCTGAACGCGGCGCACCCAACATGAGCTGGTTGCACGCACACTTTTCCAAGGACCTGGCATTTCACGTCATCTTTAGCTTCGACCCCAAGACCAACGGTCGCGAGTTGTCGCTGGCCCATGGTTACGTCGTTGAGAAGGGCAAGATTTTCGGATTGAAGGCGGCCCACGGCACGACGAAGCGGTCGCGTGATCGATATGCCGACGAGGTCGATCTCGTCCTCACCGACAGCAGTGACCGAGAGTGGCGGCTTCACGGCCAGGGATTAACAAGCTTTCCCTGGCAGTGCTGGCCGAACATGGTGTCGTTCAATGCGCTGGCACGCTGGACCTGCCAGAGCCTCACTGGCTATGGAGAGATCCAGGACTTCTTCGAGATGCCGCAGCTCACGGCTTTGAACGCGAGCCCGGAAACGCGGGTTCTTGCCGGAACGGCGGGGTCGCGATGAAGCCCGTGCGCGCCATACTCTTTGATCTTGATGGAACCCTGGTGCAAACACGGGAAGCATCATGGCGCGTCTTCGCGAAAACCAATGCTGCCCTGGGGCTCGGCATCAACAGCCAGGCGGAGTTCTTTCGCCTGCTCGAAGACAACATGTTCCACGGCCTGTCGAAGCATTGCGGCGACGCCCGCAAAGCCGACGAAGCTGCCAAGCACTTTCTCAACCTATTGCAGAGCGAATATAATCCGGACTTCGTCCCGGGTATGGCTGACGTGGTACGGGCGTTCGCGGGAAGCTGCTCACTGGCGGTCATCTCGTCGAATTCGGTCGCGACCATCAGGCGCATACTCGGGCGCGAAGGCCTTACCCATTGCTTCTCTCATGTCTTTGGCGGCGACGTCGAGCAGGACAAGCGCGCGTGCGTGCAGCGCTTTCTCGCGGACCGATCATACCTTGTCAGCAGAAACTGCTCGCCGGCCTATCACGAAGGTCACGAGCCGGACGCTCCGCGCGCCGATCAGATCGCATTGATTACTGATACGGTAGGAGACGTGAAACACGCGGTCGAGTGCGGCGTCCGCGCCATCGGCGTTTCTTGGGGAATGCATACTGAGCAGCAATTGCTTGCAGCCGGCGCGGAATTCGTGGCCGTTTGGCCGCAGGAACTCGTGGCGCGCCTGCTTCCCAACGGGTACGCCTCGAGCTGCTCGATCAGCTCCAGCACAATCGAGGAGCCGACGTCCGCCGGACGTGTCTCGGGCTGTGCGTGCGGCTGTCAGGATGGCGATCTCGCCAGCGCAGCAAGCCTTCGCCGGCGTCGGAGGATGGCTGCCAGCGCGTCACTCGAACAGAGCGCCACCTGCGGACTCGACCGGCCCAGCACGGGTGCGGACGCACCCGCCGTAGGCGTCACTAGCGTCGACAAGGTGCTCTTAGCGAGCCTTCGTCGTTTGAAGAGTAGCGATCCGCCGTCGTTACACTGACCGATTTACCAACCACCGCAAACACACAGGGAGGAATCTAGATGAGTTATGTCGCGGAAGGATACAATAGCTTCGAGACCAAGAAGAGCCCATCGGGGATCGTCAAGTATCTTCCAGATCCGAAGTCCGTCATTGCTCTGATCCAGAGCGGAAAGCTGAAGGAGCACATTCTCCTTGTGCAGGGCGGAACGACGACTTTCCTTGCGCCAGCGTTGAGCATGGGTGCCATCGGCGTGATTACGATGTCCGGCGCGCCGGAGTCCCACCTCGGCATTCTTTCCCGCGAATTCCAGATGCCTTGCGTCATGACTGCGTATCTTACCGAGAGCGATTCCCGGTACGTCACGGGCGGAAACAACGAAGCCCATTTCGCGGCGATGATTAAGGCCCTCGACGGGAAGAAGGTGCAGTTGCACTGCGAGGGCAGGGAGACAGGCCGAGTCGCTCTCCTGAGCTGATCTATCCAAACAAATCTGAATCGAGGAGGAAACAGATGTCTACCTATAAGGATCGCTACAAGGACGCCGATAACGGCTTGCGCTTTCAGGACCTCGTGTATCAGGGGAATTTCAAGGGCATGGATCCCGTGCCAGATGGCATTCTGGGCGACAAGGTCTTGCGACAGCGTGCCAAAAGCAAGGTTTTGGAGAAGGTCACCAAGGAAGACGTACTTCGCGACCAGTTCACGGTTAACGAACTGAACGATCTGAACAACTATCTCGCCTGGAATATTTGGGACGTGCTTGTCATGCGCGCGACCGAAGGTGTTTCAGGTATGATCCCGCGGCAGGAATACGAAATCCTTGCCTTCATGCAGGAGTTCCTTCGCTGGCCCGAGATTTTGGAGATGACGACCAATGAGGTCGGCGCCCAGGGTGTGATTGATATTGGTGCGACGGCGCGCCGCGAAATCGGCACCAAAATTAATTGCGTTCATGACTGGTGTATCGGCGCCGTCGGCTTCGGGATGGGACGCTGTGGCCTGCTCGCGCTGGAGGCCATACAGCCGCAGGATTACGTCCGCGAAAGCAACACCATCTTGAAGTTCATGCAGCGAATTCTCTGGGGCAAACGGCAGGACGGCTACATACTCAATTCACAAGATCGCTACCGTTGCAGGATTCATGAAAAGGATGTCATCCAAAATCTTGCCGGTCAAATCGAATACTTCGAGCCGGGCAGTGAGAAGCACGACAGCTTTGTGCGCTTCAATGCCGCCGCCGAACTGCTTTCGTTTCTAGACCACTACGACTGCCGCCTGGGGTTGGGTGATACGGGTCCGTACGAACTGCCGGATGGCAAGATCATGATCATCCGCGACCTTTTCACCAACGAGGAGGCCTACGACTGGAGCGATGTCTGCGATCATGAGAAGGTTCCGCATTGCTACACGCTCTGTCTCGTGATCGACCCCGACAACATGGCTCTCGATGAGATCCGCGTGAACGATATTTCAACGACCTTTACGCGTCCGAAGAATTATATCGAACATATCGTCGGCGGGGCGGTCTTCGTGCGGGAGAAGTGGGACACGCCGATGGGCGAGGTCTACCCCATCAAGATCTCGGAGCTCGACAAGCGGCTCGAAGGAATCCAGCAGGCGACCTTCAAGCTCTATACGAAGTTCTCTCGCATGTCGCGCCGCACGCTTATCACGAATGGCATGTACGTGTACTATATCGACATGATCCTGCCGCATCTGCGCCTGGCGGGCACGTACGAGAAGGCATGCAAGGACTATGAGTTCTGGGAGATCGACCAGCGCGTATCGAACTACTACTACGACATCGTCAAGCGGGGTTTTGCGCAGGCGACGGTGCCGCAGAAGATCTTCTCGGGCGAGGGGTACCTTCCTTTCCCGGACGACGTGAGCCTCACCAGGTCGAAGTACTACTGGAAATAGCACTCATGAGAGCGCCGAGCGCGACTCTACGTCGCGCTCGGTTCGGGCATCGATTGGACGGACGATGACAGTGTTGAGCGAACAAGAGTTTCTCGTGCTCAATGGCGCCCATCTGAAGAAGATGGCGACAGCGAAGGAATTGGCGAGCGCAATCGGCCTTGATGTAGAGCAGGTCGAGGTGGCGCTCGGTGAAGCGGTCGCGAGCGGCCTCGTGATGGCTGCCGAAGGAAGGCATCTCCTCCTGCCTGAGGGGACGAACGCGGTCCAAGAATACTATCGGAGCGCCTACGAAGCATTGCGTTCAAATGACCTGGTGCTGGGATGGTACGATCGTTTCGAGATCATCAACGAGCAGTTCATCAAGCAGGTCAGCGAGTGGCAGTCGGCAGATGGCGACGTGCGGGTTCAGTCCCGCCTCATTAAGACGGTCGAGCGCCTGACCAAGAACCTGCAAGAGCTTACCCCGCTGATTTCTCGGTATGAGACGTACACCGACCGCTTCAACGCGAGCGTGGCGCGGATCGACCAAGGGGACAAGAATTTCGTGTGCAAGCCGACGATCGATTCGGTCCACAATATCTGGTTCGAATTTCACGAGGACATTCTCTCTGTCATCGGGCGTCCGAGGGACACGTGAAATGCACAAGCGTGTGATGGCTGATGCGATGGATACCATTTTCGTTCGTGAAGTAACTGACCACGACGTTGAGGACGCGCTGCGCTTTGGCGGTAAGGCGAGCGGCCTCGCCAAAATGGCGCGGGCTGGAATTCCTATTCCGCCGGCATTCGTAATCGGCGTCGAGGGCTTCCGTCAATTTCGAGCCAGCCGCGCGGGGCTTGGCGAGGGCCTTCTCGCGCAGATCCACGGCGCTATCCGCAATCTCGAAAATCAGTCCGGGCGATCGTTCGCAGACAAAGATCGTCCGCTTCTCGTTTCGGTGCGCTCCGGCGCTCCCGTTAGCATGCCCGGCATGATGGATACGATCCTCAATCTGGGGCTAACGGCAGCTTCCGCGCATTCGCTCGCGCAAGGGTCAGGCGGAAGCGACTTTGCGCTCGACACGTGGATGCGCTTTTGGCGCATGTTTGCCGATATCGTGTTGGGGATCGATCCTTCCGAACTGGTGGAATCGGTGAAGGAAGCGGAGTCGATTGCGCGGCAGGAGCTCACTGCTTCGGCCTTCCAGAATCTGGAGCGCGCGATTCTCGATCGCATCGAGGCTGCCGGGGAGGCGGCGAGCGCCGATCCGTTTTGGCAGCTCGAGAAGGCGGTTGAAGCCGTGTTCCGATCCTGGGACAGTGCACGCGCGAAAGCGTACCGGAAACATCATGGAATCTCGGACGACCTGGGGACCGCGGTCACCATTCAAGCGATGGTCTTCGGCAATGCGGACGGCAGGTCAGGTTCAGGCGTAGCGTTCACTCGCAATCCGAACGACGGCAGCAAGGCGCTATACGGCGAGTATTTGATCGGCCGGCAGGGAGAGGACCTGGTCTCCGGTACGCACACGCCGATCGACTTGTCTCAACCTGATGCGCTTGACCCGCAATTGCGCCATGCGTTCGAAACGCACAGCGAGACCTTGGAAGAACTCTACGCGGATGCGGTGGATATCGAGTTTACCGTCGAGTCCGGAAAGCTGTATTTCCTGCAGGTGAGACCGGCCAAACGAACCGCGGCCGCCGCTATCAAGATTGCCGAGGATCTGGTCGCAGAAGGCCTCATAGACGAGCGGACCGCATTGGGGCGGATCACTTCAGAGCAGGTTAGAAAGGTGTCGCGGCCGTCATTCGAGGAGGCCGAACTCGCGGGAACGCCCGTGCTTGCGCAAGGGCTCGGTTCCTCGCCGGGCCACGCCCATGGCGCCGCGGTTCTCGACGCCGACCGGGCGGCGGACCTCGCCCTCTCTGGCGAGGCAGTTATTCTGCTGCGTCCGACGACTAGCCCCCAAGACATCCGTGGAATGCTTGCTGCCAATGGCGTGATAACTGCGCGGGGCGGAGCCCTCAGTCACGCCGCTGTTGTCTCCCGAGCGCTCGATAGGCCCTGCATTGTGGGCTGCGAAGCGATCGAAGTCGACCTGAACCGCAAGACGTTCTCAATCGCCGGTAAGACCTTCGGCGAGGGCGATCAAATCTCGATGGATGGAGCAAGCGGAAAGATCTTCGCGGGAGCGCTCAAGCTCAAGCCTGCCGGCGCTGGCTTGCCTTCATTGAAACACATCCTGGAATGGGCAGATCGCAGGTCAGAAGCGGCGATCTGGTTATCACCAAAATCCGGCGAAGAGCTTCTCGAAGCGACGAGCGCCGGCCGAGTTGTCAGCGTCACCGATCTCATCATTGCCAAGGGTAGCGTCGGCCGTTTCGTTGAACTGACAGCCGCCTCAGGACTGCCCACTGCGTCGCGCGCCGTTGCAGACGAAATCCGCTCCATTGTGTGCGAAGCGTGTGTTCCCGCATTTTTGGGGGCTGCGGATGGTTCAGTCCAGTTTCGGTTACCGCGGGTGAGTTCGGATCGGGCCCGCCGCTTGATAGAGAATTGGCAGGAACTTCCCCCGAACTTCTTCTTGCCTCTCGGGTCGCTGAACTACCTTCGGGCAATACTTCTGGGGATCGCAGCCGCAGCAGAGAGCGCTCGATATCGGGACGCGACCGCCCTTATCGGGGGCATCTCAAGTTCGTCCGAATTCGCCGCGTTTCAGCGGGAGGTTCGCCAGGTGGGTCTAGGCGCCGGAGCCATGATCCAGAATGTAATGGCTCTTGATAGCGTCGTCGAGATAGCCGGATCAGCTGCTCCGATTTGGGTAGATATCGGAGATGTCGTGCGCACAATTTATGGCTTTCCCATCGAGGTGCAGCAGTCGCTGGAAGTGCTCGACCAATACGTCAGCGAAGATCTCGTTCGAGCCAATCCATTCCGGAGGCTCCCCTCCTACGCAACCAATTTGCTGACGGCGGCAGTCACTGCCGCGGAGAAGGGCGCCCAACTGGGAATTGAAGGCAGCACCGTTCCCTCGGAGCTTCTAGTCGAGCTTCATCGTCTCGGATTTCGACGGTTTTCGGTTCCGACAGGGCGGCGCGACGAGCTTCGCTTCCTGCTCGGACGTTCGCTGAAGGAGTAAGCCATGGCGTTGCAGGCACTCGGATTGGTCGAGACGAAGGGTTTGGTGGCTGCAGTTCAAGCTGCCGACGCGATGGTGAAGGCGGCGAACGTCAAGCTGGTCACGAAGCAACAGCCGGGAGGCGGCCTAATATCTATCATCGTGCAGGGCGACGTCGGCGCCGTGAAAGCGGCGGTCGATGCAGGCGCAGCGGCTGCAAACCAAATCGGACAAGTCGTGTCGGCGCATGTAATTCCGCGTCCGCACGAGGGCATGGAGGATATCTTGGAGCGGCCCCCGGTGCGCTAGTCGAGCGCAGCCGATCGACCAAGAACGCTTGCGCTTTGCTGGACTGTTTCCGCCTTGTCGCTGTCGGCGGTTGGGCTTTCCTCGGATTGCCTAGATTTCAAATATCGCAGTTCAGCCCGTCCACAGCTGATAACCAGTGACTACAAATGGAGTCAGTCGCCAACTGACAAGGAAACTACACAAAGCTTATCAGTTGAAGCGAATGGCCTTGGTGCGCAGTGCCTCCAACCGAGCCCATACTGTCTTGAAGAGAGCGGTCAAGGTGAAGATGCTGAGCCCATTCGTCGTCGTCTGAGGCGGGTGGATGTGCGAAACGCGTCCAGAATGTGAGCTGCAAAGATTCCAGCGCTCACTAATGCCACCAATGCTACCAGCATTTTCCTAACCCTATGTTGGTCTGATGAGGAGCTTAGCCGTAGGAACGGCTTGTCCGTGGCTACCTTTCCGCATGCCGCTGCAGAGCCGGACCGAGCACCTCGACAGTCGCGGTGGCTCCTGCGACGAGTTCGCTGTGCCCGTCATGGTCGAGTGCAATCCGGACCGGCACGCGTTGAGCCAGCCGCACCCAGTTGAAGGTCGGATTGACGTTGGCAAGCAGGGTCGCGCCGGCGCTGCGATCCCGGTCTTCGATGCCAGCCGCCACGCTTTCCACGGCTCCACGCAGCGTTTGATCGCTGCCCATCAGCCGCACACCGACGGAATCGCCGACATGGATGCGCGGTATCTTGGTTTCCTCGAAATAGCCCTGAACGTGCAGCGTGTCCGAGTCGAGCAGCGCCATCACGCCCTTCCCGGGTGTGAGGTAGGTCCCTGGCCGCAGCTCCATGTTGGTGACGATGCCGGTGACGGCAGCGCGGACTTCGCTTCGCTCGAGGTTGAGCTTGGCTAGCGCAAGGTCCGCGACGGCCTGGTCGTGGGCGGCCTGCGCCGAACCCTGGTGGGCAATGACCTGGTCCATCCGCTGCTTGGAGACGACGACACCCGGCGTCAGCGCGCTGTAGCGCTTTAGATCGGCGTCAGCCTCGTCGAGCATGGCGCGCTTACCCAGCAATACCGCCTCGGCCTGCTTCAGCGCGATCTCATACCGCGCGCGATCGATCCGGAACAGGACGTCGCCGCGCTGGACCTGCTGGTTGTCCTTGACAAGCACGTCGGTGACGAAGCCGGAGACATCAGGGGCGATCGGAACCACGTCCGCGCGAACGTGACCATCACGGGTCCAGGGCGCTTCAAAATAATAGTCCCACAGCTTGTAGCTGGCCCAGACTGCGGCAAGCACCATTACACCGGTCAGCGAGAAGCGACGCAGCGAACTCAGAGCGGCCTTCATCGCACCAACTCCTTGGAGGTGAGGTTCGGCAGGGGCGCAGCACTATCGCGCGGCTCTCGATCCCGGCGGCACTTGGCGGCTTTGAAGCCGTGCATGCCGGTCTGCCATTGCAGGCCGACGATTGTTCCCTTCACAGGCTGCAGTAGGAATAATGCCGCAAGCCCGGTGACGGGTAGCCAGATCAGCAATTGAAGCCAGGCGGGAGGTGAATAGGCGATCTCCACGGCAAGGAGTGCCGGCACGACAAGGTGACCAACGACAGCAATCACGAGATAGGCCGGAAGGTCGTCTGCGCGTTGCGGCGCGTAATCTTCGCCGCAAGCCTCGCAGCTGTCGACCACCTTCAGAAATCGGCCGAACAGATGGCCTTGACCGCAGTTCGGGCACTTCATCGTGAACCCGCGCCATGAGGCTTTCGAGAGCGAAACAGCGACATTCATGAGAAAAACTCCTCGGAAGCGAAGACGAGGCTGGTGATGATGCAGACGTAGAGCGCGAAATCGAACAGTGCGGGATGCCAGACGTGGCGATAGAGGCCGATGCGCCCCATCACCTTGCTCGTTGTGCGGGCGACGACATAGGCAACCACGCTCCATAGCAGGAGGCTCGGAACGATCACGCCGAACAGGTCAAGTTCGTATTTCATGCGGCGATGGTCCTGTGTTCGATTTCCTGCGGTTGATAGACCGGCGATTCCGGGAAAAGCCCGGAGCGAATGCCAGCGAGACCCATCAGCACCTCATCGCGGGCTTCGGCCGACGATTCCTGCAATGTGAATGCGATCGTGTTGTCGAGCTGCCCCACCAGGCCATCGGGAAGTGGGGCGACCACATGGTTTTTGCAAATCGAGGCAAGATGAGCGAGGAACGCTTCGATTGCTGCTCTCGCGCGCCGTGACAGGCCAAAGCTCGCTCGCCTGACATCAAGAATGTTCAGGGCCGTTCGAAGCTGGCGAAGATTGGCGGCGTCGCGCCTCGCCTCGGCAGGAACCACGGTGATCCGCGTGGCAAGCAGGGCGAGGCGATGCTGCATGAGGCTGGCAAGCGCCAGGCGATCCTGGTCCGACTTGCGTTCGGCGACCGCGACGAGCGTTGTCCAATTGCTGCGAACCAATCGGCCGGCAATCCAGCTGGCCCCGAGCAAGCGAACGACGCTGCAGATGACACCCGTAAGAGCGATGCCGAGCATCAGCGCCACGCTGGAATTGGCATAGGACAAGAAATCGGCCGAGTACGTCTCAGTCAGCGCCAATTCGACCGAGATATAGACGGCAAGCATGTAGCCGACGCGCGCAGTCTCCGGCCGCCCGGCCATCCAGCCGAACAACACGAAAGCCGGCGCGAGTGCCGCAATCAGCATTTCAAGGGTCGTTATCCGTGGCAGTACCGCAAACAGGTAGATTCCATGGATTGCGATGACGATGAGGAACACCCCGTAGAAGCTGCGGAAAGTGGGAAGTGGATCGTCCACGCCGGCGAGAATGCTGCCGACGACCGCAGCGAACAGCGGAGCGATGACCCCGTCGGACCAGCCGGTTGCGATCGAGAGCCCGCTGCAGGCCAGAACGGACAGCGCCACGGACGCGGCCGACAGGAGCGCCTGCCCGTGATCCCGGTGCAGGACGGCATAACTCGACGTGTCAGGCATGAAGGCGAGTTTGAGCAGATCCGGATTGCGTTCCGTGGCGATCGCCTCGCGAAGGAGCTCGCAGTCCTGCATGACATCAACGAGTTTACGCAGCTGGACTATGAGGCCGGCGACCGCGATATCGATCCACGTGGCAGCCGCATCCAGCGCCGGCCGCACTTGGTCAAGCGCCGCACGCAACGCATCGGCCTCCTGTCCATCGTGGCCGCCCGTTTCGAGCCACCGCGCGGTCCTTTGGAAGAGTTCAGCAACACGCGCCGACGCTTCTCCGTTAGAGGCGAGTGCCAGCTTGCGGTCCTCAATCGAACCAAGCAGCGGAAGTAGCGACAGCATATGTTGACGAAGGCGCCGCAAGCCCTGCCCGATATTTGAGGAACTGGCCACCTCATAGCCGAGATGCCGCCCAAGCTGGTCGATTTCGGACGCCGCCGCGGCAAGACGGATGCGCTCCTTGTCGCGCTCCTGATCGCTGCCACGACCGACGAGAACATCCGCGCCGAGCCGACGCGCACCGGCGAGCCAGGCATCCGCCTGTGCGGTGACTGCTGAGGCAACGCTACGTGGAAGCACGAGCATCGCGACAACGCTCGCGCAGATGATGCCGAGTATTATTTCCTGCACGCGGGAGACAACGATGTCGAAAGCCGCCTGAGGCGTCGAGACGATCGGAAATCCAAGGAGGGCCACCGTGTAGCCGGCCAGCATGAATACGTAGCTGCGTGGCGTGCCGTCGATCAGCGAGAGATATAGACAAATGCCGACCCACAGCGCGATGCAGAGGCTGAGCAGTTCCGGCGCATTGACGAGGTTCGGGACCAGGATGATCGTCCCTGCCGCGCCGATCAGTGTTCCCAGAATGCGATAGACGGCTTTTGAGTAGGTCGCACCGGTCAGCTGATTGGAGGTGATGTAGACTGAGGCCATCGCCCAATAGGGGCGCGGCATATCCAGAAGGAGCGCGATCGAGAATGCCAGCATTGCCGCTGCAAACGTCCGCAGAGCAAACAGGATAGCCGCATGTCGATCCCAGAATGAGTAATGTTGGGTCATGGCGATTGTGGCATCCGCGGAATTTATTTCAGCAGTGCACGCCGCTCGGACGTGCAATTCAGGGCCTGTCGTCGGCTTGCAAAGCCGCTGGGAAGAACGGCAGCCCACATGCCTGCTTTTCGGAACGCCTTGGTGCAGACCGCGGGGTTCGTCGGCGTCCTGACGGCGCCGATGCTGCCATCCGGCTTCAGGACGGATACGAACACGATGAGACACAGCACTTTGGCGGCGAACACGGCGAGGGTCAAAACGTCGTTCATGTCAGCTCCTGATCAGTCGGCTTTGGCTGCACTGGTCATACGAGCTCCGAGCGCCCGCGGCTTTGCTCGGATTGCCGATGCTTTGTCATTTGTTGCTGTCGGCGTGGTCTGAGCCGCTTCCATCGCTGCGAACGCGTCGAGTGGACTGCGCTGTTCGGTCTGGGCGCCGTCTTGGTTCGGAACGACATCCAGCTTGGGTTCAGACTCCGCGGCGAGCTGCATTCCCGAACGCGCGGTATCGAACACCACCCGTTCCGGCCATTCGCGGTCCGAACGGATGCGCAGATTGACCCTCTCGTTGGGAGGAAGCGCATAGTGTGAAGGTGAAGGGGGATCTGGAAGTCACCAATCGGCGGCAAACAGCGCCACGAGAAGGACGCTCCCTACCCACACAAAGTACTGACGTATCGGCATGGCAAGCAGACTCTTAGTGGCAGAGCACTGGCCCTCGAGCGCGGCGGCTCTGTTTGCCCTCTACGAAAGCAAAGGTGGTGGAATCACGTGCCGCGGGCTTTGCATCGCCTGTTATGGTTTTGTCATTTGTTGCTGGTGAGACCGGCAAGAACGCCAGCAGCGTGCAAATTCAGGCCAGAACCGGAAGCGATCGCCTGACATCGGTGAGCGAAAATTCCGATCGTCGGGATCCAGCCGTTTGACAATAGCGGCCGGGTGCGTGACCTGTCGCCTGCTTGAAAGCCCTGGTGAAATTGGCCTGGCCGGAAAAGCCCAGTGAAAGCGCAATATCGACCAGCGGCCGATCGCCCCGTGTCAAAAGCGCTTTCGCGCGCTCAAGACGCCTGGCGCTGACGTAACGATGCGGCGGTTGCCCGACAGCCAGCCTGAAGGCCCGCGCGAAATGGTTGCGGCTCAGGCACGCGACCGATGCGATGCGATCGATGCTGAGATCGGCTTCGAGGTTTGTCTCTATGTAGTCCAACACACGAACAAGCCGGCGTCGATCGAGCCCTTTGGCTTTAAGAAGCGGATATGACCGGGCAAATGATGTGCTGGCATGTTTCTGCAGCAGCCTTGCAGCGATGCTGCTGGCGAGCGATTCGACGAGCAGACTGCCGGCGGAAGTTTCAGTCTGGAGTTCGGACGCAATGGCACAGGCGATCGCGGTCAGCAGCGGATCTTCAAAAGTGCTTTCATGTTCCCGCGCGCCGATCGCGGACTCATCTATGTCGATTCCGAGCTTGTTCGGAGAGAACTGGTTCGGCGAAAGATAAAGATGCAGGATACCTGGAAGATCCCCGGTGATATCGATCGATCCTTCGCTCCAACCAGGCGGAGAGAGCCACGCTGTACCGCGCCTTGAGACGTATCGATCTACGATGCCTGTCGCGCGTCGCGTGATGAGTGCTTCGCTGCCAATTATATCGACGATGATATGGGTATCGGTTTGAGGGCCCCTCCAGGGGAAAACGCTCTGGCCGTGCCTGCGCAGTTCGGCTGACAGGCCGCACCAGCCTCGATTGACAGAAGACAACAGCAGCTTCGACGAACGGCTCCACAAGTCGCAGTAAGGCTGCGGTTTGTTTCGGTCTGCGGCCTCTGTTTCTTCTTGTCGAATCTCCATGACACTCTCCCATCAAGATGAAAGATTCACACGAGATAGCCGGAAACTCCGTCCCACAATAATTTCAGCGCCGTCACGACCAACAATCCGTAGCAGAGCCGATAAATTTGCCGTTGGTCCAAACTTCCGTGAAGCCGCCAGCCAGCCCACACGCCTGCGGGAATGGCGAGTACGCAAAGCGCCATCAATGTCCACACGTTACCTGTCGGCTTCACCAGCAGAAGCCAGGGCACCGCCTTGGTCGCGTTGCCGACGGTGAAGAACAGACTGGTCGTTCCCGCGTAGACATCCTTGCTAAGGCCGAGGGGAAGCAGATACATCGCAAGCGGCGGTCCGCCGGAGTGCGCCACCATCGTAGTGACTCCTGAGGCAAGACCGGCGGTGATCGCCTTCGGCGTCGAACGTGGTCGCGTCATCACCTCTGCGCCTGCTACAAGCCAGAGCACGACAAAGATCAGGGTGATCGCGGCCATTGCGATCGCGATGGCTCGATGGTCCAGGAAGCGGAATAGCAGATACCCGAATCCGATTCCGGTCACGAGCCCCGGTAACAGCAGCAGAAGGTCCGGCATCGACCACGTCGAAGGCTTCCAGTAGCGCAGTGCGAACAAATCCATCGCGATGAACAATGGAGCGAGAAGGCCGCCGGCGGTGACCGGGTCCATCACGATCGACAACAGCGGAATGCCGACAATTGAGAATCCGCCACCAAACGCGCCCTTCATGAAGCAGATCAGGAACACACCGGCAAAGGTGACCAGGATCGTGGCGACCGTCAGCTCCATGGCGCCGCCTCCACGATTGGCGCGCGCTGGCGCCTGCGTAGCTCCATCGCGGCCGCAAAGGTCACCCTTCCTTCGTCCGCTCGATCGGAAAGCGTGATGAGACCGTGGGCGGCCGCCTCGATCTGGAAATAAGCCAGGCGGATGTCCCGCAGGTCGCGGTCGTCGAGATCGTGAAGGCATGCAATGGCGGTTCGAGGGCCGAGATCGCGCGTGATCCCCTTGCAAAACGCGCTGAGCAGCCGAGAAAGTGCGCCGGGCCCCTCGGTGACAGCAGGCAAGACGATCGTTGAAAGTATGGCAGGCATTTCCAGTCTCCAATGCTCCGAGCATACTGTTAAATGCTCCGATGGGCGGTGTACCCAGCGCGAGTCCAGCCGCCGAATTGCGATCGATTGGCCAATAAAACTGCTGATTCCGACACAATCTTGCTCAACCCTAGCAGGGTGCTCCGATACATTACTCGGCGCAAATGAAACATTGCACCGAGTACAATTATCGTGTTTCGGGCGATGACCCGACTTCGGATCTTCGAGGCTGGCTGATGCGATCTCTGCCGAAATACCGAGGGCTCTACGTAGCGGCGCTGGCCAGCATTCAGTGATCTGACGGATCCGGTATCATCCACGTCGAGATCGTCTGCCAGGCGCCATCGCTCAACTTGCGCTGATAGGCGACGAAGTCAGCATCATCGCCGTGCTGAATTTCGTACCGATAGGCTTCGATATGTCTTGTCATTGAACTCTCCATGTCAGTTTTGAGGACAGGCTTCTCGCCTCCTGCCAAGGAGATCGATTGGACGGCCGGCCTTAAAAAGGGGCCATCGTGGAAAGGGCCCTTCCGGGCAGCGGAAGGTCGCCCGACAGGGCGCCGGGTCGTCGCTCCCAAGCGATGCCGGTCTTCCGAAATCTGGGGTGATATGGCAGCATCGGAAAATATTCTTCCAAATTACGGAAGGGGGATTCGATGGATCGCCTGGAAGCGATGTCGACCTTTCTGACCGTGGTCGAGCAGGGCAGCTTGTCCGCGGCGGCGCGGCAATTGAAAACGCCGCTCACAACAGTCAGCCGCAACGTATCCGAGCTCGAGGCTCACCTGCGGACGAAGCTCTTCAACCGATCGAGCCGGCAGCTCGTGCTCACGGATACAGGCGCTTCCTACGTTGCGGCCTGCAAGCGCATTCTCACTGATGTGACCGAAGCAGAGCGTACAGCGTCCGGTGAGTATACCGCACCGACAGGCGAACTGGCTGTGACGACCCCGCTGGGGCTCGGGCGTGTCATTCTCATGCCGATTATCGCGGACTTCCTCAAGACCTATCCGGATATCAACGTCAGGATGATCCCCACCGATCAAAAGCTGAGCCTGGCCCAGGAGCAAATCGACGTCGCCGTACGCATCGGCGAGTTGCCGGATTCGAGCTTGGTTGCGTTACGGCTCGGCAGGACGCGCCGAGTAGCGTGCGCCAGTCCCGCCTATCTGGCGGCTCGCGGAGCGCCGCGCACGCCGGAAGATTTGGTCGGACATGATTGCATCAGCTATCCCGGCTTCTCGCCACCCGATGTCTGGACATTCGTCAGGGGCAAGACGACCATAGCGGCACCCGTGCATACGCGGCTCATCGTCGGCAGCGCTGAAGCGGCTTGTGCCGCAGCCCGTGATGGCATTGGAATTTCCATCGCCTTTGCTTATCAACTCGAGGCTGTTCCGGAGGAAGGAGCATTGACAACCGTGCTGGATGAATTCCAGCCGCCATCACTGCCGGTGAATCTCGTGTACGCCGCCAACCGATTTCTGCCGATCAAAATACGCGCTTTCCTGGACTTTGCCGCGCCGCGGCTGAAGCGGGTCTTCGCGGAGTAGGCAGGCATCGGCGCCATACTGCGCGGACAGCGCTTGAGAGATTTAGGTCCCCAAAAGCGAACCGCGTCTCAATCTTCGCCCGCGCTACTTCGGCCTGATCGACACGGTCAGCACTCGGTCCTGGCTTTCCAGAATTTGGAAGGATGTCTTCCGATTTCCCCGCCTGTTAACCCAGGGTCTTCGCCCCATCTGCCAACCAGGATCTGCCGAAACACGGCACAACATTTGGAGGCGGATATGGGTGAGGTTATCCAATTTATCTCGAAAGCCGAGCGCGAACGACTCCGCTTGATTCGAGAAGCACGCGCGAACTACAACAGTGTTTTCCCGCCGTCCGATTCCATCAACGAGCAGCGCGACAACACTCCAATAGTTCATCCCGTCAACGGAACCTGGATTCATCAGGGCGCCGAACCGTTGTCGTGATCAACAGCGTGGCCGTGTTCGATGGGCGCCCTACACCTTTCGGAACTGATAGGAGAAATCGCTATGTCAATCCGCAACATACTTTTCGCCGTTGCATTCGGCGTCGCCTCTCTGACGGCAGCCCGTGCAGAAGGCCTGCGTCCGATGGCGGGCAAGAGCATCGACCTCGGCGGGATATCGGGGATCGCTTACTACACTGTCGAGCGTGACGGGTTTCACGTCGTCGCCACTCTTGCACAGGGCGAGGCAGGAACGCCGATCCGTGTCGTATCTGTTCTCACCCCTGGTCAGCGCGTCGTTCTCTCAACACCGCGACAAGCTGACGCGATCGAGATCAGCCGGAAAGGCGACAGTGTACTCGTTAGCAAGGCGAACGCGGCATCGAACTGAACTCGAATCAAACCAGTGTGATCGTTGAGCGGAAGGTAGCAAGGCAACTGCACATGCCCACCATCCACCTTCATCGCACAACCACTGTGACGCCCGAGCGGTACGTCGCCGGACTTACCGATTTCGGGCCTGGTCGCTCGAAGCTCTTTGGCAACAGCGCCGATGCGTACCTCAAGGTGCATCACCGGGGCCGCTCGCATGCCGACGTCACGGAAGGTTCGGGCGGGATCTGGGAGCGCCTGCATTACGACTGGTCCGATCCCAACCGCGTCGTCCTCACGACGACCGACTCCAACGTGTGGGGTGGCGCGTCGGGCCACACCTACACCTTCAGCCGTCAGCCCGACGGCATGACCGACATTGATGTGATTGTAATACGTGACGGCAAGAGCCTGACGGGGCGGCTACTCGGCTTCGTACTCGGGACCATGGGCAGGCGGGTTTTGGAAAAGGCGTTTGAAAACTCCGTCAAGGCCATCGAAGCCCAGAACAACAAGGCTGAACGCCCGGAGGCGGATAATTCCAGCCTCGCAGCCTGAGCGGCGAGGTAGCAGGCGAACACAGCCGGAAATGAGCCGTCACAGACGTCAAACCTGAGGAGGTAAGCATGACTATGGCTCAAGTGAGCAGCGCGGCGGAAGCCAGAATCTCGTCAGACCAATTGTATCTTGACGATCTCCATGCCGGACAACGCTTCACCAGCGGAACGTACAGGCTCGACGTAGCGCAGATCAAGGCATTCGCTCTTCAATTCGATCCGCAGCCCTTTCATACGGACGAGCATGCCGCTGAGCGCACGTTCTTCAAGGGTTTGGCGGCGAGCGGTTGGCATACCGCCGCGATCACGATGCGTCTGAATGTCGAGAGCGGTCCGCCACTCGCCGGCGGCTTCGTCGGCGCCGGGGGAGAGTTGAGCTGGCCGGCACCGGCCCGTCCCGGAGACGTACTCCATGTTGAGAGCGAAGTCGTTGAAGTCACGCCATCACGCTCGCGACCCGATCGCGGAACGATAGTCCTTCTCAGCCGGACGATAAACCAACGCGGCGACATCGTTCTGATTCAGAAGGCCAAGCTTGTTGTCCCGCGCAAAGTCGCGGCATGAGGCGTGCATGGCCTGCAAAAACGAATATCTGGCCAAATCAGAGATGTCGCTTATTTGACGGCAGCGGCCTTTCGAATCCCAGGCCGAACAACGTTGACGCCAACTCTGTAGGAGCGTGTGTTGGAAATCCAGCATGATCAGCCGACCCCCGTCAGCCGATATGGGTTGGAGCAGTACGGTTTCGAAGGGTTTCTGTCATCTTCGGCGGATCGAGGTTGGTCCGGTCTATCGGCCCAACTGTGTACCACCGTCCGCAAGGGGGTAATCCCATGGAGAACCCCGCAATCCGACATCAGGATATGTGTCGATACCCACGGCAATGAATCGTTGGTCACGCGGCGGGCCCCAGGCGTCGAAAGCCGGATAATCGCAAGGCGAGGTACAGTGTGGCTCTCTCCTCCTGGATTGCAGGAAGGTTCGGTTGATATCGCCGAAGATATGACGAGGATTTTGCATATATATCTTCCAGTCAGCCACTTCGCGCCGACCAATCTCGAAATCAATGTCGACCCGGCCGCAGTCAGCGCGCTAAGCTACGAAAGGGCATTCGAAGATCCGCTTCTGGCCGAGATCGGATTTGCGATTGCATCGGAGCTGCAATGTGAAACCTCCGCTGGCGGTCTGCTCATTGGAGCCCTTGCATCCAGTCTGGCGGCGAGGCTGGTTCAAAAGTATGTCACCGCATCTTCCGCTCAATCTCTTCCTCGCCGCATAGTTCAAGGGCTCGATCGGCGCAGGCTCTTGCGTGTGCTGGATTACATAGAAGCGAACTTGGAAGGCGATCTCAGCATAGAGCGCATGGCAGCGATTGCGTGCCTAAGCCGGTTCCATTTTGCGCGATCCTTCCGGCAGGCAGTCGGACAATCTCCTCATCGCTATGTCAGCGCCAAGCGCCTCAAGCGCGCGAAAGCGCTGTTGATGCACGGCGATCGGCCATTGGTGGATATAGCGCTGGCGCTCAGCTTCTCGAGCCAAGCCAATTTTGC
This sequence comes from Bradyrhizobium sp. 6(2017), assembly GCF_011058295.2. Taxonomy (NCBI): domain Bacteria; kingdom Pseudomonadati; phylum Pseudomonadota; class Alphaproteobacteria; order Hyphomicrobiales; family Nitrobacteraceae; genus Bradyrhizobium; species Bradyrhizobium sp. 6(2017). The sequence goes on along the minus strand of NZ_CP049289.2, from coordinate 7,601,388 downwards.
ACGCGCATTCAGGCAGGCGACAGGTCTTGCACCGGGCCAATATCGTCGGGAGCTTGCATCGCGGGAACCGGTATCGTCACTGACTGATATTGGGCAGCCGTCCCCGATTTTGGCCTGAATCTGCAAGCCGCAACCGCGTCAGTCTTCAAGACTGGTGGTTCCGTACGGCTGCCCTCAACAGCAACAAATGACAGAACCTCGGGCACCTCCTGCAAGCCGGGGTCCGAAAATCTCGCTTACTCGCTCAGGCCGACTTGATCGCGTCATGCGGCCACCGTTTCTCAGTCTTTCCGCATTTCGTTTTGGCGACATCTCGCTCGCCGTACCACCACAGACATTCTCAAGCACGCGCGGGCGACTATCCCTTCCATAGTTTGGAAGGACAGCTCCCGACTTTTCCGTATTGTGGCAAAGCCGCCTAGCTCCGACATCGAACGGCAAGACGATTGAGGAGTTCCGTGATGAGAACCATAGATGCAACCGCATTGTCAGGTTTTGCTCGCAAGACGGCTGAGTCAGCATCCGACTTCGCCAGCGCGGTCCACAACCTGATCATGGACGTGCGCGACAGCTACCGGCCCGAACTGCATTACATGCGCGGCCCCGGCCCAAAATGGCGGACCAAGCATCAACCCTGGAAAAGCTCCGGTTCTGAAACCGTACCGTCGGCCGGGCACCATCAGTCGTCGCCACACCGCCGCGGCACGGCAGACCCCATCCGATAGCCGGTCGAGGGCACGCAATCATGTTCGTGATACGAGTGTACCTGCTTGCCGTTTCGCTCTTGATCAATCTGGCGACAATCTCGAGAGTCGAATCCTCGGAGCGCATTCGCATCTCCGGCGGAGCCTCTAATCGCGCGCGTTGGGCGGAAGTCCGGGGATGGATGCTGCTCGTTGGCGCCGGCCTCTGCATCGCATTGATGGCTGTGCTGAGTGGTTCGGCGCATGCCAGCGTTGCCGTCGAAGAACGTAAACTGCCGATCAAGTTCACTTGGGTCGACTGCCAGCCGAATTGCGGGGGCTGGGTCAGCGCGGCCGGTATCGTGACCGCCGATAGTCCAACGGATTTTGATGAATTCGCCCGCGGCCGACAGCTCGCCGGCGCGACCATCGTGCTGGATTCCAGCGGCGGTTCGGTCAACGCCTCGATCGCGCTTGGACGGCGTTTCCGCGAGCTCGGAGCACTGACCACCGTCGGCATCAGCGTCCAGACCCGTACTGCCCAGAGTGCTCCTGCGAATACGGCGCCCGTAGCCTATTGAGAATCGATGTGCGTGTTCCTTCTGCTGTCGGGCAAGACGCGTTATGTGCCCGAGACTGCCCATGTCCGGGTGCATCAGATCTGGCTCGGCGACCGCGCCAATGACGCCAAGGCCGCGACCTACAGCGCAGATGATCTGATGATCGTGGAACGCGATATCGGGCGTCTCGCCAAATACACCTTCGATATGGGCGGCGCGGGCGATCTGTTGTCGTTGTCGCTGAACGTGCCGCCGTGGGAAGATTTGCATGAACTGTCTCGGGAAGAATTGCGACTGACCAACCTCGTCACCACCGATATGGTTGCTCAAGCGGGCAGCCCCAATGCAACGATGGTCGAGCTGACGCCCAAACCGGTGCAGGGTCGCTTCGTGAGCAGCGCGGTTGCGGCCTCTCCGGAGCCGGCTAAACCTGTCAAGTCGCCTGAAGCTATGAGCCGCACGGGCGGCGCAAGTGCGGCGATGACCCCGCCTGGCAAGAGTAGCAGATAGCCTTATCTGAGGAACTGCTAAAGATTTCGCAGTTCCGCGCCATACGCGCATCGCCGGCCGCGCCGATTTATATGGCCCGAATATTTAGAACGCGTTCGGCTATGCCGACTTGATCGCGTCGCGCGTTCGGCATTGTTGAGCCTCGTGCATTGCCCTTCGATCCACGCTGCGATCACTTCAGACAATCTCAAGCATGCGTCGGCCATCGTCCGCATTTGCGTCTGCAGCCTCGATCGCCCGCAACAAATGACAAAACGAGAGCACGCGATGCAAAGCCGCCGATCGGTCGCTTCGCTATGTTCGATGCGTTGAAACGAGACGCCTGCTGCAGTCGCAGGCCCCGCATCGAAATGGAGATCGAAATGGCCACCGCTACTGCACTCAAGCCTTCGGCACCGAAACAGCTTCCGCGCCCGAACGCCGACTTCTTTCAATACGCCGAAACGCTGGGCGACGAGGAACGGGCGATCGTCAAGAAAGTACGTGCCTACATGGAGACGAAAGTCGCCCCCATCATCAATAAACACTGGGTCGAGGACTCGTTCCCGTTCGAGCTTCTCCCGTCATACAAGGAGCTGGGCATCGCCGGTATCGGCATGAATGGCTACGGCTGCCCGGGCGGAAGCCCCTTGCTGGTCGCCCTGGTCGCCCTGGAGATTGCGCGAACCGATGTTTCGTTCTGTACCTTCCATGGCGTCCACACGGGTCTGGCGATGAATTCCATCTATCTTGCGGGCACCGAGGAGCAGAAGCAGAAGTGGCTGCCGCCGATGGCGCGCATGGAAAAAGTCGGCTGCTTCGCGCTGACCGAGCCGCTGGTGGGCTCGGGGGCCGGTGGTGGTCTCACGACCACGGCGAAACGCGACGGCGACACCTGGATCCTCAATGGCCAGAAGCGCTGGATCGGCAACGCTCCGTGGTGCGATATCTCGATCGTCTGGGCGCGCGACGTCGCCGACAACACGGTTAAGGGCTTCATCGTCGAGAACAAGACGACGCCCGGGTTCAGCGTCGAGAAGATGCAGAACAAGATCGCGCTAAAGGTCGTGCAGAACGGCCAGATCACGATGACCGATTGCCACGTGCCCGATGCGAACCGTCTCCAGGGAGGCAAGGGAACATTTCGCGATCCGGCGCTGGTACTGCGCGGCACCCGGCATGGCGTCGGCTGGGAAATCACCGGCGCCCAGATGGGCGCTTACGAAAATGCCCTCAAATACGCCCAGGAGCGCATGCAGTTTGGCAGGCCGATCGGGTCGTTCCAGCTCATTCAGGAACTGCTGGCGAAGATGCTGGCCAACATCGTGGCCTGTCAATCCATGTTGGTCCGTTCGGTACAGCTGGAAACCGAAGGCAAGCTGACTGATGCGCAGGCAGCGATCGTTAAGGCGTTCTGCACGAGCAAAGCGCGGGAAACGGTCGCCTGGGCCCGCGAAGTGCTCGGCGGCAACGGGATCCTGGTCGACTACAACGTGGCGCGCTTCTTTGCCGATACCGAGGCGATCTATTCCTACGAAGGCACCTACCAGATGCAGAACCTGATCGTCGGCAAGGCGATCACCGGGTTCAGCGCCTTCGTCTGATGTCGCGGACGGGCCGGCACTCGGTTGCCGGCCCCACCTCTCAGCCAGGATCAATCAACATGACAACAGTAGCAGTTACGCAATCACCGGCGGTTGTCCCCGGCACTTCACCAGCGCCAGCACTGACGCTTGCGAACGTCCTCTATGAGAGGCGTTGCGCGATCGCCTATGTGACGGTCAACCGGCCCAGGGTGCTGAACGCCCTGAACGCGCCGACATGGCTGGACCTGCGGACCGCATTCGAGAACGCGCAGAACGACCCGGCCGTCCGCGGCGTCATCCTGACGGGAGCGGGCGACAAGGCCTTCATCGCCGGCGCTGACATCAGCGGCCTGGCGCGAGCGACCGCGGTCGACGCTGAGCGGTCCAGCCGCTTCGGACAGCAGGTCCTCGATCTCATCGAGAATCTCGGCAAGCCGGTGATAGCTGCGATCAACGGCTTTGCGCTCGGCGGCGGTTGCGAGACCGCGATGGCCTGCACCATCCGCATCGCGGTGGAGCACGCGAAGTTCGGTCAGCCGGAGGTCAAGCTCGGATTGCTTCCCGGCGGCGGCGGCACCCAGCGGCTTCCGCGCTTGGTAGGCAAGGGCCGCGCGCTTCAGCTCATCCTGTCCGGCGGAATGATCGGCGCGCAGGAGGCATACCGTATCGGGCTCGTCAACGAGGTCGTCCCGGCGTCCGACCTGATCTCGCGCGCGGAAGCGATCCTGAGCGAGATCGCCGCCAACGCACCGATCGCCGTCAAGTACGCGCTCGATGCCGTGAATAACGGAGTGGAGACAAGCCAGAACGAAGGTTTGGTCCTCGAAGCCTCATATTTCGGACTGTGCGCCGGAACCGAGGACAAGCGGGAAGGCACCTCGGCCTTCCTCGAGAAGCGCGCACCGCATTTCGCGGGGCGGTGATCACAATCAATTCAGGAGAGACACACATGGCAAACGAAAACATCTTCTCAGGCTTGAAGGTCGTGGACTTCTCGAGCTTCGTCGCGGCGCCGGGCGCCGCCGTGATCTTGTCCGATTTCGGCGCCGACGTCATCAAGGTCGAGCCGACGCACGGCGATCCGTGGCGGCACGGACACCAGACGCCGATCCAGCCGCAATCCGAAGATGCTTATCAGTGGCATCTCGCGAACCGCAACAAGCGCAGCATTACGCTCGATCTCAAGTCGGCGAGCGCACAGCAGGTTATTTTCGAGCTGGCCAACTGGGCTGACGTGTTCATTGTCAACACGCCGCACCATGCGCGCAAGAAGCTGAAACTCGAATATGATGACGTAGCGGGATGGAACTCGCGCCTGATTTACGCCGACCTCACCGGTTTCGGCGCGAACGGGCCGGATGCCGATCTGCCCGGCTTCGACCTCACGGCGTACTGGGCACGCAGCGGTCTGTTGTCGATGACCCGCGATGCCGGCGTGCCGCCGACCTGGCCCGTGGGTGGCAGCGGCGACAACGCCACGGCCGTCGGTCTCTATTCGGCGATCGTCACTGCCCTCTACCGGCGCGAGCGCACAGGCAAGGGCGCGTATGTCACCACGTCGCTGCTTGCCCAGGGTGTGTGGTCGGCGAGCGTGTCCATTCAAGCGGCTCTCGCCGGCGCCAAGTTTCCTCCGCAGCACGACCGCACACATCCCGTCAACGCGGCGATGAATGTCTATCGTTCCTCCGACGGAACCTGGTTCGTTCTCATCATCACGCCCGACAAGTTCGTGACCGTCGTAAAGGCGATCGGCCGGGCGGACCTGTTGACCGATCCGCGCTTCTCCAGTCCAGCGCAGATTATGGCCAACATGACGCCACTCACGGCCATCTTCGACGAGATTTTCAGCGCTCTGCCCATGACGCACTGGCATTCGGTCTTTGCCGGCTTGAACGTTACCTTTGGAGAAGTCCGCGGACCGCAAGAGGTGATCAATGATCCGCAGCTCATGGAAAACGAAATTATCGTTCCGCTCGATGGCGCCGGCGGCAAATTGACCTCCACAATCAGCAACCCGATCCAGGTGCATGGCGTCACCAAGACTCCCGCCCGACGTGCGCCCGGCCTCGGTGAGCATACTGTAGAGATTCTCGGTGAGCTCGGCTTCGATGCCAGGAGCATAGAGAGCCTGCGCGAAAGCGGCGCTGTGCCGAAAGCAAAAGAACACGCGATTTAACCACTCAAGTACGACGGAAAGGAAGCAAACGATGAGTGACATTATCACGGAGCGTACCAACGGCATTCTGCGGGTCGAATTCAATCGCCCCGAGAGGAAGAACGCAATGACCAGCGGCATGTACGTGCGCCTGGCGGATATCCTCAACGAGGCTGCCGAAGACGAGGAGACCCGTGTCGTCCTTTGGCATAGCGCCGGAGACACCTTCTGCGCCGGCAACGATATCGGGGATTTTCTCAAGCCTCCCGGGTCGGGCGAATCCCCGCAGGCCCGCTTGATGGATGCGTTCATCAGGTTCGAAAAGCCGATCGTCGTGGCCGTGCAAGGCGCCGCGGTCGGAGGCGGCACCACGATGCTGACGCATTGCGATTTCGTCTACGCGGGCGAGAGCGCGAAGTTCAAGTTGCCGTTCATCGACCTGGCACTCGTGCCGGAGTTCGGATCCAGCTACTCGGTGCCGGCGCGTATCGGCCATCTCCGGGCGGCAGAATTATTTCTGTTGGGGGAGCCCTTCGGTGCCGAGCGGGCAGCGGAGCTGGGCCTGGTGACTCGCGTGGTTCCTGACAAGCAGTTGTTCGCCACAGCAATGGAAATCGCAAAGAAGCTCGCAGCAAAACCCGGCGGCGCATTGCGGGCCAGCAAGCGACTCCTCAAGCAGGGTGTCATCGACCAGGTCAAGGCGGCCGTCAAACTGGAAGGGCGGGAGTTCAGTGAGCGGCTCCGCTCCAGCGAGGCCAAGGAAGCGTTCTCGGCGTTTCTCGAGAAGCGTCTGCCCAATTTCACCCATACGCCGGCTCCGGTTGTGGCCGAATAGGCTGCCTTGATCGCGGCCGAGGGCCACCGGGCATCGAAGCGCAACTCAGACACGGAAGGAAAGACCATGATCGTACTTGAGGCCACAAGAACAACGGCGCCATTGGCCGCCGCCCGCTCCGGCCGATTGTTTCTGCTCGACTTGAGCGGAGGACGCGTTCTCTCGATGGATCCGGATGGATCAAATCGCAAGATCATTGCGACCGACTGCCCGCATCCCGACGGGGTCGTGGTCGATGTCGCTGCAGGTCATGTCTATTGGACCAATATGGGCGTTCCCAACTTGAACGACGGTTCGATCGAACGCGCCGACCTCGAGGGAGCGAATCGCAGATTCATCGTCGCACCCGGCGGCACGTTCACGCCGAAGCAGCTCCATCTCGATAAAGCGAACGGCAAGCTCTACTGGTCCGATCGCGAGGGAATGCGGGTCATGCGTTCGAACCTCGATGGCTCGCAGCTCGAAACCCTGGTGCAGACTGGAGAAGGCGACGACGATCGCCACGACCAGACCAAATGGTGCGTTGGAATTGCCGTCGATCCCCAGCGGCGACAGATTTACTGGACGCAAAAGGGCGCCGACAATGCCGGAGTCGGGCGCATCCTGCGCGCCGGCGTCGACATCCCGAAGGGCGAGACGGCGGTCAATCGCAGCGACGTCGAAATCTTCTTCAACGACCCTCCCGAGCCGATCGATCTCGAGATCGATTTCGAACGGCGCGTCCTCTACTGGACCGATCGCGGCAATCCCCCCAGTGGCAACACGGTGAATCGCGCGCCCATTGACGCGAGGCCCGGACAGAACGCGCCGCAGATCGTGGTTTCGGATCTTATGGAGGGGATCGGCATCGCGCTCGATGTGCCGGGCAACCGCATGTTCATAACCGATCTCGCCGGCCAGCTCTACGTCGCCAGGTTTGATGGGACGGACAAGCGGACGCTGCTTGGGGCCCAGGGCAATCTCACCGGCATCGCCTACACCGAAATTTAACCACCGGAGAAAAGACATGACCGACACCAGAACCATCCGCCAAATCGCGATCATCGGCACCGGCGTCATCGGCGCGAGCTGGACCGCGCTGTTTCTCGCCAAGGGACTGCGCGTCGTCGCGACAGACGTCGCGCCAGGCGCAGAAGCCGTGTTGAGGAAGTTCGTGAAAGCCGCGTGGCCGGCGCTCGAACGGCTGGGCCTCTCGCCCGGCGCATCGCAGTCAAATTTGAGGTTTACTGCCGACCTCGCCGAAGCGGTCGCGGGCGCCGACCTCGTGCAGGAGAACGGTCCCGAGCGGTTGGACTTCAAGCAGACGCTCTACAAGCAGCTCGACGAGTTACTGCCGCCCGACGTGATCATCGCGTCGAGCTCGTCTGGGCTCAAGATGAGCGAAATTCAATCTGGCGCCGCATTGCATCCCGAGCGCTGCGTGATCGGCCATCCCTTCAATCCGCCGCATCTGATCCCGCTGGTGGAGGTTGTCGGTGGCGGAAAGACCTCGGAACGTACCATCCAGCGCGCCATGGAATTCTACAAGTCGATCGACAAGAAGGCCGTGCGCCTCAACAAGGAATTGCCTGGCCACGTCGCGAATCGTTTGCAGGGCGCACTGGCGCGCGAGGTCTATTACCTTGTTGCCGAGGATGTGCTCAGCGCCGCCGACGTCGACGACGCGCTGTCCTGGGGACCGGGATTGCGCTGGGGTATTATGGGCAACATGATGCTCAATCACCTCGGCGGGGGCTCGGGCGGGATCGAGCACTTCTTCCAGCAGTTCGCCGGCCCGATGTCGGCTTCATGGAAAGCCCTCGGCTCGCCGGTGCTCACTCCGGAGCTGCAGAAGAAGCTCATCGACGGCGTCCATGCCGAGGTCGGAGCACGCACCGTCGAGGAACTCGAAGCCGAGAGAGATGAAATTCTTCTCGGCCTTCTCGAACTGCGCACCAAGTGGACGGAGACGGCCGCGGCGCGCGAAGTCGCAGCTGAGTAGCGAGCGGTTAGCCCGGTGCGCCTAAAATGAGAGAAGAGCACCAATGGACCTGACGTATGTTCACGCGCTTGCGGCGTTTTCGGGGTCGGCTTCCGGCACCGTGGCGACGGTCCTGACCGGCATGTTCACTCAACGCCGTCAGGACCGCGCTTCGAGAAACGCAGGCGATATCAAAACGTCAAGAGCTCAACAAGAGTTTCGTCGAAGAGGCTTCCAGTCTCTACGCCGATGCGCTCGTCAACGAGCAGCCCAACACTTCGAAACTCGTCGACCTGTAGGCTCTCATCGGCCGAATACGAACTTTGTCGAGCGACAAGGTCATCGAAGCAGCCGAGAGGGTAGGTCATTTGATCATTGAGACCTACCGTTCCCCGAACAGGGCATTCGACGACTTGCCCGAGCTGCTCGAAAAAATGGATCCGCTGCGTGGTTTCAGCGATGCGTGTCGCCGCGAATTACAAACTCCGCGCGGCCATTGACGCTCCTCGCCATACCGCTACGCCAGTAGTTCGTGGGGTCGGAAACGCTCTTCTCGTAGCGCTGTTTGGCGCTGACAAGACCACAGCGCCGCCGATCATGCAGACCGCTTCCTCAAGTCAGATTAGCGCTCGGAGAGCGCTGGACGAACTCGGGTAAAAACACTGAAATAATCACGCAGCCTGAGCTTTGGCCAAAGCACCTTCCACCATCTGGTTGGCGATGGTCGCTCTCGGAGGCCATAGCTCCGGGCGCTCCAGCCAAGCGCGGTCATGATGTTGAAGGTATGTCCGCCTGAATTGGCAGGTCGCCAACGCCTTCGCTTCGGTCGACAGCAACAAATGAAAAAACGACAGCACGCGCTGCAAAGCCCGCGGCCGACCCTTCCACTAGATTCGACTTTGTAGACGCTAAGTTTGATCTGACAAAGGACAGGAGCTCCAAATGACACATATTCTTCCCAGCGGCGGTGGCAAGGCTTTGATGAATGTCGACGATACGGCCTTGCTGTTGCTCGACCACCAAACGGGCTTATTCCAGACGGTCAAGGACATTACGGTCGCCGAGTTGCGCGCCAATGTCATGGCGCTTACCCAGATCGCCACTCTGCTGAATGTCCCGATCATTACCACAGCTTCCGTTCCTGACGGGCCGAACGGTCCCCTCATGCCGGAGATCGCCAAGCTGGCGCCGCAAGCCATCTACGTGCCGCGGCAGGGCGAGGTGAACGCCTGGGATAATGACTTATTCGTCAAGGCAGTTCGGCAGACGGGAAAGAAGACCCTGATCATGGCTGGCGTCTGGACCAGCGTATGCGTCATGTTTCCAGCGCTCGATGCCAAGGCCGCTGGCTTCAACGTCTACGCAGTGATGGATGCATCAGGCGATCCTACCGTCATGACGTCTCAAACGACGCTTGCCCGTTTCGTGCAGTCCGGGATCGTGCCAACCAGCACCAACGCGGTGATCTGCGAACTCCACCGCACCTGGCGCCGTCCGGAAGCCACCGAAATCGCTGACATCTACACCGTCGCCACACCGAATTATCGGGCCGTCATGGAGAGCTACGACCGGGCAAAGAGCGTGGGTGCCGGACAGAACGAACCTGCAAAGCAGTTGGAGCCCCAGCTGTAGTGGGATGCCAGCGGCTGTCGCGCTTGAGTGATCCTGCCGGGTCATGACTCGGCAGTTTCAGAAGGAAAAAGCTCATGAAGGTCCACATCCTTTCGTTGGGAGCCGGCCTGTTGGTCGGAGTCATCTACAGTTTCCTCAACGTGCGCTCGCCGGCGCCTCCATTGGTCGCGCTAGTGGGCTTGCTTGGAATTCTTGCCGGCGAGCAGATTGTTCCCGCCGCCAAACAGATCGTCGCGGGGCAAGGCCTTGCCGCAGCATGGCTGCGGGCGAAGTGCGCGCCTCACATGTTCGGCGTGTTTCCTGGAAGACATGCCGACGAAGCTAGGACAATTGCAGATATCGCGGAGAAGACATCGTGAACGCCCCGGATACCATTCTTCATCGTGGACTCTTCGCGACTCTCGACCGCTCGAATCCGGTCGCAAGCGCGGTCGCCATCAACGATGGCATCTTCACGGCGGTCGGCCACGACAGCGCAGTAATGAAGCTGGCCGGTCCGTCGACCAGGATCATCGACCTGAAAAGGCGGCGAGTTCTGCCGGGCCTGATCGACAATCACCTCCACCTCATCCGAGGTGGGCTCAACTTCAATATGGAATTGCGCTGGGACGGCGTCCGGTCGCTTGCCGACGCGATGGCCATGTTGAGGCGGCAGGTCGCGATCACGCCTCCGCCGCAATGGGTTCGGGTTGTCGGCGGATTTACCGAACACCAGTTCGCTGAGAGGCGGCTACCGACCATCGACGAACTCAATGCGGCCGCTCCCGATACACCCGTTTTCATCCTGCATCTCTACGACCGCGCCATGCTCAACGCTGCCGCACTGCGCGCCGTTGGCTATACCAAGGAGACGCCCGAGCCGCCTGGCGGCGAGATCGTGCGCGACGCGCGGGGCAACCCGATGGGACTTCTGCTAGCAAAGCCTAACGCCAATATTCTCTATGCGACGCTGGCCAAGGGACCCAAGCTGCCGTTCGACTACCAGGTCAATTCGACCCGTCACTTCATGCGGGAGCTAAATCGCCTCGGTGTGACCGGTGCCATCGACGCCGGCGGCGGTTTCCAGAGCTTTCCCGAGGACTATGCCGTCATCCAGAAACTCTCCGACGAGGGGCAGCTCACAATCCGTCTTGCCTACAACCTTTTCACGCAGAAGCCGAAGGGAGAGAAGGACGACTTCCTGAACTGGACCAGAAACTCGAAATACCAGCAGGGTACGGACTATTTCCGCCACAACGGCGCCGGCGAGATGCTGGTGTTCTCAGCGGCGGATTTTGAGGATTTCCGCATTCCCCGTCCGGACATGCCGCCGGAAATGGAGAACGAGCTCGAGGCTGTCGTTCGCATTCTTGTCCAGAGCAAGTGGCCATGGCGGCTGCACGCCACTTATGACGAGACGATCGCGCGCACACTCGACGTGTTCGAGAAGGTCAATCAGGACATGCCATTGGAGGGCCTGCACTGGTTCTTTGATCACGCCGAGACGATTTCGGATCGATCGATCGATCGCATCGCTGCGCTCGGTGGTGGTATCGCCGTGCAGCACCGTATGGCCTATCAGGGCGAGTATTTCGTCGAGCGCTATGGCTTCGGTGCGGCCGAGGCGACACCCCCGGTGAAGAAGATCCTCGACAAGGGTGTCAAGGTATCCGCAGGTACGGATGCGACGAGGGTTGCCTCCTACAATCCTTGGGTCGGGCTGGCCTGGCTCGTCACCGGCATGACGGTGGGAGGGCTTCGCCTCTATCCGCAGCGGAATTGCCTTGACCGTGAGTCCGCGCTGCGGATGTGGACGGAGAACGTCACCTGGTTCTCCAACGAGGAGGGCAAGAAGGGCCGCATCGAGGTCGGACAATTTGCCGACCTGATCGTTCCCGACCGCGACTTTTTCTCGTGCGCCGAAAGCGAGATCGCGGATATCACCAGCGACCTGACCGTGGTCGGTGGGCGCATCGTTTATGGCGCAGGAGCCTTCAAAGCTCTCGACGCCAACATGCCGCCGCCGGCTATGCCGGATTGGTCGCCGGTGCGAAGCTTCGGCGGATATGGCAACCGGGTCGGGTCGGACGGCAAAGCGCAGGCTATGAGAGCCCACGCCATGCAGATGTGTGGCTGCGCCAACGCCTGTGGCGTGCACGGTCATGACCATGCCCGCGCCTGGTCCGGCAAGCTTGCGGTCTCGGATCTCAAGAGCTTTTGAGGTGCGCTCGGCTGCGCCTGTTGGGCGGTGTGAGATGGCTGCTATGACAGACACACCGCGCTGGATATCGGTCACTCTCTCGTGGTCGCGTCTGCTGCCGATCGCGCGGGTCGCCCTGGTCTCGGCCTTCCTGATCGGTGGGATCCAAAAACTAGCTGATTTCCCCGCGGCCGTCGCCGAGCAGGCGGATTTCGGGTTAGAGCCGGCATGGCTGTGGGCCGCGGCCGCTATCATCGGCGAGCTTGGCGGCTCCGCGCTGGTGATTATCGGCCGTTGGGCCTGGCTGGGGGCGGGAGGCCTCGGTGTCCTGACCGTGGTCTCCATGCTTGTGGCCAACAATTTCTGGGCGCAGCGCGGTCATGATCGCTTCACGGCGACCAACGCTTTCTTCGAGCAACTGGGCGTGATCGCCGGCCTGGTGCTGATCACCGTGTTATCCCTGCGAGATCAGCAAAGAGGCTAGCATGCTTGACAACCGCCATCTGATCAAAATCTTACTGCTGGCTGCGGCGCTGCTCACGGGCCCGTCCGCCGCCATTGCAAAGGACGCGGGGCAGCCGGCTTCGCAGGTCGGCGTCGGCGCGCAATATGACACGACCCATGTCTACGTGGCGCCGGATGATGTCGACAAATTCGTGGCAAGCTTCCTTGCCACCTTCGGCGGTCATAGCACCAAACGGGTTGTCGCTACCGTCACGCCCACGCCGAGCAGCACGACGTCGCAGCTACTGCAAACACCGGTAGGTACCGTCTCCCTGTTCGGATTCAAGACGCCGATTCCTTATCCTTTCGGTGCGGAGCGCACCGGCTACCTCGTCATCGATATCGATGAGGCGATCGAACTCGCCAAGGCATCGGGTGCGGACGTGCTCGTGTCTGCCTTCCCGGACCCGATCGGACGCGACGTCGTGATCCAATGGCCGGGCGGGGTCAACATGCAGCTCTACTGGCACACGACCAAGCCATCCTACGCCGCGTTCGAAACCATCCCCGAGAACCGGGTGTACGTCTCTCCGGAGCGGGCTGACGCGTTCACCCACGGCTTCCTCGGTTTCTCACATGGCAAGATCGTTTCAGATGACGCAAAGGCGCCAGGTGTCGAAATCGGCCGTCCCAAGGACACGTATCGTCGTGTTCGCATCGAATCCGTGTTCGGCAAGATGACTGTGTTCATCACGGATGGTCACCTGCCTTACCCGTACGGTCGCGAGCTCACCGGTTATGAGGTAAGCAATCTGACGTTGGCTAAGGCAACCAACGCTGGCGCGAAGATCATTGTCGAGCCATTTACCTCGGATCGCAGGGATTCGGCATTGGTACAGTTTCCTGGTGGCTATGTGGCTGAAATACACTCGCCGACGAAATGAGTTTCAACTATTGAGAATGGCTGGATCTGTCTCTGTTGGCGTAACCGGCCATGCGAAGCTCTAGACTGGTCCGGACGAACGTCCTTCTCGCACGCAGCGCGAGCGTCGCGGCGCTCACTTGTCTGCTCGCGAGTTTCACTTTCGGCGTTCGCTGAAGATGCGCCCAAGCGTCCTGACATCAAGACCAATCGCTGGCAGGAAGATTGGTCGGCCCTTGCGAACCCGCGCTTCGGACGGAATGGTATGATCCGATCAAATAAATTCCTATCCAGCCAGGCGATCCGCAAAGCTATGTCTCTTTCGGGATGACGCTCCGCGAGCGCTTCGAAAGTCTCAATGCGCAGAGCGTCGGCGTCGGCGGCACCAAGCCCCGCAACTATCTTATCCAGAGGCTCCAATTTCATGCCGATTTCCATTTCAACGAGAACTGGCAACTGCTCGTTCATGTCGAGGACGACCGCGCCTTCCGCACAGAGAAAATCATTCCCGTCATGCTGGAAGGATACGCGGTTGAAGTGCAATGAGCAGATCGGATCGCATCGGCGGCGTTTGCTCTTTGACTTCGGTCAGTCGCGGCTTGGTGCCCGCCCGCAGGTGCTCTAGGAGTGTCTGCCGCGTGCGGACCGCGATCTGATCGCGGCGGATATCATCCTGCTCGGCGTGATAGGTTGCATGTCGCCGCAAACTGGCGGGCAACCCCGAGCCGGATTTCGAGCGGCTTTCGGGTGATCGGCATGACCTAAGCTAACGCACGACAACGCCGCCAGGCTTAAAATGCTCGCTGGCGGCGTTTGATCTAGCCCCGGGAAGGATGTGCAAAATCCCGACATATGAGGAGTCTGCACAATGCGTGCCACGGTTCACGTCTCAAACGGATTACTACCGTAGGGGTATGCGGAGTCCCCCTTATGCGAACAGGTCCGTCCTGGGTGATGTTTCCCCACGAGTCATAAATTTCAGCATCTCGATTGCGAAACGCTCTTCGGATAGGCGCCGTTCGATGAAGTGAGTTTCGACGTCGCTAAGTTTGGTGCGGAGCAGTCCTTGGTAACGCTCAATGTTTTGCTCGTGCACGCGCAACATCGCAATTTTTCGTACTTCCATGTACGCCCCCTGTGTCTCGGAGGCGCTTTCGCGCCAGTACTGTTATCACTTACATGCAAGAATCGACGCCACTATGACCGCCACTTCGCGGCGACCGTCAAATTCGGAGTATGTGGACATCGGGGACTTGTCACGAAATTGCAATGCAGCGTTGGTGAGATTGTCGCCTAACCGGCGGGTCGGACCACCAGCGCGGGTAGGGCGGGGTCACTCGGTTACCCCGCTGAGTGGCTCCGCTCGCGCGGTCGCGTCGGCTGGATCGTAAGGTGATAGGCGATCAGATTGGCGCCATCAAAAGCTTCAAGTAGGTAATCGCCGGCCGGGCATAGGAGACCCTCTCCGGTCGGTTGGTGCGAAGTCCGAAAGCAGGATCCGCTCTCTCTCGGCTTCGAACTCTCGATGGTGCGCGGTCCGACCTCGGCATGGACGCTTTCTATGCGCTTCTTCGGAATCTCCGGAGTGAGCACCGGCGAGCCGAGGCTCTTCCACGACGATGAGTCGCAGGATGCCAGCGTCTCGTCGATGAGTCTCCTGATCGTGCGCGCGCAGCGGCCGCATTCGGCGCTGCATCCAAGGCAGCCATAGATCTCCTTGGCATTCCGGGGAGACTTGTCCGCGAAATTAACGGCATGACGCACGTCGTGATCGCTCAACACGTTGCAGGAACACACGATCATTGGAGCAGAGGACCTTCTGTGATGAGCAGCAACATCGCCCGTCGCAGTGGTCAATCAGGATTGAGCTTGATTGTTTTTGTTGATTTTTTCGGTAGCTGATTACGTTCGGGACGTAGGGCTGGGGTCGGCAGCGGGAGCAAAAACGCCCCTTTGAGGTTGAAAAGAACGTTTTGATTTTCATCGTTGGGATAAGTGACTGAAATCGCAACAAATGCGAACGCCTTCCGAGCACACCATAAGCCCACGTCCGGTTGTGTCGGTAGGCTCCGAACCCGACAGCGTCTGGCAATTGCGGCCATGCACTTGCCGTTGATGAGCGCGAAGTAGATCGTTGCGGCAATGCGTCTTTGGAAGTCGCCATCAAGATTCGCCTTCGTGGCGTGTCGCGAGGCGGTCCACCTTCCATAATCATGCGCAACAGATCATCCCTGCCTGACTGGCGACCTCGCAGCTCCACCTCCATCCAATATACGGATCGGCATCCATCTCGCCTTGCCAAGGGCAGACTTAACCATCAGCACTGCCTAATGTATCCAATTGATCTGTTTCGGCTCCGCGTCTTCAAAATGATGTAGGGTGGGTCGATCGTGAACAGTTGCGATGCGCCAAATCTAAACAGCTGAGAATACTGGAATATAGTCGATTGAAGTGGCGGATATTCTTCGCGGGAGATACCCTGTCGCCTAGCCATTTGGATACCGACGTTGACTTTTGGATACATTTTGTCCAGTTTCCTCGTGGAATAAAATCAACCTTGGGAGGACCCGGTGACCGGCAGTTCGGGAGCGCGCGGGCCGAAATTGACGCAGACAACGGCCGTGCTGGCGATGTGCGCGGTCTTGATCGTCGTTTTCTCGATCTTCCTGAAGGGCTTCCTGACGCTCGGCAATCTGTTCGCGCTGGCGCGTAACATTTCGATACTTGGCATCCTCGCGCTCGGCATGGCGGTTGTCGTGATCGGGCGTGGACTCGATCTGTCGCAAGTCGCTTCCTTCGCCGCCTCCACCGCGATCGCGATTATTCTGATGAATTCGGGTTATGCGACGCCGGTCGCGCTGCTCATCGGCTTCGTAATGGCGATCGGCATCGGTATCCTGAATGGGTTTCTCATCTCGGTGATCGAGATGCCGCCGCTACTGACGACGCTGGCATCGAGCCTTGCGGTATTGGGGATCGTACGCACCACTGCTGTGCAGCACTATGTCGTGTATCTTTCGAAGGGGCACGACGAGTTCCTGCGGCTCGGCGGAAACATCTGGGGCGGCGTCCCGATCTCGATCCTGGTCTTCGCGGCCACGGCGGTCGTCGTGCATCTCTTCTTGTCGCGCTCCGTAATCGGGCGCTTCGTCTATGCCCATGGCGACAACCCCGACGCCGCGCGCCAGACCGGTCTGCCGACCCGTCCGCTGACCATGATCGAGTACGCGCTGTGTGCGGCGATCGGTTACGTTGGTGGTGTCGTGATGATCGCGCAAACGGCGCTGATGCACCTCCAAGTCGCGGAATCGACGATCATCTTCGATGTCATCATGGTTGTGGTGCTCGGCGGCGTCAGCCTCGTCGGCGGCCGCGGCAATGTGATGAGTGTCATCGCCGGAACGCTGCTGATCGGCGTGCTACTGAACGGCATGACCATCATGGACATGGACGTGCAGACCCAGAACATCGTCAAGGGAGTCGTGCTGCTGATCGCGATCCTGCTCGATTCCCGGCTGCATCCGCGTGACGAGGAGACGTCGAAGCAGGGTGATTGAAGCTCTGCATTCATCAACGGGCCGCAACAATCGGCCGACATAGAAGGGGAGGAAGAAACATGACGAAAGCACTGCATAGGAAGGCTCTTGCCGGCATCGGGCTGGCGGCGATGGTGGCAACCGCCGCGCTGGTTGCGCTGCCATCGCAGGCGGCCGGGCCGCGCGACCAGTTGCGCGACAAATTCGACAAGGCGCTCAAAGGCAAGACGGTGGCCTGGTCGCCAGTCTGGATGGGCGTTCTGGAATCCGAATGGACGCGTGTGATGAAAGATCGTTTCGACGATTACGGCATCAAGCTCGTCACCCGTGACGCCAACATGAAGTCCGACATCCAGCTTCAGACCGTTAGCGACTACATCAACGAAAAGCCTGACGTGCTCGTGGTCCAGAATCCGAACGTCACGCTGCTCGCCAAGGAGCTGAAGCGTGCGATGGATGCAGGCATCTATGTCGTGCAGGTCAACATGGCGTCGAATACCCTGAGCGACGCCTATGTCGGCGTCGATGCCAAGGATCTCGGCACCAAGATCGCTCGCGAGGTCATCAACCAATGCGGCGGCGGCAAGGGCTCGGGGGAGGTCGCGATCCTCGAAGGCGAGGCGACCGCAGCCTATTCGCTCGACATGAAGAACGGCGCCATGGAAGTGTTCAAGACCGATCCGTCGATCAAGGTCGTGTCGTCGCAGCCGACCAGCTGGGACGCCAACAAGGCCGGCGATATCACGACCACCGTGTTGCAGCAGCACCCCAAGCTGTGCGGGATCCTCAGCGTCTGGGGACCGCAGACGGCGGGTGCGGCTCAGGCGATCAAGGCGGCCAACATGGGCGACAAGGTGAAGGTGTTCGTCGCCAGCGACGGACAGCCCGCGGATTGCGATCTTCTGGAGCAAGGTGCGTTCTCTGCGAACCTGTCGTATCGCGCCGACGTGCAGGGACAGACCATCGCCGACGCGGTGATCGCGCTTCTGCAGAGCGGCGACAAGCCGGGCGCGAAGAACACCGCCTATTACACGACCCCCGCCTGGGTGAAGTCGAAGGACGATCGCATGTACTGCTTCAGCATCCCGAAAGGCGCGAAGTAGTCCTTCCGGCGCCCGCGCCCGCTGCGGCGCGGGCAGGCCGGAGTGGCCGATCCTCATCCCCTCTGCCTTGTCCCGCCGTTCGGCTGCCTCTGCGCCGGACCCGCCGGAGTCTGTTGATGAAAAGCCTGCAACGAGCCTGGCACCGCCATTCGCCCCAGTTGTTCCTGGGCGAATTGCTTGAGAAGCGATGGATGGAGCCGATCGTTCCATTCACGCTGACGATCGCGGTTTTCCTGGCGTTCGCGGTGATGATTCCGCGCTACCTGACGGCAAGCAGCCTTCAGGAGTTGATGCGGAATTTCGCGGAGCAGGGGATGGTCGCGGTCGCGATGGCCTTCTCCGTGCTGTCAGGCGGCATCGATCTGTCGGTTGGCGCGGTGTTCGCGATGTCGAACTTCCTAGCGCTCTACCTGTACCTCATTCTTGGATTGCCGCTGCCGGTGACGATCGTCCTTGTCATCTTGTTCGGCGCGGCCATGGGCGCAATCAACGGCGGCCTGATTGCTTATGGCAAGACGCGCCCGTTCCTGACGACCCTGGTCGTCCTCATCATCGTTCGCGCCGCCTACAACAAGGTGACGGTCGCATTCACAGACGAATTGGCAAGCATCGACAGCGGCTCTAATGCGTGGGATTTCATGGAATCGGGCAGAGTTCTCGGCATTCCCGTTAACATGCTGGTGTTGATCCTGCTTGGCGTCGGAACGCACTTCTTTCTCACCCGCATCAAGCCCGGCGTCCACATCATGGCGGTCGGGTCGAGCCGCAAGGCGGCCCGCCACGCCGGCGTCAACGTCAAGCGCGTGCTGTTCTCGGCCTATGTGATGTCGGGGTCGATCGCGGCGCTGGCGGGAATCCTCTATGCCGCGCGGCAAAGCAGTTCCGGCACCGACACCGGCGTCGGCTGGGAGATCAACGCCCTGGCCGCGGTGGTTCTCGGCGGCATCAGCCTTTCCGGTGGCCGTGGCACCATCGCGCGCGCCGTCATGGGCGCGGCGATCATCTTCATGCTCACCAGCGGCATGGTGCGGCTCGGCATCTCCGGCAACCTGACGACCGCCATCATCGGCATCATCCTGCTGTTCGCGGTCGGCTTCAACGTGAAGTGGGTCAAGAACAAGGGCAAGGTGCTGCAAAAGGTCTATGTCACGCCAAGCTGGGTCGATTTCGAGCCGCCGCCGTCGGTCGAGCGCGGTAGCGGCACGCCGTTCGCGGAGAACGACCGCCTGAAGAACGCGGAAGCGATCGCGCTCAACATGATCGAGGGCCCGGAGGACATCATCCTCGACCGCAAAGACAATCTCTACACCGTCAACCGCAATGGCTCGATCATCCGCTTTCTCGCGCCGGACTATACCGTCCGTGAGGAATTCGCGCGCATCGGCGGCCGACCGCTCGGGTTGGCGTTCGATCAGGATCAGAACCTCCTCGTCTGCATCGCCGGCATGGGCGTCTACGGCGTGAAGCCCGATCGCTCGGTCTTCAAGGTCACTGATCGCACCACGCGGACACGTACACGCCTCAAGGACGACTCGCGGCTCTATCTCGCGGACGATCTCGACGTCGCGCCCGACGGCAAGATCTATTTCAGCGAAGCCTCGACCCGCTACGAACTGACTGACTGGGCGCTCGACGGCTTTGAGGGCCGAGGCAATGGACGGCTGATCTGCCACGATCCGAAAGCCGGCATAACCAAGACCGTCCTCAAGAACCTGACGTTTCCCAACGGCATCTGCATTTCGCATGACGGTCAGTCGGTGCTGTGGGCCAGCACCTGGCTGTGCCAGGTCAACCGCTACTGGATCGCCGGCCCGAAGGCGGGCACCAGCGAAGTCCTGATCGACAATCTTCCGGGCTATTGCGACAATATCAACCGCGCCTCCGATGGCAAGTACTGGCTCGCCTTCGTCGGCCTGCGCACCCCGGTCTATGATCTTGCCATGCGCAACCCAGTTTTCCGTACCCGGATGGTCAAGCAAATCCCGCCGGACGAGTGGCTGTGCCCGGGCATCAACTACGGCTGCGTGATCAAGTTCGACGACAATGGCGTGGTGACAGAATCGCTGTGGGATCCCGGCGGGCTTTCGCATCCGACCATCACGTCGGTCCGCGAACACAAGGGCTATCTCTACATCGGCGGTCTCGAGAACAACCGTATCGGCCGTATCCGCCTGCAGGATGCTGACCCGACCTGGGAAGCGCACAAGTCCTATTGGGGAGGGGCCTGAGACATGTCTCTGCTTGGCGATATCGTCGATCGCGTGTTGTTTCCGAACCGGGAGCTTCATGTCATTCCGGTGCTCGACGGCGCGTTCTCCCCGAACCAGCGGCTCGATCACGCCCGCCAGCTCGGCGATGAGATCGAGCGGCCGGATGACATCGCACTCGGGCAGGACGGCGCACTCTATGTCTCGACCGGCAACCGTATCCTGCGTTGCACGGGGGACGATTTCGACACGCGCGCCGTGTTCGCGACACTCGAGGGGCCTGTTGGCGGACTTGCCAGCGCGCCCGATGGCAGGCTGCTGGCATGTGTCTCTGGGGTTGGATTGGTGGCGCTTTCGCCAGTCGGCAAGATCGTCGCGAGGCTCGAAAGCGTCGACGGCGAGAAGGTTGCCTGTCCATTGTCGGTGACGGTCGCCCCGGACGGTGGAATCTACCTGACCGACGGTTCGCGGAACCACCGGCCTGACCTCTGGCTCACCGACCTGATGCAGAACCGCGCCCCGTCGGGCCGACTCATCGCTTGCGACGCCTCGCTTGATGGCGCGAGCGTGCGCGCGGACAAGCTCGCATGGCCGCTTGGCGTGGTCGTTTCCAGTGACGGCAACGAGGTGTGGGTCGCCGAATCCTGGGCTCATCGCCTGACCGCTTTTTCACGCGCGGGCGGCGACAAGCGCGTGATCGTCAAGAACTATACTGGCTATCCGGCGCGTCTCGGCCAGGGGGCGGACGGACGGGTTTGGATGGCCTTCCTCGCGCTTCGCACGCAGCTGACCGAATTCGTCCTGCGCGAACGGGCATTTTGCGAAGAAATGATGCGGACGGTACCATCAGAGCTTTGGATCGGGCCGGTGCTGGATGGCCGTCTCAATCCGCGCGAGCCGACCCAAATCGGCCGCATCAAGAAGCTCGGCATCCAGAAACCGTGGGCACCACCGCGCTCGTATGGCCTCGTTGCGCGGCTGGACGCCAAGGGCATGGCGACGGAGACGTTGCATAGCCGCGTCGATGGTTGGGTCCATGGAATAACCGCCGTCCGCCCGATTGGCTCCCGTGTGATGGCGGTGTCAAAGGGACGCGATTGCCTCGTTGAACTGCCGCGTGGTCGCGGCGCGCAAGAAGGATGAGCGCTATGCCGGCGGAACAACAGGCAGGAACCCCGCTGCTTCAAGTCGTCAATGGCAGCAAGGTCTATGGCGGTCTGCATGCGATCGATGGCGTCAATTTCGATCTGCGGCCTGGCGAAATACACGCGCTGCTGGGTGAGAACGGTGCGGGAAAATCGACGCTGTGCAAGGCGATCGCAGGCGCAATCGTGCTGACCTCCGGGGACTATGTGATCCGCGGACGCAAGGTCTCGTTCGCCTCGCCAAAGGAGGCG
Source organism: Bradyrhizobium sp. 6(2017) (assembly GCF_011058295.2). Taxonomy (NCBI): domain Bacteria; kingdom Pseudomonadati; phylum Pseudomonadota; class Alphaproteobacteria; order Hyphomicrobiales; family Nitrobacteraceae; genus Bradyrhizobium; species Bradyrhizobium sp. 6(2017). The sequence continues at coordinate 7,579,700 of NZ_CP049289.2, read as the reverse complement.
CTCGAGGGTGGCGTCGCGATGGTCTACCAGGAGTCCAGTCTGGTGCCGTCGATGACGGTGGCGCAGAACCTTGAACTCGGCATGGAGAAGTGGGTCACGGTCTACAGCAAGATCAACATAGCGGCGACGCAGTCGCTGCAATCGATGAACTTCAATGTCGATCCGTTGGTGCTGGTTGAGAATCTCGGAACGGCCAAACGGCAGATGGTCGAGATCGTGCGAGCTGTGCGCCACAATGCACAGGTCTTCATCTTCGATGAACCGACTGCGTCGCTTACGCCTGAGGAGACGCAGCATCTGTTCCATCTTCTCAACACTCTGAAAGACAAGGGCGCCGGGATCATCTTCATCTCGCACGCGCTGGAAGAGGCACTCAACATCGCCGATCGCATCACCGTACTCCGGGACGGCAAGCTGGTCGCCACGATGCCCGCAAAGGACGTCACCCGCGACTCGCTCGTGCGGATGATGGTTGGCCGCGATGAAACGGCAGCGCAGTACGCAACCCACGGCGCTGATCCAGATGCACCGAAGCCCGATTCGTCACGTGGCGAGAAGGTGCTTTCGGTCGAGAACGTGACGATGGGCAGCATCGTCAAGAATATGTCGTTCTCGGTGTTCAACGGAGAGGTCGTCGGCATTTTCGGATTGGTCGGTGCGGGACGTTCCGAGATCGCGCAGATCATCAGCGGCGCGCGCAAGCGCAACTTCCTGCGCGGCGGGATGATTTATCTGCGGGACAAGCCGGTCCGCTATCGGGTGCCCAGGCAGGCGGTGCGCGACGGAATTGCCTATATCACCGAGGATCGCAAGGTCGACGGATTCTTCGAGACGATGACGGTGGATCAGAATATCTATCTTGGTTATCTGTCGTCGCCGCGCATCAGGCGATTCCTCTACTCCACGCGCGAGATGAAGCGGATTGCCGATCAATGGATCTCGGCGCTCTCGATCTCGGCATTGAAGCGAACGCTGAAGATTGTGGAATATTCCGGCGGCAATCAGCAGAAGGTCGTGGTGGGAAAGTCTCTCGCGCAGGAACCGACAGTGGTCATCTTCGACGAGCCGACGCGAGGGGTCGACGTCAGCGCCATTCCACAGATCCACCAGGCAATTCGCAAGCTGGCGGGCAAGAACAAGGCGGTCGTTGTGATTTCTTCCTATCTGCCGGAGATATTGGCTATCTCGGATCGGATCCTGGTTGCTCGTGGCGGGCGTATCGTCGAGGAAATGACACGGGTTGATGCGACCGAAGACAAGATCATGTACGCGGCCATTCATTGATAAGGAGGGCCTTTCATGAGTGCCTATCAGCGGCCTCCCCATTCGACCGACGTGGTGCGCGCCGCCAATCAAGACGATCCGGATGGCGGTCGGCTGATGAGCGAGCGGATCGCAAGCGAGATCCGCAGCGCGGTGTTGAGCGGCGAGATGCGGCCGGGTACGCGGATCCGGCAGGAACTTCTTGCGGCGCATTTCGGAGCGAGCCGCATTCCCGTGCGGGAGGCGCTGAAGCAGCTCGAGAACGAGGGACTGGTTGTGATGGCGCCGAACCGTGGCGCTTGGATTGCTGACGTCGATTCGGAAGAGTCGATCGAGATCTACAAGATCCGAGAAGCGGTCGAACCGCTTGCCATCGGCGAAAGCGTTCCAAACCTGACCGACGAGGACATTGAGGCGCTTGACCGCATTGTGCGTGAACTTGAGCAGGTAACCACCCTCGAGGAGTATATCCAGCTCGATCGGGAGTTTCATCTGCGTACTTATTCGCGCGCGCGGATGCCGCAATTGCTGGCGATGGTCGAGCGCTTCTGGAACAGCACGCAGCACTTCCGACGGCAATTCGTCAGCGAAACCTATGCCAAGGATGGGTTTCCGTTCTCCGATCCCCAGCACGTCCTGATCATGGATGCGATCCGGGCGCGCGACGTCGACGCCGCACAGGTGTTGGTGCGCCTCCACATCCGGCGCACGCGCGTCGTCATTCAGGCGAAAGAGAGTGGGGCGGCCCAACCGCCCCTTACGAACCGCGCCGCGTTACCGCACCCACGTCTCGGCTCGGTTTATCGAGGAAAAAAGTCGAATGACTAGCTTCCGAAACACCGGTGTTGTCGGCGACAGGATGAGGACGGCTGCCGGGTATCACCGTCGCAAGGCTGGATGCGGCTGGCATCGTCGCGACCGCGGCTGCAACGGGTAACGAGAATGAGTGCCGGCTCCGATACCGTGTCGCGTGTGCGCGCCTATGAGGAGGCCGCAGGTCAGCTGCGGGCGCGTCTCGGAGAAACATCTGTCGCTTCTCCCGATCACGAAAGGCTGACGGCACTCGATCTGTTTCGTGCTGTACCGCGCGAGGCGCCGGCGGTGTTCTATTTCGATGCGACGCAGACCTATGCCGATGTTGACCGGTTCAGCGACCGGCTCGCCGGCCTCTTCGCGCGCAAAGGGGTTGGGCGCGGCGACCGGGTTGTCGTCATTCTTCAGAATGTGCCGCAATTCGTCGTCGTCAGCGTGGCGGCCTGGAAAGTCGGGGCCATCGTCGTCAGCCTCAACCCGATGTACCGGACGCCGGAGCTTCGGAAGCTGTTCAAGGATTGCGATCCTAAGGCAGTGATCTGCCACGATGATCAATGGGAGAACGTTTTCCCGGCGACCAATTCGGTCGATCCCGAACTGGTGCTCTGGACCGCCGCTCGTGAATTCCAGATGCGAAACGATGCCCGTGTGCTGCCGGAGCCTGGCCCGGCGCCGCAGGCCCATGCGCTGGCCACAATCTTCGCCGAAAACACACCGGCACCCCCGGCACCAGTTCTGGTCTCCGATGACATTGGCCTGCTGCTCTACACGTCCGGAACCACAGGCGTTCCCAAGGGCGCGATGCTCACGCATCGCAATTTGGTGGCGACGGCGCTGATCTGCCGCGATCATTTCGAGCTGAACGGCACGTCGCGAATCTTCGGTGTCGCACCGCTGTTCCACATCACCGGCTTCGAGATCCAGATGGTTGCGGCCTTCGCCGCGAATGCAGCGATGGTGCTGACCTATCGCTTCCAACCGCAGGTCGCGCTCGATGCCTTCCTTGAATGGCGGCCGACATTCATCGTTGGTGCCATCACTGCGTTCATCGCGCTGATGAACCAGGCCGACGCGACGGGCCGCCATTTCGAGAGCTTTGTATATCTCTATTCCGGCGGCGCGCCGATTGCTCCCTCGGTCATCGATGCGTTTGCGAAACGGTTTGGACGGGCGATCCGCAGTTCCTATGGAATGACCGAACTGACTTCTGCAAGTCACCTTGCACCCAACGAAGGTCCGATTCCCGTCGATCCCGAGTCCGGCGCGCTATCTATCGGCAGGCCGACCGCCGCCGTCGATGCGATCGTCGTTGACGACGAGCGTCGCCCGCTCGGGCCCGGCGAGCACGGCGAGGTGGTTGTGCGTGGCTCAGGCGTGATGGCTGGCTACTGGAGAAAGCCGGCGGAAACCGATGAGGTTCTGACCAATGGTTGGCTGCATAGCGGCGACGTCGGCTTCTTCGACGAGAGTGGCTGGTTCTATCTTGTGGACCGCAAGAAGGACATGATCTCCGCGTCTGGCTTCAAGGTCTGGCCGCGCGAGGTGGAAGACGTGATCTACGGCTTTCCGGGTGTGCGCGAGGCAGCCGTCGTCGGTGCTGCCGATCCCTATCGCGGCGAGACGGTGGTGGCGTTCGTCTCAGCCCAACCCGGCACGGCAATCAATGTCGCCGCGCTCTCCCGCTTCTGCCGCGAGCGGCTGGCGGCCTACAAATGCCCCGTCGACATTCGCGTGTTGGACGATCTGCCGAAGACAGAGTCCGGGAAGATTACCCGAAACACGCTCAGGGACGGCCTACGCAGCCAGTAAGGAGAACTCAGGTGGATATCACGCAAAGCGAACGCAGCCGGGAGCTGGCCGCGCGTATCCAGCGCTTCATGATGGAGTACATCTACCCGAATGAGCGCCGATACTATCAGGAGGCGGAGCGGCTCGGGCCCTGGGCCGTGCATCCGGTTGTCGAGGAACTGAAGCCGCTCGCGCAACAGGTCGGCTTGTGGAACCTGTTTCTGCCCGCTCACGAGGACGGGTTAACGAATCTCGAATATGCGCCGCTATGCGAGATCATGGGACGTTCGCACCTTGCTCCCGAGGTCTTCAATTGCAGTGCGCCGGACACGGGCAATATGGAGACGATCCTGCGCTACGGTACGGAGGCACAGAAGGAACGTTGGCTAAAGCCGTTGCTTGCGGGCGAGATCCGTTCTTCGTTTGCGATGACCGAGCCAGACGTTGCCTCATCCGACGCGACCAATGTCGCCAGCGTGATCGTGCGTGACGGCGACGATTACGTGATCAACGGCCGCAAGTGGTACACGACTGGTGCCACCGATCCGCGATGCAAGATCATCATTTTCATGGGGCAGACCGACCCAGCGCATCCGGACCGTCACAAGCGCCAATCGATGATTCTGGTGCCGAAGGATACGCCAGGCGTGCATGTAGTCCGCTCGCTGCCGGTGCTCGGGTTTTACGGCGTACCGGATCGCGCATCCGAGGTGATGTTCACAAATGTGCGCGTGCCGGCCACTAACATGCTGCTTGGCGAGGGACGTGGATTTGAGATCGCGCAGGGACGGCTCGGACCTGGGCGCATCCATCATTGCATGCGGTTGATCGGCCTCTCCGAGCGCGTGCTCGAGCGCATGTGCAGGCGAGCGCTGAAACGTGTCGCTTTCGGCAAGCCTCTCGCCGAGCAAACGGTGACGCTTGAGCGGCTGGCTGAGGCGCGCATGAAGATCGAGCAGGCACGGCTACTGACTCTCAGGGCGGCCCATATGATGGATACGGTCGGCAACAAGGCCGCGCGGCAGGAAATCGCGATGATTAAGGTCGTCGCGCCAAACATGGCGCAGACGATCGTTGACTGGGCGATACAGGTTTTCGGTGGAGGTGGAACCAACAACGACCATTTCCTTTCGGCAGCGCTTGCCACGACCCGCTTGCTGCGACTGGCCGATGGCCCCGACGAGGTCCACCGCAACCAGATAGGCAAGCTCGAGTTGCACCGTTGGCTCAATTCCGATCCCGCCCGGACCGGCGGCGGCGCCGATCCGATGTCCCCAGATGAATCTGAATCATGGTCCGAAGGAGGCCTGTGGCCACGCCCAAAAGGTCTGCCATAGATGGGATCAGGAAGGTGAAGGGCTTACCGACCGTGTATCGAAACTGTCGGGCCCGCCCACGCTTGCTGCAAGCCAACATCGCGGCGTTTGCCTGCGCGCTGAATGAGGAAACCCCGCAATCTTGCCGAGGTGAGATTCTTCGCTGCGATGAAGCGCGGAGCGATCACCAGCAATTAGCTCGTTCATCCTCTCTCAGTTTGGCTAATCGCGGGCGGAGCGCGAACCGCTCGCGAACGAAAAGAGCACGTATCTGGTGCGGTTTCTGGTGCCGTCGTCGCACTGCGGGCAACTAGGACCCAGTAAGATATTGATCTTCTTAGTGGGCCCGGCAGGACTCGAACCTGCAACCAGACCGTTATGAGCGGTGGGATAATCGTCGCCGCCGTTAAGTTTCCTGCCTTTTCGTCGAATTCGACCACGTTCGCCGCGCTTCGTGCGGGTTGTTATTGGCGCGAAAATGGTGCGGATCGTCTGTAGTCGAATCTTGGACCAGGACGTTGCGTTCTGCAGGTGATAACGTGAGAACGCACTCAAGCCCAGCGATCGACCGCAAGCGACCTCCATACGGCAGCGTGCCGGCAGATCGCCGCGGCCGGCCAAGGTCAGCGTCAAAATGCAGGCTATGGGAAGTAATCAAAAGCGGTTCATGACAAGCCAGGCGGAACATAACGTGAGTTTCTGGGAGCGTCTAAAGACAGAGGCATCTGCTGAGTGGCGCGCCTACACCGAGCATCCCTTCACGAACGGATTAGCAGACGGCTCGCTCCCCGACGCGGCGTTTCGTTATTATCTTGCCCAGGATTACTTGTTCCTCATCGAGTTCGCGCGCGCCTACGCGCTCTCGGTCTACAAATCGCCCAAGCTTGCCGACATGCGTGAAGCAGCGGCCGGTCTTTCGGCCATCCTTGATGTCGAATTGAACCTTCATGTGACGCTCTGTGCCGGTTGGGGTCTGTCCCCAAGCGACCTTGAACAGACCCCTCCGGCGGCCGAGATGCTAGCCTATACTCGCTACGTGCTGGATGCTGGAATGCGCGGCGATCTGCTGGCGCTCAAGGTGGCGCTGGCCCCATGCGTGATCGGGTACGCGGAGATCGCGAAGCGGCTGGCTGCACGACCCGATGCAAACGCTGCGACGAACCCCTATCGCGTGTGGATTGCCGAGTACGCCGGCGCGCCATACCAAGAGGTCGCGGCGAAAGCGGGAGCGCACTTGGAGCGTCTCGCTGATCTCTACGCCACCCCGGCCCGCGAGGCAGAGCTGATTGCGATCTTCAAGGAAGCTACTCGTCTCGAGGCAGACTTCTGGGAGATGGGCTGGCGCGCGGGCCAGCGTGTCGAATAGCGCTTCGGAAATTGTCAGGCTCATAACCTGAAGGTCATCGGTTCAAATTTGTTGGCAAAGCCATCCGCAGATTTGGTCTCAATTGGTCTCTCTTTGATGATTTTGGACACTTGGCCACGCCGAAGAGCACGGGTGGTCAAACGCACTTTGCTGTGCTGCTCGGCTTTGCAACGCTTTGAAATCGCGGCAAATGCGAACGCCCTCCGAGCGCACCGTAAACCCACTTGCAAAGAGTGTGCGCCGGGCTCGATACAAGCTTCTTCGGATTGATCGGCGAAGCCTCGGCGCGGCCGGGCTGTTTCCCGGCCCTTCGTCCGCGTCACCGTAGAAAGCGGCCATTAGCCCGGCGTGCACGGTGCAGCGTCTGTCGTGGACTGGGTTCTGAGCCGCCTGCGGGGCGGTGGCTCATTTGCCGCAATCAAGACCGCCGCGAGTCTGTTCTAATCCAAAGGTTTATATGGGGGCAACCGCAGCGGTACTCATAACTACTCGCGTACAATAGAACCCAGATCCTCAGAATGTAACTCTCCTCTCAGCAATTCGTTCTGCGGAGTTCGATCATGAGGAGAATAGCCATTCTCGCCGTTTCCGCGGCGATCAATGCATCTACAGTTCCGTCGCTGGCGGCGGAATGTACATCGATCAAGGAGATCGATGCATCTCGCTCATGCTCGGAGCTGTTGCGCAGCCAGCCTGCCAAGCTCGATTCCGTGATCAATGCTTTCAACGATCTGTTGGCGACGAGGTGCGGCGGTTGAGCCGCGTTATCTCGTGGTTACCTGTATCACTTGAAGGAGGTTGAATATGACTCAGGTATTCTTCCACTGCTCCAACGCGAAGAAGGTTTTCCTGGATCGCCGCGGCGCCGTGGTGGATGACCTCGCTGGGGCGCGCGATCTTGCGACCCGCGTCGTGCAGTCCGTCGCCGGCGAGCGTACCCTCGAGGACTGGCGCGACTGGGTCGTGCACGTCAGCGACGATCAGGGCGATGAGCTCTTCGTCATGCCTTTCATTGTGGTCCTCGGCAAGCCGCATTGATGGGCGCGATGGCCTGCCGGTCCCTGTCACGCACTTTTTATTGACTTGTTACCAGCTGCAGGACTTCAAAGAGGGACCCAAGGACCCCACTTGGATGGAAGGAATGATGACCATAATTCAATAGGAGCTTGCCGTGGGCGAGGTTATTCGGTTTGTCTCAAAATCCGAGCGCGAGCGCATCCGCCTGATCTCGGAAGCCCGCGCGATATATGACAGCGTCTTCCCGCCGGCCGATCCCGGCAGCGAGCAGCAGAATGAGGCGCCCGCAACTCATCGAGTCACTAGCGTCAATGCCCAACGCGGTGAGGGAGCTTCGTCGTGATCGCGATCATTGCCCTGCTCTGCAGCCTGTCCTCCCCGACTAATTGTCACGAGCAGACCGTCACTACGTCGGACTTCGCTGAGGTCTCGGTGCAGTCATGCATGATGGGCGCGCCGCAGCTTGCCGACTGGATGAAGCAGCATCCGGCCGAGCGCCTCGCAGCATGGCGTTGCGTGATCGGCAAGCAGGGCGGCAGGAGGGCTTAGGGTAGAAAGCTGATCCACTTTCAAGAGGCGCAATGCGGCCCGCTGTTGGCGCTGTTCGAGATCCTCGGACAGAAAACCGAGGCCGATCGGCGGTCGATGATCGGGCCATGAGCGAGATTACTTCAGGTCAGGAGCCGTCGAACTTGAACGAGACGGAAGGCTTCGACTATTCCCTGGGCGTCTAGTGAATATCGAGTTTGATAACCTCTGCAACTCGAAGGTCTCGGAGGGATCTTGCAGCTTGCTCAACTGCGTTGGCGGCGGCTTTTTCCTAGGACGTGTTGCTGGTACCGATCATTTCAATGACTTTATAGACGTCTCAGGCACTTGTTCTCCCGTTCGGTATGAAGGAGGCAGGTACTTCCTGCCGAGGTCGAACCTAACACCACGATGTCGGTGCTGAAAGGACGCGGCATCGCCGCAGGGTAGGTGAGTTGGGCCGCATTGCATCGCGGTCGGTCTAAGTCGGATCAAAAGCGCCGGTTCGAAAGCCGGCCAAGCCTCGAATGGCGGACCCCTAAACTTAAGTTTGCCCTTCTCAGCCGATGTACTGTGCGCGATCGACCTCTGTGCAATGGTTTGCTTCTCCTCTCGTGACTATGGTCGAGGTGTCAATCGTCCGATCTATCGAGCGCAATCGAGGAGTTCCAGCGATGAGAATGATGAATGCAACCGCATTGTCAGGCCTTGCCCGCAGGACGGCTGTGTCAGCCTCCGATTTCGCCAGCGTCGTTCGCAACCTGATTCTGGACGTGCGCGACAGTTACCGGCCCGAGCTGCACTACATGCGCGGCCCCGGCCCGAAATGGCGCGCCAAGCACCAGCCCGGGCTGAAACTCGATTCTCGAGCTGTACCGCCGGCCGGACGGCATCAGCTGTTGCCTCTGTATGCGCGTCGTAGCGATGCGGCCAGCCTCACTCGATAGTCCGGCCGAGATCATGCAAAATCATGCGCGTCTCGAGGGCCGAATCGTCGGAATGCGCCCGCAACTCCGACGCAAGCTTTGCTCGCGCTCGTTGCGCGGAATTCCGGGCTTGGATGCTACTCGTTGGTGCCGCTCTTTTCGTCGCATTGGTGACGATGTTGAGCGGTTCGACGCGTGCCGGCGTTGCCTTAGAAGGACGCAAACTGTCGGATGAAGTTCAGCTGGGTCGCTTGCCAACCGAATTGCCGGGGCTGGGTCAGGGCGGTCGGAATCGTGACTGCGGATAGTCCAAGGGATTTCGATGAATTCGCGCGCGGCCGCCAGCTCGACGGCGTGACCATCGTGCTGGATTCCGGCGGCGGTTCGCTCAACGATTCGATCGCACTTGGACGGCGCTGGCGCAATCTCGGGGGGCTGACCACCGTCGGCGTGAGCGTTCAGACCAATGCGTTAAATTGGTTGCGCAGTGAGCGGATGGGATGGCGCGCGAAAGCTGCCTATAAACAGCGCACTAGCGCGGTTGGCTCGTATTTTCTTGCCGCGTCGTCGCCGAATGCTCAGAAATCCACTTGGTCGCGTCGTGTTCCGTGACAAAACCCTTGATGACTTCCGTTTCGCCATCTGGCCGCAGAATATCGATCCTCCATCCTGTCCCAGGATTCTTGCAAGCCATAAAGGCTGGTCGCTGCTCGATCATTGGGTGACTATGCGCCGACGGTGGCCAGCTACAAGCCAGTGATCCTGTCACACTTCGCTTCTTCGCCTTGGTCGGCTGAGAGGAACCGCGGGCCAGGTTATGCTGGACCATTACCTGTGAGGTGCTTCAGGAGAGCTTCGCAAGCCCTCTCGGCCTCTGCAAGGGACTTGAATGGCGAGCCGCCAACCTTGATGGCGGGGTTGCTCACATAGAGGGATCGCCAAGACGCAACGAAGCCCGGAGCTCCGTGGAAGCCGGGCCCGCTGCGGGCTTCGTGGGTGATCACGAACGAATATGCGTCGCTGCTTGCGGTCCAAATTTCCAGTTCGTCCCGAGCATCGACGCGGCGAAAGTGCAGGGCCATCTTGCCCTCCACATTTGCCCAGCTAGGCTACGGATCAACTCGATCGGTTCATTTCCGGTTCCGGTCGCGTCGCACCTCCTGGAATTCCTCGGGCCCTTTGATGAGTTGGCGCTTGCGGCTGGCTTGCTCGTCTGAGCTGGCGGCGCTGTCCGCTATTTTGTCGATTGCGTCGGCGGCCATGCCGCGAGCGCGCTGGCGTCGATTTTCGCTCTTAGGCTGCCTCCGGTTGGCAAGGTCAACGCGATCTCGACCAGCCGACGGACGGCTGTGGCGAGCTTAGGACTGTCCGGTTGATACTTTGCCCAAGCCAGGATTTCGGACTGAAGTTCGTTCGGCATTCCAGTACCGCGCCGCACGCCAGTTGCTGACTGCATTCGTCGGCGGTGAGGCTGGGGCGTCTTTGCGAGAGTCACTCGCCCCGGCCGCCGCCTAGAGGCAGAAGGCCTACCCCGAGCTAGCGAGGTTCGATAATCTCGAACCTGCAACCAGACCGTTATGAGCGCCAGAATATTGGCAAGGTCATTTGATTGGGGGCCGTGATCAGTACAGAGGCGTTCGCGACCACAGCGCCGGGTGTGCCTGGTGAGGGTTGATCTAGGGCAGCATGCAGGAATGTGACCCGACTAGCGCCCTCGGCTGGGCTGATCAGCGCTTATGGACCCGAAATGCACCTGATTTGTCGCCGGGTCCGGTAGCCACATTTGCCTTTGGACGTTTTCGTTGCGCATTTTCGGCAATCGCTGCGACAGGCGACGTGTGTCCTCGTTGTGCCCCAGTTATTTCGGGGCACGCCTCAAGGGAGGAGCCTCTGTAACCTATTGATTTAATGTAATTAATGGTGGACGCACAAGGGATCGAACCTTGGACCTCTCCCGTGTGAAGGGAACGCTCTCCCGCTGAGCTATGCGTCCGGGATGTGACGTGCCAAAGGCCGCTGGTCGGCGGCCGGTCGATAGAGGCGCTTCGTCAGAGCGTGCGATTTACGAAGTGCCGGGTAGGGGTGTCAAGCCAAGACCTTCAGGAGACCTCAAGGAATCAAGGCCTGCAGGACATCAAACCCTGCGGGGATCAGGCGCCCTGCTGGCGGGCGCGGGAGGCGTGTGACTGCAGCGCCCGAATGCGTTCGGCGAGCGTCCCGCCGCCTTCGGGCATCGCGCTGCCAGGCGAGACGCCATTGGCGGCACCGTTGGCGGGCTTGGCGGTCGCCTTGGCCGGCACGGTCGGCTCGGCCGCCAGCATGGCCTCGATCGCCGAGTTCGGTCCTTCGAGCTGGATCGCGAGCTTGGCTACTTCGGCGGCGATGTCGTTGATGCGCTCGCGCAGCAGCGCGTTCTCCATCCGCTCGGTCGCCCAGGAGCTTTCGGCCTGCTGCTGGATCGCGTTGATGTCGCGCTGCAGCTTGCTGCGTTCGTCGCGGGCGATGCGCAGCTGCTCCTCGGCCGCCGCCTTCTCCTGCCGCAGCTTCTCGAGCGCGGATGATTTGCCGCCGCCTGCCGCCGCGATCGCCTCGCGCAGCTCCTGCACCGTCCGCTCGGCGGCGGCGTTGGCCTGCTTGAGCTGGCCGTTCTCGAATTCACGCTCGGCAAGCAGCTTGCCCTGGGTCGCGAGCCGCGACTCGAGGTCGGTGACGCGGTTGCCGAGCATCTCGGCTTCCTTGACCTGGACGATCAGCTGGCGATCGAGATCGGTGACGCGCTGGCTCAGATTCTCGACCCGGCCGCGCGCATCGGTGAGATCGCGCGTCGCGGTTTCGGACTGGCTGCGCTCCTGGGCGAGGCGTGCCTCGGTCGCCGCGAACTCCCTGGCGGCATCGCCGACCCGGTTCTTCAACTCCTCGACCTGGGTCCGCACCGCGACCAGTTCGATCTGGCGGCTGTCGGCGGTCATGGAGCGGTCGTTGAGCGCGGCGTTGATCTTGCCGAGCTCGCTCTGCTTGTCGGTCAGCGCCTGCTCGGCATTGCGCAGCAGCTCGGTCTTGGCGGTGAACTCTTCCTCGGTGGCGCGAAGCTGCTCCTTCATCGCCTTCTCGCGTGCCTCCAGCGCGAAGATCGCGGCATTCTTCTCGCCCAGCTCGATCTTCATGCGATTGATCGCGTCGGTCTTCTTGCCGATCTCGGCGAGCTGGCTCGTGGTCTTGCTCTTGAGCTGATCGACGCTCATCTCGAGCCGGCGGGCCGACATCGCGAACTCGGCGCGGAGCTGGTCCTTGTCGGCCTGGATCTCGGCCATCGACAGCGGGGTGGCCGCCTCCATGCGGCGCGTGGTCAGCCGCACCGCCCGGTTATGCACCAGGGGCACGATCATCAGGCCGCACAGCATCGAGATCAGGAAACCGATCGCCGCGTACATGATCGGCTCGATCATGAAGGGTCACTCCAAGAAAGAAGGAAATTGTTAATCACAATGCCACGGCAGGCCGGCCGAAGGCCAGCCCGTTTGCCGCGTTAACCTGAATCGCTAACCGTGCCGGAGCGCCGGCGTCATCACCCGATCAGGGCTGCGACCTAGAACGGGTTCCAGGTCGCGCGCGGGGTGTATTTGAGATAGCCGACGCTGGCGCCGAGCCGTAGGCCGATGCCCGAGCGAATCGGGACCAGCACGATGTTGTTGGCGGTCAGCGCCGTCATGCCGAAGCCGCCGACGATATAGGCCGAGCCGTCGATGCCGACGAAGCGCTGATAGATAGCCTGCGTCGAGGGCAGGTTGTAGACCAGCGTCATGGTCCGCGCGCCGTCGCCGCCCCAGTCGAAGCCGACCGAGGGACCTTGCCAGTAGACCCGGAGGTCGCCGGCGTTCTTGGTGTAGAGCGTGCCTTCGCCATAGCGCAGCCCGGCCACGAAAGCGCCGGAGCCTTCCTCGCCGAGCACATAGCCGTTGGGCAGACCCCATTGGCTGACCGCGCGCTCGATGACCGAGGCCAGCCCGCGCGAGACATTGCCGAAGAACTTGTGTCCGGCGCCGACCAGCTCGTCGGGCCCGTAAGTATACGGGGTCGGCTCACGCTGCGGCGGCGGATATTGCGGCGGCGGCCCCTGCTGTGCCGATGCCCCCGCGCTCCAGCACATCAGCGCGGCGAACGCGACCGCGGCAAGGCGTGATGCGAAACTCATAAAGAACCCCTGCTATCGAATTCCGGGCGTTGCCCTTTAACCTGATGCCAACAGGCACGGCTCTAGGTTGCGTCCAGTGTCCCCTCGACTCGGATGTTATCGGTATCAACTATGACGGTACAACGGCAGGAAAGATATGGATCGTGCCGGGGGATGGCGTTTTTCGGCCTGTTGGCGGGCATTTTGGCGGCTATCTGGCCGCCACTGCCTGTTGGGGCCACCACGACCGAGCGCGTGGTGACGAACCGCTACTCGGGATTGGCGATCGAGGGATTCGATCCCGTCGCCTATTTCACCGACTCCGCTGCGACCCAGGGGCGGCCCGAATTCGAGGCCGCCACAAGCGGCGTCGTCTGGCGCTTCCGCAACGAGGGCAACCGCGCCTCGTTCGTGGCGCATCCCGAAATCTATGGACCGCAGTTCGGCGGCTATGATCCGACCGACCTGGTGCGGGGCGTGACCTGTGCGGGCAATCCGCGATTCTGGGCGGTGGTCGGGAATCGGCTCTATCTGTTCAACCGGGAACGCAGCCGCGATGCCTTCGCCGCCGATCCCGCGCACTTCCTGAACGAAGCCGCGGCGCGCTGGCCGGAGCTGGCAGAAAATCTCGCGCAGTGATCACGACGCTGCGGTCGGGTCGCCCCAGGCAATGAATTCCGGCACCAGAAAGTCCTCGCGGCCCAGCCCGAAATGCAGTGGGCCTCCGTTCGCATCGGTCACCTTGCCGCCGGCGGCAACGACGACCGCGTGACCGGCCGCCACGTCCCATTCGGATGTGGGCGAGAGGCGGGGATAGATGTCGACCTGACCTTCGGCGACACGGCCGAACTTGACGGCCGAGCCCAGCACGGCGCGGACCGCCTCGCCGCGTTCGTCGATGAAGGCTTCGGTGCGCGCATCGCCATGTGAGCGGCTGACCGCAACCGTCCAGGGCGCGCCGCGCGGCGGGCAGAGACGGGTCTTGATCGGCACGGCCTGCGCAACCGCGCCGTTCTGCAGCGTCAACCGCTCGGCGCCCTTGCCGACGATGCCGCGCCAGATCAGGCCGAGCGCGGGCGCGCCGACGATGCCAAGCAGCGGCACGCCGTGCGTGACCAGCGCCACATTGACGGTGAATTCATTGCGGCCGGCGACGAACTCCTTGGTGCCGTCGAGCGGATCGATCAGGAAGAAACTGTCCTTGTAGGGCGGCGTCGCCAGATGGACGCGCTCCTCCGACAGCAGCGACACGTGCGGCGCCAGCCGCGTCAGCCCCTCGACGATGATATGATCGGCGGCGAGATCGGCCTCGGTCACCGGCGAGCCGTCACTCTTGCCGGTGACATTCATCGCGGAACGGTTGACCGCAAGGATAGCCTCGCCGGCCCGGATCGCCAGCTCGGTCAGCGATTCGAGCAGCTTGGCGGCGGCCTCGCAGCCGATCACGGGCGGCTGTGCCTTATTCATGGGCGGATCTCATATCCTGCTTGTCTTCCCCAGAGATCGTGATGCGATGACACGGCCTCGCATCATGATCTCATCTCCTTGTTTGAGCATGGTCTTTTCGGAAAACCGGTTTCCACTTTGCGTGAACGCGGCGGTTCCGGTCCGGATCATGCTTTATCAGTCCCGCCGCAAGCTGGCAGCATCCGTCTGCGCGGTGTATCAAGCCGACAGGCATGCGTGATTCGCACTCCTCCCGCGGCGTGCGGCTTTCCAGGAAACAATCGATGTCTGGCACTTCGTCTCCCGGTCCCGCTCCCGATGCGCTCGAACTCGCGGCGCTGCTGTGCTCGCGGGTCTGTCACGATCTCATCAGTCCGGTCGGCGCGATCGTCAATGGGCTTGAGGTCCTTGACGACAATCCCAAGCCCGAAGACCGCGATTTCGCGCTCGATCTCATTCGCAAGAGCGCCAAGACCGCGTCGGCCCGGTTGCAGTTCTGCCGGCTGGCGTTCGGCGCGGCCGGTTCCGCCGGCGCGCAGATTGATCTTGGCGATGCCCAGAACATGGCGAAGGGGCACATCGAGGACGGCAAGGTGACGCTGACCTGGAATTTGCCGCGGCTGCTGTTGCCGAAGAATCGGGTCAAGCTGCTGCTGAACATGCTGGTCATCGCGCAGCAGACGATCCCGCGCGGCGGCACGCTGATCATCGATCCGGTCGGCGACGGCGAGGCGATGAGCTTCCGCATCACGGCCGCGGGCCTCAATGCGCGCGTGCCGCAAAACATCGTCGATCTCCTGAATGCGACGTCGTCGAACACGGTCGATGCGCATGCGGTGCAGCCGCATTACACGCGCCTGCTCGCGGACGCCTGCGGGCTGAAAGTGACGCTCGCGCTGGACGGCGACAAGGTCATTATCGCAGCGTCCTGAACGCGGCCACGGGAACATCATTAATCAAAGGTTACGACGGGCCGCGCGATTCGATCGCGCGGCCTTATCTCTTTGTTGATCCCGTTCTTTTCCATTTGCTCAACCAAACTTAAACGCTTTGCGGAGAAGCTGGCCCGGTTCCGTCAGGCGCGTCGATGTCGCGCGCCGCTGCGTTTTCGAAGGTTGGTTTCATGGACGATCTGTTGCGCGAGTTCCTGACGGAGAGCAGCGAGAGCCTGGATACGGTCGACAACCAGCTGGTGCAGTTCGAGCAGGACCCGAACAACGCGAAGATCCTGGATAACATTTTCCGCCTGGTGCACACCATCAAGGGCACCTGCGGCTTCCTCGGGCTGCCGCGGCTGGAAGCGTTGGCGCATGCCGGCGAGACCTTGATGGGCAAATTCCGCGACGGCATGCCGGTGAAGGCGGAAGCCGTGACGCTGATCCTGTCCTCGATCGACCGCATCAAGGAGATTTTGGCTGGGCTGGAGGCCACCGAGGCCGAGCCTGAAGGCAACGACCGCGATTTGATCGATCAATTGGAAGCGATGGTCGAGCGCGGCATGGCCGCGATGGTGGCTGCTGAAGAAGACGTGCCGGTTGTTGAGGCCCCGTCCGTGCAGGCTGACATGACCCAAGCGATGACTGAAGGCACGCTGGTGGTGCAGACGCTGGAGCGTCCGCTGCGTCCGGGCGAAGTCTCGCTCGACGAGCTCGAGCGCGCCTTCCGCGAGACCGCGACCGAAGTGGCCGCACCCGCACCTGTCGTCAAGCCCGTCGCCACTGCTCCCGCAGCGCCTGCCGCCGAAGCTGCCGAGCCCGCGAAGAAGCCGGCCCGCAAGGCCGCCGGTGAGGACGTCCAGGAAGGCGACAAGATCGCCAATCAGTCGATCCGGGTCAATGTCGACACCCTCGAACACCTCATGACCATGGTCTCCGAGCTGGTCTTGACCCGCAACCAGCTCCTGGAGATCAGCAGGCGCAACGAGGACACCGAGTTCAAGGTGCCGCTGCAGCGGCTCTCCAATGTCACCGCCGAACTGCAGGAAGGCGTCATGAAGACGCGCATGCAGCCGATCGGCAATGCCTGGCAGAAGCTGCCCCGCATCGTCCGCGACCTCTCCGGCGAACTCGGCAAGCAGATCGAACTGGAGATGCACGGCGCCGACACCGAGCTCGACCGCCAGGTGCTCGACCTGATCAAGGATCCGTTGACGCACATGGTGCGCAACTCCGCCGACCACGGGCTGGAGACCACCGCCGAGCGGGTCGCAGCCGGCAAGCCGGAGCAGGGCACCATCCGCCTGTCCGCCTATCACGAGGGCGGCCACATCATCATCTGCATCGCCGACAATGGCCGCGGGCTCAACACCGAGCGGATCAAGGCCAAGGCGCTCCAGAACGGCCTCGTCACCGAGGCTGAACTGGAGAAGATGACCGAAGCCCAGATCCACAAGTTCATCTTCGCGCCGGGCTTCTCGACCGCAGCGCAGGTGACCTCGGTGTCGGGCCGCGGCGTCGGCATGGACGTGGTGCGCACCAATATCGACCAGATCGGCGGCACCATCGACATCAAGAGCGTGGCCGGCGAGGGCGCTTCCGTCACCATCAAGATCCCGCTGACCCTGGCGATCGTCTCCGCCCTGATCGTGGAAGCCGGCGGCGACCGCTTTGCGATCCCGCAGCTCTCGGTGGTCGAGCTGGTACGGGCCCGCGCCAACTCCGAGCACCGCATCGAGCGGATCAAGGACACCGCGGTCTTGCGGCTGCGCAACAAGCTGCTGCCGCTGATCCATCTCAAGAAGCTGCTCAAGATCGACGACGGCGCGACCACCACCGACGCCGAGAACGGCTTTATTGTGGTGACGCAAGTCGGCAGCCAGACCTTTGGCATCGTGGTCGACGGCGTGTTCCACACCGAGGAGATCGTGGTCAAGCCGATGTCGACCAAGCTGCGTCACATCGACATGTTCTCCGGCAACACCATCCTGGGCGATGGCGCCGTGATCATGATCATCGACCCCAACGGCATCGCCAAGGCGCTCGGCGCCTCCGGCTCGTCGGCCCATGACATGGCCGAGGACAGTGCCGCGGCGCACGCCTCGAGCGGCGAGCAGCTGACCTCGCTGCTGGTGTTCCGCGCCGGCTCGAGCCAGCCCAAGGCGGTGCCGCTTGGCCTCGTCACCCGGCTGGAAGAGATCGCAACCGACAAGATCGAGCTCTCGAACGGCCGCTATATGGTGCAGTACCGTGAGCAGCTGATGCCGCTGGTGCAGATGGCCGGTGTCGAGGTGCAGACGCAAGGCGCGCAGCCGATCCTGGTGTTCGCCGACGACGGCCGCTCGATGGGGCTCGTGGTCGACGAGATCATCGACATCGTCGAGGAGCGGCTCAACATCGAGGTCGCAGGCTCGCAGGACGGCATTCTGGGCTCGGCCGTGATCAAGGGCCAGGCCACCGAGGTGATCGACGTCGGCCACTTCCTGCCGATGGCGTTCGCCGACTGGTTCTCGCGCAAGGAGATGCGGCCGTCGGCGTCAGCGCAGTCGGTGCTGCTGGTCGATGATAGCGCCTTCTTCCGCAACATGCTGGCGCCGGTGCTCAAAGCCGCCGGCTACAAGGTGCGGACCGCGCCGAACGCGCAGGAGGGGCTCGCCGCGCTGCGTTCGGGGCAGGCCTTCGACGTCGTGCTGACCGACATCGAGATGCCCGAGATGAACGGTTTTGAGTTCGCCGAGAACATCCGCTCTGACCACAATCTCATCGGACTGCCGATCATCGCGCTGTCGGCGATGGTGTCGCCGGCGGCGATCGAGCGCGGCCGGCAGGCCGGCTTCCACGACTATGTCGCCAAGTTTGACCGTCCCGGACTGATCGCGGCGCTGAAAGAGCAGACCGCCGAACTGCGCCGGGCGGCCTAGAGCATGATCCGGAAAAGTGGGAACCGGTTTTCCGATCAGATCATGCTCAAACGAAGGACTCGAAGGAAACAGCATCGATGACCAGCAAGACCGAGACCAGCGAAGGCGCGATGGCCGAATACGTCACCGCTGTGATCGGCGGGCAGCTGTTTGGCTTACCGATCTCGCGGGTGCAGGACGTGTTCATGCCGGAGCGGCTGACGCGGGTGCCGCTGTCGTCGACCGAGATCGCCGGCGTGCTCAATCTGCGCGGCCGCATCGTCACCGTGGTCGACATGCGCGCCCGGCTCGGGCTGCCGAAGGCCGCTGACGGCCAGCCGCCGATGGCGGTCGGCGTCGACCAGCGCGGCGAATCCTATGGCCTCCTGATCGACCAGATCGGCGAAGTGCTGCGGCTGCCCGACGACAGCCGCCAGGACAACCCGGTCAACCTCGATCCCCGCATGGCCAAGCTCGCCGGCGGCGTCTACCGCCTCGACGGCCAGCTCATGGTCGTCCTCGATATCGATCGCGTGCTCGAACTGGTGCCCAACGCCAAAGCGGCGTGAACAGGGCCGCCAGAACTGAAGAACTGAAACATCCCACCGGGGATGAGGAAGTAGAGGTCGCAAATGAGAACCTGTCTTGTTGTCGATGACTCAAGCGTCATTCGCAAGGTCGCCCGCCGCATCCTGGAAGGGCTCGACTTCCAGATCATCGAGGCCGAGGACGGCGCCAAGGCGCTCGAAGCCTGCAAGCGGGCGATGCCGGAAGCGGTGCTGCTCGACTGGAACATGCCTGTCATGGACGGTTACGAGTTTCTCGGCAATCTCCGCCGCATGCCCGGCGGCGATCAGCCCAAGGTCGTGTTCTGCACCACCGAGAATGACGTCGCGCATATCGCACGCGCGCTGCATGCCGGTGCCAACGAATACATCATGAAGCCGTTCGACCGGGACATCGTCACCGCGAAGTTCCAGGAAGTCGGTCTGATTTAAGTCGATCGTTCGATCCGGCGGCAGAAGCCTTCGGCTCAACGGTTTGTTGTGCGTCGTGTTGCGTCGCTGGTGAAGTCATGAGTATTGCGTTGACAAGTGCTGCGGTCCCGACGTCGACCCGTACCGACAAGGTGCGGGTGATGGTGGTCGACGATTCCGTGGTGATCCGCGGGATGATCTCGCGCTGGATCGGTGCCGAGCCCGACATGGAGGTCGTGGCATCGCTGCGCACCGGCCTTGATGCCGTCAACCAGCTCGAGCGCATCAACCCCGACGTTGCGGTGCTCGATATCGAGATGCCTGAGCTCGACGGCATCTCGGCGCTGCCGCAGCTCCTGGCGAAGAAGCGCGACCTCGTCATCATCATGGCCTCGACGTTGACCCGCCGCAATGCGGAGATCAGCCTGAAGGCGTTGTCGCTCGGCGCGTCCGACTACATTCCGAAGCCGGAAAGCACGCGCGAGGCGACCGCCGCGGAGACCTTCCGTCACGATCTGATCCAGAAGACCCGTCATCTAGGCGCCAAGGCGCGGCGCGGCACCGCGCACACGACGGCGAGCCCGCCGCTTGCGCCCGGACATGACAGACTGCGCACGGCGGCTCCAGGAGCGCCCGCTGCCCCCGCCGCGGCGGCGCCGATTGTGCGCCGCGCGTTCGGCCTGCTGCCGCCGAAGGTGCTGCTGATCGGCTCCTCCACCGGCGGCCCGCAGGCGCTGATGCTGCTGGTCGGCGAGATCGGACCGGTGATCGATCGCTTCCCGGTGCTGATCACCCAGCACATGCCGCCGACCTTCACCACCATTCTCGCCGAGCATCTGGCGCGCGCCAGCAAGCGTCCGGCACATGAGGCAATCGACGGCGAGAGCATCAAGCCGGGTCAGATCTATCTGGCGCCGGGCGGACGCCACATGCGCATCGCCCGCCACGGCATCGATGCCACCATCGCGCTCGACGACGGACCGCCGGTCAATTTCTGCAAGCCCGCGGTGGACCCGATGTTCACCTCCGCGATCGATGTCTGGCAGGGCAGCATCATGTCGGTGATCCTGACCGGCATGGGCTCCGACGGCATGCGCGGCGGCAAGGATATCGTCGCCGCCGGCGGCAGCGTGATCGCCCAGGACGAAGCGACCAGCGTGGTGTGGGGCATGCCCGGTGCCGCGGTCCATGCCGGAATCTGCGCCGCCGTGCTGCCGCTCAATCAGATCGCACCGAAACTTGTTCGCGTGTTTTCGGGAGACCGTGCGTGACGCCGCTGGACTACGAGTATCTGCGTAAGCTGCTGAAGGAACGTTCCGGCCTCGATCTGTCGCCCGACAAGCAATATCTCGTCGAGAGCCGCCTGCTGCCGCTGGCGCGCCGGTCGAACCTCGCCGGCATTCCCGAGCTGGTGCAACGGATGAAGGGCGACGCCGAGCCGCTGACATCGGAAGTGGTCGAGGCGATGACCACCAACGAGACCTTCTTCTTTCGCGACAAGATCCCGTTCGACCATCTGAAGGACGCGGTGCTGCCCGCGCTGGCGCAGGCACGCGCCTCCCGCCGCAGCCTGCGGATCTGGTGCGCGGCATCGTCGACCGGGCAGGAGCCCTATTCGATCGCGATGCTGCTGAAGGAAATGACCGCGCTGTTCACCGGCTGGCGCATCGAGATCGTCGCCACCGACCTGTCGCAGGCGGTGCTGGAAAAGTCCAAGGCCGGCCTGTTCAGCCAGTTCGAGGTGCAGCGCGGCCTGCCGATCCAGCTGCTGGTGAAGTATTTTGTGCAGAAGGGCGAGCTGTGGCAGCTCAACGCCGATATCCGCGGCATGGTGCAGCACCGTCAGCTCAATCTGCTGCAGGACCTGTCGCATCTCGGTAGCTTCGATGTGATCTTCTGCCGCAACGTGCTGATCTATTTCGATCAGCAGACCAAGGCCGGCATCTTGGGCAAGATCGCCAGGATGCTCGAGCCCGACGGCGTGCTGGCGCTCGGCGCGGCGGAGTCCGTGGTCGGCATCACCACGTTGTTCAGGCCCTATCCCGAGCGGCGCGGGCTGTATCAGCCGAGCGTTGCTCCGGTTGCGCGTGCCGGCGCCGCGGTTCATGTGCTGAAGGCGGTGGCGTCGGCTGCGCGTTGAGCGCGTCATTCTCCGCGTGATCGAACCTCCTGTCCGTCATCCTGAGGAGCCGCGAAGCGGCGTCTCGAAGGATCGACGGCCCGGGCGGTGGCCGCACGTTCTTCGAACTTGCGTCTTAGGATGATGGCAGACAGCCGGGCCGTTCATCCTTCGAGACGCGCGCAAGAGCGCGCTCCTCAGGATGACGGAGGCAGAGCAGCGCTTAGAAGTCGCTACAAGATCGCGTGCGGCAGAAACCGGGAGGTGTTGCCGGTGATCGGGTTCTCGTCCTCGCGGATCGACAGCCCGCACGGCGTGTGGTCGACCAGCCAGCTGCCGAGCACAGGGTACTGCCCGGAAAAATTCGGCAACGGCGCCAGCGCCTGGCGGATGAAGCCTTCGGCGCCGTAGGGGCCTTCCTCTGCGACCAGCGTAAGGCCGGCGCTGACCAGTTCGACGTTGGCGCCCTCGCGCGAATAGATCGGCTTGCGTACGTAGGAGGTGCCGAGCTGAGCTGCCTGCGGGTCGTCCTCGAAATAGGCCGGCAGCAGATTGGGGTGGTTCGGGAACATCTCCCACAGCAGCGGCAGGATGCCCTTGTTGGACAGGATCGCCTTCCAGGGCGGCTCGATCCACTGCGTCGGCGCGGCCGCGAGATTCTTGCCGAACGCGTCGTGAAACATCCACTCCCACGGGTAGAGCTTGAACGCCAGCCTGATCGGGCATTCGTCGAGGTCGACGAACTGGCCGTCGTTGCGCAGCCCGATCTGCTCGATGTCGAGCAGCGTGGTCTTCAGCCCGGCTTGCGCTGCGGTGTCCTCGAGATAGGCGAGCGTGCCGGCGTCCTCGGCATTTCCGGTCAGGCCGGTGAGGTGCAGCGGGTGGGTCGCGCCGATCGTCTTCCAGGCCCCGATCAGCGCCTCGTGGATCGAGTTGAACTGGTCGGCGCGCTTCGGGATGATGTTGCGCGCGATCGCCTGTTCGAGCCAGGTCCATTGAAACACCGCCGCCTCGAAGATCGAGGTCGGCGTGTCGGCGTTGTATTCGAGCAGCTTTGCCGGGCCGCTGCCGCTGAATTTGAGATCGAGCCGGCCGTACAGGCTCGGGTTCTTGCGGCGCCAGCTCACAGCGATCAGATCCCAGTACGCCTCCGGAATCTTCAGCCGGCGCAGATAGCGCTCGTCCTTGACCGCACGGCCGGCGAGCTCGAGGCACATTGCCTCGATCTCGCCGGTCGGCGCTTCGATGTCGCGCTCGATCTCGTCCAGCGTGAAGGCGTAATAGGCACGCTCGTCCCAGTAACGTTCGCCGTCAATGCTGTGGAAGGTGAAGCCGGCGTTCTCGGCGGTCGTTTGCCAATCGTCGCGCTCGGGGCATGCGATGCGTTGCATGAGGGTGGCCCGTGATCTTCAGACGACGCGTGTCAGCCTGGTGTCAGGTTTGCTTGAGCATGATCTCCGCGCAAACGCTTCGCGTTTGTCGCGCCGAAAACCGGTGTCCACTTTTCCGGATCATGCTCTAGCTTCCGCCATGCGAGGGATCGCCGTCGCCATAGCGGGCGATGGTGCGCGGAGCGCCGCCGAAGCCCCCGGAGGGCGACACTTGCTCGGGCTGCTTTTTCTTCGGTCGGTGCCCTGCATGGTGGTGACTGCGAGCCTGACCTGGCGTCAGGCCGATCGACGCCGCGCCGATCGCAATACTTCCCATCAATTTCAGCCATACGCGGCGCGAGCGTTTCATCGACGCAATCCCTGTCATCTGCGGAGCCGCGCCGAGTGTCCACCAGCCGGGATGGCCGGGCAAGCGAAAGCGCGATGACGCGCCGATGACACCACAAAATGCTCATCCGCCGCCGCCGAAGCCGAACGCATGCGCGAACGAGCCGAAGCCGCCGCGGCTGACCGAGGAGCTCGACGACGAACTCGACGAGGATGACGAGCCGCCCGACGAGGAGCTGCTGCTGTAGAAGCTGCTGCGTGAGGAGCCGCCGCTGCTGCCGCCCGAACCGGACGACGAACTGCGCGCCGTGCAATCGACGCCGGGTTGCGGGGGCACTGGCGCAGTGGTGCCCGGAGCGGTGACGCCCGGTGGCGGCGGCTGCACGGGCTGGCAATTAGGCCGCGGCATCAGCGCGTAGGCGCTGCCGCCGACCGCGAGCGTGCCCATGATCAGCAGCGCGACATGGTTGGAGCGCTTGGAGGGTGGCTCCGGCCGCGGCTGCACCTCCGGCACGACCAGCCGCCGCTTGCCGAAATCCGGGTTCGGTTTGCGCGCCATGGTTAGCTCATTGGCTCAGTAGATCATGCAGGCCGCGTTCAGCGCGCCTGCGGCCAGCGAGGACAGCCCGAGCCAGATCGCCGGCGCGAGCTCGCCTGCGGCGATCCGCGCCGACAGGCTCGGCACCGGGATCTTCACGATGTAATAGACGATGATCTGCACGATCAGCGCGATCATGCTCCAGATCAGGCAGTCGATCACGTTGGCGGAGTGGGCGATGGCGCTGACCACCGGCAGCACGAAGCCGAGCAGGCTCAAGCCGAGCGCAATCGCCGCCGCCGGATCATTGTCGCGGATCAGCTGGAATTCGTCGTGCGGTGTGACGCGCGTGTAGACGAAGAGGTAGGCGACCACGGCGATCAGCGCCGTGCAAAAATAGACCAGGAACGCCGGCAGGCCGGCGAGGGATTGCAGGATCATGTGATGCGCCCGAACTGCCGCTTGTCGGTCGTCGTATAGCCCATTGGTCGCAGTTCGCGAAGCTTCGGTTCGAAATCCCGGCAGCTAGGGACATCAGGGGCCCACATGCCGGGGCCGCCTGTGAGCCGCTTCACACGGAAATCAGCAATCGTCCTCTATATGGAATGCAACCTTTGGTGATTGGCGCGCGGTCACCTCGGTGATGGCGCCGGCCACATGCGTGCCGATCCGCAATCGGCAGACCGTGTCTGAGCCCTGCGATGCTGGAGGAGGATGACGATGAGACGATTGGTCAACGCCGTGCTCGGTTGCGGCTTGTGTCTGCTTCCTGTTGGTCCAGCCGTGGCGCAAACGACGCCGAACCCGGCGATGAATGAGCCGGACCAACTGGCCTGGCAGTTCTTCATTCAGGTCAATACGAGCGCCGGCGGCAGCAATGCTCTGTTCGAGACTTGGGCCAGCGACTCCGATACGTTCAAGGCCAATCCGCAATTCCCGACGGCGCCAGCGCCGCTCGCGCTGCGCCAGCCCGCGGTGCCGAGGCTGGGCCGTCTGGCGCTGCAGCAGTCGGGTAAGCTGTTGCCGGCGATTCCGCCCGGCGCGGGCTTCCTCGAGGAAACCCGCCGCAACAAGGAGTCGTTCGACTTCATCGTCCAGAACAACCTGTACAAGGTGTCCGGTCTTCGCACGGCGTTTGGCAAGACCCTGTCATTCCCGGTTGCCGCGATGGAGGTGAAGGCGAACTGGATGCTGGTGACGGATATTCCGGAATTCAGCGGTGGCAGGGTCTCGCTCGCCGACGTGCCCAAGCTCTACCACGTCAACACCGGCTCCGACGGCCAGCAATACGCCTTCGTCTCCATGCACATCATCTCCAAGGCGGTCCCGAACTGGACGTGGGCGACCTTCGAGCACAAGTTCAATCCCGGACGCTGCGACATCATCGGCTGCCACGACGCGTTCGGCGCGCAGACCAACCCGATGAACCCGAATCCGCAGCCGAACCAGGCCTATCCTGATTGCGTGAAGACGCCGGCGCTGGCGGCGATGATCGCATCCGCCAACTGGGATCCGGCATTCGCCAATTATTGTCTCAAGGGATCGCAGACCGATTTCACCGATGCGACCGGCCTCGACATCCGTGTCGGCAATTCGGTCACCGAGCGGGGTTTTGTCGATCAATCCTCGTGCATGACTTGCCACGGCCGCGCGGCCTGGGACAACACGGGTGCTGCGACCACCGGCGCCGGATTCGACAACAACGGCGCGCCGCTCGGCCCGATCCAGCCCAACTGGTTCTGGCGTTTCTCCACTCAGCCGCCGATCTTCCAGGGCATGCCCGGCCTCACGCAGATTGCCACCTCCGCAGACTTCGTCTGGTCGATCCCGTTCTGCGCGATCGACGACACCCAGACCCCGCCGCAGCCGAGCGGCTGCACGGGGAAATAGGCTGTTGGATGCACCGGTGACCGGGCAAAAGATTCAGCTCGCAGGCAGCTATCGCGCCGAGCCGCCGGGTGCGACCTATGTCGGCGAGGTCGATCCGGACGAACGCATCGTCGTCACGATCTACCTGAAGCGGCGCACGCCCGACGCGTTCCAGCCGGGCAGCGCCGGCGATCTTGCCCGGCTGGCGAAGCCGATCACGCGGCACGCGCTGGCAGTGCAGCGCCGCCGCACCCACGGCCGCGCCGCTGCACGCATCAGGAAGCTGGCGGCGCAGTATCGCGTCACGGTGCTTGAAATCGATCTGTCGCAGCGAACCGTCACGCTGGAGGCTACGGCACGCCTGTTGAGCGAAGTGCTCGGCGCAACGCTTCGCGTCTATGACGACGGCCGTTGCCGCTTCCGCGCCCGCGTCGGCGCCTTGGTCGTACCGAAGGACATCGCGCCGTGGACCCGCGCGATCCTCGGCTTTGACCAACGGCCGGTGTCGAGGCCGCCGGAGCGGCTGCGCGCGCTCGCGGGGGCCGGAGCCGGTGCAGGCTTGTGGCCGACGGATGTCGCCGCGCGCTACGGCATTCCGCTCGATCGCAATGTTTCGAAAGTCTGTGTCGGCATCATCGCACTGGGCGGCGGTTATCTCGCCACCGACCTGGCGCAGGCGCTGACGGCGATGGGGCGCGACCCGCCTGAAGTTGTCGACAAAGCGGTCACAACCATGGCCGGGGCTGCTGCGGCGCCGGGGATCGGCAATCAATTTGGCGGCGGCACGATGTCCGACGAGGAGATCGCGCTCGATCTCCAGATCCTGGCCGGCCTGCTGCCGAAGGCGCGGATCGTGGTCTATTTCGCCGGCAACACCATTCAGAGCCTGGTCGGCGCAATCAATCATGCGATCTTCGACGACGCCAACCGGCCGCAGGTCTTGTCCGTCAGCTGGGGCAGCGCCGAGATGTTCTGGAGCTCGTCCGCTCGCGACGCGATGCAGGCGGTGTTGGCCGACGCCCAGCGCTTGAAGGTCACGGTGCTGTTCGCGGCCGGTGACGAGCTTGCGACCGGCGGATTGGACGATGGCAAGGCCCATGTCTGGTTTCCCGCGTCGAGTCCCTATGTGCTCAGTTGTGGCGGTACGCAGCCTGCGGCCGGCGATGCCGATGCGACGCTCAATGGGGAAATCGTCTGGAACGACGGCGTCAGCGGCACCGGCGGCGGGATCAGCGACGTGTTTCCGGTGCCGGCCTATCAGTCCGCCCTCGCGCTGCCGGCCTCCGTCAATGACGGAGCCGTGCGGCGCGGTGTTCCCGATGTCGCCGCGGCAGCGGCCGCCACGCCGGGCTACCGCATCGTGCTTAACGGTGCGGTATTGATCAAGGACGGTACCAGCGCAGTCGCGCCGCTATGGGCCGGACTGATCGCGATCGCCAATGCGGCGCGTGACGCGCCGCTCGGCTTCGTTAATTCCACAC
This sequence comes from Bradyrhizobium sp. 6(2017), assembly GCF_011058295.2. Lineage (NCBI taxonomy): Bacteria > Pseudomonadati > Pseudomonadota > Alphaproteobacteria > Hyphomicrobiales > Nitrobacteraceae > Bradyrhizobium > Bradyrhizobium sp. 6(2017). Next base: position 7,552,529 of record NZ_CP049289.2, on the reverse strand, counting down.
TCTATGCCAACCAGGCGCTGTTCAGCTCGATCGAGCAGGGCAACAACCGCGTCCGCGGCAAGGGTTACGATGCAGGTCGCGGTTGGAGCGCCTGCACGGGTCTCGGTGTCCCGAAGGGCGCGGATCTCGTCGCGGCGCTCGCGGCAACGCCGGTCGCGTAGCATCGCAAACAAAAACCCCGCCATTTGCGGCGGGGTTGAGGTCGGGAGGAGCGAACCCTGGGTTCGCTGCGGCGCCAGAAGGTCAGGCGGGAATGCGCTCGTCGGCCTCGTGCGGCTCGCGCAGCACGTAGCCGCGGCCCCACACGGTCTCGATGAAGTTGCGGCCCTCGGAGGCGTTGGCGAGCTTCTTGCGCAGCTTGCAGATGAAGACGTCGATGATCTTCAGCTCCGGCTCGTCCATGCCGCCGTAGAGGTGGTTGAGGAACATTTCCTTGGTGAGCGTGGTGCCCTTGCGGAGCGAGAGCAGCTCCAGCATCTGGTATTCCTTGCCGGTCAGGTGCACGCGCTGGCCGCCGACCTCGACCGTCTTGGTGTCGAGATTGACCACGAGATCGCCGGTCTGGATGACCGACTGGGCGTGGCCCTTGGAGCGGCGCACGATCGCGTGGATGCGGGCGACCAGTTCGTCCTTGTGGAAGGGCTTGGTCATGTAGTCGTCGGCGCCGACGCCGAGACCCTTGACCTTGTCCTCGATGCCGGCAAGGCCGGAGAGGATCAGAATGGGAGTCTTGATCTTCGAGACCCGGAGCTGCTTCAGCACGTCATAACCGGACATGTCGGGCAGGTTGAGGTCGAGCAGGATGATGTCGTAGTCGTAAAGCTTGCCGAGATCGACGCCTTCTTCACCGAGATCCGTCGTGTAGACGTTGAAACTCTCGGATTTGAGCATCAATTCGATCGACTGCGCGACGGCGCTATCATCTTCAATCAGCAAAACGCGCATGCCAGTCCCCTATAGTCGCCGCTCCGGGCGTCAGGTCGGCCGCACTTGCGGCACTCAAAACGCCTTTGAACAACTGATTCGGATCCTGACGAGATATGGTTAACAAAAACTGATTCCTTCACGCAAGCTCTAACCGTGCAATTTTTGTCGAATCGCCCTAAGATATTGCGTAGAAGTAGGTTTTCCTAACCGCGCTCGTTCAGATTCCAGATTAAGAGGCGGGCCTAACCGACTCTCGCGACTCGCCCTTCTTCTGATGGGCAAGCGACCTCAGTCACCAAAGACAGTGACGCAATGATTAATGATGCGGGTAAACACGAAGTTAAGCGGCTGGAGCAAAATCGCGGAAACTTAAGGTTTTCGCAATGAAGGCGCTCGCGGAGCAGATCGGCGGCATCGACGGCGTCAATATTTATGGCCGTGTGGTCGGTGTTCGCGGGCTCATGGTCGAGATCGCGGGGCCCATTCACGCGATGTCGGTCGGCGCCCGCATCGTGATCGACGTCGGTGCAGGCCGCTTCATCCCGGCCGAGGTGATCGGCTTCTCCGGCGAGAACGCGGTGGTGATGCCGTTCGGCGGGCTCGAGGGTGTCAGGCGCGGTTGCCGCGCGGTCATCGCCAATGCGGCGAGCCAGGTGCGGCCGTCGCCGGCGTGGCTCGGCCGCGTCGTCAACGCGATGGGCGAACCGATCGACGGCAAGGGCCCGCTGCCGCAGGGCGCCTCACCGATGTCCTACCGCAACTCGCCGCCCCCTGCACATTCGCGCAAGCGGGTCGGTCCGCCGCTCGATCTCGGCGTGCGCGGTCTCAATACCTTCCTGACCTGCTGCCGCGGCCAGCGGCTCGGCATCTTCGCCGGCTCCGGCGTCGGCAAGTCGGTGCTGCTGTCGATGCTGGCGCGCAATGTCGATGCCGCGATCTCGGTGATCGGGCTGATCGGCGAACGCGGCCGCGAGGTGCAAGAATTCCTCCAGGAAGACCTCGGCGAGGAGGGGCTGGCGCGCTCGGTCGTGGTGGTCGCCACCTCGGACGAGCCGGCGCTGATGCGGCGCCAGGCGGCGTACCTCACGCTCGCCATCGCGGAGTATTTCCGCGATGAGGACCAGGACGTGCTGTGCCTGATGGACTCGGTGACGCGCTTTGCGATGGCGCAACGCGAAATCGGCCTCTCGGCCGGCGAGCCGCCGACCGCCAAGGGCTACACGCCGACCGTGTTCACCGAGCTGCCGAAGTTGTTGGAGCGGGCCGGGCCGGGTACCGGCGACGGTACCATCACCGCGATCTTCACCGTGCTGGTCGACGGCGACGACCACAATGAGCCGATCGCGGACGCGGTGCGCGGCATCCTCGACGGTCATATTGTAATGCAGCGGGCAATCGCCGAGCGCGGCCGCTATCCCGCGGTCAACATCCTCAAGTCGGTCTCGCGCACGATGCCGAAGTCGGCCGATCCGAACTTCCTGCCCTACATCAACAAGGCGCGGCAGGTGATGGCGACCTATGCCGACATGGAGGAATTGATCCGGCTCGGGGCCTACCGGCCGGGTTCCAGCCCCGAGGTCGACGAGGCGATCCGGCTGCATGAGCCGCTCGAGGCCTACCTGCGCCAGGCCAAGGAGGAGGCGACCAGCCTTGGCGACGGCTACCGGCAACTCGCTCAAATCCTGTCGGGTTTGGAAACGGAACGCTAACTTTGTCAGGCCATCATCTCCGGCACACCATAGCTATGCCGGCGGGGCCCAGGGGGGTGCCGGCTCTGTCCCGCGTTCAGAATTGGGACTTCTGGGGAGTATGAGTCGATGAAGTCACGTGAAACGCTGATCCGCCTGAAGAAGTTTCAGGTCGATGAAAAGCGCCGTCGGGTTACCCAGATCGAAGGCATGATCGCCGACTTCCAGCGCATGTCCGTCGAACTCGAGCGCGAGATCCAGACCGAACAGGAGCGCGCCGGGATCAACGACCCCACGCACTTCGCCTATCCGACCTATGCCAAGGCCGCGATCCAGCGCCGCGAGAACCTGACCCGCTCGGCCGACGAACTGCGCGCCCAGCTCGACGACGCCAAGGCGCTGCTGTCGGAGGCTTTCGAGGAGCTGAAGAAGGTCGAACTGCTCGACGAGCGCGATCAGGCGCGCGAACGCGCGGAGGAGAGCGCTCGCGAACAGGCCGACATGGATTCGATCGGCCTGATGCGGGCCCGTCTCGGCGTCATCGCCTGATATCTCGCTCCCTCCGCTGACCAGATTGAGAGCCCGGGCCGATCGCCCGGGCTTTTTGTTGGGCGCTGTCCACAAGCCGGCCACTTGGCGCCTACTTGGCGGATCGTGGTGTCCCAAAATATGCTACCACCGGTCCGGACCGGACGATCGGCGGCACGGTGGCAATGAGGCGATGGGGGATGCAGGCTTGATGCAGGCTTGGGGGGCGCAAGATGCTGACGCCGGCTGAGCTGGTCTGGCTAATCGCCGCCGTCGCGAGGGGGGATGAGGCCGCCTTTGAGCGGTTGTACGCCGCGACCCGCGCGAAACTCTTCGGCGTCGTGCTCCGTATCTTGCGGCGACAGGACCTCGCAGAGGAGGTCATTCAGGAGGCTTACGTCAAGATCTGGAACAGCGCCGGGCAGTTCAACCCAGCCCTGTCGTCCCCGATCACGTGGATGACGTCGATCGCGCGCAACCGCGCCATCGACGTTGTGCGCAAGCGAGGCGAGTCCTCGCTGGAAGATGAGCCGGCCGCGATGGAAGTCGCCGCCGACTCACCCGATCCGCTGGCGCGACGGGAAATGACGGAAGAGTTGAAGCGGTTGTTGGAGTGCGTCGGTCGTCTGGAGCCGGATCGTCAGAAGCTCGTGCTGCTCGCCTATTACAACGGCTGGAGCCGCGAACAGCTCGCCGCAAAGTTCGAGACGCCGGTGAACACGGTGAAGACCTGGCTGCGCCGCAGCCTGATGGATATCCGGGAGTGTCTTGGACTCTGATTGATGGCCACTAGTGAAGACCATATCGCGCTCGCCGCGGAATATGCGCTCGGTACGCTCGCCGCCGAGGAGCGCGCGCAGGTCGAGACCATGATGGCCGTCGACAGCGAGTTCGCAGCCCTCGTGCAGGCCTGGGAGTTCAGGCTCGGGCCGCTCAACCAGATGGTTGGCTCGGTCGAGCCGCGCCCGGTGGTCTGGGACAACATCAAGGCGGCGATCGGCCATGCGAGCGCGCCGCAGGCGCCGCTGGTGCTGCCCGAGCCGCCGGCCGCGACGGTGACACCGCCGCCACCGAAGCCGATCATGGACGATTCCGAATTCGGCTCAGCGTTCGATCCGGACGAGCCGCAGCAGCCGCGGGCGATACCGCAGCCAACCGAGATCCGGCGGCCACGGGTCAGCTTCGGTGACAGCAACGTGGTCGCGCTGACGAGCCGCGTGAAGCGCTGGCGCGGCATCGCGTCGGCTGCGACTGCGATCGCGGCCGCGTTGCTGGTGACGCTCAGCCTGCAGATCTTCCGGCCCGACGCCTTGCCGAACGCGATCCGGCCGAAGCCGCGCATCCAGACCGTGGAAGTGAAAACGCCGGCGCCGGCATTCGCGCCGTCCGCGCAATATGTCGCGCTGTTGCAGGGGCAGAATGGCGGACCCGCCTTCATCCTTACCATCGACGGCGCGACCAAGAACTTCACGGTCCGCAAGGTCGGCGCCCCGTCGGAGCCCGGCAAGAGTTTTGAGCTGTGGCTGATCTCCGACAAGCTGCCGCAGCCGCGATCGCTCGGCGTGATCGGCGCCGATGATTTCACCGCGCGCCCGGTGTTGTCGGGCTATGACCCCGACGTGATCAACGGCGCCACCTATGCGGTGACCGTCGAGCAGGCCGGCGGTTCGCCGAACGGCCAGCCGACTTCGGCACCGATCTTCACCGGCAAGCTGATCGAGACCGTGCCAGGCGCGTCGGGTTCGACGCCGCGGTAAGCCCAGCGCAATATCGGTGTTCTCCGTCATGGCCGGGCGCGTCCCGGCCATCCACGTCTTTGGGCCGCCGAGGTGAGCAAGACGTGGATGCCCGGGACAAGCCCGGGCATGACGAGTTGAAGTGTTCTTGCCGATTCAGCGATCAGCACAATCTCGAACGGCGCTGTTGCCATCCGCACAAAAAAGAAAACGCCCGTGGGGAGCGGGCGTTTTCGGTAGTCAACTTGGGGGTAGTTGGGGGTCTTAAATATCCACGCAGCGACTTTGGGGGGCTGTAAAGAACACTACGTGAATTCGTGAAACTCTCCTGTTAGCGAGCTGGCTGATCAGCGGACCAGCGAGTTGCTCGAGCTTGTGATCGCGACCGGCTTGCCGGCCTTCATGACCCGCGCCGTCTGCGTATAACCCTCGTCCGACGAATTGTGCGCCGCGATGCCGAAACCGGCGACCAGGATACCGGCGAACAACGCCACGACCACAATCTTCAGGTGCGTCATACGATCGGCGCTGTAGATCGAGTGGTTCATGGAAGTCTCCTGCCGCCTTCCTGCTCTGTTAATCTGTCGGTCTGCTCTGTTGCCCGGTTCAACGTCTCGTGCCCCACCAACGTAGGATTTGCCGATTCCGTTCCCTAGAGGTCATCACAAGCTGGTGATGAGACGTGATCCGCCGCGATCGAAAGTCGCCTCGAGTCACCGAGATAAACATTAATTACTCGTAATATCAGTATCTTGCTGGAGTGTCGGGCGCCGATCACCAAGATAGGCCCGTTCCAGACAGTTCCGCACAAATCAGTTGCCTGTGGCGAGAAAACACAGGCGAAAACGCGAATGATTTGCGCCCGCTAGAGCGTTTTCGAGCGAAGTGGACGCCGGTTCGCGTGAAGAAAACGCGTCAAACAAGAAGCTCTACACGCTGCCGACCGTCTTCAGCCGGGCTCGGGGATGGATCTCGGCCTGCGACAAAACGGTGGTCTGCGAGCGGAAACGTTCCACCAGGGAGCGAACGAACGGCCGGATCGCGGCCGACGTCACCAGCACCGGTGCCTCGCCTTCGCGCGCCGCTTGTTCGAAGGCGTTGCGCACGGCGGTCATGAACTCCGATAGCTTTGAAGGCTGCATCGCCAGGCTGCGGTCGTCGCCCTGACCGACGATCGACTCGGCAAACGCCTGCTCCCAGCGCGCCGACAGCGCGATCAGCGGCAGATAGCCGTTTGGCGAGGTGTTCTGGGCGCAAATCTGCCGCGCCAGCCGGGCCCGGACATGCTCGACCATGGCGGACGGATTGCGCGAGAACGCCAGCGCGTCGGCGATGCCTTCGAGGATGGTCGAGAGATCGCGGATCGAGATGCGCTCGGCGAGCAGCAGCTGCAGCACGCGCTGGATGCCCGACATCGTGACCTGGCTCGGCACGATGTCCTTGATCAGCTCGCCCTGCTCCTTCGGCAGGTCCTTCAGCAGCTTCTGCACCTCGCCATAGGACAGCAGGTCCGCCATGTTGGTCTTGAGCAGCTCGGTCAGATGCGTCGACAGCACGGTGGCGGCGTCGACCACGGTGTAGCCCTTCAGCGCGGCCTCTTCCTTCAGGCCGGCATCGACCCAGGTCGCCGGCAGGCCGAAGGTCGGCTCGATGGTGTGGATGCCGGGCAGCTGTACCTGGTTGCCGGCGGGGTCCATGACCATGAACTGGCTCGGCCAGATCTTGCCGGTGCCGGCGTCGACTTCCTTGATCTTGATGACGTAGCTGTTGGCCTCGAGCTGCACATTGTCGAGGATGCGCACCGCCGGCATCACAAAGCCCATCTCGATCGCGAGCGAGCGGCGCAGCGCCTTGATCTGCTCGGTGAGGCGGTCGGTGCCGTCGGGTCCGTTGACCAGCGGCAGCAGCGCGTAGCCGAGCTCGATCTTGAGGTCGTCGATCTTCAGCGCGGCGGCGATCGGCTCCTCCGCGGCGGCGGCTGCCGCGGCCGCGGCCGCAGCGGGGGCGGCGGCTTCGGCGGCCTCGGCGGCCTTCGCCGCCCGCTTGTGTTTGCGCGCGTTCCAGGCCAGCGCCGCGGCGCCGGAGCCCAGCGCCAGGAACGGCAGCGTCGGAATGCCCGGCAGCAGCGCCAGCATCAGCATGACGCCGGCCGACATGCCGAGCGCCTGCGGATAGCCGGAGAGCTGGCGCATCAGCGCCTTGTCGGCGGCGCCGGTGATGCCGGCCTTGGAGACGAGCAGGCCCGCGGCGGTCGAAACGATCAGCGCGGGCACCTGGGTGACGAGGCCGTCGCCGACCGTCAGCACGGTATAGGTGCGGGCGGCTTCGCTGAAGGAGAGGCCCTGCTGGGCGACGCCGATGATGATGCCGCCGACGATGTTGATGCCGACGATCAAAAGGCCGGCGATGGCGTCGCCGCGGACGAATTTCGAGGCACCGTCCATGGCGCCGAAGAAGCCGCTCTCGTCTTCCAGCGCCTTGCGGCGTTCTTTGGCCGCTTTCTCGTCGATCAGGCCGGCGGACAGGTCGGCGTCGATCGCCATCTGCTTGCCGGGCATCGAGTCCAGTTGAAAGCGCGCCGCGACTTCGGCGATGCGGCCCGAACCCTTGGTGATGACCACGAAGTTCACGATCACCAGGATCGCGAACACGATGATGCCGATCACGAAGTTGCCGCCCATCACGAAGTTGCCGAACGCCTCGATGACGTGGCCGGCCGCCGCCGTGCCCTCATGACCGTGGCTCAGGATCAGCCGGGTCGAGGCCATGTTCAGCGACAGCCGCATCATGGTCGAGATCAAGAGGATGGTCGGAAACGACGAGAATTCCAGCGGCGCCTGGATGAACAGCGAGGTCATCAGGATCAGGATCGAGATCGTAATCGAGACCGCCAGGAACAGGTCGAGCACGATCGAGGGCAGCGGCAGGATCAGCACCACCAGGATGGTGAGGACGCCGATCGCCAGCGCGATATCGCCGCGCTTCAGGATCTCGCCGATCTCGCCGAGGCTCGGCAATCCGCTCTTGCCTGCCGTGCCCTGACCCGCCGTGACGTCGACCATGGTAGCCGCTCTCCCCCGCGACTGGCGGCCGCGGCCGCCAAGCGTCTGCGCGACGGCCGCAGGGCCGCCGTTCCGAAAGTGAGGCACCGCGCTGGCGTCCACGGGGATCTCCACCCGCTATACGCGTTCGACGACACTCGACTTCACTGGGCAATTCTTGCCGGGTGTATGGTTAGCAAAGGGTTAATAAGTGCCTCTGCGGGGCCGCGCGGGTCGTCGCAGGCGCCGGGCATGGCGGATTTCCGGCCGGGAGCGCGGGCGGACGGCTCGGCCGTTCGGGGGACGGGGTTCGCAGCCTCTATCTGAAAGCACCGAGCATGACGCCTGATGCGGCGATCAGGCCGAGGGTGATGACGCTGGTGCGCCACAGCAATTGCTGCCGCGCGGCACGCCGGTCGTGGAAGGCCAGCCAGTCGCGGACAAAGCCTGCGGGAACATCGAATACCACCGCGAGCTCGTCGCGATGGTGGGTCTCATGCTCGCAATACATCGTCCGGACTGTCGCCACGCCCAGCCGCTCGAGCTCGCAATGCCACTGCCAGGCATGCTTGCCGTTGGTCCAACGATTTTCGAAAGGGATCACGTGTGATTCCATGACGAGCCTCCTGGCCCACCCTTGAACCTCACGCGGCAATTCTAGCTCAAGATGCGGATCGGTGCGAGATCGGCGTCGGCCGTCCCGGACCGATCATGACGGCGCTAATTTGCCGGACGCATCCAACTGCGCCAATGCGTCGGCTGGATATCGAGGTGCTTGCTGCTGGCATGATCGACCCATTCGGCGCCGTCCCGGTGGCACGGGAACATGAGCGCGTGGACCATGCCGTCATAGTCGATGACACAGACCTCGAGCTCGCGGTCCGCTGGTGCTGACGCAACGGGCAACCACTCTGCAGACGACGAATGCATGATGACCCTCCGACAGTATGCGCTTCGATCCTTTACCTTGCGAACTGCGTGATATCCCGGCGAAATGATAGTTCGGGTTGCGCGCCGCCAGTGTGAACCGGTTCGCATTATAGCAGCTTTCTTCATCAGCATGGATCACCGTTCGACCAGCGATATTCCCGAACCGGCGGAGCCGGAGAATTGAACTTGCCGGACCCGGCGCCGACCAAATGCAACGTAAAGGTCATTGTGGATGCCGAATGCCAAACCAGATGCGCCGCACCATTGCGATGATTGACAGGCGCGGGTTCGTGAGGCGCGGCCTTGTCGCGGCCATATCCCTTTGCGTTGCGACCGCGGCGTTCGCGAAACCGCCCGGTGCCGAGGCCGTGATGATCCGCATGATCGCCTGCGAAGGCGAGGGTGTCCGGATGGAGGTCTATCTGCCGCTATCGGTCGATCGCCATATGCGGGGCGGACAATCGGTGATTGGCTACTACACGCTGGACCTGACGGATGTGAACAAGGGCAAGCCGCTCGAGCCGGTGCGCGTCACCCTGAGCGCCGACGAGAAGACCGTGACCGTCGATCAATACCTCCGTGGCCTGCCGCCGACCCGGATTCCCGTCGCCGGCGGCACCGTCGACTTCGACCAGCGGTTCGCCAGGCACGCGAAGTGCGGCGCATTCCAGTCGCAGGATCCCAATTTCGGGAACTGATCCGTCTCACATGCCGGCGCGGGTGCGCGTCCCGTTGCTGGCGCATGCCTAATCTCTCGGCAATGTGGCTTGACCCGGAGGCAAATGCCGACGAAGTTCCGCCTGCCGTGGCAATTTCTTCTGAATTTTCCCCTGAAGTCGCAACGTTCATTCCCGACTCGCGCCGGGCGTGGCTGCGCCTTGCTGTGGCCGTGGCGATCGGCTCGCTCGGCAGCGTCGGCATGTGGTCCGTGGTGGTGGCGCTGCCGGTGGTGCAGACCGACTTCGGCGCCACCCGCGGAACGGCCTCGCTCGCCTTCACCATGGTGATGCTCGGCTTCGGCATCGGCCAGGTCGTGACCGGCAAGATCAGCGACCGCTACGGCATCGTCGCGGCGATCGGCGCCGGAATCGGCATCCTCGGCCTCGGCTATGTCGGCGCCGGCTACGCGCCGTCGATCTGGGCCTTCATCCTGCTGCATTTCGCCATCGGCCTGTCGTCGGCCGCGACCTTCGGCCCGCTGATGGCGGAGGCGTCGCACTGGTTCGAGCGCTACCGGGGGCTGGCGGTCGCGATCGCCGCCAGCGGCAATTATGTCGGCGGCACGGTGTGGCCGCCGCTGGTCAATTTCGGCATGCAGAGCGTCGGCTGGCGCACCACCCATGTTGCGATCGGCATCTTCACCGCGATCGCGATGACGCTCGCGCTAATGGTGCTGCGGCTGTTGATGGGCGCGGCTGTCAGGCGCAGCCATGTCAACGCGGCGCCGCCGCGGGTCGATCTGCGGCTTTCCACCAACGCGCTGACCGCGATCCTGGCGCTCGCGTCGATCTCCTGCTGCGTGGCGATGTCGATGCCGCAGGTCCACATCGTCGCCTATTGCGGCGATCTCGGCTACGGCGTGGCGCGCGGTGCCGAGATGCTGTCGCTGATGCTCGGCTTCGGCATCATCAGCCGGATCGGCTCCGGCTTCCTCGCCGACCGGATCGGCGGCATCCGCACCTTGCTGATCGGCTCGATCGCGCAGGGCTCGGCGCTGTTGTTCTATCTGTTCTTCGACAGCCTGACCTCGCTCTACGTCATCTCCGCGATGTTCGGCCTGTTCCAGGGCGGCATCGTGCCGAGCTATGCCATCATCGTGCGCGAGGCGATGCCGGCGTCGGAGGCCGCGACCCGGATCGGCATCGTGATCTTCGCCTCGGTGTTCGGCATGTCCTTTGGCGGCTGGATCTCAGGCGTGATCTTCGACGCCACCGGCTCTTACGCCGCGGCCTTCACCAATGGCCTCGCCTGGAACCTGCTCAATGTCAGCATCATCCTGCTGCTTCTGATGCGGGCGCGGCAGCGGCTGGCGCTGGCGTAGCTTTGCTGCATCAGATCACACCGCCTGGCCGGCTTTCAGCAGCGAGCAGCCGGTGATCTTCAAACTGCCGTCCGCCTGCCGCTCCAGCGTGTAGAGTGCCTCCCACGCCTCGCCATTTGCATCGACGATATGGACGCGTTGCGCGATCCGGTCGCCGTCGCTCTGCGCCGCGCCGAACTCGAAGCTCCTGTGGCGATAGACCGGCGCGTACTGGCTCTGCACCATCGACATGAAGATGTCGGGCTGCGGAAAGATCTGCCGGATCGCGGGCGCGGCATAGGAATAGGCGGAAGCGGCATCGTCGCGGCCGAACGCCTGCTCCTGGGCGCGGATCACGTCCTGCGCGGCACCAACGTCGTCGGCGGCAACTGATGAGACGAGGGCGAACAGAATGGCGGCAATGAGTGCGATCGCGCGCATGCGGGGTTCCATCTCGGATACCTGCTGTTACGCATGACACCCCAGGCCGGTTTCCGCTGCAAGCGACAAAGGTGTCGCGTGCGTCAGCGCGGGACGCCGCGCGGCGGCCTGGCCGCTAGTCCGGCATCCCGTGCAGGCTCGGTTTCCCTGGCCACCGCTGGCTCGCCGGAAAAATAGAACCGGTCTGCGATCGGCGAGGCGGCGACCCAGGGCAATTGCCGGCCATGGGTTGCCTTCTCCACCGCAAGCCCGACCTCGTTGAAGGTCCTGAACAGGCCATAGCCCTGATGCCGCATGGTGGCGGCCAGCGCGCGCGTATAGGGGCTGTGGCCGTTGTCACCATCGAGCGCGACGCTGCGCGGCTGGGTCGCAAACGAGATCAGCGTGCCCGCCGGCGCCTGCATCTGCGCCAGCCCGCCGGTGGCGGAGCGCACGCCGCGATCGCGAAACGGATTGTTGCGGCAGGCATCGAGCAGCACGAGATTGATCCTGGCGCCGGATTTCTCCATCTGGTCGAGCACGCCGGCCATGGCGATGCCCTGCATGAACACGTCACCCTCGTTGGCGGGATCGGCGTCGACCGGCACCAGATAATTCAGGCCGTGGGTCTCGACGCCGTGGCCGGCATAATAGAACAGCGCCACGTCGGCGCCGACCAGTTCGCGGCCGAAAGCCTGCAGCACATCGTCGAAGCCGGTTTTGGTCAGGTCGACCTGCGCGCCGCCGCCGACCACGAGGAAGCCGAGCGACGACAGCGTGTCCGAGACCAGCCTGGCATCGCCGGCCGGGTTCGGCAGCTTCGGCGCGCTCCGATAGGCGGAATTGCCGATCACCAGTGCGACCCGCTTCTCGGCCTGAACGGCGGTGCCGATGCACAGCACGAATGCCGCGACGATCAGGCGCGACAGGATGCCGTTTCGGCCGGACATGGTGATGCACTCCGCGGGGCGGGACGTCGGGCTGTTATGGATTGGTCTTTCCGGATCGCCTCCGGTTCGAACGAAGCTGCCGCCCGTTATCGGGCGTGCACCCATCCAGATTGAGGAGCGATGTCAGTTGACGCGCCGGTTGCGGCGCAGCAGCGCCTCGGCGGTCGGGCATCCGGTCCGCCGCGCTGAGGGCGTCGCGAAGGGCCGCTCGATGGTGACGATCTGGCAGCCGTGCTGCGCCGAAACGTCGGCCACGACGCTCGACACCGCGTCGTCGATCCGTGAGCCGGGCAGATGGGCGACGATCAGGTCGCTGATGCTGAGCCGCTTGCGGACGCGCAGGTCGCTATCGACGCGGTAGCTGAACAGGGCATGGATGACGCCGCGGCGATCGCGGATCGCGATCAGCCCGGTCTGGAGCGAGCTGCCGCGGCTGCGCCGGCGCACGAACCGCAGCCATTGCTGCGTGGTAATACTGGCATCATGCATGAACACCAGCGGATAGGCCGCGATGGCGTCCTGATGGTCGATCGGAAGTGCTTGGAAATGCTCGTTCATCGTCGGTTTCCCCGAACACGGACGAAATTGCTGGGGAACGGGCGGCGCAGCATTGATCTGCATCAATGACCCCGGCGGTTGATCCAGATCAAATCGCGGCTGATAGTGTCGACATCGAAACCATGCGGACCCCCGAAGCCATGAGCATCGCCGAACCACTGCAGGATTCGTGTGCCGGCACGACGCCGTGCGACTGCATGCACGGCCGCGCCACCAATGGCTGCGAGGACTGCAAGGTCAGGCTGTTCAGCGTCTGCGCTGCACTGGAGCCGTCCGAGCTCGAGGAGCTCGACCGGATCAGCCAGGCCAAGCAGGTCCCGGCAAGAACGACGCTGTTCGAGCAGAGTGCGCCGGCGGGGAGCGTGTTCAACGTCACCGACGGGGTCGTGCGGCTGTACAAGTCATTGCCCGACGGCCGCCGCCAGATCGTCGGTTTCGCACTGCCGGGCGACTTCCTCGGACTTGCGCTGCAGGACCGCTACGGCGTCACCGCGGAGGCGGTGAGCCAGGTCGCGGTGTGCCGTTTCGCGCGATCGACGTTCCTTGCCTATGTCGACGGCAAGCCGCATCTGCTGCGCCGCCTGCATGAATTCGCCGGGCACGAACTCAGCCTGGCGCAGGACCAGATGCTGCTGCTCGGGCGGCGCAGTGCCGAGGAAAAGATCGCCGCGTTTCTGCTCAACATGCAGACGCGACACGCCCGGATCGGAAGCATGTCCGTCACCGTGCCGCTGCCGATGAGCCGGCAGGACATCGCCGACTATCTCGGTCTCACCATCGAGACGGTGAGCCGCACCCTGACCCGGCTTGCGCGCGAGAAGGTGGTGCTGATCGTGCCCGATGGTGTGCGGCTGCTCGACCTCGAACGGCTCAAGCTGAGCGGCGCGAGCTGACGCTGCGGCGCCGGCTTTTTGATCCAGCACAAGGCGATGCGCGCGTGAGCGCGCTAGGTCTCTCCATCATATGCAGGAGACGACCCATGCCCCTCGACACCATCCTTGTTATAATCGCCGTCACCGCGATGTTCGCCACTATTGCAATCGTCATTGCGTGGGGCGACCGGCAGACGCGCGATCTGTGACGCTGTCCGCGCTTTAGCGGATCGCGCCCTTGAATTTGTCGATGTCCGGCGACGGGCGGGCGGGAAACAGCCGCGCGGTCGAGGAGATGTCGAGCCGGCGCCGGCATTTTGCCTCGTCGGCGCTATCCTCGGCGCCGTCCTTGCCGGTGCGCTTTTTGGCGAAGACGTCGTCCATCCGGTTGACGATCAGCATGGCGTGGTCGCGCTCGAGCGTATCGGGGTTCTTGCGCCGCTCGTCGGAGCGAAACACGCCGGCCACGATCTTGCCCGTCATGTCGTAGTCGCAGCCGGCCTTCCAGTCGCCCTGGTCCCACTTCCATCCCGTGGCGCTCAGGGTGCCGTCGCTGTCGGCGGTGACCTTGATGACGGCGTTATAGGCGAGCCAGATGCCGGCGAGCCCATTGCGCTTGTCGTCAAAGCCTTCGAGCAGCGCGAGGCGTTCGCGCTGCAATCCGTCGACATGGTCGCGGGCACCGACGGTGTCGTGCACCTGCGAGGTCTGCTTCTCCCAGGCGGGATGCAGGAATTCCGGATACTCCTCAGTCTGGCTCTTCACCCAGTTGCGCTGGTCGTCGATCAGCGCGCGCCGCGTTGGCTCGTCGAGCCGCGGCTGCAAAGCTTTCCAGGCCCGGTTCAGGCGCTGGTCATTGTCGGCCAAATCAGGGTCGGCGCAGATTTCCTCATCGGTCGCGGTCTCCGGCCTGGTGCAGTCGAAGGTCGGGGTGACGAAAGTGGTATCGGCCTTGTCGGATGCCGCGTCCTTGCCGGCGGCAAAATAGCTGCCGGTGATCTGCCCCATGGATTCGCATGCGGCGAGGCCGCCCTCGTCGTCGCCCAGGATCGCAACGATGCGCAAGCTCTCTCCCTGGCGGCGGACCTTCAACGACGGTGGCTTTGCGGTTTCGGCGGTCTTGGCCGGGTCGGTGAGTGCGGGGCCGGACAGCCAGCCGCTCGCGGCAGGCTTGACCAGCGCGGTCAGCTTGCAAGTCCGCCGCCGGTCGCCGCCATAGTCGCCTCGCAGATCGGCGGCGAGGCGATAGGCGCCGGCTTCGGCCGGCGTCAGCGTGATGTTGCCGAACGCGTTGACCCAGCTGCCGGCGAGGCCCGGCCGGCCGGATGCCATTCCGTCAAGCGCTGCGGCGCGGCGGCGCAGGGCCTCGGCGAAACTCTCTTTTAGCTCGTCCGCATCGGCGTCGGCCATGACCTCCGCGGCGTCGATGATCATCTCGTTGAACCAGGCCTGGTCGCGCTTCAGCAGCGGCTTGATGTTGGCCGGCATCTTTGCCAGCGCCGCATCGAATGCCTTGTCGATCTGCGCCACGAGCTTGTCATAACCGGCCTTCGTGCAGTCGGCGGTCTTGATCGTGCTGTCGCCGGTATCGCCGCACAGCCTGATCGCGGTCGGCGCGCTGCTCGATGCGCGCAGATAATCGTCCATCGCAATGGACGGACTGGACGCCAGGACCGTGATGGCCGCTGAGATAGCTACGAGCCGTGGGGAGCAAGGCATGGGCGATAACCTGCAAGGCCGCGGCATGCGGCCCTTGCGCCTTGGGTCGCCGGCCGCCCGCGCCCGGTTCAAAATGTCGGCGGCGTGCAGGCCGAGATCACCTCGCACGGCTTGGCGCCGATGCAGCGGAAGCGGTGCGGGCGGCGGCTTTCGAAATAATAGGCGTCGCCGGCGTTGAGTACCCGACGCTCGTCGTCGACCGTGACCTCGAGCCGGCCCGACACCACGATGCCGCCTTCCTCGCCCTCATGCACCAGCGGCACCCGGCCGGTGTCGCTGCCTGGCTCGTAGCGCTCCTTCAGGATCTGCAACGCCCGGCCGAACAGGCTGTCGCCGATCTGGAGGTAAGAGATCGGCTTCTTGCCGATCTCGGTCAGCTCGTCGGCGCGGTAGAATGCCTTGCGCGGCCGCTCCGGCTCGATCGCGAAGAATTCGGCGAGCCCCATCGGGATGCCGTCGAGGATGCGCTTCAGCGCGCCGACCGACGGGTTCATCTGGTTGGATTCGATCAGCGAAATCGTCGAATTGGTCACGCCGGAGCGCTTGGCGAGTTCGCGCTGCGACAGCTTGTGCCGCGCACGGATGAATCGCAGCCGCCCGCCGATGTCGACGCTCATGACAGTCCCTTCGGCAAAATCGCTGTTGCAGGTGTTGCGGATCGAACAAATCTTCGCAGACCGCCTCAACAAGATCAATGGCTTGCCGTGCGACAGAAAAGGACTTGTTGAGTGCCGGGAAGAGTGGTCCGACTAGGCATCGTCAGCAATGGAGCGCGCCGTGACCGTTCATCAGATTCCGAACACCATCAAGACCGAATCGCTCTGGATGCCGTTCACGGCCAACCGGCAGTTCAAGAAAGCGCCGCGGCTGTTCTCCTCCGCCAAGGGCATGTACTACACCTCGGTCGACGGCCGGCAGGTGATCGACGGCTCCGCCGGTCTCTGGTGCGTCAACGCCGGCCATGGCCGCCCGCAGATCGCGTCCGCGGTCGAGCGGCAGCTGACCACGCTGGACTTCGCGCCCTCCTTCAACATGGGCCACCCGCTGGCGTTCGATTTCGCCGAGCGCCTCGCCGAGATCGCCCCGAAGGGGCTGGATCGCATCTTCTTCACCAATTCGGGCTCTGAATCGGTCGACACCGCGCTCAAGATCGCGCTGGCCTATCATCGCGCCGCCGGCCAGCCGACCCGTACCCGCCTGATCGGCCGCGAGCGCGGCTATCATGGCGTCGGCTTCGGCGGCATGTCGGTCGGCGGCATGGTCGCCAACCGCCGCCAGTTCGCGACCCATCTGCCTGGTGTCGACCATATCCGCCATACCCATGATATGGCGCGCAACGCCTTCGCCAAGGACATGCCGGATCACGGCGCCGAGCTTGCCGATGACGTCGAACGAATGGTGGCGCTGCATGGCGCCGACACCATCGCCGCCGTGATCGTCGAGCCGGTGCCGGGCTCGACCGCGGTGCTGCCGCCGCCGAAGAATTATCTGCAGCGGCTGCGCGAGCTCTGCACCAAGCACGGCATCCTCCTGATCTTCGACGAGGTCATCACCGGCTTCGGCCGCCTCGGCACGCCGTTCGCCGCCAACTTCTTCGGCGTGACGCCCGACATGATGACCACCGCCAAGGGCATCACCAATGGCAGCGTGCCCTGCGGCGCGGTGTTCGCAACCCGTCAGATCCATGACGCGCTGATGACCGGCCCCGAGGGCATGATCGAGCTGTTCCACGGCTACACCTATTCGGCGCATCCGGTGGCCTGCGCCGCCGGTATTGCCACGCTCGACATCTACAAGGATGAAGGCCTGCTGACGCGCGGCGCGCAGTTTGCCGATTATTTCCGCGATGGCCTGCATTCGCTGAAGGGACTGCCGAACGTCGTCGACATCCGCAATATTGGCCTGATGGGCGCGGTCGAAGTCGCGCCGCGCGATGGTGTCGTCGCCGCGCGCGGCTACGACCTCATGGTCGACTGCTTCAACAGCGGGCTTTATCTGCGCATGAGCGGCGACTCGCTCGCGGTGTCGCCGCCCTTGATCGTCGAGAAGAAGCATATCGACGACATGGTCTCGATCCTGAGCGATGCCATCAAGCGCGTGGCCTGATAATTGCTAGCTATTCGTCGCTAGCTCTACAAATTGCTGTCGCCGTTGCGGAGCAGAGTGGTTTCGCAGCGGCGATTGCGTTTGTTGCTGCAGGATGTGAGGAAAAGTGAAGGTTCTTGTTCTCGGCAGTGGCGTGATCGGCGTCACCTCGGCCTATTACCTTGCGCGCGCCGGCCACGAGGTGACGGTGATCGACCGTCAGCCGAAGCCCGCGCTGGAAACGTCGTTCGCCAATGCCGGCGAAGTGTCGCCGGGCTATTCGTCGCCCTGGGCCGGTCCCGGCGTGCCGGTGAAGGCGGTGAAGTGGCTGCTGATGAAGCACGGCCCGCTGGTGATCCGCCCGAAGCTCGATCCCGTGATGTGGCTGTGGCTTCTGAAGATGCTGCGCAACTGCACCACCTCGCGCTACGCGGTGAACAAGAGCCGGATGATCCCGATCGCGGAATACAGCCGCGACTGCCTGCAGGCGCTGCGCAATGACATCGGCATCCGCTATGACGAGCGCGCACGCGGCACGCTGCAGCTGTTTCGCGAGCAGGCCCAGCTCGATCATACCGGCGATGACATCGCGGTGCTCAAGCAATATGGCGTGCCGTTCGAGGTGCTCGACCGCGAGGGCTGCATCAAAGCCGAGCCTGCGCTCGGCTCTGTGAAGCAGAAATTCGCCGGCGGGCTGCGGCTGCCGCATGACGAGACCGGCGACTGCCACATGTTCACGCAGGCGTTGGCGCTGGAAGCCGAGAAGATCGGCGTCCGCTTCAGCTTCAACGTCGGCATCGACGGTCTGAATGCGGACGCGACCCGCATCACCGGCGTTGCGACCAGCGCCGGCATGATGACCGCCGATGCCTATGTGCCGGCGCTCGGCAGCTACTCGCCGCATCTGGTGCGGCCGCTCGGCATCTCGCTGCCGGTCTATCCGGTGAAGGGCTATTCGATCACGGTGCCGATCAAGGACGCCGCCGGCGCGCCTGAATCGACCGTGATGGACGAGAGCTACAAGGTCGCGATCACTCGGCTCGGCGATCGCATCCGCGTCGGCGGCACCGCCGAGATCTCGGGCTATTCGACCAAACTCTACGCCGCGCGGCGCGCGACGCTGGACCATTCGCTGACCGATCTGTTCCCGCGCGGCGGCGATCTTCCCAAGGCCACCTTCTGGTGCGGCCTGCGCCCGATGACCCCGGACGGCCCGCCGGTGATCGGCGCGACGCGCTTTGCCAATCTGCACCTCAACACCGGCCACGGCACGCTCGGCTGGACCATGGCCTGCGGCTCGGGCCGGGTGCTCGCGGACATGCTCTCCGGCAAGAAGCCCGAGATCGACACCAAGGAGCTGTCGATCAAGCGCTACGATCACCGGTTCGGGTAACGGCGTTTTCCAGACGCCGTCCCACGCGCGGATACCGGTATTGCCGGTGTGCCGGCTTCATCGAAGGAAGCAAAGTGAATGCAGACGCAGCAGACCGTTGCCGGATACGAGATGTCGACCGATGCACGCCGCCTGAACCTGGATGTGATTCATACGTTCCTGGCAGAGCAGAGCTATTGGTCGCCGGGCAAGATCGATCGTCGAGCGCGCGATCGAGAATTCGCTCTGCTTTGGCGTCTATCACGGTGCTGCGCAAGTTGGCCTTGCGCGTGTCGTCACCGACAAATCGACTTTCGCACTGCTTGCCGACGTGTTCATCCTGGAGGGACATCGCGGCAAGGGTCTGTCGAAGTGGCTGATGCGTTGCGTTGTCGAGCATGAGGACCTGCCAGGCCTGAGGCGCCTCCTGCTCCTGACGTCGGACGCGCACGGATTGTACCGCCAATTCGGCTTCGAAGCGCTCGGCAATCCATCCCGTTTCATAGAAGTTGTTCGCCCGGATATCTATCGGTCGCGTTGACGGCCTCGTCAGGGCGGTGCATCAGCCGCCCCCGTCCGGTCGAATGCGAACGAATCCGCATGGTCACAGGCGCCCCGTCTCGAGCGGGGCTTCTTGTTGCATCATCGCGAAACAGCCCGGCACGACGGCCGGGCTGGATCATGAATATTCACTAGTTTGCAATACCGGCATCAAACGAGATTATCGCCGTCCAGTCTGTTCACTTCAGCACACTTGTGCGGGCTTATGCGGTTCATATGCGGCGGAGCTTGCAGCGCTCTCGAATTCATATCCCGCTCTGAAGATATTGAGCCCGATGCAAGCGCCCCGCGGACGCCAGGCCGCCGAGGCTCGGCCGCACGTGCGAGCGCGAACGGGAACAGGTGATGTCATGTCTTCGCTTCAGATTACCGCCGGCGACCGGATCATCGAGCCGATGATCGCGCTGGCCGGTTGCACGACCCAGCAGCGCATTGTCGTGGCCGGCTCGAAGAGCATGGAGTTGATGTTCGAGCTGCAACGGCGCGGCTATCTGCGCGCCGCAGCGACCGGCAATTGCGGCCGTCCGGCCGGCCAGTACGATGCCGCTTTGGTCGATTGGCGGCGCCGCACCCTTCCTGCGCTTGAGCCGGCACTGGACTGGCTGGCGAATTTCCTCAACGCCCGTGCGGTGCTGGTGGTCTGGGTCGACGCACAGAAGGCCGCGGCCAACCAGAGCCTGCGCGCCTCGCTGGAGCGGCGCGGCTTCGTCGTCGAGCAGGGCATCGTGCATCAATACGGTTGCGCGCTGTCGGCGCGGAGGTCGCAGGCCCATCCGTTGCAGCTGGCGGCCTGACGCGCTGCTGATTGCGCAACGGCAAACGCCGCTAGAGCATGATCTGGAAAAGTGTGTAGCGGTTTTCCGAAAAGATCATGCTCAAAGCAAAGAGATAGAGCGGGATGACGATTCGAAGAAGAGTCATCCCGCTCGGGTCCCGAAGGGAAACTCCGATGTCCAAGGTACGACGCGCGGTTATTCGCGAATGGATGACGCTGGCGCGCGAGAAACGGCACTCCGGCGAGCAGGCAGCGGCCTTTGCAACGGCGGCGCTGCAGCGGCACGATTTGCCGCGCAGCCGGCGAACGCCGCACGCGATCATCATGCGGTGGCTGTGGCCGCGCACCGGGCGTCCTTGAGCGCCGCCACTTGCAATCAACAGCAGAGCGATCGATGCGTGGCCCGGAGTCTGAACTGTCCCCGCGTGAACCCCGCGGCGCGGACGATCTTGTCGCCGAAATCGCGAGGTCAACGTCCGACGCTGCGGCACGCAGCGCCGCGGCGCTCGCGCTGGTGTGTTGCGACATCATTGCCGGCGAGGGACCCACTGTGGCCGGCCGGGCGCATTTCTCGCGAACGATCGACGCCGCTGACGCCGCGTTATGCGCGCGCATTCTCTGCGTTGCCGGCCGCACCGGGGATTCGGTCAGCCGCGCCGAAGCCGACGCGCTGTTTGCGATCGATGCCGCGGGGAGCGAGCGGTGCGATGACGGATGTTTCGATGACCTGCTCGCGAAGGCGGTGCTGCATCATCTGATGGGCGTGGCCGGCGCCACCATTCCCGGCCGTGAACAGGCGCTGGCTCGCGACAATCCGCTTGCTACCTGGGTAACGGCGATCGCGCTCGCCGGGGAGCCGCGATCCTGGCTCGCGGATCATCTGGACTGGATGAAGCCGTCATCCCCGGCCGCACGCACGATCGATGCCGTGCTTCATATCAATCCGGCAGGACCCCGGCTGCCGCTCGGCGTTCTCTTCAATATGGCGGCGTGAACGTATTTCGTGGCCCCACGGGCGTAGCCCGGATGCGCGCAGCGATATCCGGGGCCGCTCGTCCCGCATGTCGCTTCGCTCATGCGATCGCACCAGCAACTAGCGCGATGTTTTGAGGCTGGCTTTCTTTCGTTCCGGTTTCGGCTTGCGGGATTCCGTCATCGGCCGTACCCGCAACCCGTCCACGAACACATCAAGCAACCTGAGCGCCGTGGTCTGCCAGCCCGGCTGGTCGTGCATGTAGCACATGCCGATCAGCGCGCGCAGCACGTCCTCGGCGCTGATGTCGTTGCGGATCGCGCCGGCCGCGACCGCGCGCGCCAGCAGGGTGCCGATGGCCTTGGTCAGGCGGTCGAACGAATAGGCGTGCAGCTCGCTCGAGCCGGCCGCGACCAGCGCAAGTGCTGCGACCATGCCTTTTTTGGTGGCGACGAATTCGACATTGGCGCGCAGCCAGCGCCGCAGCGCGTCGACCGGCTCGGGCGCGCTCTGCAACTGCTCGGCAAGGTCGCCGAGCTGCTCGACCTCGCGGCGATAGACCGCCTCATACAGCGCCTCGCGGGTCGGGAAGTGGCGATACAGCGTGCCGATGCCGACGCCGGCATGGCGCGCGACGGCCTCGAGGCTCGCCTCGCTGCCGCCGGCCGAGAACACGGCCTTCGCCGCCTCCAGCACGCGCTCGCGATTGCGCACGGCGTCGGCGCGCGGCTTGCGAGCAATTTCTGTTGATGGACCGGCCATTGTTTTTTCTTCTCGCCCTCCCTTGTAAACGGAGGGCGCCTCCGTATATGGCGACCAGCACCCGGCCTGACAAGGCGCGCCGATCACCGATCGGCGGCCACGGGACGGCGTTGCCCTGATTCAACCGACCATACACGGATCGGAGCCCCGCATGAATCTCCCACTCAGTCTCACCATCAACGGTGTCCGCCGGGAAATTGTCCTCGACGACCCCCGCGTCACCCTGCTCGACCTGTTGCGCGAGCGGCTCGACCTCACCGGAACCAAGAAGGGATGCGACCGCGGCCAGTGCGGCGCCTGCACCATCCTGGTCGACGGCCGCCGCATCAATTCCTGCCTCGCGCTCGCCGTCAGCCATGACGGCGCCGAGATCTTGACCATCGAAGGCGTCGCGCGCGGCGATCAGCTGCATCCGGTGCAGGCCGCCTTCATCGCCCATGACGGCTTCCAGTGCGGCTTCTGCACGCCGGGCCAGATCATGAGCGGCATCGGCCTGATCCAGGAGGGGCAGGCCGGCGATGATCCGGAGCGCGTGCGCGAATGCATGAGCGGCAATCTCTGCCGCTGCGGCGCCTATCAGGGGATCACCGAGGCCGTGCTCGAGGCACAGAGCAGTATGACCACTGCAAAACAGAGGCGCTCCGCATGATGAATTTCGATTATGTCAGGCCGGCCAGCGTCGCCGATGCGATCGCGGCGGCCTCCGAAAACGGCGCGACCTATCTCGCCTCCGGCACCAATCTGCTCGACCTGATGAAGGGCGGCGTCAGCCGGCCGAGCCGCCTGGTCGACGTCACGCGGCTGCCCGGGCTCGATCGCATCGAGCATCTGGCCGATGGCGCGTTGCGCATCGGCGCACTGGTGCGCAACGCCGAACTCGCGCACGACGCTGGGTTCGCGCGCAATTATCCCGCGGTGGCCGAAGCGCTGCTGTCGGGCGCATCCGCCCAGCTTCGCAATGCCGCGACCGTCGGCGGCAATCTGATGCAGCGGACCCGCTGCGCCTATTTCTACGACGCCGGCAGCGCCTGCAACCGGCGCTGGCCGGGCGCCGGCTGCGAAGCCTTGAAGGGCGAGAACCGCCTGCATGCGGTGCTCGGCTGGAGCGAAAGTTGCATCGCGACCCATCCGTCGGATTTCTGCGTGCCGCTGGTCGCGCTCGACGCGGTCGTCGAGATCGAGGGCAAAAGCGGCCGGCGCGAGCTGCCGCTCGAGGCGCTGCACCGCTTGCCCGGAGAGACACCGGAGCGCGAGACTGCGTTGGACCGCGGCGACCTGATCGTCGCGCTGCGCCTGCCGGCCGGAGCACAGGCTTTTGCCAAACATGCCCGCTACATCAAGGTGCGCGAGCGCACGTCCTATGCTTTCGCCGTGGTCTCGGCCGCGGCGGCCTTGCGCATCGAGGATGGCAAAATCCGGGACGCGCGGCTCGCGCTCGGCGGCGTCGCGGCAAAGCCATGGCGGACGCGCGAGGCCGAGCAGGTGCTCGCAGGTCGCGCGGCGGATGCGGCCAGCTATCGCGAGGCGGCGCGTGCCGCGCTCGCCGACGCAAAACCGTCCGGCGACAACGCCTTCAAGATCGAGCTCGCGCAACGCATCGTCGTGCGCGCGCTCACCCTTGCTGCCGCAGGCACGCCGGATCGTATCCCCGCGCTGCCGGGCTCTCCCTTCTCATCCGTTGCAGGAGCGTGACGCATGACAGCTGAACTCAATCTGACCCGCGACCCCGCCCATCTCCGCCATGGCTCGAATATCGGCCAGCCGCTGACCCGCACCGAGGGCGTGCTCAAGGTGACCGGCAAGGCCCGCTATGCCGCCGACAATCATCCGCCCGGCATGGCCTATGCGGTGATCGCGACCAGCTGCATCGCGCGCGGCCGCGTCACCGCGCTCGACGTCGCCGCCGCCAAGCGCCACCCCGATGTCATCGACGTGATGACGCCGGCGCACAAGCCCGAGCTGGCGGAAGACCCGGACGCCAAGGGCAATCCGTTCGCCTTCCGCATGGAGCTGTTGCAGAGCGATGAGGTGCGCTACGCCAACCAGGCGATCGCGGTCGTGATCGCCGAGACGCTGGAGGCCGCGACCGAAGGCGCTGCGCTGCTGTCGCCGCGCTATCAGGTCGAGATCGCGCGCGTCGGCCTCGACGCCGGCGAGGCCTATGCACCGCCGGTGGTCGGCATCGGCAATCCCGCCGAAGTTCGCCACGGCGACATCGATGCCGGCCTCGCCGCGGCCTCGAAGCTGACAGATGCAACGTATGAGACGCCGGCGCAGTATCACAACGCGATGGAGCCGCATGCGATCGTCGCGGTGTGGGACGGCGACCGTCTGTTCATCGATACGCCGAGCCAGGGCATGGCAATGGCGCAGATGCGGATCGGTGGGCTGTTCGGCATTCCGCCGGCGAATATCCACATCAATAGCCCGTTCCTCGGCGGCGGTTTCGGCTCCAAGGGCCTGGTCTCAGGCCCGCAGGTGCTCGGCGTCATGGCGGCGAAGCTGGTCGGCCGTCCGGTCAAGCTGGTGCTGCGACGGAGCCAGATGTATGGCCCGGTCGGCCATCGTTCAGCGACCCGGCAGCGCATCCGCATCGGCACCGACGATGCGGGCCTGTTGACAGCGCTTGATCACGAGGCGCGCATTGCGACCTCGAGCTTCGACGATTTCTACGAGCCCGCTGCGGACGCCTCGCACACGCTCTACGCCAGCCCTGCGATCCGCACCGCGCATGAAGCGGTGCGCGTCGACACCGGCACGCCGCTGTTCATGCGCGCGCCGGGCGAGGCCACCGGATCGATTGCGCTGGAGAGCGCGATCGACGAGGCGGCGTTCGCCTGCGGCATCGATCCGCTGGAGTTCCGGCTCAAGAACTACGCCGAGGTCGAGCCGACCACCGGCAAGCCGTTTTCCTCCAAGGCGCTGTGGCAGTGTTACGCGAAGGCCGCCGAACGTTTCGGCTGGGCGGGACGTCCATTGCAACCGAAGCAGATGCGCGACGACAGCGGTTTTCTGGTCGGCTGGGGCATGGGCACCGCGACGTTCCCCGCGCTGATGTTCCAGGGCAATGCCCGCGCCGTGATCCGCGCCGACGGGCGCGGCGTGATGGAGAGCGGCGCGCATGACATGGGGCAGGGCGCCTGGACCGCGCTGACCCAGATCTCGGCCGACGCGCTTGCCCTCGACCTCGATCAGATCGCGTTCCTGTCGGGCACGTCGGACCTGCCGGATGCCGGCATCGCCGGCGGCTCGGCGCATACCGCAACGGTGGGCGCCGCGATCCACAATGCCGGCGCGGCCGTGATCGCAAAACTCGCCGAGCTCGCCACCTCCGACCAGCGCTCGCCGCTGTTCGGCGCCGGCAATGCCGGCGTGGTGGCGCGCGCGGGGCGACTCTATCGCCGCGACGACGATGCGCGCAGCGAAAGCTATGCCGACATCCTGACGCGCGCCGGCGTTGCCGAGGTCGAGGCCAGCGGCACCGGTGCGGCCGATCCCGCGGCGCAATCGCGATATGCGATGCACGCGCATGGCGCTGTCTTCGCCGAGGTCAAGGTCGATCCCGAGCTCGGCCAGATCCGCGCCACCCGGCTGGTCGGTGCGTTCGCCGCCGGCCGCATCATCAATCCGTTGATGGTGCAGAGCCAGCTGCGCGGCGGCATGATCTGGGGCCTCTCCTTCGCGCTGCATGAGGAAGCGGTGATGGACAAGCGATCAGGCCGCATCCTCAACGCGAACCTCGCCGAATATCATGTGCCTGTTAATGCCGACGTGCCGCCGATGGAGGTGATCACGGTCGACGAGCACGATCCGCACGTCAATCCGCTCGGCATCAAGGGCGTCGGCGAGATCGGCATCACCGGCAGCGCTGGTGCAGTCGCCAACGCCGTCTGGCACGCGACGGGGATCCGCGTACGGAATTTCCCGATCAAGATCGAGGAGCTGGTGATGGGGTTGGGAAGTTAGCGGACGTTCCGCGAGAATTGTCCTCGGCGTCGTCCCGGCGTAGGCCGGGACCCATAACCACAAATGTAAGTTGTGACGCGGCGCTGGGGCCTCAGCCTTCTTCAACAACACGACCCTGTGGTTATGGGTCCCGGCTCCCGTGCGCAATTGCGCACTAGGCCGGGACGACGAACGGAGAGAGCGAAGCCTTACCCCGCCGCGGTCACGCAATTCACCCACAGCACCACGGCCTTGGCATCATCAGCCGGGTTGGAAAACCGGTGCGGGCGGCGGCTGGCGAATCTGAAACTGTCGCCCTGCTTCAGCGTCCAGGTTTCGGTGTCAACTGTGAGCGTCATCTCGCCCTGAAGCACGAGGCCGGCCTCTTCGCCGTCATGGGTGTAGAACTCGTCGCCGGTGTTGCCGCCGGGCTCGAGATGCACCAGGAACAGGTTGAGCCGGCTCTCGCTGCCGGCCGGGCTCAGCAATTGCTTCGAGATTCCGGTGCGCCACAGTTTCAGCTCGGCGCGCTGGACCTCGCGGGTCACGACGCCGCCGGCGCCGTCGTCGCGCGGCGTCGCGCCGAACAGCGCGGCGATGCCGACGCCGAGCACGTCGGCCAGTGTTGCCAGCACACGCAGCGAGGGCGACGACAGGCCGCGCTCGATCTGGCTGATGAAGCCGATCGATAGATCGGTGCGTGCGGCGACCACCTCCAGCGACATCTGCTTGCTGCGGCGCAGGTCGCGGATGCGGCGGCCGACCGCAAGATCCATCGCCGGCTCGGCCGGTTTCCCGACCGGTTTTTTGGCGGCGCGGCGTGCCGTCGCGGGCTTGCCTGCCGCGCCTTTGCGCATTCTCTTGCCGCCGCTCACGTCAGTCCGCTTCCTTCATGTGCATGAAAACCGCTTGCATTGGCCGCGGTTTCGTGACCACAATTTCATATTGGTGAAAATAGGCCGGAACGGCGTCGCCCGCAACCAAAACCGCTCTACAGCGGACGACGCGGCGCCGGCGGCCAGCTTCGGGAGGTGTTGCGATGTCGTTTCAGCGTCTCGTCCAGGCCGCGGTCGCGGTGCTCGCCCTTGCCTTGAGCGCACCGTCGCAGGCGCAGCAGGTGCTGAAGGTCGGCTCGACGCCGACCGGCATCCCCTTCACCTTCCTCGACACCAAAACCAACTCGATCCAGGGCATCATGGTCGATCTCGCCACCGAGATCGGCAAGGATGCCGGCTTTTCCGTGCAGATCGAGCCGATGCAGTTCTCGGCGCTGATCCCCTCGCTGACCGCGAACAAGATCGACATCATCGCGGCCGCGATGTTCGCCACCGCCGCGCGCAAGGAGGTGATCGATTTCTCCGATCCCGTCTATAGCTATGGCGAGGGTCTCGTGGTGCCGAAGGCCGACACCAAGGCTTACACCTCGCAGGAAGATCTGAAGGGCACTGTGGTTGGCGCCCAGGTCGGCACCGCCTTCGTCGACGCGCTGAAGAAGACCGGGCTGTTCAGCGAGGTCAAGGTCTACGACACCATTCCCGATATCCTGCGAGACGTGAATGCCGGCCGCCTCAAGGCCGGCTTTGCCGACTATCCGATCCTCGCCTACAATCTGCAGCAGGGCAATTTCGCCGACGTGCGGCTGGTCGACGGCTACAAGCCCGTGACGGTGGGCACGGTCGCGATCGGCGTCCGCAAGAGCGACACCGAGCTGCTCGCCAAGATCAACGCCTCGCTGGCGAAGCTGAAGGCCAACGGCACGATCGCAAAGATCCTCGAGAAATGGGGCCAGAAGGCCAGCGCTTCGTGAGAGCGTGTGTGCTCCGAAGTGATCCGTCATCCTGAGGTGCGAGCGGAGCGAGCCTCGAAGGGTCGACGGCCACCAGCCGGGCCGTGCATCCTTCGAGACGCGGCGAAGACGCCGCTCCTCAGGATGACGGTAGTAATACTCGAGCACGTGACGGGACTGGATACGACTAGTCGATGCAAAAATTCTTCCATGACGCCGTCGAGTTCGTGCCGATCCTGCTGCAGGGTGTCTGGCTGACCATCGTCGTCACGATCGGCTCGCTGGTGCTGTCGACCGTGCTCGGGCTGGTGTGGGCCTTGATGCGGGTGTCCGGCATTCGCATCCTCACAGGCCTCAGCGCCGTGCTGATCAACGTGATCCGCGGTATCCCGATCATCGTGCTGCTGTTCTACATCTATTTCGTGATGCCCGATTTCGGTATCGCGCTCTCGGCGCTGCAGGCCGCGATCATCGGGCTCGGCATCGCCTATTCGGCCTATCAGGCGGAAAACTTCCGCGCCGGCATCGAGGCGATCGACAAGGGGCAGATCGAGGCGGCGCAGACCATCGGCATGGGCTGGTGGCTCACGATGCGCCGGGTGGTGCTGCCGCAAGCGGTCAGGATCATCCTGCCGCCCTACGGCAACATCATGATCATGATGCTGAAGGATTCTTCGCAGGCCTCGACGATCACGGTCGCCGAGCTCGCGCTGCAAGGCAAGCTGATCGCCTCCTCGACCTTCAAGAACACCAGCGTGTTCACGCTGGTGGCGCTGATGTACCTCACCATGAGTATTCCGCTCATCCTGCTGGTTCGGCACTTCGAGAACAAGGCGAACCGCAAATGATCGAGCTTCGCGACGTGCACAAGAGCTTTGGCAAGGTCGAGGTGCTGAAGGGCATCACCGCCTCGGTCGCCAAGAGCGAGGTGGTCTGCATCATCGGCCCGTCCGGCTCCGGCAAGTCGACCATCCTGCGCTGCATCAACGGGCTCGAGAGCTATGATCGCGGCGAGATCAGCGTCGAGGGCGCGCGCGTCGACCAGGGCGACCGCTCGATCGTGGCGATCCGCACCCAGGTCTCGATGGTGTTCCAGCGCTTCAACCTGTTCCCGCACCGCACCGCGCTCGAGAACGTCATCGAGGGGCCGCTTTATGTGAAGAAGGAGCCGCGTGAGGCGGCGATCGCGCGCGGCCGTGCACTGCTCGCGCAGGTCGGGCTTGCCGACAAGGCCGAGGTGCACCCGCCGCAATTGTCCGGCGGCCAGCAGCAGCGAGTCGCGATCGCGCGGGCGCTGGCGATGCAGCCGAAGGCGATCCTGTTCGACGAGCCGACCTCGGCGCTCGATCCGGAGCTGGTCGGCGAGGTGCTCTCGGTGATGCGCAAGCTCGCCGACGACGGCATGACCATGGTGGTCGTCACCCACGAGATGGGCTTCGCCCGCGACGTCGCCGACCGCGTGCTGTTCATCGACGGCGGCGTCATCGTCGAGCAGGGCGCCGCCAAATCCGTTCTCAACCAACCGCAGCACCCGCGCACCCAGGACTTTCTGCGCCGCGTGCTGCATCCGCTGTGATCAGCCGGAGTTCCAACGCATGGGCTTTGCCTCTATTGTCTCCGCACAAGCGGTCCACCTCTCCCCTTGTGGGAGAGGTCGGATTGCATCGTCAGATGCAATCCGGGTGAGGGGTGACGCTCTCTCGTGGGACCTGAACCCCTCACCCGGCGCTGCGCGCCGACCTCTCCCTATGGGAGAGGTCAAACGCCGGTCCCGACCATGACCTTACCGACCCGCCTGCCGCTGCCACCGAGCCTCTACGCCGACACCGCGGTGGAAGCGACACCAACGCCTCCGCTTACGACCGACAAAAGCGTGCCGGTCGCGATCATCGGCGGCGGCTTCACCGGTCTCTCCACTGCGTTGCATCTCGCCGAGCAGGGCGTGCTTGCGACCGTGCTGGAGGCGCAGGAGCCGGGCTGGGGCGCGTCCGGCAACAATGGCGGGCAGACCAATCCCGGGCTGAAGCACGACCCCGATCAGATCGAGCAGGATTTCGGCGCCGATCTTGGCCGCCGCATGATCGACTTCTCCTACGGCACCACCAATTTCACGCATGAGCTGATCCGCCGCTACCAGATCCCCTGCGAGGCGCGGCAGAACGGCACGCTGCGCGCCGCCTACAATGAGGCCAGTGCGGCGGCGATCGCGACGACGGCACAGCAATGCATCCGGCGCGGTATGCCGGTGAAACTGCTCAACGCCGCCGAAATGCGCGAGATGACCGGCAGCGATCGTTATCTCTGCGCGATGCTGGATGCGCGCGGCGGCGACCTGCATCCGCTGAGCTATGCGCGTGGCCTGGCGCGTGCCGCGATCGGCGCCGGCGCCGCCGTCCATGGCGAGACGCCGGCGCTGTCGTTGCGCCGCGACGGCGGAAGCTGGCGGATCGAGACCCCGCGCGCGGTCGTGCATGCCGACAAGGTATTGCTCGCGACCAATGGCTTTACCGATGATCTGTGGCCGGCGCTTCGCCGCACCATCGTGCCGGTGTTCTCCTCGATCGCGGCGACTGCGCCGCTGTCTGAGGCGGTCGCAGCCGCGATCATGCCGACGCGGCCGGTGCTCTACGAGAGCGGCCACATCACGGTCTATTACCGCATCGACCAGCACAATCGGCTCTTGATGGGCGGCCGCGGCCCGATGCGCTGGATCATGGGCCCGTCCGACATCTCCTATCTGATCCGCTACGCTGAGCGGCTGTGGCCGCAGCTCAAAGGCGTCAGCTGGACCCATGGCTGGAACAGCCGCCTCGCCATCACCGCCGATCATTATCCGCATGTCCACGAGCCCGCCGAGAACTTCTTGATCTCGCTCGGCTGCAACGGCCGCGGCGTCGCGCTTTCGACCGCGATGGGCGCGCAGCTTGCCCGCCGCCTGATCGGCGGTTCCAAGGCCGAGATCGACATGCCGATGACGGGCATCAAGCCGATCCCGATGCATGCGTTCTGGCGCGTCGGCGTGACTGCGGCGGTGCTGACGGGGCGGGTGCGGGATAGGCTCGGGGTGTAGCTTCGCGCTATCGCGTTCCAGCATTGCCCAGATGCGCTCTGAAGAACGCAACGGCTTCCGCGTACAAGCGCTGATGAAACGCGACCCGATCGAAGCCCGGCGCGTCGGTGCAGATGCGGGCACTCTCCTTCGTCTCTCTCGGCGTGCAGACGGCAAGGAATGAGAAGTGTTTTGCATCCCCCACAAAATGATAGTCGGGCTTGGACGGAAGCCTGTCTTTGACATCAGCAGCGCAGCAGCCGGATAGGCCGTCGGCGTTCTGTGCTGGGTCGGAACTCCACAACTGAACCGGGATCGCCACGCTCTTGAGGTTTTCCGTCGGGAAGACGAACACCGGATAGGGATCGATGATGACCGC
The DNA here is from genome assembly GCF_011058295.2 of Bradyrhizobium sp. 6(2017). Classification (NCBI taxonomy): domain Bacteria; kingdom Pseudomonadati; phylum Pseudomonadota; class Alphaproteobacteria; order Hyphomicrobiales; family Nitrobacteraceae; genus Bradyrhizobium; species Bradyrhizobium sp. 6(2017). The sequence continues at coordinate 7,521,453 of NZ_CP049289.2, read as the reverse complement.
GGCCTTGATGCGTGGATCATGGACGACCGGCCCGCTCGGCTTTTCTCCCTCTTCGAGTTCCTTGCAGGCCCGCAAGCTCGACGTCTGGCAGTTCGGCAGGCCCTTGCGGAGATCGGGCTCACCGCCCATCGCGGCGAGGCCAGTGTAGCCACCCCACGAAAAGCCAAACAGACCGATGCGGCCGGCGTCAATGTGTGCCGCGTCCGGCCAGCCTCCGAGCGCGTAGTCGATCGAACGCTTGATGTCGGCGGGGCGCTCGACCATGACGGCAAGGCTGTCGGTGCCGCTGGTGTCGCGCTCGGTGTCGGTTGGATGATTGATCGTCACAACGATGAAGCCGGCATCCGCCAGAGCCTCCGCGGCGTCATGATGACCACCGAGCCATCCGCGCCGGCCGTGCGAGATCACAATCAGCGGCAGTCTGTCTCCCATGATCGGACAGTCGTTCACGCCGAAGAAGGATCTGCCGTCGCGAGCATCGATCTCGTGCGGGGGCTCGGCGCAGGGATGCCATGCCACCCCTCTGATCGCAGGCCCGTCAGCGCCGGCGGGAACATCGAAGTGTCGTAGCCCGGCCGCCTGCGCCGTGGAGACCGCAAGCAACAACAGGGCTGAAAACGCGAAAGAAGGGCAACGCATGGCTATCGCTTGTCGAGAACCCGCAACTCGGCCGTGGCGCTGGCGACCGTCAAATTGTCAGCGTCGATCAGGTCGGCCTCGACGATCATGTCGCGGTCGGTCTGCGAGACGACCTTGGCCTTGGCCGTGATCGGGCCGACGCGCGCCGGCTTGAGAAACCGCGTGGTGAGCGTTTTGGTCACCACGGTCTTGGTTGTGGGAAGCGCTGCGAGGGCGCCGAGGCCTGTAGCCGAATCCAGCATCGCCGCGAGGAAGCCGCCCTGGATCGTTCCATGCCGGTTCGTGAACAAGGGCTGCGCCGCGAAGCGGATCGAGGAGATTTCGCCGTCGAAGCCCAGCCACTCCCGTCCAAGGAGTTGAGCGCCGGGCGGCACGTCTGCACTTGCATCACTCAAGCCGGTCACCTCGGTTGTTGTCCGGCCAAATGTATCAGCCCGCTTGCGGCCTGCAATGTCTCCCGGCGCGCCCGTCGCGAAATGCCAATCACTGAGTTGCGCGACGGCGCAAGCCCGCCACGACGTCGGTGCGATCCAAGGTCGGGAGGAGCCGGGAACCATCTTTGATGTGGACAGCGGTCGAAGTTTCGGGCCATCTTGAGATTGTTGACTATCCCTTAGTGTGCGACCCGCGATGGGGCATTTTCTGTTCCCGGCGTTTGCGTGGAGTGAGCCCGAATTTCCGAATTGATTGCAGCGGACTTGAAAGATTCGTCAGCCGCCGCGACGAACGAACTCCCCGCTGACCTGAAGGCCGACATCCTCGCGATCGGCCGGATTGATGCGGTTCCGACCATCCTCGACGTCGTGTGCCGCACCACGGGCATGGGCTTTGCCGCGGTGGCGCGGGTCACGGAAAGCCGCTGGATTGCGTGCGCGGTCCGGGACAACATCTCGTTCGGACTTGCGCCCGGCGGTGAGCTGGAGGTCCAGACCACGATCTGCGATGAGATAAGGGCGAGCGGACACGGGGTTGTCATCGACCACGTTGCCGAGGACCCGGCTTTTCGCGACCACCGCACGCCGGCGATGTATGGATTTCAGAGCTACATCTCGATTCCGATCGTCCTCGCCGATGGCACATTTTTCGGGACGCTCTGTGCAATCGATCCGCATCCGGCGAAAGTGAACACGTCGGAAGTCGTCAACATGTTCAAGTTGTTCGCTTCGCTGATCGCATTTCACCTGCAAGCGCAGGAGAGGGTCGCGACCAGCGAGGCGGCGCTGCTAAGCCATCGACAGACGGATGAGCTTCGCGAGCAGTTCATCGCGGTGCTGGCGCACGATTTGCGCAATCCGCTCGCCTCGATCGACGCCGGCATGAGGCTGTTGCTGAAGGAGCCGCTCAACGAAAAGTCGACGACCTATGTCGGGCTGCTTCAGAACAGTGTGAAGCGGATGGCGACCCTGATCGACGATGTCATGGACTTCGCGCGCGTCCGTCTCGGCGGCGGCTTCAAATTGAAGCGCAGCGCCGACGCGCAATTGCTACCGGCGCTTGAGCACGTCGTGAATGAATTGCGGGCGGCGTGGCCTGATCGCGTGGTCCAAACCGATTTCGTCATCGATCGGGGCATCAACTGCGATCCCGCCCGGATCGCGCAATTGTTGTCCAACCTGGTCGGCAATGCCCTGAAGCATGGCGATGGCAATTCACCGATCACGGTGTCTGCCGTAACCGACAGCGAGGGCTTTGAGTTGTCGGTCGCGAATGGCGGGGCACCGATCTCTCCAGCTGTCATCGAGAAGTTGTTCCAACCTTTCTTTCGCGTTGCGCACCAGTCCAGTTACGAAGGGCTGGGTTTGGGCCTCTACATCGCCACGGAAATTGCGCGCGCCCACGGCGGCACACTTGAGGTGACGTCCTCCGCCGCCGAAACACGATTCACGTTCCGGATACCTCGCTGCTGATCCGACAGCGTCCGGCCACCTGAGCCGGCTCGCGCGTGAGACGCCATCGCGAAAACGCCAATCACTGAGTTGCCCGACGGCGCAAGCCCCTGCGGCAAAAATATTTCTATTTATCGGAATTGCAACTCGGTGTATGGTCCGTCCGTCTCACCCGATCGAGGGGCGGCTCGCGATCGTCACGAACGAGGTGTGGGATGCGGTGGACGCCGAGCGTGCAACTGACGAGAGCACGCGAGGCGGACGGTGAAGTCGTGTGGTCCTGACGCCCTTGCGGCCGGTGTCTCGTCGCAACACGCGAAGGCGTGATGCGGGGGCGGTGACAAGCAAGCCCAGTCTCGCCGGGGAGAGCACGAAGTAAGCCGTAACCCATCGCGCAGGGAAAGCCGGATTGCTCCGGTTACACCTGTGGTCCTACCCCCGAGCTTTCTACCCTTTGCTCGGGGCCCATGGGTGCGATCGGCACCCGGCTTTCCCTGCGCCCTCTGTTCAAGAGAGGGCGGAACGAGAAGCAAGGCTCGGGCAGAACATGTCGCGAGAACGCGGAAGTTTGTCTCACAAGCGGCACCACACACTCAGTGTCGTCCCGGCCTTGAGCCGGGACCCATAACCACGAATGCGAATTGGCTTGCCGAGCTGAGGCCACAGCTCATCTTAACAACACCTGTGGTTATGGGTCCCTGCTTTCGCAGGGACGACAATTTCAGTGAAGCGTCCGCGATCTCACCCCTCCGCCACGGCATCGCCCCACGGCTGGAACGGTTCGGTGGCGCCAAAGTTGGTGGTGCCGTCGCGCAGCACGAGGCTCGGGCAGGCGAACTTCATCGGCAGGGTCTGGGTGCGGGCCTCCTCGAAGTCGAAGCGGCCGCGCAGCGCGTCGCGCACGGCGGCGGGAAGCCTGACGTTGCCGGTCACCACATTGCCCTCGCTGGTGTCGATCCGCGGGTGATGGATCGCGGCGTCGAGATCCATGCCGAAATCCATCACGAAGGAGAGCAGCTGCGACACAGCGGGCAGGATGCGGCGGCCGCCCGATGCGCCGGCGGCGAGACGGCGGCCGTCGGCGGCCTCCGCCACGACCGGCGTGTAATTGGTCAGGCAGCGCTTGCCGGGCGCCAGCGAGTTCGGTGCACCTTGCGTCGGGTCGAACCACATGATGCCGTTGTTCATGGTCAGCCCGGTGTTCGGCGTCACGAATCGCGAGCCGAAGTTCGACAGCAGGGTCTGTGTCACTGCCGCCATGTTGCCGTCGCGGTCGACCGCCGAGAAATGCGTGGTGCAGGCCGGTGCGATCGCATCCGCCCCGAGCGCGCGGCGGCCGTCGACGTCGCCCATCTCCTTCAACCGCTCGCGATAGGCGGCCCGCAGCGCCTCGGCGTAAGCCGTATAGGTCGCCGCATCCGGACCGCCTTGTGCAGGTTCGAACGCCTTCTGCAGCAGGCCGAGCGTGCGCGCCATGGTCGGACCCGCGGTCATCTCCGGCGTCGCATAGACCGTGCCGCCGCGATAGGGGATCCGGAGCGGCTCGCGCAGATGGGCGCGGAACGACGCGAGATCGCGCACCGACAGCGTGCCGCCTGCAGCCTGGATGTCGTCGGCGATGCTGCGCGCCAGATCGCCCTCGTAGAAATCGCGCGGGCCGGCCGCGGCAAGCTGTGCCATCGAAGCCTTGAGCTTGTCCTGCGGCATGCGGACCTCGGACTTGATGCTCCATTGCGCATTCGGCGGCAGTCCGTCCAGCAGATAGGCCGCGGCGCTGGCGGGATAGCGCCGCAGATCGGCGGCCGAGCTTGCGATCATCGCGGTGGTCCACCAATCGACCAAAAGGCCCTCGCCGGCGAGCTTGACGCTCGGCGCCAGCAGCTCCTTCCACGGCAGTTTGGCGTGGCGGCGATGCGCCTCCTCCATGCCGGCGACGACGCCGGGTACTGCGATCGAGCCAGGGCCGTGCAGATTGCGGTCGTCCTTGACCCGGGCCCAGGGGAACAGGTCGGAGGCCGCGCCGCCGGTCAGCGGATAATCCTCCAGGCGCAGGCCGCCGGGCGCGTGCATGCCGTAATCGATCACCTCGACGCGGTTCTCCTTGGCGCGGTACAGCACCATGGCGCCGCCGCCGCCGGCGCCGCTCATCCAGGGCTCCAGCACGCCGAGCGCGAAGGTGGTTGCAATCACCGCGTCGACGCAATCGCCGCCCGTTGCCAATACCTCCACGCCGACCTCGGCCGCCTTGCGCGACTGCGCCGCGACGATGCCGCCCTTGGCAGAGACGGCGGGCTTGCGGATCACTTGCGAGTTGGAGAACTGGTCGGACATGGCGTTGCTTTCGCTGTTCTTGTTGCGGGCGGGGCACGTTGGCGTAGCATGCCAAGCATGGCACAGTAAGCGCAAGAGAGTGGCACAAGAAGCTCAATAACAAGCAATTCCAGGGAGAGGAAAATGACCGCAGTGAAGCGCGAACGGGACGGCAAGGTCGGCATCCTGACGCTCAACGACCCCGCAAGCCTGAACGCCATGACACCGGAATTGCTCGGCGATCTCGCAGCCGCTGTCGGCGAGATGACCAGCGACACGGGCATCCGCGCGCTGGTCTTGACCGGGGAGGGGCGCGGTTTTTGCTCGGGGCAGAACCTCAAGGCGTTCCAGTCGCTCGGCAACGACATCGTGACCGGCGTGATGACGCATTACTGGCCGGCGATGCGCGCCTTGCGCGAGTGCAGCCTGCCGGTCGCGGTCGCGGTCAACGGCGTCGCGGCCGGCGGCGGCTTCAGCCTCGCGATGTCCGGTGACATCATCCTGGCGGCGCGCTCGGCGAGCTTCATCCAGGTGTTCAGCCGGATCGGCCTGGTGCCCGATCTCGGCTCGACGTGGCTGTTGCCGCGCCTGATCGGCCGCCAGCGCGCACTCGACCTGATGTTGCTGAACGAGCCGCTGTCGGCCGAGCGGGCGAAAGAGTGGGGATTGGTGCGCGAGGTCGTCGATGACGCAAGACTGCTCGATGAGGCGAAGGCGCTCGCCCGCCGCCTCGCCGATGGCCCGACGCGCGCGCTGGTCGCGACCCGCCAGCTGCTCGAGGAGAGCGAGCATGCGAGTTACGCCGACCAATTCCGCCGCGAGATCGAGCTGCAGTCGGTGATCCGCGAAAGCGCCGACGCGAGGGAAGGCCGCCAGGCCTTTGTCGAGAAGCGCAAGGCCCAGTTCACGGGGCGCTAGGCTTTGGTGGTCCTACCCGATTGCAATCGCGACCTTGCCGAAATGCGCGCCGCTCGCCATGTGGGCGAACGCGTCCTTGACCTGGTCGAAGGCGAACACCTTGTCGATCACGGGCTTGACGCCGTGCATGCTGATGCCGTCGCACAGCGCCTGCAAATCTTCGATCGAGCCGACGGTGACGCCCTGCAGCCGCTGCTGCTGCATTACCATCAGCGGCAGCCGGGAGTCCGCCGTTGCCGGACCTGCGAGCACGCCGATGAAGGCGATGGTGCCGCCGATCCTGGTGGCGCGGATCGACTCGTTCAGCGTGCCGACGCCGCCGACCTCGACGACGAGATCGACACCGCGCCCGGTCAGCTCGCGCGCTTTCTTGCCCCAGTCGGGCGTGGTCTTGTAGTTGAGCGTGACATCGGCGCCGAGCTGCTTCAGCCGCACGATCTTGGCGTCGCTGGACGAGGTCGCGATGACACGGGCGCCGCACATCTTGGCGAATTGCAGCGCGAACAGCGAGACGCCGCCGGTGCCCTGGGTCAGCACCGTCTGGCCCGGCTTGATGTCGCCGAGCTTGACCACCGCGCTCCACGCCGTGAGTCCCGCGCAGGGCAGTGCGGCAGCCTCGATGTCGCTGAGATGGTCGGGCGTGCGCACCAGCGCATGCGCGGGAAATACCCGGTACTCGGTCAGCACGCCGTCGACGCTGCCGCCGAGCGCCGCGCGCATTCGCGTCTCGCTCGGTTCGCCGCCGAGCCAGCTTTCGAAGAAGCTGCCGACAACGCGATCGCCGGCCGCGAAAGTCTTCACGCCGGCGCCGACCGCTTCGATGATACCCGCGCCGTCGGACACCGGCACCAGCGGGAATTTCTGGCGCGAGCCATAGCCGCCCTTGACCGTGAGCAGGTCGCGATAGTTCAGCGTCGCGGCCTTCAGGCGTACCAGGACTTCGCCCGGACCGGCCTGCGGAACCGGCTTGTCGACCAGCGCCAACGCGTCGACGCCACCGGGGCCTTGCAACTCGTAACATTTCACGGAGCGTCTCCTGCCGGATGTTGTTGTGACGGGCAGCGCTCCCGGCGCCGCCGCGCATCCGCTCAGCATATGCCAGCCCTGTCATGCGTGGCCAGAGCGTGTGGCGCAGCCGATGGAATGGCGCCCATGTCCGGACGCGTTGGCGCTGCCGAAAAATACCACCAATCTGAGCCGATAATGACGTGACCGAGCGGAGGTGACCATGGCTGCCTTGCTTGAGACGAAGCACAATCTGATTGCCACGTTCGCACGCGGTGTGGTTCGAGCGCTGCTTGCTGTTGCATTGATCTGTTGCAGCGGCGCGATGGCTGCGGCGGACGACAACCTCTATCGCGCGCAGACCGTCGTCACCGGCGAGGGCGAGCCGAACCGGATCATCGGCTTCGGTGCGTGCCTCGAGGACGTCCTGATCAAGGTCTCCGGGCAGCCGATGCTGGCAGGCGACCGCCGGCTTGCCGCGTACAAGTCGAAGGCCAAGGAGTTCGTCAGTGGCTTCGACTATCACGACCAGTATGCCGGCAAGCCGCATCATGACGAGCAGGGCACCCGCGACCGGCCCTATGACCTGACGGTGGATTTCGACGACAAGAAGATCGACGGCATTCTCGGCAAGCTCGGCCTCAAGCCGTGGCGGTCGCGACGGCCGGTGCTCGGCGTGTTCACCGAGATGCAGCACGGCCCGAAGGATTACGTCGTCACCGCTGATGGAACGCAGTCCGATCTGCAGCGCGACGCGCTCGCAGCCGCGGCCGGCAAGCGCGGCATGCGCTTCGTGCTGCCAAGCGCGGCGGCGCTGACGAGCGCCAACGTGGCCGCAGCCGGGCTCCTCAAGGTGACGCCCGCGAAGCTGACCTCGATCGTCGCGCCGCAGGGCGGCGAGGCCACGCTGGTCGGACGGCTGGTTTGGGATGACAAGGATCTCGGCTGGGCGACGCAATGGCAGATGGCGTGGCGCGGCAAGGACTACAAATGGCAGGTCCGCGGGGTCACTTTCGACGAAGCCTTCCGCCGCGGCGTCGGCGGCGCCGCGCAGGTGCTGTCGGGTAACGGCGATCCGGGGCGATCAAAATGAGCTTGCGCGAGCCTGGCGCCGTCATCGCGCTTGAGCGCGGGCTGATCGTTCTACCCGGCGTAGCCGAGCGTCTGCGACGGGTATTCCCCGAACATCGCGCGGTAGTATTGCGAGAAGCGCCCGAGCTCGATGAAGCCTTGTTCGATCGCAACCCTGGACACCGTGGTCTGGTCCGGCGTGCTTTCGCGCAGGATCTCGCGGACCGTGCAAAGCCGCTTGTAGCGCAGGAACGTCACCGGGCCGACGCCGAACACCTCGTGGAAGGCGCGGTGCAGGCTGCGTCGCGACAGCCGAAGCTCGCCGCAGATCTCCGAGACATGGACGGGGCGGGCGCCCGCGGCGTGCAGGTAATCCTCGACGTGGCGTACCAGCCTCATTGCCGACGGCAGATAGCTCGATCCATCTGGAGGCAGCGACGTGATCGCCGTCGCCCTCACGCAGTCGACGATCGCGCGCTTCCAGAATTCGGCCGACGCATCCGACAGCGCGTCCGGATAGCGGGCGAGATGCGAGACGATCTGCGGCAGCCGGTCCGCCCCGACCATGCCGATCGCGGGGTCGGCGCGAAAGTGGTTCTTCGCCTGCCATGTTTCGGCATCGGCGAGCCGCGGGTCACCGCCGAATATGTCGGGCAGATCCGCCATGTCGAAGCGAATTGCGGCATAGGACGAGGCCTTGTGAAACACGCCGTCATGCTCGACCGATGGAGGAATCACCAGCACGTCGGCCGGCTGCATGTCGAAAGCCCAATGCGTGACGCGGTCGGTGGCGTTCAGCAGCATTCCGATGATCAGCTTGTCATCTGCGGACGTGCGCTGGGTGCGAACCCCGACATTGAACGCGCCGATGCTGAGCGAAAAATTGCCGATCCCGACATGAGACAGCGTGCCGCGCAGCCTGCCGCGCTCAAGCTGCATGACCTCGACATGCGAGCCTTTGACGGCGTCGTGAAGTCCCTCGAAGCCGTCGAGCTCGCCGGTGCTAACCGTCAGATGCTCGCCCATATCCACGCCCACAACTGTAGCGCGATTAGTTCACGAATACCAAGTATTCGACGTCAGAAGAAAGTGCGCCCGCGACAACTTGCCCAGATTGATTTGATTCGCGTGGCGAGACCATGATCTCGTTCTACAAACGTGCGGATTTTCGCTCGTTTTGCGCTGCGAGGCAATGCGGACGATGGCGCCGGATTGACGCGCTTGGCACGTCTTTGCGCCGGGACGGCGCCTTGAGGACAGGATTGGCGTCAAGATTGGCGAAGGGTGCGCGTCAAACGGGCAGCGCGTCAGGCAATCGCTTGATCTCAAAGCGAAATGCGATGCCCCGTCACGGGAGCGTGAAGCTCCGGTGGCTAGGCCGCCATCAGTTGCTCAAGCGCAACAGCCTGCTCACGGGTCTGGAATGCGATCGCGGTATGCGTAAAGCCGGACGAGGCCTGGGTCTGCGCAATGTGATTGAGGACCTCAGTGCCCTTGACCACGTGAAGGTCCATTCCGGGGCCGGCCGGGAAAATGCCCAGCACGACGTCGTAGGCCTCGACGATGGCCTTCAAGGCGCCGCCCTTGTCTTCCGAAGCGTCGATGAAGATACGAACATCCGCTGCGATACTACGAAGTTCGTCAAAGTCGATCACTGGAAGTCTCCCATACGCAACGCACTCATCGATCCTAGCTACAACTTGCTTACTGAAACATAAATTACGGCCGGTTCCTTCATGCACCCAGCGGTGGATGACCCGTATTTCGATCCGCGCGGCCGCCGCGCTCTCGGGCTGCCGCCGCTAGGCTCCGGTTGGCGGCCTGCGCCTTACAATGCGTTTGACCGGCGCATGGGCCGGCATGGCATTGTCCGACGGATCGCCCATGGGGGGAATGCGCTGCTCGATATGCGCCACGACGCGGAAGAAGGCATCCAGTGCCCTGGTGTCGAGGCCGGCCGTGAGGTTGTCATGCCGGCGCAGGATTTCGTCCAGGCTGCGGTCGAGCAGCGCCACGCCGAGTCTGGTCAGCCGGATCTCGGTCCGGTTCCGGGCGCTGCCGCGGACCGGCGTCAGCTCGATCAGCCCCTTCTTTCTGAGCGACGTCGTCTCGCGGCTGACGACCGCCTTGTCCAGTTGCGCGTTGGTCCAGATGTCATAGGCGCTGGCCGGCTCGTGCTCCCTGAGAAAGGACAGCACCCGCCATTCCGCGAGCGATACGCCGTAGGCTTGCGGAAAGAAGGCATTGGCATTGGCGCGCAGCTTCGCGACCAGGCTCGACAGCACCGTCGGCACGTAGCGCTCGAAGTCGATCACCAGTTCCGAGCGCGCGTTTTCGCGCGGGGCAGGGGCCTTGGTACGATGTTTGGCAGTCCGAGTTTTCATTCTTTCACGAGTTGAGAGCGTGCGATCAGGACCAGCACCGCCGCGACGAGCAGAACGCTGGAGACCACTAGGAATCCGGTGGTGAAGCTGCCGGAGGCGTCCTTGGCGCGTCCGATCACGATCGGGATCGTGGCGCCTCCGATGCTGCCGATGGTGCTGACCAGGCCGATCGCGCCCGGCGCGCTCTGCCGCGACATGTAGGACTGCGGGATGGTCCAGAACACGGCTTGCGTACCATAGACACCGACATTGGCAACCATGAAACCGACGATGATCCAGAGCGGCGACGTTGAAAAGGCGGCAATTGCGAAGCCCGATGCGGCGATCACGAAGGTCATCGCGGCATAATAGAAGCGCTCGCCGACATGATCGGAGTGCCGCGACAACACGATCATGCCGATCAGGCCGGCGACCGGCGGGATCGCGGTCACGAAACCGACCTGCGAATTCGGCAGGCCGAAGGATTTGATGATTTGCGGCAGCCAGGGAAACAGCGACGCCAGCCCGCAGAACAGGCCGAAATTACACAGGCCGAACAGCAGCACCATCGGCTTGGTGATGGTCCTGAGCACGCCCTCGGCATGCACCACGCCGGTTGCCTTGGCGTCGCGCTCGAGCGCGCCGATCAGCCAGTTGCGTTGCGCGGTCGACAGCCAGCTCGCCTGCTGCGGCCGGTCGGTCAGATAGAAGATGCCGACGATCCCCAGAGCGATGGGCGGCAGGCCTTCGAGGATGAACAGCCATTTCCAGCCGGAGATGCCGAACGTCCCATTCAGCTCGAGGATGGCGCCCGAGATCAGCGAGGCGAAAATGTAGGAGATCGGCACCGCATAATTGAACATCGCATTGTAGCGGGCGCGGTAGCTGAACGGAAACCACAGGCTCAGCAGCAGCATGACGCCGGGAAACAGGCCGGACTCGGCAATGCCGAGAAAGCCGCGGAATGCATAGAGGCTGAGCGGGCCCTGCGTGAAGGCCATCAGCACCGTGGCAATGCCCCAGAGGATCGCGATCCGCGTCAGCGTGACGCGTGCGCCGTATTTGCTGAGGATGAGGTTGCTCGGGATCTCGAAGATGGAATAGGTGAAGTACATGATGCCGACCGCGATGCCGAACATCTCGGCATTGAGCCCGAGCTCCTTGTTCATTTGCAGCGCGGCAAAGGAGATGTTGCCGCGGTCGAGGATGGCGAGAAAGTACATCGCCATCACGAACCACATCAGGCGCAGCGCAACCTTGCGGATCGTGGTGCGTTCGATCTCCGGATCGGCGGTCGTTATCGCCGCTTTGTCCATCACGACTTCGGTCATTCCGGTTTCCCCCGATTCTTTTTGTTGATAGTCGCTTTATGCGGGCAGGCAGACCTCCAGCCGGTCGCCTGCCACACGCACCGGATAGGTCTGGATGTCGATCTCGACCGGACTGGTCAGCGCCTCGCCGGTCTTGATGTCGAAGCGGCCCATATGCAGCGGGCATTCGATCTCGCAACCGTCCAGAACGCCGTCGGAGAGCAGCGCCTCCTCATGGGTGCAGATGTTGCTAGTGGCGTAATACTCGCTGCCGACGCGATAGAGCGCGATGTGGTGGCCGGCGATTTCGACGCCATATGGTTCGCCTTCGTTCAGCTCGCCAAGCGTTGCGGCCGCGTGCCAGGTGCCTTGGTCTGCCATTGTGCCCTCTCAAATGCTGTAGAAATCGAGAACGGTCGGGACGCGGTCATTGACCAGCGTGATGATCTTGCGCGCGATCTTCCAGGTCTCGCCTTCACGTCGCAGCGTGTGCTGATAGCGTCCGTGGCGCAGATGCTCCTTTGCCACGCGCGGGTCGTAGACGTGGACGGAAAACACCGCGTGGCAGATGATCTGTTCAGGTCCGGCTTCGGACGCTTCCAGGTTCGAGATCTGGTGCACCGTGCGCGGCAGCGGCAGCGCGGTGATCGATTTTCGCGACTCGATACGCGCGATCCGCTCTTCGAGCCCGCGCCGGGCATCGTGATAGAGCAGCGAGACCTGCGTGTTGGGATCATTGGTGGTGGTGTACTCGTCAAGCCACGCCGGCACCCAGTAGACGGCATCCTCGCTGTACATCGCGACCCAATCGGCCCATTCGCCGGCGTCGAGCAGGCGGGCCTCGCGGAAGATGGTCGCGGATGCGATCGCGTGGGCATCCGTTTCCCTGATTGCATCGGCAGCCATCACGCCGTCTCCCCCGCGGCGTGCCGCAACAGCCTGCGCCACTCGCGATAGCCGGGATGGAAGTTCGTCTCGCCGCCGAAGCTGGTGGGGCCGAACGACCATTCGGACGGGGTGATGCCGAGCTCGCTTGCATGCGCGCTCTCGCCGCGGCCGACGTCTGCAATGCCGCGCAGATAGCCTTGCGTCGGTGCCGCGGTCGCCGCGTCGTAGCCGGTCTGGCAGAACTCATACATCACGTTGTCGTCCGAGCTTGCGAGCCCGGAAGCGTTGAAGAAGTCCTCGTAATTGCGAATCCGAAGCGTGCGCGCCGCGGCGCTTTCGCCGACCGGAGCCAGGCAATGCGACACCATCTCGGTCTTGTCGGGCGCCAGCGGCCGCCAGGTCCGCACCTGCGCGGAAAGGATGTCGATGACCTGCAGGTTCGGAAAAATCGTGAGGTTGCGCTGGCGAAGCATCCATTTGGCGCGGGTGCTGCCGACGCGCTGCCGCACGGCGTCGAGACGCGCCGGATCCATGCCGAGCGGCCGGCCGTAGAGCTGGGTGCGCTTGATCGACCAGTTGACGGCGTGGCCGTAATCGAAGCTGAAGCTGCCTTGCCCCTCTTGCTCGCCCTCCGGCTCCCCGGTGAATCCGGCGTCCGGTCCGGCGGTGGCATTGCGCTTCTTCAGGATATCGACGTAGGAGCTGTGCGTGGTCGCGAAGTGATAGTAGTCGAGGCCGTTCTCGAATTGCAGCTTCCAGTTTGCGTCGAACGTATAGGTGCTGGCGCCCGGCACGAACTCGACTTCACCGCTGTCGCTCTGGTCGATGATCAGGTCGAGGAAGGCGCGGGTGTCGCCGAGAAACTCCTCCAGTTGCGGAACGTCGGCCGACAGGCTCGCGAACAGGAAGCCGCGATACGAGCCAAGGCGTGCAACCGGGAGCAGGTCATGGTTCTGGTTCGAGAAGGACGGCGGATACTGCCCGCTCGCTTCCTCCGTCACGGAGATGTTGCGGCCGCTCGAATCGTAGGCCCAGCCGTGATAGCGGCAGACGTGGAATTTCTGCCGGCCCTGTTTGAAGGGACAGACGATCGTTCCGCGATGCCGGCAGGTGTTGAGGAATGCGCCAACTTTTCCGTCGGCGCTCCGCATCACCAGAATGGGGTGCCGGCCGATATGGGTGGTGACGAAGTCGGTGGGCCGGGCGACCTAGGATTCCAGGCCGATGAAATTCCACGTGGCCTCGAAGATGTGGCGGAGCTCGGCGTCGAACACGGCGGGATCGGTGAAGATCCGGCGATCGACCTCGAAGACGCGCTCGGCAGGCCGGTCGACGACGAGCCGAGAAATCTCGCTCAGCCTTGCCGCATGGTTCTGCGAAGCAGTGCTCATCACGTCCTCCCTTCGACGTACCGCCGGCTGCGCAAGGAGCGGACGAACCCCGAGGGTCGCCCGCAGTATCTTTGCAGCTTCATGGCTCCCGTCCTTCGCGGCGGGAACAGCCGGCTTGATCGCCAATCTTGGAATGACTCTATAGTTGTCATGACAACTATCGTCAAGCCGATTGGTTCGCCGAGAGACCGGGCAGGACGTGGTGGTGCCAGACGGCCATCGGGAGTGGGGATTGGAACGCAGCAAATCCGGTCGGTGCGTATGGCTTGAGCTCGGAACGTTGGCTCCGTCAGCGTTCAGCTCTTGCGCGCCGGCGCGGTCAGGATAATTCCCTCATCGATCAGGGCGCGGCAGATCTTCTTCAGCACGGCAATCGCTTCACGCGTTGCCCGGCTGACCGGCCGCCCGCGCGGCAGCGCCAGCACGCGCTCGGCGCGCATCCACGGCAACAGCGCTGCCGACAGCGTTCCGGCAGCCACCTCCTGATGAATTCCGGAGAAGGGCAGCAAGGCATAGCCGAGGCCCGAGGCCACCATGCGCTTCATCGGCGTGCTGTTGTCGACCCGTACCGCGCAGAGCATTGTCGACGGGAACGGGTTGCGGCTGAGCGGGGCCACAGCGGATGGCAGGGCGTCGAACTCCTTTCGGCTGAGCTTGCCGCGCTTCAGCAGCGGATCGCGCGACGGTCCGATCAGGAACACCTGCTCGACAACCAGCGTTTCATAGTCGAGGTGATCGTTGGGGGAGGGCGTCGTCACGATCGCCAGATCGAGCTCACCCCGCAACAGGCGTTCGGATGCGTTCTCCGTCAGGCCCTCACTCAACTCGAGCCGCACGCGCGGAAACTGCTTCACGAATATCTGGGCAAGCGGTGCGTAGAGGATGTCGCCGAGACTCGGTGGCGCGCCGATCCGCACGGTACCGCTGGGCTCGCGGTTCTCCGTGCGCACTTCGGCCTTGATGTCGTCGATTGTGCCAAGCAGCCAGCGCCCTCGCGCGAGCAGCACCTTGCCGGATTCCGTGACGGAGACACCGCGCGCACCGCGCTCGAGCAACGCGCCGCCCAATTCGTCCTCGAGTTCCTTGACGTGGCGGCTGAGCGCCGACTGGGCGACATTCAGCGTGCTCGCTGCGGCGGCGAAGCCGCCACGCTCGGCGACGGCAACGAAATAGCGAATCTGCCGCAAGTCCATGATGGGGGCTCCATCTCAAATCGAGATGGATACCATATCAAACATATTCTTGTGAGATACCAAAAAGAGAGCAGTCTCTTGCCAACGATCAAACGGAGGAGAGACGAGGATGGGTATCGCCCCCGACGAGGCACGCCAGACGTCCGTATTCATCGCCGGTGGCGGGCCGGTCGGCCTTGCGATGTCACTGCTGCTCGATCGCTTCGGCATCGACTGCGTGGTGGTCGAGAAGAGCCCGACGACGACAGATCATCCCAAGTCGCGCGGCTGCTGGGTCCGCACCATGGAGATCTTCCGGCAGTGGGGGATCGAGCAGGCGATCCGCGACCGCGGCCTGCAGGACAATTCCGACATGTTCGTGTTCCTCGACAGCATCGCGGGTCACGAGTTCGGCCGCACTCGTCCCGAACCGAATGTCGGCCATACCCCAGCCTGGAAGAGCCTGGTCGCCCAGGACGCCGTCGAGGAAGAAATTCTGCGGGTGGTCGGGAAGTCCAAACACGCCACCGTCCTGTTCAACACCGCCTGTGAATCGTTCGAGGAGACCAACAGCGGCGTCAGCGTCACGACACGTTGCCAGAAGACCGGCGGCGTGACGCAGTGGACGGCGACCTATTTGATCGCCGCCGATGGCGCCGGCAGCCAGACCCGACGCAGCGCGGGGATCGATATGGTCGGACCGTCCACGCTGGCGGTGATGTCGAATGAGTACTGGCGGGCCGACCTGTCGCAGCTGCCAATCGCGCGCGAAGCCGCCGGCTTCATCATCATCCCGGACAAGCCCGATCTGCCGCGCGCCGGCATCCTGAACACCAATGGCAGGGATCGCTGGTTGACCGTGACCCAAATCGGCCAGACCAAGGACGATCGCGAGCGGCCGTGGACCGACCAGGAGTTCATCGAGATCGCGCGCGGTCATGTCGGCATTCCGGATCTCGATGTCACGCTTCTGAACCGCTCGATCTGGCGCGTCAGCATGCAGGTGGCCGAGAGCTTTCGAAAGGGCCGGGTATTCCTCGTCGGTGACTGCGCGCACCGCTTTCCGCCGACCGGCGGCTTTGGCCTGAACTCCGGTGTTCAGGACGCACACAATCTCGCCTGGAAACTTGCCTTTGTGCTGAAGGGCCTGGCGGATGAGAAGTTGCTCGACAGCTATTCCAGCGAGCGCCGCCCGATCGCGCAGTCCAATGCCAATTTCAGCTATGGGAACAGGTTGCGATTTGGCCTGACGGACGACGCCGTGCGATCGCGAAATCCGGACCGGATCAAGTTCTGGATCAACGATATGGACAATCATCTGCACAGCATCGGCCAGAACCTCGGCCACAATTACGAGGAGGGCGCGGTAATCCCCGATGGCACCGTCGCGAAGGCGCTGAACTCCCGCTACTACACGCCGACGGACCGTCCCGGCGCCCGCTTTCCGCATATGTGGCTCGAGCCGTCGCGCAAGAAATCGACGCTCGACTGGTTCGACAAGGAGTTCACCGTCGTCACGGGGCCGCTCGGCAACGACTGGCTGGAGGCGGGAAAGCAGGTATCCGAGAAGACCGGCTTGCCGCTGTCGTTGAAGCAATTGCCAGCGGCGGACCCGGCGGACGGATTCCAGTTGGGCATGCGCGGCGCCGTGCTGGTGCGCCCCGATGGGCATGTGGCGTGGCGCATGCCGTGGCTGCCGTCGGATCCGGCGAAGGAATTGGCCGGCGCACTTTCAACGTTGCTGCATTAGCGGGGGCTCCCATGCAATCGTTCGAATCCAACGGCGTCGTCACGGCGTATGAGAAAATCGGACGTGGCGATCCGCTCGTGCTGCTGCATGGCGGTGAGGCCGATCATGCGATGTTCGACGGCCTTGCGCCTCTGTTGGCCGCGCATTTCACCGTAATCGCCTATGATCAACGCGATTCCGGTGCCACCAAAAATTCTCCGTCGTCCTATTCGTTGGCCGATCTGGCCGATGATGCCGCGGCCTTGATCAAGGGGCTCGGCTACGATCGTGCCCATGTCCTGGGAACCTCGCTGGGCGGCCTGATCGCGCAAGTGTTGGCGGCCCGCCATCCCGACAGGATCGACCGCCTGATCCTGGGCAGCACCTGGAAGGTCAACAAGAGTCCACTGGACGTCAATGCGGCTGCGTTCCGCACGCTCGCGTCCTATCGGGCGGACACCGTCGCCAACGCACCGGAGATTGCGGAGTTCTTCTTTCCGCCGGATTGCCTGCGCGCGCGGCCCGAACTGATCGACATCTTCCGGGGCTCCAGCCGCGACGACGGCCAGAAGGCGCGGCGTGGCGCGATGCTCGCGCAGCCCGTCTCCGCCGATCTGGCCACCTTCGATCGTCCGACGCTTCTGCTGGCAGGCGGCGACGACCGGCTGATCCCGAATGCCGAGACATTTGCACTCGCTCGCGATCTTGCGTGTGTCGAGACGACAACCATCGCGAACGTCGGCCATGTCGCGTCGATCCAGGCCCCCGAGCGGGTGGCGGAGGCGGTGACGGCATTCCTGAATTCAAAAAAGAAGGCGGCTTGACAACGACAGGGGGAGACCATGGCAGAGCAAACGAGCGCAGTGCCGTTCGACGAGGCGCCGGTGACGACGCGCTATTGGCTATCGATCATCATCTTCGCCGTCACCGGCGTGGTCGATTTCTTCGATTTCTTTGTGGTCGGCTTCCTGGTCTCGGTGCTGGCGCCGAAATGGCACCTGACATTCGGGCAAACCTCGATCATGCTGATGAGCGCCGGGATCGGGGCGATGCTCGGGGCGTTCGCTTCCGGATCGCTCGCAGATCGCTTCGGGCGTAAGCCGCTGGCGGTTGCCGGCGTCATGCTTTGCGGCGTGAGTTCGGGCGCGATCGCGTTGATTCCGGAAGACGGCTGGGTTGCCTTTGCGATCCTGCGTTTCTTCGTGGGCTTCGGCCTTGCCGCCGGCGCGGCGGCGGCGGTTCCCGCCATCGTCGAATTTGCACCGACCCGTCACCGCACGCTGGTCACGAGTCTCGTGGTCGTTCCGGTCGCCTTTGGCGTACTCGCCGCGTCGGTCACGGCGAGCTTCCTGCTGCCGCTGGTGGGCTGGCGCGGATTGGCGGCGGTCGGCTTTCTGCCGATCATCCTCGGGATTCTGACCATGATCATCATGCCGGAATCGCCGCGCTGGCTCATCAGCAAGGGCCGCGTGCGCGAGGCACAGGCCAGCATCCGCAAACTCTATCGGGTCGGCGGCGATGCGTTCGTCCTGCCCAAGCTGCCGCCGGCCAACGCCGCGACATTTGCCGATCTCTTTGCCGAACAGCGGCGCTTCTGGCTGACGGTCCTGATCTGGTTCGGCGCCAGCACGGCGAACTACGGCGTGTTCCTGTGGGGACCGACGATCGTGGCGCTGCTGCTCGGCGTCGCGCCGCAGGATGCGGCGAAGATGTTCATTTATGTCAGCCTCGCCGGCGTCCTTGGTCGCACCGGCTTCGCGTTCCTGGCGCATCGGATCGGTCGCAAGCCGTGCGGCCAGCTGATGGGCTATGGCACCGCCGTCTCGTTGGCGCTGGCCGCCTATTTTCACAATGACTTTGCCGGCTCGATCCCGCTGTTCCTGGTGTTCCTGATCGTCGGCGCCGTGTTCTTCGACGGCGGGTTCTCGAACATCGGGCCTTATCCTGCGGAGATATTTCCGGTGCAGCTTTCGGGGCGTGCGGTCGGCCTTGCCCAGCTCGCAAACGGGGTCGGCAAGATCGTCGGGCCGCTGTGCCTCGCCTTGATCGCCGGTGCCGACAATCTGGTGCATCCGGGCGCGACCGCCTCGGCGGTGAGGCCGGCGTTCTTCTTTCTTGCCGGCGCCGGCCTCCTGATCGGGCTTGCCTTCAGCTTCCTTGGCGTCGAGCCGCATGGGCGCCCGGTGGCCCTGTTCGGCGACAACGCCGGTTCAAACGCTGCAGCGAAGTCGCTGGCGGCAAAAACCGCAGTGTGAGTGGAAGATGGAAGGTCAGACCATGGACAATGCGCTCGAACCGATCGCAACAACGGCGCCGTTCGACACCGCAAAGCTCGATCGACTGATGGAGGAGGCGGGCCTTGACGTGCTGATCGCAACCTCGCGGCACAATGTGCAATATCTCCTTGGTGGCTATCGTTTCTTCTTCTTCGATGTCATGGAGGCGATCGGCACCAGCCGCTATCTGCCGGTGTTCGTCTATCAGAAGGGACATCCGGATAATTCCATCTACATCGGGAACGGCATGGAAAAGTTCGAGCATGAACTTGGGCGGATAGCGGCGCCGATTGTCAAAACCGGCAGTTGGGGAACGATCGATGCGATCGGGCTTGCGATCGATCATGTGAGGAAGCTTGGTGGCGCTGCAAAGCGCGTCGGCATCGAGGCAGGCTTTCTGCCGGCTGACGCCAGGGATCATCTGATAGCCGGCCTCGACGAGGTCGAACTCCGCGAGGCCCACTTCACGCTCGAACGCCTTCGTGCCGTGAAGTCTCCCGCCGAACTCGCGCTGATCAGGGAAGCGTCCGAACGGGTCGTCGATGCGATGCTGACGACGTTCAAGAGCTGTGCACCAGATACGACCAAGAACGATGTCGTCGCTCGCCTGCGGCGCGAGGAACAGGAACGCGACCTCGTCTTCGAGTATTGCCTGATCGCCGCGGGAAAGAGCCACAACCGTGCGCCGTCGAGCCAGCGTCTCGCGGAGGGCGATGTGATCTCGATCGATTCCGGAGGAAACTACCGGGGTTATATCGGCGACCTCAGCCGCATGGGCATCCTGGGGGAGCCCGACAGCGAGCTTCGCGAATTGCTGCAGGAGATCGAGGACATCCAGCAGGCCGCGCGCCGCATCATCCGGCCGGGCGTCATGGGGGGCGATGTGATTGCGTCAGGCGAGGCCGCCGTCAGATCGTCTCCCCATCGTGCCGTGCTTGACTTCACCGCGCACGGAATTGGGTTAGTCAGTCATGAAGCGCCGCGTCTGACGGCGACCGGCCCGATCCCTTATTCGCCGTACGATGCCGATCGGCCGCTCGAAAGCGGGATGGTGATTTCGGTCGAAACTGCGTTGCTGCATCCGGCGCGCGGCTACATCAAGCTGGAGGACACGCTGATCGTCTCCGAGACGGGCTGGGAAGCCCCCGGTGACCATGGCCGGGAATGGAATGCGACGCGTTCCAAAGCGTAGATGGCCGATCAGGTCATCTCGCCAGTCATTTGCGCGACTGTTTCGGTGCGATGCCGGGAGCGTGCGCCGCGGCTTCGAGGTAACCGTTGCGTTGCTTCTTGATCCCGTTCCAGAAACTTTCAGCCGCGTTGGTGAGGCGAGATCGGGAACGAAACAGGCAAATGCTGATCGCAATGTCCCATTCCTCCCCGCCTGCTCTTAGCAGCCGGCCGCTCTGGAGCTCGCGCTGAACGAGGCTGCGGGGTGCCCAGGTGATGCCACGACCTTCACGCGCCATGTCGACCAGCAACATCACTGGTGCCGAGAAACTCGGAACGAGAACGGCCGCAGGCTCCTTTGCCGCAAGGAACGAGTTGACGATCCGCCCCACGCCCGATCCTGGATGGTAGGCAAGATAGGGCAGCGGAGTCTTGGTGGAACCCGGCAACTGATAGCGAGCGACCGGCTTGCGTCGGCGGCCACCTCGCGGCGTGTGCTTTGAAGCCGGTGCGCTGATCGGAACAAGCACGTCGGTGTCCAGCTCGATGCGTTGAAAGCGATCCGTATCCAGTCGTGTGACGAGGGTTGGGTGATAGTGAGTCAGCAGGAAGTGCGCCTGTGCTTCGAGGAGGAGTCTTTCACACCCGCCAAAGTTGGATGCGACGAGTTGCACCGCCGAACCGGTCCGGGCACGATCCGTCTTTCGTATCCAGTCCGGAAAGAACGACTGCGAGAGCGCGTGCGTGGCGACGAAATGGATGGTTTCGGCTTTCAGGCGCGCCGCCTCCAGTGCCTCCTCCCGGCCGTTCAGGACTCTGCGCAGCACGTCCTCCGCGATCGGACGGAAGCCCTGCCCGGCGGAGGTGAGGGTCACGACATGGGTGCTCCGCTCGAACAGCGGTGTACCCAGCCAGCCCTCCAATGCCTTGATCCGGCGGCTCAGCGCCGGCTGGGTGACATGGCGGCGCTCGGCGGCGCGCGAGAACCCGCCCTCCTCGGCGATCGCAAGGAAATCCTCCAGCCAAATCAGGTCCATAATGACGTTTTGTCCTCAAATCATGCCGATACGGCATTAGCGCCGGACAGGCTGCTGGTCCAATGTAAGCGCCATCGCAAAACCAGAACAAGGCGCCATCCGGATCCGGCATGGCGCGAACACACCTTTAGGGGAAACGAATTGCAGGTCGCCACAACTCCGCTGTCCGAGTCTATCTCGGGGGCCGCGTCCGAGCGGCGGCGCAAGCCGCTCTGGCGCGAGCAGTATGTGCTCGTGGTGGCCGGTGCCGCGCTTGGCGCGCTGTTCGGCGCATTGTTCCCGGCTGTTGCCGTCGAGTTCAAGCCGCTCGGCGATATCTTCATCTCGCTGATCAAGATGACGATCGCGCCGCTGATCTTTCTGGTCGTGGTCACCGGCATTGCGCAGGTCGGCGACATGAAGGCGGTGGGCCGGATCGGCCTCAAGGCCCTCGTCTATTTCGAGGCCGTCACGACCCTGTGTCTGCTGCTCAGCTTCGTCGTGGTGCGCTGGGTCCAGCCCGGCGCGGGTGTGGCCCATGCCACCACGCAGCAGGCCGAGACGGTTGCGCGCTACGCGCAAGCCCATGTCGGATCGCTGTCGGCCTACATCCAGCATATGGTGCCGGAAAGCTTTGTCGGCGCGTTCGCGAGCGGCGACGTGCTCCAGGTGCTGGTGCTCGCGTTGTTGTGCGGCATCGGCCTCGTCCTGCTCGGCGACAAGGCGCCGCCGCTGCGGTCGGGCCTGGAGCGGGTGACCGAGCTCGTCTTCAGCGTCGTCCATGTCGTGGTCGCGCTGGCCCCGATCGGCGCCTTCGGCGCCATGGCCTTCACGATCGCGAAGTTCGGTGCCGCTACGCTGTATGCGCTGGCGCTGCTGGTCGGCACCGCCTGGGCGATGATGGCGTTCTTCATCTTCGTCGTTCTCGGCACGATCTGCCGCATTGCGGGTATTCGCCTGATGGACCTGCTGCGCCTGTTGCGCACCGAGCTGCTCGTCGTGCTCGGCACCTCGTCGTCGGAGACCGCCATCCCCGGGATGATGGAGAAACTGCCGAAGGCCGGTGTCGGCCGGGCGGTGGCCGGCCTTGTCATTCCTTCCGGCTATTCCTTCAATCTCGACGGCGTCGCGCTGACGCTGCCGCTGAGCACGATCTTCGTCGCCCAGGTCTACGGTGTCGAGCTGACGGCCGCGCAACAGCTCAGCCTGTTCGTGGTGATGCTGTACACCAGCAAGGGGGCGGCCGGCGTCACCGGCGGCGCGTTCGCGGCGCTGGCGACGACCGTGGTCGCGGCCGGGTTGCCCGCGGAAGGACTGGCGCTGCTGCTCGGCATCGACCGCTTCATGTCGTTGGCGCGTGCCATCACCAATACCATCGGCAACGCCGTGGCCGCGATTGTGGTCGCGAAATGGGATGGCGAATTCAACAGGGAGGACTGGGCTCGGTCTTCCGCTCAAATCCAGACAGCAAAGTAAGGACCAATGGCTACCAATACGAACGACCTGCCGATCGTGGCGCTGACCCCGGGCGACTGCACCGGTATCGGTCCCGAACAGACCGCGCGCATTCTCTCCGACGACCGGCTCAGCGATGCTGCGCGCCTCGTCGTGATAGGCGACGCCCGTGTGCTGGAAATGGGCATGGCGCATGCCGGCGTGAAGCTTGACGTCGAGCGGATCAGCTCGCCCAAGGCGGCTCGCTGGGGACAGGGCACCGTGCAACTCGTCGATCTCGGCAACACCGATCCCGCGAAGTTCCCGCCCGGCAAGTCCAACGCCGAATCCGGCTGGCTGACCGGTGAGACGCTGTCGCGGGCGATCGAGTTCGCCAGCGCCGGCGAAATCGACGCCATCACATTCGCGCCGCTCAACAAGCGGGCGATGTTCGACGGCGGCTGGAAATTCCCCGACGAACACAAGATGTTCGCGAGCCTGCTCGGGCACAAGAGCTACTTCTCCGAGATGAACGTGCTGGACGGCCAATGGATGTCGCGGGTTACCGGACATCAGTCGCTGCGCGAGGCGCTGGACGGTATCAATGCGGAAAGCATCACCGATGCGATCGAGCTGGTCGACCGGATGATGCGCAGGGCCGGCGTCGCCAGGCCGCGCATCGCGGTGGCCGCGCTCAATCCGCATGCCGGCGAGGGCGGCCTGTTTGGCCGCGACGAGATCGAGTTGATCCGCCCGACGGTCGAAGCGGCCGCGAAGAGAGGGATCGCCTGCAGCGGACCTTATCCCGCGGATACCGTCTATGTCCGGGCCTTTGCCGGCGAATTCGACAGCGTGGTCGCGATGTATCACGACCAGGGCCAGATCGCGACCAAGCTGCGCGGCTTCAACCGCGGCGTCACCGTCACGGCCGGGCTCGAGACCGTATTCACCACGCCGTCGCATGGTACGGCATTCGATATTGTCGGCCATGGCGTCGCGAAGACCGGTGCCTTCGAAAGCGCCGTCCGTCTCGCGGCGCAGTTGGCCTCGATGAAATCCTCGACGAAGTCTTTGGAGACATCCCATGCACACTGATCGCAGGACCCTGATCCGGGCCGCCGCCGCGCTTCCGCTCTCGGCGGTCGGCAGCAGCGCGGCCTTCGCGCAAGCCACGGCTGCCGCGCCTGCACCCGCGGCCGCGCCGCCCAAGGAGGTCACGCGCGCACTCGCGCATTATCTCGTCACCGCGAGTTATGACGAGCTGCCGGCCAATGTCCGCAAGGAGGGGGTTCGGACGCTTCTGAACTGGGTCGGCGTCGCCATCGGCGGATCGCATCACGAGACGGTCGACATCGCTGTCGCTGCGCTCGGTCCGTTCTCGGGTCCGCAGCAGGCCTCGCTGTTCGGGCGCCGTGAGCGGTTCGACATCATGAACGCGGCCTTCATCAACGGCGTGTCGAGCCACATCTTCGATTATGACGACACGCATCTGAAGACCATCATCCATCCCGCCGGTCCCGTGGCCTCGGCGATCATCGCGCTGTCGGAAATGCAGCCGGTCTCCGGCAAGGAGTTCCTGAACGCGCTGGTGCTCGGCGTCGAGACCGAATGCAGGATCGGCAACTCGGTCTATCCGAACCATTATGATGTCGGTTGGCACATCACCGGCACCGCCGGTGTGTTCGGGTCGGCGGCCGCCGTCGGCAAGCTGTTGAAGCTGAACGAGCAGCAGATGATTTGGGCGCTCGGCCTTGCGGCGTCGCAGCCGGTCGGCCTGCGCGAGTCCTTCGGCTCCATGAACAAGAGCTTCAACCCCGGCCGCGCCGCGTCCAGCGGCATCTTCGCCGCCATTCTGGCGTCGAAGAATTTCACCTCGTCCGACGCGATGATCGAAGCCAAGCGCGGCTGGGCCAATACGATCAGCACCAAGCAGGATTACAACGAGATCCTGGTCGACCTCGGCAAGCGCTACGAGGCAGCGCTGAATACCTACAAGCCGTTCGCCTGCGGGATCGTGATGCATCCTGCGATCGACGCGGCAATCCAGCTTCGCAACGAGAACAAGGTGACCGCGGACCAGATCGAGCGCGTCGAGCTGAAGGTCCATCCGCTGGTGCTGGAGCTCACCGGCAAGAAGACGCCGCGGCAGGGGCTCGAAGGCAAGTTCAGCATCTACCATGCCGTTGCGGTCGCAATCGTCGAGGGTGCCGGCGGCGAGAAGCAGTTCAGCGATCGTGCCGTGACCGATCCAACCATCGTCGCGCTGCGGGGCAAGGTTGTGCCGGTGATCACGTCTGGCATCAAGCCGGAGCAGGTCGATCTGACCATCGTGCTCAAGGACGGGCGCAAGCTGAACCGCTTCATCGAGCACGCGATCGGCAGCGTCGAGGTGCCGATGAGCGACAAGCAGCTCGAGACCAAGTTCTCCGACCTCGCGGACGGCATCATTCCCGCCGCGATGATCCGGCGCGTCATGGATGCCTGCTGGAATGTCGAGAGCCTGCCGAACGCGGCGGACATTGCCAAGATGTCGGTTTCGGCCTGATCGCGGAGGACGCAGCATGCCGTCACGCCGCCGTTTCTTGCAATCCGCCGCTTCGGTTGCCGCGATGGCCGCCGCCGGCGGCCGCCCGGCGCGCGCGGTGGGCCCGGGCGTTACCGAACGGCTGGCGCGGTACATGGTCGCCGCGCGCGATCAGGAACTGCCCGAGCAGGTGGTGCTGGCCTGCAAGCACCGCATTCTCGATACGCTCGGTGCCATGGTGTCGGGCTCGCGCATGAATCCGGGCATCATGGCGCTGAAATATGTCCGAAGCCTCGGCGGCGATGCCCAGGCCTCCGTCGTCGGATCCGATTTCCGGACCACGGCGGTCAACGCGGCGCTGGCCAATGCCATGTGCGCCCATGCCGACGAGACCGACGATTTCGAGCCCGTCACCAAGGCGCATCCGGGATGCTCGGTCGTGCCGGCAGCTTTCGCCTTTGCCGAGCGGGAACATCGCAGCGGGCAGGACGTCGTGCGCGCCGTCGCGCTCGGCTACGACCTGTGCTGCCGCCTGCTGATGGCGCTGGGGCCGGATCTCGTGCGTGGCTCGCATCGAAGCGCCGAAGGAACGTCGTCGACCTTCGGTGCGCTCGGCGCCGCAGCGTCGCTGGCGCGGCTTGACGAGAGGGGGATGCGCTATGCGATCTCCTATTCGGCGCAGCAGGTCTCCGGCCTGTGGAGCTGGGTTAGGGATCGCGACCATGTCGAGAAGGCGTTCGACTTCGCGGGCATGGGCGCGCGCAACGGCGTGATGGCTGTCGACATGGTCCGCGCCGGATTGACCGGCGTCGATGATGTGCTCGACGGCACCCATAATCTCTTCATCGCGCTCTCGACCGATCCGAAGCCGGAGGAGATGGTGAAGGATCTCGGCAGCCGCTTCTACGTCACCGAGACGGCGATCAAGACTTTTTCGGTCGGCTATCCCATTCAATCGCCGCTGGATGCCACGCTGACGCTGCGCAAGCAGCATGCCCTCACGCCGGACAACGTGCGCAGCATCCTGGTCAAGCTTCCGACCGATGCGATGGGAATCGTCGGCGAGAGCGCGATGCCGGACGTCAATTGCCAGCACCTTGTGGCCGTCGCCCTGGTGAAGGGGGCGGTGTCGTTCAACGACAGCCACGACGTCGCGCTGACGCATGATCCGAAGATCCTCGAGCAACGCGCCAAGGTGACGTTGGCCGGCGACAAGGCGCTGATGGACCCGGCCGCGCCGCGCGGCGCGGTTGTCGAGGTGACGCTCAACGACGGCAGGAAGGTCGATCACTTCACCAAGTATCCGCCGGGCACCAGGGAGAACCCGCTGAGCACGGAAGCCGTGGCGGCAAAGACGCGGGACCTGATCGCGCCGGTGCTGGGCAACGAGAAGACCGAGAAACTGATCGAGCAGATCGGCAATCTCGAGCGGATCGGCGACATCGGTAAGCTGAGGCCATTGATGACGGCCTAGGTGAGAGGCTGGTGGCCGCGAGAACAAGGGAGGAGACGCCGGATCCGGCCAAGCAGGACCGACCAAGCAGGACCGAATGAGCGATCGATGTCCTTGGTGCGCCCGCGGCAGAACCAATGGCGGGAACCCTAGAGCGCACCAAATCGGGCATGATTGCGTTCACGATCGGCCTTTGAAGCAAATCGTCGCGGATCTGGCGGCCCTGTTCAGCCGGTCACGGCACGTGCCGAACGGCCGCACGTGCGCTTAATGAGCGTTTAACGCTTTTGCGCAACAGATAGGACCACCAGCGCGGAATTAGTCCTAGTTACGAGTGCGAGCCGAGCTCCCGAGGAGGGGAATCGGATGGGACTGCTTTTTGTTGGAGTGCTGGCAGGAGTCTTGATCGGCTTTGGCTTGGTTGCGCCTTCCCGAGGATATTTCCTCGGGTGCGCGTCACAACCCTGTTTCGACAGGGTTGCCGTCGTCCAACCCGTGCAGCCAATGCCAGCGGCATCGGCGCCAGATCCTGCGATCGTCAAATCGAATTCTGCCCCCCCGGCAAGGTCCGGCAAGAAACCCCCGAAGAAGCGGGGATCGACCGACCTCACCAAAGCGGCAGCTCCGCGAACGAGGATCAGCGTCTCGCCATCCCAACGCCCCGCGGGCACATCAGATCCCGTCCTGGACAAGGCAAAGGTAACGATCGCGACGAGGATGGGGGATCCAGGATCGGTCGAATTTAGCGATATGAAGCGCGCAATGCGAAAGAACACGCTTGGACGCCCCGTGGATACGATCTGCGGGCGTGTGAAAGGAAGAAGCGCGTCAGGCAGCGAGACTGGAGATAGGCCGTTTCTGTATCTCGTGAAGGAGGATGAAGCATATGTCGTCGACGGCAAGTCAGGGTCGGCGGCTTCAATCGCGTATCGAAATATATGCAATTAGGGAATGCGTCGACTGCGTCACCGCGCGGTATGCGCCCAAATGATTTGAGCGGAAAGAATTTCCAGCCAAGCGCCAAGTGATCCCGTGCCAAGCGATCCCGTAGTGGATACGGCACCAACACTGGCGCTGTACTCTCGTAGTTACCGCATTCAGGACGAATGCAGCATCACGAGAGGCGAAATGGGAATATCGCGGAAATTCTTTTAACTTCGGGGAAATCATGCACGACATAGCGCACTCCTCAAAGCGGCTCAATGAATCCCTTCACTTGCCGGTTCTGGTGATCGTCGAGCCGGTCCTGTTACCTCGCACATGCATTCTGAACGTCCTCAGGCGGGAACTCGACGAACTTGAGATCCTTGACATGGCGACAGTCCAAAGCCTGGACTGCACGTCAGCCCGTGACGTTCGTCTGGTGGTGCTGAGTATCGCGGACAAGCCCATCGGCGATCCCTCGGTTGAGGACGATTTTGCCTTCGTTGCGGAGTGCTGTCCCAACGCCGCCGTTGTAGTCCTGTCAAATCATGACGACGAGCCGACCGTGCAGGCCGCGATGCAGCGGGGCGTGCGCGGCTTTCTTTCCACCTCGCTACCGATCGAGATCGCCATAGCTGGCCTGCGCCTTGTTCTCGTCGGCGGTGTCTACAGGCCGTTGCCCGTCGCCGGGATGAACAAAATGCCGGATTTCGAGCCGCCGGACGCGCGCGGGCTTGCGTCCGCATATCTGATCAACGAGGCAGCCAGGCTGGCTATCGACAGGAGCGTGGCCGATCTCACGCCTCGAGAGCAGCACGTTCTGGCGGAACTGGAACTCGGCCTGCCCAACAAGCTAATCGCCGCCAAATTGAACCTATCGGAAAGCACCGTCAAAATGCACATCCAGCACATCATGAGGAAATGTGCCGCCCACAATCGCACGGAAGCGGTCCTCCGTTGGCGCGGCCGGTTGCCCGCG
Organism: Bradyrhizobium sp. 6(2017); assembly: GCF_011058295.2. Lineage (NCBI taxonomy): Bacteria > Pseudomonadati > Pseudomonadota > Alphaproteobacteria > Hyphomicrobiales > Nitrobacteraceae > Bradyrhizobium > Bradyrhizobium sp. 6(2017). Next base: position 7,492,995 of record NZ_CP049289.2, on the reverse strand, counting down.
CAGAGTCGCGATCTCGAGCCGGGCGCAGCTCTGACGACGGAGACCTAGTCACCTTAACCAGCATCAATCCTCTCTGAATGCACCGCGGAAGCTATCGAGCAGGGGCCTGAGTGCGTAAAGTGCGACGGTGCCGCGCCCTGTCGTGATGAACACTTCAACCGGCATACCGGGGACGATCCGGATGTCGTTTTCTGCGATCTGCGCGTCGTCGATCCGGATCCTGGTTGCGTAGTATGGCTGATCGGTACGCTTGTCGAGAAGCCGGTCAGCGGACACATGCACGACAGTCCCCTTCAGGCGCGGCACGCGACGCTGATTGTACGGTACGAGATGCACCTCGGCATTGAGGCCGGGGTGAACCACATCAATGTCCTCGGGTCTCAGGCGGGCGGTCACGATGAGGCGGTCTTGCCGGGGTACCAGGTCCATGAGCGGCGCACCCGCCCCGATGACGCCGCCGGCTGTATGGACCCGCAGGTCGGTTATCACGCCATCCTCAGGCGCCTTGACCTCTGTTCGCGATAGCTGATCCCTGGCCGCAAGCAACCGCTCGCGGAGCTGGAATATCTGGTTCTGCGCTTCACGAATCGACTGCGCGATCTCGTTCTGCCTGTCGCTCTCTAGCTTGAACAATGTCGCCTGCTGCTCGCTGATGACCTGCCCGGCGCGGGAAATCTGTGCGGTGATCTCGCCGCGGCGACCCTCAACGTCGGCCAGTTCGCGCTGAAGGTTCAGAAGTCGCGGCCGCCGTTCGAGTCCTTTGTTGACGAGGGTCGTGACCATGTCCAGTTCCTCCCGGACGATGTCGATTCGCTGCCTGGTAGCGCTCTCCTGGGCCCTGAGACCTTCGATCTCCTTTTCGACTTGAAGCCTTCGTTCGCGAATGACTGCAAGCTGCGACTCGTGAACCTGCCGACGTGCCTGAAAAATGAACTGCTGCGCCGACAGCGCTGCGGCGGCCACTCCATTCTGCCTGGTGTCCTGTTCCAGCGCGCTCGGGATCGCGATCCTTTCGAATCTCTGCTGCTCGGCCTGAAGCCGTGCCGCGCGGGCAATTGCATCCCACAACTGACCTTGAAGGCTTTGCACCTCCGAACCGGCTCGAGTGTCGTCCAGCGCGATCAGCATCTGTCCGCTTCGCACGATATCGCCGTCCGAAACCAGGATCTTCCTCACGATACCGCCTTCCAGATGCTGAATTGTCTTGCGGCTCGATTCTGATTCCACGACGCCGGACGCGATCGCGGCGCTCTCGAGCGGCGCGAGGCTCGCCCATGTGCCAAGCCCCACCATGAAGAAGGCCACCAGCAGATTGCCCGCGAGCATGATACCGCGAAGCCTCCGGCGCGGAGAGATCGGCGTGGGTGTCGAGCACCATGGATATTCAAGAGGCTCGAAATCATCGATTGCGGTAACCACGGCTCCAAGTTGTCCGGCCAACGGGGGCCTTGCAGGCGTTCGCATGACCTGGTCCCAGATCATGGGGAGTCTCGAGACCGCTGGAAGTTTCCCCAGATAGTGAGAAAAGCTCGAGATCATGGCGCAATCTGCGATGTAAGCTGGGGACGGCTCAGATGCCGTTCGAAAATTTCCTCGCTGTCGCCGAACGCGACGACCGCACCGTCTTCCATGATGGCGATCTTGTCCGCGGCTGCCAGCGGACCCATGCGGTGCGTAACGACGACGAGGATCACACCTGCGAGCTTCATGTGCTGGATGGCATCCAGCAGCATTCGCTCGCCCCCGTAATCGAGGCTGGCGTTCGGCTCATCGAGAACGACGAGGCGTGGACTGCCGAAAAAGGCGCGGGCCAGACCCAGGCGCTGCCGATATCCGCGCGAGAAGACTTTCTCACTGTGGACCACCGTGTCGTAACCCTGCGGCAGGCGCATGATCGCCTCATGGATTCCGGCGAGCTTGGCCGCTTCGGCGACCTTCCGCCGATCGGCGTCATCGAGGCGCGCGATGATGTCGTTGATCGTATCGCCGATCAGGTTGATGTCTTGGGGAAGATAGCCGAGATGGTGGCCGTTTCGGCCTTCGCGAAGCAGCGAGACGTCGGTATTGTCGAGAAGAACACGGCCATGCGTTGGCATCGACAGCCCGGCGATCACCTGGCCAAGCAGGGACTTGCCTGACCCGGACGGACCGACAATGCCGAGGCATTCTCCGGGCGCGAGCGTGAACGAGACGCCGTTCAGCAGAGGATGATTGGTCCCCGCAAGCCTCACGCCGACATTCTCGACGACGAGACCGCTCCGGGCTTGCCGCGGCGAAATCTCCGTATCTCGCTGCCCGGCGGCGGGGAATGCGGCGAGAAGCGCGCCGAGCCGCTGACAGGCGCTCGCGGCTGTCGCGAGCGACTTCCAGCCTGCGATCGCACTTTCGACCGGCGCGAGTGCCCGGCTGAACATCAGCATGGACGCGAAGATGATTGCCGGACTCTTCCCGTGATCGAGCACGAGCCACGCGGCGGCCCCCATGATCAAGACCTGTGATAGCGCGCGGACCGGCTTGGTGACCAGCATGACGATCTCGCCCCGCCGGATTGCCGCGTCGTGCTCCCTGCGCGCCTCCTGCGCGTCATGATGGATCATACGCGCAGCGCTATCGAGCATTCCCATGGCGCGGATCATGTGGATGTTGCCAGCGGCAGCCTGGAGGCGGCCGTAGCTTCTGGACAGTGCGGCGCCGGATCTGAGCAGAACGTCTTCCGTGACCAGATCTCCGACAAGGGTGATAGCGAACAGGAAGGCTACGCAGCAGGCACCGACTACGCCCAGCAAGGGATGGATGAGAAACAGGACAAGAAGGAACAAGGGCGTCCAGAGCGCGTCGAACAGCATCGGACATGCGCCAGACTCAATGAATTGGCGCAGCACGGTGAGATCCCGATATGTGCCGGATGCTTGCGTCCAATCGCTGCGAAACGCGGATTCGAGGCCGGCCGAAAGCACGCAAGGACGGAGCCGATCGTCGAGCCAGGCGCCAAGGCGCGCCAGCAGTGCACGGCGCAATGCATCGAACACCCCTCCGACCACCACCGTGATCGCGACAATGAGCGTGAGCAGGAGCAGTGTGTCGCCGCTCCGGCTCGACAAGACTCTGTCGTAGATCTGAAGAAGGTAGATGGAGGGAGCAAACAGAAGCAGATTGTAGCTGCAACTATACGCGAATACGAGACCGAGCGGTCCCGCGCAGGACCAGAGGGCCGCATGCAGTGGTGTCCGGATCTGCGGCAGGATGGGCATCTGAATGGGCGGCATCAGCATGATCGTCACCGCCTGAAATCGAGGTCCGACGCACTTGCTCGATGGTCGGCGTCATCAGCCAACGGCATCGGCGGGGCATTCGCTTGAACTCCCGGACCGGCGGCGGTGGCCACCGGTCCTGCCAGTCGGACGAACCGGTGGTCAGAGCGTATCGAGATGGAAGCTCACTTCTCCACCCAACGCGGCGTTGCCGTCTCCGCCATTGCCGCCGATGCCGGCCAGGACATCCTGATGCTGGTCCACCGTGAGCTTGTTGATCTGGGTGGCATCCGTATTGGCGTATACCTTGGAAGTATCATGGCCGCTGTAGGATTTCTGGCTTCCGTTCGACTCGGCGGCTCCGCCGTTGGCTTTCGCAAACAACGAGGCTGTCGCGTTTGCGCCGCCGGCGTCCCAATCCGCCTTCTGAGTCACGTGATCGCCGGTGCTCACATGCACATCGGCGCCTTCTGCCTTGTTGGTCGGATCGAAGTTGACCGTCGGCTTGCTGATGATAGCTCCCTTGAAGGTACCATCGCCGCCATTTCCGACACTTTGACCACCGGTGTTGATCGATTTGAATTCGATCGAATCCGAGATGTGAATCGCCTTGGGCAACATGTGAGCCTCCGTGCTTCTGTTGGCTGTCTCGCATCATCCATCCCGATCAGGCGGACGCGCGCGGCAAGTCTGATCCGCCCATGCGCGATGACGATAGATGTCAAATCGGACACCATCCGGTTCGGTCGATCTACGTACGAAAGTATGTCATTATTCCTGCAACATCCGAGCTCGAAACGTCAGGGGACGGCGCCTTTGGGTGAGCTCGTATGCACAGGGCCGCCTTCCGATCGGGCCGGCGCGAGCGGTTTGATGTTGCGCTATCCCATCAGGTGAAGGTCTGACAGAAGGTGGGCGGTAAGATCGCCGCCCAGCGCGAGATTGCCGTAGCCGCCGTCTCCGCCAAGTCCGGCGATCTGCACCGCACTCTGGTCGATGTGCACGTTGTTGACCTGATCGGCCAGGGCCGTCGAATGGGGACCTGCGATTGCGATGTTGATGGGTGCATAGATGGCGACGCTGACATCGACCAGGCTTCCGGCAAAATAGCCGTTGCCACCATTGCCTGCGCCGTTCGAACCGGTCGCAATCGTGTCGGAGCCTCCCCACAAGCCGTGGGAAAGAAGGCTTGCATGGCCGCCCGTCGCGGCGTTGCCATTGCCGCCGTGTCCGCCAATGCCGGCGATCTGAACTATGGATTGATCCACGTCGGCGTCATTCGTCTGGACCGAATGAACGTTGGAGCCATAGCCCGCGACTGCGATGTTGATCGGGGCGTACAGCACGAAGGAGGTATGGACGAGTCCGCCGTAGAACACGCCGTCGCCGCCATTGCCGGCCTGGCTTCCGCCCGTTTGAAAGTCCGAGACGCCCCCTCCGTTTGATCCCCAACTGGGGTCGAGCGTGATGATGCTGCCGCCGGCGGCCACGTTGCCATTTCCGCCACTTCCGCCGACGCCCGCGATCTGTATGGCCGATTGATCGATGTCGACGGTGTTCGATTGACTTGCATGCGCAGTGCCGCCCGGGCCCGCCACCGCAATATTGATCGGATGATAGATCACCACAGGAGCGTCCACCAACGCACCCGAGAAATAGCCGCTGCCGCCGTTTCCGGCGCTGTTGTCGCCGGTCGCGATCACGTTGAAGCCCGAGGAAGTACTGACGCTCCCTCCCGATCCAATGTTGTCATTGCCGCCATGGCCGCCGACGCCGGCCATCTGAAAGGCGGATTGATCGACATTCAGATTGTTGGACTGGCTGGCCAGGGCGACCGAGCCGTATCCCAAGCTTACCGAGATGTTGATCGGTTCATAGATCAGCACCGACGCGTGAATGATCCCCCCGTAAAAATAGCCATCTCCGCCGTTCCCGGCCGTGTTCGCTCCGCTCTCGACCTTGGCAATGTCCGTCCCGGGATGGGATGCGCCGGAAGCGGACGTGGTGGGATGCTCGGATTGAACCGGATGGGAGTCATGATGCTGGGTATGCGCGCTCGCCGGGTGCGCTCCAAGGCCTGCAAGTGGGCCGGTGCCATGAACCAGGGCAGCTCCGCCGACCGCGTCAGTCGCGAACGGGGCGCTCGGCGCAGGGCCCGGTTCATCGTCACCATCGTACCCATCGTGGTGAAGAGAGGCGTGATGCAGCCGGATTCCATCCGACATCCGTGAAAAATCCATCATAGCCTTCCTCATCGCAATCGCTCCGCGCAATCGGACGGGTTCTGCACTCCGGACAGAATGTCATCCAGGGAAGGTGGAAAGCCCAGCCGTCAGTTTGGATATAGCGCTTCGTGTGGGAGCCGTAACATCGGCTACATCCGTTTGGGTGCGGTTATAGCCCTCTGACTTCGTGCGGGCCGGGACTGGAAAGTGCGAATCCCCCTGCCGCTGAGCCGATTGGCCAGGGAAGGCCTCGCTTACACGAATGGTTTTCAGAGCAGATGTCGGACGATCATCGACCGCCCGGCGCTTTCGCTCGGCATTGGCTGGGCGGGCAGCTCGGCTTTGTTGACACTTCGACGAACGTTCGCTTTTCAGATTGTACGCGGGTTGCAACGAGGTAGAGGACACCGGCGATACACAGCGTCGCCAGGCTCGCGACTGCCACGCGCACCCCACCCTGAAGCAACAGCTTACCTAGCTCACGGATCATCATGTCGGGTGGAATAGACTTGAGTCGTTAATCGTTCGTAGGCCTGTGCCAATTATCGACCAGAGAGATGGTTATTGCGTTGCTCAACGTCGTGAGAGCTCGCGAGATTGGAAAAACAAGAACCGTCCAACCAGGTTCGTCCAGGCATGACAACGGAACGGACTGAGCGCGTATCTGTGGCGAAAACTGTGGCGGCGCTTTTTTGGCTTGTGCGGGACTGGCTACAACCCTTTGATCTCATTGGTGGGCCCGGCAGGACTCGAACCTGCAACCAGACCGTTATGAGCGGCCGGCTCTAACCATTGAGCTACAGGCCCCGCCGCCTTGCGGGCCGCAAGGCGCGGCCGGCAACGGTGCGGGCTCCGTTTACAGGGTGCGCGGGGTTTCGGCAATGCCGCACCTCGCGCTCCCTGACCGTCCGCGTCAGTCGACCGAGACGCCGGCGAACTCCACGACCTTGCGCCATTTCTCGGTCTCGTCGGCCACCAGTTTGCCGAATTCGGCCGGGGTCATCGGCTTCGGGATGCCGCCGACCTCGGCGAGGCGCGCCACCAGCTTGGGGTCCTTCAAGGCTTCGCCGACCGCCTTGTTGAGGATGTTGACGATTTCCGGCGGCGTGCCCTTCGGCGCGGAGATGCCGTAGAAGCCGACCGACTCGAAGCCCGGCACGGTCTCGGCGATCGCCGGCACGTCGGGCACGCTTGGCCAGCGCTGCGGCGAGGTCACGCCGAGCGCGCGGACGCTGCCGCCGCGCGACTGCTCCAGCGCCGACGGCAGATTGTCGAAGATCAGCTGCACCTTGTCGGAGATGATGTCGGGGAAGGCGATCGCTGATCCCCGATACGGCACGTGCTGCATGTCGCATTTGGTCATCGCCTTGAACAATTCGGCCGACATGTGCACCGAGGTGCCGTTGCCGGACGAGGCGTAGGCGATCTTGCCAGGATTGGCCTTGCAGTAGTCGATGAACTCCTGAACGGTCTTCACCGGCATCGCGTTCGAGACCACCAGCATGTTGGTGAGCTGCATGATGCTGGCGACCGGGGTGGTGTCACGCAGGAAGTCGTAGGGCAACTTCTTGTAGAGCGAGGTCGAGATCGCGTTGTTCGGCGCCACGAACAGCAGCGTATAGCCGTCCGCCGGCGAGTTGATCGCGGCGGCGGCTGCGATGTTGCCGCCGGAGCCGGCGCGATTCTCGACCACGAATTGCTGGCCGAGACGATCCGACAGCCACTGGCTCATGATGCGGGCGACGATGTCGACCGGGCCGCCGGCGGCAAAGCCGATCAGCCAGCGTACCGGACGGTTCGGATAGTCGGATGCGGAGGAGGGGGCAACGGAGGCAATGCAACACATCAAACCAAGCAACGCGGCACGCGCAAATCGGATCATCATTTCTTCCCGTCATTTTCTTGTGACTGTTGCCGGCATGGTTTCACAAAACGCTGCCTTTGCCTACGACCCCGCCCGTGCGACGATAGTCTTGCTCACGTGCAATGCTTGAGGTTCGAGATGAAATTCGCTGTTATGATTTGTGCCGGCGCGCTGCTGCTCGCGGGCGGCGCGGCGGCGCAAGAGGGGGGCAAGACCATTTCCAAAACCACGATCAGTTTCGTCACGGCGACGCCGGGCGGCGGTTTTCCGCTCTATGGCAACGCCTTTGCCGAGGTGATGAATGCGGCCGATCCGACATTGTCGATCGAGCCGCGCAACACCAAGGGCTCCAACGAGAACATCCCGCTGCTCGAGGCGGATAGCGTCGATATCGCAACCGTCGCCGGCGAACCGTCCTATGAGGCCTTGATGGGCATCGGCCGGCCGAAGGCCACCAAATTGAAGATCCTCACCGCGATGTATTCGAGCCCGGGCATGTTCGTGGTCCGCGCCGACAGCCCCTACAAGTCGATCCAGGATTTGGTCGGCCAGCCCGTCGCGTTCGGCGCCAAGGGCTCGGGCCTGCCGATCCTGTCGCGCTATATCCTCGACGGCATCGGGCTGAAGCAGGACGAGGACTTCAAGTCGATCTATCTCGATCGCGCCGGCGATGGACCGGCGATGGTTGAAGACGGCCGCACCGCGGCGCTGTGGGGCGCCGGCATCGGCTGGCCCGGCTTCAGCAAGATGGCCGAGAGCGCGAGCGGTGCGCGCTTCATTGCGCCGACCGCGGACGAAATTGCCCGCATCCGCGCCAAGCACACCTTTCTCAAGCCGCTGACGATCCCCGCCGGCAGCTATCCGAAGCAGACCGAGGCAATCTCCTCGGTCGGCTCCTGGAGCTACATCCTGGTGCGCGAGAGCCTGCCCGACGATGTCGCCTATCGGCTGGCGAAGACGCTGCACGGCGCGGAGGCAACCTTCTGCAAGAAGCTCGCCCAGGCCTGCGAGACCACGGCGGCGAACACCGTCGCCGCAGCGCCCGACATCAATTTGATCCACCCCGGCGTGCTCAGATATTTCCGTGAGATCGGGGTGGCGAAATGATGAGGGCGAGTAGGGAGTAGCGAATAGCGAATAGTTGTTCCCGTTCGTCACGCACCACCCGCAATTCGCCGCTCCCTATTCGCCATTCGCTATCTCACTTCTTCACCAGCGAGCACGCCGGGTCCGGCGGGCCGAACGCGTCGTCGCCCGAGATCTTCGCCAGGATCTTGTAATAGTCCCACGGATATTTCGATTCGGCCGGGGTCTTGACCTGGACCAGCCAGAGGTCGTGCACCATCAGATTGTCCTCGCGGAGCTTGCCGTTGCGGGCGAAGAAATCCTCGACCGGCTTCTCGCGCATCTTGGCCGCGACCTTGAGCGGATCGTCGGTGCCGGCATCCTTGATCGCATTCAGATAGGCGGTCACCGAGGAATAGACGCCGGCCTGCCACATCGTCGGCATCCGGTTCATCTTGGTGAAATAGCGCTTCGACCACTCGCGGGTCTTGTCGTCCATGTCCCAGTAGAACGAGGTGGTCAGCAGCAGGCCCTGCGCGGCGTTCAGGCCGATCGAGTGGATGTCGGTGATCAAAGCCAGCAGCGCAGCCATCTGCTGTCCGCCGGCGAAGACGCCGAACTCGGCGGCGGTCTTGATCTCGTTGGTGTTGTTCGGCGGACCGCCGGCAATGCCGATGATCTTGGCCTTCGAGGCCTGCGCCTGCAGGATGAAGGACGACAGATCGGGCGTGGCAAACGGCGGCCGCACCGCGCCGAGTACCTTGCCGCCGTTCTTGGTCACGATGGCGGAGGCGTCCTTCTCCAGCGAGTGGCCGAACGCGTAGTCGTCGGTGATGAAGAACCAGCTGTCGCCGCCGCGCTTCACCACCTCCTGCGCGGTGCCGACCGCGAGTGCTCTGGTGTCGAACACCCACTGCATCGTATAGGGCGAGCAGAATTTGCCATGGAAATCGGTCGCGCCGGTCGAGTGCGTGATGAACAGCTTCTTCTTCTCGTTGGCGATGTTCTGCACCGCGAGCCCGACCGCCGAAACCGGCACGTCGACGATGAGATCGACCTGATCGACGTCATACCAGCGCCGCGCGATGGTCGCGCCGATGTCGGGCTTGAGCTGGTGATCGCCGACGATCACCGTGATGGGTTTGCCGAGCACCTTGCCGCCGAAATCGTCGACCGCCATCTGCGCGGCGGTGACCGAGCCCTGTCCGGTCGGCGTCGAGGCCGGACCATTCATGTCGGTCAGCACGCCGATCTTGACGACGTCGTCGGACACCTGCGCCGATACGGTCGAGGAGGCCAGCAGCGCGGCTGCGAGCGTCCCGAACATGGCTAGTCTGGTGGCGATCATTCTGTCTCCCTCCTGAATTGGCGCATTGGCCATTATTGGTTGTGCCGGATCTCCGCGACCCGGTCATATTGGTTTCTTTTGCAACTATTTCGGGCGCTTCGTCAACGCGCCTTCGGTCTAATGACGGAGGTCCGGACCGGCCTGAGGCAGTTTCTTTCGCCGCCGATTCAGTCCATAGCGGGCCATGGTCACCACCCAGCGCTTGCCGGCTTCGCTCGCCCCGCTCGATGCGGCACTCGCCGCCGTGTTGCGCGACCTCGCGCCGGTCGAGCCGATCGCGTTGTCGCCGGCCGATGCCTTGCATTGTATCGCCGCCGAGATGCAGGCCTTGTGCGCCTATCCGCCGCAGGATGTCGCCGTCAGCGACGGCTGGGCGATGCGTGCCAATGACCTGGTCGGGGCGTCGTCCTACGCGCCGTTGCCACTCGCCGAGCCTCCGGTCTGGGTCGAGGCCGGTGCGGCGATGCCCGAGGGCACCGATTGCGTGGTCGATGCCGACGCCGTCGACACCTCCGGCCCGCTGCCGCAGGTGCTTGCCGAAGCCATCCCGGGGCAGGGCGTCCGCCGTGCCGGCAGCGACATCGCCGGGGGGCGCACGTTGATCGCAGCGGGCGAGCCGCTGCTGCCGCGCGATCTCCTGCTCGCGCGAGCGGCCGGACTGCAGCTGTTGCGCGTTCGACGACCAAGGCTTCGCATCGTCAACGTCGCCAACGTTCAGCTGAGCGCGCAATTGATCGCTGACACCGCGCGCCTGGCGGGTGCTGAGGTCCTCTGCGCCGAGGCGGCGGCGGATGTGACGGCGATTGCCAACGCGCTCGATGCAGCTGCCTGTGATCTGATCATCACGATCGGTGGCACCGGGGTTGGTCGCACGGATGCTGCGGTGAATGCTCTGGCGACGCGTGGCGAATTGATCGCGCACGGCATTGCCCTGCAACCCGGGCGCACCACGGCGGTGGGACGGATCGATACGACGCCGGTCATCGCCTTGCCGGGCGCGCCGGATCAGGCGTTCGCGGCCTGGTGGGCCATTGCGCTTGCCGTGCTCGATCGCCTGTCGGGCCGTCGCCCGCGCAACACGCTCGCGTTGCCGCTGGCGCGCAAGATCGCTTCCAGCGTCGGCATCGCCGAGGTCGTGCTGCTGACGCGCCAGCAGGGTTGCTGGGCTGTGCTTGCGATCGGGGAGCTCTCGCTCGATGCCATCGCGCGCGCCGAAGCCGTGCTGATCGTGGCTGGATCCGCGGAGGGCTTTGCTGCGGGCACGGTCGTCGATGCCTATATGTTGCGGGAGTGAGTTCCCGAGATGACCGATATGTCCACGCCGAAACCCAACCCGTCCGTCGAGCAGGACCAGTTCCTGACCATCCTGGCGCGCGAGGAGGCGCTCGCGCGCTTCGAGACGGCGCTGTTCCCGCGCCAATTGCCGTCCGAGACGCGGCGGCTCGCCGATGCTCTCGGCCGTGCGCTGGCGAAGGACGTGGTGGCGCCGATCGACGTGCCGCCGTTCGATCGCTCCAATGTCGACGGCTTTGCCGTGCGCTCGGCCGATCTGGTCCGTGCGGGCGAAGCTGTGCCGGCGCGCCTCGCGCTCAACGGCGAGACCATTTCCTGCGGGACCGCGCCGACCCGGCCGGTGCTGCCGGGCACCGCGACCGCGATTGCGACCGGCGGTCCGGTGCCGCGCGGCGCGGATGCGATCGTGATGGTCGAGCACACCCAACCCGCCGGCGATGGCGCCATCGAGGTCCGGCGCGCGGCATCGCCCGGGCAGTTCGTGTCCTATGCCGGCTCCGACATCGCACGCAGCGAGGCGCTGTTGCGCGCGGCAACCATCATCGGTTCGCGCGAGATCGGCATGCTCGCGGCCTGCGGCATCGCCGAGGTCGTGGTGGTGCGCCGTCCGCGCGTTGCGATCCTCTCGACCGGCGACGAACTGGTGCAGCCGGGCGAGGTGCTGCGGCCGGCCGCGATCTACGACACCAATGGCGCGATCGTCACCGCGGCGATTGCCGAGAATGGCGGTGACGCGCATTTTCTCGGCGCAATCGCCGATGACGAGGCCCTGCTCGAAGCCGCGATGCGCACGGCGCTGGCGGAGAGCGACATGCTGGTGCTGTCGGGCGGCACCTCGAAGGGCGCGGGCGACGTCTCGCATCGGATCATCGCCCGGCTCGGCAAGCCCGGCATCATCGCGCATGGCGTGGCGCTGAAGCCGGGCAAGCCGCTGTGCCTTGCGGTCTGCGACGGCAAGCCGGTGGTCATCCTGCCGGGCTTTCCGACTTCGGCGATGTTCACCTTCCACGACATGATCGTGCCGGTGCTGCGGCGGATGGCCGGCCTGCCGCCGCGGCCGGACGCCAAGGTGGCGGCGAAGGTGCCGGTGCGCATCGCCTCCGAGCTCGGGCGGACCGAGTTCGTGATGGTGTCGCTGGTCGAAGGCGCCGACGGCCTGATCGCCTATCCGAGCGGCAAGGGGTCGGGCGCGATCACCTCTTTTGCGCAGGCCGATGGCTTCCTGAGGATCGAGGCGCTTGCCGACCAGTTGCCGGCCGGCAGCGAGGCCGAGGTGACGCTGTTCACGCCGCATGTCCGGGTGCCTGATCTCGTCATCGTGGGCAGCCATTGCACCGGCCTCGATCTCGTCACCGCACCGCTGGCGCATGCCGGCCTTGTGGTGCGTTCGATCGCGGTCGGCAGCCTCGGCGGGCTCGCGGCCGCCAAGCGCGGCGAATGCGATCTCGCCCCGATCCATCTGTTCGACGACAAGACCGAGACCTACAACACGCCGTATCTTGCCGACGGCCTCGAGCTGGTGCCGGGCTGGCGGCGCATGCAGGGCATCGTGTTCCGCAAGGACGACGAGCGTTTTGCCGGCTTGAGCGCGCAGCTGGCGGTGCGCGCAGCGCTCGCCGATCCCGCCTGCATCATGGTCAACCGCAACCAGGGCGCCGGCACCCGCATCCTGATCGATCGCCTGCTGGCAGGCAGCCGGCCCGACGGCTACTGGAATCAGCCGCGCTCGCACAATGCGGTTGCGGCCGCAGTGGCGCAGCATCGCGCCGATTGGGGCATGACCATCGCGCCGGTCGCGGCAGCATCCGGGCTCGGTTTCATTCCGCTGGCCGAAGAGCATTACGACTTCGCGCTGGTCACGGCGCGCAAGCAGCGGCCCGCGGTGCAGGCCTTTCTCGACGCGCTGGCGTCGGACGAAGCCCGCGCCGCGTTGATCGAGGCGGGGTTCAGGCCGGCGTAGCGGCAATTGTCGGCGTCTGCATGGTATGGTCAAGAACGCCGCAGTAATCACCGCCGTCGTCCCGGCGAAGGCCGGGACCCATACGCCGCGGCAGATGTGGCTCCCGGGACTCGTCGTTCCAGCGGTGGATAACAATCGGCATTTGTGGTTATGGGTCCCGGCCTGCGCCGGGACGACACTGAGTGTGTGGTGCCGCTTGTGAGACAAACTTCCGCGTTCTCGCGACATGTTCTGCCCGAGCTTTGCTGTTCGTTTCACCCTCTCTCTTGTAGAGGGCGCAGGGAAAGCCGGGTGCCGATTGCACCCATGGGCCGAGCAAAGGTAGAAAGCTCGGGGGTAGGACCACAGGTGTAACCGGAGCAATCCGGCTTTCCCTGCGCGATGGCTTACGGATTATTTCGTGCTCTCCCCGGCGAGACTGGGCTTTTTTGTCACCGCCATCGTAAGAACGCTACGCGTTCTACAAGGGGACACCGGCCGCTAGGGCGTCAGGACCACACGACTTCACCGTCCGCTTCATGCGCATTCGTCGATTGGCGCATTCCGCGTCCACCGCATCTCACCACAACACCCGTGACGATCGCGAAGCGCCCCTCGATCGGGTGAGACGGGCGCACTCTACACCCGATTCATTGTTCGTGAAAACAGAATTATTTTCTCGCCGAGGGCTGGACAGGGTGTACCGAGTTGAAATTGCTATGAAAATTACTGTTTTGGCGCACACGCGCCGGGCCCTCGCGACGCCGGCGGGCATCGGCGTTGCGGTTGCGGATCCGGCTCAGTGCCGCATGGCCATCTCGACGAACTCCAGCACCGAGCGCGGGACCTCATCATATTCGACGAAACGGCGCCGAAGCTCGTCGGCAATATCGGTCGTCACGTCGCGGGACCATCCTTCGTTGGTGTTGAAGGCCACGATGCGGACCGGATGGCTGTACTGGTCCTCCAGCAGTCGGCGGATCAGCGTTTTCCGGTCAGTGCCTTCGTCGGTTTCGCACCAGGCACGGCCAAGCCGGCCAAAATCGTTCAGCACCAGATAGGTGTCGTGGTCGATTTGATGCGGCACGATCGAAGGCGCGCGAGGCATAGGTGCTACTCCTGCGATGTACGTTATCGTTTTCCGGTCACCCCGTGCATTGGAAACTTGGAGGTATATCCGCTGATAGTCAGACGGCGCGTGACGTGAGATGAGAGAGCGCCGATCGGCAAAGCTTGCCAAGCCGGGACGGCCTGTTAGTCAACGGATCGACTGATCTTACGGGATAGCGAGCGGCCGCCGCTCAATCCGGCCGTCGCGCGTTATCCGCGACCTTGGCCTTCGACCTTGGCCTTGGGGTCATCAGGCAAGGCGACGATCCTGTCGGCGCCGGTCATCTGGCCGGCGAGGCGCTTCATCCGGTCATATAGCCGATCGCAATGTCGAGGGCGAAATTGATCGCCCGCGAGATGAAAACCACGATACCCCAGAGGAAGTCGATCATCTCACCGGCCGCTTGGTCTTGCGATGTCGGTTTGTCGCGGCCGGTCGCGCACCAGTTCAAGCCGGGGCGGGCCGGCAGTCAGTGAACTCGCCAGGCAAGGATTGCGACCAAGGGGGATGAGCAATCCCATGAGGCCATCCCAGCCCCTCAATTTCCGCCGGATCGCCGCCGTCCTTGCCGCGGCCGGCACGCTGTTCTGGCTCTACATCTTCTACGCCATCGCCCATGTGGCGCCGGGTGACGGCAGCGGCTTTCAGTGGCTTGCCGTGATTCCGCTCGGCATGATCTTCGGCCTGTTCTTCCTGCCGGCCTGGCTGATGGTGGCGATCGGCCGGTTGCCGCGGTTCACGGCGGCGCTCGGCGCCGGCGGCCTGATCGCGTTCGCGGTGATCTGGGCGCAGCTTCTGCAGGAATTCCCCAAGACCCAGTTTTATTGAGCGCCGGCCGCGTCCAGCGCAGCCAGCCGCTCGGCGTCCGCGATGTCGTCCATCGTGTTGGCGTTGAAGAACGGGTCGAGCGGCGTGGTCGGCCAGGCCACGGTGGCGAGCCTGTAACGTGCGGTCCAGCGGTCGATCTTGCGCATGTCCTCCACGACCAGTGCGTGGCGGAGCTCGTCGCGCAGGTCGACGCGCCACAGTCCGATCACCGGATGCGATTGGCCGTCGGAGGCCGCGACCGCAAGCTGCGCCTTTTCGTCGGTGAGCGCCCGATGCAGCCGCGCCACCAGGTCGCGCGGCAGGAACGGGCAATCGGCGGCCGCGCTCAGCACCAGCGCCACTTCAGGCCGGTTCGCCGCGAACCAGTCGAGCGCCGCGAGGATGCCGGCGAGCGGCCCCGGAAAATCTTTCACGGTGTCGGCGATCACGGGCAGGGCGAAAGCCGCGAACCGCGCGGGGTCACCGTTGGCGTTGAGGATCAGCTCGCTGCATTGCGGCTTCAGCCGCGCGATCACGCGCTCCAGAATGGTGCGGCCGCCGATCGTGCGCATCGGCTTGTCGCCGCCGCCCATGCGCCGCGCCAGGCCGCCCGCCAGCAGGACGCCGGGAATCTGCGCCGGGTCAAGGCGCGTCATAACGTCAGTCGTCACGCGCTTCGCCCTTGCGTTTGTGGCGCGCGGATTCATCCTCGACATAGTCGAGGTTCTGGTCGAATACGATGCGCTCCTGTCCGGAGAGTGCAATGAAGCGCTTGCCGCGGGTGCGCCCGACCAGCGTCAGCCCGACCTGCCGCGCGAGCTCGACGCCCCATGCGGTGAACCCCGAGCGCGACACCAGGATCGGGATTCCCATCCGCACCGTCTTGATCACCATCTCCGAGGTCAGCCGTCCCGTGGTGTAGAGGATCTTGTCGGCGGGATCGACGCCATGGCGATAGATCCAGCCCGCGATCTTGTCGACCGCGTTGTGACGGCCGACGTCCTCGGTGTAGCACACCGGCGTGCCTTCCTTGCACAGCACGCAGCCATGGATGGCGCCTGCCTCCAGATAGAGCGAGGGCATGGTGTTGATGGTGTGCGTCATCTGGTAGAGCCAGGAGGTGCGCAGCTCGGCCTTGGGCAGCGCGACGCTCTCGACCGCCTCGAGCAGGTCGCCAAACGCGGTGCCCTGCGCGCAGCCCGAGGTCTGGGTGCGCTTCTTCAGCTTCGCCTCGAAATTGGTGTTGTGCTCGGTGCGGACGACCACGACGTCGAGGTCGTCGTGATACTCGACCTCGGTGACGACGTCGTCGTATTTCAGCATGTTCTGGTTCAGGAGATAGCCGAGCGCCAGATATTCCGGATAGTCACCGATCGTCATCATGGTGACGATCTCCTGCGCGTTGAGATACAGCGTCAGTGGCCGCTCCACCGGCACCCTGATCTCGACCGCCGCGCCGGTCTGGTCGGTGCCCGTGACGCGCTCGGTCAGGCGCGGATCGTCCGGATTGGGGACGATCAGGGGAACAGGCGCTTTCTCGATTTTCATCATGTTGGTCAGGCTAGCATGACAACGGCTCACAGCCGATATAAAGCGTCAAGAGCTGATGCCTAGTCCCCGGTTCCGGCCGGTAGGGAGACTGCAATGAAAGTGATTGGCCTCGCGGGATGGAGCGGTGCCGGCAAGACCACCTTGCTGTCGCGGGTGATCCCGTATCTGCTTGGCCGCGGCCTTCGCGTCTCCGTGATCAAGCACGCCCATCACGAATTCGATGTCGATGTGCCGGGCAAGGATTCCTGGGTGCACCGGCAGTCCGGCGCGACCGAGGTGCTGGTGTCCTCGACGCGGCGCTGGGCGCTGATGCATGAGCTGCGCGGGGCATCCGAGCCGCGCCTGCCGGAGCTGCTCGCCAAGCTGGCGCCGGTCGATCTGGTCGTGGTCGAGGGGTTCAAGCGCGAGCCGGTCAACAAGATCGAGGTGCATCGCGCGGCCAACGGCAAGCCGCTGCTGTTTCCCGACGATGCGAGCGTGGTCGGCATCGCCAGCGATGTTGCGGTTGAAACGTCGCTGCCGATCGCCCATCTCGACGATATCGAGGAGGTCGCGGCCTTGATGCTGCGATCCGCGATCGCGGTCGACGACGTGCTGGCTGTGGCTTCGGCCGGGAGCTGAAGTGTGATGACCTTTGGTCGGATCGCCCTGTCCACGAATTCGCATCACCTCTCCCGCTTGCGGGGGAGGTCGCATCGCATCGCGAGATGCGATGCGGGTGGGGGCTCTTTCCACAATGTGACTCGTGGTGGCACCCCCACCCGCAGGCGGGAGAGGGAGCACAATCCCGCTGCGGTTGTAACGCGAGCTCATCTCATTTCACTTTGACGAGGCGGAATGGCGCAACTGTCCGACGATTGCTTTGCCTTTGGCGGACCGATGATGTCGGTGGACGAGGCGGTGAGCCTGATCGCCGCACGCGTCAGCAGGGTGTCCGATGTCGAGACCGTGCGGCTTGCGGCGGCCGATGGCCGCGTGCTCGCCGGTGACATCGCAGCGCCGCTGCCGTTGCCGCCCTTCACCAACTCCGCGGTGGACGGTTATGCGGTGGCGAGCGCCGACTTGCCGACGAGCGAGGCGCAGGCGTTTCCGTTGTCCGGCCGCGTGCAGGCCGGCGCGTCGGCGCAGGCCTCCGTGAAGCGCGGCGAGGCGATGCGTATCTTCACCGGCGCGCCGATGCCCGAGGGCGCCGACACCGTGTTCATGCAGGAGGATGTCCGGCTCGAGGACGGCAATGTCGTGCTGCCGGCGGGGCTGAAGCCGGGCGCCAATGTCCGCCCGGCCGGCGAGGACATTCCGCTCGGGCATGTTGCGCTGCAGGAAGGGCAGCGGCTGCGGCCGCAGCATGTCGCGCTCGCGGCGGCGCTGGGGCTGACCGATCTCACCGTGGTCAGGCGGCTGCGGGTTGCGGTGTTCTCCACCGGCAACGAACTGGTCTCACCCGGCGATCACCGCGCGCCGCCGCAGCTGTTCGACTCCAACCGCTTCATGCTGATGGCGATGCTGCGCCGGCTCGGCTGCGAGGTCAGCGATCTCGGGATCCTGCGCGACGAGCGCACAGCACTTGCCTCCGCGCTGCGCGACGTTGCCGGTGCGCACGACCTGATCCTGACCACCGGCGGGGTCTCGACCGGCGAGGAGGATCACGTCAAGGCCGGAGTCGAGGCGGTCGGCAAGCTCGTGCTGTGGCGGATGGCGATCAAGCCGGGGCGGCCGGTGGCGATGGGCATCATCGACGGCACGCCACTGATCGGATTGCCGGGAAATCCGGTGGCGAGCTTCGTGACCTTCGTGCATGTGGTGCGGCCGACCGTGCTGGCGCTGATGGGCGCGCGGCAGGAGCCGCTGGTGCCGCTGCCGGTGCGCGCGGCCTTTGCCTACAAGAAGAAGATCGCGCGGCGCGAATATGTCCGCGTCAGCCTGCGTCAGGCGGTGGACGGCGCGCGCGAGGCGGTCAAGTTTCCGCGCGAAGGCGCCGGCCTGCTGTCGTCGCTGGTCGATACCGACGGGCTGGTCGAATTGGGCGAGCAGCTGACGCGCGTTGAGCCCGGCCAGACGGTCGGCTTCCTGTCCTATGCAAGCCTGATGTGAGCGCGCCCCGCGTTGACGATGCAGGGCGCGTTGACGATGCAACCTGCGTTGACGATATAAGTCGGCTCCGCCATGGTCGAATCATGACCACGACAAAGCTCGATCTCACCGGCCTGAAATGCCCGCTGCCCGCGCTGAAGACGCGCAAGGCGCTGAAGAGCGTGACGGCGGGCGATTTCCTCGAAGTGCACTGCACCGATCCGCTTTCGGTGATCGACATCCCGAATCTCATTCGGGAGACCGGCGACAAGGTCGAGATCACCGAACGAAGCGACGTTCGCATCGTTTTTTTGATCGAGAAAGCAAATGGCACGATAGATAATTCAAATGCTGCATCGCCGCGTGCGCGCTAGATGCAGCTTGATATCTACCTTTTGCCAATCGACACCTATTTTCCATTCTGCGCGAATTGATAATCTCCACCGGGTTGTGGAGATCAAGTCGTGCCCGGATCAGGGCGCGTGGGGCAATACAGGGCAGGCCTAACGTTCAGAGCGGGCCGCGCGACCGGGGCATATCCGGCCGTGTTGGGGGTTGGCATTTCGGGAATGCGCGTGGCTGATCCCGGCGCATGCAGGAAATGCGCGGAGCAATGTGATGATTGCGCCGCAAAGGGATGGGACGGGATCGAACACGGCAGAACGCCTGATGTAACGGCGGCTGCAGGGAGGTTTCAATGACGACGATGAGCAGCGCCGGACGCGTATCGGCTGCAGGCGCAGGTTTCCTCGACAAGGAACACACGATCGCGGCCGCCGGCTTCAATCGCTGGCTGGTGCCGCCGGCCGCGCTGTGCATCCATCTGTGCATCGGCATGGCCTACGGCTTCTCGGTGTTCTGGCTGCCGCTGTCGCGCGCGATCGGCCTGACCGCGCCGAAGGCATGCCCGGACATTTCGCTGTTCCAGGAATTGTTCACGACCACCTGCGACTGGAAGGTCGCGAGCATGGGTTGGATGTACACCCTGTTCTTCGTGGTGCTCGGCGTCTCCGCCGCGCTGTGGGGCGGCTGGCTCGAGCGGGTTGGGCCGCGCAAGGCCGGCTTCGTCGCCGCGCTGTGCTGGTGCGGCGGTCTCGTGCTGGGCGCGATCGGCATCATCACCCATCAATTGTGGCTGATGTGGCTCGGCTCCGGCGTGATCGGCGGCATCGGGCTCGGTCTCGGCTACATCTCGCCGGTGTCGACGCTGGTGAAATGGTTTCCCGACCGCCGCGGCATGGCGACCGGCATGGCCATCATGGGCTTTGGCGGCGGCGCCATGATCGGCGCACCGCTCGCCAATCTCCTGATGAACTATTTCAAGACGCCGACCTCGGTCGGTGTCTGGGAAACCTTCTTGACCATGGGCCTGATCTATCTGGTGTTCATGATGATCGGCGCGTTCCGCTACCGCCTGCCGCCGTCTGGCTGGCAGCCGGAGGGCTGGACGCCGCCGGCCAAGGCCAACGCGATGATCTCGACCAAGAACGTGCACCTCGATAACGCGCACAAGACGCCGCAGTTCTGGCTGATCTGGTGGGTGCTGTGCTTGAACGTGTCGGCCGGCATCGGCGTGATCGGCATGGCCTCGCCGATGCTGCAGGAGATCTTCGCCGGCAAGCTGATCGGGCTGCCCAATGTCGGCTTCAACGCGCTCGACGCCTCGCAGAAGGCGCAGATCGCGGCGATCGCCGCGGGCTTCGCCGGCCTGCTGTCGCTGTTCAACATCGGCGGCCGATTCTTCTGGGCCTCGCTGTCGGACAAGATCGGCCGCAAGAACACCTATTACACGTTCTTCGTGCTCGGCATCGTGCTCTACGCGCTGGCGCCGACCTTCGCCGCGATGGGCTCGAAGCTGCTGTTCGTGCTCGGCTTCGGCATCATCCTGTCGATGTATGGCGGCGGCTTCGCCACGGTGCCGGCCTATCTTGCCGACATGTTCGGCACCCAGTTCGTCGGCGCGATCCATGGCCGGCTGCTGACGGCGTGGTCGACTGCAGGCATCATCGGCCCCGTCGTGGTGAATTATCTCCGCGAATTCCAATTGGCCGCCGGCGTGCCGCGCGACCAGCTCTACAACACCACGATGTACATCCTGTGCGCCATGCTGATCGCGGGCTTCATCTGCAACTATTTGATCAAGCCGGTCGATCCGAAGTGGCACATGAGCGATGCCGACGTGGCGAAGTTGCAGGCGGCGACGGCGACCGGTGGCAATGGTGCGACCGGATCGTTCGGCATCGGCAAGGGCGGTCTGGACGGCAGGGCAGCGCTGTTCTGGCTGTTCGTCGGCATTCCGCTGGCTTGGGGCATCTACATGACGCTGCTCAGCGCAGTCAAAATCCTCTAACCGCGACCATCATCGCCGCGGGTTGCCGGTTCCCGGCACCTGCGGCGTTCGCTTTATTCAATGAACAGAAAAAGGATTGGGGGATTTTGATGTTTCGCACCCGGATTTGCCTTGCCGCCGCGCTGCTCGCCATAGGGCTTCATGCCGCCTCGGCCCAGACCGCGGCGCCGGCCGCCTCGGCACCGGCCGCCACCACGGCCAAGCCGTCGAAGATCAAGCTGACGATGGAGAAGCTGAAGGCCATGAAGGCACAGTGGCGCGCCAACAAGCCCAAGCTCAAGGCCTGCCGCGCCGAGGTGAAGTCGAAGGGGCTGACCGGTGACGACCGCTGGTTCTACATCGAGGAGTGCATGGGCAAGACGTGAGAACCGCCCGTTCCGCAATGGGTTGGTTTCAAGGGGCGTGACAGCGCCGGCTGCATGCCCTTAATGCTGTTTGGAATGCTTCGAATTTAGTTGGCATCTGGCATGCCAACGGCTAGACTATTGATCTGGCAGCAGGAAACGAGACGCCCTGATGACGACGGATGACGTTCACAAGGTCCGCAATTTCGAGCACCCGGGTGCCGGGCGGAAGCGCGCCAAGGCCACGCCCAAGGGCCGCCAGGTCGATCCGACCGCCGCCCACGAGGTCGAGCAGCTGCTCGGCGACCGTCCGCGGCAGCGCGATATGCTGATCGAGTACCTGCATTTGATCCAGGACACTTATCGCCAGATCTCGGCGGCGCACCTCGCGGCCCTTGCCGACGAGATGAAGCTGTCGTTCGCCGAGGTGTTCGAGACCGCGACCTTCTACGCGCATTTCGACATCGTGAAGGAGGGCGAGCCCGACATCGCGCCGCTGACGATCCGGGTCTGCGATTCGCTCACCTGCGCGATGCTGGGCGCGGAGCGATTGCTCGAAGAACTCAAGGACAAGGCGGGCCCCGGCATTCGCGTTGTGCGCGCGCCCTGCGTCGGGCGTTGCGACACCGCGCCCGCCGCCGAGGTCGGTCACAATTTCATCGACCATGCGACCGTCGACAACGTGCTGGCGGCAGCGAAGGCCGGCGACACCCATGCGCATCTGCCGACCACGATCGGCTATGATGCCTATGTCGCGGACGGCGGCTACCAACTGCTCAACCAGCTGCGCTCAGGTGAGCTCGCCAAGGAAGACCTGCTCAAATCGCTCGATGATGCCAGCCTGCGCGGGCTCGGCGGCGCTGGCTTTCCGACCGGGCGCAAATGGCGCGCGGTGCTCGGCGAGCCCGGCCCGCGGCTGATGGCCGTCAACGGCGACGAGGGCGAGCCCGGCACGTTCAAGGATCGCTACTATCTCGAGACCGATCCGCATCGCTTCCTCGAGGGCATGCTGATCGGCGCGCATATCGTCGACGCGCCCGAGGTCTACATCTACATCCGCGACGAATATCCGGCCGCCCGCGAAATCCTCGAACGCGAGATCGCAAAACTTCCTGCGGGCGGCCCGAAGCTGCACATGCGCCGCGGCGCCGGCGCCTATATCTGCGGCGAGGAATCCTCGCTGCTGGAGAGCATCGAGGGCAAGCGCGGCCTGCCGCGTCACAAGCCGCCTTACCCGTTCCAGGTCGGCCTGTTCGGCCTGCCGACGCTGATCAACAATGTCGAAACGTTGTGGTGGGTGCGCGACATCGTCGAGAAGGGCGCTGAATGGTGGAAGAGCCATGGTCGTCATGAGCGGCACGGGCTGCGCAGCTTCTCGGTCTCCGGCCGGGTGAAGAATCCCGGCATGAAGCTCGCACCCGCCGGCATCACGGTGCGCGAACTGATCGACGAATATTGCGGCGGCATGGCCGACGGCCACGTCTTCCACGCCTATCTGCCGGGCGGCGCATCGGGCGGCATCCTGCCCGCTTCGATGGACGACATCCCGCTCGATTTCGGCACGCTGGAGAAATACGGCTGCTTCATCGGCTCGGCGGCGATCGTGATCCTGTCGCAGCAGGACAGCGTTCGCCTCGCGGCATTGAACCTGATGCGCTTCTTCGAGGACGAGAGCTGCGGCCAGTGCACGCCGTGCCGCGCCGGCACCCAGAAGGCGGCGCAGCTGATGGAGCGGCCGGTCTGGAACCGGGCCCTGCTCGACGAATTGAGCCAGGCGATGCGCGATGCGTCGATCTGCGGCCTTGGCCAGGCCGCCTCCAATCCGCTGACATCGGTGATCAAATACTTCCCCGACGAGTTCAAGGAAGCTGCCGAATGACGAAGATCACGTTCGAGCTCGACGGCAAGCAGGTCGAGGCCAATCCGGGCGAAACCATCTGGCAGGTCGCCAAGCGCGGCGGGCAGGAGATTCCGCATCTCTGCTACTCGCCGGCGCCGGACTACCGGCCCGACGGCAATTGCCGCGCCTGCATGGTCGAGATCGAGGGCGAGCGCGTGCTGGCGGCGTCCTGCAAGCGTACGCCGTCGGTCGGCATGAAGGTCAAGACCGAGAGCGCGCGCGCCGTCGCGGCGCAGAAGATGGTGATGGAGCTCCTGGTCGCCGACCAGCCGGCGCGCGAGACCTCGCACGATCCGGATTCCAAGTTCTGGCACTGGGCGGAGAAGACCGGCGTCACGGAAAGCCGCTTTCCGGCGGCGGAGCGCTGGACCGCCGACGCCAGCCATCCGGCGATGCGGGTCAATCTCGACGCCTGCATCCAGTGCGGCCTGTGCGTGCGCGCCTGCCGCGAGGTCCAGGTCAACGACGTCATCGGCATGGCTTATCGTAGTCACGGCTCGAAAATCGTATTCGACTTCGACGACCCGATGGGCGAGTCGACCTGCGTGGCCTGCGGCGAATGCGTGCAGGCCTGCCCGACCGGCGCGCTGATGCCCTCCGTGATGCTCGACGACAAGCAGACCCGCGTCACCTATCCGGATCGCGAGGTGGATTCGCTGTGCCCGTATTGCGGCGTCGGCTGCCAGGTCACCTACCAAGTCAAGGACGAGAAGGTGATCTATGCGGAAGGCCGCGACGGCCCGGCCAACCACAACCGGCTCTGCGTCAAGGGCCGCTTCGGCTTCGACTACATCCATCACCCCAATCGCCTGACCAAGCCGCTGGTGCGGCTGCCGGGTGTCAAGAAGGACGCCAACGACCAGGTTGATCCGGCCAATCCCTACACCCATTTCCGCGAGGCGACGTGGGAAGAGGCGCTCGATCTTGCTGCGGCGGGCTTGCGGAAAATCCGCGACGTAAAGGGTGCCAAGGCGCTCGCCGGGTTCGGCTCGGCCAAGGGCTCGAACGAGGAGGCCTATCTGTTCCAGAAGCTGGTCCGCACCGGCTTCGGCTCCAACAATGTCGATCACTGCACGCGGCTGTGTCACGCCTCGTCGGTGGCAGCCCTGTTCGAGGGATTGAGCTCCGGCGCGGTGTCGGCGCCGTTCGCGGCCGCGGCCGACGCGGAAGTGATCTGGGTGATTGGCGCCAATCCGACCGTGAACCATCCGGTCGCCGCGACCTTCATCAAGAACGCCGCCAAGCGCGGCGCGAAGCTGTATGTGATGGATCCGCGCCGGCAGACGCTGTCGCGCCACGCCACGCAGCACCTCGCATTCAAGCCCGGAAGCGACGTCGCGATGCTGAACGCGATGATCCACACGATCATCACCGAAGGCCTGACTGACGAGCAGTACATCGCCGGCTATACCGAGGGCTACGAAGACCTCAAGGCCAAGATCGTCGACTTCACGCCCGAGAAGATGTCGGCGATCTGCGGCATTCCCGCGGAGACGCTGCGCGAGGTGGCGCGTGCCTACGCGCGTGCCAAGTCGTCGATCATCTTCTGGGGCATGGGCATCAGCCAGCATGTCCACGGCACCGACAATGCGCGCTGCCTGATCGCGCTGGCCCTGATCACCGGCCAGGTCGGACGCCCCGGCACCGGGCTGCATCCGCTGCGCGGGCAGAACAACGTGCAGGGCGCCTCCGACGCCGGCCTGATCCCGATGTTCCTGCCGGACTATCAGCCGGTCGGCCGTGACGACATGCGCGGCGCCTTCGAAAAGCTGTGGGGGCAGGAGCTCGATCCGGTCCGCGGACTGACCGTCGTCGAGATCATGAACGCGATCCATGCCGGCGAAATCCACGGCATGTATGTCGAGGGTGAGAATCCGGCGATGTCGGATCCGGACCTGCAGCACGCGCGCGGCGCGCTGGCCATGCTCGATCACCTCGTGGTGCAGGACCTGTTCGTTACCGAGACGGCGTTCCACGCCGACGTCATCCTGCCGGCCTCGGCGTTCGCCGAAAAGTCCGGCTCCTTCACCAACACCGATCGCCGCGTGCAGCTGGCGCGCGAAGTGATCAGGCCGCCGGGCGATGCGCGGCAGGATCTCTGGATTATCCAGGAGATCGCCAAGCGGATGGGATTGCCTTGGAATTATGCGGGCCCGGGCGAGGTCTTCACCGAGATGGCTCAGCTCATGCCGTCCCTGAAGAACATCACATGGGAGCGCCTGGTCCGCGAGGGCGCGGTGACCTATCCGGTCGACGATCCGGACAAGCCGGGCAATGAGATCATCTTCACCACCGGCTTCCCGACCGAGAGCGGCCGCGGCAAGATCGTGCCGGCCAAGGTGATCCCGCCGGACGAGCTGCCCGACGCAGAGTATCCGATGGTGCTGTCGACCGGACGCGTGCTCGAACATTGGCACACCGGCTCGATGACGCGTCGCGCCCAGGTGCTCGACCAGATCGAGCCCGAAGCGGTCGCGTTCATGACGCCGAAGGACATGCGGAAGAAGGGGCTCGCTCCGGGCGACTTCATCCGCCTCGAGACGCGCCGCGGCGCCGTCGAGGTCAAGGTGCGCGCCGACCGCGACGTGCCGGAGAACATGGTGTTCATGCCGTTCTGCTACGCGGAGGCGGCGGCGAACCTGTTGACCAACCCGGCGCTCGACCCGTTCGGCAAGATCCCGGAATTCAAGTTCTGCGCGGTGCGCGCCGAAAAGGCCGAGTTCCGGTCGGCGGCGGAGTAACGCGAGCGCCTAAAATCCCACCCTAAAGTCCGATGGCGCAACCGTCGCCACGCGGATCGTGTGCGCCTTTGATCGTGCCATCGTCATGTATCACGATGGCTCCAGCCTGCCCGGCCAGCGGGCTAAGCGCGGGGATCGTCGCGAGACTGTGGCCGCGCCTGGCCAAATCATCGAGTGCGTCGCCGCTGACGCTGGCCTCGAGCTTGAGGCTGTCGCGCTGGTCCGAGAATGTCTTGCCAAGCAGGAAACGCGGGCGCGACAGCGCTTCCTGTGGATCGAGGCGATAGTCCAAGAGGCGCGTGAGCAGCACTGCCAGCGTTTGCGGCTGCCCGTCGGCTCCTTGCGTGCCGCAAAGAGCGTATGGCGTACCCTCCTTGAGGACCATGCTTGGATTAAGCGTATAGAACGGGCGCTTCCCGGCGCGAACAACGTTCGGGCTGCGCGGATCAAGGCTGAATGCGGCTCCCCGATTCTGCCAGAGAATGCCGGTATCCCCGACCACGATGCCGCTGCCCCAGTCGTAATAGGTGCTTTGCAGGACGCTGACGCTGTGCCCGAACCGGTCGGTGACCGCAAAGTAGACCGTGTCGCCGGTCTTGAACGGATGCGGCCAGTCGAGCGCGCGGTCCATCTTGATCGATTGCGCCTTGCGCTTGAGGTGGTCGGGAGCCAGCCATTGGTCAGGCGGTTGCGGGGTAAAATCCGGGTCCGCAATGCGGGGGCGGTCCAGGAACGCCTGCTTCACCGCTTCCACACACAGATGGTAGTAGTCTGCACTGCCTTCAGGAATTTTGCCGAGGTCGAATTCGCGCAAGACCCCCATGATGGCGAGGGTGGAAATGCCCTGTGTCGGCGGCGGTGGTGCGAGCAGCGTGAAGCCCCGGTAATCGAGGCTGACCGGTTGCTCGAGGGAGGATCGTGTCTTGCGAAGATCGTTCGCGGTCACCGGAGAGCCGACAGCTTCCAGTCCTTTGGCAATCCTTGCGGCAAGTTCTCCCTCGTAGAACTCCCGCGCGCCGTGCCGGGCAATCGCCTTGAGACTGTGCGCCAGGTTCGGCTGAGCAAAGCTCTCCCCCTCTTTGGGGCGCCGCTCATTCGGCATGAACGTCGCGCAGAAGTTGGGCCAGCGGTCCACCTCGGTCTTTCTGAAGTCCAGCCAATACAGCTGTGAAGCGGTGATCGGAAAGCCGTTTTCGGCGTAGCCGATCGCTGCATCCAGCAGCGACGGGAAGCTGAACTGCCCACCCCAATGCGCCCTCGAATAGGCGTGAGCCTGCTCCCAGCTGTCGACGGCACCCGCCGTGACGATCGTGGAGCCGGGACCGCGGAAGGGGATCGCATTCTGGAAGTTCGGCGGATGCTCCACCGCCTGGCCGAGCCCCATAAGGACATTCTTGCGCCCGCTGCGGTCGGCGATGATCCAGATGGCATCGCCGCCAATTCCGCAGAAGTGCGGGCAGGTGACCGTGATCACGGCTCCGACGGCGATCGCCGCCTCCATGGCGTTGCCGCCGTCACGGAGCACCTTGAGACCTGCTTCGGTGGCAAGCCCGTGCGGGCTCGTCACCATGCCATGGGTCGAGCGGGCTGTCAGCGATCCCGGTGCTGCCTCGGCAGCGCCGTCAGATCGAGCGGAGGTTTTATCGACATGGAGATTCATCGTGTTCTTTCGATTCACTCGCAAACAAGGAGCGGCCGGCACTTTCCGGATCGTGATGCGATTTCATAAAATCGCACCACGATCCCGGCCCCTTTTGCCTGAGCATGATTTCCGCACGTCACGCCTGTCGGGAGGGAACAACCTCAGGCAGGCGCTGATCTGCGGTTTCGGCATGATGGTGGTGAGCTCCGAAGTGCGCCGTCAGCCAGGCGTAGATCGGTCCCAGCAGATTCATCAGGAGCGAGGCCGCCAGTGCGGCGAGCGGATCGCCCGGTACCGGCCCAAATCCGCCGAACACGGTTGCGAAGTACGATGCGAAGCCGAAGAACATTCCCGGGACGAAGCTGAGGGCAGGAATGCGTCCCAGCAGCATCATTGCGCCGTTGAAGACGAACAGGATGACGCACTCGGCGAGGATCTGGGCAGTCCCCGTAAGGTGCTGCGCCGAGAACTTGAAGCAAACCACGATGATGTAGGCGAAAATGCCGCCGATGATCATGGTGGGCCAGAACTTCTTCAACAAGCCGATGGAAGGCCCGCCGGCCGCGAATGTGCCCGCCCAGGTGATGAAGATCGCCCACGGCGGGAAGTGGAACGAGGTCATGCTGATGAAGATCGTGGTGACGGCTAGAAGTGACGCGACAACTTCGGCTGGCAGCTTTGTCATGTGTGGTTTCCTCGCTTGGTGCTTTTGCTTGTTTGTTCGGCTTCCGCTACGCTCGCCCATCACGAATGGGCGTGGCCGCATTCCCTGCAGATTCGACTCTCGTGCCGGGTAACGACCGTCACGCGTCCGCGCTTGAGAACCCAGGAGCGCGGCGGAATGTCCAGCAACACATCCGCGAAGGCGAACGTGTCGAAGATCACGATGTCCGCCGGCTTGCCCACCGCCAGACCGTATTGATCGGACAGCCCCACCGCACGCGCAGCGTTGGAGGTGCCCATCCTGAGAACCTCGAGCTGATGTTCGGGCGTGCCAAACTGGATAAGATGGGCCAGCAGATTGCCGATCTGAAGCGGGTCGGCCTTCCCGAAAGGGGTGAAGGCGTTGCGGATATTGTTCGAGGAGTAGGCAACATTGACGCCGGCGGCGTGCAACGCGCGCACCGGTGCCAGGCCACGACGTGGCCGCGCGTCGTCCTTCCGGCCGCCGAGATAGGTGTCCGTGGCGGGCAGCGTGACGATGGTGATGTCCGCTTCCCGCAGCAGATCAATGACCGGCTTCGCCTGTTCGGACGTCAGAGCACCAAGGCTCGTCATGTGGCCCAGCGCGACCCTGCCTCGATAATTCGTATCGATGGTTTTTCGCGCGATGTATTCCGCCGCGGCGAAGCGCCTGTCGTCGGTGTCGTCGGCAAAGTCGGCGTGCATGTCGATGTCGAGATCGTGCTTCAAGGCCAGATCGAACACCTTGTCGACATGTTTGCACGTATCGTCCCAGCTCAGCTCGTTATAGGGACAGCCGCCGACCACGTCGGCGCCCATCGCTATGGCCTGCTCCATGAGATCGATCACGCCCGCGGTCTTCAGCAGGCCTTCCTGGGGAAAGGCAACGATTTGCAGATCGAGCAGATCCTTGTACTCGTCCTTCAGCTCCAGAGCGGTCTCGACTCCGATCAGTCCCTGGATCGGGTCGACATCCGGATGGGCGCGAACGAAGACCGTGCCGTTGCGGACCGCCATGTCCAGAACCTTGCGCGATCGCTCCAGCACATCGCTCCGCTCCTGCTTCGCCTTGAGGATTCCGGTGACCCGGATGGCTTCTTCCAGGGTTCCCGAACGAGCGGGCAGCCGTCGATGCACAAACGCCTTTTCGAGATGCAGGTGCGGTTCGATGAAGCCAGGCATGGCGACGCGGCCCTCCGCATCGATCTCCTCTTCACCCACCCTGTCGAGGCTTTCCTCAATCGCCGCAATTCGCCCTCCGCGAATTCCGATATCCATGAGGGGCTGCTCGTCGCTAAGCCGAACCTGGCGAACGACCATTTCCATCGATGATTCCTCCCTGGCTTCGTCGGAGTTTTGCTTTTTGTTTCCCCGACGCGTTGAGAAGCCTAGGGCAGAACCTGCCGCGGGATAATCGGTGGGTTCCTAGGAGGCGGCTAGGAATAATCCTAGAAATGCCGGCGTGAATTCCTTGCCGGGGCGTCCCCGGGGTTGCAGGAGTGCCGCGTAAAACCGGTCGGATGGAATGTCGGGCAGATCACTCGACGAGCTGATTTCGGAGCGCGTAGTGAACCAGGTCGACGACCGTCGCAGCCCCCATCTTTTCCATCAGGTTCGCCTTGTGGGTGCTCACGGTCTTGATGCTCAGATTGAGCCTGCGGGCGATGTCGGTGATCTTGCGTCCAAGAACCAGCATATCGAAGACTTCGCGTTCGCGTTTCGTCAATCGGATATGCGGGAATTCCGCCACCAGCGGGCGCCGGGCAGCTTCTCGCGTCGCCGCGCTGACAAACATCTCGTCGCGCGCAGCGGTCCTGATTGCCTGGATCAGCTGATGACTTGCGCTATTCTTGGTGACGTATCCCGCGGCGCCGGCCTTCAGCGATTCGATGACGTACTGATGCTCCTCATGCATGCTGAGGACGACGATGCGAATCCCTGGATGCTTGGCCTTGAGCAGCTGGAGCAGCGGAATCCCGCTGATTCCAGGCATGGAGAGATCGAGCAGCGCGATTTCGCACGGCGTCGTTTCCAGCAGCCCCAGCAGTTCCTCGCCGCTTCGCGCCTCGCCGACGATATCAATATCGGCCTGATCCGCGAGAATCTGCTTCAATCCCTCGCGGAAGATCGTGTGGTCGTCGGTGATGATGAGACGTGTCATCGCCCGGTCCGGACTTCCTCGGAAACGTGGAGCGGAATGCGCACCGACACGCGCGTTCCGCTATACGTAGCGCCGGAAACGTCGATCGATCCTCCGAGGGAGAAGGCGCGCTCACGCATGCCCACGAGGCCCAAGCCATCGCGCGGCAATATCACGTTGTCGATACCGCGGCCATCATCGACGATCTCGAGCTGTAGCTCGTCCGCGACGTGCCGTGCGCTGATGTCGACCTGCCTCGCATGTCCGTGGCGGAGCGCATTCGTGAGTGATTCCTGGACGATGCGGAACACGCCCGTGCTCACATCCTTGCTGTAGGCAATATCCTCCCGATCAAAGGACAGGGAGACGTCGAGCCCGCTCATCTCGGTGGAGTTCTGCGTCAGCCACTTGATCGCAGAGACGAGACCGAGTTCGTCCAGCATGATGGGCCTCAAGTCGGCCGCTATGCGTCGAAGGTCGGTCACCGAACGATCTGCGACAGAAACGAGTCGGTCGATATGGAGGCGCAGGACGTCTGGCGACGAGAACAGATGGTCCCGGATCCAGGTCAACTGGATCTTCATCGCCGTGAGTGTCTGACCCAGCTCGTCGTGAAGTTCCCTTGAGATTCTCGTGCGCTCCTCCTCCCGGACCGACTGAAGGTATGAGGACAGCTCGCGCAACTGCGACCTGGAGCGGCGAAGCTCGTGTTCTGCCGCCCTTCGCTCGGTGATATCGCGGGAGATGCCCACGGTCCCGACGATGCGCCCGGCATCATTGCGGATGGGGGCTTTGATGGTCTCGAACCAACGCAGTTCGCCGTTGTTGTCGGGACGGGATTCCTCGTACCGCCGGCGTCTGCCGCTCTTCAGGACGGCGAGATCGGTGCGCAGATAGACATTGGCGATCTCGGGCGGCCATACCTCCGATGGGGCTTTCCCGATCACCTCTTGTTCAGGCAGGCCGACGACTTTCAGATAGGCCGAGTTGACGGCAAGATAGCGCGACTTGCGATCCTTGAGCCATGCCATGTCAGGAATATTGTCGAGCAGCGCTCGTTGCCGCTCCTGTTGTCCATCGCCGGTCATCGTCGAACACTATCAACTTCGCGATACCTGCATAGTGGAAAATCGTCTGTAGTATGTGCGCGAGGCGCCGTCGCTTTCTTCGCAAATGCGAAACGGATGGAGGGATGTTCAATCACCGCTTGCCGCGGCGTGTGATCGCATCGTCGACGCTCCAGCCGGATGAACTCCAGCTTGGCGCGAGCGCCGGCGGGGATGTCGTCGCAGTCGCGCTTGTTGCGCACCGGCAGTATCACACGGGTCAGGCCGCGGCCGCGACCACCTTCTCCTTGATGCCGCCGACCGGTAGCACGAGGCCGGGGGCGCCGTCTTCGAGGCCAGGTCTCACGGACGGTCCGGAGAAGGCCGCCTGCGAAAATCAAGTAAGCGGCCCTGTCGCATCGCTGAAAAAATGTTGAGGCGTCTGATATCGGGAAGGCGCTAAGGCTGTCCTGCTCGCCCGGATCGCGTCGTGGACGACCCATCGCGCAGTTCAAAGCGAGTCAGAGACCGACAGCAGTTGGAGGCGTAACCATGTCACGTCACCACAAGATGCCGCCGATCCCGCCGGCCAACCGCAGCCCCAAGGGCACGGGTGGCGGAGTGGAGGTCAAGAAGGACACGTCATCCACCAAGGCGGTGGGCAACCCTGCAGAGCAGGGCGACACGGCCAACATCAAGCAGAACACGACGAACGCCGGGTATTTCAAGGGGCGTCGTGCGGGCTAGCTGGCGCGTATTCGAGCGAAGTGGACCTCGGTTCGCGTGAAGAAAGCGCGTCAAAACAAAAAGCTGGAGCTTCGGTTCTGATTCAATCAGAACCGGAAATGCTCTAGCCGGATGCTGCTCGCTTTCATTCCGCGGCGGCAGGCGTGGTCTTCGCGGCCTCCAGGGCCGCAGCGATCGCGTCGTCGACGCGCTCCAACCAGATGAACTCCAGCTTGGCGCGGGCGCCGGCGGGGATGTCGTCGTAGTCGCGCTTGTTGCGCGCCGGCAGCATCACCCGGGTCAGGCCCGCGGCTGCGGCCGCGACCACCTTCTCCTTGATGCCGCCGACCGGCAGCACGAGACCGCGCAGCGATATCTCGCCGGTCATCGCGGTGTCGCTGCGCACGGTGCGGTCGGTCAGGAGCGAGGTGAGGGCGGTGAACATCGCTACCCCCGCGCTCGGGCCGTCCTTCGGCGTAGCACCAGCGGGAACGTGGACGTGGATGTCGCTCTTCTCGAACACGCCGGGGTCGATGCCGAGCTGGGTGGCGCGGCTCTTCACCAGCGTCAGCGCGGCCTGCACGCTCTCGCGCATGACGTCGCCGAGCTGTCCGGTGATCATCAGCGCGCCGCGGCCCGGCGTTCGTGACGCCTCGATGAACAGGATGTCGCCGCCGACCGGGGTCCAGGCCAGCCCGGTGGCAACGCCGGGAATGCTGGTGCGCATCGCGATCTCGTTTTCGAACCGCGGCTGGCCGAGCAGCGACACGATGTCCTTTGGCGCGATGGTGACGTGGCTCGTGCTGCCTTCGGCGATCTGCACCGCGACGTTGCGCAACACCTTGCCGATCTCGCGCTCGAGGTTGCGAACGCCGGCCTCGCGGGTGTAGCTCTTGATGATCAGCCGCAGCGCGTCCGGATCGATCTCGACCTGCTCGGCCTTGATCCCATTGGCTTCGAGCTGGCGACGCACCAGATAGCGCTTGGCGATCTCGAGCTTCTCGTCCTCGGTGTAGCCGGGAAGGCTGATCAGCTCCATGCGGTCGAGCAGCGGGCCCGGGACGCCGTCGAGCATGTTGGCGGTGGCGATGAACACGACGCGCGAAAGGTCGAACGGCACGCCGAGATAATTGTCGCGGAAGGTGCCGTTCTGCTCGGGGTCGAGCACTTCGAGCATCGCGGCCGACGGATCGCCCTGGATGCCGCGGCCCATCTTGTCGATCTCATCCAGCATCATCACGCAATTGCGCGCGCCGGCCTTCTTGATCGCCTGGATGATGTTGCCGGGCAGTGCGCCGATATAGGTGCGGCGGTGGCCGCGGATCTCGGCCTCGTCATGCACGCCGCCGAGCGAGACGCGGACAAACGGCCGCGACATCGCGCGCGCGATCGATTGCCCAAGCGAGGTCTTGCCGACGCCGGGCGGTCCGAGGAAGCAGAGGATCGGCGCCTTGCCGCCGGGCGCGAGCTTGCGCACCGCGAGATATTCGATGATGCGGCTCTTGATCTTCTCCAGCCCGTAATGGTCCTGGTCGAGGATCTTGCGTGCCTCGGCAATGTCGATCGGCTTCTCCTCGGGCAGGCTCCAGGGCAGGTCGATCAGCCAGTCGAGATAGCTGCGCACCATGCCGGACTCGGCTGCCGCTTCCGGCATCCGCTCATAGCGGCGCAGCTCTTTCTGGGCCTGGCTTTCGGCTTCCGGCGGCATCTTGGCCTCGACGATCGCCTTGGTCAGCTCGGCCACCTCGGCGGCCTTGCCGTCGCCTTCGCCAAGTTGGCGCTGGATCGTCGCCATCTGCTCGCGCAGGATTGCCTCGCGCTGCCGCTCGTCGAACACCGCCTTGGTCTTCTGCCCGATCTCCTGGCTCAGCCTCAGCACCTCGATGCGCTCGGCGAGATGCCGCGACACCTTGTCCATCCGCGCCGCGAGATCGATGGTTTCCAGGATGTCCTGTTTCTCCGGCGGCTTGATGTCCATGTAGGAGGTTGCAAGGTCGGCGAGCGTCGCCGGCGAGGTCGCGCTCTGCAGCGCGGCGATCAATTCGGGCGGCGTCTGCGGCAAGAGTTGCGCGGCTTCCAGCGCCTGGCGCTGCAAATTGAGGAAGCGTGCCTCGATCTCGGGCGAGGTAGTGGTGGGCTCGGGGATCTGCAGCACGCGGGCCGCGAGGAACGGCGTGCCGGGCAGATAGTCGAGCACGCGCATGCGCTGCACGCCCTGGCAGACCAGATGATGGGTGTCGTCGGC
The DNA here is from genome assembly GCF_011058295.2 of Bradyrhizobium sp. 6(2017). Taxonomy (NCBI): domain Bacteria; kingdom Pseudomonadati; phylum Pseudomonadota; class Alphaproteobacteria; order Hyphomicrobiales; family Nitrobacteraceae; genus Bradyrhizobium; species Bradyrhizobium sp. 6(2017). The sequence goes on along the minus strand of NZ_CP049289.2, from coordinate 7,458,653 downwards.
GCCGGTGATGTAGCGCACGATGTTGGCGACGGTGCCAACACGGTACAGCCCGTCCGGGCCGGGATCGTCCGCCTCGGGGTCGCGCTGCAGCAGGATACCGATCTGGCGCTGCTCGCGCACCGCCTGCTGGGCCGCGGCGATGGATTTGGCGCGGTTGATCGAAATCGGGATGATGACGTCGGGAAACAGCACGGTGGTGCGCACCGCGATGATGACCAGCGCGTCGCTGGGGATCGGCGCCGATGCCGTGGTCGAGCCTGAAATGTCTGAAGCAGCCATGTCGAAATCCTCAGCTCGATTTGCCAAGCCGCAGGCCGACGCAGCCATGCGCGGCAAAGCGGCTGATGGTGTAGCGGCCGGTCGGCAGCGCGATCCGGCGCTCGAACCGGCCCTGCGGCAGCTCGAGGCGCAGGATGCGGGCGTCGCGGAGCTCTGCGGGCAGGATGCGGCGGCCTGAGATCACCAGCGTGCCGCCGTCGAGCGCGGCCTCGACCTCATCGGGGTCGACCCCCGGCAGCGCGACCAGGATGAGGATCTCCTCGTCCGTCTCGATCACGTCCATCGGCGGTTCCCAGCTCGGCTCGCTGCCCGCCTGCGGGCGCAGGTTCAGGAAACTCTGGTGCAACCGTTCGGCCCGGGCGAGCGCCTCGATCGCGTCGGTCAGCATCCAGTTGATCGGATCCTTGGGGCCCATGGGCAGTCTCCACGTCGCATTGGGAGCCAAGGTTACCGGTCTTGCCGCCGACCGTAAACCGGCCCCTCGCGTCGCCGTTCGGGGAGGTAAAATTGTCCGAAATCTCGCGATTTGCGGCACGTGTGCGATGCGCCGCTGCACTCTGCCCGGACCAGGATGGCTCGATGTTAGGATCGCTGCCTACAGCCAGCCGGAACGCCGGAATCGCCAGAACAGCCCGCCGCATGCGACCAGCATCAGGCCCATCACGACGAAATAGCTGTACTCCCATTGCAGCTCCGGAATGTACTTGAAATTCATGCCGTAGATGCCGGCGACGGCGGTCGGCACGGCAACAATCGCAAGCCATGAGGCGAGCTTCTTGGAGATCGCCGTTTCCTGCGCCTGACCGACTAGCAGGCTTGCTTCAAACGCAAAGGCGAGCACTTCGCGCAGGGCATCGATCCGTTCCTGGATGGTGCGGACGTGATCCGTGACATCCCGGAACAGCGGGCGCATGGTCTCGCGCACCATTGGCAGGTCGTCGCGCTCCAGTCTGCGGCAGACCTCCACCAGCGGCCCGACCGCGTTGCGCAGACGCAGCAGGTCACGTCGCAGCAGATAGAGCCGCTCGATCTGCGCCCGCGTCATCGCGCTCGCAAGCACCTCCGCCTCCATCGCCTCGACCTCCTCCTGGATCGTCTCGAGCACCGGTGAGTAGTTGTCGACGATGAAATCGAGGATCGCATAGAGAATGTAGTCCTCGCCGCGGGCGAGCGCGCGCGGGCAACTCTCGCAACGCTCGCGGACCGGCGTGTAGGACGTCGAGGCGCCGTGGCGCACCGAGACGATGTATCCCTCGCCGACGAACAGATGCGTCTCGCCGAAGGCGATGCTCTCGCCGTCGAGCTGCGCGGTGCGTGCCACGATGAACAGCGCGTCGCCGTATTGCTCGATCTTCGGCCGCTGATGTGCATGGTTCGCATCCTCGATCGCGAGGTCGTGCAGCTGGAACTGCCGCTGCAGGCTTCTGAGCAGCGTGATGTCCGGCTCGTGCAGGCCGATCCACACCACATGGTCCGGCTTGCTGCGCCAGTTCGCGGCTTCGTCGATCGCGATGTTGGCGATGCGTCGTCCTTCGACGTAGACGCCTGCCGCGATCACGCCATCGGAATTGACGGGCCCGGCGGTTGCGTCGGTTGGCGATACGAGGTCCATGGTCTCCACCCTCGGTTATCGAACCCGCTTGACGCTATTCGTTGCCAAAAGGCTAGCACTGTATGGGCGCCGGTCAACACGCCGAGACGTTGCGTCCCGGCTTGTGGGGCGGCATGGGGTGCATCCCATTGCGGATTGGCTGGTCTTTATACGGCTCCTATGCCGCATCGCGGCGGGTCCTCTCGAATTCCTACGGTGTTGTCGGCATCTTTTGTCCTGACGCGGTGCGCTCGCGCGCCGCCAACAGGAAGGTGGGACATGACCTTGCTTCAATTGCACGATGTCCGGCCGCGCGGTTCGGCCGGTGCCATCCGCCCCGTACTGAAGCGGACGATCCGGCGGATCGTCCTTGGCTTCAGGGCGATCCACCGCTCGATCGCCGCCGCGAAGATCCATCGTCTGCGCAACGAGCTCTTGCTGCATCGCGGCCATGAGGACTGGGCGCGGATGAACCTGAACACGCGCGGCGGCGATGCCGAGAAATATCCGCGCCCGCCGGTCGTGCTCGGCGAGAAGTGGGACTATTGAGATGCGTATCGTTTCATCGATCCGTGTCCTGCTGCGCAGTGCGGCAGAGGGGCTGTTCAAATTCCTCGCCTGGATCGGCGAGGAGCCGATTAGCGCTTACCGGCCCGAGGCGCACTACATGCGCGGCCCGGGACCGGCCTGGCGGGCCAAGCATCAGCCGGGTCAGGTTGCCTCGCTCCGGCGCGTCAGGTGATCGAGCAGATTCATCGGCAGCGGAAACACCACGGTTGAGGAGCGCTCGCCGGCGATGTCCTGCAGCGCCGCGAAGTAGCGGAGCTGCATGGCCTGCGGCTCCTGCGCGAGGATCCGCCCGGCCTCGACGAGCTTCTCGGCGGCCTGCTGCTCGCCCATCGCGTTGATCACCTTTGCGCGCCGCAACCGTTCCGCCTCGGCTTGCTTGGCGATTGCCCGCACCATGGTTTCGTTGAGATCGATATCCTTGATCTCGATCCCGGTCACCTTGATGCCCCAGGCGTCGGTCTGCTTGTCGAGGATTTCCTGGATATCGGCGTTGAGCCGGTCGCGTTCGGCGAGCATCTCGTCGAGCTCGTGCTTGCCGAGCACCGAGCGCAGCGTGGTCTGTGCAAGCTGACTGGTCGCAGCCATATAGTCGCTGACCTTGATGATGGCGCGTTCGGGATCGACGATGCGGAAGTAGAGAACGGCGTTGACCTTGACCGAGACGTTGTCGCGCGAAATCACGTCCTGGGGTGGCACCACCTGCACCACCACCCGGAGATCGACCTTCACCAGCTGCTGCACGATCGGAATCAGGAGGAAGAGCCCGGGGCCCTTCACGCCGGTGAAGCGGCCCAGCGTGAAGACGACGCCGCGCTCATATTCGCGCAGGACACGAACGGCCTGCGTCAGGAATATCACGACGACCAGCGCCAGCGCCGCATAGCCGAAATAATCAAGCATCATGCTGTACCTCCCTGCCGGTGGCGATCGGCGCGCGCCGCACCACCAGCGTCAAATCGATCAGTTTGGCGACCTCGACGGTCTCTCCGGACTGGAACGTCTCGGTGCCGCGCGCTTGCCAGCGCTCGCCATTGGTGAAGACGTGACCTGATGTCCCGGACCAGTCGAGCACCTCGGCCGACAGGCCCTGCATGGCCTGGGCACCGAGGCGCAGCTGCTCTTTCGCGGCGCGGCGCAGCGCGCCGAGCACGGCAACCAGGAAGGCAGCAAGCGCCGCCGCGGTGATGCCGATGACCCACCATGACAGGCCGTAGCCCGGCGTCTCGTCCCGGAACAGCATCAGCGCGCCCAGCACGAAGGCGACAAGCCCTCCGGCGCCGATCACGACCGTCGGGTTGAAGGCCTCGATGGCGAGCAGCGCGATCCCGACCAGCATCAGGGCGAAGCTCGCGTAGTTGGTCGGCAGCAGATTGAGAGCGTAGAGGCCGAGCAGCAGGCAGATCGTGCCGACGACCCCCGGAGCGACCATGCCGGGCGACATGAATTCGAAGATCAGCCCGTAGATGCCGACCATCAGCAGGATGAACGCAACGTTGGGATCGGTGATGACCGCAAGCAGGCGCGAGATCCAGCCGGGTTCGATCGCTTCGATCGCGATGTCCTTGGTTGCAAGCCGTTGCGTCTTGCCGGCTGCGACCTCCACCGTCCGACCGTCGACCTGTCTGAGCAGATCGGCCGGATCGCGTGCGATGATCTCGATGACATTGGCCTGCAGCGCAGCGTTGGTGGACAGGGTGGCGGCCTCGCGCACCGCCTTCTCGGCCCAGTCGGCGTTGCGGCCGCGCAGCTCGGCGAGGCTGCGGATGAAAGCGACGGCGTCATTCGTCGCCTTCGCCGTCATGGTATCCTTCGGTTGCTGCTGGCGGTCACCATCCTTGGCGTCCTTGTCGGGGCCGGGCAGGCCCGGTACGCCGCCGATCTGCACCGGCGTTGCGGCCCCGATGTTGGTGCCTGGCGCCATCGCCGCGATGTGCGTCGCATAGAGTATGTAGGTTCCGGCGCTCGCCGCATGCGCGCCGGAGGGGGCGACATAACCGACCACGGGGACAGGAGAGGCAAGCACGTCGGCGATGATCTCGCGCATGCTGGTGTTCAGACCACCCGGCGTATTCAGCCGCAGCACGACAAGCTCGGCGCGCCGTTCGGCGGCCTTGGCCAGGGCGCCCTTCACATAGCTGGCCGACGCTGGCCCGATGGCTCCATCGATCGAAACGGTCACGGCGAGGCGGCTGTTGTCCTCCGCGGCACCGGGACGGATGGAGACAAAGAGGGCGATGAGCGCGGTCGCCGCAACGAGGGCTGCCCTTAAGGTCTGCACGGCAAGCACTCCCTTGCCGAAAATATGGGGCGCCGCTTCGGAACCTCAATATGGGCGTGGTGTCACGGGCGATGCCGGCGCGTGCCATTGTGCATTGCGATGACTTGCGTCGGGCCGGCACATCTCACTGCGCGGCGGCGAGGTATTCGTCGGCAAGCTCGGCCATCGCCTGCGCGAGCTCGGCTTTCGCCGATCCGTTGAGTTGGACGATCGGCGGCCGCGTCGCCGGCTGCATGAACCCGAGCAGCGCCAGCGCGAATTTCAAGGCGGCGGGATGCTCGCGCTCCAACAGGGTTGCAAGCGGCACCAGCCGCTGGTGCAACTCCCGCGCCTGGTACAACCGTCCCGCGCGAAAATGCCTGTGAACGGCCACATACAGATCGGGCGCGACGTTCGCCACGGCCGAGATGCAGCCATCGCCGCCGGCCGCGATATAGGCGAGCGATGAATTGTCGTCGCCCGTCAGCATCCGGAACGTTGCCGGCAGGCGTAGGCGCAGGCGCGCCAGGCGGGCGACGTCGCCGCCGCCGTCGCGCAATCCCACGATGCGTGGCGCTGCGGCGAGCTCGAGCAGCGTCTCATCCGCAAGGCCCTTCACCGTCCGCGACGGGATGTCGTGCAGGATCACCGGCAGCGTGGTGGCCGCGGTGACGGCCTGGAAATGCGCGGCCATGCCCTGTGGCATCGGCTTGTTGTAATAGGGCACGACCGACATGATGGCGTCGGCGCCGGCCGCCGCTGCGGTCCGGGTGAACGTGACCGCGCGATCGGTTGCGTTCGACCCGGCGCCGGCGATGATTCGGACCCGCTTGCGCGCGATGCTGGCCGCGATGCGAACCAGCTGCACGCGCTCCGCGGGCTCAAGCGTCGAGCTTTCGCCCGCGGTCTCACCCACCACCAGCGCGGTGGCGCCGGCCGCGATCTGGCGCTCGCAAAGCCGTGCGAACGCCTCGGCGTCGATCTCGCCCTGATGGTTGAAGGGGGTCGGAAGATCGGGGATGAAGCCCGACAGCCATTCGGCCGTGTCCGCTTTCGAAGCCGCTTTCGCAGTCGCCGCTTTCGCAGTCATGGGGGTGGCTCAGGCCACGCGGCTTGCGGGGAGGTTCGCGGTCTCGCCGCGCATATCGAGCTCGATCTCGCGCGACAGCTCGATGATCATTTCAGGGTGCTGGCCGTTCTCGAACAGCGCGTATTTGACGGCCTGGGCGCGGTTGACGAATAGGCCGCCATAGAGGCCGTTCTGTTGCTGGGCGACCCACTGGCCGCGGTGGTTGCGGCCGATGAAGACAATGGTGGACGCTGCGCTACACGAGGGAGGTTCGACGAGTTTCACGGTGGTAGTCCTTGCTCTTTTGTTTTTGACGCGTTTTCTTCACGCGAACCGGTATCCATTTCGCTCGAAAACGCTTCAGTCACAGTCACGCGATCAATGTCTGATTTGCCGGATATGAAATCGAGCGCGTGCGAGCAGCGACTTCATAGGAGCGGCATAGGATTTGAGGGGTGATTTCAGAGGCGCTGGACGATGCCGGTGCCGAGCGCGCACAGCGCGACATAGGCGGTCATCTCGTCCCAGTGATTGAGGTTTTTGGCAAACGGCATCTCGCGCTTGACGAGCCCGGCCAGCGCGCAGATCAGCGCCGACATCCAGAGCAGCGTGACGAGGCCCTTGCCGAAGCCTGTGCCGGCGAACACGGCGAAGCCGATCATGATGGCGAGCCGGAAGCCGAACCGGACCAGGACCTGGGCCGACCGCAGCTGTCGCGGCAGTTGCTTGGTGTTCACGGCGGGGCCGCCGTCAGCCGATATTGTCGACGAACAGCGGCTCGTAGAGCGAGCGCGTGTCGCGGCGGACGGTGGGTACGCTGGTCCGACTGTCGGGCGCGCTGATCCGCTGTGCCTCGACGAAGGCGCTGAGGATCGCGAGCGCGAGATCGCTGTGGCGGGTTTCGATCGACTGGTCGAGCCAGTCCGGAAGTTCGCGTTCGCGCGACAATGCGCAATGCCATTCGCCCTCGTCATAGACCAGGCGGCGGACCTGCCATTGCGGCAGTTCGAGATCGAGCAGCGCGATCGCTGCATCGGTCCAGGCGCCGGACTGGATCAGGCGCTCGACACGGGCGCTCTTGCCGTTCTGCCCGACCGACGGAAAGCGCCGGCAGGTCTGGCTGATGATGTCGGCCATGAACTCTGCAGTGACCGCATAAGCGTCGCGCAGCCGGTCGCCGAGGTCGGTCGAGGAGTTTTGGGATAGCACGGACATGACGTCATCTCGTTCTACGCGCGGCCCAAGAAGGAGTGGTTCAAGGCATTGGCCGCAGGCCCAAAATGGCCGGATAGCCATTTGAAAACGAGATGAAGCGAGGGGCGGAGATATAGGGATTCCATAAAGATGGAACCCACGTCGTCGTCCTGGCGAAAGCCAGGACCCATTACCCCGGATGGAAATCGTTGGGCGATGCTGGGGCCGCCTATCTCGTTCATCACCAAGCGCGGTGGTTATGGGTCCTGGCTTTCGCCAGGACGACGGCGGAGAGGCACGGACCTTTATAGGATTCCTATAACGTCCTTATGCGCCACATCTCGAAAACCTATGCCCCGGATGGCACCTCACCACCACCCGGCGCGGAGCGCTTATACGGTCGCCCGCGCCCTGTGACCATAGGAGTCTCACATGATGGACATTCTCATGGCGGCGCTCGCGATCGGCTTCTTCGCGGCCGGCATCGGCTACGCCTACGCCTGCGAACGGCTGTAAGGGAGGCGGCGATGATCTTCGATTATTCGCTCGCCGGCCTCGTCTCGCTCGGCCTGTTGTTCTACCTCACCTACGCTTTGCTGCGGCCCGAACGCTTCTAGGCGGTCCGCAATGCTCGCGCTTTGCACAATTCTGTTAGCCGACGCGGTGCTGACCGGGCTGCTGCTCGGCCTGTTCGCGTCGCTGCTGCGCTTCGCACCCATTCGAAAGGCTTGACGCAATGACCGTCATCGGCTGGATTCAAATTATTCTGTTTTGCGCGATCGTGATCGCGCTGGTCAAACCGCTCGGCTGGTACATGACCCGCGTGTTCAACGGCGAGCGCACCTTCCTCTCGCCCGTGCTGCGCCCGGTCGAGCGCGGCATCTACTGGGTCGGCGGCGTCGACGAGCGGCGCGAGCAGCACTGGCTGACCTATACGGTCGCCATGCTGCTGTTCCATGTCGGCGGCTTCGCCCTCATCTACGGCCTGATGCGGCTGCAGGCGGTGCTGCCGTTCAACCCGGCCGGACAGTCCGCGGTTGCCGAGGATCTCTCGTTCAACACCGCGATCTCCTTCATCACCAACACCAACTGGCAGAACTACGGCGGTGAGAGCACGCTGTCCTATCTGGTCCAGATGCTCGGCCTGACCCACCAGAACTTCCTGTCGGCGGCGACCGGCATCGCGCTCGCGATGGCGCTGATCCGCGGCTTTACCCGCTCGTCGATGCGCACGGTCGGCAATTTCTGGGTCGACGTCACGCGCTGCACGCTCTATGTGCTGCTGCCGATCTGCATCGTCTATGCGCTGTTCCTGGTCTGGCAGGGCATGCCGCAGACGCTCGGCGCCTATGTCGACGCCACCACGCTGGAAGGCGGCAAGCAGACCATCGCGCTCGGCCCGGTGGCCTCGCAGGTCGCGATCAAGATGCTCGGCACCAATGGCGGCGGCTTCTTCAATGCCAACGCCGCGCACCCGTTCGAGAATCCGACGGCGCTGTCGAACCTCGTGCAGATGATCTCGATCTTCGCGCTCGGCGCGGCGATGACCAACGTGTTCGGCCGCATGGTCGGCAACGAGCGCCAGGGCTGGGCGATCTTCGCCGTGATGGGCATCCTGTTCGTCGCCGGCGTTGTCGTCACCTATTGGGCGGAAGCCAACGGCACCTCGGCGCTGCAGGCGCTCGGCCTGACGGGCGGCAACATGGAGGGCAAGGAGGTCCGCTTCGGCATCGTCGCGTCCTCGCTGTTCGCCGTCGTCACCACCGCCGCCTCCTGCGGCGCGGTCAACGCCATGCATGACAGCTTCACCGCGCTCGGCGGCATGATCCCGCTGATCAACATGCAACTCGGCGAAGTCATCATCGGCGGCGTCGGCGCCGGCTTCTACGGCATGCTGCTGTTCGTCGTGCTGGCGATCTTCGTCGCCGGCCTGATGGTCGGCCGCACCCCGGAATATGTCGGCAAGAAGATCGAGGCGCGCGAGGTCAAGATGGCGATGCTCGCGATCCTGGTGCTGCCGCTGATGTATCTCGGCTGGACCGCGGTCGGCGTGGTGCTGCCGTCGGCGGTGGCCTCGATGGCCAATGCCGGCCCGCACGGCTTCACCGAGGTGCTCTATGCCTTCACCTCGGCGACCGGCAATAACGGCTCGGCGTTCGGAGGCCTCACCGGCAACACCTTGTTCTACAACCTGACGCTCGCGTCTGCGATGTTCGTCGGCCGCTTCTTCATGATCGTGCCGGCGATGGCGATCGCGGGATCGCTGGTCGAGAAGAAGTCGATCCCGGCCTCGGCGGGCACGTTCCCGACCACCGGCGGCCTGTTCGTCGGCCTCGTCATCGGCGTCATCCTGATCATCGGCGGCCTGACCTTCTTCCCGGCGCTGGCGCTCGGGCCGATCGTCGAGCACCTCGCCATGAACGCTAACACCCTCTTTTGATCCGATACGTCCGGAGTGACATCCATGGAAACCATGAAACTGCAGAAGCAGGTGACGGCGTCGACCATGCTCGACCCGAAGATCCTGGTGCCGGCGATCTGGTCGGCCTTCGTCAAGCTCGATCCTCGCCTGATGGCGAAGAATCCCGTGATGTTCGTCGTCGAGGTCGTGGCCGCGCTGACCACCGTGATCTTCGTGCGCGACCTCGTCACCGGTGGCGCCAATCTCGGCTTCACCTTCCAGATCATCCTCTGGCTCTGGTTCACGGTGCTGTTCGCCAACTTCGCCGAAGCGGTCGCTGAAGGCCGCGGCAAGGCGCAGGCGGAATCGCTGAAGAAGACCCGCACCGAGAGCCAGGCCAAGCTGCTCACCGGCACCGACCGGACCTACCGGATGGTGCCGGGCACCTCGCTGAAGGTCGGCGATGTCGTGCTGGTCGAGGCCGGCGACAACATCCCGTCGGACGGCGAGGTGATCGAAGGCGTCGCTTCGGTCAATGAAGCGGCGATCACTGGCGAGTCAGCGCCGGTCATCCGCGAATCCGGCGGTGACCGTTCGGCGGTCACCGGTGGCACCCAGGTGCTGTCGGACTGGATTCGCGTCCGCATCACCGCGGCGCAGGGTTCGACCTTCATCGACCGCATGATCAAGCTGGTGGAGGGCGCCGAGCGGCAGAAGACGCCGAACGAGATCGCGCTCAACATCCTGCTCGCGGGCCTCACCATCATCTTCGTGTTCGCCACGGTGACGATCCCGAGCTATGCGGCCTATGCCGGCGGCTCGATCTCGGTCGTGGTGCTGGTGGCGCTGTTCGTCACGCTGATCCCGACCACGATCGGCGCGCTATTGTCGGCGATCGGTATCGCCGGCATGGACCGCCTGGTGCGCTTCAACGTGCTGGCGATGTCCGGCCGTGCGGTGGAAGCCGCCGGCGACGTCGACACGCTGCTCCTGGACAAGACCGGCACCATCACGCTCGGCAACCGCCAGGCGACCGCGTTCCGTCCGATCCGCGGCGTCTCCGAGCAGGACCTTGCCGACGCGGCGCAGCTCGCTTCGCTCGCCGACGAAACGCCGGAGGGCCGTTCGATCGTGGTGCTCGCCAAGGAGAAGTATGGCATCCGCGGCCGCGACATGCATGAGCTTGCCGCGACCTTCGTGCCGTTCACCGCGCAGACCCGCATGAGCGGCATCGATGCCGGCTCCTCGTCGGTCCGCAAGGGCGCGGTCGACGCGATCCTCAGCTATGTCGACGGCGGCTCGCACCGCACGGTCGCGTCGGGCAACACCGTTCGTGCGGTCGCGGCGACGATGAGCGCGGAAGCGCGCGAGATCCAGTCGATCGCCGACGAGATCGCCAAGGCCGGCGGAACGCCACTGGCCGTCGCCAAGGACGGCAAGCTGCTCGGCGTCGTGCATCTGAAGGACATCGTCAAGGGCGGTATCCGTGAGCGCTTTGCGGAATTGCGCCGCATGGGCATCCGCACCGTGATGATCACCGGCGACAATCCGATGACCGCGGCCGCGATCGCGGCCGAGGCCGGCGTCGACGACTTCCTGGCGCAGGCAACGCCCGAGGACAAGCTCAAGCTGATCCGCGACGAGCAATCCAAGGGCAAGCTGGTCGCGATGTGCGGCGACGGCACCAACGACGCGCCGGCGCTCGCCCAGGCCGATGTCGGCGTCGCCATGAACACCGGCACGCAGGCCGCCCGCGAGGCCGGCAACATGGTCGACCTCGACTCCAACCCGACCAAGCTGATCGAGGTGGTGGAGATCGGCAAGCAGCTGTTGATGACCCGCGGTGCGCTGACCACGTTCTCGATCGCCAACGACGTCGCGAAATATTTTGCGATCATCCCGGCGATGTTCCTCGCGTTCTATCCGCAGCTCGAGGTGCTGAACGTGATGCGGTTGGCAAGTCCGCAGAGCGCGATCCTGTCGGCGATCATCTTCAACGCGCTGATCATCATCGCGCTGATCCCGCTGGCGCTGAAGGGCGTCAAGTATCGCGCTGTCGGTGCCGGCGCGCTGCTCGGCCGCAACCTGATGATCTACGGCCTCGGCGGCATCATCATCCCGTTCATCGGCATCAAGGCGATCGACCTCATCGTCGCCGCCCTGGGCCTGGCGTAACCCGTACAACCGTCATTGCGAGGAGCGAAGCGACGAAGCAATCCATCGATCCCCGTGCTGAACCATGGATTGCTTCGCTTCGCTCGCAATGACGAAAGAGAACTAGGAGACCTATCATGTTGAGAGAAATCCGCCCCGCCATCCTCGTGCTGGTCCTGCTGACCGCGATCACGGGCCTTGCCTATCCGCTCGCCATTACCGGGATCGCCGGCGTGATCTTTCCGAGGCAGGCGCAAGGCAGCCTGATCGAGAAGGACGGCAAGGTGATCGGCTCCGCCCTGATCGGGCAGGAGTTCAAGGAGGACAAATACTTCCACGGCCGGCCGTCGGCGACGGTAGCGCCCGATCCGAACGACTCCTCCAAGACCGTGCCGGCGCCCTACAACGCAGCCAATTCCGGCGGCTCCAACCTCGGCCCGACCAGCAAGGCGCTGAACGACCGGATCAAGGACGATGTCGAGAAGCTGAAGGCGGAGAATCCGTCCGCCAGCGTGCCGGTCGATCTCGTCACCACCTCGGCCAGCGGTCTCGATCCCGACATCTCGCCGGACGCCGCGCTGTTCCAGGTGCCGCGGGTCGCCAAGGCGCGCAGCATGTCCGAGGACGCGGTGCACCAGCTGGTGACGCAGAACATCCAGGGCCGCTTTGCCGGCGTGCTGGGTGAGCCCCGCGTTAACGTTCTTGCGCTCAACCTGGCGCTGGACGCGGCAAACGCGAAATAGGGGAGTAGGCCGCCACTCGCAGGATGACTATATTGCGGTATGGCCAATCAGCGCGACCCTGAAAAACGACCCTCGCCGGATGCGCTGCTGGAGGCGGCGCGCCGCGAGGCCGATCGTTCGGGACGGCTGAAGATCTTCATCGGCGCAGCCCCCGGCGTCGGCAAGACCTACGAGATGCTGCAAAGCGCCCACGCCCGCCTCAAGGCGGGCGTCGACGTCGTGGTCGGTGTGGTCGAAACCCACGGACGGGTGGAGACCGAGGCGCTGCTGAAGGGCCTCGAAGTGCTGCCGCGGAAGCGGCTGGCCTATCGCGACCAGACGCTCGAGGAGATGGACCTCGACGCCTTGATCGCGCGGCGGCCGCAGCTTGCGCTGGTCGACGAGCTCGCCCATACCAATGCGCCGGGCAGCCGGCATCCCAAGCGCTATCTCGACGTCGAGGAGCTGCTGTCGCACGGCATCGACGTCTACACCGCGATCAACATCCAGCACATCGAGAGCCTCAACGACGTCGTCGCGCAGATCACCCATGTGCGAGTGCGCGAGACCGTGCCCGACTCGGTGGTCGATCGCGCCGACGCCATCGAGCTGATCGACCTCACCCCCGACGATTTGATCCAGCGGCTGAAGGAGGGCAAGGTCTATGTGCCCAAGCAGGCCGAGCGGGCGTTGGAGCATTATTTCTCGCCCGGCAATCTGACCGCGCTGCGCGAGCTGGCGCTGCGGCGTACCGCCGAGCGGGTCGACGAGCAGCTGCTCACCCACATGCAGGCCAATGCCATCCAGGGTCCCTGGGCGGCGGGCGAGCGCATCCTGGTCTGCCTCAGCGAGGACCCGCGCGCGGCCGGTCTCGTGCGCTACACCAAGCGCCTGGCCGACCGGCTGCATGCGCAATGGACCGCCGTCAGCATCGAGACGCGGCGCAGCCTGCAATTGACCGACGAGCAGCGCGACCGGCTCTCCGACACCATGCGGCTTGCCGAATCGCTCGGCGGCGAGGCGCTGACGCTTCCCGGTGTCGGCCGCCGCATCGCCGACGATGTCATCAATTTTGCCCAGGCCAACAACGTCACCCAGATCATCATCGGCAAGTCGACGCGCTCGCGCTGGTTCGAGCTGACGCATGGCTCGGTGGTGCACGATCTGGTGCGCCGCGCCGGCAATATCAGCGTCAACGTGATCGCCGGCGACGAGCTGCCGGTCGGCAAGGCGCCGGTGCAGACCGCGCAGCGGCAGGAGCCGTTCAATCCGCGGCCTTATCTGATGTCGCTGCTGCTGGTGGGACTCGGGCTCGGCGCGGCCAAGCTGATCCAGCCGTTCTTCGGCATCGAGAATGTCGACCTCGTCTTCCTCACCGCCGTGGTCGGCGCCGCGGCGCGTTACGGCCTGTGGCCGTCGCTGCTGGCGAGCGTCGCCGCCTCGCTGTGCTACAATTTCTTCTTCCTGCCGCCGGTCTATACCTTCACCATCACCGACCCGACCAATGTCGCGGCGTTCTTCTTCTTCATGCTGATCGCGCTGATCGTCTCCAACGTCGCGGCACGGGTACGTATCCAGGCCGACACCGCGATCGGTCGCGTCCGCACCACCGAATCGCTCTACGCCTTCAGCCGCAAGCTCGCCGGCACCGCGACGCTCGACGACGTGCTGTGGGCGACCGCCTACCAGATTGCCCTGATGCTGAAGGTGCGGGTGGTGCTGCTGCTGCCGGAGGACGGATTGTTGGCGGTCAAGACCGGCTATCCGCCGGAAGACCAGCTTGACCAGGCTGATCTTGCCGCCGCCAACTGGGCCTGGGGCAACGATCGCCCGGCCGGCCGCGGTTCCGACACGCTGCCGGGCGGAAAGCGGCTGTTCCTGCCGATGCGCACCGGCCGCGGCCCGATCGGCGTGATCGGCATCGACGACGATCGCACCGGGCCGCTGCTGACGCCGGACCAGCGCCGGCTACTCGATGCGCTGGTCGATCAGGGCGCGCTGGCGATCGAGCGCGTGCTGTTGGTCGAGGACATGGATCGGGTCAAGCGCACGGTCGAATCCGACCGGCTGCGCGGCGCGCTCTTGACCTCCATCTCGCACGATCTCAAGACGCCGCTCGCCTCGGTGCTCGGCTCGGCCTCCGCGCTGCGCGATCTCGGTGCCAGCCTGAGCGACGCCCAGAAGCATGATCTGCTCGCCACCGTGATCGACGAATCCGAGCGGCTGAACCGCTTCATCGCCAATCTGCTCGACATGACCAAGCTGGAATCCGGCGCGGTCGTGCCGAACACGGCGCGGCACGATGTCGGCGAAATCGTCGGCAGCGCATTGCGCCGGGCGGGCAAGATCCTGGTGCACCACAGGGTGTCGCTGGAGCTCGCAGCCGACCTGCCGATGCTGGAGCTCGACGCCGTGCTGTTCGAGCAGGTGCTGTTCAACCTGCTCGACAACGCCGCCAAATATGCCCCGTCGGACACCACGATCTCGATCCGCGGCGGCCGCGACCGTGACGCGGTGACGCTGCAGATCCTCGATGAAGGCAACGGCATTCCGGCCGCCGAGCTCGAAAGCGTGTTCGACAAATTCTATCGCGCCGAGAAGGGCGACCATGTCCGCCCCGGCACCGGCCTTGGCCTTGCGATCTCGCGCGGCTTCGTCGAGGCGATGCGCGGCACGATCGCGGCGGCCAACCGCTCCGACCGGACCGGCGCCGTCATCACCATCCGCCTGCCTGTTACGGCCGACACCAACGCGCTGGACACTGCTGCATGAATGCTATCCCCATCAAGGTCCTGGTCATCGACGATGAGCCGCCGATCCGCAAGCTGTTGCGGATGGGGCTGAGCACGCAGGGCTACGACATCCTCGAGGCCTCCAACGGCAAGCTGGCGCTGGAAATGCTGGGCGAGGGGCCGGCGCTGATCATCCTCGATCTCGGATTGCCCGATATCCAGGGCCACGATCTCCTGCGCATGATCCGCGGCCGCAACGAGAGCGTCCCGATCGTGGTGCTGTCGAGCCGCGGCGACGAGGCCGGCAAGGTGCAGGCACTCGATCTCGGCGCCGACGATTACCTGACCAAGCCGTTCGGTATGGACGAATTGCTTGCGCGGCTGCGCGCGGCGCTGCGCCACCAGTTGCAGGTGCAGGGCGAGCGTCCGGTGTTCCGCTCCGGCGATCTCTCGGTCGATCTGGTGCGCCGGATCGTCAAGGTTGGCGACAAGGAGATCAAGCTGTCGCCGAAGGAGTACGATCTTTTGCGCGTGCTGGTGCAGCATGCCGGCAAGGTGCTGACGCATCGCTTCCTGCTGAAGGAATTGTGGGACGAACTGACCGACGCGCAATATCTGCGCGTCTATGTCCGCCAGCTCCGCCAGAAGATCGAGGCCGATCCCGAGCGCCCGCAATTCGTGCTGACCGAAACCGGCATCGGCTATCGGCTGCGCGCGGCGGACTGAGCTGTCACAGCGATCGGAACTTTGGCTCCCATCGAGGCTTGTTTCCCCTTACCGGGAGAGAAGCCATGGCAAGGAAATACTCGCGGAAGGCATCTGATGATGTCGAGCGTGTAATGAAGAAACGCAAGGCCGGAACACTGCGCAGCGGCCGCTCGAAGAAGAAGGTGACGAGCCGCAAGCAGGCGATCGCGATCGGACTATCCGAGGCCCGCGCCAAGGGGCGGAAGGTGCCGAAGAAGGCCGCCAGGAAGACGGCCAAGAAGATGGCGAAGAAGCGCAAGGCTGCGAAGAAGCGGTAGGGCGCCGTCCGTCTACCTTCGTCATGGCCGGGCTTGACCCGGCCATCCACGTCTTTCTGGCCAAGAAGATGGATACCCGGGTCAAGCCCGGGCACGACGCGTGAAATTCAATTCACCCCGCCTTCCGCGACCGCGCGCTCGACCGGTGCGCCTTCTTCGCGGCACGGCGGTGCGAGGTCGGGCGGCGCGCACTGGATTGCGCACGCTTCGCGCCGCCTTTCCGGTCTTTCAGGCTCTGCTTCAGCGCGTCCATCAGGTTCACCACATTGCTGGGCTTCTCCTCACGCTCGACGGCCTTGATCGGCTTGCCCGCGGCCTTGCGGCGTACCAGCGCTTTCAACGCGGTCTCGTACTCGTCCTTGAATTTCGATGGGTCGAAATGCGCGGCCTTGCTGTCGAGGATGTGGCCGGCGAGTTCGATCATGTCCTTGGTGACCTTCGGGCTCTTGATGTCGTCAAAATAATCGTCGGCATCACGGACCTCGTACGGGTAGCGCAGGGTGGTGCCGAGCATGCCTTTGTCGAGTGGCTCGATCGCGATCACGTGCTCACGGTTGGTCAGCACGATGCGTGCCAGTGCGACCCGGTCCTGGTCCTTCATGGCGTCGCGGATCACCGCGAATGCGTCGGCCCCGGCCTTGCCCTCGGGCCTGATGTAGTAGGGGTGGTCGAGATAGCGCTTGTCGATCTCGCCCGCGGGCACAAAGGAATCGATATCGATGGTGTGGTTGCTCTCGATCTGGACCGCATCGAGCTCGTCCTTCTCGATCTCGACATATTTGCCCTTGCGGACCTCGTAGCCGCGGCCCTTCTGGTCGCCCTCGACGACGTCGCCAGTCTCGGCATCGACCATCTGCTGCTTCAGCCGGTTGCCGGTCTCCCGGTTGATCATGTGGAAGCGGGTCTTCTCGACCGCCGTCGAGGCCGGATAGAGCGCCACGGGACATGACACCAGAGAAAGCTTGAGCGTGCCTTTCCAGTAGGCGCGGGGAGCGGCCATGATCGCCTCCAAACAGCTTGAGTTTGGAACTTGAACGGATACCGTAGGTTTTGGTTCCTGATGGCCGCAGGCTCGCGGCGGCCGCCGTTTGTGCCGAGGCCTGTAAGTGTCGCTGAGAAACCTCACCACCTATCGCAAGAAACGCGACTTCGAGAAGACCAATGAGCCGTCGGGCGACGTCAAGGTGGCGCCCGGCAAGCTACGGCGCTTCGTGATCCAGAAGCATGACGCGACGCGGCTGCATTATGATTTTCGGCTCGAGTTCGACGGCGTCTTCAAGTCCTGGGCGGTGACGCGCGGGCCGTCGCTTGACCCGCATGACAAGCGGCTCGCGGTCGAGGTCGAGGATCATCCGCTCGACTATGGCGATTTCGAAGGCACGATTCCGGAAGGCCAGTATGGCGGCGGCACGGTGCAGCTCTGGGATCGCGGCACCTGGGAGTCTGACGATCCCGAGCGCGGCTTCAGGAAGGGTGATCTGAAGTTCACGCTTCACGGCGACAAGCTGCACGGCAGCTGGGTGCTGGTGCGGATGAAGAACGACCGCTTTGGCGGCAAGCGCACCAACTGGCTCCTGATCAAGCACCGCGACGAATTTGCCGTTGACAGCAATGGCGAGGCGATCCTCGAGGAGGACCGCTCGGTCGCCTCCGGCCGCTCGATGGCAGAGATCGCCGCCGGCAAGGGCCGCGCGCCGAAGCCGTTCATGCTGGCCAAAGGCAACGGCAAGGCCAAAGCGGACGCGGTCTGGCAGTCCAATCACGGCATGGCTGCGGACGCGCGCGCGAAGACCAAGGCGCCGCCGCCCAAGACAAAATTAAAGGAACAATTGAAGGCAGTGTCAAAGGCGCAGCCGAAGCGGGTGGCGGAGATGCCGGATTTCGTTCCGCCGCAACTCTGCGCCGCAGTCGAGCGTCCGCCAAATGGTACGGGCTGGTGCCACGAGATCAAGTTCGACGGCTACCGCGTGCAGCTCCGCGTCGAGGACGGCGCGGCTGTGCTGAAGACCCGCAAGGCGCTCGACTGGACCGACAAATTCGGCGCGATCGCAAAGGAAGCCGCCAAGCTGCCGGACGTCCTGATCGACGGTGAGATCGTCGCGCTCGACGAGGGCGGCATGCCGCATTTCTCGACGCTGCAGGCGGCATTGTCCGACGGCAAGACGGACCGGCTGATCTTCTACGCCTTCGACCTGCTGTTTGCCGGCAATGAGGATCTCCGCCCGCTGCCGCTCACCGAGCGCAAGGCGCGGCTGAAAGCGCTGCTTGAGGGACGCAAGGGCAAGAACCCTTTGATCCGCTATGTCGAGCATTTCGAGGAGCGCGGCGAGGCAGTGCTGGATTCCGCGCGCAAGCTCGGGCTGGAAGGCATCGTCTCCAAGCGGCTCGACGGCGCCTACCGCTCGGGCCGGTCCGATGACTGGACCAAAGCAAAAATCCGCGCCGGCCATGAGGTGGTGATCGGCGGCTGGAAGACCACCAACGGCAAATTCCGCTCGCTGATGGCCGGCGTCTATCGCGACGATCATCTGGCCTTTGTCGGCATCGTCGGCACCGGCTTCGGCCAGGACACGGTCCGCCGCATCATGCCGGCGCTGAAGGCCGCGGCATCCGACACGAGCCCGTTCGGCGGCAAGGACGCGCCGAAGAAAACTCGCGACGTGCACTGGCTGAAGCCGGAGCTGGTCGCCGAGATCGAGTTCGCCGGCTGGACCGACGCCGGTAATATTCGCCAGGCCGCATTCAAGGGCCTGCGCCAGGACAAGCCGGCGCATGAAGTCGAGGCCGAGCGGCCGGTCGTAACCAAGGTGGTGAGGCCGATGGCCACAGGAAGATCATCCGGGAAATCATCCGGCGAGGTGATGGGCGTCGCCATCTCCCATCCGGACAAGGCGTTGTGGCCCGATGCCGGCGACGGCGAGCCGGTGACCAAGCTCGACCTCGCCAACTATTTCGAGGCGGTCGGCGCATGGATGATCGGCTATCTCAAGGGCCGGCCATGCTCGATCGTGCGCGCCCCTGATGGCATCAAGGGTGAGACCTTCTTCCAGCGTCACGCGATGGCCGGCACATCGAAGCTCCTGAAGCTCGCCAAGGTGTCCGGCGACCGCAAACCCTATCTGCAGATCGACCAGGTCGAGGGGCTGGCGGCGGTGGCGCAGCTTGGCGGCCTCGAACTGCATCCCTGGAATTGCGCGCCCGATGCCTATGACACGCCGGGCCGGCTGGTGTTCGATCTCGATCCCGCGCCCGACGTCGCGTTCAGCGACGTGATCGATGCTGCCAAGGACATGCGCCAGCGGCTGTCGGCCGTTGGCCTCGAAAGCTTCTGCAAGACCACCGGCGGCAAGGGCCTTCACGTCGTGACACCGCTGCTCGCAGGCGCCAGGGACAAGGTGACGTGGAAGGAAGCCAAGGCATTCGCGCAAGGCATCTGCCAGTGGATGGCGCAGGACGATCCCGAGCGCTATCTGATCAACATGTCCAAGGCCAAGCGCACCGGAAAGATCTTCCTCGACTATCTGCGCAACGACCGGCTCTCGACGGCGGTCGCGGTGCTGTCGCCGCGGGCGCGTCCGGGCGCGACGGTGTCGATGCCGTTGACCTGGCCGCAGCTGCGCGGCGATCTCGATCCGAAGAAGTATACGGTGCGGACAGTGCCGGCGCTGCTGGCGAAGACCAAGGCGTGGGACGGCTATGAGGATGCGGCATCGTCGATCAAGGCGGCGATGAAGAAGCTCGCGGCACAGTAGCAAATGTTGGGCAAGTCTGTGTCGCTGGCTTAGGTCGTCATACCTCGCGAAAGCGGGGTATCCGGTACGCCGCGGCTTATCGGCTTAATCGTCTACGGCTCTGGAATACTGGATCACCCGCTTTCGCGGGTGATGACAGTCGTTGATGTGGATGTGGATCGGGCACAGCACTGCCAGGCGCTATAGCCTTCCGAGCAGTAGCAGGATCAGCAGGATCACGATCACGAGGCCGAGACCGCCGCCGCCATAATAGCCGGTGCCGTAGAACGGTCCGCCGCCGATGCCGCTGAAGCCGCCAAGCAGCGCAATGACCAGAATAATAAGGATGATCGTTCCAATTGACATCTCAAGCTCTCCTCAGCTCCGTGGGCCTGTGGTCTCTGCCCTTCGCGTGAGGAAACAAACCGGAACTGTGAAGGTTCCAGCACTCGCGTCGCGATAAAGTCCACATATCTTCCATTTGTGAGGAACAGAACTACATCAACATAATCCATGGAGGAGTGCACCGCGATGTCGGCGCCGCTGATCGTTTCGATTCCCCATAGCCTCGGCCGCGACGAGGCCATGCGCCGCCTGAAGCCGGGCTTGTCGCGCGCGGTGGCCAGCGTGCCGGTGTTGAGTGTCGATGAAGAGCGCTGGGACGACAACCGCATGAGCTTTCGCGTCCGCGCGCTGGGGCAGGTCGCGGCCGGGCATCTCGATGTCGAGGATAGCCATGTCCGCCTCGAGGTGACGCTGCCCTGGCTGCTGCAGCGCTTTGCCGAAGTCGCGCAGATTGCGATTCAGAAGCGCGGACAGTTGCTGCTGACCAAGCGTTGATCCGCGAGGCTAGCCGTGCGAGCGCGCGCGCCTCGCGGCTTGCTTCGCGCCCGCCGCGGCCTTCGCCTTCAGTACCGCGACCGGCAGATGGGCGAACAGCGTTGAAAGCTGAATCCTGCTTTCGCCGCCCGGGAGCGCATATCCGGCCACGTCGATCTCGCCCTCAAACGCCTCGGGGCGCGGCCAGCTGCGTCCGCCCTGGGTGAACGGCGCGAATGATTTCGCCACCGCGACGATGACCGCGTCGCGCCCATGGCGCCGTGCGAAGGCAATGACGTGGTCGCGATGCGGGCCGCCGACGGTGAGCGGTTGGTAGTCACCGTTGGCGAAGACGTCGCGCAGCTCGTTGCGCAGGCGCAGCAGATGCCGCGTCCAGGCGAATTTCAGGCGGCCGTCGCGCCAGCTCTGTGCCAGTGCATCCCAATCCGGCGTCTCCAGCGCCGCAAGCATTCCTGCGCGTTCGGCAAAGTCGACCGGACGGCGGTTGTCCGGGTCGACCAACGAAAGATCCCAGCTTTCGGTGCCCTGGTAGAAATCCGGCACGCCTGGCATCGTCGCCTTCAGCGTGATCTGGCTCAGCGAGTTCAGCGCCCCGATCAGCGCGGTGCGTTGCGCCAGCGTTTCCAGCGCGTCGAGGAATTCGGGCGAGGTCTTGCGATCGAGGATCCGCTCGATGAAGGTCTTGACACCGGCCTCATAGGGTTCGTGCGGATTGAGCCAGCTGGTCTCCTGTTTGCCCTCGCGTGCGGCTTTCAGCGCGTAGGCCTGGATGCGCGAGACGAGGGAGTCATCGTCCGGATCCCAGGCGCCGATCAGGGCTTGATATAGCATGTATTCGAATGTCGCCGATGGCGCGCGCATCTCGCCGCCGAGCACCAGATGCGGCGCGTTCAGGACCTTCCAGCGCGCCACCGCACTGGTCCATTCGCCGGGGATTTCCGCAAGCGCCATGATCCGCGCACGGGCGTCCTCGCCGCGCTTGGTGTCGTGGGTCGCGGTCGACGTCATGCCGTGCGGCCATTCGCTGATACGGGCCGTCATCATGGCGTGGAAGCGTTCGGGCGCGATCGCGCTCGCCGCGGGATCGCCGCCGACCTCGTTGAGCGCCAGCAGGCGGTGGTAGCGATAGAAGGTAGTGTCCTCCAGCGACTTGGCCATCATTGGCCCGGTGAATTGCTGCACCTTCAGCGCGAAGCGGCGCACCCGCGGCGCGCTGTGCGGGGGACGGCCGGGCTTCAGCAGGTCCATGGTCAGCGCGTCGCGCAGGAAATCGAAAATGCCTTCGTCGGCGGCGAACCAGTTGGCGCGGGCGCGCGCGATGGTCTCGTCGATCAGGGCGCGGTCATGTGCGGTCGGGCCGGAGGCGGTGAGATAGGTGCGATAGACCGGAAAGTGCAGCACGTAGAGCTCGAGTGCCTGCCGCAGACTGTCGGCGGAGAAGTCGCGCGAGGAATAATGGCCGCTGGCGATGCGCGCCAAAAGCCGCGCCAGCACGGTGAATTCGCTGGTCAGCAAGGTCTCCAGCACGCGCCGCTTGGCCGCGCGCAGCACCGGCGTCAGGTTCGGCGACTGGTTGCTGATCTGGCGCCAGATCTCGTTGAGCGGCTCGAGGCCCTTGGCATCGACCAGCACCTGGCTGATTGTGTTCATCCACTCATAGCCGGTGGTGCCGTGGACGCCGCTGAATTTCGTCAGCTTCTCGTCCTCGCCGAGGATCTTCTCGATCACCATGTAGAACGGCTTGGCCTTGGCGCCCTGCGCGGAGCGGATCAGGCGGCGGAGGCGATGGAAATATTGGGCGGGATCGCGCAGGCCATCGATATGGTCGAGCCGTAGGCCCTGCAGCCGGTCCTCTGCGATCAGGCGCTTCACCAGGCTGTGGCTCGCCTCGAAGGTGGCGGCGTCCTCGACGCGGAGGCCGGCCAGCGTGTTGACGTCGAAGAAGCGGCGATAGTTGATGTCGCTGGAAGCGAGCCGCCAGTGGCCGAGCTTGTAGTGCTGCCGCTCCAGCAGGTGATGCAACGCCAGCGTCTGGGCAGGGCGGTCCTCGCCGGCGCTGTAAGCATCGAGCCCGCGCGCGATGATCTCTGCGCTGCCCGCGATCGCCTTGATCCCCTCCTTCAGTGCCGGGGCCTCGACGCGGTTGGGGTGACGCAGTCCGCGATACCGGGCGGCGAGTTCGAGCATCGCGCGTCCGGCCGGACTGTCTTCGGCGGCGGCCTCGCGGACAATGGTCCGCAACACCTCGCCATAGCGCTCCGGCGCGATCGGCAGCCGGTGCTCGAAATACCAGGCCGAGAAGCTGCCTTCGCTTGCGTCGTAGCGCAGCGCGATCTCGCCGCGCTCCAGCGCCTGGCCATAGGACGAGCCGAGGATCGGCAGCAGCACGCCGCCGCGCGCGCGATAGGGCAGCAGGTCCCAGTCGATGTCGAACGAGGCCGCATGCGGCGACAGTGGTCCCCATTCCAGTACGTCGAGCCACCACGGATTGTCGGCGAAATGCACGCCGACATGGTTCGGCACGAAATCAAGAATCAGGCCGAGGTCGTTGCGCTTGAGCGCATTGCTGAGCCGCGCAAAGCCGTCTTCGCCGCCGAGTTCCGGGTTGAACTCGGTGTGGTCGACGACGTCATAGCCATGAGTCGAGCCCTTGCGCGCCTTCGTGAAGGGCGAGGCATAGAGATGGCTGATGCCGAGCGCCTTCAGATACGGCACGACGACGGTGGCGGCATCGAAGTCGAAATCGGCGGTGAGTTGCAGTCGGTATGTCGCGATCGGGATCGCCGAAGGCATTGTGCTATCCGATGTGCCAGCGCACCGCCCAGCCGGGGAGGTCGCTCGACAACGCGCCGCCCCAGATCGCAGTTCCCTTCGGTTCCGGCACGCCGGTGATGGCGCGATCCGACAGATTGGCTGTCAGCCGCAGCGTGCGGCCGTCTCCCATCTGCCAATGGGCGGTCAAGAGGTCACCCGCCACGCTGGCATCGCCGAAACGGGCTCCTGCAAGGCGCGGCGTGATCTCGCGCCGGCGTACAGCGAGCAGGTCACGCACCAGCGTGAGCCGCGCGCGGGCCGGATCGTGGCCGAGCGCCGCCCAGTCGAGCACCGCCGATCCCACCGTCTCGTCGGCGAGCGGATCGGGAATGTCGTCGCCATATTTGGCATAGGCCCAGGCGAACTCCTTGCGCCGCCCGGCGCGGACGGCGTTGGCGAGGTCGCCCTTGAAATCGCAGAAGAACGGGAAGGGCGTCGTCGCGCCCCATTCCTCGCCCATGAAGAGCATCGGCGTGGTCGGCGCGATCAGCGTGACCGCCAAGGCCGCCTCGACCGCTTCCGGTTTCGCAATGCTGACAAGGCGATCGCCGAGTGGCCGGTTGCCGATCTGGTCGTGGTTTTGCAGGAAGTTGATGAAGCAGGTCGGCGACAGCGCGCCGCTCGGCTCGCCGCGGGCCTTGCCGCCCCAGAACTCCGAGACTTCGCCCTGGTAGATGTAGCCGGACGACAGCGCGCGGGCGAGATCCTGCTTCGGCGCCCGGTAGTCGCCATAGTAGCCCTGCGTTTCGCCGGTCAGCAGCACGTGCCAGGCGTGATGATAGTCGTCGTTCCACTGTCCGCGGAATTTGCCGTGCGGCGGGTCTTCGGTGGCATCCAGCAGGCTTGCGATGTTGTCGCCATTCTCGAGCACGAGGTTGATCTGCCGGCCGGTCTCGGCGGCGAGCTTGCCCGCAGCCTTGCTGAAGTCATGGATGACGAAGATTTCGCCGGCTTCGACGATGGTGTTGACCGCGTCGAACCGCAGCCCGTCGAAGCGATAGTCGCGCAGCCAGCTCACCACGCTGCCGATCGCAAACGCGCGCACTTCTGGCACGCGATAATCGATCGCATTGCCCCACGGCGTATGCGCGTCGCTGAAGAAGGTGGGCGCATAGCGGCCGAGGTAATTCCCCTCCGGGCCGAAATGGTTATAGACCACGTCGAGCATCACCATCAGCCCGCGCAGATGCGCTTCGTCGATCAGCGTCTTGAGGTCGTCGGGGCGGCCATAGGCGCTGTCGGGTGCGTACCACAGCACGCCGTCATAGCCCCAGTTGCGCTTGCCTGCGAAATCCGCGAGCGGCATCAGTTCGAGCGCGGTGATGCCGGTCGCGACCAGGTGATCGAGCTTGTCGATCATGGCGCGGTAGGTGCCCTCCGGGGTGAAGGTGCCGACGTGAGCTTCGAGAATCACGGCCTCGTGCCAGGGACGTCCGCGCCACTCGGTCGCGCGCCATTTGAAGGCGGAGTGATCGATCACCTCGCTCGGGCCGAACACGTCGTCCGGCTGGAAGGCGGAGGCCGGATCGGGCACATCGACCTCGTCATCGACGCGGAATTTATAGCGCGTGCCGGCGCGCGCACCCGGGATTTCGGCGACATACCAGCCGGCGGCATCACGCGTCAGCGCGTGTGCGTCGCGGCTCCGCTCATCCGGCTTGTCGAGCAGCAGGTCGACGCGCTTGGCCGCGGGCGCCCAGAGCCGGAAGCGGGCGCCATCGGGTGTCAGCTCAGCGCCGAAATGCTGTGTGCTCATGCGGAGCCTGCAAATGCCAGCACCGAGCGCGGCGGTGCCGTGGCATCGGCGCCGGATGCGAATTGCTCCGCCGTTTGCTCCGCCCTGGTCGTGCTCAAGACCTGCTGCCAGCTGCTGTATTCCGCTATCCTCGGCATCCTGAACACGATCTCCTGCGGCGCGGCATTCAGCACGATAAAGATCGGCTCCTGCCCTGGTTCCATCGGCCCCAGCACGTAGGCGAGGAACCGGCTCTCCGGGAATTTCCAGTCGGATTCCTTCATCTCCTCGGCCGCGGGCGTCAACCACAATACGCCATAGCTGCCGTCGGTGCGGCGGCCGTCGAGCCAGCGCTGGCAGCGGATCTGGCCGAAGCGGCGGCGCAGCGCGGTGAGATGGCCGATGAAACCGATGGCGTCGTCGTCGGTGCCGAGGTTCTCCCAGCCGATCCAGCCGGTCTCATTGTCCTGGCAATAGGCGTTGTTGTTGCCCCCTTGCGTGTTGGCGACCTCGTCGCCGGCGAGGATCAGCGGCGTGCCCTGTGCGAGCAGCAGGCAGGCCAGCGCATTCTTCCGGAGCTGGCGGCGCAACGCGACGATGGCTGGATCGCCGGTCGGGCCTTCATGGCCGCAATTGTTGCTGTGATTGTCGTTGGAGCCGTCGCGGTTGTCTTCGCCATTGGCCTCGTTGTGCTTCTCGTTGTAGCTGAAGAGGTCGGCGAGCGTGAAGCCGTCATGCACCGTGACGTGGTTGACGCTGGCGCGGGTCGCGCGGTTGTCGTGGTGAAACAGGTCTGACGAAGCGGTCATGCGGCCCGAGATGTCGCCGACCAGGCTGCCTTCGCCGCTCCAGTAGCGCCGCATCGCGCTGCGATAGCGGTCGTTCCATTCCGACCATTGCGATGGGAACGCGCCGACCTGGTAGCCGCCGAGACCGAGGTCCCAGGGTTCGGCGACCATCTTCACGGTCGCCAGCACCGGGTCCTGGCGGATCGCGGCGAGGAAGGGATGGTTGCGATCGAACCCGTTCGGCCCGCGCGCCAGCGTGGTGGCGAGATCGAAGCGGAAGCCGTCGACATGGCAGACCTCGACCCAGTAGCGCAGCGAATCCATCACCATCTGCAGCACGCGCGGATGGGTGAGGTTGACCGAGCTGCCGCAGCCGGTGAAGTCGTCATAGAAGCGCGGGTTCTCGCGGTTCAGCCAGTAATAGGAGGCGTTGTCGATGCCGCGGAAGCTCAGCGTCGGGCCCATATGGTTGCCCTCGGCGGTGTGGTTGTAGACCACGTCGAGCAGCACCTCGATGCCGGCATCGTGCAGCCGCGCCACCGTGGTGCGGAACGAGTCGAGCGCATTGTCCTGGGCGTAGCGCGCCTCGGGTGCAAAGAAGGCGATGGTGTTGTAGCCCCAGTAATTCGAAAGCTTCTTCTCGACCAGCACGCGGTCGTCGATCAGGCCGTGGATCGGCAGCAGCTCGATGGTGGTGACGCCGAGCCGCTTGAGGTGATTGATCATCGCAGGCGACGACAAGCCGCCATAGGTGCCGCGCAAATTCGGCGGCACGTCCTCGCGCTTCTGCGTCAGGCCCTTGACGTGCGCCTCGTAGATGATGGTGTCTTCCCAGGGAATGTGCGGCCGGATCTCGCGGCGGCCCCAGTTGAAGGTCTCGTCGACCACGATCGCCTTCGGCATGCCGCGGGCATTGTCGCGCCGGTCGAATGAGAGATCCTCGCGCGCGCTGCCGGTGCGATAGGCGAAATGCGCATCGCTCCACACCAGCCGGCCGGCGAGCCGCTTGGCATAGGGATCGAGCAGCAGCTTGTTGGCGTTGAAGCGGTGGCCGCGCTCCGGCGCATACGGCCCGTAGACGCGATAGCCGTAGAGCTGGCCGGGCGAGACATCGTTGAGGTAGCAGTGCCAGACGTCCTCGGTGCGCTCCGGCAGCTCGATCCGCTCGAGCTCGCGGCGGCCCTGGCCGTCGAACAGGCACAGCTCCACCTTCTCCGCATTGGCCGAGAACAGCGCAAAATTGGTGCCTCTGCCGTCCCAGCTTGCACCAAGCCGCGCGGACGTTCCCCCGCTCAGTCGCATGAATCAGCTTTCCGGTACGAGGAAGATCGCAGCCAGCGGCGGAATGGTCAGGTTCAATTCCGGCGTGGCGCCCTCCGAGGTACGCACCTCGCCGACATTGCCGACATTGGTGCCGCCGTAATGTGCGGAATCCGAGTTGAGCACCTCGTGCCACTTGCCCGCGAACGGCACGCGGACCCGATAGTTGCGATAGACGTTGGGCGAGAAGTTTGCGACCACGAGGCAGCGTGCGCGCGCATCATTGCCCTTGCGGATCCAGGCGAACACATTGTTGTTGGCGTCGTCGGTGATGACCCATTCGAAGCCGGCCTGGTCGCAGTCCAGCTCATGCAGTGCCGGCAGCGCGCGATAGAGCCGGTTGAGGTCGCGGATCAGGTTTTGAACGCCCCGGTGTTTCGGCTGGTCGAGCAGGTGCCAATCGATCGAGTGATCGTGATTCCACTCGCGCTCCTGACCGAATTCGCAGCCCATGAACATCAGCTTCTTGCCGGGGTGCCCGAACATGAAGCTGTAATAGCCACGCAGATTGGCAAAGCGCTGCCATTCGTCGCCGGGCATGCGGCCGAGGATCGAACGCTTGCCGTGCACGACCTCGTCATGCGACAGCGGAAGGATGAAGTTCTCCGAGAAGGCGTATTGCAGGCCGAACAGGATGTCGCCATGATGGAATTTCCGGTGGATGGGATCCTTGCTGATGTATTTCAGCGTGTCGTGCATCCAGCCCATGTTCCACTTGTAGCCGAAGCCGAGCCCGCCATATTCGACGGGACGCGACACCTGCGGCCACGCGGTGGATTCTTCCGCTGCGGTCGTCGCCTGCGGAAAATGCGCGAACAGCTCGGTGTTGAAGCGGCGCAGGAATTCGATCGCTTCGATGTTCTCCCGGCCGCCATATTTGTTCGGGATCCAGCCGCCCGCGGGACGGCTGTAGTCGAGATAGAGCATGGAGGCGACGGCATCGACGCGCAGCCCGTCGATGCCGTAGCGCTCGAGCCAGAACAGCGCGTTCGACACCAGGAAGTTGGTGACCTCGGTGCGCCCGTAATTGTAGATCAGCGTGCCCCAATCGAGATGACGGCCCTGCAACGGGTTGGCGTGCTCGTAGAGCGCGGTGCCGTCGAAATGGCCGAGGCCGTGCGGATCGTCGGGGAAATGCCCGGGGACCCAGTCGAGCAGCACGGCGAGGCCTGCACCATGGCAGGCATCGATCAGCGCGGCGAAATCATCGGGTGAGCCGAAGCGGCTGGTCGGCGCGAACATGCCGGTCGGCTGGTAGCCCCAGGAGCCGTCGAACGGATGCTCTGATATCGGCAGGAATTCGATATGGGTAAAGCCCATGTCGCTGGCGTAAGCCGGAAGCTGCTCTGCCATCTCGCGATAGGTCAGCCACTCATTGCGGCCCTTGCGCCGCCACGACCCGAGATGGACCTCGTAGATCGACATCGGCGAGCTCAGCGCATTGACGCGATCGGGCGCCGGGCGCGGGTGCGGGATCTTGCGCTCATCGATCACGATCGAGGCGGTCTTCGGACGCACCTCGGCGGCGAACGCCAAGGGATCGGACTTCAGCGGCAGATGTTGGCCGTTCCGCGCGACGATCTCGAACTTGTAGTGGTCGCCGACGCGCGCACGCGGGATGAACAGCTCCCAATAGCCTGGGCCGCGCACCCGCATCGGATGACGCCGTCCGTCCCAGAAATTAAAGTCGCCGACCACGCTGACCCGCCGCGCATTCGGTGCCAGCACCACGAAGCCGATGCCGTCCACGCCGTCGAGCGTCATCGGATGCGCGCCGAGCGTGTCGTAGACGCGCTGATGGGTGCCCTCGCCGAGCAGGTAGAGATCGAAATCGCTCAGGATCGGCGGAAAGCGGTAGGCATCCTCGAGCTCGACCACATTGTCGCCGAAGCGGGCGCGGAGCTGGTAGCGCGTCGAACCGTTCGGCAGGGGACCCGCGAACAGGCCGGAATCATGGATTTTGGCCAGCGGCGCCGCCTCGCCATGCTCGCCGATCGCCTCGACATTGCTGGCATCAGGCAGGAACGCGCGCACGACGCTGTGATCCCCCTCGGTGTGCAGCCCGAGATAGTGGAAGGGATCGGAGTGGCGGCCCTCGATGATGGCATAGGCCTCGGCGGGCAATTTGGTCATGCAACCTCATGCGGCTGTTGGGCCAGGAGTCTCAACAGGCCAGTCAGTGGGACGCGGAGCCAATCTGGCCGGTTGGCCAGCTCATACTCGATCTCGTAGAAGGCTTTCTCAAGCAGGAAAAAGTTGAGCAGGCGATCGGCCGCCCTGGCATCTGTAGGCCACAGCCGCTGGCCGGCCATGGTCTCGCGATAGGCCGCCAGCAGGGCATCCGCAGCCTGGTCGCGCCATTCGGCCAGAGCAAGGCTCAGCCTGCCGCTCTCGTCGGGCGCGACCTTGAGCGCCCGCTCCAGCGCGGCAGTCGCCGCATAGTCGATCGAGCGGATCAGGCCGGCGACATCGCGCGCCGGCGGCGCCTTGCGGCGGCGCTCGGCGATGGTCCGGCCGGGGCCGCCGTCGAAATCGATGATGAAGACGTCGTCCTTAACGACCAGCAACTGGCCAAGATGCAGGTCGCCATGATGGCGGATGTTGAGCCCGTCGGTCTCGCGCGGTAGCAGCGCCTTGAGGCGCTCCGGCAGCATGTCGTGCTGGGCCTGCAACTGATCGGCCAGCAGCCGCTCGGCCTCTTTCAGCGAGCCGCGCCGCTGCTTCAGCGTGTCGAACACGCGCTCGGCGCGCGCCATGATCTCATCGTTCCAGCGCTGCAGGTCCTCCGGCCTGGTCGGCTCGGGCGCGAAGTCCGGCAGGTCTCGGTTGCTGGCAAGTGCGATATGCAGCTCGGCGAGGCGTTTTCCGCTGTGCGCCATGTGGCGCAGCCAGGTGGCATGATCGCCGTTTTCCGACGGGTGTTCGCTCACCGCGAGCAGGCGCTGCCGTTCGACCAGGCGGTCGAGATGGGCGGCGGCGACCGCCCAGAGCTCGCCCTGGTTGACAACCATCGCATGCAGAACGGCGATGGCGCTACGCTTGTCGCCCTCGAGCAGCTCGGCGGTGCCGAGCAGGGCGGGACTGTTCAGAAAGCCGACCACTTCGGTGAGGAAGCGGCCCATCTCGATCTCGGGATTGATGCCGACCTCGAGCTTCCGGTAAATCTTGGTGACATATTCATTGTCGACCAGCGCGGTCGAGTGCGGCTGATCGTTCTCGAACACACGGATCCGCTCCGGCTGCCGCACCGGCCGGTCGGAGAAGCGGCTGGTCGGCCGGAATTCGAGCTTCAGGCCCTGCTCGCTTTCGTCGACCGTGAGGTTCTCTCTGAGATTGCGCAGGAACAGGCCGGTGAAAATCTGGTCGGTGGCGACATCAAGCAGCGTGCCCTCGCGCGCACCCTGGCGCACGGCGGCGAAGGCGCGCGGATTGTAGCGCTCGCGGTCGAAGCGCACCCACTCGATCTGCATCGGCAGCACGTAGCGGCTGGTGGTACCGCGCTGCGTCGTTTCGAAGCAGATGAGCCAGGGCCGGTTGTCGCCGATGTCGCAGAACGGGATCGCGGACACCAGCGCCGCCTGGATCGCCTTGGCCGAATGCTCCGGGTACCATCGCGTCCGGGCGAGATGGCCAGGCAGCACATCGTGCTCGAACACGCCGCGCTCCCGCGCCAGCGAGGTCCAGGTTGAACCGAGCGGCACCACCAGCGTCTCGAATTCCGGCACCGCCCGCGGCGTCACCGGCTCGGACTTGTCGCGCTCTTGCAGCTGGAACCAGTAGAAACCGTAGGGCGCGAGCGTGATCATGTAGGGCAGCTCGCCGATCGCCGGGAAGCGTGTGCGTCCGAGCATCTCGAGCGGAATGCGGTCCTTGAAGGCGGAGAGGTCGAGCTCGGTGGCCTGCGCCGAGCGCGATAGATTGGCGACGCACAGGATCGTTTCGCCCTGGTACTGGCGGACATAGGCGAGCACCGAGCGGTTCTCGGGGCGGATGAAGGTCATGGTGCCGCGCCCGAAGGCGAGCGTCGACTTGCGCACTGCGATCAGCCGCTTGGTCGCCGACAGCAGCGACGATAGGCTGCGCGACTGCGCCTCGACATTGACGGATTCGTAGCCGTAGACCGGGTCCATGATCATCGGCGCGTAGAGCCGCGCGGGATCGGCGCGAGAGAAACCGCCGTTGCGGTCCGGCGACCACTGCATCGGCGTCCGCACGCCGTTGCGGTCGCCGAGATAGATGTTGTCGCCCATGCCGATCTCGTCGCCGTAATAGATGATCGGCGTGCCGGGGAAGGACAGCAGCAGCGAGTTCATCAGCTCGATCTTGCGGCGGTCGTTATCCATGAGTGGTGCAAGGCGTCGGCGAATGCCGACGTTGATGCGGGCACGCGGATCGTTGGCGTAGGTCGACCACAAATAGTCGCGCTCGACGTCGGTGACCATTTCCAGGGTCAGCTCGTCGTGATTGCGCAGGAACAACGCCCACTGGGCCGCGGCCGGAATGTCGGGCGTCTGCCGCAGGATGTCGGTGATCGGGAAACGATCCTCCTGCGCGATCGCCATGTAGATGCGCGGCATCAGCGGGAAGTGATAGGCCATGTGGCATTCGTCGCCATGGCCGAAATATTCCTGCACGTCCTCCGGCCATTGATTGGCCTCGGCCAGCAGGATCTTGCCCTTGGCATAGGCGTCGAGCTCCTGGCGCAGCCGCTTGATGATGGCATGCGTCTCCGGCAGGTTCTCGTTGTTGGTGCCGTCGCGCTCGCATAGATAGGGAATGGCGTCGAGCCGGAAGCCGTCGACGCCGGTGTCGAGCCAGCGCTTCATCACCTGCACGATGGCGCGCACAACGCGCGGATTGTCGAAATTCAAGTCCGGCTGGTGCGAGAAGAAGCGGTGCCAGTAGAACTGGCCGGCTTCCGGATCCCAGGTCCAGTTCGACTTTTCCGTGTCCGTAAAAATGATCCTTGTATCGAGGTATTTCTGGTCGGTGTCGCTCCAGACGTACCAGCTTCGCGCGCTCGAATTCGGCGGGCTGCGGCGTGCGCGCTTGAACCAGGCGTGCTGGTCCGAGGTGTGGTTGACGACGAGCTCGGTGATGACGCGCAGGCCGCGCTTCTTGGCTTCCTGGATGAAGCGCTTGAAGTCCTTCATCGTCCCGAAATCGGGATTGATGTCGCCATAGTCGCCGATGTCGTAGCCGTCGTCGCGGCCGGGCGAGGGATAGAACGGCAGCAGCCACAGCGCGGTGACGCCGAGCTCCTGCAGATACCCGAGCTTCTCCGTCAGCCCCGTGAAATCGCCGATGCCGTCATTGTTGCTGTCGGCGAACGCCTTGACGTGCAGCTGGTAGATGATGGCGTCCTTGTACCACAGCTGGTCCGCGGTCTCGGTCGCGACCTTCTCCTGGGTATTGACGGAGGAGAATACGTTCATGTCGGCTCCTTCAGGCGACACAGCGCAACAGCAGCGCGGGATCGCGCGCAGGATCGATGCGTAGACGGACGCCTCCCCATTCGAGCGCATGGCGCTCGCCAGTGACAAGGTCTTCCACTTCCGTGACGGGGCGGCGAGCTTCGCCACGGCCGACCATGACGTCGCCGAGCGGAAGCCAGACCTCACGCGGCTCTGGCGACAACGCAATCGCGGCCGCGATCACATTGGTCTGATCGGTCGCCTGCTTGACGAAGCCGATCACGCCGCCGTCATCGGCATTGATAAAGCGCAGATCCGCGAATTGTTGCAAGGCCGGATTGGCACGCCTGATCCGATTGAGGGCGGCGATATAGGGCTTGATGTTCCCCGCCTGATCCCAGTCGCGGACCCTGATCTCGCATTTCTCGGAGTTGAGATACTCCTCGCGGCCGGGGACCGGCGTGTGCTCGAGGAGCTCGAAGCCGCTGTAGATGCCGTAGCTGCTTGAGAGCGTCGCGGCCAGCGCGACACGCGACTTGAACATCCAGGATTCGCCGCTTTGCAGGTGGAAAGGCAGGATGTCTGGTGTGTTGACGAAGAAATTCGGCCGAAAGAAGTCACGCTCGGGATAGCCGATCAACTCGCCGAGATATTGCTCGAGCTCGACGCGCTGCGTGCGCCAGGTGAAATAGCTGTAGGACTGCGTGAAGCCGAGCTTGGCGAGACCGTTCATCAGTTTCGGCCGTACGAAGGCCTCTGCCAGGAAGAGCACATCCGCATCGCGGTCCTGCACCTCGCGGATCAGCCATTCCCAGAATGCCAGCGGCTTGGTGTGCGGATTGTCGGCCCGGAAGATCTTGACGCCCTGCTCGACCCAGAACAGCACGACGTCGCGCAATGCGCGCCACAACTCGCCGGCATCCTCGCAGCCGAAATCGGGGTTGACGACATCGTCCCAGCGCTGCGGCGGATGTTCGGCCGTGCGCATCGATCCGTCCGGGCGCCGCTTGAACCATTCTGGATGCTCGGTCAGCCAGGGATGGTCGGGCGAGCATTGCACGGCAAAATCAAGCGCGACCTCGAGGCCGTGCATCTCGCATGCCGCTACAAAAGCGCGGAAATCGTCGAGCGTACCGAGCTGTGGATGCACGGCGTCGTGGCCGCCCTCGGCCGCGCCGATCGCATAGGGGCTTCCGGGATCGCCTAGCTGCGCAATGGCGGCGTTGTTGCGGCCTTTGCGGTGTTGCTGCCCGATCGGATGGATCGGCGCCAGCAGCGCGACGTCAAAGCCCATCGCGGCGATGTCGGGAAGCCGCGCGATGCAATCGTTGAAGGTCGCATGCACGCCCGGCGTCTTGCCTGATGTCTTGCCCTGGCTGCGCGGAAACATCTGGTACCACGCGCCGGTGCGGGCCCGCGGCCGGTCCGCGGTCAGAGGGTAGAGCTGCGATCGCACCAGGTCGCGGCGAAACTGGCTGCCCGCCATCGCCTCCCGCAATTCCGGCGCGAGCAGCGCGCCGGGCTCGCCGGTCTGCAGAAAGATCTCGCACTGCCTGATGATGACGGCGGCTGCCGCAGGTCCCCCGGCCTGCGCCTGGGTCAGCATGCCAGCGCCCTCGAGCGCGTCCAGCGTGTGGTCGCTGCCGTCGCGTTGCTTCTGCTCGAAGCGATGCCGCCAGCTGGCGAATTGGTCGGTCCAGGCTTCGATCGCGAACGAGTAGCGGCCGGGCCGCTCGGGCACGAAGGCGCCGCCCCAGCGGTCGTCACTGTGCAGCGTCATCGGCGCGACCTGCCACTCGCCGTCGCCCTCGCGCCGCCACACCAGTGCCGCTGATATCACGTCATGTCCGTCACGGTAGATGTCGGCCCACACCTCGACGGCTTCGCCCGCGATGCGCTTGACCGGAAAGCGGCCGCCATCAACCGACGGATAGACATCGGTGATATGAAAAGTGCCGTGGGCACTCTCGACAGGCCGGGCGGTTTTGTTCACGGTGATGCCGCCATTGAATAGGCAAATGAAGTCCCCGCGCCGGGAAGGAGGCGCGCCAGATCCATATAGAAAGCCGCTCGTCGGACAATGGTTCCCGGCGGGAACGCCTGATAGGGTAGAGCGTTGAACATCAACTATCCCTTTCCCGTATCTGTACAATTTAGCAACGATCCCAATACCGTTGCGAGCAAGTAGCGTGCCGAATGGACCTTTACGCCAAAGCCCAGACCCTGGGAATCCAGACCGAGTATATCGATGGTAGC
Source organism: Bradyrhizobium sp. 6(2017) (assembly GCF_011058295.2). Taxonomy (NCBI): domain Bacteria; kingdom Pseudomonadati; phylum Pseudomonadota; class Alphaproteobacteria; order Hyphomicrobiales; family Nitrobacteraceae; genus Bradyrhizobium; species Bradyrhizobium sp. 6(2017). The sequence continues at coordinate 7,423,761 of NZ_CP049289.2, read as the reverse complement.
GGTCACCGCCGTGTGACAACCCGCGAGGCGCTCACCGCGATCCTCGACGCGTTGCCGCCCCAGCCGCCGCGGCGGATCGTCGCCGATCCGGTGGTCATCCGCGCCGGCCACGGCACCCGAGATGGCGGGCGAACACAGCTCTCGGAGGCGGCCCAGCTGCCGGTGCGCTGGAAGATCATGAATGGCACCGGCGTCCTCGCGCAAGGTGAGACGCGTGAGCGGAGTGTGACGTGGCCGTCCGGTCTGGGCGAAGGCGTGCACCGGTTGCAGCTATCCGACGCATCGGGCAGCGAGGAGCTGCCGCTCCTGGTGGCTCCGGAAGGCGCGTTCGGCGGCGAGTTCGATCGCTGCTGGGTGATCGCGGTCCAGCTCTACGGCGTGCGGTCATCGCGCAACTGGGGCATCGGCGACTTCACCGATCTCGAAGGCCTGCTCGCATTCGCCCGCCGGCTCGGTGCCGACGGCATCGGGCTCAACCCACTGCATGCGCTGTTCGACGACCGGCCCGGCGATTGCAGCCCATATTCGCCGAACAGCCGGCTGTTTCTCAACGCGCTCTATATCGACGTCGAGAAGATTGCCGAATTCCGCATCGATGCGGAGACGCAAGCCGCGCTGGCGCACCTGCGCTCCCACGACATGGTCGACTATGTCGGCGTGGCGGCGCTGAAATGGCGGGCGCTGCGGGCGGCCTTTGCCGCCTTCAAGGCCAACCCCGGGCTCGGCCGCTGGCAGGATTTTGAGGATTATCGCAAGGAGCAAGGCGCGCTGCTGACGCGCTTCGCCTGCTTCGAGGTGATCAGGCACAAGCTCAACACGCCGTGGTGGGAATGGCCGGACGAATGGCGGCAGCCCAATGACTCCGCCTGCAGCAAGCTGCATCGCGCGCGCGACTCGGCCGCCGAGGTCGAGTTCGTCGAATTCGTGCAATGGACCGCGGACCGCCAGCTCGGCGCCTGCCAGGCGCTCGCGCACAAGCTCGGCATGCGGGTCGGGCTTTATCTCGATGTTGCGGTCGGCGTGCAGTCGGATGGCTTCGACGCCTGGAACGAGCAGACCGCGATCTCGCGCCATCTCGGCGTCGGCGCGCCGCCGGACCCGCTCAACACCGCGGGTCAGGACTGGGGACTTGCCGGCTTCAACGCCGCGGGCCTCGAACAGCGCGCCTTCGAGCCATTCAGGCAGATGTTGCGCGCCTCGATGCACCATGCCGGCGCGATCAGGCTCGACCATGCCTTCGGGCTCAAGCGGCTCTATCTGGTGCCACGCGGCTTCGGCCCGGCCAATGGCGCCTATGTGCTGATGCCGTTCGAGGCGCTGCTGGCGGCGACCGCGCAGGAGAGCACAGCCAACCGCTGCGTCGTGATCGGCGAGGACCTCGGCACCGTCCCCGAAGGCTTCCGCGAGCAGATGAACGGCTGGGGCGTCTGGTCCTATCTCGTGATGATGTTCGAGACGGACGACCAGGGCGTCTTCCGCAATGCCGACTATTATCTGCCGAACGCACTGGTCACCTTCAACACCCACGACCTCTCGACCTATGCCGGCTGGCGCTCGTTCAGCGACCTCAAGACCAAGCGCGCGCTCGGGATCGATCCCGGCGAGACCGACGAGGGGCGCTGGCACGCGCTCGGCCAGCTCGACGAGGTGCTGCGCCGGCACGACATCCACAGCCACGATTTCTGTTCGGTGGCGAGCTTCCTGGCGCGGACGCGATCGCGGATGATGGCGGTGTCGATGGAGGATCTGCTCGGCATCGTCGATCAGCCGAACATCCCGGGCACCGTCTACGAGCATCCGAACTGGAAACGGCGGCTGCCGGTCTCGCTTGAGCATCTCGCGTCGGCGATCGACATCGACGCGCTCAAGCGCGCAACCCGGGAACGGTCGCACGCCTGACAACGCGGAGCACGGCGCGTGGCTTCTCGGATCGAAGACTACGGACTGATCGGGGACTGCGAGACCGCGGCGCTGGTCGGCCGCGACGGGTCGATCGACTGGCTGTGCTGGCCGGCATTCGATTCCGACGCCTGCTTCGCGGCGCTGCTTGGCACGCCGAGGAACGGCCGTTGGCTGCTGGCGCCCGCCGGGGAGATCAGGCGGACCTCGCGCCGCTATCGGGACGATACGCTGATCCTGGAGACGCGGTTCGAGACCGAAGGCGGCGTGGTCGACCTGATCGACTTCATGCCGCCGCGCGGCCACGCCTCCGACGTGGTGCGTCTGGTTCGCGGCATCAGCGGCCGCGTCAGGATGCATATGGAGCTGGTGATCCGCTTCGGCTTCGGTGTCGATGTCCCCTGGGTGAAGAAGAACCCCGACGGCGAGGGGCTGCTGGCGATCAGTGGCCAGGACATGACGGTGTTGCGCACGCCGGTCGAAACCCGCGGCAAGGATCTGACCACGATCGCCGATTTCGAGGTCGGCGCGGGTGACACCGTGCCGTTCGTGCTGACCTACGGAGCGTCCTATCGGCCGGTGCCCCAGCCGATCGATCCCGAGGCGGCGCTGAAGGATACCGAAGACTACTGGAAGGAATGGTGCAGCCGCTCGACCTATGACGGCGGCGATCAACGCGACCTCGTGATGCGCTCGCTGATCACGCTGAAGGCGCTGACCTTCAGGCCGACCGGCGGCATCGTCGCGGCGCCCACCACCTCACTGCCGGAAAAGCTCGGCGGCGCGCGCAACTGGGACTACCGGTTCTGCTGGCTGCGCGACGCCACCTTCACGCTGCTGGCGCTGATGAATTCGGGCTACACCGAGGAGGCCGCGGCCTGGCACAATTGGCTGCTGCGGGCCGCGGCCGGCGCGCCCGCCAATATGCAGATCATGTATGGCATCCTGGGGCAGCGGCGCCTGCTGGAATGGGAGGCCGGATGGCTGCCCGGCTATGAAGGCGCGCAGCCGGTCCGCGTCGGCAACGCCGCGCATGCGCAACTGCAGCTCGACGTCTATGGCGAGCTGATCGATGCCTTCCATCAGTCCCGCATGGCCAAGCTGAAGCTCGACGAGGAGAACTGGTCGCTGGAATGCACCGTCGTCAATCATCTCGCCGAGGTCTGGGACCAGCCGGATCACGGCATCTGGGAGCGCCGCGACCAGCCAAGACATTACGTGTTCTCCAAGGTGATGTGCTGGGTCGCCTTCGACCGCGCCATCAAGAGTGCCGAGCGGTTCGGCTTCAAGGCGCCGCTGCTGAAATGGCAGGTGCTGCGCGAGGCCATCCATCGCGATGTCTGCCAACGGGGCTTCGATCCCGGCCTCAACAGCTTCGTCGAGAGCTATGGCTCAAGGCTGCTCGACGCCAGCCTGCTGCTGCTGCCGTCGGTCGGCTTTCTGCCGCCAGCCGATCCGCGCATCCGCGGCACGATCGAGGCGGTCGAGCGGCACCTGATGCGCGACGGCTTCGTGCTGCGGCACGATCCGCGCGAAGTCTCCGATGAGATCCAGCCGATCGAGGGCGCGTTCCTGGCCTGCAGCCTGTGGCTCGCCGACGCCCATGTGCTGGCGGGCGATGTCGACAAGGCGCAGACCATGTTCGACCGCGTGGTGGCGGTCGCCAACGATCTCGGGCTCCTGGCGGAGGAGTTCGACAGCGGCGCCGGCCGGCAGACCGGCAATTTCCCGCAGGCGCTGACCCATATCGCGCTGATCAACACCGCACACAATCTCAGCGACGCCCGGGCGGCCGCCGAGAAGCCGGCGGTGCAGCGGTCGACCTGATCGTGGCTTTTGCTTTGCGCATTAACGGCCCAGCGTCAGCACCACATCCATCGCCCGGGCGAAACCGTCGTGCTCGTTGGTTTCGGTCACATGCGTGGCGCGTGCCTTGACGTCATCGCTGGCATTGCCCATCGCAAAGGAGACGCCGCTTCTCGCGAACATCGGCAGATCGTTCTGCATGTCACCGATCGTGGCGACATTCTCGAGCGACACGCCAAGGCGTTTCGCGATGCCCTCGACGAAGGTGCCCTTGTCATGACCGGGCGGGGTGACGTCGAGATAGTAGGTCTGCGAGCGGACCGCGGTCGCATCATTGCCGACCATCTGCTGCATTTCCGCCTCGCAGCGCTGCAGCAGGGCGGCATCCGAACTCGCGCCGACGATCTTGCAGGCCTGGCCGAGATAGGGCGTGAAGTCGTCGACGATGGTCGGATCGTGCTTGATGGTGTGCTGCTCGTGGGCGGTGTACTCGCCGTTGGGATTTCGCGTCAGCCAGCGATCGTTGGTGAACAGCCAGATGTCGACGCCATAGTTGCGCAACAGGTCGACGCAGCCTTTCGCCGTCGCTGCAGGGATCAAATGCTGCTCGAGCGGCTTCATTTGCGGATCGACGATCGAAGAGCCGTTGAAGGCGCCGATCGGCTGCGTGATCGCGAGCGGCGCGACCAGGAAGCTCATCCCGATCGTCGGGCGGCTGGAGACGATGGTGAAGCCGATGCCGGCCTCATGCAGCCTGCGCACCGCCGCCCTGGCGTCGTCGGTCAGGGTCTTGGTCTTGGTGAGCAGCGTGCCGTCGACATCGGACACGACAAGGGCGATGCGGGTCATGGGCGATCCAGCTTCAGTTGACTGACAATGTCTTCGATGATGGCTTCGACCGAGCGGTCGATCGCAACCGTGATCGGGCGTTCATCCGGCGTCGGCGGCTCCAGCGTGCGGAACTGGCTGGCGAGGAGCCCCGGCGGCATGAAATGGTCCTTGCGTGCGGCGAGCCGCGCCGCGATCAGCTCCTGCGTGCCATCGAGAAAGACGATGCGGACATCGTCGCGGCCATGCAGCAGGATGTCGCGATAGGCGCGCTTCAGCGCGGAGCAGGCGATCACGGCACGTTCGCGGACGCCGCAAATGCGATCGATCTCATCGGCGATCGCGCGCAGCCAGGGCCAGCGGTCCTCGTCGGTGAGCGGCTGGCCGGAATGCATCTTCGCGACATTGCTTGGCGGATGAAAACTGTCGCCATCCTCGAAGCGCCAGCCGATCCTGATCGCGAGGCGATCGGCGATGGTGCTCTTGCCCGAGCCGGAGACGCCCATCACGACCAGTGCGCAGGGGTTTTGCCCGTCAGCCAAGACAGTCACCCAAGAAAATCCTCCGGCAGCGCGGCGTGATCTATCAGCCAGACGGTTTCGCCCTGCGATCGCGCGCGGTTTGCCGGCAGGTTCTCGCCCGCGAACAGGCGCGTCAAGATCGCGCGCTTGCTTTCGCCTGCTACCTCGAACAGAATCTCGCGGCAGGAGGCGAGGGCGGGCAAGGTCAGCGACACGCGCGGCACGAACGGCTCGACATTGGCCTTGGGCACGCCGACCACCCAGCGCCGGGTTTCCTCGACCGCAGGGTAGCCGGGAAACAGCGAGGCGGTGTGGCCATCGGGCCCGATGCCCATCAGCACCAGGTCGAACAGCGGCCGCGCCGGATCGAGCTGCTCGGCGCCGTAGAACGCCATCAGCTCGTTCTCATACAGCGCCGCGCTGACGTCGGGATCCCTGAGGTCGGCAGTGTCGGTTGCGATCGGGTGCACATTGGCGGCCGGGGCACAGCGGTCGAGGAAGGCCTCGCGCGCCATGCTCATATTGTGCAGCTTGTCCTTGCGCGGCACCAGGCGTTCGTCGCCGATGAACCAGTCGACGCGGTCCCATGGAATCCTCTCACGATAATCCGGCGTCGCCAGCAGTTGGTAGAGCGCCTTGGGGCTGGAGCCGCCGGTGAGACATACCGCGATCCGGCCGCTGTTCTCGGCAAGCCTCGCGATCACCCGTTCGGCGGCGGCATGCGCCAGTGCCGCCGGATCGGCGACTGTGATGATCTTGCGCTCGCCGCCGGTAGCCATGATCAGCCGAGCTTCCGCCAGCTGCGGCCGTCGCGCGTCAGTAGCGCGTTGGCGGCCTCCGGGCCTTCGCTGCCGGCCTTGTAGGGTTGCAGGCCGCGCCCGCCGGCGCTCTTCCAGGCGTCGAGGAAGGGCTGCACTGCCTGCCATCCGGCCTCGACGCTGTCGGCACGCTGGAACAGCAGATTGTCGCCGATCATGCAGTCATAGATCAGCGTCTCGTAGCCGGTCGACGGCTCGGCCTTGAAGTAGTCCTTGTAGCGGAACTTCATCTCGACGCCGTCGATATTGATGGTCGGGCCCGGCACCTTGGTGTTGAACTGCAGCTCGATGCCTTCGGTCGGCTCGGTGGAGATGACCAGGTAATTCTGCGACAGACGGTCGACCGCCGTATCGCGGAACATCGCGAACGGCGCCTGCTTGAACTTGATCGCGATCTCGGTGCGCTTGCTGGTCAGCGCCTTGCCGGTGCGCAGGTAGAACGGCACGCCGGCCCAGCGCCAATTGTCGATAGTCAGCTTCAGTGCGGCATAGGTCTCGGTCGAGCTGCCGGGCTTGACGTCAGGTGTTTTGAGATAGTCCTCGATCTCGGTGTCGCCGATCCGGCCGGCGCGGTATTGGCCGCGCACCGAATTGGACAGCGCCTCCTGCTCGCTCTGGGTCTGGATCGCGCTCAGCACCTCGGCCTTCTCGGAGCGTACGGCGTGGGCATCGAAGCGCGCCGGCGGCTCCATCGTCACCAGCGACAGCAGCTGGAACAAATGGTTCGGCACCATGTCGCGCAGCGCGCCGGTGGCGTCATAGAAGCTGCCGCGATGGCCGACGCCGAGCTTCTCGTCCACGGTGATCTGGATGTGGTCGATGTGGTTGCGATTCCAGATCGGCTCGAACATGCCGTTCGCAAAGCGCAGCACCAGGATGTTCTGGACGGTTTCCTTGCCGAGATAATGGTCGATCCGGTAGATCTGGTGCTCGTCCATCAGCTTCAGCAGCGCGGCGTTCAGCGCCTTGGCCGATGCCAGATCGGTGCCGAACGGCTTCTCGATGATCAGCCGCCGCCAGGCGCCGTTCTCCTCCAGCATGCCGGTGCGTCCGAGCTGTTCGCTGATCGGCAGGAAGGCGCTCGGTGGAGTCGCGAGATAGAACAGCCGGTTGCCGCCGGTGTCGCGCGCCGTCTCGAGCCTGTCGAGCCGTTCGTTCATGGCATCGAACGACGCAGGATCGCGCGGATCGGCCTCGACCGAGGTGACACATTCGAACAGCCGCTTCGCGATCGCCTCATCCACCGGGCGGGTGGCGAATTTGCGAAGGCCCTGCATCAGGCTGTCGGTCAGCTGCTCGCTCGACATCCCCTTGCGGACAATGCCGACGACGCAGAATTTGTCCGGCAACAGATTGCCTGCGGCAAGATTGTAGAGCGCCGGGACGACCAGCCGGTGTGTCAGATCACCGGTAGCGCCGAAGATGATGAAGGAGCAGGGATCGGGTTTCTTCTGCACGTGACCTTCCGCGGTTATGTTCCAGAGCCCCCGTTCCGATTGAATCGGAACGGGGGCTCCAGGTTCTGGTTTTGACGCGTTTTCTTCACGCGAACCGGTGCCCATCCCGCATCAAATGCGGGACAGGCTTCGCTCGAAAACGCTCTAAGCCTTCTTCGGCGGCTCCTTGTGGCCGCCGAAACCTGCGCGCATCGCCGAGAGGATCTTCTCCGCGAAGGTGTGATCCTTGCGCGAGCGGAAGCGGGTGTAGAGCGCAGCCGTCAGCACCTCGGCCGGCACCGCCTCATCGATCGCGGCATTGACGGTCCAGCGGCCTTCGCCGGAATCCTCGACAAAGCCGGAATAATTGTCGAGCGTGTGGTTGTGCGCCAGCGCCGAGGCGGTGAGGTCGAGCAGCCAGGACGGGATCACGCTGCCGCGCCGCCAGACTTCCGCGATGTCGGCGATGTCGAGATCGAACCGATGCTCCGGCGGCAACGCCTCGATATTGGCGTTCTTCAGGATGTCGAAGCCTTCGGCATAGGCCTGCATCAGGCCGTATTCGATGCCGTTGTGGATCATCTTGACGAAATGGCCGGCGCCGACAGGACCGGCGTGGATGTAGCCCTGCTCGATCCTGGCATCACGGCCCTCGCGGCCGGGGGTGCGCGGGATGTCGCCGTTGCCTGGCGCCAGCGTCTTGAAGATCGGGTCGAGCCGATCGACCACGCCCTTGTCGCCGCCGATCATCATGCAATAGCCGCGCTCGATGCCCCAGATGCCGCCGCTGGTGCCGACATCGACATAGTGCAGCCCGCGCTCCCTGAGCGCCTTGCCGCGGCGGACGTCGTCCTGCCAGAAGGTGTTGCCGCCGTCGATGATGACGTCGCCGGGCTGCATCAGCTTTGCGAGCGCGTCGATGGTGGTTTCGGTGATCTTGCCGGCCGGCAGCATCACCCAGGCGGTGCGCGGCGGTTCCAGCTTGAGGACGAAATCCTCCAGCGACGAGGCGCCGGTGGCATTGTCCGCCACCAGCGCCGCGACCGCCTTGGGATCCTTGTCATAGACCACAGTGGTATGGCCCTGGGTCATCAGGCGGCCGACGATGTTGCCGCCCATCCGCCCGAGGCCGATCATGCCGAGTTGCATCCTCGCCTCCGTCAGTTCAACGCAGCCGAGATCGCGGCGTCGAGCGCCGCGAGCCCGGAGGCGAGGTCGCCCTTGAGATGCACGCGCAGTGCCCGCCGGCCGCGCTCGGTGAGCACGTCGAAATCGCCGCGCGCCTGCGCCGCCTTGATCACGCCGAAGCTCGCTTTCTGGCCGGGCACCGGCAGGTCCTGGGCATCGTCGGTCGTGACCTGCAGGAACACGCCGCTGTCGGGGCCGCCCTTGTAGGCCTGCCCGGTCGAATGCAGGAAGCGCGGGCCGAACTCGGCGCAGGTAGCGAGGTGCTTGGCATCGCGGACCTTCAGCCGCATCGCCTGCATGGCGTCGATGGTGTCGCCGTCGCGCTCGATATAGGCGAGCAGCGCGACATAGTCGCCGCGGCCGGAGCGCGAGAGATGGGCCTTGATCCAGGAATTGAGGTCGCCATTGGCGCCGGCCTTGCGCAGATCCTCGGCGTTCTGCGCATCGGTGTAGAGATCGACCCCGTCGGCGGACACCACCGGCTGCTCGGCCGGCAGCGATCCGGTCTTCTCGAAGGCTGCCGTCAGCTCGCGCGTCTTGATCTTGGCGGCCTCGACATCGGGCTGGTTGAACGGGTTGATGCCGAGGATGGAGCCTGCCACCGCGGTCGCGATCTCGAACCGGAAGAACTCCTGGCCGATATGGTCGATCGACTTCATCACGATGCGCACGACGGGATGACCCGCGGCCTCCAGCGCGGCGAGTTTTCCCTCATGGGCAGCATCGTGCTCGCCCTCGGTGCGCAGGTCGATGAAGAAGCGGTCGTTGCCGTAGACCGCGGCGTCACCGATCGTCTCGCCCTCGATCGGGATCAGGCCCTTGCCGTCCTTGCCGGTGGATTCCGCGATCAGCTGCTCGGCCCAGGCGCCGAAATCGGCGACGTCAGGCGAGGAGAAGATCGTCACCTTGTCGCGGCCGTCGAGCCCGGCGATGCCCATCGCAAACCCGAGCTGCACGCCCGGGTTTTCCTGCGGCGGCACGTCGGCCCCGCAGGAGCGCACCATGGCGAGGGTATGGCCGAGCAGGCTGCGGACGTCGATGCCTGCGGCGGCCGCCGGCACCAGGCCGAACGGCGACAGCACGGAATAGCGGCCGCCGATCGCAGGATCCCCGTAGAAGATACGGGCGAAACCCTGCTTGATCGCGACCTTCTGCAGCGATGAGCCTGGATCGGTCACCGCGATGAAACGATGGCCGGCCAAATCCTTGCCGATCGCCTTGGCCACCCGATCGAAGAAATAGTCCTTCATCACGTTCGGCTCGGTGGTGCCGCCGGATTTGGAGGAGACGATGAATAGCGTCCTGGAGATGTCGACATACTCCTCCATCGCGCGCACCTGCGCCGGGTCGGTGGAGTCGAGCACGTGCAGCCGCGGGAAGCCTGTGCGGTGCGGGAAGGTTTGCGCCAGCACCTCCGGCCCGAGGCTCGATCCGCCCATGCCGAGCACGACGGCGTCGGTGAAGTTCTGCCATTTCACGCGCTGCGCGAAATCCTCGTAGTCGGCCACATCGGCAGAGGCCGCACTGGTCAGCCAGCCCAGCCATTTGTTCTCGTCGTCGCCGGTCCAGACCGACTTGTCCTTCTGCCACAGCCGTCGGATCTTGGCCGAGGCGCGCCATTCCTCCGCGCTCTTCTCGACCGCCTTCTCGATCGTGGCGCCGAGTACGAGCTTCTGGTGGTCGATGCCGCCGCCGAGCGAGGTCGCGCGCTTGTGGGCAACCGCGCCGTAAAGCTTGTCGGCCGCATCGGCGAACAGTTTGACGCCGTCCTTGACCAATTCCTCGGTGATTGCATCGAGCGAGATGCCGGACTTCTCCAGCTCCTCCAGCACGTGACGGGCGTCGTCGACATTCTCCTCGAGGCTGTCGCGCACCTTGCCGTGATCGCGGAACGCGTCGAGCGTTGCCGGCGGCACGGTGTTGACGGTGTCGGGGCCGATCAGCTCCTCGACATAGAGCACGTCGCTGTAGTCCTTGTTCTTGGTGCCGGTGGACGCCCACAACAGCCGCTGCGGCTTGGCGCCCTTGGCCTTGAGCTTGTCCCAGCGCGCGCCCGAGAACAGGCGCTTGTAGTCCTGGTAGGCGAGCTTCGCATTTGCGATCGCGACCTTGCCCTTCAACGCCGCGAGCCGCTCCTTTTCGTGCGGATCGTTGGCCTTCGCGATCTTCTCGTCGAGCTGCTTGTCGACGGCAGAGTCGATGCGGCTGACGAAGAAACTCGCGACGCTTGCGATATGGGAGGGGTCGCCGCCCTTGGTGACGTATTTTTCCAGGCCCTTGAGATAGGCCTCCGCGACCTGGCGGTAGACCTCCTGCGAGAACAGTAGCGTGATATTGATGCTGATGCCTTCGCCGATCAGATACTCGATCGCAGGCAATCCCTCCGGCGTCGCCGGCACCTTGACCATCAGGTTCTTGCGGTGGACGTCCTTCCAGAGCCGCTCGGCCTCCGCGATCGTGCCCTTGGTGTCCATCGCGAGATAGGGCGACACTTCGAGGCTGACGAAGCCGTCGCCGCCGTGGCTTTTGTCGTAGACCGGGCGCAGCACGTCGGCGGCGTGCTGGATGTCCTCGACCGCGAGATGCTCGAACAGGTCGGCGACCGAGCGGTCGCCCTTCTTGAGGGCCTGGCCGATCGCGCCGTCATACTCGTCCGAGCTGCCGATCGCCTTCTCGAAGATCGAGGGATTGGACGTCACGCCTTTGACGCCGTCGGTCTCGATCAGCCGCTTCAGGTCACCCTTGGCGACGAAGCCGCGGGCGAGGAAGTCCAGCCAGACGGCCTGGCGGTGATTTTCGAGTGCTTTGACGGGGTTCATGGGTGCCTGTTCTCGTTCGATCGAGGGTCGATTTTTGGGTTCCCGGGCAGCTTTCGGGGGCAGAGACGGATTGTCAACATGAGGTGGAGCCCGGGCGGAATATCGGCATTCCCAAGGGATAACGCCATTCACAACAGTTCGATCCCTTCTCGATCCCTTCGCGTTCCCTTGGGAGGCGGTCCGAGCAGACCCTGATCTCGGCACATTTTTATGACGCGTTGCGGCGCATGGCCGCGCGTCAGGGCCGCAGGTAGAGGTAGCCTTGGGATTGCAGCTCGGCGAGGCGGACCACGCCGCCGCGCTCGGCGGCGACGAAGCCCGCGAGCAGGTCCTTCAGGCCGATGTTCTGTGATTTCATGGTGTTGCGGCAGGCGGCGAGCTCAATTCCGGACCTCGTGAACTGCCCGACGCTTTGCCAGGTCGGGGTTGGCTGTGGCCGAATGAACCGCCTTCAGCGCCTGGCCGTGCACCACCAGCGCGATCGTCACATTGTCCGGGCCGCCGACGCCGTCGAGATGGTTCTGGATGTTGCCGATCACGAAATTGACCTTGTCGAGGTCATCGAGGTGATAGACCACCTTCAGCTTCTGCGGCGGTGCCGCGGTGGCGGCGTTCGCCAGTGACGCCGCAAAAGACGGCGCCGATCGCCGAGAGGGTGCCCCACAGAATGCTGCGTCGGTGCATGGCGTCCCTCGCGCTGATGTTGTTGATTTGGTGTTTTCGACTTGGTGTTTTCGGCTTGGGCAAGCCCATCACTTGTGGCGGAGCGCAGCGAGTTCCTGGCGGTCGGTCACAAGTTCGGCGCATTCGCTCGAGTTCGCGCGGTCGACGCGAAAGATCTTGTCGTCGGCGCCTGCGAACAGCGCTTCGCGCGCGTCGTCGTCGGGCTTGTCGCGATTCCACACCATGATGCGGCCAAGGATGCGGCCAAGCCGCGCGATCGCGGATTTGTTGTCCTTCGACAACGCCACGGTGATGCCGCCGCCCTCACAATCCACGTCGCATTCGAAGCGTACCTCGTGGCCGGACTCGGTTGCGATCGCGTGGTTGCAGCCGCTGGAGTCGAAATTGCCGGGGCGGTGGCGGTAGGTGACGCCGAGCCGGAATGCGTAATTGGTGGTCTTGTCCTCCGGCGCGTCTTCGGCTGACACCAGAAGCTTCATCGCGCTGACCTTCTGCTTCGGGTGCTGCGCCAGATGATTTGCATCGTAGCGCCGCACGAAGCAGGCATAGGCTTTCGCGCCGGGCGGGCCGGCGAACATCCTGTTGTCGAAGGCCGCCGCCGTCGCCTTGTCGACGGCTTCCTGCGTCTGGGCGGTTAACGCCGCGCCGGCGCAGGCCGCGGCTGCGAGTGCGACAACAAGGAACGTCCGCTGCATGACCGTCTCGGGAATATGCCGTGCCTCCAAGGTGTCACATCTAGGCGCGGCAATGGTGCCGCGCGGAACTGCGCGGGCTCGTTGCCTTAGTCGCGGCGACAACGAGGCACGTTCAACGCTGTCTGACAGATTGTTCATGCAGCTTGTGAGGCATGCATCTTGACGCCAAGGCTGGACGGTCACACCTTTTCAGGGAGGCTAACGTTCATCGCCGGACGGGGAAGTTGCCCCGCTCGGATATCCGCCTCGGAGGCCTGGGCCCCGGTAAACCACGGATGTTGCGGAGGCGCTACAACCGTCAAAAACAGGCTACCGTCGGGGGATATTGATGAACCATTAAGCTTCCTGCCTGTTGATAAGGCAGAGGCTGCACGCGCCGTGCATTGCCGAAGTGAGTCGGTCGAGTGTCCAATGGACCCAGCGTGCCGACGCTGATTCGATCCTTGGATGCTCTGGTTGCGACTCGTGTCAGTCGTGCGGCGATACATATCGTGGAGAGAGGGATCATGTACAACGATTCTTTGTTCAACGCCTTCGCAAGGTCGTTTGAAGCGCGAAGCCAGACCGACATGTCGATGGCCGAGTATCTGGAGTCGTGTCGAAGCGATCCGATGCGATATGCCAATGCGGCCGAGCGGTTATTAGCGGCGATCGGTGAGCCTCAGATGATCGACACGGCCAAGGACCCACGCCTTGGCCGTATCTTTTTGAACCGTACGATCAGATCGTATCCAGCCTTCGCCGGCTTCTACGGCATGGAGGACACGATCGAGCGCCTCGTTGGCTTCTTCCGCCACGCCGCGCAGGGCCTCGAGGAGCGCAAGCAGATCCTCTATCTGCTCGGGCCGGTCGGCGGCGGCAAGTCATCGCTTGCCGAGCGCATCAAGGCGCTGATGGAAATTCATCCGATCTACGTGCTGAAGGCGGGTGACGAACTGTCACCGGTGTTCGAGAGCCCGCTTGGGCTGTTTGATCCCGAGACGCTTGGCCCGATGATCGAGGAGAAGTACGGCATTCCGCGCCGCCGGCTGAGCGGGCTGATGTCGCCCTGGGCCTACAAGCGGCTCGAAGCCTTCGGCGGCGACATCTCGCAATTCCGCGTCGCACGCATCCAGCCCTCTCGACTGCGCCAGATCGCGGTTGCCAAGACCGAGCCCGGTGACGAGAACAACCAGGACATCTCCTCGCTGGTCGGCAAGGTCGACATCCGCAAGCTCGAGACCTACGCCCAGAACGATCCCGACGCCTACAGCTATTCCGGCGGCCTCAACCGCGCCAACCAGGGCGTGCTCGAGTTCGTCGAAATGTTCAAGGCGCCGATCAAGATGCTGCACCCGCTGCTGACCGCGACGCAGGAGGGCAACTACATCGGCACCGAGAACATCGGCGCGATTCCGTTCACCGGCATCATCCTCGCGCACTCCAACGAGGCGGAGTGGCAGAGCTTCAAGACCAACAAGAACAACGAGGCCTTCATCGACCGCATCTGCGTCATCAAGGTCCCGTACGTCCTGCGGGTGACCGAAGAGCAGAAGATCTACGAGAAGCTGATCCAGGGCTCCGAGCTTGCCGCCGCGCCATGCGCTCCGGCGACGCTGGAGACGATGGCGCGCTTCTCGGTGATGTCGCGGCTGCGCAAGCACGAGAACTCGACGCTGTTCGGCAAGATGCGGGTCTATGACGGCGAGAGCCTCAAGGAATCCGATCCGAAGGCGCGCAGCGTGCAGGAGTACAAGGACGCGGCCGGCGTCGACGAGGGCATGGACGGCGTCTCCACCCGCTTTGCCTTCAAGGTGCTGGCCTCGACCTTCAACCATGATACCACCGAAGTCGGCGCCGATGCGGTGCACCTGATGTATGTGCTGGAGCAGGCGATCCGCCGCGAGCAGCTGCCTGACGAGACCGAGAAGCGCTATCTCGAATTCATCAAGGCCGATCTCGCGCCGCGCTACGCCGAGTTCATCGGCAACGAGATCCAGAAGGCCTATCTGGAATCCTATGCCGACTACGGCCAGAACCTGTTCGACCGTTACGTCGACTACGCCGACGCCTGGATCGAGGATCAGGACTTCAAGGATCCCGACACCGGCCAGCTGATGAACCGCGAGCTCCTGAACCAGGAGTTGACCAAGATCGAGAAGCCGGCCGGCATCGCCAACCCGAAGGACTTCCGCAACGAGGTCGTCAAGTTCTCGCTGCGCTCGCGGGCGCACAACAATGGCAAGAACCCGAGCTGGACCTCGTACGAAAAGGTTCGCGACGTGATCGAGAAGCGGATATTCTCGCAGGTCGAGGATCTGCTTCCGGTGATCTCGTTCGGATCGAAGAAGGATGGCGAGACCGAGAAGAAGCACGGCGAGTTCGTCGAGCGGATGGTGGAGCGCGGCTATACCGAGCGCCAGGTCCGCAGGCTCGTCGAGTGGTACATGCGGGTCAAGCAGGCCGGCTAGTGCACGATCCGGAGAGCCGGCACCGGCTCTCCGTTCCGTTCCGTCCCGTCCAATAAGAATGCGATGCGACTGGTGATGATCGCATCCGGCGCGAGGCAGATGCAAAGTGGTCATGCATATCGTCGATCGGCGGCTGAATCCGGGTAGCAAGAGCCTGGAGAACCGTCAGCGTTTCCTGCGGCGCGCCAAGGCGCTGGTGCAGGGGGCTGTCAAGAAGTCGTCGCAGGACCGGGACATCAAGGATGTCCTGGAGGGCGGCGAGGTGACGATCCCGCTGGACGGCATGGACGAGCCGCGGTTCCGGCGCGAGGGCGGCACGCGCGACATGGTGCTGCCCGGCAACAAGAAGTTCGTCGAGGGCGACTGGCTGCAGCGCCCGAACCAGAGCGGTGCCAAGGGCTCCGGCGCCGGCGAGGGCGACAGCGAGGACGCCTTCCGCTTCGTGCTCAGCCGCGAGGAGTTCGTCGACCTTTTCCTCGACGACCTCGAATTGCCCGACCTTGAAAAGCGCAAGCTCGCGGAAACCGAGAGCGAGGGCCTCCGGCGCGCGGGTTATGCGACATCGGGCTCGCCCGCCAACATCTCGATCAGCCGCACGGTGAGTCGGGCGCTGGCGCGACGTGTGGCGCTGCGCCGGCCGCGCAAGGACGAGCTCGAGGCGCTCGAGGCCGAGCTTGCGGAATGCGATGACGAGACGCGGCGCCGTGAGCTGGTGGCGCAGCTCGAAGCGCTGAAGGCCAAGGTCAAGCGCATTCCGTTCATCGATCCGATCGACATCCGCTACCGCCGCTTCGAGACGGTGCCGAAGCCGGTGGCGCAGGCCGTGATGTTCTGCCTGATGGACGTCTCCGGCTCGATGTCCGAGCACATGAAGGACCTGGCAAAGCGGTTCTACATGCTGCTCTACGTGTTCCTGAAGCGGCGCTACAAGCACGTCGAGATCGTGTTCATCCGCCACACCGACCGCGCCGAGGAGGTCGACGAGGATACGTTCTTTCATGGGCCGGCGTCCGGCGGCACGCTGGTGTCCAGCGCGCTGGTTGCGATGAACGACATCGTCCGCACCCGCTTCCGGCCGGCCGACTGGAACATCTACGCCGCCCAGGCCTCCGACGGCGACAACATGACGTCGGACAGCGGGCTGACCGGCCATCTCCTGACCGACAAGATCCTGCCGGTCTGCCAGTTCTTCGCCTATCTCGAGGTCGGCGAAGCCGCCAACTACACCTTCGACATGCCCGACTCCTCGCTCTGGACGCTCTATGAGCGGCTCCGCAACGAGGGCGCCCCGCTGTCGATGCGCAAGGTGAGCGAGCGCGGCGAGATCTTCCCGGTGTTCCAGGACCTGTTCAAGCGCCGCAGCAAGCAGGAAAGGGTAGCGTAATGGGTTCTTCCGGCGAACGGCTGTTCGAGGGCGCCGACTGGGATTTCCAGACGCTGCAGCGGATTCACGACGCTTGCGAGAAAGTCGCGCGCACCGAACTCGGGCTCGACGTCTATCCCAACCAGATCGAGGTGATCACCGCCGAGCAGATGCTCGACGCCTATTCCTCGGTCGGCATGCCGTTGTTCTACAAGCACTGGTCGTTCGGCAAGCAGTTCGCCTTCCAGGAAGCCTCCTATCGCAAGGGCCTGATGGGCCTCGCCTATGAGATCGTGATCAATTCCTCGCCGTGCATCTCCTATCTGATGGAGGAGAACACGGCGACGATGCAGACGCTGGTGATCGCGCACGCGGCGTTCGGGCACAATCACTTCTTCAAGAACAACTATCTGTTCAAGCAGTGGACCGACGCCGACGGCATCCTCGACTATCTCGAATTCGCCAAGGGCTACATCGCGGTCTGCGAGGACCGCCATGGCCGCGAGACGGTGGAGCGGACGATCGATGCCGCGCATGCGCTGATGTCGCATGGCGTCGACCGCTATCCCGGCAAGAAGACGCTCGACCTGCGGGCCGAGGAGAAGCGCGCCGGCGAGCGCCGGCAGCACGAGGAAAGCGTGTTCAACGATTTGTGGCGGACGGTGCCGAACACCAAGGCCAAGAGCAAGGCCGCGCTCACCGCCGAGCGCCGCCACGCGCTGCTCGGTTTGCCGCAGGAGAACATCCTCTACTTCCTCGAGAAGACCGCGCCGCGTCTCGCACCCTGGCAGCGCGAGCTCATTCGCATCGTGCGCCACATCGCGCAGTACTTCTATCCGCAGGGCCAGACCAAGGTGATGAACGAGGGCACCGCGACCTACGTCCATTACCGCATCATGAGCCGGCTGCATCAGCAGGGCCGGCTCACCGACGGCAATTTCCTTGAATTCCTGCAGTCGCACACCAATGTGGTGTTCCAGCCCGAGTTCGACGACCGCCGCTATTCCGGCTTCAATCCCTATGCGCTCGGCTTCGCCATGATGCAGGACATCGAGCGGATCGTGAAGACGCCGGAGGACGAGGACCGCGAATGGTTCCCCGACATCGCCGGCAAGGGTGACGTCGAGGGCGTGCTGCGCGAGATCTGGAGCAACTACCGCGACGAAAGCTTCATCAGCCAGTTCCTCAGCCCGGCGCTGATCCGGCGCTTCCGCATGTTCCATTTGCACGACGACCCCGCGGAAAGCCAGGGGATCAAGGTCGATGCGATCCATGACGAGCGTGGCTACCGCCGGGTCAGGCGCGAGCTGGCGCGGCAATACGACGTCGGCTTTGTCGACGCCAATATCGAGGTCGTGGATGTCGATCTCGACGGTGACCGCCGTCTGATGCTGCGTCACTCAACCGTGAAGGGCGCGCAGCTCAACGAGACCGACACGCGGCGCGTGCTGCAGCATCTCGCCGATCTCTGGTCCTACGACGTCGCGCTGACCGAAGTCGACGGCACCGACAAGGTGCTGAAGGAATACGTCGTCAGCCCGCGCGCGGCTGCGGTCGCGGCTTGAGGACAACACGAGCGAACGGATAGCGCGGCGCCGACCGCCGCGCGGAATGCCTGTCTTGCTTGGTGAACCTTCATTTCTATCGAGGGCTCACATCATGAACATCCCGGCAACATTCCGGAGTTGAAAGCGCGAGCGTTCCGCGCGCGAACGTGATCGCCGGCATGCGGAAATTGCGCAGCGCTCCTCTTGGAGCTTCTTGGCGATTGCCTGCGCAGGCGCGATTGATAATGTGCGCCGCGTCAAGAAAACCAAGAAAAGGATATGCCCTTGTCAACTCGCTCCCGCCTGGCGGGCTTTCTCGCCTTCACCGCGCTCACGGCCGCGTCGATCTCACCGTCCGTTGCCGCCGACACCGCGATCAGGATCGGAAACACCGCGCCCTATAGCGGCCCGGCATCGGCCTACGGCACGATCGCACGCGCCGAAGCCGCCTATTTCCAGATGCTCAACGATCAGGGCGGCATAAACGGCCGCAAGATCGACTTCGAGAGTCTCGACGATGCCTATTCGCCGTCGAAGACCGTCGAGCAGACCCGAAAGCTCGTCGAGCAGGACGAGGTGCTCGCGATCTTCAGCGCGGTCGGCACCGCGCCTAACATCTCCGTGCAGAAGTATCTGAACATCAAGCACGTGCCGCAGCTGTTCGTGTCCTCCGGCGCGACGCGCTGGAACGACCCGAAGCAGTTCCCGTGGACGGTCGGCTTCAATCCGACCTACGAACTGGAAGGACGGCTCTACGCAAAATACATCCTGAAGACCAAGCCGGACGCCAAGATCGCCGTCATCACGCCGAACGAGGACGCCGGCAAGGATTATCTCAGGGGTTTCAAGGATGGGCTTGGCGAGCATGTCGGCCAGATCGTCGCGGAGACCACTTACCTCACGACCGACCCGACCATTGATTCCCAGATGGTGACGATGCGCGAGTCCGGTGCGGACGTGTTCTTCGCCGAAGCGACGCCGAAATTCGCAGCCCAGGCGCTGCGCAAGGCGGCGAGCATGGGCTGGAAGCCGCTGACCATCTTGCCGACCGTCTCCAACTCCGTCTCCGCCGTGCTGGAGCCGGCCGGGCTCGAGAACGTCATCGGCGTCGTGACCGGCCTTTATCTGAAGGACCCGACCGATCCGCGCTGGGCCGACGATCCCGCGCAGAAGGAGTTTTCGGCCTGGATGAAGAAGTACCAGCCGAATGCGAGCCCGGGCGATCTCTTCAACGTGCAGGGCTACACGGTCGCCCAGGTGATGACGGCGGTGCTGAAGAACTGCAACGGCGATTACAGCCGCGACAACATCATCAGGCAGGCCACCAATCTGAAGGCGCTCGAACTGCCGATGCTGCTGCCGGGCATCAAGGTGCAGACCGAGCCCGACAATGTGACGCCGATCCGCCAGATCCAGATGGCGCGGTTCGACGGCAAGTCCTGGGCGCTGTTCGGCGATGTGCTGAGCGACAAGTAGCCGTCACCAACTCCGCTGTCGTCCCTGCGAAAGCAGGGACCCATACGCTGCGGCTTCAGTTGTGAACGGGACTCCTCGTTCCAGCGTAGCTCGACAATCTGCATCGGTGGTTATGGGTCCCTGCTCCCGTGCGCAATTGCGCACTAGGCAGGGACGACACCGAGTGCTCAGCGTAGGCTGGCGTTGATCTTGTCCAGCACGGCCGAACCGGGGCAAAGCGCCTGTTCGTCCATCGTGTTGAGCGGCGTCTCGACGGTGTCGAGATGGGTGTGCAAATCCTCGGCGTCCGGATCGACATAGAGCAGACCGGTGACGATCTGGCCCTTGGCCGCATGTTTCTGAAGGAACGTCTGTGCTCCGAGGCGATCGTGCGGATCATAGTCGGCGTCGAGCTTGCGCAGCGCGAGCCGCGTGCCGTCATGCTGCTCGACCACCTGCACGGTGCCCGGCGCGTAGTCGACGCTGATCGGCTCGCGGCCGACCAGCACGTCGAGGCGGTTCACCGCGTCATTGTGCTCGCGGACATAGTCAAAGCTCTTGGTCGAGCCGGCGTGGTTGTTGAAGGCGATGCAAGGGCTGATCACGTCGATGAAGGACGCGCCCTTGTGACGAATGGCGGCCGCGATCAGCGGCACCAGCTGGGTCTTGTCGCCGGAGAAGCTGCGCGCCACGAAGGTGGCCCCTAACTGCAGCGCGATCGCAACCAGGTCGATCGCATTGTCGGTGTTGGTGACGCCCTTCTTGGACTTCGAGCCGCGGTCGGCGGTCGCCGAGAACTGGCCCTTGGTCAGGCCGTACACGCCGTTGTTCTCGACGATGTAAGTCATGTTGACGGCACGCCGGATCGAATGCGCGAACTGGCCGAAGCCGATCGAGGCGGAATCGCCGTCGCCGGAGACGCCGAGATAGATCAGGTCGCGGTTGGCGAGGTTGGCGCCGGTCAGCACCGACGGCATGCGGCCATGCACCGAGTTGAAGCCGTGCGAATTGCCGAGGAAATAGTCCGGCGTCTTCGACGAGCAGCCGATGCCGGAAATCTTCGCCACCCGGTGCGGCTCGATCGAGAGCTCGTAGCAGGCTTCGATGATCGAGGCGGTGATCGAATCGTGGCCGCAGCCGGCGCACAGGGTCGAGATCTTCCCCTCGTAATCGCGGTGAGTGTAGCCGAGGTCGTTCTTCGGCAGGCCGGGATGATGGAATTTGGGCTTTGCAATGTAGGTCATGACACGGCCTTGCGGAGAGGGGTCACCTTGAGATGATCCTGGTGGTCGCCGATCGAATTGGCGATGAAGCGCGCGGTGATCGGCGTACCGTCATAATGCAGGATCGGCACCAGCCGCACAGGGTCGATGCCGTTCTCGTTGACGATCAGCTGGCGGAGCTGCGCGTCGCGGTTCTGCTCGACCACATAGACGAAGTCGTGATCGGCGATGAAGCTCGCGACGCTGGAGTGGAACGGGAAGGCACGGATGCGCATGCGGTCGAGCTGATGGCCGCGCGACTCCAGGATTCCGATCGCCTCGTCCATCGCGGGCGAGGTCGAGCCGAAATAGATCACGCCGCATTTGGTCGGCTTCGCCGCATTGGCCTGCAGCGGCCGCGGCACCATGTCCTGCGCGGTCTCGAACTTGCGCACCAGGCGCTGCATGTTGTCGGCGTAGACGGCGCCTTCCTCGGAATAGCGCGCGTAGCGGTCGCGCGACGTGCCGCGGGTGAAGTAGGAGCCCTTGGTCGGATGCGTGCCCGGATAGGTCCGATAGGGGATGCCGTCGCCGTCGACGTCGAGATATCGGCCGAAGTCGCGGCCTTCCTCGAGCATCTCCGCGGTCATCACCTTGCCGCGGTCATATTGCCTTGCGTCATCCCACTTCAGCGGGCGGCACAGCCGGTGGTTCATGCCGATGTCGAGATCGAGCATCAGGAAGATCGTGGTCTGCAGCCGCTCGGCGAGATCGAAGGCGGCGGCGGCGAACTCGAACGCCTCCGCCGGATCTTCCGGGAACAGCAGCACGTGCTTGGTGTCGCCGTGCGAGGCATAGGCGCAGGCGATCACGTCGCATTGCTGCGTGCGGGTCGGCATGCCCGTCGAGGGGCCGGCGCGCTGGATGTTCATGATCACGGCCGGGATCTCGGCGAAATAGGACAGGCCGATGAACTCGGTCATCAGCGAGATGCCCGGGCCGGAGGTTGCGGTGAAGGCCCGCGCGCCGTTCCAGGAGGCGCCGATCACGATGCCGATCGAGGCGAGCTCGTCCTCGCCCTGCACGATGGCGTACTTCGCCTTGCCGGTCTCGGGATCGTGACGATACTTCTTGCAGTGGCTGGTGAAGGCCTCCGCCACCGATGACGACGGCGTGATCGGATACCAGGCGCACACGGTGGCGCCGCCATAGACGGCGCCGAGCGCGGCCGCGCTGTTGCCCTCGATGAAGATGCGATCGCCGACCTTGTCGGACTTCTTCACCCGGAGCCCGGTCGGGCACTTCAGGTTCTGCAGCGCCCAGTCGCGGCCGAGATGCAGCGCATGGACGTTGGAGGAGAGCAGCTTCTCCTTGCCCTTGTACTGCTCGCCGATCAGCTGCTCGACCAGCTTGGGGTCGAGGTCGAGCAGCGCACAGAGCGCGCCGAGATAGATGATGTTCTTGAACAGCTGGCGCTGCCGCGGATCGGTGTAGGTCGAGTTGGTGATCGCGGTCAGCGGCACGCCGATGACGGTGATGTCCTCGCGGAATTTCGACGTCGGCATCGGCTTGGTCGAATCGTAGAACAGATAGCCGCCGGGCTCGATCGAGGCGACGTCCTTGTCCCAGGTCTGCGGGTTCATCGCCACCATCATGTCGACGCCGCCGCGGGCGCCGAGATGGCCCTCCTCGGTGACGCGCACCTCATACCAGGTCGGCAGACCCTGGATGTTGGAGGGGAAGATGTTGCGCGGGGACACCGGCACGCCGTGGCGCAGGATCGAGCGCGCGAACAGCTCGTTGGCCGACGCCGAGCCCGAACCGTTGACGTTGGCGAAACGGACGACGAAGTCGTTTACGCTGCTGATCGGGCTTTGGACTGACATGTTGATCCCGCTTGAACCATATCGATGAGGTACTTCTGCATGTCCCAGGCGCCGGTCGGGCAGCGCTCGGCACACAGCCCGCAATGCAGGCAGACGTCTTCGTCCTTTGCCATCACCCGCCCGGTCTTCAGGCCTTCTGCGATGTAAAGCGCCTGGTCGTGATGCGGCGAGGGGGCTTTCAGCCGCTGCCGCAGGTCATCCTCCTCACCGTTTTCGGTGAAGGTGATGCAGTCCATTGGGCAGATGTCGACGCAGGCGTCGCATTCGATGCAGAGCGGCGCGGAAAACACCGTCTGCACGTCGCAATTCAGGCAGCGCTGCGCCTCGCCGAGCGCGAGCTTGAGGTCGTAGCCGAGCTCGACCTCGGCGCGGATGTCCTTCAGCGCGATCACCTTGTCGCGATGCGGCACCTTGAAGCGCTTGTCGGCGGAGATGTCGTTGTCGTAGCTCCACTCGTGGATGCCCATCTTCTGCGAGGAGATGTGCACCTCGGGCAGTGGGCGCTCGTTGATGTCCTCGCCGGACAGCATCTTGTGAATGGAAAGCGCGGCGTCGTGGCCGTGCGCCACCGCCCAGATGATGTTCTTCGGCCCGAACGCCGCGTCGCCGCCGAAGAACACCTTCGGATTGGTCGAGACGAACGTCTTGGGGTCGACCTTCGGCATGTGCCACTTGTCGAATTCGATACCGCAATCGGCTTCGATCCAGGGGAACGCGTTCTCCTGGCCGACCGCAACGAGCACATCGTCGCAGGGAATGGTCTGGTCGGGCTCGCCCGAGGGCACCAGATCGCGGCGGCCCTTGGCGTCGTACTCGGCCCGCACCTTCTGGAAGGTGACGCCGATAAGCTTGCCGGCCACGTGCTTGAACGCCACCGGCACCATGAAATTGAGGATCGGGATATCCTCGTGGATCGCGTCTTCCTTTTCCCAGGGCGAGGCCTTCATTTCCTCGAAGCCCGAGCGCACGATCACCTTGACGTCCTCGCCGCCGAGGCGGCGCGCGGTGCGGCAGCAATCCATCGCGGTGTTGCCGCCGCCGAGCACGATGACGCGGCGGCCGATCTTGTCGACATGGCCGAACGACACGTTGGCCAGCCAGTCGATCCCGATATGGATATTGGCGGCGGCCTCCTTGCGGCCGGGAATGTCGAGCTCGCGGCCGCGCGGCGCGCCCGAGCCGACAAAGATCGCGTCGTAGTTCTCGGCGAGAAGCTGCTTCAGGCTGTCGACGCGCTGGCCGCCCTTGAACTCGACACCGAGGTTGAGGACGTAGTCGGTCTCCTCGTCGATCACGCTGTCGGGCAGGCGGAACTTTGGAATCTGGCTCCGCATCATGCCGCCGGCCTTGGGGTCGCCGTCGAACACGGTGCAGTGATAGCCGAGCGGCGCAAGATCGCGCGCCACCGCAAGCGAGGCGGGGCCGGCGCCGACCAGCGCGATGCGCTTGCCGTTCTTCGGCCCCGGCTTCGGCAGGCGATGCTTGATGTCGTCCTTGAAGTCGGCGGCGACGCGCTTCAGGCGGCAGATCGCGACCGGAGTTTCCTCGACTCGGCCGCGGCGGCACGCCGGCTCGCATGGACGGTCACAGGTGCGCCCCAGAATCCCCGGGAACACGTTGGACTGCCAATTGATCATGTAGGCGTCGCTGTAACGCCCCTCAGCAATCAACCGGATGTACTCGGGAACGGGGGTGTGTGCGGGGCAGGCCCATTGGCAATCGACTACTTTATGAAAGTAATCCGGCGCCGAGATATCAGTCGGTTTCATTCCTACCTTTGACCCGCGCGAAAAAGCCTGACCGCGCGGCCTTATCGTTGACGACGAACGCTCACGTCGCGTTGTTCTGGTTTTTGAATTGGATCATAGGTTTATCTTATTAGAGCCGTTCCAGAGAAGGCAAAGGCTAAATTGCCCGATCATCCGCTTTCGCGCGGCTGATGTGCGCAGAGCGTTAATCTCGATTGCGTTATGTGGCGGTGCAGCATGCGTGCACCGCCACGACCTACCGTCATCCGCGCGGAAGGTCGCTCTTCGCGATATCCCACAGCAGCCGGTAGACGCCGCTGGTGACCACCAGCGGTTTCAAGGCTGCGTTGCCGGTGATCGCAGCAGCGGCCGCAGGGACCGCGCCGACATCGGTAGCGTCGATCAGCACGAACCAGTCGCCGGCACCGGGATCGGCCGTCGCCGCATCCGGAGTGAGCGGTTTCGACAGCACAGGGTCGTTCTCCAGCAGGTGCATCGAGATAATGCCGTCGCGCGATGCCGGATCGAGCTGCTCCCGCAATGCAGCGCGGAGATTGTCCGCGCCGTCGGCCGGCGGGCGCAGCCGGATGATGCCGAGCGCAGCGCCCCTGCCGACGCCGCGGCTGATCGTGATGCGCGCAACGCCGCGGATCATGTTCTGAAAGCGCGCGATATTGGCCTTCGACCAGTCGGTCTGGTTGGCGAGCGCCGTGCGGTAGGCCGGGCTCTCGAGCACGTCGAAGGTCGCGGTCGAATAGAGGCTGAGATATTTCGGCTTGCCGTCATGGGCGACATAGCGGCGGGCTTCCGCGAATCCGTCGATGGCGACGCGTTCTTCGAGATGCTCGCGATCGTACCAGCGATTGAATTCAGCCTCGTGTAAGCTGTCGATATCCATCGACGTCAGCAGCATGCCTTGTCCGGCGATCGGCATCGAGTGCTCCTTTTTGCCTGTTTTATCTGCGCAATATCGCCTGATCACGCGGGCCGGGGAAGCAGGTTCCCAGTGCCCGAGAGCGTGCATACCAAGGATTGCCACAATTGCTGCAATCCTGTTCAGCGCGGGTTCACAGAGGTAGCATTTCCATTCGTTTCGCCAACTCTCGAGAAGCAAAGGGACGACCGCTATGGCACGCATTCTGTGGGCATTGATTGTCGGTCTGGTGTCGCTCGCGTCGCTTCCCGTGCACGCGCAGGATCAGGAGAAGCGCCTCGCGCTGGTGGTCGGCAATGGCGCCTATGAGGCCGGTGCGCTGCAGACGGCCGCCAACGATGCCGGCCTGATCGCGCAGACCCTGCAGGCCGCCGGCTTCGACGTCATCGGGGCCCGCGATCTCGACGGCGAGACGTTGCGCAAGTCGTTCCGCGACTTTATCCAGAAGGTGCAGGACGCCGGACCGAACACCGTCGCCTTCGTCTATCTCGCCGGCTACGGCGTGCAGCTGACCGGCGAGAATTACTTCGTGCCGGTCGATGCCAAGATCGCCCGCGACACCGACGTGCCGGTCGAGGCGATCCGCATCTCGGATTACAGCCATCAGCTGTCGGCGCTGCCGATCAAGGCCGGCGTGATCGTGCTCGATGCCGCGCGCAGCAATCCGTTCGCCAAGGAAGGCCAGCCGCTGGCCGGTGGCCTTGCGCTGGTCGATCCCGATCCGAAGATGCTGATCGCCTTCAACTCGGCGCCCGGTACCGTCGCGCCTGACGGGGCGCCGCCTTACGGGCCCTACGCGCAGGCATTGGCAGAAATGATCCGCGCCGGCGGCCTGACCCTGCCCGAGGTCTTCGACCGCGTTCGCCTGCGCGTCAACGAAATGACCAAGGGCGCCGAGATCCCCTGGAATGCCCAGAAGGTCGACGCGCCCTTCATGTTCTTCGAGCGCAAGCCGGATGCGCCGCCGCAGCAGGTCGATGCCGGTCTGCGTACCAAGCCGATCCGCGATTTCCCGGCGCAGGATGCCTACGCCGCGGCGCTGGAGCGCGACACGCTGCAGGGCTACGAGGATTATCTGCAGGCCTATCCGAACGATCCGCTGGCCAAGCGGGTGCGCGCGATCGTCGCGGCGCGGCGCGAGGCCATCACCTGGCGGCGTACCTACAACGCCGACACGCCCGATGCGCACTGGTCGTACCTGCGGCGTTATCCGCGCGGGCCGCATGCCTACGACGCCCGGCGCCGGCTCGCCTATCTGTCGGCCGCGCTGGAGCCGCCGCCGCAGTTCACGGTGCTGGACTATGACGTGCCGCCGCCGCCGCCCGACGAGATCGTCTATGTCGACCGCCCGGTGCTCTATTACAGCGATCCGGTGTTCGCCTTCGCGCCGCCTCCGCCGCCGCCGGTGTTCTTCCTGCCGCCGCCGCCGCCGGACTTCGTGGTGCTGCCGCCACCACCGCCGCCGATCGGCCTGTTCGTGCTGCCGACGCCGTTCTTCGTGGCGATCCCGGCCTATGTCGCCGCGCCGGCCTATGTGATGCCGCCGCAGAACAACATCGTGTTCAACAACATCCACAACACGACGGTCATCAATACGGTGATCAACAATCCCAACCCCACGCCGGCGCAGCTCCATGCCGCTGGGGTGACGGCGGCGATGGGCGGCGCGCCGGTGACGGCGGCACCGCAACTGCCGGCGGCGGCGATGCAGCGCGCCAATCTGACACGGCCGGGCGCGCCGCAAGGCGTGACGCCGGCACAAGGCGCGGCGATGGGAGCCCCTGGCGCTGCGCCGAACGCTGCGGCTGCGCCGAATGCGATGAGCGCGCCAACCGCACCGGGCGCGCCGGGTGCGCACACTCTGCCGGGCGCGAAGAATGGCCCGCCGCTGCCGCAGTCGGCGACCGCGCCAGCCAACGCGACGCCGCATGGCGCCGTGCAGCCGGGCGCCGCGCAACCCGGCGTCGGGCAACCCGGCGCAAAGCCGAATGCGCTCCCGCCAGGCAAGCCGGCGACCGCGATGGCGCCTGCCAATGCGCAACCTGCGCCTCCGGCCAAGCCGACGGCTGCGCCGGCGGCAAACGCGCCCGCGTCGCCCGCGTCGGCCGGCAAGCCGGGCAGGCAACCGCTCAGCCATGCCGCGACGGCACCGACCAGCAATGTGAAGCCCACGCCGGCTCCGTCGCCGACGAGCCGCGCGACACCGCCACGGCCGACGCCGGCTGCGCGGTCGGCGCCCGCGCATGCCGCGGTGTCGCCGGCACCGGTCTCGCGGCCCGCGCCGGCGCGTGCCGCAGCGCCGCCGCCGCGCGCCGCAGCCTTGCCGCCGCGTCCGGCACCGGCTCCGCGCGCTGCACCACCGCCGCCGCCGCGTCCGGCGGTGCAGGCGCAACGCGCAGCACCGCCGCCGCGGATGGCGGCGCCGCCAAGGCCCGCGCCCGCGCCGCGGGCAGCGCCGGCCTGTCCTCCCGGCAAGTGCAAACACTGAGGGCGTGACGTCATGCGCGGAGCAGGTCAGCATCCATGAGCATCACGGCCTCGCTCGGGTCGCAGAGCGTCGCGAAATTCCTGATCGGTGCAATCATCGGGCTGGTGGCGTGCCGCCAGCCCGCACAGGCGGCCGAACTCACGGCGCAGGACGTAGCGCTGCTCGATCGCCTAAGCTGGGGCGTCAACGCCTCGAGCGCGGCGCATCTGCGTGAGGTCGGCGTCGAACGCTGGCTGCAGGAGCAATTGCACCCGGCCAATGTCGCGCTGCCGCCGGCGGTGCGTGCGCAGATCGAGGCGATGCCCGACGTGCATCGCTTTCCGTTCGATATCGCGGTCGCTTTCGACCTGCAGGCCAAATCGGCCAACCAGGTCGCCGATCCCGAGCAGCGCAGGGCGGCGCAGACGGTCTTCCAGCAGGGCATGAACGATCGCGTCAAGCAGGCCGCGGCCCGCACCATCCTGCGCGCGCTCTATGCGCCGGATCAGCTGCGCGAGCGCATGACCTGGTTCTGGTTCAACCACTTCAACGTGTTCCAGTACAAGGCCGTGATCCGCGTGCTGCTGGGCGACTACGAGGATCACGCGATCCGCGACCATGCGCTCGGCAAATTCCGCGACCTGCTCGCCGCGACGCTGCATCATCCGGTGATGCTGCGCTATCTCGACAATGCCGACAACGCGGCCGGCCACCTCAACGAGAACTACGCCCGCGAGATCATGGAGCTGCACACAATGGGCGTCGGCTCCGGCTATACCCAGGCCGACGTCGAGGCGCTGGCGCGCATCCTCACCGGCGTCGGCGTCGACTTCGCGTCGGAGGATCCGAAGCTGAAGCCGGAGCTGCAATCCCAGCTGGTCCGTGAAGGCGGTTTCGAGTTCAATCCGGCGCGCCACGACTATGGCGACAAGACCTTCCTCGGCCATCAGATCAAGGGCCGCGGCCTTGCCGAGGTCGACGAAGCCCTCGACATCCTCTGCCGTCACCCAGCCACCGCCACGCATATCGCAAGGCAGCTCGCGACCTATTTCGTGTCCGACAATCCGCCTGACGCGCTGGTGCAGCGCATGGCGCAGACCTTCCAGAACACCGACGGCGATATCGCCGCCGTGATGTCGACGCTGGTGCATGCGCCCGAGTTCAGCGCGACGCTGAAGGATGGCGCCAAGTTCAAGGATCCGGTGCTCTACGTGATCTCGGCGGTGCGGCTCGCCTACGACACCAAGGTCATTCTCAACACGATGCCGATTCAGGGCTGGCTCAACCGGCTGTCGGAAGGCCTGTTCAACCACGAGACGCCTGACGGCTATTCGATGCTGTCGACGGCCTGGAACGGGCCGGGGCAGATGATGCTGCGCTTCGAGATCGCGCGGGCGATCGGCTCCGGTTCGGCCGGGCTGTTCAAGCCGAACGAGCCCAATGCCGTCGACCAGCCGGCGTTTCCGCAGGTCATGAACGCACTCTACTTCAGCACCATCAGGCAGACGCTGAGCCCGACCACGCTCGCAGCCCTCGACCAGGCGGTCTCGCCGCAGGACTGGAACACGCTGTTCCTGTCGTCACCGGAGTTCATGCACTGAAAGGGAGGTTCGCCAATGAACCGCCGCGAACTGATCAAGGCCTTCGCTGCTTCCGCATCTCTCACCGTCGCCGGCCGGGTCTGGGCGGCGCCCGCGACCGATGCGCGCCTGCTCGTCGTGTTCCTGCGCGGCGCCTACGACGCAGCCAATGTGATCGTGCCGGTCGGCAGCGAGTTCTACTACGCCACGCGCCCGACGCTTGCGATCGCGCGGCCCGATGCCGGCAATCCGAACGCGGCGCTGGCGCTCGATGCCGGATGGGGGCTGCATCCGGCGCTGCGTGATTCGATCTATCCGCTCTGGGCCAAACGCGAGATCGCATTCGTTCCGTTCGCCGGCTGTACCGACGACCTCTCACGCAGTCATTTCGAGACCCAGGACACGATCGAACTCGGCCAGACGGTCGGCGGCAGCCGCGACTACCGCTCCGGCTTCATGAGCCGGCTGGCCAGCGAGCTGACGCGGGTGAGGCCAATCTCCTTCACCGACCAGCTGCCGCTGATCTTCCGCGGCCATGCCCAGGTCCCGAACACCAGCATCGCGAGCGTCAGCAAGCCCGGGGTCGACGACCGCCAGGCGCAGCTGATCAAGCAGATGTACAAGCAGGGCAGCCTCGCGAACGCGGTTGCGGAAGGTTTTCGCGTCCGCGACGATGTCTACAAATCCGTCTCCGAGGAGATGACGGCGGCGAACCGCGGCGCGGTGTCGCCGCGGGGCTTCGAGCTGTCGGCGCGGCGGATCGGTCACTTGATGCGTGAGCAGTTCAACCTCGGCTTCGTCGATGTCGGCGGCTGGGACACCCATGTCAACCAGGGCGCCGCGACCGGCTATCTTGCCAGTCGCCTCGGTGAGCTCGGCCGCGGCCTTGCCGGTTTCGCCGAGGAGATCGGGCCTGCGATGTGGCGCGACACGGTCGTGGTCGTGATCTCCGAATTCGGCCGCACCTTCCGCGAGAACGGCAACCACGGCACCGATCACGGCCATGGCAGTGTCTATTGGGTGATGGGCGGCGGCATCAATGGCGGGCGCATGGCCGGCGAGCAGGTCAAGGTCGCGGAGGCGACGCTGTTCCAGAACCGCGACTATCCGGTTCTGACCGACTACCGGGCGTTCTTCGCCGGCCTGCTCCAGCGCGTCTACGGCCTGAAGCAGCCGAGCCTCGAGCGCATCTTCTCCGGCATCAAGCCGAAGGATCTGAATTTGGTTTGAAGGGGCGCGCTGCCAAAATATCGAAAACAACCCCATGCAAAGTAGCCGTCGGTTGCCGGTGTTCGACACGGCAACTTGACACGTCGGGCAAATCAACGGTATTCTTCTATTATTCAGAAATAGTGCAGGTGGCGGAGGCGGGCGCGATCAATCCTCGGTCAGGCGCGAGACGACATGCAGCGGGAGAGTGATCCCGAGCTTTTCGAGCATGCGCTGGAAGTCGTTTGCCGTGTAGCGGTCGTTCTCGGTAACCAGGCCCAGGATCTGCCCTTGGCCTTCAACTGCCAAAGGCACAACGGCGCCGAGCACGCTGTCCAAAGGATCGAGGAGGGGCCGTTCCGG
The DNA here is from genome assembly GCF_011058295.2 of Bradyrhizobium sp. 6(2017). NCBI lineage: Bacteria > Pseudomonadati > Pseudomonadota > Alphaproteobacteria > Hyphomicrobiales > Nitrobacteraceae > Bradyrhizobium > Bradyrhizobium sp. 6(2017). The sequence goes on along the minus strand of NZ_CP049289.2, from coordinate 7,392,863 downwards.
TGCTGAAATCTCCAGAAAGCTCCGCAGCCAGGGCAGATGCGTGCTGGACAGCGTCATCGCTCCGATGCCCGGATGTCGTGCGTCCAGCGCCGAGACAAATGCGTCGACCTTCTCCTGCACCCCGATGTGGTCGAACAGGAACGCTCCGCTCTCCACCAGCTCCACGAGCGGCGAAGCGTTGACGAGATGAACGCGGTCAACCTGTTCGCCGGCCTCGGCGGCAGCGAACGTCCGCATTTCCGCACTTTCGACAAGGGATTGAACGCCGAGGACCGCGACGTCTCGCTCCTTCGCGCGCTGCAAGGCTTCCCGCACCGGTGGGTGCACCCCGAACACCGGCACCGAAACCATATCCTTCAGGTCGTCCAGGACGGTTATCGACGGGGCATTGGACGCGACGAGGATGGCGGCGGGATCGAAGCCGCAAAGGAAACGAAGGGTTCGGTTCAGAATCCCCAGAAGCTGTTCTCTGCTCTTGCTGCCGTAAGGAAAGCTCGCTCTGTCAGCGAAATAGAGGATGTCCTGCTTGGGCAAAGCGCGCTGCAACGCGGCCACGGCCGCATAACTGCCGATGCCCGCGTCAAACACTGCAACAGGCTTTCTCAGACTGTGAAGATTTTGACCGGTCATTGCGGTTCCAAGCTACGGCTCCAGGCGTCGATCACACTTTTGACGCCAGATCCGCGATCGCCTTCATCACAGCATTACGGATGCCGGGGTCGTAGAGGATGTGGCCGGCGCCATCGATGATGCGGACCTCGCTGCCCGGCCAGCGCGCGGCGAGCGCGTGCGAGGTTGCGGGCGGGCACAGCAGATCGTAGCGGCCCTGCACCAGGATGCCGGGAATGCCGGCGAGCTTGCCGGCGTCGTCCATCAGCTGGTTCGGCCGCATGAAGCAGTCATTGGCGAAGTAGTGCGCTTCCATGAACGGCGTCGAGGGCAGGGCGCCCGATGTTTTCTGGAGCTCAAGCCGCGTCTGCTTCGGCGCATGCTCCGACAGCGTGCGCTCGGTGTCGTGCCAGGCGCGCGCGGCCGGCGCATGCACCGCGGCGTCGGGATCGAGGATGCGACGATAATAGGCCGCAAGCGGCGCTACGCGTTCGCCCTCGGGCAGGAAGTTGAGGAAGTCCTCGTGGAGGGACGGATAGAACCGCGGCAAGGCGCGCAGAAAAACGTCTTCCAGTTCCTCGGCGGTGCCGAGAAAGGTCGCGCGCAGCACCAGGCCGCTGACGCGGTCGGGATGGGCTTGGGCATAAGCCAGCGCCAGCGTCGCGCCCCAGGAGCCGCCGACCACCATCCAGCGCGCGAAGCCGAACCGCTCGCGGATCTTCTCCATGTCCGCAATCAGATGCTGCGTCGTGTTGTGGTCGCGGCTGCCCTTCGGCCGGCTGCGGCCGCAGCCGCGCTGGTCGAACAGCACGGCGTGAAAGCGCTCGGGGTCGAACAGCCGGCGATGATCGGGCTGGCAGCCGCTGCCGGGCCCGCCATGCAGATAGACCGCGGGAACGCCGCCTTCGCGACCGACGCTCTCGACATGAAGGTTGTGGCCACGGCCGACATCGAGCCATTCCGATGTCAGGGGCGCAAACGGATCGGCGCGCCTCGCGGCCTTGCCGACGTCGGCGTCAGGCGCCATCACGTTTGTCCTGGCGTTCGTCCGTCTCCAGCGTGCCGCCGGCAAAATTGCGATAGAGGAAACGATTCTGCATGCCGGCGGATTCCTGCTCGGCCTGCTTGAAGATCTCCTCGTGCCGCGGCGACAGCGCACAGGCCGGATCGGTGTTGCCGGCGTCGCCGGTCAGGGCAAAGGCCTGGCAGCGGCAGCCGCCGTAATCGACCTCGCGGAATTCGCAAGACTTGCACGGCTCCGGCATCCAGCCCGTGCCGCGATAGCGGTTGAAGGCTTCCGAGTTCTGCCAGATCCAGGCGATTGAATGATTCGAACGCACCGATTCGAATTCGAGCCCGGTGATGCTCTCGGCGGCGTGGCACGGCAGCACCTTGCCGGCCGGCGAGATGTTGAAGAACTGGCGGCCCCAGCCGCCCATGCATTTCTTCGGCCGCAGCGCGTAGTAATCCGGAACCACATAGTCGATCGCAAGCGTGCCCTTCAGGCGGGCCTGCGCCTCCTCGACGAGGCGGCTGGTCTCCTCGATCTGCGCGACCGTCGGCATCAGCGCGGCGCGGTTCTTCAGCGCCCAGCCGTAATACTGGACGTTGGCGACTTCGAGCCGGTCGGCGTCGAGGTCGACGGCCATCTGGATGATGTCGGGGAGCTGATGCAGGTTCTGCCGGTGCATCACGGCATTCACCGTGAGCGGCAGTTCAAGCTCGCGCGTCCATTTCGCGACCTCGAGCTTCTTTTTGTGCGCGTCCTTCAGCCCGGCCACGCGATCGGCGACGATGGGCTCGTTGCCCTGAAAACTGATCTGCACATGGCTGAGGCCGGCATCGGCCAGCGCCGCGAGCTTGTCCCTGGTCAGCAGCACGGCCGAGGTGATCAGGTTGGAATAGAGCCCGACATCGGTCGCATGCTGCACCAGCTCGACGATGTCCTTGCGCGCGGTCGGCTCGCCGCCGGAGAAATGGATCTGCAGCACGCCGAGTTCGGCGAGCTCGCTCAGCACCTTCTTCCATTCGTCGGTGGTGAGCTCGGTAGAGCCGCGGTCGAGCTCGACCGGATTCGAGCAATAGGGGCATTGCAGCGGGCAGCGGTGGGTGATCTCGAGCAGCACCGCGAGCGGGATGCCGTAGGTCTCGGCCGCCGAGCGGGCGCCTTGCAGCACCGCGAGCCCGTCGCTCGGGCCTGATGGTGTCGTCTTGTTGTCGGCGAGCGTGTCACTCATGCTGTGCTCTCGCGCGCTTCGGTGAGAAAGCCCTTGTCGGCTAGATCCTGCAGCATGGCGATCACGTCGGTCGCGATCGCCTCGCGTGGCGCGGCGTATTTTTCCGCGAGCTGGTCCACCATCTCGGCGACATTGCGCACGCCGTCGCAGAGATGCAGCACCTCGACCGCGATCTCGTCCGGCGCCAGCACACGCTCCGGCGCCAGGATCACCCAGACCTGCCGCGTCTCGTCGAATTTCAGCTTGGTGTGGCGCGGCAGTTTCGGCCGGCTGGTCTCGCTGACGCTGATGTTGCGGCTGGCCATTGATCTCGTTCCTAACTCGCTTTCGGCACGAACGCGCCGGGCGGAATGTGGCCGTCGACATAGGCGTGATACAGCGCGTCGAGCTGCACCCACAGCACGTTGGTCTTGAAGATCAGCGCGTTGCACACCGCTTCGCGCTCGGCCGGCGTCTTGGCATGCTGCTTGACGTATTCGAGCGCGAAGCCTGCGTCGCGCGGCGCCTGGGTCAGGCGGCGGCTGAAATAGCTCATGATATCGGGGTTGACGAAGTCGTAATGCTTCAGCATCCCCGAGATGCGCTCCTCGTGCAGGTTCGGCGCGAACAATTCGGTGAGCGAGGAGGCGATCGCCTCCAGCGGCGTGCGGTCGCGGCAGAAATGCACATAGGCCTCCACGGCGAAACGCGTCGCCGGCAGAATGCCTTCGGTGGATTCCACATAGGCGGTGGCGAGGCCGAGGCCTTCGGTCAGCTTCAGCCAGCGCTCGATGCCGCCCTCAGTGCCGAGATCGCCGTCATGATCCTCGATGCGGTGACGCCACTCGACTCGTGTGTTGCGGTCGCGGAAGCGCGAGATCACCATCGCGTCCTTCAGCGGGATCGTGCTCTGGTAATAATAGCGGTTGAGCGCCCAGGCCTGGACCTGGCCCTTGTTCAGCTTGCCGCCGTGCAGCAGGCGGTGGAACGGGTGCAGGCTGTGATAGCGCGTCGCGCCGATCTGGCGCAGCGTCGCCTCCATCGCCTCGGCGCTGTCGAGCGTGATGCCCTTGCCGATCGAGAGCGCGGTCATTCCAGAGGTCAGCACGACATTCACAGCACGATCTCCGTTCCGTCGGAAGGAATCTGCCAGCCCGCCTGTTCGGCCGCCTTGCGCTCGGCCGAGGTCCCAAGCAGCGCCGGGTTGGAGTTGTTGATATGCAAAAACACTTTTCGTCCGATGTCGAGAGCGGCGAGGCTCGCGATCGCACCCTGATCGCCCGACATCGCGATATGTCCCATGCCCTGGCCGGTCTTGTTGCCAAGCCCCGCCGCGATCAGCTCGTCGTCGCGCCACACCGTGCCGTCGAAGAACACGAGGGGCGCGCCCTTGAGCCGCGATTTCAGGTCGTCGGTGACCCGCGCGCAGGCGGCCAGGAAGTAGAAATATTGGCCGCTGCGCTTGTCCGCAATGCGCAGGCCGAGCGTATCGCCGACGCCGTCGGCGCCTGCCGGGTGCGCCTTGCCCTCGAGATACCAGGCGCCCTTGCCGGGAACCTCGAACGGCAGCACCTCGAGCCCCGACGGCGATCCGTCGGGCAAAGCCGGCTCGAAGCCCTGATCGACCGCGATCGGCCGTCGCGCGACGCTCTTTTCACTGAGCACGTTGAAGATGCTGTTCGAGCGCAGGATCGCGAGCACCCGCTCATGGGCGTAGATCGCAAATGGCGAACCCTCGCGCATCGACAGCAGCCCCGCGACCGCATCGATCTCGCCATTGGTGAGGATGACGCCGGCGATCGGGCTGTGGCGCAAGGCGCCGGGCTTCGGATGCAACTGCGGCGTGGCGATCAGCTGCTGACGCAGATCGGGGGAAGCGTTGACCAGGAACCAGTGCGCGCCGTCGCCGCTGACGGCGATCGAGGCTTGCGTGCTCTGCAATTCCGGATGGTCGCTTCGCGCCGTCCTGCAGACGGCACAGCCACAGTTCCACTGCGGAACGCCGCCACCCGCCGCGGCACCCAGGACGACGACACGAAGCATGATCCGTCCCCTGGAGAAAGTTTGGCCCTGACGAGGTTTGATCTGGACCCAGAAACGTTACGAGGTGGACCCCGGATTTGAAACACACTCCCTTGCTCGGGAGCGCGTTACGCCCGGATGTCCACCTGCGCTAAAACGCTAGACGTGTATGGGGCGCTGCCGCTTACTTGCGGGTGGCGCACATATACATGTTGATTTCCATGCCGACCGACACTTCCACGATCTTCGGTGCTTTCCAGGCCATTAGGCTCTCCTTGTTGCAACCGGACGAACTTTCCGCCCTGCAGTTAAACTACTGCGGTTGGAAAAGTTCGCCACTTAAATTTTTTGCAACGTGCCCTGCTCAAAGGCATGCTGCACTGCGGCAAGCGGAACTGGCCCAGTCACAAATTTGTGCACGCATTTCCCGTCAAAAGCCCGTGCCGTCAGACCTTTTTCCTGTTGTTCGCCACAGGATGAATGGTGATGTTGGGCTAATGAACAGGGGCCGCGCGGTCCTCCGAAGGTCCTGATGACGATTCTACAGCTTCCGGCGACGGGAGCGACTAACCGAGCCGAGTTCAGCCGATGCCACGCTATTTCTTCAACACCCGAATCGGCGACGAGCTGATCTCCGACCCTGACGGCGAAATCCTGCGCGACCCGGATCGTGCGTGGGAAATGGCACGGGCGATGATTCGCGAATTGCTCAAGACCGAGGGCGCCGACGGCGCACTGCTCAGCGCGGTGATCGAGGTGACCGACGACGAGGGCGAGATCGTGCTGGAGTTTCCCTTCACCGAGGCGATTCTCGATCGCCCGGACCGCTCCCTGACAAGGCACTGAGATAAGGCATCGACGCACGCCGACAAGGCCGCGTGGTCACAACCATGCGTTGGCCCGATGCCAGCATGTTTCCGATTGCAATTGTCCGGACAAATTCCCAAGGCTATGAACGGAAAGCCGAACCGCGCCGATCGACCTCAATGGCGCAATCAACAACGGCTTCCACCCAGGGGAGAACAATCATGAAAAAACACTCGTTCGCACCGCGCCGCCTGCTGCTTGCCGGGGCGATGTTGGGGGCGTTCACGCTCTCTGCTGCGGCGCAGCAGCCGGCGACCCCGCCGGCGGCAGGCGCGGCGCCTGCCGCGCAGCCGCTACCGCCGGGCTCGCCCATGATCGGGCGTCCGGACAATGAGGCCGCCGCCAAGCTCGCGCCGGTGGCGCCGCCGCCGCTGCCGTCCGCACCCGACAAGCTGCCGCTCGCCAAGCTCAAGGTGCCGGCCGGCTTCAACGTCGAGGTCTATGCCGCGGGCATGGCCAATGCGCGTTCGCTGGCGCTCGGCGACAAGGGCACCGTGTTCGTCGGCAGCCGGCTGGTCGACAAGGTCTATGCGATCGTCAACAAGGACGGCAAGCGCTCGGTCAAGGTGATCGCCTCGGGCCTCTATCGTCCGAACGGCGTCGCCTTCAAGGACGGCACGCTCTACATCGCCGAGCTCTCGAAGGTCTCCAAGATTGACAAGATCGAGGACAATCTGGACAACCCGCCGAAGCCGACCGTCATCTACGACAAGCTGCCGAAGGACGAGGCGCATGGCTGGAAGTTCATCGCCATCGGTCCCGACAGCAAGCTCTATGTCCCGGTCGGGCAGCCCGGCAACAACGTGCTGCATGACGCCGACCACGGCCAGATCCGCCGCATGAATCTCGACGGCTCCGGCGCCGAGGTCTACGCGCTCGGCGTGCGCAACTCGGTCGGCTTCGACTGGAATCCCGAGAACAAGCAGATGTACTTCACCGACAACGGCCGCGACTGGCTGTCGGAGACGGTGCCGGAAGACGAGCTCAACCGCGTCACCAAGGCCGGCGAGGATTTCGGCGCGCCGTATTGCTGGCAGGGCAACATCATCGACCAGGAGCTCGGCTGGGGCAAGAACTGCAAGGACTACACGGCGCCGGTCGGCCTGATGGGCCCGCATACCGCTTCACTCGGCATGCGCTTCTACACCGGCAGCATGTTCCCCAAGGCCTACAAGGACGCGATCTTCGTCGCGCGCCACGGCTCCTGGAACAAGTCGCAGAAGCAGGGCGGTGACATCGTCGTCGTCAAGCTGAACAAGGACGGCACCGTGAAGTCGGTCGAGCCGTTCCTGACCGGCTTCCTCGAGGACAACAAGTATGCCGGCCGCCCGGTCGACGTGATGCTGCTGAAGGACGGTTCGATGCTGGTCTCCGACGACTGGAACGGCGCGGTCTATCGCATCAGCTACGGCAAGCAGAAGGTCGCCAACCAGTAACAACCACCAACGTCATTCCGGGGCGATGCGCAGCATCGAACTATGATGTGCAATTGCACATCTGAGAATCTCGAGATTCCGGGTCTGGTGCTGAGCACCAGCCCGGAATGACTGAAGTGCCAGGAGCCGCTAATGCGCAAGATGACTATTCCCACGCTCCTGTTTGCATTCACCGCATTCTCCGCAAATGCCGAGACCATCCAGGAGCGCACTGCTGCGTGCTTTGCCTGCCACGGCGAGCGTGGCACCTCGGAAACCGAGAACACGCCCTCGCTCGGGGGCCAGCAGGCGCCCTATGCGCTGATCCAGCTCCTCATGTTCCGCGAGAAGCTGCGCACCTTCGAGCCGATGAACGAGATGGCGAAGTCGATGACCGACGACGATCTGCGCGCCTTCTCTGATTTCATCGCCACCCTGCCCAAGCCCACGCCGCCCACCGAGGCCGGCGATCCGGCGCGGATGGCGCGCGGCCAGGCGCTGGTGCAGCAGAACCGCTGCAACGCCTGCCATAACACCGATTTCTCCGGCAAGGAGAACGTCCCCCGCATCGCCAACCAGCGCGAGGACTACCTCGCCAAGACCATGGCCGAATACAAGGACAACAGCCGCCACGGCTACGATGGGACCATGGCCGACGTGATGCAGCCGGTCGCCAAGGAGCAGATCGCCGACCTTGCCTATTACATCGCGCACGTCCGCTGAAACATCGGGCGGCGGGCCGCTGGCCTTGTTCTCCGTGCGGCGCTAAAACGCCTGCGTCACACGGAGTTGCACATGCAGGATCTTTGGCGTCTGTCGGCGGCTGAACTCGCCGGCCTCATCAAATCAAAGAAGGTATCGGCGAAGGAGGCGGCCGAGGCCGGGCTCGCCCGGCTCGACGCGGTCAACCCGAAGATCAATGCGGTGGTCGATCACCGGCCAGACGACGTGCTGGCGCAAGCCGCTTCGATCGATGCGGCAATTGCGCGCGGCGAGGCGGTCGGTCCGCTCGCCGGCGTGCCCATCACCATCAAGGTCAATGTCGACCAGGAGGGCTACGCCACCACCAACGGGCTGAAGGCGCAGCGCGACCTCATCGCCAGGGTCGACAACCCGGTGGTCGCCAATCTGCGCAAGGCCGGCGCGGTGCTGCTCGGCCGCACCAATTGTCCCGCGGTCTCCTATCGCTGGTTCACCACCAATCTCATTCACGGCGACACCAAGAACCCGCGCGATCCAGCCATCACCCCGGGTGGCTCGTCGGGCGGCGCGGGCTCGGCGGTTGCGGCCGGCATCGGCCATATCGCCCACGGCACCGATATCGCTGGCTCGGTCCGCTATCCGGCCTATGCCTGCGGCGTGCACGGCCTGCGGCCGAGCATGGGCCGTATCCCGGCCTTCAATTCGGCGCTGCCGGAGCGGCCGATCGGCCCGCAGATCAGCGCGGTGTCGGGGCCCCTGGCGCGCACCGTCAACGATCTGCGCATCTCGCTTGCCGCGATGTCGGCGCCCGACTATCGCGACCCTTGGTATGCGCCGGTGCCCCTCGAGGGCCCGCCGCGGGAAAAGCGCGTTGCGATGTGCCTCAATCCCGATGGTCTCAATCCGGTGCCGGAAGTGGTCGCCGCGGTGGCCGATGCCGGCAAGCGGTTGCGAGAGGCCGGCTGGATCGTCGAGGAGATCGCCGACACGCCGTCGTTGCGTGAGGCGGCGGAGATCCAGACCCGGCTCTGGCTCGGCGACGGTTACGAGGCCCAGCTCGCCTTCGCCGAGCGCGAGGGCGATCCCGGTGCGCTGGCCTGCCTGCGCGGCGTCCGCGCCAGGGTACATCCGTTCGACCTGTCGCGGGCGCTGACCCGCCGCGCGACCTTGACCCGCGAATGGTTTGCCTTCTTCGACAAATATCCGGTGCTGCTGATGCCGGTGTCCGGCGAGCTGCCGTTCCCCGACCATCTCGACCGCAAGGACGAGGCCTCGTTCGCGCGGGTGTGGCATGCGCAGCTGCCGCAGATCGCGATCCCGTTCATGGGGCTTCCCGGGCTCGTCGTCTCCACCGGCCTCGTGGGGCGGATTCCGGTCGGCGTGCAGCTGGTGGCCGGCCGCTACCGCGAGGACCTCTGCCTTGCCGCGGGCGAGGCGGTCGAGGCGGGCGGCACGCCGTCGTCGCCGATCGATCCAGCGGGGTAACGGCAATGACGACGTCACGCGTCTATGATTTCACCGCCAAGTCGCTGTCCGGCGACGACGTGCCGCTGCAGCGCTTCGAGGGGCAGGTGCTGCTGATCGTCAACACCGCGAGCGCCTGCGGGTTCACGCCACAATACAAGGGCCTGCAGGAGCTGCACGCCGACCTGTCGCCGCGCGGCTTTGCCGTGCTCGGCTTTCCGTGCAACCAGTTCGGTGCGCAGGAGCCGGGCGACGCAGCGCAGATCGCCTCGTTCTGCGAGACCAACTATTCCGTGACGTTTCCGATGTTCGCCAAGATCGACGTCAATGGCGCCGGTGCGCATCCATTGTATGAGCACCTGAAACGTGAGAAGTCGGGCCTGCTCGGACCCTCGATCAAGTGGAACTTCACCAAGTTCCTGGTCGATCGCTCCGGCAAGGTCGTGGCGCGGCACGCGCCGACCGCCCGGCCCGAAGGATTGAAGAAGGAGATCGAGGCGCTGCTATGAGCGACAACAACGACGATACCACCAACGAGCAATTTCCGGACCGTCTCTCGATCGATCCAAAGAGCCCCTATTACAACGAGGCGATCCTGTCGCGTGACGTCGGCATCCGCTTCAAGGGCGCCGAGAAAACCAATGTCGAGGAGTACTGCATCAGCGAGGGCTGGGTGCGGGTCACCGCCGGCAACGCCAAGGACCGTTACGGCAATCCGCTGACCATCAAGGTGCACGGGCCGGTCGAGCCGTATTTCCGGGACAAGGCGAAGTCCTGAGGCGCTTCCTCCGCCGTCATTGCGAGCGCAGCGAAGCAATCCATCGCGCCGCAAGCCGAAGAATGGATTGCTTCGTCGCTTCGCTCCTCGCAATGACGGTGGGGCGGAAGCGCCAGTTCTTACTCAGAGAGCACGATCATGTCCGTCCGTATCCTCGACGTCCGCGAGGTCACAAAGCCGATCTCCTCGCCGATCCGCAACGCCTATATCGATTTCAGCAAGATGACCTCGAGCCTGGTCGCCGTGGTCACCGACGTGGTGCGCGACGGCAGGCGGGTGGTCGGCTACGGCTTCAATTCCAACGGCCGCTACGGGCAGGGCGGTCTGATCCGCGAGCGCTTTGCGCCCCGCCTGCTTGAGGCCGATCCGAAATCGCTGCTCGATGCCGACCGCGGCAATCTCGATCCGGACAAGGTCTGGTCGACGCTGATGTCGAACGAGAAGCCGGGCGGCCATGGCGAGCGCTCGGTCGCGGTCGGCACCATCGACATGGCGGTGTGGGACGCGGTGGCGAAGATCGCCGGCAAGCCGCTGTTCCGGCTGCTCGCCGAGCGCCACGGCGTGAGCGCCAATCCGCGCGTCTTCGTCTATGCCGCCGGCGGCTATTACTATCCGGGCAAGGATCTCGGCGCGCTGCGCAAGGAGATGCGCGGCTATCTCGATCGCGGCTACAACGTCGTGAAGATGAAGATCGGCGGCGCGCCGCTCGCGGAGGACCGCGAGCGGATCGAGGCGGTGCTCAAGGAGATCGGCAGTAACGCGCAGCTTGCGGTCGACGCCAATGGCCGCTTCGATCTGGAGACCGCGATCGCCTACGCCAAGATGCTGCGCGAGTATCCGCTGTTCTGGTACGAGGAGGCCGGCGATCCGCTAGATTATGCGCTGCAGGCCGCGCTGGCCGAGTTCTATCCCGGCCCGATGGCGACCGGCGAGAACCTGTTCAGCCACCAGGATGCGCGCAACCTGATCCGCTACGGCGGCATGCGGCCGGACCGCGACTGGCTGCAGTTCGACTGCGCGCTGTCCTACGGGCTGTGCGAGTATCAGCGCACGCTCGCGGTGCTGAAGACCTACGGCTGGTCGCCGAGCCGCTGCATCCCGCATGGCGGCCACCAGATGTCGCTCAACATCGCGGCCGGCCTCGGCCTTGGCGGCAATGAGAGCTATCCCGACCTGTTCCAGCCCTATGGCGGTTTCCCGGACGGCGTGCGCGTCGAGAACGGCCACATCGTGATGCCCGACCTTCCGGGCATCGGTTTTGAGGGCAAATCCGACCTCTATGCGGAGATGAAGGCGCTGGCGGCGTAGCCCGTGCCCAATCCGGCCGGCCCGGCATCCTTGAGTCTGCTCGCAAAATAATGTGAGCGACGCTCAAGAGAATATTGAACGTTGCTCATGTTCGGTATACTCATGCTGGAGAGACGCCTCTTTCGGGTCACCGGGAGAGGCGCGGAACCGGCCATGAGGATAGCCGCATGCCATATTCAGCGAAGAATCTCCGGGACGCCGCCGATGCCGGGGTGATCAGCGCGGCTGATCTGGAACGCTTGCTCGCCTTCCTGGCGAGCAGCGACGGGAAGGGTGCGGACAGTGGCGCCGGCCCGGCAGCGAAATTCGATGCCGCGCATGTGCTCTGGTACGTCGGCGCGCTGATCGTGATCGGCGCCATGGGCCTGTTCTCGACCCTGGCGTTCACCCAGATGGGCGGCCGGGCGCTGACGGCCTGCGCGATCGCCTACGCCACCGCTTTCACTGTCGCTGGTCACCACCTCTGGTACGGCAAGAATCTGCGGGTTCCCGGCGGCCTGTTGATCGCGATCGCGGTCTCGATGGCGCCGCTCGCGGTCTATGGCATCCAGGATGAGCTCGGCTGGTGGGGGAAGTTCGGTAAGCCCGGAACCGTGCACGACTTCTACATCTGGGTGAAGGGCAGCTGGCTCTTCATGGAGATCGCAACAATTGCCGCCGGCATCGTCGCACTGCGCTACTTCCGCTTCGCCTTCATCGTCGCGATCATCGCGTTCGCGCTGTGGTTCATGTCGATGGATCTGGCGCCATGGTTCAGCGGCATGGATTATGCCGACTTCGAGACGCGGCGCCGCGTGTCGATCTGGTTCGGATTGGCCGTCCTCGCGGTGGCGTGGATCGTCGACTATCGCAGCCGCAACGGCGACTTTGCGTTCTGGCTGCATCTGTTCGGCCTGATGGCGTTCTGGGGCGGAATTACCGCGTCTGAAGGCTCGACCGAACTGGGCAAGGCGGTCTACTGCCTGCTCAATGTCGGCCTGATCGCGCTCGCCGTGATCCTGATGCGGCGCGCCTATGCGGTGTTCGGCGCGTTCGGCATCTGCATCTATCTCGGACATCTGGCCGACGTCGTGTTCAAGGACTCGCTGTGGTTTCCGTTCGCGCTGTCGCTGATCGGAATTGCCGTGATCGCCGCCGGCCTGCTCTACCATCGCAATGAGCGCGCGATCGCTGGCTGGATCGACGCGCATCTGCCGGCGGGGCTGCGGCCGCGATCCGCGACGGCGTGACGCCGGCATCCGTAGCGCCTTTAGAACCGATACAATCTGGAATTCCTACAAGAAGGGCGGCGCGCAAGCGCCGTTCTTCGTTTCCCGGCGCAAACCCGGAAGCCGACAGAAACCATTTGCATCCTTGACTTTTCCAACGCTGCGCTCGCCGCGAGGCGCACCTGCGCGCTTTCGTCGCGATTTTATTCCGTTGTCGCGCAAAAATTTTCCCGGCCGCGTCGTCTGGACGCATGGCGCCCCACGTCTCTAGAGGACGGCGCATCGCCTTCGTGCAAGGCGAGAGTTGCTTCGAGAGTTGCTTGGGGACGACGTCATGACATCGAGATCACAAACCAACCGCCACACTGCGTTGCTGGCGAAGCTTTCGCTGCTCACGGCGAGCTATTTCGCTATGAGCGTTCCGCTCGCAACCTCGGTTGCACAGGCGCAGTCGGCGCCGACGCAAGGCGTCTCGACGTTGCCGCCGGTGACCGTCACCCCGCCGGCGGCGCAACGCCGCCGCAGCGCGCCGAAGACTGCGCGCAACACTGCGGCCACGCGCGGCCGCCGCACCCAGACCGCGCGGCGGATCGAGCCGGCGGCTACGGCAAAGCCGTTCGCGGAATCGCAGGACGCGCGCACCGGCACGTCGGGCTATTTCGCCAACAGCACCTCGGTTGCGACCAGGACCAACACCGCGATCGTCAACATCCCGCAATCGCTCAACGTCATCACCCGGGAGCAGATCCGCGACCAGAACTACCAGGGCCTCACCGACGTCACCCGCTACGTCCCCAGCGTCGCCGTGCATCAGGGCGAGGGCAATCGCGACGAGCTGGTGATCCGCGGCGTCGATTCCAGCGCGAATTTCTTCGTCAACGGCTTCCGCGACGACGTGCAGTATTTCCGCGACTTGTACAACGCCCAGAGCATCGAGGTGCTGAAGGGGCCGAGCGCGCTGACCTTCGGCCGCGGCGCCGGCGGCGGCCTGCTCAACCGCACGCTCAAGGAGGCCGACGGCAACCGCGTCTATGAGGCGACCGCGCAGACCGGCTCATGGGGCGATCGCCGCGTCACGCTCGATGCCGGACAGGCGATCAACGAGAACGTCGCAGCAAGGCTCAACGTGTTCTACGAGGGCGCCGACGCGTTCCGCGACTTCAACCATCTGGAACGCTACGGCATCAATCCGACGGTGACGCTCAAGCCCGACGACAACACCAAGATCAAGCTGAGCTACGAGTATTTCCACGACGAGCGCACCGCCGATCGCGGCAATCCCTCGCAGGGCCTGCCGGGCGGCGCGACCCGCTTCAATCCGACCACGCCGTTTGCGCCGAACGGCGATTTCTCGACCTTCTTCGGCAGTCCGGCGCTGAACACCGCGCAGGCGACGGTGCAGACCGGCATGGCAATCATCGAGCACAATTTCGAGAACGGACTGACGGTGCGCAACGGCACCTTCGCCGCCGACTACCAGAAGTTCTATCAGAACGTCTATCCGACGGGCGGTGCGCTCGCCGGCGCGGTCAATCCGGCGGATACCGCGGTCAATCTCGGCGCCTATCAGCACACCACCAACCGCGACAATGTCTTCAACCAGACCGATTTCACCTACAAGACCTGGACCGGACCGCTGTTCCACACCGTAGGCTTCGGCACCGAATTAGGCCGTCAGACCGGCGTCGACATCCGCAATACCGGCGTGTTCCCGAACGGCACCAACACCATCGTGCAGAACCCGTTCGCGCCGACCTATTTCGGCCCGGTGACCTTCATCCACCACTTCACCGGCACCAACACCGACGGCGTCACCACGCCCGATTCGAACAGCCGTTACGCGCTGAACATCCAGTCCGGCTATGTCAGGGACACCATCGAGATTTCGCGCGCCGTGCAGATCATCGCCGGCGCGCGGTTCGACCGCTACGACATGTCGGCCACCGACATGAACACCAACATCAACCGCGGCCGCGTCGACAATCTGGTGTCGCCGCAAGGCGCCCTGATCATCAAGCCGATGGATTCGATGTCGGTCTATACCGCCTACAGCATCTCGTATCTGCCGGCCTCGGGCGACCAGTTCAGCGCGCTGACCGACGGCACGCTGATCCTGCAGCCGCAGCGCTTCGAGAATGTCGAGCTCGGCATGAAGTGGAACATCAATCCGAAGCTGCTGTTCTCGACCGCGGTCTATAATCTGAACCGCACCAACCAGCCGATCGCCGACGGCAACAATCCCGGCTTCTTCTTCCCCTCCGGCAGCACGCTGACGCGCGGCGTCGAGGCGAGCCTGACCGGCTATGTCACCGAGCAGTGGCAGTCGTCGCTGGCCTATGCCTATACCGATGCGAAGATCACCGGCGCGACGTCGGCGACCGTCGTGCCCGGCAACCGCGTCCAGCTCGTGCCGTATAATCAGTTTGCCTGGTGGAACAAGTATCAGTTCACGCCGATGTGGGCGGCCGCGCTCGGCGTGATCTATTTCGGCGATTCCTTTGCCTCGTCCGACGACACCGTGCGGCTGCCGAGCTTCGTCCGCTTCGATGCGGCGGTCTATTCCAAGATCGACGAGACCTGGAGCGCCCAGCTCAATGTCGAGAACATTTTTGACAAGGGCTATTGGGCCTCCGCCGACGGCAACAACAACATCTCGCCGGGGCAGGGCCGCACGGTGCGGCTGATGGCGCGGGCGAGGTTTTAGGCGCAGAGAGTGTCGACAACCTATCAGCATCGTCATGGCCGGGCTTGACCCGGCCATCCACGTCTTTCTTACGTGGGGCGCCAAAGACGTGGATGCCCGGGTCAAGCCCGGGCATGACGACGACTGAGACTGTCCGCTCGCAATGACGTGGAGAGAGCGCCCTCTCAGCCCAGCCGCATGTCCAGCAGCCGCCGGCCTTCGCCCTTCAACAGCTTCTTCACCGCGCTCGAGGCGATCACCTCGCCATTGTTGGCGTAGGCCTCGTGGTTCTTCTCGATGTCGTCGAGGCGGTAGAGGTAGTTGACCATGACGCCGGCGGATTCGCGCAGGCCCTTGGGCGAGAGGTCGCCGAGCCAGTTGATCCGCTCCAGCCGTGCGCCGTTGCCGAGATGGAAGCGCGCGACCGAATCGATCAGCCGTCCCTTCGGCGTGCGCGCCTTCAGGAAGTAGTAGGCGGCGAGCGGCTCCAGTACGGTACGCAGCTGCGCGGCGAACTCGGGGTTCTCGGACCAGCCGGGCTTGCCGAGGCTTTCCAGGAGCTGTCGGTCCTCATCGGTGAGCGGCACGTCGTCGGCCTGCTTGACCCACTGCATGAAGCCCGGCGCCGGCGACAGCGTCACGAAGGTGTCGAGCTTGGGCAATTCGCGGCGCAGTTCCTCGACCACCTGCTTGATCAGGAAGCTGCCGAAGGAGATGCCGCCAAGTCCGCGCTGGGTGTTGGAGATCGAATAGAACACCGCGGTGCGGGCCCGCTCGACCGCAACCGGCTCGCGCTCTTCCGCCAGCAGCGGCGCGATCGCGCCCGGAATGGTTTCGGTCAGCGCGACCTCGACGAAGATCAGCGGCTCGTCGGTCAGCGCCGGGTGGAAGAACGCGTAGCAGCGGCGGTCCACCGGATCGATGCGGCGGCGCAGATCGTCCCAGTCGCGGATCTCGTGCACGGCCTCATAGCGGATGATCTTCTCCAGAATATTGGCCGGCGATGACCAGTCTATCCTGCGCAGCACCAGAAATCCCCTGTTGAACCAGGATGAGAGCAAATGCGACACGTCGCGATCGAGCGCGGCGAGGTCCTTGTTGCCCTTCATCAATGAAAGCAGATCGGATCGCATCGACACCAGCTCGGCGGTGCCGCCCGGCGCGCGATTGAGCCGGCGGATCAATTCCTGGCGGCGCGGCTCGGAGGCGAAATGCAAATCGCTGGCGTCGTCGCCATTGGCCGTGTCGTTCACCTTGGCGCGCCAGCTTTCGATCGCCTGCGCCAGCCTGGCGTGATCGGGCCCGAAATCGCGCGCCAGCGTCTGGAAGAACGACAGCCGCCCGGGGGTATCGAGATGGTGGTAGCGGTCGAGCACTTCGCGCGCCATCGCGGTACCGGAGGCTTCGCCGCGGCCGGACAATAGCGCCTCGCACAATTCCAAGAGCTCGGACGGATCCTGCTTGTCGTCGGCCGGGCTGGCGCGGCCGAGCAGCACGCGGCCGCGTTCGGAGATCGTGGACAGCAGGTCGGAGAAAAAGGCGTTGGCCATGAGCAGGTCGTATCCAGCGGGTCGCATCCAGTGAAGCCGGACCTTACACGGGATTTAAGGTCGGGAGGACTGCAATCAAGCGCAGGGATCGTACGGAAATATGTCGCAGCCCGACAGCGGTATAATTCGTCATGACTACTCCCGATGACGAATCCCGTTCACGTTTTCTCGCACGTTTTCTCCGCGAACGCGGTCGGTGTCTTGCCGGTGACCTGGCGGAACGCGTGGGAGAATGCCGGCACGCTGGCATAGCCGAGGTCGGCGGCGACCTGCTTGACCGAAACATTCGCATTGGTCGACAGACGCTCGATCGCGGCCGCGATGCGGGCGCGCTGGCACCAGCTCTTGAAGGAGAGCTGCGTCTCCACCGAGAACAACCGCGATAGCGTCCGCGCCGAGGTGCCCACCATGCGCGCCAGCGCGTCGATCTCGTGATCCCCCGTCGGATCGGCGAGCACGATATCGGCGGCGCGGCGGCAGCGCGGCTCCTGCGGCAGCGGGATGAAGGTCGCGGAATCCTCGGCCTGGTGCAGCTCCAGCATCACGAGGCGGATCAAGAGGTCGGTGCGCTCGCGTCCGCATGATGTGTCGAACAGCGCTAGGATCGCCTGGTGCACAAGGGGCGAGACCCGCACCACGAATTCGTGGTCGAGGCTGTCGCTGCGCTCCTCGCGTGCGAGCCAGGCCTGGTCGAAATACAGCGTGCGCATCTCGATGTCGGCGAGCACATCGATCGCATGCGGCAGCAGGGCAGGAACCCACACCGCGCGGTCCGGCGGCACCAGCCAGCGGCCCTTCGGCGTGGTCACCTGCATGGTACCCGAGGCGGCATAGACCAGCTGGGCCTCGCGGTGCATGTGCGGGTCGAGCCGGACGCCCTTTGGGTAGCTGCGCGCGACCAGGTGCACGCCGTCGCCGGTGATGCGCCGGTCCTTGTGGAGGGCTCTGATTGGCGGTTCAGCGATAGTCATTGGCGACATCCCGTCAGGACAAGCACCTATAACCTATTTTTCGAGCAATTGAAGAATCGCGTGAGAGACGTGCCATGAATAGCCCAAGCAACAGTCCGAGCCGGGTGATCACCTTCGTCAACGCCGCCCATTTTATCGATCACTACGCGATGCTGATCTTCGCCGCCGCCGTCATCATCATGGGCCCGGCTCTCGGCATGGCCTATTCGGAACTGCTGCCCTATGCGACGCCGGGCTTCATCGCCTTCGGTGCCGGCTCGCTGATCACGGGCTGGCTCGGCGACCGCTGGAGCCGCCGCCACATGATGCTGATCTTCTTCGTCGGCATCGGCCTGTCGATGATCTCGGTCGGCTTCGTCTCGAGCCCGCTGCAGCTCGGCGCGACGTTGCTGGCGATCGGCATCTTCGCCTCGATCTACCATCCGGTCGGCACCGCGATGATCGTGTCCTATGCCGAGAAGCTCGGCGCCGAGATGGGGATCAACGGTGTCTGGGGCAATCTCGGCGTCGCCTCGTCGGCGCTGGTCACCGGCGTGATCGGCCAGTATCTCGGCTGGCGCTGGGCCTTCATCGTGCCCGGCGCCGTCACCGTGCTGATCGGCGTCGTCTTTGCGATGACGGTGGTGCATGAGGACCGCAAGGGCTCCAAACAGGCCGCAGCCCAGGCGCGCGTCGCCAAGCAGGACATGTGGCGCGTGGTGCTGTCGCTCCTGATCGTGGTGATCGCGATCTCGACGACCTTCAACGCGGTGACGGTGGCGCTGCCAAAACTGTTCGCCGAACGGCTCGCCGACCTGACCGGGAGCCCGGCGCTGCTCGGCGTGATCGCGGCCGGGGTCTATGTGTTCGGCGCGATGACGCAGTACACGATCGGCAAGCTGCTCGACAGGCATTCGCTGAAGACGGTGGCACTGCCGCTGTCGTTCATGCTGGCGCCGTTCCTCTATCTCGCGGCGAACCTGTCCAACCTGCCGCTGATCGTGGTCTCGATCGGCATCGTGATGGGCGCGTTCGGCCAGGTGACGGTGAACGATGCCATGGTCGGCAAGTACACCACCGAGGAATGGCGCTCGCGCGCCTATGCGGTGCGCTATTTCGTCGGCTTCACGGCGGCCGGCGCCTCGGTCGGCCTGGTGGCCTGGCTGTACGATCAGGGGGGCTTCGCCACGATGCTGCGTGCCTTTGCCGCGCTGTGCCTGCTGGCGATTGCGGCCGCGATCATCCTGCCGCGCGAGATCCGGACGCCGGCCACGCGGGCAGGCTGACGCAATAGTGTTTTGCCAGCCGGTTTGCCGTTGAGATAGTACCCGCCCGCTGGCCGGCGGGTGCTCATCCACTGGCGGCAGTCCGTGAGCTTGGTCACGCTTCGCGAAACTTTGTTCCAATCCGAAGGTGTGGTAGGTTTAACCGAGCCTCGGGGACGAAGGCGCCGGTTGCGCCTCGAGCACGAAATTTTTTGGAGCAGCCGGAGCGCTATGGGAGAAATTCGCGACTTCAAGTCAGGCCGGTCACAGCCCGACAATACACAGCCCCCCGGCGAGACTCCCGGCAATTCGATGCCGCGGCGCCTGGCAGCGATCGTTGCCGGCGATATCGCCGGCTACAGCCGGTTGATGCAACTCGATGAAGAAGGCACGCATACCCGCGTCAAGCGGATCGTGCGCGATCTCGTCGAGCCCACCATTGCCGAGCACCACGGCAAGCTGGTCAAGACCACCGGCGACGGCTTCATCGCGATATTCGACAGTCCGGTCGAGGCCGTCCGTTGCAGCATCGTGATCCAGCAGAACATGATCGGCCGCAACGCGGCGATCGCGAAAGATCACTGGATCGAGTACCGAATCGGCGTCAACCTCGGCGACGTCATCATCGAGCCCGACGATATCTATGGCGACGGCGTCAATGTGGCGTCGCGTCTCGAAGGGATTGCGGCGCCGGGTGACGTCTTCATCTCCGGCGGCATCTACGAGCAGATCAAGCACAAGATGGTCTGCGGATACGAATCGCTTGGCGACCGCAAGGTCAAGAACATCACCGATCCGGTCCGGGTTTATCGCGTGCTGCCGGACGCCGCCGCGTACCAAAGGACGCGCCGGCGCCGTGAGTCCATCCTGCTCACGCTGCTCGGATTGGCGGTCGCAATCATCGCCGGCGGCGTGCTCTGGTACATGCTCGCGCAACCGCGCAGCAAGCCGGCCGACGTGGCAAAGGCACCTCCGTCGCCGGCGGCATCGCCGACCGTCCAGCAGCCGGCTCCGAGCCCGGCTCCAGCTCAATCTGCAAGTCCGGTCCCAAGCCAGAGCCCAAGTCAAATCCCAAGTCAGGTCCCAAGCGCAGCGCCGACACAGCAGGCGTTGCCTCAGGCTGCACCCTCCGCCAGTCCCGCCGTGTCGGTGCCGGAGCCCGAAATGGTCTCGCTGCAGGGCGGCAGCTTCTCGATGGGCAGCAATGACGATCCTTCGGAGCGGCCGGTCCGCAAGGTGACGGTCAAGCCGTTCGCCATGGGAAAATATCCGGTCACCGTGCGCGAATGGAATGCCTGCGCGGAGGCCAAGGCTTGCGGCTTCACGGTCACCGGCAAGGACGACGTTCCGATCACCAATGTGAGCTGGAATGACGCGAAGCAATATGTAGCGTGGCTCGCCGAACGCACCAAAAAGGCCTATCGGCTGCCGAGCGAGGCCGAATGGGAGTATGCGGCGCGTGGCGGAACGCAATCGAAATACTGGTGGGGCGACCAGATGCAATCGGGCAACGCAGGTTGCAAGGATTGCGGCGGTAATGCTGCGACCGAACAACCGGTCAAGGTCGGCAGCTTCAAGCCGAACCCGTTCGGCCTCTACGATATGGGCGGCGGGGTCGATCAATGGGTGGAGGATTGCTGGCACAGGAGCTACCAGGGCGCGCCGGTCGACGGCGCGGTGTGGTCCGGCGGCGACTGCGCCTCCCATGTCCTTCGCTCCGGCTCCTGGAAGAACGACGCGCGCTATGTCCGTCCGGCCAATCGCGACAATTACGATACCAATGTGCGCTACCCGACCCACGGTTTCCGGGTCGCGCTGTCTCCCTGAGCGATCATCTGCAATCGCGGGGTTTCATGGAGGGGATATGAAAAGTACAGGCTTGATCATGCTCGCCGCGGCACTGACGTTGTTCGCGGCTCCGGCCAGCGCGCAGAACAAGCCGGCAGGGAAGGACACCAAGCTGTATTTCCTCTGGCCGCACGACGGAGTGACGGTGAAGAGCCCGTTCTGGTGTCGCTTCGGGCTGCGCAACATGGGCGTCACCCATGCCGGCGACGACTATCCGAACAGCGGCCACCACCATCTTCTGATCGACGTGAGTGAGCCGTTGAATCCGAACGAGCCGATTCCTTCGGACAAGTCTCATCTGCACTTCGGAGCAGGCCAGACCGAGACGCAGCTCGACCTGCCGCGGGGCAAGCATACCTTGCAGCTGGTGCTGGGCGACGCCAAGCACTATCCATTCAGCCCGCCCGTCGTCTCCGATAAAATCACCATCCGGGTCAGATAGGCCGATACGGATAGCTCCCCTGCGGGACCGGCGCTTGCGCCGGGCCATGCCGTGCGGTTTGTTGCGCGCCTGCCGGACAACAAGATTCGGCGTGGAGGGGCACCGATGTCGTCTCGACTGCAGCGTCTGGCTGGCCTCGTTCTGGGAGCGATGATGATGGCCACATCTGCCAATGCCGACGCCTTGAAGGATCAGATCGCGCCGACCGGAAAGCTCCGGGTCGCGATCGCGATCAGCCCGGCCGGCGGCGCGTTCTGGTCGACCAAAACCGAGAACGGCTATGCCGGCGTTCCCGTCGATCTCGGCAAGGCGATGGCGGCGCAGCTCGGGGTGCCGGTCGAATACGTCGTGCACCAGAATTCCGGCCAGATCACCGACGCGGCGTCGAACAACAGCTGGGACGTCACCTTCCTGCCCAAGGATCCCGATCGCGAAACCAGGATGACGTTCGGGCCGATCTACGAGGTCGCCGACGCCACCTACATCGTCAGGCCGGGTTCCAAGATCACGAATTTCGCAACGCTCGACCAGGACGGCGTCAAGGTCACCGCCGTCAACAACACCACGACCATGCGTGGTGCGATCGCGCATCTCAAGCACGCCAGGGTCACGGGTTATCAGACCTATGACGAGATCTTCCATCTCCTGAAGAGCGGTGAGGTCGACGCCTTCGCGCTATCGCGCGATCAGCTGATCGCGATGGCGAAGAAGATTCCGGGCACGTGCGTGCTGGATGAAACCTTCAAGCAGACCGTCACCGCGGTCGCGGTGCCGCTCAACCATCCGCTCGCCGCGGCGTTCGCCACCAAGTTCATGACGGAGGCAATCGCCAACGGCACGCTGCGCAAGGCCTATGACAATAACGGGCTGAAGGGCTCGCCGGTTCGGACCGCGGTGAAGTAGGTCCGCGCGGACGCGGCGGTCGCGCCGGTGCCCGCCGCCGGACCGCGCGTCGGCGTGGGCGACATCTGTGCAAGCTGCATAATTCGGCGCCATCGCGCCCGCCTGCCTCGCGGATGATCTGGTAAGCTATTGTATTAAAACGAATTTTAAGACTGTGGCCGACGCCTGCGGTTGGCACATGCATTGCTTTTGATTGCATCAGTCAATGACGACTGCCGTCCTCCGGATTGCCGAAGCCAGTGAAGGCCAAGGCGAGGGGATCAAGGCGCCCGGCCCGGGCGTCTCGAGCATCGTCAGACCCCCATCTCCCCGGACGGACGAGCATTTCAATCAACCCGCGTCGCTTCCGGCATGGCTCCGGCGCGGCCGAATTGCGCAAGGGGACTTTACGAATGGCCTATCTCGCACCGTCCGAATTCGTCACCAAGATGGTCGACGCCGGCGAATCCAAGATCTTCATGTCGACGCGCGACACCGTGATCCGCGCTTATATGGCCGGCGCGATCCTGGCGCTGGCGGCGGCGTTTGCGGTCACCATCAACGTCAACACCGGCGTGACGATCGTCGGCGCCGCGCTGTTTCCGGTCGGCTTCTGCATGCTCTATCTGTTCGGCTTCGACCTGCTGACCGGCGTGTTCGTGCTGTCGCCGCTCGCGCTGATCGACAAGCGGCCCGGCGTCACGCTCAGCGGCGTTCTGCGCAACTGGGGGCTCGTGTTTGTCGGCAATTTCGCCGGCGCTTTCACGGTGGCGGTGATGATGGCGATCGTCTTCACGTTCGGCTTCTCCTCGCCGCCCGACAAGGTCGGCCAGGTGATCGGCACCATCGGCGAGAGCCGTACCGTCGGTTACGCGGCGCATGGCGCGGCCGGCATGCTGACGCTGTTCATCCGCGGCATGCTCTGCAACTGGATGGTCTCGGCCGGCGTGGTCGGCGCGATGATCTCGACCACGGTCAGCGGCAAGGTGATCGCGATGTGGATGCCGATCACGCTGTTCTTCTACATGACCTTCGAGCATTCGATCGTGAACATGTTCCTGTTCCCGTCCGGCCTCATGCTCGGCGGTCACTTCACGATCATGGACTATCTGATCTGGAACGAGATCCCGACCGTGGTCGGCAACCTGGTCGGCGGCCTCGCCTTCACTGGGCTCACGCTCTACACGACGCATATCAAGACGGCGCCGAAGCGCCAGCGCCTCGCGGCTTGATCCAGGCCGGCTGATGGGGCTCTCCTGTCATGGAGGGCCCCATTCGCATTGGGACGGTCGATGCCGCGCGCGCTGAAAATATCGGTCGGGCAATTCTCTGATAGGGGCCGCAAGGACACCAATCAGGATTTTCACGGCGTGCTGATCCCGGACGAGCCGCTGCTCGGCCTGAAGGGCGTCGCTGTGGTGCTCGCCGACGGCATCTCGTCGAGCAGCGTCAGCCGCGTCGCCGCCGAATCAGCGGTCAAGAGCTTCCTGACCGACTATTACTGCACCTCGGAATCCTGGTCGGTGAAGAGCTCGGCACAGCGGGTGCTGGAGGCGACCAATTCCTGGCTGCACGCCCAGACCAGGCGCAGCCAGAATCCCTACGACAAGGACAAGGGTTACGTCTGCACGCTGAGCGCCATGGTGATCCGATCGACCACGGCGCATCTGTTCCATGTCGGCGACAGCAGGATCTACCGTGTCGTCGGCACCAGCCTCGAGCAATTGACCACCGACCATCGCGTCGTGATCTCCTCGCAGCAAAGCTATCTCGGCCGCGCGCTCGGCGTGAACCCGCAGCTCGAGATCGACTACCAGAATCTCCCGCTCGAGCGCGGCGACACTTTCCTGCTGGTGACTGACGGCATCTACGAGCACGTCGCCCCGCGCCAGCTGGCGAAGACGATTCTGGACGGCGCTGGCGATCTCGATGCTACAGCGAAATCGATCGTCGAGCAGGCCTATGAGAGCGGCAGCCCGGACAATCTCACCGCGCAGATCATCCGGATCGACGCCTTGCCCGACGGCGATGCCAGCGAGGTGTTCGGCCAGCCGACCGAGCTGCCGCTGCCGCCGCTGCTCGATGCAAGGATGCTGTTCGACGGCTACCGCGTGGTGCGCGAGCTGCATGCATCACATCGCAGCCACATCTATCTCGCGGTCGACGAGGAGACTGGCACCACGGTCACGATCAAGATCCCCTCGATCGATCTGCGCGACGATCCGGCCTATCTGAAGCGCTTCGTGATGGAGGAGTGGGTCGCCAAGCGGATCGACAGCCCGCATGTGCTGAAGCCGTTTCTGCCGCAGCGCCGGCGCAATTTCCTCTATGTGACGATGGAATATATCGACGGCCAGACGCTGACGCAGTGGATGATCGATAATCCGTCGCCCGCGCTGGAGACGGTGCGCGACATCACCGAGCAAATTGCAAAAGGCCTGCGCGCGTTCCACCGCAAGGAGATGCTGCACCAGGACATCAGGCCCGACAACATCATGATCGACCGGACCGGCACGGTGAAGATCATCGATTTCGGCTCGACGCGGATCGCCGGTGTCGCCGACGCGGCGCCGTCGGGCGGCGAGGATATTTTGGGCACCCAGCAATACACCGCGCCGGAGTATTTTCTGGGCGAGGCCGGCACGGCGCGCTCCGACCTGTTCTCGCTCGGCGTCGTCACCTATCAGATGCTGACCGGACGCTTGCCCTATGGCGCGCAGATTGCCCGCGCCCGCACCCGGTCCGATTTCAACAGGCTGGTCTATCGTCCGGCCGCACATGGCGGCCGCGACGTCCCGAACTGGGTCGATGGCACACTGGAGCGCGCCGTGCACGCCAATCCGCTCAAGCGCTACGAGAGTTTTTCTGAGTTCCTGTTCGACCTGCGCAATCCCAACGCAAAATATCTGACGACGTCATCGACCCCGCTGATCGAGCGCAACCCGGTGCTGTTCTGGAAGTCGACCACGCTGCTGCTGGCGCTCGTCGTCATCCTGTTGCTCGCCTACGCCGCGCATCATTTGCGGTAGGGATCAACCTCGTCAACTTAGTCCCGTCACCCTGAGGAGCGGGCTCTTGCGCGCGTCTCGAAGGGTCGACGGCCACCAGCGGGGCCGTGCATCCTTCGAGACGCGCTACGCGCTCCTCAGGATGACGGGGAGGGTGGAATGACGGGGATAGAGCAGGCGATGCCTCGCTAATGCGTCGCGCTCGCCGGAATCGGATCGAGCCCGCTCTTGACCAGCGCGTCGCGCGCGTCCGGCGAAGCGAGGAAGCTGATCAGCGCCTTGCCGGCGTCGGGCTCCTTTGAAACCGATGCGATGCCGGCCGAGAACACTGTGATCTTCTGCAACGGCTCCGGCAGGGGGCCTACGATGTCGATGCCGGCGACCGGCTTCAGCTCGGAGATCTGCTGCAGGCCGATCTCGTCCTCACCTTTGGCGACGATCTCGCCGACCGGGGTCGCCGGGATCATCCGCGCCTTGTCCTTCATCTGATCGGCGATGCCGAGCCTTGCGAACATCTCGGTTGAGACATAGACGCCGCTGGCGCTGTCGGAATAGGCGACCGATTTCGCTGACAGCAGCGCCTGCTTGACGGTCTCTGCCGAGCTGAGGTCCGGCTTCGGTGCGCCTGCCTTGACCGCGATCCCGATCGGCGATTTCACCAGGTCGACGCGGCTGTCGGCCACGACCTTGCCCTGCTTGACGAGGTCGCCGAGCGCATAGCCGACCATGATCAGCACGTCGGCCGGCTCGCCGCGCTCCAGCCGCACCGGAATGGCGTTGGTCGTGGTGCCCATCGACGGCCCAAAGGCGGTCACCACCTTGTGCCCGGTCTTGCGCTCGAACTCCGGCACCAGCGCCTTGTAGGCCGCGGTCAGCCCGCCCGAGATCATGACGTGGACCTCGGCGGCGGCAGCAGCTGACGTGAAGGCGAGGGCGCCGATCAAGGCGAGGGCGCGGAAGGTGGTGGCGGAACGCATGGAGTTTCTCCCTGGACGATTCTTGGGAAGGGGTCGTCGTGGCCGGGGAGACTACTGCTCGGGATCAGCTATGACTAGTCGTCGTCATTGCGAGGAGCTCGCGACAAAAATGCAAAGCAATTTTTGCGCTGAAGCGACGAAGCAATCCATTCTTCCGCGTATGAGGGCGATGGATTGCTTCGCTGCGCTCGCAATGACGGGGAGAGAGCGTCGTCAGCTCTCACGAATTCACATGCACGAAATCGCGCAGCAGCGGGTAGATCTCGTTGTTCCAGCGCTTGCCGGAGAACACGCCGTAATGGCCGACCCCGGCTTGCATGTGATGCACCTTGCGATAGGTGCGGACGCCGGTGCAGAGGTCTTGGGCTGCGAGCGTCTGGCCGATCGAGCAGATGTCGTCCTTCTCGCCTTCCACCGTCATCAGGCCCATGCGCCGGATCGCCGCCGGGTTCACCGGGTGACCGCGGTGCATCAGCATGCCCTGCGGCAACAGATGCTCCTGGAACACGTCGCGCACTGTCTCGATGTAGAACTCCGCCGGCAGATCCATGACCGCAAAATACTCGTCGTAGAAGGTCTTGATCAGCTCGGCCTTGGCGGTCTCGCCCTTGGCGAGATGGTCGGCGAGATCGATGTGCTGCTTGATATGCCGCTCCAGGTTCATCGACACGAACGCCGTGAGCTGCACGAAGCCGGGATAGACCTGGCGCAGCGCGCCCTTGCACTGCATTGGTACGTAGTTGATCAGATTGTCCTCGAACCATTTGATCGGCTTGCTCTTGGCAAACTCGTTGACCTTGGTCGGCTGGATCCGCGTGTCGATCGGTCCGGCCATCAGGGTCAGCGACGCCGGCCGCGCCGGATGATTGTCCTCCGACATGATCGCGGCGGCCGCCAGCGCCGAGACCGAGGGCTGGCAGATCGCCACCATGTGCGCGCGCGGGCCGAGCTGGCCGAGGAAGTCGATCAGGTGGTCGGTGTAGTCCTCGAGCCCGAAGCGGCCCTCCCTGCGCGGGATGTCGCGCGGATTGTGCCAGTCGGTGATGTAGACGTCGTGGTCCTGCAGCAGCGTCTTCACGGTGCCGCGCAGCAGGGTGGCAAAATGGCCGGACATCGGCGCCACGAGCAGCATCCGCGGCTGCTCCGGTCCGTCCACCTTCCTGAAATGCAGCAGCGAGCCGAACGGCGTCGCATAGGCGACCTCCTCGGTCACCTGGTATTCCCTGTTGCCGACAGTCACGCTGCCGATGGCGTAGTCGGGACGGGCGTAGGTCAGGGTGGAGCGCGAGATCAGCTCGAGCGCCGCTGCGAGCCGGCCGTACACCCGGTCGGTGGCGCCCTGCGGCACCAGATTGAGGTATTTCAGCGCCGCTGCAGCCCCGGTCCGCCAAGGCGCCGTGAAGTCCATGTGGTTCTGATAGGCTTGGTACATCATTGACATCATACGCATCCGCCCCTGGCCCGGCTGGCTATGCAATATCGACGCCAGAGAGGGGGCGGGCTGCCCGGCAAATTGGCACGTGGCTTGCTGCAAAAATGAACGGCTTCGGGGGCGCGGCGGCTTGGACCGGCGCGCAGGTGCGGGGCCAAGGACGCGTTCAGGCGTGAGGAGCGGGCATGGCGAAAGCGACACTCACCATCAGCAGCAAGAATTATTCGTCGTGGTCGCTGCGCGGCTGGCTGCTGGCGAAATTCGCCGGGCTGGAGTTCGAGGAGGTGGTCACCGCGCCCGACGACGCCTCGGCACGGGCCGAATTGCTGCTGTTGTCATCGTCGATCCTGGTGCCCTGCCTGCGCCACGAGGGCGCGACCGTCTGGGATACGCTGGCGATCGGCGAGTATCTCAACGAGATCATGCCGCATGCCGGGCTGTTGCCGGACGACCGGATCCAGCGCGCGCATTGCCGCTCGATCTCGGGCGAAATCCATTCCGGCTTCACCACGCTGCGGGCCTCGCTGCCGGTCAACCTCAAGGGCCATTTCCCCGGCTTCAAGATCTGGTCGCGGGCGCAGGCCGACATCGACCGCGTCTGCGTGATCTGGCGCGACTGCCTCGGCATATCCGGTGGGCCGTTCCTGTTCGGCGAACGCCGCACCATGGCGGACGCGATGTATGCGCCGGTCGTGACCCGCTTCATGACCTATGACGTCAAGCTCGACCCGGTGCTCGCGGCCTATGCCAAGACCATCATGGCGATGCCCGAGATGCAGGAATGGATCGAGGCCGCGAAGGCCGAGCCCGCCGACGTCGAGGAGCTCGAGGTCGAATATTAGGCAGCGCACGCCCCGCCTGCCTGCGGCGGCGGCTCAAGGTCCAGGCAAGCCTTGCTCAACAGACGTGCCGTCGGCGTCAGGTCCCGGCGGCGCGCAGCGCGCGCGACGTAATCCGCGCCGAACCCAAATTTGCGCTTTGCGCCAAACGCTTCCACTGCGGCATCAGCTCGCGGCGAGACCGATCGCCGCAGCACGATCGGGCTGGCAAGGATTTCGCATAGCAACATCGAGCTGTGACCGCGACGATGCGACGCTGCCGAAAATTTGGACGCTGAGCCCGCGCCGCGATCTCGCGAACACGAGAACCGTGGAGGCTTGAAATGAATCAGCACGCCGTCGTCAGCAAATTCTCCCACGTCAAACCAGGCGACACCGAGTTCAAGGGCGGAGGTCTGCGCGACTTCTTCCTGTATCGCGATCTCGGCATCGCCGACGCCACCGGCGGGCAGGTGATCTGCCATCTGGTCAAGGCCAATCCCGATCTGCCGCCGGAGCAGGGCACCGGCTGGCACAAGCATCTGTGCGATTTCCAGATCGTCATCATGACCAAGGGCTGGGCCCGCTTCATGTACGAGGACAAGGAGACGCTGGTCGAGGCGGGCGACGTCATCCATCAGCGCCCCGGCATCACCCACTATCTGTTCGATTACTCGAAGGACATGGAATACCTCGAGATCGTCAGCCCGGCCGATTTCAAGACCGTGGATGTGCCGCCGGCGACCGAGACGGTGCCGCCGGTCACGTCGTGGAAATGACCGCGAGGAGGGATCGCAATGTCGTCTGCGGAGGAATTAACCTTTGTCGTCGGCCGCTGGCTGCGGCCGATCGTGATGCTTCTGTATGTGGTGCGCAGCCTCGGACTGATGACCACATCTAGCCGTGAACAACGGAGTACGGCGCTCGATCAGTGATTCGGACGCGGTTCGTTCCACCCGCGTTCCAAACCTTAAAATCGTTGCGCGTGCGCGTCGCGTTTTGAAACAGCGCCTGGGCGCTGTTACGCCATGCCCGCCTGCTTCACGCGCGGCATGCGCCAGGCAATGACATTGACCTCCAGCGCGCCGCCGGTCGTGTCATTGCGCCACTGGCCGTCGATGAAACGGCAGGCGAACGGCAGCTGATACGTTCCGCTGTGATCCTCACAAAGCACTTCCACGCGTTGTTCCGGCGAAGGTTCGCCATTGCCGTCGAATTGCGCCAGCCGTTTTTCGCGCGTAGCCATACGATCTGTCTCCACTGCCCAAGGCCGAGCCAAAAGAGGTCGAACCAAACGAGTTCCGAAGGCCCCCGTCCCCACGAGTAATCCTCGCAATGGGTGAAGCACACCGCTTGAATGCGGTTTCAGTGTGGTATGTCTGCCCAGCTTTCAGCGTCGCGAGCACAAAACTGTGAAAGACGCGTCTGATTGGGGATGATGATGTTCGCTCGTATCGCTGTTGCCTTGCTCGCGCTGATTGCGCTCGGCGTCGTCGGAACTGCGCATGCGCAAGACGTTCCCGGCATCGAGATCTGCACTGTCGAGAAGACGATGGAGCGGCGCACCAGCTGTCTGCAGAGCAATGTCGATTTCCTGCAGAAGACCATCAACAAGCTGACATCAGATCATCAGCAGAAGCTCGACGCAGCCAGCCGGCAGATCGAAAGCCTGAAGAGTTCGGTTGCGAGTTTGCAGAAGCTCGTTGCCGATCAGCAGGCGGCGCAGGCCAAGCTGACCGAAGATTTGAAGAAGAAAGCCGACGCTCCGACGACGAAGGATGCTGCACCTGCTGCGAAGGATGGGACGAAGTAGCCTCCCGTCATTGCGAGGAGCGAAGCGACGAAGCAATCCGTCTTTCCTCGTGCGCGGATCGATGGATTGCTTCGCTTCGCTCGCAATGACAGGGAGGCGCTTCACGCCACCCGAAATTGCTCCATCACGTCGCGATCCGGCTCGTAGCCGAGCCCGGGGCCCTGCGGCACGGCGACATGGCCGTTGGCGTCGACGGCGATGCGGTCGCCCCACAGGCAGGCAGGGCGCTTCATGAAGAACATTTCGATCAGGCCTTCGTCGCGGATCGCCATCAGATGCAGCGTGGCGAGGAAGCCCGGCCCGAAATAGGGCGAGTGCGGAATCACCTGGACGCCGAACTCGTCGGCAAGCACGGCGACCTTCAGGAATTCGGTGACGCCGCCGACCTTGATCACCGACGGCTGCGCGTGACTGACGGCGCCGGCAGTCATCATCTGGCGGAATTGGTGCACGGTGCAGGCGTTCTCGCCGGCCGCGATATCGAGCCGGCCTTCCTTGCGCACCTCGGCGAGCGTCGCAAAATCCTCCGGCGGCCAGACCGGCTCCTCCAGGAACATCGGCCCGGCCTGCTTGCAGTTGCGGGCGAATTGTATCGCCGCCGGTCCGTCCAGCGGGCAGTTCATGTCAACCATCAGCGGCACGGTGGGGCCGATCGCCTCGCGTGCGGCTGATACCGCCGGCACGGTGGTCTCGTGCAGCTTGATCGCGGCATAGCCAAGCTTGATCGCCTTCTTGCATTCGGCCGCGATCTGCGCGGGATTGCCGATCCGCATCAGGCTTGCATAGGCCGGAATGGAGCTGCGCCGCGCGCCGCCGATCAATTGATGCAGCGGTGTGCCCTTCACCTTGCCGGCCAGATCCCACAGCGCGATGTCGAGCGCCGAGATCGCAAACATCGTGATGCCGTAGCGGCCGAACAGGTGCAGATTGCGCTGGATCTGCTCCATCACGGCGGGAATTTGGGTAGCGTCCGGCACGTCGAGGCCGCGGGCCTGCGGCGCGATCATCTCGGTCACCGCCGCGCAACTCGTCTTCGGGCAGACATAAGCGAAGGCATCGCCCCAGCCGGTCAGGCCGGCATCGGTCGACACCTCGACCAGCACCATATCGAGCGCCGAGATCGCGGATGCGCCCTGGCGGAAGCTCGCTGGCCCTGCGTCATAGGGAATCCGGATATGGTGGGCGCGGACATCGGTGATCTTCATTGTTGTTGTCCTTCCGATCGCAGGATGTGCCTGGTTCCGGCCATCCCAACTCTTGCTTGTGACGAGTCTTGCTCGTCAATCGTGTCGAAGACGTGGATGCCCGGTTTCAGGCCGGGCATCGGGGACTGCGGAATTGTGGAGAAAGCTGTTACGAGCTCTTCTCGCCGCTCATGACGGGACCGAACCGCTCCCAGCTCTCGCCCTTGAAGCGCATCATCTGCAACTGCTCGATCGGTGCATAGTCATCCGGCCCGGTCTTGATCTTGGTGCCGGGCAGGTAGATGCCGATCTCGAAGTTGAGGCTGGCCGCCTGCTTGATCAGGTTCTCGCGGGTGAGGTCGTCGCCGCATTGCCGCAACACCTGCTCCAGCCCCTTGGCGACGCCATAGCCGAACACGGTCGAGGCGTCGTTCTGGTCGCCTTCAGGATACCACTTGGTCATGAAGGCACGCCACTCGTTCATGGCCGAATCGTTCTTCCACTCGTGATCCGCGGGATCCTTCAGATACTGGGTCGACAGGATGTCCTGGCTCGCCTCGTAGCCGGCCGGCTTCATCACGCCGCCGATCGAGACCGAGACGTTGGTCAGGAACTGGACCGGATGCCAGTCGAGCTCAGCGGCCTTCTTGATCGCCTGCGCTGCGAATTTCGGGGTTGCGATGTTGACGAAGATGTCGGGGTTGGCGCCCTTGATCTGCACGATCTGCGAATCCACCGTCGGTGACGAGGTCTCGTAGGAGGATTCGACGATGATCAGCTTCTTGGCCTGATCGCCGAGCCCGTCGTGCAGCCCGATCAGATAGTCCTTGCCGAAATCGTCGTTCTGATAGAGCACGCCGATGGTCTTGCCGGGATATTTCTGCAGAATGTATTTGGCATAGATGCGGGCTTCGACCTGGTAGCTCGGCTGCCAGCCCATGGTCCACGGGAAATTCTTCGGGTCGTTCCACTTGGCGGCGCCGGTGGAGACGAACAGCTGCGGCACCTTCTTGGCATTCATGTATTTCTGGATCGCGGTGTTGCCCGGCGTTCCCAGCGGATTGAAGATCAAGAGCACCTCGTCGCTCTCGACCAGCTTGCGGGCCTGCTCGACCATCTTCGGCGGGCTGTAGGCGTCATCATAGGAGATGAAGTTGACCTTGCGTCCGTTGATGCCGCCTTCGCTGTTGAGCTTGTTGAAATAGGCGGCTTCGGTCTTGCCGATCGTGGCGTAGGCGGACGCCGGACCCGAATAGGGCATGATGTTGCCGACCTTGATCTCGGTGTCGGTCGCGCCCGGATCGTATTTCTTCTGTGCGTTGGCGGCGGTTGCGACGGCGATCGTCAGAAGCCCCGCAAGCGCCGCTGATTTGACGCAGTTGACATAGCTCAGGCGTGGTAGTGCATCATTGTCCTCCCTGACATGCTGGCCGCGGCTCGTGCAGTCTTGATTTTCGGGCAGCTTGATGAGCCGTCGGATCGATGCAACTGCGAGTATGCACGATTGCAACGGTGTTACCAGCGACGGCTTTGCGGTAAATTTCCGCAGAGCGGAACCAGAGTTTCCACCGTTGCGCAGCAAGGACTGTCAAGCGCCGCGTAGGCAGACGCGCATGATGTGCGTGCTTTGAAGGAAGGCCGTCGTCCATGAATCCAGCCCAGAAGGCGCTCTGGTACATCGAGAGCCACCTCCGTCGGCCGATGACGCTCGATGACATTGCAGCCGTCGCCGGGGTCTCGCGCTTTCATCTGGTGCGGGCGTTCGCGGAAGCAACCGGGTTCTCGGTGATGCGCTATTTGCGGGCGCGCCGCCTCAGCGAGGCCGCGCGCGAGCTCGCGGCCGGGGCGCCCGATATTCTCAGCCTGGCGCTGGATGCGGATTACGGCTCCCACGAAGCATTCACCCGCGCGTTTCGCGACCATTTCGGCGTCACGCCCGAGACGGTGCGCGCCACGACGTGCCTGACGAAGCTCAAGCTGCAGGAGCCGATCACCATGATCTCGACCGCTCTCGATCACATCGATCCGCCGCGTATCGCAACCGGCAAGGCCTTTCTCGTCGCCGGTGTCGGCGAGCGCTACAACCACGTCAATGACAGCACGGCCGGCATCCCGAACCAGTGGCATGGCTTCCACCAGCAATGCGCGCATATCCCTCGCCAGGTCGGCAGCATCGCCTACGGCGTCTGCTGCAACGGCGACGACGCCGGCAATTTCGACTACATCGCAGGGTTGGAGGTCGCCGATTTCTCCGACCTGCCGCGCGAGTTCGCGCACGTCAGAATCCCGGCGCAGAAATATCTCGTGTTCACCCACACCGACCACGTCTCGACCATCCGCCGCACCGTCAACACGATCTGGAATCGCTGGCTGCCGCAATCTGGCATGAAGGTCGCCGACGCCCCGAGCTTCGAGCGCTACGACGAGAAGTTCGACAAGAACAGCGGCAACGGCGGGCTCGAGATCTGGGTGCCGGTGGAGGGGTAGCGTGGGGCGAGCCGCGCGCTTTGTAGCGCGGATCGCCTCTCTTTTCGTCATTCCGGGGCGCGCGCAGCGGACGGTTCATGTCGCGAGAATGCGAAGTTGTACCCTCATCCTCATCTGTCATCGCCCGGCTCGACCGGGCGATCCAGTGGGCCGCGGCCTATCGGTTCAAGCACAGGCGTCTCTGGAATACTGGATCACCCGCATGCGCGGGTGATGACACCGCGTTGTTCGGTATCTTTAATCGAGAGGATCCTCCATCGCGCGACACACTCAGTGTCGTCCCGGCCTAGTGCGCAATTGCGCACGGGGGCCGGGACCCATTACCCCAAATCTCAATTGTTGCGCGACGCTGGGGCCGCGATCCCGTTCATCACCAAATTCGGTGGTTATGGGTCCCTGCTTTCGCAGGGACGACGTCGTCTATGTTGCTAGGGAGTGTCTAGCCTAATGCGACCGCGCCAGGCAGAACGCGACGACCTCTTCCAGCGCCGTCTTCATCGGCGAGGGCGGGAACAGCGCCAGTGCGTCGACCGACATCGCGCCGTAGTGCTGGGCGCGGCTGATCGTGTCTTCGAGCGCGCGGTGCTTGGTCATCAGCCCGATCGCGTGGTCGAGGTCGGCAGCGCCGATCTCGCCGCGCTCGAGTGCGCGGATCCAGAACTTGCGCTCGGTGTCGTTGCCGCGGCGGAACGCCAGCACCACGGGAAGCGTGATCTTGCCCTCGCGGAAATCGTCGCCGACATTCTTGCCGAGCTTGGCCGACTTGCCGCCATAGTCGAGCACGTCGTCGACGAGCTGGAAGGCGATGCCGAGATTCATGCCGACCGAGCGGCAGGCGGTCTGCTCGGCCTTCGGCCGGTTGGCGATCACGGGGCCGACCTCGCAGGCCGCGGCGAACAGCTCCGCGGTCTTGCCGCGGATCACGGCGAGATATTCGTCCTCGGTGGTCGCGGTGTTCTTGGCCGCCGCAAGCTGCATCACCTCGCCCTCGGCGATGGTAGCGGCGGCCGCCGACAGGATGTCGAGCGCGCGCAGCGAGCCGACCTCGACCATCATGCGGAACGCCTGGCCGAGCAGGAAGTCGCCGACCAGCACGCTGGCCTCATTGCCCCACAGCATCCGCGCGGACAGTTTGCCGCGGCGCAGTTCGCTCTCGTCGACCACGTCGTCATGCAGCAGGGTCGCGGTGTGCATGAACTCGACGGCGGCGGCGAGCTTGATATGGCCGTCGCCCGAATAATCCGCGAGCTGGGCCATCGCCAGCGTCAGCATCGGACGCAGCCGCTTGCCCCCGGAGGAGATCAAATGATTGGCGACCTCGGGGATCATGGTGACCTCGGAGCCGGTCCTGGAGAGGATCGTCGCGTTGACGCGCTCCATGTCCGCGGCGAGAAGTCCCACCAGCCCGTCGATCGAAGCATTGGACGGGCTTTCGAAGGGTACAATAACCGCCACGCTGGTCTCCAATTTTGCCGATTTCGCACTAGCTCAGCTATAACAATAGAAACTGCGCGGTGCAGCGGCAAGGCCATCAAGTTATTGACATGTGGCGCAATAGCCGCACAGCCGGGGCCACAGGAGAGTGCGTTTTGCGGGAATTGGTACGGACCAATGACGTGGTGCTGGTCTCCGCCATCGGCGCGTTGCTCGACAGCGCTAACATCCATCATCTGGTGCTGGACCAGAACATGAGCATCATCGAGGGCTCGCTCGGCGTGCTGCCGCGGCGGATCCTGGTGCACGAGGACGACAACCACGAGGCCCGCCAGCTCCTGACCGACGCCGGCCTCGGCCACGAGTTGCGGGCCGATGATTAGAGCGTTTTCAAGCGAAGTGGACCCCGGTTCGCGTGAAGAAAACGCGTCAAAAAAGGAGTCTCCGGCCGCCGACATCACCGAAGACGGATTTCTCGGCGGGCAATTGCGCCTGCGGCAGCCGCGCGGCGGCCACCGCGCCGGCCATGACGCGATCCTGCTGGCCGCGGCGACGCCGGCGCGATCCGGCGACCGCGTCGTCGATCTCGGTTCCGGCGTCGGCGCCGCCGGGCTCGCCGTGGCGCGGCGGGTGAGGGGGATCGATCTTGTCCTGGTCGAAATCGACCCGGCGCTGGCCGAGCTCGCACGGAATAATGCAGGCGCCAACGCGATCATGGCCGACGTGATCGTGCTCGATGTCGAGTCCGGTGCTGCCGCCTTCGATGACGCCGGCCTGACACCCGACAGCGCCGACGTCGTGCTGATGAACCCGCCGTTCAACGATCCGTCGCGGCACCAGGCCTCGCCGGACGGCGAGCGGGAGCGCGCCCATGTCGCAACCGCGACCACGCTCGCCGGCTGGGTCCACGTCGCACGGCGGATTCTCAGGTCGAACGGGCAGCTGGCGCTGATCTGGCGGGCCGACGGCATTGCCGAAGTGCTGGCCGCGCTGGACCGCGGCTTCGGCAGCCTCGAGATCTTGCCGGTTCACGCCGACGCGACGTCGCCGGCCATTCGAATCCTGGTGCGGGCGGTCAAGGGCGGCCGGGCGCCGACGCGGCTCCATGCCGCATTGCTGCTCAAGGAAGAGTCAGGTGTGCCCAATAAATGGGTGCAGGAGATCTTGGCTGGAAAGGGAGAATTGCCGCTGGCGCGGCGCTAGCGGGCAGGCGAACTGCCCACGTAGTGACTGGCACTAAGTTACTGCGAAGCCGTTTCTGACTGGCGATCAGGCGTTGAGGTGAAGTGGATCGCCGCCAGGAGCGCACCGATCAGCAAAATCAGCAGGTAGATCTTCATGAGTCCCTCTCCGCCGCGCGTTGCAACCTCAATGACAAAATGCAAAACGCGTTCCACGGAATCCAATGACACTGGCGTGATAAAAAGTGGTTAATTCGAGGTAACGGCATGAGTGAACAAATAAGTGATCGCGCCAGACGTCCGGGACTGCTCGAGCGTGCGCAGAAAATGCTTCCGGCGCGGTTCAGGCGCGGCACGGCGGTGGTGCCGGTGGTGCGGCTGTCAGGCGTGATCGGCGCGGTGACGCCTCTGCGGCCCGGCATGACGCTCTCCGGCGTCGCCAAGATGCTGGAGCGTGCCTTTGGCACTCGGAATGCCAAGGCGGTGGCACTGGTGATCAATTCGCCGGGCGGCTCGCCGGTGCAGTCCCGGCTGATCTATCTGCGCATCCGGCAACTGGCGGCCGAGAAGAAGTTGCCGGTGCTGGTGTTCGCGGAAGACGTCGCGGCCTCCGGCGGCTACATGATCGCCTGCGCCGGCGACGAGATCTATTGCGACCCGTCCTCGATCCTGGGCTCGATCGGCGTGGTCGGCGGCAGTTTCGGTTTCCAGGAGGCGATCAAGAAGATCGGGGTCGAGCGGCGGCTCTATACGGCCGGCAGCCACAAGGCGATGCTCGATCCGTTCCTTCCCGAAAACCCCGATGACGTCGCCCGGCTCAAGTCGATCCAGCGCGAGATCCATGCGATCTTCATCGCGCTGGTGAAGCAGAGCCGCGGCGGCCGTCTCAAGGCACCAGACGACGCGCTGTTCACCGGCGAGTACTGGGCGGGCGAGACCGCGGTCGGTCTTGGGCTTGCCGACGCCATCGGCGACCTCCGCTCCACCTTGCGGGCCCGCTATGGCGAGAAGGTGCTGACCCCGGTGATCGCGCCCGCGAGTGGCATGCTGTCCGGCCTGCTCGGCCGCCGGGCGCCGGGGGCGGGCTCGCTGGCGGCCCTGGACGGCATCGCCGCGCTGCCGGACGATCTGATCTCGGCGTTGGAAACACGGGCGATTTGGGCCAGATTCGGGCTGTGAACACACGGTTGTGAGCGCGCCATTTAGTCCCAAAAGTGCGATTGCGGCGCAGGCCCGCTTGCGCAAGAATGCCTGTCATTGGGGGCCTGACAGACGTGAACGACAAGGATCGACCGATGCCGCCGCTGATTGCATTCGCAGGCGTCCTGGGTGGCCTGGCCGTGGTCCGCTGGGCTTACAAGACGGCCGTCCGGATCAACCAGGAACTGGAAGAGGCGCGATTGTCCCGCGTGGCCGAGGCCGCGCATGCGGGCGAAATCAAGACCCTGCGCCGCGACCCCGTGACCGGGGCCTATCGCCCGGGCTAGGCCTTAGGTCTCCCAATCTTGCCACTCAGGGATTGTGCTTCCCCTTCCGCTTGCGGGGGAGGGTCGGGGTGGGGGCTCTATCCACGAGTCGTATCGTGGATAGAGCCCCCACCCGGATCGCATCCAAAGATGCGATCCGACCTCCCCCCGCAAGCGGGAGGGGCGACGACAGCTCGCAGAAACATCCCCATCGCCTTGATTCCATTGGCTGCCGCCGATACGGTCCCGCGCGCTTCACAACCCCCCTCGCGAGACCTGTCGTGACGATGGACGCCCTGCCTGACCACATGCGCCCGGAACGTTCGTTCCAGGGCTTCATCCTGGCTCTCCAGCGATTCTGGGCCGAGCAGGGTTGCGTCATCCTGCAGCCCTACGACATGGAAATGGGCGCCGGCACCTTCCATCCCGCGACCACGCTGCGCGCGCTGGGCCCAAAGCCCTGGAACGCTGCCTATGTGCAGCCCTCGCGGAGGCCCAAGGACGGCCGCTATGGCGAAAACCCCAACCGGCTGCAGCACTACTACCAGTTCCAGGTGATCATGAAGCCGTCGCCGCCGAACCTTCAGGACTTGTACCTGAAGTCGCTCGCCGCGATCGGCATCGACGCCGCCGTCCATGACATCCGCTTCGTCGAGGACGATTGGGAGAGCCCGACGCTTGGCGCTTGGGGTTTGGGCTGGGAATGCTGGTGCGACGGCATGGAAGTCAGCCAGTTCACCTACTTCCAGCAGGTCGCCGGCGTTGAATGCGCGCCGGTCGCGGGCGAGCTCACTTACGGGCTCGAGCGGCTCGCGATGTATGTGCAGGGCGTCGACCGCGTCTACGACCTCAACTTCAACGGCCGCGAGGGCGCCGAGAAGGTCACCTATGGCGACGTCTTCCTGCAGGCCGAGCAGGAATATTCGCGGCACAATTTTGAATATTCCGACACCGCGATGCTGTTCGAGCAGTTCAGGATGGCCGAGGACGCCTGCCGCAAATATCTCGCTGCCGGCTGGCGTGAGGGCGGGAACAGTAAGGAACATCTGATGGCCTTGCCGGCCTACGACCAGTGCATCAAGGCGAGCCACGTGTTCAACCTGCTCGATGCCCGCGGCGTCATCTCGGTGACGGAGCGGCAGAGCTACATCGCCCGTGTGCGCGACCTGGCGAAGGCCTGCGGCGAGGCGTGGATCCACACTGAAACGGGCAGGGCGGTCTGATGCCCGATCTTCTCCTCGAACTGTTCTCGGAAGAAATCCCCGCGCGCATGCAGGCGAAGGCGGCGGACGATCTGCGCCGCATGGTGACCGACAAGCTCGTCGCCGAGGGCCTCGTCTATGAAGGCGCCAAGGCGTTCGCGACCCCGCGGCGGCTGGCGCTCACCGTGCACGGCATTCCGGCACGCCAGCCCGATCTGAAGGAAGAGCGCCGCGGACCGCGCGTCGGCGGACCCGAGCCCGCGATCCAGGGATTTCTGAAGGCCACCGGCCTGTCCTCGATCAGCGAGGCAAAAATCCAGACCGATCCGAAGAAGGGCGATTTCTACATCGCGCTGATCGAAAAGCCCGGCCGCGCCGCGATCGACGTAATCGCGGAAATGCTGCCGGTGATCATCCGCACCTTCCCGTGGCCGAAATCGATGCGCTGGGGCGCGCGCTCGGCGAGATCCGGCTCGCTCACCTGGGTACGCCCGCTGCACGCCATCACCGCGACCTTCGGTCTGGAGACCGAGGAGCCCGATGTCGTGACATTCTCCGTCGACGGCATCGAGGCCGGGCAGACCACCTACGGCCACCGCTTCATGGCGCCAGCCGCGATCTCGGTACGCCGCTTCGAGGACTACGAGGCCAAGCTGAAGGCCGCAAAAGTCATCCTCGATCCGCAGGCGCGCAAGGACATCATCCTCGAGGACGCCAAGGAGCTGGCGTTCGCGCAGGGCCTCGAACTGGTCGAGGATCAGGTTCTGCTCGACGAGGTGTCCGGCCTCGTCGAATGGCCTGTTGTGATGATGGGATCGTTCGAGAAGGAATTTTTGGCGATTCCTGACGAGGTGATCCGCGCCACCATCCGCAACAACCAGAAGTGCTTTGTGGTCAAGGATCCCAAGACCGGCAAACTGACCAACAAGTTCGTGCTGACCGCCAACATCGAGGCGCCCGACGGCGGCAAGACCATCGTCGCCGGCAATGAGCGCGTGATCCGTCCGCGGCTGTCGGATGCGAAGTTCTTCTATGAGACCGATCTCAGGACCAGACTGGAAGATCGGCTGCCGAAGTTCGAGCAGATCGTGTTCCACGAGAAGCTCGGCACGCAGGCGGAGCGGATCAAACGGATCGAGCGGCTCGCCGCCGAGATCGCGCCGCTGGTCGGCGCCGACGTCGAGAAGACCAAGCGTGCGGCGCGCCTCGCGAAAGCGGATTTGCTGACCGAAGTGGTCGGCGAATTCCCCGAATTGCAGGGCCTGATGGGCAAGTACTACGCGCTGGCGCAGGGCGAGGATGCCTCGGTCGCTGCCGCGAGCGAGGAGCACTGGAAGCCGCAGGGGCCCACGGACCGTGTGCCGACCGATCCGGTGAGCGTCGCGGTGGCGCTGGCGGACAAGCTGGATACGCTGGCGGGGTTCTGGGCGATCGATGAAAAGCCGACGGGGAGCAAAGACCCATTCGCCTTGCGGCGTGCGGCTCTTGGAATAATTAGGATCGTCTTGGAGAACCAGCTTCGAATCGCTATGGGAAGCCTAATCGACGACAAGTTCGGTCCGATACTGATGGCACAAGAACTGAAAGACCTCACTCGCCGCGTATCCGTCGCCGAAAGCGTTGGTGCCACTCATGTTGAGGGAACCAAATCGGTTTCGTACGGAACTTACCTCAATCCACATCACTACGATGTTCGAACGATAGATTTGCTGGCGTTTTTTGTGGATCGCTTGAAGGTTCAACTTCGCGATCAGGGGGCTCGACACGACTTGGTTGATGCCGTTCTTTCGCTTCAGCAACTCGGCGTGGGGCCTCTTGAAGGAAATGATG
The DNA here is from genome assembly GCF_011058295.2 of Bradyrhizobium sp. 6(2017). Lineage (NCBI taxonomy): Bacteria > Pseudomonadati > Pseudomonadota > Alphaproteobacteria > Hyphomicrobiales > Nitrobacteraceae > Bradyrhizobium > Bradyrhizobium sp. 6(2017). The sequence continues at coordinate 7,351,822 of NZ_CP049289.2, read as the reverse complement.
ATTTTCTCTTGATCGTTCGGCGCGTCGAAGCGCTCGGAAAGTTCCTCGATAGTGACGACGGCAAGAACCTACTTGCCGGAACCAAGCGCGCCAGCAACATCCTCTCGATCGAGGAAAAGAAGGACAAGCGCAGCTTCGATGGCGCGCCTGATGCCGCGTTGTACCAGCTCGACGAAGAGAAGACGTTGGCGAAGGCGATCGAGCAGGTGAAGAACGAGGCTTCTTACGCAGTCGGGAAGGAAGACTTTGCCGCCGCGATGAGCGCGATGGCGAAGCTGCGTCCCGCGGTGGATGCGTTTTTCGACAAGGTCAAGGTCAACGACGATGACCCGAAGGTGCGCGAAAACCGCCTGAAACTGCTCAACGAGATCCGCGCCGCGACGCGTGCGGTTGCGGATTTCTCCAGGATCGAGGGCTGATCGATGGACCGCGCAACGCTCGCCGCTTACGACAAGGAAGCGGCGGCGTTTGCGCAGGACTGGCACGAACAACCGGCGCCGGTCGATCTGCAGGAGATCGTCACACGTTTCTTCGTCAAGGGCGGCACAACCGCCGATATCGGCTGCGGCAGCGGCCGCGAGGTGGCGTGGTTGAATGCCAACGGTTTTCCGGCCGAAGGTTTTGACGCCTCCGAGGGCCTGCTCACGGAGGCCCGCGCCCGCTATCCGGCGCTGCGCTTTGTGCGTGCCGAACTGCCTGACCTCCGCGGCATCGCCTCCGGCAGCTTCGACAATGTGCTCTGCGAGACCGTGATCATGCATCTCGATCACGCGCTGATCGTGCCGTCGGTGCGCCGCATGTTCGAACTCGTGAAGCCGGGCGGCGTGTTCTATCTGAGCTGGCGTGTCACCGCGGGTGACGATGCGCGTGATGCACACGGCCGGCTCTATGCAGCTTTCGATGCGGCCCTGGTGCGGACTGAACTGGCGGCGGCCGAATTGCTGCTCGATGAGGAAGTCGTCAGCGCGTCGTCCGGCAAAGTCATTCACCGGCTGGTCGCAAGCAAAGGCAGGTGATGATGGCGAGGCTCGCGACATGCGCCTGCGGACAGCTCCGCGTCACCTGTCAGAGCGAGCCTCTCAGGATATCGCTGTGCCATTGCCTGGAGTGCCAGAGGCGGACCGGCAGCACCTATGGCGTCGCGGCGTTCTTTCCGCGCGCCGATGTCGAGCCGCAGGGCGAGGCGCGCGAATACAGCCGCATCGGCGACAGCGGGTCTGCGGTGGTGTTCCATTTCTGTCCGAATTGCGGAACGTCGGTCTATTGGGAGCCGCGCCGCGCGCCGGATCTGATCGGCGTTGCGGTTGGTGCCTTCGCCGACCCCGACTTTCCCGCGCCGTCGCAATCCGTCTTCACCCAGCGTCGCCACCGCTGGGTCGCGGACAAATGAGGGGGCGCCGCCGAGCGGCGGGTCGCGCCGGAAATATTTGGACACAATTTGCAATTTGTTAACCATGCCCTGCGAAGGTCCTGCCGGGTCGACGATTTCTTAAGAAATCGCCCTTTGCGCCAATGCAGAGACCTCCCCGATGACCTCGATCGGCACCACGCCCAATCCCTACGCCCAATATGGTTCGGCCTACGCGCGGGCCGCGGCGACGCCCTCGCTGGCGGCGACCTTGTCGGGCGACGGCACGGCCGGCGATCTGTCGGCGTCGTCGACGTCAAATGCCGCAACCAACCTCACGCTGTCGGATGCCGCCCGCGCCCAGCTCGCCAAGGCGCCGCAGCCCGACTTCGCGACGGTGACGAGCGACGCGCGCGTCACGCTCGATCGGCTCTACACGGTGGCCGGCGTCAAGGCGCCGATCGTCGACGGCAAGACCACGATCGATCTCTCGACGCTGGATCGCCGTTCGCTGTTTGCGATCTCGACCAACAATGGCGGCAAGTTTACGCCGGACGAGCAGGCGGTTGCCGCCACCGAACTGAAGCAGCGCTTCGACACGGCGCTGGCGCCTTCGCTCGCGACCACGCGCCTGACCGGCGACTACAGCGTCAGCTACAAGGCGGCGCTCGACTATCTCGATGGCGCCAGCGACGAGGAGAAGGCAACTGCGACCTGGGCCAGCCAGCGCGCCGCGGTGCTGAAAGGCTATCAGGCGACGCAGCAGGATCCGAACACGGCGCCATCTGGAATTACCGGTGACCCGATCGCGGCCGCGCTGGCGGGGACCACATCTCCCGCGACGGGCAACACGCGCGACTTCAGCAGCGTGGCAAGCGACGTGCGCGCGTTCCTCGATCGGCAGAAGAGTCAGGCTGCGAGCAACGGCAAGGAACTGGTCTACGATGCCAGGCGCAAGACCGGACAGCTCGCCGACCTGTCCTCGCTAGACAACCGTTCGCTGTCGGCGATCTCGTTGAACCAGGACAAGAAGTTCTCCACCGACGAGATCTTCGCGGCCAAGCAGGAACTCAACACGCGGACCCGCCTTGCGGTGCTCGACGCGCTGAAGCAGAGCCAGTCCGCTGGCGATCCGCGCCAGTTCAGCCTCGGCATCCTCAAGCAATATTCCTCGATGAGCGCGGAGGAGCGGCAGGCGGCCAATTGGACGCAGGATTTCCAGGACGCCGCGATCAAGAGTCACAAGTCGACCTCGACGCTGCTCTCGATCCTGAAATCGTAGGCATCCATGAAAAACCCCACCCGGTGGGGAGGCCGGGCGAGGCTTTCAAGTCCGGTCGATCTGCACGCACATCCGCTTGCGCGGCGCCCGGACATCGCGTTCAGGCGGCTGGGGGCTTATTCGACCACCTGAACGATCCGTCGTGAACGCGGCTCGACCAGAACGGTCTCGCCATTCACGACGGTGTAGCGATAGGGCGTCGCCCCGAACCGTTGCGGCACGTCGTAATAGGTCACGCCGACGTCCGGCAGCACGGTGCCGACCACGACGCGATCTGGAACGGTGTAGTTCGGCACGCGCTCGCGCACGATGTATTCGCGGAATGCCGGACGCTGCTCGACCGCGATTGCTCCGTCATCCTCGACGGCGACTGCCGGACCACCGCGGACAATGCCGACGGTCTGGGCCTGTGCGGCAACAGCCGGCACCGTGATCGCGGCAGCAACCGCTGCAACGGCAAGTATTCTGTTTCGCATGGCTCGCTCCATTGTTTTCACGCAGCACGCCGGCCTTCGCCAGCGCACATGGCGAGCCAATGCATCGGGGTGTGGTGATGTTCCGGAAAAACCGCCGCCATACACGCGGCATTTTGGAGCAATTTTGGTGAGGTGCGGGAACCTGCGGGCGTGACGGGCGTCTTGATGTGGGAACCCGCGCAGCGGATAAACTGCCGCTCGATTCGCTCCTCCAAAAACCGCCGGAGAAACTTCAATGGTCATCACCGCTGGGCATTTGCCGCACATTGTCGCTCTGATTGCAGGCATCCTGATCCTGATCATGCCGCGGCTCCTCAACTACATCGTCGCGATCTACCTGATCTTCGTCGGTCTGGTGGGGATGGGCCTGTTGCGCTGGCTGCACCTGTAGCGGGAAAGCGGGGTTTCGCGGCTTGCGCGGAACCCCCCAAAATGGTGTAAGGCGCGCATCTTCGACCCCTCCTTCCGGATTGTTGTCTGACATGGCCAAAGCCGTCGCGAAGTCCAAGAAAACTGCAGCGAGAACTGCCGAGAAAACTGCAGCGAAATCAAAGCCCTCCGCAGCGGCCCGCAAGGCCGCGCCGGCGCGCAAGGCGCTGAAGAAGAGCGCCCCGAAGGCGGCGCCGAAACCCGCCGCCAAATCGACTGCGAAGCCGGCTGCAAAGCCCGCCAGCAAGGCGCCGGTGAAGGCGGCAACTTCGGCGAAAAAGGCAGCCCCGGCTGCGATCAAGGCCGGCAAGTGGGTCTATACGTTCGGTGACGGCAAGGCCGAGGGCCAGGCGACCTTGCGCGATCTGCTCGGCGGCAAGGGCGCCAACCTCGCGGAAATGGCCAATCTCGGCCTGCCGGTGCCTCCCGGCTTCACGATTCCGACCTCGGTCTGCACCTATTTCTACGAACACGACAAGACGTATCCGAAGGAATTGAAATCTCAGGTTGAGAAGGCGCTCGACTATGTCGGCAAGCTGACCGGCAAGACCTTCGGCGATGCCAGGAACCCGCTGCTGGTCTCGGTGCGCTCGGGTGCGCGCGCCTCGATGCCCGGCATGATGGATACCGTGCTCAATCTCGGCCTCAACGACCGCACGGTCGAAGCGCTCGCCGAGCTCTCCGGCGACCGCCGCTTCGCCTATGACAGCTATCGCCGCTTCATCACGATGTATTCCGACGTGGTGCTCGGCTTCGAGCATCATCACTTCGAGGACATCCTCGACACCTTCAAGGACGGCCAGGGCTATTCGCTCGACACCGACCTGACCGGCGACGACTGGGTCGAGCTGGTCGGCAAGTACAAGGAAGCGGTCGCCAAGGAGACCGGCCACGACTTCCCGCAGGATCCGCACGACCAGCTGTGGGGGGCGATCGGCGCGGTGTTCTCATCCTGGATGAACGCGCGCGCGGTGACCTACCGCAAGCTGCACGACATCCCGGAATCCTGGGGCACCGCCGTCAACGTGCAGGCGATGGTGTTCGGCAACATGGGCGAGACCTCGGCCACCGGCGTTGCCTTCACCCGCAACCCCTCGACCGGCGAGAGCAAGCTGTACGGCGAGTTCCTGATCAACGCGCAGGGCGAGGACGTCGTCGCCGGCATCCGCACGCCGCAGGACATCACCGAGGAAGCGCGCAAGGAATCCGGCTCCGACAAGCTGTCGATGGAAGCCGCGATGCCGCACGCCTTCAAGGAGCTGACGCGGATCTACACGCTGCTCGAGAAGCACTACCGCGACATGCAGGACATGGAGTTCACGGTCGAGCAGGGCAAGCTGTGGATGCTGCAGACCCGCGGCGGCAAGCGCACCGCGAAAGCGGCGCTGCGCATCGCGGTCGAACTCGCCAATGAAGGCCTGATCTCCAGGAAGGACGCGGTGACGCGGATCGATCCGGCCTCGCTCGATCAGCTGCTGCACCCGACCATCGATCCGGCCGCCAAGCGCGACGTGATCGCGACCGGCCTGCCGGCCTCGCCAGGTGCTGCCTCCGGCGAGATCGTGTTCTCGTCGGATGAAGCGGCCAAGCTGCAGGCCGACGGGCGCAAGGTGATTTTGGTCCGCATCGAGACCAGCCCGGAAGACATCCACGGCATGCACGCCGCGGAAGGCATTCTCACCACCCGCGGCGGCATGACCTCGCACGCGGCGGTGGTCGCCCGCGGCATGGGCAAGCCCTGCGTCTCCGGCTGCGGCACCATCCGCGTCGATTACGGCCGCGGCACCATGAGCATCGGTTCGCGCACCTTCAAGACCGGCGACGTCATCACCATCGACGGCTCTGTCGGCCAGGTGCTGGCCGGCCGGATGCCGATGATCGAGCCGGAACTGTCCGGCGAGTTCGGCACGCTGATGGGCTGGGCCGACGAGGTCCGCAAGCTCGGCGTCCGCGTCAACGGCGACACGCCCGATGACGCGCGCACCGCGGTGAAGTTCGGTGCCGAAGGCATCGGCCTCTGCCGCACCGAGCACATGTTCTTCGAGGAGACCCGCATCCGCACCGTGCGCGAGATGATCCTCTCCGAGGACGAGCAATCGCGCCGCGCCGCGCTGTCGAAGCTGTTGCCGATGCAGCGCGCCGACTTCGTCGAGCTGTTCGAGATCATGAAGGGCCTGCCCGTCACGATCCGTCTGCTTGATCCGCCGCTGCATGAGTTCCTGCCGCACACCCAGGCTGAGATCGAGGAAGTGGCGCGCGCCATGAACACCGATCCGCGCAAGCTCGCGGACCGCGCCCGCGAACTGTCCGAGTTCAACCCGATGCTCGGCTTCCGCGGCTGCCGTCTCGCGATCGCCTATCCGGAGATCGCCGAGATGCAGGCGCGCGCGATCTTCGAGGCGGCTGTCGAAGCCGGCAAGCGCACCGGCAAGCCGGTCGGCCTCGAGGTGATGGTGCCGCTGATCGCGACCAAGGCCGAGTTCGATCTGGTCAAGGCGCGGATCGATGCCATGGCCAAGGCGGTGATGAAGGAAACCGGCGCCAAGCTCAGCTACCAGGTCGGCACCATGATCGAGCTGCCGCGCGCCTGCCTGATGGCGGGCGAGGTGGCCGAGACCGCGGAGTTCTTCTCGTTCGGCACCAACGACCTGACGCAGACCACCTACGGCATCAGCCGCGACGACGCCGCGAGCTTCCTCGGCACCTATGTCGCCAAGGGCATTCTCGAGATCGATCCGTTCATCTCGGTCGATCGCGACGGCGTCGGCGAGCTGGTCAGGATCGGCGTCACGCGCGGCCGCAAGACGCGTCCGAATCTGAAGGTCGGCATCTGCGGCGAGCACGGCGGCGATCCGGCATCGGTTGCGTTCTGCCACGAGGTCGGGCTCGACTACGTGTCCTGCTCGCCCTATCGCGTGCCGATCGCGCGTCTCGCAGCAGCCCAGGCCGCGCTCGGCAAGGCCGCCGCCAGCCAGGCGTAACTAGCTGGCGCAAGCTACGTAGGTCACAAACGACGTCATGCCCGGGCTTGTCCCGGGCATACGTGTTTCTGGAGCGCTGCCAGCGGATATCGTCATTGCGAGCCACCCGGTCGGCGCGAAGCGCCGCCGGATGACAGGCTCCGCGAAGCAATCCATCGCGCCGCTTGCTGAGACATGGATTGCTTCGTCGCTGGCGCTCCTCGCAATGACGGTGGAGGCTGCGTGCAAGACTTTGTTCACCATCTTCGTTGACCGGATGTTCACGACCTTCTTGCGCCGCGCATTTACCAAGGCGCGCGATGCGCCGCGCGAAGACGCTGCGATCGCTTGAGTGTAGCGCGCGTGCAACGCCGATTAACTCCGCGGCAACCTAAACAAGTTAGCAACGGGAAAGGTCGAATTGCGCGGATGTACCGCGTTCGATTGCACTCAGTAAGCGTTGCGTGAGCGTACGATGTTTGTGTCGCGTAACCGGCCGAAGGGCGCACGTCTTGCGCTCTTCGGTCTCGGTCTTGGCATCTTCGCACTGATGCCGACCGAGATCGGATATCAGGATATTGCTTCGCTCCTGGCCCGGCAGCCCGGCGTCGCCGAGCGCTGGCAGAAGCGCGTCTTCGCCTCCGCGGTCGGCTCGATCCAGGTCGCCACCTACAGCTTCGGCCGTCCGATCGGAACATCCGCGCCGCAGGCCCCGCAAATCCTGCTCGCCAGGCTGGACAATTCGAGCGTCGACATCACCGGCACGGTGACGCGCAATCCGATCGCGGCGCCGCCGCCGCGTTACGCGGCATCCGATTTTCCCAAGGTCGATCGCACCCTGAAGGGCGATCGTCTCGTGGTCAGGCGGCCTGATCAGGTCGAGCCTGCAGAGCCCGCAAATACGGCGCCGGCGAACGAGGATCCCGCGACATCGAATTCGTCGATCAAAGGCATGAAGACCGCGACCGCACCGGCCGACAGCGCGCCGCTTGATCCGGAACTGCAGGAGGCGCTGCGCGCGCCGCCGCTGCCGCAATATGCCAAGCCGTCACCGCAACAATACGACGTGTCGCTGTCGCTCGAGGCCAGCCCGCTCGACGATCTGAAACCGGCTCCTGCGAAGCCTGCTGCTGCGCCCGCCGATGCAGCGCGCGAGCGCGATCCGTTTGCATTCAAGACCGCCAGCCTGTTCTTCGGCTCTTCGCTCGGCACGCCCGAGAATCTCGAGCGCTGGCAGCCCGGCGAGGCGCCGGTCGTCGTGCTGCCGGCCGTGCAGCCCGATCCCGACATGAAGGTGATGGCGTCGTTGCCGGTCGATGCCGACGGCCCGGTCAGGGCCGGCGAGATGGGCGAGAGCATCGCGCCGAAGGGCGAGGTCAACGCCGACGACCAGCACACCAAGACGCCGGCGGAGCGGCTCGGCCTGTTCGACGACAAGTCGCGCGCCAAGTCGGAGAAGTGCCTGGCGGAGGCGGTCTACTTCGAAGCCCGCGGCGAAGCGGTGCGCGGCCAGATCGCGGTCGCCCAAGTGGTCTTGAACCGTGCCTTCTCCGGCAAATATCCGGAGACGGTGTGCGGCGTGGTCTACCAGAACAAGAACCGGCACTACGCCTGTCAGTTCACCTTCGCCTGCGACAACACCGCCGACGTCGTCCGCGAGCCCGATATGTGGGACCGAGCGAAGAAGATCGCGAAAGCGATGCTCGACGGCAAATTGTGGCTGCCCGAAGTCGACCGCTCGACCCACTACCATGCCTATTGGGTGCGGCCGTCCTGGGTCAGCGAAATGAAGAAGATGTACAAGTTCGGCGTCCACACCTTCTATCGCCCGCGCGCTTGGGGCGACGGCAGCGACGCGCCGAGCTGGGGCAACCCGGCCGAGACCGCCAAGATCTCGGCGCAGCTCGCCGAGGCCGCCCAGAGTTCGGCCGAACAGGCCAGCGCCAAGCGATAGCGTTTTGCACGTCATTCCGGGATGGCCCGCAGGGCCAGACCCGGAATCCCGATGGTCTGGGCAATCAATCGACCTCGAGACTCCGGGTTCGATGCTCCGCATCGCCCCGGAATGACGGTCGCATAATCTGCAGAGCAGCCCTGCGGGCGAAGATTTTTCTCCCGGACCCTCTTGGGGTTTTCATGCAGATGCATTAACTCCCCGTAATGTTCGGCGGGGCGGTTCCCCCGCAGCAGTTGCGGGGGAAGACAACATGGCCGTTACCACCGGGGATCTTCGACCGGCGTCCGGCACCTGGCGCACGCCGCTCGTGATCATCGTCTGCGGCTGCGCGATCGCATTGTTGAGCTTCGGCCCGCGCTCCAGCCTCGGCTTCTTCGTGCAGCCGATGGGCCATGAATTCGCCTGGGGCCGCAACGTGTTCGGCCTCGCGCTGGCGCTGCAGAACCTGTTGTGGGGTCTGGGCCAGCCGATCGCCGGTGCGATTGCCGACCGCTTCGGCCTGCTGCGCGTGATGATCGTCGGCGCGCTGCTTTACGCTGCCGGCCTGCTGCTGATGCGCTACTCGACGACGCCGCTGTCGCTCGATATCGGCGCCGGCGTCCTGATCGGCTTCGGCCTGTCGGGCTCCTCGTTCAACCTCGTTCTGTCCGCGTTCAGCAAGCTGCTGCCGCCCGCGCAGCGCGGCATCGCGCTCGGCGCTGGCACCGCCGCGGGCTCGTTCGGCCAGTTCCTGTTCGCGCCGTTCGGCGTTGCGATGATCGACAATTTCGGCTGGCAGACCGCGCTCGTCGTGTTCGCCGCGCTGATGCTGCTGATCCTGCCGCTGTCGCTGGCGCTCTCGACGCCGCCGGCAGAGACGCATGATGCCGCGCCTGCCGATCAGCAATCGTTCAAGACCGCGCTGGCGGAAGCCTTCGGCCATCGCTCCTATGTGTTGCTGGTGCTCGGCTTCTTTACCTGCGGCTTCCAGCTCGCCTTCATCACCGTGCATCTGCCGGCCTATCTCGCCGACCGCGGCATTCCGGCCTCGACCGGCGGCTGGGTGATCGCGGCGATCGGCCTGTTCAACATCATGGGCTCGCTCAGCGTCGGCTGGCTGCAGAACGTGTTCCCGAAGCGCTACATCCTGTCGGTGATCTATTTCACCCGCGCGCTGTCGATCATCGCCTTCATCTCGTTCCCGATCACGACCTTCTCGGCGATTGCATTCGGCGCAATCTCTGGCCTGACCTGGCTCTCCACGGTGCCGCCGACCTCGGCGCTGGTTGCATTGATGTTCGGCACGCGCTGGTTTGCGACGCTGTACGGCTTCGCCTTCGTCAGCCATCAGGTCGGCGGCTTCCTCGGGGTCTGGCTCGGCGGCATCGTGTTCGAGCAGGTTGGTTCCTACACCCCGATCTGGTGGCTGTCGGTGGTGTTCGGCGTGCTGTCGGCGCTGATCAACCTGCCAATCGTCGAAAAGCCGGTCGTGCGCCCGGTTGCGCAGCCCGCCTGATGGGTTAAACACTTTTCCGAAACGGATTACGGGGAGTGCTCATCGTGGCAACGTTCAAGGCAATCAGGATCGACAAGGCGGACAAGGGTACCACCGCCGCACTGACCCAATTCGACGACGCGGAATTGATGGACGGCGATGTCACCGTCCGCGTCGAATGGTCGACGCTGAACTACAAGGACGGCCTCGCGCTGACCGGCAAGGCGCCGGTGGTGCGCCGCTTCCCGATGATCGCCGGCATCGATTTCGCCGGGACGGTCGAGCAATCCAGCCATCCCGACTGGAAGGCGGGCGACAAGGTCGTCTGCAACGGCTGGGGCATGGGCGAGACCCATCTCGGCGCCTATGCGGAAAAGGCCCGCGTCAAAGGCGACTGGCTGGTAAGGCTGCCGGACGGCATTTCCGCACGCGATGCGATGGCGGTCGGCACCGCCGGCTATACCGCGATGCTGTCGGTGCTGGCGCTCGAGAAGCACGGGCTCACGCCGAAGAGCGGCCCGGTCGTCGTGACGGGCGCTGCCGGCGGCGTCGGCTCGGTCGCGATCGCGGTGCTGTCGAAGCTCGGCTACCACGTCATCGCGTCGACCGGGCGGGTGTCGGAGACCGACTATCTCAAGGCGCTCGGCGCCAGCGAGGTGATCGACCGTGCCGGACTGTCGGGTGCGCCGAAGGCGCTTGCCAAAGAGCGCTGGGCCGGCGGCGTCGACAGCGTCGGCTCGACCACGCTCGCCAATCTGCTTTCGATGACCAGATACGGCGGCGCCATCGCGGCCTGCGGCCTGGCGGCTGGTATGGACCTGCCGTCGTCGGTCGCGCCCTTCATTTTGCGGGGCGTGTGCCTTCTCGGCATCGATTCTGTGATGTGCCCGATCGAACTCAGGCGGACCGCCTGGCGTCGTCTCGCCAGCGATCTGGACAAGGCAAAACTTGCTGATATCACTCATGAAATCGCGCTGGACGAGGTCATGGGCTACGGCGCGAAAATTCTCGGCGGCCAGGTCCGCGGGCGGATCGTGGTAAAAATAGTCTGAGGACGTTCAGACTTTACCAACCAAGCTGCTCCAATGTTGCCACGGTTGGTATGGTAAGCAGCGGGTAAAGAGACTTGCAGCATGATCCCGGGGGGCCGGGTTTCCTCGCGCAGACGTCGAGAAGCGTCGGTGGCGGGGATCATGCTCAACAAGGAGCGGGTGCCCGCGCTCGTAAGTGGAGTAGCTCATGCTTGCGCGTTTGGTGTTGGGGGCCGTCACGGCCGGGGCAATGGTCGTGCCGGCGTTCGCAGGCATGATGAACGCCGATGAGGCCCGCAAGTTCGTCGCGGGCAAGGTATTCGCCTTCACCTGTTTCGATGGCACGCGCGGCGCCGGCCGCATCCTCGACGACATGGGCGCGGCAGGCTCGGTCCAGTTCTCCGGCTCCGGTCCGATCCGTCACGTGCGCCTGCCCGGCAACACGTTGCAAATCCGCGGTCAGAGCGTTTGCGCCTCGCTGAAGGGCATTCCGTTCGAGCCGTGCTTCAACCTCGACAAGCAGGACGAGCGCTCGTTCCGCGGCTCGGTCTCGGGCATGGGCTTCGCCTATTGCGAATTCCGTCACCAGGGCGGCCAGCAGATGCTGATGGCGCGCGCGGTGGCGCGGCCACGCTCGCTGCACCCGCGCACCCGATCCGCGGATGCTTCGCAGACCGAAGTGTCGCGCGTTGAGACGCCGCAGGTCGGAAGCGCGAAGCTCGAGCCGGTCAAGGCCGAACCCGCCAAGGTCGAGAGCGCGCCGGAGTTGCGCCGCTCCACCGACTAACGCTCTGCTGACTAACGTTTCATCTGCGCGCTAACGGGAATAGCGCCGCCAAGCCGTAGTCATACGGATGGCGGTCGCCACGCGTTGTTATCTACTCAATACCTAGCGTTCGCCAGGCGGCGAGATGTTGGGGGCTCCGATTTTGAGTAGTCATATGGCGCAGTATTTTTTCCGGATCAGTGACGGCGATTACGCTGGCGCATCCGACCACGCGACGGAGTTTGAAAGCCGTGATGTGGCCTGGGCCGAGATGACCAAGGTCTGCGGCAATTTCCTCGGCAGCATTTCGCGCAATCTGAAGCAGAACAGCGAATGGCACATGGAGCTGCTCGACGAGGGCAGAAAGCCGGTGTTCAGGATTCGCCTGGTCGCCGAGTCCGTCGACTAATTCTCCTCGTGGCGTGGCGCATGCGCTCACCCTCCAGTCGGCGGCGAGTTCGTCGCCTTGCCTCGCCGTCACCCAGCTGTTCGTCTCGCCAGACACGCTGACCGGCGACTTCGGTGTTCACTTCCCAACGCTTGCGGCTACCTGGGCGCGTCGCTTTTTCCAACTCAATCGCACTGCGTTCGTTCTTCACGCATCCCATCGTCGGCGCCGGTAGTCTTACGGAGGCCGTGTTAACCAAACATCGAGCAGCGTGCCACATTATGTCGCACTCGCTCCCTCGCACGGGCGGTTGGAATCGCGTCGGAAATGCACCTGTCGTTCGGAGAGCTCCGTGACACGATTTATTCGGGACATGCGTATCGGGACAAAGCTTGCGATCACGTCGATAGCGGCCGTGCTGTTGGTCGGGTTGATGATCTTTCTGCAGATGACTGGTGCCGCTGATATTCGCAAGGTGACGTTATATGCCGCTGGGCAGCAAGCCATTGTCAGCGATTCAGCCGCCACCATGGCAGAGTTGCGCGGCATGCAGATGGCGGTCCGCGACATCCTGCTCGCAGGATCGGAAGCTGAGCTGCAAAAGGCCGATGAAGTTTTTCTGCGACGCAAGACCTCGGCGCTCAAATATGCCGAAGAGATGGCGCGATTGTCCAAATCGCCCGAGAACGGCCAACGGATCGCGCGGATTCCGGTCTTGATCGAGGCGTTCGACAAGGGCAAAGGGCAGCTCGAGGTCCTACGCAGGCGAACCATCGATCTGGAAGCGAAGCGGGTCGCGGGCGACGCCAATCCGGAAACGGCGGCGCAGCTCTCCAGGTTCGCGGATCAGATCGCGCAAATCCGCAAGGATGTGACCCTTCCTATCAATACCGAAACCGAGAGTAACGCCGAGAAGATTGCCGAGTTCGCCAGGCACCGCAGCGTAGATGCGCGGTCGGCCGCCGAGGCGGAGGAAGCTTCGGTCGAACGCACCTTGCTCTCGGTTGGCAGCGGTGTTGCGTTGCTGCTGATCGCGAGCTGGATTTTCTCGCTGTTCACGGTGGTCCGCCCGATACGCGCCCTGACGGTTGCGATGAAAGAGCTCGCCGGCGGCAATCTTGGCGTGGTCCTTCCGGGGCTCGGCCGAAAGGACGAAGTAGGCGGCGTGGCGGACGCGGTGGAGAGGTTCAAGCTTATGTCCGAGCAGAAGGCCCGCGACGAGACGGCGGCCAAGGTCAAGCAGGATGAACTCACGGCGGAACGGCGCAAGGCGGAGATGTTCAAGCTCGCCGACGCGTTCGAAGGCGCGGTCGGCGAGATCATCGAGACCGTCTCCTCGGCATCGACCGAACTCGAGGCTTCCGCGGGCACGCTGACGTCGACCGCCGAACGGGCGCAGGAACGCGCCACAGTGGTGGCCGCGGCCTCAGGGGAGGCCTCTGCGAACGTGCAGTCGGTGGCGTCGGCGACCGAGGAATTGTCGTCTTCGGTCAGCGAGATCAGTCGCCAAGTCCAGGAATCGGCGCGCATGGCCAGCGATGCTGTCGGTCAAGCGCACGTCACTACCGATCGCGTCAGCGAGTTGTCGAAAGCCGCGACCCGGATCGGTGATGTCGTCGAACTGATCAGCACCATTGCCGGCCAGACCAATCTCCTTGCGTTGAACGCGACTATCGAGGCCGCACGTGCAGGCGGGGCCGGCCGCGGCTTCGCCGTGGTTGCTTCCGAAGTGAAGGCGCTGGCCGAGCAGACGGCGAAGGCGACCGGTGAAATCGGACAACAGATCTCCAGCATCCAGGTGGCGACGCAGGAATCGGTCAAGGCCATCGAACAGATCAGTGGCACGATCGAGCGTCTGGCGGAAATCTCCTCGGCTATCGCTGCAGCTGTGGAAGAACAGGGCGCGGCAACGCAGGAGATATCGCGCAACGTGCAGCAGGCCGCGCACGGCACCGAGCAGGTTTCAGCCAACATCACCGACGTTCAGCGCGGCGCAACCGAGACGGGCTCCGCCTCCTCGCAGGTCCTGGGGGCCGCACGATCGCTGTCGGGCGATAGCCAGCGCCTCAAACTCGAGGTCGCGAACTTCCTCAGGACGATTCGCGCGGCGTGATGCCTTATCCCCCCGCTTGCGGAACAGGCGGGGGCGGCGCTGCGGCGACGGCCCGCCTGCGAAACAGGATCCGCTGGTACAGCCAGCCGATCGCGACCAGCACGATGCCAAGGCACATGAACGACAGCGCCCGGTAGACACCGGTCAGTGTGGACATGTCGACCAGGAACGCCTTCAGGATTGTCAGGCCGATCACGGCAGCGGACGCGAGCCGCGCCCGCTCCGAATTGACCACGATGCCGATGCCGAGCAGCGCGACGCCGAACATCAGCCAGGCGATCGAATAGGTATATTGCTCCGCGCCCGTGGTCTCGCCGCGCACCAGCACCGGTCCGTGATAGAGCCTGCGGATCTCAAGCGTCACATAAGCGAGCGCGAGGATCAGCGCGCCGGCTGCGATCGTATTGGCGTATACAGCGGGACGATGGCCCGCCACCGCGTAGGACAGCAGCAGCGCCAGCACGGCCGGCAGCGCATAGCCGAGCAGCAGCAGGTTGATGAAGCTGCCGCCGACGTCATGCGCCCACAGCATCGGATTCTCCAGAAACAGCAGCCCGAATACGCTGGCAAGCCCGGCGAAGGCAGTGAGCAGGACCGCGCCGACATTGTGGACGATGCTGCCGGTGCGCAGGCGCAATCGCTCCAGCCCGATCGCCATCGCGAGCGTCACGCCGACCTGCAGCGCGACCTCGGTCAGCCCGGCGCTATCGCGATAGACATCGCCGCCATTGACCGCGTGGCGGATCTCCATGAAGGCGAGCAGCACCGTGAACAGGATTGCGGCGGATTCGATGATCCGCAGCGGGACGTCGCCGGCATTGCGGCGCAGGAAATGGCTTGCGGCCCAGAACGACAGCGCCGGGACGCCATAGCCCCACAACAGCCAGTTGAAGATCGGCGTGGTGCCGACGGCATCGCCGGCGATCCGCGGCTCGTAGCCGATGCGCAGCACCACGATGCCGGCGAGGATCGCGGCGAGCCAGCGCAGGAACGGGATCGGCCGCTGCACCGAGAGCCATGCCGTGCCCATCGACACCAGCGCCAGCGCGATGGTGAGCCAGCCCTTGTCGAGCGCGAAGGTCAGCGCAAGCGCCAGCGAGGCGAGCGCGCCGGTCGCCGACAACGCAATCGAGGGCGACAGCTCCGGCCGCTCGCCGCGCCGTGTCAGCGCCTCGGTCGCGGCCGCGTAGGCCGCGGCCAGCAGCACGGCGAGGATCGCGAACGGGATCGAGCGGTCGAGATGCGCGATGCGCGCATAGAGCGCGACCAGGAGCGCGACCGGCGTGAATACCGCCGCCGCGGCCCAGGTCACAGTGACCTTCGTGGTGGCAAAGCGCAGTTGCGCGAGGAAGCCGGCGATGCCGAACGCGGCTGCGAACAGCGCCGCGGTGACGAGATGCAGCGACACCGAACCGTCGGTCGCGGAAGGGCCGATGCCGGGGATCGCGCCGCCCGGCAGCACCAGCATGTCGACGTTGCGGCGGATCGCCCATTCGCCGAATACGATGAACACGAAGAGTGACGCGGCGCCGATCGCACGGGTGGCAGCCGGTGCGCGCCAGGCGACGAGCAGGCTGCCGGCTGTGAGCAGCGCGAAGCCGATCATCGCGATGTCGGCGTGCGCGCTGTTGAGCACGATCAGCATCGCGCCGAACAGATAGGCCGCGAGCGATCCCGACGAGATCGGCTCGATTTCCTCGCCATCGCCGTCGGGGCCGAACATGAAGCCGCAGACCACGAGCAGCGCCGCCAGCGCGAAGCCCGCGATCACGTGGAAGACGTGCGGCGCGACCATCTCCGGCCCGCATTGCAGGCACGGGAAGGTCCACAGCAGCGCGAAGGCGATCGTCGTCACCGCAAGCCAGCGCCACAGCCGGATGCGGGCGAGGGCGAAGGATGCGGCGGTGACGATGGCGAGATAGATGTAGAGCGACCAGAAGTCGGGCTTGTCCGAGGAGACCAGGATCGGCGTGACGAAGGCGCCGACGATGCCAAGCCCTGCCAGCGCCGGCCCGTGCAGCAGCGCGGCCGCGAGCGTGCCGAGCGCGACCATGCCGAGCAGAATGAAGGCGGTTGCCGGTGCGAGGAAGTCGTACAGCGCGTAGGCGGCGTAGACGGTCGCGAACGCCACCGCGGTGCCGGCGGCGGTGAGGATCGCCGGAATATTGGCGATCGGCAGCGCCGCGATGTTGGAGATGCTTTCCTTGCGCCGGGTCCATTCACCGGCGCCGAGCAGCGCGAGCGCGAACAATCCGCCGAGCATTGTGCGCACGCCGGGGCCGAGCAGCCCGGCCTCGATCGAGTAACGCACCATGAAGAAGCCGCCGAGCGCCAGCGTCAGGCCGCCGATCCACACCACCCATTGCGTGCCGAGCGTTTCCTCGAAGCCGGGCGTTGGCTCCGGCGCGGGCGGGGGTTGCGGAAGGGGCGGTGGCGCGGCGCTCGCAGCATCCGCGGTCGGCTCTGTCTGCGCGTCCGGCCCGCTCGGTACAGCCTCGGGGAGCGGTGGCGGTGCGATCGGAGGTGCCGCCGGGAGTGTCTGCTCGAACTCCTGCAGCGGTGCCAAAGGCGGCGGCATGACCGTTCGCATGGCGGCCGCGCCGGCGGCCTCGATCGCGTCCAGCCGCCGCTGCAGCAGCGCGATCCGGCCCAGCGCCTGGCGCGCGAAAATAAGCGCGACGATGGCGAGGACGAGGGTGAGGAAATCGAACGGCGAATCGAACATCGGGCCTCCGGCAGGACGCGCCGGACCATCGGCCAGCCGGCCGCCCGTCGCAACCTAGTAGTGCAGTTGGGAGGACTGGAAGTTCAAGCGATCGGGCGTGCGAGCCGAGGTATTCCAGATCGATGTGGAAGGGGCGGCCTTCGACGCTCATGCTGCCCGGACCCATCGCATCGAGCGCGCGCAGCATCCGGCCCTCGCGTCCCAGCGCCTTGTCCGCGAGGCTGACGATCAGCCGGTTGGGCGCCGCGATCGGCGAGGCCTCGCGGATCAGCCGGGCGATGGACATTTCGTCGCGGTGCGGATTGAGCGCGCAGACGGTGGCAAATGCGCTCGCGGTCGAGCGGCTGATGCCGGCGTAGCAATGCACCACCATCGGTGCGCGGCGATCCCAGCCGCGTACGAAGGTCAGCACCTTCTCGATATGCGTCTCGTTGGGCGCCACGAACCCGTCCATCTGTTCGATGATGTCGTCCATCGACACTTTCAGATGGTTGGCCGGCAGCACCGAGGGCGGGCGCTGCACCTGGTCGACATTGGCCATCACGGTCAGCACATGGCTGGCGCCGGTGGCACGAACCGTGTCGGAGAGCGCGGCGAGCGAGCAGACGTGAAGCATGATGGTCCTTGGGTATCGGGTGCGTGCATCCGATTATAACGGCTGCTCCCGGGTGGGCAAAGGCGCGCTGCCATGCCTGCGCTTCGTTTTGCGCCGCAACCGACGGCGCGTTTCGTGGTGTCGCCCCTATGACGCGTGCAATGCCTTGAAGCGCTCGAGGAACTGCTTTTCGGCCCTCGCTGCGGTCCACGGCGTCAGATAGTCGCGCTCGGTCGCCTCCGGCAATTCCGGATCGCGGCCAAATAGCCGCTTGGCCTCGGCCTGCGAAAATCCCGCCAGATGCGTCGCCTCGAGATAGGCGGCGCCGCGATCGGCGGACTTGATCTGCTGGGTGATCTCATCCGCGAGCACGGGCGGCAGGCCGAAGCGGATGTGGATCGCCGACAGCAGCCGCTTCTCCACCGCCTTGTATTCGCCGGCGAGCACCGCCTTGAACGGCGAGATCATGTCGCCGATGACATATTCCGGTGCGTCATGCAGCAGCGCGGCAAGCCGCACGCGGACGTCGACGCGCGGCGTCTGCTGGCGCATCACGGCTTCGACGAGCAGCGTATGCTGGGCCACCGAGAAGATGTGCGCGCCGCTGGTCTGTCCGTTCCAGCGCGCGACCCGCGCCAATCCATGCGCGATGTCGACGATCTCGATATCGAGCGGCGACGGGTCGAGCAGATCGAGCCGGCGCCCGGACAACATCCGCTGCCAGGCGCGGGCGGTCTCCGTCGAGTTACGCGCAGTCATTTCGTCTTGGGCCGCGGTGTGCGGAGTTTCCCGCTGCAGGCCTCATGGCAGAAGCAGGTGACGAGGTGATCGTTGACCATGCCGGTCGCCTGCATGAAGGCGTAGACGATGGTCGGGCCGACGAACTTGAAGCCGCGTCCGCCGAGCTCCTTGGAGACCTTGATCGACACCGGCGTCGAGGCCGGCACGCTTGCCGTGGTCTTGAACTGATTGACCTTCGGCTTGCCGTCGACGAAGTCCCAGAGGAATTTCGAGAAGCCGGGGCCTTTCTCCATGATCTCGAGATACGACTTGGCGCTCGCCACCGTGCCTTCGATCTTGGCGCGGTTGCGGACGATGCCGGCGTCGTTCATCAGCGCGTGCACCTTCTTGGCGTTGTAGCGCGCGATCTTCTCGGGCTGGAAATCGTCGAAGGCTTTGCGGAAATTCTCGCGCTTGCGCAGGATCGTGATCCAGGAGAGGCCGGCCTGGAAGCCGTCGAGGATCAGCTTTTCGTAGAGCGCGCGGTCGTCATATTCGGGCACGCCCCATTCATTGTCGTGATAGGCGACGTAGAACGCGTCCTCGCCCGGCCAGGGGCAGCGCGTCTTGCCGTCGGGATGCAGTTGCGCGGTACGGCTCATGCGACGGTCTGCTTGGGTGTGATGCGGACAGCGTCGGGCTCGGCGAGATGAAGCGCGAGCCCGCCCGCGGTCAGCGGCAGGCCGGCGTCGAGCGCATCGGCGACGCGGTCGATGCGGACCAGAGCCAAGCCGTTTTCGCCTGCGGTGGAGCCCATGGTGCCGACCTGCTTGTCGCCGGCGAGGATTGTCGCGCCGGTCTCGGGGGAGGGGCCGTCGAGAATGATCTTCACCGTGCGGGTGCGCGCCGTGCCGCGGTGCTGCATGCGCGACACCACCTCCTGGCCGACATAGCAGCCCTTGTCGAAATCGACGCCGTTGAGGCGGTCCATGTTGGTCTCGTGCGGGAACGCGTCGCCATACATGAAGTCGAGCCCGCCGCGCGGGACGCCGGTCGCGATCCGATGCGCCTCATAGGCGCCATCGTCGACGAGCTCGGCGCCGATCAGATCAGCGAGCTTCTGCGTCAGATCTTGCGGGATCAGGATGCGCCAGCCGAGCGCCGGGTTGCGCGGATCGGCGAAAGCGAGATCGGGGATCGCCGCCGGCTCTCCGTCCCAGGCTGCCAGCACGCCGAGGCTGTCCGTGAGGTTCTCGACCACGACCTTGGCGCGCAGCTTGTAGAAGCCGAGCTTGTCGGCGAGCCCCTTGGCGAGCGCGCGCGGCGCGTCGATCAGGAAGCCGCCGCCATGGCCAGTGGGTATCTCTGTGATCAGGAAATCGACGATGATCTTGCCCTGCGGCGTCAGCAGCGCGCCAAACCGCGCCTGTCCCGGGCGCAGCTGCTCGACATCCGTCGTGATGAGGCCGTTGAGGAAGTTGCGGGCGTCCTCGCCAGAGACTTTGACCACGCCCCGATCTGGAAGAAACGCTGCTTTCATTCGCAAAATTGGCTCTTTTCCAAGTTCCTTGGGAAACGCGCAGGCCGCGGATATCCCCTGCCAAGCTAAGGCGCTAGAGTGCGCCGAACAAGGCCCGCGCGACAGCCGAAAGCGGGCGCCGAGGACCGATGAATCAGCATTTTGACACCATTCTAAAATCCGGCACCGTGGTCAATCAGGACGGCGAGGGCGTGCGCGATATCGGTATCGTGGGCGGCCGTATCGCCGCGATCGGTTCGCTCGGCCAGGTCGCGGCCGGCGAGGTGATCGACTGCAAGGGCCTGCACATCCTGCCCGGCGTGATGGACACCCAGGTGCATTTCCGCGAGCCCGGGCTGACGCAGAAGGAAGATCTCGAGACCGGCTCGCGCAGCGCCGTGATGGGCGGGGTCACCGCTGTCTTCGAGATGCCGAACACCAACCCACTGACTGTCACGGAAGCGGCGTTCACCGACAAGATCAAGCGCGGCCACCACCGCATGCATTGCGATTTCGCCTTCTTCATCGGCGGCACCCGCGAGAACGTGCAGGATTTGCAGGAGCTTGAGCGGGCGCCGGGCTGCGCCGGCGTCAAGGTGTTCATCGGCTCCTCGACCGGCGCGCTCTTGGTCGAGGACGACGAGAGCCTGCGGCGGATATTTCGGGTGATCCGGCGCCGCGCCGCGTTCCATGCCGAGGACGAATACCGCCTCAACGAGCGCAAGCCGCTGCGGATCGAGGGCGATCCGCGCTCGCATCCGGTGTGGCGCGACGAGACCGCGGCGCTGATGGCAACCGAGCGCCTGGTCAATCTCGCGCGCGAGACCGGCAAGCGCATCCATGTGCTGCACATCTCGACCAAGGAAGAGATCCTGTATCTGCGCGACCACAAGGATGTCGCGTCCTGCGAGGCGACGCCGCATCACCTCACGATGGCCGCGCCCGAATGCTATGAGCGGCTCGGCACGCTGGCGCAGATGAACCCGCCGGTGCGCTCGGCCGATCACCGCGCCGGCATCTGGTATGGCATCGAGCAGGGCATCATCGACGTGCTCGGCTCCGACCACGCGCCGCATACGCTGGAGGAGAAGGCTAAAACCTATCCGGCCTCGCCGTCGGGGATGACCGGCGTGCAGACGCTGGTGCCGCTGATGCTCGATCACGTCAATGCCGGACGGCTGTCGCTGGCTCGGTTCGTCGATCTCACCAGCGCGGGGCCGGCGCGGCTGTTCAACATCGCCTGCAAGGGCCGCATCGCGGCGGGCTATGACGCCGACTTTACCGTGGTCGACCTCAAGCGCAGCGAGACCATCACCAACAAATGGGTAGCCTCGCGCGCGGGCTGGACGCCCTATGACGGCGTGAGGGTGCAGGGCTGGCCGGTCGGCACCTTCGTGCGCGGCAGGCGGGTGATGTGGCAGGGCGAACTGACGACGCCGTCGCTCGGCGAGCCGGTCCGGTTCCTCGAGACGCTGAAGCCGTAACGGCTGGGGCGATTACTGCCGGGCGAGCGCCAGCGAGAACTCGCCGTTGCGCACGCGCGCGGCGAGGCCCTCGGCGAACTTCGCCACCGCATCCTCGCCATAGGTGCCGACCAGCTCGGCGAGCGCCGCAAACAGGCTCGCCTGCGCGAGGCAGTCGCCATCGACGCCGTCGTGACGCGCTTCCGCCCAGGCCTCGTTCAGGTAGCCCAGCGCGGCTTGCTTCTGCTCGTGATCGGGACGCGGGTCTTGGTGATGGGGAAAGGACGCTGGATGGCGCATGGAACTCATCAAAATGAATGCGCGCGGTCCGGACGCGAACCACTGCGACGCGCGAGATGTATCACGCATGCGGGTACCGCCTAGCCCACATCTTTCGAAAAGGTTAACGCGCGCTACGGCATTTAAAGGGGAATTCCGGCTATCGCGGCCGCCGTCAGCCAAATGAGCTGTGGATATGGTCCAGCACCGCGCGCGGCGAGGCGCACAGCTGGCTGGCGCCGGCCTCGAGCAGCTCCTCGGGCGTGCCGTAGCCATAGGTGACGCCGACCGCGCGGATGCCGTTCCTGATAGCCCCGATCACGTCGTGGCTGCGGTCGCCGATCATCACGGCTTCGGCCGGATCGGCTCCGGTCTGCTCCAGCGCATAGGCGAGCAGGTCGACCTTGTTGACCCGCGTTCCGTCGAGCTCGGAACCGAACACATGGTCGAAATACCCGTTCAGGCCGAAATGCGCGACGATCCGGCTCGCGAACACATGCGGCTTCGAGGTCGCAACGTACATGCGGCCCGGCCGCTCGCGCAGCGCCGCCAGCACCGCGGCAATATCAGGGTAGACGCTGTTCTCGAACAGCCCGACATTGCCGAATCGCTCGCGGTACAACTCCACCGCGCGGTCGGCGAACTCCTCGCCGCCGAGCAGCAGCGCAAAGCTCGCCCGCAACGGCGGCCCGATGCACCAGGTCAACTCGTCCTGCGAGGGAACCGGCCGGCCGAGCTTTCCCAGCGCATACTGGATCGAGCCGGTGATGCCGGGCTTCGGGTCGGTCAGGGTGCCGTCGAGGTCGAAGAAGATCGCGCGGTCAGTTGGCATAGCGGGCCGTCAGGTCGCGCGAGATTTTCGAGCCTTCCTCGATGTAGCGGCGGATCGCCACGGTCGCTGCGGGGGTGCAGGAGCGGTAGGTCTGCTGGAAGCCGTTATAGCCGCGGTTGAAGCCCGCGATCATGCGGGCGCGGCGGTCGCCAGAGGGGGTTTCGGCGTCGATCAGCGCCTGCATCTCGTTGCGCCATTTGGCGCCCTCGTTGGAGCCGCAGATGCCGCGCAGATAGTGCAGGGCGCCGAGGATCTCGGCCAGCCGCTGCAGGTCGCCGTCGAACGGCGCAGCCGCGTCCTGCGCCCGGGCGGGCGAGGCAAGGCATGCCGACATCAGGATCACAACGGCGAGAAAGGCTCTGATCATCAGGGGTTCCGGAATGGCCGTGGTATGCCCCCTCAATGCGCCCGAGGCAAGGTGGCAAAGGGCCTTTAATACCGCCTCCCATACGCCCCAAAACAGGCCTCAAACCAGCCGCCGGGCGGCCGCAATGACCTCATGGAGACCGCCGGTGACCTTGAGGTCGCCGATCGCCTCCGGCGCCAGCCATTTGAAATCGTCGTGCTCGTCGTTCAGGACGGGCTCGTGGGACGCCCAGCGCGCCGCGAATGTCATGATCAGATAATGCCCGGTGCCGGGGCCGGTCGGCAGCACCTCGCGCCAGCCGGCCATGCCCAGGATTTCGACCCTGAGGCCAGTCTCCTCGTCGATCTCCCGGTGCAGGGCGGTGTGCAAGGATTCGCCGAACTCGACCCGGCCGCCGGGCAGTGAATAGAAGCCTTTTCCGGGCGAGCGCGCCCGGCGCACCAGCAGCACTTTGCCGTCGCGAAAAATCACGCCTGACACGGCGAGTTGCGGGCGGATCGGAGGTTCGGGAGGGGTCAAGGCAATCAACAATCAGGTTCAAGCGCTATATGCCCGATAAATCAGGCGCCCGCCATGATGCTGTCGACATCGGCCTCCGCGGCGCCGTTGATGATGCCGGCGGTCAGCATCACCAGCGGCTTGACCCAGACGATCGCCTGCTCGGCGAGCGCGACCCGGCTCTTGTCCTGATGCAATTGCCGCATCGCGGAGCCGACCTCGGTCAAGATCTTTGTCATGCTGTCGGTGAGCTGGTCGAATTCGGCCCGGATTCCGGCGTCTGCCGTCTCATAGGATTCGATCGCGAGGTCACGCGCCTTGAAATTTGAGGCGGTGAAATGCTCGGCATAGGACAGTGGCTGCCATTCCAGGAAATCGCTGGCGCATTCCGGCAGGTCCGGCACCATCTCCAGCAGCATGATGGCTTCGTTGAAGTGATTGAGGTAGTCGGTCGCAAGCCCGGTGCGGGGATTGATGTTGGCGGCGCGCAACAGCGCCGCCCGCGCCTCGTCGGGGTACGTCGGTCGCGGGGAAGAGCCCGCTATGGCGGCCGTTGAGGTCATTTGATCGCAGTCTTTAACGGTCCAAGTTAAGGCAGAATAAACGGATACCACTCTGGACGGAATATGTGCGGACGCTTTGTCATAACCTCGCCGCCGGCGGCCTTGCGCGAGATGTTCGGCTATATCGAGCAGCCGAATTTTCCGCCACGGTATAATGTTGCGCCGACCCAGCCGATCCCGGTGGTGCTGCTGCAGAATGGTGGCCGGCATTTTCAGTTGATGCGCTGGGGCCTGATCCCGTCCTGGGTCAAGGACCCCCGAACCTTCTCGCTGCTGATCAATGCCCGATCCGAGACGGTGCGGGAGAAGCCGGCCTTCAAGAACGCGATCAAGCGGCGCCGCGCTCTGATCCCGGCCGACGGCTATTACGAATGGCAGGATGCCGGCGGCCGCAAGCGGCCGTTCTTCATCCATCGCCGCGACGGTCACCCGCTCGCTTTCGCCGCGCTCGCCGAAACCTGGATGGGGCCGAACGGCGAGGAGCAGGACACGGTCGCAATCGTCACCGCGCCCGCAAGCCCCGACCTCGCGCAACTGCATCACCGCGTGCCCGTCACGATCCGGCCCGAGCAATTCGCGCGCTGGCTCGATTGCCTGCCGAACGACGTCGACGACGTGATGCCGATGCTGAGGGGACCCGATGTCGGCGAGTTCGCCTGGCACCAGGTGACGATGCGGGTGAACAGTGTTGCCAATGACGACGCGCAATTGCTGCTGCCGATGAGTGCGGAAGAGATCGCCGCGGAGGACGCGCCGCAGCCGAAGAAAGCGGCGCCGCGCAAGACGTCGGTGCGGGAGGACGACGGGCAGGGGTCGTTGTTTTAGCGATCGGTTGGAAAAGCGTGGTGCGTGGCGCGAATACAGGTACAGATTTCTCCACATCGTCGTCCTGGCGAAAGCCAGGACCCATAACCACCGCAGTTGATCGTGAACGGGATTGTGGCCCCAGCGTCGCGCAACAATTGAGATCTGGGGTAATGGGTCCTGGCTCCCGTGCGCAATTGCGCACTAGGCCAGGACGACGATGAAGATGGTCCTCGATTCAACCTGCCAAACAGCTTGTTCGGTGTCATCACCCGCGCATGCGGGTGATCAAGTATTCCAGAGACACCAGTGTTCGAGCCGAGGGGCCGCGGCGCGCCCTCAGGTGCGCAATTGCGCACCGGGGAATGACGGAGAGAGTTGTCACCCCTTCACGGACGCCACGCCCTCGATCTCGATCAGCATCTTCGGATTGGGCAGCGCCACCACGACGCAGGTGGTGCGCGCGGGGTAGGGCGCGGGGCCGAACGCGCCGGCATAGAGGACGTTCATGGTGGCGACGTCGGAGGCGCGGGTCAGCAGCACGTTGACCTTGACGAGATCGCGCATCGTGGCGCCGGCCTCGTTCAGCACGCGTTTGAAGTTGGTGACGACATTGGCGAACTGCGCCTCGAAACCGTCGGGCAGTTCGCGGTTGGCGTCGAAGCCGGGAATGCCCGAGATGAACAGCAAATCGCCGACGCGGGCGCCGAACGAGAGCGGCGGCGCCTGGACGCCGGGCGGAGGAGGAAAGTGCTTGATCGCTGTCGTTTCTGTCATTGGGATCACCCGTCTGCGCGAGAGGGAAGGGAAGCGGTGTCGATGCTGCGCGGCGCCGCCGCATGGCGGCGCCGGAGATTCTTGCCGAAGAGATTCTGACCGATCATGCCTGCGAGCATCGCGATGACGAAGACCACGATCGGCAACGAGAGGCCGGCGAGGTTGACCAGCGCCGGTCCGGGGCAGATGCCGGCGAGGCCCCAGCCGATGCCGAACAGCACGGCGCCGGCAACCAGCGGCGCATCGATGTCGTTGCGGTCGGGCCAGACGAAGCGCTGCGAGAAGGCGGGCGCGGTGCGCCGCCGCGCGATCGCAAAGCCCGTCGCTGCGACCGCAACCGCGCCGGCCATCACGAAAGCGAGCGTCGCATCCCAGGCGCCGAACAGATCGAGGAAGCCGAGCACCTTCTGCGGGTCGGTCATGCCCGAGATCAGCAGGCCCGCGCCGAAGATCAGGCCACAAACAAAACTGGCGAGAACCGGCATCGCTAGCCTCCCAATCCGTGTCTTGCGATCGCGACCGTCGCGATCGCCGCCAGCATGAAGATGATGGTGGCCGCAATCGAGCGGCCGGACCAGCCGCGCAAAACCGCAGACGCCGTGGCCCGAGGTGCAGCCATTGCCCATCCTTGTGCCGAACCCGACCAGCAATCCCGCGATCGTGATCACCACAAGGTTCGCATTCATCGCCGGCCGCGGCAGCGGCGCGCCGAACAGCGCCGCGATCAGGGGCGCCGCGATCAGCCCCGCGATGAACGCGACGCGCCAGGAGCGGTCGGCGGTATCGGCCTGCAGCAGGCCGCCGACGATGCCGGTGACCCCTGCGATTCGCCCGGTCAGCAGCATCAGCAGCGCCGCGGCAAGCCCGATCAGCGCGCCGCCGGCGAGGCCGGAAAAAGGGGTGAAATCGTGCATCAATGCTGATCCCTGT
Organism: Bradyrhizobium sp. 6(2017); assembly: GCF_011058295.2. Classification (NCBI taxonomy): domain Bacteria; kingdom Pseudomonadati; phylum Pseudomonadota; class Alphaproteobacteria; order Hyphomicrobiales; family Nitrobacteraceae; genus Bradyrhizobium; species Bradyrhizobium sp. 6(2017). The sequence continues at coordinate 7,325,526 of NZ_CP049289.2, read as the reverse complement.
TGCGCGAACACCTCAACGATCCGGCAAAGTGGCGGGCGCGGATGCGTCAACGGTCGCGCGACTGTGGAGGCGATGATAGACTCCGCCAGATCAGGAACAAGCGTAATCCCGCGTGTTTGCCGGCATTTCAACGATGCCATCAGCCGGCTGGATTGCCGCGATTCGACCTACATCTCACTTCGTCCGGAGAACCCCCATGAGATTGTCATCCGCCATCCGCGCCGCGCTATTCGCGCTGGCGCTGCTAACCGGCTCGTCCGCCGCCTTGGCCGACGAGGGCGCCGTGACGCTCGTGATCTTCAAGGGCGGCTGGATCTTCGGCGGCTCCGCCGGCAAGGGCGTCCTGACCTTCCACGGCCAGACCTACGGGCTCACCGCCGGCGGGCTGGACTATGGCCTCGTGTTCGGCGGCTCCCAGACCACGTTGCAGGGGCGGGTGCGCAACATCCGCCGCGCCCAGGACATCGCCGGCGTCTATGCCGCGGCCGGCATGGGCGTTGCCGTCGGCGCCGGCGTGCGCGGCATCCTCTTGACCAACCAGAACGGCGCGGTGCTCGAATTGAGCGGCAAGCAGATCGGCCTGATGGCCAATGTCGACCTCAGCGGGCTTGCGATCACGTTGAAGGAATAGCGCGGTTCGACTCGTAGGTCAGTAGGGCGGGTTAGCGAAGCGTAACCCGCCGACCTTCACGAGCACATGGTGGGTTACGCCTTCCGCCTTCGCTCGTTGAGCTACGGCGGACGTGGTCGGCTAACCCACCTACGGCCCTGCGATCCACTGCGCCAACTCGCGCCACGGCTGCAGCGTCCAATGCCCGGACGCCGCACCCGACGGCGACGGCAGCACGAACACATCGGGAAAACCGCTGATCTGCGGCTGCCGGCCGAACGCGAGCGAACTGGTCGGCCGGTGATAAAACAGGCTCGCGGCCTTCTTGCTGGTGAAGGCGATGGTCCTCGGCCGATACGTCTCGATCTTCGCCCTGAAGCCTGCGACATCGAACGCCCCCCGCGCGATCTGATGATCCATCCCGGCGCCGCTCTTGGAGAGATCGGTGAAGCCGATGTCGAGTTCGAGCAGGGCGGCGAACTCATCCGGCCGATAGCGCCGCGGCGTGATGCCGACCTCATGCAACGCGCGCCAGAACCGGTTGCCGGGATGCGCGTAGTAATGCCCGACGGCGGCCGAGCGCGTGCTGGCCGCGGTGCCGACGAACACCAGGCGCAGATTGGCGCGGAGTTGGTCGGGGAGGCGGTGAAGGTTATTAGCGGGCATCTGACAAGAGACTGGACGGCGTATCCACGCGCTAGCGTATGATGGAATTAGGTTGAGTGGTAGTCGCACAGGCGGTGCGCTCCCTCTCCCGCTTGCGGGGGGCTGGAGGGCTCTCTCCGCGAGTCACATCGTGGAGAGAGCCCCCACCCGTATCGCATCTTCGATGCGATACGACCTCCCCCGCAAGCGGGAGAGGTGGAGCGTGTCTGCGGCCTGACCGGTTCAACCTAACGCCATCGTTGTTTAACGAACCGGCTCCTTGACCTCTTCCTCGGTCGTGACCGCTTGCGCAGGCCCCGTCGCGCGCACCATCAGGAACGTTCCCGAGAACCTCGTGCCGCGGATGCTCCAGCGGCCGTCGATCTCGGTCGCGTCGGCATTGACCGCGCCTTCGTAGTGGACGGTGCCGTAGCCGTAACCGGGTGGCTCGTAGCGTTTGACGAACGTCACCGCGCTGCCGGAGCGATGACCTGCAAGCGAGGCATTGTGGGTGGCGAGCGGGCAGCCCGGCGTCAAGCAAGGCTCGGTTACGCTGCCGCCGAGCGCGCCGCCGGCGTCGATCAGCGTCGCCAGGAACGTGACCATACCGGAGCCCGGCTGAACATAGCTGCCGTCCCAGACGCCGGTGAGATTGTCGGTCATGTCCGTCTCGGTGAAGTGTGAGTGATCAATCGTCCGCATGATGTGGAGCGCCCAGCGCCTCAACGCAAGTTGTGCCCGCCCGCGCCCGGTTGCCTGCGCTGGCAAAAGGGTCTGTAATCCATCCCAACAGATCAAGAAGAATTTTGGAGCAGGACATGACGGGAGAGGCGAAAACCCATTACGAGGTGATTGTCGTCGGCGCCGGCGTCGCCGGCATCTACCAGATCAAGCGGCTCGCCGATCTCGGCATCGACGCCAGCGTGCTCGAAGGCGCGCCCGATCTCGGCGGCACCTGGTACTGGAACCGCTATCCGGGCTGTCGTTTCGACTCGGAAAGCTACACCTACGGCTTCTCGTTCTCGCGCGAGCTGCTCGACGAGTGGCACTGGAAGGAGCGCTTCTCCGGGCAATCAGAGAATCTGCGCTACCTCAACTACGTCGCCGACAAGTTCGACCTGCGCAAGTACATGCAGTTCAATTGCAAGGTCGAGGCGATGCAGTTCGACGAGACGCGCGATCTCTGGCAGCTCAGGATCAGCGATGGCCGCCGGCTGACCTGCCGCTTCGTGGTGCTGGGGATCGGCCTGCTCTCGGCGCCGACCATGCCGCGTGTGCCTGGGATCGACGATTTCAAGGGCCGCTCGTTCCATACTTATTACTGGCCGCACGAGCCGGTCGATCTCGCGGGCAAGAAGGTCGCTGTGATCGGCACCGGCGCCACCGGCATTCAGGTGATCGGCGAGATCGCCGACAAGGTAGGCCAACTCACCGTGTTCCAGCGCCGGCCGAACTGGAGCGCGCCGCTCAACAACTCGGCGATCTCCGTGGACGAGATGGCCGACATCCGCGCGCGCTACGACGAGATCTTCGCCGCCTGCGCGCTGACGCCGGGCAGCTTCGTGCACGGGCCCGACAAGCGCGGCTTCTACGAGGTGAGCCGCGAGGAGCGGCTGGCACTGTGGGACAAGCTCTACGACGAGCCCGGCTTCGGCATCTGGCTCGCGAACTTTCGCGAGATTTTTATGGACGAGGCGGCCAATGCCGAACTATCAGCCTATATCGCGGACCGCATCCGCGGCCGCGTGAATGATCCTGATGTCGCCGAAAAGCTGATCCCGCGGGATCACGGCTTTGGCGTGCAGCGCCTGCCGCTGGAGACCCAATATTTCGAAGCCTATAACCGCGACAATGTGCATCTCGTCGATCTCGGCGAGACGCCGCTGGTGCGCGTCACAGAGACCGGCCTGCGCACCACGGCGCGCGACTACGAGTTCGACGTCATCGTCTACGCCACCGGCTTCGACGCCATCACCGGCGCCTACGACCTGATCGACATCACCGGCATCGGCGGCGAACGTCTCGCCGACAAATGGAAGCAGGCGCCGTCGACCTTCCTCGGCATGCTCGTGCACGGCTTCCCGAACCTGCTGATGCCCACGGGGCCGCAAAGCGCGTCGGCCTCGACCAATTTTCCACGCGGCATCGAGAATGGGGTGAACTGGTGCACTAACCTGCTGCAATACATGTGGGACCGCGGCCTGACCCGCGCCGACGCCACGCTCGAAGCGCAGGAGCGCTGGACCGCGCATGTGGCAAAAATGTACGAGATCATGCTGATGCGCAAAGCCAAGTCGTGGTTCACCGGCTACAACTCCAACGTCGCCGGCCACGAAGAGGGCACCGTGCGCTACTTCGTCTACAACGGCGGCACGCCGAAGTTCTTGGGGATCATCAACGAGGTTGCGGCGAAGGGGTATCAGGAGATTGAGTTTGGTGCGGGGGCGCGGGCTGGCGCGCAGGCGGCGGCTGTTGGCGCGTCGGCCTCGTAGGGTGGGTTAGCGCCGTAGCTCGACGAGCGAAGGCGGAAGCGTAACCCACCATCTTCTCGCGGTCGTTATCGCGATCATTACGATGGCTCGCAAAGGTGCCGTCGCGGACCACCGAACCGCTCTGATCGTCGTTCTACCTCGCCGCGCGGTCGAACCAGGGGCGCGAAGCGAAGCAATCCGGTGCAGTAGACAGCTATCTACACTGTCCGCATTTAGGACCTTCGATAGTCGATCATCCACGTCGCTCTCAGGCCGTCGCCACCGATATCACATCGAGCAGCGAACATACGGCGTCTCCATTGGCACCGGCTCCTTGGCGCTGAGTGTGATCTTATTCTCGCCAGAGAGTTTTACGTCGATTGCTACGTCTGAAATCGCGACGCCGTCCGAGCACGACGCAATCACTCGAACATTCTGCCCGTCATCGTGCAACGATTTGACAGTACATTTTTGAAACGTGCCGGTGATTTGCTTTCCCTGGACGATTAAGCCGCCCGCGTGGAGATCGGCATCTTTCTTGAACGCGAGCTTGTTGTTCTCCTTGGTGAATACCTTATCGCAGGCCGAGGCGTCGATCGTCCAGGCTCCGTTCAAATCGGCAGCCTGTGTCGAGGCCGATTGCGCAACGAGAAGCACGAATAGTACCGCATTGAAGGTTCTCATGAAAATCTCCAATTAAATGGTCATTAGGCTACTGGACCCTCTGCGAACCGGACGTGGAATTGTCGCCAAATCGTTTATTTGAGGGGAGCATGATAGCATCATCGACGCGGCACTTCATCGCTTTTGAGCATCTGGCATGCGATGAGACAGCGGATTTTTCGTTGATCCAAGTCAATGGTTCTGCGGACCACGTGGCGGCCTTGGGCCGGTTGCTGTCGTGACTGCCCCTGTACAATCCGCACACACGCGATGGATTTATGAGTGAGCGCCGTTGAAGCGAAGAGGCCGGGCTCTCGCCCGGCCTCTTCGTTCTGGATGGGATGCCTGGTCATCGGGCGCGAAGACTCGCTTCGCGCTTTTGTCCCAGGCATGACGAGCGGAGAGGGCGAGCCCTCACAACACCCGATTGCTCTCCTTCACCTTGTCCGCATCGAGATACAAGCTCTCGCCCATCTCCTTGAACTTGGCGCTCATCGTCGCCATGCCGTCCTCGATGACGCCTGACATCGACGCCCCAACGCCCGTCGGGTCGTTCAGTGTCGCGGCGTAGTCGCGGACGTCCTGGGTGATCTTCATCGAGCAGAACTTTGGGCCGCACATCGAGCAGAAATGCGCGACCTTGTGGGCTTCCTTCGGCAGGGTCTCGTCGTGGAAGTTCTTCGCGGTCTCGGGGTCGAGGCCGAGGTTGAACTGGTCCTGCCAGCGGAAGTCGAAGCGGGCGCGTGACAGCGCGTCGTCGCGCAGTTGGGCTGCGGGGTGACCCTTGGCCAGGTCAGACGCGTGGGCGGCGATCTTGTAGGTGATGACGCCGACCTTGACGTCGTTGCGGTCGGGCAGGCCGAGATGCTCCTTCGGCGTGACGTAGCAGAGCATCGCGCAGCCGAACCAGCCGATCATCGCCGCACCGATGCCCGAGGTGATGTGGTCATAGCCCGGCGCGATGTCGGTGGTCAGCGGCCCGAGGGTGTAGAACGGCGCCTCGCCGCATTCCTTGAGCTGCTTGTCCATGTTGATCTTGATCTTGTGCATCGGCACGTGGCCGGGGCCCTCGATCATGACCTGGCAGCCCTTGTCCCACGCGATTTTCGTCAATTCGCCGAGCGTCTCGAGCTCCGCGAACTGCGCGCGATCGTTGGCGTCGGCGATCGAGCCGGGGCGCAGGCCGTCGCCGAGCGAGAACGAGACGTCATACTTGCGCATGAGGTCGCAGATCTCGTCGAAATGGGTGTAGAGGAAGCTCTCCTTGTGATGCGCGAGGCACCATTTCGCCATGATCGAGCCGCCGCGCGAGACGATACCGGTGACGCGGTTGGCGGTGAGGTGGATGTAGGGCAGCCGCACGCCGGCGTGGATCGTGAAATAGTCGACGCCCTGCTCGCACTGCTCGATCAGGGTGTCCTTGTAGAGCTCCCAGGTCAGCTTGACCGGATCGCCGTCGCACTTCTCCAACGCTTGGTAGATCGGCACGGTGCCGATCGGCACGGGCGAGTTGCGCAGAATCCATTCGCGGGTGGTGTGGATGTTGCGCCCCGTGGAGAGGTCCATCACGGTGTCAGCGCCCCAGCGGATCGCCCACACCATCTTGTCGACCTCTTCCTCGACCGACGAGGTCACCGCCGAGTTGCCGATATTGGCGTTGATCTTGGTCAAGAAGTTGCGGCCGATGATCATCGGCTCGAGCTCGGCATGATTGATGTTGGAGGGGATGATGGCGCGGCCGCGCGCGATCTCCGAGCGGACGAATTCCGGCGTGATGAAGGCCGGCACCGCGGCGCCGAAGCTTTCGCCGTCGGCGAGGGCGGCTTCCGCGCGCTCGAGCTGCTGCTTGCGGCCGAGATTCTCGCGCTCGGCGACGTAGATCATCTCCTTGGTGATGATGCCGGCGCGGGCAAACTCGAGCTGCGTGATCTTGTGGCCGTCGAGCCCGCGCAGCGGCGTGTGGTGCGCGGTGAACGCCTTGGCGGCATGCGAGGCGCCGACATTGCCGTTGTCCTCCGGCTTGATGGTGCGCCCCTCATATTCCTCGACGCCGCCGCGCTCCTTGACCCAGGCGAGGCGATTGCGCGGCAGGCCGGTGTTGACGTCGATGGTGACGGCCGGATCGGTGTAGGGACCCGACGTGTCATAGACTGGCAGGTTCGGCTCGCCGGCGCCTTCCGACAGGATGATCTCGCGCAAGGGAACGCGGAGATCGGGTGCGGCCTCCGGCGTCGCAAAAATCTTGCGCGAGGAGGGCAGCGAGCCCGTGGTGACGGCGGGCCGTGTGGTGTCGGGGTTGGAGCGGATGTTCATGAGGGATCCTCCTTTTAGTTCGTTGGCATCGCTGCGCGCGAGTTGAGTACCGCTGTCATCCCCGCGAAAGCGGGGATCCAGTATTCCAGAGGCCGCGGTGGGATACGGAGACGCCGCGGCGTACTGGATCGCCCGGTCAAGCCGGCCGACGACAGCAGGGTGTGTGGAACGAGAGTTTGCATCACGCGGCCTCCGCGCTGAGGCCGAGCCACTGCCGCACCCGCGCATCGGGGTCGGCGTTCTGGGTGACGTCTGAGACGACGGCGATCGAGTCGGCGCCGGCGGCAAAAATCTCGGCGGCGTGCTCGAACTTGATGCCGCCGATCGCGACCAGCGGGATCGCGCCGATCCGCTTCTTCCACTCGGTGATCTTCGCAATGCCCTGCGGTTCGAACCGCATTGACTTGAGCGTCGTGAAGAAGATCGGGCCGAGCGCGACGTAGTCGGGCTTTGCCGCGAGCGCGGTCGCGAGCTCCGCATCGTCGTGGGTGGAGACGCCGAGCGTCAGTTTCGCTTTGCGTATTTCACTGAGATCCGCGTCGGCGAGGTCTTCCTGGCCGAGATGCAGATGCTCGGCGCCGGCGACGATCGCCGCGCGCCAGTAATCGTTGACGACGAGCTTCGTCAGCGTGCCCTTCGTGATCGCCAGCGCGTCGCTGACGATCTGCAGCGCCCCGGCATCGTCGAGCTCCTTCGCGCGCAGCTGGATGGTGCCGACGCCAAGCTTTGTCAGGCGCTCGACCCATTTGATGCTGTCGACGACGGGATAGAACGGATCAGGATACGGCATGCCAGAACGGGGTCCCAACGACAGGGGTGGAGGGGGAGGCGAAGTCGCGGGCTTCCATCAGCCCGGCTTCATAGGCGGTGCGGCCGGCTTCGACGCCGAGGCGGAAGGCGTTGGCCATCGCAACGGGATCGGCGGCCTTGGCGATCGCGGTGTTGAGCAGCACGGCGTCGTAGCCGAGCTCGAGCGCTTCGGCGGCATGCGACGGCGCGCCGAGCCCGGCGTCGACCACCAGCGTGATGTCGGGCAGGCGGTCGCGCAAAAGCTTCAGCGCGTCGCGGTTGGTGATGCCCTTGGCACTGCCGATCGGCGCGGCCCACGGCATCACGACCTTGCAGCCGGCATCGACCAGGCGTGAGGCGACCGAGAAATCCTCGGTGCAATAGGGGAACACCTCGAATCCATCCTTGATCAGGATGGCGGCGGCTTCGACCAGGCCGACCACGTCGGGCTGCAGCGTGTCGTTGTCGGCGATCACCTCGAGCTTGATCCACGGCGTGCCGAACAATTCGCGCGCCAGCTTTGCGGTGGTCACCGCCTCCTTGACGCTGCGGCAGCCCGCGGTGTTCGGCAGCACGGTGACGCCGAGCTCGCGGATCAAGGACCAGAACGCATCGCCGGTCTTGCCGCCGGCGGCTTCCCGACGGAGCGATACGGTGACGATGCTGGCACCCGAGGCGCGGATCGCGCCCTGCATGATCGCGGGCGACGGATAGAGCGCCGTGCCGATCAACAGGCGGGAGGGGAAGGATTTGCCGTAGAAGGTGACCATGTGTCTCCTCACACTATGCCGTCGTCCCGGCGAAGGCCGGGACCCATAACCACGACCGGGCATTGTTGCGACGAGCGTCTCCAAGCGTGCCCAAGGAAGGGCCGCGGCGTATGGGTCCCGGCTCCGTGCGCAAGCGCGCACTCGGCCGGGACGACGTGGAGAGAGTTCGTGCTTGCATCACCATCACCCTCCCTGCCGCGGCGTGATGATCTCGATCTCGTCGCCGGCCTTGAGCACGGTCTCCGCCCAGCGGCTCTTCGGCACCACGTCGTAATTCAGCGCGATCGCGAAATGGGTGCCCTCGTAGTCGAGCTCGGCCAGCAGCGCATCGACGCTGGAAGCCGCGATCTCCCGCTGCTCGCCATTTACAATCATACGCATTGGACGATCACGCGCATTGCATCACCTCATTGTCGATTTCGCCGCGTGCCAGATAGCTCAGCGTCAGCTCGGCCAGCGCCGGCGCCAGCAGGAAGCCGTGACGGTAGAGTCCGTTCACCGTGATGCGGTCCTGCTCGATCCTGATCTTCGGCAGATTGTCGGGAAATGCCGGGCGCAGGCCGGCGCCGAACTCGACGATGCGCGCCTCGGCGAACGCAGGATGCACCACATAGGCGGCGCCGAGCAGCTCCAGTGCCGAGCGCACGCTGACGCCGTTGTCCTCGGCCTCGATCGAGGTCGCGCCCAGCATGAAGCGGCCGTCGCCGCGCGGGATCACGTAGAGCGGCCAGCGCGGATGGATCAGCCGCACCGGGCGGGACAGCTCGACCTCCGCGGTCTCAATGATGATCATCTCGCCCTTGACGCCGCGCAGGCTCGGCTCGCGGTCGCGCGCGGCAAGGCCGCGGCAGTCGATCACGAGGCCGTCGAGATCTTTGGCGAGATCTTGGGCCTCGGCGTCGCTGCCGAACTTGATGGTGCCGCCGGCTTTGGCGATCGCGGCATGCAGTTGCGGCAATACGCGGCGCGGCTCGACATGGCCCTCGTCGGGATAGAACAGGCCATCGCGGAAACGGCCCTCGAGCGACGGCTCGAGCGCACTCACCTCTTGAGCGTCGAGCCGGCGGTGATTGGTGGTGAGCCGGGCAAAGCGCTCGAAATCGGCGCGGTCGCGCGGATGCGCCACCACCAGCGAGCCGTTGAACGGGGTTTTGGGGAAATGCTGCCGCCACAGATCGAGCGCGCGGATGCCGAGCCGCGAGATCACGGGCTCCGACGCCTCCGCCTCGCACCAGGGCGCCAGCATTCCGCCGGCGAAGTGGCTTGTGGATTCCGTCATCGCGGCGTCACTGCGCTCATGCAGGGTGACGGCCCGTCCGGCCTCTGCGAGCAATAGCGCATGCCAGGCGCCGGCTATGCCTGCGCCGATGATGGAGACGGGGGAATCCCCCCGCGGTCTTGACGTCTGATACATCCCTGTCCCTTCGCCGGCATGACCCGGATCAGGTTCAAAGGGTCACCGCGGTCCCGAACTGATCGCCGTGATGGCGAAGTCCAAGCTTGCGGTATCTCAGCTCCTCCTTCGGAGCACCCCTCGGAACGCCCCTAATGTAGGCGGATGGGCGGGTGTGTCAACTTGTATGCCAGGGACGGCACGCCGCGACGTGCGCAAAACTCTCGTGCCCCGGACGCAGCGCAGCGCGACAGCGGTGCGCTGCTGAGCCGGGGCCCACCATCCTCGAACATTGGTCCCGGCTCCGCGGAGCAAGGCTGCGCGTCGCACCGCGTCCGGGACACGAAAGCACTTATTTTTCGGCTTGTTCCGCCGTCGCCTCGGCGTTATTCGGCGTCATCTGGTCCTGTTTGGCGAGCTCTTTCGGTGCTGCACCCGCGCCGCCATGCTTCGCCTGCTTGAGGTGATCCCCGCGCTGGCGCTTTGCGACATAGTAATAGCCGCCCGCGAAATAACGCACGGCTCGGTCGTGATCGCCATTGGCGGCGCGAAAGGCGCCGGCGAGGTATTTGACGCCGTATTTGAGGTTGGTTCCGGGGTCGCGCAGACCTTCGGCGGTACCGGTGTAGCCGAGGCCGCGCGCGGTGCCGAGCTTGATCTGCATCAGCCCGATGGTGCCGCCGCGCCCGATCAGCTGCGGATGGTACTTGCTCTCGCGCACAATGACGCGATGCACCAGCTCTTCCGGCACCAGGTTCGCCTGCGCCTCGGCTGCCACCATCGCCTCATATTGCGCGCGCGATTGTGCATGCGCGCTGGTGCCGGAGGCCAGCACCGCAATCGCGGCAAGGCAGCCAAGAAGGCAGCTAAGGGCTTGTACGGTCTTCATCTCGGTCGCTCGGGGCTTTCAGATGCGCGTCGGTTCTGCGGTCTGATTGGTACGGCGAGCGGGCAGGAATGTGGCAAAACCTTCGCATCAGCGAAGGTTCTGCATCCGTGATTGTCCGGATGGCGGTGAAGTGGACAACGCGTTTGCGGAAACAGATGCTTCAAATTGTTTGCTTCAATTGTCTCAGCCAAGAATTGTCTGCTTCAGTTTTTCCGCTCCAATTTTCTTGGCCGCTTTTTGCCGCACGCTATCCACAAAGGTTTTTCGTGCAAACGATTCGGTGAAGGTTTACACTTCATCCATGGCAGCGCGCACTCAGTCAGCGCGTCTGTCCCTTCCAAAGCACGCAAGAAAACATCATTCGGGAGATGCGCCATGGTCCGTCAGGACACAGGCTATATGCCTCGCGAAAATCCCTGCGCGCAATGCGGCAAGCCGATCGCCCGCCCCGATTGGGTGGAGCACAGTGAGGGGCGCACGTCTTATCTGTGGAATTGCCGCGCCTGCAATTACCGCTTCGAGGCGATCGCGATCTATGACGTAGCGCAGCTCACGCCACTCGCCGCCTGAATCTTTGTTGTCGCTCAGATCAGCCTGATCAGGCCGCAGATTTCTGCGGCGGCTGCAACTGCTGCTGACGCGCCGGCAATTCGATCCGGACCACGAGCCCGTGCGGCTTGCGATCGTGCAGCGACAGCGTGCCGCCATGCGCGAGCACGATGGCGTTGGCGATCGACAGGCCGAGGCCGAAGCCCTCGGCCTCGTCCATGTTGCGCGCCTGGTCGCCGCGCACGAACGGCTCCAGCACGGTCGCCTTGTGCGCGTCCGAAATGCCGGGGCCGTCGTCCTCGATGTCGACGACGAGACTGTTAGCCTTGACGTCGAGCCGGACGGCGACTTCGCCGCCGAAGCGTGCGGCATTTTCCACCAGATTGGTGATGCAGCGATGCAGGTCGGCGGGCCGCGCGGTCGCCATGGCGTGCTGCGGCCCCTCGTAGCTCACCTTGTGCCCCATGTCGGCGAACTGGTCGGTGACGAGGTGCAGCGTGCTCGCGATGTCGACCAGCGTCATCTCCTCGAGCTTGCGGTCGTTGCGGAGGAACGACAGCACCGATTCCAGCATCGAGCGCATCTGGTCGAGGTCGCGCAGCATGCGGTGGCGATGGGTCTCGTCCTCGATGAACTCGGCGCGCAGCCGCATCCGCGTGATCGGCGTGCGCAGATCGTGGCTGATCGCGGCCAGCATCTTGGTGCGGTCGTCGATCAAGGCGGTGATGCGCTCGCGCATCCGGTTGAGCGCCTTGGCCAGCGAACGGATCTCCTCCGGGCCGCGCTCGGGCAGCGGCGCGGCGGCGCCGTTCAGGCTGAAGGTCTCGGCGGCCTTGACGAAGGACGACAGCGGCGCCGTCAGCGCCCATGCCGCCCACAGGCCGAGCAGGGTGACGCTGATGACGGCGAACAGCACCGTCATCATCCACGGCCCACCCCAGAACGGCCGCATATGCTGATCCGGCATCAAGTTGGCGGCGAACATGGCGCCATCGGGCAGGCGGATCGCGACGCGGCGGATGTCGCCGTCATGCGGCGTGCTGCCCGCCTCGCGCGGCAGCGAGAAGACGTGATAGCCGGCGCCGAGCCGTCGCAGCGCGTGCAGGTTCGGCGTGTCGGTCTCGGTGAGCGCGCCGGTATCGGCCGGCAGGTCGCCGATTGCGAGTTGCGGGAAGGCTCTGATGACATCAGCCAGGAGCCGCGGCCGCTCCGATGCCGGGGCATGCCCCAGCAATTGTGCCGCAGCGGCGAGCTGGGCGTGGCCGCGATCCGAAGGCTCCGCCCTGTCAGGGCGATGGATCAGGAAGGTGGTGGTAATGATCAGATGCAGCGCGACGATCGAGACGACAACCAGCGCCGCCATCTGGGCGCCGATCCCCCGCAGACTCAGCACGCGCAGCAGCTTCATCGTCAGTTGCTCGTGGCGGCAACCGCCTCCACCCTCGGAGTGAACACATAGCCGCCGGAGCGCACAGTCTTGATCATGGTGGCTTCCTGCGGATCGGGCTCGATCTTGCGGCGAATGCGGCTCACCAGCACGTCGATCGAACGCTCGAACGAGCCGGCGCTGCGGCCCTGCGTCAGGTCGAGGAGGCTGTCGCGCGACAGCACGCGACCGGGCCGCTCGCAGAAGGTGCGCAGCAGGTCGAATTCGGCGCTGGTCATGGCGACGCGCGCACCCTCCGGGTTGCGCAGCTCGCGCAGGCGGATGTCGATGCGCCAGCCCAGGAAGCTCAGCGTGGTCGCGCCCTCGATCGCGCTGGCGTTGCGCGCGGCGGCCTGCCGGCGCAGCACCGCGTTGATGCGCGCCAGCAGCTCGCGCGGGTTGAACGGCTTGGCCAAATAGTCGTCGGCACCCATCTCGAGGCCGAGGATGCGGTCGACGTCCTCGCCGCGCGCGGTCAGCATGATGATCGGTGTCTGCGACTCCGCGCGCACCTTGCGGCACAGGCTGAGGCCGTCCTCGCCGGGCAGCATGACGTCGAGCACCAGGAGATCGACCCGGTGGTCGGTCATGGCCTTGGCCATTTCGCGGCCGTCGGAGGCGGTCGTGACATGGCAGGAATTGGTCCGGAGATATTTTGCGATGAGGGACCGCGTCTCGCGGTCGTCCTCGACGACTAGGATATTGGGCGCAGCCTGGGTCATACCGACTCTTTTGTCCGTGATTCGGGGGAAGCGGCTCAGGAATTTTGTTTCAGTATATTTCTGAAATCTTGCCCGGCTGACGGAGTTTACAGGTCGCCGGGGCCGAGAAAAGTTATCGCTCTGTCATCAAGCCAATGCGTTGAAATTCGGGCCGATCTGTTGCCGGCCGGAGCCCCGGGGTCCGTGATCACGGCAGCCCGAAAAGGAAGCCTGGCTGTCATATCCGGGGCCGGAACCCGAACCCCGGCGACGCGTTGTTTCTACTTTCAGGCGAGGAGGGTGAGATGGCTGTCGAGGTCAGTACCGAGACGACGACCGACACCAGCATCAGACCGCATCAGCTCATTGCAAGCGATCGGGTCGAAGGTACCGCGGTGCGCCGGGCCAACGGGGACATGGTCGGCCACATCGAGCGGCTGATGATCGACAAGATCTCCGGCAAGGTGTCGTACGCGGTGCTGAGCTTCGGCGGTTTCCTCGGCATTGGAACCAATTTGCTTCCGCTGCCTTGGGGCCGGTTGCACTACAACCTGAAGTTCGAAGCCTACGAGCTCGACATCGAGGATGACGAGCTGAAGCGCGCACCGTCGTTCCGCGCCGACAAGGATTTCGACTGGGGCGACCGCTCGCAGGAAGTCGAGCTGCATCGCTTCTACGGCGTGCCGCCATACTGGGGCGGCTTCTGAGCGCGCGGCACTTCGCGCAAACATTGCGGCGAGCGCCAGCCCGTTGCGACGAAGGTGCAGCGCGGTTCGCCGGGACGACTTAGTGAGCCAAACATCGTCACATCAGGGACTGCGCGTCCGGCGCAGTCGTGAGGCTCAACCGCAACCTACTTGAGAGATCAAGATCGCTCTCGTCAAGCACCGCAGCGTTCGCTGCGCTTGACGTCCCCACGCTCCGGTTTGCTGCATCGCTTCCCTGCGCGTTCCCAAGTGACGTTCCCGAGTAGTGGGGCGGCTTTTGATCGCAGGCCCGGTAGGAACGGTTGCCGAGATGACAGGTTCTCCCTGCAACGATTTTGCGAAATGAGGAGAGCCATATGTTGATGAAATCCATCATTGCCGGCGTTGCCGGCACCGCGCTGCTTGCAACCGCAGCCTTTGCGCAGACGCCGACCGACAAGGGCGACAAAATGTCCCCGGCGGCATCGACGACATCGACCACGTCACCGGCCTCGTATCAGGGCAACTGGCGCGCCTCGAAGGTCGTCGGCCTCAGCGTGTACAACGACAAGAACGAGAGCGTCGGGTCGATCAATGATCTCCTGATGGACAAGGACGGCGCCATCAAGGTGGTCGTGATCGGCGTCGGCGGCTTCCTTGGCGTCGGCGAGCATCTGGTCGCCGTGCCGCTCGACAAGGTGAAGTTCGCAAGCGAGCCGGTCGCCTATACCGGCGCGTCGAACACCGGCAGCACGACCAAGTCGACGACCACCACGGGCGCGGCACCGGCTGCGACGGCATCGAAGCCGAATCCCTGGTATCCGGACCACGCAGTGTTCAATGCGACCAAGGATGAGCTGAAGGCGATGCCGGAGTTCAAATACGCGACCGAGTAACGCGCATCGCATGCTATGAAAGCCAAACGCGCCCGGTGCTGCCGGGCGCGTTTTGTTGTGCTTTGCACGAAAGGCCGCTCGTCTGCTGTCGCACGAGACGCCGCGGTCTCATACTTGATGTTGCGGAAACCTCTGCCTGGTTCATACTGCCGCCAATCCCTTCCTCCAGAGCTATTTCCGATCCGATGGAATCGGAACGGAGCGCTAGATTCTTGTTTGACGCGTTTTCTTCACGCGAACCGGTATCCACTTCGCTCGAAAACGCTCTAGAGTGCCTCGACTTCACGATCCATTGGCCGAGGAAGAATACTCCGACGCCTGCAAGAGGTGACGACCATGGACGTCGACAAGGCCACCGCAGTGATTTCCGCAGCTGGCATTGAGCTGACCGATCGGCGCCGGAACGGCACGGATGATGGCTGGTCCCTCAGTTTCTCCAATGGCGCTGTCCTGGAGGTCAGGGACAATGGGGAAGTCTCCGCTTCCGGCAAAGGGGCCGAGGCGGTCGCAGGCCTTCTCGGGTTGCCCAAAAAATCTGGCTGAGGCTGACGCCACGACCGGGCGCCGGGCTCGGTGTGAGCCTTCACTTCGCCGGCTGATATCCGTCGGTCAGCGTCCCGAGAAAGGCAACGACATCGTCGATCTCGGCCGACGTCAGGGCTGGCTCATCTCCAGCCTTGCGGTCAAACGGCGGATCCATGCAGACGTTGGCCTTTGGCCTGTCGGGCAGATCGTCATATTTGTCGATGCTGCCGTCGGCGTTGCGCGGGTACCAACGCTCGGGCCGGGTTTCCCGCTCGACATAGAACCGCACGGAGTCGCGCAGGGAATGCACCGCGCCGTTGTGAAAGAAGGTCTGGCGTAGCGCGACATTGCGGAGTGTCGGGGTACGGAAGAGGCCGCAATAGTCCTCGCGCTTCAGGAAATCCGTGCGTAGGGGTCCACAGAGGCCGAGGTCGAAATAGGCCGGGTCCTTGTTGGCGGGAATGTCGGGATTGCGCGGCACGCCGAGAGCAATCAGTCCGTAATCGGTGAACTGGGGCGGGGTGCCGTCATTGCCCCGCCGGCTGATGTGGCAAGAGGCGCAATTGCCCTTGTTCGCTGCATTGAACAGGTCGAGCCCCCGCGCTTCCGCGGGTGTGAGTTCGGCCTTGCCGGCCAGCATCGCGTCATATTTGCTCGAATAGGGATAAAAAGTCCGATAGTCCTGCTGGTACACTTCGAGTGCCTTGAGGGCCGTCTTGTACACGGTGGCGGGATTGGCGGCCTTCTTGGGCCCGGCAATTGCCGCGATCGCCTTGCCATGGCCAGCGGCGAGCACCCGGCCGGCCACGTCGGCCTCGTTCCGATTGCCCATTTCGAAATCCGAAAGCAGCGGAATCCTGGCCTGGTCGGCACCACGGTCGACCCGCCCGTCCCAGGTGAGGCCACCCGTCGGGCCATTGTCGACGCTTTCGTCGGCCTCGTCCTCGGAATCATGGAAATGCTCGGTGAAGGACGGCACCACCTGCAGATATTTCAGGGAGGGGACGGCGCGCACCCCTGGCTGACGCAGGTCGCCACCTCCCAGTTGCACCGCCATGGCATTGGCCGGGCCGAAACCGCGGGCGGGATCGTGGCAGGATGAACAGGCGAGCTTGCCCGACGGCGAGATAGATGGATCGAAGAACAGGGCCTGACCGAGTGCGCTGAGACGCTCGGCCAGCCGGCGCGCCTCGGCACGCGACATTTCCTGCCTGGCCTGGCCGGGACCGATGGTCAAAGCCAGCAACACGATCGCGGACGCGAAAGCCCGATACTTAATCCGCATGTTGCAAACCGCGCCTATGGCTGGACATCGTCATGGCGATCCGAAGGTGCCTTTGCCGAGCGTCTGGGCTATGACGAAGACCGAACGGAACGATAGCAACAATCCGGTGAGTGCAGGGGGCTGGAATGCGAACGAAATCGGCGGTTGTCGTTTTTGCATCGAGTTTCTTCATCGGTGCGTGCGGTCCGGCGCTGGCAGCCGGGGACAGTCCGGGCGCCAAGAAGGATGCCGCCGGCGATCTGGCGCTGATCGACACGGTCGTGGTGATCTATGCGGAGAACCGCAGCTTCGACAATCTCTACGGCAGTTTTCCGGGCGCGAATGGCGTGGCCAAGGCGTCCGCCTCGACGCGGATCCAGCGCGATCGCGACGGCAAGCGGTTCCGTGAGTTACCGCCGATCTGGGAAGGCCTGACCGCCAAGGGTGTCACGCCGCCGATCACCCAGGCCGAGACCGAGCATCTGCCCAATCGCCCCTTCTATGCTGACGATCCGAAGGGCTTCAGGCTGAGCTACGGCACCATCACGCGCGACCTCTGGCACCGCTTTTATCAGAACCAGATGCAGATCAATGGCGGGCGTAACGACAAATTCGTTGCCCATGCCGACTCGGGCGCCCTGGTGATGAGCCTGTGGGACGGATCGAAATTGGCGATGTGGAAGGTGGCCGAGAAATATGTGCTGGCCGACAATTTCTTCATGGGGGCCTTCGGCGGCTCCTTCCTCAACCATCAATGGCTGGTCTGCGCCTGCGTACCTTACTATCCCCGTGCCGATACCAACCCCGCCAAGCCGTCGATCTCCGTTGTCGAGCGCGATGGCGTGACGTTGACGCAGGCCGCCAACTCGCCGAAATCGGCGATGGACGGCATTCCGAAATATGCCGGCGACGGCAATCTCACCCCTGATTTCTACGCCGTGAACACCATGCAGCCGCCCTATCAGCCGAGCGGCAACGACCCCGCGAAGGATGGCGACAAGGCCTATGCGGATCCGAAGAATGCGACGACGCTTGTGCCGCAGATCGGGGCCCTGGCTCACGCATCCCGGCCATCATCGTCTCTCCGTATGCGCGCCGCGGTTATGTCGACCATACGCCGATGGACACGACATCGATCCTGCGCTTCATCACGCGCCGCTTCGAACTGCCGACGCTGCACGGCATCACCGTGCGCGACGCTGCGATCGCCGCTCGTGGTCAGAAGCCGCTCGGCGACCTGACCAGCGCGCTGGCGCTTAAGGGGAAGTGAGGCGGAGGCTGTGTACCCGTCCGCCTGCGCTCAGGAGCCAGAGCGCGAGGCGCTTCCGCTCACGCCTTGCCATCGGCCACAGGCCGGGCAGCATCGCTTTCAGATGAACGTGTGACCGCGGCGCTGCACGACATGCATCCGCGGCCTTCGCATCGCCGGCGTCACCAGCCCAGTTCACGGAGATAGGCCGCACGGGCGGCGACTCCGGTGTGGGTGAAATCCGTGAAGACCCCGTCCACGCCGAGGCGGAAGAACTTCAGATATTCCAGGCCCGGATCGCCGCGATAGTCGGCCGCCAGATATTTCTTCTCGTTCCGGAAGGTGAAGACATGCACGAACAGGCCGAGCTTGTGCGCATCGGCAATGACGCTGGTTGCTTCCTGCGTCGAGGCCTCCGGCGTCGATCCCTTGTAGGGCTTGCCGTCGGCGTTGCTGTCTTTCCAGGGTGAGATCTTCAACGGAACGATATACGCCTTCCACGGACCGATGCCGTCGGCATAGGTCTTGATCTCCGCGAGGCCCTCAGGGGTCAGCATCGCATCGAAGCCGCGCGAGTCGCCCGCAACCGTCCAGTCGTACGGGCGGGAATTGGCGATGTTGTTCAGCAGGACCTTGCCGGTCTTGAAGTCGACACCGTTGCCGTCGATCAGCTGGACCTGCCGCGTTTCCAGTCCATGGCCGCGCATGTATTTCAGACTGCCGGCCTCGAAGCTCTGAACGACGATCGGAGCGTCCTTCGCGTTGAGGCCGTTCTCCTTGATGATCTTGATCAGGGCATCCTCGAGCGGGTGGCTCCCGGGCGCACCGCAGCCATTGGCGATGGCCTGGGCATTGTTCCAGCTCGGATTCTTGGTTTCCGGATAGACCGAGATGGGACGTCCCGTTGCCTTGCTCTTGGCCTTGGCGATGTCGATGATGTCCTGGAAGCTGATGATCGGGAATTTGCCGTTGAACAGCTTCGGCCTCTCGTTGGCCGCATCATAGGTGGTGCCGGCGATCCAGTTCTTCAGCTCGGCCATGGTGAAGTCGGTGATCGACCAGTCGTTGGTGTGGTCATCGCCATCCACGATCAGTGCTTTCAGCACCGATTTGGGATCGGCCGGATCGATGAGATCGGTGAGGTAGTCGGCTGGCCCGCCGGTGGGAGCTTGCGCCCATTTCCCCTTGACGAGGACACCCGGCGCCGTGCGCTTGCGGGCCGCAACCTCCGGATTGGTCTTCGCCACCTCGGCAATGTTGGTGTTGTCGCCGAGCCACGGGTTGTGGCGTGCCACCAGCACGCAATCCCTGGTCAGGTGCAGGTCCTCTTCGAGCGAATCCGTTCCGAGGTCGGCGGCGAGCTCATACGATGCATCGGTCTCCTCGGGCACCAGGCCCGGCACGCCGCGATGCCCGATGACGAGCGGCGGCTTTCCATCGAGGGTCAGGAAGGGCTTGTTGCCGGCCGGCACTGACGTGGTTTGCGCTGACGCGATCGATGGCGGGAGCATCGCCAAAGCCGCCGCACCGAACAGCATCGCTGCGAGATGTACTTTCCGTCCTGAACGAATGTGCTTCACGGCCACGCCTCCATCTTTGGTGTAGCGTCGGGTCCAGTGCCACAAGGGCCGAGCCGTTCGACGCTGCTGTCTTCTTGTCTCAATCTCCTGACAGCTGGATGACTGTCGGGCGGGGTGGGCCGACAAAGCTTTTGAAATGCATCGCGGCGACGCGCACGTCACCGCGGTTCGGGGCCGACCGTCGCGCGCTTCATCGCTCGATCCGGACGGTCATGCCGGGCTCGAGGCCTTCCGCGGCGCCGGCGGGATCGAGACGCAGCCGCAGCGTGCTGCGGTCATGATCGCCGATCACGCGCTCGGCCTGCCAGGTGGCGAAGGTGCCGAGCGGCCGCAATTCGGTGATCGCGGCCTTGGTCGCGCCGCCGGTGGCATTCCGGATCACGTTCACGGTCTTTCCGATCGCAAGGCCGTCGAGATGGTCCTCGCGCACGTTGAACGACAGCCATTGCTTGCCGGCCGCCGCGACCATCAGGATCGGCTGGCCCGCGCGAACGTTCTCGCCCACTTCCGCAGCGATGACACTGACCACGCCGTCGGCCGGCGCGCGCAGCACCATCTTGTCGAGCCGGCGTTCGAGCACCGCGACGGCGGCCGCGGCCGCCTGCACCTGGGCGTCGGCGATGGCGCGCTCCTCCTTGGTCGGCCCCGCCACTGCGGCGTCGTAATTGGCTTGGGCTGCCGCCACGCCGGCGCGCGCCGCCGCCACGTCATTCTCGGCCTGGTCGAGTGCCTGCTGGGTTTCAAAACTCTGGCTCGCCAATGTGCTGATCCGCTTGAGCTGGACCTCGACATAGTCGAGGCGCGACTTGGCCTTGGAGATGGCCGCCTTAAGGGAATCGACCTGCTCGCGGCGAACGCCGGCATAGACATTGTTGCGGCTTGCGACCGCAGCGGCGAGCGCGGCCCGCGCCTGGTCCGCCTGCGCGGTCAACTCGACCGCGGAGAGCTTGGCGAGAACGTCGCCTGCGTGCACCTGCGCGCCTTTCTCGACC
Organism: Bradyrhizobium sp. 6(2017); assembly: GCF_011058295.2. NCBI lineage: Bacteria > Pseudomonadati > Pseudomonadota > Alphaproteobacteria > Hyphomicrobiales > Nitrobacteraceae > Bradyrhizobium > Bradyrhizobium sp. 6(2017). Next base: position 7,305,115 of record NZ_CP049289.2, on the reverse strand, counting down.
GCGATCGACATAAGCTGGCCGTTCACCTCCGGCTCGACCCTGACCTCGGTCGAGCGCACGACACCGACGGTTGCGGGGGACGACGTCGCGCGGTTCTCGGAATAGATCAGCGCGCCCGCGACGAGCACAAGCGGGACCGCGATGATGGCGATGCGCCTAGCGTTGGGCATGTTGCGGTCCTCTCTTGAACACCAGCGCCGAGATCACGGCGAGTGCGAAATAGCCCAGCGCCAAACACCACAGTCCGAGCCAGTCATGCGAGACCTCCCAGATGCTGGCGCCGAGCTGGTTGATGCGCACGAGGCCGTCGATCGCGGAGTCGGCCGGAAACAGCCGGCCCAGCGCGGTGGCCGCAGCGGGGATGGCCTCGCGCGGCCATGCAAAGCCGGCGGTGAAGAATTGCGGCAGGCTGGTCGCCAGCAGCAGGATGGTGGCGTTTTCCGGCCGCGTGAACCAGGCGCCGATCGCCTGTCCCATAAAACTCGTCGCCAGCAGGAAGACGGTCGCCAGCGCGAAGATCTGCGGCAGATGCCCCAGCGTCGAGAAACCGTAGACGCGCGGCAGCACGATCAGATAGAGCGCGAGCGCCGGCAAATAGATCGTCAGATGGGCGATGCCGCGCCCGAACACGCCGGCGAACGCGCCGCGGCCGCTGGCCAGCGCCGTGCCGGTCAGCATCGCCGCGCCGATCAGGAGCGTCTGCTGCAGGATCAGGATGAATGCCGCCGGCACGATGTAGCTCGCATAGCCGCCGACCGGGTTGAAGATCGGTTGCAGCAGAACATCGGCCGGGCTGAGGCTCGCGAGCTTCGCCTTGACCAGGCTGCCGTCGGAGCGGCCGCCCCGCGACACCAGCTCCGATGTCAGCGTGCCGATCGCGGTGGCGACGCTGCTGGCGGTCGACCTGAAGACGAACAGATAGGTGGCGTCGGCGTAGACCGGAATGTGGGCGGTGATGCCCTTGAGCACGTCGCGCTCGGTATCGGGCGGGATCTGGACCGCGGCAAACGCCTCGCCGCGATCGATCGCGGTGCGCGCCTCCGCCAGCGTGCGGGCGCGCACCGTCACGCTCAACGTGCCGCTGGCATCGAGCGTCTCGACAATCTGGCGGGAGAGATCGCTGAGATCATTGTCGACCACCGCGATCGGCAGCTTGCGCAGGATCTGGTTCAGATAGGGCTGCGGATAGTAGATGCCGTAGATCAGCGGGGCCAGGAACAAGAGGGTGAACGCGCTGCGCGTTCCGAGCACGCGTCGCCACTCTCCGATGAAGGCGCCGCCGACGCCTGGCGATGTCTGTTCGCTAACCGGAGGTTCGGCCGGCCTCTCTGTCGCGAACCAGCCCCTGCGCGTCAGGCTCGCCATGCGCAGCCATGCGAGGCCGGCAAACAGCAGCGCGAGGCCGGCGAGCGCGGCGAAGGGAACAGCGGATTCCGTTGCCGGCAACCCGCGCGCCGCCTGTCCCATCAGGACTGCCATGTACCAGCGCAGCGGCAGGATCGCGCTCCAGACCTGCGCAAACGTGTTCATGCCGATGGTGGGAAAGCCGACGCCGGCGTAGCCGAACGCAGGCGAGGCGATCAGGCCGGCAAGTCCCAGCCCGGTCGCGAGATCGCCGACCAGAAGTTGCAGCAGCGCGCCGACCGACAGATAGGCGATGATGAGGAGCGAGCCGGCGGCGATCATCAGCAACGCGTCGCCCTTGAAGGGAATCTGCAGCACGCCCTCCAGCACCAGCGGCTGGGCCAGCATGATCACGATGAAGATCACAAACAGCGGCGCCAGCTTGCCGGCAAGTGCTGCGACCGGATCGCCGCCGGCGCTTGCGAGCCACTCTCGCGCATTGCGGCGGCGGAATTCGGAGCCGACCGAATAGCCCGCTGCGAGCGTGATCACCACATGGATGATGGTGGGCAGCAGCGCACGCAACAGGAATTGCCCGTAGTTCTTCTGCGGATTGACCAGTGCGATGGTCTCCGCGCTCAGCGTGCCCATTGAGGCCGGCGCCGGTGCCGCGCGGCTGGCCGGAGCTGCCGCGTTCGCCGCGGCGGTCAGTGCATCGCTCAGCCCGGAGGACGCGATGCCGGCCGCCGTCAGGAATTGCTGGTTGTAGAAGCCGACGACCTGCGGGCGGCGATCGGCCTTCAGGTCGCGGTCGAAATTCGGCGGGATGAAGATCGCCGAAATCGCCTTGCCGGACCGGATGTCCTGCACGGCGGTCGACAGCGATCCGGAATCGTCGACGATTCGCAGGCTCGGCGACGCCGCGACATGCTGCATCAATGCGCGCGAGCTATCCGACTTGTCGGCGTCGACGATCGTGACGCCGAGACTGCGGATCACCGGCTGGCTGAACACGGTGGTGAGCACCACGAAGGCGAACAGCGGCACGCCGAAGATCAGGAGCAGCGCGACGCGGTCGCGGAACAGCCAAAGGCACTCGCGCTGCGCGACCAGCCAGAATCCCGGCTTCGATGCCAGCCTCATTGGCGCGACCGCCAATCGAGATAGGCGCTCATGCCCGGCCGCAATTCGGGCACCGGTTGCACCGGATAGGCGCGGATCGAGAATGTCCGCAAATCGAAATCGCCGGTGGCGCGCGTCGCCCGCCAGCTCGCATACTCGCCCTTGGTTGCGATCAGCTTGACCTCGACCGTGACGTGACGGTCGTCGAGCGCGGGAATGCGGACGTCGAACTTGTCGCCGACCTTGAGGCCCTTGACCAGATCCTCGCGCAGATCGAAGTGGACCCAGAGATCGCCGAGATCGATCAGGGTCACCAGCGGCACGCCCGGCGAGACATATTCGCCCGGCTCGACATTGCGCTGATAGACCTGCGAGGCGATGGGAGCATAGACCGCGAGTTGATCGATGACCGATTTGACACTCTGAATGTCCGCTTCGGCCTTCCCGACATTGGCTTTCGCGATCGCGCGCTCTTCCTTGGTGTAGCCGTTGACCGCCTGCTCATAGGCCGACTTGGCCTGATCGAGCCCGCGCTCGGCTTCATGTAGCGCGTCGGTGGTCTGGTCGAGACGCGCCTGCGGCGCGTTGCCTTGCTCGGTCAGCGTCTTGGCGCGATCGAAGGTCTTCTGCGCCAGCACCTGGGCTGCCTCCGCGCGCTCCATCTCCGCCTTCCGCGCGGCGATGGTTTCGGCCCGTGTGCCAACCAGAACATTGGCGAGTTGGGCATCGGCAACCGCCTTGGCCGCGCGCATTTGATCTTGTTTTGCAAGGGTTTCCGGATTGTCGATGCGCACCAGCACGGCGCCCGCGGTGACATTCTGGCCGCGCTCGACCGGAATCTCCTTGACCCTGCCGTCGACGCGCGCGGCGATATCGAGCCGCGTCGCATCGACCTCGCCCTGCACCAGCAGCGGCTCGGGCCGCAGCAGATAATAGATCGACAGCGCAACGATGATGGCGGCAATGACACCGACGATGATGGCCGGCGTGCGCGTCGCAGCGTGCGGATTCGCGGGCGGATTCTCTTGGCCTGGTGCAGATGTCGGCTCGGGCGTGCTTTGGTTTTCGTTACCAGAGGCTTGCACGTCCATGGCTCACTCCACTTGGCTCATGACCACGATAGCCATTCACTATGGCGCGGATGTTAAATCCTGTCCAACCTCGGCGGACTTGTTCAATTGTGCTCCGATTTGATCAATCGCGTTGCAAGCAGGCGCGCCCGGGGGGCTGCCGGGCGCGCTTCCGCTTCTCGCTGGTCGGCCCCTCGCGCGTACGGTCGGCGGCGAAGGCGAGTTGGTGTCACGTAGCCAGGCGGGCTCAGGCGCGCGGTGCGCGATACTCGGCGCGTGTCACCAGCCAGTCCGCTGCGGCCGCAAGGTCCGGCTCTGCGCCCAGGCCTGGTCCGTGCGGCAGCGGGAACAGTCCCTGCTGCACGCGCGGGAAAGGTTGCGCCAGCGCTTCGCGCAACGGATTTTCCATCACGTCATGCTCGAGCAAGCCGGGGCCGCCGACCGCGGCGAGCACCTGGGCCGCAGCAAGCAGACCGACGCCGCTGCCGAGCCAATGCGGACAGTAGGAGCGTCCCGCCTGCACCGCGCGCCGGCCGACAGCAGTGGCGCCGGTGACGCCGCCCCATTTCAGCATGTCGGGCTGTACCACGCCGTGATGACCGCTGCCGATCAAGGTTGCGAACGCCTCATAGCCCAAGACGTTCTCGCCACCCGCCAGCGGAACCGGCGACAGCAACGCAAGTTCCGCCCATTCGACGGCAGGGCGGTCGGCTGCAAGCGGCTCCTCGATCCAGCCGAGGCCGAACGCGCCGAGCCGCGGCACCGCGCGGCGCGCTTCAGCAAGATCCCAGCCCTGGTTCGCATCCACCATCAGCCGTTCGCCCGATCGCAAGTCGCGCGTGATGTTGGCGACAACGGCGGTGTCGGTTTCGCTGCCGAACGCGACCTTGACCTTGAAGGCGCGGAATCCGGCGTCACGACAGCGCGCCACCGTCTCTGCGGCGGTGTCGGGATTGAGGCCGCTTGCATAGGCGGGCACCACGTCGCGCGCCGCCGTCCCGGCGAGCATGGCGCGCAGCGATTGTCCGGCGCGCCGCGCGGCAAGATCCCACAGCGCGAGGTCGAGCCCGCCGAGGCAGGCGGCAAACGGGCCGGGCTCCGCGCCCTGCAGCGCCCAGCGGTGGGTCCGCGCGGTCAGGGTGTGCCAGGCGTCCGCGGGATCGAGATAGGTTCCGGCGAGCGCCGCGGAGCAGATCACGGTTTCGAGCAGCCGCATCTTGTTGTCGGCGCTGTAGGGCGGGAAGTTGCACCAGATCTCTCCCCAGCCATGCGCGCCGTCGGAATCCTCGACGCGCAACAGCAGGACGCTGCGCCGTGGAATGCTGCCGAACGAGGTCTTGACGGGCTCGCTCACTTCGGCGCGAAACAAAAATGCCTCGATGCGCGCGATGCTGATGGTCATGGTTGCTGCTCCCTTTCAATGATGCGTGTGCGTGTCACAGCATCGAAACGTCAATTCGAACAGGGTGCCGGCTCAAGCCCTCTTCAGCGTCGCCGGCGCATTCGCGGCGCCGATGAAGCGGCTGCTCACGATGATCGGCGCCAGCACCGCGGCGACGAAGGTGAGGACGGCGAGGAAGTAGAGCCCGGCCTCGTAGCTGTGCGTGGCATCCTTGATCCAGCCGATCACATAGGGTCCGACGAAGCCGCCGAGGTTTCCGATCGCGTTGATGAGCGCGATGCCGGCGGCCGCGGCATTGCCCGACAGGAAGGTCGACGGCAGCGGCCAGAACGGCGGCTTGGCACCATAGATGCCGACTGCGGCAACCGCCATGACCGCGACGGCGAGCAGCGATCCGGACATCATGCCGGCCGCGGCCAGACCGAACGCGGTGAGGGCGAGCGTCGCGCAAAGCGTCCAGCGGCGCTCATTGTAGCGGTCGGAGATCAAGCCGAAAGCGAGGATGCCTAGCGTGCCGAAGATGTAGGGGACCGAGGTCGTGATTCCGGTCTGCATGTCGGTCAGGCCGAGACCCTTCAGGATCTGCGGCAGGAAAAATGCGAGGCCGAGATTGGCCGTGGTGTTCGCGAACCAGATGAAGGCGAGCGCGAGCACGCGCGCATCCGCCAGGGATTGCAGCACGCTCAGGCCATGGACTGCGATCGCGCGCTCCTCATTGTCGATTGCGTTCTGCAGTCGGCTCCGCTCCTCGAAGCTGAGCCATCGGGCCTCGCTCGGCCGGTCGGGTATCACCTTCAGGAAGACGAGGCCCATCAGCGTGGTCGGCAGGCCTTCGAGGATGAACAGCCATTGCCATCCCTTCAAGCCGGCCAACCCATCCATCTGGAGGATCGCCGTCGAGATCGGCCCGCCGAGCGCGAGCGAGACCGGCACCGCGACGATGAATGCCGCGATCATGCGCGCGCGGTACTGCTGCGGAAACCAATAGGTTAGATACAGGATCACGCCTGGAAAGAACCCGGCTTCCGCAGCGCCGAGCAGAAAGCGCATCACGATAAAGCTGGCAGGCCCTTGCACCAGCGCCATTGCCGCCGCGATCAGACCCCAGGAAATCATGATGCGCGAGATCCAGCGCCTTGCGCCGACCTTCGCCATCATCAGGTTGCTCGGGATCTCGCAAATGAAATAGCCGAGGAAGAAGACGCCCGCTCCAAGCCCGTAGACATAAGACGAGATGCCGATATCCGCATTCATCCTCAGCGCGGCAAATCCCACATTGACCCGGTCGATATAGGCAAGGATGTAGGAGACGAACAACACCGGCATCAGCCGCACGAAAGCCTTCCTTATCGCCCTGTCGGCAACCGGCTCGGACATGCTCGCTCCCGTGTCGTTGTTGTTGTTCGCACATGGCGTGTCGTCTGCCGTCCGGACGTCCGGGCGTCATTCTCTTCGGCGGCGGGCAACGCGCCGGTCAGGCGGATGAGACGCCTTATCGGTCGGCGCGCGCTGCGAACAATGATTTGTTCAGATGGCGCCATCTCAAAAGCAGATGGTGGGTAGTTGCGTCGATCCGTCCCGCCGCGCCGGTCGGCATCGGGGTCGATCCGGAGCCTCGGAATTGTCGAGGAATGTCGAGCCGTTCCACGGCGTTCCGATGCCGCGAAAAATTATACTTTACGGAAGTAAAGTTTTGTGCCATGGTCTGTTCGATCGGGCGGGAAGCGTGCTTGCACCGCCACGAGGCATCGACCGAAAGGGTCGCGAACACCGGGATGAAACGATGATCGAGGAACGCGACATCAGCGTCGCCATGAGGGACGGCACTCGCCTTGCGGTCGACGTCTACCGTCCGGACGCAGCCGGCCAATACCCCGTGCTGTATGCGTCAGCGCTGCACAACAAGGACATCCAGGGACCCGACATCGCCGACATCCTGCCGCCGCAGCCGGCTCACGCGCCGCTGTGGTTCGGTCCGATCGAGGCGGGAGATACGCGGCGCTTCATCGCCAATGGCTATGTCCACGTGATCGCCCAGCCGCGCGGCTCGGCCAAGTCGGAAGGGCATTATGGCCACGAAGACACCGACCATTACGACCTGATCGAATGGATCACGCAGCAGCCATGGTCAGACGGCAAGGTCGGGATGGTCGGCATCTCCGGATTTGCCGGCGAACAATGGCGTGCAGCCGCGCAAGGACATCCCGCGCTGAGGGCCATCTTCCCCTATGACGCGTGCAGCGCGTATGGTGGCATGTTCGGATACCGCGACTTCAATCCCGGCGGCGTCCTGCACAGCTTCCCTTATCTGCTCGACGTCTTCAGCACGGTCCATGAAACGCGCGACCGCCCTGGTGAGCTGCCGCCCGCCGAGGAAGAGCTGTGGCGCCGGGCCATGCGGAACCCGGACTTCAAGCAGTACATCAATCTCTACAACATCCTGACCCAGAAGGGGCAGCGCACCTTCATCATGTATCTCATGATGACGCATCCCTGGGAGGCGGACGGCACCGTCGAGCGTGCGGAGGAGATCTTCAGGAAGATCACGATTCCGTTCTACACCGGCTCCGGCGCTTACGCGTACACCTACAAGCTGCACTGGCTCGGTGCGCAGCACTATTTCCAGAACGTCGATGCGCCGAAGAAGCTGCTGTTCACCGGGCCGGCTCATCTCGAGCGGCCGTTCCACCAGCTCCATGATGAAATCATCCGCTGGTACGATCACTGGCTCAAGGGGCACGACACCGGCATCATGGACGAGCCGCCGGTGCGCTACTGGCTGATGGGTGCCAACGAATGGCGGACCGGCGCGAACTGGCCGCTGCCGGAGACGCAGTGGACCAAATACCATCTCTCCCATTGGGAGGCGCTGTCGACCGAGCCGCCGCGGTCGGCCGCGGAGGCTGGCGCTTCGGCCCGCGAGCCCGACGTATTCACGCAGATGCCGCTGACGCGGACGACCAAGGTCGAGCGGCTGCGCTACATGACCGATCCGCTGCCGCATGACGTCACCGTTGCCGGCCCGATCACGCTGACGCTGTATGCTGCGATCGATCAGGACGACACCAACTGGATCGTCGTGCTCAAGGACGTCGGCCCCGACGTGTCGGTCCGGACTGCGCGCGAAGGCGAGCGCGACGTTCCCTCGACATTGCCCGAGCGCGAGCTGACGCGGGGTTGGCTGAAGGCGTCCTATCGCGCGCTCGACGAGCAGCGCTCGAAGCCCTGGGAGCCGTTCCACAGACTGACGCAGGATGCCATCGCCCCTGTGACGCCGGGCGACGTGGTCGAGTACCGGATCCAGATCCTCGCCACCGCGAACCAGTTCAAGGCCGGCCATCGCATCTGCCTCGACATCACCTGCATGGATGTCCCGACCGGCACAGGAGCGATGACCAATGTCGAGTACATCCCGTACCACGTCTGCAGCAGCAGGACCGTCACGCACAAGGTCTATCGGGACGCGGAGCGTCCGTCCCATCTGCTGCTGCCGATCATTCCTGACGCCGTCAACCAACAGCAGGCCTGACACCAACACCGGCACAAGGGAGCGCGTGCGCCATGACGACTATTCGATTTGAACGAGACGGTGCCATCGGGACCATCGTGCTGGCGAACCCGCCATTCAATCGTCTGGACTCGCGCTTTGCGGAGGCCTTGCGATCCGCCGTGCGTCAGGCCAGCGAAAGCGACATCCGCGTGCTGGTGGTGCGCGCCGAAGGACCGCACTTCAGCTTCGGCGGCGAGGTGCGCGAATGGCCGGGCAAGGACGTCAACTGGTTCAGGACGTTTGTCGCCGACGTGAACACGTCCTATCGGGCGATCGAGTTGCTGAAGATCCCGACAGTGGCGGTGGTGCAGGGGATTGCCTTCGGCGGCGGCTTCGAGCTGGCGCTGGCGTGCGATTTTCTTGTCGCCGCCGAAAACGCGACGTTCCGTTGCGTCGAGGTCACGACGGCGATGCTTCCGATCGCCGGCGCCCTGCAGCGCATCGCGGATCGCGCCGGCCGGGCGCGCGCATCGCGATTTGCGATGCTTGGCGAGCCGATCTCCGGACAGGAAGCGGGCGCGCTCGGAATTGCCACCCATGTGGTGCCCGAGAACGAAGTTTCGGCGACCGCGGCGGCGCTGGCCCGGCAACTCGCGACGGGGCCGACCAGGTCATATGCCGCGACGCGCACCCTGCTCAAGGCGTGGTCGAGCGGCGGCGTCGCCGCCGCGGATCTCGTCATGCTCGATGTCGCGATGGAGCTCTACAACGGCGCCGACGCCCAGCGCGGCTTTGCCAACACCGCGGCAGCCTTCGACAAGGACATCGAGCCGCCGCCGCTCGTGTTCGAAGGCAAATAGGTCGCGCGGCCGCCGGTGATGGGCTCGCGACGAGCCGCTCGACACGTCGCGTGACGCTCGGCCGGGAAGCATGCTAATCGAAGGCCAAATGACGCAGAAAACGAAGCTGGCGACCGGGCGTCGCGGCCGCCCGCGCCAACGAGCCGAACAACAGCGTTCGATCGAGACCCGAACCTCGATCCTCGATGCTGCCATCGCGGAATTTGCCGAACGCGGATTCGAAGCCGCAAGCATTCGGGCCATCGCCGATCGGCTCGGCTTGCAACATCCGCTGATCACCTATCACTATCGCAGCAAGGAGATCCTGTGGCGAGCGGCGGCGGAGCACGCCTTCGCCCAGATTCGGGCCGGGTGGGATATCTCGGCGCCCGAAGCATCCGATCTGTCGCCGCTGCAGCGGCTCCGCCAGGAATACACCACGCTGTTCCGCTTCACGGTCGCGTTTCCTGAATTTCATCGATTCATGCGGCAGGAGACGCTGACAGATAATCCGCGGCTGAAATGGGTGGCCGAAGCGATCCTGGCTCCGCTGCTGGAGCGATTGCTGCCGCAAATCATCGAAGTTCAGAAACAGGGTCTGCTGCCCGCCGTCGACCCCATTCTTTTTCACTACATGATGGTCAGCCTGACCGCCACGCTGTCGGAATTTGGCCCTGAAATGCAGGTGACGGGCGGACTGTCCTCCGCCGACCCGAAGGTCGTCGAGGCGTATTGGCGCCTCGTTGACGAGACGGTGTTCGCCAACGTCCCCAAGGGCAGAGGGAACGCACAGAAGCGCTGAAGGGGGCACCTCGCCGTTGACCCGGTCGAAACACGGGGCGCACGCGGTTTGAGCTTCTCCAGAACGGCGTTTGCCGGTGGCACCGGACGTGCGAGCCGCGCCGCTCGATCAGCCCAGCCTTGCGGGTTACGCAGGTCCTTTGGGATCACACGGATATTTGAAACCCCGCGCCCGAATAAATCGCATCCGATTAAATCGGGATACTTGAAAGCCGGCCGCGCCGTGCCTTTATAAATCGCGAGCGACTTAATCGTATGCGATGCAAATCGCGGGAGCGTTACCATGACCACCAGGATTTCCCACGTCGGAATCACGTTCAAAACCATCGCCCTGGCCCTGGCGCTGTCGGCCGTCACGGCGACGGCGGCCTCGGCCCAGGCTGCAATCTCCGAGCCGGCCGCCTACCAGGCGCTCTATCCCTATCGGGACGTGCTCAATAACGGCGCGCCGACGCCGGCGGCAAAACTGGTGCTGGAGCCGCCCGCAGTGCTGCAGGCGCTTCAGGCCCAGGAGAGCGGCATCGGCATCGTTCACGCGCCGCGCCACGGTTCGCATCGTGCAGGCCGATAGAGCTAGCGCTTTCAAAGCGAAGCGGATCGATTGCGCGGTCCCGGTGATCGCGTGGTCGAAGTTCTGCACGGTGCCGGCGCGCCGCCCTGCACGCTGATTGGTGCGGCGCATCCTATCAGCCCGGAAATCCCGATGTTAGGCTGGTCGCGGCAGGAGCGTTTGCGTCCTGTCTGACAGCAACGGGAGGACGACATGGCTGAGAGCGTCTACAAGGTTATCGAGCTGATCGGTACCAGCAAGGACTCCTGGGAAAAGGCCGCCACAGCGGCGGTCAGCAGGGCCGGAGAGTCCCTGCGCGATTTGCGCGTCGCCGAGGTCGTCCAGCTCGATCTGCAACTGGACGCCGCAGGCAAGGTCGAAGCTTACCGTGCCAAGTTGAAAGTCTCATTCAAGTTCGAAGGTTCGTAAGCGCTCGCAAAGCCGCTCCCCACGAATTCGCGATGGCGTCTAGAGCTTCGGTTCTGATTTGAATCAGAACCGAAGCTCTAGCTTGTTGTATTGACGCGTTTTCTTCACGTGAACCGGCGTCCACTTCGCTCGAAAACGCTCTAGTTCGACTTCACCAGGGGGCAGCCGCCCTTGTCGAGCGGGCGGAAGGCTTCGTCGCCGGGCACGGTGGCGATCAGCTTGTAGAGGTCCCACTCGCCCTTGGATTCCTCGGGCTTCTTGACCTCGAACAGGTACATGTCGTGCACCATGCGGCCGTCGATACGGATATGGCCGTTCTTGGCGAAGAAGTCGTTGACCGGCGTGGCGCGCATTTGGGCCATCACCTTCGGCGCCTCGTCGGTGCCGATTGCCTCGATCGCCTTCAGGTAATGCATGGTCGCCGAGTAGAGGCCGGCCTGGATCATGGTCGGCATGTGGCCGACCTTCTCGTTGAAGCGCTTCGAGAAGGCGCGGGTCTCGTCGTTCATGTCCCAGTAGAAGGCGTCGGTGACGATCAGGCCTTGGGTGGCCTTGATGCCAAGCGAGTGCGTGTCGGTGATCTCCTGCAGCAGCGCGATCATCTTCTGGCCGCCCTGGGTCAGGCCGAACTCGGAAGCCTGCTTCAGCGCGTTGGTGGTGTCGCCGCCGGCATTCGCCAGCGCCACGACCTTTGCCTTCGACGCCTGTGCTTGCAGCAGGAACGACGAGAAATCCGACGAGTTGAGCGGATGCCGCACGTCGCCCAGCACCTTACCGCCGGTCTCCTTCACGACATTGGCGGCATCGCGCTCCAACGCCATGCCGAAGGCGTAGTCGGCGGTGACGAAGAACCAGGTGTCCTCGCCGCGCTTGACCATCGCCTTGCCGGCGACGTTCGACAGCGCGTAGGTGTCGTAGGTCCAGTGCACCGTGTTGGGCGAGCAGGCGGTGCCGGTGATGTCGGAGGAGCCGCCGCCGGAATTGATGTGGATCTTGTTCTTCTCGCGCGTCAGCGCCGAGATCGGCAGCGCGACCGAGGAGGTCGGCACGTCGAAGATCGCGTCGACCTTGTCATTGTCATACCAGTTGCGCGCGATGTTGACGCCGACGTCGGGCTTGTTCTGGTGATCGGCGACGACCACCTGCACGGGCTTGCCCTTCACCTTGCCGCCGTAATCGGCGACCGCCATCTCGACGGCGGCGACCGAGCCCTTGCCGGTGGCGTCCGCGTAGAGGCTCGACATGTCGGTGAGGACGCCGATCTTGACGACGTCGTCGGAGATCTGGGCGTTGGCCGCGGTGCCGGAGGCCGCCAGTGCGAGGCCGGCCGCTGCTGCGGCCAAGAGCGATTTCATCGTGTTTCTCCCGTTTTTTCGTTGGAGGTTACTTTTGGGGTTGCTTCCACGGGCACCTTCTATCCGGTGCGGCAACCTGTCGCAAAGACGACTTTCTGGGCATGGCGGACGGGCGGAACAGCCGAATCCGCGTCCTTACAGCGCCGGGAGCGCGGTGACGGCGGCCTTGATGGTACCGTCGGTTTCGACGATCACCCGGATCGTCTTCGAATCGAACTCGATGCCGGCGAGCCGGATGCTGTTGACCTCGGCGTCGACGCGGATGCCTTCCTCGTTCTTCTGCAGATCGGCGATCGCGGCGGCGATCTTGCGCTGCGCGTTGCTCGCGAACGGTTGCAGGTCGACGACCAGGCGGTCGGCAAGGGCCTGCTGCATGTGCGGGATCGCCGCGCGCGCGGCGGCGCCGAGCAGGCCGAACGCGGCCTCGGATTCGACCGCCAGTTCGACGTCGGCCAGCCGCAATGTCTGCGCCTGCTGGTCGAGCCGTGGCCGGCCCCAGATGTACACGGTCGCCTCAGCGCCAAGGCCGAACCAGCTAGTCTTTTCCTTGGCGTGCACCAGGAGCGAGATCAACAGCCGGTCGCCGGAGGCGGCGATGCTCGCGCTCTTGACGGTCACGTCGACCGGGCCGGAACCGTCCTCGGGGAAGGTCTTGCCCTTGAGCTGCGCCTCGACCAGCTGGGTCAGCGTGGTGAAGGACAGGTCGACCGGCAGGCCGACCGCGACCTGGCTCGGCATCGGCGGCACGATCGAGAGTTTTTCCGGGAACGGGCAGTTCGGGGTGGTCTGCGTCTCCGTGATCCGCGTCTCGGCCTCGATCCCCATCGTCAGGATCATCGAGGACGCATCGACCTTCGGCTGCGCGGCGATCGCGCGGATCGGCTTCAGCTCGAGCCACATCGGCGGCATCGACGACGTGCCGCCGGTGCCCTGCAGCGGGATCGAGCGGCAGGCCTTGGTCCATTGCGCGCGGGCGCTGTTCTGGAACACCGGGTTGTTCTGCAATTTCGCCTCGACCACGGAAATCTGGTCGGCGACCGCCTTGTCGATCACCGGCTTGACCTGGGCCGGCACGCTGATGCGCACGCCGGCGGCCGACAGGCTGGTGTCGCCGAGATTGACCTGCGCCTGCAGGTTCGGCTCGATCCGCCAGGACGCACCGAGCTTCGGCCGCGAGGTCAGGGTGACGCTGCCCTTGATCTCGGCGTTGGCGTTGACGTTCTTGATGTTCACCGCGCCGATCTGCTTGGCGACATTGCCGCCGAGCAGGCTGCCGAGGGCGTTGCTGACCGCGCCGGTCGCCTGCGCCGACAGCGAACCGGTGACCTTGAGCGTTCCGCTGATCGGGGTCGTCAGCGTCAGCACGTCCTGCGCGCCGGTCGCCGCGATCGGCCCGCGCGATGCCGTCCAGCTGATATCGGCATTTTGCAGGATCTGCTGCACCGGATTGTCGGCCTTGCCGCCAAAGGTCTTCGGCGCGCCGCGTTCGGCGGCGTCGCGGATCGCCGACAGCGCGACCGAGACTTGCGCCACGACCGTCGAGGAGCGCGGCGCTTGCGGCAGCGGCGGCAGTTGCGTGAGCTGCGGCGACGGCACGGTGGCGCTCGGCGCCAGCCAATCCATCGCCTTAAGGCTGATCACGAACGAGATCAGCACCACCGTGATCCCGAGCGCTATCGTCCTTGGATGCATCGGTAGACGCATCATCCCCCCGGTAGAAATGAACTTGACCGGGGTTGTACAGGCCCCCCGAGCAGGGCGCCAGTGTGGCCGGATCAAGCTGGTTCGGGGGCGGAAGCAGGTCGCGGCCAGAGATCGCCAAGCGATCGCCACGGAGGTTAACGATTATGAACGGGACAACGGCCCCGGCGTGGCACCGGGGCCGTTGTCGATGTCTCGATATGTCCGGCTTAGCGGGTGGCTGAGCCGAGGTCGGCGCGGCGGTCGGTCATCGGCAGCACGATCACCTTGGTGCCAACGCTGACCCGCGAATAGAGGTCGGAGACATCTGCATTGGTCAGGCGCAGGCAGCCCGAGGAGACGCGGGTGCCGATCGTCTCCGGCGCGTTGGTGCCGTGGATGCGATAGATGGTGTCGCCGAGATACATGGCGCGGGCGCCGAGCGGGTTGCCGGGGCCGCCGGCCATGTGGCGCGGCAGATAGGGCTGGCGGGCGATCATTTCCGGGGGCGGGGTCCAATCCGGCCATTCCGACTTCTTGGTGATGGTCTGGGTACCCGACCAGGTGAAACCGTCGCGGCCGATACCGATGCCGTAGCGCATGGCCTGGCCATTGCCGAGCACGAGGTAGAGATAGGTGTTCGGGGTATCGATGATGATGGTGCCCGGCGCCTCACGGGTCGAATAGGTGACGACCTGGCGGCGCAGCCGGGCAGGCAATTCAACCGAACGGTCTTCCTCCTGCGCCTGCGGCATCGACTGCACCGGCGGCTGCACCGCCTGGGTCGGCGGCGTCAGGATGAACGGGAAGATCGGCAGCGGCGCGGCCGCGGCGGAATTCGAGAAAGCGACGGTACCGATCGCCAGCGCACCGAAGGCGGCGGCAGCGAGACGTGCGTTCAGCTTGATGGAATTGAACATTGTCGACCCCTGTTGTTTGCGCCCTGCGCGCCAGTTCCGGCGCGTCGTTGGGTCAAACAAGTACAGATCAGGCGTTTCAGGACGTTTGCACGAAATCGCCAAAATGGTTTCGTGCCGTTAGGGATTTGTTTCGTCCGTGTTTCGTCGAGCGGTTAAGGGCGGGTTGCCGGGAGGGACGGCAAGACCTCAGGGGTGGACGTATCCGGCCAATCCGTCCCACAGCAGCTTGGCCGCGGTGATGACCAGAATGGCGTAGCAGGCGCGGTAGAGCGCGCGCTGGTCGAGGCGTTCGTGCAACCGCCAACCGGCCCAGACGCCGACCGGCACGGCCGGCACGCAAAGCGCCATCAGGATCCACAGGCCGCGCGAGGGCGTGGCGAGCACGAGCCACGGACCGGCCTTCAGCAGGTTGCCGACCGTGAAGAACAGGCTGGTGGTGCCGGCGTAAAGCGTCTTCGACATGCCGAGCGGCAGCAAATAGATCGCCAGCGGCGGTCCGCCCGAATGCGCCACCATCGTGGTGACGCCGGAGGACAGGCCGGCGAAGGTCGCCTTGATCGTCGAGCGCGGGCGCGGCTTGATCTCGCCGCCGCCGAGAAACCACAGCGCGGCGAACACCAGCGTCACCAGCCCCATCACGATCTCGACGGCATGCCGGTCAAGATCGCGCAACACGAAATAGCCGATGCCGATGCCGATCACGAGCGCCGGCAGCAGCATCGCGAGGTCTGTGCGCGACCAGGTGTTGGGGCGCCAGAATCGCAGCGCCGTGATGTCCATGACGACAAACAGCGGCGCCAGCAGCGCGCCCGCCGCGATCGGATCCATCGCCAGCGAGAGCAGCGGGATGCCGACGATGGCAAAGCCGCCGCCGAACGCGCCCTTCATGAAGGCGATCAGGAACACTCCAGCCAGCGCGACCGCGAGCACGAACGGCGCGGGCATGTCTGTCATGGCGGAGGCGATCATCATGGTGTCGTGCGGAGTGTTGTGGTCGCACTCAACATGGCCACGCGCGCATGCACGCGCAATCCAAACATTGCTCTCGGTGCACATTGCTCTCGGTGCAATCGGCGTGCGCGCGCCTAGCCGGCGCGCATCCTCGGCAGGCCCGGCCGGTCACCGTTGATCGCGGCGCGGCGGTCGGTGACGGCGTGGTGGAATTGCTCGAGCGTCAGTCCGATCACCGAGAGATCGCCTTCCTCGATCGCGCCGTCGTCATAGCAATCGAGCGCCTCGCGCAACAGCGCGTCCGCATCGCTCTGCATCGCCGCGAGCTCCTCCGTCGTCTCGGCGCCGCGCACCCGCGAGATCAGCGTCAGCAGATTGTCGCGATGGGTGATGTAGTGCTCGCGCTCCTCGCGTTTCATGTAGTGGCGCAGCCAGGCGCCGGCCGAGCCGAGGCCGGAGATCAGCAGGATGCCGCCCCAGATGTAGTCGGAGTATTTTTCGAGGAAGGTGCGCTCGGTGCCGTCGATATAGGCCGCCGCGCCCTGATGAGCCGGCAGCGCGGCATCCTTGTCGGTGTCGGGCTTCTCGATCTTGGAGGCCGCCGGCAGATCGCGCGCGACCTGGAGCCGCAGCGTGAACAATTGCCGGTCGAGCGCGCCGACCGTGGCGTCGTCAAGCCGATGCTGCGCGATGATGAGGTGATTGACGCCGACAGTCTCGACCTTGTCTTCCGGTCGCGCCGGCGACGACGAGAAGATACTGCCGGCGATCTCCTCGGATTCGTAGCGCGGATGCTTCTGCGCAATGGCTTCCGAGACATCGATCGGGAGGAATACCGGCTCGCCGCGCGTGGCCGCCGTCGCGGTGATCGCATCCGACGTGATCTTGCTGTCGAGCGGGCCGACCGTCATGTAGGCGTCGAGCGAGGGATCGCGCGCGAGGTCGGCGATCTGGCTGGTCTTGAACTGGCCGACCGCGACCTTGTCGGGGTTGACGCCGGACTCGGTCAGGATCACGCGCAGCAGCGTGACATTGGCCGGGGTGCTGCCGACCACGCCGACCTTGTGTCCGGCGAGATCGTCGATGCTCTTGATCTTCGCGGATCGCCGCTTGCCCTTGCCGCCCGAGGGCGCCCACAGCACGACGACGTTCTTGCGCAGGATCGCAACCGACTCGGCGCTCGCAGGCAAATCGAGATCGCCGCGGACCACCGCGAGGTCGACCTTGTTAGCGGTGAACAGCGCGATGCTTTCGGCGGAGCCCTGCGTCGTGACCGGCTTCAGCCGCACCGCGCTCGCGTCGTGCGTAAAGGCCTGTGCGAAGCCCTGGATCAGCTTGACGTCCTCGCTGCCGGTCGGGCCGACCGCGATCGAGAGCGTCACCGGACGCAGCCCATAGAACAGCGCGCCGGCGGCGAGGCCGAACAAAAGCATGCCGGTCGCAAGGATCAAGAGCGACGAGTTTCGCCGCCGGAGCCTGCGGCGCGTGGTGCCGGGATTTTCACTCTGCTCTGACATCTCACTGTCACGATACACGAAAAAGCGGCGGTTTGCCGCGAAAAACAACCTAACATTTCGATGACGTCATACGTTTGAAACATCCATGTCAGAACGTCGTGCGAGCAGAATCAAGATTAACGATTTGGATCTCCTGCGATGCGCATTCTCGTTGCGACCGATGCCTGGCATCCACAAGTTAACGGCGTGGTCCGGACGCTGACGTCGCTTGCGCGCAGCGCAGCCGGGCTCGGCGCCGACATCGAATTCTTAACCCCCGACGGTTTCCGCTCGGTCGGCGTGCCGACCTATCCGGGCCTGCAGATGGCGCTGCCGAACCGCCGCGAGATCGCGCGCCGGATCGAGGAGGCGGCACCCGAGGCGATCCATATCGCGACCGAAGGGCCGATCGGCTGGGCGGTGCGCGGCTATTGCCAGCGCAACAAGCTCGCCTTCACCACCTCCTACACCACGCGCTTTCCGGAATATGTTTCGGTGCGCACCGGCATTCCCGACAGCGTCGGCTATGCGGTGCTGCGGCATTTCCACGCTGCCGGATCGATGACGATGGTCGCGACCGACTCGCTGCGATCAGAGCTTGCCGAACGCGGCTTCCGCAGGCTCGGCTTCTGGACCCGCGGCGTCGACACCAGGATATTCAATCCGGACCAGCCGGCCACCCTCGATCTGCCGCGGCCGATCTTCATGACCATGGGTCGCGTCGCGGTGGAGAAGAATCTCGACGCCTTCCTGTCGCTCGACCTGCCGGGCTCCAAGGTCGTGGTCGGCGACGGTCCGCAACGCGCGGCATTGCAGCAGAAATATCCCGACGCGATCTTCCTCGGCGAGAAGAAGGGCCAGGATCTGACCTCGCACCTCGCCGCCGCCGACGTCTTCGTGTTCCCGAGCCTGACCGACACCTTCGGCGTCGTGCAGCTCGAGGCGCTGGCCTGCGGCACGCCGGTCGCGGCGTTCCCGGTCACCGGCCCGAAGGACGTCATCGCGGACCATCCGATCGGCGCGATCGACAACGACCTGCGCGCCGCCTGCCTGCGTGCGCTGACGATGTCGCGCGCCGACTGCCGCAATTTTGCGTTGGAGCGTTCCTGGGAAAACAGTGCGCGTCAGTTCATCGGCAATCTGGCCACGTTGCAGCCGAGCCGCGCGCCGCGGCCCGCCCGCCGCGTTGCCGGCCGCAGTGCGGTTCCGAATTAACAGCTCAACCGAACGAGAGACGAGAAACTATCTATGGCTGAAATCATCAAGCTGGGTGCCGACCGTTCCATGGACTTCGACCGCGAGACGGTCGAGCAGGCCTATGACCGCTGGGCACCGATCTACGACCTCGTGTTTGGCGGCGTGTTCAGCAAGGGCCGGCAGGCTGCGATCCAGGCCACCAACAAGATCGGTGGCCGCGTGCTCGAGGTCGGTGTCGGCACCGGCATCTCGCTGCCGCTCTATAGCCAGAACGTCCGCATCTTCGGCACCGACATCTCGGAAGCGATGCTGGACAAGGCCAGGAAGCGGGTTGCCGAGCAGGGCCTGAAGAATGTCGAGGGCCTCGCGGTGATGGACGCCGAGAAGCTCGAATTCCCCGACAATTCGTTCGACGTGGTGATGGCGCAGTACGTGCTGTCGGCGGTGCCGAACCCGGAAGCCGCGCTCGACGAGTTCGCCCGCGTGGTGCGTCCGGGCGGCGAGCTGATCATCCTGACCCGGGTCAGCGCCGATGCCGGCGTCCGCCGCTTCATCGAGCAGAAGCTGCAGCCGGTGGTGCGCCCGCTCGGGTTCCGGACCGCCGAATTCGCCTGGTCGCGCTACACCAAGTGGCTCGCCGGCGCGCGCGGCATGGAGCTCGCGGAACGCCGCCTGATCCCGCCGCTCGGCCACTTCTCGCTGGTCCGCTTCCGCAAGGCGGATGTGGCCAAGGCCGCCTGATAGGGCCTGAGGCGGCCCAGGCGGGCCAAGCCTCGATCCTGCCGGTTGAGGGTGCGCACGGCGCACCCTCAACCGGGAGGCCGCGATATCTTTCGCCTCATCCCCGTGAACCTGTTCGGGATGAGGCGAGACCCTTCTCAAGTTGCGTCAAGGCGTCGCTCCGCATTGTCATATGTCATTATGATGATGTCACACGCGCTACATCGAATCCCTGTAAATCCAGTCCCGAAAGATGTTGGGGGAACCAATGATCAAGAACTTCCTGCAAGAGCTCCGTACCCAGCGCTGGGATGACCACCGCTTCTATCATCACAGCCGGATCAACCAGAGCCTGCACTTCGTCAGCGCGCTGAGCTTCCTGTTCGCCTATGTGATGCTGTTCTTCGATCCGGTGGTGTCGGCGCTGGTCGGCTGGCTGGTCTCGATGACCTCACGCCAGGCCGGTCACTTCTTCTTCGAGCCGAAGGGCTATGACCACGTCAACCAGGCCACCCACGAGCACAAGGAAGACATCAAGGTCGGCTACAACCTGCAGCGCAAGGTCGTGCTGATGGCGATCTGGGCACTGTCGCCGATGGTGCTGTATTTCGATCCGACCCTGTTCGGGCTGTTCAAGCCCTGGGTCACGATGGGCGACTTCACCCGCCAAGTGGCCAAGGTCTGGCTCTTCGTCGGCATCGGCGGCCTCCTGTTCCGCACTGTCCATCTGTTCTTCATCCGCGATATCGAGACCGGCCTCGTCTGGATGACCAAGATCGTCACCGACCCCTTCAACGACCTGAAGCTCTATCACAAGGCGCCGCTGTTCCTGATGAAGGGCGAGCTGATCGATCCGGGCCTCGAGAAGCACGTCAAGCACGCCTGATCGTTGATCCCTCATCTTTCCGAAATGCGTCATGCCCGGGCTTGTCCCGGGCATCTACGTCTTGGGACACCTGTGAACCGATCAGGCCGAACCGCTCAATACAACGGGACTGCGCTCCCTCTCCCGCTTGCGGGGGAGGGTTGGGGTGGGGGTGTCACCGCTTGCGATAATCTTTGTGGGGAGAGAGCCCCCACCCGTAGCGCATCTCGCGATGCGCTACGACCTCCCCCGCAAGCGGGAGAGGTGAGGGGAGCCCGTGGAAGCGTCAGGGCCGATAAGGCCTCAGCGGCCGAACTTCACGGCGACCATCTCTTTCAGGATCTGCCGCTTGATGTTCTTGTTGGTGAGGCCTTCCTTGTGCCACCACCAGCCGTCACGCTTCATCTTCTCGGCTGCCGCGACGAAGCGGTCGGCAACCTCGGAGAAATCGGCGTCGGTGTAGTTCAGGCTGAAGATCAGGCGGCCGGTGCCGACCCAGCTCAGCGCCAGCCCCTCGGCCCGCAGATAGTATTGCAGCATCCAGTTGTAGCGGGACGGCTCGGTGTAATAGACGGTCCAGATCGACGAGATGTTGCCGACGCGAACCGGCAGGCCCTGAGCGGCAAGGCGGTCGTTGAGCGCCGTCGCGCGGCCGTTCCAGGTCTCGTCCAGCCCGTTGTAGATCGAGCGGAAGTTCGGGCTGGCGAGCCGGCTCAAGAACTCGTCCATCGCCGTCATCACATAGGGATGCGAGTTGAAGGTCCCGCGGGCAAAGCAGATGTCGGCCGGACGGTCGTCGCGGAAGCGCCGCATCAGATCCTTGCGGCCGCAAACCACGCCGACGGGGAGGCCGCCGGCGAGGCTCTTGCCGTAGGTCGCCATGTCGGCCTTGACGCCGAAATATTCCTGGGCGCCGCCGGCGGCGAGGCGGAAGCCGACGAACACCTCGTCGAAGATCAGCACGATGCCGCGCTCGGTGCAGACCTCGCGCAGCTGTTTCAGCCACTCGGTGTAGGCGGCGCGGTCGTATCGGGAGGAGCGCGAACTGTCGACCAGCGCGGAATCGCCGGGCGCGTTGGCATTCGGATGCAGCGCCTGCAGCGGGTTGACCAGCACGCAGGCAATGTCCTTGCGCGTCCTCAGCACGTGCAGCGTCTTCTCCGACATGTCGGCGAGCGTGAAGGTCTCGTGCGGCGACACCGGATTGCCGACGCCGGGCTGCACCTCGCCCCACCAGCCGTGATAGGCGCCGGCGAAGCGAACGAGATGCGTCCGCTTGGTGTGGTAGCGCGCGAGTCTCACGGCCTGCATCACGGCCTCGGTGCCGGACATGTGGAACGAGACCTCGTCGAGGCCGGAGATCTCGCACAGCCGCTTGACGTTGTCGGCGATGATCGGGTGGTAGGGGCCGAGCACCGGACCGAGCGCGTGCGCCCGCTTCTCTCCCTCGGTGATGCACTCCTTGTAGAAGTCGTTACCGAAGATGTTGACGCCGTAGGAACCGGTCAGGTCGTAGAACTGATTGCCGTCGAGATCGGTCACGGTGACGCCGCTGGAGGCCTGCACGAAGGCCGAGGTGCTGAGATGCTCGCGCACCAGGCGGCTGTACGGGAACGGCACGCGGTAGGTCTCGGTGAACTGCAGATCGGAGATGCGCTCCGTCACCTCGGCGGTGAGCGCGCGGCCCTTGGGGTAGCGGTCCTGGTACACCCCGGCGAGCCGGAAGAAGCCGTCCTGGCGCTGCATCGCGACGTCGGCGGGCGCGCCGTCGGAGCGGAAGAACGCGTCGATGTCGAATTCGTAGTGCGGGACCAGGCGCGCCACCATCTTGGACATCTTGGAATGCCCGGTCAGCGAGCGGTGCTTGGCGCGCGACAGGGCAAGCCGGGCTTTGACTTTGGGGAAAGCTGCGGCGGCGCCGGCGAGCGCGGCGGCGGACAGCGAGAGAATCGGAAGGGATGTTTCCATGACAGAAGCGCTAGCCTCGGCACCTAACAAATTCATGACAGTCAAGGGCCTGATCTCGGCATTCACCCAGCAGGAGGACCTCAATTTCCTGCTCACCAACCGGATTCCGCGGGCGGCGCTGACCCGCTTCATGGGCTGGTTCTCCAAGGTCGAGAACCCCTTGGTGCGCGACGCCTCGATCGCCTGCTGGAAGCTGTTCTCCGACCTCGATCTGTCGGAGGCCAAGAAGACCGAGTTCAAGAGCCTGCACGACTGCTTCACCCGCGAGCTGAAGCCCGGCCTGCGACCGGCCGCGGCCGATCCCGCCGTCATCGCGAGCCCGTCGGATGCAATCGTCGGGGCGCACGGGCGGATCGAGGACACCCAATTGTTCCAGGTCAAGGGCGCGCCCTATTCGCTGCTCGATCTGCTCGGCGATCCCGCGCTGGTCGAGCAGCACAGGAACGGCCGCTTCGTCACGCTGCGGCTGACCTCGAGCATGTATCACCGCTTCCACGCGCCCTATGACCTTGCGATCGACAAGGTGACGTTCATTCATGGCGACGTCTGGAACGTCAATCCGATCGCGCTGAAGCGGATCGAGCGATTGTTCTGCAAGAACGAGCGCGCGGTGCTGCGCGGGAAGCTTGCGACCGGCGAGGCGCTGACGCTGGTTCCGGTCGCCGCCATCCTGGTGGCGAGCCTCCGCCTGCATTTCCTCGACATCACGCTGAACGCGCAGTCGCGGGGTCCGGTGGATTTCCCCTGCGACGAACATGTCAAGAAGGGCGATGAGCTCGGCTGGTTCGAGCACGGCTCGACCATCATCGTGCTCGCGCCCGGCAATTTCGAATTCTGCGACAACGTCGCGGAGGGAGCGCGGATCAAATGCGGCGAGCCGCTGCTGCGAAAGCCTGCGATGTGATCGCTTTTTTGCCCGACGCGTCATTTTTTGAGCATGAAAACCGGTTTCCACTTTTCCGGATCATGCTTTAGAATAGCGGGGATCGTCGTGCGACGATCTCAAATCGCAAACTTTGGGACACGAGATGGCGCGGACGCCGGTGCTGGCGGCGGGAGGCATTGTGCTGCGGCGGGAGACACCGCCGCGCTTTGCCGTCGTGCGCCTGCGCAAGCGCAATGAGTGGGTGCTGCCGAAGGGCAAGCTCGACGACGGTGAGACGCCGCGCGATGCCGCCGAACGCGAGGTGCTGGAGGAAACCGGCCACGACGTCGACGTGCACGAATTCCTCGGCACGCTGGTCTATGATTCCGGCGGCCGTTCCAAGGTGGTGCATTACTGGCGCATGGAAGCCGGCGGCAAGCCGGTGCGCGCGCTGATGAGCGACATCAGGGAGGTCGACTGGCTGCCGCTCGATGCGGCGCTCGAGCGTCTGTCGCGCGGCTATGAGCGTGCGTTCCTGGAAAATGTCGGACCGATCGCGCTGCAGGCCGCAGCGGATGCCGAGCGTGAGCGGCGGGCGCTGGCACGCGCTGCGGCCGCGGAGCGGCGGCGCAGCCGCGCGGCGATGGGGCCGCCGGTCATCGAGGAGCAGGACGCCGTCAACCCGCCTGACGTCGCTGATGCGCCCGTGCTGGCGGAGATGCCGGCCATCGAACCGACGGCGTTGGCTGAGAGCGAAGGCGACACGCCGGCGATGGCGCCGGACCGCAGCGCTGCGGAGGCTGGCGACGTGGTCGAGGCGGAGCATGTCGCGGAGGCGACCGCATCCGAAGCGCCGTCGTCATCCCTGCGCGACATCGCGCCGGGTGCGATGACCGTCCAGCCCAGGCCGCGCAAGAACTTGATCGAACGCGTGCGCGACTGGCTGCGCCGCGCGGCCTGATCAGCGGCCGATGCCCTGACGTCGTACAGCCGGAGCCGCGGCTGGCTGCCAGCCGTCAATCTCACGCTGCAAGGCCATGCAGTCGCTGCTGAGCTTGGGCGAACCCAATTCACGTGCCACGAGCTGTGCCGCATGAACCTCGGCCATGGCGCCGCGAATGTCGCCGTGCTCCAGCTGGAGCCTGCAGATCTGAAGCCTCAGCCGCACGATCTGGACCCGTCCGTCGATGCTCGACCAGAGCTGGCGGGCGAGATGGAGATGCCGCATGGCTTTTTCGTGATCCTGCCGGGACAGCGCGAGGATCGCCTGCGCTTCGTTGGTGAGCGCGCGGATCGAGGGCATCGGCCAGCGATCCGGACTTCCCGAAAGTTCGCAGATCAATGCCTTGGCCTGACCGGCCCGATTCGTGTGTGCCGCAACCAGCGCCAGATGCGCGAGCAGGATTCCCCGCCGCTGCAGGGTCCACCAGGTCTTGCCGATCAGGCTCCGTTCGAGGCTCGCATGCGCGGCTTCCGCTTCGCCTCTTGCGAGCAGCAACATCGCGCGGCCCGGCTCCGGGCACCAGCCCAGCGTGTAGGCCTTGTCATAGGCTTCAAGCGCTGCGTCATCATTGCCGATCGCAGACAGAATGTCGCCAAGCACCCGGTTGGCATCGCCCATCGACCACGGCGCATCGCTGGTCAGGCGCGCGAGCGCGTCCTGAATCCGAGCCAGCGCCTCGTCGAGCGAGCCCCTGACGCCGAGCACCTCGGAGCGATGCAGCTGGCATGAACCCGTCAGTTCCATGCCGCTGCTCGAACAGAAACTCTGGTAGCTCCGTGTCCACTGGTCGGCCCGTGCCCAATCTCCGAACATCCGGGCTGCCCAGAGAATGTTGCAGTAGAGGTTGCCGCCCATGATCGGGTCCAGATTGTTGCTGGACAGTGCGACCGCGGCGGCGTGGTCCTGATCGGCCAGTCCGCCATGGGTGTCGCCGAGGCATAGCCGATAGAAGCCGCGATAGGCGAGGCTCAGAGCTTCGATGTTGAGTGCATCCTTGTATCTGACGGCAGCGTAGGCAGCGTCGGCCAACGCGAGTGCCTGTTCCGGCTCGCCATCGAAGGCAGCCAGTTTCGACTTCATCCATAGCAGCAGGGCCGTCGTCGGAGGATCGTCGAGCGTTGCGGTCCAGTCTTCCGCGCGTGCGAGCCAGCCTTTTCCGATCGCGGCTTGACCGCTCTCGAAATGCAAACCCGAGAGCGCGATCGCGTCGACCGCTGCCCCGGCAGCGTCGCCCGCCTTGCTCTTTGCGCCGACCGCGCGAACCAGAACAGGGATAGCTGCCGCGGCTCTGCCGAGGCATTGCAGCGCGAGCGCCCAATCGTGCAGATCTTCGGCGCTGAGCGCGCCGTCTTCATCGGCGCTCTGAAACAAGGTTGCCGCCTGCAGCCATAATTGTCCGGCCGCTGCGCGTCGGGCGAGACCGATTGCTCCGATTGCACCGATTGTGCCGTCTGAATTGTGCGCAGCAGGTACCGGCTGCTTGATCTCGGAATCGTGAAAGAACCGATATCCCTTGCCTGGGAGATTTCGGATCGCTCCGTCCATGCCACCCTTGCGCAGCGCGGCGCGCAACGAACTCACCGCGCGCTGCAGCGAGTTGTCCGTGACCGTCACATCCGGCCAGATGGCTTCAAGCAGTTCTTCCTTGGAGATGACGCGGTCGCGGTGCCGAACAAGGTAAACCAGCAAATCGAACACACGCGGCTGCAATGGGACCTCATGCCGCGCGCACAGCAGGACGCGGCCAGCTTCATCAAGCTCGAACAGTCCAAATCCGAAGGCCATGTCTATGTGTGCGGGCTCGGCGGAAAAGGTTCAGGCAAAGATCAGGCAAAGATCAGACAATGATCAGGCCGCGGTAAGGACAGTCAGCGTCGACGGCGCCTATACATCTCTCACGGCTCGCGATCATCGGAGCCAGGCCTGCTGTTCAACACTCGCAACTGAGGAGATTTCGATGGAACTCTATGTCATTCGCCGTCCGAGCGCCTGGGCAAACATGAGCGAGCTGGAGCTTGCCGGCGCAACCTCCGCCAGGATCGGCGATCAGCAGATGCCGGACCGCGTCCGCTGGATCCGTAGCTACGTGGTGCATGAGGCAGATGGTCGCATTGGCACATTCTGCATCTACGAGGCGCGCGACGGCGACTCGATCCGGGAGCATGCGCGCTGCGTCGGCATGCCGGGCGAAGAATTCTACAAGGTCGCGACAACCGTGGTGGTGCGTGGTGATCCGGTCCAACCGCCCATTGCAGCCGAGTGACGCCTGGGGGGCGTCGCATGGCGTATCCCGGCCAATCGATTATCCGGGACGCCATCACTATTTGATCAAGGAAACGATTATGTCGATTTCATTCATGGAGTCCGTGTCAAGTCCGGTACGTAGGCATTTTTCCATCCTGCTTTTGCGCATCCGCCGGATCGTCAATCAATTGGTCGCAGGCATGCTTGCAAACCGCGAGCGGCAAGTCAGCGGCCTGATGCCGCGCGAGCCCGGCAGCCGGCGGTCGAAGGGCGCCGGCGACCGCTGCGCTCGGCCGATCATTCGAAGCGGGCTTCTCGGGCTGGTGATCGCCGGTTTGTCTTCACCCGTGTTCACCAGAGCGGAGGAGCCTGTCGTTCTGGAGCATCGTGCAGCTCCAGTGCAGCAGGCCGTCGTCTGGCCTCAGCGTAGCAAGCACGGCTGCAGCCATCGCTCTGATTGGAGCATTGCTGCCGCATCGACCATCACGGTCTTTCTCGACCGTCGCACGTAGTCCGCCGCACCGCAGGGCCAATTGCACTGCACTACGCATTTCAACGCGACTTACGGACTTCCGGCGAGGCTGCGGTCTCGCCGGAAGCCGCACCTCATACTCAAAGGAGATTCACATGAACGTTCAGACCGAAATGCCCGCTGTCGATCTCGCCGCCGTCAAGGCACGCCAGCAAGCCACCTGGAGCTCGGGGGACTACGCCATCGTCGGCACCACGCTTCAGATCGTCGGTGAAACGCTCTGCGAGGCAGTCGACCTGCGCAGCAATCAAATGGTGCTCGACGTCGCCGCCGGCAACGGCAATGCGACGCTGGCGGCCGCGCGGCGCTTTGCCGACGTGGTCTCGACCGATTACGTTGGAGCGTTGCTCGAGCGCGGCCGCGAGCGCGCGGCCGCAGAACGGCTGCCCGTCACGTTCCAGGAAGCGGACGCGGAGAAGCTGCCGTTTGCCGATGCGAGCTTCGACGTCGTGCTGTCGACATTCGGTGTCATGTTCACCGCCGACCAGCAGCAGGCCGCGAATGAGCTGCGCCGCGTCTGTCGCATCGGCGGCAAGATCGGCCTTGCGAGCTGGACGCCGGAGGGTTTCATCGGCCAGGTGTTCAAGACCATCGGCAAATATGTGCCGCCGGCCCCGGGCGTGAAATCTCCCGCGCTATGGGGCACCGAAGCCCATCTCGTCGCCTTGTTCGGTCCCCAGGCGACGGTTGAGGCCACGCGCAGGCACTTCAATTTCCGTTACAGGTCGCGCGAGCATTTCCTCGAGATCTTCCGCACTTATTACGGTCCGGTACTGAAAGCATTCGGAGCGATAGATGCCGTCAAGCAGCAATTGCTCGCCGCCGACATGTTCCGCCTGATGGACCAGTTCAATGTCGCGAAGGACGGGACGCTGGTCATCCCCAGTGAATATCTGGAGGCCGTGATCACCAGGCGGGGCTGATCTGCCGCTTGCTGCTTTTTCGATCGGAGCGTGGCGCCGGCGTTTTTCGCCGGCGCCACATTCGTTCTTCTACTGGCGCTTGTCCTTGGGCGGCGGCTTTGCCGCGCGCGGCGGCGGCGGTGCGCGCCGTTGCACGAAGCCGGGGCGTGGCTGCAGTGCGGGCCGTTGCATGCCGGGGCGGATGCCCGGTGCGGCCTGCTGGATTCCGGGGCGGATCTGGCCGGGTGCCGGCGGCACCGGCTGCGCCGTGCCTTGTCGCGGCACGCCTGGCTGACCCGGCTGAGCCGCCGGTTGTCCGGGCTGGCGCACGCCGCCCGGCGCCACTGTGCGACCGGGCTGCAGGCCGCCCTGACGTGCAGGCGACTGTTGTCCACCGGGCTGCGTCGCGCCGCCTTGGCGTGCAGGTTCTTGGCGCGCAGGCTGTTGTCCGGCCGGCGTCTGGACACCGGGCGCGTGCGGCAGCGTCGCGCCGCCGGGTTGGCCGGGCAGCGCGTGCTGCGCGCCGCCTTGCTGCTGCGTGCCCGGCTGCTGCGAGCCCTGCCGGCCGGGCGTGCCCGGTTGCTGCGGCTGGCCCGGACGGTTCGGCTGGCCGGGCTGCTGCTGGCCCGGACGGTTTTGCTGACCCGGCTGTTGCGGAGCGTTGCGGTTCTGGCCCGGCAGGCCGTTCTGGCGCTGAAGGTTCGGCTGCACCGGCTGGCCGCGGTTCGGATAGGGCGCGGCCGGATTGGCCCTGCGGAAGTCGGGATTGGCGCGGCGGAAGTCGCGCTGCTCGGACACCACCTGACGACCCAGCGTCTGCGCGCTGTGGACCTGGCGCACGAAGCCCTGGTCGCGCGTCATCTGCTGCGGCGAGATCGTCAGCGGCACCGCGGCGAAGCGGGCGCCGCCGCTGCCTGGACGAATCGCAAAGCCGCTCGCGCCGCGCGTCAGCACGCCGAGCGAGGCGCCGCTGCGGTCATTGACCTCGATGCGGCCGACATGCCCGTCGGCGTCGGGATAGAGCTTGATGCCGACATTGTTGCTGGTCGCGGTCGCGCCTTCGGGCACCTCGACAAGGCCGGTGGTGCCGCGGATGCCGAGTGTCGCGGTCGGCGTCGAGATCTTCATGTCGCCGGTCCTGGCGACCGCGGCGGCGACGAAGGCCGCCGTTCCCTTGCCGACGTTGAACAGCGCGCTGTTCTGCTGGCCGCCGTCCTCATAGACGTAATTGTCGATCGCGATCCTGGCGTTGGCGCGCAGGTTGAAAGTGGTGCCGTCGTTGAAGGTGATGCCGAGCGAGGAGGTCGCCGATGTCGCGACCTCGTCATTGGCAAAGATGTCGTCGCGGATCTGCAGCGGCGTCGTCGCGTTGTTGCGGATGACCGTGGCGGTGCCGGTCAGCGTCGCGACGTTGCCGATCGGCTCGGGCGCTGTGGCCTGCGGCGTCGCGGCCGGAGCAGGTGTTGCGGGCGCAGGCGTAGCGGGTGTCGCGCTCGGCGCCGGCGAAGGCGCCGGCTGTGCTTGCGCAAGCTGCATCAGGTCGGGCGCGGCATCGGCCGTTGTATGCCAACCGATCGTGGCGCCGATGCCAAGCAGAAGCGCGAAGAGGAAGGTGCGGCGCATCACCATCGATTCCCGGGAGGCACTTGGGGCTCGCAATTGAGCCGCGTCCGGCTGAATGCCGAATGAACGGTCCCGCCTTGTTGTCATGGCAGGCCGCAACGATCAAGCACCGCGCTCCCTCGCGGGAAGCACGGTGCTTGGTCGCAGTCGGGGTTTGGTTAGCCGCGCTTGTGAGGGGTGATGTTGAGTGGTTTCGCCGGCTTGGTCGCAGGCGTGTAGCTCGCGGGCTGCGGGGCCGCTGCCGGCGGCACGTAGTGGAAAACCGCCTTGCAGCCGTCGCTGAGCAGCGCACGCTGGCGGACCATGCAGGCGGTGACGCGATCGACGTCGGGGATCTCGGAGCTGCACAGCCGCATCGCGTCGCCGGTGCACATCTGCTGCTGCTCGTCGGTGTAGGCATAGGACGCCGAGGTCAACAGACCGAACGTGAACGCGGTTGCCGCCAGCAATTTGCCATGACGGAGCGCGGAAGCGGTGAAAGCCATGATGTCCCCCTTGTGGTGATCGCGCCGAAGCAGCGCGTTGCCGGGCGCATGACTACGGAGGCCCGGTTTCAGCAATTCTTCGTCAGTACCGCAAAATCGTTTCGTCGCGCGCCCGATTGTTTCGTCCACCACGCCCCGGACGGGGTACGTCGGCGGCTACGGCGTCGCCGTCGCCGGAGCTCCCTCGAGCGTGAGCACGGCCTCGCGCTGTGCCTCCGGCATGGCGCGGATGCGGCGCCTGGCGGTGAAGCGCATCGCGGCAAAGCCGCCGAGGAACACCACGATCTTGCTCACGATGCCATAGATCGGCATCACGATCGCCCATGTCGTGATCTCGCAGGTCAGCGCGACGAAGGCGTTCACGGCGGCGGAGACGAACATCAGGCCCGCCCAGGCATAGCCGACCATGACGGCGACATCGGGCACGACGGTCTGCGCGATCTTGGGCAGATAACGATTGAGCCAGCCCGGCTTCAGCATCACGACGCCGACGATCGCGTAGATGATGCTCGGCTTGAACAGCACGAAGCGCGGGTCATGGGTGAGCAGGGTCGCGGAGCCGGCGGCGACGACCAGGAACAGGCTCAGCCACTCCATGGTGTCGATCCGCTTCCCGCGCATGAGCTGGATGCCGATCTGTCCAACGCCGAACGCGATGCCGAGGCCGACCGCGAGCGCGGTGTTGTGGGTCAGCAGGAACAGAACAAGAAAGACCAGGGTCGACGCCAGGTCGAGGGCCAATAGCCTGGCCGCGTTGAGGAAGTGCTTCATCGGGCGTTGAAACTCCGCTTGCCGTGTCGCGCCGCCGCACAAGCGGTGCATGCGTCGGCACCAGTGAGGCAGATTGTGGTGCTGCAGGCCTATCGATTTCTGAAATCGAGGAGCGAATTCTCACTCCGAGCGGGCAATTTCCGCCGTATCAGCGGTTTGCGCGGCAGCCGCCTGCCGGCGAAACTCTGATGGCGTCAGCCCGGTGTCCGCCTTGAAGGCGCGGTTGAACGGCGCCAGCGACTGGAACCCGGCATCGAGCGCAATCGTCAGCACCGGCACCTCGGCCTGGCTGGTATCGGCGAGCGCCGCCTTGGCCTCGTCGAGCCGATAGCGGTTGAGGAAGGCGTTGAAATTCCGGTGGCCGAGTCCCTCATTGATCAGCGTGCGCAGCCGGTATTCCGGCATGCCGAGCCGCGCCGCCAACAGGCCGATGGTCAGCCCTTCCTGCCGGTAGGCGCGCTCGGTCGTCATCAGGTGGCTGAGGCGATTGAGCGACGCGCGGTCCTGGGGTGACGGGCCATCGGGCTCGAACGATCCGGACGCCCGGCCAGCCTGGCCGCCGGTGCCGGCCGCGGCCGGCTCGCCGACGGGCGGATCGAACAGCATCATCCAGATCGACATCAGCGCGAATGTAGCCAGGCCGAGCGCGGCGCTCAGGCTGATCGACCGCGTCGGAATTGCCGCCAGCCCTGCCGCGGCGGCGAGCACCATCTGCAGACCGACGCCGATCACCAGCGCGATCAACAGCCGGCCGCGCGCCGTCGTCACGGCGGTGCGCCAGCCCTTCGGAATTTGCGTGACCCCGAGCACGGCGAAGGCGATCGTCGCCAGCGCGAGCATGCGGCCGCACGTCTTGGCGACATCGGGCCAGATCGTCCAGCAATTGTGGCTGACAACGCCTAGGCCGGCGAGGAGCGTCCATATGGCAGCGTGCCAGGGCCGCAACACGAACTGCTCGTCGAATATCGCGCGAGCCCACAGCCAGAAGATCACCGGAGAGCCCATGGCGAAGGCGATGAACGGCGAGCTCCAGCCGAATGACGCTGCGGGAAAGAATGGTGCGGTCGAAATCGCATAGGCCGCGCCGGCCGCGCCCATCGCGGCGCCGAGGCTTGCGGTGCGATTGACCGCCGCGTAGCGCAGCAGCAGCACCGCGCAAACCACCAGGAACAGTGCGACCACTGCTCCCCGGAGACCGAGCTCAAGAGCCGTCAACGCCATCGTAAGCCGCCCGCAGGTTCAAATTCACCCTCGACAATGCTGTTCTTATAGCGCTTCAGGCGATCCGCATGAAGGGATGGGTACGAGCCGCGATAAAGCGTCAGGGCGGATGTTCAAAATCCGATGTCCGCCAGCCGGTTGCGCGGCAGCGGACACTGGAGGGATCTCGAATTGCGACGGCCTAGCTGACCCGCTTCCAGGTCTGGCCGCCGCAGAACATGCCGCCGAAGGCGCAGCCCTGCACGCGCATCGCATTCGAGCCCTTCATCGCGATCGTCGAGTCGTAGTCGCGGCCGGAGTCGGGATCGTGGATGCGGCCGCTCCATTTGCTGCCGTCGGGCTTCATGTTGATCAGGATGCGTTCGTTGGTCTTCACCGAATAGCCGCACAGATTGGCGCCGCATGCTTCGACGCGGACATTGCCCTTGTTCTCTTCGGTGACCCAGACGCCGACCGGTCCGGTTGGTGTCGGGGCGGCGGCAATGGGAGCGGGTTGCGGTGCCGGCTGTGCCGCGACCGGGGCCGGTGCAGGCGCTGAAGGCGCGACCACCGTTGCAACCGGCGCGGCCGGCACCGGCTGCGGCGCGGCGGCCTGCACCGGCGCAGGCGCGGGAGCGGGCGCAGGTGGTGGCGCTGCAGGCGGCGCCTCCGACGACGCCACATCGTCATCATCGTTTGACTTCGAGCCAAGACCCTTGAGGTTGATGTTGCCAATCGTGCCGCTATAGCCCGGCGCCGAGATGCGGATGCAGGACAGCGCGCTGCAATTGCGCGGCGCCTCGACATGGATGCGCTGGCCGTCGATCTGGAAGGTGATGCCGGAGCCGCGGGCATGGGCTGATGTGGTGGCCATCAGCAGCGCGGCGATCGCAACGAACGTCTTCATGACAGTCTCCGTGGGCGTTGGGCGGCGGGGTTCGATTGATCCGGACGCTACGCGCTGCCGGCGCCGGCTTCCGTGATCGATGTCACGTAGGGCGAGCCGCGCTCCTGACTTTGCAGCTGTCCAATTTGTAATTGAACGCCTTCGAACCGGACGCTTCGTCGCGCGCGACCGACGGAGGTCAACGCACTTCCGCAAGCGATGGAGGCAAACATGAAACGCTTGAGCCTGGTCGCGCTGCTGCTCGTCGCCGGCAGCGCCGTCGCCGCCCATGCCGGCAACGACATCTACACCAACATGCTGAAGCAGCGGCGCGGCGACAACGCGCTGCATGTCGACACCGCATTCTGCGATGCGCAGTTCGGCGCACCGCAGAACGGCACGCCGACGTCGCGGCAATACAAAAGCTGCATGCGCGCCCGCGGCTGGCGCTTCAGCCGAACCGTCCGCGAGCCGCGCCGTCGCGACGACGGCTATCCCGATCCCGACAATCCCGGTCTGGTCTGCCACGATTTCACGATCGGCGGCATCACCGGATCGAGCTGCTCGAATTTTTGAGAGGATGGCGGGGTGCCGCGCGCCCTGTCACCGTCATCCTGAGGAGCGCGCTCTTGCGCGCGTCTCGAAGGATGCACGGCCCGGCCGGTGGCCGTCGATCCTTCGAGGCTCGCTCTGCTCGCACCTCAGGATGACGGGTCGACGATGGAGGCTGTCACCAAGCGCAAAGCGCCCGGCGGGGCGACCGCCGGGCGCTGAACTCAATGCCAAGTCGAATGTCCCAGGAGCCGAATGTCCTAGAACACGCCGAGAATGATGGCGCCGACGAAGGCGAACGCGATGTACGCGGCCACAATGCTCAGCTTGCTCAGCAGAGGACTCGCGAAATCCATTGGGGGTGCTCCCTTGGTTCACAACGCTGCCCGCATTAACGCTGAAGCTAGCAATCGGTTCCTGGCCGAAAAAGTCAGCGTTGCTGTCCGGCCCGCTATTCCCAGGCAATGCCGCATTGCGGCGCCCGGATCAAAACAGCGTCGAATCAAGGCGTTGAAGCGTCCCCAAATATATTCCGGGGGCCTGTGAACCTGACAGTGCCTGGGGGGCCTTCCGGGCGGTTGCTGACCTTCGAAGGCGAGTTCTCCGACGTCACGTCGTCCTATGGCGGCAAGGGCGTCGTTCGTTACACTTGGTGATGGAGACATATCCCGGCAGCGCGCGAGTTGCTCGGCCGGGTTCCAACGTATGGTTAAGGAGCGTTGAAATCAACGCGTCGAATTGCGTTGAAGAGTCTTTAATCAAATTCGCAGAACCTCCGCGCCATGACGCGTGGAGTTCGTTTGTATCTCGTCGGCTCCCTTGTCCTTGTGTCGCTTGCTGGTTGCGGCCGCGGTCTGTTTCAGACCGCTGAGCGCGAGCCGTGGCGGGCCGAGGCTGAGGCCGCTTGCCTGAAATCCGGCGCGGTCAAGGAAAGCGCCGACCTCGTCCGCATCGATCCGATCTCCGGGCCCGGTGCCTGCGGCGCCGAGTTCCCGCTCAAGGTCGGCGCCCTCGGCGAAGCCAGTTCGGCTTACGGATTTGCCGACGACAGCCTGCGTCCGCCGGCCGCGATCGGCAACCAGCCGCGTTGGCCGATCAACCGGCAGTCCCCGCCGCCCGCGCAGGCGCCATACTCCGATCAGGCGGTCGGCCAGCCGAGCTATGGCAGCCAGCCGAACGGGCCGGTCTCGCTGTCGGCGCCCGGCGTTCCGCCGCAACAGGACGAGATCGACCTGCCGCCTGACGGCGCGCCCGACGCCAGCGGCGAGCGACCTTATTATCCGGGCCTGCCATCCAATCAGCGGCGCGACAGCGCGGCCGCGCCTTACTCGCCGGCGCCTTATTCCCAGCAGCCATCAGGCGCGCCGCCGCCACGGCTCGGTCCGTCAGGCGGCAACCCGGTGATGACGGTCGGCCCGGTCGCAGTGAAGCCGGCGGCGACGTTGGCGTGCCCGATCGTCTCGGTGCTCGAGCGCTGGCTCGCCGATTCCGTGCAGCCGGCGGCACAGCGCTGGTTCGGCGCGCGCGTCGTCGAGATCAAGCAGATCTCGGCCTATTCCTGCCGCGGCATGAACGGCAATTCGCACGCGCAT
Organism: Bradyrhizobium sp. 6(2017); assembly: GCF_011058295.2. Taxonomy (NCBI): domain Bacteria; kingdom Pseudomonadati; phylum Pseudomonadota; class Alphaproteobacteria; order Hyphomicrobiales; family Nitrobacteraceae; genus Bradyrhizobium; species Bradyrhizobium sp. 6(2017). The sequence continues at coordinate 7,270,261 of NZ_CP049289.2, read as the reverse complement.
ATTTCCGAGCACGCGTTCGGCAATGCGCTCGATATCGCAGCCTTCACGCTCGCCGACGGCCGCCGCATCTCGGTCAAGGATGGCTGGAAGGGCCTGCCGGAAGAGCAGGGCTTCCTGCGCGACATCCAGGCCGCCGCGTGCCAGCAATTCACCACCGTGCTGGCGCCAGGCTCCAACGTCTATCACTACGACCACATCCATGTGGATCTGATGCGCCGGGCGAGCCGGCGCCTGATCTGCCAGCCGGCCGCCGTCTCCGGCGAGGAGGTCGCGGCGCGCGCCGGCGGCCGTAACCCCTATGCAACGCGCGAACCTTATGTCACAGGATCGCTCGGCGGCAGAAAGCCGGTCCCGCGGGGTAAAGCGGGGGTCAACGAAGAAGACGAATTCGCCGACGAATAGGGACGCGTCTGATACCCGTATTTTTACTGGGGATGCCGTGCAAACGGTAGCCACTATTTTCTGCGTATGCTCGCGAGCCGGGCGCACCCGGCTGGTTACTGGGGGATAGGTTTTGCAAGACGTGCCGATCATTCTCGTCATCGAAGACGATCGTGATCTTCAGATGATGGTAGAGGACGCCCTGAGGGACGGCGGCTATGAGCCGGCGATCGCAGGCTCGGGCGAGGAAGCTCTGACGCTGCTGAAGGCGTTCCGAACCAAATACAGTGCCCTGGTCACCGACATCCGCCTGCTTGGCCGGCTCGACGGCTGGCGCGTGGCGCGCGGCGCCCGCGAGATCGATCCGTCATTCCCGGTGCTCTACATCACCGGCGGCGGCGGCGACGAATGGCCCACCCGGGGCGTGGCGGACAGCGTGCTGCTGAACAAACCGTTCTCGCCCGACGAGCTGGTCGCGGCCGTGACGAAGCTGCTCAAGAACGGCGCACCGGCCTGAGCGATTGATCGTTCCCGCAACATTGGCGATGCGGACGTTGGGCGTGGCAAACGTGTCTCCTAAAGTGTCTTCGAGCGAAGTGGATACCGGTTCGCGTGAAGAAAGCGCGTCAAGGCAAGGATCTGGAGCCCCGTTCCGATTCGATCGGAACGGAAGGGGCTCCAGGCCGGCATGAATGACTTCGCACAGTCGATCACGGCGGCAGCGTCACTGATCGCCAGTCGCGATCCGGTCCTGCTCGGGATCGTCGCATTGTCGTTGCGCGTCAGCTTGCTGGCGAGCCTGCTCGCGCTTCTGATCGGCGCGCCGATCGGCGGCTGGCTTGCGATATCAAGGTTTCGCGGACGGCAGGTGGTGATCGTGCTCGCCAATGCCTGTCTCGGACTGCCGCCGGTGGTGGTCGGGCTCGGGCTATATCTCCTGCTGTCGCGTTCGGGACCGCTGGGCTTCGCCGGCCTGTTGTTCACGCCGACGGCGATGGTGGTGGCGCAGGTCATCCTGGCGACGCCGATCGTGGTCGCGCTGGTGCATCGTCCGGTCGCGCTGCTGTGGGCGGAATACGCCGACCTGATACGCACCGACGGCCTGTCCCGCCTGCGCAGCCTTGCGCTGCTGTTCTCGCTTGGCCGCGCCTCGCTTCTCACCGCGTTCCTCGCCGCCTTCGGCCGCGCCATCGCGGAGGTCGGCGCCATCATCATCGTGGGCGGCAATATCAGCGGCTACACGCGAACGATGACGACGGCGATCGCGCTGGAAACCAGCAAGGGCGAACTGGCGCTCGGTCTCGGCCTTGGTGTGATCCTGCTTGTGCTGAGCGTCAGCGTCAGCACGATCGCGTTTCTGCTAGTGCGCGGCGTTGGGGAAAAATAGCTGCTCGCCGCCGACCTTGTAGCCGGCGATGACCGACTGCCCGGCCTGCGAGACCAGCCAGTCGATGAAGGCCTGTCCGTCGGCGGCCTTTACCGTCGGATGCTTTGCCGGATTGACCAGCATCACGCCGTATTGATTGAACAGTCGCTTATCGCCTTCGGTCAGCACGGCGAGCTCGCCGCGATTCTTGAATGACAGCCAGGTGCCGCGGTCTGACAGCACATAGGCATTCGACGCCGACGCCATGTTGAGCGCCGGACCCATGCCCTGGCCGATCTCGCGATACCACTGGCCCTTCGCGGAACCGAGATCGACACCGGCATCCTTCCAGAGCCGCAACTCGGCCTCATGCGTCCCGGAGTGGTCGCCGCGCGAGATGAAGGCGGATGTCGTCGCGGCGATCTTGCGCAAGGCGTCCGCGACATCCTTGTCGCCGGCGATATGCGCCGGATCGGTCTTCGGGCCGACGATGACGAAATCGTTGTACATCACGTCATACCGTTTGGTCGCAAAGCCCTCGGCCAGGAATTTCTCCTCGGCCACGCGATCGTGCACGAACACGACATCGGCATCGCCGCGCCGTCCGATGTCGAGCGCCTGGCCGGTGCCGACCGCGACCACTTTTACGGCAATGCCCGACGCCTGCGTGAAGTGCGGCAAGAGATAGCCGAACAGGCCGGACTGCTCGGTCGATGTCGTCGAGGCAACGATGATGGTGGGCGTCTGCGCCAACGCGGGACCGGCGAACAGCAGCACGGCAGCGATGACGAGGTATCGGAGGAGGGATGTCATGCGGTCAGGATAGGATGTAGGGCCGGCGATCACCATGCGTCAATTGATCCGGTGACGCAACGCGGGCCGGATACAGCGCCGCGCGATCCCCTGTGACCTGGCGGCGCTTATACCGTGTTTACACCATAGCGGGGTATCCCACCTCGAATTCATACGTCCTCCTGTCCACATTCGGGCGAGCTCGCTAGCAGAGCGCAGTCCCTGGAGGCAAAGATGACGACCTATCGCGCCTATATCGTTGGACCGCACAGCCGATCCATCGGCGTGGTCAACTTGGATTGCAGCAACGATGACCAGGCCATCACATCGGCCAGCCGTCTTGTCGATCACCATGATGTCGAGCTGTGGCAGATGGACCGGCCGGTCGCCCGGTTCGAAGCCTGCTCAAAGCAGGTATTCCGCAAATAGTGCGACACTGCGCGGCAGACCGGGTGTCGCGCCGCGCGATCCCTGATGATAGATCTTGCGCCAGGTTCGTCATCACAGGGATATCAGGTCATGGCTTTGGAGAAGGTCGCACTCGTCACCGCAGGCGGCAGCGGCATGGGCGCGGCGGCGGCACGGCGGCTTGCCGCCGATGGCTTTCGCGTCGCGATCCTGTCGTCATCGGGCAAGGGCGAGGCGCTGGCCGGCGAACTCGGCGGCATTGGCTTCACCGGCTCCAACCGTTCGAACGATGATCTGAAGCGCACCGTCGACGGCGTGATGGCGCGCTGGGGCCGCATCGATGCCCTGGTCAACAGCGCCGGCCACGGCCCGCGTGCGGGTGTGCTGGAGCTGACTGATGAGCAGTGGCACACCGGGCTCGACGTCTATCTGATGAACGTGATCCGCCCGACGCGTCTCGTCGCACCGGTCATGCAGGCGCAAAAATCCGGCACGATCGTCAACATCTCCACCGCCTGGGCATTCGAGCCGAGCGCGATGTTTCCGACCTCGGCGGTGTTCCGCGCCGGGCTTGCCGCGTTCACAAAACTGTTCACCGACAGCTATGCGGCCGACAATGTCCGGATGAACAATGTGTTGCCGGGCTGGATCGACAGCTTACCGGCAACCGACGAGCGCCGCGACAGCGTGCCGATGAAGCGCTACGGCAAGGCGGAGGAGATTGCCGCAACCATCGCGTTTCTCGTCTCCGACGGCGCGGCCTACATCACCGGCCAGAACATCCGCGTCGATGGCGGCCTCATGCGGTCGATTTGAGGCTCAAGTGACCCAACTCGGAATACGTTCCGATGATCCGTATCGCTATCAATTCCGCCTAGTCTACTGTCGCACAATCCTCTCTGCGCGCGACGTCGCTCGCTTTCGCCACACCCGCAAGTCAGCCATGACTTTTATGGTCGCGCCGAGGACCAGTGCGCAAAGGGCCGCCTTCGACACCGTCTCCATCGTCCCCTCGACCAGCATGCCATGGACCACACTCCCTGCGACGATGACCACCGCAAGGGACATGTGAGCAATGCGCCACGTTCGCGGTCGCAGTCCCAATCGCCGACGCAGTGCCGCCAAAAGCGCGACGGCGAAGATTGCCCACATGGCGATCACACCCCACGGCGAAAACGGCGTCGGCGATGAGAAGAGAAGGGCGTCAATCATGTCCGGCGGACTGGTGATCCAAAGGCCCCCGACGTGGACCAGCACCGCCACGACCAGCGTGCCTCCGATCCAGTGATGTGCACGCCGTCCACGATAAGCCGCCAGTCCCGGCAGGTAGCCGCCAATGAGTAAAGGCTGAACGAGCACAAGTCCCAGTGCGATAATTCCTGCGAATCCGGCCAGGATGTAGATCGGACCGCGCCATGCGAGCAGCGGGCTCGCCGCTGCAGCGGCGATCGGCACGCAAACGGCGGCTCCAAGAGCGGCCCAGATCAGGGTTACCCGGGCCAATCTCATCCTTTTTGATCCCAACCCGGTCAGACCGGCTGAAGGACGAAGTGCGCCTCCAGGCTGGTATCTTTTGCGCTCCGCATGATGGGACGCAGGAAGACAGTTTTGAATTCACCGCTGTCATACGCGAGGTGACCATGCGGTTGGCCAAAGATGGGAATGATCTGTGGCATCTCGAGACGGAACGCCCCGTCCTTGTCGGTGAGCGTGGCTCCATGACTCTGCGGCTCGTGCTCCTGCCCTTCGGTCGTGTGCGCCCAAATCTGGATACGCTGCCCGGCAAGCGGAGTTCCGTCGCCAGCGCGGCGTACGGTGCCGCTCATCCAGAAGCCGCCCTTACCGATCCGGTCGACGATCGGCGCACCCTTGCGGTAGTTGTTCGATCCGCCCAACATCGAATCGGTCGGTGCGAGGCCTTCCGCGCGGGCGGGCAACAGCAGCCCGGCAACTCCTGTTACCAGGACGGAGCCGCCAGCGGCGAGGAGGTTGCGACGGTTGAACACGACGGTGGTCATGTAAATTCCTCCTGGCGACCGTGCAGTTGCTCCGCTCAGGGTACAACAACAAGCGCGAGCTGCCCAGTTGGGGGAGGCGAAGGGCGCGATCGGTCGCAGAGTTGTGAATGGGCGCCGGCCGCTCAACCCGCGCCGTTGGCGAGGCAATCCATGCGTCCGTATATGCGGTGCGGCGGAACGCTGCGGTTCGCTCGCAAAAGCGGGATGCGGCGTCGACCTTCACTCATGTGCTTAGACCCGAGTGCGTGGGCCCGAGCAACACCACTTGCGTCTACGCGCTGCGCGTTTCGCTTCAGGCCGCGCGCGTCACAATTGCGGCGACCTCTGATTGCGTTTGTCGTGATGACAAACTGAAAGCGCAGGGCTAGCCTTCCGTCAAATCAAAACATACGGGAGGAATGGCATGCCAGACGCAGCAGTTGCAGCACGCGCTTCGGACTCCACGCACAGCGGAACCACGCAGCAAGTCGACGTCGCGGTCGTCGGCGCCGGTTTCGCCGGTCTTTATCTGCTGCATCGGCTGCGCAAGGCGGGCTTCTCGGCGGTTGCGCTCGAAGAGGGCGCCGACGTCGGCGGCACCTGGTACTGGAACCGGTATCCCGGCGCGCGCTGCGATATCCAGACCATCGACTACAGCTACACCTTCGACCCCGAGCTCGATCAGGCCTGGACCTGGTCGGAGAAATACGCGACCCAGCCGGAAATCCTGCGCTATCTCGGCTTCGTCGCCGACCGCTACGATCTGCGCCGCGATATCCGCTTCGGCACCAAGGTGACGCAGGCGACCTGGAATGATGCGACCGCGCGCTGGCAGATCTCGACCAACAACGGCGCCAATGTCTCGTGCCGCTACTACATCATGGCGACCGGCTGCCTGTCGGCGCCGAAGCCGCCCGAGATCGACGGCGTCAAGGATTTCAAGGGCCAGATCTATTTCACCGGCCGCTGGCCGCATCAGGGCGTCGATCTCAAGGGCAAGCGCGTTGCCGTGATCGGCACCGGATCATCGGGCATACAATCGATTCCGTTGATCGCCGAACAGGCCGCGCAACTCACCGTATTCCAGCGCACGCCGAACTTCGCGTTGCCTGCCGGCAACGGTCCGGCGCCGGAGGATCGCAAGACGTACTTTGAGGGCGACCGTGCGGCCTATCGCGAGCAGGCGCGCTGGTCGATGGCCGGTGTGCCGTATCCGCAGCAGACCGTGGTGAGCTGGCAATTGAGCGACGCCGAACGCCGCGAGCGGTTCGAGAAGGCGTGGGCTGCGGGCGACCTCGTTCATATCCTGACCCAGCTGTGGGCCGACCAGGCGGTCGATGTCGACGGCAACAGGCTGGTCGCGGACCTGATCCGCGAGAAGATCGGCGCCGTGGTCAAGGATCCGGAGATCGCCGCGGCGCTCGCCCCGCACGATCATCCGTTCGGCGCCAAGCGTCCCTGCCTCGATACCAATTACTATGCGACCTACAACCGTCCGAACGTGACGCTGGTCAATCTGCGGCAGGAGCCGATCAAGGCGATCACGGCCAACGGCATCGCGACCGACAGGCGCAGCTTCGATGTCGACGTCATCGTGTTCGCGACCGGCTTCGACGCCATGACCGGCGCGATCATGGCGGTGCATCCGATCTCCGGCCGCGGCGGCAAGTCGCTGTCGGATGTCTGGGCGCACGGACCGCAGACCTATCTCGGCGTCACCGTCGCGGGCTTCCCCAATCTGTTCATGATCACCGGCCCCGGCAGCCCGTCGGTGCTGTCGAACATGGCGGTGTCGATCGAGCAGCATGTCGACTGGGTGGTCGAGCGGATCGCCGCGCTGCGCGACGACGGCTTCACCACGATGGAGGCGACCGAGAACGCGCAGACCGGCTGGGAGCGGCACATGGCCGACTGCGCGACGCTGACGCTGCACCGGCTCGCCAACACCTGGTACACGGGCGCCAACGTCCCCGGCAAGCCGCAGGGCGTGATGCCTTATACCGGCGGCGTCGGTCCGTATCGCAGCATCTGCAACGAGGTGGTCGGCCGCGGCATGCTCGGCTTCAAGCTGTCAGGTCCCGGCGTTGCCGAACAGTGCAATGACGGCGAGGTGGTGCGGCTGCAGCCGGACGTGCGGCTGGTGCTCGGCATGCTCGGCGAGATGAACCTGCCGCCGATCGAGACCATGGGTGCGCAGGGCGCGCGCGACTTCCTGACCGAGTTCAACAAGGGCCGTCCTGCCGGCCGTCCCGTTGGCGAGGTTGGCACCGGCATGCTGCAGGGCGCCGACGGTCCGCTGCCCTACAAGCTCTATCGGCCGGCGACGCCGGGGCCGCATCCGATCGTGGTCTATTTCCACGGTGGCGGCTGGGTGCTCGGCGACGAGCTGTCGGACGATCCGTTCTGCCGCGATCTGTGCCGGCGCACCGGCATGATCATCGTCAGCGTCGGTTATCGCCATGCGCCCGAGCATCGCTTCCCGGCGGCGGCCGAGGACGGCTATGCGGCAACGCGCTGGATCGCCGCCCACACCGCCGAACTTGGCGGCCGGGCAGGGCCCGTGCTGGTCGCTGGCTGGAGCGCCGGCGGCAACATCGCGGCCGTCACCTGCCAGCTCGCACGCGATCGCGGCGGGCCCGAGATCGCGGGCCAGCTCCTGATCTGTCCGGTCACCGACTCCTCCTTCGACCGGCAGTCCTATGTCGACAACGCGGCCGGCTACTTCCTGACCCGCGGGCTGATGCACTGGTTCTGGGACCTGTACTGCTCGCCCGCCGACCGCACTGATCCGCGCGTCGCGCCGTTGCGCGGCAAGCTCGACGGCCTGCCGCCGGCGTTCATCGCGACCGCCGAGTTCGATCCGCTGCGTGACGAGGGCGTTGCCTATGGCGACGCGCTCGCCAAGGCCGGCGTCAAGGTCGAGCAGCTCAAGGGCAGTGGTCACTTCCACTCGTCCTTCGTGATGGTCGACGTCATCATCACCGGCGTCAGCGGCCGCGCGAAGATGGCGCAGGCGCTGCGCCGCTTCGCCGGACTGTCCGAACAGATCGAGCAGGGCAGTACCGCGCCGCAGATCAACGCGGCGGCGAACTAGACTGGGAGTCTTGCGGCGCTTCGGTTCTCAACCAGGACCGAAGCGCTAACCTAGCTCGAACGTCGTGACGCCGAACACGCGATCGATCCGCAAGGGCGGGATCGCGCCGGTATACATTCGCGCGGTCTCAAACACCGGCGAGAGCCCGAGGCCTTCCGCCAATGCGACGGCGTCGCGGTTGACGGCGGGGACATCGAGGAAGATCTCGCCACTGCCGGCACTTGCAAGCAATGCCGACAGGATGGTCTCGGCGCCAGCGCGGTCATCGGCGACAAGCGGACCGATCTTGCGGCCGGTGCGGCACGGGCGGATCACGCCCCAGCCGGCCAGCCTGCCGTCGCGCAACAGCGCGCGCCCGAGATGCCCTGATGTATTGATCCAGGCGCGCAGGAAGGCCGGACGCGGCGCCGGAAAGACCGTGGCGTCATCGGCCTCGATCAGCGCCGCCGGCACATCGCACAGCGCGACGAGGTCAGCGTTCGGCGCGGATGGTGCTGCGACCGTGCCGCCATAGCGCACATTGGCGTAAGCGAGCACGAAGCCGGATTTTTGGTAGTTCGCCTGCTGCGCCACCACGCCGTCGAGCCCGATCACGCGTGGATGCGCATGCGCGATGGCCGCATTCCATATCTTCAGGCCATGGCCGCGGCCGCGCAGGTCCGGACGCACGATGTAGAAGCCGAGGAACGCAAACTGCGCGCCGTAATTGACGCAGGAGACCACCGCGGCCGGCCGCCCGTCGAACTCGCCGATGAAAAATCCGTGCGGGTCCTCGGCGGCAAAGCACGCGGCATCGGCGAGACCGGGATTCCATCCTTCTGCCGCGGCCCAATCCACCGCGAGCGTGATCTCGTCTGGCCGCATATGCCGGATGCTGAGGTCGTTCATGGATGGCCATCCTCGAATTGGCGCCGCAACGGCCATGGTAGCGCGCTAATGTCTCCCCGTCATTGCGAGCGAAGCGAAGCAATCCATCGCGCCGCGAGGATGAAGAGTGGATTGCTTTGTCGCTGACGCTCCTCGCAATGACGGTGCGAGATCAGTTCGCCTGCTTCGGCCGGTACGCCGCGAAGAACACCCGCGTTGCACTGTCGACGACAACAGTGATCCGCTCCGGCGAGGGCGACGGATTGGCCTGGAAGATGAACGCCTGGAACAGCGTCGCCTGGCACATCTGCATGAACTGCCAGGCCGCGAGCTGATAATCATCGATCACGAGCTCGCCGAGCGCGGCGCGCGCCTCGAGATAGGCGGCGAAGCGGTCGACGGTGTGGGCGATCACGTGGGTGTAGAACCGGCTGCCGAGCTCGGGCATCCGCTCGGCGATCGCCATCACGGTGCGGATCGCCGAACCGCCGCCGGGCCGGCACAGCACCGCGACATAGGCGCGGCCGAATTCGGGGAGGGTGGTGTCGACGTCGCGCGTGGGGTCGAAATTGAAGGCGACCTTGCCCTGCTCGAGCTTTTCCTCCTCGACGATCGCCGCGAACAGCCCGGCCTTGTCGGGGAAATAGACATAGAGCGTGCCCTTGGAGACGGCAGCGGCGCGGGCGATCTCGCCCATGCTGGCGCCGTCAAAACCGAGCTCCAGGAACACCTTGCGGGCGCCGTCCAGGATCTGGCGTCGTTTTGACGGCTCCTCCTCGCCGACTGGCTGGAGGGAGACTCGGGGGGCTGCAACCATTGATTTAGCTTCTCGCCAAAGAACTCAACCCGGAATGCGCAAGGTTGAGAATCGAAGCGTTATAATCCCTGCCGAGGGAATATAGATTGACCGAACGGTTCGGTCAATGCTATTGGTGGGAGTGACGATGAGCCGCACGGCCCTTATTCCGCCATCGCGGGCATCGAGACTTTTTTGGGGAGCCTCGGCTATGGCCGCAGCACGAGATCAGGCTGCACGCATTGTTCGTTCCGGGCCTGAGATGGCCGAGGACGCGAAGGCGCGCGATGCATCCGCCGATCTCGGCGAGCAAGCCAGAACTGACGAAACCAAAAGGGCCGACGAAGCCAGGCGTGACGAATCCAAGCGTCCCGCCGAGGCGCCACCCGCTTCTGCGCCCGAGCAGCCGGCGGCTTCGCCCGCTGCTTCTGCGCCGCCGAAATCCGGCAAGCGCAAATTCGTGATGATGGGCGTGGTCGGCCTGCTCGCGATCGCGGCCGCAAGCTATGCCGCCTATTACCTGATGGTCGGACGCTTCTACGTCTCGACCGACGATGCCTATGTCCGCGCCAACAACACCATGCTCGGCGCGCGCGTTGCGGGCCATATCGCGGCGATCCTGCCCGGCGACAATGCGCTGGTGCGCGCCGGCGATGTGATCTTCCGGATCGACGACGGCGACTATCGCATCGCGGCCGATGCCGCGCGCACCCGGATCGCGACCCAGCAGGCGACGATCGAGCGCTTCGGCCGCCAAGTTGCGGCAGCCGAGAGCACGGTCGAGCAGGCGCAGGCCCAGCTGGTGTCCGCCCAGGCCGGCCTGAAGCGTGCCGATCTCGATTTCGATCGCCAGCAGGCGCTGAGCACCAAGGGCTTTGCCTCGCGCGCCACTTTCGAGGTCTCGGAAGCCGGCCGTGATCAGGGTGCCGCCGCCGTGCGCTCGGCGCAGGCCGCCTTCGATGCCGCAAAGAGCAATGTCGATGTGACCAGGGCGCAGCAGGCTGAGTCCCGCGCCCAGCTTGCCGAATTGCAGACCCAGCTCGCCAAGGCCGAGCGCGATCTCGATTTCACTCAGGTCCGCGCGCCGGTCGACGGCACCTTCTCCAACCGCCTGGTCAATACCGGCGACTACATCAATGTCGGCCAGCGGCTCGGCAATGTGGTGCCGCTCGACGGCGTCTTCATCGACGCGAACTATAAAGAGACCCAACTCAAGCGCATCCGTCCCGGCCAGCGGGTGACGATCAAGGTCGACGCCTACGGCTTCCGCAAATTCACCGGCATCGTCGACAGCATCTCGCCGGCGGCAGGCTCGGTGTTCACCCTGCTGCCGCCCGACAACGCCACCGGCAATTTCACCAAGATCGTGCAGCGCCTGCCGGTCCGCATCCGCGTGCCGAACAGCGTCGCCAAGCAGGGCATGCTGCGCGCCGGCATGTCGGTCTACACCACCGTCGACACCAGGGAGGGCGCGGCCGACGCCGACGCCGATACCGATCTCGACGCGTCGATGATGATCCATCCGCAGTGATGCCTTGAAGCTTCGGACCTGAGGGTTCGAAGCGCGGAGCTTGATAAGCCCATGGCCGACGCGACCACTGCTTCCCCCTCGATGATGGCCGGCGCCTCGGAGTCCGAGCGCCTCCAGCCGAAACGGGTGGTTGCGTTCATCATCATGGTGTTCGGCATGTTCATGTCGATCCTGGACATCCAGATCGTCTCGGCGTCGCTCACCGAGATCCAGGCCGGCCTGTCGGCGTCTTCGACCGAAGTGTCGTGGGTGCAGACCGCGTATCTGATCGCCGAGGTGATCGCGATCCCGCTGTCCGGCTTCCTGTCGCGCGCGCTTGGCACCCGGCTCTTGTTCGCGATCTCGGCGTTCGGCTTCACCGTGTCCAGCCTGTTGTGCGGCTTCGCCTCCACGATCGAGCAGATGATCCTGTGGCGCGCGCTGCAGGGCTTTCTCGGCGCCGGCATGATCCCGACGGTGTTCGCCTCGGCCTACACCATCTTCCCGCGCTCCAAGTTCTACATCGTGGCGCCGATCATCGGGCTGGTCGCGACCCTGGCGCCGACCGTCGGGCCAACGGTCGGCGGCTTCATCACCGATCTGATGTCGTGGCACTGGCTGTTCTTCATCAACATCGTGCCCGGCATCATCATCACGATAGGTGTGCTGGCGCTGGTCGATTTCGACCAGCCGAACTTCGCGCTGCTCGAGCGTTTCGACTGGTGGGGCCTGATCTTCATGGGCGGCTTCCTCGGCTCGCTCGAATATGTGCTGGAGGAAGGTCCGCAATATGAATGGCTGCAGGACACCTCGGTGGCGATCTGCGCCGCGATCTGCTTCGTGTCGGCGATCGCCTTCTTCTGGCGGGTGTTGACCGTGGAGGAGCCGATCGTCGATCTCTATGCCTTCTCCAACCGCAACTTCGCGGTCGGCTGCGTGCTGCAGTTCTGCATCGGCATCGGGCTCTACGGCCTGACTTACGTCTATCCGCGCTATCTCGCGGAGGTCCGCGGCTACAGTGCGCTGATGATCGGCGAGACCATGTTCGTCTCCGGCATCACCATGTTCTTCATGGCGCCGGTGGTCGGCCGTCTGATGCAGAAGGTCGATTTGCGCTACATCATCGCCTTCGGCCTCGTCACCTTCGCGCTCGGCTCCTGGCAGATGACCTGGATCACGCGCGAGTACGATTTCTACGAGCTGCTGGTGCCGCAGATCCTGCGCGGCATCGGCATGATGTGCGCGATGGTGCCGACCAACAACATCGCGCTCGCCACGCTCGAGCCCGACCGCGTCAAGAACGCCTCCGGCCTGTTCAACTTGATGCGCAATCTCGGCGGCGCGGTCGGGCTCGCCTTGATCAACGAAGCGCTCAACCACCGCACCGATCTGCACATCTCGCGGCTGCAGGACCGCGTGACCTGGGGCAACACGACCGCGGTCGAGACCCTCAACAATTTCACCCAGCGCCTGCAGGGCATGGGCGATTCGACCATGATGGCGGTGAAGCAGCTCTCGCAGATCGTGCACCGCCAGGCCCAGGTGATGAGCTACGGCGACGCCTTCTTCATGCTGTCGCTGTTCTATGTCGGCCTCAGCCTGCTGGTGCTGTTCGTCAACAAGCCGCCGCCGATGACCGACGTAGGCGGCGACGCGCATTGAGAGCATCGGTATCGCGCGTCGTGTGCACCCGTTGGCGTGCAGAGCGTTGCATCGCCGACACAGTGCCGCACTCACGCGCTTGTCATCTTGCCAATCGCGCCTGATGCATTTATAAGCAGCGCATTCCTTACTCGAACCCGGGAGATGCGCATGAAGTCGTTTGTTTCGCAGATCGTGCGCCCGCGTTCGATGGTGCTGGACGCGCTTACGCGTTAGCTCCTGGCGCTGATCGGGCCTGATCCCCGATCATCAAAGCTTCCCAACAAATTACCGATTGTTTTCAGCGACTCCTGCGGCCGGATTCCGTCCGCCAGTCGCCTTAAGTGGAGCCGGCTTGCGCTGCATAGGCGTGGCCGGAATGTGCCATGACCTCTCTGACATCCAAGCGACCGGCCGCGATCCGGATCGTCTTGCCATTCGTGTTCCGCCATTGGCTGGAACAGCCGCTCCGCGCCTCGGCCGTGACCGCGGGTTTCCTCGGTGCGACCGCCGCCGACCTGTTCATGCCGATATTCTCCGGCCATTTGGTCGATGCGTTGACCGCGGGTTCGACGGACGCCGCCGCACGCCATGCTGCGATGCTGGCATTCGGCGCCATCGTAGGCCTCGGTGCACTGTCGCTGATGCTGCGGCTGGTCGGCATTACGACCATCGTGCCGTTCACGCTGAAGACGATGTCCGATGTCGGGCAGCAGGCCTTCATGCGGGTGCAACGCTTCTCGACCGACTGGCACGCCAATTCGTTCGCCGGCTCCACCGTGCGCAAGGTCACGCGCGGCATGTGGGCGCTCGACCTGTTGAACGACACCATCCTGATGGCGCTGCTGCCGTCGCTCGTGGTGCTGCTCGGCTCGATGATCCTGCTCGGGCTGCACTGGCCGCAGCTCGGCGCGGTGATCGCCATAGGCTCGGTGATCTATGTCGCGATGACCATGGCGTTCCAGGTGCGCTACGTCGCGCCGGCCGCGCGCGTCTCCAATGTATGGGACACCAAGGTCGGCGGCACGCTGGCCGATGCCTTGACCTGCAACGCGGTGGTGAAGTCGTTCGGCGCCGAAACACGCGAGGACATCAGGCTCGACGGCGTCATCAGCCGCTGGCGGCGCCGGGTGCGGCGGACCTGGCTCCGCTACAACCACACCTCGACCGCGCAGCTCCTGGTGCTGCTGTGCTTCCGCGCCTCGGTGATCGGCGGTGCGATCCTGCTGTGGGCGGCCGGCCGCGCCACGCCGGGCGACGTCACCTATGTCCTGACCAGCTACTACATCATCCACGCCTATCTGCGCGATGTCGGCATGCACATCAACAACCTGCAGCGTTCGGTGAACGACATGGAGGAGCTGGTGCAGATCCATGGCGAGCCGCTCGGCATTGTCGACGCGGCCGACGCTGCAACGATCGACATTCAGGGCGGCCGCATCGTGTTCGACGACGTCACGTTCCACTATGGCGGCCATCGCCGGCCGCTCTATGACGGGCTGTCGGTCGACATCGATGCGGGTGAGCGCGTTGGTCTGGTCGGGCGCTCCGGCTCCGGCAAGACGACCTTCGTCAAGCTGGTGCAGCGGCTCTACGACGTCACCAGTGGCAAAATCCTGATCGACGGTCAGGATATCGCCAAGGCGACGCAGCAATCGCTGCGCAGCCAGATCGCGATCGTGCAGCAGGAGCCGATCCTGTTCCACCGCACGCTGGCGGAGAACATCGCCTATGGCCGGCCGGGCGCCGGCATGGAGGCGATCGAGCAGGCGGCGCGGCTTGCCAATGCGCACGACTTCATCATGCGGCTGCCGAAGGGCTACGGCACGCTGGTGGGCGAGCGCGGCGTCAAGCTGTCGGGCGGCGAGCGGCAGCGCGTCGCGCTGGCGCGCGCCTTCCTGGCGGATGCGCCGGTCCTGATCCTGGACGAGGCGACCTCGAGCCTCGACTCAGAGTCCGAGGCGCTGATCCAGCAGGCGATGGAGCGGCTGATGAAGGGCCGCACCTCGATCGTGATTGCGCACCGGTTGTCAACGGTGCGCAGCATGGATCGCATCCTGGTGTTCGATCGCGGCGAGATCGTCGAGCAGGGCACGCATGAGGCGCTCGCCGCACGTCCCGGCGGCATCTACCGCGGCCTGTTCGAGCGCCAGGCGACCGAGTTCGGTCAGGCTGCGGCGGCGGAGTAAGCGACGGCGCGTGGCTGACGGATTGATCTCCGACAGCCACGCGCCCGGATCGATATGAGAATCGATTTTGAGAATGGAATTGAAATGAAAGACCTTACGCGCGGCTCCATCGTGAGCCACATCTTGGTCATGGCTCCCCCGATCGTGGTCGGCATGATCACGATCATGATCTGCCAATTGGTCGATTTGTATTTTGTCGCCGGTCTCGGCGAGGCTGCCGTCGCGGGCGTATCTGCAGCCGGCAATGCCGGTTTCCTCGTCAACGCGCTGATGCAGGTGCTCGGCGTTGGCACCGTCTCGCTGATCGCGCATGCAGTGGGACGCAAGGATCGCAGCGATGCCAACCTCGTGTTCAATCAGTCGATCGTGTTGTCGGTGCTATCTGGGCTGTTGACGTTGTGCGCGGGGGCATTGCTGTCGCGCCTCTATATGCGCTCGGTCGCGGCCGACCAGGCCACCATCGAAGCCGGCACTACCTATCTCCTGTGGTTCATGCCGGCATTGGCGCTGCAATTCATCACCCAGGTGATGGCCTCGGCGCTGCGTGCCACCGGCATCGTGCGGCCCAGCATGCTGGTGCAGGCGGTTGCAGTCATCATCAACATCGCGCTGGCGCCGGTCCTGATCGCGGGCTGGGGCACCGGTCACGCGTTCGGCGTTGCCGGGGCAGGTCTGGCAAGTTCGATCGCCGTGCTCATCGGCGTGCTGATGCTGTTTGCGTATTTCCGCAAGCTGGAACGCTATGTCGGATTCGATCCCGCGCAATGGCGTCCACAACTCCGGCAGTGGAAGCGGATCCTCAATGTCGGGCTGCCTGCCGGCGGCGAGTTCGCGCTCATCTTCGCCTGGATGGGCGTGATCTATTATGTGCTGCGCGATTTCGGCCCGGCGGCCCAGGCCGGGTTCGGCATCGGGACGCGCGTGCTCGGCCTGATCCAGATGCCGGCATTGGCGGTGGCGCTTGCCGCCGGCCCGATCGCCGGACAGAATTTCGGCGCCGGCAATGGCAAGCGTGTGCAGGATACCTTCGTCAAGGCGGTGCTGATCGGCACGGTCGTGATGATCGTCTTCACGGTTCTCGCACAGTGGAAGCCGGGGCTGCTGCTCGACGGCTTCTCGAACGATCGGGAGACCATGGCGGTCGCCGCCCAGTTTCTGCACTTCGTCTCCATGAATCTCGTCGCGCAGGGACTGATCTTTACCTGCAACAGCGTGTTCCAGGGTCTCGGCAACACCAGGCCGGTGTTGCTGAGTTCGGTCGTGCGCCTCGTCACCTATGCGGTGCCGGTGATCTGGCTCTCGACGCGGCCCGGCTTCCGGATCGAGCATGTGTGGTACCTGTCGATCGTGACGACGACGCTGCAGGCCGGTCTGAGCTTGTGGTTGCTCCGTCGCGAATTCAGCAAACGTCTCGTGCCACCGCCGCGCGACGTTGCTCCGGAACGTGTTGGTCTCGAGCCGGTGGGATGACCGGCTGCGCCAATTTGCGATGGCGGTTGATCATCGCGGCGCCAGCCCGTTCCAGACCAGCGCCACACCGGACAGGAACAGCAGCACCAGCACCACGTCGGAGAAATTGCGGTCGCTGAGCGCGTGATAGAGCCGCGCGCCGAGCCAGGCGCCGAGCAGCGTTCCGGGAAACGCGCGGGCCACCAGCCAGATCAACTCCGGTTTCACCAGGCCGCTGGCGAGCTGGATGAGAAGCGCAGCCGCCAAAATCGTGAAGTTGAAGATCTGGAACACGCCGCGCCGCTGCTGCTTGCCCCAGCCGCGCACGCTCGCCCACAGGATCGGCAGCGGGCCGGACAGTCCGGCGAGGCCGCCGAGGATGCCGCCGGCAAATCCGATGGCGCCATCGGCCCATTTGCCGCCGAACGAGATCGACATCGGCTTGCGCTGCAGGAACAGCAGGGTCGGGAACGCCAACAGGAAGATGCCGATCGTCAGCTTGAACACGCCGGGATCGGCCCGCGCGATCAGCAGAATGCCGATCGGCACGCCGGCGAGGCCGCAAATGACGAACGGCCAGACCAGGCGGAAATCGATGCTCTTCCAGATCGACGGCAGCGTCGAAACCTGCGCGATCACAGAGCAGACCAGCACCAGCGGCACCGCAAGTGTCGGCGGCAGCACATAGAGCCAGATGCCGAGCGCCATCAGCGCGGTGCCGAAGCCGGCAAGGCCGGAGACGAAACCGCCGGCCAGCGCGCCGAAGAACAGGATCGCGTAACCAGCCGGGGTCATCCTCGTCTCGTTCTTCTGATCATTTGCAGCGACGTTTACACGACGCGCGTGGCGGGTACACTTCAAAATCGCGGCTCATCAACCATAATCGGAATGGAAGCATCCCAATGACTTCGAGTTCGTCGAAAACCTTTCTGGTCTGTCACGGCGCCTGGTCGGCAGGATGGGTCTGGAAGAAGATGCATCCGTTGATGCAGGCTGCCGGGCACCGGCTGATCACGCCGACCTACACCGGGCTCGGCGAGCGCGCGCACCTCGCCCATCGGGGGCTCGATCTGGAAGCGCATATCCGCGACATGCTCAACGTCATCTCATACGAAGACCTGCGTGACGTCGTGCTGATCGGCCATTCCTATGGCGGCATGGTCGCGACCGGCATCGCCGACCGGGTACGCGAGCGCATCGCGCAGCTGATCTATCTCGATGCCTTCGTGCCGCGCGACGGCCAGTCGCTGTTCGACCTCAACGAGCCGGTCATCGAGACCATGCGTGAGCTCGCGCACGATGCCGACGGCTGGCGTATCCCGCCGATGCCGACGCCGCCGGACACATCTCCAGCAGACGTCGAATGGCTGACCGCGCGCCGGGTCGACATGCCGATCAAATGCTTCGAGCAGAAATTGAAGCTGCAGCACGGCGAGACGACCCTGCCGCGCAGCTACATCTACGCCACCCGCACCACCCAGGCCGACACGTTCGGCCAGTTCGCCAGGCGCACCAGGAACGAAGCCGGCTGGCGCTATTTCGAGATCGACGCCAGCCACTCGCCGAACGTCACCGCGCCGGAGGCGCTGATGGCGCTGTTGCAGGAGATCGTTTCCTGACGAGCCGTCGTTCCGGGGCGATGCGAAGCTTCGCGCCGGAATCGATCAGGTGCGTTTGTTTGGCCAGGGTCATGCACCACGCGCGTCGCGCACGGCCTGAGCGACTTTCGTGGCCTGCGATACTCGTCCGATTTTCGCGCCTGCAATGATCTTTCTTCGGCGTTCGCTTGGCTTCGGCACCATGCCGTCGCCCGCGGTAGCGCCGGCCGAGGGACGAGTCATGAAGTTCGCGGCTCGGTGCAGTGCGAGGGCCTTTCGAGCTGCTTCGACATGCGCGGTCCGAGCTGCGAGGTTATGCAGACGCCTGAGCTCCGTGTTCACCCGCTTCACCGCCGCCGCGAAGACTTGCTTTCGTTCTGAAGCATGCTTGTCGGTTCCTGGAAAGCTTGTCCCGCGAGCCTCGGCTTTTCCGCGGCTCTCTCGCTGCTTTTGTCGGCTGACCGTTCGCTCCTTGTCGCGCATCTTGCGCAAGCGGGGTCGCATAGCCTCAAGCTCAGCCACCTCGACGTTGTAGATGGCGGGATGATGCGTCAGGCGGATTGCCTCATATTCTTCGTGGCTGAGAATGCTGCGCTCGAACTTGCAGGCGACCGACATTACCATTCCTCCGTTTGATTTTTCTGAATCCCGGGCAGAGGGAGACGTCCAGCTCCAGCTGATCATAACTCTAACGCCGCTGGATGGCTAATTTGCCACCGCATTCGAAGCTCTATTTGCCGGGCATTTTGTTGACGCTGCCGCTATCGTCCTAACTGGCTGATGGCGTTGTTTCCGAGCTTCACGAGCAGCGCATGCGATCGCGCTCGGGCCTGCAACTCGGCGTTCAGAGTCCGCAGGAGATTGTTTACGTGAGATTCGGACCCGATCAGGGCTTGCTCGGCAACCCCTCGACAAACTTTCGATGCTCCGCCAGCCACTCCGGATGGTCGGCGGCAAAGACCTGCACGCACAATTGGACGCATTCGTTGCAGATGAATGCCTTGGGTCCTGCCACCAGTTGCAGGACCTGCGGCGCGGCCTTTCCGCAGAACGAGCATGATGGCCCCGTCGATGCCTCCTCCTCATGGTCCGCGAGGCGGATTCCTTCACTCTTGAGCGCGCCGAGGAGCGCTTCGACGTCGTCGGCGCTAAGCCCTTTCGGGCACAATTCATTCAGTTGATCAAAAGTGATGAAGCCCGAGCGGCCACTGATCCTGCGTGCCGCCTGAATGATCGTCTGAAGGTCCATCTGCGATCCTCCGCGAAGGGCGCACTCTACGCCGGCCGCCCTATGTATGTCGCCTTTTAAGAAACGTGGGTCTATGACGACACTGCAGCGATTGGCTCGCTTCGCTGCGGGATGAGACAATTTCGTTCGAAGTTCGCCATCGGAACCAGGCGGTGACCGCAACTTTGGCTCGCATGTTTGGCCAAACCGCGACATAATGAGCGTCTCGCGTGCTGGTGAACGTGGTCTCATGAACCGTAGCCCCGTGCTCGTAGACTTGGCGCTCCAGGGTGGCGGATCGCATGGTGCGTTCACATGGGGCGTCCTGGATCGGCTTCTCGAAGAGCCATGGTTTCAGATTGCGGGCATATCCGGGACATCGGCCGGAGCGATGAACGCCGCCGTGCTGGCGGACGGGTGGACCGCGGGCGGCGCTGCGGGCGCACGCGAAGCACTTGAAAAATATTGGCGAAGCGTCTCGCGCGCTGCCGCATTCAGTCCGTTGCAACGGTCGCCGCTCGACCGCCTGATGGGACGCTGGTCGCTCGACAGCTCTCCGGCCTATCTCTTCACCGATTTGATGTCGCGGATGCTTTCACCCTACGACCTCAATCCGCTGGGCTTCAATCCGCTGCGCGACATATTGAACGACAGCATCGATTTCGAGCGTCTTGCACGCGCGCCGATCAAGCTCTTCATAACCGCCACACGCGTGCGCACGGGGCGCGGACGGATTTTTCGCAACGCGGAGATTACCGCGGATGTCCTGCTCGCGTCGGCCTGCCTGCCAACGATGTTTCCTGCGATCGAGATCGATGGCGAGCCCTATTGGGACGGCGGCTATGCGGGCAACCCCACGATTACGCCGCTCGTTCGCGAGACCGACGCGCGCGACACCGTCCTCGTCCAGATCAACCCGACCGAGCGACTGGAGCAGCCGCGCACGGCCGCGGACATTCTCAACCGACTCAACGAGATCTCGTTCAATTCGCCGCTGGCAAAGGAGCTGCGGATGATCGCGTTGCTTCGTCAAGTTGCCGCCCCTGGCACCGGAGAAGGTGCCCGTTGGGCGCAGATGAAGACGCACCGGATCAAGAGCGACATGCTTGCGACGTTCGGTTCGTCATCCAAGCTTAATGCCGAATGGGCTTTCGTGGCCAAGCTGCACGAGGAAGGGCGGCGAGCCGCCGGCGAATTCCTCGACGCGCATGGCGCCGATCTCGGTGAGCGTTCGACCGCCGATCTCGATATTCTGCTGACGGAGTGCTGAGGCGATGGGCCTTCTCGGCATTCTCGTCGGGCTTGGACTATTGGTCTGTCTTGCTTTCCGCGGTTGGAGCGTCCTGCTGCTCGCGCCGCTCTGTGCGCTGGTGGCCGCAGCTTTCGGTGGCGAGCCGTTGCTTGCCAACTGGACGCAGACCTTCATGGGCAGTGCGTCGGAGTTTCTCGCGCAGTTCTTTCCTATTTTTCTGCTTGGCGCCGTGTTCGGGAAGCTCATGGATGACAGCGGCGCGGTCACTGCGGTCGCGGGCTTCATCTCCCGATGTCTGGGCGAACGTCGGGTCATCCTCGCGGTCGTGCTCGCAGGTGCACTGGTCACCTACGGCGGCGTCAGCCTCTTCGTCGCGTT
This sequence comes from Bradyrhizobium sp. 6(2017), assembly GCF_011058295.2. Taxonomy (NCBI): domain Bacteria; kingdom Pseudomonadati; phylum Pseudomonadota; class Alphaproteobacteria; order Hyphomicrobiales; family Nitrobacteraceae; genus Bradyrhizobium; species Bradyrhizobium sp. 6(2017). The sequence continues at coordinate 7,249,315 of NZ_CP049289.2, read as the reverse complement.
CTTTGTCATCGTTCCGATGGCGCAGTCGCTGTTTCGCACGGCGGGGATTCCGCGTCGTCTGGTCCCGGCGGCGGTGATTCTCGGGACTTCGACCTTTACCATGTCGGCGCTGCCGGGCACGCCGTCGATACAGAATGCGATACCGATGCCTTTCTTCGGCACGACCCCCTTTGCCGCACCGGGCCTCGGCGTTGTCGCATCGATCATCATGCTGGGCGTCGGGCTATGGTGGCTGCTTCGCGCAGAGAAAGCAGCGCGCCGCGCAAATGAGGGCTATGGCGACGAGCCGCCGGTTTCGGCGGATGCAGCCGACGATGAGCTGTTGCGCGAGCGGGCCACGACGGCGCGAGAATTCGATCCGGCGGAGATCCGTCATGGATATCACAGCAACGCCGCTGTCCCGATTTTCAACGCCATCCTTCCCCTGATCGTGGTCGTCGCCGTCAATCTGGTGACGTCGCTCGTTGTCCTGCCCCGGCTTGATTTCTCATTCCTGGCCGAACAGCGGTGGGGAAATACATCACTGGCTGCCGTGGCCGGTGTTTGGTCGGTTGTCGTGGCGTTGGCGGGAGCGATCGTGACAGTCATCCTCTGCAACTGGACGCGACTGCCTGAACTACGACGAACCATGGATGCCGGTGCCAACGCGTCGGTCCTGCCGGCGCTGAGCGTCGCAAGCCTTGTCGGATTCGGCGCCGTTATCGCCTCGCTTCCCGCTTTCGGCGTGGTGCGGGACTGGGTGTTGCGAATTGAGGGCGGCCCACTGGTGTCGCTCGCAGTCGCGACGAACATCCTTGCCGCGCTGACGGGGTCGGCTTCCGGCGGCTTGACGATTGCGCTCGATGCGCTGGGCCGGACCTATATGGATCTTGCCGCGGAGGCGGGTATTGACCCCGGCCTTTTGCATCGCGTCGCCGTGATCGGCTCGGGAACACTGGACATTCTGCCTCACAACGGCGCGGTCGTTAGCCTGCTTGCGATCTGTGGGCTCAAGCATCGCGATAGCTATCTCGACATTGTCATGGTCGGCATTGCGAGTTCCATTATCGCTCTCGCAACGGTGATTGCGATCGGCACCGCATTCGGGTCGTTCTGACGCGAGGCGACGGGTCGGCACTGCTGGCTGCAAGGCGCGCCCTGGAATGACGGTCACTGTAAATGGCGAGGGGCCCGGCGTGTTGCGGCGAGCCCCTCATGGACCACCTTGGCAAAACGCGTTTTCTTGACGCGAACCGGAACTCCACTTCGCTCGAAAACCGCGTTGCCGTCCCCATTCGGTTTTGCTCCCGTTGTGGTTTGCCATGCCGCTCGAACGGGCTCCCGCTAAATGGGGATGCGGCCGCCACAACGCCAGCAATGGCGCGGTCCGCATCGCGATCGCCGCCCTGGGTTGGCAGCGGCCGCCTACGCGGCCATCGCCGTCCGTCGGCAGAAGCAGGATGCTTTGATCGGGATCTCCGCCCGCGCCTGCGCGAGATCGAGCCGCTGCTTGATCAGCGCGCTCTCCGCCTTCTCGCCGCGGCGAAGCAGGCATTCGTGCAGGCCATGGAGCGACCACAGATTGTCGGGATGCTGGCAGGCCCGGCTGAGCTTGCCGTCGAGACCGAGATCGGAACGGTAGACCGCCTCGGCTTCCGCGATATGTCCCTGCTCGAGCAGCAGCGCGCCGAGCGCGTGACGGGGTGGCTGCATCCATCCCCAGGGCTCGTCATAGGGCAGCGCGTCGGAGAGATCGACCGATTTGCGCAGCTCCCCGAATGCGACGTCATAGTTGCCCTTGCGGTACTCCAGCTCGCCGTTCAGCATCGCTTCGGCGACGTTGAGCAGGTTCACCATCTTGTTGTTATGCACGAGGCGGCTCTCCGGCACCCGGGCCTTCGCCGCCACGAACGATGCCTTCTCGGCCTCGGCCTCCGCGACATTGTCGAGCGCCGAATGCGCGAGCGCCTTGGCGTAGTGGATCATCGCCGTTACCGAGCAGTAGAGGTCGCGATCGTCGGGCAATTTCTGCTCGATGATCTCGCGCCACTTTCCGAAGCGAACGAGCACGTGCTGCTTCATCGTCAGATAGCCTTCGAGGAAATCCGCCATCGGAGGCGACGGAATGCGCAGCACCGGCTCCGGCACGGTGGCGATCAACTCCTCGGCAGCAGCGATCGCGGGCGCGTACTGGCCGAGGAACATCGCGCCGTAGATCGCGAAGTGGAAGTTATGGATGACGTAGACGAGGTAGACGCCGGGATCGTCCGAATAGCGAAGGAAAGTGCGGTCGGTCGCCAGTGCCTTCTGATTGTGGCGCAGCACGTCGTTGTAATGCCCGCACAGCACATCGAGATGCGTCGGCATGTGAATCAGGTGACCGCTGTCGGGCACGATCTCGCGCAGCCGGTCGCCGGCCCGCAGCGCGAGCTGCGGGAACGGCGACATCTCCATCAGGTGGACGTAGAGGTGCAGCAGGCCCGGGTGATCCCACGCCGCCGGAATTTTGTCGAATGCCTGTTCGAGGATCGATTTGCATTCTTCGGTGCCGGCAGCCTCGGCCGGCTTGCCGGAGGGCAGGTCCCACATCTGCCATGGGGTCTCGTTCATGATCGATTCGGCGAGCACCGCGCGGACCTCGAGATCGTCAGGAAAGGCCGCGAACACCTTGCGCATCTCCCTGGTGTAGGCCTTGTCCCATGGCGCCATGTCCTCGATCGCCTCGCGCTGCGGATAGCGTGCGGGCAGCGCCTCGATCATCGCCCGCTCCACCGCGCTTGCCTTTCCTGCGTGGGCGAGCGCGTCGTGCATCGCGTCGTAGGAGGCCTGGAGCGCCATCTGGCGTCCCTGTGCGTCATAGCGAACCCAGGGCAGATTGTAGTTCGGCCCCGCGGCGTAGCTGATGCCCCAATGCGCCATCGCGCATTCGGCGTCGTAATCGAGAGCCTTGCGGAAGCACTTGATCGCTTCGCCGTGGTTGAACCCGAACAGCCAGTTGAGCCCGCGGTCGAACCAGAGCTGGGCGTCCGGCGAGGATGTGGTGACTTTGCGGCTGTACGGCCCGAGATCAAAATAGGTCATGCCTTTTGCCTCCTGCGTGTGCCCTGCGTTGCGGATTGTCCTGGCGAAATCAGCAGCGTGGTTTGATGCCCTCGAAGGTGCAGTGCCGTGCCCGCAGTTTAGCAAAGAGGCGATCAACATCACAGCGCGCACAGGTGGCACATCGGAAATGGCGAGGGGCCCGGCGTGTTGCGCCGAGCCCCTCATGGACCACCTTAGCAAGACACGTTTTCTTCACGCGAACCGGAACTCCACTTCGCTCGAAAACGCTTTAGGATATCAGCCGGCCTGTAAGCCGGGTTCTGTAGGGCACCATTCTTGCGAATGGTACGTGACGGCCATTCCTCTGGGACAAGGTTTGCACCTTGCCTCGAGCAACCTACCCGGACAGCGGGCCTGACATCGCCCTGCGGTGTTATCGCGCATGCGCGAACTAACCGCGTTGCCGTCCCTATTCGGTTTTGCTCCCGGTGTGGTTTGCCATGCCGTTTCCGTTGCCGGAAACGCGGTGCGCTCTTACCGCACCTTTTCACCCTTACTTCCTCCGAGGAGGGAGCGGTTCGTTCTCTGTGGCACTTTCCCTGGGGTCGCCCCCGCCGGACGTTATCCGGCACCGTATGTCGATGGAGCCCGGACTTTCCTCCCCCGCGGCCTTTTGGCACCAGCGGGAGCGGCCGTCCGGCCGACTGACGGGCTACGCATGCGGGCTTTGGAGGTCCGCGTCAAGCGATTGCGATGGCTAACTCGGGCCGATTTGCCCGGTTTTGACATTCGCGAAGGATAACCCTTTGATATCGAATTCATCGATCCAAGGGTTTCGCGCCAAAGGGTTTCTCGCAATGGACACCGAACTGGCCCGAACGTTCCTGACGGTGGTGAGCGCCGGCAACTTCATCGCCGCGGCGGAACGCCTGCACGTCAGCCAGTCGACGGTCAGCACCCGCATTCACACGCTGGAGCAGCAGCTCGGCTGCGTGCTGTTCGTGCGCAACAAGGCAGGCACCACGCTGACGCCGGCGGGCCGGCAGTTTCAGCGGCACGCCTCGGTGCTGGTTCGTACCGTCGAGCAGGCGCGCCAGGATGTCGGAATCCCCAAGGGGTTTTCCGCGACGCTGGTGGTCGGCGGGCGCATCGGACTTTGGGAAGAGTATTTGCTGCGCTGGCTGCCGCTGATGACGCAGGCACATCCCGACGTCTCGATCCGCGCCGAGAGCGCGCTCGAGCCCGAATTGATGCAGGGGCTGGTCGAGGGCCGCATCGATATCGGCGTGATGTACACGCCGCAGAGCCGCCCCGGCCTCAAGGTCGAACAGTTGTTCGAGGAGCAGCTCATCCTGGTCTCGACCGATCCCAAGAGCGCACCGGAGCCGGGGCAGGGCTATGTCTATGTCGATTGGGGCGCTGAATTGTACGCGCGTCACTCTACGCTGTTTCCGAACTTCGCCGGCCCCGCGCTGACGGTGAATATCGGCTGGCTTGGATTGCAGCACCTTCTGGAGAATGGCGGCTCCGGCTTCTTCGCGCGCCGCATCGTCGAGCCGCTCCTGAAGGCGCGGCGGCTCCACGCCGTCGCCGGCGCGCCCAGCTTTGCGATGCCGGCCTATGTCGCCTATCCGGCTGATAGCCAGGACGACCATCTGGCGCGCGCGGTCGAGATCATGCACCGCCTCGCGGCATCCCAGGCCCGCTCCGGCGCGGACGTCGCACGGGCGAAGCCGGGCGTGCGCAGGCGGCGCGATTGATATCGGTATTGCCGATCGATTGCATCGCGATTCTTCGCTTGTCAGCGCGAACGTCCGAGTTCAGAACGGGATCGGGATCAGCTGGAGGTCAAGCGATGGATATTGCGGCAGCGGTGGGAGACGCGTTGCTCAATGGCGCGTCCGACGCGATCGTTGCGACCGATGCGAGAGGCCGCATCACCTTGTGGAATCCCGGTGCGGTCAGGATGTTCGACTTCACAGCCGACGAAGCGATAGGGCAATCGCTCGACCTGATCATTCCGGAAGTCTTGCGTGCGCGTCACTGGGCCGGCTACCGGCACGCGATGGCGTCCGGGGCGAGCCGTTACGGTCAGGGCGATCTGTTGTCGGTGCCTGCGTTGACGAAGCACGGCGCACGCATCTCCGTCGAATTCACCATCGTGATGCTGCACGACGCGGGACACGTCGCCGGCACCGTGGCCGTGATGCGCGACGTGACCAAGCGTTTCGAGGAACTCAAGGAATTGCGTCGCCGCGCGGCGCAGCAAGCCGGATCGTCATCATGAAGCCGGCCGTGCGAACGCCAGCTATTTTCCCGATCGCAGACGAGTTTCGGCCAGCGCCGTGACGAGGCCGATGATCAGCATCGAGACCACGATGTCGGCTTCCGCACGGAAGCCAAACGCGATCACCGTGACGGACGCAACCGCCGCCAGGATCGCGATGGTCAGCCCTTCGTCGGCGATCAGCTGACGCATCGCCTTCAAACGCGCGGTTACCCGTTGCATTGCCGGCCTCACACGCCTAGGGGATTGCCGCTCGCGGCGATGGCGGACGCGATCTGGCTGGCGCGGTGGCCCGGTCTTGTCACGATCCGGCTGCGCAGGATTCGGTACAGCGTCCGCAGCAGGAGCCGCGAAAGGTGCGTTGCTGTTTGCTGCAGTGATCTCATGGCGAGTCCTCCGAGCATCCGGCCTCAAGGCTACGCGCCGCGATGAGTTAGACAAACGAACAATATTGGCTGTTACTATCGAATTATCCGATATAAGCATTGGCCTGGTCCGACCATCGCCAGGCGGGAGATGCATTCACGCCGGGCGGCCAAATAATTTATCCTGACGATGTCGTCTTTCGTGTCGCCCGTTCGACTGGGTGTCGGCGATCCAGCCGATCAAGAGGAGAGATGAGATGCAATATTTGCTGCTGATCTACCGGAGCGACGCGCAATACGCGCACATGACCTCTGACGACCGCAAGGCCCTGTCGGCGGAGTACGGAGTCTACACCCAGTCCATCATCCAGAGCGGCCACTTCAAGGCGGGCGACGGGCTGCAGCCGGTGTCGACGGCAACCACGGTGCGGGTCCGTGACGGCAAGACGCTGACGACGGATGGTCCGTTTGCGGAAACCCGCGAACAGCTCGGCGGCTATTATCTGGTCGAGGCCAAGGATCTCGACACTGCGCTTGGCCTTGCGGCGCGGATCCCCGGCGCCAGGGACGGATCGATCGAAGTCAGGCCGGTGATGATCTACGACAACCCGCGATGACGCCATTGTCGCATCATGAATGCAGCGGCCGCGTCGCCTGGCGCGGCCGCTGAGTAACGATGGATGGACATGACTCCGAGCCAGATCGAGAAAATCTTCCGCGACGAGGCGGGCCGGGCGCTCGCGACGCTGATCCGTCTCGTCGGCGATTTCGATTTGGCGGAGGATTCCCTGCAGGACGCCTTCGCGGTCGCGCTGCAGCGCTGGCCGATCGACGAATTCCCCGCCAATCCGCGCGCCTGGCTGGTCAACGTCGGCCGCAACAAGGCGATCGACCGCGTCCGCCGCGCCGTCAGCTTTCGCGGCAAGCAGCAGGAGCTGACGCATCAATTGTTGCTGGATGCGAAGGCGCCGCCCGAGCCGGCCGATGCATCGCTCGACGACGACATGCTCAGGCTGATCTTCACCTGCTGCCATCCGTCCTTTGCTGCCGAGGTACAGGTCGCGCTGACCTTGCGTACGGTATGCGGGCTGACCACGGCGCAGGTCGCGCGCGCGTTCCTGGTCAGCGAGGACGCGATGGCGCAGCGCCTCGTGCGCGCCAAGCAGAAGATCAAGCTCGCGGGCATTCCCTATGAGGTGCCGGAGCGCGAGGCGCTGGAGCCGCGCCTTGCGGGCGTGCTCGCGGTGATCTACCTCGTGTTCACCGAAGGCTATGCCGCGACCTCCGGCGAGGATCTGATGCGGCCCGATCTTGCGCGCGAGGCGATCCGCCTGGCGCGGCTGCTCGATGCGCTGATTCCGGCGCGCGGCGAGATCAAGGGCCTGTTGGCGCTGATGCTGCTGCACGATGCGCGCCGTGCCGGCCGCCAGACCGCCGGCGGCGACATCGTGCTGCTCGAGGAGCAGGACCGTTCTCTGTGGGATAATAAGCAGATCGCCGAAGGCCTCGAGCTGGTCGAGGCGGCGCTGCGGATGCCGGGCCGGCCGCAATCCTATGCGGTGCAGGCCGCGATCGCCGCGCTGCATGCGCGTGCGCCGAGCTATGAGGATACCGACTGGGCGCAGATCGCCGGTCTCTACGAGGTGCTGCTGCGCATCAGCCCGTCGCCGGTGATCGAGCTCAACCACGCTGCCGCGGTGTCGATGGTCGACGGCCCGGCACGGGCGCTCGACCTGATCGATGCGCTGGACGCCCGCGGCAGCCTGAAGGGATACGACCAGCTTCCCGCGGTGCGGGCCGATTTGCTGCGCCGCCTCGGCCGCAAGGACGAAGCGCGCGCGGCGTATCTCACAGCCACCGCCGCGACACAGCTCGAACCGCTGCGGCGGCTCTATGCGCGGCGGATCGCGGAGCTGGGGTGAACCACAAAAGTCTCCGCGTCATTGCGAGCGAAGCGAAGCAATCCATAGGGCCGCAAGCGGTGAGATGGATTGCTTCGTCGCTTCGCTCCTCGCAATGACGGCGGAGAGGCTATAGCCAAACCCTACTTCGCCTTCGCCACCACCGTTGGCGCCGCCGCATCCGGCGGCAGGCTTTCGAGCAGCGCGTGCAGCGTCGCCATGGTGGAGCGGTCGGCGATGCCGTCGATCCGCTCGGGACGGAAGTGACGCTGGAAAGCGGTGACGACCTCCATGGTCGCGCCGTCGAACTTGCCGTTGGTCGGGATGTTGTAGCCGTAACGGCGGAACGCGGCCTGCATGTTGGAGACGTTGTCCGAGATCGCGCCGAGTTGCAGCGCGTCGCCGCGCACGATCGGCGCCGGCTGCACCCAGTGCCCGACGCCGGAATTGGCCAGCGAGTGCCACGGGAATTTCTCGCCGGGATCCTTCTTGCGCGCCGGCGCCACGTCGGAATGGCCGAGCACCCGATGCGAGACCACCTTGCGGCGAAGCATGATGCCGCGGCACAACGCGATGACAGCGGCGATCTGGCGCAGCGGAAAATCGGGATAACCCCAATCGTGACCGCGATTGACGATCTCGACGCCGATCGAGCAGGAATTGATGTCGTCCTCGCCGGCCCACGCCGCCACGCCGGCGTGCCAGGCGCGCTTACTCTCCGGCACGCACTGCACGATCCGTCCGTCCTCGAGCACGATGTAATGCGCCGAGACCTCGGTGCCGGCGGTGCAGAGCTGCGTGATCGCGCCCTCGACGTCGGGCATCCCGGTGTAGTGCAGCAGGATCATGTCGGGCTGCCGGTCATTGGCGCGATCGCCGAAATTGACCGACGGGATCACGTCGGAGGCGATCGAGGAATCCGGCGTGAACGTCTTCGCGTCGGCCACTCCCTTCGGAACAGGGAGGGCGCGCTGACGCTTCTGATCAGCGTTGCCGGACGAAGACGAACCTGAAGCCATACGAATCACTCAAACCCGAACCAGGAGAAAGCATTTTGACATATGGATAAACAAATAGGCGTTTACTATTCCTTTACCGTGCAGGGCCGCGCAATCGGCCCGCCGGTTCCAGAGCGCACAATTGTGCCCGGAGTAGCGGCCAAGGGTATCACTCGAAAGTGGATCAAAGGCGCGCGATTCCGCTAACCGATCATCAACGTTTTCTTAACGTTAAGTGCCGTTACTGAGAGCTGAAGTGCCGAACCGTTTTTGGGGGACGGCCAAGGTCCGCTTTTGCGCGAAATCCCATGGAAACCCTCCCAATTCCGGTCGGATATCAGGATTTGCGGCCGAGGACGGGAGTTGGCGCTGGTATCACACAGCGGCTTTTTCGCAGGAACGGTCAGGTAAAGCGCGAGGATTCGAGGCGCAATGAGTCGGCGCGCAGCCAGCTTGCATGCCAGTTACGCGGCCCTGCCCAGGGGCGGCGCATGAGCGAGCGTGCGCCCCGTCACATTTCAGTGCTGGGCCGCGAGGCGGTCGCGTATCTCGATCCGCGCGCCGGTGGCATTTATGTCGACGCGACCTTCGGCGCCGGCGGCTACAGCCGTGCGATCCTCGATGTCGCCGACACGCGCGTGATCGGCATCGACCGCGACCGCACCGCGATAGCAGGCGGCTTTGATCTGGTCGACGGCGCCGGCGGCCGGCTGACGCTGGTCGAGGACCGCTTCTCGGATCTTGCCGAGGTCTGCGCCGGGCAGGGGTGTGATGCGGTCGACGGTGTCGTGATGGACGTCGGGGTGTCCTCGATGCAGCTCGACCAGGCCGAGCGCGGCTTCTCGTTCCGCCTCGGCGGTCCGCTCGACATGCGGATGGGACAGAGCGGCCCGACCGCGGCCGATGTAGTGGCGACCGCTTCGGAGAAAGAGCTCGCCGACATCATCTATATCTTCGGCGAGGAGCGTCATTCGCGCGGCGTTGCCCGCGCCATCGTCGCCGCGCGCAAGGACGCGCCGATCACGACGACGCAGGCGCTGGCCGACATCGTCGCCAAGGTCGTGCGCGCTAAGCCGAACGAGATCCATCCGGCGACGCGCACCTTCCAGGCGCTGCGCATCTTCGTCAATGAAGAGCTCGACGAGCTGCATCGCGCGCTCGCCGCGGCCGAGCGTGTGCTGAAGCCGGGCGGACGGCTCGTCGTGGTCTCGTTCCACTCGCTGGAAGACCGCATCGTCAAGAATTTCCTCACTGAACGCGGCAAGGTCGCCGGCGGCTCGCGGCATCTGCCCGAGCTCGCGCAGGCAGCGCCGAGCTTTCAGATCCTCACCAAGCGTCCGGTGACGCCGGGCGAAGCCGAACTCGCCGCCAATCCGCGCGCGCGTTCCGCAAAACTGCGTGCGGCCGAACGCACCACAGCGCCAGTGCATGTCGACGACGACCTGCCGTCGTGGCCGCGGCTATCAGACCTGAAGCGGGGAGGGTGACGATGCGCCTTCTCCATCTCCTCGTCATCGGCATGCTGATCTTCGCGGCATCCTACGTCTACCGCATCAAGATGGAATCGACCGCCCGCGTCGAACGCGTGTTGCAGCTCAACGCGGAAATTCGCGAGCAGCGCAACGCGATCGCCACCTTGCGCGCCGAATGGGCCAAGCTCGACGCGCCGCTCAGGCTGCAGGGGCTTGCCGAGCGTCATCTGCCGTTGAAGCCGGTCAACGCCAACCAGTATGATTCCCTGAAGAACCTGCCGGAGCGGCCGCCGAACTTCACGCGGCCCGGTTCGCGCGATCCGATCGGCGCGATGATCGACACCATCGAGGCCGCCGCGGCGCCCGACAGCACCACCGGGTCGATTGCGAAGCCGGCGTCAGACCAGCCGACCGCCGACCAGCCTGCGCCCACCGCGGACACCGATCAGGGCGGGGGAGATCAGCAATGACGGGACCAGCCATGACCGATCCGGCACCCGCCAACAAACCGGCCGGCAAGCCCGAGCCCAAGCCCGAACCCTGGAGCCAGCGGCTGATCCGCACGCTGCTGTACGGCAGCAATGTCGATCGTGCCGCGAAGGCGCGCGCGCGCGTCGGCTTGGCCATTGTCGCCTTTGCCGTGGTCTATTGCGTGCTGGCCGGACGGCTGATGCTGTTCGCGGTCGGCGCCGATAGCCACAGCGCGCGGCGCGCCGCCTCGCAGGATGCGATCGCAACCGCCCGGCCCGACATCACCGACCGCAACGGCGAAATCCTCGCCACCGACGTCAAGGCGCCGAGCCTGTTCGCCGAGCCGCGCCGCCTCATCGACAAGGACGAGGCGATCGAGCTTCTGACCGCGACCTTGCCCGATCTCGACACCGGCGAGGTCCGCGACCGCCTGTCGTCGCGCAAGGGTTTCGTCTGGCTGAAGCGCGAGATCACGCCGAAGCAGCAGTCCGACATCCACCGCCTCGGCCTTCCCGGCGTCGGCTTCCTGCGCGAGAACAAGCGCGTCTATCCGACCGGCAACGAGGTCGCCCATTTGATTGGCCTCGTCAATATCGACAATCAGGGCATCGCCGGCATGGAGAAGTGGCTGGACAGCAATGGTCTGGCCGATCTGCATCGCGCGGGCTTTGCCACCGACCGGCTGCAGAAGCCGGTTGAATTGTCGGTCGACCTGCGCGTCGAGCACGCGCTGCGCGACGAATTGATCAAGGCCAAGGAGAAGTTCAAGGCCAAGGCCGCCTCGGGCCTCGTCTCCAACGTGCGCACCGGCGAGATCGTGGCGATGGTGTCGCTGCCCGATTTCGATCCGAACAATCCGAAGGAGGCGCACGATCCCGATCGCATCAACCGCCTGACCACCGGCGTGTACGAGATGGGCTCGACCTTCAAGGCGTTCACGCTGGCGATGGCGCTGGATAGCGGCCGGTTCGACCTCAACTCGATGTGGGATGCGCGCGGCCCGCTGCATTACGGCAAGTTCGCGATCCATGACGATCACAACATGGGCCGCATGATCAACATGAAGGAGGTGTTCTACTATTCCTCCAACATCGGCGCCGGGCGCATTGCGCTGGCGATGGGCGTCGACGCGCACAAGGCCTTCCTGCGCAAGATGGGACAGCTCGAGCGGCTGCGCACCGAACTGCCGGAGAGCGCCTCGCCGATCGTGCCGAAGAAGTGGGGCGAACTGAACACCGTCACCATCTCGTTCGGTCACGGCGTCGCGGTGGCGCCGCTGCAGGCGGTGATGGGCATCGATGCGCTGGTCAATGGCGGCTATCTGATCCCGCCGACCTTCCTCAAGCGCACCGAGCGGGAAGCGATGGCGCTCGCCAAACGCGTCATCAAGCCCGAGACCTCGGACAAGATGCGTTATCTGATGCGGCTTAACGCCGAGATCGGCACCGCCAAGAAGGCCGACGTCAAGGGCTATTATATCGGCGGCAAGACCGGCACAGCGGAGAAGGTGATCAACGGCCGCTACGCGAAGAAGAAGGTGCTGAACGCGTTCACCGCGATCCTGCCCGCCGACAATCCGAAATACCAGCTGCTGATTATGCTCGACGAACCGCAGCCCCTGAAGGAGACCTATGGTTTCATCACTTCGGGCTGGAATGCGGTGCCGACCGGCGGCAATGTGATCGCCCGAATTGCGCCGCTTTTGGGCGTCGAACCTCGGTTCGACCTGCCGCCGTCCGACCGCCTTATTCTTGCGGCATCCAGAACAACCCAGTAAGGCGTACATGAACGCGGCGCCAGAACAGCGCCGGCCAGACTGGAAGATCATGAGACTTCGCGACCTCTTCAGCGATGACGCCACGATCGATCCGAGTGCCTCCTCTGTCACGGTCGGAGGGCTTGCGGTCGATAGCCGTGCGGTGAAGCCGGGCGACCTGTTCTTCGCGCTATCAGGCAGCCGGACCGACGGCGCGCGTTTCGTCGATGCGGCGATTGCCGCAGGCGCGGTCGCAGTCGCCAGCGACCATCTGCCGCAAGGTCAAGGCAAAGGCCAGGGTCACGCCCGCGCGCCGTTCGTGATCACGCCCAATCCGCGCCGCGCGCTGGCGCTTGCCGCGGCGAAATTCTATCCGCGCCAGCCCAAGACGATCGCGGCGGTGACCGGCACCAGCGGCAAGACCTCGGTCGCCGCCTTCACGCGCCAGATCTGGCAGCGGCTCGGTCACTCCTCCGCGAGCATCGGCACCATTGGCCTCGTGTCGGACAAGCGCACCGTCTACGGCTCGCTGACCACGCCCGATCCGATTGCGCTGCATCGCCAGCTCGAGGAGATCTCAGGCGACGGCGTCACCCATCTGGCGTTTGAGGCCTCCTCGCACGGCCTCGACCAGTATCGTCTCGACGGCGTGCGCATCGAAGCCGGCGGCTTCACCAATCTGTCGCGCGACCACATGGACTATCATCCCGACGTCGCGCATTACCTGAATGCAAAGCTCCGGCTGTTCCGCGATCTCGTCGCGGATGGCGGCGCTGCCGTGATCTCGGCCGATCATGATTGCTCGGGCGAAGTGATCGATGCGGCGCGGGCGCGCGGCCTGCGCATCATCACGGTCGGCCGCAACGCCGATGCGGGCGAGGGCATCAAGCTGGTCGATGCCGCCATCGAGGGCTTTGCCCAGAAGCTCGCGATCGAGCACCGCGGGCGCCGGCACGCGATCCGGCTGCCGCTGGTCGGCGAATTCCAGATCGAGAATGCGCTGGTCGCGGCGGGCCTTGCGATCGGCACCGGGAGCGCCGCGGATGACGTGTTCGGCACTCTTGAGCATCTCGAAGGCGCCAAAGGCCGGCTGGAATTCGTCGGCGAGCACAATGGTGCGCCGATCTTCGTCGACTACGCGCACAAGCCCGATGCGCTCGCCAAGGCGCTGCAGGCGCTGCGGCCCTATGCGAAGCGCAAGCTCGTCGTGATCTTCGGTGCCGGCGGCGACCGCGACGCCGGCAAGCGTCCGATCATGGGCGCGATCGCGGCCGAGAATGCCGATCACGTCATCGTCACCGACGACAATCCGCGCAGCGAGAAGCCGGAGGCGATCCGCGCCGCGATCATGGCGACGGCGAAGGGCGCGCGCGAGATCGGCGACCGCGCCGCGGCGATCCGCGCCGGGATCGCCGGCCTCGAACCGGGCGATGCGCTGGTCGTCGCCGGCAAGGGCCACGAGGTCGGGCAGATCGTCGGCAACACGACCTTGCCGTTCAGCGATCATGAAGCGGTTGCCAATGCATTGGCTGCGGAGGGCGGCGCATGAGCACGATGTTGTGGACCTCGGATGCGATGGCGAAAGCGATGCACGCCGCCACCCAAGGCACGCTGCCGGAGGGCGTCACCGGGCTCTCGATCGACAGCCGCAGCATTGCAAAGGGCGAAGCCTATTTCGCGATCAAGGGCGACGTCCATGACGGCCACGCCTTCGTCGAGGCGGCACTGAAGGCCGGCGCCGGGCTTGCCGTGGTCGAGACCGCGCAACGAGCAAAATTTCCCGCCGACGCGCCGCTGCTGGTGGTCGACGACGTGCTCGCCGGTCTCGTCGAGCTCGCCCACGCCTCGCGTGCGCGGCTCAACGCAAAGATCATCGCGGTGACAGGCTCGGTCGGCAAGACCTCGACAAAAGAGGCGCTGCGCCGCGTGCTGTCGGCGCAGGGCGAGACCCATGCCTCGGTGGCGTCGTTCAACAATCATTGGGGCGTGCCGCTGTCGCTGGCGCGCTGCCCTGCGAGCACGCGCTTTGCGGTGTTCGAGATCGGCATGAACCATGCCGGCGAGATCACGCCGCTGGTGAAGCTGGTGCGGCCGCATGTCGCCATCATCACCACGATCGAGCCGGTGCATCTGGAGTTCTTCTCCGGCATCGAGGCGATCGCCGACGCCAAGGCGGAGATCTTCTCCGGCGTCGAGCCCGGCGGCGCGGTGGTGCTCAACCGCGACAATGGGCAATTCGCGCGGCTGCAGAAGCAGGCCAAGCAGGCCGGCATCTCGCGCATCGTGTCGTTCGGCACCGACAAGCGCGCCGAGGCGCGGCTGATCGACCTCTCGCTGCACGCGACGTGTTCGGCCGTGCATGCGGATATCTTGGACCATGACATCACCTACAAGATCGGCATGCCCGGCCGCCACATGGCGATGAACTCGCTCGCGGTGCTCGCGGGCGCCTCGCTGCTCGGCGCCGATATCGCGCGCGCGGCGCTGTCGCTGTCGCAGCTCGAGGCGCCGACCGGGCGTGGCCTCCGCCGCACGCTCGAGGTCGGCCATGGCGAGGCGACGCTGATCGACGAAAGCTACAACGCCAATCCGGCCTCGATGGGCGCAGCCCTCAACGTGCTCGGCCAGGCCAAAACCGGGCCGCATGGCCGCCGCATCGCGGTGCTCGGCGACATGCTCGAGCTCGGGCCGACCGGGCCGGATTTGCACCGCGGCCTCAACGAAGCCGTGACCGCCAACCGCATCGACCTCGTATATTGTTGTGGTCCGTTGATGCGGAATTTGTGGGATGCCCTTTCCACCGGCAAGCGGGGAGGCTATGCCGAGAGCTCGGCGACGCTCGAAGCGCAGGCGGTCGCCGCGGTCCGTGCCGGTGACGTGATCATGGTGAAGGGCTCGCTGGGATCGAAGATGAAGCTCATTGTCAGCGCGCTGGAAAAACGCTTCCCCGGCAAGGCCGCGCACGAAGAAGCGGTATAGGACCTTTTGAATGTTCTACTGGTTGATCGAGCTGTCCAACACCGTTCCGGGGTTTGGGGCATTCCGCAGCGGCCTGAACGTGTTCCGCTACATCACCTTCCGCACCGGCGGTGCGATGGTGACCGGCGCGCTGTTCGTGTTCCTGTTCGGGCCCTGGATCATCGATCATTTGCGGCTGCGGCAGGGCAAGGGCCAGCCGATCCGCACCGATGGTCCGCAGTCGCATCTGATCTCCAAGAAGGGCACGCCCACCATGGGCGGGCTGATGATCCTGTCCGGGCTCGTGGTGTCGACGCTGCTTTGGGCCAATCCGCTCAATCCCTATGTCTGGATCGTGCTGGCGGTGACGCTCGGCTTCGGCTTCGTCGGCTTCTATGACGATTATCTGAAGGTCACAAAGCAGTCACACTCTGGCTTCGCCGGCAAGCTCAGGCTGCTGATCGAGGCGGTGATCGGGATTGCCGCCTGCTACGCGCTGGTCCGGCTCGGCCGCGACGTGTCCTCGACCTCGCTGGCGATCCCGTTCTTCAAGGACATGGTGATCAATTTCGGCTGGTTCTTCGTGATCTTCGGCGCCTTCGTGATGGTCGGCGCCGGCAATGCCGTGAACCTCACCGACGGCCTCGACGGTCTTGCCATCGTGCCCGTGATGATCGCGGCCGCAAGCTTCGGCATGATCTCGTATCTGACCGGCAACGCGGTGTTCTCCGACTATCTGCAGATCAATTACGTCGCCGGCACCGGTGAACTCGCGGTGCTGTGCGGCGCGGTGCTTGGCGCGGGCCTCGGCTTCCTCTGGTTCAACGCGCCTCCGGCCTCGATCTTCATGGGCGACACCGGCTCGCTGGCGCTCGGCGGCATGCTCGGGGCCACCGCGGTTGCGGTGAAGCACGAGATCGTGCTCGCCGTGATCGGTGGCCTGTTCGTGCTGGAGGCGGTCTCGGTCATCGTGCAGGTCACCTCGTTCAAGCTCACCGGAAAACGCGTGTTCCGGATGGCGCCGCTGCACCATCATTTCGAGCAGAAGGGCTGGACCGAGCCGCAGATCGTGATCCGGTTCTGGATCATCTCGGTAATGCTGGCGCTCGCCGGCCTGTCCACCCTCAAGCTGCGCTGAGCGCCGCCATGATCCCGGTCACCTCCTTCTCCGGCAAGACGGTCGCAGTGTTCGGGCTCGGCGGCTCCGGGCTTGCGAGCTGCCATGCGCTGAAGGCCGGTGGTGCGGAAGTGATCGCGGCTGACGACAGTGCCGACAACGTCGCCAAGGCCGCGCAGGCCGGCTTCACCACCGCGGATCTGCGTAACCTTTCGTGGGCGAATTTCGCCGCGCTGATCCTGACGCCCGGCGCGCCGCTGACCCATCCGGCGCCGCACTGGAGCGTGCTGAAGGCGCGCGATGCCGGCGTCGAGGTGATCGGCGACGTCGAATTGTTCTGCCGCGAGCGGCGCCGTCACGCGCCGAACGCGCCGTTCGTCGCCATCACCGGCACCAACGGCAAGTCGACCACCACGGCGCTGATCGCGCATCTGATGAAGGTCGCCGGCTACGACACCCAGATGGGCGGCAATATCGGCACCGCGATCCTGTCGCTGGAGCCGCCGCGGATGGGCCGCGTCCATGTCATCGAGATGTCGTCCTACCAGATCGACCTCGCGCCGTCGCTCGATCCCTCGGTCGGCATCCTGATCAATATCAGCGAGGACCACATCGATCGCCACGGCACGCTGGCGCATTACGCCGCGGTGAAGGAGCGGCTGGTCGCGGGCGTGCAGCAGGGCGGCACCGCGATCGTCGGCGTCGATGACGGCTGGTGCCGCGATATCGCCGATAGGCTCGATCGCGCCGGCAAGCGCGTGGTGCGCATCTCCGTCAAGAACCCGCTGCCCGACGGCCTCTATGTCGAGCACGAGACCATCGTGCGTGCATCGGGCGCAGCGCGCAGCGAGATCGCGCGCCTCGGCGGCATCGGTTCGCTGCGCGGCCTGCACAATGCGCAGAACGCGGCCTGCGCCTCGGCCTGTTCGCTCGCGATGGGGATTACGACCGACGTGCTGCAGAACGGCCTGCGCAGTTTTCCGGGTCTCGCGCATCGCATGGAGCAGGTCGGCCGCCGCGGCAACGTCTTGTTCGTCAACGACTCCAAAGGCACTAATGCGGATGCGGCCGCGCATGCGCTGTCGTCCTTCGCCGACATCTTCTGGATCGCTGGCGGCAAGCCGAAGGCCGGTGGCATCACGGGTCTCACCGGCTATTTCCCGCGCATCCGCAAGGCCTATCTGATCGGCGAGGCGGCAGCCGAGTTTTCCGGCACGCTCGGCGAGCGCGTGCCGCACGAAATGTCCGGCACGCTCGACGCCGCGATCGCCAGCGCCGCGCGCGATGCCGAGGTGTCGGGGCTCTCCGAGGCCGTCGTGCTGCTGTCGCCGGCCTGCGCCTCGTTCGACCAGTACCGCAATTTCGAAATCCGCGGCGCCGCCTTCCGCGACATCGTCCAGGCACTGCCCGGCGTCAAGCCGATGGTGTGACGTTTCCGACGTCGGAGGATGGGTAGAGCGCTGGCCGGACAGTATCGATGGGAATTGGTTTTTCTTCATCGTATGCGAGGTGAGCACGTCTCTCAGGCTCCCTCCCCCCTTGCGGGAGAGGGTGGGGAGAGGGGTGGCCGCGGGCTGAGCTGATTGTTGAACGCATCGCTCTTGCAACTTGTTCGCTTGCCTCGGCGACAAATGCGGAGAGAGTACGTCGTGTGGCACCCCTCTCCCTAACCCTCCCCCGCAAGGGGGAGGGAACCCTTCCGCCGGTGCCTCCCTTACGCGCCAATCACTGAGTTGCCCGACGGCGCAAGCCCCCGCAACAAAAACATTTCTATTTATCAGAACACTCGGTGTATGGTTCGCCCGTCTCACCCGATCGAGGGGCGCTTCGCGGTCGTCACGAACGCGGTGTGGGATGCGGTGGACGCCGAGCGTGTGACTGACGAGAGCGCGCGAAGCGGACGGCGAAGTCGTGTGGGCCTGTTGTCCAGAGCCCTTTGCGAATAAATAATGTTGGCTTTTCAATGCCTTGGAAAAGCGAAGGACCTGAGCTGGCAGGCTCAGGCCCCGAATAGGCCCCGGCTTAGTATATAAAGGCCCCTGAGCCCCTACGGCCCCGGCCTAGCGTATATGGCCCCAGCTGAGCCACGCTATCCCGCCTTGCGCTTCCGCTTGGCGCGGCTCTCCGCTGGCAGGTTCACCTGCCAGCTCTCGACTCATCTTCGTATCTGACCGAATTTTTTTCGGGCTGGATGCCAACGGATGCGCCTGGAATGCGGTGTCGGCTTTCGCCAACTGCGGACGTGCCGTCGCACACGTCCGGGGCAGCTATGTGCCACGAACGGACTCATACGGACGTCCCAGCAGGCGAGATCATCGCAACGATAGGGGCTCCGTCCCTCTCTCAATCGAAGGAAAGGGACTGGCCACCGATCTTAGCCTCAAAAGCCCGCAGCCGCTGATAGATCGAAATCAGTTCAACGATCGTGCTCCACGAATTGACGAGATACTGAAACGAGGTTCGCACTTGCGAAAACGCATTCAGAATCTGGTTCATCGAACCGAGCGTGATCTTGCCGGCCATGATCGTCGGTGCGAGCAGGAGGTAGGGAAAGACGACGTCGGTCTGCAGATAGACGATGCGGCCGATGTTGAAGTACATGAAGTTCAGGTAAAGCCGGAAGTAGTTCCTTCTGATATCACCAAACAGCACGCTCAATGTCGGTGGATCGGCACGGGCAGCTTCATCCTCACCGAGCACGAGCTCCTTGCGATAGGCCGCTTCAACCCGCTGGTTGAAAAATTCGATTGCCGGCAGGCGGATGCCGATCAGCGCGAGAACGCCAGTGCCGAGCACCGACCAGATCACGGCGGCGAACACCAGCGGATAGGGGATGACGCCAACCAGCGGCAGCTCCGTGATGTCGCCGGACAGCTTCATCAGAACCGGCAGGAAGGCCAAGAGCGTTAGCACGGCACTGATGAGATTGACACCGAGACCTTCCACGGTGGTCGCGAAGCGCATGGTGTCTTCCTGCACCCGCTGCGAGGCGCCTTCAATCGTGCGCAGCCGCGGCCAGTTGGTGACATAGAAATCGTTCATCGCGGTCCGCCAGCGGAAGATGTAGTGGCTCACGAAGAATCGCGTCACCACACCGACCGCGACCGCGACCACTGCGATGCCGGCAAAGGTCGACAATTCACCGTAGAACTGCTCGACCGTGACCGGCGTTGATTTTGAAAGCGCGGCCTGGACGAGGTTGTAGAACGGTCCATACCAACTGTTGATCGCGACGCTGACCTGGACCTGGAAGTAGGAGGTGAACAGGATCAGCGCCGAGCCGAGAATAGACCAATTCGCCCAGGGATGCGGCGCCAACACAATCCAGGCCGCCGCGAAGAGCGCGGCGCACAGGGCAAAATAGAGATCGAACCAGAGCGCCGGTGCCGCCCAGAACGTCGCCAGGCCGACCGGCTGTTCAGCCGCTTGGAAGAAATTTTTGGCAAAGCCATACCAAACCGCCATTGCCAGCGCCGTCCAGACAACTACCGACAGAAAGAACAGCTTGGGTCGGGGGAAAAATGAAACGAACATGTTTGGTATCCCGCTCGGGTCAGAGAATTTGCGGGCTTTCTTATAGAAGACCGAGCATGCAGGGGCCACCGTAGGCGGCATAAGCCAGATCATCCCAGCCAATCGAAACTAATCGGCTCTGGGCCGCAAGCCCCATCGGCTCAGAATATGAACGCTCGCCGTTTCATTGGCAGTTCCTTCTCATGCTGGCTCAGACTTGCCCGCCGAAGATGTTTGATTTGAGCTCTGAAATAGATTGCTGGGCGGTCGATGAGTCATTCGCGCCCGAATGCGGTCTCCGCGATACGTCCGGTTACCCCCGGATAACGACCGAATAGCGGACATTGCTCGACTTCTCAAATTTACCAGAAGCCGTTACGCAGAGTTGGCTGCGTAAAGAAGTTGGATGCCGTCATTCGCCCTCGACTGCGAGTTTGCAAAAAGGGATCGGATCCGATGCGCCCGGTAGCGTCCCTTGAGAGGGGCGGCCATCCGGCTGTTGGCTGACCGCATCGTTCGGCGGGAATATGCTGGCGTAGATCGCGCGAGCTTCTCGAATCAAACGAGCCCGCTCGATCTCGGATCTTTGAGTAAATCGAATGACGTCGCCCATTGCGCTCCTTGTGAATGCGCGTAAACGGACGTAGACCGAGAGGCTGCCCATTTGCTTCAAGTAACCATCGCATGCCGCCAGTTACGCGCAGCAGGCCTCAAAGCCTTGCTTGAGGATATTGATCGGCAGATCACGGCCGATAAAGACCAGACGGGTTTGACGCGGTTCGCTTAACTTCCAAGGGCGTTGGGGGCCGCCCTCGACTGCTTTAGCCCCCTAGCCAGCTTTGGGTAGTGGGTCAGTTTGAAAACTGCCCCCGAAAGATTTCGCTTGGTTAATTGAGGAAAGCGGTAGTGCTTAAACGGCGAACCAGGGCGACTTGACGCCCAAACGGCGGTCCAAATATCCGACCATCGATGGCGTCAAAAATTCGCTTTGGCTCAACCCGACTACTACGACCGACTTTGCGCCCACCGACAGTTTCGTGAGGGTGTGGACTCTTTTCGAAGCCGAAAATGGTGTCGATCTCGCTTCCCGCCATATGGCACTTACTGAGTGCCCCTTCCCGATGGCGTATCCGCCCGCGCCTTCCCGCCCTTCTTGCCTAGCGCCACCGCAGCCGGGTCTTTGCCCTCTTTCTCTGCGTAAGATCGCGATCGGGCGTCTCGCCAGTGGCGATATCAATGATTCGCTTGGCGAGCTGGTTGGGGTCCCTAGCCCAGCTTATTCACGTTCCCGATCACCATGCGGGCCTGCGCGGCCCGCGAGAACCGCGTCAGCGCCCCAGATCTGGCTTGTTCCTCTGTCCTGCTACAGAAGCGCGTTCTCCCAATCAGTCATTCCCGGCACCGGGCTCTTATCCGCGACGACTGGCGAGCGAAGCTGTCGCCGCCGGCAGATCCCAGAGTCTGTCCTGCGTATGCTTCAGTGGAGCCGCTAACGCCTCAAAGGCCGACCTCACGTCTGCATAGGCGGCCTCCTTCAAAGCGGCATCCGAGGGATCGATCTCGTTGTAGGCGGTCAGCGCCTCGGCATAGTTCTGATACAGGGGCATTTGGGCCTCGTTGGTCCAGCCGAGACCGAGATACTGGAACTGATCAGCCGGAACCGTGACGCGGCCTTTGTCCAGTTCCCGAACGTAGTCCGCCGACCAGTCGTGGATGGTATAGGATTCAAGTTTGTCCATCATCGACCGCCAGCGCTTGACGCGCTCCTCAAGCGGCATGTGGGCCGCCTTGGAAATTGCGGCCGCGATCTCTTCTGGACGGTTCGGATCCACCAGCAGCGCCTCGTCCTCGTTGAAGTCTTCAGCCGCACCCGCATACTTCGATAGTACCAGAACGCCGGGATCCCTCGGATCTTGTGCAGCAACATACTCCTTAGCGACAAGATTCATTCCATCACGCAACGGTGTCACGACGCCGACATGCGCCGCGCGGTAGAGGCGCGCGAGTGCAGCCTGGCTGAATGAGTCATTCCTGTAGTGGATCGGACTCCACTCGTCTGTGCCATGCTCGGCATTAACGTGGTTGATCGCGCTCTCCACGTCGTCTTTATATTTTTGATACTCTTCGACGTCGGCGCGTGAAGACGGCGCTATCTGCAACAGCGAGATGCTGTGCGGCTCGGCCGCTAAAAGCTGATTGAAAGCTTCGACCCGTTTGTCGATACCTTTCGTGTAGTCGAGTCGGTCTACGCCGATCGCAAACTTCGCTCCCTCGAAATTCTGCAATAATGACGAGATTTTTTCTTGCTCTGCGGGCGAGAGGTCTGCCGCAAGATACCCTGCGAACTGCTTGGGATCGATACCGATTGGGAATTTTCGAAGTCGCGTCTGACCACGCTCGGAGGTCACGACGCCATCCTTGCTCTCCAGGCCGAAATGGGTCTGGAGACAGGCCAGGAAATTGTTCAGATCCCGGTTCGTCTGAAAGCCGAGCAGATCGTACTTCAGCATCGACGTCATCAGTTCGCGATGGTGTGGTACGCGCTCTATCATGTCAGGCGCCGGCCATGGCGTATGTAGGAAAAAGCCGGTTGGCCGCTCAATGCCGAGCTTATGCAGATCGGCACCGAGCGGAAGCAAATGATAATCATGCACCCAGAATGCGTCCCGATCCCGCAAATCGAACGCCGCACGTGCCATAAAGTCGTTGATCTTTCGATAGCTGCCATAATCCTCTTCCGAGCCCGACATCCGGTCCGGTAGGGAGTGCAATGCCGGCCACAACGTCGAATTCGAAAAACCTCGATAATAGCCAGGATAGTCGGCGGCGGGCAGATCGAGCCTCGCCACATCGCCTGCACCGGTCTTCACGAGCGGGAGGGGCTGCTCGGTCCCGTCGCCGCGCTTCTCCGAGGAGCCCATCCAGACCGCGCCGGAACGTTCCACAACCGGCTCGAGGGCCGCGGCAAGCCCGCCGGTCTGGGGCTTACTGGGGTCGAAGGGCGCGACGCGGTTCGAAACGACAACAAGCTTCATGTCGGGTTGCTGGTTTACCGTATCGAGGCGATCCTCCACGTCAACCGAGACAACAGCATGGGAAGGACCTGCATCGGCTTGTTGCTCCCGCTCCAGCGGTATCTCATCCAGGTGCAGGTCGAACGCCGCTTGGCCAGTGGTTTCATCTTGCTGAGTGGCGTGTGATGTGCTGCCGGAAACCGATGCTGCCGCGTCGAGCGTGTCATGGATACGAACCACTTTGTAACTCCGTTTGACGATGGTAACTCCGTTTGACGATGTTTTCCGTTTGATGCAGTTGCAGATCAATAGCTCTAGCTTTCAGGAAGCTGACCAGTCGCGGAGCCAAATAGGGACATCGGTACTCCTATGCAGGACTGCGGCGCGATGGTGGCATAGGCGCCGGCATGTCGGATTGTAAGACGACAGCGTTTGACTTCATCGCCTTTATGAACGCACGCAGGATCGTTGCCGTCATCGGGCGGTCTTGGTGAGGCCATGATGGTCGCGCCGATCATCATTTGTCATTCCGTTTCCAGCGTCTCGATCATCGTGGATGGATGCGCTTTTGAATTTCGGCGACGCCCAATAATGGACGGCCATCTCATGACTCTCAAGGAGGTGACCGCGACTGCAACGTTCATACCGAGATGCGCCCCGGTCAACTACCAATCCTAGTAGCCGGAATCAGAGCTGAGTGATACGGCGGCCTTTGAAGGGGCGTTGACGAACCTTTTTCTTGGTCCAGACGAAGGGCTCGGCTTTGTCGTTGTCCGCGTTGACGTAGGCATCGATGTGTTCCTGAAGCTGCGTTTTGAATGAGCCGCGATGATCTTTCCGGTGGCGACTTCGAGCGCCGCAAACAATGTCGTAGTGCCATGCCGCTTGTAATCGTGGCTCTGGCCGGTCAAGGCGCGGCCATTGGGCAACTTCAGATAACCCTGCGCTCGCTCTAAAGCTTGGATCGAGGGCTTCTCGTCCACGCATAGCACAATGGCCTTCGCGGGCGGGGCGACGTAGAGGCCAACAACATCGGCGGCTTTGGCCGTAAAGTTCGGGTCGTTGCTCTTGCACCAGGACTTGCGAGCCGCAAGGTCAATCTTGTGGCTACGCAGGAACCGCCAGACATATTGGACATCAACATCGCCCAGCGCCTCGGCCAGCAGCGGGCCAGTCCAGCGCGCAAACCCCTGCGGTGGCGGCTTATGCAGCAGCTTCAGAATCCGCTTGTCGGTGGCCTTCGTATAGATCGGCTGCTTGCCGGGCCGCGGCTTGTCGTGCAGTCCTTCAAGGCCATGATCGGCATAGCGGTGTCGCCAAAGGCTGACAATCCGCGGCTGGACTCCGACTTCTTTGGCGATCGAGCGGGTGCTGCGCCCGTCCGCCGCCAACAGAACTATCCGCGCCCGCTTCAAATCGCGCTGCAGCGTCACCGGCGAGCGACAGCACGCCTCAAGAACCTTGCGGTCTCTCCGCGAAAGGTGGACTTCTCTTGCTTCGGGGATCATCCATATCTTGAATCGCGACTCACGTTCCAAGAAAAGTGGGTACTAGTTAGCCCCCCTGGCCAGCTTTGGCCCTCCGCTCGGCCCGCTTGCGGCGGCTCTCGGCTGGCAGGCTTCCCTGCCATAGCTCGATCTCATCTTCATACCAGACCAGTTTTTTCGGGCTGATGTAATGCGCACTTGGAAACTCCTCGTTCTTGACCATGCGCTTCAGCGTTGACTTGCCGACCGGCACCAGCTCCAGCACCTGATCCATCGTGAGCATCCGCCGCGCTCCCTTCTTTACGTCGTCCATTTCCAGCACCTCGCGCTCCTTTCCCTCTGCGCTCTCTACGTGCCCCAGGCGACTGCTTTCCTCCTTCACTGCAAAAGACTCATCAGCTTATGCAGGCACCAGCTCCATTGCCTTGTCGTACATCGTCTGCAGCTCGGCGACGGCATCAGGCCCGTCGCGCTCGGCCATCTCGCGCAGGACCGGCAGGCCGCTATCGATGCTGGCGATCACCTCGGCGCGGGTCGCGGCGCGGCCCTCGGCGACGAACTCGACGCGCTCGGGATCGCCGACATTGAACAGCGCGCCACCGTGGCCATCCCTGCAGATCGTGTAGCGCAGCGTCGTCCAGATCAGCGTCACGCCCGGATTCCTGCGCAGCATCAGGCCAGCAGGTTCAAGATGCTCGGGCACGTCCTTCTCGTTGCGGCGCATCTTCGGCTGCGTCAGGAATGGACAGGCCCGCACCGCGTAGAGCGCGCAGCCCCGATGGCTCGGCGGCTCGGCGCTGACGCGATTGACGGCGCACATCGGGCCGATCACGAAGCACATGAACTTGCCGAGCGGCTCGCCGCAAAGCCAGCAGCGCTTGTGCCACACGCAGATCACCATCTTCTCGCCATCGAAGCCGCGAAACTCGGGCTCGCCGTTGACGTAGGGCACGAAGTACGGCACCGGGAATCCCTGATCGTTGACCGGCAAATGCCGCATCCGATCCGGCAGCTCAAGATGCCGGATGCGCTGGTTCAGCTCGCGCCTCATCGCTCACCGCCATTGCTCTGCCGGTCGAGCGCTCGCAACAGCGTGATGATCTGCTCAAATCCCAGCTTGCCGATGCCATCCAGCTTGCGCAGCCGGTGCGGCCCCACCGCCTTCAGCTGCTCGATGGTCGTGATGCCAGCGTTATCGAGCACGTGCAGCACGCGGGTCGGCAGCTCCAGCTCGTTGCGCTGCTCCAGTGCTTCTTCCTTCCACCATGCACCGCTGGCGGTGGCGCGCTCAGCGAGTGCCGACAATGGCGTGGCGGTGGTGCTCTGCTCGCTCATGGTTTCCTCCATTTCAGTGATCCACATATGGTTGCCGGTCACGGCTGCATCTTGCTGCGCATGCGCTCTTCCCACTCTGCAGCCGTGCGCGGCAACCCGACTCGCTCGGTGGGGCACTCCTGCTCATTGAGCAGCAGCGTTTCGAGGCGCTTGAACATATCGAACAGCTCGGCATTGCCGCCCATGTCGGGATGCAGCCGCGCAAGAATCTTGACGTAGGTGCGGCGATCCATCAGACCCTTGCGAGAAACGATGACGCGATCAGCCAGTGCCTCGCGCTCCTTCAGGCGCGGCCAGATATTTTCGAGCAGCTGCTGATACCGCTCCGTGACGCGGCACTCAAAGTCTGCCTCCAGCTGGCGCGAGAGACTGGCAAGCCTTTTCTGCTCTGCCAGCGCGCTGGGATCAGCCGCTTCGGCCTTCGCCTCGCGGCGCACCTGCTCGCGCTCAATGATATGACGCACCTGCCGCTTGCCGATCCCGGTTTGCTTGGCGATCTCGGCGCTGGTCTTGTCTTGATCGGCGAGCGCGATTACGACCGGCTCGGCATAGTGCCGCTTCGGCGCGTGATACCGCTTACTCGTCGGCGTTTTGCGCGCCTTGCCGTCCTTGCCGGTGCGCTTTCCAACTGTCCCATCTGGTACAGTTGCTCTCTTACGCGCTCTGCTGACCGTCATGGTGCCGACGCCGAGATCAGCGGCGATGGCGCGGTCGGATTTTTCCGGGTGAGCCTTGACCGCTTCCTCTGCTCGGTCTCCCGGCGATACGTAAGGTGCCCCGCATCGGCAGCTGCCTTCGCCGGGAGCACCACATGCAGAGCAGATCAGTTTGGCGCGGATCGGCAGCGGGACTACTCTCTCGGAATTGCTCATTTGCCCTCTGGAAGGTTGGCCGGGGTATAGATCACCCCGGCCCCTTTTGCTGTCACTCGGCGGCTTGGGCCCGTACCTGATCCCGCTCGTCGCGGAGGCGGCGGCGCTCTTCGCTCAATTCGTTTCGAGTGCAGTGATGATCACGCTGCAGCTTGCGGAACGCCTTGAGATATTCCTCCATGTTCCGCGATGCGATCTCGGGCTGGTCTGCGACAGCATCTCGCAACAGGCGAGATGCCTCGAAGTCGTCAAACTTGCAGCGGCCTTCGACCGAGTCCTCATCATCGCCTGCTGAGATCAGCGCAAGAAACTTTTCGTTCTCCAGCGCCAGCTTCCTGAAAACCGGCAGGAGCTGATGGTACAGCTTTGGTTGCGCCTGCTGCTTCGCGCGGGCGACCCAACCTGCAGCAGTCGTCGGCAGGGTTGAGTGGAGTTTAGCAATATCTCCAGTCATTCTGGTTCTCCCTTCCTTGGTTATGTCCCAGCCCTGATTTCACTCACCGCCATAGAGCCGTCTGCGATCCGCCAGGCGCAGCTGCTGCTCGTTTTCCAGCTTCTTTTCGATCTCGCCGAAGTCGAGCTGCCGCATCGATTCCTCGATGGGCGCAAGGCTCTCCAAGAACATCTTCGCATCGGCCGACAGCAGGCCCATGCCGATCACCTGCGTGCGCAGATCGAGCGCTTGCTTCTCAATCTTGGTGATCGCCGCCTTGGTCATCGCGTCGATGGATGACTTGGCCACGCGGCGCAGCTCGGCGCGACGGCTTGACAGCATATTCTCGCCGCGCCCCTGCCAGCTCGCGCTGATCGACGGCGCGAATGTCGGCGGGATGCCGAGCGCCTTGCATCGCTTGGCGATGGTGGCCTGCGATTCCTGCACCACGCGCTGCGCTTCCTGCGTCGCCTTTTGCCAGACTTCGTCCTGATCGAAGGTGTAGACCGTCGCCATCTGCCGCTCGAAATCGGCCATGCAGGCCGCCGCCTGCTCCTCGGCATGCGCCCGCAGCACCTTGGTGCGGTCCTTGATGATCATCGAGAGGTCGTGGGTCTCGTGGCGGCTCAGCTTGCGCGGCTCTTCGGTCATTTGGCCCGCTCCGTGGCGAGGTTGGCGTTGCCCTTGTCGAGATACGCCCTGATGATCCGGCGCAGCAGCTCGGGCCGCTTGATCCTGCTCAGCGTCGCGAGCAGCTCCAGCTGCTCATAGTCGTGGTCATCGAGCGCGGCGACAATCTTCCGCCTCATGGACTCGACCTCTCATGGTTGCGCCAGCAGCCGTTTGGCGTTGGCGATTTGCGCTTTGCTGGCCTTGCCGGCCGCCAAGGCCTGCAGGGCTGCGCGCAGCTTCAGTAGCTGCTGCGCGTCCTTGATCTCGATCAGCGCGATCAGGCGCGGATTCCTTTCGGCGGCCAGCCGCTCAAGGCAGTGCCAGACGCTCATCTTCTTCTTGATCGTGCTGCCGCGCCTCATGCCGCGCGATCCTCGCCCAGCTTGTCGATCTCTTGCGCCAATTTGGAATTGACCTCGTCGCCGCGCGCAGCTTCAGCCCGCGCCGCAGCGCCGAGCACATGCAGGACGGTGATGTCATGCCTGAGTTTGGCCGCGCGTTCGAGCACGAGCTGTTCGACCGCCTTGTTGTTTTGCCGGGAATGTTCAAGCTGGCTGACCCAATCGGTGGCCAGCTGATCGACGGACTTGATCATCTGATCGTGCGATTGCTGATCGAAGGGCTGTATCTTTGCCTTGACCAGCTCCTGCACGCGGATCGACGGCTCATCGGCGCGTGCCGCCAGCCGCTCCAGGTCGCGCAGCATCAGCTCGGCGGTCTCTTCGCTGGGATCATGCTGGACGCCATTCATCTCCGTCATCGAGGTCTCCTCCGTTGGGTTTTGGTTTTCGATCCTTCGGCCCGCCGCCCTCTCAGGGCTGGGGCGCAGTGTTAGGACGGCGAGCCTTCGGACCAACCGCAGCCGCGCGTGATACGGTCACGCAGGCTGCAGCGATAGCATTGCCGCCAAGCGATCCTTCTCGGCAGGGTCGGCAATTCGTGCGAGCAGTTTCGTGTTGATCACTTCCTTCGCCTCATCCCAGAACTCGTGCAGTTCGTGATCCTTCATGTTCCTGCGCGACATCGAATTGATGGCGACCACCTCGCGGCCCAGCAGCTCGCCGAGCAGTTGGAAATTGCCGGTCGCGACCAGCAGCTCGGCGCGCACTCGCTCTGGTGTGGTGCGCAGCGCCTTGGCCAGATCGTTGATGGTGGCCATGATGCGGCGGTGCTCGATCATGTCCCGGTCATGGAGAGCCTCGATCTCGATCACCTGCGTGGTGATCGGCTCGCCGCTGGTCTGGCTTCGATGAAACTCCCGCGCTGCGGCGTCGAACGGTTCAAGGCCAACAGGCGTCAGCACCCACCTCATTTTGTCAGCTCCTCATGCTTGGCTTCGATGTTCTTTTCGAACAGGCGGAATAGCTGCGGCTTCGTCTCCTTCAGCTTCAGCAGCAAGTCCTGATTCAGCAGCCGCCACTCGTCCCACTCGGCGATGCTCCTGCAGTGTTTGAGATAGCGCTGCAGCGGCTCGATGAAGGCGGCCCACGTCTGGCCCTCGTGCATTTCCAGCCTGAAGGGATCGACGTGGTCCACGACCTCGCCAGTGTGCGGATCGGTCAGCTCATCCATCGAGCGCGGCGCTGGCGCTGGCGCTGGCGGGCGATAAGAGCCGCCAGCGCGGTTGCCGTCGTCGTCATCGCCGATGGCAAGATTGAACATCATGATCTCCAGTGCACGCTTGCCGTAGGAGATCGCGGACATCGTCGCGTGCGTGCGGGTCATCATGTCCTGCCCGCGAATGCCCTGCGTGACGATGGGCATGTCTACCTGGAAGCGGCGCTGGGCCATCCCGTTCGACAGCATCCCGACGACCCGGATCACGTTCGGCTCGCCCATCGGCTCGGTGTTGAACTGGATGCCAAAGCCGTGGCCGGTATAGATCGGACGAATTTCGCCATCGAGCCGCGCGAAGGTGGCATAGCGCGACTTGGTTTGCTGATTGTTGGCGTTGGTCGAGATCACGCTCATCTCGGCTTCGGCCTTCGACAGCGCCTCGTTGAACAGCTGATCGGCACTTCGCTGCTGGCTGGCCTCCTGCATCGCGACCAAGCGCTCCAGCTTGTCCACGTCGAAATTCGGGTCCATCGCGGCGCGTTCGATCACGCTGTGATAGTCCCTCGTGGCTTGCAGCTGATTGTTCATGCGGCTCTCCTCGTGATCGACAGCACGCCTTTGCGGCTGCGGGTGATCTGGAAGTCGCCAGCGAAGACCTTGCCGACATCATCGGGGACGAGATCGCGGGCGGCCTTGCCCATCTCATCGTGCAGCTTGGCGGCGGCGGCCGTGCTGTCATATTCGGCAAGTTAGAGCAGCAGCTCGCTGCTCCAGTTGGTCGGCTCGGCGATGATATCGAGCGTGCGCCAGCGCTCGGGCGGCGGCGGCGCTGGCGGGATCGGATAAGGCGGCGTCAGGGTGCGTAAGCAGTTCAGGAAGATGCCCGCGCGCCGCATCAGCTCGACGGCGTAATCGGCGTCATGTGCCATCTCGAAGTCGATAGGCTCGTTGGTGCCCTGTGCGACAACCAGCACGACTTTGCTGGCCCCGGTGCAGAGCCGCTGCAGCATGGTCTGCGGATAGTATGCGGGGAGATACTCGTCCCTGTGCCGCTGCGGCGACAGAAACTTCACCTCGATGATGGCGTCATCGGCGGCGCGATAGCCGTCCAGCTTGGCGCATACGTCCGCGATCTCGGGATGGTAAACCACTTCGCCGCGCCGCGTGATCGGGCTGCTATGTTCTTCGAGCCAGTCAAGCACGAGGGCTTCCATATGAGCGCCAGCTCGCATCGCCCAGTTCGGCGGATCAGGCGAATCGAGCGCGGCCCTCATGCGATAATGCTTGATCCAGTCGGCTTCGCTGCCATGCATCACCACATTGGCGCTGGTGCCAGTGAAGCGGCCGATCTGGTAGTCGAACTCAGACATAGGGACGCCTCCCCGCAAGTGCAGGTTGAGGTACGCTATAAGCCGGATGGCTTCCGTGTTGTGCGCCGCAGGCTGTTGCTCTGCGATTGGATTATAGTTTTTGTCCTCCCACCTGCTGCGGCGTCCCGTATCTACGTGCAGCGAGGTTCAGCGCATTGTGATTTCGCGCAGAAAAATTTGTTGCGTCAAGAGGCAGCCGCGATTCTTTTCGAGCGCGGCGCTGTCACTTTTCGCATACAAAAAAATAGTTTGCGGCGACCTGAGCTGATGTGGACCTAGCTGAACTTATCTGGCCTCAGCCTTGCGCTCGCGTGCGGCCAATGAAGACCGGCTCGCGCATTTGACTGAAATATAATTTGAAGCCCAGCATGCCGCCATCATGACGCGGCCTCTACAACCACTCTGGTCATTCAACGATGTTGTCGATGCGCTCGGCGGCCCTGTGGCTGTCGGTCGCATCACCGGCCAGACGTGCGCCGCTGTCTGCAATTGGCGCAGGTATCGCGGACTCTTCCCGAGCAAATATTATTTTTGTATGCGCGCCGCGCTCGCGGACGAAGGCTACTTTGCGCCGATCTCGCTCTGGGGCTTCTACGGCACAACGGAAAACAACAACGAACAGGCCGCTTGATGAAGCGCGGAGGGAGCCGCCATGCGCCAACTATCGCTGTTCAAGGGCAAGAGGCAACGAGGCATCGCGCCGCCGCCGCCGCTGGAGTTCGCAACGCACGCTACGCTCGCTGACATCTGCAAGCGCTGGATTAACCCGCATTGGAAGTTCACGCACTTGCCGATCGGCGAAGCGCGCGAGCATCGCGTTGATCCACGCACCGGCAGGCGATACTCGCTGAGCGGTCAGCGACTGCAGCGCATGGGCGCGATGCCAGGCTGGCCGGATTTTATTTTCGTCGGCCCCAACGCGCACGTGTTCTGGCTGGAGCTGAAGCGCTTCAAGACGGGGCGCGTGTCGGAAGATCAGAGTGAAGTGCTGGCGCATCTCGTCGCCTGTGGCTTCGCGGTGCTCGTCACCAGCTCGCTCGATGATGCCGTCGCCACCCTGAAGCAAGCCGGAATCTTGCGCTCGAGGTTCGAGGTGCACTGATGGTGGCGCTCTCGACGCAATCGAAGGCGCATCCGCGCGCTGTGCGCGGGCGCGATCTCTATGAGACCCCATCGGTTGCCGTTTATGCCCTGCTGAGCGTCGAGAAATTGCCGCGCCGCATCTGGGAGCCCGCAGACGGCAACGGTGCGATCAGCCGCGTGCTGCGCCGAGCTGGCCATCGCGTAGCGACCAGCGACATCGCGCGAGGCCGCGACTTCCTGATCAGCGAGCGCATGCCGAAGCTGACGCGCGGCATCGTGACGAATCCGCCATTCCAGATCGCAGCGCGCTTCGCCGCGCATGCCATCGAGCTGAGCCCTTACGTCGCTATGCTGATGCGGCTCGGCTTCCTTGAGGCTGGCCATCCCTGCCACGCAGCTGGCCGAGCACGGATGTTCTGTCTCGATGAGCAGCCGCCCGCGCGAGTCTACGTCTTCCGCCAGCGCCTGCCGATGATGCATCGGGCTGGCTGGAAGGGCCGCCGCGCCGTGAGCGCGATGGCCTTCTGCTGGATCGTCTGGGATCGCCGCCATCGAGGGCCGACGCTGCTCTCGCGCATTTCGTGGGAGGGGCGAGCATGACGCAGTTGGCGAAATACGATGCGATGTGCCGCGCAATCGGTGCCGCTTACAAGGTCGATGAAGTCAAAGCGATCCGCGACAGGGCGGTGGCGCTAGAGCACTATTCGCGCCAGGCGCACAACACCGAGGCTGAGCGACAGGCCTGCGAGATACGCCTGCGCGCCGAGCGCAAAGCTGGCGAGTTGCTGCGCAAGCTGCCGAAGGCGAAGGGCGGCCAGCCCAGCAAAAAGAACCGCTACCCCGAGGGCAGCAGTTCTTTGAAAGCCAACGGCATCACCCACAAGCAGTCCGCCAACTGGCAAAAGCTGGCGGCGATTCCCGAGAAGCAATTCGAGGCTGCGCTGACCGATCAGACGCAGATGCCGACCACCAACGGCATCATCCGCGCCACCGAGCCGCCGAAGATCACGCCAGTCGCCAAGGAAGCGCTGTGGTTATGGGGTCGGCTGATGGATTTCGCCCGCGACGATGGGCTGCTGCACCGCCATCCGGAAGACATTCTCGAAACCATGACGCCCGACATGCTGGACGATGTTCACACCCTCGCGCCGCGCGTCGCTGCGTGGCTCAAACGAATAGGAGCAACCGATGGCACCTGAGGCGCAAGTACTGATCAACATTATCGTCCGCATCATCGACCAACGCCGCAGCGAGACTAGCATCAGCCCGAGCTGGGTTGCGACCGAGGCGATGCTTGAACTTGATCCGAAGAAAGTAGCGCCGATGCTTGTGCAGCTGGGTTGCCATCTGGAGCTGCGCCAGATTGCCCGCTCAGTGTTGCGCGATCTTTTCGAGGACGGCGGCAAGGCGAACGACGACGACGATGAGGGATCACGTCAGCATGCGCTGTTTCCAGACCTGCAGTGGCGTTACCCGAAAGTGCGTACCGCGGGAAAAAATGAAGAGCCTGTCTATGTGAGGCTCGAAGAGCTGTCTGCTGCCGATATCGCCTTCAATGTCTCCCGCCTTCGCAGCGAGGCATTGGCCAAGCTGGCCCATGCCGATGCACTGGAGCGATACGGTCGCGTGGTCCGCAAGAAGGGAGGGCCGCATGCAGCGCCGCATCCTGCCGCAGCGCCGTAGCTGCGAGACTTTCGAGATCAGCTTCGGCGGTCTCGCCAAGAGCCACACCATCACGCTCGGCTTCTACGATGACGGCGCGCTTGGTGAGGTCTTCATCAACGGCGGCAAATCCGGCGAGCAAGTCGAAGCGATAGCGCGCGACGGCGCTGTGCTGCTCAGCCTTGGCACTGCAGTACGGGGCCGAGCTGGCCAACATCAGGAGCGCGATCACGCGCGATAGCAAGGCGCGTCGACATCGGTCGTCGGCGCGGTCGTCGATCAGCTGGAGGGCGACGCATGATCACTGCCCACGACAAGCTGCAATGCGCCGAACGCGAGCTGAAATATCGCCGCCGAATTTATCTGCGGCTGGTCGAGCGCGGCAAGATCGCGCAAGCGCTGGCGAATCGCGAGCTGGAGCTGATGGACGCCATTGCCGAGGACTATCGCAAGCAGGTCGCGCAGGAACGGCTGGTGTGACTGCTTACTACAACGAGATCGATGCCTATGCCGCAGGATGGCTGCGCAATCTCATCAACGAACGGCTCATCGCCGACGGCGAAGTCGATACACGATCAATTGTCGATGTTCGACCTGCCGACCTTGCCGGATTCGACCCATGCCATTTCTTCGCAGGCATCGGCGGATGGTCGCTCGCCCTGCGAGGAGCGCGATGGCCTGACGCTCGACCTGTTTGGACAGGAAGTTGCCCCTGCCAGCCGTTCTCGCTCATCGGCAAGCAGGCTGGATAGGCAGACCCACGGCACCTTTGGCCGACTTGGGCTCGGCTCATCGGCGAGCGACGACCTGCAACGGTCTTTGGCGAACAACTTGCGACCGCTCCTCGCTGGCTCCGACTTGTGCGAGGTGATCTGGAAGCGCTGGGTTACGCCGTGGGGGCGCTCCCTGTCGAGGCCGCATGCGCGGGTGCGGAGCAGCTGCGCGACCGATACTGGTTCGTGGGCCTTCTGGTCAACGGCATCGAACAGAGACTGGAAGGATACACCGGGCATGTCGATCAAGCGCGAGCGGAATCGCAAGCGGCTCGATCAATTGCCCCGGCAAGTGTTCAATTCGGGAGTGATCAGTTCGATCTCGCGCACTGTCGCATCGACGGGAAAGTGCGGCGCGTTAAATCCGGACTTCGTCTCGTGGCTGATGGGATTCCCGCCCGCGTGGATAAGCTGCGCGCCCTCGGTAACGCCATTGATCACCGACCAGCGAGCGCTTTCATCCGCGCTGCCATGCAAGCAATTGGGGGTGAGCCATGACAGCTGAACAGCTCGCCCAGGCGCTCGGGGCCGTGCGATCCGGCAGGCAATGGAAGTGCCGCTGCGTCGCGCATGAGGATCGCAACCCGAGCATGATCATCTTCGATGGCCACGAGAGCGTGCAGGTCCGATGCTTGGCGGGCTGCGAACCCGTAGACATAATTGTTGTGCTTCGCTCGCGCGGGCTTTGGTCTTCATCGGATATGTCTGAACCTCATCGAGAACAAAAACCAGTTTCACGTGAAACGCTTAGCGATCAGCGCGAGCATCGCATGCGCATGCTGGCGCGCTGCGCTTTCGATGATGCGCAGCCGATCAGGGGCACGCTCGCACAAAGCTATTTCGAGAGCCGCGATCTCTGGTCAGTGGCGATGGAGATCGAGGACATTCGGTTTCATCCGGCTTGCCCGCGCGAAAGTGGCGAGCATCCTGCGGTGGTGATCGCGATGCGCTCGATCTCAAGCCGCGCGGTCACCGCAGTTCAGCGGCTGTTTCTGGATCGCCAAGGCCGCAAGATCGGCAAGGGCATGATGCTCGGCACCTGCAGCGGCGCTGCGATGCAGCTGCAGCCGAAGATCGGCAGCACGCTGCATATCGCCGAAGGGCCGGAGACCGCGCTTGCCTGCATCGCGATGGATCACGCGCCGACATGGGCGCTTGGCTCGACATCGCTGATCCAGACCTTCCCGGTGATCGGCGACATCGACCGGCTGGTGATCTGGGCCGATCATGATCCGCTGCAGAAGATCGGCGGCATCTGGTGCAGGCCCGGACACAAGGCCGCTGGCGTTTGCATGGATCGCTGGCTGAAAGCCGGAAAGCAAGTCGAAGTCGAAACACCGAAGCGAGAGGGCTGGGACGAAGCCGATGTCTGGAGCGCTCGCTGTGCCAG
This sequence comes from Bradyrhizobium sp. 6(2017), assembly GCF_011058295.2. NCBI lineage: Bacteria > Pseudomonadati > Pseudomonadota > Alphaproteobacteria > Hyphomicrobiales > Nitrobacteraceae > Bradyrhizobium > Bradyrhizobium sp. 6(2017). Next base: position 7,213,808 of record NZ_CP049289.2, on the reverse strand, counting down.
ACTTTGAGGATGAGGATCACAAGACGCTCTCGCCAGCGGACATCATCGTGCCGTTCGATGATGCGCGCCGCAAGCGCGGTCGCGCCGAGGAAGGCGAGCAGCAGCGCGTCGTCATCATTGCGGCGCCGTACATCTGGACCGATCCTGCGAACATCCCGCTGCGCGAATGGCTCTACGGAAGGCTGCTGGTGCGGCGATTTCTCACCGTGACCATTGCGCCAGGCGGCATCGGCAAGTCATCCCTGATCGCTGCAGAAGCCTTGGCGATGGTCTCTGGCCGCGATCTGCTCGGCGTGCTGCCGGTGCGCAGGCTCAAGGTCTGGCTGTGGAATCTCGAAGACCCGCAGGAGGAGACCACGCGCAAGATACAGGCGGCGGCGAAGCATTATCACCTGACGGTGGATGACATCAGCGACCGGCTGTTCGTCAATTCGGGCCGCGATCATGCGCTGGTGATCGCCAAGGAGATTCGCGGCGGCACGATCATCCTGCGGCCCGTGATCGAGAACCTCGTGCAGCAGCTCAGGGAGCACGGCATCGATGTGCTGGAGGTCGATCCGTTCGTCAGCTGCCATGAGGTTTCCGAGAACGACAATTCAGCCATCGACATGATCGCGAAGGAATGGAGCCGGGTCGCCGAGCTGGCCAACTGCGCCATCCATCTCGTGCATCATACCCGCAAGGCTCCAGCGGGCACCGAGGTGACGACCGATTCGAGCCGGGGAGCCAAGGCGCTCACCGATGCGGCGCGCGTGGCGAGGGCGCTCAACCAGATGAGCGAGGAGGACGGCGCGAAGGCTGGTGTCGAGAATCATCGGCTGTTCTTCCGCGCTTTCAACGACAAGGCGAATCTTGCGCCGCCCGTGGTCGCTTCGGACTGGTTCCGGCTCGCAAGCGTCTGGCTGGAGAACGGCCCCGCGGGCGGCGACAGCGTCGGCGTCGTCACGCATTGGGAATGGCCCGATCCGCTCACCGGCGTGACCGGCAGCGACTTCGATCAGGTCGCCATCGTGATCCGTGGCGGGACGTGGCGCGAGAACCCGCGCTCGACCGATTGGGTCGGCGTCGCTGTCGCAAAGGCGCTCGATCTCAGCACCGCCGACAAGACCGACCGCGCCAAGATCATCGGCCTGCTCAAGGTGTGGGTTTCGTCCGGTTCCCTGACGGTAGTCGAGCGCCTGGACGAGCAGCGGCGCAGCCGAAAATTCGTGGAGGTTTCTGATGTGGAACCGTGACTTTGCTCCAGTCAATGCGACTGGAGCACGACTGGAGCAACCACTGGAGCAGCGCACTTGCTCCAGTGCTCCAGTCACTCACCCCTAAAGGGGTGAGCTGACTAGCTACGCGACTGGAGCAGTGGAGCCCCAAGTGCGCCCCGGCGACTGGAGCGGATGGAACCGAGGAGGACGAGATGCAGCAAGCAGCGATCAGGATCAACGAAGAAGAGTTCCAGCCCGAGCTGCTGGACGAGGTTCCGCCGCGATGGAACGGCCCGCATGTCGGCCGCCGACTGTGCGACGCGATGCGGACCTTGGCGATGCTGCCGATGGGCGGCGGCGGATCGGCGGCGTGGCCAGCCTACTGCTACGAGTGGGACGACCTGCTGGCGCAGCAGGCGCAGGGCGAGCTGGAGCGGACGCAGGCGCTGCAGAACCGAATCCGGCTGCTGCCTTCAAGCCGCGAGGTGCAGCGCATGGAAGCCGCGATCTGCTGGCCCGCCGAGTACCTCGCGCCGCTGGCGCATCTCCTGCGCGCTGTCAACGCGGTGGCGCTGGCGCACTCGCTGGACCGCGACAGCGGATGGATCGCAGCCAAGCGCGGCGGCTATGCCGACACATGGCGCGAGCGCCACGATCAGGGCTGCGACATCATCGCGCGAGGCCTGCGCAGTTGCCGCGTGTCGGTGTTCTGAGGGGGCCCGCGCATGGTCGAAGTCCTCGCCCAGATCAGAGCACCGAAGCCGAGGCAGTTCGTCGCTGGCCTCGTGCTCTGGGATGACATCGTGGTCGAGGCTGCGCCGATCCTGCACTTCATGAAGCGCGGCAGGTGGACGCGCAGCAGGGTCCGCGAGCATTGCCAGCTCAAGGGCTGGCGGGTGTCGGTCGTCTACGAAATGAAGGGGGCGTATCAGCGATGTTGAGCACGCCGCAAGGTCTGCGATGGCAACTCGCCGAACAACCGTCGATAAGCGCCAGCAAATCTGCCGAGTTCGATAAAGCCATGCTCGATTGCAACATCCTTGATCGTCGCGTCAGGCCCGCCCGTCAGCAGCACAGTGTGCACGTCACCGAGCCGCTTGCGGCGCATGAAAGCAATCGGCGAGATGCCAACCACCTCGTTGAAAGCTCGATGCAGCGTTCGACGGCCCACGCTGAAGTGCGCGCAAAGTTCGGAAATGTGGATGGGTCTGGAGCCTGCATCAATCATGTAGCGGTCCACCTCCCGCACCAGCTTTGCTGCCGCGAGCACCCGCGCACCCCTATAGCGGACGGTGTCGCGCACGGGCGCGGTCACCAGCTCCAGAATGTTGCGCTTGAAAAAATCGGCGGCGTCAACCGACAGCTTCGGCCCATGTTCAGTGAGCGCAGCCAATATCATCGACATCTGTTTGACGTTGGCAGCAGTCGTCGCCCGATCACTGGCCAGCATCGTAGTCGGCTGGTGCCACGCCGCGACATCCTGCGCACCGGGTTGGGTGGCGAGAAACGCGAACAGCTCGTCCGGCGCGACGAGCGTCGTTGCATAATGGTTGCCGTTGATGAAGCGCGAATAGAGTTCCTGGTCGGGCGCGATCACAATGAGATCGCCCGGTGTCGCCTCGAAATGCTGCAGCAAGGCCGAGCTGCCGAGCAGCATGCCGAAAGTCCATCGGTTCGTGCTGAGAACGCCGCGCTGACGCACGCCGCGCGTGAAGGAGCCAGTCGAGATGCCGACCGAGCCAACCGACAGGTGAGCCAGCGTCCCGGCCATCTCGCCTTGCCCAAGCTGCACGATGTCCATTGGTGTTGGCGCATCTTGCACGGCGTTGCGCAGCACTTCGAAGTCGGCAAACTCAAGTTGCTGCTGAACCCTGACAATTCCACCCGAACTCAACAATTCCACCCCGAACTCAAGCGTCGTCATCGCAGAATTTCTTAGATGAGCGGATTGGGGCGATTTCTCAGATGCGTGAACGTGATCGGTGTCACATTGTGCACATTGCCGTTTTTTCCCGATGAAATATTTTTGATCTGCGCTGTTCTGTCACAAACCGCATAAGATCGAGGCACCCGATGGCACTGATGCTGCCGAGAGGAGCTGTGCGGGAATATCTGGCGATCTACGGTGTGGTCGCGATCTATGTTGCCGCGCTGCCTGCAGGTGCTTTCGTCTCATGCTCGCGCGATCTGCTGCACAGCCTGCTGGCCTTGCGCCGCAGATGGCCCGCATTGCAGATCACCTGCGCGTACTGGGTGAAGGATAAAACCGACGCGAGGCTGATCTGCCGCGAGGTCAACGCCAGCCTTTCGCGAGGCGACGATGGCCTGCTGGTAGCCACCGCCAGGACCGCGCAGCGCAAGGTCGAGAACGTCGCCGCGCATATGGGCATTGCGCTTACCGAGCACGACACCGTGCTCGCGCGGGCGCGCACGGCGGTCGCATACATCGAGCAGCGGATCGCGCAGGCGCAAGCCGCAGGCGAGCTGGCGTGGTTCAATTCGGCCTATCGCGCGTGGCGGCTGGAAGCCAAGCAGCAAGGGCGCGGCATGTCCTATGCCGAGGCTCGAGCCCGCCTGCGACAAAATATTTTTCGACAGATTTTGACCAATGAGGTCCAGACAGGTCCACATCACATCTTCCCGCCGCTGCCGGGAATTGATTTTCCAGTTCCAGAGTGATCTCTTCACGCGCGCAGGTGCGGCTCGAAGTGTGACTCGCCCCTGTGTCCAGACGCTACACAACATTGCTTTCACCGGCTTCACACTGAGGCCGGTTTTTTTGTGGAGGCGCGGCATGTCGATCCTGATCTCGTTTCTGGGCCTGCTGCTCTATCTCGCGATCATCTTCGTGGTCGCCTATGCGATGCGCTGGCTGATCACCGGCTTCCTCGGCTGGAGCATCGATCCGATGGTCTACAAATGGGCGCAGATCATCGTTGGCCTGCTGTGCATCATCGCCATCGTGACGTGGCTCGCTGGCGTGCTGGGCCTGGGCGGTTGCCTGCCGCACTTTTGGGCCTACCGATAGGAAGCAGTCGCGGTTCGATGCGCTGCCGCCAGCTGAGCCGCCACCACCGGACATTTGCAAGGGCTGCTGAACCGAGATGATCCAGCTTGTTGTCGTTGCCGCGCTGCGCCTCGTCTCGTTCCATGGCCCTGATGGGTATCCGGTCGAGATCAACCCGGATCAGGTGACCAGCCTGCGCGGCGCTCGCGAAGGCGATCAGCAGAGCAAGTTCTTCACCAGCGAAGTCCGCTGCATGATCGGCCTTACCGATGGCAAGTTCGTCAGCGTGTCAGAGAGCTGCGAGGAGGTCCGCAGCAAGCTGGCGGCCCCGCGCTGAAGCCCCATCGGGTGCCGCTAAGGGCGCCACACGCCATTGATACAGCGACGCTATTTGCGTGGAAGTTAGTTCTATTGCGAGTGAACGGGGCGCAAGGAGAGCCAGATCAGGCCGTTTCGGCCCGGTCGGGGCCTTCCGGTAGTCCGAATTTGACCATGCATTCGCATCGTTCGTGCCCCGAATGCGATCTAACCAATTGAAACCATGGGGGAATAATATGCCACGGGCCGGGGGGGAGGATCGCTAACCGTTGGCGAGACGGGTCCGAGCGCTGGCGGCGCTCCAAAATTAGCGCCTGCACATTCAGAAAACGCTCAAGGACGAAAGTTCTCCGCCTGCAAATTCGGCAATACGATCATGGGGTTGTTCCGAAAATACCGCTCCGAACCTGACGCAGTTAGGCGGAAGCGGTCCAGGCTAACTTATTGATCAAAACGGCCCTTTTCATCGGTACCCCGTTGCCGGGTGGAAGATCCTTCTTAACGCCAAAACCGCAGCATTTTCAGGGGCTTGACCATGGGAGCCGGAATGCAGCAGTCGAGCAAAAAGGGCGTTTTTCCCGACAAAAACAGCCATTTCGGAGCGTCCGAAATAGCCCGGAACTGGCCTGCGGATCAGGTATCGCGCCGCCCGATCCGCGAGCTGGTGCCCAATGCCCGCAACGCGCGACTGCATTCCGAGGAGCAGATCGAGCAGATCGCGGCCTCGATCAGCGAGTGGGGCTGGACCATCCCGGTGCTGATCGATGAAGCCGGGACGATCATCGCTGGCCACGGGAGAGTGCTGGCTGCGGAGCAGTTGGGCATCGATCAGGTGCCGACGATGGTAGCTCACGGCTGGTCAGATGCGCAGAAGCGGGCCTATCTGATCGCCGACAACAAGCTGACCGAGAACGGCAAGTGGGACGATGCGCTGCTGCGCGTCGAATTGAACGACCTCGCCTCGCTCGGCCTCGCCGATCTGACTGGCTTCAGCGAGACCGAGCTGCGCGAGATGGGCATAGGCGTCGAAGGCCTTGGCGGCATGCCGATTATCAGCGACGGCGAGCGCTCGCCCTTCCAGCAGATGACCTTCATCCTGCACGAGACGCAGGCCGAGCTGGTCGCGAAGGCGATAGAGCGCGCGTCGGCGATCCTCGGACCGCCGAGCGAGGCCTCGGAAAACAAAAACCAGAACGGCAACGCGCTGGCGGAAATTTGCCGCGCGTACCAGGACGACCGATGACCGAAACCACCAGATTTGAAATTGCAAAGCTGGAGCTGCGCGAGGGCGACCGACTGGTCGTGAAATGCGATCAGGTGCTGAGCCGCGAGCAGGCCAGATGGATCGAGGATCACTTCCGCAAGCTGATCCCCGAGAGCGTCGGCCTCATCGTGCTCGGCGCGGGCATGACCCTTGAAGTGCTGCGGCGCGAATGACCAGCGCGAAAGAGATCGAGGTCCGCCCCATCGCCAAGCGCGATGCTGACGCGCTGATCCGGCGCGTCCATTACAGCTGCAAGGTCGTTCGCAATTCGAAGCTGTCGCTCGGCGTCTTCCTGCACGGCATGCTGGAGGGCGCGATGCAATTCGGGCCCAGCCTGCAGAAGTCGAACATCGTGCATCTGGTCCGCGATACCGGCTGGAACGGCTTCCTCGAATTGAACCGGCTCGCCTTCACCGATGCGCTGCCGCGCAATTCGGAAAGCCGCGCGCTCGGCATCGCGCTGCGCATGATCAGGAAGAACTACCCGCATATCGAATGGATCATCAGCTTCGCCGATGCCTGCCAATGCGGCGACGGCACGATCTATCGCGCGGCGGGCTTCCTGCTCACCGCGATCAAGATCAACAAGGACCTGCACATCGCCGAGGACGGCAGCATCATTCACAAGATGAGCCAGATCACCGGGCGCAATAAGCTGCAGCATCTGGCGGCGACGGGCGGGCGATGGCGCGGCACCGGCCCGACGCTCGAAGGCCACACGCTGCGCTACATCTATTTTCTCAATCCGGCAGCTCGCGCTCGCCTCGTCGGCGAGCCGCTGCCCTACAGCGCAATCGAGGCGCGCGGCGCAACCATGTATCGCGGCGTGCGTGGGAAGCAGGCGATGGCTGGCTCCAACCGGCACAGCGACGGCGCAGCACCGATCCCCACGCTCCAGCGACAGAGAGGAATGGAAAATGAAACCCGGCAAGCGACCGCTACCGACGCATCTGAAGCTGCTGCGCGGGAATCCAGGCCAGCGCAAGCTGCACGATGAGCCGCAGCCCGAGCAGCTGCCGGATGTCCCCGAGCCGCCGACCTTCATCACCGGCTATGCCGCCGATGAGTGGTGGATCACCGCGACCGAGCTGCATCGGCTCGGCCTGCTGACGAAAGTCGATGTCCCCGCGCTCGCCTGCTACTGCCACGCTTTCGGGCAATGGCGGATGGCCTCGGAATCGCTGGCGCGGATGCAGAGCAATGATCCGCTGATGAACGGCATGATCATCAAGACCAAGTACGGCGATGCCGCCGTCAATCCGCTGGTCTCCATCGTGCGCAAGCATGCGGGCGATGTGGTGCGCTTCGCCGCCGAGTTCGGCCTGACGCCAGCGGCGCGCAGCCGCATCAGCGCGGGCTCGCAGGCTACCAATTCGCAGAGCAAATTTGCAGGACTCATCGCAGGCTAAGCGCGACAGGGCTCGCGCAACGGCGGTCATCAAGTTTATCGAGAAACTTACCGTGCCCTCGGGCAAGGGCCAAGGCGAGCCCTTCAAGCTGGAGCCGTTCCAGAAGCTGTTCATCCGCGCCGTCTATGAACCCCAGCTGAAGCTGCGGCGCGTAGTGCGGCGCGCGATCCTCTCGATGGCGCGCAAGAATGGCAAGACCGCGCTGATCGCGGCCATCGTGCTCGCGCATCTGGTCGGCCCCGAGGCTATCGTCCACGGCGAAATTTATTCCGCCGCGAATGATCGGGATCAGGCCGCCATCGTCTACAAATTTGCGCGCCAGATGGTCGATCTCGATCCCGAGCTGGGCCAGATGATCGAGCTGGTGCCCTCGACCAAGACCATGATCGCGCGGCGCACCGGCTCGGTCTATCGCGCGATCTCTGCCGAGGCTGGCACCAAGCACGGCTATCTGCCGAGCCTCGTGATCTATGACGAGCTGGCCCAGGCGAAGAACCGCGACCTCTATGACGTGCTCGATACTTCCTTCGGCGCTCGCGATGAGCCGCTGTTCATCGTGATCTCGACGCAGAGCAACGATCCCGAGCACATCATGTCGAAGTTGATCGACGATGGAATCTCGGGCGTCGATCCGGCCATCGTCTGCCATCTCTACGCCGCCGATGAGGAGTGCGAGCTGGGCGACGAGAAGCAATGGCACAAGGCGAATCCGGCACTCGCCAAATTCCGCGACTATGAGGACCTTGCGACATCGATCCGCAAGGCGATCAGAATGCCCGCCGAGGAGCCGAAGGTTCGCAACCTTTTCCTGAATCAGCGCGTCTCGCCGCACGCCTCGCTGATCAGCCGCGCCGAATGGAAGGCCTGCGCGGGCGAGAGCAAGCTGCAGGATGGCGAGGAAGTCTATCTCTCGCTCGATCTGTCGAGCACCGTCGATCTCACCGCGCTGATGATCGGCTCGGTCAGCGATCCCTGCCGCATCGAGCCACATTTCTGGAAGCCGCGCGACAAGCTGATCGAACATTCAAGCCGCGACTTCGGCTCGGGCTCGCATCGCTACCGCGAGTGGGCCGAAGCTGGCCGCCTGCATGACAGCCCCGGCAAGACGATCAACCCCGAAGCGGTCGCGCTCTTCATCGCTGAGATGTCGCAGCGCTATCGCATCAAGGGCATGGCCTATGATCGCTGGCACATGGATTACATCCTGCGCGAGTTCGACCGCATCGGGCTGCAGGCTTACGAGGACTGCGAAAAAGGCGGCGACGGCCTGCGGCTGGTGCCTTGGGGCCAAGGCTACAGGGATATGGGCCCCGCTATCGATGCGTTGGAGCTGGCCGTGATCGAGCGCCAGCTGATCCATCCGAACAATCCGGTGCTGAACTGGAACATGGCAAACGCGGTCGCCACCAGCGATCCCGCTGGCAATCGCAAGCTGGACAAGGACAAGGCGCGGTTTCGGATCGACGGCGCGGTAGCGCTCTCGATGCTGCTCGGGCTGCGCGCGAGAGATCGCAACATCAAGCCAGTCGATATCGAGGCGCTGATCGGATGAGCCGCGAGAGCTGGAAACATTTCTACGACACCGCTTTCTGGCAGCGCCGCCGCAGGCAGCAGCTGCTCGCGCATCCGCTGTGCAAGTTCTGCGCGGCAGACGGCATCGTCACGGCGGCCACGCATGTCGATCACGTCAAGCCGCATCGCGGAAGCTGGAATCTGTTCTGCCTGGGCGAGCTGCAGAGTCTCTGCTCGCCCTGCCATAGCTCGACCAAGCAGCAGATCGAGGCGCGCGGCTTCGACATCGCAGTCGATGCCGATGGCTGGCCGACCGATCCGAACCATCCCGCCAATCGCCACCGCTGAAAAGGAGACCGCTATGCCGCTGCAAGTCATCGACGGCCCGACCATTGCCGAAGGCGAAGCGCTTTCCGATGGCGTGGATTGCTCCGCTGGCGAGATCGTCCGCATCACCGTGCCGCAGGAGTCACGCCTGCGAATCTGACGCTGCAGGCCTCCAGCGACGGCAATCTTTACAACGATCTCTACGGTGCCAACGGCGAGGAGATCACCATCGTCGCAAGGCCGAACAGCACCATCATCATCCACGAGAACTGGGCCCGCGCCATCGCTTGGCTGAAGCTGCGCTCGGGCACGCGCGCCCATCCAATCGATCAGAAGACCGAGACCAAGTTCGCCATCGCGGTCGAAACAGCGGCCTAGCCGCTCCTCATCCTTCGCACCCCATCGATCCAACCAACCTGCAGCCTGCGGGAGGGCCGAGCCATGCTGAAGCGCAACCAGAACCTGACGCGGCAGGACATCGAGCCCGACGACGACGAGTCCTATGAGGACTTCATGGATCGCTGCTCGGACGAGATCGGCGACGAGGATGTCTGTCAGATCATCTGGGACAACCGCGCCGCCGAGGGCATCCGCTTCAAGACCACCGCCGCCAAGGTCAACGGTCTCGAGTTCGTGCTCTCTGATGAGACGCCCGACCGCATGGACGATGTCATCATGTCGGACGGCTGGGACCTGTCGAACTTCAAGAAAAATCCGATTGCGCTGTTCGGCCATCAAAGCAGCTTCCCGATTGGCAAGTGGAAAAATGTCCGCGTCGTGGACAAGCAGCTGCGCGGCACTCTGGAGCTGGCCCCGGATGGCACCTCGGATCGCATCGATGAGATCAGACGGCTGATCGAGGCCGACATCCTGCGCGCCGTCTCGGTCGGCTTCAGGCCGAAGGAGAGCAAGCCGCGCGCCGAATCCGACTACGGAGTTTTCTTCACCAAGAGCGAGCTGGTCGAGACCAGCGTCGTCTCGGTGCCCGCGAATCCGAATGCGCTCGCGGTCGCCAAGGCTCTGAAAATTTCCCCCGCAACAATCGATCTCGTCTTCGCCGGGAAAGGCGCAACGGACGGCATCAAGCGGCGCGGGATCACTGGCGGGCAAGCCGACAATTCATCGACTGGTAGAAAGGGCACGACAATGTCGTTTGCTCAAAGGATTATCGCTGCCGAACAGCGCGTCAACGCGCTGCGCGATCAGCTTGCTGCACATTGGGAAAAGACCGACGAGACCAATGTCAGCGACGATCAGCTGAAGATCGCCACTGACCTCAATGAGAAGATCGAGCGGGAAGAGAAAACGCTCGAAGCCCTGCGCGGTACCGAGAAGAGCCTCGGCCAACAGTCCGACGATGGCCGCACTGTCGTACTGTCGCGCGGCGCAACGGCGGCGACGACGCATCAGCCCGCGAGGCCGTTCAACCTTCCGAAAAAGAAGGTCGAGCCGATTGAGCTGCTGGTGCGCGCTGGCACCGTGCAGCTGTTCGCTCACATCCATCGCAAGCCTGTCGATGCCATGATGCGCGAAATTTACGGCGACGACGAGCAGACGCGCGCCGTGCTCGATTGGGCAACCCGCGCGGCAACGGCTCCTGCCATGACCACGGTCACCGGCTGGGCCGCCGAGCTGCTGCAGCAGATCGTTACCGACTTCATGCAGACGCTGATGCCGAAGTCGGTCTTCCCGCGTCTGTCCTCGCTCGGGCTCTCGCTGGAGTTCGGCCGCAACGGCAGGATCATCATTCCGACCCGCTCGCTGACGCCGACCATCGCTGGCTCGTTCGTCGGCGAAGGCATGCCGATCCCGGTTCGTCAGGGCGCATTCACGTCGCAGACCCTGACGCCCAAGAAGATGGCGGTCATCACCACTTGGACCAAGGAGATCGATGAGCACTCCGTGCCCGCCATCGAAGGCCTGCTGCGCGATGCGATCTCGCAGGACACCGCGATCTCGCTCGATAGCATCCTGCTCGACACCAACCCGGCGACGTTGATCCGGCCGCCCGGTATCCTGAACGGCATCACCCCGCTGACGCCTACTGCAGGCGGCGGCTTCGGTGCGCTGGTCGGCGACATCAAGCAGCTCACTGGTGCCTTGCTCACTGGCACCAAGGGCAACGTGCGCAATCCGGCTTGGCTGATGAACCCGCAGCAGGTCAACAGCATCTCGCTGACGGCGGCTCCGGGCGTCGGTGCCTTCCCGTTCCGCGAGGAAGTCAGCCGAGGCCAGCTCGGCGGCTGGCCGATCATCGATTCCGGCACCGTGCCGCTCGGTGAGGTGGTCGTGATCGATGCCGCAGACTTCGTTGCGGTCGGTGGCGAAGCCCCGCGCTTCGAGATCAGCGATCAAGCCACGCTGCACTTGGAAGACACCGCGCCCGCCGACATCGTCAGTGGCGCTGCGCCTGGCACCCCTGCAACCCCGGTCAAGTCGCTCTGGCAGACCGACAGCCTCGCGCTGCGGCTGATCCTGCCGATCAACTGGACCATCCGCCGCCCCGGCGTCGTCGCTGTCGTCAGCGGCGTCACTTGGTAAGCGGTCCACTCTCTCGAAAGGAGACCTCAGACATGACCGACACCGACAAGGTCGAAGCCACCAAGAAGCGGCTCGCTGACGAGAAGGCGGCCCGCGAAAAGAAGCAGGCCGAGCAACGCGAGGCGATGGCCAATGCAAAGCCGACGCCGACGCAGGAGGAGAATGACCTCGCGGCAGAGGGCGAGCATCTCGACGAGCACGAGCCGGATGGATCGCCGCCCGATCCGAATGCGCCGCCGCCCGGTCAGCCGTCGCCGCATCACCAGACCCGCGTGACCAAGCCGTCGCCGCAACCTGCTCAGCGCGGCGACTACTCGACGCGGACATCGGCCCCGGCACCTGCCGGGAAACATGACACGGCGGGTGCGAAGCACGAATGACCGAGACCGCCGCCAAGCCTCGCGTGCGAATCAAGGCAGGACGCAGCACTGCGCTTGTGTCCAAAGCCGAAGGCGAAGCGCATGCGGGGCCGTGGTTTCTTCCTGTCACCGGAGGATGGTTGCCAGCCGATGTCGGCAACTCCATCAACTGGTGGCAGAACGGCTATGATGTTCTGTCGCTGTCGTCGCAATCGGCAATGGTCGAGGCCTGCGTCTCGGCCTATGCGCAAACGGTCGCGATGTGCCCCGGCGATCATTGGCGGCTCAATGCGAAAAACGGGCGGGACCGGATCACCAATTCGGCCCTGTCCCGTATCCTGCGCCATCCCAACGACTATCAATCGATCAGCGACTTCCTGCTGAACGGCACGCGCTCGCTCTATCTCGACGGCAATGCCTATGCGCTGGCGCTGCGCAATGACCGCTATGAGATCAACGAGCTGCATCTGATGAACCCGCGCCTGTCCTATCCACGGCTGGCGACGACCGGCGATATTTTCTATCAGCTCGGCGGCAATGACATCATCAGCAGGCGGCTCGGCGAAGAGGCGCTGATCGTGCCAGCGCGCGACGTGCTGCACATCCGGCTGCACACCCAGCGCCAGCGCTTCCCGACTCCGCTGGTCGGCGAGTCGCCGATTGTCGCGGCCTATAGCGATGTCGGCATGGGCGCGGCCATCGCGCAGCAGCAACTCAGGTTCTACATGAACGAGGCGCGGCCCTCGGCGGTGCTCTCGACCGATCTGGTGCTCGACAAGGATCAGGTCCAGGCGCTGCGCGACCGCTGGAACGAGCAGGCGCGAGGGCTGCATCAGGGCGGCACGCCGATCCTGACCGCAGGCCTGAAGGTGCAGCCATGGGCGCAGGGCGGCAAGGATGCTGCGACTGCCGACATGCTGAAGCTGTCGAATGAGCACATCGCGCTCGCCTTCCGCATTCCGCTGCAGGTGCTCGGCATCGGCGGCAACAACCTTTCATCGACCGAGCTGCTGATGCAGAGCTGGATCGCGTCCGGCCTCGGCTTCGCGCTCAACCACATCGAGGAATCCATCGGGCTGCTGTTCGGTCTCAAAGGCCAGCCCGACGAGTATGTCGAGTTCGATACGGCGGCGCTGCTGCGCTCGGCGTTGAAAGACCGCATCGAAGCGCTGGCGCGTGGTGTTCAGGGCGGCATCTATGCGCCCAATGAAGCCCGTCAGACCGAGGGCCTCGATGCCGTCAAATTTGGCGACGAGCCGCGCGTGCAGCAGCAAGTCGTTCCGCTCAGTGCCGTTGACAAGATTCCGGCAGCTCCAGCTCCACCAGCCGCACCGCCCGCTGCTGCTGCTGCCGCGAATGACGATGCCAAGCCACCGCCTCCAGAAAAGGGCGACCGCGATGCAATCCAACGGGAAGTCCGAAGCCTCATTGCCAGTGCCGACCGGATCGGACGCCGCCGACTTTCTTCTTGAGGCGTGGCGCGAGGCACTGGCCGATGTGCTCGACAAGCAGCGCGAGCAATGGCAGCGCGAGCGCCAGCTGATCGAGGCGCAGAGCGAGGCCGCGATCCTGAAGCTGCGCGGCGAAGTGATCGAGCTGCGCCAGCTGGTGATGACCTATGCGCGCGAGCAGCTCACCGCCCTGCAGCAGCAGGTCAGCGACCGGCTGGCCGAGCTGAAGGACGGCGCAGATGGCCGCGATGGTGATCCGGGCCTGCAGGGCCTGCAGGGCCTTCAGGGCGAGCGTGGCGAGCGCGGGGATACTGGCGAGCGCGGAGAGATCGGGCCCATGGGCGAGCGCGGAGAGCGCGGCGAGCAGGGCCCGCAAGGGGAGCGGGGCGACAACGGAGAGCGAGGCCAAGATGGCAAGCAAGGCGAAAAAGGCGAAGCGGGCGAGCAAGGCCAGTCGGGCCCTGCAGGCGATCAGGGTGTCCCCGGTGAAAAGGGCGAAACCGGCGAGCGCGGCGAAAAAGGCGAAGCGGGCGAGCAAGGCCAGCCGGGCCCTGCAGGCGATCAGGGTGTCCCCGGTGAAAAGGGCGAAACCGGCGAGCGCGGCGAAAAAGGCGAAGCGGGCGAGCAAGGCCAGTCGGGCCCTGCAGGCGATCAGGGTGTCCCCGGTGAAAAGGGCGAAACCGGCGAGCGCGGCGAAAAAGGCGAAGCGGGCGAGCAAGGCCAGTCGGGCCCTGCAGGCGATCAGGGTGTCCCCGGTGAAAAGGGCGAAACCGGCGAGCGCGGCGAAAAAGGCGAAGCGGGCGAGCAAGGCCAGTCGGGCCCTGCAGGCGATCAGGGTGTCCCCGGTGAAAAAGGCGAAACCGGCGAGCGCGGCGAAGCGGGCCCGCCCGGTGAGAAGGGCGCACCGGGGCAGTTGAAGACGGCGCGAGCCTATGAAGACGGTTCGGTCCATTACGATGGCGATCTCGTCCTGCATCAGGGCTCGACCTATCAGGCTCGATGCGACACCGCGAAAGCGCCGCCGCACGAGGACTGGCAGCTGATCGCCGCCAAGGGACGCGATGCAGTGATGCCGAAAATTCTCGGCACCTACCGCGAGGGAGAGAACTATTCGTTCCTCAACATCGTAGCCCTTGGCGGCTCCAGCTTCATCGCACGCAGCGATGATCCGGGGCCGTGCCCCGGCGAAGGCTGGCAGCTGATCGCCAGCGCTGGCCGCCCCGGCAAGCAGGGCCCGCCCGGTGCGCGTGGCGAAGCGGGAGCGCGCGGCGAGCGCGGCCTGCCTGCGCCCTCGATCATCGGCTGGACAATCGACCGCGAGGCCTACACCGCAACGCCGATCCTGTCGGACACCAGCGAGGCCGCACCGCTGCAGTTGCGCGAGCTGTTCGTGCAATTCCAGGACGAGGCGAGCTGATGGCCGACATCTGGGTCAAGGTGATCACCGAGGCCGAGAGCTACGATCTGCTGACGCTCGACGAGCTGAAGCTAATGCTGAACATCAATCCCAGCGACACCAGCGAGGACGCCGCGCTGCAGCAGGACATCGAGCACTACAGCGATGTGGTCGCGACGATGTGCAATCGGGTCTTCGGCTTCGAGAAGGTCGCCGAGACATGGCGCGGCGACTCGATGCCATTCGATTGTCCCCGGCTTTTCCTCACGCATTACCCGGTCGCCGATGGCGATGTGACGACCGTGGAATCGCCGCGCGGTGCGCTGGTCGATCCGACCGCTTATGAGATCGAGAACCGATCCGGCACGATGCGGATCGATGGCGCGTGGTCGGAGCCGATCACCGTCACCTATAGCGGCGGCTACAATCTGCCCGACGAAGCCCCACCCGCGCTGAAGCAGGCGACCGCGCTGCTGATCCAGGCGGCGCGCATGCAGCGGGTCCGTGCAGCTGTCGCCGGGATCAAATCGATCACGCACCGCGAGTCGCGCGTGCAGTTCATGGATACCAACAAGGCCCTGACCAGCGGCGTGATGGGGATGCTCGGCGATGCCGCCGAGACCGTCAACGCGCTGCTCTACAAATATATGCGCTTCTATGTTTGAGGTCAGGATCGAGGGCGTCGATCAGCTGCTGGCCAAGCTGAACAAGTACAGCGCGCAGATCACCGAGCTGCACACCAGCATGCCGCAGGAGCTGGAGAACTGGCAGCGCGAGGACATGAAGCGCCAGTATCCGAATATGCAGGTCGATGCAGGCAGCGACCAGACTGTCGCAGCCACCTCGATCTGGCCGCGCTCGCGCACTGATGTCAGGCAGCGGCGGCATCAGGCACCGCAGCAGCATCGGCCCAAGCAGGCGGGCCCGGTGGTGCGCAGCAATCGCCCGATCCTGCGGGCCTCGCTGTTCGATCAGCTCGTTGAGCGAATGAAAAGGCTGCTCGCTGGGGCAACCAAATGGCCGTGAATCTCGATGTGCTGCTGCAGGGGCCGATCTTCGACTTCTGGGCGGTGCCTGTCGTGTTCAAGCCGATCAAGTCGCAGCCGGGGCAGCCTGACTACACGCGGCGCGGCATCCTCAATACCTACAGCCTCGATGTCGCTGGCCTCGATGGGCAACTCTATTCCGACCAGCGCACGATCCTCGATATCCGCGAGAGCGAGTTCAGCGTGCTGCCGCAGCAGGACGATCATCTGGTGATCCCCAAGGACTGCAACAACGTGCCGCGCGGCGAATACCAGATCACCGATGCATCGAGCGATGGCGGCGGCCAGACCATGCTGACCATCCGAAAGTTCGAAACGATCATGTGACATGGGCCTCACCGACACGCAGTCCTACTCGCTGGTGATTCGCGACGGGCTGTTCGATGCGGTGAGCACCGATCCGTTCTTCGCCAGCTACACCGCGCGCAAGACCAAGATGCTGAGCGTGCAGCATCAGTTGCTGCCGTACCTGGGCGTCTACATCATCGAGGAGCAGATGCTGCCGGATGGTGATGGCAACGCGGGACATATCCGCTTCAGCCATACGCTGCGCATCGGCTTCTCGGTGGTGGTCGCGAATAACGATCAGGTTGCCGCCGAGGCGCAGATCGATGCGGCTTGGTGGAGGATCATGAACCGGCTTTGGCCGGATCAGAAGCTGATGAACGTGGTGCTCAGCAGCCTGCCTGACAACACCATGATCGAGAGCCTGCCACGCGGCGTGCGCCGCCATGTCTTCGGAGCCGCTGGCCTCAATAACGAAACGCCGGTCGCCGAGCTGCAATACGACGTTTCAATTTTCTTCCGCAGCGGCTGGCCGCCGATCATCACCGACGATCTCAACACCATCGATGTGGTCACCGGCATCAAGCCCGGTGACTCGCAGGCCGACATGGATCAGCGCCAGCAGATTCACGTCCAGTACCAGTTCGATCAACTTCGCAAGGCCATGAAGAGGGAGACAAAGCAATGAGGGTTATGAGCAAGGTCGCGCTTCGCGGAAAGCGCCAGAACGAGCGCGTGCAGATGATCGCCGAAACCGTCGCTCCCGGCATCCGCGTCTCACCGGCCAAGGAAGAATACCGCGCGGTGCTGAAGCATCCCAAGGGCGGCGGCTTCCCTGCCGAGGGCGGCAAGGTCTGGCCGAATGATCGCTTCACCAAGCGCAGGCTGGCCGATGGCTCGATCACGCGCGACGAGCCCGCCGAGCAAGAGCAATCGAAACCGCAAGAGCGCCGCAGACCGCAGCACGGCGCACGCCCCGAGGGCGGCAACGACGCTGCGTAACCAGGCGCGATCATAGGAGGACGCTATGCCGATTAGCTTTGCCAACATCCCCGCCAATATCAAGGTGCCGCTCTACTGGGTCGAAGTCGATCCGTCGATGGCAGGCCTGCCGACCATCAATCTGCGGGCGCTGCTGGTCGGCATGAAAGTCGCCGCAGGCAATGCCACCGAGGACATCGCGATTCCGATTGGCAGCCAGGCGCAGGCCGATCAGGCTTTCGGTGAAGGCTCTGAGCTGGCGCGAATGTTCAAGGCGTTCTTCGCCAACAACTTCGCTAACGAGGTCTGGGGCTTGCCGGTCGCCGAGCCGGTCGGCGCGGCAGCTGCCACTGGCGACGTCACGATCACCACCGTGCCGACTGCTGCTGGCACCATCCATCTGTACATCGCGGGCGAGCATGTTCCGGTGCAGGTCTCGACCACTGACACCATCCCCGAGATCGCCGACGCCATCGCCGCTGCGATCAATGCGGACGTGGCGCTTCCTGTCACTGCTGCATCCGTCACTGGCGCGGTCACCATCACCTCGGTGTTCAAGAGCGTCAACGCCAACGACATCAGCGTCTCGCTGAACTACTACGGCAGCCGAGGCGGCGAGCAGACTCCCATCGGGCTCGGCATCGATCTGCCTTCGACCGCATTCCTGACTGGCGGCACCGGAGCGCCTGACTTCGACAACGCGATCATCAACCTCGGCGAAGAGCCGTTCGAATATGTCGCAATGCCGTACACCGACAGCAACTCGCTGTTCGCGTGGGATCAGGAATATGGTTTCACCGATCAGGGCCGCTGGGGCTGGCAGCGCGAGTTGTTCGGCCATGTCTTCTCGGCCAAGCGCGGCACCTATGCCGATCTCGTGCTGTTCGGCGACCAGTACAACAGCGGCGTCGAGTCGGTGATGGCGCTGGAAGTCGCTTCGCCCTCGCCTTCATTCGAGTGGGCGGCGGCCTATGCTGCGAAGGCGCAGCGAGCCCTGATCAACGATCCGGCGCGTCCGCTGCAGGCGCTGACGCTGAACCAGATCAAGGCCGCGCCGATCCACGAGCGGTTCGACTTCGTTGAGCTGAACTCGCTGGCATCCAATGGCCTCGCCATCGCAAAGATCGGTGCCGACAACCAGCCGATGATCGCGCGAGAGCAGACCACGTATCAGACCAACCTCTACGGCCAGCCCGATGATGCCTAAGAGCTGGTGACGACGCTCGCGACACTGGCGAAGCTGCTGCGCAATCAGAAGCACGCCATCACGTCGAAATTCCCGCGCCACAAGCTGGCTGATGACGGCACCAAGTTCGGCGCAGGTCAGGCCATCGTCACTCCCGGCATCATCAAGGCCGAGCTGGTCTCCGAGTATCAGCAGGATATGTATGTCGGCCTTGTCGAGAACCTCGCGGCCTTCAAGCAGCACCTGATCGTTGAGCGCGACCCCAACGATCCGAACCGCGTCAACGTCCTGTATCCGCCTGACCTGATCAACCAGCTGCGCATCTTCGCGGTGCTGGCGCAGTTCAGGCTGCAGTACGACCGAGGCATCGACAGCCAGATCATCGGCCAGCCGTCGCCGCCGTTCAACGCCGCGTCGGGCGCTTCCTGATCTCACCCCGCAACTCCAGAGGAGACTGAACAATGGCACAAAGAATCGCGGGCATCGCCTTCCTGACCGTCGATGGCGATCAGCTGGCGCTGCGCGGCAACTTCACGGTCAGCCCGTCGCCCGTCGAGCGCACCATGATCGCGGGACAGGACGGCGTGCATGGCTATCAGGAGCTGCCGCGCGTGCCGTACATCGAGGGCGATCTGTCAACCGTCCCCGGCCTGTCGCTGGAGACGCTGCTCGCCGAGACCGATGTCACGGTGGTCGCGCAGCTTGCCAACCGCATGCAGTACGTGCTCACCAGCGCGACCTGCAAGGGCGGCTTCGAGAACAACACCCGAGATGGTCAGGTCCGCGTGCGCTGGGAAGGCCTGACGTGTGAGGAGATGGCCCTGTGAACGTCAAGCCGAGACATGAGGGCTTCGTGGACGACAAGCCCGAGCCCGAGATCATCCCGCCGAGCGGCACCAAGCGGGCGGTGCCGCCGCCCGAGATCGAGCCGTCCCCGGATGAAGTGGGGCCGCTGGAGCAGGATGAGTGGCCCATCATCGTCAAACTGATCTATAAGCCGATCCGCAACAATCGCGGTGAGGATGTCAGGGAAATCTCGCTGCGCGAGCCGCGAGCTGGTGACATCAACCGCTATGGCAATCCGATCCGCGTCAATCAAGACGGTGATGTGCTGATCGACGAGCGCAAGATGTCCTACATGATCGCAGCGCTGTCGGGAGTGCTGCCGCCGTTCATCGAGGAGATGGACCCGCGCGACTGGAACAGCTGCGCCTACCGGCTGCGGCGTTGTTTTCTTCCCGATCCAGCGGCCTGGTAGGCAGCGAGGAGGAGATCATCCTCGACTGCTACCGCCTGGCACGCTGGTATCACGTCAGCCCTGAAGTGTTTTTGTCGATGCCGCTGAGCGATGTCTGGTTGCACCTGCATCGCACCGCGCAGATTGACCGCGCGCAGCAGGCAGCAGCAGATGATGATGACTGATGGCCACTGAACAGGAAGAGCTGCGCCTAACAGTTACGCTGGCCGACAACGCTTCGGCTGGGCTGACGAAACTCAATGAAGAGGTCAAGCTGCTCGGCAGCGGCGCTGGTCAGCAGCATCTCGAAAAGTTCAAGCGCGAAACCGGCGAGCTGCAGCAAAAGATTAAGGGCCTCGGCAACGAGATCGGCGAGACCTTCAAGGGGCTCGGCATGCTACGCGGCGGGCTGGCCGCTGGCGCCGCGGGGCTCGCGCTGTTCGGCTTCGAGATCATGCGGCAGAGCAAGGCGCTGGTCGAATATGCCGAGAAGATCAGGACGCTGAACCAGCAGGCGAAACAGATCGGCGTGAGCCCCTCGCAATACAAGGATGTCATCGAGCAGCTGAAGGCCTTCGGCATCTCGGGCGAGACCGCCGCCAATTCGGTGAGCGCGGTGTCGGCGAAGATCGCGGACCTGCAGCGCCAAGGCAGTCAGCTGCGGCTGGAGCTGCTGAAGAACGCAGGGCCCGATGCGCAGTCGGTCGCCAACATGCAGGCCTATCTCGACCGCCTGACGCATGCGAAGGACATCACCACCCAGCTCAACATCATCCGCGAGGGGGGCGAGCAGGTCTATCGCAACGCCATCAGGGCGGGAGCCAGCGAGCAGGAAGCCGCCAACCGCCGCAACAATTTCTGGCAGCTGCAGGGCTACAACGCGCAGCTGGCTGCGGCTGGCGCGCTCACCAAGCTGAGCGCCGAGGAGCAGAAACTCGCCGATGCGCGACAGGCCAACGCGGTGGCGCTGGCCAACCAGTGGGGACAGGTCACCAAGAAGTACGACGATCTGGTCGAGTCGATGAAGCAGCCCTTCATCCCGTACCTGATCACCGCGCTGAAGCTGGCCGAGGGCGCGCTCGATTCCCTCACCAAGAAGATCACACAAGTGCAGGAGGAGCACCTGCTGCGGCCCGACAAGGCCAAGGAGAGCATTCAGGAAAAGTTCGACAAGTTCGGCATCGGCGGCGGCGGTGGCGGAAGGTCATTCGAGGATCGATGGAAAGATCGCGTCCCGCAGGAGCTGGAGAAGAACACCGAGGCCACCAAGCAGCTGACCGAGCTGCTGCGCGGCGGCGGCTACCAGCCGACCGGATTCGGTGGCGGCGCTGGCGGCGGCGGCATCATCCCTGCAGCCTACAGTCCGGGCGGCGGCGGGCCCTTTGGGCCGCGCGGTGGCGGCGGCATGGGCCGCCCCTTCGGCGGCGGCGGCTATGCCGACCTCGGCCGGAGCGCGCCCTATGGCAGCGATGTCGGTGCAGGCTCGGGCGCAGGCGCAGGATCGACACCAGCGCATGGCGGCGGCGGTGGCGGCACGCCGAACACCAAGGGACCGATCTCGCTCGGCAAGGGCGACGATCCGCGCGGGATGGAGCCCTATATCCGCGAGACCGCAAAGAAGTATGGCGTCGATCCCGATACAGCGGTTCGCGTGGCGAAGTCGGAAGGCCTGCGGACCTTCCTCGGTGATCGCGGCAAGTCCGGCGGTGCATTCCAGCTCTATACAGGCGGCGGGCTCGGCAACGAGTTTCAGAAAAAGACCGGCCTCGATCCGCTCGATCCGGCGAACGAGAAAGCGACCATCGACTACGCGCTGTCGAATGTGGGGAAGACCGGCTGGCGTCCGTACCACGGTGCAGCACGCGTCGGCGTCGGGCCGCGCGAGGGATTGCCGGGAGGTCCAGCACCGAACGGGCAGACCGCTGGCCCAGGTAGCGGCGCTGGCGCTGGCGACACACCAGCGGGCGATCTGCCGCCGAGAGTGAGCGCAGTCGGCGGCGGTGATCCTGCAGCCTTCATCACCCATCATACTGGCGGGCGCGGCAGCGTTGCGGGCGTGCAGAACACGCTGCGCCAGCGCGGCCTCGGCGTTCAGTATGTGATGGATCGCGAAGGCAACATCGTCCAGACCGGCAGCCCCGGCGCGTCGCACATGAGAACCGGCTGGGGCAAGGGTGCAGGCCTCTCGAACCGCAATGTCGTCGGCATGGAGATCATCGCCAAGGACGACAAGGATGTCACGCCGCAGCAGGCGCAGGCCTATGCGAAGTTTATGGCGTTGCGATATCCGAACACGCCGATCTTCGGACATGGCGAAGTCAATCCGGGCCACAAGGAAGCCGACGAAGGCTTGACCGCGAAGCGCGCCGCGCTGGCGGTTCGGGATCGCCAGCAGATCGACAAGACGCAGGCCGCATCCACCAAGGTCGAAGGCACCGGCAAGATCAGTGTCGATGTCAACGCGCCGAAGGGCACCAGCGTCGGCGCTGAAGGCGGCGGCCTGTTCAAGAATGTCGAGATCAATCGCCAGACGCAGATGGAGCCCGCGCGCCGAGGGCCGGGAATGGAGAGCCCGCCGATATGAGCAACATTTTCGATCTGCCCGCGCTGTGGCGGCAAAGCCTGATGCCCGCCTCGTTCAATGGCGCTCGCTTCCATTGCGAGGCCAACGGGCGCGAGAGCGGGCGCAGGATCGTGCAGCATCAGTTCCCGAAAAAGGACCTGCCCTATGCCGAGGACATGGGCCGAGCTGCGCGCGAGTTCAACGTGCGCGGCTACTGCATCGTGTTTCCCTACGACAGCGGCGACTCGCTCTATCAGCGCGACTACCGCCAGCCGCGCGATCAGCTGGTCAGGCAGTTGGAGGCCGAAGGTCCAGGCACGCTGCAGCTGCCGACGCAGGCCTCGCAGCTGGTGGTCTGCCCGCGCTATCGCCTGACCGAAGAGGAGCGCTTCGGCGGCTATTGCGTGATCGACATGACGTTCATGGAGTACGGGCTCGATCCGCAGACCTTTGCGCCAGCCGCCGCCACTGCCACCGCGATTGTGCAGACCAGCGAGGCGCTGCGATCTCAGGTGCTGCGCTCGCTGTCAGCTCTGCCGCTGCCGCCAGCGATTGGGCTCAACCGATGAAGCGGCTCGACGCCAATGAAGCCGCACCGATAGTTGACCGGATGCTGACCAATCTGCTTGGCACCGTGCCATCGCAGGGCCGCGCCGGATCAGAAGCCCGCACCGCCATCAGCGACACGCGGGCAAACGCTTACAAACTTTGCATCGATGACGCGCTGGGCCCGCCGCTCGATGAATGCTTCGAGCTGGCGCGGCAGGCTGGCGCGAAGGCGCAGCAGCTGGAGTATGTCCGCCAGCAGATCGAGGGCGAGGCCCCGGTAACGCTGGGCGGCGCGCTGGTGATGGACGCGGGCATCCGGCTTTGCCTCGCCGCGCAGTGCCGCATCATCGCCAGCATGACCTTTGTCAGCCGACAGGATGTCACCGCGATCAAGCAGCAGCTGCAGCAGCCGTTCCAGGACGCCGAGGAGATCGCCGCCGACGATATGGACCAGATGACTTTCCAGATGCTGGTGGCGCTGCATGGTGCCGTCACTCAGCATCTGGCAGCGACCGCGCGACCGCTGCCGCGCGTGGTCAACTTCAGATTTTACGAGCCGCTGCCGAGTCTGGTGATGGCTTACAAACTCTATGCCGACGCCTCGCGCAGCGATGAGCTGCGCGCCGAGAACAAGGTCGTGCATCCGGCTTTCTGCCAGCCGAGCGGCCAAGCGCTGTCGGCCTGATCATCATGCCGAAACCGCAAGAAGTCGCCGTTCTTGAAGTCAACGGCCAGAAGTTCGAAGACTGGGAATCGGTCTGGGTGCAGCACCGCTGGGCCGACAGCTTCACCTATTTCCGCTTCACTGCAGCCGAGCGCGACCCGATCATCAACAAGAAGGGCGGGCCCTTCCCGCTGATCGCAAAGCTGCAGTTCAAGCCGGGTGATCAATGCACCATCGATCTGGCTGGGCAGCGCGCGGTCAGCGGCTACATCGAGACGCGACAGGTCGCCTATGACGCGCACGCGCACGGCGTGATGCTGATCGGCAAGAGCGCCACCGCCTGGGCGGCGCGCTCAAGCGTTGATACCAAGACCGGCAACTTCGACAAGAAGAACATCGTGCAGGTGGCGCAGGAGGTGATCTCCTCCTATGGCGTCGGGCTGAAAGTGATCGGCTTGCCCGACATGACGCCGTTCGACAAGCTGCAGAACGAAAAGGGCGAGCTGGTCTGGGACTTCCTTGAACGCATCGCGCGACCTCGCGGCGTGGTGATGGGCTCGGATAGTCAGGGCAACTTCCTGCTGATCGGCGATCATTCCGGGGCTGTCGTGGCCCAGCTGGTGGAAGGCCAGAACATCAAATCATGCCAGTGCGTGATCACGCACGAGCATACCTATACCGAATATCGGGTCGATGGGCAGGCACCAGCCAGCGACGACAATTCAGGCACTGCCGCCAGCGAGCTGACCGGCAAGGTCGGCGGCTCATCCCCGGTGTTCAGCAAGCTGATCACTGCCGCCGAGCAGCCGGTGAAGACGCAGGCCGAGATACAGGCCCGCGCGAAGAACGAAAGCGTCTGGCATGAAGGCACCACGATTCAGGCAACCATCGTGGTGCAAGGCTGGCTGCGCGATGGCTCCAGCCTCTGGCGCGCAGGCGATGATGTCTTCGTCTACTCGCCGATGGCGATGCTGAACAACAATATGAAAATTCAGAACTGCACATTCACCCAGGACAACAATACCGGGACGCTGACCACGCTCGATCTGGTGAACCCCGAGCTGCTGCGAGATCGCGCGAACTTCAACCCCGGCTAGAGGAGCAGACTATGCACCGGGCCACGCCGCTTAATACTTCGATCCGCGCCTATACCGCAGGCGGGGCGCGCAGCGTCGTCGATAAGGTGGACGACACCAAGCTGATGCAGGAGATGGGCGGCAACTTTATGGCCAACGAGACCCGCTCCGAGATCGAGGCCGCGCAGAATTATGGTTTCACCAGCGTGGTGTTTGATGCCGAGAAGGGGCAGGACGGCAAGATCACCGCGAGCGCCGAGACCTTCATCGGATTCATGGGCGGCAACCGATCCTTCCCGGCATCGGGCCCGATGGATGATCGGCGGCATCGGCTCTACAAGCTGGACAAAGGCGACACCGCGATGTTTCGCGGGCGCGGCGACAAGCAGCAATTCCACATGACGCAGGATGGTGGATTCTGGAGCGCGCCGCAGAACAAGACCGTGCGCATGGCGCTGGTCGATCAGGACAGCGAAGGCAATTCCAGCCAGAGCAGCGGTGGCGCGGGCGTGCAGGCGCTCGATGGCAGCGCTGGCGGATCGCAGGGCGGCCAGCAAAAGCGCGGGCAGGAATCGCTCAAGAAGGACAACCAGAAGGCCAGCCGCTTTGTCGATGTCACCGCTGGAGCCACGCGCCTCGCGGGCAAGGAAGCGCACCTGATGCTCGATGACGGAAAAATCTATGTGCATGTCGTCGGCGGCGAGGTCTACCTCGGGGCCAAGAAAGGCGAAGCCACTTTCGGGCGCGTCGGCACCGACGCAGGACTCTCGGTCAACGTCTACGCCAAGGTCGGGTGAGCGATGAGCAGCGCCGCGAATGTCCCCGACATCCGGCTGGTCCAGAACAATATCTTTCCGAAATATTCCGTCACGCTGGACTGGCTGCTGCTGCCCGATGGCACGCTGGACGACTCGCAGGCGTTGGCGACAGCGGTCTGCGTTGCGCTCGGCACCAACGCGCTGGCCGCGCCTGATGATGTGCTGCCCGATCCTGACAGCAACGATCGCTGCGGCTGGTGGGGCGATCTCGACGCCGAGCTGATCTGGAACGGCTGGCCCATCGGCTCGAAGCTGTGGCTGCTGCGCCGCGCCAAGATCAACCCGGCATCGGCGCGCGAGGGCTCCACCGTGATGATGGTCGAGAACTACATTCGCGTCGCCATGCAGCCATTCGTGGATCGCAAGGTTTGCTCCAGCTTCGATGTCTGGGTGAACCGCGTGGACACGCAACGCATCGACGCACTGCTGAGAGTTTATCGAGGACCCGCGCAGCCGATTGATCTGCGTTACGAGGTGCTCTGGGACGCGATGGGGCCGTAGCGGATGCCTTGGTCAACACCAACACTGCGAGAAGTCCGCTCGCTGGTGCGCGATGCCGTGAATGCATCGCTGCCTGGAGCCGATGCCAATGTGCCCAACAGCGTGCTGCGCGTGCTATCGGACAACCAGGGCGCGCTCTGCCATCTGACCCTGCAGTATATCGACTGGCTCTCGCTGCAGCTGCTGCCTGACACAGCCGAGACCGAATGGCTCGACCGCCATGGCGATATCTGGCTGGTCAATTCCGATGGATCGACAGGCCGTAAGATGCCCGCGCTGGCGACCGGCACCGCCAACATCATCGGCACCACCAATGGCACCGTGCTGCCAGCCTTCACGCAGCTGCAGAGCGGATTCGGCATGCCTGCCAATACCGACTCGCCGAACCAGAGCCTGACCTTCGAGACTCTGGAGGACATCACCGTCTCGGTCGCCGCGCCTGTCGTCGCCAACATCCGCGCGCTCGATTCCGGCACGCTCGGCAATATTCCCGATGGCTCCTCGCTGATCATCGTGCCGCCCGTCAATAGCGTCGGCTCGGCCTCGACCATCCACGTCAGCGGCGGCACCGACATCGAGACCGATGCGCAGCTGCGATCCCGCATCCTGCACCGCATCCAGAACCCGCCGATGGGCGGCAGCATCGCCGACTATGAGCAATGGGCGCTTGCGGTCCCCGGCGTGACGCGCGCATGGGCCGCGCCAGAGCAAGGCGTCGGCACCATCACCGTGCGCTTCCTGATGGACGATCTCTATCCCGATGACGACGGCTGGCCGCAGCCTGACGATATCCAGCGGGTTGCCGACTACATCGACAAGATGCGCCCGGTCACCGTCAAGGATTGCTACGTGGTCGCGCCGATCAAGCAGTTCATTGATGTCAACATTGCCGAGCTGATGCCTGACACCGATGAAGCCAAGGCCGAGATCGAGGCCAGCATTCGCGGCATGCTGTTCCTGAAAGCCGCGCCTGGACAAACCATCTTCGCGGCGTGGGTCAGCTTCGCCATCATGAGCGCCCCGCATGTGCAGTCCTTCCGGCTGGTCTCCACCAGCGACTACGTGATGGCATCGGTCGGTAGCATGGCGGTGCTCGGCACCATCAGTTACGTCTGATGAGCGACCGTCACATCCGGCGCAGCGGCAGCGACTACACCGAGGCCTATCTCGCGTTGCTGCCGCAGGGCCAAGCATGGCCGAGGCACGCGCCTGACAGCACTACGGTGCGCGGGATCACCGGCCTGTGCGATTACTGGGGCTTCGTGGATGGCCGCGCCGCCGATCTGCTGGAGCGCGAGAGCGATCCGCGCCAGACCGTCGAGCTGCTGCGGGACTGGGAGCGCAACTGGGGCCTGCCCGATCCCTGCTATCAAAGCCCGCAAAGTATCGCAGAGCGGCAGCAGGCGCTGATCATGCGCATGACGATGCAGGGCGCGCAGTCGCGCGAGTTCTTCATCGGCATCGCCGCGCAGATCGGCTACTCGGTCACGATCACCGAATACCGGACCTTCGTGGTCGGCCTCGACCGCGTCGGGGACAATCGCGTTCACGGCGACGGCTCCAACCCGATGTACAACGAGTGGGGCCAGCCGATCAAAAATCCGGACGGCGAGAACGTCGCGCTCGGCGAGCTGTCGGAATGGTCATACTACGGGCTCGGCCCCGACACCAACCGCTTCTATTGGACGGTGCATGTGCATCAGGCGGGCCTCGTCTGGTTTCGCTGCGCATCGAGCCAGTGCGGCGCCGATCCTCATCTGCGCATCAAGTTGGCCGATGACCTTGAGTGCCTGCTCAACCGTTGGAAGCCAGCGCACACGCAGATCATCTTCGACTATTCCGGTCTCAGCGATCCGGGCGATCCGATGGCTGGGACGCCATAGCGGCGGGGAAAGCAAATGAAGTACAACGCACCATATGGCGTGAGCGATCCGAACGGCCCGTACATCAACGGCGATCCCTCCACCGGGCAGATGGGCTCGATCCCGCCAGCGGCTTCGATTGAGTATCCGCAGCGCGAGCTGGTCAACTTCTTCACCGATGCGGGGCTGGTGCCTGACAATGCGGACCTGCACCAGACATCGAAGTCGGTGCAATCCGCTGGCGTGATCAGAGGCATCGACAGCGGCGCGGTGAACATTCTTTCGATTGCGCTGACCCCGGCGCTGACCGCGTACATCGACGGCATGTTCGTCTGGGTGCGGGTCGCGATCACCAACACCGGCCCTGCGGTGCTTTCGATCAACGGGTTGAGCGGCAAGAACATCGTGCGGCGCGGCGGCCCTGCGCTGCAGGCCGGTGATCTTCCGGGTGGCTACTGGGCGCTGCTTGTCTACAATGGACCGCACGGAAATTTCGAGCTGTACGGCGCATCGTTCGCGCCTGCGGCCTTCGTGCCGATCCTCGCCGCCAACACCAATCTTTACGTCAACCCAGTGACCGGCGACGACGCGCTGTACGATGGCTCGCAGGCGGTTGTCGCCGCGCCGCACGGCCCGTTCAGGACCATCGTTCGCGCGATGCAGGAGACGTTCAAGTACGGGCCTTCGGTCTACACGATGACCATCAATCTGTCGGCTGGCACCTTCAATGAGCCGTGCGTGACGCCGAACGTGATTGGCCCGTCGATCATCGTCAAGGGTGCCGGTCCAACCCAGACCTTCGTGATGGGAGCCAACAACCAGCACACCTTCCTCTGCACCAGCGCCAACAACATGGTGGTGCGCGATCTCTGCACCCAGACCGGCACCGGCCAAGGCCCGCCGTGCAATTTCGCCGCATCAAGCGGCGGCTCGATCGCCACGATCAACACGGCATCGCAGGGCGCGACTGCCGGTTATATTTTCGAAGCGTATGGCGGCTATCTCTATCCCGGCAGCCACACCTTCAACACGGGCAGCTCCTGTCAGGAACTCTTCGCGGCCTTCTTCAGTGGCTTCATCGGCCTGCAGCAGGGTTCAGTGTTCAACTTCGCCGGTTCAATGAACGTCACGGCGGCGATTGCCGTCGCCAGTTCGAACGGATCGATTGCGGTGCCGGTGCCAGGCGCACCGACCTTCCCCGGCGCAGGCTTCGTCACCGGCCAGAAGTATTTCGCCGCCCTCAACGGCGTCATCAACACGCAGGGGTCTGGCGCGAGCTACTTCCCCGGCAACCAACCGGGCGTCCTCACAAGCGGCGGCCAGTACAATTAAGGGAGCGCTTCGATGTTCAACCCGAAAGATTGGTATTGGCACGTCGCGGGCGATGCAGCCAACGTGCTTTCGTCGGCGCGCAACATCTATGTGCCGACCAGCGACAGCGATTATGCGGCGTGGCTCACGAGCAACGGCATGGCTGACGCGCCTTCGGTGCCGGATGAAGCCGACATCTACCACTATGTCAGCGACTTCCTGCCGCTGTATCTATGGGACGGCGCGAACTTCTCGCAGCCTGCGGCAGGCCAGTACAGCAAGGCGCAACTGCAGAACTACAACGGCACCGCGCGCCTCAACAAGGTCAACGGCGGCATGACGGCGGCGGGCATCCCGGTCAAGACCGATGATCGCTCGCGCGGCCTGATCTCCGATGGTCGTGCCTTGGCTCTGGCCGACAGCACCTACACCACGAAGTGGTTCGGCTCGGATGGGCTGTTCTACGATGTCGATGCCCCGACCATGATCCAGATGTCGGCCAAGGTCGCCGAGCACACCAACCAGTGTTACATGGCCTTTGAGCAGACCAGCGCGGGCATCTCGGGCGGCAGCATCACAACGCTGGCGGCAATCGACGCGGCCTATCAGGGATTCTGAGCGATGGCCACGGTCAACATCACCGTTGCGAACGATGCGGACTTCTTCCGCAGCTTCCTCTATCGCACGCTCAGCGGTGAGCCCATCGACCTGACCGGCGCAGCGTTCGTGATGAAGGCGCGCAGGCATGCGCAGGATGCGACCGCCTTCCTAACGCTCTCGACCGACACCGGAGAGATCGACATCGCCGATGGACCGGGCGGCAGCTTCACCGTGCTGATCACGCGCGAGCGGCTGCTGGAGATGACCATCGGCCCCTATGACCAGTCGCTGGTGATGACGCTGAACGGCGTCAAGCAGCAGCTCTGGTCTGGCGTGCTCACCGTCAACCCCGGACCATCGCGATGAACGACTTTTCGATCACGCAGACGCTGGATGTGACCGGCGAGGTCGAGATCATTCAGGACGATGTTGCGATCATCATCTCACCCGATCAGGGCCCGCCTGGAGCGCGCGGCAATTCGGTGCTGAGCGGCACCAGCGATCCCACCAGCTCGCTCGGCGTCGATGGCGACTTCTACTACAACGAGGAGACCCATCAATTCTACGGGCCGAAGGAAGGCGGCATCTGGCCTGCGCCTGTGCTCCTGACAGGCCCGCAGGGGCCGCAGGGCGCGCAAGGCATCCAAGGCCCTGTCGGCCCGGAAGGCCCTGTCGGCCCGACCGGCGCAGCCTCGACAGTGCCGGGGCCGCCGGGGCCGCAGGGCGTGCAGGGCAATACCGGCCCGCAAGGCGTGATCGGCAATACCGGCCCGCAAGGCGCGCAGGGCGTGCAAGGGCCGCAGGGCAATCCGGGCGTCGATGGCAACACCGTGCTGTACGGCACCGTTGCGCCGACTGCCGGGATCGGCGTCAACGGCAACTTCTACATCAACACCGCAACCAACTTCATCTATGGGCCGAAGGCTGGCGGCGCGTGGCCGTCAGGCACGTCGCTGGTTGGTCCGCAAGGCCCGCAGGGCGTTCAAGGCGTGCCCGGTGCAGGCAGTCCAGGCACCGCTACGCCGATCATGGCCAGCGTCGGCGCTGTCGGCGTCTCGGGTAACTTCTCGCGCGAGGATCACGTTCACCCATCCGACACCTCGCGTGTCATCAAGGCGGGCGACCGAATGACCGGCGCGCTGCGCGTCGGCTCAGTGCGACCTGCACCGGCCTACCCCGCGTCTGTCGGCAGCTATTCAATGTCGATTGATGCCAGCTTGGGGTTCAATGTCTTCGTGAGCGCCGATGGCTCGCAATGGTTAGCGCAGAGCGCCGGTTATGGTGTCGCGATCATTGATGATCCACCGACAGGCAATCTGAATTTCTTTGCGTCACCCGCTTCGGTCGCCGCTGGCGGTCTGATGACGCTGAATACGACCGCGACGCTGACGCAGCAGGGCCAGTGGCAGCCGAAGTCGATTGCCATGACCGGCGACAATGGTTTCGGTGCCATCACGCTTTACCGTACAGGTGGCGTGACCTACGGATCGCTTGGCGTCGATGCGAGCGGCTACAACATCAATCTGAGCAATGGCACGATACCGATCAACATCTGCTTCTCTGGCACCGTCAGGGCGGTCTTTCAGAACACTGGCGGGCTGACGATCAACCAGCCGTCCGCCACCAATGTGACCGCGTTTAACGTGACGGGCGCAACCGCAAGCTATGCCGCCGATTTTCGAGCCAGTGGGCCGGGCTTCGCCGGGGTCGTCGGATGGGCGAACGGCACCAGCCTCTACGGCATGAGCGGCGAGAACCTGTCCGGCACCACCTATTCGTTCTACGGCAACACCGGCGCTTTCCTTGCTGCAGGCGCTTGGCAAACATCGGATGCCCGCGTCAAGAGCGTCACCAGACAGACTGATCCCGCTGCCGCGCTCGCCATCGTCAATGCGCTGCCGGTGAACGAATTCACGCCAGCGAACCCAGCGGCGCGCGAGATGTTTTTCGGGCGCGGTGATGTCGCCAACGAAACGCTGTACGGCTGGACTGCACAGGATGTCGAACTGCTCGTGCCGATTGCCGTTCGCGACATTGGCATCCCGGCTGTGGACCGTGTGATGCGCGCGGCGCTCAAGCACATCGACATCCCGGAGCTGGACAGCAAGGAAGCCGAAGCGCTCGGCGAAGAGGAGATGTCGATCAAGGCGATCAACGACCGCTACATGCTGACGACACTGTGGTCGGCGGTGCAGCGGCTATCGACGCAGAACGATGAGCTGCGCGCGGAGATCGACGCGCTGAAAGCAGCAAGCTCATGAGAGCTGCGGCACCGGGATGACGCCTGTCACAAACCGCATATTCTCCCTAACCTTGGCCCCGCTTCGGCGGGGCTCGTTTTTTGAAATCACGCATTGGTGGCAGTGTGTACTCGCCCACGACCGACGATATTTTGCTCCGCTATACAACCGCCACGGTGTCACTTATTTTAACAGCTCCTCGGGGTCGGTCTCGTTCTCGCTGGGGCAGCACGAGACGCTCTTGGGCAAAAAGTGTGTGCGACAAAGGCGAGGAAAAACTCGTGCGGCATCTCAAGCTGCCTCTACCCTTCTGCCCCAATCTCACATCGCCGACCTGAAACCTGATCAACGCAAAGGTGATCAAAGCGATGCCTAAAACGTTTCCTATCAGACTCGAAGTAGAAGAGATCGCGCTCGGCCCCGTGCTGCGCAAACTAAATGACATGCCCGGAATAGTAGACCTGCATCTCGACCTCGGCCACGGCGGTCAAGGAGCTGGACGGAAGCAGCTAGAGGAAGCAGCTGCGAAGGCTCGCAACGGCGAGAGCGCTGAGGAGCTCACCGTCAAGCTGTTGTTGGAGGGGCCGAAGCACATCAGCGAGATCAGCGCCGCACTCGGCGGAAACAAGACGCGCGCTTACGGGGCTGTGCATCAGCTGCGCAAGAAAGGCCTTGCTGAAGCTGGTGCGAATAAGGGCGTGCACCAACTCACCGCCCAGGCGCGGGCTCAGCTCGGCGGCGCAGTGCCTGCGCTGCCAGCTCCTGATGTGAAGCATGGGCCTGTGGGCCGCGCCTCTCCCGGCTCAGGCAACATCTTGCTGCGTGCTGCGCTTGAAGCAGGCCCGGTGTCGCCTGCCGATCTGCGCAAGCACATGGCGGCGAAGGGCATGTCGCCGAAGAGTGTTGCAGGTGTGCTGGACCGCGCCAAGCGCGGCGGTCTGATCAAGAAGAACGGCAGCGGCTACGAGCTGACGGCGAAAGGACATAAGATCGAGATGATGGGAGCAGCGCACAATGGCTAGGGGGTTTATGCGAACTTACCGGACGTACTCCTACATCGACAAAAATCCGGTCATCGACAAGATGCGCACGCTGATACAGGACGAGGGTTTGATCAAGAAGCTGAAGATCGTTCACGAAATCTCGGGCGTCTCGACTTCGACGCTCGACAATTGGTTCAACGGCACGACGAGATCGCCGCAGCATGCGACCATCGCCGCCGTGATCACCTCGCTCGGTTACGAGGAAGAGTTCGTCAAGAAAAAGGAGATCGACGTCGAGTCCGAGCGCAAGGTGGCCGCCGATTGGCTGGCGCGGCAAGAGCGCAAAGCGCAATCCAAACCGAAGAAGCGTACCAACGGTCACTCAAGGAGAAAGTAGATGCCAGCACGCAAAACCCACCCGCGCACGGTCACCGGGATCGACAAGATCATCGGCAACCGGCTGCGGCAACGCAGACTGGAATTGCATATCAGCCAATCCGAGCTGGCCGATAAGCTGGGCGTCAGTTTTCAGCAGGTCCAGAAATACGAGAAGGGCGTCAACCGCGTCAGCACGGGACGCCTGCAGCAGATCGCCACCGTGCTCGAAAGCGACGTGTCGTTCTTCATGGGCGATCTGGTCGGCAGCAAAAAGCCGCCGACGGTGACGAAGCTCGCGGGCTTCTTGGCAACCAAGGATGGCGTCGAGATCAACGAGGCGATGCTGCGGCTCGATCAGACGCACCGCCGCGCCGTGATCGCCTTGGCGCGCACGCTTGGCACCGCCTACGGAGTCGAAGCATGAGCGAAAAAGAGTTGCGTATAATGTTCGACCGGGCCTCGCAATTTTGCGAGGCCCACTTCGCCAAGCGCGCCGAGATCGCGCCGATGTGGCACGCGATCACATCCGATGGCGAGACGCTGATCGAGCCGCACCCGACTTTTCTCGGCAAGGATATGGCGGCGGCGATGATGCGCGTCTTCTTCGATCTGCGCGATGTGGTCCGCTACGTCTACATCGGCGAAGCATGGACGCTGCACCGGATGATCCAGCCCTGATGAGCTTGCCGATCAACTTCATCAGCGTTGTCACGGTGCGAGCGGCCCGCTTGCGCAGCGCCGTCTTCAGCTTTGAGAATGCCATTTCGATCGGATTGAGGTCCGGCGAGTAGGCCGGCAAATAGCGCACTTTGGCGCCGACCGCTTCGATCGCCTGGCGAACGCCGTCGATCTTGTGGGTGCGCAGGTTATCCTTGAAGACGATATCGCGTCTGCGCAGACGTCGGCGCGAGATGGCGGCAAGGTGAAGTAGCGGTACAAACCCCTTTTTGATTTCATGACGTGGGCCGCCCGGATGTGCAGACATCTGCGCATCCGCGTGGCCTACCCTTTTCGGTAGGCGGCAACCGTCGGTGAGGCATGTAAACTTATCGGGATCGATCTGTCTTTCTGCCCGCGCGGAGGCCCTCGCCATGAAGCGGATGTCGCCCCCTGAAGCGATCGCGGCCGTCGCCTTGTTAGCGATCTTCGCGTTTGCGATTTGGTTTCGCGCCATTGGCGTGAACATCGAGCACTCGTCGTCGAACCGTGCGCGATCGATGGTCACACTTCGATGACCATAGAAAATAGCAGAGGTCGGGATGCGTAAGATGCTGGTCTATGGCTCAGCTCGATAGAGTCTTGCCTCGGCTGTCACGGAATCGGGTACGAAGCCGTACAGGCCCATAGAACGCGAACTGAGAGGAGTTGGCCGCCATTTGTCATTCGGCCCTTTAATTGCAGTTTATTGTCAAGCCCCCCTTTTGAACTCGCCAACGGCACGACGGTAGCGCTTGTGCCGTCGGATGTGAATCGGCGTGGGGTCCGGACGCCGATCGGCGTCCCAAGTGCTTGATTGACTTCGCGCGTGCGGGGTCAATGTTCAGGGTCGATTCACAATCGAGGTCTCCGGCCTCGATCGCCCCGGCCTGCTCTATCAGCTCACCACCGCGATCTCGAAGCTCAACCTCAACATCGCCCTCGGCGCATGTCGCGACCTTCGGCGAGCGCGCCCGCGACGTGTTCTATGTCACCGACCTGCTCGGCGCCCAGATCACCGCGCCGACCCGGCAGGCCGCGATCAAGAGCGCGCTGCTGCATCTGTTGTCGACCGAGGACCAGGCGGCGAAGCCGGCGGCTTGACGCGTCGCCTCTCTCCGTCGTCATTCCCCGATGCGCAATTGCGCATCGGGGAATGACGACGGATGGGACTGCTGCAGGCCCACCTCATTCATGCCGCTCTAGCCGAACAGCCGCATCAGCAGGGCCTTGCCGACCGGCGCTGCGCGGACACTGCGGAAGGCGCGGACATATTCGCCGGCATAGAATGCGCGCACGACATTGATCCGCGTCGCAACCGCGTCCTCGAAGCGGACGCCGAAGCCATCGCGGGTGCGGCGGACCACGAGCGCGGCCACGTTCTGTCCGTAGACATTGCACTTGATCGAGGCGCCGATTGCGGGAGGGGCGGGATCGATGAAGCGCGCGCCCGAGATCGAAATGTCGACCATCCGGACCAGCCGCGGCTCCGTACCTTCGTGAATCAGGATCGGCTCGTCACGCTCGAAGCGCTCGGCCTTGCGACGCCGCGGCTGCTCGATGCAAATGAAGCACACGATCGCGAGCACGACGCAATTATAGAGGCTCCAGGCCAGCGCCAGCCCCCCATAGGCGATGCTGTCGCCGCGCACATGCAGGATGAATGCGTAGGCGATCGCCAGCAGCGTGATGAGCAAGGCGCTGCCATAGAGCCGCAGCAGCGGCCACTCGATGAAGCGGCGATCGCGGTCACCGCCCTTGGCCGTCACCTTGAACTTGTGGCCTTGCGGCTTGGCGAGGCCGATCACGACCGCCTTCAGGACCGCGGGGGCTGCGATGCATTGCGACACGTCGGTCATGATCGCGAGCGAGCGACCGCGCGAGATCCAAGCCATGGTGAAGGCGTGCCAGACATAGAACGGCATGAAGTACTTCAGAAGCTCGAACAGATCGGCGTGAACCGCCTTGATGCCGAACAGCAGATAGAGCCACGGCACGACGAGGCCGAAAACCTTGGTGCCATAGAGCGCCGCCCAGCTCATGAAGGCGTCGACCAGCGACAGCCGGTCCATGAAGGCGAGCTTCGATTGCCGCGAGAACGGCCCGCTGCGGCCCCTGAAGATCTGCATGAAGCCGAGACACCAGCGCCCGCGCTGGGTGATGTATTCCTTCAATCCCTCCGGCGCGAGACCGATGGTCAAGCGCTCGTTGAGATAGACCGTGCGCAATCCCCTTTCCTTCAGGCGCAGCGTGACGAGATAATCCTCCGTCACCGAATCGGTCGGAAAGCCGCCGATCTGCATCAGGCCGGAAAAGCGGATCAGCGATGAGGTTCCGCAGCAAAATGCCGTGCCCCAGGCGTCCTTGGCCGGCATCAGGATGTCGAAGAAGAAACGCTGTTCGTCGGGCCAGACGTCGGTTGCGGCGAGATTGGTCTGGATCGGATCCGGATTGATGAAGTGCTGCGGCGTCTGCACGACGCCGACGGTGCCGTCCTGCATCAGGCTCATCGCCCGCGTTAGGAAGTCCGGCATCGGGACAAAATCCGCATCGAGGATCGAGACGAACTCCGGCCGGTCCGGCAGCCCGGAAACGTGCTGGAGCGCATGATTGATGTTGCCGGCCTTGGCATGGCGGTTGTCCGGACGGGTCAGATAGTTGCAGCCGAGCTCCTGGGCGAGCCGGCGCAGCCAGAGCCGCCGTCCGTCGTCGAGCACCCAGACGCGATAATCGGGATAGTTCAGCCCGGTGGCGCCGATGATGGTGCGCTCGAGGATCGCCTTCTCTTCATTGTAGGTGCAGATGAAGACGTCGACGCGCGGCGCATCCGTCAACGCCTTGGATTGACGCAGGATGGCATTGACCGCGGGCGAGCGGTCGATGGTGCGGCTGAGGAACAGCAGCGACAGGCACACCGCGATCATCGAGGCCGCCTCGGCCGCCACGAAGGGATAGCCGACCACCGCGTCGGCGGTGAGCCCCAACGGCGGCAGGCTCTGGGTCACCCGCCAGACGAAGTAGTGCAACAGCAGCAGGAACGATATGCCGGTCATCATGACGCGCCCCAGCGTCTGCTCGCGCCGGAGCAGCGGCAGGATCGCAAGGCAGGCGCCTAAGGCGACCAGCCCGGGCGCGAATGCCGCCATCATGACTTTGCCGCGTCCGTGTTGAACACCACCCGCCCGGTTCGGCCGACCACGCAATCCTTGCCCGTGGTGTCGAGCTCCGGCATCGAGACCGTCACCCGGTACGGTTCCTTGTTCAGCGCATCCGGATTGATCGCAAGGTTCGCGGGCGCCCCCGATGCACCGGTGAGGTTGGCGATCTCACCCTTGATCGAAGCGCTGCCGTCGTTCGGCTCAAAGCTCGCCCGCTCACCAAGCCTGAGGCGGTTATAGACGCCTTCGGTGACATTGGCGGTGACCACTGCGCCGGTGCAATCGAGCAGCTTGAGCAGGGGCTGCCCGGCCCTGACGTCCTCGCCCGGCGACGTCATCATCTCCCAGATGCGTCCGGCGACCGGCGCCTTGATGTCGGCTTCCGCCCGGTTGATGTAGTGCAATTGCTCCGAGGCAATCTCGTGGGTGAGCCAGTCGATCTCCGCATCGGAATGCACCAGATCGGCGCGCAGATCGCTGACGCGCTGGCGCATCTCCTCTTCGCGTTGCACGGAACTCGGCCGGTCATTGTAGCTGTCGCCAAGATAGGTGCCGTTCCTTGCCGCGGTGAGTTCGACCTTGGCGGCGTCGAGCCGGCGCTGCGCGCCTATCTCGGTCTGATGGGCGATCGCCTGCTCGCGCGTCAGCCGGGCCATTTCGACCGTCGAGACGCTGCCCGATTTGACCAGCGACGAGGCGCGTTCAACCGCCGCCGTCGCTTCTTCCCGTCGCGCGGGCCGCGGCCTCGATCGCGGTCTGGATTTCGGCGATCCGCGCCTCGAGCTGGAGGATGCGGCCGTCGCGGAACTGGGCCGCCTGGCGCGCGAGGTCCTGTTGCGACGTCTCGGCGGGCCGCAAGCTTTGCGGCGAGACTCGGGCGCTCATTCTCCATCCGGGACATCTGCCGCCGGAGATCGTCGAGCCGCACCCGATCGCCGCGCGCGTTGACGACATGAAGGATCGTATCGCCTTCGTGGACCACACTGAGCTGCGTGGAGCTCTGCGGCTTCGCACTCACGGTGCCGTCGATCGGCGAGCGCAGGGTTACGATCCTGGCATTGACCACGGCCTCGACGCTCGAGGTCTGCAGCACGGCTTTCAGCGGCAGCCATCCGAAGATCGCGACGAGGGCGAGGCCAATGCCGACCTTGAGCAGGCGCCGAACCCACCGGCCCGAGCCTGCAGGCGCTTCGGGATGGGGGGCGCTATCATTGACAGGCTCGCTGACCGGCTCGTCGTCCGCCGGCTGCAAGCGGTCCTGCAAATCGCGCTGCAACCCCCGTGCGCCCGATTCCTCGTCCTTGCTGACGGACGTATGATCTTCGGGAACGGGCTTCTGCTGTTCCTGATTCATGATGACCGGACCTGAACTGTCAGTGCGCGCGGGGTTCAGAAACCGTAATCCTGAACGGCCAATGTGCTTTTGGGGTGCCCCTTCGACATAGGCGCACCGTCCCACCGAACGGGGGCGTTATACGCTGGCCCATTGATGGCCACTGATGCTATCTTGGGTTTCTGGGGCCCAAGCCGAGGGTTGCAAACAACCTAGACGTTTGCAGCAGTCAGTTTCTACTTAGGGTGCGACGAAACCGCGCGCTCTCGTAAAGCGGTTGCAAGGCTCGACGCTGACGGAAGACACTGTGAATCGGCGTGGGGTCCGGACGCCGATCGGCGTCCCAAGTGCTTGATTGACTTCGCGCGTGCGGGGGCAATGTTCAGCGTCGATTCACAAACAGGCAGAGCGCTTGTCGTCTCCCTCACACCTGTGAGCGTGCCGCGCTCGATGCCACTTGCAGCGGCCGTTCTCGATTACGTCAAAGCACCCTGGATGGGCACCTGCCGTTCCTGGACGCGCAGTGGTCAGGCGGCTGTCGCAACGGTGCCGAACTCTGGCGCCGTTTGAGAGGGCAAGGCTTTAAGGGATCGCTGCGCGTGGTGGCGGAATGGGCCACGCGACGGCGACGCGCCGAGACTATCAGCCGTCAACAATTGCAGAAGGTCCCCGCCGCCAGGACGATAGCGCAGTTGTTGACGACGAAGCGCGACCACCTAAGCAAGGCCGAGACCGTAACGGTTGCCGCTATTGAACAAAGCGTTCCTATGCTGGCCGATGCCCACGCTCTCGTTGGCCGCTTCCACGCGATGATCAGAAAGAGGGGCGAGATCGAGCTCGAACCTTGGATAGATGAATCCTAGCGGAGCCTCATTGGCTCGTTCGCGAATGGCATCGCCAAAGATAAGGGCGCGGTGCACGCGGCTATCACGCAACCATGGTCCAATGGCCAAGTGGAAGCTCAGATCACCAAACTCAAGCTGGTCAAACGGCAGATGTACGGGCGCGCTAAGCTCGATCTCCTTCAGGGCTAGCCCGTCCTATTCGTGAGAGTGCTTTTTTTAGTCCGATTGATGTGGCCGCACATCTGCTCTGACGAGGCGCGCGGGATTGCCTTCGGCTTTTCACCGCCTGACGACCCGTACTTTGCAACGCGCTTGAGGTGTAGGGTTGGGCGAACGGGGGGCGGACGCCCCGCCGGTCCAGGACCGAGCGGCAGCAGCGCGCCTGGCAAGCCGCGGATCAGGTCGGCTTCGGGACATGCCGCGGCAAACGCAAGGCGAATGCGGCTCGTGGTCTCGACGACACGGGCAGCGAGTTTCAAGAGCCGAAGACGCAGCGTCGCGAACTCGGCAGTGGCCAATTCCCGGACTTTGGGAATTGAGAAGCAGTATTTTGTCTCTGAATCTTCGGTCTATCGGCTGTTGACGGCGAAGCGCGCAGGTCATGCACCATGCTCGAGGCACGTTGTCGTCATCAGTTTCTCGACAGCTTCCCCATTTAACAGGGTTGGTCGCACTGGAAGCACATCGGCTGCCGATGCTCACGGTGCGTGCCTGTCGAGGGCTGTAAAGGGTGGTTTGTTGCCGATTCCCAGCATGTCAGATCGAAGGCTCGGTTCATATTTTGAAAGGGAGAAGGGATGGATTTCCCCTCGATCAAGTGGGTGCGTGAACAATCGGACAGCACGGGCCCGCAAGAGAGTTCACCCGCGGCGCCGTCCGCAGATGCGGCGACCTTTGAGCGGCAACTGAGCGAGATCGCCAATTCAAGTGGAGGTGGTGGAGCAATGCCCGCCGCCTCGGCGCTGCAGCCGGCTCAGTCAGCTGGGGTTTTGATAGGGCGGAGCAAGCAGCCTCTTTATTCCGAGGACGCTCGCCTTATTTCGGGGCTTGAGGAGGTCCTCCTCCGCAATGGCAACGCCGCCTACAAAACCGCCTCCAGCTATGTAGGTTCTCTTCGCAGCTTCGGCCGCTGGCTCTTCGAAAATAACAAAGATCCGATTGCTGCTCGGCTCGACGACCAGTCGCTGACCGATGATGCGCGCGAGGCCATCGAAAAGGGTCATAACAGGAGACTCCGTCCGGCAATAGACCATCTCCGGACCGTCCAGTCGACGGGCGAAGTCGCGCCGATCACAGGCCGCGCTGAGCTAAATCCTCACCCTCAGGACGTGGCTCTCATCAAAGAGTACAAAAACGAAGCAGCGACAAGGACCAGCAAGATTTATGCAGGTTTTCTTCGCAGTTTCAGTGACTACCTGCGTGAAAACAACAAGAAGGGCATTGCTGCTCGGCTTTCCGGCAACACGTTGGATGAAGATGTTAAGCGCTATAGGAAGGACGCCGGGGGTAATCGGCGTATCGGTGCCGCGCTGGCCGATCTCCGAAAATCGCAGGCCGGCGCTAAAGCGATGGAGTTCGAGCGCCATATTTCCCCCGTTCCTGATCTCGAAGACGCGGTACTGATGGAGCCGTGGCGCGTCGGCGACGCCGCTGCGCAGCACAGCGCGTCGCAGGACGCGGGCAGTCGGCCATTGGTCCTCCCGGAAGGCTACGATCAGGATTTGCTTTGGGAGCTGATGGACGAACCCGGCCCGTCGTCATCTCTCGAGCCAGCCGCGCGCCATGACCAGTCATCGGATCATCCCGGAGAGACCATTCGTCCCTTGAACTGGGGCTACGACCGCCAGCCGTTCCTGGACAAGCCGATGGCTGCACTTGCCAGGAGCAACCTCCTGCCAAGCGAGGAGGTCCTCATCAACGATGAGCATGACACAGCTGAGTTGCGGCCAGCGAAGAGGCCGAGGACCCTAGACAATCTGCACGGCCTTGCCGGCGAGCGGCAGCTGAGCGAGATCGCCAATTCAAATGGAGGTGGTGGAGCAATGCCGGCCGCCTCGGCGCTGCAGCCGGCTCAGTCAGCTGGGGTTTTGATAGGGCGGAGCATGGAGCCTCTTTATTCCGAGGACGCTCGCCTTATTTCGGGGCTTGAGGAGGCCCTCCGCAATGGCAACGCCGCCAACCAAACCGCCTACGGCTATGTATATTCTCTTCGCAGCTTCAGCCGCTGGCTCTTCGCAAATAACAAAGATCCGATTGCTGCTCGGCTCGACGACCAGTCGCTGACCGATGATGCGCGCGAGGCCATCGAAAAGGGTCATCACAGGAACCTCCGTCCGGCAATAGGCCATCTCCGGACCGTCCAGTCGACGGGCGGAGTCGCGCCGATCACAGGCCGCGCTGACCTAAATCCTCACCCCCAGGACGTGGCTCTCATCAAAGAGTACAAAAACGAAGCAGCGACAAGGACCAGCAAGATTTATGCAGGTTTTCTTCGCAGTTTCAGTGACTACCTGCGTGAAAACAACAAGAAGGGCATTGCTGCTCGGCTTTCCGGCAACACGTTGAATGAAGATGTTAAGCGCTATAGGGACGCCGGGGGTAATCGGAATATCGGTGCCGCACTGGCTGATCTCCGAAAATCGCAGGCCGGCGCTAAAGCGATGGAGTTCGAGCGCCATATTTCCCCCGTTCCTGATCTCGAAGACGCGGTACTGATGGAGCCGTGGCGCGTCGGCGACGCCGCTGCGCAGCACAGCGCGTCGCAGGACGCGGGCAGTCGGCCATTGGTCCTCCCGGAAGGCTACGATCAGGATTTGCTTTGGGAGCTGATGGACGAACCCGGCCCGTCGTCATCTCTCGAGCCAGCCGCGCGCCATGACCAGTCATCGGATCATCCCGGAGAGACCATTCGTCCCTTGAACTGGGGCTACGACCGCCAGCCGTTCCTGGACAAGCCGATGGCTGCACTTGCCAGGAGCAACCTCCTGCCAAGCGAGGAGGTCCTCATCAACGATGAGCATGACACAGCTGAGTTGAGGCCAGCGAAGAGGCCGAGGACCCTAGACAATCTGCACGGCCTTGCCGGCGAGCGGCAGCTGAGCGAGATCGCCAATTCAAATGGAGGTGGTGGAGCAATGCCGGCCGCCTCGGCGCTGCAGCCGGCTCAGTCAGCTGGGGTTTTGATAGGGCGGAGCATGGAGCCTCTTTATTCCGAGGACGCTCGCCTTATTTCGGGGCTTGAGGAGGCCCTCCGCAATGGCAACGCCGCCAACCAAACCGCCTACGCCTATGTAAGTTCTCTTCGCAGCTTTGGCCGCTGGCTCTTCGCAAATAACAAAGATCCGATTGCTGCTCGGCTCGACGACCAGTCGCTGACCGATGATGCGCGCGAGGCCATCGAAAAGGGTCATAACAGGAGACTCCGTCCGGCAATAGACCATCTCCGGACCTTCCAGTCGACGGGCGGAGTCGGGCCGATCACAGGCCGCGCTGAGCTAAATCCTCCCCCCCAGGACGTGGCTCTCATCGAAGAGTACAAAAACGAAGCAGCGACAGGGACCAGCAAGACGTATGCAGTTGCTCTACGCCGTTTCAGTGACTACCTGCGTGAAAACAACAAGAAGGGCATTGCTGGTCGGCTTTCCGGCAACACGTTGGATGAAGATGTTAAGCGCTATAGGAAGGACGCCGGGGGTAATCGGCGTATCGGTGCCGCGCTGGCCGATCTCCGAAAATCGCAGGCCGGCGCTAAAGCGATGGAGTTCGAGCGCCATATTTCCCCCGTTCCTGATCCCGAAGACGCGGCACTGATGGAGCCGATGCCCGTCGGCGGCGCCGCTGCGCAGCACAGCGCGTCGCAGGACGCGGGCAGTTGGCCAAAGGAGCGGCTTCCTGCAGAAGGCTACGATCAGGATTTGCTTTTGGGGCTGATGGACGAACCCGGCCCGTCGTCATCTCTCGAGCCAGCCGCGCGCCATGACCAGTCATCGGATCCCGGAGAGACCATTCGTCCCTTGAACTGGGGCTACGACCACCGCCAGCCGTTCCTGGACGAGCCGATGGCTGCACTTGCCAGGAGCAACCTCCTGCCAAGCGAGGAGGTCCTCATCAACGATGAGCATGACACAGCTGAGTTGCGGCCAGCGAAGAGGCCGAGGACCCTAGACAATCTGCACGGCCTTGCCGGCGAGCGGCAGCTGAGCGAGATCGCCAATTCAGGCGGTCGCCTGCTGACGTCGGTGGCCCCCACCCATCAACAGGGTGCATCGCCATGGCAGGCGCAGCCGATGATGCAGGCGAGCGGGCACGAAGATGCCACGGCGCCGCATGCGGTCGCGACGTACGTCGGAGGCGCCCCTGCGCACAGCGCGCCGCAGGGAGGTTACGATCAGGATCTGCGTTTGATGGTGGAAGACGGCCCACCGTGGTCCGGGGTTCCCCCTGAGCAGGCGCAGGAGATAGTCCAAGCTCGAGAGCAGGAACCGGCCAGGTCCACCTCAACCTGGTCGCCGCAGATGCCGCTCAACTTTGATTGGAGTATGTGGCCGACCCTGGAAGCAGCGTCAGCGCACTCTGCCAGGGCTCCTTCAGACATCGAAGGCGGTCTTGAGGCAGCGGTTCATCCGAATCCGCCCGCACCGTTCGAG
Source organism: Bradyrhizobium sp. 6(2017) (assembly GCF_011058295.2). NCBI lineage: Bacteria > Pseudomonadati > Pseudomonadota > Alphaproteobacteria > Hyphomicrobiales > Nitrobacteraceae > Bradyrhizobium > Bradyrhizobium sp. 6(2017). Next base: position 7,170,067 of record NZ_CP049289.2, on the reverse strand, counting down.
TTGCGTGACAATGCTTGGAGCCCGGCGCCTGACTTTCCGCCGCCGTTTGCCGGGCCAGTACCGGGTCATCACCAGGGCGCTCGACAGCCCGGCTCGCCGCAGGGGCTTTCTCCGGCGCCAGCCTTCTCGGATGATGAAGCTTTGGCGTGGTTGCGCGAGGAGCTGGCGCTGCGGCAGATGCAAGAACCGGCCTCACCATCAACCAGCAGGGCTCGCTCAGACACCTACGGCGGTCTTGAGTCTTTTGTTGATCTGGATGCGCCCACGTCGTCCGAATCACGCGACGATGCTCACTTTGCGCCCGCGCCCTCTGCCAGGGCTCGCTCAGACACCTACGGCGGTCTTGAGTCTTTTGTTGATCTGGATGCGGCCACGCCGTCCGAGTTGCGCGACGATGCTCACTTTGCGCCGGCGCCCGCTGCCGGGGCTCGCTCAGACACCTACCGTGGTTTTCCATTGGTTGATCTGACTGCGGCCACGCCGTCCGAATCACGCGACGATGCTAATTCTGTACGGCCGTTTCCGAGCACCTCCGCTGATGCTCAGATCGGGGCTTTAGGTCCGACAGCCTCGTCCCACGGCCGCGGGCTGATGCTCGAGGACACGGAATGGCTGGGCGACGAGCATATCGACAGGGATTACCGGCTCCAGGAGCAGGATTTGCAGAGGAACCATCCGGATCTCGCCGCCCGGACGCGGTTCGTGAATCCCCTCATCGTCCTAAATTATCTGCGCTCTAACGACGATGGCTTCGTGCGAACCGAATTCCAGCGCATCGTCTACGATAATGGTAACGATACAGCCGACTTCCTGTTCCTGCCCGTGATTAATGCCGATCCTCAAGATCCTAATAGTCTCGGCAACCATTGGTCGCTGCTGTTCGTTGATCGCAGAGACCGTGGGCGGCCGGTCGCCTATCACTACGATTCCTACGGGGGACTCAACCACAAGGATGCAGAACATCTCGCAGGTCGGCTGGACCTCCGCCTGGAGCCAGCCGGCATGGCCCGGCAGCGGAACGGGTATGATTGCGGCGTCTTCGTGGTGGACGGCACGCGGGCGCTGGTTAGGCAATTGGAGCAAGGACGGGAACCAGACCTGCTGAACCTCAGCAACCTCGTTGCCAATCGGCAGGCACTGCAGAACCGACTCAGGGGCTGATGTCGCCATGGGCGGATAGCTCAGGCTGGAGCGGCTCACGCCGACGGCCTGGGCCCCCGGGCACGAAGGACCGGAACCAGCGCAGCGTCGCGAACTCGGCTGTGGCCAATTCCCGGGCTTTGGGAATCGCGTCGCGCACGGTCAGCATCAGCCAATAAGCGGCGGTGTGGAGAACGAGGCGGACTTGATTGGCGAGCGCCGAACGGCAGCTGGTGCGATCGGAGGCGAGCTGTGTCTTATGCAGCTTGATCAGATTCTCGGCTTGGCCGCGCGCGCACCCATTGCTCTTACCGAGGAGAGCGTGATGTCTAAAGAAAATGACGCGGAGGGCGTCCAAGATCAGGGCGGAAAGCACGGCGGTCAGGCCGGTATGCCGAAGTCTACGCCACGCCCGCGCACAACCGAGAGGGATAGGGATGTGGTGCCAAAAGGGCAGAGCGGTCCTGAGGAGCGTCAAGATTAAAAGAACCATCACGCGTACCGACCGCGATTCGATCGCCTCGAACATCGTCCTGCTCAGCGTGATAGGCGTTCAAGTGCGCCGGCATTTGAGCTGTTCGCCGATCGTTCCGCGACGGCTGCCGGGGTGGCTCGCGCTTAAGGCCCAGTAGCCAATGTCGAATTTGAGCCGGCTAAGTTTTAACCCACCGGGGCGCCGCTTTTTTGCCGCGCCTCGTTCGCTGTGCCCAACTCTGTTCATAGACCTTAGTAGGTAACACAGCTGTCATCTGTTCGCGGTCCGTTTCAGATTTTGCTGCGGACCGGTATCCGATATGACTATACCGCCTTCATGGCGCCGGTCAGGTCGTCAGTCAGCATCTGCATCAGTTGTTGGGCCTGGTCCTTGGTTAGCTTCTCGGCGAATGGGCCATTTTTCTTTGGCTGCGCTGGCCCCTTGAGTTCCCGATCATAAACCATCCAGTCGTCACCGCTTCCTCTCCGAACGAGGAACCTGTTTTGTTGGAGCGCTGTGTAATGCAACGATACCTCCCAAAATGAGCGGTCACCGGTCTCAAAAATACACACCTGATGACCGTTTGTTCCCGAACCGGGACATTGAAATTCCCAGCAGCTAATCATCAGCACAATTCATGCCGCGCCCCCTTAATTCGGGTGGCGCTTGGTCGGCATGGCGCACAATTTCTTAAGCTGGAGAGCTGACGGATGGCTGCTAATATATTGCCGAAATGTGCGTGCTTGAGGACGTCTACCAGTCGGCGCTTCGCGGTAGGCCGCCTCAGGGACACGTACACTATTTATCAGAGAGGCACAGCGGCGGTGTCGTTTGTCGCCCTGATCGCCAGCGTGGCGTGGCTAATGCTCGGATGAGAGGACTTTCGGCTTCGCCAAACGGCGTGTACCGCTCTGAGGCCGGTTTTTTAATCGATCACGATTTTGTTTTGGCAGATCAAATTTCAACTTCGGAGTGGAGGTTGTGTCATGGGCAGTGACAGTCTCCTTGGAAGCATCTGCATCGTATTGTTGGGGCTGAGCCCACTCGTTGTCATCGGCATCGCAATGTATGGGCAGTAAATCGGCATTGGCCCACATGCACCAACGGGCCGGTAGAAGGCCCCAGCAGCCAGCCTCCCTCAATGCACAGGCCCCTATGGTTGCTGGGGTAGCTTAACGATCAAATTTGACGGAAGACGAAGGCCGCCTCAGTTGGGGCATCTCACGCGAGCAAGTCGCTCCCCGCGTGCAGGATCTTCACGTAGGTCCCGCTCTCGTGCTTCTCCAGCCAGCCATGCTCGATGGCATATTTGAGGCCGGCGCTGTATTCGGCCGGCGATGCGCCGTCCTTGTCGACGCCTCTGCATTTGTCGAGGTGAAATACATGCATATCACCGCGCGGCCTTCGGCATTTATCGGTGACTGCGAGTTCGGTAGCGCTCCCCCCAATGAGTACAGGCCCTAAGTGCGGCACCGGGTTTCCCCCGCCAGACCCAAGCTATCGAGCTTTCCGGTCTCAGGGCAACGGATCAAAATGTCGGGCATGAGCAACCAATTCAAAAAAAAAACGGCCCCAGCGAGGGGGGCAAGCTGGAGCCGAGTTGGGCATCCCGGCGTCGCCGCGAGAGACGGCACCGGACGCGTTGACAACCCGCGGCGCGCTGCGCTCGTTCCTATGCGCGTCAACCTTACCCCTTCGCCAACTGGACGCTGTACTGAACGTTCCTAATTCCACTCGAGCCGCAATCAGTTCTGCTCAGAACGTTTTTCAATGCAGCGTTTCCGCCGCGGCTTCGTCGACCGCAGCCATGGCCGGACGAGCTGCGGCTGTCCGATCTCGAGCCGCGCTTCACCTGCACAGCTTGCGGCAAGCGAGGCTCGATCATTCGTTCGGTTGATGCGCCCCCGAGGATGGGCACCGGTTAATGGGAGTCGCTAGCAATCGCGGCATGAGGCGATGGCGGCCGGGGCTGGAAAATCTATGCCTCGAACCGCATATTTGGCGGATGACCGCGAGGGACCATTTCAAGGCTTACTTAAAGTGCCCGCGTTGTGGGCTTACCGGCGTTGCCAACTTGGCCGAACTTGATGAGCCGGGCCAGACAACCATGGTGGAGCAGCTTCCACGAGGCTTTAAAGTCGTGAATCAGCCTAGCAATCTCGCTAGCATCGATCTGTTTTGCGAACGATGCGACGTGTCAGCAATCACCTCAGACAATAGACCAAATGACTAGCCATCCCGGGCGTCCGAGGAATCGATCCCATCCAATTCGCGACACCGCGGCGGGGACACGTAGCCGTGACGAAGTTCCTTTGGAACTGCAGCCAAGGGGCGTACGTTAGCCTTTATCACCGCCCGGATCAGTGGCTTTTATCGGTGATGAGACCGCCCCGTTAGCGCTCCCGCCTTCCTCGAACAGGAAAGGAGCGCCCCATGGTCATCAAGCGGCGGCGTTTCAAACAAGACCAATCCCTTCAAGAACGTCTGTGTGACGAAGGACAGCGCCTGCGGGCGATGGCCACCGAACTGCCTGTTGGCGCGGCCAAGGAGGCGGCGCTCGAAAAGGCCCGGCAGATGGAAACCGCCTCACATGTAGACGAATGGCTTTCCTCCGCTGGCTCGCAGAGTTCGAAGTGAAGCGGACGAACCAGCGTCCCATCATCGGAGACGTTGTAAGTCCCGACATTAAGCCCCGGGAACTGTTCGCTCTCGACCTTGCCGACGATGAAACCGCGAGGATGGTGGCTCGAAAAATCGCCGCTGCGACCGGGCGGCGCGTGACACTTCGGGATGCTGACATGATAGCGATAGAGACGGTTCCAGCCCCTAAAAGGCATTAGCCTCGCGTCAGGAACCTGTTCTGCCTGCCTGCTTTGACAAGTAAAGCAGTGAGGCGAAGCATGACGCGCTATTATTTTGATCTGCGCGACGGTGAGGAGTTGGCCCCCGATGAGGAGGGCCTGGAACTCAACAGCATGCAGGCCGCGCAAATGGAGGCTGCTAAGTCGGTGGCGGATATGGTACGTGACACCGTGTATCAGTCTCAGCGCGTACACAACCACCGCATGGCGATAGAGGTCCGAGACGACAAGGGCCCTGTGATGCAGCTCAAGTTCACCTTCGAGATCGAAAAGAAGTTGCAGTAAGCTCGCAACCCAGAGTCGCCTCAGTTGGCGGCCTTGGCCTTGCCACAAGCGTCTAGGTAGGCTTACGCCGTTCGCTCTCAGCTCTATTCGCCGCCTTTAGCTGGCTTGCGATGTAGTCGGAGATATCGCCGATCTCAGCCTGCAGGTCCGCTTCCGGGATACCTTGTTCCTTGGCAGCATCGATGAGGCGCCGGCTCAGCTCAGCCACATCCTGCGACGCGCCGTTAGTCCGATATTGTTCGACAGCGTGAACGCTATTCTCGATCCAGAAATCGATAAACTCGCGCGCCTTGCTCATCGTGCATCCTCTCCGCCAACCCCCAAGACCAGCGTTAGCGCCGGTGAGCAAACGCAGCAAGGCCAGCAGACCCGACGTTCGGCAGTCAGCCAGAGACGCCTTTGGCGAAATTGATCACTTCGCCCCAGTCTAGCCGGGTATCGACCCAACCAACCTTGCCGCACGCGGTGCACTTGAGGTGCGCCGAGATATCGGACCAGTCCCAATCCGGAAGATCGGCGAGTTTCAGCCGGCCGTTGGGGTGATCGCAAGCGACACCAAAACGGTCTTGAAGCCGGCGTTTCGATCGACAGGACCGGACCAGTAGCGGAGGAAGTGAGCGGGCTTGCGGCGCCAGGGCATCGCGCATTGATTCCGCAGCTGCGGAGCGCACGCAAATTATCAAGACATTGGGGCAGGAAACGGCGCTAAGCTTTGACGCGCCGGCGGGCATGACCGGCATCTGTTCGTTCCGCGTTGGCACCAAGATCGACCCGCGCGCCGTCTCGGTGAATTGGGTGCGGGAGGGAAACGCCATCGCCGTGTCGCGGCAGGCTCGCAAAGAGGCAGGCGAGCGGCCCGGTGCAGCGACGGCCTAACCGCGCTTGAACGGGCGGCGGCACATTGGCACGAGACGCTGACGCCGCACGATATAGCGATCTCGCGCGCGCAGGACGCGGTCCAGAAACTCGACGCATTCATGGATTCGCTCAAAGGCACCGGGCGGCTGCAGGAATTCAACCGTGTCTATCGCGCGCAACGGGCGGGCCACTGAGGGCCGCCCGATCCAATTGAGCGAACGTGACCCCGGTCCCGGCTCGCTCTAACCAATGTGCGGCCGGGGTATAGAGCATGATCGGCCGCATCGTTCGCACCCCGAAACCTTTCCGGGGCGGGGGACGGACAAGGGCATGGTCTCCGGTCCCGTTTTTTAAGACAGCTCTTTTGGGCGGGATCGGGGATCATCTCCCCCAAACTACGACCCGTTCAAGCCGGGGGGCCTCCGGAAGAACCTTTTGCGTAATGCCCTCAATGTCTATGCAGCCGATGCTCAGCCGTATCGGGCCTTGAGCAGATAGGCGCGCAAGTCTTCATCGTATCGATACGCGGCAAGATCAGGCAGGCGATCACCCGAGATTGCCAGCTCGTCTGATGTGATGATGGTCTTACGTCCAAGGTGCGCGATCTCGATGCGCTTGTAGGGTGAGGTGTGCCCGACAGGCACGGCTTCGCGATGGATCATGGCATGTCCCCGTACTGATCTCTGATCGGATAGGACCGGGGGTTTCGGTTTTCCTTTCTCCCGGTCCGCTGGCTCCCGGCCCCGTGGCCTCATCCAGCGCGGGGCCGGGGATGCTCTCAGTGGCGCAACTGAGGCGGCCTCATTGCTTTGTTATCTGGGTACGCGCCGGTTGATCGCATGCCCCACAGAAGAAGGTGTTACCGAATTCCAAGCGACTCACTTTAAAGCCCGCAGGAATGGCCTCCACCCTATAATCAAAGGCTCCCTTTTTGGCCTTCGAAAGACGGGCAGCCCCTGACATTCCACAGTTCGGGCATGAAACTAACTCGGTCCACTGATCGCTGCGTTGCATCGTGTAGACTCTTTCACTGGCGGACAAAGCACGCGGCGCGGCGGTTGTCTGATTGTAAAAGAGGTCGCCAACTGCGGCGGCCTCAGTGCACGATGAAGGCACCCGTAAGCATCACCGCGATAAGCAGAGTGCCGCCGAAAATAGCGATGCCAAGACTGACGCGTGCTGGGATTGAATATGAATCGTAATGGGGTTGTTCGATCATGCCACGCTCCCTTGTCTCTGGGCGGGGAGCGCGAACGCTCTCAGTCACCGGCAGACGCCGTTACAGGGCGGTGATGGCCGGAGGTTGGAACAGCCGACGTTCCAAGGCTGGTCAATATTGCTCACGTGCCAAAAGAAATTGACGTGTCGTTAGCGAATTGGGGCGTTCCCGGATTCAAATTGGGAAAAATTGAACCAAGCCTGATACCGTGGAAAAAGGCCGCCAACTGGGGCGGCCTTCGACTTCTGTCAGATTGTGCATATTGCCCGGAGGGAACAAAGACGTTCGTATGCGTGGGGCGATCATCATAACAGCAGTCGTATTGGCGTTCGCGTTGGCTTTGTCGCGTGGGCGCCAGACCGATACGGATATCCTGCCTACGCAGCCGCTGCCTGCGGTGATCGCGCCTGACAAATAGTGCCACCCAACTGAGGCGGCCGGAAAACTTCAACTGCAGCCGAAGATCAAAGGATGTATCTGCCCGGCCTGCAATGGAACGGGCTTCCCGAAATTGTGGCGGGGTTCTGGGCTGGAATGTTGACTACCAACGGCGCATCTTTCGATCATGTCAAAGCCGAACGTCACAGAAGCAGATTTGATGCGCGCCCGGGAGATTCATAACGCCTTGCGGCCCTTCCAAGGGATGGGCGGGGCGAGCCCGAACCGCATCATAAGTGCAATCGCCCGAGGCATCTCCGAGGGGCGTGAGCAAGGACTGGAACTAGCGAAGAAGGCTGCGGAATGACCGCCCCCACTACCCAACTGAGGCGGCCTCGCTTCACATAAAAACGCCGCCCGCTTAAATGTATCGCGGGCGGCGGCTTCCCGCCCCGGGTGGGTTTGCAAAACCCCGGTAAGGCACGAATTGCATATCCTCATCGTGGGGTCTGAGCAAAATTGCTCACTTTTCCTCTCTTGCAGGGGAGCGCTCGACTACATCGTAAAGATGACAATTAGGATCAGCACGGAAAGTGCGATTGAGGCGCAACCGGCTATCGTTATCCCGTCCCATTTCATGGGGTGAACGCTGAATCCTTTGTCGCGCCACTCGTTGATTTGGAAAGAACGAATAGCGTCCCACTCGCCAAATCAAAACAGGCCACTGTGCAGGAACGAATCCGGGTCAGGGAAATTGGACAATCGGGTGGATGAACTTTTCCCAGCCCCGTTCCATTCACCCTTAAAGTCCCAGCGCCTTCACGCCGGAGCGCTGGGATTTTCTATTTGCCACTCGCAGACGCGAAATAGGCCACCGAATCAAACAACGCCCCCAAGCTGAATAATGCTTGGTGGCGCTGAGGGGAGCGCTCAAACAGGAAAAGGCCCGCCGGCTGTCGTAGATCCACTCGGCCGAGCCGACATCGAGGCTGGTGACGACGAAACGGATGTCGAGGCCGAGCATCGTCGCCTCAATACGGGCGACGGTGCGTCGTTCGCGATCTCAGGACTTTGCCTTGTGGCGCGTCTCGGTATAGCCACGCAGACCCGGCAGGTTCTCGATGGCGCGTCGCGTGCGGATGTCGTCGGCGGCCTCGTCGACTTTTCTGGCGAGCGGCTTGGTGCCGGACAGACCGAAGATGTAGTCGATGCCGTTGGTCTCGCACCACGCCATTGCCTCCGGCCGAGCATAGCGCCTGTCGCCACGGAATGTAATTCGCGTGTTGTGCCACCGCGTCCGGATATGCCGTATCAGGCGGCGCAGATGGGCACGCACCTCGACGCCGCCCGGCGTCTTGCCGGGCCGCAGCACGACCGCCACGGGCCGGCTCTTCTCCGTGTCGTAGACGTGGATCGGCAGGAAGCAGCGTTCGTCATAATGAGCGTTGAACAGCGAGAGCTGCTGATGGCCGTGGACGACATCGCAGGTATCATCGATGTCGAGCGTGACGGATGCCGGCTCGCGCGGGTAGCTATCCATCCATGCGTCGACCAAAGTGTAGGTCAGTCGGATCACGTCGCGCAGGCGCGGAGCATTCTCCAGCCGCGACAGCGTCGGTTGGGAACACAGATCGCGACCCGTGTCCGGCAGCCGTCCGCAGGCCAGCTTGAATGCGGGATCGGACCGCAGATGATCGAGGTCGTCGGCGTCCTCGTAGCCGCAGCAGATCGCGAACATGCGCGCGCGGAACATATCGACAAGGCTGTGCACGACCCGCGTCGGATCGCGCCGATCCGGGAACACCCGGGCCAGATTGTCGGCCAAGCCGAGACGCCGCTCGGCCATCGCCAGAAGCATCACGCCCCCGTTCGAGGCCAGCCGACCGCCATCGAAGGCGGCTGTGACTTTCTTGGCGTGAACGGCTGGAAACGAGAAGGGCGGAATCGTATCGTCGGTCATGGCGGGCGTGGTGTTCGCGGCTGAAGGTGATGGGGTTGGCTTTGCAACCAAATCCTACGCCGCATTAGCGCTTTACACCACGCTCGCCAGCCTCTCAGGCGCACTCTGACGAATAAGGCGGGCTAGAGGAAAGTGTAATGAGTTCGCGCAACGTTTCTCTCGACGATCGCGGACAATTCCGCCATCTTACAACCAGCAATGGAATGTCGGTGGGGGGTCTAGTGGTTGACCAAAAGAAGCTCGCTAAATTGCGTCAGCTGATAACTGAGGGTTTACGTGTCCAGTTGGGGCACGAGGCCATTACTTACATTAACGTCGGGCACGCGATGGAGGATATTAGCGCAAGGCAAAATCACACCGTCTTTGCTCGGCGCGGTTGTGGAAAGACGCTATTGCTTCATGATTCTGCGAAGCAGCTTCCGCCAGAGATCAAAGCAATCTATCTGAATTGTGAGGATTTCAAACAGCACACATTTCCAAATGTCCTGATCGAAATCCTGTCGTCCTTGTTCGAAGAAATCGATTCCCATCTTTCCGGTTGGTTCGGTAGGAAGAGGAGAACCAAGGAAATCATCAAGAGTATCCGCGCCAAACTGGCGACGATGCACCAGTCACCAGATGTTCAAGAGGAAGATATCAGACAGACGACTGCTAATGAGAATGCGTTGAATAGTGAGTTGGAAAAGACGAGGTGCGCGTTCTCAGTAGATCGAATCTGGAGCGGCGAATTGAGGAGCTAAAGCAAGATTCGCAAATCGACGAACAAAACGTCTTGATTGCCGGTATCTATGTTTTAAGGGAGTTCTGCTTAGCAAAAAAAACGAACATCTTTCTAATACCCGAGCAACTGCTCCAGCAGGACGAGAACTGGAGAACGCTTTTCAGCCGCCTCGTTGACTATCGCATCATCCATCAAGCCGGAAGCGCTCTCACGCACAAATCACAGACAGGAAACTTCCAAGCATTTGCGATCGATATTGGCTGCTACGCCCATTTCAGAAAGATGGAGGCCCGCTTCAACGAGATCGACGTTTCGAAGGCTACTGCAAAGGATCAAATGCGTTCCGCTCCGGTGTTGGGCTTGAGTGACCTCCAAACACTATTTAAGACAGTACCAGAAAACGCCGAGGCCGTTTTGAAAACGATACCGGAGGATGACTGATAACGTCGGCAAATCAGCCATCGCTCCTCCCTCAATAAATAGGCACAGTCAAGCTCGGCCGTGTGCCGCAAGCTGGTCGAACGCGGTCGAGACGGTGGTACCAGCACGGGACGTAATGGTTATCTCGAAGAGACTCATCGGCGCAAAGATTGGAAGTTCTTTCTATCGCAGAAGTTGATGGATACGATCCTGAAGAGTCCCATCGGGCGCCGGTCCAATCTGGCGAGTGGCGTCGTAAGGTTTAATCGCGGCTTCCTCGACCTTCTCCGCATCCGGTACCAAATGTTCCAGCGCGCGAAGGGCGTCAAGCCCGGGTTGAAGGGTGAAAAGGAAGCGTTGCGCGACCTGCCGAACGAGCCTCGCGTTTGCCGGGTTGCCAGTTAGACCATCGGCAATGTCGCGGATATCCCGTCGCAGCGCAGCTAAGCTGTTATAGAATTGAACCAGACGCAACGGGGCATCTTTGCCCAGTAACCCCAGCTCGCCCGAGGCGTTGGCAAATATCGTTGGTTCTGCCGGTGCAAAGCTCCGCAGTTCATGTTTTTCCAAGGTAGTGCCTTGCGCACTCGCTGGCCAATACTGACGCCACTTGTTCTCCGAATCGAAGCAGCATCTCGCGACTAGATCGGCCAGCTCAGCGTGAAGCGCACGCGCAAGGTCAGGCATAGTGGACCTCCGGAGGACGTCTCGTATTTCATAATCCTCCATCGGCACGGCATGGAGTTCAAAGCGCTTGTAGTATTTCTTGTCCGGGGCTTGGTGAGGGCCGGTCAAGGTCGGCTCGACGGAAACGACAAATCCGTGGCCTTTGTCGCTCAACGGAATCCGCTGAACGCTCACGCGGTCAATGCGAGGCTGGATTTTGGAGTTCAGGATTTGGATAATCCACTCTCGCGTGATCTTGTCATCCACCACACCATCATCGACCTTGGCTGGCTTGCAGGTCTTCTTGTCCTCTTCAATTCCATAAACGATCTGCCCTCCGGCCGAGTTGGCCATAGCTGACACATCTTTGCACAGCTCGTGTACGTCCTTACTGTTTCGCGATAGCGCGGGCGATGCCTTGTATTCGAGGGTAAGTGTTTCTTCGATCCGCGCATCAACCATCTTCTGGAAGTCGGCGCGATCGTTGCGCCTTGCAAACGTCAGCGCTCGGATACATTTTCTTGGTCGTCTCTTTGACCTTTTCCCAGTTTAGGTGGCAGGTTTGTCCAACAATTACTTGAGCGAGGCGCAGATTTTTGTCGAAATCAAGAAAATGCAGATGTCCTTCCTGTTTCGCATCGGAAAGCGCTACGATCCGGCGAAATTCATCCTCGTATTTCCAACTTGAGAATTTCGTCGTCAGCAATTGATCGATGAGAGCTTCGCTTGGGCTCGCCAAATGAGCGGAGTTGATTTTCCCTTGAAGCCGATCCGTCATGTAGTCAATCTGCCGCAGCATCCCCCTCGGGATATCAACTCCGAGACAAATGCCTCGATTGCGATCACCGTAATGCGCCCAGAGTGCGGGATCAGTCCAATCAGTGCTGAAGCATATCAACCCTAATGTCGCGTCGAGCCGATCTTTCAGGTCGAGAAGCTGCCGCTTCACAACGTGGCCCAAAGCACCATGACACAGTACCTCAAATGGATCATTGAGCGTCGATAGTCGTGAGACCTTGATTCGGCCAAAGACAATGTTGCTCAGCCCATATTCGGCTGAGGTCAAATAGTAGACTCGCCGATACTCTATTGGCGGAGGCGGGACAACAGCAGCGCTCCCGGCGTGCTTACTGTATCCCGCGTCGATCCAGAGCTGACGAAATTGCTCGTTGTAATGGCGCGCCATGGCTGGTCACAAAAGAATGGGTCTTTGCACAACTCATCGGGCTAACCGTATACCCTAAAGTGTCGCGCCGCACAGGCCCACTAGCTTGGTCGCGTGCTATGCTTGTGCGCTGCTTCAGCGCTCTCCCGGCCACCAGATTCGAAGGTGGAAGGTGCGTTGCTAGCTAAATGACGCCATGAAGGGCGGACGGAAGCTCTACGCCAAAACCGAAAAGGCGACTTTCGGCTATGTAGGCACTCGTTGCTTGTATACAAGTGATCCTCAAAAAACAGCCAACGCATCTCGGTGCATCTTCAAGGCAACCGTAAATGGGGTGTTAAAAGTGCATTACGAAGATCAACGGAACCTCGAATCGCGCGCAAAGCAATTCGAATTGCGATCGGTTGACGACGAGCAGATCGAGAACGCCATTTTGCTTTTCGTGAAGGATTATTTGCATTGATGAAGGTCCGCCCCTTTCGCTCCTCGAACTGGAGGCCATGAGCACCTTCAGGACTCCGACGAGCTGTTGCATGCGCTTGACTAAACAACCTCTGTTGCTGACGAGGTTGGCGCATTTGATGCCCTGGACCTCGGCCGACGCCTCGTAGAGGCGCTGTCGATCGATCGCCTTGCGCATCTGCCGATTAAGCCCGGGGGGCGGAGGCTGTCGGTCAGGGCGACAACCTTCACCGACATCTGCTGCCCGAAACGTAGCACCAGGTCGTGACCTGCCACTGCGTATTTCCTCCAGATGGAGTTAGAGTCCGGCCTGACGAAGGACGGACAGAAGAAGCGAGCAAGGTTTACGGAAGAGCAGATTATCGCGGTGCTGAAGGAGCATGAGGCTGGCGCAAAGACGGCCGACCTGGCTCGCAAGCATGGAATCTCCGAGGCGACGATCTACAATTGGAAGGCCAAATTCGGCGGCATGGAGGTCTCTGAGGCCAAGCCTGCCGGGCCGCCCGCCGCCGCGCTCGGATTGCCAAGCCGATCACTGTCCACACTCTCCGGCACTCGTTTGCGACCCATCTTCTGGAAAGCGGGATCGACATCCGCATCATTCAGGTGTTGCTCGGACATACCGACCTCGGATCGACCGCGCGCTACGCACAGGTTGCGACCAATCTGCTCGCCCGCACAACCAGCCCGTTCGATGGGCTCTCCATCACGGTGATCCCACCCGACTGAGCTGCGCATATGCGCCCCGTGCTTGAGGTGGCGGACATCTTCCGCCGCCACGGCGCCGCGTTTCGTGCCGCGCAGGACTCTCGGCTTTCATCCGACCAGCGCCGTGTGATGGCGGCCATCGAGGCGTGCCGCACAACAGCGCTCGGGGGCCATGTCGAGCGGTGCGACGACTGCGGCCTGGTTCGCGTGGCCTACAACAGCTGTCGCGATCGGCACTGTCCAAAGTGCCAAGCCCTCGCACGCGCCCAATGGCTCGCTGATCGCCAATCCGACCTGCTGCCGGTCCCCTATTTCCACGTCATCTTCACCGTGCCGGCGCCCGTGGCCGCCATCGCGCTGCAGAACAAGGCGGTGGTCTACGACATCCTGCTCAAAACGGCAGCCGAGACGATACGTCTCATCAGCGCCGACCCGAAGCATCTCGGTGCCGAGACCGGGATGATCGCGATTCTCCATACCTGGGGCCAGACCCTGACGCATCATCCGCATGCACATTGCCTCGTGCCGGGCGGGCGGGATCGCCCCTGATGGAAGCTGGGTCCATCGTCGCCCCGGCTTCTTCCTTCCCGTTCGTGTCCTGTCACGATTGTATCGTCGGCTATTCCTGGAGCGCCTGCAGGCGGCGTTCGTAGCACCAAGCTTCAGTTCTTCGGCCACCTTGGTCACCTCGCCGAACCGGCGGCATTCGACCACCATCTCAACGCCCTCCGCAAGCTCGAGTGGGTCGTCTATGCCAAGCGTCCCTTCGGCGGACCAGAACAGGTTTTGGCCTATCTCGGGCGCTACGCGATCTGATGGCGCTTGGCATGCCTTGGCTTCAAGCGAGGCCCACTGGCCTTATCTGGCTTGATCTGGGGCTCTTCAGCCATGATCGCATGCTGCACAGCTGGGGCTGGAGCCCGCCAGCGATCATCGAAGGCCTGCGGCAGCGGCAGGCGATCCGAGCGAGCCAGCACCGGAATTGGCGGCGGCGGATCAGCAGCCGCAGGCGCTGGTGAGGAAATTTGGCCGGTATGTACAAGAACAGCGGCGACCGTCCACGCGCACCACAGGGCTCCTGAAGCGATGGCCAGCTTGATCGGAAAAATCGGCTGCAGCATCGGGTGCATTCTCGCACCTCGCTGCAGAACCCGATGCCAACAAATAACTCGCCCCGGATCAACCGGAGCGAGGCCTTATCAGCTAACGTTTTTAGCTATGTCACTTTCCGCATATTCGCTCAGGCCGCGCGCTTCATCTCCTCTTGCGCCTGCACGGGCTCGGCGACGATGCGCCTGATCTCATCGGCGAGCAGCTGCAAGGCCTCGCGCTTCTCGGCGATGCGGGGGTCCTGATCGTAATGCTTGCCGGTGATCGGCGAGACATCGCCATGCTCGTCGCTCTTGATAGTGTGGTCGAGACAGAGCGAGATAATCGAGCGCGGCACCTTGATGTTGCCCATCAGGCTGGCAGCGGTGCGCCGCAGATCATGCGGCGTGAAGGGCTTCAGCCCGAGCATGCGGCAGATGCCTTCGCTCTGGATCACCACCTTTCCCTTTACCAGCTTGGTCTTGCCGCGCAGCGCGCAGGCCATCGCCTTGCGGTTCAGCGGCTCGGTGCCGAAGCGGCCCGCGAACAGCCATGGGTAATTGCCCATCGCTTCCTTCGCGATCTCGACCGCCAGATCGCTCAGCGGCTGATGTATTTCGCGGCCCTTCTTCACGCGCTCCTCGGGGATCACCACCAGCGGCAGCTTGCTGGCCAAGCCATCGCGGCCCAGCTCATCGCGATGGATGTGCAGCATCTCGACCGAGCGCAGCATCGAGGCCAGCGCGAACTTCAGCGCGAGGCAGATGCGGCGATCAATCGGCATGTCCGGTCGGTCCAGGCCATGCCAGAGAATCCTGATCTCGTCAGGGCTCAGCTTGCGCTTGCGCGGCTCCTCCTGCGGCAGCGGCGGCAAATTCACGCAGGGGCTGGTGCTGACATACTTGCGGCCAGCTTCAGCCGCCCAGTTGAACAGCCCCGAGACAGCCTTACGCATATGCCGCGCGCTGGAGACCGAGCCCTTCTTGGCGGCCTTGCCCTTCCGGATGATCAGCGTGCCCGCGAGGATGTCGGCCTGCAGCTGCGCGATATCATCGTTGGTAACCTCGCGCGCCACCATCGAGCCGAGCCGAGGCCGCACGAAGCGATTGAGATGGCTGGCCATGTTCGACCAGTCTTTCATGCGCGGCTTTCTCTTGATGATGACGCCGTCCTCGGTATGGCGGCGCACCTCGATCTCCTCGCTGATCCATGCAATGCGCTGATCGATCAGCTGGCCGACCGTCAGCTGCTGCTTGGCCTGCCGGTCATGCGCCTGCCGCGCGGCCTGCGCGATGTCCTCGCCGTTGCCGATCCTGATCTTCAGCTTCATGGCTTCCCTGCGCCAATAGGCTACGTCGCGCGCTGGGCTGCCTTCACCCCCTTTCTGATAGATGCCCAGCCATTGGGTGGCGCGCTGCTTGGTGATCCGGCAAGTGTATTTGAGCGAGAAGGTCGGCGGCGCGGTGGGGCTCAGGCTGACGTACAGGCCCGAGCATTCCGCGTCGTAAATCTTTTCGCGCTTCTTCACTTCGCCGATGCAGTCCTTGTTGGTGATGTTCTGCGGCATGGTGATGCTCCTCAATGCTTGCGGCTAGGAAGCTGCTGCAGCTCCAGCGAGTCGGCGGTTAGGGTGATGATGATCTCTTGCGCGCCTTGCTCGATCTGCTGCTTGATCTCGGCGGCCCATAGCAGGGCCTCGCCGAAGTCATCGTCGCCAACCAAATCGCGGCTGGTGTCGTACCAATCGCTGTCGATCTTCGGATTGCAGCCCAGCGCGTGGGCTACATAGGAGCGCTCGCCTTCCGCGATATCGCGCGGCTCGCCATTGCTCATCAGATAGACGCCCTCGTCATGCACCAGCAAGATCGAGGGCTCGGTGACCGGGCCGGTGAAGGCCGCGCACTGCTTCGGCGCAGCGAGCGTGTGCTCGACTACGCGCAGCACATCGGCGGCTTTGAAGATCAGGTTAGACATTGGGTGATGCTCCGCTCGCCATTAGAGCGCGGATAAATTTGCCGCCGCCCTTCTTGGTGTTCCAGCCGATGTTGCGTTCCTTGCGATGCTCCCACTCCATCGTCGCAGCCTCAAAGCGCGTGAGATTCTCGGCTAGAACCGTGAAGATGAAACCGGACGGAATGCGCCTGCTGTCCCTGTGCTCCTTCTGGCGGCTCTTACGATGGGTGATACCGACATAGCCTTGCGTAAAGGGATCGGTGTGCTCTGGGAGGTGGAGCCAGTACACGCCGTGTATCCGTTTCCCGTCCGATGGCTTTGGATTTTGAATCGTCATGGGTGATGGTTTCCTTTTTCAAAGATAGAGATGGTCGGCGATGTTGCGCTCGATCAGGGCGCGCTCCATCAGGGAGAGCTGGCGCGGCGGCTTCACCGGGGTGCAGCTCCAGATAAGCGAAGCCACCCAGCCGATGAAGGACCAGCCGAGAAACAGGTTGGCGATGAAGATCGCCAGCAGCGCATGATGATCGCGCCGCCAAGCTACATAGCTCGGCAGCAGGTACAGGAAGGCGCTGATCGCGAAGCCGATGATCCAGAAGGCGAAGTGGCCGAACTGCAGGCCGCTCGCCAGCGCGATGGTTTCGGCGGCGATGACCGCGAAGAAAGTGCAGGCGATCAGCGCGGGAATGAATGCTCGCTTTGACATTGGAAGCGTTCCTTTTACTTCTCGGTTTCGTTGCGGGGATGATCCGGGTGCGGCATCAGATGCGCGTGCTCCAGATCGAGAACGAGGTAGTGGCCATTGCTGTGCAGGCCTTCGCACCAGCCGCGCGACTCCATCTCCAGCCGCAGAGTTTCCTCGCTGTCGTGGCCATACCAGCTGCGGCCCGCATTGAAGTTTGCGATCAACAGCATCATGATGGCAGGGCCTTCGTTGTCGCCCATGTAGAGCACGCGCATATCCTTCGGCTGCTGCATCGTGAAGGCCAGCTCGCTCACCTTGCGGGCCTTCGGATGAATCAGCAGATCGCCCTCGCTTTTGATCAAGCCGCGCTTCTCCAGCACCGCGAACTTCTTGTTGTCGAGCTGCCAATGCAGGGCCGCGCCTTCGGCCTTCTACAACTCGGCGAGGCAAGCGGTGATCTCGGCGCGCTCTTCTTCAACGGCCGCGAGGATCACCGCCCAGTCATCGGTGCAGATCGGATCGGTGATGTCATCGAGATTATCGGCGGGCTCCAGCGTGAAGCGTGAGCCGCCCGCGCTGATCTCGCGCTTCGCTGGATCGAAGTAGTCAATCCAGATGCGCAGGCCCAGCTCGGCGCTGGTGAAGTTCGGGCAGCTATCATTGTGCCATGATGAGTCCTCGAAGCCTTGCGGCGCATATCGGCGGCCGGGAAGTCGGAAAACTCGGTCAGATATTTTGTCATGATGATGATCCTTTGAAAGCCATTGCGGGCGGCCCTTGCGAGGCCGCCCTGATCGATGGGTTATTTCGGAGCCGAGGCAGAGAGCGTGCCGTCAGCGGCCTGCTTCAGCTTCATCCCCTTGCGAGTGCAGATCGCCTTGATGTTGATCGAAGGCCATGCAACCGCCTCGGCGATATCGGCGCGCGTTACTGGCTTCTTGCGGAGCAGCATCGCGATCACGATCTCGACCTTCGACTTGCCCTCGGGCTTCGCCTTCTTGGCTGGCTTGGCGGCCTTGGCCTTCTTCGCTGGCTTGGCCTGCTTCTCTGCCTTGGCGGCCTCGGCTGGCTTCGCAGCTTTCGCCGCATCGCGCGCCTTATCATCGGCCTTCGCTGCTTCGCTGCCTGCATCGGCTGGCGTGCGGCCATACAATGCGGGCACGAGGATCGCGCGGCCCTCGGCGGTGATCGCGTACACCAGCGCCTTGCGGCTATTGTTCGCGGTAGCGTTCAGCCTCGCCGCTTCGATCCGCGCAGCAGCGAGCGAGTCATGCTCGGTGGTCTGCGGCTTGTTGTTCTTCAGGATCGTCGCGGTGAATTTCTTGCAAGCCGGGATGAGCGCGAGATCGGCGACATCGGCGGGGTGGATTTTCTTGGTAGTCATTTGCAGTTTTTCCTTTTTCAGAAGGCCGCGCGGAATGCGGGGCGTTCTGACCGCCTAACCCCGCGACCTTTCGGTGGCGGGGGCGGGAGGGAGCGGCTCGCAGCTAATGCGAGGCAGCTCGCTCGGTTTGGCGGTAGGAATGCAAAGCGAGCGACGCTCGCCTGATCTCCAGCTGCCGGATTGCGGCCTGCAGATCGCGAAACTGGTGCGTCATCTCAGCGATGCGGGCGGTGATGATCTCTTGCTCGGTCATCGATCAGCGCCCTCGGTGATGAAGGCGGGCGCGGCTCCGATATCGGAGCATACGAAACAGTAGCCCTGGTCATCGGGCATCCCGCCCATAGCCCAAGCACCGCGCCAGCCGAGTTTCTCGGCGAGGGCCCGCGCTGCCTTGGCATGATTGGCCTCGATGCTCAGCGCGTTGTCGAGATGGAGCGTGATGCTGCCCGCCGCCGCGCTCGCCTTGATCCGCGAGCCTTTGGAATTGGAAGCGCCGAAATATTTGGTGGTGATCGCCTGATAGCTTCTCATGAGTGAAATTTCCTTTTTTCAGAAGTCTCGCTCGGTGCGAGGTTCTGACCCCCTAACCTCGGCGGTCAGGCCGAGGCGGAAAGGCGGGGCTTGGGGCCTTGCCCCAGCCGGGGCAGATCAGCGGCGCGGCCTGCTGCCTTGATGGAAAATGATAAATCCAAAAGGGCCTATTTTAGAAGCACTTAGATAGGCTCTCTTGGGGCCAGATAGGCTCGCCCAAGGCCAAAATAGGGCCGTGTGGTCCTGACGCCCTAGCGGCCGGTGTCCTCTCGCAGAACGCGCAAGCGTTTTTACGAAGGCGGTGACAAACAAGCCCAGTCTCGCCGGGGAGAGCACGAAATAAGCCGTAACCCATCGCGCAGGGAAAGCCGGAGTGTTTCCGGTTACACCTGTGGTCCTACCCCCGAGCTTTCTACCTTTTGCTCGGGGCCCATGGGTGCGATCGGCACCCGGCTTTCCCTGCGCCCTCTGCGTGAGGAGAGGGCGGAACGAAGAGCAAAGCTCGGGCGCATCATGTCGCGAGAATGCGGACGTGTGACCTGCAGACCGCGCCACATATTCACCGTCGTCCCGGCGAAGGCCGGGACCCATAACCACAAAAGGATATTGTCGAGCGTCGCTGGAACGACGAGTTCCATCCACAACACCGGCCGCGGCGTATGGGTCCCGGCCTTCGCCGGAACGACAGCTGTGCGTGGGGTCCGCAGCAGTGAACGGAGCCCCAATCCGCCTCCCTCAAAAGTTACCCAACCCGTTAACCCCTTGGAAACCATCCTGCGCCACGAATGGACGTTATCTCTGCCATCTGGGGACGCCCATGCTCGCCCGTGACCAACGCACCCCGTTCTCGGACTGGTGGTGGACCGTCGACAAGTTGCTGCTTGTGGCGATCGCCGCGTTGATGTTGGCCGGCGTCATCCTGTCGCTGGCGGCAAGCCCGCCGGTCGCGACCCGGATCGGGCTCGATCCGTTCCACTTCTTCAACCGCCACGTCATGTTCCTGGCGCCGTCGCTGATCGTGCTGATCGGGGTGTCGTTCATGACGCCGCGGCAGATCCGGCGCACCGCGCTGATCGTGTTCGCGGTCTCGATCGCGCTGATCGTGCTAACGCTGCTGATCGGGCCCGAGGTCAAGGGTTCGCGGCGCTGGATCACGCTGCTCGGCGTCAACATCCAGGCCTCCGAAGCCGCCAAGCCTTCTTTCGTGATCGTCGCCGCCTGGCTGTTTGCGGAATCGACCAAACGGCCGGAGATGCCGGCGACTTCGATGGCGCTGGTGCTGCTGATGACGCTGGTCACGCTGCTGGTGATGGAGCCCGACTTCGGCCAGACCATGCTGATCCTCACCGTGTGGGGCGCGCTGTTCTTCATCGCGGGCATGCGGATGATCTGGGTGTTCGGGCTCGCCGGCGCCGCCGGTGCCGGCCTGTTCGGCGCCTACCTGCTGGTGCCGCACGTCGCCGGCCGCATCAAGCGCTTCATGAATCCCGCCTCCGGCGACACCTTCCAGGTCGACACCGCGATGGAGGCGTTCTGGAACGGCGGCTGGTTCGGGCTCGGGCCGGGCGAGGGCATCGCCAAGCGCAGCCTGCCCGACAGCCACACCGACTTCGTGTTCGCGGTCGCGGCCGAAGAGTTCGGCATCATTCTCTGCCTGATGCTGGTCGCGCTGTTCGGCTTCATCGTGATCCGCACGCTGACCCGCGCCTATGCCACCGAGGACATGTTCTCGCGCTTCGCGGCGTCGGGACTTGCGATCCTGTTCGGCGTGCAGGCGACGATCAACATGGCGGTCAATCTGCAATTGATCCCGGCCAAGGGCATGACGCTGCCGTTCATCTCCTATGGCGGCTCCTCGTTCGTCTCGCTCGCCTATGGCGTCGGCATGATGCTGGCGCTGACGCGGCAGCGGCCGCGCACCGAGATCGAATCGATGGAAGGCGCCAGCGCTCGGCGCGCCTACGCGTAGGTGACTGTGACTGCGGCGTCGGTTATCTGAAGGCCATGGACAACGCGCCCCTGATTCTGCTGGCGGCCGGCGGCACCGGCGGCCATTTGTTCCCGGCCGAAGCGCTCGCCGTGGAATTGATCAGACGTGGCCTGCGGGTCCGGCTCGCCACCGACGGCCGCGCGCTGCGCTATTCCGGCCTGTTCGGCCGGGAGAGCATCGACCTGGTGCCGAGCGCGACCGTGCGCAGCCGCAACCCGCTCTCGCTGGCGCAGACCGTGCTGATGCTCGGCTACGGCACGCTGGTTGCCGCCAATCTGGTGCGCCGGCTGAAGCCGTCGGCCGTCGTCGGCTTCGGCGGCTATCCGACCTTGCCGCCGCTGATCGCCGCGCGGATGCTCGGCGTCCCCGGCATCATCCACGACGCCAATGCGGTGCTCGGCCGCGCCAACCGTTTCCTCTCCGGCCGCGTCAACGCGATCGCGACCTCGCTGCCCGGCGTGCTCGATCGCGATCCCGCGCTGGCCGGCAAGGCCACCACCGTCGGCACACCGATGCGGCCGGCGATCCTGGCGGCCGCCGCAGTGAAATACACGCCGCCCGAGGTGGACGGGCCGCTGCGCCTGCTGGTCGTCGGCGGCAGCCAGGGCGCGCGGGTGATGAGCGACATCGTGCCGCCGGCGATCGAGCAGCTCGCGCCCGCGCTGTGGAGCCGCCTGATCGTCACCCAGCAGGTGCGCGAAGAGGACATGACCAGGGTGCGCGCGGTTTACGACCGGCTCAGGATCGACGCCGAGCTCGCGCCGTTCTTCGCCGACCTGCCGGCGCGGCTGGCCTCGAGCCAGCTCGTCATTTCGCGCTCGGGCGCCGGCACGGTGGCCGAGCTCGCCGCGATCGGCCGGCCCTCGATCCTGGTGCCGCTGCCGGGCGCGATCGATCAGGACCAGTTCGCCAATGCCGGCGTGCTCTCGCAAGCGAACGGCGCGCTGCGCATCGCGCAGAGCGACTTCACGCCCGAAAGACTCGCCGCCGAGATCACGGCCTTCGCTGCGGAGCCCTCGAGGCTGACCGCGATGGCGGAAGCTGCGCGCGGCGTCGGCCGGCTCGATGCCGCCGAGCGGCTGGCGGACCTGGTTGCCAAGGTGGCCGGGATTTGATGCGCCAATCCGGCAGGACGCCGGGGGAGACTTGAATATGACGGGCCTGTTGATTCACTCCGTCTCGGAATTCTCGGATCTGATCCTTGAGGCGCTGCGTCTGGCGGACGCGCAAAACATCGTCGAGATCGGCGCGGAGTATGGCGGCATGTCGGCGCTGCTCGCCGAGCACTGCCGGGCGCGCGGCGGTCAGCTCACCAGCGTCGATCCGGCGCCGAAGCCCGAATTCCTCGATTGGGTGAACGCCAATCCGGATGTGCATCACGTTGCGAAGACCAGCCTCGATGCCTTCGCGGAACTCGATGCCGCCGACGCCTGGATCGTCGATGGCGACCACAATTGGTACACGGTCTATCACGAGCTCCGGCAGATCGAGGTGATCAGCCGCCGCGCCGGCAAGCCTGTTCTGGTCTTCCTGCACGATGTCGGCTGGCCCTGCGGGCGGCGCGACATGTATTACGCACCCGAGCAAATTCCCGCGGCGTATCGCCATCCGCACAGTTACGACGCGGGCGCCACGCTGGATCGCCCGGTGCTGGTCGAGGGGCGTGGCTCTCGCGGCGCGGGCCTCGCTGCATTCGCAAACGTCGCCGGCGGCGCGCGCAACGGCGTGATGACCGCGATCGATGATTTCCTGGCGGAGGAGCTGGCGCAGGGCAAGGAGTTCGGCTTCGCCGAGATCCCCGCCGTGTTCGGCCTCGGCGTGCTGTTCGACATGAATGCGGCCTGGAGCGCATCGTTGGCCGAACTCGTGCTGCCCTATCACCAGAACAAGCTGCTGCGTGCGCTCGAGACCAACCGGCTACGCAACTATCTTCGCGTCATCGAGATGCAGGATGAACTGGCGGCGCGTGCCGTGCGATTGGGAGCGGCGTAGCCGCCGGGCGGGGATGGAGATGTCCGTGATCCCTCATCGCAACCACTGGCCGGTAGTCGGCGATCGCGACATTTCCGCGGCCGGAGGCCGCAAAAAGCCCTTGTCACGCATGGGAAAAGCGGGGCATCCAGTGGTCAGCGCCGCCGATGCGAGGCGCACAGAGAAGCTCAATCGTCCGCTCCGCAGCGGTGCCCGCATTGGGCGGATGATGATGTCAGGAACCGGATCATGAGACTGCCGCGCGAGATCGGACCCATTCACTTCGTCGGGATCGGCGGCATCGGTATGAGCGGCATCGCCGAGGTGCTGATCAATCTCGGCTACACCGTGCAGGGCTCGGACGCGTCGGACAATTACAATCTCGACCGGCTGCGCAAGAAGGGCGCAAAAGTCTCGGTTGGCCACACCGCCGAGAATGTCGACGGTGCCGATGTCGTCGTGGTCTCGACCGCGATCAAGCGCGACAATCCCGAGCTGATGGCGGCGCGCGCGCAGCGCATTCCCGTGGTGCGGCGCGCCGAGATGCTGGCGGAGTTGATGCGGCTGAAGAGCTGCGTCGCGATCGCCGGCACCCATGGCAAGACCACCACGACCACGATGGTGGCGACCTTGCTCGATGCTGGCGGCCTCGATCCGACCGTGATCAATGGCGGCATCATCAATGCCTACGGCTCCAACGCGCGTCTTGGCGCCGGCGACTGGATGGTGGTCGAGGCCGACGAGAGCGACGGCACCTTTCTGAAGCTGCCGTCGGATGTTGTCATCGTCACCAATATCGATCCCGAGCATCTCGATCACTTCAAGACCTTCGAGGCGATCCAGGACGCGTTCCGCAATTTCGTCGAGAACGTTCCGTTCTACGGCTTTGCCGTGATGTGCACCGATCACCCCGTGGTGCAAAACCTGGTCGGCAAGATCGAGGACCGCCGCATCATCACCTACGGACAAAATCCGCAGGCCGATGCGCAGCTGATGGATCTGACGCCGATGGGAGGCGGCTCCAAGTTCACGGTCGCGATCCGCGATCGCAAGACCGGCGCGACGCACGAGATCGCGGATATCATGCTGCCGATGCCGGGACGCCACAATGCATCGAACGCGACGGCGGCGATCGCGGTCGCGCACCAACTTGGCGTGTCCGACGACGTGATCCGCCAGGCCATGGCCGGTTTCGGCGGCGTCAAGCGGCGCTTCACCAAGATCGGCGAGTCGAACGGCGTCACGGTGATCGACGATTACGGTCATCATCCGGTCGAGATCGCCGCGGTGCTGAAGGCGGCGCGGGAATCCACCAACGGCAAGATCGTCGCCGTGGTGCAGCCGCATCGCTACACCCGCCTGCAGTCGCTGTTCGAGGAGTTCTGCACCTGCTTCAACGACGCCGATGCGGTCGTCGTCGCGGAGGTCTATCCGGCCGGCGAGACGCCGATCGCCGGCATCGACCGCGATCATTTCGCCGCCGGCCTGCGCGCCCACGGCCATCGCAACGTGGTGCCGCTGCCGGACGCAGGCGAGCTCGCGAAGATCGTGCACGGTTTGGCAAAATCCGGCGACCTCGTCGTCTGCCTCGGCGCCGGCAACATCACGCAATGGGCCTACGCGCTGCCCGGCGAATTGAAGGCGCTGGGGTGATGAGGTTCGCTCTTGCCGCTGCCGAGCAGGTGCGCAGTCACGAAGGCCGGCGTATGCCGCCACCCAGCTCCCTAACCCTCCCCCGCAAGGGGGGAGGGAACCCATCCGCCCGTGCCTCCCTGACTCGTGCAAAGAGTCAGAGCGCCGTTGTGACACCACGTAAGGTGAGCACGCTCGTCAGGCTCCCTCCCCCCTTGCGGGGGAGGGTCGGGGAGAGGGGTAAGCCCCGGGCGCCGGCGCGAAACGCAAAGCGACGCTTTCTCAAATCCGTTCGTACATCGATCAGCGCGTCATGACCTTCCCCGACATCACGCCCGATCTCAAAGCCGCGATGCCGGAGCTGCGCGGGCGGCTGCTGGCGAACCAATCGCTTGCGGAGCTGACCTGGTTTCGCGTCGGCGGTCCGGCGCAGGTGCTGTTCACGCCGGCGGATGAGGATGATCTCGCTTATTTCCTGACGCGCTTGCCGCAGGAGCGGCCGGTCTATGTGGTCGGCGTCGGCTCCAATCTGATCGTGCGCGACGGCGGCATGCCGGGCGTCGTGATCCGGTTGGCGCCGCGCGCGTTCGGCGAGACCAGCGCGGCCGGCGATGTCGTCACTGCGGGAGCCGCGGCGCTCGACAAGCGCGTCGCCGAAACGGCGGCAGCCGCGAATATCGGCGGCATGGAATTCTTCTTCGGCATTCCCGGCACGGTCGGCGGCGCGCTGCGCATGAATGCCGGCGCCAATGGCGGCGAGACCAAGGACGTGCTGGTGGAAGCGACCGGCATCGGCCGCGACGGCACGAAGCATACGTTCGGCAATGCCGACATGAAGTTCGTCTATCGCAACAGCGGCGTCGATCCGTCCGTCATCTTCACCTCGGCGCGCTTCCGCGGCAGGATCACCGCATCAGATGCGATCCGCGCCCGCATGAACGAGGTGCAGACCCATCGCGAGACCGCGCAGCCGATCCGCGAGAAGACCGGCGGCTCGACCTTCAAGAATCCGCCCGGCAACAGCGCCTGGAAGCTGATCGACGCCGCCGGCTGCCGCGGTCTCAAGGTCGGCGGCGCGCAGGTGTCGGAGATGCACTGCAATTTCCTGATCAACACCGGCAACGCCACCGGGCACGACATCGAGACGCTCGGCGAAACGGTGCGTGAACGGGTCAAGCAAACAAGCGGGATTGAGCTGCACTGGGAAATCAAGCGGATCGGGAACGGCTGATGCAGGTGACCATTCTGTTCGGCGGCACCAACAAAGAGCGGCTGGTCTCGGTGGCGAGCGCGCAGGCGCTGCATCGCGCGCTGCCCGACGCGGAGCTCTGGTTCTGGGACGTCGACGACACCGTGCATGCGGTGACGTCGGAGAAGCTGCTCGGTCACACGCGGCCCTTCGAGGTTGATTTCAAGCCCGACGGTCGCGGCATCGCGCTTGAGGAGGCGCTCGACAAGGCTGGCGCCGAGCAGCGTGTGCTGGTGCTCGGCCTGCACGGCGGCCGCGCCGAGAATGGTGAATTGCAGGCGATGTGCGAGATGCGCGGCGTCGCGTTCACCGGCTCAGGCTCGGCGTCGTCGCATCTGGCGTTCGACAAGCCGTCGGCCAAACGCTTCGCGGCGATCGCAGGTCTCAACGCGCCGCTGGGCATCGCCGTCGAACGGATCGATGCGGCCTTCGCCCAACACGGCAGGCTGATCGCAAAGCCCGCCAAGGACGGATCGAGCTACGGCCTGATCTTCGTCAACGCACAGCAGGACCTTGTCGCCGTTCGCAATGCGGCCAGGCATGAAGACTATCTGATCGAGCCGTACGTCGCGGGCGTGGAAGCGACCTGCGGCGTGCTCGAGCAATCCGACGGCACGGTGTTCGCGCTGCCGCCGATCGAGATCGTACCGGCGGAGGGCAGCTTCGACTACACGGCGAAATACCTCCTGAAGTCGACCCAGGAGATCTGCCCCGGCCGCTTCGCGCCGGACGTCAGCGCCGCGATTATGGATCACGCGCTGAAGGCGCATCGCGCGCTTTCCTGCACCGGCTACTCGCGCAGTGATTTCATCGTCTCAGTGAACGGGCCGGTCTACCTCGAGACCAACACGCTGCCCGGGCTGACTGCGGCATCACTGTACCCTAAGGCCTTGAACGCGCAGGGCATCGCCTTTGCAGACTTCCTGATCGACCAGATCGAGATCGCGCGCCGCCGCGTCCGGAGTTAAGGCCGACCGGGCGGGAACCCGTGAGACTCGGCCGGATGGAACCCGGCCGCTGTTGCTAAAATGCTAACGGGTTCGCGGCAAAGTCCTCAAAGCGTTGATCAAAACACACTCCAGGCTGAACTCGTTTACCGTTTGTTTACCAGGAAGCCCGAAGGTTAACGCTGGCGGCGCATGTAGCGCTTGGCTGCCGGGGCGTGAGCTGTCGCGGATTACCGCTTCGAGGATCGCAACCAGGGAACAGGGGGCCACTCTAATCCCACCGGTCTAGCCGAGACGTGACCTGTGCCGGGACCCGCAGGGTTTGGCGGGCACAACATGACGAGCTCGTGCAATGGATGGTGCAGGACGCCTCACTCGATCGCTGCGATCGCTGGGGCCCCAAGCTGACCTGAAAGCAGCCGCTATTGGAGCGGCGGTGCTGTTGCGCGAGTATGTCGGCGCCCATCTCGCACGCCGCCGGCGTCCCGCCGCCAGGCGGTCGCAGGTGATCGATCGCGAGCCGCCGAACCGCTTCATCCTGACGGTCGAACGCTATCTGCCGCGCCGCATCGGCCTGGTCGCGACGCTCGCGATTCTGTTCGGCAGCGCAGGCTTCGGCATCGTCCGCGGCGGCCATGTCGAGGAATTCACCACGGCGCTCAGCGACACCCGCAACGCGCTCGCCAACGCAGCAGGCTTCCGCATCACCACCGTCGGCATCAACGGCCGCAAGCAGCTGAGCCAGGACGAGGTGCTTGCGATCGGCGGCGTCAACGGCCGCTCCTCGCTGCTGTTCCTCGACGCCGACACCGTGCGCGCCAAGCTGAAGGCCAATCCCTGGATCGCGGACGCCACGATCCTGAAACTCTATCCGGGCCGGCTGCAGATCGACATCGTCGAGCGCACCGCCTTCGCGCTGTGGCAGCAGAACGGCCGCCTGTCGGTGATCGCCTCCGACGGCGCGGTGCTCGAGCCCTACGTCTCGCGCCGCTTCCTCAACCTGCCGCTGGTGGTCGGCAAGGGCGCCGATACGCGTGCCCAGGACTTCCTGGCGC
Organism: Bradyrhizobium sp. 6(2017); assembly: GCF_011058295.2. Lineage (NCBI taxonomy): Bacteria > Pseudomonadati > Pseudomonadota > Alphaproteobacteria > Hyphomicrobiales > Nitrobacteraceae > Bradyrhizobium > Bradyrhizobium sp. 6(2017). The sequence goes on along the minus strand of NZ_CP049289.2, from coordinate 7,142,263 downwards.
TGCTCGACCGCTACCCGCAGGTGCGCTCGGTGACCAAGGCCGCGATCTTCGTCGGCGAGCGGCGCTGGAACCTGCGCCTCAAGGACGGCCTCGACATCCGCCTGCCGGAAAACGACGTCGGCAATGCGCTGGCTGCGCTCTCCAGGCTCGACAAGGACGAGAAGCTGTTCTCGCGCGACATCGTCGCCGTCGACATGCGCCTGCCGGACCGCCTGATCGTGCAATTGTCCGAGGACGCCGGCAAGGCGCGCGACGAGCTGTTCAAGGACAAGAAGTCCAAGAAGAAGGCCGGTGATTCCGCATGACCGGCCTCGATCGCAACCTGACCCCGAAGACCCGCCCGATGCAGAAGCGCACCGCGATGGTGGCGTCTCTCGACGTCGGCTCCAGCAAGATCGCCTGCATGATCGCGCGGCTGAAGCCGTCGCCGCCGAACGAGGCGCTGCGCGGCCGCACCCATGCGGTCGAATTGATCGGCTACAGCCAGATCCAGTCGCGCGGCGTCAAGGCCGGCTCCGTGGTCGATCTCGCCGAATGCGAGAAGGCGGTGCGTCATGCCGTGGCGCTGGCCGAACGCATGGCCAAGGTCCGCGTCGAATCCGTGCTGCTGTCGGTCTCCGGCGGCAGGCTGCATGGCCAGCTGGTTGAGGCCGCGGCCGATATCCGCGGCGGCTCGGTCACCGCGGACGATATCAGCCGCGTCACCTCCGCCGGCATGCGCCACGCCGCCGGCGCCGGCCGCACCGTGCTGCATGCGTTGCCGGTCGGCTACGCGCTCGACGGCGTCAAGGGCATCCGCGATCCCAGAGGCATGGTGGCGCGCCAGTTCGGCGTCGACATGAATGTCGTGACGTCGGATGCGACGGTCGCCAAGAATCTGATGCTGGTGGTCGAGCGCTGCCATCTCAACGTCGAAGCCATGGCGTCGAGCCCCTATGTCGCGGGCCTGTCGGTGCTGACCGATGACGAGGCCGACCTCGGCGCTGCCGTCGTCGAGATGGGCGCGGGATCGACGACGATCGCGACCTACTCGGGCGGACGCCTCGTGCACGCATCGGGTTTTGCGCTCGGCGGGCAACATATCACGATGGATCTTGCGCGCGGCATCGGCGCGTGCATTGCGGATGCCGAGCGAATCAAGACTTTATACGGCACGGTGCTGACCGGCGGTTCGGACTCGCGCGAGCTGATGTCCGTCCCCACTGCAGGCGATGATCGGGAGACTCCGCAAATCGTGTCCCGCGCCACGATCGCGAACATTGTCCGGCATCGCGCCGAGGAGATCTTCGAAATGGTCCGTGACCGGCTCGCGGATTCCCCCTTTGCCGCCGAGCCGAGGGCGCGCGTCGTGCTGAGCGGCGGCGCATCCCAGCTCACCGGCACCATCGAGCTTGCCACCCGCATCCTGAACCGCCAGGTCCGCATCGGCCGCCCGCTCGGCTTCGGCCGGCTGCCGAACGAAGCGAAGGGCGCCTCGTTCTCGGTGCCGACGGGCCTCCTGGTCTATCCGCAATACGCTCATCTTGAACATGTCGAACCGCGGCGCACGCGGCAGCTCAGGACAGGGACAGACGGCTACTTCGGAAAGGTCGGACGATGGCTTCGCGAGGGCTTCTGATGACCGCATCCCGGCTCACCCCATTTTCACCAACTCCCGCGCCCCGTGGCCGGGGCGAACCCACGCGCGCGTAATCGAGAGAGGCAACCATGGCACTCAATCTGACACCCCCTGACATCAGCGAGCTGAAACCGCGGATCACTGTCTTCGGCGTCGGTGGCGCGGGTGGCAATGCCGTCAACAACATGATCACCGCCGGGTTGCAGGGCGTCGACTTCGTCGTCGCCAACACCGACGCACAGGCGCTGACCATGTCGAAGGCGCAGCGCATCGTCCAGATGGGCACCCAGGTCACTCAGGGCCTCGGCGCCGGTTCGCAGCCCGATGTCGGTGCCGCGGCCGCGCAGGAGGTCATGGACGAGCTGCGCGATCACCTCACCGGCGCCAACATGGTGTTCGTCACCGCCGGCATGGGCGGCGGCACCGGCACCGGTGCTGCGCCCGTGATCGCCAAGGCGGCCCGCGAAATGGGGATCCTCACGGTCGGCGTGGTCACGAAGCCGTTCCACTTCGAGGGCCAGCGCCGCATGCGCACCGCCGAGCACGGTATTTCCGAGCTGCACAAGGTGGTCGACACGCTGCTGATCATCCCGAACCAGAACCTGTTCCGGGTCGCCAACGAGAAGACCACCTTCGCCGACGCCTTCGCGATGGCCGACCAGGTGCTGTACTCGGGCGTCGCCTGCATCACCGACCTGATGGTCAAGGAAGGCCTGATCAACCTCGACTTCGCCGACGTCCGCGCCGTGATGCGGGAAATGGGCAAGGCGATGATGGGCACCGGCGAAGCCACCGGCGAGAAGCGCGCGCTGACCGCAGCCGAAGCTGCGATCGCCAACCCGCTGATCGACGATAGCTCGATGAAGGGCGCCCGCGGCCTCCTGATCTCGATCACCGGCGGCAAGGATCTGACCCTGTTCGAGGTCGACGAAGCCGCGACCCGCATCCGCGAGGAAGTCGATGCCGACGCCAACATCATCGTCGGCGCCACCTTCGACGAATCGCTCGACGGCGTCATTCGCGTTTCGGTGGTCGCAACCGGCATCGAGCAGGCGGCGATCGCCTCCCGTGCCGCGGCGCCCGCGCAGCAGTCGGGCGGCTCGCCGGAGAGCCGGCTGGCCGATCTGACTGCCCGCCTGCGGGCCGACAACCAGCGCATGGCCGAGCGTTCCCAGAAGCTGGAGCCGCCGACCGGCGTGACGGTCGCGCCGATTGCGGCTCCTGCCGCCGCCCAGCAGCGTCCGGCCGTCGAGCGCGCAGCGCTCGCGGCGATCGCGGCCGCGGTGGCCCCTGACAGCGCATCGGCTCAGGCGCCGATGCAGCCGGGGTCCTATGGTGACGTCACCGTGCGGCCGATCGCCCAGAAGCCGACCTTGTTCCCCGACCACGAGGCAGCCAAGGCCGAGCAGCACGAGCCGATGCCGCCCGAGACCTTCATCCCGCAGGCTGCCGAGCGTTCGCCGGTCCGCGCCCCGCGGATGCCGAAGTTCGAGGATCTGCCGATGCCGGCACAGGCGGAGATCCGCCAGGCCCATGACGGTGAGGCGGAGCACCCGCAGAAGACCCGGCTGTCGCTGCTGCAGCGGCTGGCCAATGTCGGCCTCGGCCGCCGCGACGAGGAGACCGAGCCGCCGATCGCGGCCCGCGCCTCCAATCCAGCGATGCCCGCGATGCCGCCGCTGCCCGACCGCAAGCAGGCCCGCAGCGTCGCGCAGCAGATATCGGCGAACGAATCGCCGGTATCGGAATATGCGAAACGTCCGGCGCCGCAGGGATTGGACGCTCATGGCCGCCCGGCACCTGTTGCGCCAACGCCACAGGGTGACGACCATCTTGATATCCCGGCCTTCCTGCGCCGGCAGGCAAACTGAAGTTTGTTACAACCTTGGCGACAAAGAAGGCCTCGGCGGGGAACCGCCGGGGCCTTCTCCTTTGTGCGGGCAGGCGATTGTGATTGCCAAACAAGCAACTGATTTTAAATCATTAATTATTCTTTCGGTGATCTGATGGCCGCGCTTCGAGGGCCGGTTTCGTTGCCGCAATTAGGTTAACCTTGGGCGTGAATGCGGCCGAGATGGGGTAACAATCGGTAAAGAAGCGTGAGTTGGCGCGGTTTAGGAAATCACTATGGTCTGCCGTGACTTGGGGAGCTCAAGCGAGTCGGCCTGGGGAAATTTGGCCACTTGAATTGAGTGAAGTCGGGTAGTGGGCATTATCGAATGAAGTTCAGCCGTCAAACCACGCTTCGGTCGCAAGCCACCGTGACTGGCGTAGGCGTTCATTCCGGTCTTCCTGTCAGTCTTACCTTGGGACCGGCGCCCGTTGATTCGGGTTTTATTTTTGTCCGCACCGGTCTCGACGGTGCCGACCGCGAAGTCGCCGCCACCGTTGACGCTGTGATCGCAACCGAGTTCGCGACGGTGCTGGGTGACCGCGAAGGGCCGCTGGTTTCGACCGCGGAACACGTGCTCGCTGCGCTGCGCGGCATGGGCGTCGACAACGCCACCATCGAAATCGACGGGCAGGAAGTTCCGATCATGGACGGCAGCGCTGCGGCGTTCGTCGCAGCGATCGATCAGGCCGGCATCGTGACCCAGCCCGCCGTCCGCCGCTTCATCCAGGTGCTGAAGCCGGTGCAGGTCAAGATCGGCGACGCAATGGGCGAACTGCGTCCGTTCGCCGGCGGGTTCCGCGCTGAAGTCGAGATCGAATTCACCAACAAGGTGATCGGCCACCAGACCTTCTCGTTCGACCTTTCGCCGGAAGGCTTCCGCCGCGATGTCGCCCGTGCCCGCACCTTCGGCTGCATGAACGACGTGGCGCGGCTGTGGGGCGCGGGCTTCGCGCTCGGCGCCTCCTTCGACAACACCGTGGTGTTCGACGAGGCCCGCCTGCTCAACACCGAGGGCCTGCGCTACGCCAATGAGTGCGCCCGCCACAAGGTGCTCGACGTGATCGGCGATCTCGCGCTGGCCGGTCTGCCGCTGCTCGGCAGCTACCGTTCGGTCCGGGGCGGTCACAAGCTCAACAACGCGGTGCTGAAGGCGCTGCTCTCCGACCGCAGCGCCTGGCGAGTGGTCGAATCGGAAACCGCCCGGCGGCCGGTCCGTGGCCATGTCGAGGCCGGTGCAAGCACGGTGGGCGGCCTTGTCTCCCCGGCCTATGGTCCGGACGTGTCCTGATCGCCGCAGGCGGTCAGCCCCAATTTCCGTAGTAACCACAGCAGGCTGTGCGCTTCGTCGTGCCGCCTTATTCCGGGCGGAATGGCTTCGTATTCGGTTGGTCCGAGGTCATTTTTCGGCTAAACAGGCCCGCGGTTGCGAGTGACGGCACCAAAGCCACGGGTAATATTGCATCCATGACCGCGGTTCATGGGTGGAGTGGGGTCGCCGTTAACCGCATCAAAGGCGTCAGGTTTTACAATCCATGTCGGCAATGCGTATGGCGCTCGAACCACGCTCCTCTTCTGACGTCTCCGGCCTGACCAAGGCCGCGCGCACGCTGCGTTTTGCGGCGGGCCTGATCGTGCTGGCATTGCCGCTCTCAGGCTGCGGCACCGGCGCGCTGTGGGACAAGTTCATGGCCAAGGACGACACCTTCGTCGATGAGCCCGCGGACAAGCTCTACAATGAGGGCTTGTACATGATGAACGAGAAGAAGGACCTGAAGGCCGCCTCGAAGAAGTTTGAGGAAGTCGACCGTCAGCATCCCTATTCGGATTGGGCGCGCAAGTCGCTGTTGATGTCGGCCTATTCGTTCTACCAGGCCGGCGACTATGACAGCTGCATCGGCTCTGCCACGCGCTACGTCACGCTGCATCCCGGCAGCCCGGACGCATCCTACGCCCAGTACCTGATCGCGGCATCGCATTTCGACCAGATCCCGGACATCTCGCGCGACCAGGGTCGCACCGAGAAGGCGATCGCGGCGCTCGAAGAGGTGGTGCGCAAATATCCGACCTCGGAATACGCCACCCAGGCCAAGTCCAAGATCCAGGCCGCACGCGACCAACTCGCCGGCAAGGAAATGGCGGTCGGGCGCTATTACATCGAGAAGCGCGACTTCACCGCCGCGATTAACCGCTTCAAGACCGTGGTCACGCAGTACCAGACCACGCGCCACGTCGAAGAGGCGCTGTACCGGCTCACCGAGGCCTATATGGCGATCGGCATTGCCGGCGAGGCGCAGACCGCCGCCGCGGTGCTTGGCCACAATTTTCCAGACAGCCGCTGGTACAAGGACGCGTATAATCTAGTAAAGTCCGGCGGTCTCGAGCCGAGCGAGAATCAGGGTTCCTGGATCAGCAGGACCTTCAAGAAGATAGGTCTCGGCTAGGAATTGTCCTCGCATGCTGGCGCGTCTGTCGATCCGTGACATCGTCCTGATCGAACGGCTCGATATCGAATTTTCCCGTGGCCTCGCGGTGCTGACCGGCGAAACCGGCGCAGGCAAATCCATCCTGCTCGACGCCTTTGCGCTCGCGCTCGGCGGCCGCGGCGATGCCGGACTGGTGCGCCACGGCGCCGAGCAGGGCCAGGTCACCGCCACGTTCGATGTCCCGAAGGGGCATCCGGCGGCCAAAATCCTGGCCGAGAACGGCCTCGACGACACCGGTGAGATGATCCTGCGCCGCGTGCAACTCGCTGACGGCCGCACCCGCGCCTTCATCAACGACCAGGCGATCAGCGTGCAGACCCTGAAGGCGGTCGGCGCCGTTCTGGTCGAAATCCACGGCCAGCACGACGAGCGCGCCCTGGTCGACGCCTCCACCCACCGTCAGCTGCTCGATGCCTTCGCCGGCCATGAGAAGGACGTCGCGGCGCTGGAAGCGCTGTGGGATATCAGGCGGACCGCCAATGCCGACCTCGACGAACATCGCGCCGGCATGGAACGCGCCGCGCGCGAGGCCGATTACCTGCGCCATGCCTCCCAGGAGCTGAAGGCGCTGGCGCCGAAGGAGGGCGAGGAGACCGAGCTCGCCAACCGCCGCACCACCATGATGCAGGGCGAGAAGGTCGCCACCGATCTGCGCGAGGCGCAGGAGGCGATCGGCGGCTCGCATTCGCCGGTGTCGGCGCTGTCGGCCGCGGTGCGGCGGCTGGAGCGGCGCGCCGCCAATGCGCCCGGCCTGATCGAGCCCGCGGTGAAGGCGATCGACGTTGCGATCAATGCGCTGGAAGAGGCCGACCAGCATCTCCATGCCGCGCTGGCGGCGACCGATTTCGATCCGGCCGAACTCGAGCGCATCGAGGAGCGGTTGTTCGCGCTGCGTGCCGCCTCGCGCAAATATTCGACGCCGGTCGATCTGCTGGCCGCGCTGGCAGCGCAATACGCCGGCGACGTCGCGCTGATCGATGCCGGCGCCGACCAGCTGAAGAAGCTGGAAGCGGCCGCCCGCGAGGCCGACCAGCGCTACGCTGCTTCTGCCGTAAAACTGTCGGCGGCGCGCACCAAGGCGGCCGAGAAGCTCAACAAGGCCGTTAATGCCGAGCTCGCGCCGCTCAAGCTCGAGCGCGCGAAGTTCATGACCCAGGTCGAGAGCAACGCCGCCGCGCCGGGCCCGCAGGGCATCGACCGCGTCGAGTTCTGGGTCCAGACCAATCCGGGCACCAAGCCGGGACCGATGATGAAGGTCGCCTCCGGCGGCGAGCTGTCGCGCTTCCTGCTGGCGCTGAAGGTCGTGCTGGCCGATCGCGGCTCGGCGCCGACCCTGGTGTTCGACGAAATCGACACCGGCGTCGGCGGCGCGGTGGCGGATGCCATCGGCTCGCGGCTGGCACGTCTCGCCGGCAAGGTGCAGGTGATGGCGGTGACGCATGCGCCGCAGGTCGCGGCCCGCGCCAGCCAGCATCTCCTGATCTCCAAAGATGCGCTCGACAAGGGCAAGCGCGTCGCCACCCGCGTCAACGCGCTCGCCGCCGACCATCGCCGTGAGGAGATCGCGCGCATGCTGGCCGGCGCCGAGATCACCGCCGAGGCCCGCGCCGCGGCGGAGCGGCTGCTCAGGGCGGCGAGCTAGTCGCGCCCATGGCTGCCAAGGCGAAGAAAGCGCTGGTCGACGTCGACAAGCTCACCAAGGCGCAGGCCAAGGTCGAGCTGATGCGCCTTTCACTCGAGATCGAGGCTCACAACGAGCGCTACTACCAGAAGGACGCGCCGACCGTATCCGATGCGGCCTACGACGCCTTGCGGCGGCGCCTGGAAACGATCGAGGCCAAATTCCCCGATCTCGTCACCAAGGATTCGCCGACGCAGACGGTTGGCGCGGCGCCGGCTCGCGGCTTTGCCAAGGTGCAACATGCCGTTCCGATGCTGTCGCTCGGCAACGCATTCAGCGACGAGGACGTCACCGAATTCGTCGAACGTATCAGGCGCTTTCTCAAGCTGGATGCCGACCAGATTCCGGTGCTGGTCGCCGAGCCGAAGATTGACGGCCTGTCTCTCTCGCTGCGCTACGAAAATGGCGAGCTTGTCCGCGCCGCGACGCGTGGCGACGGCTTCACCGGCGAGGACGTGACCGCCAACGTCCGTACCATCAAGGACATTCCACACACCCTGAAGGGCCGCAACGTTCCGGCAGCCTGCGAAATGCGCGGTGAAGTCTATATGCTCAAGAAGGATTTTCTTGAGCTGAACAAGAAGCAGGCCGCGGCTGACGACACGATCTTTGCCAATCCGCGCAATTCGGCAGCGGGGTCGCTGCGTCAGAAGGACGTGTCGATCACCGCGTCGCGGCCGCTGAAATTCTTCGCCTACACATGGGGCGAGATGAGCGAGCCGCCCGCCGACACCCAGCACGGCATGCTGGAGTGGATGGACAAGGCAGGCTTTGTGGTCAATCCGCTGATCACGCTCTGCAAGAGCGTCGATGATGTCCTGAAATTCTACAACAAGATCGGCGAGGAGCGGGCCTCGCTCGGCTACGACATTGACGGCGTGGTCTACAAGGTCGACCGCCTCGACTGGCAGGAGCGCCTCGGATTCGTGTCGCGCAGCCCGCGCTGGGCGATCGCTCACAAATTTGCGGCCGAGCAGGCAACGACGATTCTCAGGGGGATCGATATCCAGGTGGGACGCACCGGCGCGATGACGCCGGTCGCGCGGCTCGAGCCGGTGACGGTCGGCGGCGTCGTGGTTTCGAATGCAACCCTGCACAACGAGGACTACATCAGGGGCATCGGCAACGACGGAAATCCGATTCGGGATGGCGTGGATCTCCGCGTCGACGACACGGTCGTCGTGCAGCGCGCCGGCGACGTCATCCCCCAGGTCGTCGGCGTTGTTCTGGACAAGCGGCCGAAGAGTGCAAAGCCGTACAAGTTTCCCGACACCTGCCCGGTGTGCGGCAGCCATGCGATTCGCGAGGAAGGTGAGGCGGTGCGCCGCTGCACCGGCGCACTGATCTGTCCGGCGCAGGCGGTCGAGCGGCTGAAGCATTTCGTGTCGCGGCTTGCCTTCGACATCGATGGTCTGGGCGAGAAGCAGATCCAGGAATTCTACGAGGACGGGCTGGTGATGTCGCCGGTCGACATCTTTACCCTTCGCGAGCGGGACGGGCGGTTGACCAGGAAGTTGATGGAGCGCGAGGGCTACGGCGAAACCTCGGTACGCAATCTGTTCGACGCGATCGATGCTCGCCGCAACATCGAGCTGCACCGGCTGATCTTTGCGCTCGGCATTCGCCATGTCGGGGAAGGCAACGCCAAGCTGCTGGCGCGGCACTACCACACGATCGAAAACTTCCGTGAGGCGATGCTGGCCGCCGCCAAGGGCAGCAAGGACGAAGAGAACGCCACCGAGGCCTACCAGGACCTCAACGATATCGATGGCATCGGCGAGATCGTCGCAGATGCGGTGGTCGAGTTCTTTGCAGAGCCGCGCAACGTCAAGGCGCTCGGCGAATTGTTGCACCAGATCGAGGTGAAGCCCGCCGAGCAGCCGCGCAACAGCTCGCCTGTTTCGGACAAGACCGTAGTGTTCACCGGCTCACTGACGAAATTCACCCGTGACGAGGCCAAGGCGATGGCAGAGCGTCTCGGCGCCAAGGTCGCGGGCTCGGTTTCCAAGAAGACGGATTATGTGGTGGCCGGTGAGGACGCGGGCTCCAAGCTGACCAAGGCGCGCGAGCTTGGCGTTGCGGTGCTGACCGAGGACGAGTGGCTGACGCTGATCGAGGAGTAGGGGCGCAGCGTCGCCGCACTCTCCGTTGTCGTCACCCGCGAATGCGGGTGATCCAGTATTCCAGAGACAGTCATTGTTGAGCGGATGGGCCGCGGCGTACTGGATCCCCGCATGCGCGGGGATGACGAGTTGAGGTGCGGCGCACGCACGCCTCACATCATCCCGCTCTCATCCTCCTCCGCCTGCGCGATCAGCTCTTCGCTCACCACCACATTCCGCCGCGGAACGATGAAGATCATGGTGCAGGCGCAGGCGATCGAGATCGCGAAGATTGCCGAGGTCAGCGGCAGCGTGGTGGTGGAGTGGCCGCCGAGATAGGCGCCGAACTGCGAGATCAGCGCGCCGATGCCCTGCTGCAGGAAGCCCATGGCGCCTGAGGCGGTGCCGGCGGCTTCGGGGCGGATGCTGATGGCGCCGGCGGCGGAATTGGCCATCACGAAGGCATTGGCGACCATCACGATCATCTGGGTGCCGAACAGCCAGAGCGGCGCCTGGTTTACTCCGGCAAAACTCCAGATCAGGTTCAAGAGGCTGCCGCCGAGCTGCAGCGCGAGGCCGAACCAGATCAGTTTCTCCAGCGAATGCCGCGGCGCGAAGCGCACGCAGAGCAGATTGCCGACGAAGTAGCCGAACCCGGTCATCGCGAACCACGCGCCATACTCGGCGCTGCTGCGGCCCATCTGGGTCACCACGATGTAGGGGCCGCCGCCGGCGAAGGCGAAGATGATCTGTGATGACAGCACCTGGCAGAGCAGATAGCCGACGAAGGCGCGGTTCGTTATCAGCTTGCCGAGGTCGCCGCGAAAGCTGGAGCTGTCGGCGCGGTCGCCGGGTCTCGGGCAGCGCCAGCGCAATGAAGATTGTGACGGTCAACGACGCCGCGGTGATCAGATAGAGGATCGCGCGCCAGCCGAATGCGGTCTCCAAGAGGCCACCGGTCAGCGGGCTCACCATCTGCGCGATCATCAGCGCGGCGACGACGAGGCTGATCATGGCGCCGACCCGCTCGCGCGGATAGAGATCGCGGATGATGGCGCGGCTGATCACCATGCCGCTGGCGCCGCCCAGCGCCTGGAAGAAGCGCGCCGCGATCAGCTGCGGCAGGGTCTCGGCGAACACCGAGCCGATGCCCGCCGCCACCATCAGGCCGAGGCCTGCGAGCAGCACCGGGCGGCGGCCAAACTTGTCGGACAGCGGCCCCATGATCAGCTGCGAGAGCGCAATGCCGACCATGTAGAGCGACACCGTCATCTGCGCGATAGAGATGTCGCGGCCGAAATTGGTCGCCAGCACCGGCAACGCGGGGACCAGCATATAGAGCGAGATCGGCGCGACGCCCGTCATCACGACGAGCATCAGCAGCATGACCTTCGATGTCGCGATGTTGTCCTTGATGTTGTCTTTGTTGTTGTCGCCGGGCGGCTTGCCCATCACGCCGTGCATTCAGGTCCGATCCAGCATTATGGAAAGACTGTAGCGTGCCCGTTCGCGCGGAATACGTGTGTTTTGGCATGCGCCCATGCGATTTCGAGAGGCGCTGCGGTGATGTTTCGTCTCGCGCAATAAACACACTGTCGTCCCGGCCTTCGCCGGGACGACGTCGAGTGTGTGGACGCTGCCCGCGCCGCTACTTCAGCACAGCCGTCGCCTCATCCAGCCACTGCTTCGTGGCGTTGTCGTCGAGATGCGGACGCACCACGCGCGCGACGCGGGCGTGGTAGTCGTTGAGCCAGGCCAATTCGTCTTGGCTCAGCAGGCTGACCTCGATCAGGCGGCGATCAATCGGCGCCAGGGTCAGCGTCTCGAAGGCGTTGACCGGCTTCTCGGCGCCGGCAATGTCGGTGCCGATCACGAGCTCGAGGTTCTCGATCCTTATGCCGTAGGCGTCGGTCTTGTAGTAGCCGGGCTCGTTGGACAGGATCATGCCGCGCTTCAGCGGCGTGGTGCCGAGCTTCGAGATCCTCGCCGGCCCTTCGTGCACTGAGAGATAGCTGCCGACGCCGTGGCCGGTGCCGTGCTCGAAATCGATCCCGGCCTGCCAGAGATATTGCCGCGCGAAGCTGTCGAGCTGCGCACCGGTGGTGCCGTCGGGGAAGATCGCGCGGGCGATCGCGATATGGCCGCGCAGCACGCGGGTGAAGCGGTCACGCATCTCGTCAACAGGTGTGCCGATCGCGATGGTGCGGGTGACGTCGGTGGTGCCGTCCTGATATTGCGCGCCGGAATCGATCAGCAGAAGATCGCCGGGCGCGATGCGGCGGTTGCTCTTGCGCGTCACGCGGTAATGCACGATGGCGCCGTTCGGCCCGGTGCCGGCGATGGTCGGGAACGAGACGTCCTTCAGCGCGCCGGTCTGGCGGCGGAACGTCTCCAGCGCCTCGACGGTGTCGATCTCGGTGAGGTGGCCCGAGGGCGCCTCCCGGTCGATCCAGGCGAGGAAGCGCGTCAGCGCCACCGCATCGCGCTGATGCGCTGACCGGGTGCCCTCGATCTCGGTGATGTTCTTCACCGCCTTCAGCAGGCTGACCGGGTCGTTGCCGCGCATCGGCTTGCCGCCGGCGCCAGCGATCAGGCGGCTCAGCGCGTCCGCGGCGGTCGCGCTGTCCAGCGCGATCGAGGCGCCGCGCTTGGCGAGCTCGGTGAGTTTTGGCGCCAGCGCCGCCGGCTCCTCGACATCGGCGGATTGCTCGATATGGTCGCGCGTCGCGTTCGACAGCTTGCGGTGATCGATGAACACCAGCGGCCGGCCGTCCTTCAGCACCAGCGCGTAGGACAGAGGCAGCGGCGTATGCGAGACGTCGGCGCCGCGGATGTTGAAGGCCCAGGCCACCGCGTGGCTGTCGGACAGTACCAGCGCATCGACCCCGAGCTTGTTGATCTCGAGCCGGATGCGCTTGAGCTTCTCGGCCTCGATCTCACCCGAAAACTGCGCACCGTGGATGCTGACCGGGCCGAGCGGTGGCGCCGGCCGCTCGCTCCAGATCGCATCGACCGGGTTGCGATCGACGGCGACCAGTTCGGCGCCGGCCTTGGTGCAGGCCGTCGCCAGCCGTTCCGCTGCCGCAGAAGTGTGCAGCCACGGGTCAAATCCTAGGCGGTCGCCCGCTGAAAGGTGCCGCGTCAGCCAGTGCTCCGGCGGCGGCTCGACCAGCGGCTCGACCTGCCAGGCCTTGGCGTCGACCTGCTTGGCGGCCTGCAGGGTGTAGCGGCCGTCGACGAACAGGGCGGCCTGCTTGCTCAGCACGATCGCGAGCCCGGCCGATCCTGTGAAGCCGGTCAGCCAGGCGAGCCGCTCCTCGGACGCCGCAACATACTCATTCTGCTGCTGGTCGGCGCGCGGAACCACAAACCCGGTCAGCTTGCGCCGCACCAGTTCCTCGCGTAGCGCGCTCAAGCGCGCGGTCAGCGCCACGCCGCCTTCAGGCTCTTCGAACGTCTGGAAATGGGCTTCGAACATCGCTGTCGCACTCTCTTCGGATGGCGCATGATCTTCGCGCAAACGCGGCGCCTTTGTCGCGCCGGAAAGCCGGTTGTCCACCTTGCGCCACGCGGTCAGGCCTGACCATTATTTTGGCATAACTTATGCTTGAATCGTGGCATAGTGGAAATGACCGGACGATGTCCACTTCGCGTCCTTGGTCAAAGCGTACGGGGGGGTGTCCAGGAGTGTCTCAACTCAACGGTGAGGAGATGCACGATGCCTGCATTTTCGTTTGAGAAGATCTCGCCGCCAGTCCCTCGCGGACCGGTCGCGCCGATCGAACAGAAGCAGCGTGGCGTCATCGTCCAGATGCTTGACCGTTTTGTCGAGGCGCGTGCCAGGCGTGCAGCCAGTCAGGACAAGGTCGAGAAGACTCCCGGCCGCGATCCTGCGCCGTCCAAATAGCTCTCCTTCAATCGTCGTGACGCTGGCCGAGGTACACGCCCCGGTCCCGGTCTTCGTACTCCAGAGGATATGATCCGCTGGGCCAGCCACGCTCGCGGCCGTCACTGCGTACCCGCGGCCGGCTGTCATGACGCCCGGTTGGATAACCGCGATAGGGTTCGCCGGCATGGCTGCGGTCGCTGACGGGGCGGATGCCGCCTCCTCGGGCGTTGGTGACCGCCGCAGACGCGACAGCGAAGATCGCCGCGATGGTGAAAGCGCGAGTGGGACGTTTCATGCGGACGGTCTCCTTCGCAGAGATCACGAACAGGATCGCGGACCAACGCTTGATGATGCCTGCCGTTGCAAGGGTCTGACTATCCCAGGTCCGACGCCTTCGCCACGGTCACGTTGACGACCCTGGTGCCGTCGAGCTCGCGCACGATCCGCTCATCGGGGCCGACGATCCCCAGATCGAATTCGCGCTCCGCCGTCACCAGCGTGATGTGCTGACCGGCGATGACGACGACGGTCATGTCGAGCGTCTCGCCGGACAGCGCCCATTCCCTCAGTTCGTTGCGAAACGGCTCCCTGCGCCAGGCGTCCGGGAAGCCCGGATCGCATCTGACCTCGAGGCCGTCGTCCGATGTGGTCAGGACCAGCTTCGACCGGGAGGGCTTCCAGTGCTCCTCCAGCAGCTCGTTGACGAGCCAGACGCAGCTGAACGAGCGGCATTCCGCCGGCCGGCTCGGGTAGATCCGGCAGCCGCGCCCCGGCTTGCAATGCGGGCACCAGGCGTTGGCGGGCTTCGCCAGTTCCTCGATCGCCATTACCTTGCAGCAGAGCGTGCAGTCGCCGCACTGTCTGCCGGGCGCGGTCATGTCACCTCACCGAGCGTAGCAGCAGGCTGCTCCAGCCCTCGATTCTGAGATGCCGCAGCGGCACCAGCCCGCGGGCGCGGTAGGCGGCGATGACAGCCGGCGCCTGGTGGGTCAGCAGGCCGGAGAGGATGACCTGTGCCGACGAAGCGAGGTGGCGGGCCATCGGCCCCGCCAGCTGGCGCAGCGGATTGGCCAGGATATTGGCGAGCACCAGATCGAACGGCCCGTCCCCGGCAAAGCGCGGCGACGCAAAGCCGGTGGCGCGGATCACGTCGACCAGATGTCCTGCCCCATTCAGCCGGGCGTTCTCCTCGGCGACCTGGACGGACGGCGGATCGATATCGCTGGCCAGCACCCGGCCATGCAGCGCCTTGGCGGCGGCAATCCCCAGCACACCGGTTCCGGTGCCGAGATCGAGCACGCGCCGGGGCTGATACGCCTTCAGCACGTGGTCGAGCAGCAGCAGGCAGCCGCGCGTGGTGCCGTGGTGGCCGGTGCCGAAGGCGAGCGCCGCCTCGATCTCGATCCCGAGCTTGTTGGGCGGAATCCTGTGCCGGTCATGCTGGCCGTGGACGATGAAGCGGCCGGCCGCGACCGGGACAAGGTCTTCGAGGCTGGCCTTGACCCAGTCCTTTGCCTCAACAATATCAAAGACTAAAGTAGATGCGACATCCTGCCGCACCACCTGTCCGATCAACTCGCGCAGCAAGGATTGGTCCGGCGGGTCGGCAAAATGGACGGTGACGTCCCAGCGGCCGTCCGGCCGCTCGAAGGCTGCAAAGGCCGCCTGATCCTCGAAAAACAGCTCGGAAAGCGCATCAACCACGCGTTTTGCGGTCGATTCGTCTGACAGGGTGATGCTGGCGCGGTGTGTGGACGGGGTCATCGGAGGCCGGTAGCGCGGTTTTTGTTAAAATTTCAAGCTGGATTCATTCGAATATCGCGAGAATTGATAGGTTCCCGGTTCAGACAACCTTAGATGTTACCGTACTAGTACTGGTTCCGGAACCGGAACTCTCCCGTGTTCCAAGGCATCACAACCAAGGGCAGGGCTGCAATGAAGGCTTTTATCGTTAGATTCTTGAAGAATGAATCCGGCGCGACCGCCATCGAATACGGACTGATCGCGACCGGCATTGCTATCGCCATCATCGCTGCGGTGAATGGCGTCGGTACGGCGCTGAGCGGGACCTTCAACTCGATCAGCGGTTCCCTGAAGTAATTGGCAGACGGCGTTCTCGAGCAAACACCGGGCAACGACGCCCGGTGTTTTCTTTTTTGAACAGGCCGTCCACAGAGTTCCACGCAACTTGCCAACGGGATATGCGGGGCGTTGTCCCCGGGTTGTCAGCGACTGCTGCACAGCCAGTCCACCGGGATTTCCTCCGGCATTCCCGCGCAGCGCACCGCGGTTCACCCACAACCGACCCACAGCTTCTCAACAGACCTGTCCACAGCTTGCCCTCCGCAGCGTGTGATCCGTCGTGCCCTATGCGAACAGCGCGCGATGGTCGGCCAGGATGGCGCGCGCGGCATTGTGGCCGGGGGCGCCGGTGACGCCGCCGCCGGGATGGGCGCCGGAACCGCAATGGTAGAGGCCGCGGAGCGGGCCGCGGTAGTCGGCATGGCCGAGCATCGGCCGCGCCGAGAACAGCTGGTTCAGCGTCAGCGCGCCGTGGAAGATGTCGCCGCCGAGCAGGCCGAACTGCCGTTCGAGGTCGAGCGGCGACAGCATCTGGCGGCCGACCACGGCGGCCGCGAAGCCGGGGGCGTAGCTGTCGACGGTTGCGATCATCAGATCGGCGACCTCCTCGCGATGGTCGTCCCAGGATTTGCCGTCCGGCAATTGCGGCGCGACGTGTTGGCAGAACAGGCTCGCGACATGCTGGCCCGGCGGGCTCAGGCTGTCGTCGAGCGTCGAGGGGATCAGCACTTCGACGACGGGCGCGCGGCTCCAGCCGAAGTCGCGCGCGTCGCGCCAGGCGCGATCCATGTAGCCGAGACTTGGGGCGATGATGATTCCCGCAGTGAGGTGATCACCGGGGCCGGGCAGCGCGGTGAACGAGGGTAGGGCGCTGAGCGCCACGTTCATTCTGAACGTGCCGGAGCCATTCTGCCATCGCGAGATGCGCGCGAGGAACTCGGATGCCAGAGCGCCTGCCGGCACCAGGCGCGTGTACAGCAGCTTCGGATTGACGTTCGAGACGACGTATCTGGCGCGGATGGTCTCGCCATTGTCGAGGATGACTCCAGTGGCGCGATCCTTCTCGACGATCACCTCGCGCACGCCGGCATCGGTCTCGATCTCGACGCCATGGCCGCGTGCGGCGCGCGCCATCGCCTGGGTGATCGCGCCCATGCCGCCGATCGCGTGGCCCCAGACCCCCTTCTTGCCGTTCACCTCGCCAAACGCATGGTGCAGCATCACATAGGCTGAGCCTGCGGCGTAGGGGCTGGCATAGTTGCCAACGATGGCGTCGAAGCCGAACAGCGCCTTGACGAGGTCGCTCTCGAAACGCTCGTCGAGCATCTCGCCGGCCGAGCGCGTGAACAGATCGAGCAGGTCGCGCTGCTGCTCGAGCGACAGCCGCCGCAGGATGTTGGCGGTGCCGAGCGCGTTGAAGGCCTCGCTCACCGCACCGATGCCAAAGCCCTCGACAAGGTTCGGCGGCGCGCGCAGCACGAATTGCCGCAGCACGTCGGCGATGGCTTCGAGTTCCCCGGAGAACACGCCGATTGCACCCGCGTCGTGCTGGCTGAGCTTCGCGACCGATTGCTGGGTGCGGCCTTCGCCGGTCAGCAAATAGCTGCCGTCGGTCGCGGGGAGGAAGTTCTGGGCGCGCCGCTCGACGATCCTGAGGCCATGATCGGCAAGTTTCAGGTCAGACATGATTTGCGGGTTGAGCAAACTCACCGTGTAGGCGGCAACCGAATTGCGGAATCCCGGACAGAACTCCTCGGTGACAGCGGCGCCGCCGACCACCTTGCGGCGTTCCACGACCTTGACCCGCAGCCCTGCCATCGCAAGATAGGCCGCGCAGGTGAGGCCGTTGTGCCCCGCACCGATGATGACGACGTCTGTCTCGTTCATGTCCGCTTCAAGAAGCAGTGATTAGAGCACGTGCTGTGGCGCCGCAGCGCCCGGTCGTCAAGTCCGCGTGACCGTGGTTTCTTGTCCGTGCTACTGCCTTATGCTCAATTCTCCTCCTCTGGTGCGCTGCCGCCGGACCGTCCGCCTCCGGCGCCCGCCGGGTCCATGCCGGAGCTTTCATGACATCTGAGCCGTCCGCCTCGCGAAACCGGCTGGTGCTGGTCGTCTACACCGCTGCGATCTTTGTCAGTGCCCTGTTGCTGTTCTCGGTGCAGCCGCTGTTCACCAAGATGGTGCTGCCGCGGCTCGGCGGCTCGCCGGCGGTGTGGTCGGTGGCGATGGTGTTCTTCCAGTCGCTGCTGCTCGGCGGCTATGCCTATGCGCATCTGCTGATGAAGCTGAACAGCCGTGTCGTGCCGATCGTGGTGCATCTCGTGCTGCTCGTCATTGCGTTGCTGACACTGCCGCTGTCGATCAAGAGCGGCTGGGGCGAGCCGCCGACTTCAGGCTATGCGATCTGGCTGCTCGGCCTGTTCGTGGTCTCGATCGGCCTGCCGTTCTTCGCGCTCGCCGCCAACAATCCGCTGCTGCAGGCCTGGTTCGTGCGCACCGGCCACCCCAACGGCCCCGACCCGTATTTTCTTTACGCCTCCTCGAACATCGGCAGCTTCCTGGCGCTGTTGTCCTATCCGGTGCTGCTCGAGCCGATGTTAACGTTGCGGACCCAGAACCTGATCTGGACTGGCGGCTATGGTCTTTTGATCGTCCTGATCGCGGGCTGCGGCCTGCTGCTGTTGCGATCGCCGGCCAATGCCGCCGCGCTCAACATGCCGGCCGACGACGCAAACGCGACGGTGCCGTCCTGGCCGCAGCGGGCGCGCTGGATCTTCCTCGCCGCCGTGCCGTCCGGCCTCCTAATCGCGGTGACGGCGCATATCTCGACCGACGTCGCCGCAGCGCCCCTGCTGTGGGTGCTGCCGCTGTCGCTGTATCTGTTGACCTGGGTGCTGGTGTTCCAGTCGCGGCCGCTGCTACCGCACAAATGGATGCTGCTGGCGCAGCCGCTGGCGATCGCCGGCGTCGTGATCCTGCTCGCGGTCGGCGGCGAGCAGAACCTTCTGCTCACGCTCGGCGGCCATCAACTCTGCTTCTTCATCATCGCGATGGCCTGTCATGGCGAGCTCGCGCGCACCCGCCCGGCCGCGAAATACCTCACCGGCTTCTATGTCGCGCTGTCGTTCGGCGGCATGATCGGCGGCCTGTTCGCGGGACTTATTGCACCGTTTACTTTCTCCTGGGTCGCCGAATATCCGATCCTGCTGGCGCTCGCCGCGCTGTGCCGCCCGCCCGGCGGCGCCGAGCGGCTGCCGCGCTGGAGCGCCTGGTACTGGCCGTTCCTCGCGGTGCTGGCGGTGGCGCTGATCGCGCCATCCTGGTCGGCGGGCGACATCTTCAACTGGCTCGAGGACCGCAGGGTCTGGATAATAGGCGCCGTCGGCGTGCTCTCGGCGCTATTGGCGCTCGCGCTCAACGCCAATCGCTGGAAGATCTTCGCCACTGTCGTGGTCGCGCTGGTGGTGCTGCGCGCCTATCCGTCCGACGACGGCCGCGTCGAAACCGTGCGCAGCTTCTTCGGCGTGCACAAGATCGTGGTGACCCGGAACGGGCAGTATCACGTGCTGATGCACGGCACCACGATCCACGGCGCCGAGAAGTTCAGGAACGACGACGGTACGCCGGTCACCGGGCGGCCGGAGCCGATCAGCTACTATCACAAGGATGGCGGCATCGGGCAGGCGATCACAGCGATCCGCGAGCGCAAGGGCGCGCCGCTGAAGGTCGCGGTCATCGGGCTCGGCTCGGGGACGCTGACCTGCGCATCACAGCCCGGCGAGGACTGGCGCTTCTTCGAGATCGACCAGTCGATGGTCGATACCGCGCGCGACCCGAAATACTTCACCTACATCCAGAACTGCGAGCCGAACCTCAAGCCCGTGATTGGCGATGCGCGGCTGACCTTCGCCAAGGAGCCGGACGGCGTCTACGATCTCATCATCGTCGACGCCTATTCGTCGGACGCGATCCCGATCCATCTCGCGACCGAGGAGGCGATGGCGATCTACAAGGAGAAGCTGGCGCCGCAGGGCGCGGTCGTGATGCACGTCTCCAACCGCCATCTCGAACTGGCCAGCGTCGTGGTCGGCATCGCCGATGCCAACGACATGAAGAGCTGGGTCTACAGCGAGGATTCCGGCCGCGACAACGAGTACATTTTCTCGACCTCGGTGGTGGTCTCGGCGCGCGAGGAGGCCGATGTCGGCAAGCTCGCATCGTCTGACGTCTGGACCGAGACCGAAGCCGACGAGAAACAGCGGGTCTGGACCGACGATTATTCGAACGTGCTGGGTGCGGTGTACCGCCGCTTGCGCGACGGCGAGCAATAGGCTTGAGGTTCACCTCTCCCCATCGGGGAGAGGTCGATTTGCGCAGCAAATCGGGTGAGGGGCCGCAGCTCCAACGAGAGACCGCAACCCCTCACCCGGCGCTACGCCAGAGCCGAAGCTTCGCTTCGGCGTTCTCTTCGTGGACGGCCGCCGCGGGCGGCCTATGCCTCTCCCAAGGGAGAGGTGAAGTTCGGCAGCCGCTTCGGCTCAAGATAACTTCATCCTGCTCTAGCGATCC
Organism: Bradyrhizobium sp. 6(2017); assembly: GCF_011058295.2. Lineage (NCBI taxonomy): Bacteria > Pseudomonadati > Pseudomonadota > Alphaproteobacteria > Hyphomicrobiales > Nitrobacteraceae > Bradyrhizobium > Bradyrhizobium sp. 6(2017). The sequence goes on along the minus strand of NZ_CP049289.2, from coordinate 7,121,945 downwards.
GCTACCAGCAGCTTCGCGATCTGGGAGTTGACGATTACGACGAACAACTCGGGATCGTTGAACGCCCGCGCAGAGAGCATTGCGCCGTGGACCGATGCCATCAGCATCTGAGCCTCGTCTTCCGGCCGGTTGTTCAAGTGGAACAGGCGCTGCTCCGCGCCGGCCTGCAGCACCGACGTCAACCATCTTGCGAGACCATGGAAATGCGCCCGGACGCGTGAAGCGACCGGTTCCGGCAACATCGGCATCTCGCCGGCAAGCATCGCGCAGACGCAGAAAGGCAGCGAGGCATCCCGAATGCAGGTCTGCCAGAAGTTCAGATAAGACTGCAGCTGTTCGGCCGGGCTCGAGAACTGCTCCTGGAGCGACCTCAGGCCCAGTTCCGCCTGCCGCCTGTAGCGATCCACCAGCACCGAGACCAATTCGGCCTTGGTCGGGAAGTGATGGTGAATGCTCGCCTTCCTGATGCCGATCGCATCCGAAATGTCGGCATAGCTGAACGCGTTGTAGCCTCCCGCGACGATGAGAGACTGGGCGACATCGAGAATTTTTTCTGAGGTCGAAATCGTCGGGTTCATAATGGCGCCTACCTTCCAGTAGGTAAGCTTGTCAAGCTACCCCAGCTCTCCCGTCCCACACAAGAAGGTGTCCGAGCGTGGGATTGACTCAAAAGCTTTATCTACCTACTAGTAGGAAGGTAAGCAGGGAGCCTGTCAATGCAAAGCCACCTTTCGACCCAATCCGCCTGGTTGCGATCGTATTATTTCGGGCGCGCCATATTCTCGATCGCCTGGGTTGCCGCCGCCCTTCTGTTCAGCGGACAACCCGAGGTCACCGCGTTTCTACTCGTGATCTACCCGGCATGGGACGCCATCGCCAATCTGGCAGACGCCCGGGTCAATGGCGGCCTGAAGGCCAACCCATCCCAGGCATTGAACGTCGCGGTCAGCACGATAACGGCGCTCGCCGTGGTCGCAGCGGTTAGCCACAGCGCATATGCCGTGCTGGCCGTATTCGGAGTCTGGGCGATTCTTTCGGGTCTGCTGCAGTTGTACACGGGAGCAAGGCGCTGGCGTCATTACGGTGCGCAATGGGCAATGATCCTGAGCGGCGCGCAGTCGGCCCTCGCCGGTGGCTACATGATCAGCCAATCCATTGGCACCGTCGCGCCAACGATTCTGGACGTCGCTCCCTATGCGGGGTTCGGCGCGTTCTACTTCCTGGTGTCCGCAATCTGGCTCATAGCCATCACCTATCGCAACGCGCATGCGTAAGGGCGGCCTCGTCGCATCAGAGAGCCCGTAGGCACTGGAGCTTAGGTTCTGATTGAATCAGAACCTAAGCTCTAGCCGGCCGTTCGACCGCCCGTTACTTGTCGTCGGCTGCCGCCGCAGCCTTCTCCTTGTCCGGGCTTGACGCCGCGAGCAGCGGCATCGTCGGCGTGCTCTCGCCATTGTCCTCGTCGAGGAATTGCTCGACCCCGGCCTGGATCGACGACTTCGCGCTGTCGGGGCCGCGGTCGCTGAGGTCGTTGTGCTGGAATTCGGTTCGGACCACCTTGATGCCGAGCCGGGCGCAGGTCTCGTCGTCGGGCACGACGCCCGGGTCCGCCTTGAAATGAGGGTCCTTCGAGCGGAACGAGAGGATCTTGATCCTCGCGTCGGTGATGAAGGGGACGCGTAGATTGTCCAGCGTGACCACCTTCTTGACCAACTCGGGATGCTGCTTGGCGAAGAACATCGAGATGTCGCCGCCGTTGGAATGACCGATCAGCGTCAGCTGGCGATAGTTTGCGTTCGGATAAAGCTTCTTGAGCTCGTCGATCGCATACATGATGTTGAAGACGCCGCGATTGTATTGCATGCGGCGGCCGACATATTCCTCGCCGACCTTGGTCACCATCGGCGCATCGGTGTCGAGATCATGCTGGATGCTGACCACGAGGTAGCCGCGCGACGCGAACAGATTGGTGAGGAACGAATACTCGGTGTTCTTGACGGTGTTGCCGTGGCTCAGGATCGCGACCGGCAATTCGATCATCTCGGCCATCGCCTGCATCTGCCGGTCGCGGCGGACCGCCAGCTCGACCGTGACGTTACGGTCGTCGCGCAGGATGTCACTGAACGTCAGCGTCGTGTGACGGATCGCCCATCTGTCCGTCGTGAAATAGCCGGCCATCGCCACGACGCACAGGCAAAGGACAATGAAGCCCCGTTTCATTTCGACCTCTGATACTGCCTACGTGACCCGCGCCTGGCCCTGATCTCACCTGGGCATTCCGCGTGAAACGGCCTCCAGAGGCCAGGCGGGCGCTATTGCCGCCGAATATCGGGCTATTTTAACAATCGGATGACGAGGCAACGACGGGCCACCGCGGACGACGACGCGGGCGCTTTGCAGCGGTCACAAGCGGGTGAGGGGATCGTGAACTGAAGGCGCGCGGCCTGCAGCGCCGTCAGTTGATCAGGAGACTGCGTCTCAGTCCTGATAGTTGTTGCCGTAGAAGCCGCGCTGCTGCTGGTAGTACGGCCGCGGCTGGTAATTGCCCTGCGGCGCCGGCGCGTAGCCCTGGTTGCCGTAGTATTGCTGCTGGCCATAGCCCTGCGCGTCGTAGACGCGGCGGCTTGACGGCGGCGCCGGGTAGCGCTGCGCAGTCGAGCTGCCGTCGGCCGGATAGATGTAGCCGTCGTCGGCGCGGGCCTGCGCCGGATATTCGCGCGGCTGCGGCGTCAGCACGACGGGATCGCCGGCGGCGGCGGTGCCGTACTGCTCATCTTGCTGCGGCGCGCGGCGGGCGACGGCGGTGCCGTTGCGCCCACGCGGATTGCGCGCCAGTGCGACCTGGGATGAGCCGGTCAGCGTCACCGTGGTGTTGAGCACGCCTTGCTTCTGGACCAGTGCGTAGAGCGTCGTTGCGTTGTCGCGCGACAGCCGCACGCAGCCATGCGAGGCCGGTGTGCCCAGGCGGTTCACCGAGTCGGTGCCGTGAATCGCGTGCCCGATCTTGGTGAAGAAGATCGAATGCGGCATCGGCGCGTCGTCGAATTCCTTGGAATAGTGGTCCTCTTCCATGCGGAAGGCGCGGAAGGTGCCGTTCGGCGTCTCGCGCGAGGGGATGCCGCTCGAGACCGGCCAGTGATAGCGCGCGACGCCGTCGACCGCGACGGTCATCTGCTGGTTGTCCTTGTCGATGGTGATATCGACCTTGGCCTGCGCGGCGCCGGCCGCAAAAAACATCACGGAAGTGAACGCAATGAGGAACGAACGCATTTTACCTTTGGCCTCCAGGCCTGATCGCGATGCCGCGGCTCTCCGTCCCCGGCAACCAATATGCACGGAATCCGAACTTGGTTCCAGTCGCGGACCCAGGCCATCGTTAAGCGCCATCGTTAATCCCGCGCACGGCGCAAACAAGGCCGAAGCCGGGCCTGCCGGTCGCGGCGGCCTGACTTTTTCGCGAGCAGGCCGCGACGATGCCCGCAATTGGCCGCCAACACGCAACCATCTGGCCGCATGGGCGTTTCACAATCCCGCCCCGGCGGCGCAATCGCGCCGAGCTTCAAGGAATCCAGATGAACAATACCAAGGTTAAGACCGCGGCCGTCGTCCCCGCCGGCCTCTCCGCGCGGCTCCTGCTTGCGGCCGCAGCCCTCGCATTGACGCTGGTGGCAGTCCCCCATCCCGGCCATGCCCAGGGCATCGTCCGCGGGGCCCATGAGGGTGCCTATGAAGGCAACCGGGTCGCCGGCCCGGTGGGCGGCGTGGTCGGTGGTGCCGTCGGCGCTGGTGTCGGCGGCGCCATGGGCGCGGTCAAGGGCGTGTTCGGCATCCCGGATCGCGGCTACCGCCGTGGCCACCGCTGCCGCGGCTATTACCGCCACGGCCATTTCCATTGTTATTGAGACGGTGACCGTCATTCCGGGGCATCCGAAGCATGAACCCGGAATCTCGAGATTCCCCGACGCGCGATTGCGCATCTGAGGTTCGCGCTAAGGCGCGCCCCGGAATGACTTGCTTTCGCAAGTCAGTTCTTCAGCCGGTAGCCGGTCCTGAAGATCCATGCCACGACGGCCATGCACGCCACCAGGAATCCCACGGTCATGCCGAGGCTCAGCGGCACGCTGACATCGGCGATCTCATAGAAGCTCCAGCGGAAGCCGGAGATCAGATAGACCACGGGATTGAGCAGCGTGATGGTGCGCCAGCCCGACGGCAGCATGTTCACCGAATAGAAGCTGCCTCCGAGGAAGGTCAGCGGCGTCACCACCAGCATCGGGATCATCTGCAGCTTCTCGAAGCCATCGGCCCAGATGCCGATGATGAAGCCGAACAGGCTGAAGGTGACGGCGGTCAACACCAGGAAGGTCAGCATCCACACCGGATGCTGGATATGCAAAGGTACAAAAAGTCCGGCGGTCGCCAGGATGATCAGGCCGAGGATGATCGACTTGGTGGCGGCGGCGCCGACATAGCCGATCACGATCTCGAAATAGGAGATCGGCGCCGACAGGATCTCGTAGATCGTGCCGACGAATTTCGGAAAGTAGATGCCGAACGAGGCGTTGGAGATGCTCTGCGTCAGCACCGACAGCATCACGAGCCCCGGCACGATGAAGGTGCCGTAGCTGACGCCCTCGACCTGGGTGATGCGCGAGCCGATCGCGGCGCCAAACACCACGAAATACAGCGAGGTCGACACCACGGGCGAGACGATGCTCTGCAGCAGCGTGCGCCAGGTGCGCGCCATTTCGAACAGATAGATGGCCCGGATTGCACGATAATTCATGGCGCCCTCACGATGGAGACGAAGATGTCCTCGAGTGAGGATTGCTTCGTATCCAGATCGGAGATCCGGATGCCGGCATTGCGGAGGTCGCTGAGCAGGCTGGTGATGCCGGTGCGGTCGCCCTTGGTGTCGTAATCGTAGGTCACCGCGCGGCCGTCGTCGGACAATTCGAGATGGTAGGCGGCAAGCGCGGGCGGAACGGCGTCGAGCTTGCTCTGCAAATGCAACGTCAGCTGCTTCTTGCCGAGCTTCTGCATCAAGGTCGCCTTGTCCTCGATCAGGATGATCTCGCCCTTGTTGATGACGCCGATGCGGTCGGCCATCTCCTCGGCTTCCTCGATGTAGTGCGTGGTCAGGATGATGGTGACGCCGGCAGCCTGCAGCGTGCGAACCACTTCCCACATGCCCTTGCGCAATTCGACATCGACGCCGGCGGTGGGCTCGTCGAGGAACAGGATCTGCGGCTCGTGCGATAGCGCCTTGGCGATCATCACACGGCGTTTCATGCCGCCGGACAGTGTGATGATCTTGTCGTCCTTCTTGTCCCACAGCGACAGGTCGCGCAGAACCTTCTCGATATGGGCGGGGTTCTTCGGCTTGCCGAACAGGCCGCGGCTGAAACTCACCGTCGCCCAGACCGATTCGAACGCGTCGGTGTGCAGTTCCTGCGGAACCAGCCCGATCATCGAGCGGGCCGCGCGATAGTCGCCGATGATGTCGTGGCCGCCGATCATGATGCGGCCCTCGCTCGGATTGGCGATGCCGCAGATGATGCTGATCAGCGTGGTCTTGCCGGCGCCGTTCGGCCCGAGCAGCGCGAAGATCTCGCCACGGTTGATATCAAGATTGATGCCCTTCAGCGCCTTGAAGCCGGAGCCGTAGGTCTTCGAAAGATTGGATACGGAAATGATCGGCGACATGAAGGATCGAAAGCGTGAGGGAGGGGGGCGCGCGCGGATTGGGGCCCGGGCGGGGCGGGATGCGGGTCAAGCGCAGATAGGAACGCATATTCCGTTCCGCAATCACCCGGCAGCGCAGAAATCTATTCTGCGGCGTGCAGAAAAGCCGCGCTAGTGCCTCTTGGCTGGCTTCGCCGGCTTCTTGGCGGCCGCCGCCGGCGCGGGGTGCGCGGGCGGCTCGTCGGCGACCTTCGCGACCAGCATGATCTGCAGTTGGTTGTTGACCGGCGCGTTGGGGCGGGCGGGGTCGAGCAGCTGCTCTTCGCCGAGCCCGACCGATTGCAGGCGCTTCGGCGCGATCTTGAAGGTGTTGACCAGGATGTCGCGGATCGCGTCCGCGCGCCGCTGGCTCAGCAGCACGTTGTTGTCGCGCCGTCCGGTCGATTCGATGTGGCCGACGATCAGGAATGTGTAGGGCAGCAGCGAGGAATGCGTCAGCGCATCGGCGATCCGCCCGACGGTCTGATACGATTCCGGCATCACGATCGGCGTGTCGACGTCGAACGCGATGTCGGCATTGAACGCCGGCAGCTTGGTCAGATCGGGAGCGATCGGCGGGCGCTTTTGCGGCGGCGGCTCGTTCTTCGATCGCGACTTCGATCGTTCGAGCGTCTGCTGGCGCAGCGCCGGGACGTCGATTGCGGCGTCGGTCTCGAAATGATTGAGCTTGGCGATGACGTCGTCGCGCGTGACCGCGGTCTGCGCCTGCACGAGCGGCGCCGCCAGCAACGTCAGCGCGGCGAGAAGACCCAACAGGCCAAGATCGCGCAAGCCGCCCGTCGACAGCCGCATCATTGATACCCCGCGTCATTGATCGCCTGGGCGCAATTGCGGCTGACGCCCTTGGCTGCGACGAGGCAGGGCACCGCCTTGCTGGTCTCCTTGGTCGAGCCGTTGCAGACCTTGACGATCTCGCGGGTGCAGGCGTTTGCAACCGTCACGCGCGCCGCGATCCGCTTCTGGATCGTGTCGAGGGTGGAGAAGTAAGTCTCCTTGCACTGCGGCGATATCACGTCGCGGTTGCGCGACAGGCACTCCTTGAGGCGAGTGGCGTCAAGATTGACGCCGCGGCAGTTGGCGGTGATGTCGGCGCCGCAGGCCTTGGCGAGCTGCGCGGCCGAATCGCCAAAGCTCATCGTCTCCGCGACCGCCAGCGACGGCGCAGTGAGCGCGATGACAAAAAGGAAAAACCCTCCCCGGACCATGGGGCCATCTCAACCCGTGAATTCAACTGGGGTCAAGAGCTACGAACAGGGAAGGCCGCCAAGGAAGGCGGCTGTGTCACACCCGTTCCACAAAGCTGTCGACCACCTTCTTCTCGCCGGCCTTTTCGAAGGCGATGGTGAGCTTGTTGCCGTCGATCTTCACCACATGGCCGTAGCCGAATTTCTGGTGAAACACCCGATCCTCCAGCGAGAATTCCGACACCGTGCCGGTGGATTTCGCCACCAGCTCGCCCTCGATCACCATGGGGCCGCGCTTGCTGCGATTGAAGCCGCCCGAGGAGGCATCGGTCCGCGAGGTGGAGGTATCGCTTCGCGAACCTGAAAATGGCGATTGCCGCTCCTCGAAGCCGCCGCTGCGCCCCCCGCCACCGCGGCCGCGGTTGGCCTGGGCGCGCTGCCAGCCCGGGGTCGAATAGCTCGAGCCGAATGATTCGAGGTTGTCGAAGCGCGAGGCGCCATAGCCGCCGCTGCCGCCCCAGCCCGAGCCGCCCTTGGATTCGGTGATCTCGACATTGTGCGCCGGCAACTCGTCGAGGAAGCGCGAGGGGATCGTGGTCGACCAGGTGCCATGGATGCGGCGGTTGGTGGCGAAATAGATTTTTGCGCGGCGGCGGGCGCGGGTCAGCCCGACATGGGCGAGGCGGCGCTCCTCCTCGAGCCCGGCGCGGCCCTGTTCATCCAGCGTGCGCTGGCTCGGGAACAGGCCTTCCTCCCAGCCCGGCAGGAACACATTGTCGAATTCCAGCCCCTTGGCCGAATGTAGCGTCATCAGCGACACCGCCTCGTCGCCGGCCTCGCCGTCGCGGTCCATCACCAGTGAGATATGTTCGAGAAACCCCTGCAGGTTCTCGAATTCCTCCATCGAACGCACCAGTTCCTTGAGGTTGTCCAGCCGGCCCGCGGCATCAGCCGAGCGATCCTTCTGCCACATCTCGGTATAGCCGCTCTCGTCGAGCACGATCTCGGCGAGCTCGGTATGTGAGACCACCTCGCGCTGGGCGCGCCAGCGGTCGAATTGCATGACGAGATCGCGCAACGAGCCGCGCGCTTTCGGCTTCAGCTCGTCGGTCTCGACCACGGTGCGCGCCGCCTCGAACAGCGGAATGCGGCGTTTGCGGGCATGGTCGTGCAGCAGCTGCACGGTGGCGTCGCCGAGGCCCCGTTTGGGCACGTTGACGATGCGCTCGAAGGCGAGATCGTCGGCCGGCGAGTTGATGGTGCGCAGATAGGCCAGCGCATCGCGGATTTCGGCGCGCTCATAGAATCTGGGGCCGCCGATCACGCGGTAGGGCAGGCCGAGCGTGACGAAGCGGTCCTCGAACTCGCGCATCTGGAACGAGGCGCGCACCAGGATGGCGACGTCGTTGAGGTTTTCGCCGGCGCGCTGCAGCTCCTCGAGTTCCTCGCCGATCGCGCGCGCTTCCTCCTCCGAATCCCAGGAGCCGGTGACGGTGACCTTCTCGCCGTCGACATCCTCGGTGCGCAGCGTCTTGCCGAGCCGGCCTTCATTATGCGCGATCAGATGCGAGGCCGCGGCCAGGATGTGGCCGGTGGAGCGGTAGTTGCGCTCGAGCCGGATCACCTTGGCGCCCGGAAAATCGTGGTCGAAGCGCAGGATGTTGTCGACCTCGGCGCCGCGCCAGCCGTAGATCGACTGGTCGTCGTCGCCGACGCAGCAGATGTTCTTGAGCGGCGCGGAGGGAGCGGCCGGCGCGGGCTGTGCGCTTGCTGCTTGCTTTGCGGCCGCATCATCGATCGGACCCGGAATCACCGCCGACAGCGGCAGGCCGGGCTGCGTCGGCGCCTGCGACAGCAGCCGCAGCCACAGGTACTGCGCGACGTTGGTGTCCTGATATTCGTCGACCAGGATGAACTTGAAGCGGTTCTGGTACTGCCGGAGCACATCGGGATTTTCGCGGAACAGCCTGATGTTCTCGAGCAGCAGGTCGCCGAAATCGGCCGCGTTGAGGATCTTCAGCCGCTCCTGATAGGTCGCGTAGATCTTGCCGCCCTTGCCGTTGCCGAACGAGGCGGCCTCGCCCGACGGCACCTGCGACGGCGACAGCCCGCGGTTCTTCCAGCTGTCGATCAGGCCGGCCAGCATCCGCGCCGGCCAGCGTTTGTCGTCGATGTTCTCGGCCTGCAGAAGCTGTTTGAGCAGCCGCACCTGGTCGTCGACGTCGAGCACCGTGAAGTTGGATTTGAGCTGCACCAGCTCGGCATGGATGCGCAGGATGCGGCCGCCGATCGAGTGGAAGGTGCCGAGCCACGGCATGCCCTCGACCGCCTGGCCCAGCATCTGGCCGAGCCGCAGCTTCATCTCGCGCGCCGCCTTATTGGTGAAGGTCACCGACAGGATCTCGTGCGGCCGCGCGCGGCCCTGGCTCAGGATATGCGCGATGCGCGTGGTCAGCACCCGCGTCTTGCCGGTGCCGGCGCCGGCGAGCACCAGCACGGGGCCGTCGAGCGTCTCGACCGCCTCGCGCTGCTCCGGATTGAGGCCTTGGAGATATTGCGGACCCGCCGCCGCCCGCGCACGCGCGGCGATGCCCCCAGCCACCGGCTGGTGCTCGGGGACGCCGTGAGGGGGCAATTTGCTCGGCTCGGTCATCAGCGAATCGTCTCGGCCCCACGATGGCACCGCGGGACGGTGAAGGGGAGCCTTCTTAACAGGGATTGAGGGGCATATAGGGCCTGATCGGCCGTTTTGACAGGTTTTATCGCGGCCGACAGGAACGCTTTTGGCAGCAGCGTACAACCGGCCTGGTTCCTGAAATCGGCGAAAATCTCGCGGTTTCGCGATCAGGAACCAGCGTTTCCCCGCAGGATTGTTTCAACAAGTTCGACGCCGGGCAGAGGTCCGCGCTGGGAAACGAACGAGGAAACGAAGCGGAGGTTTGATCATGCTGAGCTGGGTCGTCACATTCCTGGTCATCGCCCTGATCGCGGGAATTCTGGGCTTCGGCGGCATCGCCGGCGCCTCGATCGAAATCGCCAAGGCGATCTTCTTCATCGCCATCATCCTGTTCCTGGTGTCGGCGGTGGTCGGATTGGCGCGTGGCCGCACAAGGGTCTAACGCGGCGCTTGGTTACGTCTTGGTGGAGGGCATCGCCACGTTGCGGCCGATGCCCTCCGGACGCGGCACGCCCGCATAGCTCTCCACGATCGCCCGGGCACGCGTCTGAATGTCAGGCGGAAACGGCGCCACCTTGCGCGCCTCCATGTCGATGTGCAGCGTGAGGTTTTCCGAGGTCGCCGAGAGCCAGCCCTCGGTGGCGTGGCGCAGCTCCTCGAAGGTGTGCAGCCGCTTCTCGTCGGCGCCGAGCAGGAACACCGAGACCTGCACGGGATCGCCGAGATGAATCTCCCGCAAGTAGCGGACGTGACACTCGGCGGTGAACGTCGAGCAGTGCCGCGCCGTCATGTAGGCCGGCCCGATCCCGAGCTGCAGCCACATCTCGTCGATGGCGCGGTCGAACATCACGTTGTAGTAGGCCATGTTGAGATGGCCGTTGTAATCGATCCATTGCGGCTCGATCTGCATCAGCGAGGATTTGAACGGGGCCGGCGGGATCGGCATCTCGCTTGCGGCAGTCACTGGCGTCATCGTCCATCCCCCGGTTTGCTGGCGTTCGAGCATGAGCTTTTCTGTGACTCCGGCGGCCACTTTTTCAAGTCCGGCTCTCTTGACCCCTTATACAAGCTTTGCCACGGTCGGCTAAAGCCGGGAGGAAATTTGACGTGGCGACAACGATTTCGAGCAATTTGACGCGACCTGAGCCGCAGGCCCTGAAGCGCGCGATCGACGCGCTGGCGGCGCGGTTCGGCAACCGGCTCGTCACGTCTTTGGCCGTGCGCGAACAGCACGCCCATACCACCACATGGCTGCCGAACCAGCCGCCGGACGCAGTGGTGATGGCGCAGGAGACGGCTGACATTCAGGACGTGGTGCGGATCTGTGCCGCGAACTGCGTGCCGGTGATCGCGTTCGGTACCGGAACTTCGCTCGAGGGCCAGGTCAATGCGCCTGCGGGCGGCGTCTGCATCGATCTGCGCGACATGAACAAGGTGCTCGAGGTGCATGCCGAGGACCTCGACTGCGTGATCCAGCCCGGCGTGACGCGGAAGGCGCTCAACGAGCATCTGCGCGACCAGGGCTTGTTCTTTCCGATCGATCCCGGCGCCGACGCTTCGCTCGGCGGCATGACCTCGACCCGCGCCTCCGGCACCAACGCGGTGCGCTACGGCACCATGCGCGAGAACGTGCTGGCGCTGAAGGTGGTGCGCGGCGACGGCGAGATCATCACCACAGGCACGCGGGCCAAGAAGTCGTCGGCCGGCTACGACCTGACGCATCTGTTCATCGGCGCCGAAGGCACGCTCGGCATCATCTCCGAGCTCACCATCAAGCTGCGCGGCATTCCCGAAACGATCGCCGCCGCCGCCTGTTCGTTCGAGACGGTGCGCGGCGCTTGCCAGGCGACCATCCTCGCGATCCAGACCGGCATCCCGGTCGCTCGCATCGAGCTGCTCAATGCCGAGCAGGTGAAGGCCTGCAACAGCTATTCGAAACTGTCGCTGCCGGAGACGCCGCTGCTGTTGCTGGAATTCCACGGCAGCGAGGTCGAGGTCGCCGAGCAGTCGAAGAACTTCCGCGACATCGCCGCCGAATGCGGCGGCGGCGACTTCTCCTGGACCACCAAGCCGGAGGACCGCACCAGGCTGTGGCAGGCCCGGCATGACGCCTACTGGTCGGTGAAGGCGCTGCGTCCCGGCGACCGCATCGGCGTCGTCGCGACCGACGTCTGCGTGCCGATCTCGCGGCTTGCCGACTGCGTCACCGAGACCGAGGACGATCTGAAGCGGCTCAACCTGATGTCGCCGATCGTCGGCCATGTCGGCGACGGCAATTTCCACTGCTCACTGGTGTGCGACATCGACAACGAGGACGAGATGGCGCGCGGCGAGGAGTTCATGCATCGTCTGGTCGAACGCGCGCAGGCGATGGGCGGCACCTGCACCGGCGAGCACGGCATCGGCCAGGGCAAGCAGAAATATCTCAAGGCCGAGCTCGGGGTGGAGGCGCTCGACGCGATGCGGGCGCTGAAGCAGGCGCTCGATCCGCAGAACATCTTCAATCCCGGAAAGATCGTCCCGGCCGCCTGAGGCGCCGTTACTCAGCAGCGCAGTATCCGCGAGCGGTTGCGCGCCGCGATCGCGCGGAACTTTTCCGTCCGTCCGGCGTCTTTCCTGTGCCGTAGTGTATTGGCGCGGAGCGAGACGAGTGATCGGACGAGCAATCGGAATTGCAGTCATGATCGTTGCCATGGCGCTGTCGGGCGACGCGATCGCCCGCGGCGGCGGGCACGGTGGCGGCCATGGAGGAGGCCATGGTGGCGGTCACGGGCACGGCGGTGGCCATGGACATGGCGGTGGCCATGGATATGGCGGTGGTCATCGACATGGCGGGCATGGCTTTGGCCACATGCATTTCGGCGGCGGCCATCATGGCGGGTTCGGCCGTTCGCACGCGATCCCGCGATCAGGCTTCGCCGGCCATGGCGCCTTCGTGTCGCGCGGGGCGGCAAATTTCGGCCAGCCCGGCAACATGCGCAATGCGTTCAACTCGCTGTCGCGCAACGGCGCATTGCGCAACGGCCGGCTGTTGAGCAACCCGGCGGCGCGTGCGCAGATCGCGGCGGCCGCGGCGCTCGCCGGCTGGCACGGCGGGACTGTCGCCAGCGGCTGGTGGCAGCATTCCGGCGGCGGCTATGGTTGGGTCGGCCCGCTGTTCTGGCCGTTCGCCTACAACGACATCTATGACTACGCGGTCTGGGGCGACGATCTCGGATTCTGGGGCTACGGCTATCCGGACATCTATGCCGGCATCTTCGGTCCCTATGGTTATGACGATCTCAGGGGCTATCTGCCAGATCGCAGGCCGGGCCGCCGATATCGCGGCGGCGGGCGGATCGAAGAGATGTGCGGCAATGACAGCCGCTCGATTGCCGGCCTGCCGGTGGATCAGATTGCGGATACTGTGCAGCCGACCGATGCGCAGCTGGCTGCGCTCGGCGAACTCGGCGAAGCGTCGCTCGCAGCCGCCCGCACCATTCGGGCGGCATGTCCTGCACAGGTGGTGTTGACCGCGCCGAACCGCCTCGCCGCCATGCAGCAGCGGATCGAAGCGATGGTGACGGCGGTCGCAACCGTCAGGCCGCCGCTGGAGAAATTCTACGGCCTGCTCGACGATGAGCAGAAGGCGCGGTTCAACGCGCTCGCCGACAGCCAGCGCAAGGAAGCCGCGGCGCGCGATCCCAAAGGTGACCAGAACGCGGCAGTCGCCCGGAACTGCGGCGCTGCGCAGGGTGCCGCGCAGGATTGGCCGACGAGCGAGATCCAGGCCCGGATGCAGCTCAACGACGCCCAGCGCGCAGCGCTCCAGGCGCTTCAGGACACCAGCGCCGATGCGGCCCGCAAACTGAAGGCGGCGTGCCAGCCCAACGACGCGATGACCCCGCCGGCGCGTCTCGCCTCCGTTGCGAATCGGCTCGACGTCATGCTGCAGGCTGTCAAGGACGTCCGCGCCGCGCTTGAGAATTTCTACGCCACCCTCAGTGACGAGCAAAAGGCGCAGTTCGAGGCGATCGGGCCGCAACGATCGGCTTGATGCGCGTGTGACATCAAGTCACTCGCCGGATCGGCTGTTCCGGTGTGGCCATGATGCCATAGCCAGCATCTCGCTCTTGCGCCGAGAGGACTCTGCGGTTCACAGGTTGTGCCCAGGCCAGCTATGCTCGCCGCGCTTTCGGGGTACGGCGATGTGGACGTTCAGCAAGGCCAAGCGCAAAGACATCTGGGATGATCCCGTCGAGCAGCCGCTCGGCGATATCGAGGCTGCGCAGCGGATACGCGCGATCTGCCGCGACGCCGCTAGCTGCGCCGAGGCGGTCGGCGCGCCCGAGAAGCGTTCGCCGAACAAGCATCAGGTCGAGCGTGAGCGCTACGAGCGTGCCGCCAGGACCGCGATGGAGATCGCGATGAAAATATCCGACGAGATGATGCGGGATTCCGCGGTGCGCGAGATCGTCGGCCTCTGCATGAAGGCCAACAACATCAAGACCGGCCGGGCGCTGTTCCGCGCCATCCACACCAATTCCATCAAGGCCGACGTCCTGAGGGAGCATCCGACGCTCGAGGGCGAGCAGGCTTGAGTTGCTCCGGCCGAGGCGAGTCCCCGTAGCCCGGATGGAGCGTAAGCGAAATCCGGGACGGTTCATCAATGCACGAGAGAATCCCGGATTGCGCTTCGCTTCATCCGGGCTACGAATTACTCGCCTGTGGGCCCAGCGTCCGCACCGCTTCGTCGACGCTGCGGAAGACGTGGTCGCGCGGCAGAACCGCGTAGAGATCGAAGCGCTCGAACGCGTCCTGCGCGCGTGCGGATTCGAGCCGCGCCACCGCCACCGTCACGCCGTCATCGCGGCATTCGCGAAACAGATCGCGCAACGCCTGCGCCGCCGTGAAATCGATCTCGATCATGCCGCTGGCCTCGATCACCAGCAGAAGCGGTTTCGGCGTCGCCGTGCCGATGGTCTTGAGCACGTCGCTGTGAAAGCCTTGCGCGTTGAGGAACGACAGCGGCGCCTGCAGGCCGACGACGGCAATGCCGGGCTTGCGCTCGCCGGTGACGTGCGGACCCGTCGGCCACCAGATCGTGGTGCCAGCCACGTGGACGAATTCCACCAGTTGGCCCCGCGTCGTGGTCCAGATGCCGTGCAGCAGCGACAGCGCGATGCCGACTGCGACGCCTTGCTCGATCGGCAGCACGATGATCGCGGCCGCCGTCGCCAGCACCAGCAGGAATTCGTAGAACGACTGGCGGAAGATCGCGACGATCTGTTTCACGCGGATGATGCGCAGCGCCACGAACAGCAGCACACCGCCGAGCGCAGCGTCAGGCACGTGTTTGAGCAGCGTCGCGCCGAACGCGAGCAGCGCGAGCACGATTGTCGCGGCGAACAGCCCGGCGAGCTGCGTGCGTCCGCCGGTCTCCGAGACGATGCCGGTGCGCGGCGGACTGGCGTTGACGGGGAAGGCGCCGAACAGGCCGGACAAGAGGCTGCCGGCACCGGCGCCGAGGAAGTCGCGATCGACGTCGGCCGGCTTGTCCGGATCTGACAGAAACGAACGCGTCGTCGCCGCGGTCTGCACCATGACCACGATGGCGATCAGGATCGCCAGCGACAACAGTTTGATCCATCGCTCCGGTGCGATGTCCGGAAATGACGGCTTCGGCAGCGACCCCGGCACGATGCCGACCACCTTGACGCCCTTGCTTTCGAGATGGCCGGCGATGACAGCAATGGTGGCCACGACAAGGCCGATCAGCGCGCCCGGAATGCGCGCGCTGATCTTCTCCGATCCCGCGACCAGCGCCAGCACGCCGAGGCCGATCGCCAGCGTATAGAAATTTGTTTGGCCGATCTCTGCCGCGAGAACCCCGAGCTTGTACAGCGTCGGCCCGTCCGGCGTGGTCAGGCCGAGCACGCCGGGCAGTTGCGAGACCAGGATGTGGACGGAGATGCCGGCGAGGAAGCCGACTGTGACCGGCGTCGACAGCAAATTGGCGACCCAGCCGAGCTTGAACAGGCCGCCGGCGATCATGATCGCGCCGACCATCAGCGCCAGCGCCATCGCCAGCGACTGATAGTCGGGTGAACCCGCGGTTGCCATCAGCGCGAGGCCCGCCGCGAAGATCGGCGTGATCGTGGAATCGGCGCCGCAGGACAGGAAGCGGTTGGCCCCTAACATCGCAAAGCCGAGCGAGCCCGCCATGAAGGCAAAGAAGCCGATCTGCGGCGAGAAGCCGCCAAGCCGCGCGGTCGCCATCTGCTCCGGGATCGCGATCGCGGCAAGCGTCAGCCCGGCGATCAGGTCGCCGGGCAGGTCGCTCGGCCGGAATGCGGCCAGCGAACGGAAGACCGGCCAGCTGGCGCGTGTCGGATGATCCTGGCCCATCGGTCTCCCACGTGGATTGCCGCGATTCTTGAATATTCGGATATCGCGCAGCCAAAAGCCAGCGGAGTTGGGTTATGTGCAGCCGCGAAGCGGACAGCTATCCGGCGCGCGCCTCGGTGATCGCCTTGCGGATCGCCGCCAGCGGCGCGTTGTCGTCGAACGCAATACTATTACCCTTCATCTTCACTCCGAGATCGCGCCACAGTCCGGCAAGATCGGGTGTCACCGGCTTTGATCCCCATTCGTCATGCAGCCGCGTCAGCACGTCGACGCCGACCGCCTTGTCGGCGGTGGACAGCACGCGCGCGATCGGCCAGTCCTTTTCGTGATTGCCGCCGGCGGCGAGCACGCCGCGCACGGCATCCTGCAGGCCGAGTTTGTTGCCGGTGCGCTTGCGGATTTCGACATCCGCGAACAGGCAGAACATCGCGCCGCCCCAGTATTTCCGGCCCCAGGTGTCGGTATTGTCGAGGCCCTCGTCGCCGGCCTGCGGCAGGCCCTTGGGCATGTCGCGCACCATCGCCTGCCAGATTTCCTGCGCCGTCAGGTCGCCGGCCTGCACGCGCGCGACCGGCTCGACATAGACCGCGAGCCCTTCCGACAGCCAGGCGTAGCGGTCGTCGAGATCGGGCAGGGCGGTGTGCACCATCTCGTGCACGATCACCCAGTCGCGCTTGAGATCGTCCGCATCGGCATCGCGGCCGATCGGCAGCCGGATCGCAGCGCCGCGATAACCCCATGTGGTGCCGCCGCGCACGCGCGAGCCGTCGACCGGCACCAGCAGAAGCCGCAGCGAGTTGACGGGAAACCGGCCGTAGTAAATCGAGACCGCTCTGGCGGACGCCTTGATCCAGTCGAATATTTTCTCCTTGGGCAGCGCCATGTTGCCGGGCGCGAACCCGACATGAATGGTGCCACCAGACACTTCGAGATCGGTCCTGGGCAGCCGGTCGAAGGCGTCGTAGGGCATGCCTTCGCCGCGCATGAACTCGGACTGTGCCTTGACGTGACATGATACGATGCCGATGAGGATCGCCGCGACCAGCATCGCGGCTGATATCACGCGATAGGTCGGGATGCTCTTCATCGCGGCGTGCCGCGCGGCTGTGGCCTGTCGTTCTCGCCAAGGGCCGCGGTCACCTGATCGCTGAGATCGTCGAGAATGGCCGCGAGCAGCGCCGCGCCCTTGGCTGATGTCGCCAGCGTCGGATCGCCGTAGCTGCCGGATCGGCTGTAGTTCGGCGAATTGCTGTCCGACGGCGTCAGGCGGCCCGGCACCTCGTAGCGCAAAGCGGGACTGGCTTCGGCGCGTTCCGGATCGACCACATCCGGTGCCAGCGCCAGCATCAGGGACGTCTCCAGCTCGTCGGCGTGGCTGCCATGGCGCTGCTCGGAGATCTGCTCGGCCGTGCGGCGGAAGCGCGGGCCCTGATAGAGCCGCAGATGCGTCACCTTGGCCGGTTCGAAACCCGCCAGCGCGCGTTCGACCGGAGCGAGAGTGCTGACTCCCGTGTTGAGCACGAACAAGGTGCTGATACCGTTGTCGAGGATGCCGGCGGCGATCTCATGCACCATGGCTTCGAACGTTGCTGCCGACAGGCTGGCGCTTCCGGCATAGTTGATGAAAGCGGGGTAGTGGCCGTAGGTGAGGGTCGGCCAGATCAGTGCGTCGATGCGTTCGGCGAGATGCGCCGCAAACCACTCGGCCTGCACGCGGTCGGTGTTGAGCGGCAGATGGAAACCGTGTTGCTTGGCGGCGGCGCCGATCGGCAGGATCGCCGGTCGGCCAGCCGCAATTCGCCGCGCGACCTCGTCCCAGGTGAGGCGCTCGATGAAGTGGTTGATGATCTCGGCGCTCATGCCGCGCCCCTATTCGCGAACCGATGCCGCCGTCAGCAGTCCCGCCGTGATCCAGCCGTGCAGATAGCCGGCGCCGCGTGCTGCAGCACCGTCGGGATCGTCATAGGTCGCGAGCATCTCGCAGAGCACGCCGAACGGAATGCCGGCAGAGGCTTCGTCCCACATCATCGCTTCCTCGGCCGGCAGCTCGCGGAACATCGGCGTGGTGTCCTGGCGCCAGATCAGGAGGCGGGCGGGCTCGGCCAGCGTCGCCGCCTCGGGTGGCGTCTCGTCGTTCTTCAGTGCGATCCAGATCGCGGCGGCATTGGTCGACAGGTCGATCCGCGCAGCGCTCGGATGCGGCTGGAACACCAGGTCGTTCCAGACCTCGGGCGCGAAACCCGCCATCGTCTCCAGCGCGAGCACGGCGCCCTCGCGGGCGTCGAAGGCGTCGTTCAGCGCCTTCTCCAGCGCGGCAAGGCCGGCGAGCACCGGATGATGGCTGTAGGGTTCGGCGGACTTCAGGAAGTCAGGCAACCATTGCGAGAACCAGCGCAGGTTCGGATGCTCTGATGGCCGTGCCCTGACGTAGGCGTGGCCCATCTCGTCGAACATCTCGTCGCCGAGAAAGCGATGCAGCAGCGCGTGGTCGTTGCGCATCGCTTCGACCAGCCGCGAGCCATAGGCGTGGCGGTAGACGCCGAACAGCGTCGCGCGCGTCTCCCTGGGGCTGTCGAGGATTTCGGTCAGGATATTATCGTCGCCGGTGAGGATGGCGTGCTGGAAGTCGCCCTGCTGGCGCGCGAAGTCGCTCATGCCGCCGGCGCGCCCGCGCCCAGCACCTGCGCCGCGATCTCGCGGGTGCGCGTGACCTCGATCAGCAATTCGTCGAGAGGCGGGATGTTGTCGTCGCGCTCGATCATGGTCGAGACCCGGCCGAACCGCTGCAATGCCGCGACATAGAGCTCCCAGACATCCTCGCACACCGGATGGTCGTGCGTGTCGATGATGTGCGTCTCCATATGGCTGTGGCCCGCCATGTGAAATTGCACCACGCGATCCGCCGGAATGCCGTTGAGGAAGGCCATCGGATCATAGCCGTGGTTGAAGGCGCTGACATAGACATTGTTGATGTCGAACAGCAGCCAGCAGCCGGAGCGGCGCGACAGCTCGGAGAGGAATTCCCACTCCGTCATCTCGGAATTGTTGAACTGCACATAGGTCGAGACATTCTCGAGCACCAGCGCGCGACCGAGGACATCCTGCACCAGCTGCACGCGGCTCACGACATGATCGAGCGCCTCCTCTGTGTAGGGGATCGGCAGCAGATCGTGCAGGTTCTTGCCGTGCACGCCGGTCCAGCACAAATGGTCCGACACCCATTTCGGCTGCACGCGTTTTGCGAGGTCCTTCAGGCCCTCCAGATAGTCGAAATTCGGCGGCGCGGTGGAGGCGATCGACAGCGAGACGCCGTGCATCACCACGGGATAGCGCTCGCAGATCCGGTCGAGGATGCGCAGCGGCTGGCCGCCCGGCAGCATGTAGTTCTCGCTGATCACCTCGAACCAGTCGATCGGCGGATTGCCGTTCAGGATCTCGTCGTAGTGCTGCGCGCGCAGGCCGAGGCCAAAGCCCAGGAACGGCGGTTTGGCCGCTTGCATCGTTTGCCCCGTGTGCGCCGTCGTGGGCAATCGGCTTGCGACGTTCATGGCGTCTCCGCGTGGCAGGCGCTGCAATCGCAGCGTCTCGTCTGCAAAACTAACATGGAAACGAGGCCCGGCCTATGCCGGGCCTCGTCCCGCTCGATCGGTTCAGGCGGGCTCGAACTTGCCCTTGGCGGTGGTGCACTGATCCTTGGTCATGGACGAGAAGCCCTGACCCTTGCAGGCATTCTGGCCCTTGCAGGCGTGGTTGCCGCCCTTGCAGGAGCTCTGGCCCTTGCAGGCGTTGGCGCCGATGCATTTGCCTTCGCCCGCGGCGTAGGACGGCGTCGACACGACAGCACCGGCGAGGAACAGCGTGGCTGCAGCGGCGGCAAGTGTGGCGCCGGACTTGGTCGTAACATTCATGAGCGTCTCCTTACGGACGATGGTTGAAGGTGCGGCGCCCGCCGGCCTGCGACAGTCCCGGACCAGGGCTGCACCCGATTGATAGCTACGCACAGCAGTCCGTCCTGGTTACACCAAGGACGGACATTTTGCTGCTCGCAATGAAGAAAGCCCGGTCTGCGTGCCGGGCCTTCTCCGGCCGTTGACCGCTGCGATCAGCCTTTGACGAATTTGCCGCCTTGAGCCATGCACTGCTTCTCCGAGGCCATCGAGAAGCCGGTGCCCTTGCAGGCGTTCAGGCCCTTGCAGGAATTGGCGCCGCCCTTGCAGGCGCTCTGGCCCTTGCAGGCATTGCCG
Source organism: Bradyrhizobium sp. 6(2017) (assembly GCF_011058295.2). NCBI lineage: Bacteria > Pseudomonadati > Pseudomonadota > Alphaproteobacteria > Hyphomicrobiales > Nitrobacteraceae > Bradyrhizobium > Bradyrhizobium sp. 6(2017). Next base: position 7,101,708 of record NZ_CP049289.2, on the reverse strand, counting down.
GCCATGCACTTGCCGGTGGCGGCATTGGCGGCGGTCGAGGTGGTTGAAACCACGGAGCCGGCGAGGAACAGGGTGGCCGCAGCGACGGCGAGCGTGGCGCCGGACTTCGAATTCAACTTCATGACGATCTCCTCGGTGATTGTTTGAATGCAGTAAACGTGGTCCGTGAGTATCCGATGATCGTTCGATCCCGGACCGCACAACGGATGGACATTCGGAGAACAATCAGATCGCAGGGGCGTCCGCGGCGCGGTGCTTCCCGCGATTTGAGTGCTGGTCCAAAATCAGCTACGGGGTATCAGGCGATTTGGTTACAGCGCTTCAAAAGAAAATTTTGTTCGACCCGGGTCTGATGCCCGGTTCATGTCAAACACCGCGGATCAAAGAGTGTTTCATTGCGCGGTGCCGATCGGTTTGCTGCATCGCACTCTCTGCATTTTAATCATTCTGCGCTGATCGCGCCGGCTTGAGCTTCGCCATCTGCGCCACGTTCGCCTGCAATTCCTCGGCACTGAACGCCGGGAATGAGCAGATGCGGTTGCTGCAGGCAAACGCCGCGGGCTCGCCGAGATCGGGATAGTCGACATCAGGGTTGGGCAGCTTGCCTTCGCGGAGGTCGAGCCATTCGAGCCGCTTGTAGCGGGCGGGCTGGGCGCGGGCGATCGCATGCAGCGCTAGCGCGCGGCCGTCATCCTTGTGTCCGACGATCGTCACATGCGTCGGTTCGACCGCGAGCTCCTCGTCGGCGAGCAGCACGCCGGGCAGCGGCCGCGGCATCTCGGCCGACGCCGCGCTCAAGTAACGCATGGCATGCGCCGCCTGTTCGCGGGTGCCGTTGCTGCCGGTATAGCGATTGAGCATGTTCATGAAACGCGCGACCTGGATCTGGTCGTCGATCAGTTTTGCGGGCTTTGCAAACACGCCCGCTTTCCCTCCGACGTCTTCGCGGTGAAGAAGCCGCCGGCCTCGTCGCGGAAGCCCGCGACGAAATCGCCTGCCTTCGCTGCCGCCGTCAGCCAGTCGCGATTGCCGGTCGCGGCGTAGAGATCGAGCAAGGCCTGTCCCATCGCGACGGTGTCGCCGAGGAAGGGGCCGCCGCGATCCGTCTCGCCATGGCGGAAGCCGCCATCCGGCAGCGCCCGATTGGCCAGCACCCATTTTGCCGCCCGCTCGGCGATCTCAAGCGCCTTCGGATCGTCGCTCGCGTCATGATAGGCCACGAGACCCGAGATCGCCCAGCCGTTCTCCCGCGCATAGAGGTTCTTGTCGATGCGGGGCAGGCCGAGCTTGCGGCGCTCGGCATCATCAAGCGCGTAGTATGTGTGGCCGTCGACATCGTGATTGAGATCGGCGTCCTGGCTGACATGGAAGGCGCCGTCGGGGCTCAGCAGGAAGCTTGTCAGGTAACGCTCGACGTCGCGCGCGGCCGCGAGATATTTCGGGTCCTTCCACAGCGCATAGGCGTGGCTGTATTGCCGCAGATATTGCGACTGGAACGAGATGATCTTCTCGAAATGCGGTCGCTTCCAGGAGCCGGCCTCGGAATACTGGAACACGCCGCCCCACACCGGATCGATCAGCGCGATCGCGGCATCGAGCGTCTGCCTCGCGCGCTTTGTCGCCGTGGCGTCGCCGGCTTCGGCGCGGCCGATCGCAAGGTCGAGGCTGTCGGCATCGATATATTTCTGGTTCTCGCCCCAGCCGCCGAGTTTCTCGTCGTAGGACTCGTCGAAGGCCTTATTCAGCTCAGCGCGCTGCGCCTTGCCGAGAAAGGCCGAGGCGGCGGGCTTGACCTCAAAGGCCTCGCCGACCGACGGGCCCGGCGAGGGATCGTCGATGATGGCCTTGAGCAGCGACTGCATCCGCTCCGGCTCGATATAGCCCCTGATCTTCGCGATCTCGGTGCCGTCAGGCGCGAACACGATGGTTGCCGGCCAGCCCCAGTCGCCATAGCGGCTGGAGAGGTCCGGATTGGCGTCCTGGTCGACGCGGACGGGGAGATATCTTGCCGACAGTAGTTCCTGCACCTTGGGGTCGGCGTAGGTCGTCTTCTCCATCACGTGGCACCAGTGGCACCACACCGCCTCGAGATCGAGGATGACGAAGCGCTTCTCGGCCGTGGCGCGTGCGAACGGATCGTGGCCCCAGTCGCTCCATGCCGGGCCGTCCGCCGCCAGCGATGGTGACGCGCTCAACGCCACGAGAATTGCGATGGTGCGGACAAGTCTCATGGCGCGCTCCTGGCGGCGAGGGGTCGTGTGAGCTACGTGCCCGCCCGGATCGGGGCTCGCCATGTCACGGGATCGTGAGCCAGCCTCTCAGGTCGCCGCCTTCTGGCCGGCCACCGCGTTGACCAGCAGGCGGTCGAGCGAGGCGGCGCCGGGACCTGCAATCGCAAGCCACATGAAGGCGGCGAAGTAGGTCGCTTCCTCGAAGCCGAGCAGCGTCTCCAGCGAATCGACGTCGCCCCATTTCGCCGACCTGATCGCGACGATCATCACCACCGCGAGCATCGCGGCGGGAATGCGTGTGAACAGGCCGAGGATCAGCATCGCGCCGCCGAAGCATTCGACGCCTGATACAAAGGGGGTGAGGATGGTCGGGAACGGAATGCCCCAGCCGACGAAATTCTCGGTGACCTGGGCGAGGTTGGTGAGCTTGCCCCAGCCGGCCAGCATGAAGGTGTAGCCGACGATGATCCGCATGATCAGCGGCCCGGCCCACGAAAAATGCGAAGCGATCCGCGCCGGCAGCAGAATCAGCAAATTAACGATGAAATTCATGCGAACCCTCCCGAATATCTCGCCAGGCCGCCTGCGCCCGTTGGGCGCACGCGCGGCAAAGGGCACGAGCTAAAAGCTACGGGCCCGTCATGGCAGGAGTTTCGCCGGTCGTGGCGGGCTTGTTACGCGCCTAGCCGATATTTTGCAGCGCCGGGAAGGTTTCCAGCAGCCAGACGCTGACGCCGGAGACGGCGCCGGTCAGAAAGCCGATGCCGGTCACGACCATCAGCACGCCCATCACCCGCTCGACGGTGTCGAGATGGCGCTTCATCCGCGCGAACAGCGAGGAGAAATGCTTGATCATGAAGGCCGCCAGCAGGAACGGGATGCCGAGCCCGGCGGAATACACCGCGAGCAGGCCGGCGCCCTTCGTCACCGTGGCCTCGGCGGCCGCAATCGAGAGGATGGCCGCCAGGATCGGCCCAATGCAGGGCGTCCAGCCGAACGCGAACGCAAGGCCCATGACATAGGCGCCCCACAGCCCGACCGGCTTCGGTGCGGTCATGCGCCCCTCGCGCATCAAGAGGCCGATCCGGGTCACGCCGAGGAAGTGCAGGCCCATGATGATGATGACGATGCCGGCCAGGATCGAGAGCTCGGCCGACCATGCCCGCACCAGCCCGCCGACCAGGGAGGCGCTGGCGCCGAGCGCGACGAACACGGTGGAGAAGCCCAGCACGAACATCAGCGCCGCCACCATCACCGCGCGCTTGGAGGCCGCGGTGGCGCCGTCCTGATTGACCTGCTCGATGGTCGCCCCGGTCAAATAGATCAGATAGGGCGGCACCAGCGGCAGCACGCAGGGCGACAGGAAGCTGACAAGGCCGGCGATCAGGGCTGCCGGGATCGAGACGTCGTGCATCAATGGACCTTCGAGGTAACTGTCTTGTCTTGGCGTGTACGCGGCCAACAATCCAGAAGTTTCGTCGCCGGCACATTCAACTATGGTCACAGGGCCGTGTCCGGGCGCTACGCCAAGGCCGTGCGGGTGAAACAAACCCTGATATGTTCCGTAGTGCGGTAATGAAACCGTTGATACGGACCCCAACGATGCGCATCGGCATCCGCAGCGCCATCTCGGCCCTCGTCCTGACCTCGATCGTGGTCAGCGCCGTCGGCGTGCATCTGTTGTGGTGGCGCACCGCACAACGGGTGAGCCAGACCCTGGCCGACACCATCAATGACCAGATCGTCTCCGCGGTCGGCGACGAATTGCAGTCGATCACGACCGAAGCGCGTTCGTCGATGACGGCGGTGCGGACGTTGTTGACCGAGAAGGTGCTGGACGCAAGCGACGCGCGCAAGCGGCAGTTCGTGTTCCTGTCGCAGTTGCAGTCGCAACCGACCATTTCATGGGTTGCATTCGGCTGGCCGGACGGCTCGTTCTTCGGCGGGCACAAGCTCGGCGATGCCGGCGTCGAGATGCTGACCATCTCACCCGACCGCAAGCTCAAGGCCGATCGATACGACTATGCCGGCATCGACATCAAGCTCAGGGATAGCACCGTCGAGGATGGCAAATATCTGGTCACCGACCAGCCCTGGTTTCGCGATGCAATCGCAGCCCGCGACCAGCAATGGTCGACGCTGACGACGCTGCCCCGCGGCGAGCGGCTGGCCGCGATGCTGGCGGTGCCGATCGACGTCGACGGGGAGCGCACCGGCGTGCTCGCCATCATCATCGAGCTGACCCGAGTGTCGAACTTCCTCTCGCAACTCACGGTCGGCAAGTCTGCGGGCGCCTTCCTGCTCGATCGCGACGGCAGCGTGATCGCGTCTCCCGATCCCGACGCCGACGAGCTGAATGCGCTGAAGACCGACCACCCGCTGCTGCCGGTTGCGGTCGCCGCGGTCAGGCAGGCCGGCAAGGCCTACGATCCCGGCGAGGGCGAGGCGTACCGCTCGCAGGTCACACGGGACGGGCAGGCCTATCAGGCGGTGCTGACGCCGATCTCGTTTCCGGGCTGGTCGCTGGTGACGGTGGTGCCGGAATCCGAATTCCTCGGCCCGGTGCGGATGACGATCCGCAATCTCCTGATCGGGCTAGCTGCGTTGATCGCGGCCGCCGGCCTGTTGTCGGCCTGGCTGGCGCAGCGCCTGATCGCGGCGCCCCTGATCAAGGTGGTCGGCGAGATCCGGCATGTCGAGCGCTTCGACCTCGACAAGGTCGAGCGGCATCCGTCGCGCCTTGCCGAGATCGAAAACCTCTCGGGCGCGATCGGCGACATGGCGCAGGGGCTCGCCGCGTTCCGCAAATACATCCCCGCCGATCTGGTGCGGCGGCTGGTCAGCGACGGCAACGGCGCGCGGCTAGGCGGCGCGGTGCGGCCGATGAGCGTGATGTTCATCGATCTTGCCGGCTTCACCGGCATGTCGGAGCGGCTCGGCGACCGCATCATCCCCCTGCTGTCGCGCTATTTCGACGTCGTCTCCGCGGCGATCCAGAAGGAGGGTGGTACCATCGACAAGTTCATCGGTGATGCCGTGATGGCGTTCTGGGGCGCGCCCGCGGCCAACCCGGATCACGCCGCGGATTGCTGCCGGGCGGCGCTCGCCTGTCAGCGCGCGGTGGCGCAGGCCGACCTCGCCGACGACAAGGGAGACGCGGTCGCGATCCGCATCGGCATCAACTCCGGCGACATGCTGGTCGGCAATATCGGCTCGGAGGTGCGGCTCAACTACACCGTGATCGGCGATGCCGTGAACATCGCAAGCCGCCTCGAGAGCACCAACAAGGTCTATGGCTCGACCATCATCATCGGTCCGGAGACGCGGCGTCTGGCCGGTGATCGCATCGTCGTCCGCGAGCTCGACCGGCTCGCCGTCTACGGCCGCGCCGGCGGGCTCGACATCTACGAGTTGATCGCAATGGCCGACGAGGGCGCGATCGCGTGCGACTGGATCGCGTCCTATGAGGCCGGACTGTCGGCCTGGCGCGCCGGCGATTTCACCGCAGCGATCGCAGCGTTCGAGACCTCCCGGCAACTCCGCGGCGCGGATGCGGCCTCGTCGCTGATGATCGAGCGGTGCCGGCATCAGCTCGCCAATCCCACCGACGAGGACTGGGACGGCACCACGGTGGCACGCTCGAAATAGTTGTGTTGCGACGAGGTTCGGCTGGTGGATCGTAGTAGATCGTAGGATGGGTCGAGCGCAGCGAAACCCATCATCTTATCCGCGCGTTGAGAGGATGGGTTTCGCTGGGCTCGACCCATCCTACCATGCACATCGTGATGGCAACCAGTGTTGCCAATTCGACACGTCGGGCAACACAGCAAAAACCTGTCAATCCCCGCGTGCAGAAATAATTCGGTTTATCAGTAGAGCAACTCAGTGCTATAGGTTCACCCGTCTCACCCGATACGAGGGGCGGGTCGCGATCGTCACGAACGCGGTGTGGGATGCGGTGGACGCCGAGCGTGTCGCTGACGAGAGCACGCGAAGCGGACGGTGAAGTCGTGTGGTCCTGACGCCCTAGCGGCCGGTGTCCCCAAGCAACACGCGAAGGCGTGATGCGAGGGCGGTGACAAACAAGCCCAGTCTCGCCGGGGAGAGCACGAAGTAAGCCGTAACCCATCGCGCAGGGAAAGCCGGATTGCTCCGGTTACACCTGTGGTCCTACCCCCGAGCTTTCTACCCATTGCTCGGGGCCCATGGGTGCGATCGGCACCCGGCTTTCCCTGCGCCCTCTGCAAGAGGAGGGCGGTCAAGAGATGCAAAGCTCGGACGAATCATGTCGCGAGAATGCAAAGCTGTGTCCCCACCCACACTGTCATCGCCCGGCTCGACCGGGCGATCCAGTCCGCCGCGGCCTTTCGGCTCAAGCACCGGCGTCTCTGGAATACTGGATCGCCCGGTCGAGCCTGGCGATGACACCGAGCAGGTTGTTTGACAGGTTGAAATCGAGAACCATCCTCGTGGTCGTCCCTGCGAAAGCAGGGACCCATAACCACAGGGTTGTGTTGTTGAAGCGAGCTGTGGCCCCAGCGTTGCGAACCAATTGGCATCGGTGGCTATGGGTCCCTGCTTTCGCAGGGACGACGATGAGGAGAGAGTCGTGCGCTCACTACCGCTTGCGCGCAGGTTTGCCCGCCGGCGTCTCGAACTCCCTGCCGCGAATTCGCACGAGGTCATCGGCGGAATTCGTCAGCAGCACGACGGTGGCCGCGCGCGCCGCCTCGGCCTCGCCGGCGGCGATCGCGTCGAGTACCGCGCGGTGTTCGCGCAGCGCGCGCGGGCGGTGCGAGCCCGGTGCGGCGATCGTAAAACTCTGGCGCAGGGTGATCTCGAACATCTGCGCGATCGGCCAGAAGAACTCGTTGCGGGTCGCGAAATAGATCGCTTGATGGAACATGATGTCGGCCGTGACGAAGTCGTCGTTGGTCCTCGCCGCGTCCATGCCGTCGCAGCCGGCGCGAATGCGGGCGATGTCGTCCGCCTCGGCATGGGTTGCCGCCAGCGCTGCGGCGCCGGGCTCGACCGCGGCGCGCAGCTGGAACAGTTTTGCCAGGTAGCGATCGATCTCCGCGGTCTCGAGGTGCCAGCGGAGCACGTCGGGATCGAGCTGGTTCCACTGCTCGGGCGGCCGCACCCGCGTGCCGCTCTTCGGCCGCGACTCGATCAGGCCCTTGCCGGTCAGGGTTCGCATCGCCTCGCGCACCACGGTGCGGCTGACGTCCATCATCTCGCAGATCTGCATCTCCGGCGGCAGCGTCTCGCCGACGCCGATATCGCCGCGCACGATGCTGCTGCCGACGTGGTCGGTGACCTGGCTGTGCACGCTCCGACGCAATGCGTTGGATGTCTGGAACATCGGAAGCCTCGCTGCGGTTGGTGCCTGCGCCGCCGCAGCGCCGCGCTCTTGCACAACCGTATCTGTTTTGTCATACATTATGACAAATCAGCTGCCAAGCTCACGCCGTTCAGGCGGGCGGCCAACACAATAACGATCCGTTCCTGGGGAGGAGCACCATCATGACGACGAACCGGGTGAGCCGCCGCATTGTGCTGCGATCGTCGGTCACGGCCGCGGCATGGCTTGCCGCTGCGCCCGCCATCATCCGCCGCGCCGAGGCCGCGACCCTGAAGATGCGATGCTCGTCGTCGCTGCCGAACGATCCCAAATACGCCAACGGTCGCGTCTACTACGACAATCTGGTCAAGAGCCTGAAGGCGAACGGGCTCGGCGAGCAGATCGACGTCACCTTCTTCCCGGACAACCAGCTCGGCCAGGAGATCGACGTCATCAACTCGGTGAAGCTCGGGGTGATCGACCTGATGGTGTCGGGATCGTCGATATCGGCCAATCTGGTGCCGCTGGTCGGCACCTTCGACCTCGGCTATCTCTTCACCAGCTATCAGCAGCAGACCAAGGCGTTCAACGCCGGCGCGGCGAAGCCGATCGAGGATGCGCTGCTCAAGGGCGCCAGCATCCATATCATCGGCTGGGCCTATAATTTCGGCGCGCGCAGCGTGCTGGCGAAGAAGCCGGTGAAGACGCCGGAGGATCTCGCCGGGTTGAAGATCCGCACGCTGCCCAATCCGATCATCACCGAGTGTCTGCGGCTGATGGGCGCCGCGGCGACGCCGCTGGCGTTCGGCGAGATCTACACGGCGCTGCAGGCCGGCGTGCTCGACGGCCTCGAGCACGATCCGCCGACCATCCTCGCCAGCAAGTTCTACGAAACGTCGAAGCACTATGCGCTGACCCAGCACATCTTCTCGCCGCTCGCGGTCTATTTCAGCGACGCCAGCTTCAAGCGCATGGATCCCAAGCTGCGCGAAGGCTTCCTCGACGCGGCCAACAAGGCCGCGATCGACACCCGCGCGCATGGCCTTGCGGTGGAGAAGGAGGCGCTGGCGACGCTTACGGAAAAGGGCGTCACCGTCGTCGAATGCGACAAGGAGGCGTTCCGCAAGCGCGTGCTGCCGCAGACCGACAATTTCATCAAGGCGCGGCCCGAGGCGAAGGCCGTCGTCGATCTGATCCGCGCCACCCAGGCCTGAGGTCGACGCATGTCGGTCGCCGCAGTCGCGACGAGAAGCAGCGCTGAGCGGATCACGGCGCCGCTGCTTGCCGCCAGCGACGCGATCGCCGCGATCCTGCTCGCTGCGGATCTCGTGGTGGTCTGCGTGTCGGTGCTGGCGCGCTTCCTGTTCAACGCGCCGGTCGAGTGGTCCGACGATGTCGCCCGCGGCCTGATGGTCGGCTCGAGCTTCTTCGGCGCGGCCAGCGCGCTCGCACGCAGCGAGAATCTCGGCGTCGCCTTCTTCGTCGACATGCTGCCGACGGGCGTGCGGCGGGTCGTCGATGCGGTCGGTGCGCTGCTCGCCGCCATCATCGCCTTCTACGTTGCATTCAACGCCATCAAGATGGGCTGGCTGACCACCGGGCAGACCTCCGGCTCCGGCCTGCCGCTGGAATGGACGTTCTATCCGATGGGCGTCGGCGCCTCATTTATGACGATCTTCGCGTTCGAGACGTTCTGTAGCCGCCCGCTCCGCGACATGGTGGCCGGCATCGTCGCAACGGCCGTCATCGTGGGCCTCTATCTGGCCTGGGATGCGCTGGCGCCGTCGTCCGTGCCATCGTCGCAGGCGCTGATGCTGGTCGGCTTCTTCCTCACTTTGTTCGGCGGACTGCCGATCGGCTTTGCGCTGGCGCTGGCGGCGCTGATCTTCATCTGGGTCGAGGGCACGCTGCCTGGCGTGATCTTCGCCCAGCAGATGGCGCGCGGCATCGACAATTTCGTGCTGCTGGCGATCCCGTTCTTCATCCTGGTCGGCTATTTGATGGAAGCCAACGGCATGTCGGTCCGGCTGATCGAGCTGCTGCAGCGTGCGGTCGGGCGGATGCGCGGCGGGCTCAATGTCGTGATGGTGATGTCGATGGTGCTGTTCTCCGGCATCTCCGGCTCCAAGATGGCCGATGTCGCCGCGGTCGGTTCGGTGTTGATCCCGGCGGCGCGCCGCTCGCGGCAGAATCCGGGCGGGGCGGTGGCGCTGCTCGCGGCTTCCGCTGTGATGGCGGAGACCATTCCGCCCTGCATCAATTTGATCATCCTCGGCTTCGTCGCTAATCTCTCGATCGGCGGATTGTTCGTCGCCGGCATGTTGCCGGCTGCCCTGATGGCGCTGGCGCTGATCGCGGTGTCAATCATCTTCGGCAAACGCCCTGCCGGGAACGTGGAAACCGAGCCGCGCGCCGCAGTGTCGGGGCTGTGGACCGGCGCGATCGCCTCGGTCGGGCTGATCTTCATGATCTTCTTCGGCTTCAAGAGCGGCTTCGCCACCGCGACCGAAATCTCCGCCTTTGCCGCGGTTTATGCGATCGCCGTCGGTAGTCTCTTGTTCCGCGAGCTCGGCGCGAAAAGCCTCGCGCACTGCTTTGTGCAATCGGCTGTTCGTTCGGGGCTGGTGCTGTTCATCGTCGCCGCGGCGCAATCGCTGGCCTTCATCCTGACGCTGCAGCAGGTGCCGCACGCGGTCGGCGACCTCATGCTGGCGATCTCGGGCAGCCACGGCGTCTGGCTGTTCATGCTGCTGTCGATCCTGGTGCTGGTAGTGATGGGCTCGGTGCTCGAGGGCGCCGCGGCGCTGATCATCTTTGGGCCGCTGCTGCTGCCGGTCGCCGTCAAGCTCGGCATCGATCCCCTGCATTTCGGCGTCGTGCTGGTGATCGCGATGGGGCTCGGGCTCTTTGCTCCGCCACTTGGCCTTGGGCTCTATGGCGCCTGCCTGATCGGCAATGTGCCGATCGAGCAGACCGTCAAGCCTATCGCTGGGTATCTCGGCCTGCTGTTGTTGTGCCTGCTGGTGATCGCCTTCGTGCCGGCGATCAGCACGGCCTTGCCGCATGCGCTCGGCTATTAGGGGAAGAGAAGCGTGAAGGTACTGCTCGCCCATACCCCGCAAATGCGCCGCGACTATTACGGCGAGCGTAGCCTGAACGGCCTGCGCGCGGTCGCCGACGTCAGGCTGCATGACGGCAACGAGGCGCTCGACGCGGCTGCGCTGGTCAGGGCCGCGGTCGATGTCGACATCATCGTCGCCGACCGCATGACGCAGGGGCCGAGCGAAATCTTTCCGCGCCTGCCGAAGCTCAGCGCCTTCGTGCGCTGTGCGGTCGATATCCGCAACATCGACGTCGCGGCGGCGTCTGCCGCCGGCGTGCTGGTGACGCAGGCGAGCACCGGGTTCGTGCAGTCGGTCGCCGAGCTCGCGCTCGGCTTCATGGTCGATCTGTCGCGCGGCGTCTCGCGCGCGACCGCGGACTACCATGCGGGCAGGGCGCCTGAGGTCGTGATGGGTCACCAGCTTGCGGGAAGCACGGTCGGCATCATCGGCTATGGCAGCATCGGGCGCCATCTTGCCGGGATCGCAAAAGTGCTCGGCATGAATGTGCTGGTCGCGGATCCCTTCGTGACGTCAGACGATGCCGCGATCCGGCATCTGCCGCTCGACGATCTCCTGGCAAGCGCCGACTATGTCGTCTGTCTCGCGATCGCCAACGCAGAGACCGAGAATTTGATCGGGCAAGCCGCACTGGCGCGGATGCAGAAGCATGCATTCTTCATCAACCTGTCGCGCGGCAACCTGGTCGACGAAGCGGCGCTGGCGGCCGCGCTGCGCGATGGCCGCATTGCCGGCGCGGCGATCGATGTCGGCCGTGCGCCCGACCAGATGCCGACGCCGGAGCTTGCGAAGCTGCGCAATGTGATCGCAACGCCGCATGTCGGCGGCCTGACCCCGCAGGCGATCGAGCATCAATCGTCGGAAACCGTGCGCCAGGTCGCGAAGATCATTGCCGGCGAGATACCTGTCGGCGCTGTCAATGCCGAGCGCTGGACGCGGCGGCCGCGGCCATGAAAGTTCGACTGATCCCAATGCCGTCCGCGGGACTGGACAAGACCTTCACATCCAGATCAAACTTGAGCTTGCAAAACCGCGGCCGTGAGCGCGCGGACAATCAATCAACGGACGTCCCGCAGCAAACGACGGGCGCCGAGAGGGAAACAGGGAGGCATCACATGGCCATTTCACGCCGTGACGTTTTATTGGGCAGCGCCGGCGCACTGGGCGCCGCATCATTCTCCTTCCCCGCTCCTGCGATCGCACAATCGGAACCGATCAAGATCGGTTGTCTCGCGGCGATCACCGGCCCGAGTTCGGCGCCGACCGTCGGTTTCAATCGCGGCGTCAATTTCGCGGTCGACGCCATTAACGGCGCCGGCGGGGTGAAAGGCCGCAAGATCGAGCTTGTGATGCGCGATACCCAGGGCGATCCAACCAAGGCGGTGAACGCCACGCAGGAGCTGATCAGCCAGGCCAAGGTTCATGCGATCTGGGGCCCGCTGAATTCGGGCGAGGCGCTGGCCACGACACCGATCATGGCGCGCGCCAAGATGCCCGACCTGCACCCCTGCGTCGTCGAGACCCTGATCGATCCGGTCAAGTTCCCCAATGCGTTCCGCATCGCGCCGTCAAACAATCAATGGGACGATGCCGTGCGCAATTACTGCCTGAAGATCCTCAAGGTGAAGAAGGTCGCTGTGATCGGCGACACCACCGGCTACGGCGTCACCGCGGTTGGCGCGTCGGTCGCGGCGTTCAAGAAGGACGGCGCCGAGGTGGCCTATCAGGCCAACATCGACGCCACGCAGCCCGACATGACGCCGGACATGCTGCGCGCCAAGAACGCCGGCGCCGAGGCGATCGTGGTGTGGAGCGTCTCGACCGGCATGGAGGCGCGCATGTTCAACACCCGCGCCGCGATGAACTGGGACGTTCCCTTCGTTGGACACCCGTCGATGGCTTCCGGCGAGCTTGCGAACCTGGTTGCAAAACCGGAGAACTGGAAGAAGGTCTATGCGATCGGCTACAAGAGCTGCAGCTATGACGGGGGCGGCAAGCTGCCGGCGAAGAGCGCGGACCTGGTCGCGCGCCTGACCAAGGCCAATGTCGCGCTGAACGACACGCTGTTGTGGTGGATCGCGGGTGGTATCGACTGCATCGAGCTGATCGCCAAGGCGGTCGCGGAAAGCGGCTCGACCGACAGCGCCGGCATTATCAATTACTGGAACTCGCTGTCGACCTATCCCGGCTATTTCGGCAATTTTCGCTTCTCGCCGACCCAGCATAACGGTTACCTGACCGAAGAGATCGTGATGTCGGAGGCCTCTACCGCCAAGGACGGCACCTTCGCGCTGGCGCCGGGATACACATAGAAGGGCGGGGGCGAGCCGATGCTGGCCTCGATCCTCGCATCCGGTCTCGCGGCGGGCGCGATCTACGCGCTGGTCGGCGTCACCTACAACACGATGTTCTCGACCTCGCGGGTGATGAGCTTCACCGCAGGCCAGCTTGCGATGCTGGGCGGCGTGTTCGGCTCGATGTTCACGCTGAAGCTCGGCCTGCCGATCGCGGTCGGCTTCGTGCTGACGCTGCTGTGCTGCGCCGTGATGGGGATCATCACCGAGTTCGTCGCGGTGCGGCCGGTGCTCAAGAGCCTCGACCAGCATCTCTACGTGCTGTCGACGCTCGCGGTCGCGCTGATGATCCAGCAGGTCACGGCGATCAAATGGGGCACCGAGCCACAGCCGTTCCCGCGCATCGTAGGATTCGGCGAGGGCGTTTGGGACGAAAAATTCTGGCTGCCGGTCGCCGCCTGCGCCGTCACTATCATCGGTCTCGAATATCTCTACCGCCGCACGCTGGTCGGCCGTGCGTTCCTCGCCATCGCCGAGGATAATTTCGCGGCACGCGCGCTCGGCCTGCCCGAGCGCAATCTGCGTGTCGCAAGCTACGCGCTCGCCGGCGTGGTCGGCGGCATCGCCGGATTTTCCGGCGGGCAGCTGCTGCTTGCCTTCTTCGCCAATGGCGCGCTGCTGAATTTCTACGGCTTCGTGCCGGTGGCGCTCGGCGGGCTCGGCAACAACAGAGGCGCGATCATCGGCGGGCTGGCGCTCGGCCTGTTCCAGCAGGCGGCGAACTTCCTGGTCGGCGGCATCTTCTCCTCGGTCGCGGTGTTCACGCTGTTCATCGTGGTGCTGCTAGCGGCTCCCCAGGGGCTGTTCGGCGCCTCGACTGCGCGGAGGGTGTGATGACATCGGTCGCCGCCGCTCCGCCCCGAACCGACAGCATCGCATGGCGCGCCGCGCTGCCGCACCTCCTGCCGTTCCTCGGCATTCTGGTGCTGGCCTTGCTGCTGCCTTTCGTCAGCAATGATTACTGGGTGCTGATCGGCACCCGCGCGGCGATCTACTGGGTGCTGGTGTCTGGCCTCAACCTGGTGGTCGGCTTTGCGGGCCATCTTGCGATCGGCTATGTCGCGCTGCTGACGCTCGGCGCCTACACCACCAGCGTGCTGGTCGCCGGCAATATGATGCCGGCCATTCCGGTTTTCGCCGCCTTGCCGATCGCAGGCCTCATCGGCGCGATCTTCGGCGTGATCGTCGGCCTGCCGGCGCTGCGCCTGCGCACCTTCTACTTTGCGATGTCGACCTTGGGCTTTGCGACCATCGTGACCCAGATCGCGCTGGCCTGGCAGAGCGTGACCGGCGGCGGCATCGGCATTGCCGGTCCCGAATTCCCGGCGCCGTTCAACACGCCGTGGGGGTTCTACGGCCTCTGTATCGCTTTCGCGGTCGTCACCACGTGGATGAGCGCCAATGTCGCGCGCAGCCGGTTCGGCCGCGCCTTGATCGCGGTGCGCGATGCCGAGGTTGCAGCCGAAGCCAGCGGCATCTCCAAGCCGAAAATGCTGATCGCGATCTTCCTGTTCGCCGGTGCGCTGGCGGCGATCGCCGGCGGATTGTTCGCGACCTTGCAGACCTACATCACGCCCGACGCCTTCACCTTCGATCTCTCGGTGCTGTTCTTCATCGCGATCCTGATCGGCGGCCGCGGCTCGATCCTCGGCCCGATGCTCGGCACCATCATCCTGACCATCCTGCCGGAGATCGCGGCGCCGCTCGCGGCCTGGTCGACCTTCCTCTATGCGGTGCTGCTGCTCGTGATCGTGCTGGTGATGCCTGGCGGCATCGCGGCGCTGCTCGATTTCCGCAACCGTCGCCCGCTCGCCAGCAACCGCGCCATCGTGCCCCGCCCGGCCGCGCTCGCCGCCATCGTGCGCCGGCGCGATGGTGGCAAGACGCTGCAGCTGCGCGGCATCGCGCTGAGCTTCGGCAATGTGAAGGCGATCGACGGTCTCGACCTCGACGTCGCGCCCGGCCAGATCCACGGCCTGATCGGGCCGAACGGCAGTGGCAAGACCACGACGCTGAACGTGATCTCGGGTTACTACGCCGCGAAGGCTGGCAGCATGACGCTCGGCGATGAGGTGCTGGCCGCGGGCCAGCCGGTGATGCGCGCCGCCTGCGGCATCGCGCGCACCTTCCAGACCCCGCGCGTGATCGGCGAAGCCTCGGTGCTGGAGAACGTCATGATCGGCGGCTCGATCGAGGGTAGCGCCAATTTCGTCGAGGCGATGCTGGCACTGCCGCGCAACGGTGCGGACGAGCGTCTGCTTGCCGCCAAGGCGCGGGCACTGCTCGGCGTCGTTGGCCTCGAGGCGCTTGCCGATGTGCGCGCCGACCGTTTGCAGCACAGCGAGCTACGCTTCATCGAGATCGCGCGGGCGCTGATGCTCGATCCGGATTTCCTGCTGCTCGACGAGCCGGCGGCGGGCCTCTCCAATGACGAGATCAAGCGGCTCGCGATCCTGATCAAGGCGGTCTGCGCCCGCGGCACCGGTGTGCTGCTGGTCGAGCACCATGCCGATCTGATCTTCGACATCTGCCACCAGGTCACCGTGCTCAATCTCGGCCGCACGCTGGCGGCGGGAACGCCGGCGGAGATCCGTGTCCACAAGGAGGTCGTCAGTGCCTATCTCGGCGGCTGAACCCCTGCTTAACGTGAGCGCGCTGGAATCCGGCTACGGCAAGATCCGCGTGCTGCACGGCATCGACATGACGATCGCCGCCGGCGAGGTCGTGGCGCTGCTCGGTCCGAACGGCGCCGGCAAGACCACGCTGCTGCGCGCGATGTCGGGACTGTTGCCGGTCACTGCAGGGCGGGTCCGGTTCGGCGGACGCGACATGACCAACGCCTCGCCGCGCGATGCCGCGCGGGCCGGTCTGGTGCACGTGATCGAGGGGCATCGCGTGTTCACGCAGATCTCGGTCACCGACAATCTGCTGCTCGCCGGCTACGACCTGCCGCGCGCCGAACGGACTGTACGCATCGAAGAGGCGTTGGCGTTCTTCCCCGAGATCGCCGAGAAGCGCCATGAGCGCGGCGGCGCGTTGTCGGGCGGGCAGCAGCAGATGCTGACCGTGGCGCAAGGCCTGGTTCGCCGCCCCCGGGTCCTGATGCTGGACGAGCCCTCGGCCGGATTGTCGCCGGTGCTGGTCGATCGCGTCCTCAATGTGATCGGCCGGCTGCGGGAGCAGGGCACCTCGGTGCTGCTCGTCGAACAATTGTTGGAGAAGGCGCTGGCCTGTGCCGATCGGGTCTACGCGCTGGTGCAGGGTGCGATCGCGCTGGAGGCGCCGACCGGCGAAAGTGACCTCGCGCACAGGCTCGAGCGCGCCTATTTCGGCCATGAAAGCCACGCGCTGGGTGCTTGAGCCCGCCTTAACCCGTCTGCTTAAAGGTAAGACTTGGCGCCGGACGCCGATTCTGGCTTCATGAGGCCTCATGCGGCCGGCCCCCCGATTGTGTTAGGATGTGCCGGAGCCTGTAAACGGACGGGATCGGGAAGGTGGTGTGAATGCTGTGCCCGGCCTGTCAAGCCGAGACCCTGACCGAAGATGGCGTCTGCCGGTCGTGCGGGCTGAATTTTTCTGCCGTCTGCCCGAATTGCCGGCATCCCAATCTCGAGGCGGCGCGATTTTGCAGCGCCTGTGGTGAGCGTCTGGGCCAGGTCCAGCCGGTCGGCGAGCGCAAGGTCGTCACCGTGATGTTTGCCGACATCGTCGGCTCCACCGAGCTGATCGGGGACAACGATCCCGAGCTGGCGCTCGATCGCCTGCCGCCCGCGCTGGCGCGGATGGGCAATGCGGTCCAGCAGTTTCATGGCACCATCATGCGCAGCATGGGCGACGGATTGATGGTGATCTTCGGCGTTCCGCACGCGCAGGAAGACCACGCGCTCGGTGCCTGCCAGGCCGCGCTCGCCATGATGCAGTCGTCGCGGGACAACGGCATCGTGCTGCGCGTCGGCATCCATTCCGGCGAAATCGTCGCGGGCGTGCCCGACAAATTCACCAAGGAGCAAAGCGTCTACGGCGCCGCCGTGCATCTGGCGAGCCGGCTCGAGCATATGGCGCAGCCGGGCGACATTTGCGTCACGGAGTCGACTTTCAAGCTGGTGCAGGCATCTTGCGATGCGCGTGCCCTGGGCCACCAGAACGTGAAGGGATTTCCGCGGCCGATCGGCGTCTACCGGCTGGTCGGCATGAAGCCGTCTCGCGCGCCGTTCCGCGATGCCGTCGTCGGCACCTATCGGGGGCGCGATGCCGAGCTTGCCATCCTCCATGAGGCATTTGCCGGAGCCGAGCAGGGCGCCGGCAAGGTGATCGGAATTTCGGCGCCGCCAGGCCTCGGCAAGAGCCGCCTGTGCTTCGAAATTGCCCGCAGCGTCAAGGAGCGTCTGGTGCCGGTGCAGGAGGCAAGCGCATCGCCCTACGACCATTCCGGTCCGCTGCAGCCGCTGCTCGAATTCTTCCGCAACTTCTTCCGGATCGCCTCGAGCGACGATGCGGAGACGGCGCGCGCCAAGGTCGCGGCGCGGATCGAGTCATCGGTCCCCCACTTGATGGACGACGTGGCGTTGCTCGCCGATTTTCTCGGCATCCGCGACACGAAATCGCCGGCGCCTGGGCTGGATCCAAAGACGCGGCATACGCGGCTCGTCAATCTCGTCGCAAGCCTCGTACGTGACGGCACGCGCACACCGTCGGTGATCATCATCGAGGACATCCACTGGCTCGACGAGGCGAGCATCGAGTTCGTCTCGGCGCTGGTGAATGTCGCGCAGGTCAGCCGCGCCCTGATCATTCTCACGTACCGGCCGACCTATCATGCGCCGTGGCAGGAGGGGCCGGGATTCCACGAAATCCGGCTCGACGAACTGCGCGACGAGGATGTCTCCGCGCTGATCAGCGACATGATCGGCGATCATCCATCCACGGCCGCAATCTCCGACCGCATCGTCGAACGAAGCGGCGGGAATCCGTTCTTCGCGGAGGAGTTGGTCCGTTCGCTGATAGACAGTGGCGATCTGACCGGCCGGCCCGGCGAATACGAGATGTCCGGGCAGGCATCGCCCGAGACGCTGCCGGCTACGGTCCAGACTGTGATCGGCGCACGCATCGACCGTCTCGCGCCGATGGACAAGGAAGTGCTGCAGGTCGGCGCCACGATCGGGCGGGAATTCCCGTTTTCAGTGCTGGCCGAAGTGGCACGTGCAAGCTACCACGATCTCGTTGGCATACTCGGCCGATTGTCGCATCTCGAGTTGATCCAGGAGGTCGCCAGCGAGATCGAGCACGATCGATACGCGTTCCGCCATCCGCTGATCCAGGAGGTCGCCTATGCGATGCAGCTGCGCACCCGCCGCGTCGAACTGCATCAGGCGGTCGCGAGCGCGCTCGAGCGATTCTACCATAACCGGCTGGGCGAATACGCCAATTTGATCGCGTATCATTTCGAATCGGCCAAGGATTTCGGATCCGCGGCCAACTACCTGGCCCGTTCGGCGAGCTGGATCGGCACGACCAATTCGCGGCTGGGCATGAAGTCGTGGCTCAAGGTTCGGCTGTTGCTGCAATCGCTGCCGCGCTCGCCGGAAACCGATCGGCTGCGCATGCACGCATCCGGTCAGGTGTTGATCCTTGGCTGGCGCGAAGGTATCAGCGCCGAAGAGGCTGCCCCGTTCTTCCGCGAGGCGTTGGCTGCCGCGCGGGACCTCAAGGACTCGCTCTGGGAGGTCCTGCTGCTCGCCGCGTTTGGCCGGGTCTCCGCCGGTACGGGCTCGGCGGACGAATATGTGAGGCAGCTGCTGGAGGCGATCGAGGTCTCCGAGGACCCGAGCATCAGGACGATGATGCAGGTGTTCCTGTGTCAGGCCTACGGCTATGCCGGCAAGCTTCGGGAAGCACTTGCGGCCGGCGAGACGGCGCTCAAGCACATTGCGAGCATCGAGAAGGCCCATGAAGCGCCGCTCGGCTTCAATGTGGAACGATGGGTTGAGGGTCTGCATGCGCGGTTGCTGGCGCGGACGGGCAGTTTCGATGTCGCGCGAGAGAGAATCGCCAAACTGGTCGCCAGCGAGAGCGGCCATCCCGATCCGGCGGTCCTGTTCATTCCGCATCATGCCGGAGTCGAGATGGCCTGGCTGACGCGGGACGAAAAGCTTGCCGATCTTCACAGCCTGCGTATCGAGGAGATCGCCAGGAGAAACGACACACCCTATGTCGCGGTGTATGCGAGCGTCTGCCGCGGACTGGCGCTGTCGCTGGCGGGGGAACACGTTGCGGCGATCCAGAAGATTGAATCGGCGATCCGGCTCGCGCGGGAGGCTTTCGCCGGCCTCGAATATGAAAGCGACATGCTGGCATTCCTCGCCGAGATTCATCTGAGGAGTGACAGCCTGGCCGCGGCCTTCGGCGCCGCTGAACAGGGGATCGCGGTCGCGAGGGAGCGGCGGGCGCGGCTCGCCGAATGCCGCTCGACGCTGGTGCTGGCGCATGTGGTCAACGCGGATAGCTTGCGCTACCCGCAGTACCGGTTGAGCGAGCTGCTTGCGCGGGCCCGGCTTCTCATCGAGGAGACCGGCGCCTCACCTTATGAACGCCTGTTCCCGGTCGTGCAGTCGTCGTCCTGCGGACAAGAAGCGTGAATTCGGGCATGCCGTAATCGGCGACCGTTTCGACGTGACCGAACTGCTCGCAAAACCGGATCCAGCGCTCCGGCGCGATCCGATAAAGCCCGGTTTCGGCGCGCCCTTCGTCACGCGGCAGCATGAAGTTGACGGCGAAGCCGATCCGGCTGTGGGCCGCAAGATCGGCGAGAATCGCCTCGACATACGTTTCCCACGCTGCGACCGGATGACCGAGCCGGACGTTGAATATCCCGCTTGCCAGAGAATAGTCGGCGAGTGCGCTGCACTGCGAACCCTCGGCGAACACGGCCTTCGTGTTGCCGACCCAGCGGGCGCGGGCGGCCGCGATCATCGCCGGCGAAATGTCGATGCCGCGATAGGTCACCTCGGCATCGCCATGCCGCATTGCCAGGAACTCCAACAGCGCGCCATAGCCGCAGCCGAAATCGTTCAGGCTGAACGGCTGCCCGAAATCGCACAGCTTCACGAGCTGCACGAAGCGCAGATACTGCGAGAGCACGTTCGGCCAGTCGACCCCGAGCGGGGTCGGGCCGTGACGCTCCAGTGTTCCTGAATAATAGTCGCGAACCTTGGCGTGCGGATCGAGCATCGCCGAGGTCAGGTCACTTCTTGCGCGCGCCGGCCTTGGGGCGGTTGGCGTTGATCATTGGCATCGAGATCGTGAGAAAAGCCAGAGAGGAGAAATTGAAGACGTGATCGCCTGAAGTCACCTTCACGACGCCCTTCGGAGACTCCGCCGGGTGCGAGGTAAAGTGCACCGACAACGGCTTGCTGCCCTCGAGATTGTCCTGCAGCGATGCGATGATCTGATCGTGTCCGCTCAGCTTCGTTGCCTTGCCGTCGACCGACGCGCCCGTCTTCTTCAGCAGGCCCAGAAATTTGAAAAACCCCTTGCGATCCGCATCGCTAACCGGCGCAATATTGAGCAACTTGAAGGACGTCTCCAGCGTATGTTGCGACGAGAAGACCTTGAACTCCTTCTGAAACTGGACCATTTCGGTCAGGGCTTCTCCAATAAGCCGGGAATTCATCTGTTGCAGAACGTCGGGGACGTAACTGTCGGCAACCAATCCACCCATTGTGTTCCTCCTGAAAAAGCCATGATAGCCCGCTTCCCGGCTTCCGGCTAGCTGTGAGCGGATGGCTGTCCGATGGTACAACCACCGGTTCGCTCCGCTGTCTATGAATTGCTTCACAGAGTTGACCGTGCATGATGCAAAGGCAATGCTTTTCGTGAGCCCCCCGGTCCGGTTGGCTTCTTATCCATCCCATTCCACAGTGTTGCCATGCGACTCCCCTTTTACTACGGCTGGATCATCGTCGCGGTGACCTTCGTTACCATGGCGATCGGCGTCAACGCGCGCACCGCGTTCTCGCTGTTCTATCCGCCGATCATCTCCGAGTTCGGCTGGGAGCGTGGTGTCACGGCGGGGGCATTCTCGTTCGGCTTCGTCGCCTCGGCGATCGCAAGCCCGCTGATCGGCCGGCTGATGGACCGCAGCGGTCCGCGCGCGGTGATGGAGCTTGGCGTGCTGCTGATGGGCTCAGGGCTGCTGCTGGCGCCGCTGACCACGCAACCCTGGCACCTCTATCTCACGATCGGCGTGCTGGTCGGCTCCGGCAGCGTCTGCCTCGGCTATTCCGGCCAGTCGCTGTTCGTGCCGAACTGGTTTATCCGCCGCCGCGGGCTGGCGATCGGGCTCGCCTTCGCCGGCGTCGGCATCGGCTCGGTGACCCTGCTGCCATGGGTCCAGCACATGATCGAGCAGACCGGCTGGCGCACCGCCTGCACCGCCATGGGGATCGTGGTCCTGGTCGTGTTGGCGCCGATCAATCTCTTGCTGCACAAGCGGCCGGAGGATATCGGCCTGCAGCCGGACGGCGATGCCGCGCCGACGGCGACTTCGGCCAAGCCGGCATCGAACATCGTCGATCCGGTGTGGGCCGGCACCGACTGGACGCTGTCGCGGGCGCTGCGCACCGCGCGGTTCTGGTGGATCGCGATCGGCTATTTCTGCGGGCTGTACATCTGGTATGCGGTGCAGGTGCACCAGACCAAATTCCTGCTCGACATCGGCTTCAGCTCCAATGTCGGGGTCTGGGCACTCGGCGTCGTCAGTCTGCTCGGCATTCCCGGCCAGATCTGGCTCGGGCATCTCTCCGACCGTATCGGCCGTGAATGGGTCTGGGCGATCGCCTGCTTCGGCTTCGTGATCTGCTTTGCCGCGCTGGCTGCGCTGAAATACTGGCCGAGCATGGCGCTGATCTATTTGATGGTCTTCACTCAGGGCGCGCTCGGCTACGGCCTGACATCGGTGATGGGGCCGGTGGTGCTGGAGATCTTCCAGGGCAGGCATTACGGCAGCATTTTCGGTACCGTGATGCTAGCTGCATTGGCCGGCGGGGCTGCCGGTCCCTGGATCACCGGCCAGCTCTATGATCTGTCGGGGAGCTATACGAGCGCGTTCCTGCTCGGGATCGCCGTCAGCCTGCTGTCCGCCTTCGCGATCTGGCAGGCGTCGCCCGGCAAGGTGCGCGCGGTCGCCGGACAAATACACAAGATCGCGAGCGCGGCCTGAGCCTGGAGCCTTTTCCGTTCCGATGGAATCAGAACGGGGCCCTAGATTCTTGTTTTGACGCGTTTTCTTCACGCGAACCGGTAGCCACTTCGCTCGAAAACGCTCTAGCGGGCGGACGAAACGCCGATCGCGCGCTGCAAATCGGTGATCGCGCGCAGGAAGCTGTCCGCCGGCGTGGTCTCCGGATCGATCAGGCGGTGCAGCCGGAAACCGTCCTCCAGCGCCAGCACGATCGAGCCGGTCCATTCCGGGTTGAGCGCGCCGTTCCGGCCGCCATTCTTCACCGTGGTGGTGACGATATCCGCGATCAGCTTGCGCCGCGCGCGCAGCCGTTTTGCCAGTTCGGGCCGCCGCTTCTCTGCGCGTGCGACAAACAGGATCATCTCCATGTGCAGCAGCGGGGAGCGGCCGAGCGGGTCCTGCCGGCTGCGATCCATGGTGCGGAGCGCCTCGAGGAAGTCGGCAAGGTTCTGGTGTTGGGCAAGCAGGTCGAGACATCGCCGGATCGATTGCTCGACGTGATCCTCGAGCATCGCGATGATCAACTCGTCCTTGCTCTTGAAGTTCGAATAGAAGGCGCCGCGAGTGAATCCCGCCGCGGCCGCGATCGCCTCGATGCTGGCGCCGCCGATTCCCTGATCCTCGAACACCCGCGCCGCAGCCTCGAACAGCTTCTCGCAGGTGTCGTCCCGTGTCGGTCTGGTTCGAACCCTTGACATCGGCGCATTTTAGGGCACAATGCAACTCGATACAAGAGTGTATCGAGTTGCATTTGACAGAAGCAGAATAGCCGCACCCGTGATGGTGCGGTCTTGAGGATGACACCAAGGCGCGCCAGTGTGCAGACACCGGTGTAGCGAACGAACGAGGTCACCATGAACGAGCAAGTTCAGCCGGCCAGCGGCGAGCCGCTTTTCAATCCACTCGCGCCCGAATTCATTCGCAACCCCTATCCGCATTACGAGCGGTTGCGGCGTCTCGACCCGATGCATGTCAATGTGCACGGCGCCTTCGTCGCCAGCCGTCACGCCGAGGCGAGCCTCGTGCTGCGCGACAAGCGGTTCGGCAAGGATTTTGCCGAGCGCAGCATCCGCCGTTACGGCCCGAAGATTCTCGAGGAGCCGGTCTTCCGCAGCATGAGCCACTGGATGCTGCAGCAGGACCCGCCTGACCACACAAGGCTGCGTGGCCTTGTCGTCAAGGCCTTCACCGCGCGACGCGTGGAGGACATGCGGCCCCGCATCCAGCACGTCGTCGACGAAACGCTCGACCGCATCATCCCGCAGGGCAGGATGGACCTGATCGAGGACTTCGCCTTCCGACTCCCGGTGACGATCATCTGCGACATGCTCGGCATCCCCGAGGAGCATCGCGAAGCCTTCTACAGCGGCTCGCGCGACGGCGGCCGCATCCTCGAGCCGGTGCCGCTGACGCCCGAGGAGATCAAGCAGGGCAACGCCGCCAATGCGATGGCCGCGATGTATTTCCATCAGCTGTTCGAGCTGCGCCGCAAGCAGCCCGGCGACGACCTCACCACGCAGCTGGTTCAGGCGGAAGAGGACGGCCAGAAGCTCACCAATGAGGAGCTGACCGGCAACATCATCCTGCTGTTCGGTGCAGGCCATGAGACGACCGTGAACCTGATCGGCAACGGTCTGCTCGCGCTCTATCGCAACCCGGACCAGCTCGCGCTGCTGAAGGCCAATCCCGGCCTGATCACCAATGCGATCGAGGAGTTCCTGCGCTACGATTCCTCGGTGCAGCTGACCGGCCGCGTCGCCCTCGAAGACATCGAGGATCTCGGCGGCAAGCGGATCCCGAAGGGCGAGAGCGTGCTGTGCCTGTTGGGCTCGGCCAATCACGATCCGGCTGTCTACCCCGATCACCCCGAAAAGCTCGACATCCAGCGGCCGAACGTGAAGCCGCTGTCGTTCGGCGGCGGCATCCATTTCTGCCTCGGCGCGCAGCTGGCACGGATCGAGGCCGAGGTCGCGATCTCGACCCTGTTGCGGCGAATCCCGGATCTGCGGCTCGATGACGCGGAAAACCCGGAGTGGCGGCCGACCTTCGTGCTGCGCGGGCTGAAGCGGCTGCCGGCGAGCTGGTGACAAACCGGATTTGCGGCAGGACGGCGATTCTGCCGCGACGGCCGGCGTGCACGCACGCTTGAGCGGAAAACCACCTTCTGCCTGAAGTCACGGCGGTAATGCCGCTGTGACTTCGCCATACTTGTCTCTATATTTGGGCTGCTCCGGCCAAGGTTGGCCAACGGTTCAGCATCAGCAGGCAGCCGCGGAGCTGGCTCAAAGGGAGACACCGTGCAGACGACGCTGCTCGGACTGGCAATTGCCTTCATCCTTGCACTGGTCGCCGCGCTGGTCGGTCCGTATTTCGTCGACTGGAACCAGTTCAGGCCGCAGTTCGAGGCGGAGGCGAGTAAGATCATCGGCGCGCCGGTCCGGGTTGCCGGCAATCTCGACGCGCGTCTGCTGCCGGCCCCCTCGCTGCGATTGAAAACCGTCAGCGTCGGCGGCGCTAACGACCTCGGCAAGGTCCGCGCCGCCAGCCTCGACGTCGAGTTCAGCCTGAGCTCGCTGATGCGTGCCGAGTGGCGGGCGACCGAGCTCACCGTCAATGGCGTGTCGCTGGATCTCGGGCTCGATCCGAAGGGGCGGGTCGACTGGTCGCCGTCGAGCGGCACCTTCAACCTCGCCTCGCTGGCTATCGACCGCCTCAATCTGACCGGCCGCATTGCGCTGCATGACGCCGCGAGCCGCAGCACGCTCGAGCTCAACGACATCGCGTTCAGCGGGGATGTCCGCTCGCTGGCCGGCGCGATCCGCGGCGACGGCAACTTCATGTTCGACGGCAACCGCTACCCGTTTCGGATCTCGTCCGGCCAGACTCCGGACGGCAACGGCATTCGCATGCACTTCAACATTGATCCCGGGCAGCGGCCGGTCTCGGCCGATCTCGACGGCATCCTGAGCTTCGAGGCGCGTGCGCCGCGCTTCGAAGGGGCCGTGATGCTGGCGGGCACGCCGGGCCAGCGCGGCGGCAGCGATGTGCCGCCGTGGCGGATCGCGGCCAAGGTGAAGTCGGATTACTCGGCAGCGCGGCTCGACCAGGTCGAGGTGAGCTATGGCGCCGAGGACCGCGCGCTGAAGCTCGCGGGCACCGGCGATCTGCGTTTCGGCGCAGCGCCGCTGCTGCGCGCCTCGCTCACCGCGCGGCAGCTCGACGGCGACAAGTTTGCCGCCAAGGATAGCAACAACGGCAATGTCGAGCCGGTGCGGGTGCTGCCGGCGATGCGCGCGGTCCTGGCGGGCCTGCCGCAAATCCCGATTCCGGCACAGCTCGAGCTGGCGTCCGAGCAGATCATGCTTGGCGGTCGTCCCTTGCAGGATATCTCGGCAGAGCTGCAATCGGATGCGAAATCCTGGACGGTGCGCCGGCTGGAGTTTCGCGCGCCGGGCTCGACCCGGGTCTCGATGAGCGGCGCCAGCGCGCAAGCCGGAGTTGCCAACAGCTTCAAGACCGGGCTCAACATCGAATCGTCCGATCCCGACGCGCTGATGACCTGGCTGCAGGGGCGGAGCGATGCTGCCTATCGCAACCAGAAGCCGCTGCGGCTGCGCGGCGACGTCACGGTGTCGCCGGCCGGTTTTGCGATCGATGCGATGAAGGCGGAGATCGACGGCGGCACGGTCGAGGGCCGGATTGCGGTCGCGCATCGCGAGGCGACCAGCGGATCGAAGGTCGAGGCGCAGTTGAAGGCGGAGCGGCTCGATCTCGATGCGACCGCTTCCTTCATCCGCTCGCTGGCCGGACCGCAAGCCGAATGGCCCGACGAGGCGCAGCTGTCGCTCGATGTTGGGCGCGCGATCTCCTCCGGGCAGGAATTGCGGCCGCTGCTGGCGAAGATCGCCTATACTCCGAAGGACATCGTGCTCGAGCGCGTGAAGGTCGGACAGCCCGACAATGTCACGCTCGACGGCAGCGGCAATTTCGACCGCGCCAATGCGACCGGCAAGCTCACGGTCGATGCGACCGCTGCGTCGCTTGGCCGGCTTGCCGCTGTCGTCCAGCCGTTCGCGCCGGCGCTCGCCGCGCGGCTCGGCGTGCTCCGCGCGGATGCCGGCCCGGTCCGCGCCAGGCTTGCGCTCGACCTCGGCAAGGGCAAGGCGGCCGATCGCGTCAGCGCGCGCGCGGCGCTCGATCTCGACACGCCGCAGCTCAAGGGCAATACGGTGATTTCGGCGACGCCGCAGGTCGCTGCGATCCGTGCGCTGGATTTCGACGCGCTGACCCACAGCGATGTTGCCGCCGAGGCAAGATTCTTCACGGGCGAGGGCAATGCCTTGCTCGCGCTGCTCGGACTTGACCGCGTGGTCGCGGCCGGCGCGGGCCCGGTGCAGATCGAGGGCACCGTGAGTGGCGCGTGGCGCGCGCCGTTGCGGCTCAAGGTCAGGCTCTGGGGGGCGGGGCTCGACGCCGACGCCGACGGGACCGCGGAGCCGTGGGCCAGGGAATCCAACAGGGAAGCCACCAAGGACGCCGCCAAGGAGCCCGCCAGGGACGCCAAATCGAGCGTCAGCCTGCGCGTCCGCAGCGCCGACATCAGTCCGCTGCTCAATCTGAAATCATCCGACCCGGTCGCAAGCATCCGCCTGTCGTCGCGCGTGACGCTCGCAGGCGACCGGCTGACCTTCGATGATCTCGACAGCATCGTTGCCGGCTCGCGGCTGCGTGGCCGCCTCGCGCTGACGCTTGCCGATCAGAAGAGCGTCGAAGGTGAAATCGGCCTCGATCAGATCACGTTGGCGCCGATATTCGCGACTGCAATCGGTGCCGCCGGGCACGATGCGACGGAGCCGCTCGGTGCGGGGCTCACCGGCGCCTGGCGCGGCAAGGTCACGTTCGAAGCGCTGCATGGCCTGCTGCCGGGCGGCGCCGAGCTGCAGCCGGTCAGCGGCACCATCAGGTCGGACGGACAGTCGCTGACCTTCGACGGCATCAAGGGCAAGATCGGCGGCGGCGAAGCGACCGCCACCATCGATGTGCGACAGGGCGGCAACGGACTGGCGCTCAATGCAAACGTGCAGCTGTCGGGCGTCGATGCTTCGGCCTTGCGCTACCGCAATCTCGCGATGCCCAAGGGACGGGCCTCGATGCAGATGACGCTGTTGACGCAGGGCCGCAGCGCCTCGGCTTTGACGGGCGCGCTGTCCGGCAGCGGCACCGTGACGCTGGAGGGGTTGAACCTTCCGGGTCTCGATCCGCGCGCATTCGACACAGCGATCCGCGCCAGCGATTCCGGGCAGGCGACTGACGACACGCGGTTGAGGCAGATCGTCGAACCCGTGCTCGCAGCCGGTGCGCTGTCGATCGCCTCGGCGCAAATTCCCTTCAACATCCGCGACGGTCGTATTCGTGTCGCAGCGACCACGCTTGCGGCCAACGGCGCCGACGCCATCGTGTCCGGGGGCTACGACATTCCGGCCGACCAGGCCGACATCCGCGCCGCACTGGCATCGACGCAGGTCGGCACGGCCACTAGCCGCCCGGAAATCCAGCTGCTTGCGATCGGCACGCCTGACGGATTGTCGCGCAGCATCGACATTGCGGCGCTGTCGTCATGGCTTGCGGTGCGCGCGATCGATCGCGAGACCAAACGGCTCGACGCGATCGAGCGCGGTGAACCGGTGCCGCCACCGATCCCGGCCGCTGTCCCGCCACCGGCCGGGCCGGCGCCGGATGCGTCCAACCCTTCCGCGGTGTCTCCCGCGGACACGCTGGTGCCCGGCCGCGATCCGCGCCGTGTGCCGGCGAAGCCGAAGATCGTGGCGCCAAGACCGTCGATCACCCCGTCGATCATCCCGCCGATCGTGCCGCCGATCGCCACCGCGCCCGCTGTCGTGCCGCCTGCACCGGTTGCGAGCCAGCCGCAGCTCGCGCCGCTGCCGCCGCCGATCGAGGTCAAGCCGCTGCCCGGCGCAGTCAGGCCGAAGCCGCTGCGGCCCCCGCTATCGCTGACGCCGCAGGTTGCCAATCCATCACCGCGGCCGGCCTTGCAGAACTGAGGGCCTCTTAAAGCGAAGTGGGTGCCGTCGCGTGACGAAAACGCGTCAAGCGACGCGCTGGCTCACGATTGGTGCTGGAGAATATTGATCAGTCTGTCGAAAGGATCGCGGACGAAGAAGCGCCGCACGCCCCACGGCTCGTCGGCCGGTCCGTATTCGATCGCAACCCGCGCCGCCTGCATGCGGCGCAGCGCCTCAGCGAGATCATCGACCTCGATTGAAAGATCGGGCACCGGCGTGCCGGAGCCACCTTCGGATGCGAAGCTGATTTGAACCTGCATCGTTTCGGATGAACCGTAAGTCGCAACCCAACCGAAATCCATCAGCGACTCGAGGCCAAGGATGTCCCGATAGAACGACTTCGCCGCCGCGATGTCTGATGCGGCAACGTTCGCGACGATGCGATTGACCTTCATGCTGAAGCTCGCTCAGCGAGCGACCGTCTGCGACGGTCGGAGAGGCATCAGGCCTGCTGACGCGTATCGACCTGTTGCGGCCTGACATCCGTCGGCACGGCCGGCGTGGCGCGCGAGCGGAAGTAGTCGAGCACGAACAGCCGGATCGCCGACGACAGATTTCCCTGCTGACGGTTGTTGTCGATCTCGCCGACCAATTCCGACAGCGTCATGTTCCGCAGTCCGGAAATTTCCTTCATGCCGTTCCAGAAGGCTTCTTCGAGGCTGACGCTGGTCTTGTGCCCGGCGACGACGATCGAGCGCTTAACAACGGGAGACTTCATGATGCGTCTCCACTTTCGATGCGATGCTGATCGAGTTGTCGCGCGCTGCGCTCGTCGAGAAATTCGTCACGCGCGCGTTCGGATTTGGTGCGACCGAATAGCGCACGATTGGCTTCGGCCTGCTTTGCCGCTTGTTCGCGCTCACCGCGCTTCTTGAATCGTTTCAGGTTGACCACGTCGCCCATGCTCGTCGTCCTCATCGTCCCCACAGCGGACTTGGTGATGCATCGTGACGAAAGCAAGAGCGATCGCGCTGCGCGCCCGGCTCGATATTCATCCCGAATCCCCATTTGATGCCTCTGATAGCATCAAAGAATCCGTTTCGCTCTGCGAAAACTAGACGTCTGTACCACGCGCCAGCGCAGGGCTCATAGGTAAGCAGCCTTAGTCTTTAGGCGTTATGATCCATAATTATATCACGTGCGCTGACCGTAATTATCCGGACATTGCGCGCCTCGCTTTAGCCCGGGTGTGTCATTTTGTCCGGCTGCACGAGGCGATCGAATTCATCCGCGGAAACAAATCCAAGCCGCAAAGCCTCTTCCTTCAACGTCGTTCCGCGCGCGTGTGCCGTCTTGGCGACCTTGGCCGCGTTGTCGTAACCGATCTTCGGCGCGAGCGCCGTCACCAGCATCAGCGAGCGCTGCATCAGTTCGTTGATGCGCTTTTCGTCGGCGCGTATTCCGACAACGCAATGCTCAGTAAATGAGCGGACAACATCAGACAGCAGTTGAATGGAATTTATCATACAATATGCCAAAACGGGCTTGTACACGTTCAGCTCGAAATGGCCCTGGCTGCCGGCGACGGTGATCGTGGTCTGATTGCCGAACACCTGGCAGCAGACCATGGTCATGGCTTCGCACTGGGTCGGGTTGACCTTGCCCGGCATGATCGACGAGCCCGGCTCGTTCTCGGGCAGGATCAATTCGCCGAGGCCCGAGCGCGGGCCGGAGCCGAGGAAGCGGATGTCGTTGGCGATCTTGAACAGGCCGGTCGCCACCGAATTGATCGCGCCGTGCACCAGCACATAGGCGTCGTTGGAAGCCAGCGCCTCAAACTTGTTTGCCGCGCTGGTGAACGGCAGCTTGGTGATCTCAGCGACATGCCTGGCGAAAGCGCCGGCGAATTCCGGCTTCGAGTTGAGGCCGGTGCCGACGGCGGTGCCGCCCTGCGCCAGCGGAAACAGCTCCTTCACCGCGACGTGCAGCCGCGCGATGCCGCTCTCGACCTGCGCGGCGTAGCCGGAGAATTCCTGGCCGAGCGTCAGCGGTGTCGCGTCCTGGGTATGCGTGCGTCCGATCTTGACGATCTTGGCGAACGCCTCCTGCTTCTGGTGCAGCGCCTGATGCAACTCGGTGAGGGAGGGGATCAGGTCGGCGATGATGCGGCTTGCGGCTGCGATATGCATCGCGGTCGGAAACGAGTCGTTCGACGACTGGCTCATGTTGACGTGATCGTTCGGATGGATCGGCTGCTTGGCGCCGAGCTCGCCGCCGAGCATCTGGTTGGCGCGGTTGGCGATCACCTCGTTCACGTTCATGTTGGTCTGCGTGCCGGAGCCGGTCTGAAAGACGACCAGCGGAAAATGATCGTCGAGCTTGCCGTCGATCACTTCCTTCGCTGCGCTGATGATGGCGTCGGCGCGGCGTGCATCGAGCTGGCCGAGCTCGCGATTGGTCTCGGCCGCCGCGAGCTTGACGATGCCGAGCGCGTGGATGATCGCAATCGGCATCCGGTCGTGGCCGATCTTGAAATTCTGCCGCGAGCGTTCGGTCTGCGCGCCCCAGTAGCGATCGGCGGGGACGTCGATCGGGCCGAAGCTGTCAGTCTCGCTGCGGCTGGCGGCGCTGGATGGTGTCGTCGATTGAGCCATGGATGCTCTCCGTTGCGTCAAGAGAACGTGAACCGGCGCGGCGCTGGTTTTCCCGCGCGGCAACGCGATGCGTCGGCGCGGAGGCACGTTCATGCCGAAGATAATCCGGGATGACGATCTGTCATCCCGGTCCTGGCAGGCATCCTACAAGGTCGCGGAGCGATCTGTGTTTAGATTATTTCTTGCGGAAACGATCGAGACGCACGACCTCGGCGCCTTCGCTGGGCTTCGCGGGCTCCTGCTCGGTCTCGGCCGTCTCGGTCTCGACCGCCGCGCGGGCGGCAGGTGCGGGGAGGGGAGAAGCCGGCGCCGTGGCGGGAGGCTCTTCGGACAACGCGTCCGAGACATCGAATCGCAGATCGAACGGCGCTGACGGATCGAGGAAGCGCGTCACCGCGGCAAACGGCACGGTCAGCCGCTCCGGAATCCCGCCGAACGACAGGCCGACCTCGAAGCGATCCTCGGTCACCACAAGATCCCAGAACTGGTGCTGCAGGATGATCGTCATCTCTTCCGGATATTGCGCGAGCAGCCGCGTCGACAGCTTCACGCCGTCGCCATGCGACAGGAAGGTGATGTAGAAATGGTGCTCGCCCGGCAGGCCATGTTCGGCGGCGTCGGACAACACCCGGCGCAGCACCCCGCGCAGCGCGTCACGCGCCAACACGTCATATCGGATGTGATCGGTCGCCATCGTAATCCTGTCGCTTCGAAAATTGGCCGGTAGGCATCGCCGGACCGTCCGACTCGCCCTTTTGGCCATGCTACCCCGCCGGGAGCCGGAAATCAGCAGGGTGGATGGCTGAAATACGGGCGGACGCCCGATCGGAAAATAAAGTGGAGGCTTCTGTTGCCAGGTGCCTCCGAACCCCGCCTAACGGAGCTTAACCCGTTAGGACTTTAAGATGGTCTTTCAAACTGCGTTACGCAGCCTGAGCAACCGGAGCAAAGTTGTCGTTGGCAACTATTGCATTAGCCCGATAACGGCGGAACCATACCGAGAAAAAACACGCCCTTTACGCCCTCGTCGATCCTATTTCGCCCCCGCCAAAAGCCACCCATGATGGGTTTTGGTGGAGGCGCCGGGTACCGCCCCCGGGTCCGAATGGTTTATTGCGACGGCCATTTATTTCCATAGCCGGCGAACCGGCACCGCCAATATAGGCGGCGCGGACGGAGAAAAACAGAGCCGATTCAGGCTTGTTCAGGTGTGAAAACACGCCGATTTGGGTTGGCCGGGGTCCGCCAGCCGCTTTAGATTTCGCCCATGCCCCCGGAATCCCCGCCGGTCGCCGCCCCGGCGCCGGCTCCCTCCGCTCCGTCGCCGCCCCACCAGCCCGGCCTGCTCGAGCTGTTCCTGGCCTTTGCCAAGATGTCGCTGGCCGGTTTTGGCGGGGTTCTGGTCTGGGCCCGGCGCTCGATCGTCGAGCAGCACCGCTGGATGACGGCGGAAGAGTTCAACGAGACCTTCGCGCTGTGCCATTTCCTGCCAGGTCCGAACATCGTCAACCTGTCGGTCGTGTTCGGCGCGCGGTTTCGCGGCGTTGCCGGCGGGCTCGCGGCCTTCGCCGGGCTGGTCGGCCCGCCGATGGTGATCGCGACCATCCTTGCCGCGCTCTACGCCCGCTATGGCGATATCGACGTCCTGCGCCGGACGCTCGCCGGCGTGGCCTGCGCCGCGGTCGGGCTGCTGTTCGCCGTTGTCATTAAGATGATGATGCCGCTGTTGCAGCGGCGCGATGTCACAGGCCTGGTCATTCTGGCGGCGGTGTTCGTCGCGATCGGACTGATCCGTTGGCCGCTGCAGATCGTACTGTTGGTGGCAATCCCGCTCAGCATTGCGATTACGATCCTGACACGCCGCATGGTGAAGGCATGAGCCCGGAGCCCAACCCGATCGCGGCGCTGCTCTGGACCTTCGGCCTGATGTCGCTGTTTGCGGTCGGCGGGGCCAATTCGGCTATACCCGAAATGCACCGTGCCGCCGTCGACGTGCATCACTGGCTGACCGACAAGCAGTTCGCCGACGTGTTCGCGATCTCGCAGCTCTCGCCGGGGCCGAACGTGCTGATCGTGACGCTGATAGGCTATTCTGTCGCAGGCGTCGCCGGGGCGTTGGCCGCAACGGTGGCGATGTGCGGGCCGACCGCTTTGCTTGCCTATTATGTCAGTCGTTTCCTCGATCGCTCGCGCGGTGCACGCTGGCCGGCGATCATTCAGGCGGCACTGGTTCCGCTGTCGATCGGCCTGATGGCCGCCTCCGGCCTGATCGTGGCGCAGACATCAGACCAAAGTTGGATCGCGGTTCTGATCACCATTGTCGCTGCAGCGCTTGCGTTTGCGACGCGGATCAACCCCTTGTGGATGTTGCTTGCCGGAGGCCTCTTGGGTTTTGCTGGCGTTATCTGATGAAAATCGCTAGCAAGGCTTGCGGTCAACGCACCACAGCCAAGCCATGCAATCAAAACGGGCGGGACAGCCCTGACGGGGGAAGCGAAGTCATGAGCGATACGCCGAGCGAGGCGCCGGTCAAATCGATCTTGCCGAAATGGGTACGCGGTCCGCAGGACTTTGTCGGCGGTCTCGCGATGATGGCGGTTGCGCTGTTTGCCTTGTGGGCCTCGAGCGACTTGCAGGGCATGCACGGATTCTCGTTCGGCGCCGGAACCGCGCCGCGTATGTTCGCCGTGCTGCTGCTGCTGCTCGGCGGCACCGTCGCGCTGATGGGACTTCTGCACGACGGCCCGCATATCGCCGCCTATTCCTGGCGCGGCCCGCTGTTCGTATCCGCGGCCATCGTGTTCTTCGCCGTGGCGATCCGTCCGCTCGGGCTCGTCGTGTCGGCCTTTGCCGCCTTCCTGATCGCAGCACTTGGCTCGCATGAGACAAGATGGATCGAGGCCATCATCGTCGGCGGCTGTCTGACGCTCGGTTGCGCGCTGCTGTTTCCTTATGTGCTGGGACTTCCGATGCCGATGTTCCCGCGTTTCCTGATTCAGTGAGGGCGAAATGGAGCTGTTTGCCAATCTCGCCCACGGTTTCGTCGTCGCGTTCTCGCCGATCAACCTTCTGATGTGCCTGATCGGTGCGCTGGTCGGCACGCTGGTCGGCGTGCTGCCGGGCATCGGCACCATCGCCACCGTCGCGATGCTGCTGCCGATCACCTTCGGCCTGCCGCCGGTCGGTGCGCTGATCATGCTCGCCGGCATCTATTACGGCGCGCAATATGGCGGTTCGACCACCTCGATCCTAGTCAATATTCCGGGTGAGGCGACCTCCGTGGTCACTGCGCTCGATGGCCACCAGATGGCCCGGCAGGGCCGCGCCGGCCCGGCGCTGGCGATCGCCGCGATCGGCTCGTTCTTCGCAGGCTGCGTCGCGACCGTGCTGATCGCCGTGCTCGGCGCCCCGTTGACCAAGCTCGCGCTGGCGTTCGGCCCGGCCGAATATTTCTCGCTGATGGTGCTCGGCCTGATCTTTGCGGTGGTGCTTGCCAAGGGCTCTGTGCTGAAGGCGATCGCGATGATCGTGTTCGGCCTGTTGCTGTCGATGGTCGGCTCCGACATCGAGACCGGCGCCTCGCGCATGGCCTTCAACATCCCGGAACTCGCAGACGGCCTCGGCTTTGCCACCGTGGCGATGGGCGTGTTCGGCTTTGCGGAGATCATCCGCAATCTCGACGCGGGTGCCGAGATGAGCCGTGATCTGGTGCAGCAGAAGATCACCGGCCTTATGCCGACCAGGAAGGACCTTAAGGACTCCGCGCCTGCGATCGTGCGTGGCACGATCCTCGGATCGATTCTCGGCATTTTGCCGGGCGGCGGCGCCGTGATTGCTTCGTTCGCGGCCTATACGCTGGAAAAGAAGATCGCGAAGGACCCATCGCGGTTCGGCCGCGGTGCGATCGAGGGCGTGGCGGCGCCGGAAAGCGCCAACAACGCCGCGGCGCAGACCTCGTTCATCCCGCTGCTCACTCTCGGCATCCCGCCGAATGCGGTGATGGCGCTGATGGTCGGCGCGATGACCATTCATGGCATCGTGCCGGGTCCGCAGGTGATGGTGAAGCAGCCCGATCTGGTCTGGGGCATGATCGCCTCGATGTGGATTGGCAATCTGATGCTGATCATCATCAACCTGCCGCTGGTCGGCATCTGGGTCCGTCTGCTGCGCGTGCCGTACCGGCTGATGTTCCCCTCGATCGTGATCTTCTGTGCGATCGGCATCTATTCGGTGAACAACGCGCCGGTCGACGTCGTCCTCGCGGGCGCGTTCGGCCTCGTTGGCTACTGGCTGATCAAACACGATTTCGAGCCGGCGCCGCTGCTGCTCGGCATGGTGCTCGGCCCGCTGATGGAGGAGAACCTGCGTCGTGCACTCTTGATCTCGCGCGGTGACTGGAGCGTGTTCCTGTCGCGGCCGCTATCGGCGGTGCTGCTGGCGATCGCGGCAGGCCTGCTGGTGCTTGCCGTGCTGCCGAGCTTGCGTGCCAAGCGCGACGAAGTGTTCGTGGAGTCCGAGGGCTGAGCGTACTGCCGGCCCTGCGTCGGCGCGCCGCAGGCGGAAGTCCAATCGACACTCGATGTCGTCTCGTGAAATGAAAATGCTGGCCGATTTGGCCGGCATTTTTATTGGTCAAACGTTCCCGGGAGGATTCGAAATGATCTCCATTCGCTCGCTTGCGGGCGCATGCCTTTCGGCATTTGCCGCACTG
The DNA here is from genome assembly GCF_011058295.2 of Bradyrhizobium sp. 6(2017). Classification (NCBI taxonomy): domain Bacteria; kingdom Pseudomonadati; phylum Pseudomonadota; class Alphaproteobacteria; order Hyphomicrobiales; family Nitrobacteraceae; genus Bradyrhizobium; species Bradyrhizobium sp. 6(2017). The sequence goes on along the minus strand of NZ_CP049289.2, from coordinate 7,066,031 downwards.
AGCGCCGCAGCCGTGCCGGCGTCCGCGCAGAACTACCCGACCCGCACCATCGCCATGATCGTGCCGTTCGCAGCCGGCGGTCCGACCGACGTCATTTCACGCATCGTCACTGCGAATATGGCGCCGACGCTGGGACAGAGCATCGTGATCGAGAACGTGGTCGGCGCCGGCGGCACCACCGCGACGACGCGCGCCGCGCGCGCCGCCAACGACGGCTATACGCTGGTTACCGGGCATATGGGCACGCACGCCGCCTCCGTGCCGCTGTACCCGAAGCTTGCCTATCACCCGGAAAAGGATTTCGAGCCCGTCGCGCTGCTTGCCGGCACGCCGATCCTGATCCTTGCCCGCAAGGATTTTCCGCCGAAGGATCTCAAGGAATTCGTCGCCTATGTGAAGGCCAATGCCGAGAAGGTCAACGCCGCGCATGCCGGCATCGGTTCGGTCTCCCACGTGTCCTGCGAGCTCTTGAACTCGATCCTCGGCATCAAGCCGGTCGGCGTGCCCTTCAACGGCACAGGACCTGCGATGAATGCGCTGGTCGCCGGCCAGGTCGATTACATGTGCGACCAGATCGTCAACGCGGTGCCGCAGATCAATGCCGGCACCATCAAGGCCTACGCGATCGCGACCCTCGAGCGCAATCCGTCGCTGCCTAATGTCCCGACCACGGCGGAAGCCGGCCTGCCGGATTTCCAGGCCCAGGCCTGGAACGCGATCTTCGCGCCGAAGGGAACCTCGCCCGCCATCATCGCCACCCTGAACGCGGCGGCCATCAAGGCGCTCGACGATGAGACCGTGCGCAAGCGCCTGCTCGAACTCGGCAGCGTGATCCCGGCGCCCGCCAGCCGCACCCCGGAGGCGCTCGCGACCCTGGTCAAGAGCGAGATCGCGAAATGGACGCCGGTGCTCAAGCCGGCCTCTTAATCCAGCGCGATCAAGTGGATAGGCAAGGGATAGGCAAGGGCGGAACGCGAGTTCCGCCCTTGTCGTTTGCCGCAGGAGTGTTCACTTTTCAGGGTATAATCGGTGCATGCAGCCGAATCGGCATGTCGACCGGCAGCCCCGGCCGCTAGATTGCCGCTCCGCCCAGAGAGCCTGAAACCAACGCCATGAACCAGTATCACGACCTGCTCGAACGCATCCTCGCCGACGGCGCGGAGAAGCACGACCGCACCGGCACCGGCACGCTGTCGATCTTCGGCCATCAGATGCGCTTCAACTTGGCGGCCGGCTTCCCGATGCTGACGACCAAGCGGCTGCCGCTGAAGGCGATCGTGCACGAGCTGCTCTGGTTCCTCGCCGGCGACACCAACATCAAATATCTCAACGACAACGGCGTCACGATCTGGGACGAATGGGCCGACGCCAATGGCGATCTCGGCCCGGTCTACGGCTCGCAATGGCGCTCGTGGCCGGCGCCCGATGGCCGCAGCATCGACCAGATCGCGGGCGTGATCGAGATGATCAAGCGCAATCCGGATTCGCGGCGGCTGATCGTCAGCGCCTGGAATCCGGCCGAGGTCGACAAGATGGCGCTGCCGCCGTGCCATTGCCTGTTCCAGTTCTATGTCGCCAACGGCAAATTGTCCTGCCAGCTCTACCAGCGCTCCGGCGACGTCTTCCTCGGCGTGCCCTTCAACATCGCGTCCTATGCGCTGCTGACCATGATGGTGGCGCAGGTCACCGGGCTGAAGCCCGGTGATTTCGTGCACTCGCTCGGCGATGCGCATCTCTACTCGAACCACCTCGAGCAGGCGCGCCTGCAGCTGACGCGGCCGACACGGCCGCTGCCGACGATGACGATCAATCCCGATGTGAAGGATATCTTCGCGTTCCGCTACGAGGACTTCAAACTCGAAGGCTACGACCCGCATCCGCACATCAAGGCTGAAGTTGCGGTCTGAGGGGCTGAATGTCGCTGACCATCCGCCGCGCGCGGCCCGATGAGGCCGGACTGGTGTTCTCGCTGGTCCGCGAGCTCGCCGAATACGAAAAGCTCCTGCACGAGGTCCACGCCAGCGAGGCCGATATCGCCGAGGCGCTGTTCGGCGCGAACCCGCGGCTTTATTGCGACATCGCGGAATGGAACGGCGAGTCGGCCGGCTTCGCGGTCTGGTTCGTCAACTTCTCGACCTTCGCCGGCCGCCACGGCATCTATCTCGAAGACCTGTTCGTGCGTCCGGCGCTGCGCGGCAACGGCATCGGCAAGGCATTGCTGGTGCATCTGGCGAAGCAATGTCTCGCCAATGGCTGGGCGCGCCTGCAATGGGCGGTGCTCGACTGGAACGCGCCGTCGATCGCATTCTACAAGTCGCTCGGCGCCGAGATGATGGACGAATGGACGATCTGCCGCGTCTCCGGCCCGGCGCTGTCGACGCTCGCGGAAGGGACACGCTGATGGAGATCGTGCTGGTCGTCGCGGTCGCCGAGAACGGCGTGATCGGAAGCGCCAACGCCATTCCGTGGCGGCTCAAATCCGACCAGCAGCGCCTCAAGGCGATCACGCTGAACAAGCCCGTCGTGATGGGACGCAAGACCTTCGAATCCCTGCGCAGGCCGCTGCCGGGGCGCACCAACATCGTGGTGACGCGCGATGCGAACTACCGCGCGCGCGGCGCCATCGTCACGACGTCGTTCGAAAACGCCCGCGCCATTGCGCTTGGTGACGCGCTGCGGCGTTTCGCCACTGAGATCGCGATCATCGGCGGCGCGGAGATTTACGCGCAGTGGATGGGTGTGGCTGATCGCTTGGAGATCACCGAGGTCCACGCCAGGCCGGACGGCGACACACGGTTCGACAAAATCGATGCGAAGGAGTGGGACGAGGTCGCGCGCGTGCGAAATCCGGCAGGTCCGGACGACAGCGTCGACTTCTCCTATGTGACATATCGTCGGCGCAGCCAACGTTAACTAATGTTTGCATTGACAATTATGGCCCGGCGCATAGCTCGTCCGGCCAGGAAGCTTGCGTTGTAAGGGCCCTAGCGGTCCCCTATAACCGGGCCGGACAATCGAGGCCGGGCGTCCCGTCCGGACTTGCCGAGGAGATGTTTGATGCCGTGGAAAAATCAAGGCGGGGGGCCCTGGGGCTCGGGTCCGAAAGGGCCATGGGGCACCGGTCCGCAGTCAGCCGGGCCGAGGCCGCCGGATCTTGAGGATCTGCTGCGGCGCGGCCAGGACCGCCTGCAGCAGTGGCTGCCCGGCGGTCATTTCAGCGGCATGGGCGTCGCGCTGGTGCTGGTCGCCGCGCTGGCGATCTGGTTCGCGACCGGCATCTTCCGTGTGCAGTCCGAAGAGCTTGGCGTCGTCCTGCGCTTCGGCAAGTATGTCCGCGATGCGCAGCCGGGCCTGCGCTATCACCTGCCATATCCGATCGAGACAGTGCTGCTGCCGAAGGCGCTGCGCGTCAACACGATCTCGATCGGCATGACCCTGATCGACGATCCCGCTCGCCGCGGCCGCACCATGCGTGACGTGCCGGAGGAGAGCCTGATGCTGACCGGCGACGAAAACATCGTCGACGTCGACTTCACCGTGCTGTGGCGCATCAAGCCGGGTGGGGCCGGCGCCTACCTGTTCAACATCCAGAATCCCGAAGGCACCGTGAAGGCGGTTGCCGAAAGCGCGATGCGTGAGGTGATCGGCCGCTCGCAGATCCAGCCGATCCTGACCGGGGCGCGCAACGTCACCGAGCAGAACGTCCAGGAGCTGATGCAGAAGACGCTCGATTCCTACAATGCGGGCATCCAGATTGCGCAGGTGCAGATGCAAAAGGTCGACCCGCCGGCGCAGGTGATCGACGCATTCCGCGACGTCCAGGCGGCGCGCTCCGACCTCGAGCGCAAACAGAACGAGGCGCAGACCTACGCCAACCGGGTCGTGCCGGATGCGCGTGGTCGTTCCGCGCAGATCCTGCAGGCCGCTGAGGGCTACAAGGAGCAGGCGGTCGCCGAGGCCAAGGGCCAGAGCGCCCGCTTCCTGAAAGTCTATGACGAGTACAAGAAGGCACCCGACGTGACGCGCGAGCGCATCTATCTGGAGACCATGGAAAAGGTGCTCGGCAGCTCCGAGAAGCTGGTCTATGACGGCAGCCAGGGCCAGAACATCGTGCCCTATCTGCCGCTCGGCGAGTTGACGCCGCGGCGTCCGGCGGCAGCACCGGCCACGACCGGCCAGCAGGGAGCCACCCGATGAGGTCCCCCGTCACCGGCATTGTGTCCCTGATCATCCTCTTCATCGTTCTTGCCGTCGGCTACAGCTCGGTGTTCACCGTGCAGCAGACCGAGCAGACCATCGTCCTGCGGTTCGGCGAGCCGGTCGAGGTCGTCACCGATCCCGGGCTGCACTTCAAGGCGCCGTGGAATTCGGTGATCAATGTCGACAAGCGCATCCTCGATCTCGAAAACCCGTCGCAGGAGGTGATCGCCTCCGACCAGAAGCGGCTGGTGGTCGACGCCTTCGCGCGCTATCGCATCAAGAATGCGCTGCGCTACTACACCAGCGTCGGCTCGATCCAGGCCGCCAATGTGCAGCTCACCACACTGCTCAACGCGTCGCTGCGCCGCGTGCTCGGCGAGGTCAGCTTCATCACGGTGGTGCGTGACGAACGTGAGCGGCTGATGTCGCGGATCCGCGAGCAACTCGACAAGGAGGCTGACGGATACGGCATCGAGGTCGTCGACGTCAGGATCCGCCGCGCCGACTTGCCGGAGCAGAACAGCCAGGCGGTCTACGACCGGATGAAGACCGAGCGTCAGCGCGAGGCCGCCGAGTTCCGTGCCCAGGGTGACCAGAAGGCGCAGGAGATCCGCTCGAAGGCCGATCGCGAAGCAACCGTGATCGTCGCCGAGGCGAACTCCACCGCGGAGCAAACCCGCGGCGCCGGCGATGCCGAGCGCAACCGGTTGTTCGCCGAGGCCTACGGCAAGGACAAGGACTTCTTCGCGTTCTATCGTTCGATGACGGCCTACGAGAACAGCCTCAAGTCCGGCGACACGCGTTTCCTGTTGCGGCCAGACTCGGAATTCTTCAGATATTTCGGCAGCGCCAACGGCAGGCAGCCTGAGGCGGCCGCCGCGCCGAAACAGTAACGTCACGACTTGAACTTCACGACGTGAACATCATGATTTGGCGGCGATGCGGACAACGCGTCGCCGCCACTCAAGAACAACAAGCATCGAGCGGGAGGCTGCCATCCGATGAAGTCCATAGCGTTCGGCGACTTCCTCATCGGTCTGGGAATCCTGTTCGTGCTCGAAGGCATCCTGTTTGCGGCAAGTCCCGCCTGGATGCGCCGGGCAATGAAGAGTGCGCTGGCGACACCCGACAATTTGCTGCGCATCGTGGGCATCGGTTCGGCGGTCGCAGGCCTGGTCCTGATCTGGGCGGTGCGACGCTGAGCGTTGCAATGTTCCGCCGCGCCCATCGTGCCGGAATGAACATAATCGTGAGCCTCTTGCGGCCGGTTTTTCGCCGAAATATCCGGCTGAGATGCTTGCGCCGCCCGCCCGTTCGGGCGCACTCTGTAAGCAGCTGATTTCGAACCCGTTTGCCTGGAGAAACTCCGACATGACCGCTGCCAGACCAGCCCTGAGCCGTCGCCTCCGCATGATGGGAGCCGCGATCTCGATCGGTGCTGCGAGCATGCTGAGCTCCGTGCCGGCGTTCGCGCGTGGTCCCGAAAGCATCGCCGACACCGCCGAGAAGGTGATCGACGCCGTCGTCAATATCTCGACGTCGCAGACCATCGAGGCCAACAAGGGCGGCGGCGCGATGCCGCAGCTGCCACCGGGCTCGCCGTTCGAGGAATTCTTCGACGACTTCTTCAAGAACCGCCGCGGGCCGCCCGGCAAGGGCGGCGACAAGAGCGGCGAGTTCCAGCCGCGCAAGACCAACTCGCTCGGCTCGGGCTTCATCGTCGACACCGCGGGCATCGTCGTCACCAACAACCACGTCATCGCCGACGCCGACGAGATCAACGTCATCCTCAACGACGGCACCAAGATCAAGGCCGAGCTGGTCGGCGTCGACAAGAAGACCGACCTTGCGGTCCTCAAGTTCAAGCCGCCGAAGCCGCTCGTCGCGGTCAAGTTCGGCGACAGCGACAAGATCCGTCTCGGCGACTGGGTGGTCGCGATCGGCAACCCGTTCAGCCTTGGCGGCACCGTGACCGCGGGCATCGTCTCGGCCAAGAACCGCGACATCAGCCAGGGGCCGTATGACAGCTACATCCAGACCGACGCCGCCATCAATCGCGGCAATTCCGGCGGTCCGCTCTTCAACCTCGAAGGCGAGGTGATCGGCGTCAACACGCTGATCATCTCCCCGACCGGCGGTTCGATCGGTCTCGGTTTCGCCGTGCCGTCGAAGACGGTGGCCGGCGTCGTCGACCAGTTGCAGAAGTTCGGCGAGCTACGTCGTGGCTGGCTCGGCGTGCGCATCCAGCAGGTCACCGACGAAATCGCCGACAGCCTCAACATCAAGCCGGCGCGTGGCGCGCTGGTCGCCGGCGTCGACGACAAGGGCCCGGCCAAGCCGGCCGGCATCGAACCCGGCGACGTCGTCGTCAAATTCGACGGCAAGGACGTCAAGGACCCGAAGGATTTGTCGCGCATCGTCGCCGACACCGCGGTCGGCAAGGAAGTCGACGTCGTCATCATCCGCAAGGGCAATGAGGAGACCCGCAAGGTCACGCTCGGCCGGCTCGAGGACACCGACAAGGTTCAGCAGGTCAACGCCAAGTCGAAGGACGACACCGCCGAGAAGCCTGTGACCCAAAAGGCGCTCGGTCTCGACCTCGCGGCGCTGAGCAAGGACCTGCGCACCAAATACAAGATCAAGGACAGCGTGAAGGGCGTCATCGTCACCGGTGTCGACAGCAACTCGGATGCGGCCGAGAAGCGGCTGTCGGCCGGCGACGTCATCGTCGAGGTGGCGCAGGAGGCAGTGTCCAGTGCCGCCGACATCAAGAAGCGCCTCGACCAGCTGAAGAAGGACGGCAAGAAGTCCGTGCTGCTGCTGGTCTCCAACGGCGACGGCGAACTGCGCTTCGTGGCGCTCGGCGTGCAGTAGAGCTTGCGCTACACATTGCGTCATTGCCGGGCTTGACCCGGCAATCCATCGACTGACAAAGCTTTTGCGCAGAATGATGGATGCCCGGGTCAAGCCCGGGCATGACGAGCCAGTGATCGGCTAGCTCTCGACGAACTCGTCCCGCCGATAGCCCTGCGCGTACAACAGCGCGCTGAGGTCGCCGTGGTCGATCCGCACCGCGGCTGCGCCTGCGACCGCCGGCTTGGCGCGATAGGCGACGCCGAGACCGGCGGCTTGGATCATGCCGAGATCGTTGGCGCCGTCGCCCACCACCAGCGTGTCGATATCGTCGAGGTCGAAGGATTCGGTGAGCTCGATCAGGGTGGCGAGCTTGGTGGCGCGGCCAAGGATCGGCTCGACCACTTCGCCGGTCAGTTTGCCGTTCTCGACCTGCAGCTGGTTGGCGCGGTTCTCCTGGAAACCGACCTTGGCCGCGACCACGCTGGTGAACAGGGTGAAGCCGCCGGAGATCAGGCAGGTATAGGCGCCATGCGCGCGCATGGTCATGACGAGGTCGCGTCCGCCCGGCGTCACCGTGATGCGCTTGTCCAGCACCTCGTCGACGACGCTGACCGGCAGGCCCTTGAGCAGCGCGACCCGCTCGCGCAGCGCCGACTCGAACTCGATCTCGCCGCGCATCGCCCGCTCGGTGATGGCGGCGACGTGGGCTTTCAGCCCGGCGAAGTCGGCGAGCTCGTCGATGCACTCCTGGCCGATCATGGTCGAATCCATGTCGGCCAGAAAAAGCTTCTTGCGCCGGCCGATCCGAGGTTGCACGACAACGTCGATCGGCAGGTCGCCGCGGGCCTGGCGCAGGCGCTCTTCGAACGCCTTGATGTCGTCCTTGCTGGGGTCTCCGCTGGAATCTTGGCTCTCGAAGGGAATGTCGACGGCGACTTCGTTGAACAGCCACTGCGCCGGGCCGGGTGAGGGCAGCACGGCCCGCGCACCGTCGACGGTGGTGGAGTCGAGCGCGGGGCTTGCAGGATTGCAGATCAGCGTGGCAACGAGGGACATGCAGGCGCATTCGGGATTGTTGGACAAGGCAGTGCTTATCGCAGGGCCGACCGCAAGCGGCAAGTCGGCGTTGGCGCTCGCGCTTGCGCAGCGCACCGGCGGGGTCGTGATCAACACCGACTCCATGCAGGTCTATCGCGATCTGGGAATCATCACCGCGCGGCCGACGGCGGGTGAGGAGGCGCTGGTTCCGCACCGGCTCTACGGCCATGTCGACGCCGGCGTGAATTTCTCCGCCGGCGCCTGGGTAACTGACGCGGCCAAGGTGCTTGGGAAGGCCCGTGCGGACAAACGCCTGCCCATCTTCATCGGCGGCTCCGGCCTGTATTTCAAGGCGCTGACGCGCGGCCTGTCGGCGGTGCCGCCGATCCCGGTCGAGGTGCGCGACGGCGTCCGCGCCAGGCTCGAGCAGCACGGCGTCGAGGCGCTGCATGCCGAGCTTGCCAAGCGCGATCCGGTGTCGGCCGAACGGCTGAAGCCGCGCGACCGCACCCGCATCGCGCGCGCGCTCGAGGTCGTCGAGGCCACCGGCCGCCCGCTGCCGGACTGGCATCGCGAGGGCCTGCCGCCGCTGGTGCCGCCGGGCCAATTCCACGCGCTGTTTCTCGCGCCGGAGCGCGATTGGCTTTATGCGCGGATCGACGCGCGGTTCGGCGCGATGCTTGATGCCGGCGTGCTCGACGAGGTCGCCGCATTGGCGGCGCGCGGGCTCGACCCGCTGCTGCCGGCCATGAAGGCGCACGGCGTGCCGGCGCTGATCCGGCACCTGAAGGGGGAGATCAGCCGGGAGGCGGCCGCCGAGACCGGTCGTGCCGACACCCGCCATTACGCCAAGCGCCAGTTCACCTGGTTCCGCCACCAGCTCCCCGAGTTCGAATGGGTCGCGCCCGAGGCGGCGAAGGAGTGGCTGGAGGAGCGGATCCCGTAGCCCGGTAGCCGCCCGTCTGCCATGCGCGTTGCGCCGCGCAAAAATGCTCGCCGAACGGCTGGAACCCCGTTACACTCCAAAAATCGCGAAAGTGCCTGCCTTGCCTTGACATTCGGGCTTTGGCCGCTATGTTCGCGCAACCTTTGGGAAGACTGGGTCGTATCGTGCGCAACATTATTACCAAACTCCTTATCGCCGTCGTACCCAGGCACACCGCCGGGGATGGCTAGCGGCCATCCAAATTCGGGCGGTGTGCATGGGGCCTCTGGGGCCCCTTTTTATTGCCCGAAACCGAACTGACGAGAACTGACAAAAGACGCGCAAAAACAAGCGCATCCGGAGCGAACCATGACCGACAAGAGCCACGATCCCAATCAGATGACCGGCGCCGCGATGATCGTGCGCGCGCTCATCGATCACGGCGTGCAGCATGTCTTCGGCTATCCCGGCGGTGCGGTGCTTCCGATCTATGACGAGATTTTCCAGCAGAGCGAGGTCGAGCACATCCTGGTCCGCCACGAGCAGGGCGCCGGCCATGCCGCCGAGGGCTATGCGCGCTCGACCGGCAAGCCCGGCGTGGTGCTGGTGACGTCGGGCCCCGGCGCCACCAACATGGTGACGCCGCTGACCGACGCGCTGATGGATTCGATCCCGCTGGTCTGCATCACCGGTCAGGTGCCGACCCATCTGATCGGCAACGACGCCTTCCAGGAGTGCGACACGGTCGGCATCACGCGGCCCTGCACCAAGCACAACTGGCTGGTGCGCGACGTCAACGACCTCGCCAAGGTGCTGCATGAGGCCTTCTACGTCGCCACCACCGGCCGGCCGGGCCCGGTCGTGGTCGACGTGCCGAAGGACGTGCAGTTCGCGACCGGCACCTATCATCCGCCGCGCAAGTCGGACGTGCACATCTCCTACACGCCACGCGTGAAGGGCGACGCGACCCAGATCCGCAAGGCGGTGGCGCTGCTCGCCAATGCCAAACGTCCGGTGATCTATTCCGGCGGCGGCGTGATCAATTCGGGCTCCGAGGCCTCGCAACTGCTGCGTCAGCTGGTGGAGGCGACTGGCTTCCCGATCACCTCGACCCTGATGGGGCTGGGCGCCTATCCGGCGTCGGGACCGAACTGGCTCGGCATGCTGGGCATGCACGGCACCTACGAAGCCAACATGACCATGCATGATTGCGACGTCATGCTGTGCGTCGGCGCGCGCTTCGACGACCGCATCACCGGCCGCACCGACGCGTTCTCGCCGGGCTCGAAGAAGATCCACATCGATATCGACCCGTCCTCGATCAACAAGAACATCCGCGTCGACGTGCCGATCATCGGCGACGCCGGCAACATACTCGGCGACCTGCTGCAGGTGTTCAAGGCGGAAGCCAAGAAGCCCGACATCAAGGCGTGGTGGCAGCAGATCGCGCAATGGCGCGCGCGCAAGTCGCTGTCCTACAAGAAGAACAACGATATCATCCTGCCGCAATATGCGATCCAGCGCCTGTTCGAGCTGACCCGCGGCAAGGACACCTACATCACGACCGAAGTCGGTCAGCACCAGATGTGGGCCGCGCAGTTCTTCGGCTTCGAGGAGCCGCACCGCTGGATGACCTCCGGCGGTCTCGGCACCATGGGCTACGGCCTGCCGGCCGCGGTCGGCGTGCAGGTGGCGCATCCGCACAGCCTGGTGATCGACATCGCCGGCGACGCCTCAGTGCAGATGACGATCCAGGAGATGTCGACGGCGGTTCAGTTCGAGCTGCCGATCAAGATCTTCATCCTGAACAACCAGTACATGGGCATGGTGCGGCAGTGGCAGCAGCTATTGCACGGCAACCGGCTGTCGCATTCGTACTCGGAGGCGCTACCTGATTTCGTCAAGCTCGCCGACGCTTATGGCTGCGTCGGCCTGCAGGCGACCAAGCCGTCCGATCTCGACGGCGCGATCAAGGAGATGATCTCGATCAAGCGTCCGGTGCTGTTCGACTGCCGCGTCGCCGCGCTGGAGAACTGCTTCCCGATGATCCCGTCGGGCAAGGCGCATAACGAGATGCTGCTGCCGGAAGAAGCCACCGATGAGGCCACTGCGAGGGCCTTCGCGGGTGGCAAGGCGCTGGTGTGAGGTGAGGACGGATCATGTTTGACCTCGACGAGCTCGAGCGCGCGCACAGGATCGTCGGCACCGCGGTGCCGGCGACGCCGGCGCATGCGTGGCCGCTGCTGGCTGAACGGCTCGGCACCGAGGTCGTGGTCAAGCATGAGAACCACACCCCGACCGGCGCCTTCAAGGTGCGCGGCGGGCTGGTCTATCTCGAATGTCTGAAGCGCGAGCGGCCGGATGTGCCCGGCATCATCTCGGCAACACGTGGCAATCATGGCCAGAGCATCGCCTTCGCCGGGCGTCGTCACGGCCTCCCGGTGACGATCTACGTGCCGCAAGGAAACTCGGTCGAGAAGAACCGTGCGATGGTTGCGTTCGGCGGTAACCTCATCGAGTACGGCAACGATTTTCAGGAGGCCCGCGAGGAAGCCTATCGGCGGGCCGAGCGCGATGGCCTGCACATGGTGCCGGCGTTCCATCCGAACATTGTCCTTGGCGTTGCCACCTACGCGCTTGAGCTGTTCAGGAGTGCACCCGATCTCGACATTCTCTACGTCCCGATCGGGCAAGGCTCGGGCATTTGCGGCTGCATCGCGGCGCGCGACCTGCTCGGACTGAAGACCGAGATTATCGGCGTGCAGTCGGCCGCGGCGCCGTCCTACGCGCTGTCGTTTGCTGCGCGCACCGTGGTGAGCACCAACAGCAGCAACACGCTGGCCGACGGCATGGCGACCCGCAATCCCGACGCGGCTGCGCTGGCGATCATGCTCAGAGGGGCCTCGCGCATCGTCCAGGTGACGGATGACGAGATCGCTACCGCGATCCGCGCCTACTGGACCGACACCCACAACCTCGCCGAGGGCGCCGGTGCCGCGCCGCTTGCGGCTGCGCTGCAGGAAAAGACCAGGCTCGCCGGCAAGCGGGTCGGCCTGATCCTGAGCGGCGGCAATATCGATTTCGATCTGTTCCGGACCTGGATCGGGACGGATGCCACGCCGGCCGCCCAGCGGGCGGTGGCGTGAAAAGCATGTAAGGGGACGACCATGAACCAGCCCGCATCCGCCTACTTCCTCGAAGAGCGTCACGATCCCAACGAGACGCACACGCTGTCGGTGCTCGTGCAGAACGAGCCCGGCGTGCTCGCGCGCGTGATCGGGCTGTTCTCCGGCCGCGGCTACAACATCGAAAGCCTTACCGTCTCGGAGACAGAGAGCCAGAAACACCTCTCGCGGATCACGATCGTCACCACGGGCACGCCGATGGTGATCCAGCAGATCAAGCATCAGCTCGACCGCATGATCCCGGTCTACCGCGTCGTCGACATGACGCTGACCGGCAGCTCGATCGAGCGCGAACTTGCGATGGTCAAGGTGAGGGGCGGTGGCGATCACCGCGTCGAGGCGCTGCGGCTGGCGGATGCGTTCCGCGCCCGGGTGATCGACGCCACGACCGAGAGCTTCGTGTTCGAGATCACGGGCAACTCGTCCAAGATCAGTCAGTTCATCGACCTGATGCGCCCGCTGGGGCTGGTCGAGGTGTCACGAACCGGGGTGGCCGCGATCACGCGCGGGCCGGAAGGGATGTGAATCATGTTGGCGCGCGACTGGTACTACACGCAACGGCGGCAGGTCGGTCTCGATACCGCGGTGGCCTCGATCTATGACGTCAGCGAGGACAGCGACGTCCGTGCCCGTCAGGCGCTGGCCATGCTCGGCGCCAAGCCGGGCTGGCGGATCGCCGATATCGGCTGCGGCAACGGCGTGCTGGCGACCGAGGCGGCGCTGATGGGCGCCGAGGTCGACGCCATCGACATCTCGCCGGCGATGATCGGGCTCGCCGAAATCTATGCGCGCGACCGCAAGGCGAAGATCCGGACCCAGCCGGCCGGCCTGTTGTCCTTCGCCTATCAGCCGAATTCCTACGATCTAATCGTCAGCGAGTTCACGCTGCATCATTTGCCCGACTTCTGGAAGGCGGTGGCGCTGTCGCGGATCTTCAACGCGCTGAAGCCCGGCGCGAACTTCTATCTGCGCGACATGGTGTTCGTCAGCATGCCCGACGGCGTCGATCGCGATGTCGAAGGGTGGGCCGATTTCTCGATCAAGAATCACGATTTCGAGCGCGAAAGCGTGATCACCCACATGCGCGACGAATACTCGACCTTCGGCTGGGTGATGGAGCGCATGCTGACCGAGACCGGCTTCACGCTGGTCTCCGTCGATTACCACGCGCCGCTGCACGGTACCTACCTGTTGCGCAAACCGATGCCGGACCAACAAATCTAGATCCCGGCCGTAACGGAAGCAAAAGAAGAACAACAATGAAGCCGGCCGATGTTGGCATCGCCGTCATGGTCGCGGTGATCTGGGGGCTTGCGTTCGTCGCAAGCCGGATCGCGCTCGATGAGTTGCCGCCCGAATTGATGACGGCGCTGCGCTTCGGCATCGCGGCCCTGCCGTGCCTGTTGCTGCGCAAGCCGCGCCAGGTCTCGTGGCCGCTGCTGATCGGAATCAGCCTCACCTTGTTCCTCGGCCAGTTCCTTGCGCAGTCGATCGCAATCGCCCATGGCGTGCCGGTCGGGCTCACCAGCGTGATCGTGCAGAGCCAGGCGCTGTTCACCATCGGCTTTGCCGCGCTATTGTTCGGCGAATTGCCGTCGCGGCCGCAGACCGCCGGCATCGCCATCGCCGCGATCGGCCTGCTGATGATCTGCGGCACTGTCGGCTACGATTTCAGCGTCACCGCCTTTGCCATCCTGATGATCTCGCCGGTCTCGTTCGCAGTCGGAAACCTGCTGCTGCGGCCGGCGCAGGGCGCGCGCATGTTCGACCTGTTCGCATGGCTGTGCCTGTGTGCGGCGGTCCCGTTGTTCGGCCTGTCGCTGCTGACGCTGGGCGCCAAGCCGATCTGGCAGGCGCTGTCGCATCTATCGCCGTCCGGCATTGTCTCCATGCTGTTTGTCGGCGCCATTTCCACCAGCATCGCCTACTGGCTTTGGGGCCGGCTGCTGCGGGATTATCCGGCGGCGCAGGTGGTGCCGTTCGCGCTGCTGGTGCCGTTCGTCGGCTCCGCCGCCTCCAGCGTCGTGTTCGGCGAGAAGTTCGGGCCGCTGCGGCTGGCCGGCATGGTCACTGTCATCGCCGGCATCGCCGTGATGTTGCTGTCGAAGCGGCCAAAAACGCTGCCGAAAGTCGCGTGAGGGCACCATGTCGAATTCGCTGCTGTTCGCCTTTGTCGTGTTCGCGGTCGTGATGTTCTTCACGCCGGGTCCCAACAACATCATGCTGCTGTCGTCGGGGCTGACCTACGGCTTCCGCCGCACCGTGCCGCACATCGTCGGCATCACGGTCGGCTTCGCCTTCATGGTCGGGGCGGTCGGGGTCGGGCTCGGTGCGGTCTTCATCGCCTATCCGGTGCTGCAGACGATCCTGAAATATGGCGGCGTGGCCTATCTGGTCTATCTCGCGGCCGTCATCGCCATGGCCGAGCCGCCCTCGGCGGACAAGGACGACAGGGGCGGCCGCGGCCCGATGACGTTCTGGGGCGCGGCCCTGTTCCAGTGGATCAACGCCAAGGGCTGGGTGATGGTGATCGGCACCATCACGGCCTATGCGGCGATTGCCGCTTTCCCGTGGAACATCGCGATCCAGGTCGGCCTGAGCCTGATCCTGGGGACGGTGTCCTGCGTCGTCTGGGCCTTGTTCGGCACCGCGCTGCGGCCGATCCTGACCTCGCCCCGGGCGATCCGTGCCTTCAACGGAGTCATGGCCATCCTGCTCCTGGCCTCGCTCTACCCGGTCTTCATGGACGCATGATGCCGCACCGCGCCATGCGAGATGGGGGTTTCCCCTGAGGGGAAAAATGCTCTAGACAACGCCGGAAATTTGCGGGCGCCCGGCGGTTCTGACCTTCCGAAAGCCTGATTCATCGGCCGATTTTGGCCCCCTTCAAACGAGGAAACCACGATGCGAGTTTACTACGATCGCGATGCCGACCTGAACCTGATCAAGGGCAAGAAGGTTGTTATCGTCGGCTATGGCAGCCAGGGCCACGCCCATGCGCTGAATCTGAAGGATTCCGGCGTCAAGGAAGTCGCCATTGCGTTGCGCAAGGGCTCGGCCTCGGCCAAGAAGGCGGAAGCCGCCGGCTTCAAGGTGATGGAGGTCGCCGAGGCCGCCAAGTGGGCCGACCTCGTCATGATGCTGACCCCGGACGAACTGCAGGGCGACATCTATCGCGAGCACCTGCACGACAACATGAAGAAGGGCGCGGCGCTCGTGTTCGCCCACGGCCTCAACGTGCACTTCAACCTGCTCGATCCGCGCGCCGACCTCGACGTGCTGATGATCGCGCCGAAGGGCCCCGGCCACACCGTGCGTTCGGAATATCAGCGCGGCGGCGGCGTGCCCTGCCTGATCGCGATCGCCAAGGATTCGTCGGGCAACGCCCATGACCTCGGCCTCAGCTACGCCTCGGCGATCGGCGGCGGCCGCGCCGGCATCATCGAGACCACCTTCAAGGAAGAGTGCGAGACCGACCTGTTCGGCGAGCAGGTTGTGCTCTGCGGCGGCCTGGTCGAGCTGATCAAGGGCGGCTACGAGACGCTGGTCGAGGCCGGCTACGCGCCCGAGATGGCCTATTTCGAGTGCTTGCACGAAGTGAAGCTGATCGTCGACCTGATCTATGAAGGCGGCATCGCCAACATGAACTACTCGATCTCCAACACCGCCGAATACGGTGAATACGTCACCGGTCCGCGCATCGTCACGGCCGAGACCAAGGCGGAGATGAAGCGCGTGCTCGCCGACATCCAGGGCGGCAAGTTCGCCCGCGACTGGATGCTGGAGAACAAGGTCAACCAGACCTCGTTCAAGGCGACCCGCGCCAAGCTCGCCCAGCACCCGATCGAGGAAGTCGGCGCCAAGCTGCGCGACATGATGCCCTGGATCAAGAAGGGCGCGCTGGTCGACAAGACCAAGAACTAAGGCTGACGCGTAGGGTGGGTTAACCGAAGGCGTAACCCACCATTTGCGCCGCGGCGGGAGAAGTGGTGGGTTACGCTTCGCTAACCCACCCTACGCACCGAATCGAAAAGGGTGGGCGCGTTGCCCACCCTTTATTCAGAACGAACGTCAGCGGCAGTTAACCGGCCGCGATCGGCTGCTTCTCGATTCTGTTGTGAAGCTGCCAGAACCGCACGGTGCGCTGCGCGGTCTCCAGCGACAGCCGCCGGTAATCGCGTTGCGCGATCTCGAGCGTTGCGTTGTCGATCGAATGCGGCAGCGGCCGCTTGCGCAGGATGCTTTCGACCGTCGGCCAGTTCAGCCGCGCCGAGCGGCACGGGATCAGGATCAGGTCCGAGCGCAGCCCGAGCATCAGGCGTTCGATCATCGCGATCGGCATGTCGTTGAGCACGGCGAGCGCGACCGTGACCTCGTCGAACTTGCCGGATTCGGCGAATTTGTAGACGGCGGCGTCATCGAGCTCGTTCAGCTGCTTCATCAGCTTGACCAGCTCTTCGGCGATGCCGTAGTTGCGGCGCGGAGCGGCGGCCTCTTCCTGCGCGATGTCGTTCAGTACCTGGCTGATCTCCTCGCGCGCCCTGGGCGACGCGATCGCGAGCAGGCGGGCGCGCACCGCATCCTTGGCGCGCTGCAGCAGGTCGCGCAGCAGCTTGGCTGGAATGTCGATGCGCAGCCCGAGGATCTCGACCAGCTCGTCATCGCCTTCGGCGCGGGCGACGATCGAGGAATAGCCGTTGTCGGAGAACTGCGCGCCGGCGTTGTTGGCGAGCCGCCGGATCACTCTGTCCTCGCCGCGGTCGATGATCACGTCGGTGACGGAAGCGGGCAGGTTTTCCCGCGCCGAGATCGCGAACAGATGATCCTGTCCCTTGCTGCTCGCGATCTCGCGCAGTGCGTCGCTTGAGAGGCGGCTGGAGTGGGTCAGCACTTCGCCCGCGACGCCGATGTCGTCGTCCCAGGCGAGGTGCTGAATCACCTCAAACGGCGCGTAGTCGAGCGGCGCGAGCCGCTTGCTGAGCTCGGCGCGCGCACGCGTCTCGACGCGCGCGACGAGCAGGCAGAGCACGTCGTCGAACACCTTGACCTGTTCATCGTTGAGGCGGTCGCCGTCGTTCAGGAACAGATCGGTGACTTGCCGCAGCGTCTGCACGCGTTTGGCGGATGTTCCGTCCCGGACCGCATCTTCGAGTTCGGCAATAATCGATTGTGACGCCTGTTGCGCCATCGATGGGCAACCTTGTTTTTGTTGAATGACACCTGATCTGCACCATGCAGGGCGCGGTCTTACACGTGCGTTAAGGTGGAACCCGGTGCAAATACGGGTGCATCGCATCCTTAACAGGGCGCGACCGGACACGATGCAATTTGCGCTTTCGACGGAGCCGTCGGAGCTAGAGCTTCGGTTCTGATTGAATCAGAACCGAAGTTCTAGCTTCTTGTTTTGACGCGTTTTCTTCACGCGAACCGGTGCCCACTTCGCTCGAAAGCGCTCTAATGCGCATTAAGGGATTATTTAGGACGACGCACGCCGCGCGACGGCAAAGATGTCGATCGATGCGGCGCGCCCGCGCAATTGGGTCGAGCCGAGCGGCTCGATGACGAAATCCTGCTCCGAAGGCAGCAGGCGAAGCAGCTCGCCCGAGATCAGCAGCGGCCGGCCGGCCTCCTTGCAATGCGCCTGCAGCCGCGCCGTGACGTTCACGGTGTCGCCGAAATAGGCGATCTGTCGCCGCGAGTCCCCGCATTCGCCGATCACGACCGGACCGGCGTGCATTCCGGCCCGAAACGAGGGCACCACGCCGAACTCCTTGCGGTAGTGATCGGCCCGCCTGGCCAGGCGGTCCTCGATCGCGAACACGCAGTCGAGATAGCGCCGCGATGTCTCGTCCGCACCGGCCGGCCATGTCACGATGACCTCGTCGCCGACATAGGCATGCACCTCGCCGCCATGCGCCACGATGGCGCCGTCGATGTCGGAGAAGAAGCGGGTCAGCAACTGCTGCACCCGCAGCTCGCCCATCGCTTCCGCCAGCGAGGTCGAGCCGACCAGGTCGAGAAACAGCAGCACGCGCTCCTCGCGCACCGGCTGGCGGTAGCGTCCGAGCACGACGCTGAGCAGCGTCCGCCCGCCGATCATCCGGACCAGCTCGTAGATCGTCGTGACCGGGATCGACATCAAGAGGCCGACGCCGATGATCTTCAGGAAGGTGTCGCGAATCCACTTCGCCTCGAGCCCATGCCCGTACAGGATGATCTCCAGCACAATCGCGGCGATCGCGACGACGACGGCCAGGATGACGGAGCGGACGATCAACTCGACAATCAGCGGCTGTCGTCGCAGCCAGCTGCCGCGCGCGACCAGATAGAGATGTGTCGCCCAGAGGGTCAGGCTGATGGCGGCGCCCTCGACGGCACTGCGCGCATAGTTCGCGACGGAGGCCTCGTCGGACTCGTCGAAGGCGTAGCGGAACAGCCCGCCGACGAGCAGGCCGAACACGGCCAGAACGATCGCAGGCGTCACCGCGCGCCGCATGGTCCCTCCACATCCATGAAATATCCTGCGCGGATCGGGAAGGCTAGCGGTTGCACGGCGCGGTCGGGGTGAACGGGATACGCTGCAGCGGCACTAATGTATGGTTCGATCGCGGGGATCGATCGGAAAGGGACGGCGGCATGAAAACGGTGTTTAAGCTAAGGCCTCTGATCATGGCCGTTTTCGTCACCGCCCTCGCTTCGGCGGCTCATGCCGGCGACCAGGGCGATCCCGAGCAGTCTTGCGGCGGCAACACCTACCAGATGGTCGAGTGTCTGAAGGCCAAAACCGCGCAATGGGACAAGCGGATGAACGTCGCCTATCAGCAGGCGCTGAAGGATGCCGCCGGCGACAAGCAGCGCGAGCAGCTCCGCACCGCGCAACGGCTGTGGATCCAGTACCGTGACGCCAACTGCCTGTATTACGACCTCGGGGAGGGCACCATCGCCCGCCTCGATGCCGGCGAGTGCATGCGCAGCATGACCGAGACCCGGGCCAAGGAACTGGAGAATCTTGGCCATCAGTGAGCCATGTTCCGGAGTCACGACCGCGGTCATGAGCGACGGAAAAAACCAGGACGAACTGACCCAGCTTGCGGAGGCGGCGCTGCGCGCCCAGCCCGGCTGCGAGACCGCGCGCGTGCCGACGGTCGCCGCGCTGCCCGATGCGCAGATCGGGCGCAACTGGGAGATTCCGAACGTCGTGCTCGGCGACAGTTTGATCAGCGACGTCGATCGCGCGGTGCTGTCGGTTCATCGCCAGCTCGGCCGCAAGTTTCACCTTGTGTGAGGGGACCTGATCCGGTCGTGCCTCAGCTCGCCTGTGCCGGGCGTGGCGCGGGCCGCGCGGCCATGCTGATCATCCTGAGCGCGAACACGACGGCAAGCGGCACCAGGAACAGCGCGTAGAGCGGCATCTCCGGAATCCGCTTGCCGAACGAGACCATGAACTGCAGCTGCAGATAATAGCCGCCGGCCAGGTGCAGCGTGCGCCAGGCGCGCGGACCCAGCATCGCAGCCGTGCGATCGAACGAGGTCGCGGTCAGCGCGATGATGACGACATAGCCGATGCCGCCGAAGACGTACGACACCACCGAGGTCGCGGCCGCGAAGCCTGCCGGATCGAGCACCGCGAACGCGGCGATCGCGACCGCATGGATGGCGTGCGAGGCCGCGAAGGTGACGCCGACATAGCGGCGATTGCGGCGCTGCCAGTGCGTCCAGGCGTTCGGCCAGAGCCGCGCCAGCGCGGCAGCCGAGAAGGCGAGGCAGAACAACAGCAGCGAGGTCCGCGCCGTGAAGCGGATCACCATCCGCACGCCCTCGACCTCGAACTGCCGCATCGCGGCGATCCAGATCGAAAGCCCGATCAGGGTCAGCGTGAGCAGGCCGAACAGCCGCCAGCCCTCGAACCAGTTTCGACCCGTCGCCATATCCCGCCTCCGCTGTTGATGTAATCACCAGTTACATGTCGCGGGTGCGGGAGGTCAATCTGTGTAATCGGTGCTTACATTCACAAGCGGGTGATGCTAGAGGTGCGCCATGCGCCGTCCCGCCAAGAGATCCCCCAGCAGCCAACCTGCCGGACGCCGGTCGTCCAAGCCGCGTCCAGCGCGGGCACCGGCGGCCAAGCCCTACCACCACGGCGACCTCCGCCGGGTCCTGATCGATGCCGCCATGCAACTGGTCGGCGAGGGCGGGCCGGAGGCGGTCAGCGTGCGCGAGGCCGCCCGCCGCGCCGGGGTCTCGCCGGGGGCGCCGTTCCGGCATTTCCCGAGCCGGGACGCCCTGATGAACGCGGTGGCGGAGGAGGCGCAGCGCCGCTTCCGCGCCGAGATCGGGGCGGCGCTGGCCGAGGCGCCGCCGGGCGATCCGCTCGGCCGCTTCCGCTGCCTCGGGATCGCCTATCTGCGCTGGGCGATGAAGAACCCGACCCATTTCGAGATCATCTCCAGCCGCCGCTTCTTCGACCACGACCGCTCGGCTGGCGTCTCCAGCGACAATGCCGAGCTGATCGGCCTGACCGAGCGCACGCTGGCGGAGGCATTTGCGGCCGGTCAGCTCGCAGCGCGCGACCTCAAGCAGGTCCAGATCGCCGGCCGCGCGCTGGTTTATGGCTTTGCGCGGATGCACATCGACGGTCACTTGCCGCGCTGGGGTGTCGGCGAAACGGAGGTCGAACAGATGGCCGCGGCCATCGTCGATCTCTTCATTGCCGGCATCGCGGGGAGCGCGGCACCTGCGGCCAAGGTCTAAGCCGCGCGCTGCCGGCCACGGCACACCCGGGCGGGTAAATTCATTGCGCGTTCATGACGATTCAAATACGGTTTTATGACACGGCGCAGACACCGGCTGTGCGGTGTGCCTCCTGGCCATTGCCAGTCAAGGCCGTGCCATTGCGCCGGGTTTGTATTGCGTCCCGCCCATGGCGCCCGCGCCTCAGCAAAACTCTTCCGTTGCCGCGCTCGCCGGCGGTCTCGTCGCGCTCGGCATCTGGCGCTTGATGGCGGTCGCCGCGCCGCATCTCGGCGCGCTGATCCTGATGCTGCGGACCGAGACCGATTTCGGCTCGCGGTTCTGCTTCCTGCTCACCTGGGGAATTCTCAACTTCCTGTTCATCGCGCTGCTGCGCCGGCCGGCGCTGTCGGGCGCGCTGTCGCTGACGCTGGTCGTGGTGCTGGTGCTGCTGTCGCGGTTCAAGCACGACGTGGTGCAGATGACCGCGAACTTCGTCGACCTGATGGTGATCGACCGCGACACCGCGGCGTTCCTGCTCACGATCTTCCCGAACCTGCGCTGGTCGATCATCGGTGCCGGCCTCGTCACGCTACCCTTGATGTACGCGCTGTGGTGGCTCGATCCGTTCCGCATCCGCCGCCTGCCGGCCGCGGCCGCCTGCCTTGCCTGCACGGCAGCGCTCTCGGGCTATGCCTTCGCCTGGCCCGATGAAGCCTGGCGCGGCTATTACGACGACGGCTATCTGTCGAAATTCGCGCGCTCCGGCGTGACCGCGGTGTCCGACTTCGTCGCCTACGGCTTCATGGAGTCGGATCCAACCGCGAGCGAGCAGCTCAAGGTGCCGCTGGTCGACGCCTGCCATCCCGCCGGGCGGCGGCCGAACATCATCATGATCCATGATGAATCGAGCTTCGACATCCGTGCCGCCTCCGGCATCAAGGTGCCGCCGGGCTATGGCAGCCAGTTCAAGTCCTATGACGGCGTCGAGCGCAAGTTCCTCGCCGAGAGCAATGGCGGGCCGAGCTGGTTCACCGAGTACAACGTGCTTGCGGGATTGTCGTCGCGCTCGTTCGGCCGCTTCTCCTATTTCGTCACCCGCATCGCATCCGGCCGGGTCGCGCGCGGTCTGCCGCTGGCGCTGCGGCGCTGCGGCTACGAGACGCTCTCGCTGTATCCGGCGTTCGGCGCCTTCATGAGCGCGCGCAACTTCCAGACCACGACCGGCATCCAGCAGTTCTACGATGCGCATGATCTGCATGCCAAGGACGTCGAGCCCGACAGCTTCTTCTACGACAAGGCGCTGAAACTGATGGCGGAACAGAAGACATCAGCCACGCCGCTGTTCACCTTCGTCTATCTCGCCGCCAACCATTTCCCGTGGGAGACCAAGTTCCGTCCCGATCTGCTGCCGTCATGGAAGCAGCCGGGCAACACGCCGTCGGTCGACGAATATCTGCGCCGGCAGGCGATGAGCGCCACTGACTACGCCGGCTTCGTCGCGGCGCTGAAGAAGAAGTTCCCGGCGCAGCCGTTCCTGATCGTGCGCTATGGCGATCATCAGCCGGAGTTCTCGCCGCAGCTGCTCGATCCCAAGCTCGACGAGGCCGGCATCGGCAAGAAGCTGATGGATTACGATCCGCGCTACTACGCGACATATTACGCGATCGACGCCGTCAACTTCGAACCGGTGAAGAGCCCGGCGGTGATGGACACGATCGACGCCGCCTATTTGCCGCTGGTGATCCAGGAGGCCGCGGGCATTCCGCTCGATCCGTCGTTCGAGGAGCAGAAGGCCATCATGCTTCGCTGCAACGGCGCGTTCTATTCCTGCAAGGACGGTGCGGAAGCGCGCCGCTTCAACCGCATGTTGATCGACGCCGGGATCATCAAGGGACTTTAGCGATCCTACGATTTTCCCCCGACCTTCTCCCACAGCCAGCGCGCCACGACGTCGGGCGACGATGATGCGTCATTGCCCGACGCGCGCAGGTTGGCCTCGCGCATCTCGGCGATGCCGATCTTGCCGAGCAGCGGCCGCAGCGCGGCCTTGAAGGCCTCGTCGTCGCGCCGCTTTGGCGACAGCAGCACGATCGCGTCATAGGGCGGGATGGCGTGCCTGTCGTCCGCGAGCGTGACCAGGTCGTATTTCGCGATCAGCCCGTCGCTGGTGTAGCCGGCGATGACGTCGACCTCGCCGGAGGCGACGGCGGCGTACATGAAATCCGGCTGCATCTGGCGCTGGGCGCGGAACGTCAGGCCGTAGGCCTTCTGGATGCCGGCCCATTCCGGCCGCGAGAAGAATTCATAGTCGCCGGCGATCGACATCGTCGGGGCGCGCGACGCCAGATCGGCGATCGAATGGATGCCGAGCTGGTCGGCGCGCTTCCTCGGCATCACCAGCGCATAGGCATTCTCGAAGCCGAGCTCGCCGAACAGCGTGATGTCCTGCTTCGCCAGCGTCGTCTTGAGCTCGCCCAGCAGCTCGGCGCGCGGCTTGATATCGGTGTGGTGGAACTGGTTGGCCCACAGCGTGCCGGAATAGTCGATGTAGACATCGATATCCCCCGATGCGAGCGCGTCGAAGATCACGTTGGAGCCGAGACCGGCGCGGGTCGTGGCCGAAAGGCCGGCCGCCTGCAGCCGCTGCGCGATCAATGCCGACAGCACATATTGCTCGGTGAAGGTCTTGGCGCCGACGACGTAGCGCGCCTGCGGACGCGCGATCGCCGGAACCAGCGTTGCCGCGATCAGGGCGGCGATGCCGAGCCCGCCGAGCGCGGTCCGGATCCGGCTGCGGTTGCGCAGGCCGTTCTCGATCAGCGCCAGCAACTGGTCGACGACCAGCGCGAGCACGGCGGCGGCGAAGCAGCCGAACAGCACGAACACCCAGTTCTGGGTCTGCAGGCCGGCGAAGATGTAATTGCCGAGGCTGGTCTGGCCGATTGGCGTCGACAGTGTCGCGGTGCCGATCACCCACACCGCCGCGGTGCGGATGCCTGCCATCATCACCGGCAGAGCCAGCGGCAGCTCGACCATGGTGAGCGATTGCCCCGGCGTCATGCCGACGCCCTGGGCGGCCTCCAGCACCGCGGGATCGACGCCCGACAGTCCGGTGATGGTGTTGCGCAACACCGGCAGCATCGAATAGAGCGCCAGCGCCAGCACGGCGGGCAGGAAGCCGAAGGCGGAAAAGCTGAAGCCGAGCCACGCCGCCGTCAGCGCGGCGAGCGCCAGCAGCAACGGATAGAACAGCGCGAGCAGAGCGAGGCCGGGTACGGTCTGCACGATGCTGGCAAGCCCGAGCAGCGCGGTGCGCAGCACCGGCCGGTTGCGGGCCACGATCGCGAGCGGCAGGCTGATCAGAAGTCCGAGCGCCAGCGCGGCGACGCTGACCCGCACATGATTGCCGAGATAATCGGGCAGGTGGGCAAGCGCCTCGCTCCAGCGCGGATCGGTTGACAGGCTCATGCCGCGCCGTCCCGCGGCAGCAATGCGCCCAGCCGCTCGGCCTGTCGCCGCGGCGTGCGCATGAGTTCGCCGACATAGCCGTCGGTACTGGCCGTGAGCTCAGCCGGCGTGCCCAGCGCAAGCAGCCTGCCGCCACGCATCACCGCGACACGATCGGCAAGCAGCAGCGCCTCGGTCATGTCGTGGGTGATCATGACCGTGGTCAGGCCGAGCTCGCGGTGCAGGGTTCGATAGTCGTCGCCGAGCGCGTCGCGGGTCAGCGGATCGAGCGCGCCGAACGGCTCGTCCATCAGCACGATGCGCGGCTTCGCAGCCAGCGCACGCGCGACGCCGACGCGTTGCCGCTGGCCGCCGGAAAGCTCGTGCGGCAGACGGTCGCGATATTGTGAGCGGTCGAGCCGCACGAGGTCGAGCAGTTCGTCGATCCGCGCCGAGATCTCCGGCTGCGGCCAGCCGAGAAGTTTCGGCGTGATGCCGATATTGCCGGCGACGGTGAGATGCGGAAACAGCCCGCCGCTCTGGAAGACATAGCCGATGCGGCGCCGCAGCAGGATCGGGTCGATGCGACTGACGTCCTCGCCCTCAACGGCGATGTTGCCGCGGTCGGCTTCGATCAGCCGGTTGGCGAGCCGGAGCAGCGTCGTCTTGCCGGAGCCCGAGCCGCCGACAACAGCCAGGAATTCGCCCTCGGCCACGTCAAGCGAGACGTCGTCGACCGCCACCACGCGACCATCGTCAAAACTCTTGCCGACATGCGCGTAGGCAATCAGCGGCGTTGCGGGCATTCCAGTGCAACCTCATGTCTCACCATCGTGAACGACAGTGATAGCCCATAAAACGGACTTTGACTTGAGGCGCAGGCGGCTGCGCCGCGTGGTCCCCGCAGGCTGTTCCAGTCGGGCAACTGAAGTGGATCAGCCCCTTCGGGGGCTGTGAGCATACATCACACTTCGTTCTTGGGTACGTATTTGCCCATGATGCACTTATAACTCTGCAGGTGCCATTCGTGATATGGCCCCTTGGCGAGCCAGTCGGCGATGCCGATTTGCGCATGCACTGCGCAGGCTCCCATGGTGATGCCGGATTGGTCACTGGTGGTAACGACCTTTTCCATACAGAGCTGAGAATTGCAGAGGATGGCGACGAGCGTAACGAGCATGATAGCCTTTATCGGTGGGGTTAACCCGGTCTGTACCGACTCATGCAGGGTTCATGCCACTATCAGCAGCCTTGACGCCGCGACCGGCAAGACCGGGAAAGTACGGCTGGAGCGAATCACCGCGTCCGCCAGCGCGTAGCCGCACGCGCGCAGATACGCTATAGTTGCCGCCCAACTACGACGTGAGATCGGGGCCAGCGAGGGACGTTGCGCGGTCGGGGCTGCATCGATGATGACGTTACCTGAGTTGGCGGCAGGTGCTTTGGAGAAGTTTCTCGCAACGCATGTGAGCCGCACCTTTGGAGCTTCGCAGGCGCGCTTCGGCGAATTGCTGCCGGCCGCCGCTCGCATCGCGCTGGAATGCATCGGCAACAGCGATGCGCTCTATCACAATGTCGAACATACGATGCTGGTCACGCTGGCCGGGCACGACATCATCCGCGGCCGCGCGCTGCACACCCACGTCACCGCCGAGGACTACACCCACACGATCATCGCCTGCCTGACCCACGACATCGGTTATGTACGCGGCCTGCTGAAGGGAGATGGGCCGGACGGCTACGTCATCGATGCCTCCGGCAAGAAGGTGGTGCTGCCGCGCGGCTCGTCGGATGCGGGCCTGATGCCGTATCATGTCGACCGCTCCAAGCTGTACGTGCTTGATAGACTCGAGGCCGTGCTTCCGCTCGATCGCGAGCGCGTCGCGCGCAACATCGAGGGGACGCGCTTTCCGGCGCCCGAAGGCCAGCAATATGACGATGAGGCGGCGATCGTCCGGGCGGCCGATTTCATCGGGCAGCTCGGCGATCCCAACTACATCAGGAAGGCCAACGCGCTCTATCACGAGTTCGAGGAAGTCGGCATCAACCGCCAGCTCGGCTATGAATCGCCGGCCGATATCGTCGACCGCTATCCGCAATTTTACTGGAACATGGTTGCGCCGCACATCCAGGGCGCCATCAACTGCCTGAACATGACGGCAAGCGGCCGCCAGTGGATCGCGAACCTCTACAGCAACGTGTTCCGCGCCGAGCGCGAGGTCACGCTGTCCGGCCCGCAGATCTGACGCCAGGGCCGCGGCCTTTCAGCACGGATCGCCCTGTATTCCCCCATCGGTTGCGGGGCGTCCACATTTAGGCCTGCTTCATCGTTGCACAGTCCGTGGAAATCGGCGACCCTGCGCCATGGACTTCTCCAACGACCGTGTTCTCGACCGTTTCAGCATGATCTCCCGTTTCGCTCAACTGATTGCGACTGCCATCGTCTGCTGGCCTGCGCTCGCTGTTGCCGCCGGCCCGGTCTACGACGTCGATCTCTACGCGCTGATGTCGGGCACCTGCCGCAATGTCACCGTCGCGGGCCGCAGCTATAGCTGCAAGGCGGTGGCCTATTTCCACACCCTGCGCGGCCGTTCCGAATTCACCGTGGTGCTCGACGATCCCGCCGACAAGAGCCACATCATCTCGTTCTCCGGCGAGAGCACCGAGCGCACCCAGGACAATCTGTTCGAGCTTGCGGTCGACCGCATGCTGCTGAAGTCGAGCGACCGCCCGCGCGTCGACGGCCTGCCGGTGCCCCTGGTCGAGATGTCGACGGGCTCTTGCCGCCAGGTCGGAAGCTTCATCACGCGGCAGGTGTCCACCATCACCTGCGCCGCCACCGACCAGAACGGCAAGAAGTACGAACTGAGCTTCGAGTCGGATGGTTCGCCAATGACGCTGCGCCGGTTGCGGCAATCAACGCTGCCGTCGGAACGGCAACGGGCGCGCCAGATCGCGCAGCTCGAATGCCGTCTCAAGGCGCGCGCCGCGCAAGTGCTGCCGCGGGACACGACGGCCTTCATGATCCGCTGTCTCGGCGAAGACGACAGCAAGCCGGCAGACGGCCAGCGATAATGCCCGGCGCTCCGGATCAGGCGTGAGGAGAACGCGATGCGCATGAAATTCACCATCGCCGCAGCCCTTGTCACCGCGGTCGTTGGCGTGTGCATCGCCGGGCCAGCCGCCGCACAAAGGTACGATCCGAACTATCCGGTGTGCATGGAAGTCTATGAGGGCAGGATGACGCCCGAGTACATCGATTGCAGCTTCACATCGCTTCCGCAGTGTCAGGCAACGGCCTCCGGGCGATCGGCGACATGCTCGGTCAATCCCTTCTACAAGGGTCCAAAAACAGCGCCGAAGAAGGGGCAACGCCAACGCACGGAGTAGCACGCCCGGGCACTGGCATATTGTTCGCCCGTGCCGGCCCGCATGGCGGACGCTTCGCCGGTGCTGTTGACACACTCCGGCAGTTGCGTGGAAACCTTCCGGACGACAAGGAGAGACCGATGCGCCTGAAACTGTTCGCGATCGCCGCATGTGCGGTCGCCGCTTTTGGTGGTGTGCTTGCCGGACCTGCCGCCGGGCAGGCCTACGATCCGAACTATCCGGTGTGCATGCATGTCTATGGCGGCCGGTTCGGCGGAAACTACATCGATTGCAGCTTCACCTCGATCCCGCAGTGCCAGGCGGGCGCATCGGGCCGTGGCGCGATGTGCTCGGTGAATCCTTTTTTCGCCCCGCAACCGCCCCCGAAGCGCCGGGCGCATCGCGGACGGCATTATCGCGCTTACTGACGCGGGAGCGCCGTCAGACCGGCACGTTTAGCGCGTCGTAGGTGAACAGCCAGTCATAGCGCTCGCGCACCCGGTCCGGCTGCCATTCGCGCGAGACATAGGCATCGGCGCCTTCGGCGTCAGCGAGCGCCGGATTATGGAAGCGCTTGGCATTCTCGGCTGACTTCACCACGATCGTATTGGTCCGCGCGAGCCGCGCGGTCTGGTAGCGCTGCAGCGCCTCTTCGGGAGGGAAGCGTTCGAGGCAGCGCGCCAGCACCATGCCGTCCTCGATCGCCATGTTGGCGCCCTGGGCGAGGAACGGCAGCGTCGGATGCGCGGCGTCGCCGAGCACGCAGGCGCGTCCGACGACGAATCGGTCGAGCGGATCGCGGCCGAGCAGTGCCCATTTGTAGGGTACATCGAGGTTGTCGATGATGCTGTGGATTTCCGGATTCCAACCGGTAAAGGCGCCGCTGCAGGCCTCGCGCGTGCCGCGTTCGGTCCACGACTCCACAGACCAGCTCTCGCCCTCGAAAATGCCGACGAAGTTCAACAGCTCGCCACCGCGCACCGGATAGGTGATGACGTGGCCGCCGGGACCGACCCAGTTGGTGCCGACGTCGCGCCTGAGGCGTGCCGGCAGCCGTGCCATCGGCACCAGGCCGCGCCAGGCGGCGACGCCCGAGAAGAACGGTTTTGTGTTGCCGCCGATCTGCCGGCGGATTTCCGAGTGCACGCCGTCGGCGCCGACCAGCACGCCGCCGCGGTGCTGTTCGCCATTGGCGAGACGCAGCCAGATGCCGTCGCCGTCCTCGTCAAAACCGGCGCAGCGGCTGTCGAGATGCAGCCTGCCAGGCGCGCGTGCGTTGAACGCGTCAACCAGCACGCGGTGAAAGTCGCCGCGATGCACCATCCAGTAGGGCGCGCCATAGATCGCGCGCGAGGAGGCGCCGAGATCGAACAGCTTCCAGGTCCGCCCGGTGCTGAACAGCCTGATCTCCTTGCCGGAGGGCTCGCAGGCGATCGCCTGCATCTCCCGTTCGAGGCCGAGCGCAATCAGGACGCTGGTGCCGTTGGCGCTGAGCTGGACGCCGGCGCCGAGCTCGCGCAGCTCGGACGCCTGCTCGAAAATCTCGACCTCAATGCCTCGCTGCAGCAGCGCCAATCCTGCGACGAGGCCGCCGATCCCGGCGCCGGCAATCAGGACTTTTGGTGTGCGTTGTTCACTCACGCTCTATGCCGCCGTTATCTGCGCGTGATCAGGAAGTCGTCGGTGAATTCGCCGCGCGACAGCTTGACCGGAATCTCGCCCTCGCTGCCGATCTCGACGATTTCCGAGCCGGACTTGTTATCCTCAGGCGTCAGCAGCTCGATGCGCTCGGCGATCCGCTGCGCCTGCCAATCCGTCAGCTTCCAGGCAAAGCGGCCACCGAGATCGCGCATGCCGAATTCGTCGTCGGCCGGGGCCAGCACCAGCGCGTTGCGCGAGACGGCACCGGGAATCCGCTCCGCCACGGCAATGGTTTGCGGGCTCTCGGCAAAGCGCCGCAACAGTTTTGCCAGCGCGGCGAGATCGGCGGCTTCGCCGAGGAACAGGAACAGCGGATGGAAATCGCTCGGCATGTATTCAAAGCGCAGCATGATCGATTATCCGTTGGCCGGAGCTACTCGCTGAGTACCTTGATGACATCC
Source organism: Bradyrhizobium sp. 6(2017) (assembly GCF_011058295.2). Lineage (NCBI taxonomy): Bacteria > Pseudomonadati > Pseudomonadota > Alphaproteobacteria > Hyphomicrobiales > Nitrobacteraceae > Bradyrhizobium > Bradyrhizobium sp. 6(2017). Next base: position 7,036,176 of record NZ_CP049289.2, on the reverse strand, counting down.
TGGGCGTGGCACAGCTCCACCATGCCGACGTCGCCGGGACGGGCAGGGGAGTCCAGATAGCGCACCTGCAGCCACTGCCCATCGTCCATGTTCTCCACCACCTCGGCGACGACGCCGGCCTCTAACTTGAGCCGCGTCCCGACCTTGATCGCCGTCACGTCAATCATCGCTTCCCTTGCTTTCCTTGGCCTCGCTCAGAAGAACGTGGTGAGATTCTTGGCCAGCAGGATGTTCTGTTCAAGCAATATCTCGCGCCTTGCGATCTTCCAGCCAAGGTCGGTCAGGCGCAGCGTGTCGTTGCGGCGGCCGACGAAGATGTAGGTCTCGTACTCGACGCGGTTCTGGTAGACGAGGAAGCGGCTCGCGACATCGAGCTCGCGCGCCGCATCGATATCCGGCCGCGCGCCCTTGATCTGCACATTGCTGACCATGTGGGTGATCCGCGACAGCGGCTCCTCGGCATAATGCACGCCGGTCAGGATCTGCTCGACCCGCTTGGTCAATGTCCACTTGTCCTCGTCGAACCAGCTGATGCCTTCGCCGCGTCTGGTGTTCTCGCGCGCGGCCTGCTGGCCGAATTTCACATTGCGCCGGATCGGCATGAAATAGCTGATGTCTTCGGTGAGCAGATCGAGCCAGTCGCGGAAGCGCCGGTCATCGAGCAGGTCGGCCTCGCGGTAGTAGAAATCCTCGACATCGGCCTTCAGCCGGTAGTAGGCCGCCGAACGTTCGATCGTGGCGTTCGAAGCCTGCGCTTGTCTGTCCTGATCCTGAACGGTTGTCGTCATCGGTATCTCCTCATCAGGCATCGCTGACTTGTCAGGACGCCGGCTTGGGCGGGATCGGCCCGCCCTGCTGGGCGAAGCAGCCGACATCGATCACGGTGCCGGACAGCGTCTCGGCATCCGGCGACAGCAGGAACGCCACCACATTAGCGATGTCGTCACCGGCGGCGACGCGGCCCGCGGCGGTGCCCGACGCGCCCTTGCCGAAGCGCGCCGCATCGCCGCCGGCACGGCCGAGGCTCATGCCGCTGACGATCCCACCGCCTCCGGGGATGACGGTGTTGACGCGGATGCGCTGGTGGAAGAAGTCGTAGGCCATCGCCGCGCTGAGCGCGACAACGCCGCCCTTGCTCGCGCTGTAGACCGCCATGTTCGGCTTGCCCCAGCCGGCGCCGGATCCGATGTTGACGATCGAGCCGCCGCCTTGCGCGATCATGTGGGGGATCGCGGCGCGGCTGGTCAGATACGGTCCCTTCAGGTTGACAGCGATGATGCGATCGAACAGCGCCTCGTCGGTGTCGAGCACGGTGCCGAGCGGGCCGATCGCCGCGTTGTTGACGACGCCGTCGATGCGGCCGAACCGCGTCATGGCGTGCGCGACCACCCGCGCGACGTCGCGAGTCTGCGACACATCGGCTTCCATCAGTTCGGCCGAGAGGCCCTCGCGATCCAGCTCCTCGCGCAGGGCCGGAATGGCGTTCTGCGCGGTGCTGGAGACCTGCGGCGCCTCGAGGCCGAACGCCACCACTGCATGGCCGCGCCTGGCGAGGCCGAGCGTGATGGCGCGGCCGATGCCGAAGGTGCCGCCGCTGACGAGGACGGTTTTTCGGGGCGCGGTCATTCTGCGGCCTGCCGGTTGCTTGCGGGCGATCCAAGCAGCTCATGCCAATCGCCGCCCTGCATGTAGGTGGTCCAGCGGCGGTAGAAGCCGCGTGCAATCTGCTCGGTGACTTGGGTCGAGACATCGCCGCCGAGCGGATGGTCGCTCGTGTAGGCGCCCATCGATTGCTGATAGTTGAACGGGTAGCGCCGCGCGACCGTGCCGGTGCTCGCGGCGGTGGCATAGAGCCAGTTCTCCATGTCGTCCTGCTCGGTCATGCCGGCCGGGCCGGAGTAGCGCATGTAGTAGTGGCGCAGATAGTCCTTGGCTTCCTGCGGCGCGTCCTTGTCGACCAGGAAGAAGCGCCAGCCTTCGGTCGAGGTCGGGCTGTGCGGATGCCAGGCGCACAATCCGCGCGGCTGGCGGCCGTGATAGGACGTGTTGGGGAAGATCGTGCCGACGAACGGCAGCAGCCGCGCGCCTTCGCCGAGCCGCCGCTTGCGCTCCTCGAAGCAGTGCCGGAAGTATTTTTCCAGGATCGGATTGTCGAGGAAGGACTCGGTATATTCGTTGGCCTCCGGCTGGATCGCGCTGTGCACGCCATGGCCTTCCGGAAAGCTGATCCAGACGTGCTGCGCTTTCTCCAGCTCGTCGTCGCGGCGGCCCTTCTTGCCGGCGGCGGCGCTCGGGCCGATGCCGATCAGGTCGACCGAGCGGTGGCTCGGATTGTGATAGGTGTCGCCGAGGAAATTCTCGGCGGCGAATTTCCAGTTGGCGGGGAACACCCATTTGTGGACGCCGATCACCTCGGAGCCGCCCTCGCGGCCGTCGCGGCAATCGAGCGCCTGGTCGAGATGGATCCTGGCGTCGCCGAGATAGGTGATGAAGTCGGGCGCATCCTTGTCCCAGGTTGCCCAGATCGAGCCCTTGTAGTTGCAGAGCTTCGCCACCGAGACCAGCGAATTGGCCTCGCGGTCGAGCACGCCGTCATAGAGCGTCCGGTGCAGCGGAACGCCTTGCAGCTTGCCGTCGGTGGTGTAGGTCCAGCTGTGATAGGGGCAGGTGAACAGCGACGTGTTGCCCTGCTCGTAGCGGCACACCTTCATGCCGCGGTGCCGGCACGAATTCAGGAAGACGTGGATCTCGCCTTTCTTGTCGCGGCATAGGATGACCGACTCCTCACCCATCCGCGAGGTGTAGAAATCGCCGGGATTGGGCACCAGGCTCTCGTGACCGACCAGGAGCCAGGCGCGGGTGAAGACCTTGTCGAGCTCCTGCCGGTAGATATCGGCGTCCACGAAGATCTCGCGGCTGATGAAGCCACCCTTGACGTCAACAAGCTCTTTGAAATCGTTGCGAAGCGGCATCGGCTTCTCCTTGTCTGGTTTGCGCGACGCTGCGTCGCGGCGAATGATGGTGCGTCCTATTTGTCGAGCTTGCAGCCGCCGGTGCCTTCGGGGCGAAACGCCTTGTCGCCGGGGATGACCGCGATCTTCTGGTAGTAGTCCCAGGGATATTTGCTCTCGTCCGGCTTCTTCACGCGGTAGAGCGAGAGGTCGTAGACGACGCGGCCGTCTTTACGGATGTGCGCGGGGCGGCCGAAGAAATCCACCGGCAGCTTGCGCATCTCGGCATTCACCGCCTTCGCCTCGTCGCTGCCGCCGGCCTCGATCGCCTTCAGGTAATGGCGCACGGCGGCATAGGTCGCCGCCTGCAGCTTGGTCGGCTCGCGCTTCTCGATCGCGATGAAGCGTTTGGCGAAGGCGCGGGTGCCGTCGTCGTCATCCCAGTAATATTGTGATGCGATGTACATGCCCTGCGCGTCGCGCAGGCCGATCGAGTGGACGTCGGAGATGAAGGTCAGCATGCCGACGATGGTCTGGCCGCCCTGTTGCAGGCCGAATTCGTGGGTCTGCTTGACCGCGTTGACGGTGTCGGCGCCGGTGCCGGCCAGCGCCACCACCTTGGCGCCGGAGTTTTGGGCGGCCAGCAGGAAGGACGAGAAGTCGGTGGTGTTGAACGGATAGCGCACTGCGCCGAGCACCTTGCCGCCGGCATCGGTGACAGCACGTGAGGCGTCCTTCACCATCGCGGTGCCGAACGAATAGTCGACCGCGACGAAGAACCATTCCTTGCCGACGCGGCGGCCCAACTCGCCGACCAGGCCGGCCGACAGGGCGTAGGTGTCGTCGGCCCAATGCGTGATGACGGGCGAGCATTTGTCGCCGGTGAGGTCCGAGGTCGCTGCGCCCGAGACCAGGGCAGTCCGGTTGCTCTGCGTCGCGAGCCCGGCGACCGCGAGGCCGACCGAGCTCACCGCAAGGTCGGTCACCGCGTCGACATGCTCGACATCAAACCACTGCCGCGCGATCCCAACCGCGACATCAGGCTTGTTCTGGTGATCGGCCGAGATGATCTCGATCGGCTTGCCCAGCACCTTGTTGTGAAAATCCTCAGCGGCAAGCTTGGCGGCCGTCACCGAACCGGGCCCGCCGAGATCGCGGCCGCTGCCGTAGTCGCCCAGCACCGCAATCCGCACCACGCCATCCGAGATGCCCGAACCGTCGGGCGCGGCCTGCGCCAGCGGCGTCGAGAGCATCAGCGTGGCGATCGTAGCGGCGGCCCATCTGCGCGAGGCGTCTGTCTGAGGCAATTCCAATCCTCCCGTCCACTTCTGCTATGTCCATGTAGTGGACATTATTCTCATAATTTGAGATAGTATCCGCGCGGGCCCATTGGTCAAGCGCGCTGGATGCAGCGCGCCCTGCCAAATTTGCGGATGTGGACGATGGCGAAGAAACCGAAGGCGGAAGCCCAAGGCACGGAACGGGACACCGAGCAGGGCGCGTCAGGCGTCCGGGCAGTCGATCGCGCGATCGCGATCCTGCAATGCTTCACGCCCGATCAGCCGGCGATGAGCGTGATTGATATCCAGAAGCGCGTCGGGCTGAGCCGGCCGACACTCTATCGCCTGCTGCAGACGCTGGCGCAGCGCGACCTGATCCAGGCCGAAGGCGATCCGCAGCGCTTCCGGCTGTCGCACGGCGTGATGAAGCTGTCCCATGTCTGGCTGAAGGGGCTCGAAGTCGTCGCGGTCGCACGTCCGGTTGTCGAAGGCTTGCGCGAGGCCACCGGCGAGACCGCGGCGCTGTTCCGCATGCAGGAGGATCGCGGCATCTGCATCCTCGAATGCGAGAGCCGTCACGTGCTCTCGATCAGCCGCGGCGTCGGCGACAGTTCGAGCCTGACCCGGGGCTCGACCGGCAAAGCGATGCTGGCCTTCATGGACCCGTCGCGGCAGGCCGCACTCCTCGCCACCGTCCCGAAGAGTGCCGACCGTGCGCGGCTGGAGGAAGCCTTGGCATTTGCCCGGCGCAACGGCTATGCGACCAGCCACAGCGAGATCTTCGCCGGCACGGTCGCGGTCTCCGCGCCGTGTTTCGATCACCGCGGCAGCGTCGTCGGCTCGGTCGGTCTCTACGGGCCGAGCGCGCGCATCGACGAGCAGAAGCTGCTGGAATTTTCCAGGCTGGTCCGCGCGGCGGGCCGGCAGATTTCAGTCCTGCTGGGATTTCAGGACGGCGCGCCCATCGCATAGGGCTTCAGCACCGCATAGAGCATGTCGTGCGTCGGCGTCGCCACGCCGAGCTTGCGGCCGAGTTCGACCACCTTGCCGTTCAGCCAGGGCAGTTCGAGCCGGTTGCCGCGCTCGAGGTCGAGCGCCATCGAGGCCTTCATGGCGGGCGGCGCGTGCCCGATGAAGGCGAGCACCTTCTCCAGCGTATCCGGCGGCAGCTTGACGCCGCTGGCGCGGGCGACGGCGATTGTCTCCTCGCAGGCCGACACGAAGAACGGGCGCAAATCGGGATCGTCGCGCAGCCTGCCGATCGGCAGCCGCGTGACCGCGGTCATGCCGGCATTGGTGGCGAGGCCTACGAACTTCATCCAGAGTTCGGTGTTGATCGCTTCGCTCAGCGTCGCATCGAAGCCGGCCTTCAGGCAGAGCTCGAGCAGCGCCTTGCTGCGCGGCGTGATGCGGCCGTCGAGCTCGCCGAAGATCATGCGCATGAAGGTGCCGACCTGGTTGATCACGCCGGGCTTGATGATCGAGGCTGAGATCTGCGCCACGCCGCCCATCACGGCGTTAGGTCCGAGGATCGGGATCAGCCGGTCGGGCGCGTCGATGCCGTTCTGCAGCGGGATCACGGCGGTGTCGGGACCGACCATCGGCTTGATGTGCGCCCCGGCGCTTTCGACGTCCCACAGCTTGACGCAGAACAGTACGATATCGACCGGGCCGACGCTTGCCGGATCGTCGGTCGCCTGGGTCGGGACCAGGTGGGTCTCGCCGCGGCCGCCCTGAACCTTCAGTCCCTCGCTCCGCATCGCGGCCAGATGGGCGCCGCGCGCGATAAAGGTGACGTCAGCGCCGGCATGCGCGAGCGCCGCACCAAAGCCACCGCCGACACCTCCGGCGCCTACCACTGCGATCCGCATGTTTTTCTCCTTGTCCATCGCGTTGGCCCGTAGCCTCGGCGATGTCGGCGCAATGCGCAACCCGTTCTGCCTGAAAACCGCGTGACCGCAGCCTCGTCTGCCTGCGCCATCTTCCTCCGTTGAACTTGTCCGCTCGACCCGCTAAGCCATCCCCGAACGTTTGGGAGGAATGCGGTGGCGATGGCGGAGCCGACGGCAGTCGCGCTTGACGGTGCGACGGTGGCGTTTCGGTTGGCGGATGGACGCGTCTATACCGCGGTCGAGCAGGCCAATCTTGCGGTGGCGCATGGCGAGTTCGTCGCCATTGTCGGTCCGACCGGATGCGGAAAGTCGACGCTGCTCAACGTCACCGCGGGGCTCTTGAAACCAGCCGCTGGATCAGCGCGGATCTTCGACAAGCCACTGGGCGGCCTCAACCGCGACGCCGGCTACCTGTTCCAGGCCGATGCGTTATTCCCCTGGAAGACCGCGATCGACAATGTCGCGATCGGGCTCGAGATCTCCGGCACGCCGCGCCCCGAGGCGCTCGCGCGCGCGCAGAAATGGCTCGTAGCGGTCGGGCTCGGCGCCTTTGCGGGCCGTTATCCGCACATGCTGTCGGGCGGCCAGCGCAAGCGCGTCGCGCTGGCGCAGGTGCTGATCCGCGATCCGAAGATCCTGCTGATGGACGAGCCGTTCGGCCCGCTTGACGCCCAGACCCGGCAGATCATGGGAAATCTGCTGCTGGAATTGTGGAGCGCCGACCGCAAGGCGGTGCTGTTCGTCACCCACGATCTCGAGGAGGCGATCGCGCTGGCCGATCGCGTCGTGATCATGTCGGCAGGTCCTTCCGCACGCATCATCGGCGACTGGCGCATCACGCTGCCGCGGCCGCGCGATATCTCTGAAGTCAGGATGGAGAAGGATTTCCATGCCCTGCACCGCGAGATTTGGGGCGTGCTGAAGGACGAGGTGATGAAGGGCTATGTCCAGTCGACGCAGGCGGGGGCCGCTTGATGTCGCGCGTCACGCTATTGTTCCTGCAGGTTCTGGTCGCCGTCGTCACGCTGGCGCTGTGGCAGTTCTTTGCCACCGTGTCGGTGTTCGGCAAGGTGTTGCTGCCGCCGTTCTTCTTCTCCAATCCGGTCGACGTCTTCACCCAGATTGTAAAATGGTTCTCGAGCGGGGTGATCTGGAAGCATCTCGCGATCACGCTGTGGGAATCGATCCTCGCCTTCGTGATCGGCTCGGCCGGCGGCATCCTGGTCGGCTTCTGGTTCGCGCGGCAGCCGCGCGTCGCCGCGGTGTTCGATCCCTATGTGAAGATGGTCAACGCGCTGCCGCGCGTCGTGCTGGCGCCGATCTTCGCGTTGTGGTTCGGGCTCGGCGTCTCGTCCAAGGTCGCTCTCGGCGTGACGCTCGTGTTCTTCATCGTGTTCTTCAACGTCTATCAGGGCGTCAAGGAAGTGCCGACCACGGTGCTCGACAATGGCCGCATGCTCGGCATGAACGAGCGGCAGCTGATGCGCCACGTCTACTGGCCGTCGGCGCTGTCCTGGATGTTCTCCTCGCTGCACACGTCGGTCGGCTTCGCGGTGGTCGGCGCCGTGGTCGGCGAATATCTCGGCTCCGCGGCTGGCCTCGGCTATCTGATCCAGCAGGCCGAGGGCGTGTTCGACGTCGCCGGCGTGTTCGCCGGCATGTTCGTGCTGTCGGCCTTCGTCATCCTGATCGACATGGCGGTGACGGCGGTGGAGAAGCGGCTTCTGGTTTGGCGGCCGACGGCGGTATCGCGGGACTAACCGTCATTGCAATCAAAGAGGCCGCCAACGAAGGCGGCCTCTACGCGTTCTGAGTCCGAAACCGTCAGGTCTTGTATCCCTGGCTGTGGCACCACCACGAAATGCCGTTGGTATCGTGGCCAAACTTCAGAAAGGATTCCCTACATTCGTTGAAGTTGTGGAAACGTTTGACGCCCTCTGGCCAGCAAACGACCGGCGTAGGATTGGGCCAGCTACTGGAGACGGAGCAGGCTGCTCCCGAGGTTGCCTGCCTAGCGGGGGCGGGTTTGTTCTCAGCATTTGCGGGGGCAATCGACAAGATCGCGACAGCTAGGCCCGCGAGGAGTAACGAGGCTTTCATGGCTATCTTCTCCCAAATCCCACCGTTGGGTCGGTGGTGGGGCGACTATACCTGAGGTCGTGTCAGAGCGGTAACTCAATTCGCGTTTCGCTTTGTAAAAGGCAGCGACGATCATGTCCGTTAGCCTGCCGCGTGCGCTTGAAAAGATCTGAGCTACTCATCGGTGCGGCTGCTCGGCCGTGACAGGCCAGTTATTGCGTTTCAAGCGATAGAGCGCCTGTCGCCGGAGCGGGTCTGATTCCTTGACACGCGGATGGTCAAAATCGTCGGCCGGCTTGTGCGACATCCCCAATCTGGACATGACGCGAAGAGAGCGCGTGTTGTGGACGCTCGCATGCGCGACAATCTCGGGTAAACCCAGCTCTCGGAAGCCAAATTCAAGCGCCTTGTGACCTGCCTCGGTGGCGAGCCCCTGTCCCCAAAATGCGCGTGGCAGGCGCCAGCCGATTTCCACAGCAGGCGTGAACTGAGCCGTGAAATTGACAACCAGCAATCCGACCGCGCCAACAAATTCTCCGGAGGAGCTCAGTTCCACGGCCCACATGCAGAACCCATGGATTGATTGATGCTCGATCTGGAAATCAACCCAGGCATCGCTCGACTTTCGTGTCGGGAGGGGGCGCAGATGCTGCATGACGGCGGAGTCCGCTGACATCTCCGCAAATCGAGCCTTATCGGCCTCTTGCCATGTTCGCAACGTCAGTCGGTGCGAGAACAGTCTCATTCAATCGACCCAATGACGGTCGCAATCCAGTTCGAGTCTATCCCGGCGGCACGAGCTTGGCGAGCGCGCGTCGATCACGCGCGCTCGTGCGCTGGCGCGGCGTCCATCAGCCCGCGGATCTTTTCCGTCACCTCCGGGTCGATCGGATTGTAGACGATCATGCTGAGGTCAGGCCGGCCATCAACCGCGAACGCCGAATATTCGAACTTGACCGGCCCCAGGATCGGGTGCCGGAGCTGCTTGATGCCTTCGCCATGGGTTCGCACGTCGTTGTCGCGCCACAGCGCCGCGAATTCGGGGCTCAGCCGGCAGAGCTCATCGACGAACGGTTGCACCTCGGCGGCAGCTCCGGCGCGGGCGGCGTCCACCCTGAAGGCGCCGACGACGAAGCGCGCCACGCTTGCCCAATCGTGCTGCGCGGCGCGGACGCGCGGATCGAGGAACATGAAGCGCAACACGTTGCGCTCGCGCGGCGGCAGCGATCCATAGTCCGTCAGCATCACGGTCGCCGCCCGGTTCCAGGCGACGATGTCCCATGTCGCGGTCCTGATCACGGCGGGGCTCGGCAGCAACGCGTCGAGCACGCGTTGCAGCCGCGGCGTCACACCTTCGCTTCGGTGGTAGCGCACCTCGGGTGTGCGGCCGAGGCCGAGCAGGAACAGATGCTCGCGCTCGACATCGGTCAGCATCAGCGCCCGCGCGATGCGGTCGAGCACGTCGGCCGACGGCGCGCCGCCGCGGCCCTGTTCGAGCCACGTGTACCAGGTCGCTGAGATGTTGGCGCGCTGCGCCACTTCCTCGCGGCGCAGGCCCGGCGTGCGCCGCCGCTCCGGCGGAAAGCCGAACGTCGCAGGATCGAGCTTGCTGCGGCGGTCCTTCAGATAGGCGCCGAGCAGGTTGTCATGCAGCTTCTCATGCAGCTTCTCATGCAGATTCCCTTGGGTGCGCGGCTCGCTCATCGTGTTAGCCATTATACCATGATAAAGTCACTACTTTACCACGATAGCGCGGTGACCCCAATTTGTCTCCAGCAAAACCTGGAGGCTTGCTGATGCGCGTGTTTGTTACTGGAGCGACCGGCTGGGTCGGCTCGGCCGTCACTGACGATCTGATTGCCGCCGGCCATCAGGTGCTCGGCATGACCCGTTCCGACAAGGGAGCGGAAGCGCTCGCCGCCGCCGGCGCCGAGGTTCACTACGGAACGCTGGAGGATCTCGATAGCCTCAGAAGCGGCGCCGCGCAGGCGGATGCGGTGATCCACTGCGCCTTCAACCACGATTTTTCGAAGTTCGCAGAGAACTCCGAGGATGACCGGCGCGCGATCGAGACGCTCGGCGCCATGCTCGAAGGCTCGAACCGTCCGCTGATCACGACGTCGGGCGTTGCGACCATGGCGCCGGGCCGCGTTGCCACCGAGGAGGACGCGCCGCATCCGCCTTCGCCCGCACTGCCGCGCATGACCGAAGCGGCCACAACAGCGGTGGCGGCGCGCGGTGTGCGCGCCGCCGTCATCCGGCTTGCGCCGTCCGTGCATGGCCATGGCGATCACGGCTTCGTGCCGCGCCTCATCGCCATTGCGCGCGAGAAGGGGGTCTCCGGCTATGTCGGCGAAGGGCTCAATCGCTGGCCGGGCGTGCATCGTCTTGATGCGGCCCGGCTCTATCGTCTCGCGCTCGAGCGCGGCGTCGAGGGCGGCCCGTTCCATGCGATCGCCGACGAGGGCGTGCCGTTCAGGGCAATCGCCGAGGTGATCGCGCGGCGCCTGAACATTCCCCTGGTGTCGAAGTCGCCGGAGGAAGCGGTCGCGCATTTCGGCTTTTTGGGCAGGTTCGCCGGTGCCGACGTGCCAGCCTCGAGTGCGCGGACGCGGTCACGGCTCGACTGGCAGCCGCAGCAGCCCGGGCTGATCGCCGACATCGATCATCCCGCGTACTTCGCGCAGGAGGCTTAGCGAAGCGTAACCCGCCGATGCCGCGCAATGAAGATGGTGGGTTACGGCTTCGCCTAACCCACCCTACGCAGCGGCTCAGAGCGGGAAGCACCGCATATAGGCCGCAAACAATGTCTCATCGCTGTGGCTCACCAACTCTGCGGCGATCGCATCGGCAAGCGCAAGGTCGCGGTTTTGCACGCCCAGCCATGCCTTTGTATCGGCGGTGATCAGCAAGCCAGCCTCTCCCACATGCCGTCCCGGCACCACTTTAAGATCCTTGCCCTTGATCGTGACCGTCATATCCAGCGCGCTTGCCCCGGTGAAGCGCAGGTGCGTCACGAGGTCCAGGCCGCGCGCCCTGCCGCGCTGAAATCCGAGCGACAGCGAGAAGATGTAGGCCTGGATGCTGCCGGTATGGCGGCCGGACGTGACATGCTGAACCTTCTTGTGCGGAAAGCGTCGCGTCACCGTGTCCTCGGCGTCGGTATCCGGGATCACATAGACGAACTCATCCTTGTCGATCAGCGGCTGCACGACGTCAGCGAAATGGCCGTCGCGATCGCTGAGGAAAGGTCCGATCACGTTTTCACCGGCCGGACAGGCCGAGATGCAATAGGCCGCTTTGTAGCCCGGCTTGAACGACAGCGATTGCCAGACATTCAGCGTCTCGGTGCGGGGAACGCGGGCGCGATAATCCCTTGCGTCCTTTGCATCCGCGACCTTCTCCACCCACTGCGCGAAGTTGCCGAGAAAGTCGTGATAATTGTGGGTGTGGCAGGACAGGAAATCGAAGCCGCCGTCCGGCTTGATGGCACCGACCGGGCAGGCGGCCACGCACAATTTGCACTCGAGGCAGGGATTGTAGTCGATCGGCTGGTCGTAGGCATCCGCCTCGCATCCGAGCAGGATGGTGCCGAGCAGGACGAAGCTGCCGAATTTCGGATGGATGACGCTGCGGTGGATTCCCATGCGTCCCAAACCGGCTTCGACCGCGATCGGCTTGTGCTGGACCATCATGATCCTGGGCAGGTCCATCTCCATCGGGAAGGCGGCGACCGAGTTGCAGGAGGGGATGCCGTGCTCGTCGAGCGCGCGAACGATCGCGCGTGCGGTCTCGTTGACGTGATCGTAGGTGCTGTGGAATTCCTCGTTGGCGACCGAGCGGGAAGGCGAGCGCACCGGCTCGCGGTTCATGTGGCAGGCGATCGCGAGCAGCGAGCGCGTCCGGCCGTAGACCTTTCGGATGAAGTCGCGTTGCGGCGCGATCGCCGCCCGGTCGAACTCGATGATGCCGACATCGTCGGCGCCGCACTCCCGCGCGATCCGCTTGATGAGTTCCGAAGAAACCGGGACGTCGTGGACGTGCTGGCTGCCGCGAGCGCGCACAGCCCTGACCGTGGGGTGATCGTCCAGGCTCATGGTTCCGGCTCTCTATAAAATGACGATCATCATATTATTAAGCGGCCGGACCAGAGGCAAGTGAATTATCTGTTGGGGGTCATGTGATGGAACCGGCCTTTTGGCCCGTGACGATCGTCATTGCGAGGAGCGAAGCGACGAAGCAATCCATCGGTCCGCATATAAGGAGAGATGGATTGCTTCGCTTCGCTCGCAATGACGTGAAGAGGGCTGCTGTCAGTCCAACAGCTTGGTATCATCCGGCGCCTGCGGCGGCGTCTTGATCGCGATCGACTTGATGGCGCGGCCGTCCGGCCTGTTGCCGCCATGCGGCGTGCCCTTCGGGATCACGATCAAATCGCCCGGCTTCACCGTCACTTCCTTGTCGCCGAGCCAGATCGTGCCGGTGCCTTCGAGCACGAATTGCATCTCGTTGGTGTTGGGGTGCAGGTGCTTCGGCACGTTGCCGTCCTGGATCGAGACAGTGGCGCCGTCGGCCGAGACGAACATCTTGGAGCGGAAGCCGACCTTGTTGGCGTCGCCGAGCTTGTCGCCCTCCATCTCGCCGGTGTGGATGACCTGCGCCGTGATGCTCTCGGCAGCGAGCGCCGGCCGCAGCACATGGGTGACGCCACAGCCGGCGGCGAAGGCGGCGCCGATCGACAGCGCGGTTGCAATCCGATTCATGAAGACCTCCCTTGGTGTTTCCCTTGAACTATTCTTGATGTTTCGCTTGGTGCTTCTTCGGCGTTTCCTTGTATCCGCGATGCTATGCCGCCGCCGCCGGCTTGACCAGTTGTCGGAAAGTCGCCTTCTCAAGCCGCGCCGGCTCCTCTATCTTGCCGGCCGGTCGAACGGAGGACGTCATGAACAAACTGCTTGGCAAGCTTGCCGGAACGCTGCTGGCGCTGACCCTGTCCACGGGCCTTGCCGCGGCGCAAAGCAAGATCACCATCGCGGTCGGGGGCGGCGCCTGCCTGTGCTATCTGCCCACCGTGCTGGCCAAGCAGCTTGGCGAATATGACAAGGCCGGCCTTGCAGTCGAGCTGGTCGACCTCAAGGGCGGTTCGGATGCGCTGAGGGCCGTGCTCGGCGGCAGCGCCGATGTCGTCTCCGGCTATTTCGACCATTGCGTCAATATCGCCGCCAAGAAGCAGGAGATGCAGGCGTTCGTGGTCTATGACCGCTATCCCGGCCTCGTGCTGGTGGTCTCGCCGAAGCACACCGGCGAGATCAGTTCGATCAAGGATCTCGCCGGCAAGAAGGTCGGCGTCAGCGCGCCGGGCTCCTCGACCGACTTCTTCCTGAAATATCTGCTGAAGAAGAACGGCCTCGATCCAGCGGGTACCGCCGTGATCGGCGTCGGCCTCGGCGCGACTGCAGTGGCCGCGATGGAGCAGGGCCAGATCGATGCCGCCGTGATGCTCGATCCCTCCGTCACCGTGCTGCAAGGCAGCCACGCCGACCTCAAGATCCTCAGCGACACCCGCACCCAGCACGACACGCTGGCGGTGTTCGGCGGCGAATATCCCGGCGGCGCGCTCTATTCGACCACCGCCTGGGTCAACGGCCACGAGAAGGAGGTGCAGGCGCTGACCGATGCGATCATGGCGACGCTGGCCTGGATCCATTCGCATTCCGCCGAGGACATCATGGCCAAGATGCCGGAGGAGCTCGTTGGCAAGAACAAGGAGCAATATCTGGCCGCGCTGAAGAACACGATCCCGATGTATTCGGAAACCGGCAAGATGGACCCCAAGGGTGCGGAAGCCGTGCTCGCCGTGTTCAGCGAGGGCTCGCCCGAGGTCGCGAAGGCCGGCATCGACGTCACCAAGACCTACACCAACAAATACGTCGAGCAGGCCAAGAAGACGACCGGAAGCGCGAAGTAAACTACTTGGCGAGTGACATGCAGTCTCCACTCATCTGTCGCGTCACCGCGCTCGACCTCGCATTGCAGCGGCGTCCCTGGCCCTTCGCGGACCAACGGCGCGCCGAGATCGACGCGCATTTCGCCGAGCAGCAGCGGCTGAACCCGAAATTGTGGAACGGCCGCGTCCTGCTCGGGCGCGATCCGGTGTTTGCCGCCGAGCGACTCAGCGCGAGCTATTTCGAGACTGATTTCGCGAGCTTCCTGGCCTGGCGCGACTGGGGCTTTCCGGACAAGGAGATCTTCAACGGTTTTGGCATGGGCGCACTGCTTACGAACGATGGCGCCTTTGTGTGTGGGGTGATGGGCAAGCACACCGCGAATGCCGGCCGGATCTATTTTCCCTCCGGCACGCCCGATCTCGACGATATCAGGGGCGAGACGGTCGACATCGCCGGCAGCGTGATGCGGGAGCTCGAGGAGGAGACCGGCCTCACCGCAGCGGATTGCCAAGCCGATGCCGACTGGCACTGCATCTACACCGGCGTTGCGCTGGCGATGATGCAGATCCTGCGCGTCGACATGCCAGCGGACGCGCTGCGTGAGCGGATCGAGACCAACCTCGCGCGGCAGGAGCACCCCGAGCTTGCCGGCATCCATCTGGTGCGCAGCCGCGCCGATCTCACCGCCGCAATGCCGCGCTTCGTCACCGCGTTCATCGAAACGCAGCTTCCGGCGTAGGCACGTACGCGTAAAGCTCCGCTTCCGAGGGTGAAGCGGTCGTTGCCTGGATCGTCCGTCATTGACGGCTTTTGACCCGACGCTGACACTAGCACCCCTGTACGGTGGTTTTGACCAGTTGTAACATTGCATCAAAAGGAGGCAAGGCATTCGGGGCGCCGGCCCGCGAGCGGTCTAAATATTTCCAGCAACTTACCGCGGTCGCTCGGCAGTGCGACATCAGGTGTCGGGGCAACCTGCCGCAATGAATGGCCCGAGCGGGCGCGTGGTTTCGGTACATCACGATCAACGCCATCATGGAGATATCATCATGTCAAACGTGCAGCGGCGTGACGTTCTTATCGGCTCAGCGCTTGCTGCGGCAGCTGTGGCCGCAGCAAAGCCAGCGCTGGCCGGCGATCCGAGCTTCATGAACAACGTCCCCGATCCGCTTCTCGCGGCCGATGACCTGCCGACCTTCAAGTTCGCCCTGGAGAAATCCGAGGGAAAAGTTATCGGCGAAAGTTACGGCAAGGAGGCGACGGTCAAGCAGCTGCCGATTTCCAAAGGCATCGCTGGGGTCTCCATGCGGCTCGAACCTGGCGCGATGCGCGAGCTTCATTGGCACGCCACAGCAGCCGAATGGGCATTCGTCATCGAGGGCGGCGTTCGCACCACGGTCATCGATCCGCAGGGCCGGGCGGAGACCAACGAATTCGAGCCTGGCGATATCTGGTACTTTCCCCGCGGGCACGGCCACATGCTGCAGTGTCTCGGTAGCCAGGCCTGCCACTTTATTCTCATTTTCGACAACGGGTACTTTTCTGAGTTCGGCACCTTCAGCATCACGGACTGGATCGGCCACGCGCCGAAGACTCTTCTGGCCAAGAACTTCGGCGTGCCCGCGGCGACGTTCGACTCGTTTCCGAAGACGGAGGTCTATTTTGCCCGCGGAGCAATCGCTCCGGCACAGCCGGCCGCCCCGTTGCAAGGCGTAAATCTGCCGCCGCAGACGCACAAATACCGTTTGCTCGCCCAGGAACCGCACGGGGTCTACAAGGGCGGCCGGGAGTGGCGCGTCGATGCCAGTCGGTTCCCGATCTCGACGACCGTGACCGGCGTCATCCTCGATCTCGATCCTGGCGCGTTACGCGAGCTGCACTGGCACCCTAACGCGGACGAGTGGCAATACGTCATCGACGGGCAGGTGTCCGTCACCCTTTTCGGATCCCACGGACGGTTCCGCGTCGAGACGCTGGAGAAAGGCGACGTTGGCTACATTCCGCAGGGCTACGGGCACTCGATCGAAAATATTGGCAATACGCCTGCGCGCATCCTGATCGGGTTCAACGCCGGCACTTACGAGACGATCAATCTGTCGCAGTGGATTGCCGGCAACCCCGCTGACGTGCTCGCCGTCAATTTCGCGCAACCGCCGGAATTATTCGAGAAGTTTCCCAAGCACGACGTGTTTCTCGCGAGCGCCAGCGGCCCTGACAAATCGGCGCGATCAGATGGGCGGTAGTGGGTGAGGGTCCACAGCCAGCAATCGGGACACGGAGCTTCTAACCGCGAAGCGCCCGAACTAAATTTTTGTATCGATCCGTTGATGAGCTGCGCCACTTCTGCAGCGCGGCATTTACGGAGATCGCCCCGACATGAACCGACCAACACCGAAAACGTTGCAGCGGCGTTTTTTCTTGGCGCTTGGTCATGCCATTCACGTGACGTGGCCGGTGTTGTCGGCAATTCTGGCGATTCAGCTTGCCCTGGGCTTGCTGACCGGTTTTGTTGAGGGCTGGTCTCTCGGGGATGCAGTCTATTTTACTTTCATTAACGGCCTTACAATTGGTTACGGTGATCTCGTCCCGAGGCAGACGTTGACGCGCGCACTTGCGATAGGATTTGGCTTTTTCGGGCTCTTTGTCACGGCTCTCATAGCGGCAATTGCGGTCTACGCCATGCACTCAGCGCTCACCAATGCCGGGAACGGAGGCGAGCGATCTGAATATCGATGAGGTGATCAAGTAAGAGTGCTGTTTGCTGCATTGGATGAGTCGGCTCGTGGCCCTTTTCGGAAGCGTAGCGCTTGCTATCGAAAGTCCGGCGTCGGGGGTGAAGCGGACGTCACGGTTGCGCGCTCCGACTTCCGCGTTTGACCCCATTGCGGCCGTGTTCGGAAGCTGGCTTTCAGCGCATCGGGCCAATCGTCTCCGCGGTTCTAAATCGCAATCTGCTATTTCCCCTGCCGCGCGCTTTCGAGCAGCGTCATGCAGGCGTCGAGGCAGGCTGCGGCAATCGTCCGGCCGAGGGGACCCGGCTTCTTGTTCAACAGCCGATGCATCACCACGCCGTGCAGCATCATCATGATCGGATAGGCGATGTGCGCGGCCCTGCTTTCATCGACACCGGCGCGCACGATATGGGTGGTGTATCGTTCGATCTCGCCGGCCTGCGCACCCGTTGTGACGCGTTCCATCCATCCGCGCCCGTAGAGCAATTCATAATCGCGGGGGTGGGTGCTGCCGAACTCGAGATGTCGTACGCAGGTGTCCTGAAAGTCGCGGGATTTTGCGAGGTAGGCCGAGAAGCGCTGAAAGGCCAGCGTGCGCAATGCCGTCAGCAACGCCTCCCGGTCGGCGTAGTAGCTATAAACCGTCGGCGTCGTGGTGGCTGCTTCCGCTGCCACACCGCGGATCGTCACGGCCTCCTCGCCGCCCGACTGCCACAGCGTGTCGGCGGCCTTCAAGATCCTGTGAGGCAGCTCCGGATCGGCAGTTCTCGGCATAGGCCCTCTTGCTTCTACAATGTAAAAGTTATACGTCGTCTAAATAATAAAACCGTACCCAGGAGCAAGCAAATGGCCCTTTCCCCGAAACTGATTGGACCCTCGATCTCCTTGATCACCGGCCTGATCACGTCGACCAGCATGTCGTTCATCGGTCTCGCCCTGAACTACGGGTTCCAGCCCGATTTTGCCATGCGCTGGCTGAAGGCCGCGGCAACGAGCTACGTCGTGATCGTCCCGATGTTGATCATCGTCATCCCGCGGATCCAGCGCTTCGTCATGCGGCAGGCCGGATTGCCGACGCGCTGAGGCCGGGTCGCCGCACAACGAGCACCGTCTCTGAGCCACTTCGTCCTTTGAACGTAACCCCGGGGTCAGCAACATGACGACGAAACATATGCACGACAAGCCGATTCTCGTGACCGGAGCGGCCGGCGCTGTGGGCGGCATCGGCCGCAACCTCACCGAATTCCTGCTCAAGAGTGGTCACAAGGTGCGCGCCTTGGTTCGGCGCGAGGACGCGCGCGCCGAAGGCTTGCGGCGGCACGGCGCAGAGGTCGTCAAGGGCGACCTGACGGACCTCGCCTCGATGCACCGCGCCATCGAAGGTTGCCGGCGTATCTATTTCGGAATGTCTGTCTCGGCGGCCTACCTGGAAGCCACGATCAACACTGCCGCGGTGGCGCGCCACCACGGCGTCGAGGCCGTCGTGAACATGTCGCAGATGACGGTCTCGCAGATGAGCATCAACGAGACCACCGACAGCCCGCAGCACAGGCTGCACTGGCTGGCGGAGCAGGCTCTGGCCTGGTCGGGACTGCCGGTCGTGACGGTGCGGCCGACAGTCTTCCTCGAGGGCTTCTTTCTGATGCTCGCCGCCGCCGGCGTGCGGGCCTCCGACGAGTTGGCGCTTCCGATGGGCGATGGCAAGACCTCGCCGATCTCGGCGGTCGATGTGGCGCGCGCGGTCGCGGCGATCCTCGACGATCCCGCACCGCATATCGGACGAATCTACGATCTGACGGGGCCGGAATCCGCCGATCTGAACCACCATGCGCGTGCGTTCTCCGAGGCGCTCGGCAGGCCCATCCGATATCGCGACGTCCCGCTCGCGGCGTGGAGCGAAGGCCTTCGGCGGGCAGGGTTTCCTGAGCACGTCGTCAGCCATCTCTCGGCCATGACCGAGTTGAACCGGCAGGGGCGTTACGACCGCATGACGGACACCATGTACCAGCTCACCGGAGAAGCACCGGTGAACATGCACGATTTCGTGAAGCTCCATGCCGCCGAATTCAAGTAGCGTGGACCGGCGCTTTGATGCGGCGTCCACCACATACCGCAAGCGGAATCCGACCGTTGGGGCGCCCGGATGGTCCGCTTTGGATCGAGGCCGTGCGATGGCTCGGCCGACCGAAATTCCAGCGCAATAATCTGCCCGCGGTCACGCTCTGTCGTCGGTCTGGCGCAAGGCGTATCGGGGCAATCCGACGCGGGCAGTCCAATGAGACCTATGAGGGAAGGGCAGGCGCTTCTGACACGCTTCGTTCTGCTGCTCTTGTTGAGCGGCTGTGGAGAAGCGGCGGACCAGTTGGCGGAGCAGGAGTGTCGTTCTTTGGATGCCCGGAGTTCGGTACTCAAGGTATTTTCGGACGATCAAAATAACAAGCTGGTGACTTTTACTCTCAAATACTCGAGTTCGCTTGACGCAATGATGAATGCTGCGAAATCGGAAGCTGAAAAATCGACGATTTTGGACGGTGCAAAGAAAAGCGCTGTCTACAGCCTGGATCGCACGATACTCGTGAAGTCAAGGGACAAGGCAACGCGAGAAGTCACGTGCATTGCGATACTGTCTGTCAGCGTTTTGGACACGAGCGCTGAAAAAGAAATAGAGTTCAGAGTGAAGCAAACGGCCGACGGAACGCCGCTCGTTTCAGTCAGTCCTTTTCTTTTCTCAGTGGACTAGTCCCGAAACCCCGAGCGGCCAGACTCTGTATGCGGTCTGGTGCAAGGCGTAGCCGAGCTCTCGGTCCTGAGGCAGTAAATTCTTGCGCGTGATTTTGGTCCGAGCCGAGTCTTTTGCTCGGCTTCAACTCGGTGCCGAACCCCCGCTAACGCCACGGGTCGTCATCGCCTCCTCGCCGTCCGACCGCCACAGGGTGTCGGCGGCCTTCAAGATCCTGTGAGCCAAGCCCCCTGATCGGCGTTTTGCGGCATCAGCCTTGCTTTTACGCCGTATAAGTTATACGTCGTATAAATAATAATCCGGTTCCCAAGGAAGCGCCAGCGGAGGGATGAGCAAGTCAGCCCCTTCCATGACAGGACAACACGATGAACGTTCCTAGATTATGGATTGCGGGCCTGTCTGCAGCCGCGCTTGCGGTATCAGGCACTTATCTGTGGCGCGAAGGCATTCCGTCCAGCGCCATGAAGCCAGCCGCGAATCCCGCGCTTGCCCGGCCCGTGCCGGTGACGACCGGTGTGGTGAAGGATCAGGAGTTCGCGATTTCGCGCGTGGGACTAGGCACGGTCCAGGCCTACAACACCGTGACCGTGAAAGTGCGCGTCGATGGCGAGGTGCAAAGGATCGCCTTTCGTGAAGGCCAGGATGTACAGGTCGGCGACCTGATAGCGCAGATCGATCCGCGCCCTTATGAGGCGCAACTGCATCAAGCCGAGGCCGATAAGGCGCGCGACGAAGCGCTGCTCGCCAATGCCAGGCGTGATCTGGAGCGTTACAGCAAGCTCGTGGTCAAGGAGTTCGCCACCCGCCAGAGCGTCGATACCCAGGAGGCGCTGGTCGCACAGTATCAAGCTGCGATCGCGCATGATCAGGCGGTGATTGACAATGCGCGCCTGCAGCTGGGGTATACAACGATCGTCTCGCCGCTCGCCGGCCGCACCGGCATCCGCCTGATCGATCAGGGCAACATTGTCCATGCCTCCGATCCGGGCGGACTTGTCGTCGTCACACAAGTGGCGCCGATCGGCGTGATCTTCACCTTGCCGCAGAAATATCTCCCGGAGATCGTCAATGCGATGCGGGGCGGCGCGCTTGTCGTATCGGCCTATGGTCAGGACGACCGCATCAAGCTTGCCGAAGGCCGTCTCGAACTGATCGACAACCAGATTGATCAAGGCACCGGCTCGATCCGGCTCAAGGCGATCTTTCAAAATCTCGACGGGCGGCTTTGGCCCGGCCAATTCGTCAGCGCCCGCCTGCTGCTCGGCGTCCGCCGCGGGCCGGTCGTGCCGGAATCCGCGCTGCAATCGGGACCTAACGGCAGCTACGCCTTCGTCGTCCGGCCGGATTCCACGGTCGAGACCCACCCCGTGCGGATCGCCGCCAGCAGCAACGGCGAGGCGCTGATCGAGAGCGGCCTCGCTGCCCATGAAACCGTCGTCGTCGACGGCCACTACAAGCTCCGGCCCGGCGCACGCGTCGTGACCGCGGCCGCGCCGGTAGCTCCCGCGCGGGAACGCGCCGCGTCCACGGCCCAAGGTCGGGAACAAGGCGGCGCGCGATGAATATTTCCGAACCCTTTATCCGACGTCCGATCGCAACTGCGCTGGCGATGTCGGGTCTCGCAATGGTCGGCCTCGTCGCCTATTTGCTGTTGCCGGTCGCGCCACTGCCGCAGGTCGACTTTCCCACCATTCAAGTGACGGCCCAGTTGCCGGGCACGAGCCCGGAGACGATGGCCTCCTCGGTGGCAAGCCCGCTGGAGCGGCAGCTGGCGCAGATGTCGGGCGTAGCCCAGCTCACCTCCGTGAGCGGCATTGGAATATCGGTGATCTCGATCCAGTTCGACCTTGCCCGCAACATCGACGCCGCCGGGCAGGACGTGCAGGCCGCGATCAACGCCGCCGGCGGGCAGTTGCCGAAGAATTTGCCGTCACCGCCGACCTATCGGAAGACCAATCCGTCGGACCCGCCGGTGATGGTACTGGCGATGACCTCGGACACGCTGCCGATGACGACGGTCAGCGACCTTGCCGACAACATCTTCGCGCAGCAACTTTCTCAGGTCGACGGGGTCGCTGCCGTGCTGATCGCCGGCGCACAAAAGCCCGCCGTGCGCGTCGAAGCCAACCCGCTCGAACTCGCTGGCCGCGGCCTGAGCCTCGAGGATCTGCGGTCGGCGATCGCGACCGCCACGCTCAACGCGCCCAAGGGCACGCTGAACGGCCAGCGCCAAGGCTTTACGCTTGAGAACAACGATCAGTTGTTCAATGCTGCGGGCTACCGGCCGGTCATCGTAGCCTGGCGCAACGGCTCGCCAGTCCGGCTCGGCGACGTCAGCACCGTGGTGGATGGCGCCGAAAATATTCGCGGGTCCGGCACCTTTAATGGACAACCGTCGGCCATTCTCATCATTCAGCGGCAACCCGGCGCCAACGTCATCGACACCGTCCAGCACATCAAGGCGGCGTTGCCGCGACTGAAGGCTTCGCTCCCGTCGGCCGTCGACGTCCATATCGTTACCGACCGCACCCAGACCATCCGCGCCTCGGTCGAGGAGGTTCAGTTCACGCTGATGCTGACCATCGCGCTGGTGGTGATGGTGATCTTTCTATTCCTGCGCAACGCCTGGGCCACCCTGATCCCCGGCATCACCGTTCCGCTGTCGCTGGTCGGCACATTCGCGGTGATGTATGTCCTCGGCTACAGCCTCGACAACCTTTCACTGATGGCGTTGACGATCGCGACAGGATTCGTCGTCGACGACGCGATCGTGATGGTTGAGAATGTGGCGCGCTACCTGGAACAGGGCTACTCACCGCTTGCGGCGGCGCTGAAGGGTTCGCGCGAAATCGGCTTCACCATCATCTCGATGAGCCTGTCGCTGATCGCGGTGTTCATTCCGGTATTGCTGATGGGCGGCATCATCGGGCGGCTGTTCCGCGAATTTGCCGTCACGGTGAGCGTGGCGATCCTGGTGTCGACCGTCATCTCGCTGACGCTGACGCCGATGATGTGTGCGCAACTGTTACAGGACGAAAAGGGCAAGCGGCACGGCCGGCTTTACGCTTTCAGCGAGAAGTTCTTCGATGGCATGCTCGCGGTTTACGAATCCGGCCTGCGCTGGGTGCTGCGTCACCGGCGGCTCACGCTGACTGCGACCATCGCGACCATCATCCTGACCGGCTATCTCTATGTCCTGATTCCGAAGGGCTTCTTTCCGCAGCAGGACACCGGATTCATCGTCGCCGTATCGGAATCCTCGCAGGACGTTTCCTATCCAGCCATGCTGGAGCGGCAGTCGCAGCTGGAGCGTATTCTAATGGCTGATCCCGGTATCGACGGCGTGATGTCCGCGGTCGGCGTCGGCGGCGTCAACCAGACCATGAATAACGGCCGCATGTTCATCAATCTCAAGCCGCGCAACCAGCGCGATGCCAGCGCGAGCCAGATCATCGACCGGCTGCGGCCGAAGCTTGCCGCCGTGCAGGGTGTTGCGCTGTTCATGCAGGCGTCGCAGGACATCAATGTCGGCGGGCGCGCGAGCCGCACGCAGTATCAACTCACGCTCCAGGACAGCGATCTCGACGAGCTCGATCACTGGGCGCCGATCCTGCTTCGCACCTTGCAGGGAATTTCGTTGCTGCGCGACGTCGCGACCGACCAGCAGATCGCCGGTCCGACCCTGCGGCTCGAGATCAATCGAGATACGGCATCACGGCTCGGCGTTGCCACGCAGGCGATCGACGACACGCTCTACGATGCGTTCGGACAGCGCAAGGTCGCGCAATTCTTCACGCAGCAAAACAGCTATTGGGTGATCCTGGAGGTCGATCCGCAATTCCAGCTCGATCCTGGCGCGCTCGATCTGATCTACGTGCCGTCCAGCAGCGGGCGGCAGGTGCCGCTGAGCGCGCTGGTCGAACAAAAGCGCACGGTGCGGTCGCTATCGGTCAGCCATCAGAGCCAGTTCCCCGCGATCACGCTGTCGTTCAACCTGGCTGCGGGCACAGCACTCGGACAGGCCGTCGAGGCGATCGAGAAGGCAAAGCACGACCTCAACGTCCCGGCCACCCTGATCACCACCTTCCAGGGCAATGCCCAGGCCTTTCAGGACTCGCTCAAGACCCAGCCTCTCCTGATCCTCGCGGCGCTGATCGCGGTTTATATCATCCTGGGTGCGCTCTATGAGAGCCTGATCCATCCAATCACGATCCTTTCGACGATCCCTTCGGCTGGCGTCGGCGCGCTTCTCGTCCTGATGGCGTTCAACCTCGAGCTCAGCGTCATCGCGCTGATCGGCATCATCCTGTTGATCGGCATCGTCAAGAAGAACGCCATCATGATGATCGATTTTGCAATTCATGCCGAGCAGACCGAGGCTATGGATCCGGAGGAGGCGATCTTCCAGGCGGCGTTAAAGCGCTTCCGCCCGATCATGATGACGACGTTCGCGGCGCTGCTCGGCGCCCTGCCGCTTGCGCTCGGGCACGGGACCGGCGCGGAGATCCGCCAGCCGCTCGGATATGCGATCGTCGGCGGCCTGCTGGTGTCGCAATTCCTCACGCTCTACACGACGCCGGTGGTCTACCTCGCGCTGCACCGCTTCAGCCGCCGCCGAGCCCGCACGGTCGCTCCGCGCCCGGTCGAAGCGGCGATCGCGGCTGAGTGAAAATGCTTGGCGCGTCTGGTAACCGTGCCAAACCGGGATCGGTTGGAGCCAGTCGCCGTGAGAACCAACTGGCTGAACCAACTGGCTTGTCGGCTAGTCCGGTAATGCTAGTTTCACCTCAGTAAGCAAGGAAGATGCAATGATCGAGCAACCCACCGCTGCCGCGGCATCGGCGCCGGCAATCTCCGACACCCCCGCAACGATCAAGGTCATCATTTCGGGCGGTTTCGCCGCGGTCTACCGGGAAGTCCTGCCTGAATTCGAGCGAAGCACCGGCATCAGGGTGGAAACCGGATCTGGCGCGTCGGAGGGCATCGGTCCGAAAACGATCAGGCATCAGCTTGCCAACGGCATCAAAGCGGACGTGGTGATCCTGTCGCGAGAGGGACTTCGAAAGCTCAACGAAGACGGACGGATTCGTGCGAGATCCGAAGCCGGATTGGCGACGGCGCCTCTGGCCGCCGCGGTTCGGGCAGGCTCGCCGAAGCCGGATATCGGCAATGCTATCGCGCTCAGGAAAGCCTTGATCGACGCGGGCCAAATCGTGGCGCCAAGCAGCACGAGCGGACAGTATTTCCGCGACAAGGTTTTCCCAAAGCTGAACATGCCGGACTCGGTCAGGCTCACCCTCGAGGCGCGTGGCACTGAGGCGGCCGAAGCGCTCAGGGCAGGCAAGGCAAATCTCTCGATCGGCCCGACCAGCGAACTGGTTCAAGAGCACGGCATTGAACTGGTTGGTCTGCTGCCGCCAGATCTCCAGCTTGTCCAAACCTTCACAGCCGCTGTGGTCAGCGACTCCAAGGCGCCGGAAGCAGCCAGGCGCCTGATCGATTTTCTGTCCTCGGACACCGAAATTTTACTCGCGGCAATCAAGCGGGCCGGCATGGAGCGGCCCTAGCGAGCACCGCTGTTCAAAGCCTAGCGCAGGAATCGTTGGCATGCCAATGTAGTGTTGTGCCAAACCCGCAGGAGGTCAAACATGCGAACAAGCATAATGGGAGCACTTTGCGCCATCGCAATGGTCGCGAGCGCACACGCTGCCGTGAAGGAAGAGCCGGTCACCTACACGGACGGCGAGACCACGATGAAGGGCTTTGTCGTCTATGACGACGCCACCCAGGCCAAGCGGCCCGGCATCGTCATGGTGCACGAATGGTGGGGCATCACCCCGCATATCCATACTGAGGCGCGGAAGTTCGCGGAGCAGGGCTACACGGCCTTCATCGCGGACATGTACGGCGACGCCAAGACCGCCGACAACCCGAAGGACGCCGGCGCGCTCTCTGGCTCGGTGATGAAGAACCCGAAGGTGATGGAGCAGCGGTTCAACGCCGCGCGCGAGCAGCTCGCCAAGCAGGCCTCGGTCAATCCGCAGCGGATCGGCGCCGTCGGTTACTGCTTCGGCGGCGCGGTGGTGCTGAACATGGCGCGTGCCGGTGCCGATCTCGCCGCCGTTGCGGGCTTTCACGCTACACTTGGTCTCAACACGCCCGCGCCGGCGCCGGGAGCCGTCAAGGCGAAAATCCTGATTCTGAACGGCGCCGACGACCCGTTCGTGAAGCTTGAGCAGTACGATGCTCTGAAGAAGGATTTCGACGCAGCGAAGGCCGATTACCGCATCATCGAGTATCCCGGCGCCGTGCACGCGTTCACCAACCCGGAAGCCACCGAGCTCGGCAAGAAGTTCAATTTGCCGCTCAGATACGATGCCAAGGCCGATCAGGAATCGAAGGCCGAAGCCGCCAAGCTGTTCGCCGCAAGCCTGCAAAAGTGAACCAGAAGGCCACCCACAGGGTGGCCTTTTTTGATTTGAGGGCAAAGCGGCCGCGGGTAGGATGAGCACCCGCGCCGGCGCCGCGCGTCCGCGATGCTCCGCCGAAAGTTTACGCAGGCCTGCGCCGTGCGGACGCAGCCATCGCGCTTGACATCATCGGCCGCTCCCCCTGTGATAGGGCGGCACGACAACAAAAAATGCAGTGCACAATCTCTGGGGAGGGATTCATGCCGGTCAGGAGGGCTGCCCGCTGGCTCGCGGGTCTGTCTGTTGCGATTGCGGCGCTCGGCGTGGCCAATGCGGCGCATGCGCAGGACAAGAAGATCAAGATCGGCGTGATCTTCGATCTGACCGGCCCGCTCGCCGGCGGCGGCTCCGAGCTGCAATATACCGGCGTCAAGATCATGCTCGACCACTACGTCAAGACCGGCGTCGAGGGCTACAAGGTCGAGGCGGTCTACGCCGACGCGCAGAGCAAGCCCGACATCGCCATCAACGAGGCCGTCCGCCTGCTCGAGCAGGAGAAGGTCGACCTGGTGATGGGCTTCTTCTCCTCGGCGCAATGCGTGCCGGTCTCGGCCCGGGTCGAGCAGATGAAGAGATTCATGTGGATCACGACCTGCATCTCCTCAGGCGTGTTCGACGGCAAGAACTACAAATACGTGTTCCGTCCGCAGGCCGCCGGCAACCAGTACGGCATGATGACGACCGACTTCATCGCGCAATATTCGATGTCCAAGTTCGGCAAGGAGCCGAAGGACCTCCGCGTCGCGATCATCCACGAGGACGGCGCCTATGGCGTCGACGTCGCCAAGGGCAACGAGGCCGGCGCGAAGAAGGCCGGTTTCAATATCGTGCTCAAGGAGGGCTATTCGGCGACCGCGCCCGACCTGTCGGCGCTGGTCACGAAGCTGAAGCGCGCCAAGCCCGACGTGATCTTCCACACCGGCTACAATCCGGACATCACCCTGTTATTCCGTCAGGCGCGCGAGCAGGGGCTGAAATTCGGCGCCATCGTCGGCCATGGCGCGGGCTATGGCGTCTATGAGAAGCTGAAGGAAGGCCTCGGCGCCGACGCCAACTATCTCTTCAACACCGACCCGATCTCGATCTGGCTCGCCAACCAGAAGGGCATGGATCCCAAGCTCCCGCCGGTCATCAAGATGGTCGGCGAGGAATTCGACAAGCTCAAGCCGGGCGTACCGATCCGCTCCGCCCATGTCGGCATCGGCGCATCCAACGCCTATGTGTTCTTCGACGACGTGCTGCCGCGCGCAATCAAGAAATATGGCGGCGTCGATCCGGACGCGCTGCGCAAGGCCGCGCTCGACACCGACATTCCCGAGGGCGGCACCATGCTCGGCTACGGCGTGAAATTCTTCGGCGAGGGCGAGCAGTTCGCCGGGCAGAACGAACGCTCGTTCCCGGTGGTGCTGCAATATATCGACGACAAATCCTATGTGGTGTGGCCGAAGAGCCAGATGCAGCGTGAGACCGAGCTGCCGCTGCCGGCCGGCACCACCTACAGCTACAAATAGTTCGCTCGCGAAAGGGACCGCCGTGCTCGCCGTCGAAGGCCTGGTCAAGCGGTTTGGCGGCTTTTGCGCCGTCAACAGCGTCTCGTTCCGCGTCGCGCAGGGCGAGATCCTCGGCCTGATCGGCCCGAACGGCTCAGGCAAGAGCACGATCTTCAACATGCTGTCGGGCACCTTGCCGCCGACCGAGGGCTCGATCCTGTTCGACGGCCGCGAGATCGCGGGGCTGGCCCCGCATCGCATCATCGTCGGCGGCATCGGCCGCACCTTCCAGATCCCGCGGCCGTTCCATCGCCTCAGCATTTTCGAGAATGTCGTGCTTGCCGGCTTCTACGGCCAGGGCCGTCACAGCCGCGCCAAGGCCGAGGAGGCGGCCGAACGCGCACTGGCGATGGTTGGGCTACCGACCGATCGCCACAGCAGCGTCGAGGGCTTAGGCGCTGCCGGATTGAAGAAGCTCGAACTGGCAAAAGCGCTCGCCACAGGCCCGAAACTCCTGCTCGCGGATGAAAGCCTCGGCGGACTCGACGAGACCGAGATGGACGCGGCCGCCGACATGCTGCGCCGGATCCGCGACGAGCTCGGCATCACCATCATCTGGGTCGAGCACATCATGGGCGTGTTGATGCGCGTGGTCGATCGCGTGATGGTGCTTGATCACGGCGAGAAGATCGCCGAAGGGCTGCCGGCCGATGTCGCCGGCAATCCGCGCGTGATCGAGGTCTATCTCGGCACCGATGCCGACGCGAGCCTGGCTGCCGCCGTCGCCGAGCAGGCGCGCCGCCGGATCGGGGCGTGAGCGGCATGCTGGAACTGAAATCGATCGATGCAGGTTATGGCAGCTTCCAGGCGCTGTTCGACGTCAGCCTCGACGTCCGGGCGGGCGAGGCGGTCGGCGTGATCGGCCCGAACGGCGCCGGCAAGACCACCCTGATGCGCGTGATCTCCGGATTGATCCGTCCGATCAAAGGCACCATCGCGATGGAAGGCACCGACGTCGTCGCGACGCCGCCGCATCGCATCGTCAGCCTCGGGATCGCGCATGTGCCGGAAAATCGTCGGCTGTTTCCGCGGCTCACGGTATCAGACAATCTGAAGATGGGCGCCTACATGCCGGGCGCCCGCGCGCATTACGCCGAGCGGCTCGACTTCGTGTTCGAGCTGTTTCCGCGCATGAAGGAGCGGCAGCACCAGATGGCCGGCACCATGTCGGGCGGCGAGCAGCAGATGTGCGCGATCGGCCGCGCGCTGATGTCGAATCCGAAGCTGCTGCTGCTCGACGAGCCGTCGGCCGGGCTCGCGCCGGTCGTGGTGCAGCAGGTGTTCGAGCTGGTCAAGCGCATCCGCGCCAGCGGGCTGACGGTGTTGATCGTCGAGCAGAACGTGCAGCAGGTGCTGCGCGTCGTCGACCGCGCCTATCTGCTGGAAGCCGGCAGCATCCGCGCCGCCGGCACAGCGGCGGAGCTCGCAGCGAGCGACACCATCAAGCAGGCGTATCTCGGGGTATAGGGGATGATTGCATTCACTCGATCGGCGTTCTCCCTCTCCCGCTTGCGGGGGAGGGCCGGGGTGGGGGTCTCTCCACGAGTCGTATCGCGGAGGGAGCCCCCACCCGGCGCGCTCTCGCGCGCCGACCTCCCCTGCAAGCGGGAGAGGTAAGAAAGACAGCAGCCATGCAATCCTTCCTCGACATCTTCGACATCTACCTGCTGGAAGCCGTGATCAACGGCATCCTGCTTGGCGGCGTGCTGGCGCTGCTGGCGCTTGGGCTCAACCTGATCTTCGGCGTCATCGACGTCACCTGGATCTGCTACGCCGAGCTCGTGATGATCGGCATGTACGGCATGTACTATCTCGTGCAGTATTATCATTTGCCGTACTGGGCGGCGGCGCCGCTCGTCATCCTGCTGGTGGCGTTGTTGGGGGCCGCGCTGCATTTCCTGGTCATCGCGCCCTTGCTGACCGCGCCGCCGATCAACCAGCTGCTCGCCACCGGCGGCGTGCTGTTCATCCTGCAAAGCTTTGCCACCGTCGCCTTCGGCATCGACTTCCGCAATCTCGGCATCCGCCTGCCGGTGCTTGCGCTCGGCGAGATGAATTTCAGTTACGCACGACTATTGTCGTTCGGCGCGGCGCTGGTCGGCATGATCGGCGTCTATCTGTTCCTGACCCGCACCTTCACCGGCACCGCGATCCGCGCCATCGCGCAGGACCGCCAGATCATGCCGCTGATGGGCGTCGATCCCAGGCGGATCTATCTCGTCACCTCGGCGATCGGCGGCGGGCTCGCCGGCCTCGCCGCCTGCCTCCTGGTGCTGCAATATGACGTGCATCCGTTCGTCGGCCTGTCGTTCGGGCCGATCACCTTCCTGATCTGCGTGCTCGGCGGGCTCGGCAATTTCATCGGCGGCTTCATCGCCGCCTTCGTGTTCGCCGAGATCATCTCGCTCGGCGGCCTGTTCTCCGATCTCGAATGGGGCTACGTGCTTGCTTTCGCCTTCTTCATCGTCATGATGTTCATCCGGCCCGCGGGCCTGTTGGCGAGGCGCTCGTGAACAGCAAGCTCGCCTTCTGGGTCGTCGCGCTGATTGCGCTGGTCGCGTTGCCCTTCGTGCACCGCGATCCCTATCATCTGCACGTGCTGGTGCTGATCCTGATCTGGTCGTTCGCCTACACTTCATGGTCGATCATGGGCCGCTTCGGCCTGGTCTCGCTCGGCCATGGCGGTTTCATGGGCATCGGCGCCTATGTCACCGCGCTGCTTTGGAACCACCTCGGCGTCTCGCCCTGGATCGGCATTCCCCTGAGCATGGCAACCGCGGGCGTGCTCGCGCTGATCGTGGCCTATCCCTGCTTCCGCTTCCGCATCACCGGGCATTATTTCGTGCTGGTGACCCTGGCGCTGTCGGGCATCGTGCTCCAGGTCATCACCGCGACCCGCGACTATACCGGCGGTTCGCTCGGCTATACGCCGCAGCGCGCGCCGAGCGGCAAGGGCCTGTTCGCGCTGCAGTTCGACGACAAGATCACCTGGTATCTGATCGCGCTCGCGGTCTGGGTTCTGGGCCTCGTGATCTGGCGCGCGATCGACCGCAGCATGATCCGCCACGCCATGGAGGCGATCTCGGAGGATGAAGACGCCGCCGCCGCGGCCGGCGTCAACGTCACCGCGGAGAAGCTCAAGATCACCCTGATCAGCGCACTGATGACCGCGCTCGCCGGCGCGCTCTATTGCCAGTACCAGATGTTCATCTCGCCCGACACGGTGAGCGGCATCGCAGTCTCCCTGCAGATGGTGTTTGCGGCGATCGTCGGCGGCGTCTATGTCGCGCTGGGGCCCACGGTCGGCGCCGTTATCACCATCGTGCTGGCCGAGGTGCTGCGCATCGGCTTCGGCACCAAGGCGGTCGGCTGGGACAATCTGGTCTATGGCGTGCTGCTGGTGCTTTTCATCATCTTCCTGCCCAAGGGCATTCTTGGTAGCGTGATCGACCTGGTCAAATCGCCACGCAAGCCGTCGAGAGGTCATGAGCAACAAATCGCCCCCATCGCTCGCCGATGAACTGAAACCCTACGTCGCACCGTTCCGCTTCGACGGTTCGAGCGAGTTTCATCTCAAATCTTACCCGACCGCCGAGAAGGGCGGCATCGACAAGGATGCCGGCGGCAAGATCATCGAGGCCAACCGCAAGCGGCTGAACGACTACCAGGAGAAGCTCTACGCCCAGGACCGCTGGTCGTTGCTGCTGATCTTCCAGGGCATGGACGCCGCCGGCAAGGATTCGGCGATCAAGAGTGTGTTCGAGGGCGTCAACCCGCAGGGCTGCGAGGTCTCCTCCTTCAAGCAGCCGTCGACCAGGGAGCTCGACCACGACTTCATGTGGCGCGCCATGATCGCGCTGCCGGAGCGCGGCCGCATCGGCATCTTCAACCGCTCCTACTACGAGGAGTGTCTCGTGGTGCGGGTGCACGCCGACGTGCTCGCCAAGCAGAAGATTCCGAAGCGCCTCGTCACCAAGAACATCTGGCGCGAGCGTTTTGAGGACATCGCCGCGATCGAGCGCTATCTGTCGCGCAACGGCACCATGATCCTGAAATTCTTCCTTAACGTCTCCAAGGAGGAGCAGCGTCAGCGCTTCCTCGCCCGGCTCGAGGAGCCGGCCAAGAACTGGAAGTTCTCGATGGCCGACATTTCCGAGCGCGCGCTGTGGGCCAAGTATCAGGCCGCCTATCAGGACATGATCCACCACACCGCGACCAAGGAAGCGCCCTGGCACATCGTGCCCGCCGACCACAAATGGTTCGCCCGCGTCGTGATCGGCTCGACCATCGTCAATGCGCTCGACCGGCTCGAGCTGAAATTCCCCGAGGTCGACAAGGCCGACTTAAGCGAATTCAAGCGCGTCCGCGCCGCGCTGGATGCGGAAGGCAAGGGCGGCGCGGCGGAGAAGAAGGTGGCTGTGAAGAAGTAGCACTGCGAAGAACTAGCGCCGCGTTTTTTCTCGCTCGCGGCCCAACTACGTAATGTGAGCACGCTCGTCAGGCTCCCTCCCCCCTTGCGGGAGAGGGCTGGGGAGAGGGGTGGCCCTGGGCGAGATCGTCGACGTGAGCGCTGTCTTCGCAATTTCGATCGCGCGTCGTCGAGAGACAAATCGAGAGAGTGTGCCGTGTGGCCACCCTCTCCCTAACCCTCCCCCGCAAGGGGGGACGGAACCCTACCGTCAGTGACTCCCTAACGCTCGCACGATGTATCGTGTCAGGTCGTCACGGAGCAGCAGCGTCACTACCCCTTGCGCGACGGCATCCACGCGGACAAGAGATAGAACCCGATCGCCACGATGAGGAGATAACGGAAACCGAGTAGCGTCGAGCAGGACTCGGCGAGGCCGCCGATCACTGATCCCGCGATGTTGGAGCCGAACGCCTGGTCGGGGTTGGCCTCGTCGCGGAAGGTGCGGGCGAAGATCACGCCGGCGAAGAACATCGGGCCGAGCGCCAGCGCGCAGGGGATCACGTAGCGCCAGACGAGGCCGCCGCTCAGGAAGGTGTCGAGCGGCACCAGCACCGCGACCGCCAGCAGCACCAGCAGTCCGGCATAGTGCAGCACCAGCCGGGTCGACGGCACCCTGATCACATAGAGATTGGCGGCGAGGATCAGCACGAGCGCGGTGAAGAACACCGCGGAGTTGACCAGCCAGGTGCTGCCGAACAGCAGCGCCATCTGCACCACCGCCTTGGTTTCCAGCAGCATGAAGGCTGCGCCGAGGAAGAACATCCGGTTGTTGGGCCGCCAGACGCCCTTCGGCTTGAACAGATAGACGAGGCCAAGCCCGAGCACGCCGAGCAGGATCATCGAGCGAACGGTCAGGTCGGGGATCAGCCTGCCGCTGACATAGAGGAACGGCCAGTCGTCGCTGGTCGATTGCCCGGCGCCTGCATTGTCGACCACCAGTTTCGCCGGCGCCAGCGGCACCCAGTCGCCGTGCTTGGCGGCTGACTTGTCTTGCGGCTTATCTTGCGCCTTGACCTGTACCTTGTCCTGCGGCTTGTCGAAGCCGTCAACCGAAAGGTTCTCCGGTGGCAGGCTGTTCAGCCAGAACTGGCCGCGGTCGCGGAACGCGGTGGAGATGCGCGGATTGCAGCCCGCGATGATGGTGGTGAAGCCGACCGCCTCCGACGACGTCAGCGTTTCCTTGTAGGGCAGCGGCAGCACCAGCGGATCGCAGCCGAACACCTGTTTCGCCATCGCTGCGACGCGTTGCACGATCCAGCCCTGGCGGTAGTAATTGTACATCACGAAGATGCCGTCCGGCTTCAGCACGCGGCGGACGTCCTGGAACGCCTGTTCGGTGAACAGATAGCTTTCGAGGCGGATGTTGGCGTATCCGCTGTGGAGGATTAGCGAGTCGACCAGCGCGTAGACCACCAGATCGTATTTGCGTTCGGTGGTGCGCAGGAAATGCCTTCCGTCATCGAGATGCGGCACCACCCGCGGATCCTGATAGGGCTTGTCGGGGTGGTTGTTGATGCCGATGTTCTGGATCACCGGATCGATCTCGACCGCATCGATGCGGTCGACGCCGAAGCGCAAGGCGTGCGCCAGATCGTTGCCGGAGCCAGCGCCGATGATCATGACGTCCTTGAACGGCGCGCCGCCGCTGTGCTTCTGCAGCAGATGGATCAGCGAATAGGACGAGCCACGATCGCTGAACGGCATCATTTCCTGATGGCCGATATTGTTGACGGTGATTTCGCCGCTCGATTTGTTGAGGTCGACGGCGTAGTAGGGCGACCAGCGGTTTTCATGGGTCTCGGAGCGATCGGTGTAGAACCCGATGAAACCCACCACCACGATCAGTGTCGCGAGACGCAGGATCGACAGCGCCTTGTCCTGATAGAGCAGATAGACGATGCCGGCGCAGCTGATGCCGAACCAGACCACCGGCGGCGCCTGCGCGAACGACAGCAGCGAGAACCCGACGATGCCAGCGAGGCTGCCGCCGATGTTCAGCGAATAACCGGCGACCCGGTTGGGGTAGGCGTCGAAGGCGCGGCCAAGCGCCTGGCCGGGGCCGACGAACATCAGCGCGATCAGCACGAAGAACAGTCCGGCGATCGCCTCGATCGGCACGACGAATTGGGCGAGATCGGGGTTGCGATACTCGGTGCCGAAAAACACCTCCTGCGGCGAAGCCTGATTGCCGACGTCGACCGCGAGCCCGCCCCAGTAGGAATACAGCAGCATGATCGCGACCACGGTGGCGAAGGTGACGAAGGCGAGCCCCGGAAACAGCGCTAGCCAGTTGGTGCTGCGCCGCGCGGCGAGGCAGCCGCAGGACATGCCGAGGAACGCCGCGAGCAGCACGATGTTGGTGAAGAACTGCAGGAAGACGACCTTGGCCGAGAACCAGCGGATGCAGGCCAGCTCGAGGAACAGGATCAGGAATCCGACGAGAAAGAGATTGAAGCCGACCTGTCGCTGATTGAGCCCTTCTCGCTGGTTTAGCTGTTCTCGCTGGTTGAACTCTTCTCGCTGGTCGAGCCCTTCGGCCAATTTCGTCGCGGGCATCATATCTCCTTAACCAAAAAGTCTTCGCCTGGATCGCCGGCAAAAGCGCCGCGGCTACCAGGTGGTCGTCTCGTCGGCCATGAAATGAGTCCGCTCGGGTCGCCGCCCGCAGACTAGGTGCAACCAGTTGAACAAAGATTGATTGTGCCGGCGGCGTAGGTGGCGTGGGTGGCGCCTGATGATGTCGCTTATGGTGTCATGGTGTACGTCAGGTTTCGTTGCGCTTGTCCCGGCACGGGTGCGAGCGCGCGCTGCGCCTAACGCAGCCGACGATGCGATGACCGGCGTGACAACGTCGGAAGGCGATGGGTTTCGCTTCGCTCTACCCATTCTACGATTCTACGATTCACGGCGTCGATCTCGTGAGGTGAGCAGACTGGTCGGGCTCCCTCCCCCCTTGCGGGGGAGGGTGGGGAGAGGGGTGGCCCCGGGGGCGAGATGATCAAGTAGGGCCGCCGTTCTCACAATCTCGATCGCATCGTGATGATCCAGGCAGAAGATGGAGAGAGCACGTCGTGTGGCCACCCCTCTCCCTAACCCTCCCCGCAAGGGGGGAGGGAATCCTACCGCCGGTGCATCCCTCACGTGTGCAGCGTCCACGAGCGAACCCGCCGCCCCGCCTTTAGGTCAACCCCTCTGACCATCTTTACCCATTGCGGCGGCTTGCCATAATCGTCTAGAACGACGGCGCGTAAGCGCTCCCGGCAACCAACCGTCAACGGTTTTGCCCGAGGATTTTGGCGCTCGACAGGGTCTGGCAATGCTGATTCGCGGCCAAATCGATGGGATTTCGGGGGAGGTGGCGCAGGCTACCGCCACGATCCCGGCCGCGCGGCCCACCCTGCTTATTGGCGGCCTGCTTCTTACCTGCCCCTGAGGGCCGGCTGGGCGTTTGCGCCTGGGCACTCAGGGGTTTGTACGAGATCACCGGACCCTGATATTCGCCCAGGTAATCGCTCAAGCAGCAACATGACGGGCGCAAAAGCTCAAAGGAATTTCTGACATGACCACCGCGAACAAGTCCGACAAGGACCGCGTCATCATTTTCGACACCACCCTGCGCGACGGCGAGCAGTGCCCCGGCGCCACCATGACCTTCGAGGAGAAGCTCGAGGTCGCCGAACTGCTGGATGACATGGGCGTCGACGTCATCGAGGCCGGCTTCCCGATCACCTCGGAAGGCGACTTCCAGGCGGTCAGCGAGATCGCCCGCCGCTCCAAGAACGCGGTCATCGCCGGCCTCTCGCGCGCCCATCCGGCCGACATCGACCGCTGCGCGGAGGCCGTGAAGTTCGCCCGCCGCGGCCGCGTCCACACCGTGATCGCGACCTCGCCGCTGCACATGCGCGTGAAGTTGAACAAGACGCCCGAGGAGGTCATCGAGACTTCGGTCGCGATGGTCGCCCGCGCCCGCAACCAGATCGACGACGTCGAATGGTCGGCCGAGGACGGCACCCGCAGCGAGATGGACTATCTGTGCCGGATCGTCGAAGCCGTGATCAAGGCCGGCGCCACCACGGTGAACATCCCCGACACCGTCGGCTACACGGTGCCGGAGGAATACACCCACTTCATGCGAACGCTGATCGAGCGCGTGCCGAACTCCGACAAGGCGATCTTCTCGGTGCATTGCCACAACGACCTCGGCATGGCGGTCGCGAACTCGCTGGCCGGCATCGTCGGCGGCGCCCGGCAGGTCGAGTGCACCGTCAACGGCATCGGCGAGCGCGCCGGCAACGCCGCGCTGGAAGAGATCGTGATGGCGATCAATGTGCGGAACGACAAGTTTCCGTACTGGAACAAGATCGACTCCACGCAGCTGACCCGCGCCTCGAAGGTGGTGTCGGCCGCCACCTCGTTCCCGGTGCAGTACAACAAGGCGATCGTCGGCCGCAACGCGTTCGCCCATGAGAGCGGCATCCATCAGGACGGCGTGCTGAAGGACGCCTCGACCTACGAGATCATGCGTCCCGAGATGGTCGGCCTGAAGCAGTCCTCGCTGGTGCTCGGCAAGCATTCCGGCCGCCACGCCTTCATCCACAAGCTGGAGGAGATGGGCTACAAGCTCGGCGCCAATCAGCTGGAGGATGCCTTTACGCGGATGAAGGCGCTCGCCGACCGCAAGAAGGACATCTACGACGAGGACATCGAGGCGCTGGTCGACCAGGAGATGGCGGCCGCCCACGACCGCATCAAGCTGGCCTCGCTGACCGTGATCGCCGGCACCCATGGCCCGCAGCGCGCGACCATGAAGCTCGACGTCGACGGCCAGATCAAGATCGAGGAGGCCGAGGGTAACGGCCCGGTCGACGCCGTCTTCAACTGCATCAAGCGCCTGGTGCCGCACGAGGCCAAGCTGGAGCTGTATCAGGTCCACGCGGTGACTGAAGGCACCGACGCGCAGGCCGAAGTCTCGGTGCGTCTCGCCCATGAGGGCCGCTCGATGACTGCGCGCGCCGCCGATCCGGACACGCTGGTCGCCTCCGCAAAGGCCTATCTCGGCGCGCTGAACAAGATCGTGATGAAGCGCCAGCGCGACGTGCCGGCGTCCAAGGTCGCGGGCTGACGAACGCGCGCGATCGACGCATCGGAAACGCGGCGCCCCGGCGCCGCGTTTTTCGTTTGAGCACACATTCAACCCGTCATCCTGAGGAGCGCGGAACGCGCGTCTCGAAGGATGCACGGCCCCGCTGCTTCGGCGCGTGACGATCGCCTTGTGGAGAGGGCCGGGCCGTCGCCCTTCGAGGCTCGCTTCGCTCGCACCTCCAGCGACAACGGCGAAGCCGTTGCGCGGGGGTGATGGTGAGAGATTGCCCTGAGCGATTTGGGATGGAATTCGCTTTCCTGTGGCATTCTTGGAATAATTTACCAACAATTCGCGCCATCCCGCGCTGCTTTGGAATCTTCCGCGCCACCCCCGGGGCTAACCTTGCGTCCTCTCCCGCCAGGACGCTGCCCATGCCGCTCGCCTCGCTCGTATCAGACACGCAACGCAGCCCCACGCCCGCAGAGACCGCGCTCACCCGCCGCGTCGATCTCACCACGCTTCGCCTGTTCGTCGCGGTCTGCGACGAGCAGAATCTCACCCGCGCCGCGCAGCGCGAGGGGATCGCGGCGTCGGCGGTGTCGAAGCGGATGAACGATTTCGAGCTGGCGTTCGGCGTCACGCTGTTCAAGCGGCTCGCCAAGGGCATGGCGCTGACGCCGGCCGGCGAGGCGCTGCTGCATCACGCCCGGGTCACGCTGCTCAATGTCGAGAAGATCGCGGTCGAGCTGTCGGAATATTCGCACGGCGTGCGCGGCCATGTCCGCATGCTCGCCAACCTCTCGGCGATCGTGCAGTATCTGCCCGAGGATCTCTCGGCCTTCTTCGGAGCGCATGAATTGCTCCGCGTCGACCTGCAGGAACGGCCGAGCGGGCAGGTGGTGCGCGGCATCGAGGAGGGCGCGGCCGAGATCGGCATCTGCTCGGCCGAGGCCGACAGCCGCGCGCTCGAGGCCTTCCACTACCGCTACGACAATCTGGTGGTCGTGATGCGGCCGGACCACCGGCTGGCCGGCCGCGCCAGTCTGCTGTTCACCGAGACGCTCGATTTCGACCATATCGGCCTGCACACCGCGAGCTCGATCTATCTGCGTTCGCAATATGCCGCGACCCAGGCCGGCAAGACGATGCGGCTGCGCATCAACGTGCCCGGCTTCGATGCGGTCTGCCGCATGGTGCAAGCCAATATGGGGCTTGGCCTGATCCCCGATCGCGCCTTCGAGGTGGTCGGCGCCGGCATGGGTCTTCGCGCGATTCCGCTGCGCGATGCCTGGGGCCGCCGCGAATTGAAGATCGTGATCCGCGACTCAGCGCATCTGTCGGCCACCAGCCGCCTGATGCTGGATCATCTGCGCGCCGTCGAGACAGACCAGAGCCGGCGGGTTGGCGGACTGGCGTGTAACGTGTAGTTCACGCCCAACACCGTTGCTGCCTGCCTTCGCGCAAGTTTTTCTCGCGTGTTGCGCGAATTTTTCTGAATTGTGCGGCCCACATTCCAGAGATACGCTTCGTGTTGAGGTCAGTCTCAATCAGCACGGGCAACATGGTGAGCGACACGAACATTCGGGCTGGCCGGTGCAGTTGCGGCGCGGTGCGTTTCGAGGCAACGCTCAGCGACGGCTTCAATTCGATCCGCCGCTGCACCTGCTCCTACTGCCGGATACGAGGCGCCATCGTTGCCATGGCGGAGATGGGCGGGATCAAGCTCCTGCAGGGCGACGATGCGCTGACACGCTACCGCTTCCATACCGGATCGGCGCAGCATTTCTTCTGTTCTCGCTGCGGAATCTACACCCATCATCAACGACGATCTGACCAGAGCCTGTATGCCGTGAACGTGGCTTGCCTGGACGGGGTAAGCCCGTTCGATTTCCCTGAAGTGCCTGTCATGGACGGCGTCAATCATACCAACGACACCGGGAAACCGACGCGTCGGGCCGGCACGCTGCGCTTCAGCCCGGCTGACTGACCGTCGCCGTCGGCCGTCGGCAGCGCGGCAATGTCGCCACGCGTCACTCCGCCGGAAGGCCGCGCAAAAACTCGAGCAGCGCTGCGTCGACCTCGGCCGGCCGCTCCTGCTGCAGCCAATGGCCGGCGTCTTCCATGATCCGGACCAGGCGCAGGTCGGCG
The DNA here is from genome assembly GCF_011058295.2 of Bradyrhizobium sp. 6(2017). Classification (NCBI taxonomy): domain Bacteria; kingdom Pseudomonadati; phylum Pseudomonadota; class Alphaproteobacteria; order Hyphomicrobiales; family Nitrobacteraceae; genus Bradyrhizobium; species Bradyrhizobium sp. 6(2017). The sequence goes on along the minus strand of NZ_CP049289.2, from coordinate 6,996,832 downwards.
CAGCGCTGCCGCATCAGGTCGACCATATCGACACCGGGGATCATGCGCAGGATCGGCTCGAGGCTGCCGGCCAAGAAGGCGGTCGGTTGCGTGATCTGCTTGCCGTCGAAAACGGCCATGTCCTCGAAATCGCGCTCGGAGTTGCGATAGCGATTGAGCGGGCCGCGGAAGCCGCTGTTCTGAAACTGGCTGGCGAAGTAGCCGAGATCGGCCGCGCTCAGCCAGCCCGGAAGCGGATCGGGATCGACCAGGCGATCGAGCAGGCCGCGCGCTGCCGGATTGTCGATCTTCGCGCCGGCTTTTTGGCCTTCGCCCGAGCTCCAATAATAGAGCTTGCGCAGGCTGGTCGGGACGTTGGCCTCCAGTTCGGCCTCGGCCACGCCGGGTTCCTGAAAATGGAGCTGGTAGAAGAAGCGATCCTTGTAGATGTTGCGAAACAGCTGGACGCTCGGCATCGGTCCCCGGCCGAGCGCCGGTGCGCTCAGGCCCGCCACGGCGCGCACGCGCTCGGGATGAAACGAGGCCGTGCCGTAGGCAATCGGCGCGCCCCAGTCGTGACCGACCACGACGGCGCGGTCCGCGCCGAGTGCCGCGATCAGGCCGTTGATGTCAGCCGCGATGGTCTTGAGCGCGTAGGCCTCGATGGCGTGCGGCTTGTCGCTGCCGCCATAGCCGCGGACGTCAGGCGCGGCAACGCGATAGCCGGCGGCTGCCAGCGCCGGGATCTGGTGCCGCCACGAATACCAACTCTCCGGAAAGCCGTGGATCAAGATCACGAGCGGGCCCGCGCCGGCCAATGCCACACGAAGGCGGATGCCGTTGGTCTCGATGGTCTGCAAGTCCGGTGTGATGGCAGGCGGCATGGGCTGTTCCCGATTCAGGGCGAGGCGAGGACCATTTTCGATCCACCAAGGACAACGCGTGCCGACAGCTTAGCGCAATTTCGCGTCAGTAAAGCCGCATGGGGAGGGGGACGCCGGTCGGACCGGCCAGCAGGCCCCAGGTCTCGTCGGCCGCGACCTCGAACTCCCGGATATCGGCCGTGCCGCTCGCGACCTGGAGGGTGACCTTGCCGGGCGGCAGATCGATCTCCGGGCTATCAGGCGATTTGCGTCCGGTTTCGCGGGTGTGCTCCAGATCGCATCCAGCGCGAGCCGCCAAATTGATGGTCTGCGCGTTGACGGTGATGACGGCCGCTTCATTCATCGCCCGTTGGCTGTTTGCTGGAAAAGGATTGATCCAGATCAAGCCTGAGACGGCCCTGTTTGGAATTCTCCATGGCGTTGAATGACCACCTAGTTATTTGGCGCAATAATTTATCAATGGAGGGGAAAATGCCTGCAGTTGTCATGCAGTTCGTTTCACATCCAAAACCCGGTGGCGATCTTGCGACGGTCTTGCAGCTTGCAAAGGAAGGGGCTGTACTCTGGAGGAAACACGGGGCCGACGTGAGCTATTGGTCGGTGATCGGTGGCGAGGTCGGGAATTACGCCTTTGTCGCTCGCTTCGAAAGTATAGAGGCTTATGGGCGCAGCTTGGCCTCACTTGGTGCCGATCCGGCTTTCGCGGAATTTCAAGCCAAGCGGCTGAAGGCTGGGCAATCGGATTGGGTACGCTCCAACCTTTCGATCCAGGTCGATATCTGACGGAAACGTCTTTTCTCCTGAGTAAGGGACCGCCTTCGGGCGGTCTCTTGCTGTCCATCGCGACGGACGCGCGGAGCCAGGCGGCCGCGCCGCAGGCTCGATGCCTGAGCGAGATGCTGCATCAGGTTCAATATCTCAGTGTCAAATCTTCATTCAGCAGAAGACTTCCGGTTCGCCATTTGCGCGCTACGTATTGACCAACGATATCGCAGCAGACAGGAGCGCGACGATGGCCGAGATCATTTCCGGCGTTCGGATCCCGGATAGCAGGATCGCACGCGAAGCCGCCGAGCTGGTGCGGCAGCACGAGACCGAGATGTTGTTCAATCACTCGGTCCGCGTGTTCATGTTCGGCGCGCTCAAGGGCATCAGGCAGAACCTGAAGTTCGATCTCGAGCTGCTCTATGTCGCCGCGCTGTTCCATGATTTGGGTCTTGCCGACGCTTTCCATACCGAGACCAAGCGGTTCGAGGTCGACGGAGCCGATGCGGCGCGCGAGTTTCTCCGCAGTCATGGCATTCCCGAGCCGAAGGCGGATCTGGTGTGGGGGGCGATTGCCTTGCACACCACGCCCGGCATCCCGCAATACATGCGGCCGGAAATCGCGCTCACCAATGCCGGGGTTTTGGTCGACGCCGTCGGCGTCGGATACGACGACTACACGGCAGAGCAGCGCGACGGCGTTATCGCGGCGTTTCCCCGCGGTGATTTCAAGAACGAGTTCATCGCGGTTCAAACCTGCTCGGCGTTGAAGAAGCCGCACACCACGTTCGGCACGGTCAACTTCGATTTTGTCTGCGAGCACGATCCGACGTTCCACAGGCCGAACGCCTGCACGCGGATTCGCAATACGCCGTGGCCGAGCTAGGTCGTCATCAACCCCGGTGAGGCGTTGCCGTTGACGGTCAGTGCGCGCCGCCGGCGTCGAGACGATCGGGCTTGGTGAGCATGAGCGCCGCGATCAGCGCGACGATCTGCGAGACGCCGAGCAGATAGAAGGTGTCGCTGAAGCCAAGAATGAAGGCTTGCTTCTGGATGACCTTGCCGATCGCGACATAGGCGTGGTGGACGGCGTCCACCCGGTCGACCACACCATGGTTGATGAAATACTGCGTGAGCTGATCGAGCCGGGTGCGGGTCGCCTGCTCGAGCATGGTGACGTGCTGCGAGAGCACATTGGAGTGGTATTGCTCGCGCTTCGTCAGCAATGTCTGCAGTGCCGCGATGCCGATTGCGCCGCCGAGGTTTCGCATCATGTTGAATAGCGCAGAGGCCGAGCCGGCGTTCTCCTGCTCGATTCCGGCGGTCGCAACTGCGGAAAGCGGCGCGAACACCAGTGCCTGACCAAGGGCGCGGATGACATTCGGCCAAAACAGCTGGTCTGCCGCATAGTCGTTCGTGATATGGATGTTCATGAAGTTCGAACCCCCGAACAACACGAAGCCGATGCCGATCACGAGACGCGGGTCGAAGCGCTTCATCAGCTGGGGCACCAGCGGGATCAGCAGGAGCTGCGGCAGGCCGGTCCAGGCCAGCACCATGCCGATCTGCTCCGAATTGTAACCCTGGATCCGGGACAGGTAGACCGGCAGGACATAGACCGAGCCATACAGTGAGACGCCAAGCAGGAAGTTCGCGAGAACGCCGAACCCGAAATTGCAGCGGAGCAGGATGCGTAAGTTGAGCAACGGCCGCTTGGTGGCCAGCTCGATTGCGAGGAACAGCGCCAGCGCGACCGCAGCGATGACGGCCAGCCGAACGATGAAGGGCGAACCGAACCAGTCGTCCTTGTTGCCCTCTTCCAGCACGGTCTGCAGCGCGGCGAGCCCGATCGCCATGGTGATGATGCCGGCCCAGTCGCCCTCGCGCAGCAGCGACAGCTTCATCGGCGCAGCCTCCAGCGAGACGTACAGCATGGCGATCATGACCGCGCCGGGGACGACGTTGACGTAGAAGATGTACTGCCAGCCGAAATTCTCGGTGAGATAACCCCCGATGGTCGGACCGATCGCAGGCGCGAAGGTTGCCGAGACCGCAAACATCGCGAGCCCGATCGGCTGCTTCGCCTTCGGCAACAGCGTGATGATGAGCGTAAACGCCATCGGGATCAGCACGCCGCCGGTGAAGCCCTGCACGGCGCGCAGCACGATCATCTGCGGCAGGTCGTGCGCGAGCGCGCACGCCGCGGAAAACACCAGGAACAGGAACGCGTTGGTCAACAGATAGATGCGGACCGAGAACACCTGGGCGAGCCAGCCGGAGAGTGGAATCACGACGATCTCGGCGATCAGATAGGACGTCGAGATCCAACCGCCGTCGTCGATGCCCGCGCCGATTCCGCCCTGAATGTCGGCAAGCGAGGCATTGACGATCTGGATACTGAGCACCGCCATGAAGGCGCCCAGCGTCGCGCCCGTCACCGCGAGCCAGGTCTTTGTGGAGATGGCGGGACCTGCGGCCGGCAACGGAGTTGCGCTGGCGGGAGCGACTTCGCTGGTGGCTTGCGCTGTGGTCATGGTGGTCACCGCGTGCGAGGGATGAAGCATCAGTCGGCTGTCGAACCGGCGTCGCGCGTTGCGAGCCGTTTCTTGTCGGAGAGACGCTCGGCGACAGCGGCCGATTTCGTATCGACGGTCGGCTCAGCCGACATGCCCGGCCGCAGGCGGCCGCTCAGCCTCGCATCGTCGAGCACGATCTTGACCGGCACGCGCTGCACGATCTTGGTGAAGTTGCCGGTGGCATTGTCGGGCGGCAGCAGAGCGAATTCCAGGCCGCTCGCCGGCGACAGGCTGTCGACATGACCTTTCAGCCTGGTCGAATGGAAGCTGTCGACCCGCAGCTCGACCGGCTGGCCGTTGCGCACATGGGTGAGCTGGGTCTCCTTGAAATTCGCGACCACATAGACCGCGTCGAGCGGCACGACCGCCATCAGCTGGGTTCCGGCCTGCACATACTGGCCGACGCGAAGTGTTCGTGCGCCCACCGTACCGCCGACCGGCGCCGTGATCTCGGTATAGGAGAGGTTCAGGGCAGCCTGCTGTTCGACCGCCTGTGCGCGGCCGAGTTGCGCGACGGCCTGCGCGCGCTGGGTCGCGAGCACCTCGATCTTCTTGTTGGCCGCGATCAATCCGGCCTTGCCTTGCTGCAGCTGCGCAGTCTGCGCGCGCAACGCCGCGTCGGTCTGCTGGGCGCGCTGGATCGTGCCGGCACCGGTCTTCATCAGCTCGTCGTAGCGGGCGCGTTCCTGCTGCGCGAATTTCAGGCTGGCATCGATCGCATCGACTTCGGCCGCCTGTTGCTGAATCAGCGGCTCCTGCAATTCGATCTGCACGTTGAGGTTCTTGACGACAGCGTCGGAGGCGGCGACATCCGCCTGGGCCTGTTGCAGCGCGGCCCTGAAGTCGCGATCGTCGATCCGCGCCAGCGTCTGGCCGGCCTTGACCGGCTCGTTGTCGGATACGAGCACCTTGGCGATGTAGCCCGAAACCTTGGGTGCGACGATAGTGGAGTCGGCCTTGACGTAGGCATCGTCGGTCGTTTCCAGGTAGCGGCCGGTGGTGATGTAGTAGTAGCCGAAATCGGCAGTGCCGGCGACGCCGAGCGCTGCGGCGAGTGCGAATGCTGCGCGCCGGATGGCATGGCGCGACGGAGACGGGTGGATGCCGGCTTTCTGCTCGGCGGCGTAGGGAAGGGTCGACATGGTGTCCTCCGAAAGCTGTGGCGCAAGAGTTCAATCGGGTGAGAGGCGCCGGCAGTGATGCCGGATGCACGCGTCATCATCGCGATCCCTGAGGGACCGGCGCGATCGCATGCGATACGAAGATGTGAGAGGAATTTATCCGACGCTTACGGAGCGCCGCATGTGGGCGCCGATGCCATGGGCATGGTGCGTCCACACCCCGCATGACAGCGCCCGGCAGCCGGCGGCTGGGTGAGCCGCAGAGCAATCGGCTGCGCCGGTCCCAGATGCCAGCCATTGTCGGATGTTGGTGTATCGTCTGTTGTCATGATCGACGCCGTGGCCAGCGAGTGAACTTCCACTTGTTCGCCGGTGGCTGAGGTGAAACGAACGCCGAGCGAGAGACCGTAGACGAGGGCGGTCGCAATGGCTCGCCGTGGTGGAACGATTGCAGGAAGGGCGGTGACGCATGTCTTCCAGTTCATCGCTAGTCTCCATCCGTTGCGGGTGTTGGCCATGCTGATCTATCGGATCGACATTGCCGCTGCCCCAGCGAGATTGCCGTGCTTGCAGATGGATTGCGGCTAACGGGCGCGTCGCCGCCAATCGCGCGGTGCTTCGCCGGTCAGTTTCTTGAACGCCGCGGCAAAGGCGGTCTGCGAGGCGTAGCCGAGCTCCGCCGCCACTGACACGATTGGCTCATCGGTGTTTTGCAACATGTTCATTGCCTGCTCGAGCCGGTGCTGGCGCAGCCAGGCATGGGGTGACAGTCCGGTACTCTCCTTGAAGGCGCGACAGAAGTGGAAGCGCGACAGGCCGGCCTCCGACGCGAGCGCCGCCAATGACACGTCAGAATCGCTGTCCGAACGCAGGCGCTCGATCGCGCGAAGCAGCGCTTTCGGCGCCAATCCTCCCCTGACCGGCTGGATCGTGGTTGGCGAACTGGCGTGCGCCAGCAGGAGACGGGTGGCCAGCAACTCGGTCAGTTGCTGCCTGAACAACGTATCCAGCGCGTCGTTGCTCTCCACGATCTCCGATGCGCTGAGCAGCAATCGGGACGTGATGGCATCGGGATGCCCCGTGCGCTCCAGGATGTCCTTCGGCGTGGCCGCGTCGACCTCGTCCGCAACGCGTGTGAGCATGGCGTGCGGAAGATAGAGCTGAACCACGTCAACGGGTTTTGGAATATCCCATCGCGAGCTCGATCCTTCCGGAATGATGATCACGACGCCGGGCCGGAACGTTCCAGTCGCAACCGATTGTCCCGACCGCCGCTCCACGTGCTGTACCGTGCCGTTGTAGGCCATGATGACGTGATGGGTCATCGGCTCGACGACGTCGTGCAATGGATCATGTTTCCAGTGCGCGATCCCGGCACCCGAGGAGTCCAGAGCCATGTGAAACGGGGTGGTCCCGAGCACGCGCGCCATCTCGGCATCGGCGGTACGGTGCTCGTTGCTTGGCACGTCGGTTTGACGCGCCTCGGGGGCTGCCTGCGAATGCTCTGGCGCATCGTGCTGGATCGGTTTGCTCATCGGCTTGTACTCGTATTGCGAGGCCATGCGCGCGCCACCGGCCCGACGCCCGGGTTGGCGTGAAGCCGTTGCTTCGGGTGTTCGGTATTGTTGCCGGTCAATGCTGCGAGCTTTGGCTGCGCGTTTTAGGCCCGGAGAACTACGGGTTCTTTCCCAAAACGGCCGCGCCTTGCCTGATCCTGCTGCAAGCGTCGTGTGACGGGTGGGCCCGCGGGCGTTAGGTCAGCATCGTTGATCGATGTCATCAGCGCGGTCGCATGCCGCGCGTTGAAATCACTGCGGAAATCGTCCCCGTCACGAGACGGTCACAATGGCCGCGCGATACGCCGCAGACCTAGACCACGGCGCGCCGATCCCGGATAATGCAGGCGACCGCGCAGGCGAACCCAGAGCCGCCTGGCCCAGCTCCTCACGATGAGATCGACCCACATGACCCAGGCAGGCACCTTCGGGCAGAGGGTAGGGCGTTACCTGCATTTGAAGGATGCGCCGAGCGCGGTGATCACGCGCTCAATGCGCGGCATCGATCTCGCTGCCGCCGAAACGCAGAATGATAACCCCGTGCCGGGTCTTTCCGGGTCCATGGCAGACGAGGCCTATATCGTCAGCCTGAAGCTCCATGACTATCCGGACTGCGAACTCTGGAAGCACGGCAAGTGTGTCACCAAGGCGGATGTCAGGGCTGGTACGACATGGCTGTACGATCTCAGGCAGGATCCGCGCTATGTCATCGACAAGCCATTCCATTCCATCCAGTTCTATCTGCCGCGTTCGGCGCTCGATCGTATCGCTGAAGAGGCCGGCGCGCCGCGCGTCGAGGACCTCGCCTGTCAATTCGGTACCGGCCATGACGACGCGGTGATGCGCCATGTCGGCGCGGCGCTGCTGCAGGGTCTGCGCCGGCCGGACGAGGCGAACCAGCTTTTCATCGATCACCTGATCCTTGCGTTCGGCGCGCACATCGCACAGGCCTATGGCGGACTGCAGCGCGTCACTAATTCGGCCCGCGGCGGTCTCGCGCCCTGGCAGGTGAAACGAGCCTGTGAAAGGCTCGACTCCGATCTGGGCGGAGAGCTTTCGCTGCAACAAATCGCGGCTGAATTCGGCCTCTCGGTCGGGCATTTTTCACGGGCCTTTCGCAGCTCCACCGGGCTGCCGCCGCATCAGTGGCTGCTTCGTCAGCGGGTGAAGGCCGCAAAGCAGCTGATGACGGTGCGCGAGTTGCCGCTGGCCGAGATCGCGATATCGGCCGGCTTTGCCAACCAAAGCCACTTTACGCGGGTGTTTACGGCCGCGGTCGGGATCAGCCCGGGCGTGTGGCGCCGCGAAAAGCTCGGCGTGTCCGGAGGGGATGCGTGATTTCCGGGCAGCGCGGCGGCTCGTCCGATCAGCGGCGAGTCTTCAATGAGATGGCGCAGGCGACAATGCGAGTGAGAGCAGCCGGCCCAACTCCTGACGATGGGACGGCCCACATGACGCAGAGGGGTTTCTACGGTCAGAACGTCAGGCGGTTCTTGCATCTCGAGCATGAACCGCCCTCGTTGATCACGCGTTCACTGCGCAATACCGAGATCGCCGTCACTGAAACCCGGGATGATGCCCCGGTGCGGAGCCTTTCCGGCGGGATGGTCCTTGAGGATTCCTATGTTGTCAGCCTGAAGCTTAACGATTACCCGAGCTGCGAGCTCTGGGCACGCAGCAAGTGCGTCACCAAGGCCGATATCCGAGCGGGCGCAACATATTTGTACGACATGAAGATCGATCCGCGATTCGTCATCGACAAGCCGTTCCATTCCCTCCATTTCTATCTTCCGCGCTCGGCGCTCGACGGCATCACGGAGCAGTCCCGCGCACCGCGCGTTGGCGATCTTCCCTGTCAGTTCGGCGTCGGCCATGACGACCCGATCATCCGTCATATCGGTGGGGCGCTCCTGCCAGCGCTGCGTCGGCCGACTGAGACCAATCGGCTCTTCATCGACTACTCGCTGTTCGCATTTACAGTTCATGTCGCGCAGACCTATGGCGGAATGCAGCGCAGAGCCGAGCCGGCTCGCGGTGGCCTCGCGCCGTGGCAGACGAAACGCGCCTGCGAAAGACTGGATTCCGACCTCGGTGGAAAGCTTCCATTGCAACAAATCGCGGCCGAGTTTGACCTCTCGGTCAGCCATTTTTCGCGCGCATTTCGAATCTCCACCGGCCTACCGCCGCACCGGTGGCTGCTCCGCCAGCGTGTCGAGGTGGCCCAACAACTGATGACGGTGCGCGAGCTGCCCCTGGCCGAGATTGCGATATCGGCCGGCTTTGCCAACCAAAGCCACTTTACGCGGGTGTTTACGGCCGTGGTCGGGATCAGCCCGGGCGTGTGGCGTCGCGAAAAGCTCGGCGTGTCCGGAGGGGATGCGTAATTCCGGGCAATGTGCAGCGGCCCGTCTGATCAGCGACGCATCTTCAGTGAGATGGCGTAGGCTGTGGCGCGCGCTGCAAAGATCTCGTCATGCGGGTGACCGATACCCTCGGCGAGATTTGCCGGATCGAAGATGGAGCCATCGCAGGTTTCGTTTGGCTCGATGCCGGTGATCACGATCGTCCCCAGTCGCACGGCTTCGCGATGATCCTCATCGGGCCATCGGACAGTCAGGTCCATGGTGGGGTCGCCGGGGCGGTCGAGCAACGCGAGCACGCTGAAGCGAATGTTGCCCGTAGCAACCCGCTGTTCGAGCTCGTCGTGCAGGAAGTCGGCAGACCTCGCCTTGGCTTCCGGTCCCGCCAGCGTCACGTCCCCGCCGACCGGCGCGATCTTGAATTTGATGAACCGTATCTCGCCCATCGCATTGGTGGCGGGGAAGGCGTGCACACCCCAATAGGTCGTGCCGGCAAAACTCCCAGGCGGCCGCGTGGCGATGTAGTTCACGTGATGCAGCGTTTCCGGATTGGCGGCAGAGAATGCTCTGACCTTCTCCATATCCGGCTTTCCATCGGGGCCCGGGATGCGCGCCTCCAGGAACGCCAGCATCTGCGCGAGCGTCCGTGCATAATGAACGGGAGAGTTTTGCGTGACGATATCCGTGCGATGGCCGATGTCGCCGAGCCTGAAGCTGAAGCCGCGCGGAACGAGACTTTCGGTATCCGCCACATCGGGATTGCCGCCGCCCACGGAGAAGCGCGCCAGCACGCGGGATGGTCTCGTGAAGCTCAGCGATTTCGTGATTTCCTCCGCCTGATGGGACGGTATGTAGGTGCCGTGGACGCACTGGCCTTTGGCAAAGCTCGCGCGTGCCTTTGGCGGATCGCCGGCCACAGCTTTCAGCGCGTCAACAATCGAGGCGGGCGTAACAGCGCCCCTCGGGGATTCGGACATAGCGACCTTTGTTCGAAGCTCGGTAATCGTGAATATCTACCGAGCCGTGCGTGCCGCTGCCCCCGAGCAATTGACCTGATTGCAGAGCGATTGCTGCGAACACATCAATCTTGCTCCGAGGTGTGTTGCCGGTTCGACACGAAGGGCAACTCAGCAAAACCTGTCAATATCGGCATAAGAAAATATTCCGCTCGACGTTTCACCCAACTCAGATGTTCAATATATCCGTCTCACCCGATCGAGGGGCGCTGCGCATCGTCACGGGTGTTGCGGTGAGATGCGGTGGACGCCGAGTGTGCGACTGACGAGTATGCATGAGGCGGACGGTGAAGTCGTGTGGTCCTGACGCCTAGCCAGGCGCGGTCCTTCGCAAAAAAAAATCTGATATTCCGTCGCGTCGTGGATGACCGGCTTTTGGTGCAACCCGGATATTCCGCGTATCAACAAAGTGTCGCGGCGGCGCTGGCTTTTTTGCACCACGGCTCGCGAGGCCTACTGCAGACGATCAAGTCCTGCGTTTCCGTGCTTGCGCCACTCGCTGGGCGTCATCTCTGACCATTTGTGAAATGCATGTGTGAAGCTGCTCGGTTCGGCATAACCGAGCGCAAGCGCGATCTCGGTAACCTCCATCCTGGTCCCTTCGAGCAGTTGACGCGCGCCTTGAAAACGCGCCTCACTCATCAAGTCCCGGAAACTCTTGCCCTCCGCCTGCAATCGGCGATTGAGCGTGCGGGGGTGCATGGATAGCTCAGTTGCCACCGTTTCCAGCGACGTGTTGGGAAAAACGATTCGAGCCCGGAGCAGGCGAGTGACCGTTTGCGCAACGCTCGGCTGTTCGACGGCCCAATAGCTGGCGACCAATTTTTCCAGGGTTTTGCGCAACTCGCGATCGGCGCCACGCACGGGATGTGTGAGAAGGCTGGCAGGAAAGGCCAATGCATTCTGTTGTGCATCGAACCTCGGGGTAGAACCGTAGAATTGGCGGTAAGGCGCGAGATTGCCGGGTGCACGGCGAGCCAGCAAGGCCTCATCAGGTGCGGTACCTGAAAGCTCCGAAATTATGTTGAAGCCTACTGCGATTGCTCCGTCACTGAGCTGATCGATGGCCAACATCGCCGGATGATGGACGGCATACCCCAGGAAAGCGATTTCGTCCTGAACAACGAGGTACGCCACCGCGCCACGAACGTAGCGCTTTTGATTGGTGCACAGGTCGAGAAGCGCGTCCTTGAGCGTCGGAGCATTCCGCATCAGCCGTCCCACCAGTCCGAGGCTTTCGGTGGTCGACCGTTGTCCGACAAGCAGCCCAAAATGCTCGCAGCCCGTCGCAGTCACGCAGGCCTCCAGAAGTCTTCCGAGCTCAACGAAGGTGAGTGAGTTTTCGGGATTGTGCAGCAACTCAGGGTCAATACCGGCGCCGGCAATGAGCCTTGCGGGGTCTTCGCCCAGCTCCTGCAGGACTAGCGGGAGCGCGACCAGAACTCCGACGCGCTGTTGCCCATCCATCTGCTGTGACCCGGCGTGACAGCCGCCATTGCGCGGCGGAAAATATCAGATCGGATTGTCGCAAAATAGCAAGCGATCTTATTTCATTTCTGGCCATGATCTCCTTACCCCAAGTTGGCGTGCGGTCATAGATCGCATTGACAGGAATACAACGCCGCGGGGAAAGGCTCGTGCCGTCAAGCAATCTTAGGACGATACAATTTCACAAAGCGACTTTGAGAGCACTACGAGCATTCTCTGATCGAAGACGAGAAGGGCTTCTGGCGTAAATTATTGGCGAAGCAAGACAGACGTCTTGAACCATCATCATGATGAAAAACACAGTCACTCATTTTGAGATCTACGGTGAGCAGCCGCGCGCATTGGCCGACTTTTATCGCAAGGCGTTCGGTTGGCAGGTCGAGCAGATGCCCGGCATTGGTTACTGGCGCATCCAGTCCGGCGCAGGCGAGGGACCGGCATTGCATGGCGGGCTCACGCATCGCGCGATTCCCGGTTTGAACGGTTGGATGCTGTTCGTCAACGTGCCCTCGCTCGATGAAACTGCTGCTCGGATTCTGCACTTGGGCGGTTCGATTATCCGCCCGAAGACAGCGGTGCCCAAGACCGCCTGGGTGACCATTGTGGCGGACCCTGCGAAGAACACTTTCGGCATTTGGCAGGCCGACCCGACCGCCTTTCCGATGCCGGAGCCCGACTAGTTCCGAAACGATCACGATGGACCGCTAACGCCAACCCGAAAGGAACGAAGATGTATTACACGGACAATTCAATCCTCCCGGAAAACATGGCACCGCTCATTATTACCGCGGCGCCGTACGGTCCGGCGTGGCTGCCGGGTGACGCGAGTGATATTCCCCTCTCCTGGGACGAGCAGGTTCAGGCCGCGGTGGACTGCTACGAAGCCGGCGCCACCATGTTGCACTTCCACGTTCGCAACCCGGCCACCGGTATGGGTTCGACGAACTTCGACGAGTACAATTACCTGATGAGGCGGGTGAAGGAAGCCGTCCCGGACATGATCATTCAAGTCGGCGGCTCGATCTCGTTCGCGCCGCACACGGATGACGCCAAGGCGAAGTGGCTCGACTACGACACCCGCCACATGCTCACGGAAATAGACCCCAAGCCGGAATATGTGACGATTACGACCGGAACCACGTTGTGGGACATCGCCTCGATGTTCTCTAAGGAAGACATCAAGGGGACGCACATGGACGATCCCAAGGTGCTTGCGGCGTGGTCCGGCATGGTGGTGGATTCGACGCCTGCCTTCTACGTCGAGCACCTCAAACGTCTTCGGAAGAATGGCATCCAGCCTTACTTCGTTCCCGCTCATGTTCACCAGTGGGAGATCATCGAGCGGTTGATCCGTGCAGGCGTTTACATGGGTCCGCTGAACATGGCGCTCTGCGCTTACGGCGGCGGGACGCTCGGCCGAAATCCATTTGATCTGATGCATTTCCTGCAACGCGTGCCGCAGGGATCGGTTAACACGTTCTGGTCCAGCATGAGAGGTTTGATATCCATCTCCGCGATGTCCCTTGTGCTTGGTCAGCACGTGCGCGTCGGCAACGAGGACAATCTCTGGGGCGCCGATCGCAAGCGCAAGACTACGGTCGAGCAAATTCAGGGTGTGGTGCGGCTTTGCAAGGAGTTCGGCCGCAAAGTGGCGACCGCAGAAGAGGCGCGCAAGATTATGAAGGTCGGCACCTGGTACAACAGCGTTGACGAGACGCTCCAAAACAACGGCATGCCGCCCAATCCTACCGAGTTCAATCCGGGTTTCCTCACGTGGCCGACCGACGGGAAGATCAAACCGGCCGTCATCGGAGGTGACTCGCATCCAATCGCCGCGTGCATGATCGCACCAGAGCCGGTCAGGGCTGCACAAGCCGCGTTGATGGCAGCGAGGAATTAGCTGACGAAGACTTCGAAGTCCCGCCCTCGGCTGAGGGCGGGGCTTATGGCAGATGTTGCGGACGGCGCCGGATGCCGATAGCCAGTTCTCATTCTAGCGAGGCAGAAAAATGATCAATGATCATGCAATTGCGTCAGCCTCGCCGGGCGAGATGGGTCCGTGGGACGCGGCCGGGGCCAAGCTCGTCGAATGGGACGCGGCCTGGGCTGCGGCGTGCATGAAGATGACAATCGATCCGTGGGTTGACGGGGTCCTGCCACGGAAATTCGTCGAACTGGTCGGCGTAGCGCTCAACGCCGCCTGCACGAATCTCAATCCGGAAGGTACGCGGCGGCATATCCGCGCAGCGCTCCAGACCGGGGCAACCCGCGATGAGATTCTCACCATCCTCAAGATGGCATCGGTGATGTCGATCCATTCCTGCAGCCTCGGCGCGCCTATCCTGCTTGAGGAAGGCAAAGCGGCCGGAGCTAGGTCCGCTCCGAGGCCCCCGGTCGCGACACCGGCCTGCGACAAGATGAGGTCGGTCGGTCAATGGAATACGGCGTGGGACCCGTTTTTTCAGCTCGACCCGGTTTGGACCGACGCATTCATGGCGACAGGTGCGGGGGTTTATGGAAGCGGCACGTTCGCGCCCAAAGAGGTGGAGCTCTTAAGCGTCGCTTTCGATGCGTCTTACACCCACATGTATGCGCCCGGGACGCGACGCCACATCAAGGGGGCGCTCGTCGCCGGCGCAACGATTGAAGAAATCATGGAGGTCCTGAAGTTGTGTGTCGTTCAGGGCGTTCAGGCCTGTAATCTCGGCGTCCCGATCCTCGCGGAGGAATTGGAGCGATTTCAGCGCGCCAACGTCGGTTCGACGGCCGGCAGAAACTAGCGGCCGAAACTTGTTCATTAGCGTGATTTAACCGAACGAGATTTGGCAGGAGATCGAGGAATGGCCGAGGATCTGCTCAACCGCCTGAAAGAGAAGGGCGTCGTCGAAGCAAAGAAGCTGCTTTGGATATTCGCTTATCTCTGGGTACTGCTCGGCCTGTTCGCGCTTCACAAATCGATCGTTCTGGGAGAGGCCTCGTTCTATCATCAGGGCTTTGCCATCATAAATGCCCTCGTGCTGGCCAAGATTGTTTTTGTCGCAGAAGAGCTTCACGTCGCCGATGAGCTGCGAGACAAGCCTTTGATCTACCCGATCGCGTACAGGTCTGCCGTGTTCTCGATTATTCTGCTTGTATTTCATCTGCTCGAGGAAGGCCTGGCCGCCTTATGGAAGGGAAAGACAGTAATGAGCAGCATCGGGACTCAGGGTGTTTTGGAACAACTCGTGCTCGCGGTGATCATGTTTGTTGTGCTGATGCCATTCTTTGCATTGAGAGAAATCGCCAGAGATATCGGTGGTGACGAATTGTTCGAGCAATTTTTTGTGCGACGCCGCCGATCGGTCCCGATGCAACCCTGAAGCAGTCCGGGCACAGCGCAACTGCGGCTGAGATTGCCTGCGCCTTGATCACGAACTGAGTGGGTATTTCCGGTTCACCATTTGTGCGCGACGTGGTGATCAACGATTTATCGCAGGAAGCGGCAGCTCGACGATGGCGGAGACTATTTCCGGCGCTCGAATCCCGGAAAGCGAAGATCGCCTGGGCGCCGCGTTGGCCCGGAGGTGTGTTGCCGGTTCGACACGACGGGCAACTCGGCAAAACCTGTCAATATCGGCATAAGAAAATATTCCGCTTGGCGTTTCACCCAACTCAGATGTTCAATGTGTCCGTCTCACCCGATCGAGGGGCGCTGCGCATCGTCACGGGTGTTGCGGTGAGATGCGGTGGACGCCGATTGCGCGAGTGACGAGTGTGCATGAGGCGGACGGTGAAGTCGTGTGGTCCTGACGCCCTAGCGGCCGGTGTCCTTTTGTGAGAGGCAATTGCGTCTTGCGAAGGCGGTGACAAAAAAGCCAAGTCTCGCCGGGGAGAGCACGAAGTAAGCCGTAAAACCATCGCGCAGGGAAAGCCGGACTGCTCCGGTTACACCTGTGGTCCTACCCCCGAGCTTTCTACCCGTTGCTCGGGGCCCATGGGTGCAATCGGCACCCGGCTTTCCCTGCGCCCTCTGAGGAGGGCGAGACGAGATGCAAAGCTCGGACAAATCATGTCGCGAGAATGCGGAGCTGCGTCCCACCCTCATCTGTCATCGCCCGGCTTGACCGGGCCATCCAGTACGCCGCGGCCTCTCGATTCAAGCACGGACGCCTCTGGAATACTGGATCACCCGTATGCGCGGGTGATGACACCGAATACATGGTCTTCGTTGCTCGCAAAAACAGTGGTGGAATTCTGGGTCGCGCAACGGCCTTTCTTGCTACCTGCTTTCGCAGGGACGACAGCGCAGCATTCGCGCCCGGCGAACTCGCCATTGCCAAACCTCGCATTGACCGTATCGCGATCGCCGGGCACAGCGTGCGGGCGGTGTCATTGAACGGTCGCAAGAGCCGAAGGGGATACCGCCGCATCGGATTTTGCAGTGCAGCAACGGCGCATTTGGCCCCTGCTAAAGGGGCAATGGCAATCGCCGCGGCTTCTCTGTAATGGTGCGACCGGATGTCTCGGGGCCGGTAAACGTGCTCCGCAATTACGCGGGAGGAAACATGCGTAAACTCATATTGGCTGCGGCTTCGATCGCGGCCTTGACCTTTGTCGGGCCGGCGTCGGCGCAGTCGCCTGTTGTCATCAAGTTCAGCCACGTGGTGGCCTCGGATACGCCAAAGGGCAAGGCGGCCGACAAGTTCAAGGAACTCGCCGAGAAGTACACCGGCGGCAAGGTGAAGGTCGAGGTCTATCCGAACTCGACGCTTTACAAGGACAAGGAAGAGCTCGAGGCGCTGCAACTCGGCGCCGTGCAGATGCTGGCGCCGTCGAACTCGAAGTTCGGCCCGATCGGCATCAAGGAATTCGAAGTCTTCGATCTGCCCTACATCCTCCCCGACCTGAAATCGCTGCGCAAGGTGACCGACGGCCCGCTCGGCGCCCAGCTGCTGAAGAAGCTGGATTCCAAGGGCATGACCGGTCTCGCCTATTGGGACAACGGCTTCAAGCAGATGAGCGCGAACAAGAAGCTGGTCGCGCCCGCCGACTACAAGGGGCTCAAGTTCCGCATCCAGTCGTCGAAGGTGCTGGAGGCCCAGTTCCGCTCGCTCGGCGCGATCCCGCAGGTGATGGCGTTCTCCGACGTCTACCAGGCGCTGCAGACCGGCGTGGTCGACGGCCAGGAGAACACCTGGTCGAACATCTACACCCAGAAAATGCATGAGGTGCAGAAGTACGCGACCGTCACCAATCACGGCTATATCGGCTACATCGTCGTCGTGAACAAGAAGTTCTGGGACGGCCTGCCGGCTGATGTCCGCGACCAGCTCTCCAAGGCGATGAAGGAAGCGACCGAGTTCGGCAACAGCCAGTCGGCCAAGGAGAACGAGGACGCGCTCGCCGAGATCAAGAAGGCCGGCAAGACCGAGATCATCGCGCTGACGCCGGAGCAGGACGAGGCGATGCGCAAGGCCATGATGCCGGTCTACAAGGACGTGGCGTCGCGCGTCGGCCAGCCGCTGATCGACGAATTCCTCAAGGAAACGGGCCGCGGCCCGATGAACTGAGGCGGATCGCCTATTAGCCGCCAAGAAGGCGGTGCGCTCCCTCTCCCGCTTGCGGGGGAGGGCTGGGGTGGGGCATCGCCGCGAGTCATTCTGGTGGAGAGAGCCCCCACCCGCATTGCATCTTCGATGCAATGCGACCTCCCCCGCAAGCGGGAGAGGTGAAGGGAGTTTGCGGATCGGTCTCTCGACCGAGAACCGTCAGGTAATCGAATAAACGCCGCGGCCGTGCGAGGCCGCGGCCTGGGTGCCGTGGCCGGTCGCCGCATCAGGCCATGACAGGGGAGATCAATGCTGCTGAAAATTCTGGACCGGCTCGAGGAAATCATCATCGCGAGCCTGATGGGCGCCGCGACGCTCTTGACCTTCATCACGGTCGTGCACCGCTTTCTGGTCGACGTGCCGGTGCTGTATCCGTACCTGTTCGGCATCAATCTCGCCTGGTCGCAGGAACTCTGCATCTACATGTTCATCTGGATGGCGAAGTTCGGCGCGGCCTATGGCGTGCGCGCCGGCGTCCATGTCGGCGTCGACGTCCTGATCAACCGCCTCAATGATTTCTGGCGCAAGCGCACCATCATGTTCGGCCTGCTCGGCGGCGCGCTGTTCACCGGGATCGTCGGCACCATGGGCGCCAAGTTCGTGTTCGAACTGATGCATACCGACCAGGTCTCGCCCGATCTCGAGATCCCGAGCTGGATCGTCTACGCCTGCATCCCGCTCGGCTCCTACCTGATGTGCTTCCGCTTCCTGCAGGTGTGCTGGAACTATTGGTGGACCAACGAGCTGCCGCACCATGACGCCTCCCATGTCGACGGCGTCGAGACCAGCAAGAATGCGCCGATCGCGCTTGGAGAAGCGTGATGAGCGCCGCCCTTATTTTCGGACTGCTGTTTGCCCTGATGCTGACGGGCATGCCGATCTCGATTTCGCTCGGCCTGACCGTGCTGACCTTCCTGTTCACGATGACCGAGGTGCCGATCGAGAGCGTCGGCCTGAAGCTGTTTTCCGGCCTCGACAATTTCGGCATCATGGCGATCCCGTTCTTCATCCTGGCCGGCACCTTCCTGACCCGCGGCGGCGTCGCGCGGCGCATGATCGCGTTCACGACCTCGCTGGTCGGCCATCTGCCCGGCGGCCTCGGGCTTGCCGGTGTCGCGGCCTGCGCGATGTTCGCGGCGATCTCGGGCTCGAGCGTCGCCACCGTGGTCGCGATCGGCTCGATCATGATGCCGGCGATGGTCGATCACGGCTATCCGAAGCGGTTCGGCGTCGGCGTGATCTCGACCTCGGGTGCGCTCGGCATCCTGGTGCCGCCCTCGATCATCCTGGTGCTGTACGGCGTCTCGACCAACACCTCGATCGGCGCGCTGTTCATGGCCGGCATCGTGCCGGGCGTGGTGCTGGCATTGATGCTGGCCGCGGTGACCTTCTTCGTCGCGCGGCGCAACGGTTATCCGAAGATGCCGAAGGCGACGATCGGCCAGCAGTTCACGGCGTTCCGTGAAAGCATCTGGGGCCTCTCGCTGATCGCGATCGTGCTCGGCGGCATCTATGGCGGCGTCTTCACGCCGACCGAAGCGGCTGCGGTCGCCGCGACCTACGCCTTCTTCATCACCGTGTTCGTCTACAAGGAGCTAAAACTCTCCGAGGTGCCGAAGGTGCTGCTGCAGGCGGCGAGCATGAGCTCGATGCTGCTCTACATCATCACCAACGCGGTGCTGTTCTCGTTCCTGATGACGCATGAGCAGATCCCGCAGGAGATGGCGGCCTGGATCATCGACAAGAACTTCTCGGTCTGGATGTTCCTGCTGGTCGTCAACGTCATCCTGCTGCTCGCCGGCAACGTGATGGATCCGTCGTCGATCCTCCTGATCATGGCGCCGATCCTGTTTCCGCTGGCGACCAAGCTCGGCGTGCATCCCGTGCATCTGGGCATCCTGATGATCGTCAACACCGAGGTCGGGCTGTGCCATCCGCCGGTCGGGCTCAACCTCTACATCGCGAGCAGCATCGCCAAGATGGGCATCAGCGAGATCACCATCTCGGTGCTGCCGTGGTTGTGCGCGATGCTGGTGTTCCTCGGCCTGATCACCTACGTGCCGGAGATCTCGCTGTGGCTGCCGCGGCTGTTGGGAATGATTTAGCGACAACAAGAAATCCAAAGCGCGACCTCGCGCTCTGGATGTTTCTGGCGGGCAAAGAAGGGGATTACATCTTGGTAAGAGAGGTCTCTCTGTCCAATCCGTAAGTTGAAGGCGTGGGCAGGGCGCATCATCTTCGAGCAACCTTCAAAGGAGGTTCGTATGAAGAAAGTTCTGCTCGCCGGCGTCGCGGCGCTCACGATTGCCGGTTCGACCGTGGTCTATGCCCAGCATCGTCCCTGGTTCCACGGCCATATGCGGATGAGCCCCGAGGACCGGGCCGCCTTCCTCGACGCGCGGATCGCCGCCGTCCACGCCGGGCTGAAGCTGACGGCGGATCAGGAGAAGCTGTGGCCGCCGGTCGAGGCCGCGGTGCGCGACTTCGCCAAGGCGCGGCTCGATCGCGCCAATGCGCGGATGGCCGCGGAGAAGGCCGACGCGGACAAGGCTGAGAACAAGGCCGCGAAGCCGGACGATCCGGTCGCCCGTCTGCGCGACCGCGCCGACAACATGGCGGCGACCGCGACGTCGCTGAAGAAGATCGCCGACGCCGCCGACCCGCTCTACAAGACGCTCGACGACAACCAGAAGCGGCGGCTGACGATGCTCACCCACATGGAGGGGCGCGGCTTCGGCGCCGAGGGCTGGCGCCGCCACCGCCTCGAGCGCGGCATGGACCGCTGGGAACGCGGCGGCCGCGACCACCATTTCGACCGTGACGACGGTCCGGATCAGGAGCGCTCCGGCCGGCTCTGAGAGCCGTTCACCGGGCTCTTCACCAAGCTACTGAAAGGCCGCTGGAATCCGGCGGCCTTTCGGCTGTGAGGAGGGCTGGTAAAAGTCGGGAAAAGTTGCGCCCATTTGCTGGACATCGGGGAATCGCTTTGCTAAACGACCGCTCTCTTGCGAGGGTCATTTCCGGACAAGTTCCGGGCGCATAGCTCAGTTGGTAGAGCAGCTGACTCTTAATCAGCGGGTCCCAGGTTCGAGCCCTGGTGCGCCCACCAAGCTTTCATAGCTTAGGTTCGCCCTCGTAACGGTCATTCCGACCAGCGGTCGTGTCTATTCCGGCAACGCCCGCGCGCGTTTGCTCCGCTTCCCAGTCCGATCTCAATTTGCGTGCGTCTGCGTTTCGCATGAGCCTGCCATTGTCGCGCCGACCGATTGCGGCCGGCGGCACCTCATTCCGCGATAGCTCCTGCATCATGCGTCGGAGCATGCCCGCTATTGCGGGGACTTTCGCAGACGTTCTGCTCGATCACTGTTCGGCGTCGGCGCAGCTTGAAGAAAGTTCGTCACGCCGGGCTCGTGGTCACCGCTCCGACGAAGCCGGCCGCGAGCGGGTGGAGCGATGTGTAAGGCGCTGGGCGAGGGGCAGGCGCGCGCCGAAGGACGGTTGACAGCGAGGCCCGCCCATCTTAATCAGCCAATCAACTAATTAATCATTTAATTAAGGCAGAAACCCTAGGGAAAGAATCCGCCTGATGCTGGCCGGCCAAAGATATCCGAAGCTGCTTGCCCCGTTCGGTGGCGGCTTCGCTCGGCTGGAACACCACGCGCTCACGGATTCCATGCAGACCGGCCTCGAACGGGCCGAGGCGGCCTTGTCTGGCAGGCGGCATTCCTTGCTGAGCCTGCGGCGGCACGGTGTCGGCACAATCGACGCGGGCGCCATTCCGCCGAATGACACCGGCGACCGCGCCAAACCGTCGATCCCGGAACAAGCTGACCAGCACCCCTGCGATCACCGACGCGGGCGTACCCCGATCCTTGCCGTCAAATCCTGCATGCGTGTCCGCTCGCGCGTGGGCCGCGCCACGTTGCGCGCCCGACGGCGACGTCGCGGATCGGCGCCTTCTGCTCGAATCAGCGTGGGCTTTGTTCACCCGTACGAAAATGAGGATTGAGGCGTAAACGATGGGACGTCGATCTGAAGTACTGATGGCGCAAGAGACGGCCGGCACGGACAATCGACGCGTGATACAGGTGGTATCGCGCGCATTCGACATCGTGCGTTGCTTCGAGGGTCGAAGCATGCGCCTCGGCAATCGCGAGATCGCCGATCGCTGCGGGCTTCCGCGATCGACGGTCTCTCGTCTCACATTGACCCTCACCCAGATCGGTCAATTGATCTATCTGCCGCACGAGCAGAAATATGCTCTGGCTCCCGACGCCAACACGGCCGGCGCCCCGTTGCTCGCGGAGGGTTGCGACAGGCCGGCCTGTGCCGAAGAGCGAGTACTCCCGGACGCGCAAGCATCGATGCCGCGGGGGACGAGCTCGCGCTTCGAGTACTTCGAAGACCAGCGCAACTCGGTTGCCGGGCCGCTTGCGGCGACGCCACCTTACCGCTGACGCTTCGGCCTGTTCCGAGGCGGAATGACCGGGACCATCGCCACGAGCCCACAGTCACGAAACATCTGAAACGAAGGGGAAACGCATGTCTGAAGCATATATCATCGACGCTGTTCGCACGCCGCGGGGCATCGGCAAGCCGGGCAAGGGTGCGCTGTCGCACCTGCACCCGCAGCAACTGGCAGCAACGGTGCTCGGCGCGCTCAAGCAGCGCAACAAGCTCGATACGTCGACCGTCGACGACATCATCTGGTCGACGTCGACCCAGGAAGGCAAGCAGGGCGGCGATCTCGGACGGATGTCGGCGCTCGCGGCCGGATACGACATCAACGCCAGCGGCACGACGCTGGATCGTTTCTGCGGCGGCGGCATCACGTCGGTGAACCTTGCGGCGGCGTCGGTGATGTCGGGAATGGAGGATTGCGTCATCGCCGGTGGCACCGAGATGATGAGCTATCAACAGACCCTCGCAGCCGAGCGCTCCAAGGCCGGACAGCCGGCGCGGATGATGGGTTCGGGCAATCCGGCGCTTGACGAAATTCACCCGCAGTCTCACCAGGGCGTGTGCGGCGACGCGATCGCCACGCGTGAGGGGATCAGCCGGGAGGCCTGCGATGCCCTTGCCCTGGTCAGCCAGCAGCGCGCCAAGCGGGCGATTGATGAAGGCCGCTTCGCCAAGTCGGTCATCCCCGTGCTCAACGACGACGGCAGCGTCGCCCTCAATCGCGAAGAATTCCCGCGCCCCGAGACCACTGCCGAAGGACTGGCATCGCTGAAGCCGAGCTTCGAGCAGCTTGCCGATTTCGATCTCGGCAACGGGGTGACATTCAAGAAGCAGATCCAGCGCCGCTATCCGGACCTCGACTGGAAGGGCGTGCATCATGCCGGCAACAGCTCCGGCGTGGTGGACGGCGCCGCCGCGGTGCTGATCACCTCGAAGGAATATGCCGAGAAGCACGGCCTCAAGCCGCGCGGCCGCATCGTGGCCTATGCCAACCAGGGAGACGACCCGACGCTGATGCTCAACGCGCCGGTTCCGGCGGCCAAGAAGGTTCTCGCCAAGGCCGGCCTGAGCAAGGACGACATCGACGTCTGGGAGATCAACGAGGCCTTCGCGGTCGTCGCCGAGAAATTCATCCGCGACCTCAAGCTGGATCGCGAGAAGGTCAACATCAACGGCGGCTCGATCGCGCTCGGCCACCCGATCGGCGCGACCGGATCGATCCTGATCGGTACGGCGCTCGACGAACTCGAGCGCAGCGGCGGACGTTACGGTCTCGTCACCATGTGTGCCGCCGGCGGCATGGCGCCGGCCATCATCATCGAACGCATCTGAGCTCGAAAGGAACCTGCAATGAAACTCGATTCATCGGTCGCCGCCGTCGTCACCGGCGGCGCTTCCGGCCTCGGCGCAGCTACCTCGCGGGCGCTCGCCGCGAAAGGCGTGAAAGTCGCGATCTTCGACTTCAACGAGGAGAAGGGTGAAGCCATCGCCAGGGAAATCGGCGGCGTGTTCTGCAAGGTCGATGTCACCTCCGACGGGCAGGTCGATGCGGGCTTCGCCAAGGCCCGCGCGGCGCACGGCCAGGAGCGCATCCTGGTGAACTGTGCAGGCACCGGCAACGCGGTGAAGACCGCCGGCCGGGACAAGAAGACCGGCGAACCTACTCACTTCCCGATCGACGCCTTCAACCGCATCATCCAGATCAACCTCGTCGGCACCTTCCGCTGCATCGCCAAGTCGGCGCAGGGCATGCTGTCGCTGACGCCGCTGGAGCACGGCGAGCGCGGCGCGGTCGTCAATACGGCGTCCGTCGCGGCCGAGGACGGCCAGATGGGGCAGGCCGCCTATTCGGCCTCGAAGGCCGGCGTCGTCGGCATGACCCTGCCGATCGCGCGCGACCTGATGGCCGAGGGCATCCGCGTCAACACCATCCTGCCGGGCATCTTCAACACGCCGCTGCTGCAGGGCGCTCCGGAGAACGTGAAGGCCGCGCTCAGCGCGTCGGTGCCGTTCCCGAAGCGTCTCGGCATGCCGGAGGAATATGCGCAGCTGGCGCTGACCATGATCACCAACGGCTACTTCAACGGTGAAGACGTTCGCCTCGATGGTGCCATCCGCATGGCCCCGCGCTAGGTGACTACAGGAGACGAAAGCGATGTCCGAAGAAACGCCGGTCCTCACTGAAGTCCGCGGACCGATACTGATCATCACCCTGAACCGGCCGGAAGCCAAGAACGCGGCCAATCTCGCCCTCTCCAAGGGCGTGGCTGCGGCGATCGACCGGCTCGACGCCGACGATGCCCTTGGCGTCGGCATCATCACCGGCGCCGGCGGCACGTTCTGCTCGGGCATGGACCTCAAGGGGTTCCTGAAGGGCGAGCGGCCGTCGATCCCCGGCCGTGGCTTTGCCGGCCTCACCGAGGCGCCGCCGAAGAAGCCGCTGATTGCGGCCGTCGACGGCTATGCGCTCGCCGGCGGGATGGAGATCGCGCTGTCGTGCGACATGATCGTCGCGAACGGCAACGCCAAGTTCGGGATCCCTGAGGTGAAGCGCGGGCTGGCCGCTGCGGCCGGCGGGCTGATCCGCATGCCGCGCCAGATGCCCATTCGCGTGGCGATGGAGTTCGCACTGACCGGCGAGTTCTTCGGCGCCGAGCGCGCCTACGAACTCGGCATCATCAACCGCGTGACCGATGGCCCCGCGCTCGACGCCGCGCTTGAGCTTGCGGCAGCGATCGGCGCCAACGGCCCGCTCGCGGTCAAGGCATCCAAGCAGGTGATCGTCGAATCCCGGCTCTGGCCGGAAGACCAGATGTGGAAGAGGCAACAGGAGATCGTCGGTCCTGTCTTCGTATCCGAGGATGCCCGCGAGGGCGCGGCGGCCTTTGCAGAAAAGCGCGCGCCGAACTGGAAGGGCAAGTAAGCCATCGACTGTTTCGGTAACGGAGCGCCGGTTTTGATTGAATCAGAACCGGCGCTCCGAATTTTTACGCCGGCCGGTGTCCACGTCGCTTCTTCACGCGAACCGGTGCCCACTTCGCTCGAAAACGCTCTATTGGGGGAATGATGCGCAGCTTTACCGAAGATCAGGTCATTTTCCGCGACTCCTACCGGAAGTTCCTCGCCGGCGAGATCGCGCCCCATATGGAGGAGTGGCGAGAGGCCGGCATCGTCGACCGCAACGCGTTCAAGAAGGCCGGCGACCTCGGCTTCCTGATGATCTGGCCTGAGGAAAAATACGGCGGCATGGGCGACGCTGACTTCCGCTATGAGCAGATCATCATCGAGGAGACCGCGCGCTCCGGCTGCAAGGGCTGGTACAACACGCTGCACAGCCGCCTGGTTGGCTCTTATTTCAAGCGCTTCGGCACCGAGGAGCAGCGTGATCGATTCCTGCCCAAATGCGTCAGCGGCGAGACGATCCTGGCGATCGCGATGACCGAGCCCGGCGCGGGCTCAGACCTCGCGGGCATGCGCACGATGGCGGAGGACAAGGGCGATCATTTTCTGCTCAACGGCTCGAAGACCTATATTTCCAACGGCATCAATTCCGACGTGGTGATCGTGGCCGCCAGGCTCGCCGGTGCCGAGAAGAAGCATGCCATGGTGCTGCTGATCGTCGAGCGCGGCATGGAAGGCTTCGAGCGCGGCCGCAATCTCAAGAAGATGGGCATGCCGGCGCAGGACACCGCCGAACTTTTCTTCCACAATGTGAAGGTGCCCAAGGCCAACGTGCTGGGAGAACCGGGCAGGGGCTTCTACTATCTCATGGAAGGCCTTGCGGAGGAGCGGCTAATCTCCGCGGTCGGATCGATCGCCAATGGCCGCAAGGCGTTCGACATCACGCGTGCCTACGTGATGGAACGCAAGCTGTTCGGAAGGCCTCTCGCCGAACAACAGAATACCCAGTTCCGCATGGCGGAGATGGATGCGGAAATCGATCTGGTGCAGGTCTATGTCGATCACTGCGTGGCCGAGCACAATGCCGGACGCCTGACCAGCAATATGGGCGCCAAGGCCAAGATGATGTCGTCGGAAGTCGAGTGGAAGATGCTCGACCTCGGCGTGCAGCTGCATGGCGGTGCAGGATACATGGATGAATATCCGATCAGCCGCATGTTCACCGACGCGCGCGTCAATCGGATCCTGGCGGGAAGCTCCGAAGTGATGCGGCTCATCATCGGCCGTGATGTCTTCTCGGAGCATTACAAGAGCATTCTGGATTAGCCGATCGCCGCCGCGATCAGCTATCTGCCTCGCTCCGCGTCAGCCGCGCGCCTGGCGCAGCGGCTCGCGCACGTGCTCCTTCGAGCGCAGCAGCGCATCGACGAAGATCGGCTCCCAGGAGCGGATGTGGCTGCGCAGCAGGGTCGGTAGCGCCTCGGTCTCGCCGGCGAGCGCGAGTTCGATCAGCCGGTAATGCTCGGGCACCGACGCCAGCTGCCGCTCGTGGCCCGCGCGGGAGCTGATGCCGTAGAGCCGCATCTTGTCGCGTAGGCCCATCACCATGTCGGTCAAGAGCTCGTTGCCGGCTGCTGCGATGAACTCACGATGATAGTTGCGGTCGGCTTCCAGATAGAGCTGGACGTCGTCGTTCTCGACGGCCCTGGCGATCTGGTCAGCCCAGCCGCGCACCGCCGGAAGATCCCGCGGGGGATTGGCGGCGACCAGCACGGCGGCGTGCAACTCCAGCACCTCGCGCATGTCGAACAGATTGCGCAGCTCGGTCAGCGTCGGCTCCACCACCTTGAAGCCGCGGTTGCGCATCGGCTCGACCAGGCCGCCGCGGCTGAGCTCGAGCAGCGCCTCGCGCACCGGCGTCGAGGAGACGCCGAGGCTCGCGGCGAGGCTAGGCACCGAATACATCGTGCCCGGGAGGCTCTGCCCTGAAATGATCTCGGCGCGCACCCGCTGCAGCACCTGTTCGCGCAAATTCTGGTCCATGGGTGGTCGTGGTCGCCTCTCGCTCCGAGCTCCGATTCGTCCCTGATTATTACTTAGCCTTGACGAGGGCGGTAGCGTATGACGTAAATGTGTAACGCGTTACTAAGATGCGTCACTAGGGGTGACTGATCGTGAGATGGCGGTGAAACAGCGTCTGCCCGGCTATTGCACGCTTTGCCGCTCGCGCTGCGGTGCCGTCACCGTGGTCGAGGACGGGCGTCTTGTCGGCGTAGAGGTATTAAATAACCACCCGACCGGCGGCGCGCTTTGCGCCAAGGGCCGGGCCGCCCCCGAAATCGTCGCCAGCCCGCGCCGCCTGACCGTGCCGCTGAAGCGGACCCGTCCGCGCGGTGCCGCCGATCCGGGCTGGGTCGAGGTGTCCTGGGACGAGGCGTTGACCGAGATCGCCGACCGGCTCGGCACGATCCGCGCCGAGAGCGGTGCCGAAGCCGTCGCATTCGGCGTCACCACGCCGAGCGGCACGCCGATGGTCGATAGCTTCGAGTGGGTCGAGCGCTTCATCCGCGGCTTCGGCAGCCCCAATTTGATCTATGCGGTCGAGATCTGCGGCTGGCACAAGGACTACGCGCATGCGTTGACCTTCGGCCGCGGCATCGGCTTTCCCGATTACGACAACGCCGATGCCATCATCTTGTGGGGCCACAATCCGGCCCGCACCTGGCTCGCCCAGGCGACGCGGATTGCGGACGCGCGGCGGCGCGGCGCCAAGGTCGTGGTGGTCGATCCGAAGCCGAACGGCTCGGGTCAGCAGGCCGATCTCTGGCTGCGCATCCGCCCGGGCGCCGACGGCGCGCTCGCGATGGGCGCGATCCGTCATCTCATCGCGAGCGGCAGCTTCGATGCTGAATTCGTCAACGCATGGACCAATGGATCGCTGCTGGTCGATCGCGCGACCGGCCGTTTCCTGCGCGCCGACGCGCTGTGGCCGGATGGCGCGGCGGACGCCTTCGTTCGTCTCGATGCGTCGGGCGCGCCGGTGCCCTGCGACACAAGCCACGCGCCGGAGAGCGGCGGCCGGCTGCGTGGCGCGCTATCGATCCGTGCGCGCGACGGCCGGATGATATCGGCGGCAACCGCGTTCGAATTGCTGGCCGAGCGCGTTGCGCCTTACACGCCGGCGCACGTGGCGGAATTGACCTGGCTACGTACCGAAGATGTCGACGCGTTCAACGCGTTGCTCGAGGGCCGGCCGCGGCTCGCCTATCACTCCTGGACCGGTGTCGGCCAGCACACCAACGCCACCGCGATCGAGCGCGCGATCGCAACGCTGTACGCGCTGACCGGCGCCTGCGATCGGCCCGGCGGCAATCGCTGGCCGGTACCGCCGCCGACCCGCGCCCTCAACGACTACAACATCCTGCCGCCGGAGCAGCAGGCCAAAGCGCTCGGCATTGGCGAACTGCCGCTCGGCCCGCCGGCGAAGGGCTGGATCACGGCGCGCGACTTCAGCCGGGCTGTGCTCGACGGCGAGCCTTACCGGGTGCGCGCGCTGGTCGCGTTCGGCACCAACTTCGTGGTCTCGCAGGGCCATTCCGAGCGCAACCGTGCGGCGCTGAATGCGCTGGAATTCCAGGTTCATATCGACATGTTCATGAACCCGACCGCGGAGAGCGCCGATTTCGTGCTGCCGGCTAGCACGCCGTGGGAACGCGACGCGCTCAAGATCGGGTTCGAGATCACGCAGGAAGCTGTCGAGACCGTGCAGTTTCGCCCGCGCATGGTCGAACCGGTGGGCGCGGTGAAGGCCGATTACGAGATCGCCGCGGCGCTCGCGCTGAAGCTCGGCATGGGCGAACTGTTCTTCGGTGGCGACATCAAGGCCGGCTGGAATTATCAGCTGGCGCCGCTCGGCGTCGGCGTCGATGAGCTGCGCGCGCATCCTGAGGGACGCCGCTTCCCGCAAACCTTCCGCAATGAAAAATACGCCGTCGCGCGCGACGACGGAACGGTGGCGGGATTTGCGACGCCGACGCGACGCGTCGAGATCTATTCGGAGCTGATGCTGGGGCACGGGTACGATCCCTTGCCCGATCATGTCGAGCCGGTCGGCAGCCCGCTCACCAGTGCCGCGGATGAGCGCTTTCCGCTGGTGCTCTCTACCGCCAAGAGCGGCTGGTTCGTCCACTCCTCCTATCGGCATGTGGCCTCGCTGCGGCGAAAGTCACCGGATCCGGCCGTCGAGATCAGCCCGCAACTCGCCGAGCGGCGCGGGCTGCTGGAAGGCGACTGGGCCGTGGTGGAGACCCAGGGCGGTGCCGTACGCCTGAAGGTGCGTCTCAATGCGGCGCTCGACGATCGCGTCGTCGTCGCCGAATTCGGCTGGTGGGAGGATTGTCCGCCGCTCGGCCGCGATCGCTCCACGACGGCAGGTATCCGCACGCGCAATATCAACGCAGTGCTGCACGACGATGCGCGCGATCCCGTCAGCGGTTCCGTGCCGCTGCGCGCGATCGTCTGCGACATCAGGCGCGACGCCGATGCAAGCCGTGGCGTCTGGAGCGGCCGGCGGCGCTTCGTGGTTGGCGAGCGCCGGGCCGAGGCCGACAACGTGGTCGCGCTCAGCCTGCGGCCGCTTGACGGTGGTCCGCTGCCCGACTTCCTGCCGGGCCAGCACGTGATGATTTCGCTGCCTGGCGCAGCGGAGGCGCGGGCCTATTCGCTGACCGGATCGCGCGAACTGTCGCAAGCGTTGTCAATTGCGGTGAAGGGGCGCTTCTTCGACGAAGCACGGCGCGGCGATGCGCCGTTCTTCATGCCGGATCGTCTGCACAGTCTCGCGGTCGGAGATGAGGTTCTGCTGGAGCCGCCGGGCGGCATCTTCACGCCGCCATTGAAGGGGCCGCGGCCGCTGATCTTCCTCGCCGCCGGCATCGGCATCACGCCATTCGTCAGCCATCTCGAGACGCTGCAACACATTGCGCCGGATGATCGTGTCGGCGAGATCCTGCTGCTGCACGGCTGCCGCAGCAGCCGTGAGCATCCGTTCGCGCAGCGGCTCACGGAGCTGGAAGCCTGTACACCAGGGCTGAAGCGCCGGACGTTCTATTCGGCACCGCTCGCGCAGGACCCGGTCGGTTCGCATTCGCAGCGCAAGGGACGGCTTGATCTCGAACAGGTCAAGCGGCTGTCGACGCGTCGGCCGCTGGTCTACATCTGCGGCTCGCCGGATTTCGTCGCGGCGCAGATCGCGGCTGTGACGGCGTTCGGTATCCCGCGCTTCGACATCTTCGCCGAAAGCTTCGTGTCGCCGCCCGCGGTGCCAGGCAATCTTGCGCCGCGCACCGTCCGGCTGGCCAGCAGCAAGCAGAGCTTTTCCTGGGCACCGGAGCAAGGGACGCTGCTCGACGCTGCCAGTGCGGCGGGCGTCGCGTTGCCGAGTGGCTGTCGCGTCGGGCAATGCGAAAGCTGTGCGGTCGAGGTCGTCGATGGCGAGTTCACCCATCTCGGGCCTGTCGATGCAAGCGAGGGACAATGCCTTGCCTGCCAGGCGGTCCCTCTGACCGACCTCACGCTCGCGGTTTGATGATCAAATCACACTGAAGGCTGTCACCGCATCACCGGTAGGGGGACGAGATTAATGACCAATGCAACGCATGACCAAACCGTGAGCCTGCGAAAACCTGTCGCTGATAACATCATCGCGCGATTTTCGCAGGCCCTGGTGGCGTTCGCGGAGCGCTGGTTTCCGGATGCCTATGTCTTCGTCCTGATCGCGGTGATTGCGGTTGCCGTCGGTGCGATCCTGCATGGCGGCTCGCCGCTAGCGGTCAGTCGCGCGTTCGGCGACGGGTTCTGGAATTTGATTCCCTTCACGATGCAGATGGCGCTGGTCGCGATCGGCGGCTATGTCGTGGCGATGTCGCCGCCGGTGGCGGCCGTGCTTGCGCGGCTGGCGAGCGTGCCGAAGACCGGGCGCGGCGCGGTGGTCTTTGTCGGCGTGCTCAGCATCTTTCTCTCGCTGCTGAACTGGGGTCTCAGCCTGATCTTTTCCGGCTTGCTGGTGCGGGAGATCGCTCGGCGCACCGACATCCGGCTCGACTATCGGGCGGCCGGCGCGGCCGGCTATCTCGGGCTCGGCTGTGGCTTCACCCTCGGCATCACCTCGTCGGCTGCGCAGCTCCAGGCCAATGCCGGCAGCATTCCGGCGTCGCTTCTGCCGATCACCGGGGTGATCGGTTTCTCGGAAACCATTTTGACCTGGCAGAACATGGTCACCGTCGTGATGGTGACCGTCGTCTCGGCCACGATCTGCTATTTCACGACGCCGGCGCCCGAGCAGGCGAAGACGGCGGAAGACCTCGGCGTTGCGCTCGGCGATGACCGGATCGAGGCCAGGAAGCCGGCCCGTCCGGGCGACTGGCTCGAGTTCAGTCCGCTGCTAACAATCCTGATCGCGCTGCTTGCCGCCGGCTGGCTATGGCAGACGTTTCAGTCCGGCAATCCGCTGATCACGCTGTCGGGGCTCAACACCTACAATTTCGTTTTCCTCATTCTCGGCATCGTGCTGCACTGGCGCCCGCGCAGCCTGATCGAATCCTTCTCCAAGGCAATGCCGAGCGTCTCCGGCGTGCTGCTGCAGTTTCCGTTCTATGCCGGAATCGCGCAGATCCTGACCAAGGTGCCGAACAGCAGCGGCACCACGCTGTCGGACACGATCGCGCACTGGTTCGTCGGCGCCTCCAGCAATTCCACCGTGTTCTCGTTCCTGGTCGGAATCTATTCGGCGCTGCTCGGCTTCTTCGTGCCGTCGGCGGGCGGAAAGTGGATCATCGAGGCGCCCTATATCATGAAGGCGGCCAACGATATCGGCGCGCATCTCGGCTGGACGGTGATGGTCTACAACATCGCCGAGACCCTGCCGAACTTCATCAATCCGTTCTGGATGCTGCCGCTGCTCGGCATTCTCGGCCTGAAGTCGAAGGATCTGATCGGCTACACCTCGGTGCAGTTCTTCATCCATTTCCCGATCGTGATGCTGCTGGCGGCAATCCTGATGGCGACCTTCAGCTATCACCCGCCGATCCTGCCTTGAGGAATCACGGCCGGGCACCATAGCGCTCGGCGCCCGGCCGTCGCTCCGCCACTTCGGCGGTCCGCAACCGTCATCACCAAATCTGTGCTGTTTTTCTGCCCGTCGCGAATGGATGCATCGCGCCGGGCGGTCAACTTTGGACAGCCATTTCATTGACCGCCGCGCGCTTCGGCTGGACATTGATGCGCGCTATCCCGCGTTGTTCAAGGCCACCGCAATGAGACATGATGACCGCAGCCTGATGTGCGACATGCGAAGCCGCATGCAGCATCGCTGCGTCTCGGCGGCGACCGGCGTCTGTTGTTGATCGCTTCGACAAACCCAAAGCCAGCGACAATCAGACAGGAGCGCCGCCATTCGGCGATTGAGCACGCATGTCCCAAACCCAAAAATCCCAGGCCCAAAAGTCCCAGGCCTATGTCATCGAAGTATCGGATCGCACCGCGGGTATCGTTGTCGGCGACAAAAGCGGTTTCTGCTTCTTCTCCTCGGATCGCGCCTTTGACGGCCTCGATGGCGGCTATTTCGGCTCCGCGCGGGCCGCGGAGCGCGCGGTGAGGGCGCCGTTGCAGCAGCGACGTCAGGCCCGCAGCCGGCCGTCATCGAGCTCAGGCAATATCTGAAAGGCAACCTTTGAAAGGACGGTCATGAAGACCAGACGTAGCATCCTTGCAGTCGCGTTGGTGTTGTCAGCATTTGCGGCCGTGCCGGCGCGGGCCGACGACAAGCCGGCGGAGATACGCATCGGCACGCAGAAGGGCGGCTTGTTTCCCGCCGTCCGCCAGCGGCATACGGTCGAGGACGCGTTCAAGCCGCTCGGCATTGAGGTCAAGTGGATCGACTTCCAGTTCGGGCCGCCGCTGCTCGAGGCGATCAATGTCGGCAGTGTCGATTTCGGCTTTGTCGGCGATACGCCGCCGATCTTCGCGCAGGCTGGCGCAGCCAACATCCGATACGTCGCGGCGGTGACCTCGGACGGCAACAATCAGGCGATCATTGTGCCGGCGGGCTCTCCCGTCAAAACGCTGGCCGACCTCAAGGGCAAGCGCGTTGCGTTCGGCAAGGGGTCGAGCGCGCATAACCTGCTGGTCGCGGCGCTCGAGAAAGCGGGCCTCAGCTGGAACGAGATCACGCCGACGCCGCTTGCGCCCGCGGACGCGACCGTCGCCTTCTCCAGAGGCATCGTCGACGCGTGGTCGATCTGGGATCCGTATCTGGCATTGGCGGAGATCAAGGACAAGGTGCGCGTCATCGCCTTCGATAAGGACGTGCACAAGCCGAACGCATTCTACATCGCGGGATCGGACTTTGTTGCGAAATATCCGTCCGTCGTTGCGAAGCTCAACTCGCTCTTCGCGGCCGAAGGAAAATGGGCGACTGACCACCGCGAGGAGGTGGCCCGCGCGCAAGCCGAGGCGACCGGCGTCGACATCGAGGCTATCAGGCGCTTCGTTGCGCGCTCGAACTACCAGGTGGTGCCGGTCGATGCCGAGATCGTCCGGAGCCAGCAGGCGATTGCCGATCGGTTCAAAGGGATCGGGCTCATTCCAAAATCGATCAACGTATCGGATATCGTCTGGAAGTGGATACCCGGCTCGTGAACGAGTGCGCTCGGAGATCACGCTCATATATCGAGCCAAAGCGCGATGACGATTCAACCTCATGTCAGCGCGCGTTGGCCAGATGCGTGTCGTCGAACATCAGTGACATCTGACACACATCGTCTCGTGACCTGTCTCACACTTCGCTAGACGTCGGAGGCGGCGTGAGCAGGAGACTTCGTTCATCGTCAAACTTCACCAGCATTTGATGGCGAAGCGATCAGCCACGAACGGTCGTGCGCGTCGCCGGAACTGAGCGACTGGTCGCGATCGCGTTGCCAGCAAGCGCATGCGATCGTTCGGCTATCGATCCATTCTGAAATTCAAACCGTCGAACAATCGGACTCGAACGATCGATCTGCGGTCGCGCGGGGCCGTAAGGTCAGCGTCAGCTTCGACAACTAGCCTTCTGCGCGGCGCGCGTAATTTCATGCGGCACGCGTTGCCATTCTCGCCCACGCATTTTTCCGTGGTGAAAAAGTATCACATCCAGAAATACGAGCCTGTCCGTCCGCGCGTAAATGAAAGGACGAAGAGATGCCAGTTTTTTATGGCGATAGCACCAATCAAGATATTGAACCTGCCTCGGGCTACGACACATTGTTCGGCGGTCAGGGTAACGACGAGCTTTCGTCGAGCGTTGTGGGCTTCGACGTCATCTATGGCGGCCAGGGCAGCGACTATCTCTGGTATGAATGGAGCAGCACTGCCTGGGGCGACATCTACGGCGGAACCGGCAACGACTGGATCCAGGGCGGAAACTCCACGACCAACATTCAGCACGAGTTTGGCGGCACCGGAAATGCCATCATCGAAGATGACGGCACCAGTACAACCCAAAGGCACATGTTGTTCGGCGGCTCCGGGACGGACGGTCTCTACGGCGCGTTCGGCAACGACACGTTCTTCGGCGGTTCCGGCAATGACAACGGAGCCAGCATTACGGTTGCGGTAGCTTCCGGTTTCTCTCACACCGCCAATTCAGGCCTGTATGGCGGCGACGGCAACGACGTGTTCTACGCCGGTACGGGCAACGATCTGATCGAAGCCGGCAACGGGACCGACCTGTTCTATAGCGGCTCCGGCGACTCCACGATGTATGGCGGCAATGGCAACGATATCTATGTCGGCGGCGAGGGAGAGAGCCTTGAGATTGGCCATGGCACCGCGACGTCGCTGGACTACTTCTACCTTTCCAGCGGCGAGGGCTCGGAAGCGTTCGGCGGCACCGCGGGCGAAGACGTCTTCATCGCCGGTCCGAACGGATCGGTCATGATCGGCGAGGGCGCCAACGACGTCATGTACGGTGCTGCCGGCGGCAACAACTACTTCTATGGCGGCACCGGCAACGGCGAGTTCTTCGGTGGCAGCGGAGTCGACGACATGATCGGCGGCTCCGGCAACGACTATTTCGATGGCGGCACCGGCGTGAACTATTACTTCGGAGGCGATGGCGGCGCACCGGGTAGCGGCATCGGCACTGATACCTTCAACGTCAGCCTTGGCGGCATCGACGTCGTGCAGGACTGGACGGAAGGCAAGGACACCGTACAACTCAACGGCTCCGGGTTCCAATCCTTCTCCGATGTCCTGTCGCACTCCTACCAGAACGGCGCATACTTTGTGGTTCAGGTCGATCCTGACACTGCAGTGTGGCTGAACGGTGCGACGGCTGCTTCCGTCAGCGCAAGTGACTTCAAGATCGTGAGCTGAAGTCTCCCGGCAGAGGGCGGCTGCGTTGCCACCCTCTGCCGTTGTTTGGCGGCAGAGCGAGGTTACTGCAACGAGAGCAAGGCCCGGTTGGGCTCGGTGTTCAGGAGGCGGCGGCGAGCGGTGGCGAGACCACCTGCGGCGCCTCGGACGTCTGCGTGGCCGTCGTCGCCAGCTGGAAGCGGATGCCGTGCAGGGAAACGGCCAGCGGGATGCCGCGAAAATCGTCGTGGAAGGCGCGGATCCGACGCGCCAGCTCGCCGGCGCTGATGCCGGCGGGGAGTTCGCACATCTCCCGGTACATCCGCCGGGTGCTCTTGATGCCGCACCAGGCGATGTCCAATTCCTTCAGCGGCGAGGGATCGCAGGCGAGGTCGCGCGACATCCGCCAGAACAGATGGGCAAGCCGCACATAGGCAATCTGCTCGAGCCCGCGCACGCTGATCTTGTCGGGAATGATGAAGGACTCGACGCCGACGATCGGCCCGGCATCGACGCGCGCAGCCATCACATGGGCCGTCGCGCCGAAGGTGCGGGCTCCGTCATAGAGCGCGAAATGCGCCGGCGCCCAGCCCGGATATTGCGGCGGGCCGGGGTGGAAATTGTAGGCGCCATGACCGAGCGCGGCCAATGTGCTTTCAGGCACGATGACGCTGGTGGTGAACGCTAATAGCCGGGCTTCGCGCAGGACCTCCGGCTCGATCGCCGCGAGGTCGTCGGCCGCCACCACGCAGCGGAACGACAGCGCGGGATTGTGCGCCTTCAACAGTTCGGTGAGCGCGAATTGCTGGCTGGCGACGCCGGTGAGAAGGATGATGGTCTTCATGGTGCGGGTGTCCTTCCCCTGTTCAGCCCTTCAGCCGATATCAGCCGCGTTGACCGGCCATGACGACGACACTGCCGGCATCGCGGGATTGACCCACGGTGCGGAACAGATCGGCGGGCAGCGTCTGCCACGGCGCAATCTCGATGATCCGGTTGTTCGCGCTTTTCGCGGCCGACTTCGCCGCGCGGATATCGTCCTGCCAGGGACAGAGCGCGAGCTCGAGCCGGCCGAACCCGCCACAGTCGGCGACGAACGCGCCGGTCACCGCCTCGATGCTGGCGGCCATCTCGCGCGCGTCGCTGGTCGCGATATCGCGCATGATCACGGTGATCGCGGCATTCGAAACTGCCTGCGAGTTGATTACGATCATCGCGTCGCGGCCGCCGCTGCGGCAGGCGCGCCGCGCGGGGCGCATTGCGACGCCGAATTCGACGTCGGGTCCAAGATCGCTGTTATCGGTCGGCAGATTGTGAACGACGGTGGTGTGGCGGGGCGTGCCGACGTCCTCAGCGGGCGCATGGTACGAGCGCGGCAGCCAGGCGGTGTCGAGCGCCATCTGCGACGACGTCAGGCTCCAGGCCTGATCGAGCAGATAGCCCTCCCAGACCGCGGGATAGGCGGTCGCGATGTGATGCCAGTTGCGCAGCAGCGCTTCGGCGGCAGGCGACCGGCCAAGATAGAGGGTGCGCGCCGACATCTCCTACCGGTTCCACTTGTGGAGGGCGACGTCGCAATCGAGATATGACGGCAGCAGCGGCGGCTCGCTGAGCGTTGCATCGGCTTCGACGAAGAGCAGCGGCTCGCGATGCTCCTCCCACATCCGCAGCATGAAGGCTGATTTCTCAGATGCGAGCATCTGCTCGCCGTCCGCGGTGTCGATCGGTACGATGTCGCAGGCGATCTGAAATTCGGCGAGCTTCTGCCGGAGCGTGCCGGCATGATCGTCCCCGAGGGCGCGAGGATAGCAGGAGACCACGCGCAGCGATGCGTCGGATCGGGAGCCCTCCTCGGGCGCGATCGGGCGCCAATTGAGGCCGCCCCACCACATCTCGTGCGGACGGTCGGAGCTCGGCCCGATCGTACCGAAGTCGGTGAGCTTGGATTTGAGGAAGTCGAATGCCGGATTCTCGCCGAAGGGGATAACGACCGCACAGTCGGCGCGAAGCGACCGGTAAAGCATCTCGGCGGCCGGGCCGCTCGGCGGCTCAACGAGGATGACGACGCCGTGATCCCGCGCCGGAACTGAACCGGGCTGATGGACGGCTGCGCGTCCGAGCCGCGCGGACAGCCATGAGAGCCGCCGGCGCTGCGCCGCGTTGATCCGGATGCCGTTTGCCGACAGCAATTGGTCGAAATTCGTGTGCAAGCCGTCCGCTTGCGCCGTGTCAGCCGATGTCATGCCCGCGCTACCCCTCGTTAACCTTCTACGAGCGGGGCGGTCAGATCAGGCGGACAAATCACTTGCCGTTGGTTGCCGGCGTGCGATTGGCGCTGCGCCAGGTCAGCGTGGCCGAGGGGGCCTCGTTGCCGTCGCGGTCCCCGAGCGCAAGGATGCGGTCATGGTCGAGTGCGGTCAGCGCGACCGTGTAGATCGCAACATCGTCTTCGAAGCCGTCGACCGGGATCAGCAGCATGCCGTCGTCACCGGCGGCACGGAAGTGACGGCCGCTCCTCTCGATGCCGGCATCGGTGAGCCGTCCCTCGGCGATCGTCTTCATTTTCGAATTGTCCGCGGCCTTTGCGGCGCTCTCGCCGTACTGCACCGTGATGCCGTGGAGCATCCCGTTGCTGGTGAGCTTTGCCAGCGGCAGCGCGATGGTCGCGACCGCCATGCGGCGCGACAGCGGAATCCGCAGGCGAAGGTCGCCGAGCCCGGTGTGATAGACGTTGATGGCCTCAAGCGACGCCTGGCCGTCGTGGCGGAACAGGCCGACCTGCAGCGTCCCGCATTGAGCTTCGCCGAACACGTTCGCGGACAGGCGGTTGGCGCCGAACAGCGTGTAGAGATAGGCATGCGCCGGTGACAGGGCGGCAAAACTGCCGGCCAGCCACATCGGAGGTGCCGGGGCGGTGCAGGCGGACACGAGCCCGCGGGCGACGATGCAGTCGTTGACGAAGCTGGCGTCGAGCAGGGGCGCCAGCGCCTGGGTGCCGAGATTGACGTCATGTTTGATGCCGCCGAGCAGCACGAGCTCGTCGTCGTCTGGCAGCAGCAGCAGGCGTCCAAGCACAGCGGCGGCCCAGCGTGCCGCAACAGTGGGGTCCGCGTAAGGCTGCAGCGCGTAGCGCGGTGCCAGCTCGTGGGCGCGCGCGGCATAGGCCAGCACCCCCGACTGCACTTCGGTTGCGAGCGCCAGCTGCGCGGCTGGGCGCTGATCATCCTCGCGCAACACCTCGCCGCCACGATAGTCGCGCGCCGATCCTTCCGCAGAACAGCATAGCTGCTCCAACAGCGCGACGTTGCGGATCAGCATGCGTTTTACGTGCGGCGTGACGACCCGATCGGAAATCAGCCCCTCTGCGGTGTCGTCATCGGCGATGTCGTCGAAGGCATCGTCAAGCGTCAGCAGATAGGCGCCGTGCAGGCGGGTGCGAATGCCCTCGCGATCGAAGATCCGGCGCAGCGACTTCTGCACGCTAGCGGAATAGCCGAGATCGACGAGGATCAGGTCGGTGCAGTCGTCAAAATCCCGGATATGCGCGCGCAGATAGGCGAGCAGCCGTGCGCGGACCCCGGCAGCGATGTCGGTGATCTCGCGCGGATCCATCAGATCGGGCAGGGCGTCGGCGAGTTCGCGGCCGCTCGCGATGCCGTCAGGATATTGCGCGAAGAAACTCATCACCGCGGGCGGCTGCACCTTGACGATATCGACGAAGGTCGCCGCATCGATCTTGACGACCCGGCTCAAGAGTTCACAGAGCGGTTCGAGTGTATCGGCGGATCCGACCAGACTGACGCGGCGATTGATCTCGACATAGGCGCCGCTCTCGCCATGGTCT
This sequence comes from Bradyrhizobium sp. 6(2017), assembly GCF_011058295.2. Lineage (NCBI taxonomy): Bacteria > Pseudomonadati > Pseudomonadota > Alphaproteobacteria > Hyphomicrobiales > Nitrobacteraceae > Bradyrhizobium > Bradyrhizobium sp. 6(2017). Next base: position 6,957,904 of record NZ_CP049289.2, on the reverse strand, counting down.
GCTTGCCAGACACGATGCGGCAGCAGGCCGTCGCGGCCGAGAAATCCGATCGCAACCCGCGCGCCCTCGCGGGCGAGCGCGGAGCGTCGCGCTTCGATGAAAGCGTCGAACGCCGCCATCACCGGGCCGAGCACGGTGACGCCGAGATGGAAGGCGGGAGAATGCTCCGCGCTCTGTGCCGTCACCGCGCGCCGCAGCGTGCGGGAGCCGCAATCGAGCCGCGACGGCTGATCGGGACACAGCAATTCGTAGATCGACGTCTCGCGCTGAAACTTGGAGGACAATGCCGCGCTGGCCTGCGGATAGTAGCGCGGGCGGATGCCATGACGGCGGGCGCCCTTGATATCGGCGATGTGGTTGTCGCCGATATGGAACGAGCTTGCCGCATCGATGCCTTGCTCGGCGAGATAGGCCTCGAACAGCGCCTCGCTCTTGCCAGAGCCGTGATCGCAGGATGCGTAGAGGAAATCCCAGGTCAGGCCGGGGCTGCAGCTGCGCAACAGCCGCGCGAGCTGGTCGGTGCTCCAGTAGGTGTCGGAAATGAAGCCAGTGCGAAAACCGCCGCGCTTCATGTCCAGATATTTCTCGAGCATTTCTGGATTGGCGCGACACAGCTCGAGCTCGACCTCGAACTCGATTCGCGCGAGATCGCGCAACGCATCGCGGCTCAAGCCGAACAGCCTGAACGGAAAGTACTTATAGATGTCGGCGATGTGCACTTCAGTGGAGCCGCTGCGCTCCAGCGCAACCTTGCGCGCGCGCGCTTCGGCCTGGATTCGATGCTGAACGAAACTGACGGACATATTTGGAAATTTTTCAGCAATGCGCGAAAGCTGAAAAACCCTTTCAAATACGCCATCTGGCGTCGTGCACGCACGCAACAGAAATGTATCGAAAACATCGAATGAACATGCAGAAACATTCTGCGCTCGACGCGTCGCGTCGACCGTCATGATCGTCATGCGCAAAATTCCCACCAGTCCTCATGCGTTGAACGCGTGCGTGAGACAAATCAGGCGCGCTGATCCAAAAAAGTTGATGTGCGATTCAAAAACGCGCGCTTCGCGACTGACAGATTCAAAAAATCCGATAACGTCGAAAAGGTGATTCGGAAAAAATTGCCTAGTCGCAATCGTCGAATGCAAGATGGCGACCAACGGCGATGGATCACTCGCATGCTCCGCGCATGCGTGTGTTCGCGTGGCGTTAGTTGGTGTGACAACAGCGTTTTCCGGCGCGACGATCTCTTCCCGCGGGCATGCAAGGCGATGCTGAACGACTGCTCCAGATCCCGTCGAACTTTTCCTTGCGCGCTGACGCAGCGGCAGCTTTTGCCGGGCAGTCGGCAAAAACATCCAGCTAAGCATTTGAAAAATAACAAAAAATCTTCGCCTGGTTTGCCCAGCCCCTCCGTTCAACGCTCAGAAGCCGCATGGGATGTGTGCCAGCGGCGCTGGTTGGAGAGCGGGGCATGAGTTACGCGCTTGATATGACGGCAGCGGCCGAGATCGAGGCTACAACAGCCGCGGTCGCGCCAGTCGAGACGGCTGCGCCCTGGAGCGACGTTCCCACGGTCGCCGATGCAGGCCCGCTCGACACCGTCGAGATCCAGGACGAGGACAAGGAGCTGCTCGACCGCCTCGCCGCCGGCGACGAGGCGGCGTTTCGTGCTCTGGTCGAACGCCATGTCGATCGTGCCTACGCGATCGCGCTGCGCATCGTCGGCAACGCCGCCGACGCCGAAGACGTGGTGCAGGACACGATGCTGAAAGTGTGGACGCATCGCGGCCGCTGGCAGCACGGCCGCGCCAAGTTCTCGACCTGGCTGTATCGCGTCGTCAGCAACCGCTGCATCGATCTGCGCCGCAAGCCGCGCACCGAGAATGTCGACGTCGTGCCCGAAGTCGCCGATACCCAGCTCGATGCCTCGACCGTCATCGAGCGCAACGAAATCGGCAATCTTCTGGAGGTGGCGATGCAGCGGCTGCCCGAGCAGCAGCGCGTTGCGGTGATCCTCTCCTATCATGAGAGCATGAGTAACGGCGAGATCGCCGAGGTCATGGATACGACCGTGGCCGCGGTGGAGTCGCTGTTGAAGCGCGGGCGGCAACAGCTGCGCGAAATGCTGAAGCGGCACGAACGTGACCTGCGCGGCGCGTTTACCGACTGCTAACCATAAATTCCGGCTTCTGAAGTTTTTGCGCCTGACCACCGGCGGCCGACCCGTTTGATCGGGCGGACGGGGGCTGGATCCGCGTCACCTCTCTTTTTCACGATGCGGCATGCCATGCCCCATCAGCACAGGAGCTACTCATGCCGGCAATTTCCACCAACACCGCCGCCAACTCCGCGGTCCGCTACCTCAACATCAACTCGCAGCAGGAAACCAGCGCGCTGTCGAAGCTGTCGAGCGGCTCGCGTATCACCTCGGCCTCCGACGACGCGGCCGGTCTCGCGATCTCGACCCGCATCTCCTCCGACATCACGACGCTGCAGCAGGCCGCCACCAACGCGGCGCAGGCGACCTCGATCCTGCAGACCGCCGACGGCGGCGCCTCCAACATTTCGGACATCCTGGCCCGCATGAAGTCGCTGGCCTCCGAGTCCGCCTCCGGCACCGTGGCCGACTCCAGCCGCGCCTACATCAACTCGGAATTCACGCAGCTCAAGGGCGAAATCGACTCCATCGCCTCCGGCACCCGCTACAGCAGCCAGAGCTTGCTCGATGGTTCGAGCGTGTTCTCCTCGGGCGTCTCGGTGCTGGTCGGTTCGACCTCGGCCGACACCATCACGATCACGCTGACCAGCCTGACGGCGTCCTCGCTCGGCGTCACCTCGCTCGACGTCTCCAGCCTGTCGAGCGCGACCAGCGCGATGTCGGCCCTCGACAGCGCGATCGACACCGTGTCGTCCGCCCGCGCCGAGATCGGTGCCCAGGAGTCGCGCTTCAACTTCAGCGCCGACTCGATCTCGACCCAGACCCAGAACCTGCAGTCCGCCAATTCGGCGATCAAGGACGTCGATATCGCCTCCGAGCAGGCGACGCTGTCCTCGGCCGAAGTGAAGACCCAGGCCGCGGTTTCGGCGGAAACGGCGGCGAACCAGATGCCGCAGTACCTGCTCAAGCTGCTTGGCTAATTCGAAGGACAGATCGGGCCGGCATGATGCCGGCCCGATTTCCATTGCGGCGGAAGTGTCGACATGACGGTTAGCAGCGCCACCTCGAGTACATCAGGCACGACGTCGTCGAGTTCTGCCAGCTCTGCCAGCACGGTGACCACGACCGGCACGACCAATTCGACCAGCATCGACTGGGACGCCCTGATCGAAGCCGAGGTCGACGCCAAGCTCGCGGCGGCAACCTCGATCACCACGACGATCACCGCGAACCAGGCCAAGGTCACGGCCTACCAGTCGCTGCAGACCGAGCTGTCGACTTTGGCAACCGGGTTGTCGTCGCTCAGCTCGTCGATCATCAATTCGATCGCCACCAACGCTTTTGCCACGCGCTCGGCGACGATTTCGTCCACCGGCGACGTCAGTGCCTCCTCGGCGCTCAACATGAGCGTGAACAGCGGCTCGGCGACCGGCGATCACACGCTCCAGATCACCCAGCTCGCGACCGCACAGAAGGTGATCGGCTCCTCGCAGTCGAGCTCGTCGACGGCGCTGGGCCTCGCCGGCACGTTTTCGCTGGGGCTCGCGGGCGGCAGCGGCACCGCGATCTCGATCACGAGCGGCATGACGATGCAGGATGTCGTCGACACCATCAACGCCCAGACCTCGAGCACCAATGTCCAGGCCTCCATCGTCCAGGTGTCGAGCGGGTCCTATGAGATGGTGCTGACCGGGACCGAGGACGCCGCCGACATCACCTATTCCTCGACCTCCGGCGACGACATCCTGAACAAGCTCGGCGTCACCGACACGTCGGGTGCCTTCACCGACGTGCTGCAGAAGTCGCAGTCCGCGGAATTCACCCTCGACGGCATCGCGCTCACCCGCAACACCAACGACATTTCCGACGTTCTCTCGGGCGTCACCTTCGATCTGCTGCAGCCGACGCCGAGCGGCACCAGCCTGAACATCAGCATCCAGACCGACACCAGCCAGATCACCTCCGCGCTGCAGACTTTCGTCACCAACTACAACGCATTCCGCGACCAGGTGATCGCGCAGTCCGCGCAGAATTCCGACGGTACGGCCTCATCGAGCGCCGTGCTGTTCGGCGATAGCACGATGCGCGATATCATGACCGAGCTGCAGCAGGTGCTCAGTGGCTCCGTGGGCGGCATGACGATGGCCGACCTCGGCCTGTCCTTCAACGAGAACAACGAGCTGCAGCTCGATACCGGTACGCTGTCGACCGTGCTGACGCAAAATCTCGCCGGCGTCACCCAACTGCTGTCGGCGCAGACGACCACCTCGTCCAGCCAGCTCAACGTCGTCAACACCGGCACATCGCCGCAATCGTTCACGCTCGACGTGACGGTGGATTCGACCGGCACGCTGAGCGGCGCTTCGGTCGGCGGCGACAGTTCCGGCTTTTCGGTGGTCGGCAACACCCTCATCGGCAATTCGGGCACGATCTACGCCGGCATGGCATTCACCTACACCGGATCGACCTCGCAATCGATCACCGTGACGTCGACGTCCGGCCTTGCATCGCAGCTCTATCAGCTCGCGCATACCAGCTCCGGGACCAGCGGTCAGTTGCAGACCATGATCACCAATTTGCAGTCGCGCGATACCGATCTGCAGTCCCAGGTCAGCGACATCCAGAGCAATGCCGCGACGTTCAAGGCGCAGCTGCAGGTCCAATACGCCAATTATCAGGCTGCCATCGAAAGCGCGAACAACACGCTGGGCTACCTTAAAGCACTCCTGGATTCAGCATCGAGTAACTGATGACACAGAACGCTACCGCCTACCTTGCCAACAATGCCTACCGATCCGCCGCAGTGGCGGTGCCGCCGCTGAAGGCGGTGGTGATGCTGTGCGACGGCGCGATCACGCTGTTGCAGAAGGCGCTGGACGCGCACGAGGCGAAGCGCTTCGAGGAAGGCCACACCTATCTGACGCGGGCGACCGCGATCCTGCGCGGACTGAGCCACAATCTCGACTTCACCCGTGGCGGCGCGATGGCCGATCGGCTCTACCGCACCTACAACGCCCTGATCATGGCGTGCCTGCGTTCCTATGGCCGGCCGCAGGCCAGGGAGAATTTCCGGCGCATCATCGCCAGCCTGACGGAACTCCGCGACGCCTGGAAGTACGTCGAGGCCACCGCCGGCAAGGCCGCCAAGGCCAAAACGCTCGAATCAGCCGCCGGCCGCTAGGCGCGGCTGAGGCACGAATCGCCCGGCGAGACCGCTTCGCCGGTGGTGCAGGACGCCCCGCGGAAGGCGTCCTGGTGGGGAAAATAGCCGCCTGACGGACACCATGCTGGACGTGACGCACCGGCGGCGGAAATTGATTTCCGCCGTCCCGCGAATGCTTTATGACAGCCTTGGCGACGAGGCTGGATCTGCGCGCGCGATGGACGTTGCGATATTCGAAGACCTGATCGACCGGCTGGGGGAGGATCTGTCCCGCTGGCCCGACGATCAACGTCTTGCCGCCGTCCAACTCCTCGCATCCTCGGCCGAGGCGCGGACGCTCTATCAAGAGGCGAGCGCGGTGCGCCGGGCGCTTACGGCGCCGCCGGTTCGCGCGCCCAAGGGGCTTGTCGATCGCATCGTGACCGCCGCGGCGAAACTGCCCCAAGAGACGGCACAAGAGACGGCCTCGGAGCCGGCCGCGCCGGCGGAACAGCCGAACGATGCGCAAGCTCCGGATGATACCGCACAGCAGGGCAAGGTGTTGCCCGCGCTGTTGCTGGCCCTCTGCCTGTTGCCAGCATTGGCGCCGCCGGCATTGATGCTCGGCGAGCCGGATTTGCCGATCAGCCTCTCGCTCTAGGCTCTCCACATTCCTTTTGCGCCCGCGGCCCGGTGTCCGCGGCAGGTCGCCTGCGCCCGCTCGGCGCGCCGTGAGCCCGCAGCCGACGCGGCAAATTCTGCCGATTAATCAAGTGATTCCGCGCGAATGAATCCGCGCCTGAAATCGGCGCGTCGTCCGTTTTATCTGCGAACGACTTCACGATCCAAATGTTCCAACGCGTTCCGCCGCCTTAGCCCGCGGCGAAGAGAGCCTTGTCATGACCGTCTCCTCGGCAACCTCTGCTGCAGCCTCCGCCGCCTCGAGTTCGTCGAGTTCATCGTCGAGCGCATCGATGGGGATGAGCTCGACCGATTTTCTCAATTTGCTCGTCAGCGAACTGCAGAACCAGGATCCGCTGAACGCCACCAGCACGACCGACTTCATCAACCAGCTCACTTCCTACGCCAACTTCACCGAGCAGCAGTCGACCAACGCCAGCATGACGTCGCTGGCGAGTTCGTTCTCGAGTCTCGTGACGTTGAACTCGGTCAACTATATCGGCCACACCGTCGAGGCGAAGACGAGCACGGCCGAACTGACCAATGGCTCGGCGACCTTCGGCTACTCGCTCACCTCGGCCGCTTCCAACGTCGCGATCACGATCCAGGATTCCTCGGGCAACACGGTCTGGAGCGGCAAGGGGACCGGAAACGCCGGTTCAAACAGCTTCACCTGGAATGGTCAGACCACGAGCGGCACCCAGCTCAGCGATGGCGGCCAGTACACGATCCAGGTGACCGCGACCGACGCCGCCGGAAACTCGCTGCTCAGCTACACCACGATGACGGGAACGGTGACCGGGATCGATGCCTCCGGCTCGACGCCCTCGTTGCTTGTGAATGGCGTCCCCGTCAGCGCCGCCAACATCATCGGCGTCACGTCCTGATTGCTTCCGGAGTATTATCATGAGTCTCACTGGTGCACTTTCCTCGGCGATCTCGGCGCTCAATGCGCAGAGCCAGTCGCTGGCAATGATTTCCGACAACATCTCCAACGCCGATACCACGGGTTACAAGACCACCTCGGCGATGTTCGAAGATCTGGTGACGGCGTCGAACAGCGCCACCTCATATACGTCCGGCGGCGTCACGGTGTCCGGCCGTGCCAACATCACCCAGCAGGGATTGCTGGCCGCGACCACCAACGCCACCGACGTTGCGATCCAGGGCAGCGGCTTCTTCGTCACCACCAACGCGACGTCGGGCGGCACCACCTCCTATACGCGCAACGGTGCGTTCACCACCGACAACGCCGGCTATCTCGTCAACAACGGCAATTACCTCGAGGGTTGGCGCACCGACGCTGACGGCAACATCGTTGGCAACGCCTCGGCCGCGAGCCTCGGGCCGATCAACACCCAGGTGGCATCGACCAGCGGCAGTGCCACCACCAAGACCACAGTCGCGGCGAATCTGCCGGCCGATGCCGCCGTCAACGCGACCTTCAACAGCTCGATAACGGTCTACGATTCGCTCGGCACGGCGAGCACGATCCAGATCGATTGGAAAAAGACCGCCGACAATACCTGGCAGGCGAGCTTCGAGCAGCCGAAGCTTGCGTCGGACTCCAGTACGGCCAGTGCGAACGCGATCACCGACACGGTGGATATTACCTTCAACAGCGATGGCTCGCTTGCCTCGACGGTGCCGAGCCCGCCAACAATCTCGGTGACCGGCTGGAAAGATGGTGCGGCCGACAGTTCCGGCACCAGCGCCATCACGCTCAATCTCGGTACGGTCGGCAAGACCGACGGTCTCACGCAATATTCGTCGGGCGAAACCACGCCAGCGGTCGATCTCACGAGCATCACGTCGGACGGCCTGCCCTACGGCAAGCTGAGCAGCATCTCGATCGGAAAGGGCGGCGTGGTCGACGCGACCTATTCCAATGGGCAGACGATCGCGATCTACAAGATTGCGGTCGCGACCTTCAGCGATCCCAACGGATTGAGCGCGGCCAGCGACGGCATGTACTCCGCGACGGCGGCCTCCGGCAACGCCACGCTGCAGACTTCGGGGAGCAACGGTGCCGGAACGATCTACGGCAGCGAGCTGGAATCCAGCACCACCGACACCAGCGGCCAGTTCTCCAACATGATCTCGGCGCAGCAGGCCTATTCCGCGGCCTCGCAGGTGATCACCACCGTCGACAAGATGTTCGATACGCTGATCTCGGCGGTGTCGCGATGATGACCGCAAAGAATGACCGCCTGCTGGTCCGGCTTCGGCGGCTGAAGGCGAGGGCCGCTTCAGCTCAGCCGAATGACCGGGCGCAGCTCACTGCGCTGCTCGACGATGTGGAGACATTGCGCGGCGAGCTGATGCGCGAATGCGCGCGGCTCGACCAGGAACTCAACCGGGCCACGGTCCGGGTAACGGCGATCACCGCGTATGGGCGCAGCGCACAATCGGTCCGCGCCCTGCGTCGCGGACACTAGCTTGAACGGGAGCGATGACATGACACCGGAACGCAACATCAAGATCAATCCCGCGGGCAATGACGAGCGCGCGAGGTCGTTGATCGCGCTGATCGACAATCTGATCGCGATCGTCAACGAGGAGAACGTCGAGCTCGCCAAGGGCCTGCCGGCCTCGCGGCTGAAGCAGGTCGACGAGAAGAACCGGCTTGCCACCCTGTTCGAGCAGTGCGTGGCAGAGGCCGTTGGCAAGACCGCAAACCTCAACGTCCAGGATCGGGTGCTGCGCGAGCAGCTGATGGACCGGATCCTGAAGCTCCGCGGGGCGATGGACGAGAACGTGATGCGGTTGCGTGCGGCGATCGATGCCAGCAATCGCCGGATCGAGGCGATCATGCAGGCGATCCGCGAGCAGATCGCCAACGTATCGCCCTACGGGGCCGGCGGCCGTCGCGTCACGCCCGCGATGTCCTATGGCACAAACGTGCGGGCCTGATCTGGTCCGCGCCGGAGGGAGTTAGCCGTGTCGTCGCTCGATATTGCACGAAGCATTGCATTCAGCGGGCTGTCGGCCACGCAGGTGCAGATCAGCGTGACCTCGGCAAATATTTCGAATGCCGATACCAAGGGCTATACCGAGAAGACCGCCAACCAGAGCGCCAGCGTCACCGGCGGCGTCGGTACCGGCGTCACGATCACGGGGATCACCAGCGCCGTCGACAAGCTGCTCCTGAAGTCGCTGGTCGGGGCCGATTCCGATCTCGGCGCCGCCGACACCACCAACAGCTTTCTGACCGAGCTCCAGCAGCTCTATGGCAGCACCTCGAGCGGGGACAGCTCCACCACGGGCACCTCGCTTGCCAACACGCTCGCGGCCTTCGAATCGGCATTGTCGTCGCTGGCGAGCACGCCGAGCAGTGCGTCGCTGCAGTCGAACGCGGTCAGCGCGCTTGCCGCGGTCACGACGCAACTTCAACAGACGTCGAGCGGCATCCAGACGCTGCGCTCCAATGCCGACCAGGACATCGCGTCGTCGGTCACCGACATCAATTCCGATCTGCAGCAGATCTCCGACCTCAACAAGCAGATCAAGCAGCAGGCCGCAACCGGGCAGTCGACCGCCGATCTGGAGGACCAGCGCAACAGCGCGCTGCAGGACCTCGCGTCGATGATGAATGTGAGCTATTTCACCACGTCGACCGGCGATCTGCAGGTCTATACCGGATCGGGGCAGGCGCTGGTCGACAGCACGGCGCATCCGCTGAGCTATACGGCGTTGCCCAGCGTCACGGCTTCAACGACCTACAGCGCAGGATCGTCGAGCGGCTTCAGCGGCATCATCGTCAACGGGGTCGACATCACCTCGCAGATCTCCTCCGGCAAGGTCAGCGCGCTGATCACCCTGCGCGACCAGACGTTGCCGGCCGCACAATCGCAGCTCGATCAACTCGCCCAGCAGCTTGCCACGAGCGTCAATGCCGTGTCGAACCAGGGCACGTCGGTGCCGCCGCCGTCCAGCCTGACCGGGACCGCCACCGTGAGCAGCGCGACGCCGTTGTCGGCAACCGGCACGGTGCGCATCGCGGTTGCGGACAAGAGCGGCAATCTCGCGTCCTACAAGGATCTTGATCTGTCGTCCTACGCGACGGTCGGTGATCTCGTTACCGCGATCAACGGCATCTCGGGCCTGTCAGCGTCGGTCGATGCCAACGGACATTTGTCAATTTCGGCGACCGGGTCCGGCAACGGCGTCGCCATCAACGAGATGACGAGCTCGGTCGGCAGTTCCGGTGATGGGTTTTCGGATTATTTCGGGCTCAACGACCTGATCACGGGGACTGGCGCGTCGGATATCGCGGTCCGCAGCGACATCCTTAACGGCACGGCGGCGCTGCCGACGGCAACGCTCGATGCGTCATCCACGCTGACGGTCGGAAATTCGGTGCTGTCGCCGGGCTCCGCGACGGTGGTGAACGCGCTCTCGAGCACGCTGACGGGGTCGACCAATTTCGCCATGGCGGGCGGGCTCGGCGCCACCACCGGCTCGTTCACCGATTATGCCGCCGCGATCGTCGCCAACGTCGCAAGCAAGGCGACCCAGGCGTCGGCGACCTACACCGCCAAGCAGACCGCGCAATCGACCTATGCGAGCTCGCTGTCGTCGCAGTCCGGCGTCAACCTCGACCAGGAAAGCGCGAATCTGAGCTCGTTGCAGAACAAATACGCTGCCGCGTCCCAGATCATTACGACCATCAACGCCATGTTCTCGGCGCTGATGACCGCGATGAGCGCAAGCTGAGTGAGGCCGCTGTCATGATGATGCGTGTTGCCACCTTTGCACAATCGGAACAGATGATCACCAGTGCGCTGCGGGTGCAGGCGGTGATGGCCAACGAGCAGGTGCAGGAGTCCTCCGGGCTGCAATCCGAGGATTTCGGCGGTTACGGCTCCGGCGCCGGTCGGGTCATCAATCTGCAGGTCTCGGTGACGCGCGCCCAGTCCTATATCGATGCCAGTAATCTCGCCGACAACAAGGTGCAGGCGATGTATTCGGCGGTCGGCTCGGTGACGGATATCATCACGCAGCTTCGGACCCAGCTCAGTGCCGCGACCACCGGCAGCAGCACGGCGACGGCGTCGGTGATCAACTATGCCCAGCAGGCGATATCGCAGATGCAGGGACTGCTGAACACGCAATATGACGGCGAATATGTCTTCAGCGGCGCCCGCACCGACACTGCCCCTGCGGATCTGTCGACCTTCGACACCGGCACCGGCACCGGCTCGCTGACGACATCAGACACCAGCTACTACAAGGGCGACAGCGAGATCGCGTCGGTGCGCGTCTCCGACAGCCAGTCGATTTCCTACGGCGTCACAGCTGACAACCCGGCCTTTGAGCAGGTGATGCGGCTCTTGAAGTACGTCGGCAACAGCACGACACTGTCGTCGAGCGATATTTCGCAAGCGCTCGACCTTGCCAGCAATGCGCTGGATGCGACGTCAACGGTGCAGGCGAAGCTTTCGACAGCGGCTTCGCAGATCGAGACCGCCAGCACCAACCAGAGCGACTACCAGAATTTCGCAAAGACCCTGTCGACCAACCTCACCAGCGTCGACGTCGCTGCAGTGACGGCGCAGCTTTCGACCTATCAGGCGCAGCTGACCGCATCCTATTCGGCGATCGCCAAGATCCAGGGCCTGAACCTGGCGAGCTATCTGCGATAGCAGGCCACAGGTCGCATCAGCGGTTCAAGATCTTCAGCCAGACATCGCCGAGGATGATCGGTTCGCGCGGGGCGAGCCAGGTGAGGCCGGCGGCCTTGCCAAGCTCGGCGATGCTGCCCTTGCTTTGCATATCCTCAAGCGCCTTGTTGACGGCCTCCAGCAGCGCCTTGTCGGTTTCGAGCGCAACGTAGCCGCGGTTGGCGCCGATCGGATAATAGTAGCCCGAGGCCGTGATCCTGGTGTCGGGATGCTCGGCGCGGTAGGCGTCGAACCGGCGCAGGTCGAGCAACGTGGCGTCGAATTCGCCGCGCTCGAGCTCGCCCAGCAGGTCGCTGCGCCCCGGAACGAGGTGGGTGATGTCGTCGATCAGCTTGCCCTTGTCGAAGGTCATCAGGATGGCATCGCCGAGCGTGCCGCTTTCGATCGTGAGGCGAAGCCCGGCAACATCGCCGATATCGGTGATCTTGCGGTCCTTGAGCTTGTCCTTGGCCTTGGGACCGAGCACGACGGTCATCGGCGAGTAGATATAGGGCCGGCTCGGCACCAGCACGCCGATCGGGATCCGCCGGCGCCGATCCTCGCGGGTGGCGCCGTCGAAGTCCGGCAGCTTGGCCGTCGTGACGCCGGGCACCCTCAGCGAGTCCGTGGTGAGGGCGTAGCCGCCGACCAGCGCGCAGCGTCCGTCCGACAGCAGCGCGTTGGCTTCGAGCGCGGGACTCGAATCCTCGTCGAGCTTGCTCTCGAACCACTGGATCTTGAGCGGCCGCCCCAGACGCTCGGCAATGGCCTGCGCGAGCGCCACGTCGAAACCGGCATCCGGCTTGCCGCGATGATGCGCCGACAGCGGCGGCAGATCCTCGTCGAGACATACCTTGAGCGGGTCGCCGGCGGCATACGCGACCGGCATCGCGGTGAGCAGCAGAGCCGTCGCTGCGCCCGCAAGCAGAGCCCTCATGGCGTCCTCCGGCTCGACACGAAGGCCCAGACGTCGGCGATCTCCTGTTCGTTCAGGATGTCGACCCAGGGCGGCATCTTGCCGTTCTTGCCTTGCTTGACGGTCGTCACGAAGCGCGTCTTGTCGTCGGGGAAGGCGCGCAAGTCCGGCGTGATGGTGCCGGAGTTGACCATGTTGGGCCCATGGCAATGCGAGCAGTTCTTCGCGTAGGTGACCTTGCCCTCGTCGGCCTGACCGGAAAGATCGATTGCACTGGTTTGCTGTGCGGCAGCCGGGATCAGCATGATCAAGGCCGCCGCGACGGCGGCGAAGATCGCCGCCGTCAACAGGGTTACTCTTTCAGTCACGTGCGCTCCGCGCTCAGTTCTTGACCGCGAAGACCCACAGCGACCCGCCGGGCGGCACTTTCGCCAGCCGCTCGTCGCCGGAGAACAGTGCGTAGACGCCGCCATAGCCCGAGGTCACCGCGACATACTGCACGCCGTCCTGCTGCCAGGTGACGGGCTGCCCTTCGATGCCGGAGCCGGTCTGGAACTGCCAGAGCTTCTTGCCGGTGTCGGCGTCGAACGCCTCGAACTCGCCGGTCAGCTGACCGGAGAACACCACACCGCCGGCGGTGGAGAGCACGCCGGAGAAACGCGGAATGTCGCTCGGCGCTTCCCACTTGGCCTTGCCGGTCATCGGGTCGATCGCCTTGAGATGGCCGCGCGGTCCGGTGCCCCATTCCCAGGGATCGGTGAGGTCCATGCCGAGGTACCACTCGCCCTGCTTGAACGTCACCGGCTCGGCCTTGTACTTGCCGCCGAACGCCAGCGTGTTGGCGTAGGCGAGGCCGGTCTGCGGATTGTACGACATCGGCTCCCAGTTCTTGCCGCCGAGGATCGACGGATAGACGGTGACCTTCTTGCCGTCACGCGCATCCTTGCTGACGTCGGTCTCGATCGGGCGCCCGGTCTTCATGTCGATGCCGGTGGCCCAATTGACCTTCACATAGGGATTGGCCGCGAGCAGCTTGCCGTTGGTGCGATCGAGCACGTAGAAGAAGCCGTTGCGGTTGGCATCCATCAGCACCTTGGTCGGCTTGCCCTCGACATTCATGTCGGCGAGCACCATTTCGGCCACCGAGTCATAGTCGAACGGATTGTTCGGCGAGAACTGGTAGTGCCACTTGATCTTGCCGGTCTTCGGGTCGAGCGCGAGCACCGAGCAGGTGTAGAGGTTGTCGCCCGGGCGCACCGCCGAATTGAACGGGCCGGGATTGCCGATGCCCCAATACACCGTGTTCAATTCGGCATCATAGGAGCCGGTGATCCAGGTCGATCCGCCGCCGAGCTTCCAGGTATCGCCCTTCCAGGTGTCGCCGCCGGGCTCGTCCGGCGTCGGGATCGAGTGGGTACGCCAGAGGCGCTTGCCGGTCGCGGGATCCCAGCCGTCGATGAAGCCGCGGGTGCCGAATTCGGCGCCCGAGATGCCGGTGATGACAACGCCGTCGGCGACCAGCGGCGCCACCGTCATCGAGTAGCCTTCCTTGATGTCGGCGGCCTTCTCGCGCCACAGCTCCTTGCCGGTCTTGGCATCGAGCGCGATCACGTTGGCGTCGAGGGTGGTGCGGAACACCTTGCCGTCATAGAGCGCCGCGCCGCGATTGATGATGCCGCAGCAGACGATACGCGGCGTCTCGGCGGAATACTCGACCTTGGTCTTCCAGATCTGCTTGCCCGTCTTGGCGTCGATCGCGATCGTGGCGCTGTGGGTGGTGACGTAAAGGACGCCCTGGTAGACGAGCGGCTGCGATTCCTCGCTGCGGTCGTCGTTCAAGCTGTAATTCCAGACCGGCACCAGATTCTTGACGGTGTCCTTGTTGATCTGGTTCAGCGGCGAGAAGCGCTGAAGATTGTAGCCCATTCCATAATTGAGAACGTTCGATGTATCAGTCGCCCCCTTGACCAACTGTTCGTTGGTCTGCGCGCTTGCACCATACGATGCAAGAATCACGAGGCTTGCGGCCAGCGCAATGCGTCTCATCATATCTCCTCCCAATGAACCTTTTTGCTGCACGCCTATTCCCTGACGTTGCGGATGCAACCATCGGCCTGAAAGCAAAACGGGTCAATACGAAAACGTGAACGAACCCCAGCGAACGCCCCAGGGCGGCCGAAGCGTCAGGTTTTTCGCAGATGCGTCCGTAGCTTACCGCGGCGTGGAATACACAACACCACGCGTGGCCCGCGGTTATGTCGCAGCGCGCACGGTTCGATCAGCTTGACGGCGAATGAGGACAGGCACTCGGGCGCGGCTTCATGCCCCGCTTGTCCGGCGGCACATTGCAATTGTCGATGCGCTGCTCGTCGGTCCATTTGCGGCCGAGCCGCTCCTTGCCGGTGAGCGTGCGTTGCTGGACCGCCTCCGCGGATCGGGCAGGGGCTCTGGTCTGTGCCGACATCGGCGCGATCAGGCCGAGCACGACAAGGAAGCCCAACGCATTCCTGCAAATGCCGCTCATGGATGACCTCGTTCATTCGGGTGCGATGCGTCAGGACTCCAGAGATGACCCGGTGGGGAGGTCTCGTTCCACCCGAAACCCGACGAGCGCTTACCGGCTGTGCAAACTGTACGACGCGTCTCCAAAGCTGTTATGCTTTGTCTCGATTTGCAGCGCGCGCGCTTCGTCACGTCGCCGGAGCGGCACGCAAGGGAGACGAATGATGATTTCGCGCCGATCGCTTGCTTTGACTTTGGCCATGGCCGCCCTCGCGGGCCCCGCTTTGGCGGCATCCGGCCGCGGCAGCGTGCTCAAGATGCTCGATCCCGACAATGACGGGACGGTCGACCTTGCCGAAGCCAAGAAGGCGGCCGCCGTCCTGTTCGCGAAGCTGGATCCTGACCATGACGGCACGCTCGACGTGCGCGAATTGCGCGGACGGCTGACCGCAAAAGAGCTGGCGATGGCGGATCCGGATCACGACGGCACCCTGACGCTCGACGAATATCTCGCGGTCGTCGAGCAGCGCTTCAAGGCCGCCGATCCCGACAATGACGGAACGCTGGATGCGAAAGAGCTGAAGTCGCGCGCCGGGCGGGCACTGCTGCGCCTGCTCAAATAAGCTTCCGGCAGCACCCTCCACGGGGCCGATTCCGGTCATTGACGCCGGAATCCGGCGCATAACAAAAAAAGTTGCGATTTCGCTCTTGGGCAAGACTCGGCCGCCGTGTTCGGGTCTCCTTATCCGTGCGTCGCTGCCCGGCAGCCGGAATATGCCTGACAGAACAGTGTCGGAATTTCCCAACCGTTCCAAAGCCGGGCAGGCGTCAGCGAGCCGTCGTCCGTTCCGGCATGTCCAGCAGCGAAGTCGGGTCCCGACCACCCCAGCTTGCGCCCTGGAAAACCCAGCCCTAGCTTGCCGCGCGGCGCGAAGCTTGCGTCAACTTATACTTGGGAGAAGGAAATGGCCTGGAAAACACCGAAGATCGTCGAAGTGCCGGTGGGCATGGAAATCAACATGTACGCCTGCGCAGCGCGCAAGTAACGCAATAATGTGAGACAGCCTGCCCGGCTGGTGCAGCTTGCTGCATCGGGCCGTGGCAGGCGTCTTTCGCGCAAAGTACCTTCGCGGCTCTGACACAGTCGCTCGAACAGCGTCCCTCACATCCTTCCCACAGGACCTTGAGACCGACATCGCCCGCGCGATTGGCGGGCCACACTGCTTTGTCCTACAGTGCGGTTCAAGGTGGTGCTACGGGACGATGAATCTCGCAATCAAGATCGGGCGTTGGGTAGGCGTGGTGTGCGCGGTGGTTGCCGGCGTCGCCGCGGCGTTGCCGCTCGGCGCCTATGCCGAGGGTTTTGATACCGAGCACATCTTCGGCTTCATGATCGGCTCTGATGTGGGCGAGGTCGGCGAGCGCGAGTTTCAGACTCAGACCACCGGGCGCTTCGCCAAGGACGGCGGACGGTATCGCACGCTCAATCAGGAATTGGAGCTCGAACTCGTTCCGGCGCCGAATTTTCGCGTCGAGCTCGGAACGTCGTTCTCGGCCTACGACATCAATCGCGTCCCGGGCTTTGACGATCGCCGCCAATTGTCGTGGCAGGGCGTCTCGGCCGATTTCCGCTATCGCTTTCTCGATCGCGAGGCGGCGCCATTCGGCATGACCGTCGCGTTGGAGACGCGTGCCGACCGCATCGACGAAGTGACGGCCGCGGCCGTCCGCAGCTACGGCACCGAGCTCACGCTGGCGTTCGACCGCGAAGTGATCCCGAACTTTGTGGTGGCGGCTTTGAACGTCAGCTATGAGCCGGAATGGACGCGGATACCGCGCACCGGTACAGCAGAGCAGGACGCCACGGTCGGCGTTGCGCTCGCGCTGATGGCCAAGGTGAAGCCGGATATCCTGATCGGCGGCGAAGCGCGCTATTTCCGGAAGTATGAGGGGATCGGCCTCGATGAACTGTCCGGGCAGGCGCTGTTCATCGGACCTACCGCTTATTTCCAGCTCTCCGAGCGCTCACGCCTGACCGCGACCTGGAGCGTCCAGGCCTGGGGGCAGCACGCCGGGAGCAGCGGCGCCCTCGATCTGGTCAATTTCGAGCGCCATCAGGCGCGGCTGGTGTACGGTCTCAACTTCTAGGTTCCCACGTCCTCTCACGGGGCTGTGAAACTCTGTCTTGGCTGAATACGTATTCCGTCGTGTTATCTATTTCATGAGCACGCTTAGGGATCGCGCATGAACCCGATTGATCTGATCGTCACTGTATGTGCCGTGCTGTCGCCCGCCACCTGCGAGGAGCAGCATCTGGTGTTCAACTGGAGCGGCTCGCTGCAGCAATGCGCCATGGCCGCGCCGCCTTACATCGCGCAATGGGTCGGCGAGCATCCGAAATGGACCGCGGTACGATGGCGCTGTGAGTATCCGCACAGCAATGATCGCGCTGACACGGGCGGCGAGCCGCCGGCCGGCTAGAGTGCGATTGGTCCGGGTTCAATCGTCGTCGCGCTCCAGCTTCTCGTTTTGAGCATGATCTCCGCGCAAACGCGTTCCGCGTTTGTCGCGAGGGAAAACCGCTTCACACTTTTCCGGATCATGCTCTATTTGTTGCAATCCTTCAGGTCCTTGTCGGAAATCGAAAACACGGCGTCGGCCTTGATCTCGATGTCGCGGACAAAGCATTGCTTGGCACCGCTGTAGCCGACCTTGGCGTCGTAGCGGCCGGGCTCGACGCCGGTGATGCGCAGGCGCTCATCGTGGTCGACTTCCTTGTCCTTGTCGTTGAGCGTCTGGTTGGGACCCCACTCGCTCTTGCCCGCCGGCGACAGCTCGAAGCTCGAAATCGTGGCGCTGGTCAGATTCCACAGCCGGATTCCCTTGCCCTTGCTTTGGGCCAGCACCGCGCCCGGCAGCACAAGCAACGCAACTCCAGCAGCAATCAACGCACGCGACATCCAACGTCTCCCTTACGCCTTTGTCCAAGGATGACGGCGTCTCACATATTTGCAAGGTCCAACTGTGAGAGCTGCCGCTTGATTTCGTCGATCTGGGCTTCATCGCGCGACGCGCGCGGCGCGGCGATGGTCTCGACGTGAAGGATCCGCGCCGGCCGCGGCGACAGGAAGAACAGGCGGTCGCCGAGGCGGACCGCGTCGTCGAGGTCGTGAGTGACCAGGAGCGTCATCATCTTCCGGCTTGCCACCAGGATCGCGACCTGGTCGCGCAGCCGACCCGCCAGTGCATTGTCGAGCGAGGCCAGCGGCTCGTCGAGGATCAGGAAATCCGGCTCGATGGCGAAGGCGCGGGCGAGCGCGACGCGGCGGGCGAGGCCGAGCGACAGCTCGCCGGGGAAATGGTTGCGGTGCACGGTCAGTTCGAGCACCTCGAACAGCGCCGAGAGCGTGCTGTCGTCGACATGAGGTGCGGCCAGCCGCACATTCTCCTCGACGGTGCGCCAGGGCAGCAGCCGTGGCTCCTGGAACACCATGCCGAGGCGCATGCCGGGTGAGCGCGCGACGTGGCCCTGGTAGTTGCCGTCGAGCCCGGCGAGGATCCTGAGCAGGGTGCTTTTGCCGCAGCCCGACGGGCCGAACAGCACGCCAACCTCGCCGGCATTCAATGTGAAGGTGACGTTGTCGAGCACGTCGTGCCGCTTCCCGGCCGCGCTCGCAAAACTCTTGCCGGTGATATTGACCTCAAGCTGCACGGAGCCGCCACCGCGTTAGCCTGGTTTCAAACGGCTGCACCAGCAGGGTCTCGATGACGAGCACGACACCAGCAAAGCTTAGCGAGTAGGCGAGCAGCAAGGGGATATCGAACAGCTGGAAGGCGACGCCGATCTCAAAGCCGACGCCGTTCGGCCGGCCCAGATATTCAGCAACCAGAACGATCTTCCACACCAGCGAGAGCCCGGAGCGCGCCGCGGCCGCGATGTAGGGCGCAAGCTGCGGCAGGATCACATGCCGGAAGGCGCGGCCGCGCGGTAGGGCAAACGCCGCTGCCATCTCGTCGAGCGCGGGATCGAGCGCGCGGGCGCCCTCACGTAGCGTGACGACGGCGGTCGGCAGTTTGTTGATGGCGATGGCCGCGATCGCGGCGACCTCGGTCAGTCCGGCCCAGATATAGGCCAGCACGATGACGACGAGTGCCGGCAAATTGAGCAGCAGGATCAGCCAGGGGTCGCCAAGGCGGTTGGCCAGCGAGACGCGGCCCATCAGGTAACCGATCGCCGAGCCGAGCGCCATGGCGAGCGTGAAGGCCAGCGCGACGCGCGCCAGCGTTGCACCGAGATTGAGGAACAGCGCCCCCGATCGGGCTTCGGCGACGAGCACAGACAGCACCGCCGGCGGTGCCGGCAACTTCGCATCGCCGATCAGCAGCGAGGCGATCCACCAGGTCGCGATGAACAGCGCGAAGGACAGGAGGCGCAGCACCTTTAGTCTCCTGGGATCGCTTGATAGAACGTGCCCGGATCGAGCTCGGTTGCCGTGCCGACCAGCTCGCGGCCGCCGAGCTGCGCCAGCACCCGGTAGAGTACGCGCGCATCCGCTTCTTCGTCCGCGATCGACCGGCGCGGGATACCTTCGCGGTAGCGGTCGCGATAGGCATGCACGGTTGCGGCATCCTGCGCACCGGTGAGCGGCGCGATCGCATCCCATTCGGCGTCCGAGGTCGCCAGGATCTGCTTTGCGGCGCGCGTCACGGCGATGAAACGAGCCACCAGATCCCTGTTGGCGTTGGCCCAGGCTTCGTCGAACACGTAACCGATCATTGCGATGCGGCCCTTGCTGCCGAGCTTTTGCAGGATCTCCTCCATGCCGGCGAGACGGCGGAAGCCCTTGGCTTCAAGCGCGGCGCAGAAATTCCAGTAGTTGAGCGTCGCGTCCATCTCGCCGTCGAGCGTCTTGGCCGTAAGCAGTGGCGGCGCGCCATAGACGATGGTCGACTGCGACTTCAGGTCGACGCCGTCCTGCTTCATCGCGGCCTGCAGCAGCAGCCAGTTCTTGTCGATCGCGCCGCCGGCAATTGCGAGCTTGCGTCCCTTGAGGTCCGCGAGCGTCTTGAGCGGCGAGGCGGCGGGGACCATCACAGCCCCCAGCGCGCTCGAATAGGGATAGAACTGCAGCTTGGCGCCGAGCGAACGCTCCCGCGACACCCAGGGCCAGTCGGACACCATGACGTCGGCCGAGCCGGCGCGCAACGCGATCTTGCCGGCCTCGGGGCTGGCGAGCTCGGTGACGTCGATCGTCAGATTGGCCTTCTTGTCGAGGCCATGGGAGCGAATGACGGCCAGTTCCCAGGCCAGCGTTCCGGTCTTCTGCGCTGCAATGCGGATGGTCTCCGCGTTGCACGAGGTGCCGAACTGCATGACCGCCAGGACTGCCGCAGCCAACACCGTGCGAACAGAGATGATCATCGTTTCTTGTGCCACTTCCCCGAATGTTTTCTTTTCTGATCAGCATCCATAGCATAGCTTGCGCGAAGAGAAGAGGAAGCAGGACCATGGCAGGAGCTGGCATGCTACGACCGATTGTCGCCGTCTGGGTGCTCGCCGGGACGGCCATCAGCGTGCGGGCCCAGGAGATCAACGACTATCCGACCTCCGCACGGGCCGAATATGTGTTCGGCTGCATGAAGGCCAATGGCGAAGGCCGGCAGTCGATCGAGCAATGTTCCTGCTCGATCGACGTCGTCGCATCGATCATCCCTTATGATCGCTACGTCACCGCCGAGACGGTGCTGAGTATGTCGCAGGTGCGCGGCAATCTGGGCGGCCAGTTCCGCTCGTCCGAGCAGGCCGCGAACGCGCTCAATGACCTCAGGCGCGCCCAGGCCGAGGCCGAGGTCAGGTGCTTCTAGTGTCTGTCGTGGACGGATGGCGCGTCAGGTCCCGGGATTCTCGACCTTCCACTCGTGCTCGAAGACGTGCCCGTCGGTGTCCTTGGCTTCGGCACGGAAGAGCTTTGCGCCATTCGAGACGTAGGTGAAGCGGATATTGGGATCCTCGGAAATCGAGATTCCTCCCTCCATCGCCAGCACCGGACTGTCGTCCTGCCAGATGTGCAGCTCGTTGACGAAGAAGGCCGGGATATAGAGCTGCGTGACCTGGTCCATCTGCAGGCCTGAATTGTTCGGATGCCCGATCATGATCTGGGCTTCCCGCGTGCTGGTCGCCGGACCCTGTTCGGACTTCGTAAACTGGCGGTAGCGCATCTGGCCGAGGCGGTTTTTCGCCTCCTCGACGTTCTTGCCGGCCGGCGCCGAACAGCCGCCGGATGCCTTGACATAGACCTTGCTGACATAGAGCTTGCCGTCGCTGAGTTCCGCGACGGCGTGCACATTGGTGTAGTTGTTGACGCGGACGCGGGTCGAGATCTCGCTGACGTTGGCGCTCGGCCCCAGCGTGAATTTCGCGGCCATGGGCGCCGGGTTCTCGTCGATGACAAGCGTGATCGCGACGACGCGGCGGCTGTCGCTGGGCGGCAGCTTGGTACGCAGCGTCACCGGGACGATCGCGGCGTCTTCCGCGCGCGCCGGCATCTCGATGCCGATGACGTCGCCGCCGTCGTTCATCGGGCGGTTGCTGAAGATGTCCTGGACGAGGCCCGGCCAGGGATCATAGGCCTCGGCGGCGGGCGCAGCCGATATGCCCAGCGTCATCGTGAGCAGGCTGGCGATGCAAAGCAGGCGGGCGCGATGTCGAGGCATGTTCGCGAAATCCTATGCGAGTTGCGTCATTATAGGACCAACAGCTACTCCCATTCAATTTCCGAGAATGCTGCAGTTGCGTTGCGGGCATTGTAATCGTCGAACAATTGCCAGCGCGGCCGCTCGGCTTCCCCGGCATGCTCGGCGGCTACCGTGATCGGCTTGCCGCTCGCGAGAAGCGCACGCACGTCTGTGGCCAGCGTCCCAAGATAACGCCGCTGGTCGGCAAGCGCTGCAGGCCATGCGCTCACGGGGCCGTGACCGGGAACCACGCGCTCAGCGGCAATCGCCGCGAGGTCGTCAAGTGCACGCAACCAGCCCTTGAGGCTGCCATCAACCACGGGAATATGGATGAGAAACACCATATCGCCGGCGAACAGGGTCTGGGTTTGTTCGTCGAGCACGGTGAGGTCGTTGTCGCTGTGCGCCGGCGGCCACGCCTTCAGCGTCAGGCTGCGTCCACCGAGGTCGAGCTTCAGCGTGTCCTCGACCAGCACGGTCGGGGGAATGATCCTGACTTCGTCGATCAGCGCGTCGCCCATCGTGCGCCGAAAGCCGTCGAGATAGAATTGCCCTCGCGTCGCTAGTGCGCGGGGCAGGGTCTTGTGGCCGACGAAGCTGGTCCCGTCATCCACGAAGGCCGCGTTGCCGAAGCTGTGATCGGGATGCGCATGGGTGTTGATCACGTAGCGGATCGGCTTGTCGGTGTGGCTGCGGACCGCTGCAAGCAATTGCCGCCCTTCGCGGACACTGCCGCCGGTGTCGATGACGGCGACGGCGCTGTCGCCGACCACGAACCCCACATTGGCGATGGCGCCTTCGTTCTCGCGCGTCATCAACGCAATGACCCCGGTGTGAACGAATATTCCGGGGGCGACTTCGCTCACAGGCAATTCCGCCTCTTGCGCCCACGCTATGGTCGGCGCCCAAAGCATCAGGAGCAGCGCAAGCACCGAACCGCCATGAGCCATGTTTCAGCCTCAGTTTCTCCGGGACGCGCGATCAATGTCGTTGCGCGCCAGTTTGCGCTGCAACAAGCAACGCGGCGCTGTCGCGATCATTATCCCTGTTGCACGTCATGGTACGCCCTGCAATTGCTGGATGACGGCGAAGCGTCCGTTCGAGAGGAGACCGCGTGATGAGAATTGCCGGATACCGTCCTGTTCTGCTCGCGCTTGCAGGCTTCATCGCCTGTCTCGCCGGGCGCGAGATCGCGCACGCGCAGGTCAATGATCAGGGCGAACTCTCCATCGAACTGATCGATGCCAAAGTGCTGCGCATCTGCGCCGATCCGCGCAACCTGCCGTTCTCGAACGAAAAGGGCGAGGGCTTTGAGAACAAGCTCGGCGAGCTGTTTGCCGAAAAACTGCAGAAGAAGCTCGACTACATGTACTTTCCGCAGGCGACCGGCTTCGTGCGGATGACGCTGGCGGCGCATCGCTGCGACGTGATCATGGGATTTCCACAAGGCGATGACCTCGCGCAAGGCACCAATCCCTACTATCGCACGGCCTATGCGATCGTCGCCAAGCCTGGCAGCGGGCTCGACGAGGTCACGACGCTCGAGGACGCGCGGCTGAAGGGCAAGCATATCGGTATCGTTGCGGGAACGCCGCCCGCCACCAACATGGCCATCAACGGTCTGATGAGCAACGCCAAGCCCTATCCGCTGATGATCGACACGCGCTACGATTCGTCGGCCGAGGCCATGATGAACGATCTCGCCAAGGGTGAGATCGACGCCGGCATCCTGTGGGGACCGATGGCGTCCTATTACGCCAAGAAGGCGAACCCGCCGATGCATATCACGCCGCTGGTCAAGGAGACCACTGGACCGAAGCTCGTCTATCGCATCGGCATGGGCGTGCGTGGGTCCGATCAGAACTGGAAGCGGCAGCTCAATCGCCTGATCCAGGAGAACCAGCCGGCGATCAACAAGATCCTGCTCGATTACGGCGTTCCGCTGCTCGACGAGAACGACCGTCCGATCGGGCCGGAGACCGCAACCAAGTCGCCGTGATCCGGCTTGCGGCCATGCTGGCGGTGATGTTGGTCGCCGCTTCGCCTGTCCGCGCGCAGGACCATCCCGCAGAACCCGAGGGCTATCGCACCGAGGACTATCGCGCGCCGGTGCCGACAACGCTTGCCGGCGCACAGGTGCTCACGACCGCGGAAGCGGAAGCGATCTGGCGCGAGAAATCCGGCGCCTTCGTCGACGTGCTGCCGCGCGCGCCGAAACCAAATCTGCCTGCCGGCACGGTGTGGCGCGAGCGGCCGCATCAGAATATCCCCGGCAGCATCTGGCTGCCCGACACCGGCTACGGCAGGCTCGCCGCGCCTACGGAGGCGTATCTGCGACGCGGACTGGCCCGTGCCTCCGGCGACGACAAGGCGAGACTGCTGGTGATCTATTGCCAGGAGAATTGCTGGATGTCGTGGAACGCCGCCAGGCGCGTGCTGTCCTACGGCTACCGCAACGTGGCGTGGTATCCGGATGGAACCGACGGGTGGGGGCGCGCCAAACTGCCGCTGGCGGATGCGCAGCCCGAGCCGCGCGACGGCGAGCAATGAGCCCGCCCTCACGCGCGGTTTGCGAGCTACTTCTGCTTGTCGAGCTTGCTGATCGTCTTGCCGCCGTCGCCGTCCGCTGTGGTGAACGTCACCTTGTCGCCGGCGTGAAGGTCCTCCAGCGACTGTCCTTTGGGTACCTTGTATTCCTGGATCGCTCCGCCAGCCGCGCCAACGGTTCCGCTCTGTGTCTGCTGGATCGAGATGGTTCCGCTCAATCGGTCAATCTTGGTGACCATTCCCGACATGGGTTGCTGGGCCAAAGCCGCTGACGTGACCAGACTCGCGGCCGCAAGGCCGGTCATGACGATCTTGGCTGCTCTCATCGAGGCCTCCGAACTTCAGATATAGTTGGAGACAACGAGCGGAGCGCGCAGTTTGTTCCGGATCGGCGCCGCCCGAGTGAACACATTGGGAGGCATGTTCATGACCGCCGGGGCGATCGGTCGCAGCCTCAATCCAGCTCCTGCTGGATGGTGCGGGCCAGCGCGAACAGGCGCTGGTCGATGGTGGTCGGCACCTCGCAGACGAATCGCACCACGCGTCCGCGGTCCTCGAAAATCCGCGTCTCCCAGACCAGCTGATTGCCGAGCTCATCGACCTTGGCCTGATCCGGCGGTGTGGCGTCCTGCAGTGCCTGCAGCGCAAGCGTATCGGCGCGAATCTTTTCCGCGGCCTCCCGCTGCTTGCGCATCACGCGTTCGAGCCCGTTCATCACCGAGGCCCGCTGCCCGTTGAGCGTGTTGAACAGGCCCGCGAACAGCAGCTTTCCCGCATTGGCCTTGTCGGCCGCGGCGGCCGACAGGAACTCGGTGATCTCTTTCTGCGCGTCCTCCAGCGGAATGCGGCGTGCCGCGAGCTTGGCCGCGAGTGCGCTGATCTTCGGATCGTCCTTCCATTTGGTCTCGGCATCGCCCAGCGGCGGCCCGGCCCAGACGGCGGCGAGCGAGATCTCGGGCACCTTGGCCTGTGCGCAAGGCCAGTCCGGATAGCGCGGGTCCGCGGCGGATGCGACCTGGTTCGACAGAACCATCGCGCACAGCGCACCCAGTCCGATTCGTAGACCTCTCATGCCTCGCCTCCGCCGGGTCCGCGGCGCACCAGGCCGCGCGAGGGATCGTAAGCCACGATCGCGCCGATCATGAACACCACCGTGCAGCCGCCGACCACCGCGAGCGAAACCCAGTTCATCTTGCCATACAGCGCGAACCGGATCAGCTCCACCGCATGGGTGAACGGATTGCACTGGCAGACATAATACAGCATCGGGCTGCCTTCCTGCACGCGCCAGAGCGGATAGAGCGCCGACGATGCAAAGAACATCGGGAAGATCACAAAGTTCATCACGCCGGCGAAATTCTCCAGCTGCTTGATGCTGGCCGAGATCAGCATGCCCAATGCGCCGAGCATCAGGCCCGACAGCACCAGCGCCGGAAGCACGGTGAGATAGCCGATCGTTGGCGGCGCGATGTCCCAGAACCACGCGATGACGAGGAAAGCGTAGACCTGCAGCAGCGAGACCGCGGTGCCGGCGAGCAGCTTGCAGAACAGGAGATAGCCGCGCGGCAGCGGGCTGACCAGCAGCGTGCGCATGTTGCCCATCTCGCGGTCATAGACCATCGACAGCGAGGATT
This sequence comes from Bradyrhizobium sp. 6(2017), assembly GCF_011058295.2. Lineage (NCBI taxonomy): Bacteria > Pseudomonadati > Pseudomonadota > Alphaproteobacteria > Hyphomicrobiales > Nitrobacteraceae > Bradyrhizobium > Bradyrhizobium sp. 6(2017). The sequence goes on along the minus strand of NZ_CP049289.2, from coordinate 6,931,926 downwards.
GCATGCCGTTGAAGAGCTGGATCATCGCCATCAGGCCGGGCGCGATATAGACCTCGTAGAGGATATAGGTCTCGTAGGGCGGGATGATCGAGATGCCGAGCACCTGACGGAAGCCGGCGGCGAAGATGAACAGCCAGACCAGCGGCCTGACCAGGGCCGAGACGAAGCGCTCGCGCTGATGCAGGAAGCGCAGCGCCTCGCGCCACACGATGCCGTTCAGGCAGACGATGTATTCCGACAGCGAGAAGCCGCTTCGCTCGGGCGTGACCGTCGTGCTGGTCATGACGGCGGTCTCCCCGAAAGTGTGGCCGTTCCGGTCAGGCGCATGAAGGCGGTGTTGACGTCCTGGGCACCGGCCTCCGCGATCACGCGCGACACCGGACCGTGCGCCAGCATCCTGCCCTGATGCAGCACGACGAGGTCGTCGTTCGGCATGATCTCGTCGAACAGATGGGTTGCCCAGAGCACGCCGATGCCCTGTTCGGTGACGAGCTGCCGGACATGATCGAGAATGTCGGCGCGCGCCTTGACGTCGAGCCCGACGGTGGCCTCATCCAGCAGCAACAGCCTGGGACGGTGCAGCAGCGCGCGGGCGATCTCGAGCCGCCGCATCTGGCCGCCCGAGAGGTCGCGCACCTTGCTGCCGGCACGGTCGGCAAGGCCGATGCGGCCGAGCACCGCGGCGCTGCGCAGCCACGCCTCGCGCCGCGAGATGCCGTGCAGCGCGGCGTGATAGAGCAGGTTCTGCGTCAGCGAGAGATCGAGATCGAGCGTGCGCGGCTGGAACACGACGCCCATCAGCCGCAGCGCTTCACCGGGCGTCCGGCTGATGTCGTGGCCGAAGATCTTGATCTGGCCGTGCTGGATGCCGAACAGCCGCGTCACCAGCGAGAACAGCGTGCTCTTGCCGGCGCCATTGAGGCCCAGCAGCGCGGTGAAGCTCGCCGGCGCGACCGTGAAACTGACATCGATCAGGGCGCGCCGCGGCCCGTAGCTGTGGCTGACATTGCCGATCGACAGTGCCGGCTGCACCGCGGCTGCGGCTCCTGGAGCTGCGTCAGGCGAGGGCTGGCTCGCGATATGGGCGTCGGTTGCGGTCATGGCTGCGCGATCGTGATCCCCCAGGGCAGTTCGCCGACCTGAATGGTCTTGATCACCTTCTGGGCCGCAACGTCGATCACCGAGACGTCGTTCGAGACGCCGTTGGTGACCAGCAGATATTTTTCGTCCGGGGTGAAGTCCATGTGCCAGACCCGTTGGCCGACCAGGAGATATTTGATCACCTTGTGGCTGGTGGCGTCGACCACCGCGACGCGGTTGGCAGGGCCAAGTGCGATGAACGCCGTCTTGTCATCCTTGGTCATGCCGATGCCGACGGGCTGGATCGCCTCGTTCCGCAGGCCCGGAATCTCGAAGGTGATCTTGCCCGTCACCTCGTGCTTGACGGGATCGATGATCGACACCGTCCCGCCGATCTCGGACGATACCCACAATTCAGAGCTGTTGTGCTTGAACTGGGCAAAGCGCGGCCGCGAATCGACCAGCACATTGGCGACGATCTGGCGCGTCGCGGTGTCGATGAAATGCGCCATGTTGGTGGTTTCGGAGGTGTTGATCAGGATCTTGCCGTCCGGGCTGATCGTCATGCCCTCGGGCTCGACGCCGACCTGGATATCGCCGATCCGGGCGCGCTTTTCGAGGTCGATCACGGTGACCGTGTTGTCGTTCTCGTTGGCGACATACATGGTCTTGCCGGCGGCATCCTGGGCGAACAGTTCAGGGTCGGGGCCGGAGGGCAGGGTGTCGACGATCTCCTGGGTCTTGGTGTCGATCACCTGGATCGTGTCGTCATCGCCGACCGCGACCATCACGAATTTGCCGTCGCGTGAGAACTCGATGCCGCGTGGCCGCTGGCCGACCTTGATGGTTTTTGTCACCGTCCAGCTAGTGGTGTCGATCACCGTAACCGTGTTGCCCTTTTCGTTGGAGACATAGGCAACAAAAGCGGATGCCGGCGCCGCGGCAAGCCAAACAAGCATCCCGGTCAACAGACAGCGGCGCCACATGCGTTCATTCTCCCTCATTGCAGCTTGCACTTCGTTTCAGGCCGGTCAACACCGAGCGTGTCGAGTTCGGAGACCTGGTGCAGGAAACCTTCCTGCGGTGAGACCGAGACCACCATACGACCATCGGCCAGCAGGATCGGCTGGCGCAGCTGCAGATTCCAGTTTCGCAGGGTCAATCGCGTGCCCTTGAAGGCGGCGATCGAGAAGTCGGGGCCCTTGAGGAAGGCGATGACCTTCCTGGGATCCCCCGAATTGGTGCGCGACGTGGCCTCCCCGATCATGCGCGCGGCGATCCAGGCCTGCATGTCGATCGCCGTCATGCGGCGCATGTTGAGCTTGATGAAGCGGTTCTGAATCTGGACGGCGCCCCATTGATCATGCGCCGCGTCCCAGCTCGTCGGCACCAGGCCGGCCGAGCCCGCCACCGGCCGCGGGTCCCAGGTCCGGTAAGGCAAATAGTTCGCGAACACCTCGCTCTCGTCGGCCGCGACCAGCACGTCGTAAGCCGGCGCCTGCTGCGTGAACACCGGCATCTGGCGCTGGATCAAGGTCACGCCAGAGTCGGTGCGGCGTGCCCCGCCGGTATCCTCGAATGTCCGCTCCTGGACGATCTTGGCGCCGAAACGGGTGGCGGCGCGGCGCAGCGCGTCGGCATAGAGCTTGTCCTGATCGTGCGAGCCGACCACCAGGAACCAGCGCTTCCACTGCTTCCACACCAGGTACTGGCCAAGCGCGTCGGCCAGCATCGAGCGGGTCGGTGCGACATGGATGACGTTGCCGCGGCAGTCCTGCTCGCGCAGCCGGTCGTCGATCGCGCCGGTATTCAGCAGCACGGTGCCGCGGTCGCGCAGCGCATCGGCGACCTTGAGCAGGGCATCGGCGGGCAGGTCGGTGATGATGTAGTCGTTGCGGCCGGCGAGATCGGTCGCGACCTTGGCGACGTCGTCGCTGTCCTTGACCTTGACCTCGTCGAGCACGAAGCGCTGGTTGAGGAATTTTCCGGTCGTATTGTTGTCCTCGATCGCAAGCCGTGCGCCGGCGATGCCGTCATTATCGGCCGGCTGGTCGAGCAGCGAGAGCGTCGATTTGACGCCAGCGTGGCCGAGATAGCCGATATGGACCTCGACGGGATCAGCCGCCAGCGCTCCGGTCGTCATCATGCTGAGCGCGATCGTGCCGATCAGCCATCGGAACATAACTCCTCCCGCAGTCTTTCTTCACCGGGCATGGCGTTGTCGGACCATGCGTTGACGTGCAAGATGACCGAATTGGCCTAGCTTGCAACCCCGCTTTTTGTCGTTGCGAGGTTACAAATTCGATTGGTTCACAATCATGAGATCAACGTTCGCCTTCGTCGTCTCATTGCTGGTGATGTCTGCGGCGGCCGCGCGCGCCGAGCCGCCCAGGCTCGCGGTGTTCGACCTCGAGATGATCGACACCAGCCTGCAAGGCGAGGTCAACGGGCCGCGGACTGACGAGCAGGCGCGGCTGCTCCGGACCGGCGATCAGGTGCGCAAGGAGCTCGCAGAATCAGGCAGGTTCCGCGTGCTCGACATCGCGCCTGTCAATGCTGCGGCACACGGCAGCAATCTTCAGGCCTGCGGCGGGTGCGATGTGAAGCTGGCCGGCGAGCTGGGCGCCGATCTCGTGATGACAGGCGTGGTGCAGAAGGTCTCCAACCTGATCCTCAACATCAATCTCTATCTGCGCGACGTGCACAGCGGGCAATTGCTGGCCGCGGCGAGCGCCGACATGCGCGGCAATACCGACGAATCCTGGTCGCGCGCCACCAATTACCTCGTGCGCAACCGCCTGCTCGCGCCGAATTACGGCGCGCCGCAGGCACGGTAGCTCGCGCGCACGGATTTTTCCCCGTCATCCTGAGGAGCGCGTAGCGCGTCTCGAAGGATGACGGCCCACCTACAGCCGCGCGGAGAAAGTCGGGGCCGTCGACCCTTCGAGACGCCGCTACGCGGCTCCTCCAGCGACAACGGCAAAGCCGTTGCGCGGGGGTGACGGAGATGGACCGGCGTCGTCCTAAGTGATGCTTAGGCCTTCAGCCGCGCGGCGTGCCAGCGCAGATGATCGGCCATGAAGGTCGAGATGAAGTAGTAGCTGTGGTCGTAGCCCGGCTGACGCCGCAGAGTGAGGGGAATGTTGGCCTTCGCGCAGGCGGCTTTCAGCAGCTCCGGCCGCAGCTGCTCGGTGAGAAACCCGTCGGCATCGCCGTAATCGACCAGCAGATCGGAGAAGCGGGCGCCGTCCTCGATCAGCGCCACCGCATCGTGCTTTCGCCACGCCTGCTTGTTGCTGCCGAGATAGCCGCCGAGCGCCTTGTTGCCCCATGGCACCTGCGACGGCGCCACGATCGGCGCAAACGCGCTCGCCGCGCGATAGCGATCCGGATGGCGCAGCGCCACCGTCAGCGCGCCATGGCCGCCCATCGAGTGACCGAGGATCGATTGCCGCGCCGTGTCGACCGGGAATTGCTCGGCGATCAGCTTTGGCAATTCCTCGGTGACGTAGCTCCACATCCGGTAATTGGTGGCGAACGGCTGCTCCGTCGCATCGACATAGAAGCCCGCGCCGAGGCCAAAATCATAGGAGTTGGCGGGATCACCGGGGACGCCTTCGCCGCGTGGGCTGGTGTCGGGCGCAACGAAGATCAGGCCGAGTTCGGCGCATGCCTGGCGGAATTCACCCTTCTCGGTGACGTTGGCGTGCGTGCAGGTCAGGCCCGACAGGTAGGTGACCACAGGCAGTTTGGCGCCGGCCGCATGCTCCGGGACAAACACCGAGAAGGTCATGTCGGTCCTGGTCTCGCGGCTTGGATGCCGGTACACGCCCTGTGTGCCGCCATGCGACTTGTTCTGGGAAACCGTCTGCATTGTCGTATTCCTCTGGGTTGGAGTGCTGCGTCAGCCGACGCCGCTCTCGATCGCGAGGCGCACGAGCTCGGCCGAGGTGCGCACGCCAAGCTTCTGACGCATGATCGATGACGTGTTCGCGACCGTCTTGTATGACGAATGCACCAGCCAGGCGATCTCCGACAGGCTCTTGCCGGAACTGAGCAGGCGCAGGATCTCCATCTCGCGCGAGGTCAGCTTGGAGAGCGGATTCTGCGCAAAGCCCGGCCGCGCAAAGGCGACATTGCGTGCGATCGCGGGCGGCAAATAGACGCCGCCATTGCCGACTTCGCGCACTGCCTCCACCAGATCGTTGGGGTCGCCGGTCTTCGAAACATAGCCCTTGGCGCCGATATCGATGGCGCGGGCGGCGAACACCGGGTCGTCGTTCATGCTGAACATGATGAGGCGCGCCGATGCATCGTGCGACAGAATGCGGCGCGCCAGCTCGAAGCCGGAGACCGTCGGCAGGTTGATGTCGATCACGCAGAGATCGGGCTTTTCAGCGACGAAAGCCCGTTCGCCGCTCTCGGCATCCGCAGCTTCCAGCAGGATGATCTCGGGATCGTCGGCGAACACGGTGCGACAACCCGAGGCGACGATGGGATGATCATCAACAATCAGAATGCGCATGGCGTTGTTCCGCGACCTGCCTTGATTCACTCATCATCACATCGGTTTGCACCAGGACACGTCGGTTCCGACCGCTTGTGCACCTCGCGCGAGATTGCGATAGGCTGCGATTAGATAGCCGGGCAAATTTGGCTGTCAACGATCCTCTCGGAGGAGGGATCGCGGGTCGGGGGCAACGTCATGTGGCAAAAGCTATCCTTGCGCGCACGGATCAACCTGCTGCTGGCGCTGATATTGGCGCTTGGACTGGGCATCAATATTGCGCGGCTAGTACTGGAAGCGGGGCCGCGTGTCCAGGCCGAGGACCAGAGCGTGATCCGGCTGGCGCGCGAGTTTGTCGCGACGATCGTGGCCGGTCTCGACGAGGCGCCGGACCCCGATGCGCGGCTCGATCAGATCGTCGAGGATTTGAGCCGGCTGCGCCATGTCAGCATCTCGCGGCAGGATGACGCGACCGCAAAGCCGGCGGACCGGGCGGAGGAGGCTGGCGATCCGCGCGCCCCGCCCGAGTGGTTCGTCGCGCTGGTGCATCCCGAGCAGACCTCGGTGCGGGTGCCGATCTCGGTTCACGGCAAGCCGCAATCGCTGGTCATCACCTCGCATCCGGACGACGAAATGGCCGAGATCTGGGACGGCATCGTCACCCAGCTCGAGGTCGGCTCCGCGATTGCGGTGGCGCTGCTTCTCGTCACGATGCTGGTGGTCGGCCGTGCGCTTGCGCCGCTCGAGGCGCTGTCGCAGGCCATGACCGGCATCGAGGCCGGGGATTACGATGCGCGCGTCGAGCCCGGCGGATCGCCGGAATTGGCGGCAATCTGTGCCAAACTGAACCATTTGGCGGCGACCCTTGGCGAAGCCGTGGACAGCAAGCGGCAGCTGGCCGAACGCGCGGTGTCGCTGCAGGATTCCGAGCGCAAGGAGATCGCACGCGAACTGCATGATGAGTTCGGGCCGTATTTGTTTGCGCTGCGCGCGCATGCCGGCGCGCTGAACCGGCTGTCGGAGGTCGAAAAGCCCGATCCTTCGGCGCTGCGCAAGCACGGCAATGCCATCCTCGAGCAGGTCAATGCGCTGCAGCAGTTCACCCGCCGCATCCTGGAGCGCTTGCGGCCGGTTGGACTGGCCGAGCTCGGGCTTGCGGAAGCGCTGGGCGCGCTGGTGCGGATGTGGGGTGAGTCGCACCCCGAGGTGGAGATCGATAGCCGCATTTCGCCCGATCTCGGCGATACCGGCGAGATGGCCGATTTGACGATCTATCGCATCGTCCAGGAGGCGCTCACCAACGTGTTTCGCCACGCCGGCGCAACTGAAGTCGACATCATGATCGAGCCGGCGGAGCGGCAGGCAGGCCCGCGCGGCAGCCGTGGCTGCGCGCTGGTGCGGGTTCGCGACAACGGCCGCGGTATGCTCGGGGATCACCGGCTTGGGCGCGGTCTATCCGGCATGCGGGAGCGAATCCTCGCGCTTGGCGGCACGCTCAATATCACTTCAGGCGATGACGGCGTGACGGTCGAGGCGCTGGTGCCGAAGGCCGCGCGCGCCTAGAGCTTCGGTCCTGATTGAATCAGAACCGAAGCTCGAGATTCTTGTTTTGACGCGTTTTCTTCACGCGAACCGGCCTCCACTTTGCTCGAAAACGCTCTAGGAGGCGGATCGCGGCCAGTATCTGAAGGCGGCGCATACCAGCGCCAGTGCGCCGGCGATCCAGAGCACGATGATCGCGATCATGCCCGCCCAGCTGGTCGGACGCTGCAATATGGTGCTGGCCTTGGCGCGGCATTCCGCCATCACCTCGTCCGGAACGAGCGCGATCGCAAGCCAGATGCCGAGCGGCAGCAGGATCAGGTCGTCGAGATAGCCGATGACGGGGATGAAATCCGGAATCAAATCGATCGGCGACAGCGCGTAGGCGGCCACCGCGACGGCAACGGCCTTGGCGTACCAGGGCACGCGCGGATCACGCGCTGCGAGATACAGCGCGACGCTGTCTCGCTTAAGGTTGCGCGCCCAGGTTTTGAGTGAATGCTTGATCGAGGAAAGTTTGGTCGCGGACAGCATGGCGTGACGCCTGCACGCCAGGCGGAAACGCTATTCCAGCACCACGTCAGCCGGCATGCCGCCGTGCAGGCCCTTGTGGACGGAGGAGGGCGCGATGCCAAAATACTTCCGGAACACGCGGCTGAAATGCGAGGAGCTCGAGAAGCCCCAGGAGAACGCGACATCGGTGATGGTCTTGCCGTTCTGTGATTCCAGCTCCTGCCGACAATTCTGCAGCCGAGCCTTCCAGATGTAGTCGCTGACCGTCATGCCGCGATCGCTGAACAGCATGTGCAGATAGCGCTTCGAGCAGCCGAGCGCCGCGGAAATGCGGTCGATGCAGAGATCAGGATCGCGCAGATGCTCGCGGATGAAGCCTTGGGCCCGCACATAGGTCGCCTCCGCGCTGCCGCGGTCGAACATTGCGCCGGTCTCGCGCAGCGGCAGCAGCAGCAGGTCGATCAGCGCATCGGCGACGCCGACCGCGTTGACCGGGGTCAGTGTCGGTGCCTCGCCGAACGCGGCATGGACGAAATCATAGGCGATGCGGCCGGTGCCGTTGCGCGCCGACAGCTTGCACGGCGCCATCTTGGAGAGCTGGAAGCCGCGCTCCTTCAGCAGGTCCTTCGGCACGATGACAACCTCGTGACGGGTCAGGGACGGGCTGATGATCGTATGCGGGCAGGACACGTCGTAGGCGAAGCAGTCGCCCGGCATGATGTCGAAGTGCAGGCCGTCCTGTTCGAAATGCGAGACGCCGTGGGTCTGGAACACGATCTTGATGTAGGGGTGCTCGCTCAGCTTGATGCGCGAGATGGTGTGCGCGATCCGGTGCTGGCTTGCCTCGATCTGGCACAGCTTCAATCGCGAAACCGTCGTGAAATTGATCCGGCCCTCGAGCGAAGATCCCTCGAGCGCATCGACGTCGAACTGACCGCAGAGGTCAGTGAGCGCATCCGACCAGCGCTGGATCTGACGCTTGGGCGTCAAACCGTTCGTGCTGAGTGAATGGACTGTATCGGTCATCTTTCCAGCCACCGATTCGATCCCCAACGTGACTGCTCACCGAGCTTAGGTCTGGCCCGGGATGATGCGCCTTCTCCCTGATTCTGAACAGCTTAGGGAGGCGACGGGATTTCTTCCCGGTTAATGTCGGGTGATCCTCCGACTTAGTTCTGGGCGCGTCAAGCGCAACCTTGGGCCGCTTCCATCTGACGCTGGAACGGCACCGAGGGCGTTTGATGCCCTGCAACATGAGGCGGCCTTTCCTGCCAATTGGGGGCCCGGCCGCAAAAATCTGACAAAGCTTCGCTTCTGAGCAAACGGCGCTTCGCTGCTGGGCAAGTCAGCACGGTTCGATGGGACTACCACTGAGCAACCAAAATGGAAGAAGTGGGGCCGTTTCGGCGGAAACCCTTGAGCTCTTGAACCCTGGGAGGAAATCCACGATGCGCAAGTTGCTTTACGCGACCAGCCTTGGCGCCATGGCGGTGTTCGCCGCCGGAGCCGCCAACGCCAATGACGAACTCAGCAAGATGTCGCAGAACCCGAAAGACTGGGTGATGCCGGCTGGCGACTATGCCAATACGCGCTATTCGAAGCTGAATCAGATCAACGCTTCGAATGTCGGAAAGTTGCAGGTCGCCTGGACGTTTTCGACCGGTGTGCTGCGCGGCCACGAGGGCGGTCCGCTGATCATCGGCAACATGATGTACGTCCACACGCCGTTCCCAAACAAGGTCTATGCTCTTGACCTTTCGCAGGACAACAAGATCGTCTGGAAGTATGAGCCGAAGCAGGATCCGAACGTCATTCCGGTGATGTGCTGCGACACGGTCAACCGCGGCGTTGCCTATGGCGACGGCAAGATCTTCCTGCACCAGGCCGACACCACGCTGGTCGCGCTCGATGCCAAGACCGGCAAGGTGGAATGGACGGTGAAGAACGGCGATCCCAGCAAGGGCTCGACCGGCACCTCCGCGCCGCTGGTGGTCAAGGACAAGGTTCTGCTCGGCATCTCCGGTGGCGAATTCGGTGTCCAGGCTCATGTGACCGCCTACGACATCAAGACCGGCAAGCAGGTCTGGCGTGGCTTCTCGGAAGGTCCGGATGACCAGATCCTGGTCGACGACAAGACCACCGAGCTCGGCAAGCCGGTCGGCAAGGACTCGAGCCTGAAGACGTGGCAAGGCGATCAGTGGAAGATCGGCGGCGGCGCAACCTGGGGCTGGATCTCCTACGATCCCGAACTGAACCTCGTCTATTACGGGTCGGGCAACCCCTCGACCTGGAATCCGAAGCAGCGTCCGGGCGACAACAAGTGGTCGATGACGATCTGGGCACGCAACCCGGATACCGGCGTCGCCAAGTGGGTCTACCAGATGACGCCCCATGACGAATGGGACTATGACGGCATCAACGAGATGATCCTCTCGGATCAATCGATCAACGGCACCCCGCGCAAGCTCTTGACGCATTTCGATCGTAACGGCCTCGGCTATACGCTCGATCGCGCCACCGGCGAACTGCTGGTCGCCGAGAAGTACGATCCGAAGGTGAACTGGACCTCCGGCGTCGACATGAACAAGAGCTCGCCGACCTATGGTCGTCCGAAGGTTCTTGACGCAGCGTCGACCGACAAGGCGGGCGAGGACGTCAACGTGAAGGGCATCTGCCCGGCGGCGCTCGGTTCGAAGGACGAGCAGCCGGCGGCCTATTCGCCGGACACCCAGCTGTTCTACGTGCCGACCAACCACGTCTGCATGGACTACGAGCCGTTCAAGGTGAGCTACACCGCAGGTCAGCCCTATGTCGGCGCGACGCTGTCGATGTATCCGCCTCCCGGTGAAACCCACATGGGCAACTTCATCGCCTGGGACGGCAAGACCGGCAAGATCGTGTGGTCGAACAAGGAGCAGTTCTCGGTCTGGTCGGGTGCGCTCGCGACCGCCGGCGGCGTGGTGTTCTACGGCACGCTGGAAGGCTACCTGAAGGCAGTCGACGCCAAGACGGGCAAGGAACTCTACAAGTTCAAGACCCCGTCCGGCATCATCGGCAACGTCACCACCTATGAGAACGGCGGCAAGCAGTACATCGCCATTCTGTCGGGTGTTGGCGGTTGGGCGGGCATCGGCCTCGCGGCCGGTCTGACCGATCCGACGGCCGGTCTCGGTGCGGTCGGTGGCTATGCCGCGCTGAGCAACTACACCGCGCTCGGCGGAACGCTCACCGTGTTCTCGCTGCCGCAGCAGTGAGCTGAGCAAGCTCGTTCCGGCGCATGGAGCGATCTCCATGCGCCGGACCGTCTTCAATCTGCACGCGAGGATATGCTTTTGCGTAAGATCTGGTTTGTGAGTGCCGCGATCTTTGTCGTGGCAATGGGTGGAGTTGCCTCCGCCGAGGACGCGGGTGATCCGACCGCCGTCAAGTCCGAGGACGGCAAGTATCTCGACAAGGATGGAGACCCGACGTTCAAGGTGGCGCCCGACGGCACGGTGGACTGGTACACCTACTCCGGATACCGCCGCTATCACTCGGAGTGCCACGTCTGCCACGGACCCGATGGCATGGGCTCGACCTACGCGCCGGCGTTGAAGGATTCGCTGAAGACCATGAGTTATGCCGACTTCATGGGCGTGGTCGCGAGCGGCCGCAAGAATGTCTCCACGGCGCAGGAGAACGTGATGCCGGCATTCGGCGATAACCCGAACGTTGCCTGCTACATGGACGACCTCTATGTGTACCTGCGCGCCCGCGCCAATGATGCGACCGGGCGTGTTCGGCCGGCCAAGCACGAAGACAAATCGGAAGCCTACACCAAGGCGGAAGACGCCTGCATGGGCAACAAGAAGTGAGCGTGTCCGGCGCGAACGGCAACCTGTTTAATATTTGTTGGAGACCAAGATGAAGACCCGCGCCGCAGTCGCATTCGAAGCAAAGAAGCCGCTTGAGATCGTCGAGCTCGACCTGGAAGGCCCCAAGGCCGGCGAGGTCCTTGTCGAGATCAAGGCGACGGGCATCTGTCACACCGATGCCTACACGCTCGACGGCTTCGACAGCGAAGGCATCTTTCCGTCGGTCCTCGGGCACGAAGGCGCCGGCATCGTTCGCGAGGTCGGCGCCGGCGTGACGTCGGTGAAGCCGGGCGATCACGTGATCCCGCTCTACACGCCCGAATGCCGCCAGTGCAAAAGCTGTCTCAGCCAGAAGACCAATCTCTGCACCGCGATCCGCGCCACCCAGGGCAAGGGCGTGATGCCCGACGGCACCTCGCGCTTCAGCTACAAGGGCAAGCCGGTTTTCCACTACATGGGCTGCTCGACCTTCTCGAACTTCACCGTGCTGCCCGAGATCGCGGTGGCCAAGATTCGCGAGGACGCGCCGTTCGACAAGAGCTGCTACATCGGCTGCGGCGTCACCACCGGCGTCGGTGCGGTGGTCAACACCGCCAAGGTGACGCCAGGCTCGAACGTCGTCGTGTTCGGCCTCGGCGGCATCGGCCTCAACGTGATCCAGGGCGCCAAGATGGTCGGCGCCGACAAGATCATCGGCGTGGACATCAACGACTCCAAGGACAATTGGGGCCGCCAGTTCGGCATGACGCATTTCGTCAACCCGACCAAGGTAAGCGGCGACATCGTCCAGCACCTGGTTGGGCTGACCGACGGCGGCGCCGACTACACCTTCGACTGCACCGGCAACACCAACGTGATGCGTCAGGCGCTGGAAGCCTGCCACCGAGGCTGGGGCGTCTCGGTGGTGATCGGCGTTGCGGAATCCGGCAAGGAGATCGCGACCCGGCCGTTCCAGCTCGTCACCGGACGGGTCTGGAAGGGCACCGCCTTCGGCGGCGCGCGCGGTCGCACCGACGTGCCGAAGATCGTCGACTGGTACATGAACGGAAAGATCCAGATCGATCCGATGATCACCCACGTGCTGAAGCTCGAGGAGATCAACAAGGGCTTCGACCTCATGCACGAGGGCAAGTCGATCCGTTCGGTCGTCGTGTTCTAAGAATCAAAACACCAAGCACTAGGAGGATAGGTCAATGACTGTTCATATCCACCCGTCAATCGACAACGGCGTCAAGCAAGGCTCCGGCAGTTTTGCCGGCGGCACGCTTGTCTGCAAATGCGCGGACAAGAAGGTCAAGGTCGGGGTCAAGGGCGACGTCGCCCATAACCACGCCTGCGGCTGCACCAAGTGTTGGAAGCCCTCGGGCGCCACCTTCTCGGTGGTCGCGGTGGTGCCGCGCGAGAACGTCACCGTGCTGGAAAACGGCGACAAGCTGAAGATCGTCGATACGGCGGCGGTGATTCAGCGCCACGCCTGCTCGGGCTGCGGCACTCACATGTACGGCCGGATCGAGAACAAGGGCCATCCGTTCTACGGCCTCGACTTCATCCATCCCGAGCTGTTCCAGGAGTCCGGCTCGGCGGCTCCGGGATTTGCCGCTTTCGTGTCGTCGGTGATCGAGTCCGGCGTCAAGCCGGCCGATATGGCCGGGATCCGGTCGCGGCTGAAGGAGCTTGGGCTCGAGCCCTATGACTGCCTGTCGCCGCCGCTGATGGACGCAATCGCCACCCACGTGGCGAACTCCAAGGCGGCCTAAGGCAGCCTAATCTTAAGGCAGCCTAATGGAGGCGGCCTGAACGGTCGGGCCTGACGAGATCCTGCGCCGGCAGAGGGCTGCCGGTGTCGGATATGCTGGTAGTACCCGTGACCTTGAACCTTGCATGCCCTGCGGGCGACCACAGGGCATGCATTTTATCTTCCGCCTTGCCCTCGCGCTTTCCCCGATCCTGGTCCTTTCGCACGCCCACGCGGCGTCGCTGGAAGACCGCTACATTGCCGCGCGTGACGCCGCGATCGCCAAATTCGCCAAACAGGCGAAGGACGGCAAGACCGGCGAGGCCGTCGACAAGGCCGAGGCGGCGGCGCGCGACGAGCTGAAGACGCAGCTCACCGCAATCCTGTCCGAGTCCGCCTGGCCGGGCTTTGCGCCCGCCCAGCTCAACCTCGACACTCTATATAACGGCGATATGGGGTTCGGCATGCTGGACGGCCTGCGCTTCGATGCCGACAAGGGCAGGGACGGCGGCAAGATCGGCTGGCAGCGCCCCGACGGGAGCTTCGTCGAGCCGAAGGCCCATATCATCGTCACCACCGAAGCCCTGTTCACCCGCTGGCTGCACGAGCACAAGACCTGGTGGGACAAGGGCAGCAAGAACGTGCCGCAACAGATCGAAGCGGCCCTGAAGTTCGAAGGCCTCTACACCCAGGCGATCTCAACCGATGCCGCAGTGATCAACTTCGACCAACTGCCGGTCGCCAAGCCGTCGCCGGCCACCCTGACCTACGGCTTCCTGGCCGGCCGCACCCAGGATTCGACCCCCGAGGCCGGCGATGAGGTGTTCGTCGCGGCGCTTGCTGGCGGCAAATTCTACATCGCCTGTGGCGAGATCGAGCCCGCCGTGCAGGTGCCGACCTGCGCGACCATTCGTGCCGACTACAACAAGAAGGCCGACGCGGCGGCCGAGAAGCTCGATCGCAAAGAGATCACGAAGAAGGCCTATGACAAGCTTGGCGATTTGCGCCAGCAGGGCGACGACGCCTTCAAGCGCTGCTTCGTTCAGCACGCGCCAGAGCAACCGGCATTCGCAGAGGCCACCAAACAGGCCCAGGCGCTGCTGCAGACCGCGATCGGCAGGTAATTTGACCCGATCTATTCCCACTCTCCAAACAGCAGACACATCCACACCACCTGCAAGATCGGCCAGGCCGCGAATGCGCTACATAGCAGCCCATTGCCGAGCGGTGCTCTCCGTTGGCGCACTCGCACGAGGGAGATGATTGCGAATGGCGGCAGCAGAAGAAATGTCGGTGCGAAGATCGCGCCGTATAAAATGACGAGCTCCGCGTGAGCGGCAATGCCTTCCTGCATGACGGATTGCAGCAGCAAGAAGTAGATGACGAGGAGTACAGGGGCAAACAGGGCCGACGACGCTGCCGGCGAAAAGCCTGACGAATCGATGCCAGGCCTGTTCACCCATGTCCCGATGATGATCCACCCCGACAAGAACATGATGACAAGCGGCACGCCCAGCTTCAACAAAACGTCCTGGGCGTTCACGATGCTCGTCAAATAGAGTGCCACATCAGCTCCATGCGTTGCGCCATGAGTGCTTCAATCGTCCCGATTCATGTCGACTGACCGCAGCCTCTGTCTTAACAACATGGCGAGGCCGATGATGGATTTTGTCGTGCAGAATTCGCGGTTTGTCGTGCAGGGTTCGTGCAGAGGACGGCCAGGGTCGCAGTAAATGGCGCGGCGCGGGTTTGATCGGCGACCCGCGCGCGCTATCTTCCCCAGAAAGGTCTACATCCCGGGGAGACGCGCCATGACGACCGCCATCAGCCCGTTTCGCATTGCCGTCAGCGACGACGTCCTCGAGGATCTGCGCGCCCGGCTGCGCCGGACCCGCTGGCCGGAGGCCGAACTGGTCGACGATTGGAGCCAGGGCGCGCCGCTGCAATGGATCAAGGACGTCTGCCATTACTGGGCCGAGACCTATGATTGGCGGCAGCGCGAGGCGCGGCTCAACCGCTTCAGCCAGTTCACGACCGAAATCGACGGGCTCGACATCCACTTCATACATGCCCGCTCAAAGCATCCGGAGGCAAGGCCGCTGATCATCACCCATGGCTGGCCGGGTTCGGTGGTCGAATTCCACAAGGTGATCGAGCCACTGACCGATCCGACCGCGCATGGCGGCAGCGCGGCCGATGCCTTCCACGTGGTGTGCCCGTCATTGCCGGGCTTCGGCTTCTCCGCCAAGCCGGCCACGACAGGCTGGGGCGTCGACCGGATCGCCAGGGCCTGGGCCGTCCTGATGGAACGGCTCGGCTACACCAAATACTTCGCGCAAGGCGGCGATTGGGGCTCCGCGGTCACGACCGCGGTCGGCGGTCAGGACGCGGCACACTGCGCCGGCATCCACATCACGCTCGCGATGTCGACGCGGCCCAATGTCGAGGGCCAGCCGACGCCGGAGGAGACCCGCGCGCTCAACGGCATCAAATATTATGCCGACTGGGATTCCGGCTATTCCAAACAGCAGTCCACCCGGCCGCAGACGCTTGGCTATGGCCTGACGGATTCGCCGAGCGGGCAGGCGGCCTGGATCCTGGAAAAATTCTGGGCCTGGACCGACTGCGACGGGCATCCGGAGAACATCCTCAGCCGCGACGAGATGCTCGACAACGTGATGCTGTACTGGGTCACCGCGACGGCCGCTTCGTCGGCCCGGCTCTACTGGGAAAGCTTTGGGCCGGGCAAGCGAACCCTGCACAAGGTGACCGTGCCGACCGGCGTTGCGGTGTTCCCCAAGGAGATCGTTACGCCGGTCCGCAAATGGATGGAGACGAACTTCACCAACATCCAGCACTGGAGCGAGATGCCGAAGGGTGGGCATTTCTCGGCGTTCGAGCAGCCTGAACTGTTTGTCGGTGAGGTCCGGGAGTTTTTCAGGAAACTGCGCTGACGATAGGCTAGCCGTGTAGGATGGGTGGAGCGCAGCGATACCCATCTTCGCGCCGCGGATCTGAGTTGATGGGTATCGCTGCGCTCCACCAATCCTACGGAGGGACGTCAGCGTGCTGCTTGACCCCCGCGACGGTGACTTTGAGGACGATGCCGCCAGTCCCGAACAGCGTTCGTTGTTCGCGATCGTGGGCAGCCTTCTCGTTGAGATCAGCCCGGCGAAGCTGTTATTCGCCTGGACGGTTTCGCTTCTGCTTCCGGGCGTGCTGCTCGGCCTTGCGCCGCTGGTCGCGTCCGCCTGGATTTCGGGCCTTTCCCAACACGTTCTTGCACTGTCCGAAGCGGGCGCCGTGTTGGCGCTCATTTTGATCGCGGCGTTAGGATGGCTCGGCGGGCGACCGCTGTTTCAAATCGCCGAAACCAGCTTCTGGTCACTTAACGCGCTCGCGGTCCAGCCGAGTTACGCGTTCGCGCGCGAGGCGCTGGGCCATCTGGCCGAGCTGTTCTGGCGCACCGGCGCAACTCCTGCCTCTCGCATGCGGCTGCGCCGCAGTTGCTCAGTCGGCGCTGGCCTGCTGCTCTCGGCAGGTGCGGCATTGATCGCGGTCCTGGCTTGGCCTGCCTCGCAATGGAAAGCGACCATCAATGACTTTGTTCTGATCCATCATCTTGTGGTGCCGACGTTCGCGAACGCCGTGGTGCTGGTGTCCTGCTATCTTGCGGTCGCATCACTGGTCTGGAGTGTGGCCGATGCCAGCATGGATCAACCGGCCGACCTTGCCGGGTTTGACGCGACGCCGTCAGGAGGGCGTGTCTGGCGCGTTGCGCATCTGTCCGATCTTCACGTGGTCAGCGAGCGATACGGCTTCCGCATCGAAAGCGGGACGGCCGGTCCGCGGGGAAACGAACGCTTCAATCGCGTGCTGGCTCAGCTTGCCGAAATTCACGCCGCTGATCCGCTCGACCATGTGTTGATCAGCGGCGATATGACGGATGCCGGCCGGCCCGGCGAATGGGCGGAATTTCTTGATGCATTGGCAGGTCATCCGGACCTTGCCGCACGCATCATCATGCTTCCGGGGAATCATGACGTTAACGTCGTGGATCGCGCCAATCCCGCGCGCCTCGACCTGCCGTTTAGCCCAAGCAAGCGGCTGCGGCAGATGCGTACGCTATCGGCAATCGCGGCCGTCCAGGGTGATCGCGTGCGCGTCATCGATGGTTCCGGCAAGCCATCGGCGACGCTGAACCAGGCGCTGGCGCCATCCCATGATCGGATAACGCAATTTGCGCAGCACGGGGGCGTGCGCCGCGCAGCGGCGCTCCGCGGCCTGTTCGATGATCAGTTTCCAATGATCGTGCCGCCGGACGGGGACGGCGGCCTCGGGATCGCCGTTCTCAACTCCAACGCCGAAACTCACTTCTCCTTCACCAACGCGCTCGGTTTGGTGTCGGAGGCGCAAACGCGGCGATTGGAGGCTGCGATCCGTCATTTCCCGACGGCGTACTGGACCATCGCGCTACACCATCACCTGATGGAATATCCCATGCCGGTGAAGACGTTCGCCGAGCGCATTGGGACGGCGTTGATCAACGGCAGTTGGTTTGTGCGCAGGTTGCAAAGGTTTTCCGATCGCTCGGTTGTGATGCACGGTCACCGTCATATCGATTGGATCGGTACATGTGGTGCGTCGAAGATCGTCTCGGCCCCGTCGCCGGTGATGGGGGCCGATGATGCAGTCAGCTATTTCTATATCCACAGAATGATGGTCGGGCCGGACCGGAAGCTCTGCCTCGCCGAGCCCGAGCGGGTGGAGATTTCCAAAGGCTAGAGCGTTTTCGAGCGAAGTGGATACCGGTTCGCGTGAAGAAAACGCGTCATAACAAGAATCTAGAGTCGTTCCGATTCTATCGGAACGGCTCTAGGCCGTTTTCGGCTTGTCTTCGTCTGATCCGCCGAAGAGATCGGCGATCCAGGCGGCCGGGGGATACTCGGCGCAGAAGGTCAGAATAGCGAGCGTGATCGGCACGCCGATGAAGGTCCCGAACAGGCCCCAAAGCGAGCTCCAGAAGAAGATCGCAAACAGAACCAGGAACGGCGAGATCGACAACGTCGAGCCGGCCACCCGGGGTTCGACATAGCTGCCGACCACGAACTGGATGACGTTGAGACAGGCGAACACACCAAACACCGAGGGCCAACTGTCGAACTGCGTCATGGCCAGCAGGGTGGGGAACAGCGTCGCGATGAAAGGGCCGATGAAAGGAATGTAGTTGAGGACAAAGGCGATCACGCCCCATTCGAACGCGAATGGCAGTCCGGTCACGGCAGCGAACAGGCCGACCAGCAGACCCGTGACCGCGCTCATTTGCGTCCGCACCAGCATATATTTGCGGAACTTCGCAGCCGTGGCTTTGCTGCCCTTGAGCAAGATGCGCGCAGCCGTGCGATTCTCCAGCCGCCCAATTCGTCGACCAGCGTCCTCGACCTCGAGAAGTCCCAGCACGACATAGACCAGCGCGATGAGCCAGAAACTCAACGTGGTGTTGATGCGGCCCGTGACATACTGCGTGGTGCGCAGCAGCCAGCCGACATTGAAATGCTCCGCCCAAAGGCCGGCGAATGAGACGCCGTGGCCGTCCAGCCAGATCACTGCGGCGTCGTAGAAGGCCTGATACCGCGCCGCGTCCGCCATCAAATTGCGCCCGACGCGGCCGAATCCCCATGCCGCCAGCGAGGCAAACGCGACGCAGGTTGCTGCCGTAACAACGACGGTAATGGCAAGCGCGAGGAGTTTCGGCAGCCACGACTGAAGCCGTTCCTGAACGGGCCAGACGATCGCAATGATGAACAGGGCGGCCGCAAGCGGGGCGAGCACACTGCGCGCCTGGGCCACCGCCGCAGTGACCAGCACCGCGGCGATGATGCCGGTCGTGATCTTCAACCCGCCACCCATCTCTGGATTCTCCCAGAACACAAAGATTGTCAGTCTGTCTCGCGGTGCGACCAGACCGGTGCCTCCGTCAAGCTGACGGAGACCTCGCGAGAGGTACGACCCATCGCAAGTGTGCCATGTTCCAACATATGCTGCCAGATGCGCAAGACGGCCGCGATCGCCAGGCGTGTGCAATTGAAATCAGAAGGGAAGATCAAACATTCAACCGTCTGCGCGCGGTGCGGATCGCCGGTCAGCGCTGCGGCTGCCCTGACAACACTACTCCGCGAGGTCGCCGACGAACTGCCTGACGCTGTCAAGCACCGCTTGCCGATCGCCGGCGAAAGCCCAGTGGTCGGCGCCGTCGAGCTCGACGAATCGCGCGTGTGGGATGTTGTCGGCGAGATGTCTCCCGGCACCGATGCGGACGGCTCGGTCGCCGCGGCGGTGCAGCACCAGGGTCGGAACGGTAACCCGCCCCAGAAGATGTCGCACATCCGTGTCGCGCAGCGTCTCCAGCACGCCCCTGATGGCGCCAGGGCTTGAGGCCGCACGAAGCAGGCCGGCCCACCAGGCCCTCGCCTTGGCATCGCCGGCCAGACTTGGCGCAAAAGTTTCGATGCCGGCAGGGCCGCCCCAGGCCGAAACGAGCTGCTGCAGCCACGCATCATACTGCTCGGCGTGCAACGCATGCGGATAGTCGGGCGCGGCACTTCCCTTCGCGAGCGAAGCGAACAGGATCAGTCCGGCGACGCGGTCGGGATGATCGGCGGCGAACCTGATGCAGGCCGGTCCGCCTTCGGATGCGCCGAACAGCACGACCCGGCGCGAGCCTGTGGCATCAAGCACGGTGCGAATGTCCTGCGCAGTTGCCTCGGCGTTGGGGGTGAACCCGACCCGGTCAGACAGGCCGACGCCACGGCGATCAAGCAGGACGAGACGGCCCATCGCCGCAAGCGAGGAAAGGAAGGCTCGGCACCTTGCGTCCTCCCAGACCCGTTCGACATGAGACACGAAGCCGGGCAGCATCAGAACGTCGGTAGGCCCTTTGCCATAGGTCTGGAATGCGAGATGCACGTTGCCTCCGCTGATATATTGCGTCGTCGGCGGTTCCGCGGCGCCGGCCTCGAGCAGCGCGTTGGTCTCGGCTTCGGGCGCCACGTCGAGTTCGTTGCGCAGACGCTGCGTCAGCGCCTTGAGCTGGCGCTCGGCCGCGGCCCGATCGCCGCTCAGGAGGAGATTGCGGATGAAGTGACGGGAATAGATTTCGCTGAGCGGATCGAGTGCCACCAGACGGCCGGCATGCGCGGCGGCGGAGGCGTAGTCGCCCGCCGCGTGCTTCTCCTGCACAACTCGCTCGAGCGCCTGGATCGCGCGGCCGCGCAAGGCCTCCCTTCGAAAGAACGCCCATTCGTCGAATTGAGGACAATCGCCGGGCGAGAAGCCGTCGAGGAAATCGGCTTGATAGAGACCGCAGGCGCGCTCGAACTCGCCGCGATCACAAGCCTGTTCAAACAGGCGTGAATCGATATCCAGTTTGATCCCCGCCGATAATCGAACTGTGGATCTGTCGGATGCGATGACATCGCCGAGCGTGAGCTGCAGGCGATGCAACAGCCGACGCAGCCGGGCTCTTACCACCTCGGCGGGGCTTTCCGGCCACAACATGGTCGCAATCGCATCGCGTCCGACCGGGCCTCTCGCCTCAGCCAGATAGACCAGCAGTGCAAGTCCCTTGCGCAGCGCCAACGGGCGCAGGCGGTCATCACAACGAACCTCCGGAAATCCGAGCGTCCGAACGCTGAACGAAGCCATACCGATGCGATCTTCGATGAAGGCGTCCGGGGACGCTCAGGGGACGCCGCGATGCTAGCACCGGGGGCATTGCGCCGCCACCTTCTGGAGAAACGTCATGACCGGACGCGCCGTTGCCCTCATCTATGGGCTCGCGAGCTACCTCGTCTTCTCGATTTCATTTGCCTATGCGTCGGCCTTTATCGGCAATTTTCTTGTCCCGGAGACGATCGATGTCGGACCGGAAAGCGGGTTAGCGCAGGCGCTCGCGATCGACGCGATTTTGCTCGGGATATTCGCGATCCAGCACAGCGTCATGGCGCGTCAGGGCTTCAAGCGCTGGTGGACGCGCATCGTCCCGGCTTCATGTGAGCGCAGCACCTATGTGCTGATCTCTAGCTTTCTGTTGATCCTGATCTTCTGGCAGTGGCGCCCGATCGTCGCGACAGTCTGGCGCGTCGAGGGCTGGCCGGAAGTAATGCTGACATCAATCTTCTGGATGGGCTGGGTGATCGCGCTGATGTCGACCTTCCAGATCGACCATTTCGAGCTGTTTGGATTGCGCCAGGTCGTCGACGCGCTGCGCGGAGCAGCCGATTGCATGCCAGCGTTCAAGACGCCGCTGTTGTACCGGCTGGTCCGTCACCCGCTGATGCTGGGTCTGCTGCTTGCTTTCTGGGCGACGCCGCACATGACCGCCGGGCATCTGTTGTTTGCCGTCGCGACCACCGGCTACATCCTTATTGGCGTCAGGCTCGAGGAACGGGACCTGGTTGCAACGTTCGGCGCCAGCTACGAGCAGTATCGCCAACGCGTTCCGATGCTGCTGCCGCGTCTTCCTGGCGGTGCCCCGATCGCTCCAGAAACCCGCCACGGAGGCTGATATGCGCGCTATTGTTTGCAAGGCCTTCAAAGGTATCGAAGACCTGAGCTTCACCGAGATCGCCGAACCGCGCCCGGCAGCAAACGAGGTTCTCGTCGATGTCCATGCCGCGTCCGTCAGCTACATGGACTATCTGATGAGTTGCGGCGGTTATCAGATGCGGCCGGCGCTTCCCTACGTCCCCGGCACGGACGCTGCCGGAATCGTGCTGGCTTGTGGTGACCGGGTCACGCGCTTCCGGCCCGGCGACCGTGTCAGTTGCGGAAACTGGTTCGGTGCATTTGCGGAGCGGATGGTTGCCAGGGAGAGCAGCGTCGCATTGCTGCCGGCCAACGTTGATTTCACCGTGGGGTCAACAGTGCTGCACACCTATCTCACGGCCTGGTACGCCCTGATTGAGCGGGCGCGCCTGCAGGCGGGCGAGACGGTGCTCGTGACGGGCGCTGCCGGCGGAGTCGGTCTCGCCTGCGTCGAGATGGCGCATTTGATGGGCGCGCGGGTCATTGCCGTCGTGGGCAGTGCTGCGAAGGCGGCCACGGTGCGCGCGCATGGCGCTGCCGAGATCGTCGACCATTCGCGCGAAGACGTGCGTGAACGTGTGAAGGCTCTTGCGGGGGACAAGGGCCTCGACATTTGCGTCGACAATGTCGGCGGTGCGCTGTTCGCCACCCTTGCAAGGTTTATGGGCTGGAACGGTCGGCTGCTCCCAATCGGATTCACCAGCGGCGAAATCCCGTCGCTCGCGATGAATCTGCCTCTGCTCAAGAACTATTCGGTGGTCGGCGTCTTTGTCGGCGCCTGGATGGAGCGTTGTCCGGAACAAGCGGCCCGCGCGACGGAAGCCGTCATGGCATGGGTCGGCGAGGGCAAGCTGCGTCCGCAGGTTGACCGGGTGCTTCCGCTCCAGTGTGCCGGTGAGGCGATGAGCCTGGTTGCGAACCGGCGCGCGATGGGGCGAATTGTGCTGCAGGTCAGACAAGACCTTTGACCGATCTCAGCGCGAACTTCGCAGAACGCGCAGCGCTAGCCACCAGGTCGCATCGGAGGTGGGAACGACGGGTATCGCTTCGCTCCCCCATCCGGGCTGTGCGCCGCGCGGTGCGGATCGCCGGTCAGCGCTGCGGCTTCCGCTGTTGCTTGTTCGAGGTCCTGGCTTCACGAGCAATCGCCCAAAAATACCAGCCGCAGAATGCAACGATCGCGACGATCACACTGGCGGCGATAATCTCTTGCATGTCTGCGGTTCTCCAAGTACACGTAGCACATCTACGTGGGAAATATGCCCACGTAGAGCCGGAATCGGTTTCGAGATGTATCGTGCTGGAGCGAATGCATGGTGAGAGTAAGCGCAGCGGACAGGCGTCTTCGGGCGGTCGTCGCTCTCGTCGTCATTGCCGGCATCGGTTCGGCGCAAGCCGCCCGAACTGCCGATAAATCGGATGCCAGCGGGGGCACCGTCTCCGTTCCGATCGAGACGCGGAGCCAGACCTCCGCGGCGGATGGCGTGGTCCGCCCCGTCCAGCTTCCCAAGGGCGCTTCCGCGATCAGCGAGACTTATGGAGACTGGATCGTCAAATGCCTGCTCGACGGCGGTGCAAAGCTGTGCACCCTTGGTCAGACACAACTCTCCAAGGAGACCAACCAGCAAATCTTCGCCATCGAACTGATTCCCAGGGACGGAAAGGCGGAAGGCAACATATTGATGCCGTTTGGGCTGACGCTCGACACCGGGGCCGTCGTCAAGCTTGACGGCAGGGATCTGGAGCAGACGCGCTTCTCCACATGCACGGCGCAAGGCTGTTTGCTTCCGGTATCATTTCCAACAGCTGTTACCGACACCATCAGCAAGGCCAAGACGCTCACAATTGCCGCTCAGAACATCAATGGCGGGCAGGCTGTCGTCTTCAATGTCCCCCTCAACGGCTTCGGCGCGGCGCTGGAGCGCACCATTCAGCTGGGGACCTGATCGACACGCGCGCTGCGCGCCGGCGCAGCTATAGCAATCCCCGATAGATCCCGGGCGCAGAGCCTTCGATGGCCACCGCGCCGACGGCTTTCGCATAGAATTCCGCCGGACCGACGCCACCGATGATGGCGTAGCCGAAGCCCTGGTGTTTCATGTCCTCGAGACAGGCGAACAGCAGCGCTTTGCCGATTCCGCCCTGCTGCGCCTTGGGCGCGACACCGGTCGGACCGAAGAAGTTGCGACAGGCCGCGTCGTGGCAGGCAAATCCCACGATCTTCTTTTGCTGGATCGCGATGAAGCAGGACACCGGCAGGCGGCTGAACGCGACCTCGGTTTCGCTGGCCCAAGCCTCGCTGAATGTCTCCCGCACCCAGGCCACGACCTCGTGCTTTTCGGGTGCAAGCGCACGGCGCATCACAATTCCGGCCTTAAGCAATCGATCGTAGGCGGGCCGGGAATCGGGCAAGGCATAGAGCTTGACGAGCATGTCCATCCGGCGACCTTAGTTGAAAACGCGCCCCGCAGGCAAATCACGCGAGGAGGGTTGGCAATGGCGCAATCCACCGGCTTTTGGCAAGATGCAGAGCGATTGGGCTCGACGAACCTTGCCATGGTCCGCACGAACGTCAGCGGCCGAGTTTCACAACTACGTCGAATCCGGTTCAGCGCGATCCGGGAATGAATCCGGGCACGCCGGTTTGCACCACCGAGTTGAACCGCACGTTTGTCGTGATGCGGTCGCGGATTTCCTGCAAGGCATCTTCGGGCAACGCCGAAATATCAAAATTCTCTCGGATGCGCTGAGGATTGGTCGAGGTGGTCAGGAAAGCGGTGCCGCGCTGCACGGCCCAGGCGAGGGCAACCTGCGCCGGCGTCTTGTGCACGCGGCGCGCGATGTCGGCAATGACCGCATCCTCCAGCACGTTTGGCTTCAGGGCATGTCCCAACGCGGCAAATGCCAGCAGCACGATGCCGTTCTGCCGGCAGAATTCGAGCAGCTCCCATTCGGGAAGATAAGGGTGCGACTCGACCTGCACCACGGCAGGCTTGATCCGTGCGACGGCAACGATCTCGCGCAGCTTCTCCAGCGTGATATCAGAGAGGCCGATCGCCTTGCAGTGGCCATCGTCCACCAGGCGTTCCATCGCCTGCCACGTCTCCACCAGCGTCACACCACGATCGTAGATCACCTGGCCGTGCTCGTCCCTTGGGTCCTGCTCGTCGCCGGGCTGAAAGGCAAAGGGTGTGTGGATCAGATAGCAATCAATATCGTCGAGTTGCAATCGCTGCCGGCTGGCATCGAAGGCAGGCTTGACCCGCTCCGGGCGGTGATTGGTGTTCCATAGCTTTGTGGTGACGAACAGTTCCTCGCGCCGAATCGTCCCGGCCTTCAAGGCGTCCTGTATCGCGTCGCCGACCGCTGTTTCATTGCGGTAGCGTTCCGCTGCATCGAGATGTCGGAATCCGGCCTCCAGTGCGGTCTTCGTTGCTTGCATGGTTGCGAGAGGATCCGGGATCAGGGTGCCAAACCCGACCGCCGGAATCGCGCCAGCGCCGTGGTTGAGGGGAATCCGGGTATCGCGGAGCGTACTGGACGTTGTCATGCTTATACTCCTTCTTTTGATGTAGCACGGGATCAGTTGGCCGGTCGTGGTTTCCGGAGGAACAGCACCAGCGGACTGACAACCAACATGGCGAACATCAAGATCTCGAACTGGCCGATCACCGCGACCACGGCGGCTTGCTGGGTCACCAGTCCGTTGAGCGCGGCAAGACCTGGCGCCGTGATTGAGCCTGCGACATGCGCAGCGGCCCGATACGGCGCAAGGTCTCTCGCGAGCGCGGCATGCATGGCTTGCGTGTTGTTGTAGAAGAAGATCTGAACCACTGCGATGCCGATTGTGCTGCCATAGAGCCGCGACAGGTTGAGCAATGCGCTGCCTTCCGGGCGCAGCTTCGGATCGAGTGTGCCGAACGCCGCCTTGCCGAGCGCCGAAATCAGCATACCGAGCCCGGCACCCTGGAGAACGCCGGTCTGGACCACCGCTCGCCAGTCCATCGCGGGCGAATAGCCGAGCATCATCCAATTGGCATAGACGACTAGAGCCATTCCACCGAGCATGAACGGTCGGTAGTCGATCTGGGCCGGAACCAGGCTCGTCATCACGACTGTCCCCACCAGCGTCACGCCGCGGGGGATGGTCATGAAGCCGGTGGTGTCGACCGGATAGTTGAGCAATTCCTCCAGCATCGGGGAGGTCAAGGCCAGGGTCGGCAGCAGCACGAAGCCAAGCGCAAACGAAATCACCGCCGAGAGCACGAGGTTGCGGTCCTTGAACAGCGCCGTACGGAGAAAATGCGCCTTCGTCGTCAGCACGTGCACGATAAAAAGATAAAATCCCAGCACCGAAGCCCCTGCTTCGATCCAGATCTCCGTTGAGGCGAACCATTCCAGGCGCTCACTGCGGTCGAGAATCATTTGCAGACCGATCATGCCGAGGGAGAAGGTCGCGAGGCCGAAGAAATCAAAGGGCTTGAAGCGCTCGGCCCGCTTCTCGCGGAGCAACAGCGCCGTCGCCAGAAAGATGAAGGCGGTCACCGGCAGGCTGACATAGAAGATCGATCGCCAGCCGTAATATTCGCTGAGCCAGCCGCCGATTCCTGGCCCGCTGCTGATCCCGACCAGGAAGCACAACGACCACATCAGGTTGATCCGGGCGTGCTGCGTCGGCGGCCGTGTCTCAAGCAGCATCGCCAGCGAGAGAGGGGCGAGCGGCCCGCTCGCCGCACCCTGGAGGATCCTGGCGAGCACGAACTGCACCGAAGTCGTCGCTATCGTATCAAGCAGGAGCCCGAGCGCGAAGACGGCGAGCGAGATTAGATAGACGGTCTTTCTGCCATATCGCCCGGCGAGCCAGTTCGCCACCGACATTACCACGGCGCTCGCGGCGATATAGGAGGAGAACACCCAGCCGACCTCGTCGGTGGCCATCGATAGGGCACCCTGGATATGGGGTAGGGCGGCATTCGGCAGGGAGATGTTAACGGCCTGCATGTAGGTCGCTGTGAGCGCCGCCAGCGAGAGCGCGCGATGGTCCTCGTCCGCGGCAGACGGGAGGGCGGTGCTCATTTTGCCTCCGTCGCGTTGGCAAGTTGGAGTGGATGGTGCCAGGCGCGGCGATAGCCGGTGTCAACCCGCGCCGTCACGCTGATGCCGGAATAGAGCGGCCGGTTCGGATCGACGTCGTCGAGCTCGAGGCGAACCGGGAGGCGTTGCACGACCTTGACCCAATTGCCGGTCGCGTTTTCAGGCGGCAGCACCGAGAAATCCGAACCGGTACCCGGGCCCATGCTGACGATGTGCGCCTTGAAGGTGCGATCCGGATAGGTATCGACGTCGATCGTCGCCTGCTGGCCCGGGCGCATGTGGGTCAGGCTCGTTTCGCGAAAGTTCGCCTCGATCCAGACGTGCCGGCTCGACAGCAGCGAAAACACCGGTGCGCCGGAATTGACGAAACCGCCGATCTGCAGGTCGTCGACCCTGGTCACGACGCCGTCGTCGGGTGCCGTCACCGTCGCGTAGGAGAGATCGAGTTTCGCACGGTCGAGCTGGGCCTTGGCTGCACGAACCGTCGGATGGCGATCGATCGTGATGTCGGCGTCGCCGTCCAGCGCCGCCACGGTGTTGGCGATTTGCTGTTCGATCGATGCGACGCGCTGGCGGGCGACTTTAAGATCGGTCTCTGCGCGCTCGTAGACCGCGCGCGGCGTGAAGTCGGAGCTGACCAGCGCTTTCTTGCGGTCGTATTCGTGCTCGTCAAAGGCCGCGGTATCCCGGGCTGACTGCAATTCGGCCTGTTGCTGGCGATAGGTTGCCTTCAACGCGTCGATCTGGAGGCGTGCGCTGCCGAGCCGCGCTTCCGCCTGATCGACCGCGATCTGATACGGCTCCGGATCGATCCGGAACAGGACCTCGCCCTGGCGGACGCGCTGATTGTCGTGAACGGCGATTTCAACCGCCTGACCCGAGACGCGGGCATTGACGGTCATCTTCGCCGCGCGAACGAACGCATTGTCGGTGGAGACGTAGGGCTCCTCGGCGAAGTACACGGCGGCGCCCCATGCGGCCGCGAGAAGTGGCACTGCGACTATCAGCGGCCGCCGCAGCCGCTCC
Source organism: Bradyrhizobium sp. 6(2017) (assembly GCF_011058295.2). Classification (NCBI taxonomy): domain Bacteria; kingdom Pseudomonadati; phylum Pseudomonadota; class Alphaproteobacteria; order Hyphomicrobiales; family Nitrobacteraceae; genus Bradyrhizobium; species Bradyrhizobium sp. 6(2017). The sequence continues at coordinate 6,903,989 of NZ_CP049289.2, read as the reverse complement.
CCGACGCTCCAGCCGGCCGCCACGGCCGCTCGGTCGGACGCCGAACGCCCGACCTCGCCGTCGAACTGCGCCTCGACGGTACCTGCCGCCGCAGCGCTTACCAATTGCGTCGACGCCGACTTTGCGCGGAACGCCTTCTGGTCGCCCATCCAGCCGCCGAACAGCGAAAAAACGAAACGCATCGCAGAACCCTTCCCGGACTTAATTTTATAACGTATCTTACAAAATAGATCGGGGTGGGGTGACGTCAAGGGTTCCCGGGTTGATTTTTGTAACGATGTATACAAATATGGGGAAGATGCAGCAAACAGGGTGCTTTACGCTATGGCAGGAAAAAACAGCCAGCCAGGTCCGGCCCGCCGGGGGCGGCCGAAGGCCTATGACGCGCAGGCCGCGCTGAAGCAGGCGACGGAAGCCTTCTGGCGGACCGGTTACTCCGGCACCTCGCTGGACAGCATTGCCGCCGCGACCGGAATGAATCCGCCGAGCCTTTACGCGGCTTTCGGCAACAAGCACGCCCTCTATCTCGAGGCGCTCGACCGCTATTGGCAGATCAGCCTGGCGGCTACGCGCGAGGCGCTGGCGGGGGACCGCCCGCTGGCCGAGGCATTGGTGCTGGCCTACGATGCGGCCCTTTCGATCTATTTTTCGGGCCGGGGCAGCGCGCGCGGCTGCTTCGTGCTCGGGACCGCCGTCGTCGAATCGGTCGAAGATACCGCGATCCGGAGCAATGTGGCGCGCGGCCTCCGCGCGATCGACGCTGACTTCGAAGCGCGCTTTCTTGCCGCGCGCGAGCGGGGAGAACTCAAACCTGACGCCGATCCCGCAGCGCTCGCGATCCTCGCGTCAGCCACGATGCACAGCATCGCGATCCGTGCCCGTGCCGGCGCTCGTCGCGCCGAACTGCGGGAGGTTGCGCGGAAAGCCGTGAGCGTGATCTGCCGAAATCCGGTCGAGGCAAGCTGAGCGGGGTCGCACGAGCGTCTTGTTGCGTACCCGGGACGGCTCCGCTGCACGAGCGATCGAGATCAGGCCCCTGCGACAAATCAACCCGACGGGCAAATCGGCGCTTCCGTCGTCGGGCAACTCGGTGGTCCAATTCCGCCCGTCTCACCCGATCGAGGGGCGCTTCGCGGTCGTCACGAACGCGGTGTGGGATGCGGTGGACGCTGATTGCGCGACTGACGAGTGCGCATGAGGCGGACGGTGAAGTCGTTTGGTCCTGACGCCCTGGTGGCCGGTGTCCTCTAGCAAACGCGAACGCGCGTTTTGCGAAGGCGGTGACAAGCAAGCCCAGTCTCGCCGGGGAGAGCACGAAGTAAGCCGTAAAACCATCGCGCAGGGAAAGCCGGACTGCTCCGGTTACACCTGTGGTCCTACCCCCGAGCTTTCTACCCTTTGCTCGGGGCCCATGGGTGCGATCGGCACCCGGCTTTCCCTGCGCCCTCTGTTCGGGAGGGCGGAATGAGATGCAAGACTCGGACGATTCTTGTCGCGAGAATACGATGCTGCGTGCCCATCCAAAGCTGTCATCGCCCGGCTCGACCGGGCGATCCAGTACGCCGCGGCCTCTCGATTCAAGCACCGACGTCTCTGGAATACTGGATCACCCGCATGCGCGGGTGATGACACCGAACAAGCTGTTTGACAGTGGAATCAAAAAGCCAATTCCGTCATCCTTCGAGGTTCGCTCCGCTCGCGCCTCGGGATGACGGTGATGGAGCTATATCCAGGCGATGACGAACGTCCCTTCCGGCCCCTAAAGATACCAGGCCAGCACGGCCTTGAGCCGGGCGTTCTCGATCACCGGCAGCGCGACCACCTGGTTCATGCCGGAGGCGCGCGCCAGTGCGGCCGCAATCGATTGATCCTGCTTCAGATGTTCGGTGAGCGCGGGCATGCCGGTTGCCCATACACCGCCGATAGAGCCTTCGCCGCGGCGGATCGTCTTTGCCGCGTAGAGCGTGGCGAGGTCGGACTGCTCGCTGCAATCGCCGGAGTCGAACAGCAGCGCCGACCGCGCTTCGTTCGGCACCCAGATCTCGAACCGGCGTGCGATCGGCGTCGCCTGGGCCGACAGGAATGTCACCACCCAGGTCTGGTCGCCGGTCGTGTAAGGGATGCCGACGCCGCAATTGATGCCGATCTCGGATGCCTCCTCCCCGCGCAGAAATCCCTTGGCATTGTGCAGCTCCTTGATGATCAGCGGCATGCCGGCCTTCCAGGTCCGGCCGGGCAGGCCGAAGCCGCGCGGAAATTTGGTGTGGCGCGAGTTGAACTCGAACATGTCGGCGGTGCCGTAGTAGCCGTCGACCAGCGCCATCTCGTGGGATCTGTCGGGATCGTTGTGCCAAAGCTCGATCGCGCCGACATGCTTCCTGTCGTCGCCGCAAAGCAGCACCATCACCGCCATCAGGAATTCGCCGGCGAACACCGGAAGCGCGACGCCGCAGGTCAGGCCGGCCTCGCGCGCCTCGTCGGTTCGCTTGAAATAGGAGTTGGCGAATTCGGTCAGGATGACCGGATGGCCGCTCGCCCAGGCCTTGCCGGGAAGGCCCTCGTCATAGGCGAACAGCGCGTTCTCGCTGACCGCGTTGAACTCCGTGAACTCGCCGCTGTGGAGGCTGCCGCCGAATTCCAGCCGCGTCCGGGTTTTATCGGGCACCCACAGTTCAACAACGCGAATGAAGGTCTTCATCGCACGCACCTGCCGCCTCGCCGACGGCTAGCATCGGCGATCTCATGGCAAAACGTGCGCTCAAATAGCGGGCAAGCGACGCCCAAAGTTGATGCGAAGGCGCGATTTCGCCTCAGTCCCGGTACGACGGATCGGCGCGATCGAGCTTGCGCAGCAGAGCAGGCCAGGCGAGCTCGCCGTTGCGCGCGGCGCGGCCGGGCTTCGGCTGCATCCGCTCATAGGTGTCCTCGAGGATGTTTTGCGGCGGATAGATCAGCTTGGTGTTGCAGGACAGCGCCATCACCTGGGTCTGGCAGGCGCGCTCGAGCCGGAACAGCACGTTGAAGGGGGCGGGCACGGTGCGGCCGACGACCAGCAGGCCATGATTGCGCAGGATCATCGCCTCGTTGTCGCCGAGGTCGCGGACCAGGCGTTCGCGCTCGTCGACATTGTCGGCGATGCCTTCGAAGTCGTGATAGGCGATGTGCAGGAAGCGCATCGAGGTCTGCGCGAGCGGCAGCAGGCCGCATTCCATCGCGGAAACCGCCATGCCGGCCGGGGTGTGGGTGTGCGCGACGCAGTCCATGTCGTGCTTGGCCATGTGGATGGCGCTGTGAATGACGAAGCCGGCGACGTTGACGTCATAGTCGGTGGCGTTGAGCAGCGTGTTGCCCTCGACATCGACCTTGATCAGGCTGGAGGCGTCGATCTCCTCATACAGCATGCCGTAGGCGTTGATCAGGAACTGGTTGGTGGTGCCGGGCACCCGGCAGGAGATGTGGTTTGCGATCATCTCGGTCATGCCGTACATCGCCGTCAGCCGATAGCAGGCGGCGAGATCGACGCGGGCCTGCCACTCCTCGGCGCTCACCTGCTCGCGAACCGATTTGACGACCTTGATCGCGGGCGAGCTGACGGGGGGATTCATGGCGTTCTCTCCTTGAGACATCTGCGGGCCCGCGGCCCGATTGTTGGCGTGGACCATAGCAGAATCGGCGCGGCGGCAAGCTGTGGCGCGTCTGCGTATTTGCAGGGCTGGCGGGCAAAAACCGAATGCGGCATTGGCGCGCCGCGCCTTCGATGTCAGGATACGGAAAAACAGCCGAGGCGCGCAAAATGAGCGAACGCAAGATACGTATCGCCGTCCTGCATTTCTCCCACGAAACCGTCTCGTTCCTGCCGAACGAGACCACATTCGACGACTTCATCTATCCGGGCTCGCCGGCGAGCGGCGAGGCGCTGCTGCAGCTCGATCCCAAGAACTACATGGGCGGCTTCGTGCAGGTGGCGCGCGAATTCTCCGAGGTCGAACTGGTCGGTATCGAATCTCCGCTCTGGCCGAAGACCGGTACCGGATCGGGCTGGATCACCGAGGGCGCCTATCGCACCTTCGTCGACAAGATGATCGCGGGACTGAAGGACGAGGCTCCGTTCGACGGTGTCTATCTGTGTCTGCACGGCGCCATGGCCGTGCGTGGCGTGCCGCGGCCGGAGGCCGATCTGGCGCGGCAGGTGCGCGAGGTGGTCGGCCGTTCCGCCTTCATCGCAGCAACCTTCGACCTTCACGGCAATGAGGACGAGGCGTTCCTCGAACAGGCGGACATGGCGTTCACCGTCAAATATTTCCCGCACTATGACGCCCATCTGCAGGGCGAGCGGGCGGCGCGTATGCTGGTGCGGGCGATCCGCGGTGATTACAAGCCAACGCACCGGACCATCAAGGTTCCCGTGATCTCGCCCACCGTGCTGCAATGGACCGGGGCGCGGCCGTGGATGGATCTCGTGCAGCGTGCGCTGGTCTGGGAGGCTCGCGAGGTCGACCTCTACGTCAACATCTTCTTCGGCTTCCCGTTCGCCGATGTTCCCGACGTCGGCATGACCGTGCAGGTCCTGACCAATGACAATCCAAAACTCGCCGAGCAGGTCGCGCGGGACCTCGCCGGCACGATCTGGCGGCTGCGCGAGGCGCTGCTGCAATCGACCAGGCTGCACAGCATCACCGAGGGCGTCACACTGGCCAAGCAGGCGGTTGCCGACGGCAACACGCCGGTGGTGCTGGCCGATCACAGCGACCGCTCGGGATCGGCGACCTGGCTGCTGCGCGAGATCATCGCGCAGGACCTTGCCAACACAGTAATCGCGACCATAGCGGATAGCAGGGCGACCGCAGCGCTGAAGGCCGCCGGCGCCAAGGCCGGCGATGCCTTCGACATGGCGATCGGCGGCCGCGCCGACGAGTCGGCGGGCGATCCGGTTCGTATTCAGGGCACCATCTCGGCTGCGGGCGAGGGGTACGGGCAGTTCTGGGTCTGCGTGCGCTTCGGGCGCAACAATGTGCTGGTCCTCTCCACCTATCTGGTGCAGGTCATGGAGCCGTTCTCGCTGAAGGCGCTGGTCCCCGACATCGGCACGTTTGATGTGATGGCGATCAAGTCGCGGGTCCACTTCCGCCGCGGTTTTGACGACAACGGCTTTGCCAAGACGATCCTGCTGGTCGAGCCCGACGAGCCGTTCCTCGGCACGACGCGTCTCGACAAGTTGCCTTACAAGAACGTCGATCTGGCGCAGTTCTATCCGTACGGCAATCCGACGTTCTCGGAGGCGTCGTCATGACCGAGGGGCGCTATCGCCTGATCGGATCGACCGCGTCGCCCTATGCGATCAAGCTGCGTGCGCTGCTGCGTTACCGGCGGATTCCGCACGACTGGGTGATCATGACCAAGGCCCTGCGCGCGGCGACCGCGCATTTGAAGCCGATGCTGATCCCGGTGCTGCAATATCCCGACGGCAGCTATCGCGGCGAGACCACGACGCTCGCCTACGACCTCGAAGCGCGCCACCAGGGGCGCTCGGTCATCCCGGAGGATAAGGCCGTCGCGTTCGTCTGCGACCTGCTTGAGGACCTCGCCGACGAATGGGCGGTGAAGCCGCTGTTTCTCTATCGCTGGTGGGATCCGGAAGATCAGGCCTATGTGTCGCGCTGGGCCAGCGAGGAATGGTCGACGTCGGACGCCGCGGCCGGCAGCCGCGAGGAGATCGAGCAGTTCCGGCAGCGGCAGATTTCGCGCATGGTCATTCTCGGCGCGACCGACGAGAACAGGCCGCTGCTGGAGGAGAGTTATCGCCGGACCCTCGCGGCGTTCGAGCCGCATGTCGGCATGACGAACTATCTGTTCGGCAGCCGGCCGTCGCTGGCGGATTTTGCCTGCTTCGGCCAGCTCAGCGAGATGGCGACCGACCCGACCCCGATGCGGATCATGCGCGAGCGGGCTCCGTTCACCGATCACTGGGTGCGGCGGCTCGATGACGCGTCCGGCGTCGAGGGCAAATGGTATCCGCGCGAGCAGGCGCTCGGCGGGTTCGCCGAGGCGCTGCTGCGGATCGCGGGCGAACTCTATCTGCCGTTCCTGGCGGCCAATGCGGATGCGTTCACGAAAGGACTCGATCGGCTCGAGATCAACGTTTGGGGGCTGCCTTACGCGCTGGCGCCGTTCAAATATCAGGTCAAATGCTTGCAGCAGCTGCGCGAAAAGTTCGCCGCGCTCGATGCCGGCGATCGCGCCGCATTGAAGCCCGTGCTGGAACGCACGGGATGTTGGGCCATCCTGGATGGAGGCTGATCGATCAGGAGACAGATTCGAAGTAGTGGATGCCTAGGTCCGGTGCCTGCTCCCGAGGGCATTCGCGATGGTCTCCGGCCGCTTGATCCGTTCGATCAGCATGTCGATGCGGTCGCCGCCCCAGAACAGCTCGCCGTTGAACACCATGCTGGGTACGCCGAACACGCCGAGCGCTTCCGCCTCGTCGATGATGCGATCGTGCTCCGCACGGGCAGGGCCGCCGACATAGGCCTCGAACGCCTCAGCGGAGCCGCCAACCGCGGCAATCACGCCGGAAATCTCCGACAGCTCGTCGATCTCCAGCTCATGGTTCCAGAACCTCCGGAACACCGTGTCGTGATAGGGCCGGAACAGCCCGTGACGCTGCGCGAACAGCATCCCGGCGCTGGCGTAGAACGCGTCGTAGATCCGGCGCGGGCCCTTCATGGTGAGCCCCTGCGCATTGGCGAACCGCCGCGCATCCATGTAAGCGTAGCGCACCTTGCGCCAGAAGTGCGGCGTGCGCGCCTCCACCGTGCCCATGAACTCGGGAATGCGCAGCGTGTAGGGCAGCCATTCGAGTTCGACGCCGCAGCTCTCCTCGAGTTCGAACAGCCGCCTGTTGGCGACATAGGCGTAGGGAGACTTGTAGTCGGTGTAGATTCGCACAAGCGGCTTTTCCATCAGCGTTCCTCATCCCGTCACGACAATTGTTCCCGATCCAGGACGGGGGCGCAATGCGGTGCGGGCAAACGAATGGGCCCCGGTGCATTCAAGCATCGCGGGGCCCTGCTACTTCGTTTTAGCGAAGGATCTCTGGTGTAGACCAGTGGTGATTCTGGACCTAAAAGCGCTTGGCCTTTGCGCTCTCGTCCTGCGGATATGTTCAGATTGTCGGCGGCACACGCGGCTAGCAGCTGCTGTTCGCCTCACGTGCACCGAGACCTTGCCGAGCAAGGTCGCTGGCTTTCGCCGGTGGCGTCATGCTCCTCTCCAAGGGTGGGCCGACGGACATCTGTCCGCTTTTGCTGCCTGGCGGCCGATCCCATAATCGTCCGTCAATTCCTGCGACGCGGGGAGCAGGCGCTCCCGCACCCCAACAGGTGCAGTCAGCGAAATGCTGCGGCAGTTATGGTCATCTGTCAAGTTAACGAGAGGGGTAATTCAGGTCAGGCGTCCTGTCGCGACTTGGTCTGGCGATACTGCGTGAAGTCCGCATCATGCGTCATTTTCCAGTAGTCGACGAACCGCCACGGCATCGCAGAGAACACGCGGCCGCTTCTGTTGCGGTAGTAGGTCGTCATGCCCGGATGCGTCCAGATCAATTGCTCATGCTCGGCATCGACCTCGCGGATGTATCGATCATGCGCATCGGGATGCACGTCGATCGCAGCGATGCCGTTCTCGATCATCTCGACGAGGCACGCGGAGATGTAGCGGCTCTGGCACTCCGACTGGAAGATCACGCTGCCGCCATGCGCAGGTCCCGAATTGGGCCCGAGCATCAGGAAGAGGTTGGGGAAGTCAGGCACGGTGAGACCGAGATATGCGGTCGGATTGTCGTGGTCCCACGCCTGCCTGAGAGTCTTGCCGTCGCGTCCCGTGATGTTGAGACGTGCCGCCATCTCGGAGACCTTGAAACCGGTCGAGATCACGATGACGTCGTGCTGCCGCGATTTGCCGTCGGCGGTGACGATTCCTTCTGCAGCGAAATGGTCGATCTTGTCGGTGACGAGTTCGACATTCGGCCTGGTCAGGGTCTTGAACCAGTTGTTGTCGAGCAGGATGCGCTTGCCGTAGGGCGGATAGGTCGGCATGCACTTGTCGATCAGGTCGGGGCGATCCTTCAGCTCGGACAGGATGAAGTCGGCCAGTTCCTGGCGATGCCGATCGTTGCCCTTGTTGACGGCGCGGTCCGGATGCGGCCAGGCCGGGTCCTTGCGCAGGAATAGCAGCAATCCGTCGCCGTAACGCCAGAACATGTTGAAGCGATACCACTGCACATAGAACGGCAGATGGGCGAGCAGCCACTGCGCGCCTTCGGTGATCGGATCGGAATAGCCCTTCACCGGCCGCGCCCACTGCGCGGTGCGCTGGTAGACGGTCACCGAGGCGACTCGGTCGGCGATGGAAGGCACCAGCTGCATCGCGGTGGCGCCGGTGCCGATCACGGCGACATGCTTGCCGTCGAGCTTGATGTCGTCGGACCACAGCGCCGAATGAACCTTCAACCCGTTGAAATCCTCGTCTCCCTCAAAGCGAGCGGGCAAGGGATCATTGAGTTGCCCGATCGCGCTGACCAGCGCGGTGGACTCGAACGTCTCCTCGCCGCTCGCAGTCTTCAGGGTCGAGATCCAGCGCCGCCTGGCTTCGTCCCAGTAGGAGGCAACGAGCTCGGTGCTGAGACGGACGTGCTTGCGGATGTCGTATTCGCGCACGACCTTGAGCAGGTAGTCGAGCAATTCCTGGCGTTGCGCGAAATAACGGGTCCACGGATTGCGGGCGCCGAACGAGAAGGAATAGGAGTGGTTCGGCGTATCGACGCCGCAGCCGGGGTAGCGGTTGACGTACCAAGTGCCGCCGATCTCGTCCTGCTTCTCGACGATCGTATAGGGAATGCCGAGCCGGCCGAGCGCAACGCCAAGCGCGATCGCGCAGACGCCGGCACCGACGATCAGCACATGCTGTTGCGCCAGCCGCCCGTCGGAGGGCCGCTCGCGCCAGCGCGCATCGCGCGGGGTGAAAGCCATCTCCTCGCGCATCAGCGGCGCGTATTCCGGTGCGACGTTCTCGCCGAGCGTGGCGCGCATCATCCGCAGCATCAACTCGTTGCCGGGATCGGTGATGACGGGCTTCGGCGTGCCGTTCGCGAACAGGTTCAGGACGGCCGCGCGGATCTCGTCCTGGATCTCCTTAGGCACGCCGGCATCCGGATCGGGGATCAGGCGGACGTCGCGCTTCGGCTTGTAGGGCGGCTCCAGCCACTTCTGGTCGCCGGTCAGGTGCACGAGCACCATCAGCAGCACGCGGATGTCGCCCTCGGCGATGGCGGAGGACAGATCGAGATGTTTGCGCGGAAGCTCGATGTTCATGCGTTGTCCTCAGCTGGCCGGCGCGTCCGGCAGACCGCCATAGGCGGCCCAGGTGGTGCCGACGATGTAGCCGACATCGACCGGCAGGTTGATGCCGGTCACGCCACTGCTCTGCGGCGAAAGCAGCCAGGCGATCGCCTGCGCCACTTCCATCGGCTCGACCAGCCGGTTCATCGCGGTCGGGCGCGCCAGCAGGTCCCTGTTCAGGGCGCCCGACGCGATGCCGGCCTCGAGCGCCGCCGTGCGGGTGAAGCCGGGCGACACCGCGTTGACGCGGATGCCAACGCGGCCCCATTCGGCGGCGAGCGTCTGGGTGATCTGGATGACGCCGGCCTTCGCCGCGGTGTAGGCGTGGATCGGACCCGACGTCATGCCGGCCACCGAGGCGACGTTGACGATCGCGCCATGCCGCCGCTTCGCCATCGCGATGCCGACGCTGCGCGCGACCAGGAAGGTGCCGCGCAGATCGATGTTGACCTCGCGGTCCCATTGCTCCATCCGCACGCGCTCGATCGTGTGCATCTTGCCGAACACGCCGGCCGCGTTGACGAGGCCGGTGATCGGGCCGTGCGCCTTCTCGATATCGGCAATGCCCGCGACCACGGCGGCTTCGCTCGCGACGTCGAACGGCGCCGGCCAAAGGATGGCCGCCGTTCCGGCCAGCGGCTCGGGCGCGATGTCGACGATGACGACGCGATGGCCCTGATCGGCAAGCAGCGTTGCGGTCGCCGCGCCGATGCCGCGGCTGCCGCCGGTGACGAGGATGGTGCCGTCGGCGCTCATGATTTTCTTCCCTTGTCGCTCGTGGTGAACAGGCCGCGCGTGACCAGCTTCTGGTAGGCAGTGATGACGTAATCGGGGACGGCGGTGACGCCCTGCTCGGAGTAGGAATAGCGGCGGCTGAGATAGCCGCGCGCGCCCATCAACACCTGGACGATGGCCTCGAATTCCTCGTCGCTGAAATTATTGGTGGTTCCCGCGGCCCGCGCGCGCTGCAGAATCCGCAGATAGGCGCTCGAGATGTTGTCGAAATGCTTCTGGTAGCCGATCGGCGCGAAGAACTCGGCCTCGTTGAGGATGCGCAGGAATTCCGGTACCTCGCGGATGAAATCGAAGAAGGCGCTGAAGCGCTCGATCTCCTGCCGGGCTGCGCTGGCGGTGCCGGTTCGCGCGCGGATGAAGCGGACCATGTCGAGGCCGATCTTCGGCAGCAGCTGGTCGAGCAGTTCCTGGCGGTTTTCGAAATGATTGTAGAAAGTGCCCTGCGCGACGCCGGCGGCTTCGGTGATGCGGGCGACGGAGGCTTCGGCGTAGCCGTACTTGCCGACGATCTTGGTCGCGGCGTCGAAGACCTTCTGCTTGGTCCAGGCGTTGCGCTCGACCCGGTTGAGCTTGGTCACCTTGGCAGATGTCGCTTGTGTCATGCGATGGCCTCGAGTTCGGCGCGGAGCACGCGCTTGAGCACCTTGCCGGATGGATTGCGCGGCAGGCTGTCGCGGATGATCAACTGCCGCGGCACCTTGAAGCCGGCGAGCCGCGAGCGGCAGAAATCTGTGAGCGCGGGCAGATCGAGCTTTGCGTCGGCGGCCAGCACCACGATGGCGACCGGCCTTTCGCCCCAGCGCGCGTCCGGCAGGCCGATCACCGCGACCTCGCGCACCTCAGGCATTTCGTAGATGACGCGCTCGACCTCGGAGGAGGCGATGTTCTCGCCGCCGGAGATGATCATGTCCTTCTTACGGTCGGTCAGATAGAGGAAGCCGTCCGCGTCGAGATAGCCGACGTCGCCGGTACGGAACCAGTCGCCGAAGAAGGCGGATGCGGTCTTCTCCGGGTCCTTCCAGTAGCCCTGCGTGACCTTCGGACCGCGCAGGCAGATCTCGCCATTCTGCCCGGCGGGCAGGCGCTTGCCGGCATCGTCGCGGATATCGATCTCGACATGGGCGATGGCGCGGCCGGTCGAGCCGATCTTCTCGATCTCGCGGCCCGCTTCCATGAAGGTGTCGCCACCGCAGCTTTCGGTGAGGCCGTAGGCATCGATGTAGCGCGCATTACCGAAATAATCCGAGAAGGCGCGGATGCGCACTTCCGGCGTCTTCTCGCCGCCGCCGATCGCCCATTTCAGGCTGGAGACGTCGTAGCGTTCGCGGTTCGGGCAGGTGAGGAGGGCGGTGGTCATGACAGGCGCAAACCACGCGGCGTTCAGCTTCTCGCGCTCGATCGCGGCGAGCGCCGGCTCCGGTTCGAAGGTGCGATGAATGCACAGCATGCCGCCGTGCCAGAGCACCGCAATGCCGGGCAGGTCGAGCGCGCCGACATGGTAGAGCGGGCCGACGACGAGCAGCCGGGTGTCGGCGTTGAGCCCGAGCACCAGCGTCTGGTCGGCGGATTTCCAGTAGATGTTCTCGTAGGTGAGCATCACCCCCTTGGGGCGATCCGTCGTGCCCGAGGTGTACATCAGCCGCATCAGGTCGCGCGGCTGGCGCACATGGATCGGCGCCGGCGCGATGTCGGGCGCGAGGCTGGTGATGCTGGACTGCGCGCCTTCGTCGAGCAGCACGACCGGCGCGTCGCCGGCTGCGATCGCGGAAAATTCCTCGTCGGCGACCAGCAGGCGCGCACCGGAATTGCCGACGATATAGCCGACCTCATCGGCCGACAGCCGATAATTGATCGGCAGGAACACCGCGCCGATATGGCTGGTTGCGAACACCAGTTCGAGAAAGGCCGTGCTGTTCTTCATCAGCACCGCGACGACGTCGCCGGGCGCAATCCCGCGCGCCGCCAGCCAGCCGCCGACCTGGCGGATGCGCAGATCAAAGTCGGCATAGGAGACATCTTCGCCGCGATATTTCAGCGCACAGCGGTCCGGAGTCCGCTTGGCATGAAATGCGATGAAGCTGGAAAGATTGATCATTTGCCGCCCGTCGGGCCGATTTCCGGCGCCGTTTCTCCCTAGATGAATTATGAGTCGTAATTCATCTTTGGCTTGACGTCACCCCCCTTGCTCTGAAAACATTGCGGTCACGGAGACGGAACGATCTCCGACAGGGATTTTGGGAACGCCAACACCCGACAGGGAGGGGAATATGAAGAGGACCCGGAAACCGGGCATCACCCGGCGCTCGACGCTTGCGCTGATGGGTGCCGGCGCGGCGAGCCTTGCCGCGCCATGGGTGGCGCGTGCCCAGGCCAAGACCATCAAGATCGGCATGCCGACCATTCTCTCGGGCCGCGTCGCGCAGCTCGGAACCTCCTCGCGCAATGCGGTGATGCTGGAGGTCGAGAAGGTCAATGCCGCCGGCGGGCTCGCCGGGCGGCAGATCGAGATGGTGATCCGCGATTCCAAGGGACAGCCGCAGGAAGCCGCCCGCATCGCGCGCGAGCTCGTCAACACCGACGGCTGCGAGATGCTGCTCGACGGCGAGGCGTCGTCGGGATCGTTCGCGGTTCATGAGGTGGCGCGCGATCTCGGCGTGCTCTGCATCCACACCTGCTCGGAAGCGTCGTCGCTGACCGCCGATCCCAAGCAGCACATCCCGAACGCTTTCCGTTGCGTGAGGCAAGGCATTCATGACTCGATCGTCGGTGCCGGCTACGCGGCAGGGATCGCCAAGGCCAAGGGCCTGAAGAAATGGGCGACCTGTTCGCCCGACTATGCCTATGGCCGCGACACCACCGGCGAGTTCGTGCTGTACCTGAAGAAGTTCGCGCCCGATGTCGAGATCATCAGCGAGTCCTGGCCAAAGCTGTTCCAGCCCGATTACACCGAAGTGGTGACCAAGATCCTGCAGGCGAAACCGCAGGCGCTGTATTCCTGCCTGTGGGGCGGCGATCTCACCTCGTACATCGACCAGGCCAACATTTACGCGATGTTCACCCAGATGGAGGTGTTCGCGGTCAACATGGCCGATTACACCGCGCTCACCGTGGTGAAGAACCTGCCCAAGGGCATCCACTCCGGCGACCGCTACATCAAGACATTCCCGCCGACGCCAGAGAATGCGGCCTGGGGCGATGCCTACAAGGCGAAGTACAACGAATATCCGACCAACTGGTCGTGGCAGAACGCAACGGCGGTCATGTTCCTCAACGAGGCCGTCAAGAAGGCGAACTCGGCCGATGGCAAGAAGGTCGCGGAGGCCCTCACCGGGCTTACCATCAAGTGCCCGTTCGGCGCCGACGGCACCGTCACCATGCGCGCCGACGACCACACGCTGGTCGGCTACGCGATCGGCTGGGGCACCACGATCCCGCAGGAGCCCTACGTGCCCGACGTGAAGGCAGGCGACTGGAAGACCATCTTCGAGCTCGAAGCCGAGTGGAAGAAGAGCAAGGGCTACACCTGATCCGCATGCGGGGCGGAGGCAGCAGCGTGCTGTCTCCGCCTTTCTGTCGCGCGCCGTCCTTGCGGCTCGCCGTAATGGATGATTTCCCGTGGACCTCGACGCGCTCGCCAGTTGTCTCGTCAGTCCTGCATGCCTGGTGACGCAGACCACCAGCGGCCTGATCATCGGCATGCTGTTGTTTCTCGTCGCCGTCGGGCTGACGCTGATCTTCGGCGTGCTCAAGGTGGTCAATTTCAGCCACGGCGCCTTCTATATGTTCGGCGCCTATTTCGCGATGACGGCCTATCAGTTCACCGGCAGCTTTGCGCTGGCGATACTGAGCGGCGCCGTCGGCACCGCGATCCTCGGCCTGATCTTCGAGCGCGTCTTCATGAGCCGCGTCTACGGCCGCGACGTGCTGATGCAGCTTCTGGTCTGCTATGCCTTCGTGCTGATCTTCGACGACGTCGTCCGCATGATCTGGGGACCCGAATTCAGGTCCATGGGCATGCCGGCCGCGTTCCAGGTGCCGCCGCTGTTCATCGCCGGCGGCGTGGTGCCGCCATATTACCTGCTGCTGATCGGCGTGGCGCTCGCAGCGGCCGTGGTTCTCGGGCTGGCGCTGGCGCGCTCCAGGATCGGCAAGGTCATCCGCGCCGCCGCGCATAATCCCGGGATGGTCTCGGCGCTCGGCATCAACACCGGGCTGATCTATGGCGGCGTGTTCGCGCTCGGCGGCATGCTGGCGGGACTGGCGGGAGCGCTTGCCGCGCCGGTGCGCTCGCTGACGCCGGGCATGGGGTTCTCGGTGCTGATCGAGTCCTTCATCGTCACCGTGATCGGCGGCATGGGCTCGATCCTGGGTGCGCTGATCGGTGCGCTGCTGATCGGCCTGATCCGCTCGTTCGGATCGCTCGGCTTCCCGCTGTTCACCGAGGGGCTGATGTATCTCTTCATGGTGATCGTGCTGGTGTCGCGCCCGACCGGCCTGTTCGGCAAGGAGGTCGCATGACCGAGCTGCAGGCCGGCCAAGGCGCACAGCCGCTCGAGGTTCCCCGGATCGATGCCAGGCCGCAGCGCTATCGCGATGTGCTGATCGCGCTCGCGGCGTTCGCCGTGCTCGCGCTGCTGCCGATGATATTCGGCAGCAAGCAGCTGCTCGACTTCGTGATCCGCTGTGCGGCCTACGGATTGTTCGCGACGTCACTCAACCTTCTCGTGGGTTACACCGGATTGATCTCGTTCGGGCACGGCATGTTCTTCGGCCTCGGCGCCTATGGTTTTGGCCTCATGATGCAGAAGACCGGTGTGCCGATCCCGGTGGCCTTCGTCGGCACGCTGGCGATGACCCTGGTCGTTGCCGTCGCTATTGGCGCAATCTGCGTGCGGCTGAAGGAAATCTACTTCGCCTTCGTCACGCTGGCGTTCCAGATGTTGATCCACTCGACCATCCTGTCGTGGCAGTCGCTGACCGGCGGCGACCAGGGCCTGCGCGGCGGCATCCCGCGGCCGCCGTTTCTCGGCATCGATCTGTCGAACCATTTGCATCTCTACATCGCGAGTTGCGCGCTGCTGGTGATTGGTCTGCTGTTGATGCGCCAGATCGCACAGTCGCCGTTCGGCTACACGCTGCGCATGATCCGCGACAACGCGACGCGGGCGAGCTTCATCGGCATCGATGTCTGGCGCGCCAAGCTGACAATCTTCGTGCTGGCGGCGCTGTTCGCTTCGACCGGCGGCATGATCATGGCGCTGTTCGTCTCCGGCGCCTATCCGGAATTCGCCTATTGGACGATCTCGGGCGAGGGCATCTTCATCAACATGCTCGGCGGCGTGACCACCTTCCTCGGACCGATGGTCGGCACCATGCTGTTCCTGATCCTGAATGACACCGTCACGCGCCTGACCGAGTATCACGGCATCGTGCTCGGCATCGTGATCCTGTTCTTTGCCATCGGCCTGCGGAAGGGCCTGATGGACTTTGTCGTCGAATGGTTCGCGCAGCGTCGCGGCGTGGCCGGGGAGCGCGCGCCATGAGTGCAAAAGGACGGATCAGCGTCGTCACCGGCGGCGCCAGCGGCATCGGGGCGGCCTGCGTCCGGGAACTGGCCGCGGCCGGCGACCTTGTGGCGGTCGTCGACCGCGACCTCGCCAAGGCGCAGGCGGTTGCCGCGGAAGTCGGCGGCAGGGCGTTTGCCGCCGATGTGGCAGACGAGCGAAGCGTCGAGGCCTGTGCGGCCGGGATCGAGCGGGACTGCGGCCCCGTGGATGTGCTGGTCAACAGCGCCGGGATCATCCAGGTGCCGGTCCGGCCGCACGATCTGCCGATGGCGGCCTGGGACGACGTCGTGCGGGTCGACCAGCGCGGCACCTATGTCGCCTGCATCGCCTTTGCGCGGCAGATGATCGCGCGAAAGCGCGGGAGCATCGTCAACATCGCCTCGATTGCCGGAATGCGCTCGATGCCGTTGCATGCCTATGCGCCTGCCAAGGCCGCGGTGATCGCCATCACCGAGTGCCTGGCGGCGGAGTGGGGACCGTCCGGAATCCGCGTCAACTCCGTGTCGCCCGGCTACACGCTGACTCCGGCGCTGAAGACTGCGATCGATCGCGGGGAGCGGGATGTCTCCGCACTCGCCGCCAATGCCGCACTCCGCCGCCTCGTCGATCCCTCGGAAATCGGCCGCGTGGTCGCGTTCCTCGCTTCTGACGCGGCGTCCGCCATGACGGGCGCCAACGTGCCGGTCGATTGCGGCTGGCTCGTCGCCACGTCGTGGAATAGCTATGGCGGGTTGCGGGAGGCGGGCGGCTAGCCATGCTGGAAATTCGCGCCCTCTCGAAATCCTTTGGCGGGGTCAAGGCGACCGACAACGTCTCGCTCGACTTTGCCGACGGTTCGCTCACCGCCGTGATCGGCCCCAACGGCGCCGGCAAGAGCACCTTCTTCAACCTGATCACGGGCGCGCTGCGGCCGGACGCCGGGCAGATCCTGCTCAATGGCGTCGACATGGCGGGCAAGACGCCGCCCGAGATCGTGCGCCATGGCATCGGCCGCGCCTTCCAGGTCGCGAGCATCTTCCCGTCGCTCACCGTCGAGGAGACGATGCTGGCAGCGGTCTGCGCCGATCAGCGCCGCGCCGGCGTGATGCATCGCCGCTTTCCGCTGGCCGAGACGCGCGACCGCGCCGAGCATGCGATGGAGCTGCTCGGCCTCGCCAGCAAGCGCAACCGGACCGCGGCGACGCTGTCGCATGGCGACCAGAAGCTGCTCGATATTGCCCTCGCGCTGGTGCTCGAACCCAAGGTGCTGCTGCTGGACGAGCCGACCGCGGGCATGGGCACCGAGGAGCGCTGGCGCATGATCGACAAGGTGCGCGAGCTCTGGGAGAGGCAGAAGATCACCGTCGTATTCATCGAGCACGACATGGATATCGTGTTCAAGATCGCGCCGCAGATTGTCGTGCTGTGCTACGGGCGAATTCTTGCGACCGGGACGCCGGACGCGATCCGGCGAAACGATGCCGTGATCGAGGCCTATCTCGGCAGCGACGACCACGCGGGAGCGGTGGCATGAGTGTGCAGCCGGTGGTGCAGGTCGAGGACCTCGACGTCTACTACGGCACCAGCCAGATCCTGTTCGGCGTCGGCCTTTCGGTACGGCAGGGCGAGACCATGGCGCTGCTCGGCCGCAACGGCGCCGGCAAGTCGACCACCATGAAGGCCATCATGGGGCTGGCGCCGGCGCGCCGCGGCAAGGTGACCTTGCGCGGCCAGTTGGTCTCGGGAATGCGACCGCATCGCATCGCGCGGGCCGGGCTCGGCTTCGTGCCCGAGGACCGCCAGATTTTTCCCGAGCATACCGTCGAGGACAATCTCGTCATCGGCCAGAAGAAGGGGCCGGACGGAGAGGATGAGTGGTCGATCCGCCGTGTCTATGACGTGTTCCCGCTGCTGGAGCCGCTGCGGCACCGGATCGCGGGCCGGCTATCCGGCGGCGAGCAGCAGATGCTGGCGATCGCCCGAACGCTGATGGGCAATCCGGTGCTGCTGCTGCTGGACGAGCCGAGCGAGGGGCTGGCGCCGATCATCGTGCAGCGCATCGGCGAGCTGCTGCGGCAGCTCCGCGGCACCGGTGCCACAGTGTTGATCGCCGAGCAGAACATGCATTTTTGCCTTGGCCTTGCGAGCCACGCGACGGTTATCGACAAGGGACAGATCGTCTACACATCCTCCATCGAAGAGCTGAAGGCCAACGACAACATCCGGCAGCGCTATCTGGCGCTGTAGGGCATGATCCGGAAAAGTGTGCAACGGTTTTCCTCGCGACAAACGCGTAGCGTTTGCGCGGGGATCATGCCCAAAAGGATAAGGCTCCTCGACGGCTGTGGGAGGACAAATGGCGGGCGAACGCAGGCTGACGCCGACGCACGAGGCGCCGTATCGCGGGCTGAAGGTGCTCGATTTCGGGCAGGGGATCGCCTCGCCCTATTGCGCGATGCTGCTCGGGGTCTATGGCGCCGACGTCATCAAGGTCGAGCCGCCGGAAGGCGACTGGTCGCGCTATCTCGGCACGACCTACGGCAATCACACGACGCTGTCGGCGGTCTACAACCGCGGCAAGCGCAGCCTGTGCCTCGACATGAAGCACAAGGACGGCATCGCGATCGCACAGCTTCTGGCGCGCGAGGCAGACGTGCTGATCGAAGGATTTCGCCCTGGTGTCGCCGAGCGGCTTGGGCTCGGCTATGAGAGCCTGTCGCGCGACAATCCCGGCCTGGTTTATCTGTCGGTCAGCGGTTTCGGGCAGAGCGGGCCATACTCGAAGCGGCCCGGCTCGGACTCGGTCGCGCAGGCGTTTTCGGGGCTGGTCTCGGTCAATCTCGGCACCGATGGCGTGCCGCATCGGGTCGGCACCACCATCTCCGACGTCGTCACCGGCGTGTATGCGTTCCAGGCGATTGCGACGACGCTGTTCGCGCGCGCGACGGTCGGCACCGGCCGCTGGATCGACGTCAATCTCTGCCAGTCGACCTCGGCGCTGCTCGGCCACAAGGTCGCGGAATTCATCCTCGAGGGTGGTGCGCCTCGCGCGCTCAACGTGCCGGCCGGCACCTATCAGACCCAGGACGGCTGGATGATGGTGACTTTGGTGAACGAGCCGCAATACAAGCGGCTGTGCACCGCGATCGGCCGCGAGGATCTGGCCAGCGATCCGCGCTTCGCCGATTTCGCCCGGCGCGCCGATGCGGCCGACACGCTGATCCCGCAGCTGCGCGAAGTGTTTTTGACCCAGCCGACCGACGCCTGGCTGACGCGACTGCACGCCGGCGATATCATCGCGGAGCGGATCCTCAATCCCGGGGAATGGCTGCGCAACGCCCATGTCGAGGCGACCAGGGCGTCGGTGCGCCAGCATACGCCCGGTGTCGGTGCGGTCTACTCGCCGCGGACGCCGGGGATCGCGAGCCTGTCCGAGGATCACCTCTGTCCCGCGCCTGATGTTGGACAGGACAGCCGCGCCGTGCTGATGGAGGCTGGTTTCGGCTCCGCAGAGATCGACGGCCTGCTGCTGTCAGGCGCCGTGCGGCAAGCCAAGCGATAATTGGAGGCAATACATCATGAGCACGCACCTCGTTCGTTACTCGATCACCGATCAGATTGCGGAGATCGTGCTGGATCGCGCGCCGGTCAACGCACTCAGCATGCCCCTGATCGACGCGTTGCTGGCGGCCCTTGCGAAGGCGCGCGATGATGAGGCGGTGCGCGCCGTCATCATCAGCAGCGCTCACAAGGTGTTTTGCGCTGGACTCGACCTTGACATCGTCAGAGGCAAGCCCGCGATCGAGACCAAGACATTCCTCGAGCGGCTGTATTTCGCGCTGAACGATACGCAGTATCGCATGGGCAAGCCGACGATTGCGGCGATCGATGGTGCCGTGCGGGCCGGCGGCATGACGATTGCGATCTCCTGCGACATGATCATTGCCGGCGACGGTTCGACCTTCGGCTATCCCGAGATCGACGTCGGTCTGATCCCGGCGATCCATTTTGTGCAGCTGCCGCGGCTGGTCGGGAAGCACCAGGCGTTCGGCCCGTTGTTCCTCGGCGAGCCCTTCAATGCGGTGACCGCCCATCGCATGGGCCTGCTCAGTGAAGTGGTGCCGAAGGGCACTGCGCTGGAGCGAGCGCGCGAGATCGCGCGGAAGTTTGCGGCGAAGTCGCCGATCGTGATGAAGATCGGCCGAGACGCCTTCATGCGCGCGGTCGATGCCGATTTCCGCCGCTCGGTCGAGAATGCGGCTGAGAGCTTTGTCGTGGTGGCGTCGACGGAAGACTGCCAGGAAGGGCTGAATGCGTTCGTCGAGAAGCGGACGCCTAACTACAAGGGACGCTAAATGGCTGGATTGTATTTCGAAGAGTTCGAGGTCGGGCAGGAATTCCATCACGAGTTCAGCCGCACCGTGACGGAGATGGACAACACCCTGTTCAGCCTCCTGACCATGAACCCGCAGCCGTTGCACATCGATGCGCATTTCGCGGAGAAGACTGAGTTCGGCCAGCGGCTGTTCAACAGCCTCTATACGCTCGGCATCATGATCGGCATGAGCGTGTACGACACGACGCTGGGCACCACGGTCGGCAATCTCGGCATGACCGACGTCAAGTTTCCAAAGCCGGTGTTCCATGGCGATACGCTGAAGGCGCACACCAGGATCATCGGCACGCGCGCCAGCAAGTCGCGGCCGACCCAGGGCATCGTCGAGTTCGAGCACACCATGACCAATCAGCGCGGCGAGGTGGTGGCGAGCTGCCGCCGCACCGGCCTGATGCACTGCAAGCCGAAGGCATAGACAATGCGATCGTTCCTGTTCGTTCCCGGCGACAGCACCCGGAAATACGAGAGCGCGAAGAAGACCGCGGCCGATGCGTTGATCCTCGATCTCGAGGATTCCATCGCACCGGACCAGAAGGTCGTCGCGCGCGGCATCACGCGCAAGATGCTCGATGCGCGCAATCCGAACCAGAAGCTCTATATCCGCGTCAACGCGCTGGATACCGACCTGACGCTCGGCGACCTCGCCGCTGTCATGCCGGGGAAGCCCGACGGCATCGTGCTGCCGAAATGCGCCGGTGCCGCCGATGTCAACAGGCTCGCGCTGTATCTCGACGCGTTCGAGGCCGCGTCTGATATCGCGCAGGGCACGACGCGGATTGTCACGGTCGCGACCGAGACGGCGCGGGCGGTGCTGAAAATCCTCGACTTCGAGAACATGAGCCCGCGGCTCTGGGGCATGATGTGGGGTGCGGAGGATCTCGCGGCCTCGCTCGGGGCAACCCGCAACCGGACCGACGGCCGCTATCATTCGCCCTTCATCCTGGCCCGCGATCTCTGCCTGATCGGCGCGGCCGCCGCCGGGGTGGTCGCGATCGATACCATTGCCACCGACATCAACGATCTCGATGCGTTGAAGGCGGAGGCCATTGCCGCGCGGCAGGACGGCTTCCTCGCCAAAGCCGTGATCCATCCCAAGCATGTCGACGTTGTCAACGCGGCCTTCATGCCGACGGATGAGGAGATCGCGTGGTCGGAGCGGGTGGTCGCCGCGTTCGCCGGCAATCCGTCCGGGGTCGCCAAGATGGATGGCAAGATGCTGGACAAGCCGCACCTTCGTGCCGCTGAGAAGATTTTGGCTTCGCGCAGGAAATAGTCGGGAAGTGGGTTCGATCAACGCGCCCTCCGAGATGAGGGCGGCGATCATCATCAAGCGGTTCTGACCGGTCAGACGGCGGGAAACTGCAACTCGAAGGCTGCACCCTGGCTGGAGGGCAGGAGACGGATCGAACCGCCATGGCTCACCATGACGGCTTGCGCGATCGCAAGCCCCATGCCGGTGCCGCCGCTGTCGCGGCGCGTGGTGAAGAAGGCATCGTAGATCTTGTCGCGGTTGGCGTCGGAGATCGGGTCGCCGTCATTGCTCACCGACACTCTGACGCTGGAGGCGTCACCGGTCGCTTCGATCTCCACCGACTTGGCGTTGTGACGGAACGCGTTGTCGGCCAGATGCGCCAGCACGATCAGCGCCTTCTCGCCGGACATGCCGATTGAGCGGTCGAGGCAGCCGCTGGCCGCAATGGTACGGCCTGCAAAGCGGCCCTTCAGGTTTTCGATGACGGGAGAGAGCGGGGTCTGCTCGTTCTGTGGGGCGCTCTCCGCACGGGCCAGCTCGCGCAACCGATGGCTCATTGCGTCGAGCCGCTCGACGTCGCCAAGGATGTTCGAGATGAAGCTTTGTTGTTCGGAGCGGGTCAGCGTATCCGATTTGCTCTGAAGCGAATCCTGCAGCAGCTCGGCTGCGCCCCTGATCGATGTCAGCGGCGATTTCAACTCGTGCGTCAGGTGGGCCGAGAAGGTCGCGATGTAGTCGGAGCGGCGCGACAGCTGCTGGGCCATATCGAGGAAACTATCTGAGAGCTGGGCGAGCTCACGCGTGCCGTAGTGCTGCAGCGGCTGGAACGCGTTGCGGTCGCCACGGCCGATCCGCACGGCGCGATCGACGAGCTCGCGCATGGGGCGCGTGACCGTGCGTGAGAACATCAACCCGATCGCAATCGTCGCCAGCAGCACGGCCAATGTGGCGAGCAGGAACTTGCCGCGCTCCTGATAGAGATGGTCGAAAATGTTGCTCGGCGTCCACGACGTGTAGATCACGCCGGCAACGTGGTCGTTGACGATCACGGGCATCGCGGAGAAGACGTGAACACCGACGCCGCGGCTGATCGAATAGATCGGTGGCGGAGGCTTGTCGGGCATGCGGATGCGCAGCGCGGCGCTATACTGGCCGCGCAACGCCGCGGCCACCTCCTCGATATGGGAAAGCGACTGTCCGACCTCCTGGCGTCCGGCGATCACCACGCCCTGCGGATCGAGAATCCGGAAACCCGCAAGCGTGACCTTCTGGGTCTCCAGGATGATGGGCATCAGCCGGGTGCCGATCTCGACATAGGCCGGATCCGCCGGCCTGGCCGCCGGCAGCGCGTCGGGCCGTCGCCGGAGCAGGTCGTTGCCGGCGAGGTCGAGCGCGGGCCGGATCGGCGTCACCTGATCGCCGGGATCAGGCAGCGCCTCCGGCGGGACCGCGGGGCCGAGCGGGATGGCGTTGCCAAGCCGCGCCTGCACGTCCCGCGCATAGATTGCAGCCAGCACACGGCTCTGCGCGATCAGCTCGGCCTGGGTCTGGTGAATCAGCTGGTTGTCATAGAGGCGGAAGAAGAACAGACCCACCAGCGGCAGCAGAGCGACCAAGGCAAGCACGGTGAAGATGACCAGACCAAGCGACGGTCGCCACTTCTGGCGGG
This sequence comes from Bradyrhizobium sp. 6(2017), assembly GCF_011058295.2. Taxonomy (NCBI): domain Bacteria; kingdom Pseudomonadati; phylum Pseudomonadota; class Alphaproteobacteria; order Hyphomicrobiales; family Nitrobacteraceae; genus Bradyrhizobium; species Bradyrhizobium sp. 6(2017). The sequence continues at coordinate 6,880,936 of NZ_CP049289.2, read as the reverse complement.
CGCGGAACGATGTCATGCCTGCAGCTCGCAGCGACCGAGCTTGAAGCCGACGCCGTGAACGGTCTCGATAACGTTGTCGCAGCTCACGGCTGCGAGCTTGGCTCTGATGTTGCGGATGTGGCTGTCGATGGTGCGGTCGGAGACCTGGATGTTGAGCTGGTAGGCCGCGCTCATGATCTGTTCGCGGTTGAACACCACCGTCGGTCGCGTCAGGAAGGCGCGCAGGATTCCGAACTCGATCGCAGTCAGGCGCAGCGGCACGCCCGCGAACGTCGCGATGTGCTGCTCGGGATCGATCGAGAGCTGCCCCCGCGCGAGCACGGCGGCCTCTGTTCTTGACGCCGCTATCCGCGGGGTCAGCCGCCGCAGGATGACATTCACCCGCGCGACGAGCTCGCGCGGGCTGAACGGCTTGGTTACGTAGTCGTCACCGCCGATCTCGAGGCCGAGGACGCGGTCGATCTCGTCGTCGCGGGCGGAGAGGAACAGGATCGGCACGTCCGATGATTTGCGGATCTCGCGGCAGACATCGAGGCCGTCGAATTCCGGCATGCCGATGTCGACTCGCCGGCAAACCGGGTCAGCGCCTCCTTTTCGTCGCGGGCCTCGGCCACGCTCATGCCGGCTTTCTTGAGGGCGACGCGGATGACCTCGCGGAGATGCAGGTCGTCGTCGACGATGAGGATGCGGTGCGTCACGAGTCTTCTCCGAAAACCGGCGCATCGACTATCCCGGCGCATTGGTCTGCTGCCTGTCCAGGAAACGCTGAAGCCGCCAGCCGCGAAAGCCCCAGCTGCGCCATGAGGCCATCTGCTGGCGTTGCTGTTCTACAAGGCTATTGCGGCGCGAGACAAGGACCCGGTCGGCGTAGCGGAGCTGGATCGCCCGGTCGATGGCCGGAAGGGCTTGGGGGCCGAGCTGGATCAAGTAGTCCATATCCAGATTGACGCCACTGCCCGAGGCTTCGCGACTGTGGCTGACATTGTAGTCGGCGATGACGGCGGCGAAATTAACCAGGGAGCAGACATAGAGCACGATGGTCAGTACCGACAGGTTGGTGCCGACCAGCCATTCATTCGATGCCCGCAGGACGATGCGCACCAGAATCAGGATCAGCCCGTCCGCGACGAGCAGCATCCAGACGAATGCCGCGACGCGCCAGTAGGTGAGCAGGTAGGTTTGGACGTAGAGATCAAGCCGGAGCATCGAGGAGATCACCAGCAAGACATTCTGCCCGACCCAGACGTAGACGAGCGGTCGGATCACTCGCGATTGTTCGGCCGGGCCGCCCGGCCGCATCGCGAGCAGAACGATGGCCGCGGCCAGAAGCGCCGTGACGATCAACGGATAGGCGCCACGATGGGCGTAGGAGGCGTAGGTGATGGCGGCAGGAAGCGTCGCGTTGCCCCAGAGATAGATCGCATCGAGAATGGTCTGAATCGAAAACAGCAGGTTGAACAAGATCAGGGAGCGCAGGATGGAGCCTGCGCCGAACAAGTCGATGAAATGATCGGGTTCGGCCGGATCCTTCGCGGAAGATCGAGGTCCGTTGGGCACGACGTTGGTGTAGTGCCGCCATTTGACATGGATGAAGGGCCAGACCAGCGCCAATGCGAGGATCCAGAACAGCGTGCGACCGAGGCTGAGGCTGGCGGCGGGATTGCCCGGGTTCAGCTGGCTGATCCATATTTCCAGCACTGGATTGGCGGCGACGAACAGAGAGACAAACACGGTTCCGAGCAGCAATGGTACGAACCATAGGATGAAACCCCTGGTCAGGCCCGGCAGGCTGAATGCGTTGACGACGTCCCGGAACAACCTGAAAGGGCTGACCAGAAAGAGGTCCACCAGCGAGGCAGCTCCCTTGGCCACACTGTCGAGACAGGGATTGGTCGTGAGAGTGAGCGCGGTGCCGAGCGCAAGAACGGCGAAGGCTAGCGAGGCTGCGTTGAACTCCTCCAGGGCAGGGAGCAACCCGGCCACAACGATCGCGCCGGCCATCAGCAGCCTGTGGCGAGCGAGGTGACCAAAGTTGGAGGCCAGTGACACGCCGGCCAGCGCGACTGCGAACAGGACCACCGAGAGTCCGGCATTCTGATCATAGAACAACCAATCGGCCAGCGCGGCGAGAGTAAGCGCGGCGGCGGCCTTGGCCGGCGGCAAGCCGTTGGCAATCGATTGGGTCTCGGTTTCCGGTGACTCAAGGCTTGTCATTGTGACCTCAGGATTGAAGGACGTTTGGACTCCGGCGGTCGCGCTGACGTCATCGACAGGTGTGCGAACGCGATCCCGGCTGCGGCATGGCGAACCTTGGGTTGGCTGCGTGCAGACAGCGGAAAGGCGATGAGCAGGAGTTCAGGATTCTTATGCAGATTGCGTGCAGAGGGGTCTTATCCGCTAGCTGCGGCGAATCCGCTCTGATACGGACGACACGTTCGGTTTGTTCAACCCATCGTCTCCATGCAAATCATCAAGCGAGTCGGCATCGCCCTGGCCTGGATCGTCGGGCTCGCATTCGTCTTTGCCGGCGTCAACCACAACGATCCCTATCTGGTCCCGCTACGCGGGACGGGCAATCTGCTCCTCGTGGTCGCAAGTGTCGCCGTCGTGCTGATGCTGGTCCGCCGTCGCGCCTGGCGCAGGCGGGCGTGGGCGGGGAAGCTTCTGGTCATCCTGTGGTGCCTGCCGCCACTCGCAATGCTCGCCGCGCATGGTGCGTTCGAGGTCCGCAAGCACCGCGTAATGCAGACTGAGCCGCTTCTTGCGCGGTCCCTTGGGCAGCATTTCATCGTCGGCTACCGGTCGTTCGACGAGGTCGCGCCGCTGGCGGAGAGCGGCTTGATTGCGGGCATCTATGTCACCGGGCGCAATGTCGCCGGCAGGACGGTCGATGCACTGAAGGCGGAGATCGCTGCGCTGCAGGCGAAGCGGCGCGCGGCTGGGCTTTCGCCGCTGATGGTCGCGACGGATCAGGAGGGCGGCATCGTTTCGCACCTCGCGCCGCCGCTGACGAGGCTGCCCGCGCTTGCCTCGCTGGCCGAATTGGCGCCGGAGCAGCGGACGGCAAAGGCCGAGGAATTCGGGCGTATCCATGGACGCGAACTGGCGTCGCTCGGCGTCAACCTCAATCTAGCTCCGGTGCTTGACCTTCGGCCCGAGGCGACGCGCAACCGGTTCGATTTCAATACGCTGACCAATCAGCGCGCGATTTCCCACGACCCCGCCAAGGTGAGCGCGATCGCGGGCGCCTACATCCATGGCCTCGAGTCCGCGGGCGTCAATGCCACCGTGAAGCACTTTTCCGGATTGGGCCGCGTGCGCGCCGACACGCATCATTTCAACGCCGATCTCGATACGCCGGTCGGCGAACTGGAGGTGACCGACTGGCGTCCGTTCCGCGATGTGCTGTCGACGACCGGTGCGCGCCTGATGGTCGGGCATGTGGCGGTCAGCGCTCTCGACCCGGCGCGGCCTGCCTCGCATTCGAAGGCCGTCATCGATGGGCTGATCCGGAAAACCTGGAACTACCAGGGCCTCGTCATGACGGATGATCTGGTGATGGGCGCGATCTATCAGCACGACGTCTGCACCGCCGTCGTGGAGGCATTGAACGCGGGCGTCGATCTCTTGCTGGTCGCCTATGATGGGGCCCAATTCTACCGTCTGTTCGCCTGTGCGAGCGACGCAGTCGGTCGGGATGCGCTCGACGCTGCGATGTTGCACGACAGCGAGACGCGGCTGCGGCGGTCGCTGACGATCGATTAGACCACCGGATTCACGAATGGGCGCCGACGGCCGATTTGTGATCCTGCTTCTTCGACCACGAGACGTAGTAGGCGACGGCGATCATCGCCGCGATGCCTGCGATGCTGACGGCGGCCTGCCTCGCCACCGAGTTCGGGCCGGTGATCAGGATAAGGTGCGCGGCAAAGGAGAGGAAAACGCCTGCACAGAACACGGCGAGCCACTCCTCGCCGCACTTGATGAGCGGCTGCAGGGCGTGTGATCGCAGGTATTCCCAGTCGCGCGGCACCAGCAACGTGAACAGGAACGTCAGGGCCAGGAAATGCAGGATGCGATGGGGTGCGACATCCTCCCGGTCGCTTGGCAGGAGCATGTCGCTCAGTCCATCCGGCATCATCTGGGCGAGGGCCGGGATATCGCCAATTGAGACGATCGTCAGCGCGAACACCAGATACAACAGGGCCGCGGCGCGCAGCGCTGGAGTAGCCTGCAGCGAGCGGATCTCGGAGGCGTACCGCCTACCGACGAGCGCGAGCCAGCCGCCCATCACAAACAGCAATTGCCAGCAGAACGGGTTCAGGTACCAGCGTCCATCCGGGTATGATGTCAGATTCCAGTCGAGCACGCGGGCGGTCGCGTAAAGCGCAACGGACCCGGCGAGCGTCGCGTTCGGCACATAGAGCAGCCCGCACACGATAATGGGCTGGAAGGCCATCAAGGCGATAATGAGTTGCAGCACATCCAGATTGAGCGGCTTGGCTTGCAGGAACAGGCCGTAGATCAGCGTTCGGATACCGTGGTCGATGAAGCCGGTGATGTTGAACTCGCTGATGATCTCGGGCGCAGCGGTCCGGGCCGCGACATAGCTGATCAACTCGACATAGATTACGAACAGAACGATGTAGGCGGCGTAGAGCTGCCACACACGCCTGAAGATGCGGGTGGCCGCCACCAGCATTCCGCGCTCCACCGCCATCCCACTGTAGATCAGCGTCGTCGCGTAGCCGCCGACGAATACAAACAGGTCGGTGGCGCCGCTGAAGCCGAAGTTGCGAATGGTCAGCGTGTTGACGACGTTGTGCGGAATATGATCGAGGAATAGAAACCAGTTCGCGATGCCGAGCAGCAGCGCAATCCTGAGATCGCCATCGCCTGCCGCGATCCCGGCATTTTTTGTCGGAGTCATTTGAAGCAGAAATCTACCGGCCCGAGAAACGAATCGCTAATCTAAAGGGAACCCGCGCCCGGTCCGAATAGACTTTGCGTGAACCCAATCTAGTCCGTTTCCGGTTCCGGCCAAGTGGCCGGCTCAAGAAAGATCACGTTTTCGAAATCACCACGTGAGGTCTCGACGTCAGACCGGCTCGTGCTTGCGCAGGTCGCCGATGTGATCGAGCGTATTGGCTTGCATATCAGCGGCGGTCAGGGGGACCTCCGGCAGGGCGGCCTCGGCAAGGATGTCGTCCGTGACATCCTCAACCGAACATTCGGCAATCTCGTGGATGAAGCTGATGTTGGTATATTCACCCGACGCGATGCGCGAGACGACCTCACGCCGGGTCATTTCGGGGTCGACGATCGCTTCCCGGCCGCGGCGGCCATAGTCGATCATCACGACAAAATACTGCATGCCTGATAGTTCGATGCCTTGACTGTTATCGGCCATTATTTCCGATAATCGGAACTATGTCAAGAGGAATTGCCGATAACCCGAATTTCGACGCCGCTGGTCCGGCCGATTCGGTCTGGGTATCCGAATCGGCCTGGTCGGCCCTGAAGTCGCGCCGCTATTTCTCCGATCGCCCCTGCGTCCGGGCAGATTTGCGGCCCTTCGCCGTCTTGCCGCGCAGCCGTTCGATCTGGCCGCGGGGCAGGGTGACGCAGATTTCCCCGATCCATTCGAGCTTCACACCGTTGATCGGCTTGGCGTTGAAGCTCTTGAGGTTGACCAGGCCGGAAGAGCTGCCGCGTTCGATCGTCTTCAGGTAGCGCTCGCCGCTTTTCAGCCGGACCGCAGCTTCTTCGCCGTAGAAGCTCGACAGCGGATGGCGCTGCTCGCGATAGACCACGATGACGTCGCCGTTCTCGTATTTTGGCAGCATCGAATCGCCTGAGACCTCAAAAGCGATGGTCTCCTCGGTTACCGGGAACGGAAGTTCGACCTCGCCGAGACCCTCCGGCGGGACCTGCTCGAGGTCCGGCTCGATCGAGGCGCCGGCGCCGACCCGGCCCATGATCGGCACCGAGTTCAGCTCCAGATATTCGATGATCGGGGCGATCTCCGACGCCTTGATCAACCGTATCCCCGACAGTATCTCGGATACCGCCCCGGCCCGTACCCCCATTGCGCGGGCAAGCCCGCCCTTGCTCTTCCCTGTCTTTTCCAGTGCTCGTTCGATCAGTGCCGCGTCCAGCATGTTTCATCCTCTCCAAATCCTGTCATATCCATACCGTTACGATTATCAGAAATCAAGCTTGACTTTTTCTTCGGAATATCGGAAGCTATGCAAGGCGCCGGCGGAATGACAAAAATGGGAATCTGGAATGGAAATGACGAACTGGCTGCCGGAGCATTCGGCTGCCCTGCAGGACCTGCGCGCCCGCGGCTTGTCCTACTCGGAGATCGCTGACACCATCAACGCAACCTTCAACACGGCCTACACACGCTACGCGGCCCTCAGCCGGGCCCAGCGCATGGGGTTGGTGGGCCTCGATCGGGTGGAGCCGTCCCTGCCGGGGCGCCTCGACCCACTGAAACCGTCCCTGGCGAAGCTCCCGGGCAACGGGTGCCTGCGGGAGGGGCGGGCCGAGCTGAAGCCCGATCTGATTCGCTGGCCAAAAATCTTCGCCGAAGCGGTGGAGATGCCCCAACTTCGTTGCGCGGCGGTCGAGCCGCGGCATCTTTCACTGCTCGACCTGAAACGCGGCGACTGCCGCTATCCCTATGGCGGGGATGCCGACGGCGAGACGGTCACCTTCTGCGGTCATCCGTGCCGGCCGGGCACGAGCTACTGCGCACCGCATTTTCACCTGAGCCGCGATCCGGAGGCCTCAGCGAGGCCGGTATTGAACGACGCCTGGCTTCAGGCCGTCGGAGCCATCTGAGGCGATTCACCTCCCGACTGCCGGACTTCGGTCCGCAACCGCAATCGCGCGGATGACCCCGCGCGCTCATCACCACACATTTTGGAGACCAGCAATGCCGCGAGGCAAACGCCGGAAACCGTACGATCCCGCCGGAGCGCACGATCGACGCTCCCAGGATCTGCCCTTCAATGCCGAGGTGGCGACGGTCGAGATCGACGACCCCCTTGCGCTCGAGCCGGGCGACAAGATCGTTGCGTTCCGCTCGATACGCAACGATCCGCTCAGCCGGTTGCACGCGCATCGACAGATCGACGATACGCAGTATCGGAGCGGCAGGGCCTTCCAAAACGATTGGGAGAAGGCCGAGCGTGGCCCTCGCGCAGTGGACACGACACGCGAATACGTCGATGGCGGTCAGCAACGCGAGCCGATCACGGAGGGGCAGCGTCAGGCGACCCTGCGGTTGAATCGTGCCGAGCATGAGCTCGGCGCCGACGGCTCGGCGCTGGTGCACGATGTCCTGATCCTCGGCATGACCATGGAGCAGGTTGGGCAGCGGCGCGGGCTGCGCACGCAGCGCTGGCAGGACTATTTCGCGCGGCGTCTCAAGGAGTGCCTGGATCGGCTGGCGCTGATGTACGGGCTTGCCACGCCGAACAGGGTTCCCGTGAAGGATCGCCGATGCTGATTTGAAGTGATGTGCTTGCGTGCCGGTCGCGACGCAGGCCTCCGGTACGGCAACGCTTCATCACATTGCGGGACTGTGCCTGGCCTCACATTGCGCTCCATCCTTCGTGTGTGATGGGCGTTGCACTCGGCCAGGCCGTGAAGAAGGTCGACAGCGGCGCGGACTCTCATGTAACTTCGCCCACGCCTATGACCTGCCTGCATTCGAGCGAAGTGTGATGGCCTCGGGGGCCGGCAATGGGTCTGGCGCGTCACCTCAAGGGAGTTCGCAGCGGCTACGCCTCTCCATATCTTCCTCCTGCATCACGAACATCACGAGCAACGTGGGTCGGTGCCGGCGCGGAGCCCCAATCAAAATTCACCCAAGGAGAACCGACCGATGAATCACACTGGAAACTGCTTTTGCGGCGCCGTCGAACTCAAGGTGATGGGAGAACCTGAGGCGATGGGCTACTGCCACTGCCGCTCGTGCCGTTCCTGGTCCGGCGGTCCGGTGAATGCCTTCAGCCTGTGGAAGCCCGAGGCGGTTGAGGTCACCAAGGGCGCCGACCATATCGGGACGTTCGAGAAGACGGCGATGAGCCAACGCAAATATTGCACCAAGTGCGGCGGTCACCTGATGACCAACCACCCGACGCTTGGACTCGTCGACGTATTCACGGCAACGATCCCGACGCTGAAATTCAGCCCTGGCGTGCACGTCAACTATGCCGAGGCGGTGCTGCCGATACGCGATGGTCTGCCGAAGTTGAAGGATTTTCCGGCCGAGTTCGGCGGCTCTGGCGAAATGCTCGCCGAATAGCGCGGCGCTTCTCGATGACGAAAGCGGGTGGCGGCGGGGCGTCGCCACCCATCGAATCTGCATTCCTCCGCTGGCCGGAAGCCCTCACGGACCCGCTATCCGGTAGTCTTCCTCGACATTCGAATGGTCCGACCGTGTCGGCACCGCGGGATCTGCTCTGCTGATGACAGCCATGTCAGGCGAAGGTCCCGCCCTGCAAAATCCGGGTTTGGTTTTGGTGACGGGCTTCCGCTAAAAAGGCGCGCAGCGTCGGTCCTGGGAGGGCCGTCGTATTTCGCCTGACAAAATAACAGAGGAAGCGTCAGATCATGACCGGACCAGAATTGCCAGGGCGCGCGCCGCGCGGGGAGGGAGTTCCGACGGCGCTCGATGGGCTGCTGGTTGTCGATTTCACCCGCGTTGTCGCCGGTCCGGCCTGCACGCAAACGTTGGCAGACTTCGGGGCCGAGGTCATCAAGATCGAGAACCCGGACGGCGGAGACGATACGCGCGCTTACGAGCACGCCGAAATCGGCGGAGAGAGCGCAGCTTATCTGAGCCTCAATCGCAACAAGCGCGGCATTGCGCTCGATTTCAACAATCCGGCCGCGCTCGAGGTCGCGCGCGCGTTGATCGCCAAGGCCGACGTCGTGGTGGAGAATTTCTCCGGCGGCGTGATGAAGAAATTCGGGCTCGACTATGCGTCGGTGGCGCCGACCAATCCGCGGCTGATCTATTGCTCGATCTCCGCTTACGGCCGTAAAGGCGATTTCGCGCTACGTCCTGGTTTTGACCCGATCACCCAGGCCGAAAGCGGCTTCATGTCGCTCAACGGCTTTCCGGATGGCGAGCCGGTGCGCACCGGTCCGCCGATCGTGGACATGGCAACGGGCATGTCGGCCTGCAACGCCATCCTGCTGGCGCTGATCGCGCGCGATCGGCTCGGACGCGGTCAGCAGGTCGAGGTCGCGTTGATCGACACCGCGGTCTCAATGACCGGCTTCTACGGCATGGCCTATCTCATCAACGGCAACAACCCGGGCCGTTTCGGCAATTCTCCGAACGGTTCGCCGACCGTCGGCGTCTACCGGGCGTCCGATGGTCCGCTTTACATGGCCTGCGCCAATGATCGGCTCTATCGCCGGTTGGTCACCGACGTGCTGGAGCGTCCGGATCTCGTCACTGACCCCGAATTTGCTCACCGCAAGGCGCGGACGGCCAACAAGGAGAAGCTCCGCGCCATCATTGCCAGCGTGTTCGCGAGCGACACGCTCGAGCACTGGATGGCGAAGATGAAGAAGGCCAACATTCCGGTTGGCTATCTGCGGACGGTCGAGGAAGGGTTCAACGCACCCGAGGTGCGCGATCGGCATCGCCTTAGCAGAATCGCGCATCCGACCGCCGGTTCGGTTCCGAACATCGAGTCGCCGGTCAATATGAGCCTGACGCCGGCGGTTGATCCTGTTGCGGCTCCGCTGCTCGGTCAGCACACGCGGGATGTGTTGAGCAAGACGCTTGGCTATGACGACCGGCGCATGGCCGGCTTGGCCGAGGCGGGCGCGTTCGGCAAGGCCGGGAACACCGGCTAGCGTGGCTGGCCTGCACCGAAGATCGAATATTCGCAAAGCAACCTGAGCGCAGGCGAGAGGCAAGCCTCTCGCCTCGCAGGACGTCGTTCAGACGTCACAGGCCTCCGGCGCATGCCGGCGGCCTCGGAGCCGGAACCGGTCCGTTTCGGGAGTTCAGTTCGGCTTGCTGCGCAAGTTGTTCCTTGGCATACTTTCAACTTCCTCGGGCTCCGCCCGATCAATCTCGAGGCGGGCCATCCGGAGTATGAGGGTTGCCGTGGTCAGGCCGAGGCGTTCGGCCTCTTGCGCTGCGGTGTCGACCTTCTGGGCCAAGCCTTCACGTTTACCTGGGTATGCCATTCGTAATCCTCACTTAAGGTGCGAGATGAAAAATCCCACATATGTTGCAGAGCTGCAGAACAAGCTCGGAGCTCCATCGAGCGAAACACTGGAAAGCCTGCGACTGTTGAAGGCTTTCCTTCGGCTTGCGCCCGACCAGCGTTCCGAAGTCATCGAGCTGGTCGAACGTTTGGCGGTTGAACCGCCGCGCGACCCTCCACTGTCCTGAGGTGTTCGCGTTTTCCCTGGATGTCAGTTGTTCATTGGTTTGGCCGGGGGCTGCGTCGCGATCACGTAGATCGCGCCGCCTTCGAGCGCTTCGGATTGATGTCGGGTGCCGGCAGGCAGCAGGATGGTGTCGCCGGCGCCGACGACCCGTTCGCCGCCATCCCAGATGAAGTTCAGCCGGCCGCTGATGATCATCAGGATTTCATCGACCGGATGGGTATGGAAGTGATGCACCTTGCCGGCCGCATCATGCTGCAGCTCGACGGAGCCCTGCGCCGGGAGCAGGTTCAGGATCTCCGGATCGATGGCAAATTCGGTCTTCGCGCCTGCGATGATCTGGGTCATGCTGCCTGTTCCTTGTTCGCGATCGGTGGCGTCTTGTTCTGTGCGAGCTTGGCGAAGGGGCAGCCGGCGCTCGCATTGTTGTCGTCGTCCAGGAAGTACTGCAGATACTCGCGGCCGTCGGACGCGCCGTAGCGGCCAAGCAGCGGCGAGGGGCTCGCGCTGTCGTAAGGGATCAAGCGCTTGCGCACTTCGGCGAACGCGGCGTTCGCCGCCTTCTCCGTCCCGAGAATCTTCTCGAACACCCAGCGCGGCTGGAAGGTGAGCATGAAGGCGCTGGACCGGCGGCTCTGGCGCATCACATGCGCGGGCGTTGTGCACACGACGAAGATCGGCTCGCCCGCAAACGAGAACTCCCACATCGGATGGTCGATCTGCTCCGGAATCTCTGATGGCCAGGGGTTCTTGTCCAGCCGCGCAAGCTGGTCGAGCGTCAGCCACATCTTGCGATAATAGGCGTCGAGCGTCTGCACCGGGCGGGGCCGCGTGAAAACGATCAATGAGGTGTTGGGGCCGAACGAGCGCGCCTCCGAGAGATATTGTCCGAGCTGTTCGCCAAGCACCGCCACATCATACGGATCAAGGAAGAGGTAGCGGAGCTGGTCCTGGCGATGTCCGGTCACCCCGAACACGCAAGGGAACGGCCTCGCCTCGCTGCTCATCTGCGCTTCAAACTCGGAAAACATCACGCTTTGCCAGCTGCTGACCGGAAAGTTTGACGCGACTTCGCCTTTTCTCAAAAACAAGCGCTCCATAACACCCCCTCGACTCCTAACGACACTAACGAGCTATCAACTTGCCTCTCATCAGCAGCGGCCCGGCAATGCCCGGCAGCGACATGAGAAGCAAAATGGCAATCAAGGCGCTGTAGCCGCCATCACCGATCACGGCCGTGTTGTGCACGGCGTCGGTCCCGGAGGCGCTGCTGGCCGCAAGCATCGCGAAGCCGATGATGGGCTGCGCGACGCCCGCGAAGATGCCGGCAGCCGTGGTATTCACGGAGGCGCCGACACCGATCAGGTCCGCCGTGTACAATTTCTTGACGCATTTCAGCACCAGCGGAACCGTGCCGCCGGCAACGAGGCCCAATGCCGTGAACACGACGGTGACGTAGGCAAGACCAAACGTTTGGGCGATCGGCGGCAGCAGCATCGCGATCAGGAGCATGCGCAGCGCGCAAATGCCGATCAGCGCGCGGTCGAGTACCGCGGCGGCACGGTCGGCGGCATGACCGAGGAAGATCGATCCGAGCGCATTGCCGATCATGAAGGCCAGCAGCGGCGTGCCGGCGGCCGTAGGCGAGATATGGAAGAAGTGCGCGACCATCGGAATGCCCCAGACGCCCGACAGCGTCGTCACGACCGCGAAGTGCGAGGCAAACGTCATTGCGCAACCCCAGTTCGCGACATGGGTCAGCGCTTGCCGTGCCGCGATGGCAACGCCCTTCAGCGTCTTGTTGCTGTGCGAGACCGGATCCGGCTTGAGCGCAAGCTTGGCGAAAGCGAGATTGGCAAGCCCGATGCAGGCGATGAACAGGAAGCAGGACCGCCAGCCAAAGCCCGAGACCGCGGCCGCAAGCGGCGTGGTCGCGATGACGCCGCCGACATAGCCGGACACCTGCGAAATGCCGGACATCATGCCGAACCTCTCGTCGGCGAAGCTTTGTGCGACGAGCTTCAGCAGTGCGGTGAAGACCAGCGCGTCGCCGCAGGCGACGATCAGCCGAGCGGCAAAGACGTCGAGCAAGTTCGGCGCGAGCGCGAATGCGGCGCTGCCGAGCGACGAGGCGATCATGCTGGCCAGGACGACGCGCTTGACGCCGAAACGGTCGACCAGAAGGCCGGCCGGAATCTGCATCAGGGTGTAGCCCCAGAAATAGCTCGAGGCGAGCATCGCAACACCGGCCGCGTCGGTGTCGAAGTCGTGCATGAAGCTGAGGCTCACCGATTGCGGCGACACGCGTTGCAGGAAAGCGATGGCATAGGCGATCGCCACCGCCGTCCAGGCCAGATAGGCGCGATCGGTGAAGCGCGACGTCGGGACGTATACCGCCTGTTGTCCGAGCATCGACATCAAACCCTCGCGTAACCGACAGAGAAAAGGGCATCCGCAGAATTCGGAATCTTGCGCGACATCGCGGCGTCGACCAGCGATGCGGTGCCATGGTAGGTCTGCCGATGGTGCTTAATGTGGCCGTAGGCGCCGCGCATGATCATGTCGGGAAGTTCGAGCGGCTTGCCCGGATAGAGCGAGGTGCACATCTCGACACACGCCGCCTGCAACGCGGGATCCTGTGCATCGTCGAGCAACGATGGAGACACTTTTTCGCAAATCTTAGCGTTCGCTGCCCACACGATTGGATTGCGGGTCCGCCAGCCGTAGAGGACGTTGCCGTCGGCTCTCGCAGCTGCACCCGAACATTTCAGGACTTCCGAAGTGAAGGAGCCGTACAAGCCGCGGCCCTGGTGCGCGGGCAGCACTTCCGTGCCGCTGCGGTAGATTCCAAGTCCGGCCGACATCTGCAGGATGCGGTAAACCGAGAAGGCCACGAGGCCCGAGCCGTCGTAGACCAGGATCAGGCTGTACTTCTTGTCGAAGGGCGAGGAGGTTGCGGTCCAGTGCGGCTCGCGGGCTTGCCAGTTGATGGCAATGATGCCGTTCATGGCGTCCATCAGCGGCTGACGGTCGCAGGCTTCGATCCGGGAGGCGTCGGGTAGACTGTAGATCGCGTAATCCGCCCGAGGCGATTTGATCGCCTCGTATCCGCTGCCCAGATTTCGCGACATGGCAGAACTCCAGAATTCCATCGCGACCTATACAGGGCAGCCTCGAATGGCTTAAAGGACAATATGCCCTCGAAAGCTGCCAAAGCGCCTCGGCCGGAGCCGCGCGACAAGAAAACCACGCGGCGGATCGCGATCGTCGCCTTTCCGGGCGTGACCTTGCTCGACATCTCCGGGCCCGCCCAGGTGTTCGCGGAGCTGGAGGCGATCGAACTGCCCGGGCCGGACTACTCGCTCTCCTACCTGTCGGCGTCCGGTGGGTTGGTGCCGACCGATGTCGGCATGATGATCGACACGGCGCCGATCGACAGTGTTGCACCCGCCGAGGTCGATACGCTGGTGATCCCTGGTGGGCCGGGCATCTGGAAGCTCCGCAACGACGCCAAGTTGATGAACTGGATTGCGGAGGCGCTGCCGAAGGCGCGCCGTATCGCATCGGTGTGCCTCGGCGCGTTTGCGCTGGCCTGGACCGGAATCCTGGACGGCAAGCGTGCTGCAACGCACTGGCGGTATTGCCCGCGCTTGCAGGACAGCTTCCCCAACATCCGCGTCGAGCCCAACGCGATTTTCGTCAAGGATGGGCGGGTCTGGTCATCGGCCGGCGTCAGCGCTGGTATCGACCTCGCGCTTGCCATGATCGAAGAGGATTTCGGCCACACCACCGCGCTCGATGTCGCACGCCGGCTTGTTGTGTTTCTCAAGAGGCCGGGCGGTCAGAGCCAGTTCTCGACTGTGCTCGCGGCCCAGGCGTCGGACGTCGAGGGACGCTTCAGCGCGCTGCACGCCTGGATCATCGAGAACATCACTGACGACCTCAAGGTCGAGACCCTCGCGGAAAAGGCCGGGATGACGCCTCGCACCTTTGCCAGGACCTATGTCAGCCGCACCGGCATGACGCCCGCAAGCGGCGTCGAGGCGCTGCGCGTGGAGACCGCGCGCCTGCTGCTCGAGAGCCGTCAGATCGGCGGCGTGGTCGAAGTCGCCAAGCGCGCGGGTTTCGGCGATGACGAACGAATGCGGCGGGCCTTCCTGCGCCACCTTGGCGTGTCACCGACCGAGTACCGAAACCGGTTTTCGGGCAGCTAGCTCGCCTCCGGCTGGCTCAGTCCGGACGCCGGGCGCCTGCTGTCGAAATTGATCTATCTCACGAGCGAATAGCTGGCCTTCGCTGGCCGGATTCGATGTTCAAGGTGTAGCTTTTCCGGTTTGTCTGCGGCTAATGTGCCGGCCAAAATCGGGAGAAGAAACACCATGAATGACGGGACCCCCATTCAACAGACGCGCAATGTCGAGCTCGGCGCCAGCGGCGAGGAATTCCAGAATCTGCACGAATTCGCGCAGAAGGCCCGCGCCAAGCTGAACCAGAACGCCTGGGATTATATCGTCGGCGCCTCGGAGACCGAGACCACGATGCGCCGCAACAGAATGGCCCTCGACGAGATCGCGTTCCGGCCGCGCGTCCTGCGCAACGTCATCGATGTCGATCCTTCCGTTGAGGTATTCGGACGCAAGCTCCGGCTTCCCGTGATGATCGCTCCGGTCGGCGCGCTCGAGATCTTCGATCCCGATGCGGGCGCAGCCGTTGCGCGCGGAGCTGGAACGTTCGGCGCGGCGCATATGCTGAGCTCGGTGTCGGAGCCAGGTCTGGAGAACACGGCCAAGGCCGCGCCTGACGCCTTGCGCATCTTCCAGCTCTATGTGCGTGGCGACGACGCCTTCGTCGAGGACACGGTCAGCCGTAGCATCGACAACGGTTATGCCGCGTTCTGCCTCACCGTGGACACCGCCCATTACAGCCGGCGCGAACGCGACATCGCCAAGCGCTACGTCCGTGAAAGCCGCATCCGCGCCACCGGCGGCGATTTCCAGAAGGGGCTGGAATGGCGGACCGTGAAGTTGATCAAGGACAAGTTCAAGATTCCGCTGATCCTCAAGGGCATCGCCACCGCCGAAGATGCAAGGATCGCCCTCGATCACGGGGTCGACTGGATCTACGTCTCAAATCACGGCGGACGCCAGCTCGACCACGGCCGCGGCTCCATGCATGTCCTGCCCGAGATCGTCCAGGCCGTCGCAGGGCGAGCCAAGATCATGGTCGACGGCTCGTTCTGCCGAGGCACCGACATCGTGAAGGCCATCATCTCGGGCGCCGACCTTGTCGGGATCGGCCGCTTGCAGTGCTGGGCGCTCGCCGCGGCCGGTGAGGCGGGCATTGTCCGGATGCTTGAATTGCTGGAGGACGAGGTGATCCGGTGCCTCGGGCTGCTCGGCGTCACCAGCTTTGCCGAACTGGACAAATCCTATCTTCACCCTGCGCTGCCGACCAATCTGCCGAGCGTGTTCAGCGCATTCCCGCTGCTCGATATCGATCCCTACCGCTACTGAACTGGTACGAAGCGATAGCGCGATCGGGGCCCACGGGCGCCTCGGTCGCGCCAAGTCGCCATCAATCTGTGGTGTCCATGAAGCCGCCGCGGCAAAGACAAAGTCTGATCCAAATGCCGCACTAGTCGAGGCGGATGGCAGATAATCCATTCGCTGAGTTTTCCCTTGAACGCGCGATCGGCTTGCGCTGGACCCTGCGGGATATCCAGGCCCGCCGGCTCGGACTGTCCCCGATCAGCGACGAGGATTTGCGCGTCCTGACGGAGCTTGGTCTGGTCGAACTGCATGACGACGAGCCCGTGCTGACGCCGGCGGGAGCTGCGGTGTTGAGCGACTGAACGGGGTAGCCGCCTAGAGCCTTCCGATGGAATCGGAACGGGGCCCTAGATGCTTATTTTGACGCGTTTTCTTCACGCGAACCGGTATCCACTTCGCGTGAAAACGCTTTATCGCGCGTTCAGAAAGCTTTCGCCGGAATTACAGGGCGTGCACTGATAGGTCAGCACGTCGTAGACTTGGTCGCGCGGCTCGATCAAGGTCAGCCGCATTTGCGTGCCGCACTTCATGCACGGCATCTCGATACTGGTCTTGAATCGGGTGCAGGTCGGTGTCGGACGAACGGCGCGCAGCATCGGATCCCCTTATTCCCCAAGAGACGCGGACGCGACCAACGAAGAAAGTCGAATCACTATGCCACAGTGCTGACATGATTGGAATCGGCTACGCTTGCGCTCCGGCCAGGCTAGGTAAATTTTCCTTTGGGCTGGAACGAGCGGGCCTGTCCTGGCTGGCGATCCGGCGCTGACGCCGTCACAAACTATGCTAACGTTGCCCCACGCTTATTTCAGGGGGCGCGATCATGATTGAGCCGAAGCTTGAAGTTCCCGCCGAGTTGCGCGATCTCGCGGAAAAGACCATCGACCAGGCCGAAAAGGCCTTCAGCCTGTTCTTTGATGCCGCGAGCAAGTCGATGACGGCGATGCCGGGCACCGGTACCGAGATTTCCAAACAGGCGCTGTCGTTCACCGAGCAGAACATGAAGGCCGCGTTCGAGCATGCGCGCAAGCTCGTGCACGCGACCGATCTGCAAGAGGCGATGCGGATCCAGTCGGAGTTCCTGCGCAGCCAGTTCACCAACGCCGGCGAACATATGCGGCAGATCAGCGGAAGCGTCATGTCCGCAACCAAGGACGCCACCAAAGGCAAGTTCTAGGACGGCTTTCGCAGCGCGTCGAGGCTGTTGCCTTGACGCGTTTTCTTCACGCGAACCGGTATCCACTTCGCTCGAAAACGCTCTAGCGCTGGCGCGCGACGGCAACGCCGAGCAGAAACGCGACGAACAGGCTGGCGAGCGGCGCTTCGCGCGTGACCGCGCTCACCGTGGCAAGGACTCCGCCTGACCGGCGCGAGCTTGCGATCGCGTCGCTGAGCCGATCTGCAGCCGCTCGCAATCCGTCCGACACCTCCGTGATGGTGCGCGAAACGTCCGTCGCGGTGTCGATCGCTCGCTCACCGAGCGTTGGCTGCAGCGGGGACTCGGGTGTCTCGGAGCTCATGTGCCGTACCGCGATCTCGCTAAAGGTCAGGTGGCCGCCACTTTTGGCTGTCCGTGCATGCGCGTGTTTTTGAACAGCGGGTCATGACCTCGGGCTATCCGCGACAGGCGCCGTTTTGAATTGCGGGTGGCGGCCGCACATCGTGCAAATGCCACAGCCGCGGATTGGTTCCACCGACATGCCGTCCTTTCACGTCAGGGAACCGGAAACTTACGCGCGGGTCGCGGCTTGTTTCCGGGGAGACGATGATGACAATGCAAGCGTACGGCATAATGGACGGTGGTTCGCTCAGGCATCGCAATCGGCACGGCGGTATGCCGCTGGTGGTTGCAGCCGTGGTTGCGATCCTTGGCGTGTTGGGGATGCTGATCGTCGACCATGGTCCATGGAATAATCCGAAGGTGCAGCCGGCCGCCTCCGCCAACTACTCGACGACCGGCGAGGCGGCGCGTGCGGCCGGCGCAACGGTCATGCCGACCGAGCCGAAGGCGCCGATTGAGCCCGTTCCACCTGGCCCCAAACCAGCGCAACCGGCAAACCCAATCCCGCCGCAATAGATGCGGGTGTTCGTGGAGATGCGTCCGATGACGCGGAGCGCAGGAATTGACTCGTCGGGCAACTCAGCGGCACAAGATCACTGTCGGCAGTATCAAGCGATGATCAGCGAACGCTGACGAGCATGCCCCACGCCGCGGCGAACCCGGCACCGACGAGAACCAGCACCGGAGCGTCGCAAAAGAAGCCGCCGTACTGGCACATGGTCGTACCGAGCGAACCGATCTGATGATGGCCTGCGGCATAGAACAGGCCGGACAAGACCGCGAGCACGGCAGCAACGAAATACATCGACGCGTCCTCCCTGCAATCAACGTACGGCGCGGGCCGGTTCGACCGGCGCGAGCCGAAAACCGTAATTGATGTCGGTGCAAATATGAACCGCTTGTCCCACTTGACGCGTCGGGCAACTCAGCGGCACACTGACATCATCGCAACAAGCATACGGCCGATCGACGCCAACTCATGTTGCGATTCCAGATCATGTGTAAACTTTCGATCAAGGCGGTTTCCCACCGTCGAAGCCGACGCGTTGAATTTTACCGATCGCATTCAGCTCGTAAAAAGGTTTGACACGTCGGGCAACTCAGCTGCATAATTCAAACATTCCGAAATTGTTGGGCCCGCGCGGAGCAATCCGCGGCGGGCTTTTTGTTTGCCGTTTCACCAATCGGACGGCGGCCGCAACGTCACGACGCCACATCCTCCCCGCCCATCGCCTGAGCGTCGTCAGCGCGCCGCCGTCCGAACCATTTGGAACGAGCACGAAATTGGCCGGCGCGCGCGAACGCGCCGGTCCTGCGGCGCGGCGCAAGCCGGCGCTGCCCGCGGCCCCACTCGTCAGGGATAAGGTTCGCGCCCCAAACGGTCGCAGCATTTTGCGCGACCTGCCGCACATTCATTCCATGGTCTCGCGCTGCGCGCGGTGGACCAATTCAACGAGGTTCGTATGACCGCCTAGTTATACTTTCAAAGCGGTGATCACCGTGATCGCTACTGGTTTTCTCGGTGCCGTTTGGTTGGGCATCAAGGCCACGCTCGGAAAGTGACTGGCGTTGTAACTGAGGCTGGGCGGCTTGATGTCCACGTCAGACGTCTGGGCATCCTGGCAGACAATAGAATCTCGAGGGGTGAAAATGTACAGGATACGCGAAGTTAATCCGCAGGACGATGAGGTCGCGGACTCGCTCGCCGAGCTTCATCAGCTGATATTTTGCGATGGGACACATGTGCCTGACTTCGAGCAGGGATATTAGTGGTTTGCGTTCCGCGGAACGCGGCCGATAGCGTTCGCGGGCGTCGTTCCCTCAACCCATGTTGCCAATACCGGATATCTGTGCCGCGTCGGCGTCGCGATACCGCACCGCGGCCGCGGCCTGCAGGTGCGGCTTACTCGTGCGTTGGAAGCGCGAGCGCAGCGCGCCGGCTGGATGGCGATCGTTTCGGATACGACCGACAATTGTTTCTCTGCCAATAACTTTATCCGGCAGGGATATCGGCTCTTCGAACCTGTCTCGCCCTGGGCATGGCAGCACACGCTGTATTGGCGAAAGGGGCTCGTCTAGATCCCGCGAGGCGGTTTGGGCTGTTGCCAACAATTCGACGACCTAGAGCGCCGCCCGGTGGCCGAATGACCACCGGGCTTTTTTGCGTTTCCGCACCGTTGGTGGTGCCTTCGGTAAGCAGCGGTCGTTAGCCGGGAACTGGACCACGTCTCGAATCTTGGCGGGAAAATGCTAGAGTGGCCTGGCCCGAGCGGACGGGGCATTGCTGGAAGCGTTCCTTCAATAGGGACCCCGCCGCAGTCGTTAATCCTGGGCGTTGAATTCGCGGGACGTAGGCTTGCGCGGCTTGATCTCTGGTGATCGATCGATAAACTGAGTCGTACGGCTCGATCGCACGCGCAGATGTCTTGGAGATCGAACGAAGGAAGAGACCATGGTTGAGGTTGACCGCGGGCTCGACGCGAAGGTGCCGCCAGGCCCAGATATAGACCGCTATTCGGTCATGGTCGCACGAGCCAGGGCGCTTGTGCCGGCCTTGCGTGAGCGGGCTCAACGGACCGAAGAGCTGCGCCGATTGCCGCCGGAGACCGAACGGGATCTGCACGATCATGGGCTTTTCCGGATCCTGCAGCCCAAGCGCGTCGGGGGAAGCGAACTCGACTATGTTGCACTGGTCGATTGCGCCGATGCCCTGGGGCAGGGCGACGCCTCGGTCTCCTGGAATTTTGCCAATCTTGCCAGTCACCACTGGATGCTCGGCATGTTCGCGCCTGAGGCGCAGAACGCGGTGTGGGGCAAGGATCCGGATACGCTGATCGCGTCTTCCTTTGTTTTCCCGGCAGGCCGTGCAAGGAAGACAAGTGGCGGATATGTGCTGAATGGTCATTGGCCGTTCTCGTCCGGGGTGGAAGCGTGCGGATGGAACATGCTCGCGAGCGTGGTTGCCTCTGACGATGAAGCCGATGGCGTCGAATATCGGTTGTTCCTGCTGAACAGGCGGGACTACAGCATCGACGATACCTGGAATGCGGCTGGTTTGCGCGGAACGGGATCAAACGACGTTCGGGTAACTGACGCGTTCGTCCCCGAGCATATGACCGTTGCCGTCAGCGATCTTGCGGGTGGTGCGACGCCCGGCAGTGTTGTCAATCCGAATGCGCTCTACGCGCTTCCGGTCTTCTCGTTGTTTCCTTATGTATTGTCAGGGGTCGGCCTGGGGAATGCCCAGGCTTGCCTTGATGATTATGTCGAGATCGCGCGACACCGCGCCTCGACATACAACCGGGCCAAGATCGGAGACCTGCAGAGCACACAAATCAAGATCGCTGAGGCGTCGGCAAAGATAGATGCCGCGCGGCTGATCATGCGTACGAACTGCGTCGAGGTGTTAGCGGAAGTTCGGCGCGGCGACATCCCGAGCATTGCCGCGAAGACGAAGCTCCGACGTGACGGCGCGTTTGCGGTCAATCTTTGCACCGAAGCGGTGTCTCTTCTGTTCGCGGCGAGCGGGGCGCGCAGCCTGTTCACCTCGGGCGCGCTGCAGCGTCAATTCCGCGATGCGCATGCGGTGAACTCGCACCTCGCCTTCAATTTCGACGCGGCCGGTACCAATTACGGGCGGGTGGCCCTCGGGCTTCCGTCTGAAAACCTGACGCTTTGAGGCCGATTGGATGTCTGACTTACCCAAACATCCGCCGGATCCGGCCAGTGAGTTCGCAAGCGACAGTTCGACGATCGACCCTCGTGACTTCCGCAACGCGCTCGGCACGTTTGCGACCGGCGTGACGATCGTGACCGCGATGTCTGCCGAAGGGCGGCCGTACGGAATTACCTGCAATTCCTTCGCGTCGGTGTCGCTCAATCCGCCGCTGGTGCTGTGGAGCCTGGGCATGTTTTCGCAGGGGCTGCCGATCTTCCAGAATGCAAGCCATTTCACGGTCAACGTTCTTGATGCGTCGCAGCAGACGCTGGCGATGCAGTTTGCCAGATCGTCGGGCGACAAGTTCGCAGGTGTGGGCTGGACGCCGGGCCTCGGTCAAGCTCCTGTGCTTGCTGACGTGGTTGCAAATTTTCAATGCCGTGCCGCCAACCGCTACTACGGCGGAGATCACGTCATTTTTCTAGGGGCGGTGGAAGCCTACGCTTATAACCGGAGCAATCCGTTGTTGTTCGCGCGGGGAGGTTTTGGCCGATTCCTGCCTGACGATGGTGACAAGACATCATGAATCGAAAGACGCCCGTCAAGCGAGCTCGTACCAAGCAGAGGCGACTATCAGCTGACGACCGACGCAGCGAATTCGTCACCAAGGCGACTGAGCTTTTTGCGGAAGAGGGATTCGGCGGCGGTACACGTACCCTTGCGCGAAAGCTCGGCGTAACCCAGCCGCTGCTTTACCGCTACTTTCCGAGCAAGGATGATCTCATCAAGGAGGTCTACCGCAAGGTATATCTCGAACCCCTGGAAATCGGCTGGGAGAAGTTGCTCTCGGATCGGTCGCGTCCGCTTCGCGTGCGCCTGCAGGAGTTTTACGAAGTTTATACGGATGCGATCTTCAACCGCAAATGGCTGAGGATCTATCTTTACTCCGGCCTGAAGGGCCTCGATATCAATCGCTGGTATGTCGGCATGGTCAAGGACAAGATACTGACCCGCATTCTCAGGGAATGCCGGCACGATGCCGGCCTCGCGACGCAAAGCAGGCCCAGCGCCGCCGAACTGGAATTGGCCTGGGTGTTTCACGGCGGCATCTTCTACTATGGTGTACGGAAGTACATCTACGAAGCGCCGGTCCTAGAGGACAAGGCACAAATGATCAGCGATGCGCTGGATATCTTTCTCGCAGGATTCGAGAGGATGGCGGAGAGCGCGACCGATCGTCGACGGGCGCCGATCAAGGTTGTGGGCTGAACCGTACTACTTTGTCGCCATCTGACCTCGATACCAATCTCCGATCTCACTCGCCGTCATCAAGGCCACGCCGTCATGACCAATGACGTAATCGAGCAGGGCCTCAAGGTACTTGATTCGGTGTGGCACCCCAGTGATGTAGGGATGCACCGAGATCGCCATGATCCGTGCATTCTCTGCGCCTTCGAGATAAAGCCGATCGAACTGGTCGGTGCAGCGCGTCAGGAACTGTTCTGACGGAAGGTGCTGCAGCGCGTGGATAACGATGTCGTTGGTCTCGACGGAATAGGGAATTGTCGTCACCGTTCCGTGCGGCGTGGCGATGTCCTGCGGGAGATCGTCGATCACCCAGTCGGCCACGTATTCGATGCCGTTGAGGCGCAGGAGATCGAGCGTCTCTTCGGTCTCGGTCAGGCCTGGGCTTTCCCACGATCGCGGCGGCTTGCCGGTAAATCCAGCAATGGTGTCGACCGCGCGCTTGATTGCGTCAGCCTGGTTCTCGACCTTGTGCATCGGGCCCTGGACAAATCCGTGTCCCATGAATTCGAAGCCCGCCTCAAGCGCTGCCGACGCCACCCGCGGATAGCTGTTGCAGACGTTGGCATTCACGGCCAGCGTCACTGGGATATTTCGGTCGGTGAGGGCCTTGAATTGCCGCCAGAAGCCGGCTCGCATGCCGTATTCATGCCACGACCAGTTCGGCACGTCGGGCAGCAGGGGCTGACCCATCGGCGGGCTCAGCACGGTACGCGGCATCGCGTTCCCGATGCGCCATTCCTCGACATTGAGGATGACCCACACGGCAAGTTTCTTGCCGCCCGGCAATGTCAGCTTCGGGCGATCGACCTGGGCCTGGTACGGAATGCGATCAGTGAAGGCCATGTCGAAACTCCTTGATCACGCCGATGATCCGGCAGCGGTGGCATTGATCCGCGGCAAGACCTTCTCGGCCATCAGGATCATCGATTGCCGGCCAAGCTCGCGATCCTTCCAGTCCTTGCCGGCGTACAGCAAGGTTCCGAAGGTGCCGATCTCTTCCTGGAACGCCAGCAGTTGATCGGCCACGCTTTCGGGCGTGCCGTAGATGATGAGCTTGTCGCAGATCTCTTCCAATGTGACTTCGGCGTCAGGTTGGTCCCGCCGCGTCTTGAACAATTCGAGCCGGCCGCTGCGCTTCAGCTTCGTGAACAGCTGGTGATAGTAGTACACGTAGGGACTGTCGGGGGACGTGGCATAGGCTTTCGCGGTTGCTGCGTCCCTTGCCACGAACACGCTCTTGGCGACACGCCAATTGGCGCTGTCGACCGGCCGGTTTGCGCGCTCGCAGCCCTCGACATATTTGGGCCAATGGCTCTTCACCCAGGCTGGCATCAGGAAGTTTGCCGAGATCGGATCCCAGCCGCGTGCCGCGGCCTCCGTGACCCCTTTTGAGAACGGCGCGACCGCGGTCACCACGATCGGCGGATGAGGGGTCTGCAAGGGGCGGGCGACGGTGCCTTGGCCAATATCCTCAATCAGAGTTCGTTTGACCGAGACATTCCAATATTTGCCCTGTAGATCATAGGGCGGCTTGCCGGCCCAGATGTCGAGAACCTGATTGATCGCTTCCAGGAACATCGCATTGCGGTCGGCATCGAGATTACCGAAGACTTCCGCATCGGACAGCAACCCGCCCGGGCTGATCCCGAATATGAAGCGGCCATCAAGCATGTGGTCGAGCATGGCGACAGATGCCGCGACTGCAGCCGGATGGGTGTTCGGCATGTTGATGGTGCCGGTTCCAAGCCTGATCTGCTTGGTCGCGGCCGCGAGCCAGGCAATGAACGCGATGCTGGAAGTGATGTTCTCGGCCTTGTCGGTGACATGCTCGCCGACATAAGCCTCAGCGAACCCGAGCTCGTCCGCGAGCAGGAAGGCCTCCCGATCCTCCCGGAGCGATTGCCGCCAATCCTTGTCGAGAGGATGGATCGGCATCGTAAAGAATCCGAGCTTCATGATCCGCCTCCCTTGCGAGTAGAACTTTAGTTGGCGAGGAACCTGCGGCCTTCCTGCGACGAAGACAAGTCCCGCCGCGCAAATAATCACTCGATAAACAAGCTTGACCTTTGAAGAGGGCGGCCCTCTAATCGGGCAAACCAAAATTGGGCCCGGGAGGCCACGCCCACATGAAAGCTGCGGCTTTCGCCTATGCCCGCGCGACCAGCGTCGTGAATGCGCTGGAATTGCTCGCTGCGCATGGCGACAAGGCGAAGGTTTTGTCGGGTGGTCAAAGCCTGATGCCGGCGATGAACCTGCGGCTCCTATCTCCGGACATTGTGGTCGATATCGGCGGCCTCGCCGAGTTGCGCGGCATCGCGGTGAAGGGAGATGTGCTGGTCATTGGTGCGTTGACCCGGCATGTCGACCTGCTCCATTCGCCGGAGGTTGCTCTGCATGCGCCGTTGTTGCGCGATGCCGTTGCCCATGTTGCTCATCCCGCAATTCGCAACCGCGGAACGATTGGCGGTAGCCTCGCCCATGCCGATCCTGCGTCTGAACTGCCCGCCTGCGTCGTAGCACTTGACGCCACGATTATCGTTCGCGGCCCGGCCGGCGAGCGCCGGATTGCTGCGACCGGGTTTTTCAAGGGAATCTACGAGACGGCACTGTCTCCGGAGGAGTTGCTTGTCGCAGTCGAGGTACCTGTCGCAGGCCAAGGCTCGACGTTCTTCTTTCAGGAGTACGCCCGGCGGCATGGCGACTATGCCATCGTTGGTCTCGCCGCTCGCGCTCTCGTCGCGGGTGGCAGGTTCTCCGATCTTCGGCTCGGCTTCTTTGCGGTTGGCGACCGGCCTTTGCTCGCGACCGTCGCCGACATGCTGATCAATGCGTCGGTTACTCCCGACTTGCTCGCAGAGGCTGCGACCGCGCTGGCCAATGAACTCGATCCACATGAGGATCAGCAGGCTAGCCCAGCCATGCGCCGACATCTCGCCACTGTCTTGCTCCGGCGTTGCGTGGCCGCATTACTCGCGCGACCTGACCTGGAAACGAGAGCAACCAAGTGAGCGCTCCGGTATCGATCTCGCTTCTGGTCAACGGCGAACCTATCGATGCCTTTGTCTTGCCGCGGCTCAACCTCGCTGATTTCCTCCGGGAGAACCTGAAGCTGACCGGCACTCACGTCGGTTGTGAGCACGGCGTCTGTGGCGCCTGTACTGTCCGGGTCGATGGCGAGATCGTTCGCTCCTGCCTGATGTTGACGGTCCAGGCGCAGGGGGCGTCGGTCGAGACAATCGAGGGGCTGTCCGACGGCGGAGAAGTCGCCGATCTTCAGGCTGCGTTTCGCGAGCGCAATGCATTGCAGTGCGGCTATTGCACGCCTGGCATGCTGATGACGGCGCAGGACTTGCTGAAGCAAGTGTCCGTGCCTGATCGTCAAGCGATCCGCGAGCATCTTTCCGGCAACTATTGCCGCTGCACTGGCTATCAGGCCATCGTGGACGCCGTGGAAGCGACGGCCAAAACGCGCGCGGGGCGGCGCGCATGACGGTGACCCGCGCGGCAACAAACACGCTTTCGGTGCTCGATCGCCCGAATTCCTACATCGGCAAGTCGGTGCCGCGTCCGAATCTCGACAGGCTACTGCAAGGGCGCGGACAATATGTCAGCGATCTGGAATTGCCGCGCATGGCGCACGTGGTCTTTCTGCGGTCGCCATATGCCCACGCCAAGATCGTGGCGATCGATGCCGCCGCGGCAAGGCGCATGTCGGGCGTCATTTCCATCGTCACCGGCCGTGAGCTTAAGGCTGTGATTACGCCCTGGGTCGGTGTGCTCTCGCATCTGAAGGGATTGAAGTCGGCGCCGCAGCACGCGATCGCGGTCGACCGGGTCTGCTGGCAGGGTGAGGCGGTGGCGGCGGTTGTGGCAACCAGTCGTGCGGCCGCTGAAGATGCCATGGAGCACATTACCGTCGACTACGAGGAGCTCGACGCGGTCACGGACATGCGCGCGGCACTCGATCCGGCCACTCCCGTCATTCACGCCTCGCTCGGTGACAATCTCGCCTTCGAACGGACCCTCAACGCCGGCGATGTCGACCTCGCATTGTCGGAGTCCGAGGTGGTCGAAGCCGACTTCGTGTTCGGGCGCCACACCGGCGTGACGCTTGAACCGCGGGCCGTCGTTGCCGACTGGAACGCAGCCGAGGCGCGGCTTACGATCTATCAGGGCACGCAGGCGCCCCACATGGTGCAGAACATCGCGGCCCTCCATCTCGGGTTGAGGGAAGCGCAGGTCCGGGTGGTTTGCAAGGATGTCGGCGGCTCGTTCGGCATCAAGGTCCATATCTACGCCGACGAAATGGCGACCTATGCGCTGTCCAAGCTGCTGCGCCGGCCGGTCAAGTTCGTGGCTGACCGCGTCGAGAGCTTCAACACGGACATCCACGCCCGCGATCATCGATGCAGGGGACGGATCGGCGTCAGACCGGACGGCACGATTACGGCTTTCGAGATCGACGATCTGACGGGGATCGGCCCCTATTCGATGTATCCGCGGACCAGCGCCATCGAGGCAAATCAGGTGGTCAATCTGGTCGGTGGACCATATGTCACCCCGAACTATCGGGCGCGGGCGCGGGTCGTTTTCCAGAACAAGAATGTGATGTGCCAGTACCGGGCGGTCGGACACCCGATCGCCTGTTCGGTGACCGAAGGCCTGGTCGATCTGGCCGCGGCAAAGATCGGCATGGACCCCGTCGAAATTCGCCGACGCAATCTGATCGCCGACGACGCCTATCCCTGCGCATCACCCTCGGGCATGAAGTTCGAGCAGCTCTCGCATCACGCCTCGCTGGCCAAGCTGCTCCAGATGATGGACTACGACGCGTTGCGTGCCGAACAAGCGGCCTTGCGTACCAGAAACGTTCACCGTGGCATCGGAATCGCCAGTTTCATTGAGGTTACCAATCCCAGCGCCGCCTTCTACGGCGTCGGCGGCGCGCGGATCTCGTCGCAGGACGGCGTCGCGGTTCGGCTCGACGCCCAGGGATCGGTGATCTGCCAGACCAGCATCACGGAGCAGGGGCAAGGGTCGGAATCGCTGACTGCCCAGATCGTCGGCAGCGTGCTTGGCGTTTCGATGGAGCGGGTCCGCGTGATCCTGGGCGACACCGACAACACGCCCTATGGCGGCGGTACGTGGGCCTCGCGCGGCGCCGGCATCGGCGGCGAAGCCGCGTTGCAGGCCGCCAAGGCTCTGCGCAAGAATATTCTCGACGTTGCTGCGGCCATCCTGCAATCGACGCCGGCCGGGCTCGATATCGTCAACAACAGCATCGTCAATGCCGACGACGGTGCGCCGCGCATCGAGCTGAATGAGCTGGCGCGGATCGTCTATTTTCGACCAGACACGCTCCCGCCAGGCATCCAGCCCGAGTTGATGGCGACCCGGCATTTCGTTCCACGTCAGTACCCCTTTGCGTTCACCAACGGCGTTCAGGCCTCGTGGCTCGAGGTCGATACCGAGACCGGGTTCGTTACGCTGCTCAAGCATTGGGTTGTCGAAGATTGCGGCACCATCATCAACCCGCAACTGGTCGACGAGCAGATCCGGGGCGGCGTCGTGCAGGGGCTCGGCTCGGCACTGTTCGAGAAGTGCATCTATGATGAACGCGGTCAGCTGACCAACGCCAATATGGCGGACTACCTGGTCCCGATGTCCGGTGAGATGCCCGATATCGAGATCGGCCACGTGGTCTCTCCGACGCTGGAATCGGAGCTGGGCGCCAAGGGGGCGGGCGAGGCGGGGACAGCCGGCGCGGCAGCTTGCGTGGCCAACGCGGTCAATGACGCGCTCCGGCCGTTCGGCGCAATAATTACCGAGATTCCGCTGACGCCTCAGGTTATCCTGACGGCCCTGGGACGAATCTGAGGTGGAGACGTTTCGGGCAAAGACAATACGATAAGCAAAACACAGACAGTTCTTGGGGAGGAATGGTCATGACGAACAAGGTCACCAAAGCTGGATCGATATCGCGGCGTCGTCTGCTGACGACGGCAAGTGCCGGCGCCGCTCTCGCCGTCTCGCCCTTTCGCATCAATCTACTGCAGGCCCAGGAAGCGCCGATCAAGATCGGTTTCCCGGTTCCCTTGACCGGCCCCTATGGCGCCGAGGCCCAGGACCAGGTCCGGGCGGGTCAGTTGGCCGTCGCGCAATTCAATGATGCCGGCGGTCTCAACGGCCGCAAGGCCGAGCTCGTCGTGCGCGATGACAAGCTCAATCCCGGTGAGGCGGCGACGCGGACATTGGAGCTGGTCGAGAAGGAGAAGGTGAATTTTGTCGTCGGAAGTCTCTCGGCGGCGGTTCAGCTTGCGATCAACAACGTCACCAAGGAGCGGGGCGTCATCTTCAATTCGATCAGCCAGTCCGACGCCATCAACGAGGTGGCCGACTTCAGCAAATACACATTCCACGAAGCGCTGAACCCGCACATGACGTCAGGTGCGGTCGGCCGCTACGCCTTCACCAAATTCGGCAAGAAGGTTGCGTTTCTCACGGCGGATTATGCCTACGGTCACGAGATGGTTCGCGGCTTCCTTGAGGTCGGCAAGGAGTTCAACATCGAGAACCTCGGTGACATCCGCCATCCGCTGGGAACGACCGATTTCTCGACCTTGTTGCCCCGTCTCCAGGCGCTGAAGCCCGATATCTTGTGCATCAGCAATTTCGGTCGGGACCAGCAAATCGCACTGAAGCAGGCAACCGATTTTGGCATCAAGAAATCGATCCAGATCATCGCGCCGCTGCTCTCGCATGCCAGTCGCGTTGCGGCGGGTCCGCAGGCATTCGAAGGCGTCGTCGGTGGCTGCTCGTTCTACTGGGGCATCGATGACAAGTTCGCCTCGACCAAGGCGTTCAACGATGCGTTCCGCAAGATGTATGACGGCAAGCTGCCCACCGATTACGGTGCGCTCGGCTATGGCGGGGTTCGGACCGTGCTCGAGGCGGTCAAGGGCGCCGGCAGCGTGGAGACCGACAAGGTCGTCGCTGCATTGGAGGCTCTGAAGTACGACTACTACAAGGGGCCGCAATACTATCGCAAATGCGATCACCAATCGGTGCAGTCGGTGCTCGTGATCAAGTCGAAGTCCAAGGACATGAAGAACGAATCCGATGTGTTCGAGGTTCTGTCGACCGAAGAACCCAACGAAAAGAACCTGCGTACCTGCGAGGCGCTCGGTCACAAGAGCTGAGCTCGTGCGGTGGCGCGCGCCGCGGGACGGTGCGCGCCATATTGGGGTGATGAGATGGCCGGCCTGAGCTTTGACCTGATTGCGCTGCAACTGTTTGCCGGGCTGGCGCTCGGCGCGATCTACGTGCTGTTTGCGATCGGCCTCTCGCTGATCTTCGGGATGTTGACGGTCGTCAACTTCGCCCATGGCGCCTTCTACATGGTCGGCGCCTATGTCGGCCTTTACCTGATCTCGATCGGCGGCAATTTCTGGATCTGCCTGGTGGCGGTGCCGCTCTTGGTCGGACTGTTCGGCCTTGTGGTTGAGCGCGTGCTGATCCGGCCGCTCTACGGCCGCGGCATCGACTATCCGCTGCTGCTCACCTTCGGGCTGAGTTACGTGATGGTCGAATGCGTGCGCATTGCCTTTGGCAAGACCGGTTATCCCTTTGACACGCCCGAGATCCTGCAGGGGGCGGTCAACATCGGTGTCGGCTATTTCCCGCTCTACCGCCTGTTTGTCATCGCGGCGACGGCCGTCGTCCTGCTGGCGCTCTGGTTGTTTCTGGAGAAGACCAGCTTCGGGCTCATTATCCGCGCCGGCGCGCGCGATCCACAGATCGTCCGCGTCCTTGGGGTTGATGTTTCCAGGGTCTGGCTGATCGTGTTCGGGATAGGTACCGCGATTGCGGGCTTGGCCGGGCTGTTGGCCGCCCCGCTGCAGGGCGTCATCCCGGAGATGGGCGGCACGATTCTCGCCGAAGCCTTCGTGGTGACCGTCGTCGGCGGAATGGGATCGATCGGCGGCGCCATATTGGCAGGCCTGCTGGTCGGTGTGGTGGTCAGCATGACCTCGCTGTTTGCACCAGAGATGGCCAAGGTTTCGATCTTTGCCCTGATGGCGATCGTGCTGATCGTTCGTCCCCAGGGCTTCTTCGGCCGCGCCGGATTGATGAGCTGAGCCAGGCATGACCGACGCCACCGAATCCATCAAACAGCCCGATACCACGACGGCCGGCTGGTACGAATTTGCAACGAAGCATCGCGCCAGCATCGCGGCCGTGGTGATCCTGGTTTTTCCGCTGGTGATGCCGTTCACGGCCCTGGCCGTGAACATCCTGATCTATGGGCTGTACGCCCTCGGCTTCAACCTCGTGTTTGGCTATCTGGGTCTGCTCTCGTTCGGTCATGCTGCGCTGCTTGGGACCGGTGCCTATGTCTGTGGCATCGCCATCGTGCACTTTGGCTGGCCATGGTATGCGGCCATCGCGGCGGGGGTCGCCGGCGGCCTGTTGATGGCGCTGTTGATCGGGGTACTCGCGATCAGAACCCGCGGCATCTACTTCGCCATGGTGACGATGGCGCTGTCGCAATGCGTCTACTACCTTTTCTATCAGGCGGTTGACCTGACCGGCGGCGAAAACGGCCTGCGCGGCATCAACGTCCGTACCATCGATCTGTTCGGCCTGCGGATTGATTTCATCAACCCGATGGTCCGCTACTACGTCATTGCGGCCTTCGTGATCGCTGCATTCTTCGTGATGTCGCGCATTCTCGCGTCGCCATTTGGGGCCGTCATTGAGGCCGTGCGCGAGAATGAGATGCGTGCCCGCGCGTCGGGCTATGACGTGACCCTGACCCGGTTGCTGACCTTCGTTTTGTCCGGTGGCTTCTGCGGCCTCGCGGGTGCCTTGCAGGCCCTGCATCTGTCGATCGTGCCGATCGAGATTTTGCACTACGAGACCTCGGGCCTCGTCGTGATGATCGCTCTGCTGGGCGGTATGCGGACATTCTTCGGGCCGATGATCGGCGCCGCGGTCTTCCTGGTGCTGGAGAACATCGTCTCCGTCTGGACCGTGCACTGGCAACTGATCGTTGGTGCCATCTTCATTGCATGCGTGCTGTTCTTCCCTGCCGGCATCTGGGGCACGCTGATCGCGCGGGGCAAGCGATGACCGCGGCGGCAGATCAGGCAGGGGAGATCATTCTGCGCACCAGGGGCGTCGGCAAGACGTTCGGCAAGTTTGTCGCGCTCAACAACATCTCGGCCGAATTTGCCAGAGGGGCGATCACCTCCATCATTGGTCCGAACGGGGCCGGAAAGAGCACCTATTTCAATCTGCTGTGCGGTGCCTTTCCGCCGTCGAATGGCGGCGTTGAGTTCGAGGGCAAGGATGTCACCGGTCTGCCGCAGCACCGCTTTGCTCACATGGGGATCGCAAAGTCATTCCAGATCACCAGCGTGTTTCCGCAGCTGACGACGCGTGAGAACATCCGCGTCGGTCTGCAGGCCCTGGTGTCCAGATACGACATCTGGCGCCCGCGCGCGCGGCTGACCGAACTGGTGGAGCGGGCGGACGAACTGCTTGCCCTGGTCGGGTTGTGGGAGTCCCGCGAACGCGCCGCCAAAACGCTGGCTCATGGCGAGCAGCGGGCGTTGGAAATCGGCATGGCGCTTGCCAGTCAGCCTCGCTTGCTGCTGCTGGACGAGCCGACGGCCGGCATGAGCCCGGAAGAAACCCGGACCATGATGGATCTCATCGTGAAGCTCGCAAAGGAACGTACGGTCATCCTCGTCGAGCACAAGATGAAACTCGTGCTCGGGATCAGCGATCGCATCCTCGTGTTGCACCATGGTGAACTTCTTGCCGAGGGAACTCCGCAGGAGGTCCGGCAGAACGAGGCCGTGAAGCGTGTCTATCTCGGCCAGCGGGAGCATTGAGGTGATGCTGCAGATCAGCAAGCTTAATGCCTGGTATGGCGCAAGCCACGCATTGCAGGACATCAATCTCGAGGTGGCTGGGGGCGAAATCGTCTGTCTGATCGGCCGCAACGGAGCCGGCAAGACGACGACGCTGAAATCGATCATGGGCTTGATGGGGCGGACGCGCGGCTCGGTCACCTTCAAGGGTGAAGAGCTGCTGCGCCAGCCGGCGCATGTTCGGTTCGCGCTGGGGCTTGCCTATGTTCCCGAAGAGCGGCGGATCGTGCAGGGGCTGTCCGTGCGGGAGAATTTGCGGCTCGGGCTGGTCGCATCGAAGCAGAAGAAGCGGGAGGCCGAGCTGATCGACGAGATCGCCGTGATATTCCCACGACTGGCCGAGCGCATGGATCAAGAGGCGGTCACGATGTCCGGTGGTGAGCAGCAGATGCTGGCGATCGCGCGGGCGATGATCGCCAAGCCCGACCTGATCATGCTGGATGAGCCCTCGGAGGGCATCATGCCGGTGCTGGTCGACGAGATGTTCGAGCTGTTCCGCAGCATGAAGGCACAGGGAACGACGGTGCTGCTGGTCGAGCAGAACGTCGAGCTGGCGCTGGGTATCGCGGATCGTGCCTATGTGCTGGACCAGGGATCCGTGGTGCATCAGGCATCTGCGCAGGCACTGCTGGCCGACAATGAGATCAAGGAGCGATATTGTTCGGTGTGAGCAGGCTCCCAGGCCGGCGCAGTTGCAACCGGCGCGGTCGCCATCTTACTCCGCGGCGCTTGCGATCTTTTCGGCTCTGCGATTGGTCACGACGACCTTGATCGCGTCGTCGACGCGATCCCGCGCATATCTGAGCGCCGTCGGCAGGTCAGCCAGCGGAAACGTGTGCGTGTGGATCCTGGTCGCGTCGAACCGCTTCGCTGCCATCAGTTCCATGGCGCGGTGGGTGGCGCTGCGGCCCTCGCCGCGGATGCCGTAGGCGTAGATGTTGTTTCGCACGAGATGTGCAATGTCCAGTGTTGCGGCCTCGTGCGGGAAGGCGGCCAGACAAATCCTGCCACCACGGTTGGTCATGTGAATCGCCTGGTTGAGTGTCGCTTCGGTGCCGGCACATTCGACGACATAGTCCGCACCGATCCCCCCTGTTAGTTGCCTCACAACCTCAACGGCGTCTTCGTCGTTGATGTTGATGACCCGATCGGCCCCCAATTCCCCGCCGATCGCCAACCGCTTGTTGCGTGTTCCCGTCAGGATGACCGGGCTTGCACCAAGCGCCTTGGCCACCGCCACCGCGAGCAGTCCGATCGGCCCGGGGCCGATCACCACGACGCTCTCGCCGGCAACCAATCCCCCCAATTCCGTCAAGCCATACATCGACGTACCGGCAGTCACGACCAGCGTCGCTTCCGCGTCGCTCATCGCATCAGGTACGCGCGCCAGCGTGTTGATGTGGTTCACCGCGTATTCGGCGAATCCGCCATCGGTCGTAAAGCCGTTGGCGCGGTGACCCTTCTCGGGTTTTCCATAGTTGAGACACGACGTGTACATGCCCTGGCGGCAGCGTTTGCATTGGCCGCAACCGGCGTGAATTTCCACGCTGACCCGCTCGCCGATCCTGAATTCGTCGACATCAGGGCCGAGCGCGGCGACCGTGCCCATGTATTCGTGGCCCGGCGTAAAGTTCTTGTTGAAGGGCAGGCCGCCCTGAATGCTCGCCGGCGACCCGGCATGGATGATCTCGAGATCCGTGGCGCAGATCGCAACCGCATCGATGCGGACCAGCACCTCGGCACGCGACGGGGCAGGCGTCGGCTTCTCGCTCAGGTGGAGCTGATCGGGGTCGCCAAGGACCCAAGCTTTCATGCGGTCGGGGACGGGAAGGTCGGGCGATGTCTTGACGCCGGGCGGCTGGTACATGGTCGCCTCCTCTTTTGCCTGGCAACCTAGCGCAAAACCGCCGGCGGCCGCGAGCAGCCGATGGTTGGCGTCTCGGCTCCGCCGTTTGCTGCACAGCAGCGGGCGCGTCGCAAAACCTTCATACGCGGACTATACTTGATCGCCCGGTTGATGTTGAAATCCTCATCGCATCCCGCCACACCGGAGCCTCCCATGAAAACCGTCCGCCTTGTCCTCGCGTTGCTGGCGTTGACGCTGATCGCGCCGTGGCAATCGGCCAGGGCGGCCGACGTGATCTGCTACAATTGCCCGCCGGAATGGGCAGATTGGGCCTCGATGCTGAAGGCGATCAAGGCCGACCTCAACTACGACATCCCGCACGACAACAAGAATTCCGGCCAGGCGCTGGCTCAGATCCTGGCTGAGAAGTCCAATCCGGTCGGCGATATCGGCTATTTCGGCGTCACCTTCGGCATGAAGGCCAAGGCTCAGGACGCGCTCGAGCCCTACAAGCCGGCGCATTGGGATCAGGTCCCCGCCGGCCTCAAGGATCCGGACGGCTATTGGACCACGATCCACTCCGGCACGCTCGGCCTGTTCGTCAACAAGGACGCACTTGGCGGCAAGCCGGTGCCGGCCTGCTGGAAGGACTTGTTGAAGCCCGACTACAAGGGGATGGTCGGCTACCTCGATCCGTCGTCGGCGGCCGTCGGCTATGTCGGCGCAGTCGCCGTCAATCTGGCGCTGGGCGGCTCGCCCAGCAATTTCGATCCCGCGATCGGCTTCTTCAAGGAGCTGCGCAAGAACGATCCGATCGTGCCGAAGCAGACGTCCTATGCCCGCGTCGTCTCGGGTGAGATGCCTATTCTGTTCGACTATGACTTCAACGCCTACCGCGCGAAATATTCGGAAAAGGGCAACTTCGAGTTTGTGATTCCCTGCGAGGGCTCGGTGGTGTTTCCCTATGTCGTCGGTCTCGTGAAGAACGCGCCCGACAAGGAGAAGGCCAAGAAGGTCATGGACTATCTCCTGTCCGACAAGGGCCAGGCGATCTGGACCAATGCCTATCTGCGTCCGGCCCGCCCGATCGAGCTGCCCGCTTCCGTGAAGGGCAAATTCCTCCCCGACAGCGACTACGCGCGCGCCAAGAGCGTCGACTGGGGCGAGATGGAAAACGTGCAAAAAGCCTTCGTCGACCGCTATCTCGCCGAGGTTCGCTGAGGCAATATGGTGCCCTTCGCCAGGGCACCAATCTTCCGATGTCGCAAAAGTCCTTTGTTTGGCTCTGTCTGCTGCCGCTTGCGGTGGTGACGACGGCATTCTTCCTGTTGCCGATGGCACGGCTAGTGATCGCAGGTGCAGAAGGGCCGCACGGGCTCGCCGGATATCTCGCGATCCTAGCGGAAGGCCGCTATCGCGCGACGTTGATCAACACCCTGCTTCTCGCGGCGGCAACCACAGTCGTGACGCTGATCGTGGCGACGATTGCCGGAATGTTTCTACAGCGGCACCGCTTTCCCGGGCGGGCCGTGCTGATCGCAATGCTGACCTTTCCGCTGGCGTTTCCCGGCGTGGTCGTCGGCTTCATGATCATTCTGCTGGCCGGACGACAGGGGCTGATCGGCGATCTCTCGAACAGGATCTTCGGCGAGAAGATCGTTTTCGCCTATTCGATCTACGGGCTTTTCCTGGGTTATCTCTATTTCTCGATCCCGCGCGTGATCCTCACCATCATGGCGGCCGTACAGAAGCTCGATGTCGGCCTGGAGGAAGCCGCGCGTTCGCTCGGCGCCAGCCCATGGGCGGTGCAGCGTGACGTCGTGCTGCCTGCGCTCGCGCCGGCTTTTGTCGCTTCCGGTGCGATCGCCTTTGCCACCGCGATGGGAGCCTTCGGGACCGCTTTCACGCTGGCGACGAATATCGACGTGCTGCCGATGCTGATCTACACCGAGTTCACGCTGGCCGCCAATTTCGCGACATCCGCGGCGTTGTCGGTGGGGCTTGGCCTGATCACCTGGCTCATCCTCGCGCTTGCCCGCACGTTCAGCGGCAGTGCGATCGCGGCGGCCGGGTGAACGCATGCGCGACCGCCTGATCTTCACCGGCCAGTTCATCTTCACGCTGCTCGTTGCCGCATTCCTGGTGGTGCCCGCGGGGCTTTCCATCTCTGCCGGCGTTACCGTCAATTACTTCCGAGGCATCCAATCCGGCGTGACCCTGCAATGGGTCGCGCAGGTCTGGGAGCTCTATGCCGGCACCATTCTGCTGTCCTTCGTGATTGCCTTCGCGACACTCGTGGTCACGCTGCTCGTCGGTGTTCCCGCGGCCTACGCGCTGCACGCGCGCGGCGGCCGGCTTGCCCGCATCGTCGAGGAGATCATCACGTTGCCGCTGGCGATCCCCGGACTTGCGATCGCGCTTGCACTGCTGCTCTCCTATGGGAGCTTTGGCGGCTTTCGCCGTTCCTGGCTGTTCATCCTGGTCGGCCACGTCACCTTCACCATGCCGTTCATGGTGCGGTCGGTCATGGCGGTGTTTGCCACCGTGGACATCAAGACGCTCGATGAAGGCGCCGCCTCGCTCGGCGCATCGCCGTGGCGGCGATTTTGCGATGTCATCGTGCCGAATGCCCTGCCGGGAATTCTGGCCGGCGCATTGATGGTGGTCACGCTGTCGCTCGGCGAATTCAACCTGACCTGGATGCTGCATACGCCGTTGACGAAGACGCTGCCGATCGGGCTCGCCGACAGCTACGCCTCGATGCGGCTCGAAGTGGCGTCGGCCTACACCCTGATCTTCTTCGTGATGATCATTCCGCTCCTGGTTGCGATGCAGCTGCTGGCCGACAGGGATCACAAGCGATGAGTATGGCCGGCCATGGCGCAGCGGTGCGGATTGAAAGCTGCGGCAAGACGTTTGCCGACGGCACCCGCGCCCTCGATCCCGCGACCCTCGACATTGCGCGCGGCGAGACGCTGGTGCTGCTCGGGCCATCCGGCTGCGGCAAGACCACGATGCTGCGCATCATTGCGGGCCTCGAGTTGCCCGATGCCGGCGGCAAGGTCCTGTTCGACGGCAAGGATATGACCTCGGTCCCGATCGAGCGGCGCAATGTCGGAATGGTGTTCCAGTCCTACGCCCTGTTCCCCAACATGACGGTGGCGGACAATATCGCCTACGGCCTGAAGATCCGCGGTGTCGCCAGGAGCGAGCGGGCCGCACGCGTCGCCGAGCTGGTTACGTTGACGAACATCACGGGATTGGAGAACCGCCGCATCGACCAGCTTTCGGGCGGCCAGCGTCAGCGCGTCGCATTGGCGCGTGCGGTTGCGATCCGGCCCGGCATCTTGCTGCTCGATGAGCCCTTGACCGCGCTTGACGCCGCCTTGCGGGACCGGCTGCGCAGCGAGCTCAACCGGCTGCTGCGCGCGCTCGGAATCACGACGATCTATGTCACGCATGACCAGTCCGAAGCGATGGAACTCGGTGATCGTATCGTGGTGATGCGGAAGGGCGCGATTGCCCAGATCGGAACGCCGCGCGAGGTCTACTTCGCGCCGAAGGATCGGTTTGTGGCGGAGTTCATCGGCGCGGCGAACATTGTGGAAGCTCCGATCGAGAACGGTGTATTGCTGCTGCCCGGCGGGCGATTGCCGATCGACGGTGGAGCGACGACTGCGAACTCAATTGTCATGATCCGTCCCGAAACCATCCGCGTGACGGAGACCGGCGCGGGAGCGGGGGTGCTCTCGGGCATTGTCGATTCCGTCAGCTTCATCGGCGACCGGCAGCGGATCGTCGTGAGTGGTGCATCGGGCAAGCCGCTCAATGTCGATGCGCCGAACACGATTCAAGCCAAAGTCGGCGACCGGATCGGACTTTCGATCGCGCCCGATGCTCTTCGTGTCCTGCCCTCCGAACCCTGAGCTCCATCGATGCCGTCGAAACCGGTCCTCGTCGCCCAAATATCCGACCTCCACATCAAGCCGCCCGGCGCGCTGGCCTATGGCCGGGTCGATACCGCCAAAGCGCTTGAACGCTGCGTGGCGGCGCTCGGCGCATTCGAGCCGGCGCCGGATTTCGTCGTCATCTCCGGCGACCTTGTGGATACGCCGTCCATCGAAGAATACGACTATCTCAAGCGATTGCTCGCGCCGCTCCGCCTGCCGTTAGCCGGCATTCCCGGCAATCACGACTCGCGGGAGTGGATGCGCGCAGCATTTCCCGCCGCGCCCTATGTTCACGCAACGGGACCGCTCGACCAGAAGATCGAGGTGAACGGCCTCGATCTCCTGCTGCTTGATTCAAGCGTGGCCGGGAAGCCGCATGGCCTGCTCGAAGCGTCGACGCTGCAATGGCTGGATGCGACGCTGGCGATCGCGGTCGACCGGCCGGCGCTGCTTTTCCTGCATCACCCGCCATTCAAGGGCGGGATCTGGCACATGGACCGCCAGGACCTCTTCAATGCCGAGGAACTGGCCGCAATCGTCAGGCGCCACCCGCGTGCGCAGTTGATCGCGTGCGGGCACGTCCACCGGGCCATGCTGACCACCCTTGCCGGCATTCCCGTGACAATATGTCCTGCGCCGAACCACGCGGTCGACCTGGATCTCGGACAGCTCCGAGAACCGTCATTCAAGGTGGAACCGCCCGCGTTCCATCTGCACGCGTGGTTTCCGGGGCAGGGCTTTGGGCAGTTGGTCACGCATCAGGTCCCAATCGGTCAGTTCGACGGGCCGCATCCGTTCTTTGGGCCTGACGGCAAGCTGCTGTGAGCCGGCCGGGGTGCCGGCCGGCACTTAGGCGTTTCGCCACGCGGGATTTGCGTTGCTGGACCGGGTTTCCGGATCGGGTGGCGCTGTCGGGTACAATTGAGCGTTGCAACTAGGTGTTTATTTATTCCAAATTGTACTTTGAATCCCCTGCACGGACCTTTGTTGCTGTAGGTCCCCGGCGGGGTTATAGTCCCCTCCGCTTTCATTGATCGATGGCTTTGTCGGCGTCCGCTCTGGCGGCCGATTAAACGCAACACAATCAGTCTGGATGACAATGACCGGTGCGTCGCCCATAGAACGAATTGCCGGTGCGCCGTCGTTTCCGAACAACAAGCTTTCGGTGCTGCGCAAGCATCCCTATTTCTCCGATCTGGAGCCAGAGGCGTTCGATCAGCTCTGCCGCTACGCCAAGCACACCACGCTGAAGCGCGGGACGACGATCTTTTCCAAGGGCGATCCCGGCACGAGTTTGATCGCGGTGATTTCGGGCACGGTGAAGATCAGCATCTCATCGCCGGATGGTCGTAACGCTATCCTGAACCTGATCGAGGCAGGAGAGATATTCGGGGAGATCGCGCTGCTCGACGGCTTGTCGCGGACGGCCGATGCGACCGCCAACAGCAATTGTGAGCTGTTCGTCATCGACCGGCGCGAGTTCATTCCCTTCGTGCGCAGCCAGCCGACGCTCGCGATGAAGTTCATCGAACTGCTTTGCGAACGATTGCGCCGGACCAGTGACCAGGTCGAGCAAGTGATCCTGCAGGACTTGCCCGGTCGCCTGGCCAGCGCGCTGCTGCGCCTGAGTGACAAGCACAAGCGCGAGCCGCAGGGGCGCACCATCTCGATCACCCAGCAGGAGATCAGCGAGATGGTCGGCATGACGCGCGAGAGCATCAACAAGCAGCTCCGGGCGTGGGCGATACGCGGCTGGGTAAGGCTTGAGCATGGCGCGATCGTCGTGCTGAAGCCCGAGACGCTTCAGGCGCTGGTCGAGGCCGGAGCTGATGACGGCGAGTAGTCGCCGCGGCGGCCGACCAGTCAGCATGTCACGAAACGGTGAATTGGGCAGGCCCTGTGAAACCAATCACATCGGCCTTCCATGCATTGCGGTAAGTGACGCTTCGGGGAGCACACTATGGAGGAATCCATGCAGGGCTCTTTCGACAAGCGACGGCAGGACCCAGCGAGCAACTACCAGAGCTTCAGCATCAAGCTGATCGCTCTGCCGGTGCTCGTCATCGTTGCCTTGATCGGGATGCTGGTCAGTCGCCCGGCGGCGGTCAAATGGATATCGGACGCGGCGCAAGCCGAGTTCGCTGGAACTGATGCCATCTACGCCGATCCGGTACCCAACATCGCACAGCAGGCGCCAACGGCCCGGCCGGGCAACGAAATACGGACAGTGAAAGCTTACTGATCGTTGCTGCCGTCGTCGCGTGCCAAAGTCGCGCGCCAAGGTTCGCGTGCCAAGGCGCGATGTCGGCAATTCAGATCGTCCAACGCTCCGCTTCCATCCTCACGCGGCAACACCGAGCAGCTTTGCTGCGGTCTGGCCGAGAATATTGGCCTTGTCGTCGTCGCTCAGCGACGCGCACGCGAAGATGTGGTCGACCGGTGCCAGTTGCCAGGGATAGGGATAGTCGCTTCCCAGCACGATCTGGCCGGCGCCCACTTGGGTGGCCAGGTGCCGGATAGCTTCCGGCGTGAAGATCAAGGAGTCGAAATAGATCTGCTTGAGATATTCCGTCGGCGCTTTCTGGAGCTTGACGTCCGGGTTGCATCCCTTGGGGCCGACCAGGCAGGGATGGTCCGAGCGGTCGGCATAGGAGGGGAGGTAGCCGCCGCCATGCGCGGCGATGACCTTCAATCCCGGGAAGCGATCGAGCGTGCCCTCGAAGATCAGGTGAGAGAGCGCGATCGTGGTCTCGAGCGGATTGCCGATCGTGTTGCCGAGCCAGCCATTTCCGGAGAGCCGCTTGTTGAGCTCGGGCACGCCCTGCGGATGGATGAACAGGGGGACGCCGAGTTCCTCAGCCTTGGCCCACACCGGATGAAACCTGGAATCGGAGAATTCGACGCCGTTGACGCCGCCGCCGATCGCCGCACCCTTCAGGCCCTGCTTCCTGACCGCCGTCTCCAGCTCCTGCACGGCGAGATCAGGCGCCTGCAGCGTCAGCGAGGCGAAGGCCGCAAACCGCTCGGGCTTCGAAGCGCAGAGTTCGGCGAGCTTTTCATTCTGGATTTTCACGATCTGCCCGGCAAGCTCGCGATCGCGGTCGTACCAGTATGGATTGATCGACAGCACCTCCATATCGACCGCTTGCGCGTCCATCGCAGCCAGGCGCTTGTCGATCTCGACGAAGGCCTCAATGGCGCCGTTGACCGGCGGCAGTTGCAGTTTCCCGGCGTCAGCGCCGAGCAGGGCTCCCGCCTCGCGGAAGTGGCAATGCGAATGAATGTCGATCGTCTTGACGCGTTTGTCGCTGACGGAGACCGGCAATTTCTGGCGCGATTGCTGCGCGTTCGCGTTGTGCACGAGCCCGCAGCCGCAGAACACGATGCCGGCCGCCGCCGTTGCTCCCACCTTCAGGAAATCCCGCCTTGTAGCCATGACGATCGCCTCCCAAGTGTTGTTTTGTTATGGGGGCAGCCTAGGGATGCGCCTTGGCGGTCGCAAGACCACACGCTGTGCGTGTCGCGCAATGTTGATCTGCTCAGACCGGCTTGATCCCGGCCTTCGCGATGATGTCGCGCCATTTCGGCACTTCGTCCGCAATTCGCTTGCGCATGCCGTCGGGGCCGTTTGCCAGCACTTCGAAACCGTCATTGCGCAGCTGTTCAGCGATCTTCGGCGTCTTCAGGATCGCGATCGATTTCGCCGACAGCAGCGCGACGATGGAGGAGGGCGTATTTGTGGGCGCAAGAAACCCCTGGAAGGTGTCGGAGACGAAATCCTTGTAGCCGAGCTCGATCATGGTCGGCACGTCCTGTAAATCGAACCATCGATGGGTTCCAGTGATGGCCAGCGCCTTTAGCGCGCCCGACTCGATGTGCGAGTGGGCAGGTGGCAGCGCTGCAAACGCGACCTGGGTTGTTCCGCTCAGGATCGCCTGGATGGCCGGACCGGCGCCCGAGAACGGCACGTGCGTCATCTGGATCTGGCCTGAGATCTTGAACAACTCTCCGGCGAGATGCGGCGTCGTGCCGAGACCTGGGCTCGCATAGTTCAGTTCGTCC
Organism: Bradyrhizobium sp. 6(2017); assembly: GCF_011058295.2. NCBI lineage: Bacteria > Pseudomonadati > Pseudomonadota > Alphaproteobacteria > Hyphomicrobiales > Nitrobacteraceae > Bradyrhizobium > Bradyrhizobium sp. 6(2017). Next base: position 6,838,633 of record NZ_CP049289.2, on the reverse strand, counting down.
GGGTTGGCCCTGGCACGCGCGACCAGGTCCGCGACCGAATTGATCCCGAGCTTCGGATTGACCAGGATCACGTTGGGCGAGGTACCAAGCTCGGCAATTGGTGCAAAGTCTTTCGCCGGATCGTACGGGATCTTGGCGTAGAGGCCGGGATTGACGACATAGGCACTCGACGTGATCAGCAGCGTGTAGCCGTCTGCGTCGGCATGTGCCGCTATACCGATCCCGATATTGCCTCCGCCGCCCGGCCGGTTTTCGACCACGATGGTGCCGCCGAGCGCTTCGCCGAGGTGAGTACCGAGGATGCGGGCCATGATGTCGGTCGGCCCGCCCGGCGCGAACGGCACGATGACCTTGATCGGGCGTTCCGGATAGCCGGCCGCCCTGGCTTCGCCGGCGAGAGCCGCAACCGCGAGCACGCCACCGGCCTTCAAGACGGCACGACGCGAGGGCGAGGCTGGCCTGCTGCCCGTCATCGGATATGCCTCACCCGCATCACGGCTCCTGCAGGCCGAACACCGCCACCGCGCGGATCGGCGATGCCGTCCCGTCGCGCCATTTCATCGGCAGGCCGATAAAGGTGAACTGCCCCTGGCCAAGCAGGGCCTCGAGATTGCACAGGCTTTCGATGTGGGTGATGTCGAGGTCGAGGCAGGCCTTGTGAACCAGCAGGTTCTCGTCGCTATCGGGACCCGGGCGCATCGAATCGATGCCGAAATGCACGATGCCTTGCTGCGCGAGCCACTCGGTGGCGGCGACATTCACGCCGGAATTGTCGGTCGAGTATTCCTTGCGCGGAAAGGTTCGCGCATGATGGCCGGTGCAGAGCAGGACGGTGCCGCCTTTCGGGATCGGCCGTCCGGCCGCCTTCACGGCGGCGTCGAGGTCGGATGGGGTGATCTCGGCACGCGGCGCAATATGGCGCAGGTCGAGACAGATGCCCGGCACGATGCATTTTTCCAGCGGATATTCGTTGATCGGGATGCCGCTCGGGCCGAAATGCCGGGGCGCATCGATATGGGTTCCGCCATGGTCCGGCATCGAGATGAACATCGATGCCAGCCCATAAACATTTCGCGAATCCGCAAGGGCTTCCGCGTGGTTCTTCCACATCCCGTGGATGATTGGCGGATGGCCGGGGTAGCTCGGCGTGCGGTGATAGAGCTCTCGGCTCAGGTCGACGATCCTCACGACGGGTGCACTTTCTTGACGGAGCTGGCGCAGGCGCGCTTCTACCCACAATGCTGACGCGTTTGCCGCGCTTGTGCAAGGTGTCGCTTGCCCTCAGTGCCGGACCTGAAGCAAATCGGGGAAGTGTTACATTTCCGGCATGCGTTGCCGAAGGGAGGGGTCATATGAAGGACTATCGCAAGCTGTTTGATCTCACCGGCAAGACCGCCGTGGTGTTGGGTGCGGCCTCGGGCATCGGCAAATCCTCGGCTGAGGCGCTGGCGTCGCTTGGTGCACGCGTGCTGTGTGCCGATCGGACGGTGGAAGGTGCGGAGGCAACCGCCGCGGCGATCCGGCAACAGGGCGGATCGGCGACGGCCAGCAGTTGCGATGCGGCTGATCGTGCTGATGTCGAGGCGCTGGCGGCGAAGGCGCTCGCGGAATTTCAGCGCATCGATATCGCGGTGACGACGCCGGGCCTGAATATCCGCAAGACCATCCTCGACTACACTGAGGAGGACATCGACCGTGTCATCAACCTCAACATCAAGGGCACGGTCTGGTTCTTCCAGGCGTTCGGCCGCATCATGGTCAAGCAGCAAGGCGGCAGCCTGATTGCCTGTTCTTCGGTGCGCGCGGTGACCATCGAGCCGGGGCTTGCGGTCTATGGATCGACCAAGGCGGCGATCGGGCTGCTGGTCAAGGGCTTCGCGTCCGAGGTCGGCCGATCCGGCGTCCGGGTCAACGCGATCGCGCCGAGCATCGCGGAGACCGCGCTGACCGGCCCGTTCAAGCAGCGGCCCGACATCTACAATCTCTACGCCGGCCACACCGTGTTCAATCGCTGGAGCAGTGCCGATGAGGTCGCGACCGCCGTCGCTTACCTTGCATCGGATGCGGCGAGTTACGTCAGTGGCAGCACGCTGTTCGTCGACGGTGGCTGGACCGCAGTCGACGGGCCGCCGACCGGCCTCACGCAGTTGGCGCGCTAAAGCGTTTTCGAGCGAAGTGGATACCGGTCGCGTGCAGAAAACGCGTCAAAACTAGAATCTAGAGCCCCGTTCCGATTCAATCGGAACGGGAAAGGCTCTAGGAGACGAAGCCCGCTTTGCTGCGCAGCTCCGATGCATCCGACGACGTCAGCAACGCGATCAGGCGTAGCCCCTGCGATGCAGAGGCTGCCTGCGTCGGAACGGCGGCCGTATACATGGTCGCAAGGTCGCATCCCGGCGGCAAGGTGCCCGACAGCACGACACCCTGGGTGCTGCTGATCTCGGTCGATTGCGTGCAACCGAGCGGCCGCCGGTCATTGGTGGCAGCCAGATGCCGCATCGCGGTCGCGCCGTTGGGAAAGATCCTCAGCCGATCGGCAATATCGTCTGCAATGCCGAGCTCTGCGAGGACCTTGGCAACGTGAATTCCGGCCGTCGAGGCCTTGGTATCGGGCGCGAAGATCGCGTCCGCAGCGAGCAGCGCCGCGCGCAGGCTCGCCGCATCCTTTGCGCTCACCGGCTGATCGCCCGCCCGGACCGCAAGCGCCGTTTCAACCCGGCCGATGTCGGCAATCGAACTGCGCAGGACCAGCCCTTCGTCGGCAAGCTTCGCGATCAGCGTGGCGGTGAGGATCACGATGTCGGTTGGAGCGCCGGCGCGCAATTTGTCGGCCATGGCGCCGACCGCGCCAAAATCGCCGGTAATACTGAGACCGGTTTCGGCTTCGAATGCCGGCGCGAGGCTGCGCACCAGGCCCTGCGCTGCGCCGCCGCTCAAGATGTTCAACGTCTTCATTCGCACTGTTCCTTCGCCGCAGTCTTTGCGCCGCGTGCCTATTGGGTCTTGTCCAGCCTTTTGACGACGTCTGCCCACTTCACGACATCGGCGCGCAGGAATCTGTCGAACTCGTCCGGTGTCATCGGCATCGGTACCGCGCCCTGCGCGGCCCAGAGCTTCTCGACCTCCGGCCGTCTGATCGCGGCGTTCACGGCCGTGTTGAGCTTGTCGATGATCGGCTTCGGCGTACCCGCTGGCGCCATCAAGCCGAGCCAGATCGTTGCCTCATAGCCGGGGACACCGGCCTCGATCACCGTTGGAACGTTGCGCAGCACCGCCGAACGAACCTTGCCGGTTGTCGCGAGCGCGCGTACCTGGTTTTCGGCAGCATTCGCCGCCATCGCCGGCACGGCGTCGATCATCATCTGGACCTGGCCGCCGATGACGCCGCTACGGGCTTCGCCGCTGTTGCGGTAGGGCACATGCACGACGTCGATCCCGGCCATGGCTTTGAACAACTCGCCGGCCATGTGATAGGGCGTGCCTTGACCCGACGAGGCGTAGTTCAGTTTTCCGGGCTGGGCTTTTGCGAGTGCAATGAACTCCTGCAGCGTCTTCGCTTGCACGGAAGGGTGGACCACGATCACGAGGTCGGAAGTGTTCAGGGACGCGATCGGCACGAGGTCGCGCATCAGCTCATATTTGCGCTGCGGCACCAGCGATTCATTCGCGGTCTGGGTGTTCGACATCATCAGCAGGGTGTAGCCGTCGGCTGGCGCCTTGGCGACCTCGAGCGTGCCGATCACGCCGCCGGCGCCGGTGCGGTTCTCCACCACGAAGGGCTGGCCGAGGTTTTCCTGCAAGATGCTGCCGATCTGTCGCGCGACGACGTCGGCCGGGCCGCCGGGACCGAAGGGAACGATGATCCTGACCGGCCGGGCAGGGTAGTCTTCGGCGTCAGCACGTGAGCCTGCCATCGACACGGTCAGCAGCGCCGCGACAAGCACCAAGGCGTACCGTAAGCCCGCCATCGATCCTCTCCCCCAACTTTAGTCTTGTTTCTTGGTTAGAAGTCTAGCTGCAACCTGAAGCATCTGTCGACGACAGACTCCGTCCTTGCGTATCGGAATATGAGCGGCTGGACGGTGTATCAACTTCGCCATCGTGTGCGGGGAATCATATGAGGAAACATCCTGGGCTATCGCGCCGCGCCATGCTGAAGGGCTCGGGCGCTGTGCTGGCAGGGGCCGCTTTTTCAACGCGCGTGATGGCCGCTGCGCCACCCGCCGAACCGGTCACGCCGACGCTGATCGAGGCGGCGAGGAAAGAGGGCCAGGTCGTCTACTACACCTCGACCGATCTGCCGGTCGCCGAGAAGCTGGCAAGGGCGTTCGAAGCGAAATATCCAGGGATCACCGTGCGTGTCGAGCGCACCGGCGCGGAGCGTGTGTTCCAGCGGGTCGGCCAGGAATATTCCAGCAACATTCATGCGGTCGACGTCGTCAACTCCTCCGACGCGGCACATTTCATCGTGTGGAAGCGCGACGGCATTCTGACGCCCTATGTTCCGGAGGAGGTCGCAAGATACTATCCGGACGAGCATCGCGATCCCGACGGCCAGTTCGCAAGCTTCCGGGTCTGGCTGTCGATCATTGCCTACAACACCAATCTGGTGAAGGCCGAGGAGGCGCCGAAGAGCTTTGCCGATCTGCTCGACCCGAAATGGAAGGGCAAGATCGTCAAGGCGCATCCCGGCTATAGCGGCACCATCATGACTGCGACCTATCAGATGCAGCGCGACCTCGGCTGGAGCTTTTTCGAGCAACTCGCAAAGCAGAACATCATGCAGGTGCAGTCCTCCACCGATCCGCCGAAGAAGCTCGATCTCGGCGAGCGCGCCGTGATGGCTGACGGCAACGAGTACAACATCTTTCAGATGAAGGAGGCCAGCCGCCCGGTCGAGCCGGTCTACGCCACCGAAGGGTCGCCGCTCATTGTCGGCCCGAACGGGATCTTCAAGGATTGCCCGCATCCGAACGCCGCAAGGCTGTTTCAATCGTTCGCGCTCGGGCGCGAGGGGCAGCAACTCAACATCGAGATCGGCGGCTTGCGCTCGGTTCACGCGCAGGCCCAGGAGAAGGCGGGCCGCAAGCCGCTGAAGGACATCAAGACGATGAAGGACGATCCCGCGGCGGTGGAGCGCGAAGGGGAATCGATCAAATCGCGCTACACCCGCATCTTCCGCGTTTGACGGACGGCGTGGGCTCGATAGCCGAGCATTTGGGCGGCTGTCGCATGCCATATGCGCGGTTTTCGCCGAGACTGGGTCAATAATGCCCCTCGGCGGAGGGGACATTTGATGTTACCAATTTGGCCATGAACCAGCATGCCAAGGTCGACATCCGCCATTCCACCTGTCCGCACGACTGCCCCTCGGCATGTGCGCTCGACGTCGAGGTGATCGACGGACGTTCGATCGGCAGGGTACGCGGCTCCAAGCAGCAGACCTACACCGCCGGCGTGGTCTGCGCCAAGGTCGCGCGCTATGCCGAGCGGATTCATCATGCCGAACGGTTGACGTATCCGCTGCGCCGGACCGGGCCGAAGGGCTCCGGGCAGTTCACGCGGATCTCCTGGGATGAGGCGCTGGACGAGATCGCCGCGCGTTTCGATGCCGCCGAGCGGGAGTTCGGGGCCCAGTCGGTCTGGCCCTACTATTACGCCGGCACCATGGGGCTGGTGATGCGCGACGGCCTCAACCGGCTGTCGCATGTGAAGAAGTATTCGCGCTTCTACGGCACGATCTGCGCAACCATCGCGCGCATCGGCTTTGCGGCCGGGACCGGCAAGATCGCCGGCGTCGATCCCCGCGAGATGGGCGTCTCCGACCTCGTCGTGATCTGGGGCACCAATCCGGTCAACACCCAGGTCAACGTGATGACGCATGCATCGCGGGCGCGGAAGGAGCGTGGCGCGAAGATTGCGGCGGTCGACGTCTACAACAACGAGACCATGAAGCAGGCCGACATCAAGATCCTGCTGCGGCCGGGAACCGATGGCGCCTTCGCCTGCGCCGTGATGCACGTGCTGTTCCGCGAAGGGTTTGCCGATCGCGATTATCTCGCGCGCTATACCGATTGCCCCGACGAACTGGAAGCGCATCTGAAGACCAAGACGCCGGAATGGGCGTCGGAGATTTCGAGCGTGCCGGTCGAGGAGATCGAGGCGTTCGCGCGGCTGGTCGGGACCACCAAGCGCTCCTTCTTCCGTCTTGGCTACGGCTTTACGCGCAGCCGCAACGGCGCTGCGCAGATGCATGCCGCGACGTGCATTCCCGCGGTCACCGGCGCCTGGCAGTATGAGGGCGGCGGCGCCTTCTTCAACAATGCCGGCATCTGGCGCTTCGACGAGTCGATCATCGAGGGCCACGACGCGATCGATCCCTCTACGCGCGTGCTCGATCAATCGAAGATCGGCCGCATTCTTACCGGCGATGCCGAAGCGCTGCGCGGCGGCGGGCCAGTCAAGGCGATGCTGATCCAGAACACCAATCCGATGACGGTCGCGCCCGAGCAGGCGCTGGTGCGCCAGGGCTTTGCCCGCGAGGATCTGTTCGTCGCGGTGCACGAGCAGTTCATGACCGAGACGGCCCAGATGGCCGATATCGTGCTGCCGGCGACGATGTTCATGGAGCACGATGATCTCTATTACGGTGGCGGCCATCAGCACATTTCGGTCGGTCCCAAGCTGATCGACCCGCCCGGCGAATGCCGCTCCAACCACGAGGTGATGCAGGGGCTCGGCCGCCGGCTCAATGCCGTGCATCCCGGTTTCGACATGACGCCGCGCCAGCTGATAGACGCAACTTTGAAGAAGAGCGGGCACGGCGATATCGAGGCGCTGGAAGCCGATTTGTGGCGCGATCTGCAGCCGGATTTCCGCACCTCGCATTATCTCGATGGATTCGCCCATGCCGACAAGAAGTTCCACTTCAAGGTCGATTGGGGCAAGGTCCCGGTTGGGACAGGCGGGCTGATGGGAGCGTGGGACAAGATGCCCTCGCTGCCCGACCACTGGAGGATCATCGAGGAGGCGGACGCGCAGCACCCGTTCCGTCTCGCGACATCACCGTCGCGCAGCTTCCTCAACACCAGCTTCAACGAAACGCCGTCGTCGCAGGCCCGCGAGGGCGCGCCGACCGTGATGATTCACCCCGACGATGCGGCTGCGCTGTCGATCGCCGACGGGGAGGCCGTCACGCTCGGCAACATGCGCGGCGAGACCACGCTGACCGCGAAGCTGTTCGATGGCGTTCGCCGCGGCGTGCTGATCGCCGAATCGATCCACCCGAACAAGTCCCACATCGGTGGCCGCGGCATCAACATGCTGACCGGGGCCGAGGCCGTCGCACCGCTTGGTGGCGCCGCGTTCCACGACAACAAGGTCTGGATCAGGAAGGCGTCGGCCGCCGGCTAAATCCTGCTTGCAGTCGGCGCCGATCCTGCCGCAAATGTCGGCTGACAACAGCGCACAGGCAAGAAACCGGGCAAGAAAACAGGCGGGAAACATGACCGACAACAGCGTTCTTCTCGAGAAGCGCGGGCAGGCGTTCTGGATCACCATCAACCGCCCGGACAAGCGAAATGCGCTCAATGCCGGTGTGATCGCCGGCATCGCCAAGGGCTACCGCGATGCGCATGACGACAAGGACGTGCGCGTCATCGTGCTGACGGGCGCCGGCGACAAGGCGTTCTGCGCCGGCGCCGATTTGCAGAACAGCGGCGCGGCGTTCTCGATGGATTTTTCGCGTCCCAATGTCGACTACGCCGACCTGTTGCGGCTGTCGCAGAGCGCGACCAAGCCCGCGATCGCGCGGGTCGGCGGCGTCTGCATGGCCGGCGGCATGGGGCTGTTGTGCATGACCGACATGGCGGTCGCCGCCGAAGGCGTAATCTTCGGCCTGCCCGAGGTGAAGGTCGGCGTGTTTCCGATGCAGGTGCTGAGCCTGCTGCAGTCGATCGCCCCGCCGCGCCTCGTCAACGAATGGGCGCTGACCGGCGAGCCGTTCGACGCCAGGACCGCGCAGGCGGCTGGCCTTCTCAACTATGTCGTGCCCGCAGCCGAGCTCGACGCCAAGGTCGATTGGCTGATCGGCCGCATCGTCGACAAGTCGCCGACCGCGATCCGGCGCGGCAAATACGCCATGCGCGCGATCGCCTCGATGTCGTTCGACGAAAGCATCGCCTACACCGAAAGCCAGATCGCGCTGCTCGCGATGACCGAAGACGCCAAGGAAGGCCTCAAGGCCTTCGGCGAGAAGCGCAAGCCGACATGGACCGGGCGCTAGAGCGGCGCGACGACCACGCACCGCGCGACTGGGTCGCGCGGCGGTGCGCAAAAATTAGCCCGCGTTGGCCTTCAGGCCGGCGGCTTCGATGCCGGCCACGGCGCAGATCTCGTCATTGTCTGACGTGTCGCCGCTGACGCCGACGGCGCCGAGCAGGGTCGAGCCGTCCATGATCAGCACGCCGCCGGGGACCGGCACCATCCGGCCCTGCGCCAGCGTGTTCACCGCGTCGACGAAAAAGGCCTGCTCCTGCGCGCGCTGAAACAGGGCGCGCGATCCCATTCCCAACGCCAGCGCGCCGTAGGCCTTGCCGTGGGCGATCTCGGCCCGCATCAGGCTGGTGCCGTCCTGCGCGGCTGTCACCTTTACAGCGCCGCGGGCGTCGAGGATGGTGACGACGAGCGGCTTGAATTTCTTCTCGACCCCCTTGGCCAGCGCGGCATCCAGAATCTTGCGGGTAATGTCGAGCGTGAGATCAGCCATGGGCCTCTTCCTTTATCGATTGATCTGAACTGGATTTCGCACACTTCAGGCTCATCGCCAATACGCAGGCGACATGGAGCGGCGTGCGGCCGCTGCCGTCCATAATCTGGTGCCGGCATGAGGTGCCGTCGGCCACGATCAGCGTGTCCGGATCGGCGCTCCTGATCGCCGGCAGCAGCGACAGCTCGGCCATCTCGATCGAGGCCTGATAGGTCTCCGCGCCATAGCCGAACGCACCGGCCATGCCGCAGCAGCTCGACTCGATGATCTTGACCTCGAGGCCCGGCACCAGGCGCAGCACCTTCTCCACCGGCTTGAGCGCACCGAAGGATTTTTGGTGGCAATGACCGTGCACGACGGCCTTGCCGGCGACCGCGCCGAGCGGCAGGGCGAGCCGCCCGGCCTCGGCCTCGCGCACCAGGAATTCTTCGAATAGCAAGGCGTGCGCGCTCACCGCCTTTGCGGCGTCATCCGAACGCAGCGACAGCAGCTCGTCGCGCAGGGTCAGCAGGCAGCTCGGCTCCAGACCAATGATCGGCACGCCGCGGGCGGCGAACGGCACGTAGGTCGCAACCAGCCGGTCGAGTTCGGCGCGGGCCTGTTCGACCAGTCCGGCCGACAGGAACGTCCGCCCGCAGCACGGCGGCCTCCCGCCGTCCGATGGCCGGGGAAGGTGGACGCGATAGCCGCCGGCGAGCAGCACCTCGATCGCCGCGTCGAGATTTTCCCGCTCGTAACCGCGGTTGAACGTATCGGCGAACAGCACCACCTCGCGGCCGTCAGGCGGACCCAGCACCTCGGCGTCAGGCCGGAAGGTGTCGCGGCGAAACGCCGGCAGCGCGCGCTTGGCGCTGATCCCGGCGAGTTTCTCGAACAGCGCGCGCAACAGCGGGCTGCGGTTGCGCCAGTTCGCGAGCGGAGCAAAGCGCGAGGCGAGATCGACATAGCGGGGCAGATAGCCGACCAGCCGGTCGCGCAGCGACAGACCGTGCGTCGCGGCGCGCGCGGCCAGCACCTCGATCTTCATCTTGGCCATGTCGACGCCGGTCGGGCATTCGTGACGGCACGCCTTGCAGGAGACGCAAAGCTTGAGCGTGTCCATCATCTCGTCGGAGGCGAGCGCGTCCGGACCCAATTGGCCCGAGATCGCCAGCCGCAGCGTGTTGGCGCGGCCGCGGGTGACATCCTTCTCGTTGCGGGTCGTGCGATAGGACGGACACATCACGCCGCCCTCGAGCTTGCGGCAGGCGCCGTTGTTGTTGCACATCTCGACGGCGCCCTGGAAACCGCCGCCGGCGCCGGGATAGGCCGACCAGTCGAGCGCCGTCTGCAATTCGCCGACGCGATACTCTTGCGAGAAGCGGAACAGCGAGCGGTCGTCCATCCTGGGCGGATCGACGATCTTGCCCGGATTGAGCGTGTTGTCCGGATCGAAGCGCTGCTTGACCTCGCGGAAATCGGCAACGATGCGCGCGCCAAACATCGTCTCGTGGAATTCCGAGCGCACCAGGCCGTCGCCGTGCTCGCCGGAATGCGAGCCCTTGTATTCGCGTACCATCTCGAAGGCTTCCTCGGCAATGGCGCGCATTGCCTTGACGTCCTTCTCGAGCTTGAGGTTGAGCACCGGGCGCACATGCAGGCAGCCTTCGGAGGCGTGCGCATACATCGTGCCGCGAGTGCCGTGCCTGGCGAAGACGGCGTTGAGCCGCTCGGTGTAGTCGGCGAGATGCGGCAGCGGCACCGCGCAATCCTCGACGAAGGAGACCGGCTTGCCCTCCTGCTTCATCGACATCATGACGTTGAGGCCGGCGGCGCGGAAGTCGGCGATGCCGGCTTGCAGCGCGGGCTCGATGATCTCGACCACGCCGCCCCATTTGCGCTGCGGCCTGTCCCAGCCGAAGCCGAGGTCGGCCATCAGCTCGCCGAGCTGTTTCAGGCGGGCGAGATTGTCGGCCTGGTCTTCTTCGGCGAACTCGACCACCAGGATGGCATCCGGATCGCCGCGCACGGCCGCTGCGATGATCGGCTGGAACATCGCGATCTCGCGGCCGAGCGCGATCATGGTGCGATCGACCAGCTCGACGGCGATCGGCCGCAGCTTGACCAAATGCTGGGCCGCGTCCATCGCCTCGTAGAAGCTGCCGAAATGGCAGACGCCGAGCGCCTTGTTGCGGATCACCGGCCACAGCTTCAGCTCGACCTGGGTCGTGAAGGCAAGCGTCCCCTCCGACCCGACCAAAAGATGCGCCATGTTGTTCGGCGCGTTGCGCGGCACCAGCGCGTCGAGATTATAGCCGCCGACGCGACGCTGCACTTTCGGGAATTTGTCCGCGATCTCGGCCGCCTCGCGCTCGCCGAGATCGAGCATGTCGCGGAACAGGCTCGATCCGCTGTCGGGAGAATTGATCCGCGTCAGATCGCGCGGCACCTCGCCGAAATGCAGCAGCGTGCCGTCCGCAAGCGCGGCATCCATCGACAGCGTGTTGTCGCGCATCGTGCCATAGCGCAACGAGCGGCCGCCGCAGGAATTGTTGCCGGCCATTCCGCCGATCGTGGCGCGCGACGCGGTCGAGACATCGACCGGAAACCACAGCCCGTGCTGCTTCAGCTGGCGGTTGAGGTCGTCGAGCACGATGCCGGGCTCGACCACACAAGTCCGGTTGTCGACGTCGAGCGAGAGGATCCGGTTCAGGTGCTTGGAGAGATCGACCACGATGCCGTCATTGACGGTCTGGCCGCATTGCGAGGTGCCGCCGCCGCGCGGGGTCACGATCCGCCCGTCGTCGCGGGCGATCGCGAGCGCCCGCAGCGCCTCGTCGACGGTGCGGGGCACCACCACGCCGGCCGGCATGATCTGGTAGAACGAGGCGTCGGTCGCGTAGCGGCCGCGGTTGAAGTCATCGAAAAAGACGTCGCCGGTCATTTCGGACCGCAGGCGCTGTTCGAGCGATGAGGCGTTCTTCATCCCAGATCCGATGTGATCCACGACGCAACCGATATTGCCCATGGATTATTCATTCTATTGCATTCAGAATTACATTATGAATTCATAATGAGCAAGACTTGCGGCCTCAAGGGCTAATCGCCCTGAGGCGTCGCCTCGTCGGCGTTGTCCTGTCCCTCGGCGAGGTGCTCGATGGCGGCGGTCCGCTTGTTGCGCAGGTGTGCGAACAGGATGTCGCTGAGCTCGCTGCCGGCGCGGCGGCGCAGTGCATCGAGGATCGCTTCGTGCTCCCGCATCGCCTCGGCCCAGCGCTGCCGCTTGCGGGCGAAATTGGCGGAGTAGCGCACCCGGCGGATCCGGCCGGCGAAATTGGCGTAGGCGGTCTTCAGGGTCTCGTTGCGCGCCGCGGCAACGATGCTCTCGTGAATGCGCTGGTTGATCTGGAAGTAGCCGTGCATGTCGCGATGCAGATAGTGGCCGTACATCTCGTAATGCAGCTGCTCGATTGCGGCGATTTCCTCATCGGTGATGGCTTCGCAGGCCAGCCGACCGGCCAGGCTCTCGAGCCCGGCCATGACGTCGAACAGTTCCTCGAGGTCGCGCGGGCTGAGCCGGCGCACCCGCGCGCCGCGATTGGGCAGGAGCTCGATCAGGCCTTCGGCGGCCAGCACCTTAAGCGCTTCGCGCAGCGGCGTCCTTGATATCCCCAGCATGTTGCAGAGCTGCCGCTCCGGAACGCGCCCGCCTTCGGGGATGTTGCCCTCCACCACATAGTCGCGAAGCCGCAGCAGGATCTCCCCGTGCAGCGAGGCTTCCTGGCGGTCGCCGCCATTGCTGGCGGCTGGTGGGGTGATCGGAACCCCGATTTCGGGAATCGCAGATTTCATATCCGGGACAATAATTTACCCACAGGGTCGCGTCGACGTCTCCAATCGAATACCAAATATGCGTTGAAAAGACAAAAAATGAATGCAAAATAGCCAATCAGCAGACCGAAGCACGGCGATTGGGAGGTTCTTATGCATCAAGGGCGCCATTTTCTCCAGATTCCGGGACCGAGCCCGGTCCCCGACCGCGTTCTTCGCGCGATGGACATGCCGGTCATCGACCACCGCAGCGCCGAATTCGGCGAGCTTGGCCGCACCGTGCTCGAGGGCAGCCAGAAGGTGTTTCAGACTGCAGGACCGGTGGTCATCTTCCCGTCGTCCGGGACCGGCGCCTGGGAGGCCGCGATCGTCAACACGCTGTCGCCGGGCGACAAGGTCCTGATGGTCGAGACCGGCCACTTCGCCACGCTGTGGCGCCAGATGGCCGGCCGCTTCGGCATCGAGGTCGACTTCATGCCCGGCGACTGGCGCCGCGGCGCCGACCCCGCCGAGATCGAGGCGAGACTCGCCGGCGACACGGCGCACAGCATCAAGGCGGTGATGGTCGTCCACAACGAGACCTCGACCGGCGCCACCAGCCGCATCGCGGAGATCCGCGCCGCGATCGACCGCACCTCGCATCCGGCGCTCTTGATGGTCGACACCATTTCCTCGCTGGGTTCGGTCGACTACCGGCACGACGAGTGGAAGGTTGATGTCAGCGTCAGCTGCTCGCAGAAGGGCTTTATGCTGCCGCCCGGCCTCGGCTTCAACGCGATCTCCGACAAGGCGCGCGCCGCATCGCGCAGCAACAAGATGCCGCGCTCCTATTTCGATTGGGAGGAGATGCTGAAGCCCAACGCCAAGGGCTTCTTCCCCTACACGCCGGCGACGAACCTGCTCTACGGGCTGCGCGAAGCGATCGCGATGCTGCTGGAGGAGGGGCTCGACAGCGTGTTCGCCCGGCATCGGCGGCTCGCCGCCGCGACACGTGCGGCCGTCAATCATTGGGGGCTCGAGAATCTCTGCCAGGAACCGTCGGAATTCTCGCCGGTGCTGACCGCGGTGATGATGCCGCCCGGCCACGATGCCGATCAGTTCCGCAAGGTCGTGCTCGACAATTTCAACATGTCGCTCGGTGCCGGCCTGTCGAAGGTCGCCGGCAAGGTGTTCCGCATCGGCCATCTCGGTGAGTGCAACGAGCTGACGCTGCTTGGCGCGCTCACCGGCGTGGAGATGGGACTGTCGGTCGCCGGTGTCCCGCATCGCCCGGGCGGCGTCGAGGCCGCGATGCGGCTTCTCGAGCAGCGCGATCAGCGCAACGCACCGTCGCATCTGAAAGTGGTCGGCACCTAATCAGCAGTCCACGGCATCCCGCAAGCCAACGAACTCAGAAAAATCGCGGATCAGGGAAGGGGAGGAGATGAGGCTTCGGTTCAAGGCCACCCATGTCGTGTTGGCCATGCTCTGCGTGATGTACTTCATCACCGATGTCGACCGGGTGAACATCGGCACCGCGGCCAGCGATATCCAGAAGGAGCTCGGCCTGTCCAACACCGAGCTCGGCCTGGTGTTCTCGGCCTTTGCCTATCCGTATCTGCTGTTCCAGGTGATCGGCGGCTGGGTGGGCGATCGCTTCGGGCCGCGCCAGACCTTGTTCTGGTGCGGCATGATCTGGGCTGCGGCGACCATCATGACCGGCTTTGTCCATGGTCTCGCCGCGCTGTTCGTTGCCCGCTTCGCGCTCGGGTTCGGCGAAGGCGCGACCTTCCCCACCGCGACGCGCGCGATGCAGTACTGGACGCCGGCCAAGCGGCGCGGCTTCGCGCAAGGGCTGACGCATTCGTTCGCGCGGCTCGGCAATGCCGTCACCCCGCCGGTGGTCGCGCTGCTGATCCTGTGGCTGACCTGGCGCGGCGCGTTCATCGCGCTCGGTATTGTCAGTCTGATCTGGGGCGTCGCGTGGGTCTGGTACTTCCGCAACGAGCCGAGCGACCATGGCTCGATCACCGCAGCCGAGCTTGCGACCCTGCCGCCGCGTCCGCAGGGCGAGCGGCCGAAGGTGCCGTGGGGGCCTCTGCTGCAGCGCATGTGGCCGGTGACCTTGACCTATTTCTGCTACGGCTGGTCCCTGTGGCTATACCTCAACTGGCTGCCGCTGTTCTTCAAGAACAACTACAACCTCGATCTGAAGAACTCGGCGCTGTTCGCATCCGGCGTCTTCTTCGCCGGCGTCGTCGGCGACAGCATCGGCGGCGTCATCTCCGACCGCATCCTCGAGCGCACCGGCAATGTGCGTCTGGCGCGGCTCAGCGTGACGATCGTGGGATTCGCCGGCGCGCTGCTGTCGCTGATGCCGATCCTGTTCGTTCACGACATCACGGTGGTCGCGCTCAGCCTGTCGGCCGGGTTCTTCTGTGCCGAGCTCGTGATCGGCCCGATGTGGTCGATCCCGATGGACATCGCATCGAAATATTCCGGCACCGCGGCGGGGATCATGAACTCCGGCTCGGCGTTTGCGGCCATCGTCTCGCCGCTGGTCGCCGGCTTCGTCATCGACGCGACCGGCAATTGGTACCTGCCGTTCCTGATGTCGATGGGGCTCTTGCTGGTCGGTGGTTTCTCGGCATTGCTGATGCACCCGGAGCGGCCGTTCGAGGAGGCGAGCGAACCGGTGGCACCGGGAAGGGTGGTGGCCGCCGAATGAGGGGCCGTCGGCGGTGGTGGAGCGCCGTCAGATATGCATGACGGCCCCTCGCCGGGCCTAGGACAAACCCGGCGAATAGTGATATGCGAGCGGCTCACCACGACCAAGACAAGACCGGGAAGACGCTCATGACCGTGCATACTGGAAGGCATTTTCTGCAGATTCCGGGACCGACCAACGTGCCGGACCGGGTGCTGCGGGCCATGGATATGCCGACCATGGACCATCGCGGTGCCGAATTCGCCGAGATCGGTTTTGCCGTGCTTTCGGCGATGCAGCGTGTGTTCCGCACCAAGCAGCCCGTGATCATTTACCCCTCGTCGGGGACCGGCGCCTGGGAGGCCGCGATCGTCAACACGCTGCAACCCGGCGACAAGGTTCTGATGTGCGAGACCGGGCAATTCGCCGTGCTGTGGCACGGCATCGCCGACAAGTTCAAGCTCGACGTCGATTTCATTGCGGGCGACTGGCGCCATGGCGCCGACCTCGAGCAGATCGAGGCGCGGCTTGCCGCCGACAAGGCGCACAAGATCAAGGCGGTCTGCGTGGTCCATAACGAGACCTCGACCGCCTGCGTGACCTATCCGCGCGACGTCCGCAAGATCCTCGACACTTTGAAGCATCCGGCGCTGCTGATGGTCGACACCATCTCGGGCCTCGGTTCGCTTGAATATGAGCACGATGCCTGGGGGATCGACGTGTCGATCGCCGGCTCCCAGAAGGGACTGATGCTGCCGCCCGGCCTCGGCTTCAACGCCGTGTCGGAGAAGGCGCTGGCAGTGGCCAAGGCCAATCCCGCGATGCGCTCCTATTGGGACTGGCAGGAGGTCATCAACATCAACAAGGCCGGCACCTGGCCGTACACGCCCGCGACCAACCTGCTGTTCGGCCTGAGGGAGGCCGTGAAGATGCTGGAGGAGGAGGGGCTCGACAACGTCTTCGCCCGCCACAAGCGCCACAGCGAGGCGACGCGCGCCGCGATCAAGGTCTGGGGCCTGGAGACGCAGTGCCAGGAGCAGGGCGCGCACTCGCCGGCGCTGACCGCGGTGCGGGTGCCTGATGGCCATGACGCCGATCATTTCCGCAAGGTCGTGCTTGATAATTTCGACATGTCGCTCGGCACCGGCCTCAACAAGGTCAAGGGCAAGGTATTCCGGATCGGGCATATCGGTCACTTCAACGACCTGATGCTGATGGGCACGCTGTCGGGCGTCGAGATGGGCCTTGATCTCGCCAAGGTGCCGCATCGCAGCGGCGGCGTGCTGGCGGCGATGGAAGTCCTGAAGGGACGCGACCCGTCGCAGGCGTCCAAGGCTGTTGCTTGAAGAGGCTGTTGCTTGAAGAGGCTGTTGCTTGAAGAGGCTGTTGCTTGAAGAGGCTGTTGCTTGAAAAGGCCGTCGCCTGAAATCGAATCTCAGAGAACAGAAAGAGCGAGACATGAACGCGCCCGTCACTTCGACCGAAGACCTGATCTACTCCGTCGAGGACGGGATCGCGCGCATCACGTTCAACAGGCCGCAGGCCCGCAACGCACTGACCTTTGCGATGTATGAGCAGATGGCTTCGATCTGCGAGAACATCAATCAGGATCACTCCATCAAGGCGCTGATCATGACCGGTGCCGGCGACAAGGCGTTCGCCTCGGGCACCGACATCTCGCAGTTCCGGGCCTTCAAGACCGCGCAGGATGCGCTGGACTACGAGGCGCGGATCGACCGCGTGCTGGGAACGCTCGAACAGTGCCGCGTGCCTGTCATCGCAGCGATCGCCGGCGCGTGCACCGGCGGCGGCGCCGGTATCGCCGCATGCTGCGACATCCGCATCGGCACCGAGGCGACGCGGATCGGCTTCCCGATCGCGCGCACGCTCGGCAACTGCCTCTCGATGTCCAACATCTCGCGGCTGGTTTCGCTGATCGGCCCGGCGCGGACCAAGGATCTGATCTTCAAGGCGCGCCTGGTCGAGGCACCGGAGGCGCTGGCGCTCGGGCTCCTGAACGAAGTCGTTCCCGACGTGGAGACGCTGCAGCGCCGCGCCAACGAGACCGCCAAGCTTGTCGCCGGCCATGCGCCGATCACGTTAGAGGTGACCAAGGAAGCGGTGCGCCGCATCCGCCGCACGCTGTCGCGCGAGGAAGGCGAAGACCTGATCCTGCGCGCCTACATGAGCGAGGATTTCCGCGAAGGCATGGACGCCTTCCTCAACAAGCGCGCGCCGAACTTCAAGGGCAAGTAGCGGCGGTTTCACGCTTTGCTCCAGGTCGCGCCAACGCGCGCCATATAGCCCAAACTGGTCAGACGAAAAGGAATGACCGGATTGCGCAGCAAAACCGGATCATGGTTGCTGCGTATTTGTGGGGTCGGCTATCGCACCTGTTGAATGGCAGGGGGCAATTGGAAGTGGTCGGCAGGGGTCGTCCGATTGCAATTGTACGGGCGACCCCACCCTTCGGTTTCAAATTTCCATCGGCGCGACCTGGAGAGGGTGAATATGCGCGTAAAATCTAATTTCACCCGACAAATCAATGCGACACACCCTGTCCAGCCCTTCCGCGAAAAATATTTCGGTTTATCGTAAAGGCAACTCAGTGTTATGACTCCGCCGTCTCACCCGATCGAGGGGCGCTTCGCGGTCGTCACGAACGCGGTGTGGGATGCGGTGGACGCCGAGCGTGGCGCTGACGAGAGCACGCGAAGCGGACGGTGAAGTCGTGTGGTCCTGACGTCTAGCTGTTTCTTTGGCTTGTTGAGGACGTCGGAAATCCTTGAAAATAAAGGCATTCTCCCACTTCTGCCGAAAGAACGGAAGGCCCGCCGAAAACCGCTAGGCCCCGATAGGCCCTAGTTTCACATGATGCGATGCGCCGCTCCCTCACGATGGGCACGCACAAACCCAATTTTCAAAGTCGTCGATATCGAAGGTTGCCGGAAGCCCAAATTGCCTGAGGGCATCGGCTTGAACAGATGTGGCAGCCGCTACTCGCTTTTGGTGAAAGGCCAACGTTTCGACCGGCCCCGTCGAGTTTCGTGACGTGCGATGGCGATGGCGACGCTGGTTGAAATCGAGGATGGGCTGCGCGCTGCCGCCGGCCACGGCTATCTGGTCGGCACCGCCAACGGGTTGGTCGGGTTTTCCGCATGGCGCAAAGCGCCGGACAAGGCCGGTATGACGGTGGATGCGAACCGGCTTGCACTGGCGGCGCGATAAGAGGCGCGCCCGTTCCGGTCCCGACTAACTTTTGCCTGCCGCTTGCGAAATCGTTTCTTTGCAGGCCGCGCTCATATCCGCGAAATGGTCTTTTATGCAAGCCTCGACACGACCGCCGCCCGGCACAACACCCGGGCAATTCTTCTTAACGTCCGCTTTACAAGTCTTTTTGATGGCAGCCAGCTTTACCAGCGCAAGCTGGCAAGGCAAAGAAAACTCTTTGAAGCGAGAGTTGATGCAGTTCCGACGAAGTTCACCTTCGGCGCCACCGCACTGTGACTTTATGTCGGGAACACATGTTTTGAGGGCGGCGGTTGTTTGAGCGAGTACCACAGGCGGTACGGCAGTGATCGTGAGAAAAAACACAGCCAACATAGCGGTGAGACGAAAGGCGGCCCCTGCGGTCATACCAATATTCCTTATTTTGCCGCTAACGAGTTTGCCGAGCGATACGCTGGGTCGTTTGATCCAAATCAATCGCCATGGCGCTCTTACTATTGCAACACCGCGCGGGTCCTCTGGGCCGCGTAAGGAAAGGCGGGGACCGCGCGACCGCTCCCCTCGAGGAAATCTGGCTCGAGAAAATCCGTGGTTGCAGGTGCATTCTAATTCGTGATGCCGCGAGCAAGGTTCATTCGGGCAAGCCCGCTTTCCGAAGGCCCTCGATCAACAGCTTCGCGTTTGATTGCCCGCCCCGCACGACGAACGCTGATATTGTAAAGGCGGGATCGAACTCAAGCAGACGCGCGACCAACTCACGGGCCTCAGCCTCGCGCCCGAGATGGGCGAAAGCGGACGCGAGACAGCAGTAAGCTGGCCAATAGGAGGATTTCTGGCGTTGGGCTTTCTTGGCTGCGACGATGGCCTCGTCAAAGCGACGAAGCTCGATCAAGGCTATGCCCATCCCGACAAACGACGAATGTAGCAGCGGGTCTATCGGGTTCACGCGAATGGCACGTTCGAAGCTCTGGACCGCTTCCTGCGGTAGCCCCGCAGCTCTACAGACCCAGCCTCTGGCGGACCATGCGCCAAATGAATTGGGATTGAGCGCTACTGCCCGGTCAGCCATTTCGATCTCACTTTCACAATCGCCAATCATGAACGAAGAGATTACAGCAGCCGCTGCTAACGTATCTGGATCACTATCGTCGACGCTCAATGCCAAGCGAGAAAGCCGAACGGCTTCCCTGCGGTCGAATTGGGGATCGTCAGCATAGCCGAAAAGGACGTTTCGCATGTGACAGAGACCTGCGAGAGCCGCGGCACCGCCGAACCGAGGGTGCAGTTCCAAGGCGCGGTGAGCCAACTTGATCGCGTCGGCCAACCCTTCACGGGTCGCCAGGTAAGACTGCGGCAGAGCGCGGAGATAAAAATCATAGGCGGTGAGGTTCTCCGGTCGGCGCCGCGCCGCCATTGCGATTTCCGTTTGAACCAATTTTGGCTCGATAGCTGAGACAACGGCGACCGTCACCTCGTCCTGAAGCGCGAAAACGTCTATCAGGTCGCGCTCGAACCGATCCGCCCAGATGTGCGCACCGGTCACCGCGTCAATCAACTGCCCTGCGATGCGAACTTTCCCCGCTGCCTTGCGCACAGACCCCTCAAGGATATAGCGCACGCCAAGCTCGTGCCCGACCTGCTTCACGTTCACCGCCTTGCCCTTGTAGGTAAAGCTGGAATTGCGGGCGATCACGAACAGCCATTTGAACCGCGAAAGCGCGGTGATGATCTCCTCAACCATTCCGTCCGCAAAATACTCCTGTTCGGGATCGTCGCTCATGTTCTCGAACGGCAGCACGGCGATGGAGGGCCTGTCGGGAAGCGCAGGAGCGCTCTCGGGCGCGACTTCACCCGGATTTGAGGCCGCAACTTCTCGCGTCTCTTGCACCTGTCCGACGAAACGAAAGCCCTTGCGCGGAAGCGTCTTGATGAGGCGCTGCTCCTCTCCACTGTCGCCAATTGCACTTCGCGCGGCATTCAAGCGTGTCGTAAGTGCGGCATCGGATACGATGCGGCCGCTCCAGACGGCGTTGATAAGGTCGTCCTTGCTGACGACGCGCTCCCTGTTTCGGATCAGGTATTCGAGCAGATCGAACACCTGCGGTGTAATGGAAACGACCTCTGCCCCGCGATGCAGTTCGCGTCGGTCGATGTCAAATGCGAATTCCTCGAAGCGATAGCGCAAGTTGCGAACCCCTCACGGTGTCCTCCCTTCGCAGGAAGGCATCTTCGCGCACCCAAAGGATAAGCCGCTGGCATGAAACATGTAAACCGATGGTTGAGCGGGTTTGAGCCGTGGCATCTCATGTGGTGCAGCGAGCCAACCTCCGGTTTTGGTCATTCGCGACCGGGTTGGCCAGCGGCAAGTCCGGGCATGGTCCGCTATGCCGCTGAAAGCGGAAGTGAGCTATCCTGCCGCGACGCAACAGGAATGACGCTGATGACCGAGACCGTCGCGCCCGTCGCCAAGCCTGTCTCTCGACCGCGATCCGCCAAATCCGCGACCACCGTCAGCGCGTCGGCACTGGCGCTGCATCTCGATTGCAGCCGGACCTACATCGGCAAGCTCGAAGCCGAAGGCGTGATCCAGCGGCAAGGTGACGGCTTCCCGCTCGACCAGTGCCGCATTGCTTACCTGCGGTTTCTCCGGCGTGAGCGACAGCAATCCCCGCGCAGTGAAGCTGACGCTGCCCATGTCGCGGTCAAGACCGAGATGCTCCAACTGCGGTTGATGGAGAAGAAGCGAGAACTGGTGCGCCGCGCAGATGTCGATGAACTGATCGACGGCATCGCTGGCGTCACCCTGACCGCACTGTCGAGCCTGCCTGCGCGCTGCGCGCCGCGTGGCGATCTTGCGGTTCGGCGCAGCATCGAGCGCGTCGTGTTCGAGGTGTGCACCGAGATTGCCAACGTCTGCCAACAGATGGCGGACAAAGCCGGTGAGCCACCGCTCGACGAGCAGCAGGACTGAGCAGGCACGTCCCCGCCGTTGTGCCCGGTACGCTATCCACCGCAATCTGTAGCGGCTTGCCTGGCGGAATTGTTTGCCATTTCTGCTGCCAGCGATATCCTGACCCCGGCTGGGGGGCTTTTAGAATGTTCGATGTGTATCTGAACACTAAGCGTGATCTGTTGGTTGTGCGCAATGGTTTGCCAATTCCTCTTCCTGACGCGTCAGGCAGATGGCGCAAGAAGAAAAAAATAGCGAGCGTCAGCGAGGACATTAAGCTCGCCGTTCAGAGGCAGGGCTACTACATGCGGAAACTAACGGACTTTAAGAAGCGTTAGTCCGCAAAGCGCATGTGCAACCTTTACAGCATCACCACGAGCCAAGCCGCCATCGCGGCGCTGTTCCGCGTCGTCAATCGCTATGTCGGCAGGCGTTCGGCCTTGACCTCGCCGAAGTCCGATCCACCCCTGCGAGCGGGCATTTTACATCCACGACGGCCGGTAGGTTTACGACGTTCCGACCCGCGCGAGGGATAGCGAATTTGCATGCCGGTCCGGATCGCCCGTTCCGAGAAAGCGCCAGAAGCAAAGCGGCCCCAGAGTGCCTAGCAGTCCGGGTCCCATAACCTCAGCACCTGTGCGGAAAAGGGGCGACCGCAGGCCCCGATCCTGCCGCTACAGCGCGGGCATATTTCAGCCGCGTCTGGCTAAATCCGTCTCAATCGCTTGTAAAAACGAACGTCATGTCGCGAAACTTTAGCTCCGGAAGGTCCTTGGCGTTCTGTTGCATCTGATAAAGGTCAAGGCTCGAACTCGCAAGTGAGGGAACCGCCGCTGCGGGTGGAGCACCGAAGAAGGCCAGCTTTAAGCCGCCACCGGCAATGATAACGGCCACGAGGGTGATAATGGAATATGCACGCATGACACCGCTCCTTCGTTGCGAATGCAATGGTGGCCCCAATGGCTCCATCCAGACAATCGATACGATGAGCCCGTTCCGTTTCTGGTTCATTTCGCGGGCCATCTGAATGGTTTCACCGACCAGTAATTTGACTGCGTCGGTGAAAGGATCGTGCGTGGGACTGATCCCTTGGGACGTTTGGATGCGGGCGCCGTGGGACGAGGCGAAGGCGTTACAGCGACCGCTGCCGGACGATGCGCTCAGGATCGTCATGCAAGGGACCGACAAAGAGGACCGCGCGGCGGCAGCATGATCGCCTCAGGAAACTCAGACCTATTTACCGGGCTGCGGTGCAGGCCCATACCGCAGCGCCGCGCGCTGTGGCTCCGTTAGCTCCGCGGCCTCAATGTTCGATACGGCCTCCAATGGCATCTTCGACCTCATTGAGTATACTACCCACTGAGGCGCTCTCGATCTGCTGCTCATCAGGCCGGAAATCGGCGTGCGAGAGAAACTCGCTTTCCGCGTGCCTGATGAGGATGCTGGAAATGCGGCGAGCAAGTCGCTCATCGGCGCAGAGCTGCAGCGGAATGATACGCTTTTCGGTTTCTCTAGTTGGCAATGTCACGAAACAGACTCGTGGCGTCAACGGCGCGACCAAGCGCAATCCGTCGCCGAAACCCCCGTGCGCGCAAAATGTATCCGGCAGAATAAACAGTGGCGATTGAGCCTTTACAATCGCCCAACGGCTCCACATTACCGGGTGTGCAAGCCGGTGATATAGGTCGTTGTTGCGATACAGTGTCTCGTATGCTTTCCGCAACATCTCTGGGTCTGTGCTGTAGCCAAGCCTCCCTAGCTCCGCAGAAAGCGACTGGCGGATGCGCTCAATGAAAGCCGGACTACGCAAAAGTTGGATGGCCAGAAATCCAACAAGAGCCTCACGCTGCGGGGCGTTTAGTGGCCTTGTGTTAAGAAGATTCTGGACGGGCAACTTTGCGTCGCATTCTAGCAGGCCAAAATATGCTTCAAGCCAATCGCTGTAGAGGTTCGGCCTGAAACCCCACTGTCCGAAACTACGCGATGCCGATGACCAGCCTTCGTCGACGCGCCGCCATCGCAGAATCTTTCCACCAACCGCCCAATAGTCGCGAATGAACGAGCGGGGGATAAAGTGGTTTGTCTCAACGCGCTGGATTGCCAGTTTAGTTGGGCGTGGGTTCGCTTCGCGCTCCAGTGCTTTTTCCGATTTTCGCTTCCAGTCCGTCAGAAGCTTCTTCCAAATATGCTCCTGAACTAAGCGAGCGGTGTTACTGATAAGCTTCGCCCCCGGGGTTCCTAAACACTCGTAGCGTTCCTGCTCAATACCCACGACGCTGGGATCGCGGTCCGCAAGTCGCTTTTTGACCACACCCTCACCGAGCCAAAATGTCAGTTTCGCAAGCTCGAATGCCCATTCTTCTCGCAGGTTGATGTGGAGAGGCTCCGCATCATTCGCGGCCAGTTCCATAAGCACGACGACGATGCGATGCACAACCTCATCCCAAATCGTCGCAAGTGGGTCGATCACCTCAAGAGCGGACTCAGGAAAGAGTTTTCGAACAGCCGCGCGGGTGAGCGGCGGATAGACCGGCTTGAACGGGACTTGGGCTTGTGCACCTGACGACTCGGCTGAGGAAGTCATGATGATGAACCTATCACAGCGAAGATTGCCTAACTACCTGCACCGCGACGGTCGCCAGCCATCTTGCGCGCGCCGTTAGCTGGTTGATCCACCCCGCAACTGCCTTATCCTCCGACCATGGTCCAGCGGCGGTGTCTCTCCGGCTTCATCGAACCCTGCCAGCCGTCGAAGGTGGACCGGCCACCGTCCGGCCCGCTGTGGGTTCACGAAATCAAGCATGACGACTACCGGCTGATGGTGCGTAAGGATGGCGCCCGCGTCCGCTGCTTCACCCGCAACGGCCACGACTGGGCCGACCGCTTCCCGGCCATCGTTGAAGCCGCCAGCAAAATCCTGGCATCGTCATTCCTGATCGACGGCGAGGCGGTCATCGCCCGGGACGCCGGACTTCCATGCGCTGCGGAACCGACGACGGGCCATGAGGCAGTGCTGTTCGCCTTCAGGCTCGGCTGGAGGCATCGTGTCAAAGCCGCGCAAAAAACGCATCAGCGGGGCTCGGACTTTGGCGGCGGTGATGCTCATCGGGTTTTTACCGCCGCGCAGAACTGTTCCGTGACCGCCGTCGTTTCCTCTGTGACGTTCCAGCCGTTCGTCTCGGCGTTTTCCTTGGCCAACTTATGCTCGATCTCAAGCATCTTCTTGGTGAGCGCGTACGGCTTCCAGTCGGCCTTGGACAGCTTGGCGGAGGTGTTCGCTCCACAGACGTTGTAGGCAATCGCTTTCTGCACATTAGTGCTGACGTGGCTCATGTGGTCCTCGACCACGGCGGTGACGCGCGCCTTGGCGTATTGGCTGTTGGCTGCGATGAAGTCTTTGCAGAAGGCGACCCGTTTACCTCCGTCGCGGGCCTTGATGTAGGCCGTCTGCGTTTCGTAATGGACGCGGAAGGCGAGTTTGTCGGCGTTCGGGTCGGATTTCACCGCTTCGAGCACGGCGCGGTGGTCACCCAAGGTGGCGTCATTGATCCTGATGTCACATACTTTGGCGAGGGAGACGACCGGCACGTAGGCCCGCACCTTGGCTTCCAAGGCATCGTCGGCGTGAGCAACTGGTGCGAACAGGCTGGCGGCGATTGCGAAAGCAACGAGACAGCGTTTCATTGGTGACATGCTCCAGATCACGGAACAGTAAGCGGCGGCGGGGTTGGGATCGCGGTGGCCCACCACACTCACCAGCGCGGCGGCCAGCCGCGAAGCGTCCAGCCCTAGAAAACAGCAGTGGCGCTGATCAAGGCGCGATTGCGGCGGAGTGGCGCGCTCCGTCTAACGGCATTCTAACGCGCGGCCTAACGGATTGTGGCATCAACGTGTCCGCGCGGTCGATCCTCGCCGTCGATACCTCGGTCGCTCGATTTGCCATCGGGCATTGCCCGGCTCGAACGGGCGGCTGGCATCGTCGCGGATCACCAGATGCCGCCATGACGGTCGCGGGCCGACATCGAAATGGAAATTTGAAAATGAGCGCCAGCGCTCGCAGACCCTGCCGCGAGTTTGGATCGCCATCCACGCGGCGAACACGGGCGAGCGCCTGCGCCGGATCATTCCGCCGTCTCCTGCATGTCGGTGGTCGGCACGACAGGGTCGCCGATGCGGTCGAGCAGCGCGTTTGATGATGGGCCGTAGGATCGCATTAGAGCGTGCCTGAGAGGGGGTTGACTTGCTCCGGTGTCCGATGAGGCGGGCCGAGATGCCATGCGCCAGCACAATACCTCGGCCCTGCGCGACGGCATCGAGACAACTCCGTCGCGGTTCGTGATATGTGGCGCGGGACAGTCGCCCATCCCGCGCCCGTGCGTGCCGGGGAGGTAAGCAGGCACGCAAGCCGCTCCGGCTTCACGATCCGTGTTCACAGTCGCAACCATGAAAGCCCCGGCGATGTTTCGGGTAGTTCGGTGGTGCGCGCCGTGGTCACCAGCCGCACCTGCAAGATCGCGAGCGGCGAGATGTCGGCACGAAACTCGACAGGCAGACCTTGCTCCATCGCTGACCACGTCAGTGCAGCCTCATCGCGCCCAATTGCGAGCAGATCGCCCTGAACCTCGGCTTCGCGCTGTTGCCGCGCTTCATGCGACAACGCGGCCTTGTCGTCACTTTCGGTGCTGATTTCGTCGTCCAGTGCGGCGATCCATTCCGATTTGTGCCGCCACATATTCATTCCGACCGTGTCGGGTATCTCAACCCACGCAACGGCACCCGGCTGGGCGTTGAATACATCCACCTGCACCCGCAGCGTCGGCCAAATGATCGGGCCGTCATGCTCGATCAGGTTCGTGACGACTGGCGCACCGCGCTGCGCCAGTGCTTCGATCTCCGCACGCATCCGCTGCTTGGCATGGCTCGACGGGAACGGCGCGGACCTGATGCGATGTAAATCGGCCCTCAACTCGCGACCGCGCCTTCGCAGCCGCTCGACGGCGGAAAGATCGTCCTCGCCCTTCTTCAACTCCGGCGGCTCGCCTTCGTGATCCTGCAGCGTGCAGCCGCCGGGCAACCCGTGGCGCACCAAGTCCTCGCAGGTAGCCACCGGGGCGGATGCCGCGTGCCATGCCGCCGTCCTCGCCTCCTGCAACTTTGTCAGCAGCTCGAAATCGGCGGTCATCTTTTCGAGATGCTTCTCGGCGGCGACGACGCGAGGATCATCCGGCTTGAGGCCGAAGCCATGGTCCTGCGGATGGTTGACGAGCCGCGCCAACGCATTCGCGGCTTCAACCTTCGCCGCACTTGCCTCGCGGATGGTCTCGAACTCAGGAACGAGCGCGTGCGCATCGGCGGCGCGCTGGCGCAATGCCCGAAGCCGTTCGGCAGCAGCGGGCGGCAGAAGCTCGATCCCGTCGAAATGCGGCTGGAGTTGAGGCCCAGCGGAAAACGGCTGCGGGTTCACCGGCGCCGGTGCGAAGCCTGCTGCCGTGCTTGCCGCCTCCATCTTCGGAAGCTTTGGCCACGCTGGGAGACGGTGCTGCATGCAGTGTACTGCAACATCCTGCGCTTGGAAATACGTCATAACGATTGAGCGCGCGAGGACACTCTAGAGAAGGTCGAGCGCACTTCTAATTTTGATTTGGCATTCCGCTTTGCCGCAAGCACTTTGCTGACGGGTGCATCATCGCGACGTCAACACAAATGCGATTTGTTCCACACTATGAAATTTTCGTCGAACGCCACGTTTGACGAAGGCGAACGAGTGCAGTCGCGGTATCCTCCTTAGTGTCGCTAGCAACATCAAGCACAAGGAGAGGACGCATCATTATGATTAGCAAGTTGACTGCAGCTAAGAAGAAGCTGCTGCAGAGCAGCACTTCAATCACCGATCCCGACGACGAACACACCACCACCACCAGGCCGCGCAAGATGCTTTCGGAGAAGGACGTGCTCAACCTCGTTCCGTTTTCGAGGACCACGCTCTTTCGACTGGAGAAGAACGGCAAATTCCCGCGCAGCACGTTCGTCTCCCCGAACAGGAGATGCTGGTTCGAAGCCGAGATCACGGCGTGGCAGACCGCGTTTGCCACGAAAGATTACCGCGATCCAGAGCGCCCGCGTCGCGGCGGACGCCCAGCCATAAAGAAAGACACTACCCGAACCCCGGCCCCCAAAGCCGGGGTTTCGCTTTCAGGCGTCAAATAAACTGACAGGGCACAAAACAGAACCATCGAGAAGCGTGAAACCCACGAAGAAAAGGAGACCACGATGAAGATGAAGAGAGCGTTGATCTGCACCAAGACCCCCAAGACCGACGATGAGCTGAAAACCATCATGGCGTCGCACCCATGGGCACCGGGGATGATCCACGGCTTCTACAAGCTCAAAGACTGTTGTGGGACGTGGAATGAATTGGCGACCTTCGGCATGACTTATGACGCGATCTGGATCGACGCGGGCTATGCATACAATCTCGGTCACTGGGTGGTCGAAAGCTACCATGCCCCCGAGCCTAACCAGCCTTGTTCGCGCCCTTCGCCTGGTGAGCTATTTGATGAGGATCCCCGGCGGAAAGCCTGGTGGAAGGCGACCTCAGACTTCATCCTCAGCAATATCCCCGATGAGTATCAGGTCTATACTGTCTATTACGGCGAGATCGTACGCGAGTTCGAGGACCTGGAAAACGCGTGGTGCGAGTACCTGCTTGATAATTTCGACGACTCGTCAGAGGTATGGCTGCGCTCGGCATCACCGAGACCACCGACGCATAAATGAAAAGCGAGAGCCCGCCGATGCTGTTCGACGGGCTCTCACGTTCACAAATTGTCGAAGCGTTGCGCGAAGGGCTTTCCGCTTTTTCAAGACCATCAACACGGCTAGGCCGGGAACATGGACAAGGCGAATATAAAGGATTACGCCGACATCACCAAGCACTCGATCCCGATCACCCTTTTCAAGGATGAGTACGCGACATCGTTGCTGAAGAGCCGGCTGACCCTGCCCGAGACGTGCAAGATGATCCTTCGCGCGGAGGCTCCGAGCAAGAGCGCACTGAGGTGGATCAAGCTCGCGAAATTCGGCAAGCTGCGCGCGATCAAGCCAGACGGTACGCAAGGCGAATGCCTGCGCCACGACGCCAACGTCACCGGCTTTTCCGGCATCGAACTTGATTACGACGGCGAGGTGTTGGGCTTCGATGAAGCGACCGCCAAGCTCAAGCAGCACAACGTTCGCGTCCTGATCTACACGTCGCCGTCCCATACAACGGCAAAGCCACGCTGGCGTCTCCTGTTGCCGGTCTCACGGCTCGATCTGCCAGTCGAGATGCGCGCCAAGCTGTGCGCACGGATCAACGGTGCACTGGGCAATATCTTCGCGCGCGAATCGTTTGTGCTTTCCCAAAGCTACTACTATGGCCGCGCGCTCGACAATGTTGCGCCGGATCACCGCGCGGAAGTGATCGACGGACGGCTGATCGATCTCTGTGATGATATCTACAGGTACGAGAAAGACGGCGCACCGCCGCCGCTGTCAGAAAACGACAAAGCCGGCAAAGCAACAGGCAGCACTGATCAACAGGCAAGCCCATCATCCTCGATCGACTGGACCAAAGTCGCCGAACATGCCGGATGGCTGAAGAGTGCTGCCGATCTGCCGGAAGATTTCAACGCCAAGGGCAAACTGATCGTTGGGCACACCGGCAACCTCGATGATCTGCGGTTCGATCTCGATCAGGCCGACCTCGCCAGCAAGCCATGCAAGAGCTGGTCCGAAGTATCGTTCGCACTCACCGCGATCTTCAAGAACGACAAGCGATTCTTTAATGAGCAAATCGCTGCCGCGCTGTTGTGCGATCTACCCTGCAATCAACACATCCTTAGGCAGCGCGATCAACGCCGCGCCGTCGGGCGCCTGCTTGGTCGCTGCCACCAGCAGCTAGACAACAACGACATCAGAAAGGCACGACTTGGTGGTGAGCCAGATTGGCGTGAGCGTCGCAAGAACGGTTCGCCACGTCCATCGATGCACAATGCACGGCTTGCCGTCTGTGCCCTCGGCATCGAATGCAAGTACGATACATTTCACGGCAAGATGTTGTTCGGCTATCAGGGCGACACGACGCAGCATGCCCTCGAAAAACTTCTCGGTGAAGTGTCCGACAACGGCATTATCGCGTTGCGGCAACTGATGTCAGATCGTTTCGGGTTCGACCTGACTGAAAAACACGTGCGCGATGCCGTCACCTCGCTGGCCCTCGAACACTGTTTCGATCCCGTCGTGGATATGTTGGTCGAGGCGGAAGGCAATTGGGATCGGAAGCCGCGGCTCGATAGGATGGCGGTCGATTATTTCAACTGTAGTGACACGCCGCTCAACGCCGCCTGTGTCCGCAAGACCATGATTGCGGCTGTTGCCCGGGCGCGCGTTCCCGGCATTAAATTCGACCAGATTTTGGTACTCGAAAGCGAGGAAGGGTTCAATAAATCCACCGCATGGCGTGTGCTCGCGGGCGATAATAATTTCTCCGATGAGAAGATCATCGGCAGGGAAAACCGCGAAGTGCAGGAGCAACTCGCCGGGATATGGATACACGAAAATGCCGACCTAGCCGGACTCAAAAAAGCCGAAGTAGAAACGGTGAAAGCGTATGCGTCTCGGCAAGTCGATATTGCGCGTCCTGCCTATGATCATTTCGTCAAGAAGCAGCCACGTCATTCCATTGAAATAGGCACCACCAATTCGACCGAATATCTGCAGTCGCAAACAGGCAATCGACGGTTTTGGCCGTTGCTCGTGCAAGAGCCAATCGACATCGAGAAACTGAAGCGCGACAGGATGCAGTTATGGGGCGAAGCCGCGTACTACCAAACTCAAGGTGAAACCCTCGTGCTGGATGAAGAGCTATGGACCGTCGCTGGCCGGGAGCAGGAGCATCGTCGCGTGAAAGACCCGTGGGAGGATTTGTTGCGCAACATTCCGGACCAGACTGTTTATGGATACTCCAAAGATGGCGTGTGGCACGAAGGCGTGCGCAACATCATCGATCATAGTTTCGTTGACAAGGCGCAGGTGTCGGCGGCTGACCTGTTGACCTATCTGCTCGATGTTGCACCCGGCAATCAACGTGTCGAGCACACGATGCGTTTGGCGAATGCCATGAAGAAGGTGGGCTGGCAACGGACCAGCAATGGCTACGTCACCATCAATGGCCAGCGGGTGCGCGGCTATTACCGAAGGCGAGAGACCTGAGAGGCAAGAGTGACCTTTTTGCGATTTTCCAACTCTTTTTATGGCAGTCCTCATCAGCCGTGGGTCCACCGCTATATGCGCAAGCGCTAGCTGGTTAATGGAGAAGTCTTCTGGAAGATGTTTCAGGTCTCTCAGGTCTCTCTTATGACTGCAGCACAGGGATTTCTCGAAAGGCGGCAGGCCTCCCCCATTGGGGTCGAAGTCGCTCAGGTCACCCGTCGCAGGGCGGGAGCGCGGCAGGCAGATAACGAAGAAAACGCTTGCCGCATGAGACGTTGATGGAGATCATGGTCGGCGCGATGCTGGCCCCAATCGACAGCATCGTGAACCGTTCCCAACCCGTGAGCACGCTTTGCGATGCTCTCAATGACAAACGCAGGGTCACAAGACAAGCGCGTAACTAGGTTGGTATGTCACTCAACGTCAAAGGGGGCCGGGGGGAGGGTCGCAAACTAGAAGGAATGGGATGACGGGATCGGTCCCTGGAGCAGCCGCCATAAACCTGTAGAATTTGAGGTTAATTCCGCCCCGGTTCTGCGAGAAGGATGTGTGTATGGGTATCCGAGGCCGCCCATCATCGAGGGCAGCGCTGATGATGCCGGACAATCCGACCGAGATCATTCAACGCCCTGATGCCCCATACGAGCTGACTGACGAGGAGGCCGATGAGTGGCGTGCGGTTGTTGGCGCGATGCCCGCCGACCACTTCATGCGCGGCAACTTCGCTCTTCTCAGCCAGTACTGCCGACATGTGATTGCGGCCCGTCGGGTCGCTCAGCTGATCGGCCAGGTACTCGAGCAGGGGGATTTCGATCGCAAGGAATTTGGCGCGTTGCTCCAGCTCCAGGTGACCGAGACTGCTGCAATCACCCGCTTGTTGCGATCCATGCGCTTGACCCAGCAATCGGTCCTGCGGGCAGAGACGAAGCACCCTAGGGGACCAGCAAGACGCCCGTGGGATCCAGAGTGAGCTGCGCTTTGCCTCAGCGACGCCCATTCACCCAACTTCGCCGAAACGGTGCGCAACGGCACGTGCGGGCGCCGAAGCTTCTGGTACAGCCCTCACAGGGAAAGCCAGAGTGTCCCGGCTATCTCGTGTAAATTCGAACTGCGAATGCCTGCCTTGGGTCAAGCGCGATGTTGACGCTTCACCGATCGCCTCATTGGAAAAAGTGCAGATCTTGCCCGTTTGGTTCTGCTTGCAGGATGTGTGGACCACATCAGGAAAGCGCCCGTTCGCGCGGATTGGCTTCAGGTAGTTATCATGAGGCGGCCGAGGAGGAGCCCGGCTGCATGATCTTGAGCCGCAACGCGGTTATGGAACGGCCGCTCCTGGCGCAAAGCGGCCGTTCGCGGAAACAAAATGCCCGCGAAGCAAACATCAAAGCTCACGCTACGGCAGTAGTTCACGAACTAAACGTCTGTCGCGAGCAATTCGTTTAAGTGCTTATCGAGCTGACTGATCGCGCTGGGATCAGCACCGAAAAGTGCGAGATGGCCATCGATGGTTTGGATCGGCCGGAACTCGGCATCGGGAACCAGCCGCCATTCGGCCTGGCAATCGGACGGCGGGAAGAACATGTCTGAGGACATCGGCATAACAAAGGTCTTGGCCTTGATGCGGCCCAACGCGGCCCGCAAGTCGCCGCCGGTGTGGCGGCTCACGTCGCCGCGCTGCCATTTCCATGCCATGCACAGCAAATCGTTGGGATCCATGACGCTGAAATAGCCGTTCATGAAGTTTATGATGAAATCGTCCATCGACGAAAAGCCCAACGCCTTGTGCCGCTCTTGCTGGAAGAATGCCGTGCTCCAACCCATAACGGCCCACATTTTAGCGTGGCGCAGGAGGCCCTCCCTCACGTCGACCGACGACGCGTAAAAGCCCTTGTTAAAACCCGGGTCGGACGTGATCGCCTCGACCAGCGTTTCCGTGAAAAGGGAATCGTGGATGGTGTTCCTAGCGGTGCCGGCGATAGGCGCCGCGCGTTTCACCATGTCGGGGTAGCGTACCGCCCACTCGTAGGTCTGCTGTGCGCCCATGGAACCGCCCACAACAAGCGCGAGACGTTTCAAGTCGAATTTTTCCGTGAGAAGCTTGTATTGCGCGCGCACATCATCACCGATGCGCACACAGGGAAAATTTCCCATCCCGGCTGGCGCCGGGGTATTGTGCGGCGAAGATGAAAGACCATTGCCAATCTGATTGACGACAACGATGAAGTACTTGTCCGGATCGAGGGCGCGGCCCTGACCGACATACACCTGTTCGATGATTTTGTTTGTGCCGGAGTACCAGGTGGGAATGAGAATGGCGTTATCTTTCGCAGCATTGAGCTTGCCGAAAGTTGCGTAGGCGAGTTTGCAACCGCGAATCGTACCGCCTTCTTCCAAATCGAGATTGCCGATGTCGTGAAGCTCGTAGGGGCCGTGCACGTCCTGCGAGTAGTAGCTGTTCTCGATCATTATCTCCTCCCGGCAGCGTTGGTGGGGCGGCAAGGCTGATGCCTTCTAAATCTGGTTACGCCAATTCGAATCCTTCGTAGCCCTTGGCTGCGACCTCGTCGCACTTCTTCCTGTAGCCGCCGACGCCTTCTGGCCCCAAATAGGGCAGGAAGGCGCGCGGCTTGCCGGGGATGTTGGCGCTCATGTACCAGGAGTTAGCGCTGGTCATCAGCGTCGCGTTGACGATTTCGTTGACATGGGCGACCCATTGATCCTGCGCCGCTGGCGTCGCCTCAATGGTGGTCTTTCCGGTCTTGCGCATAGTTTCAATGCAGTCGGTGATCCACTCCACATGCTGCTCAATCGACACCGGCATGTTCGACAACACAGAAGGGCTTTGCGGGCCGGTGATCGTGAACAAGTTTGGAAAGCCGGCGACCGAAATGCCAAGGTAAGTGTGCGGTCCGTTCAGCCACTCCCGATCCAGCGTGCGGCCGCCACGGCCTTTCAGGTTCAGCGCCTTCAGCGGGCCGGTCATGGCATCGAAGCCGGTGGCGAAAACGATGACGTCGAGGGCATATTCCTTGCCACCTGCGCGGATGCCCGTTTCGGTGATCTCTTCAATCCCTCCGTCGGCTTTTGCATCGACCAGCAGCACGTTGTCCTTGTTGAAGGTGTCGTAGTAGTTGGTGTCCAGCGGCTGACGCTTGGTGCCGTAGGCGTAGCCCTTGGGCATCAGCTTTTCGGCGACGACCGGGTCCTTCACGGTCTTGCGGATCTTGCGCTTGATGTAGTCGGCGCAGATGTCATTGGCCTCCTGCGAGAAGAACATGTCCTGATAGTTGGCCAGCCAAAAGGCGAATCCGCCGGCGTCCCACATCCTGTCGAACTCACGCTCCCGCTCCACGGGTGTTGCCTCCAGCACCGACTTCGGAATGAAGTAATGTTCCTGGCCGAAGAACGATTCCCGGATCCGCTTGGCGATGCCCTCATAGTCCGCCTTTCGCGCCTTGGCCAATTCGGGGTCCACCTTGCCGTTGCGCGCCGGAACGCAGTAGTTGGCGGTGCGCTGGAACACGGTGAGTTGCTTAGCCTGCTGCGCAATTTCGGGAATGGCCTGCACCGCCGTGGCGCCGGTGCCGACCACTCCCACGCGCTTGTTGGTGAAGTCAATGCCGGTGTGGGGGAAGCGGCTAGTGTGGTACCACTTGCCCTTGAAGTTCTCCAAGCCCTTGAACTGAGGCATGTTCGTGGTCGACAAAGTGCCTACGGCCGGGATGAGGTAGCGAGCCGTAACCTCTTCTCCAGTGTCGGTACGCACCGTCCACAGGTTGGTTGTCTCGTCGAATTCGGCGTTGGTCACACTCGTATTGAATTGAATGTCGCGCTTCAGGTCGTGGCGTTTGGCAACGTGCTCCAGGTAATTGAGGATTTCGGGCTGCTCGGGATAGCGTTCGGACCATTGCCACTCTTGCAGGAGCTGCTTGTCCCAGGTGAAGCAATAAATGTAGGCGTCAGAATCGCAACGCGCACCGGGGTAGCGGTTCCAGTACCAGGTGCCACCTACGGTTTCACCGGTTTCATAGACTCGCGCCTTCAATCCCAATTTGTCCCTTAGCGACTTCAGCATGTGCAGGCCGGAAAAACCTGCACCGATGACGACGGCGTCAAAGTTTTGAGTTATGGCCATTTCTCCCTCCAGGTTTGTTATTTGAGCGGACCGCAGAGAAAATCGGTCCTCCATAGATGGAAAGACCGGCAGCACCTGCCGCATAAGCACGGCTTAGGACGCACACTTTCAAAAACCGCGAACCGCAGCGTCGCATCAGGATGACGCCAGACGTTCGGCGCGAGGGGTGGATCCGTCTAGTGTCGGCAGGGCCTGCCATGGCTGCGACAACGCTTGGCCGGTCTGAACCATGCTCTGGAGGTCGTACCTCCTGCTTTGGTTCTTCTAAGAAGGCCGATCTTCCTACCGAACAAGAGTTCATGCAAGAAAAAGACACCCGCGCATCTCGATCAACTGAAGGCAGTACGCTTGTGAACGGCGTGAGTCAGATGAAGCATGACGCGTCGGTGATGCCGACGGTGGTTCGTTGTGACAGTAAGGTTGTCCAATTTATTGCGATGCACTGCCCCCATGATGCCGGAGTCGAAGAGAGCCGTTCTGACTCCCAGAACCTCAAAGCGACCTAGACTCGACTGGCCGTGATGTCGAGTGAGCAACGGCTCGTGCGCTCAAGCGATCGACCAAGCGCAAGGTGTATGTGCGGCTTTCGCGGTTGTTCTTATGCGCTCGGATTGATGCGAGCTTCGTCGGGCGCTGCGAAACGAGCAGTATGGCAAACCGTAACACCTGAGATGTTTCTGAGGCATTTGCGCGTTGAGCGTATGACCGCGGCTAACAGACAGCTTGTGGTGCACAAGAGACCACCAGCTGACGCTCGCGCGAGCGATTAGAGCTCGATCTGCTCGGCGATGTTTAGAGCGTCGTCCACCTCAATCCCGAGATATCGAACAGTGCTCTCCAACTTCGTGTGGCCGAGAAGGAGCTGAACCGCGCGGAGGTTGCCAGTTTTACGATAGATCTGCGTGGCCTTGGTGCGCCGCATCGAATGTGTGCCATAGGAGGCCGATTCCAGGCCAATGCTGTCAACCCAGCGATGCACAAGTCGAGCGTATTGTCGTGTGGAGAGGTAAGGGCGGGCATGAAGTCGACTTGGGAATAGATATCGACAACTTGTTGTCCTGACCGTTCTTAGCCAGACTTCAACAGAGACCTTCGTCTGCTCCGTGATCTCGAACTGGACTGGTCGGCCCGTTTTCTTTTGAACGATTGTTGCTCGATCCCGTATCTTGGTAGCTGAACAGACTTCATCCAAACGAAGCTTAACCAAGTCGGAGGCACGAAGTTTGCTGTCGATTGCTAAGTTGAAGAGCGCAAGGTCGCGCCACTTGCGTGAAACTTCTAGTCGAACCCGAATAGACCAAACGTGCTTGGGTTGGAGTGGCTTCTTTTGACCGACGAGCAGCCCCTTATTCCAAGGTCGTGACAGGCGTTTGCCGACAGGAGTAAGCATGACGATTTCTCCGCCATCCCACCCTCCGCGGCGCTCGATTGTGAGCGACCAACGTAGCGCAGAAATGCGCCATGATCTGATCTAATACCGTTCCTGATTGGCCGCTTTTGGCGCTTAGCCGACATGAGTGGCCGAGCTGACGATGTCGACTTGCGGGGGTAAGGACCTCGAGGTGACGATGGCCGAAGTCGGCAAATGAACCCATTTCGGAATGGACCACTAGCGAATGCAGAGGAGGCCAGCATGACGATTTACATTTCTCAAGGTCGTTACACCGCAGCGGCCATCAAGGGGATGACTGCGAAGCCGGAGGACCGTTCCGAGGCGGTCGCGGAGTTGTTCGCCGCCGCCGGTGCTCGACTCATCAGTTGGTATCTGACTTTGGGACCCTACGATTGGCTAATCATAGCGGAAGCACCGGATGAACCCACGATGATTTCAGCGATCCTTGCGGCCGCGGCGGGTGGAAGCCTTTCAGACATAACCACTACCGTTGCGCTCACGGCGAGCGATACGGCAAAGGCCTTCCAGCGGGCAGGCGAACTTACTCTGAAATTCAGATCGGCGGGCCGTGCTGATTACTACGGAGTAGGGATCGATTCCGGCCGTGAGATCGACGAAGCTTGAGTGCCAAATTCTGGGATCTGCGCTGCCGCCGACATGACGAAGCCAGCAGGGTCGTGGGCAATAGGCATGCCCGGTGCTGCTTCGTCAGCCGGGCGTGGGCTGCCGGATCGCTAATGCAACTCGAACGAATGGCCACTTCTGGCGCAAAGCGGACATCCGGCATGTTGCCGACGTCGGCCAAGGGCCATTAACGGAAGTCGCGGTCGCGGCTACTCGATCAAATCGCTGGCGCCGCGAAGACGGAACGGCGCGTCACTTTGGCAGTCCGGCTTCCCGCAATGCCTCGGCATAGGGCGTGAATACCGCCGGTGCAAGCCCCGCCGAGACGAAAAATCCACTCGTTGAGAAATGAGGATCGCACTCAAGGACCCGCTTCGCTTCCACCTTCGCTTCCTCGCAGCATCCCTGCCGGACAAGAGCCGCCGCTAGATGGGCGTGGCAAATGCTGAAGCGTGGGTTCACTTCGATAGCTCGGCGCGCGGCAGCTGCCGCCGCCTCGTATCGCCCAGCATGGAAATTAGCGATAGCTACCGCATTGTTCGGCATAAAATTCATTGGATCAAACGGACTGAGGCGAAGGGCGAGCTGCGCGCGCTCGATGGCGAGATCACTCTCACCCATCCAGGCAAGGACGATAGCACTACAACTGAACGCGAAAACATTGGAATTGCTGAGTGACAGGGCGCGGTTGAAGAGATTAAGCGCCGTCGCGTGATCTCGCTCATCGAAGGCAATAACCAGACCGGCTAACGCAAGCGCGGTCGCATCGTCTCCGCCGCACGCTATCGCCGCGCGGGCATGGCGTACAGCAGCCGCGCGATCCCCTTCTCGCAGACCGCCACGATTGAACCTGAATCGATGATGGCAGCACCAGGCGAGAGCCGCCTGCGCACCGGCGTAACCGGGATCGAGCGCCAACGCCTGCTCCAGCAACGGGATGGCCATCGCGATGTTCTCGGACTCCCCAGTGTAAGCAAATGGCAGAGCTTGAAGGACGAGATCATATGCATCGAGACTGTCGGGTCGTTTACGTTTGACGCGCTCTATCTCGGCCCGCCTCAGGCTCGGTTCGATGGCGCCGACGACGCTTACGGTAATTTCGTCCTGCACGGCGAAGATATCGTCGAGTGGCCGATCGTAGCGCTCTGCCCATAAATGAACGCCGGTCTCGGCATCGACGAGCTGGCTGGTGATGCGGACACGATTTCCTGCGTTGCGCACTCCGCCCTGGAGCACGTAGCGCACGCCGAGTTCGCGCGCGACCCGCTTCACGTCCACAGCTCTGGCCTTATAGATAAAGGTGGAATTACGCGCGATGACGAAGAGCCACTTGATGTGCGACAGTCCAGTGATGATGTCCTCAACTATGCCGTCAGCAAAGTACTCCTGGTCGGGATCGCCACTCATATTTTGGAACGGCAATACCGCTATGGAGGGTTTGTCGGGCAGCCTGAGTGCCGGCTTCGGCGGTTCTACCGGAGTGTGGGCGGCTGTCGCGCCTGCGGGCTGTTGCGTTTCGTGCACTTGTCCGACGAAACGAAAGCCCTTGCGCGGCAGAGTCTTGATCAAGCGTTGTTCCTCACCGGAATCGCCTAGGGCGGTCCGAGCAGCATTCAGACGCGTTGCAAGTGCAGCATCGGACACGATGCGGCCGTTCCAAATGGCGTTGATGAGGTCGTCCTTGCTGACGACACGCTCTCTGTTATGGATCAGGTAATCGAGCAGGTCGAATACCTGAGGCGTGACAGGGACGAGGTCCGCCCCGCGACAAATCTCGCGTCGACCAGTGTCGAATGCGTACTCCTCGAAAAGATAGCGCAAGCTGCCAAACCCTCGGGCGGCCACCAATCATAAGTGCTCTAGCATCGCGAGCGCAAAGTATAAGCCGCCGGTAAGGAAAATGTAAGCCGGATGTCAAGCGTGCCCTTCGATGCCTTGGCATCCTCGACCGGCTGAAATGACAGTCCCCCGGGAGATGCCCCATGAACACGGCTCACGGCGCGGTTAGACAGGACCGGACAACGAGATCGACGCGTCCTACCTTCAGCTTCTTCGAGAGATACTGGGGAGCGTTTCAGGAACGGCGCAAGCGCGCGAGGTTACGAGCCGACTTGTGCGCCTTGGATAAACGCGAGCTAATGGATATCGGCAGTACTCGCGGCGAGATCGACTTCGTCGTCCGGAATCGCTCTATCGACCCCCGAGGCATCCGATCCTCCTGTGGCGGCACTTTCTTTATTGCGACGCTTTGCACCGCGTGCATCCTCCAATTCGCGAGCGAGGCCAGAGCTCAGTGCACGGCGCGAGATGTCCTGCAGAACCAACTGAGGCTAAAGAAAACTCCCTCAGCTAGTATGCCGCAAACTCCAGTCAGAGCCGCCGTCGATGTTCCGGTATGGAAGACGATTACAGTAGGGACATTTGCAGATTCGTTTGCCCTCAGTAACGCGTTGGATACAGTTGGTTGCGGCATCGAAACCTCGGCTGGGGAAATTCTCGCTCGACCGACCTTTACCCTCAGCGCTACGAAGACAAACGTGGAGCTTTTCGCAATGTCCGCGGCCCAGCTCGGCTTTGAGGCCGATACAGCTTCGCTGGCTGAGATCTATACGCGCGCTCAACAGCTGGGCTTTGGACTTGCGGCGGCCGAGGTCGCTCCTCAACTTAGGCTTCAATATTTTGACCAACCGGTTGGCGAATTTCTCATCATCGGAATGGAGCCCATCAAGACGTGGAATGGCGAGCCCATCATTTTAACAGTAGCAAATGGCGGAGCGGGACTAATCCTCATCGGCCAAGATGGCAGCGCCGACGCACAAATATCCGTGGTATCTCCTTTTCTATTCGTGCGCTCCATCGCCCAATTTTGAGTAGGCAATACTTAGAAGCCTGCCCCACACATGTTAGACTTTTCGTTCTTCACATGACTTCGAACTAGGGCGTGGACTCATTAGCACGTAGCCAAATCCGGATTGATGCGAGTTTGACGAACGCTAGATAGTTTGCCGCGAGTTTGTCGTATCGGGTCGCGACACGCCGACATTGCTTAATCTTGTTGAAGAACCGCAGCGGACATGGCCGGACTTGCCGTTGGGTCGCCCCGGTCGCGAATGACCAGGACGGACCTAGGGCCTGATCATCCCATGACGCCCAATTGGCCTATTCCCCTTCGCAGCCCGGTCGCAAAATGCTAATGTTCAAGTATTGGTAGGCGTCTTCTCCGGGAGCCCACATGCACCGGCGCGCGTTCATGTCGCTTGTCGGAGGCGCGGCGGCAATATGGCCGCTGACAGCACGGGCGCGGCAACCGGCAATGCCGGTGATCGGTGTTTTTGGTACAGGCACACCAGCGCCCTTGTACTTCGCCGCGAGCAAGGAAACCGTCATGGCCGAGAAAGGCGTTAGCATTGCTTATGCGGACGGGACTGGGTCCTTTCTTGTCCTGCTTGCAATGGCCGAGCAGCAAGGGCTTTTCGGAAAGTACGGCGTCAAAGTTCGATCGGTGGCCGTCAAGGGCGCAACGGTCCCCCGCCTGACAGCTGACGTGCCGTTAGGGATGATCGGCGAGCCAGCCGCTTTGTTGCAGACCGCGGAAGGAGCAGATTTGCGCCTTGTCGCGTCTTTCAGCGACATCAAGCTTTCGGGCCATCTCGTTGTACGACCCGGTATTAAGACGCCGAAAGATTTGCGCGGCAAGCGCCTAGGTGCGCGCGTGATTGGCGCCGGACTGTGGATATCCACGATCCTTGCCCTCGAACAGTTGGCGCTAGATCCACAGCGAGACGAAATCACCATTCTGCCCGTAGGCAATCCGGTCCAAATCTTCCGCGCTTTGGAACAGGGCGAGATCGATGGTGCGCTGGTGTCAGCCGCGCAAAGTCGCGAACTGCAGGCCAAGGGGTTTGCAGTCCTTTTGAAAGATTATCCGCCAAATATAAGCAGCTTTGGCGGGGGGCTCGTTGTCTCCAACGATTTTCTGTTAAACAATCGCGATGTGGTTGCGCAGGTCGTGCACGCACTTCTGGAGGCCCTCGCGCTCTGCCTTGGCGGACAGAACAAGGCGAAGGTCAGACTGGCATTCAACACAGCCCTCAGCATCACCGACGACGAAACGGCTGCAAGCAGTTTAACCGAGCTGCGACGTAAGCCGTACCCTTCATTGGCGCCATTGGCAAAAATGCAGAAAGTGATCTCGATCCATGACCCTCGCGTGCTGAATGTATCGGTGGTTGATCTCATCGATGACCAGTTTGTTCGCAAGTTCGACGAAGATGGTGAACTGGATGCACTCTATGCGGCCTACAGGTAGCCTTGGCACGGCTGACGCATCTGCTTGCCGTTAGTCTTGCGGCTACCGTGCTCCTGTTGGCACATTGCGTCGTTCCGCCGCTATGCAGCAAGACGTCGGCTGTCGGGGCAAGGCGGACTCTGGCGCGGCGTCAGCCCGGCAGATTTATGGGTTCACGGCCTAGCAAAGCAACCAAAACAGCATACGAACACCGAGAACCGTGAACACTTCCCGAATTCTTATGTCCGCTGTGGGTCAAAAACGGACTTCGTGGCAAAGTCCGCTTCTGGCGTATTGTGTTGAAAAACTCGACCGTTGAATCCGAAGGAGATCACTGATTCATTCTGTCGGTGTGGGCGGGAGACTTGAATCGATGATGGGTCCGCGGCAAGTCGATCAGGCGGCGCTGTTCTACGAGTTCTCACTTGAACGACATGTTCCGGCCGCTCACTCGCTGAGGGCGATCGACCAGTTCGTCGATTTGTCAGAGGTTCGGAGCCACTTGGCTCCATTTTACGGCTCGACTGGCCGGCCTTCGATTGGTCCCGAACTGCTCGTGCGGATGCTGCTGGTTGGCTACTGCTACGGCATTCGTTCCGAACGGCGGTTATGCGAGGAGGTGCACCTGAACCTTGCCTACCGCTGGTTCTGTCGGCTCGGGCTTGGCGGCGAGGTGCCGGACCACTCGACATTCTCCAAAAACAGGCATGGCCGCTTCCGTGATTGCGATCTGCTGCGCAAGCTGTTCGAGACCGTGGTTCGGCGCTGCATGGCAGAAGGGTTGATAGACGGGGCAGCTTTTGCGGTCGATGCCAGCCTGATTGCCGCTGAGGCCAACAAGCAGCGTTCTGCTGCTGGGTCTGACGAGGTTGACTGGCAAGCCATTGCCAGGACGCGTCGATCCGTCCGGGAGTATCTCGACACCCTGGATGAGGCAGCATGGGGCGCGGCGAGCGAAACTGTGCCGAAGTTCATCTCGAAGTCGGATCCGGCCGCGCAATGGACTGGCGCTCACAAAGGACATGCCTTCTTTGCCTACGCCAACAACTACCTCATCGACCTGAAGGTCGCGATCATCGTCGACGTCGAGGCGACGCGAGCGATCCGGCAGGCCGAGGTCGGCGCGGCACGCACAATGATTGAGCGCACTGAAGAGTGCCTTGAACTCTGTCCCGAGCGCCTGGCCGCCGATAGTGCCTACGGCTCGGCGGAGATGCTGGGATGGCTAGTCAACGAGCGGGCGATTGAACCGCACATTCCGGTGTTCGACAAGTCGGCTCGCACCGATGGAACGTTCGCGCGGGAAGACTTCGCCTACGATCAACAAAGCGACGTTTACATCTGCCCGGCTGGCAAGGTGCTGACTTCCACGGGGACCCTGGTGAATGATGGAGCAACACTGCTCTATCGCGCCGTCAAACATGATTGCGACGCCTGCGAGCTTAAGCCACGTTGCTGTCCGAAGATGCCCGCCCGCAAGGTCCCACGTTCAATCCACGAAAAGGCCCGGGACGTTGCGCGCGATATTGCCAAGACTGATGCCTATGTCAGGTCCCGGCGCGAACGGAAGAAGATTGAGATGCTCTTCGCGCACCTCAAGCGCATCCTGCGCCTCGACCGTCTCAGGCTAAGAGGCCCGTTGGGCGCTCGTGACGAGTTCCTCCTTGCCGCAACGGCGCAGAACCTCAGGAAGCTCGCAAAGCTGATCCCGATCCCTGCGCTCCAGCCCGCCTAGGCGCAATCAAGCACCCGTGCGCCGGTCGCATTGCCCGATCCCAAATTGCCAGTTCGCGGACTTCTTCAACACAATCGGCGCAAAGCGGTCATTACAAATGTCGGCTGCGTCGGGATGGCCGGAGACCGAATTGTCGTTCGAAAGGCTACAAAAGGGGGGAACAGAGGAAAGGTGCATAACATGGGACTTCGAGAAGCGGTCGCTATTGAGCAACGCATCGCACAATGCCGTCGTTTATTCCGATCGCTCCTTCGAAACATCGGATCGCGGTAACAGCGATCTGGCTCAGACCTGATCGCTTAGTTGCTTCCTTGCTTACCGACCCTAGGCGGTTCGAGCGTGACCTCCTCCAAGCGATCACCACTGGCGATGACGACCACGAAGTTGAGTTTGCCATCCTGCTTCATCAGACCTCCGGCAAGAGCGCTTCCCGCTGCAGCCTTCTCAGCGATGCGTACGGCGTCGGACAGCTCTTGCTCAACTGACTTCAGGGCAACGATGTTGCCCAGATCCTCTCGGTCGAGGTCCCTCAGCGATGACGAAAGTGCCTTTTCTGTAACGCTTCCGGTGTTCGCATCTATCACATTTTCCCAAAGTCGCTCATTGCCTACCGTCCGCACGCGATAAATGGCCGGACCGGAAATCTCAAAGCTAACATCTGCGGTCCTTGAACCGTCATGCAAATGCTCGGCGATCGCCACCGCCTGACTGAGCGGTATTTTTATTGTGCGAAATTGCGCGAGCAGGCGACGAATCGTCGCCTCATCGGCATCGCCTTGGGCGGCTACGCCTCTATTTGCGGCGTCCAAAGGCGAGTGGGTGACGTCGGCTCTCGCGCCCGTAGCAGCAAACGTGGCGGACAGAACGATAATCGCAAACAATCGCTTCTTCGACATGAGGTAAATCCCTTGGCTGTCCGTGAAAAACTGATCGGTGGTCTTATGGGTGTGCGAGGGTCCACGACGGGCCTATCGACTGAACCTTGGCCCAGTGAAGCGCACCGTTCGAGAGTGGTATCGAAACTCGAATGCCGAGCAGGTCGCCGCCGCTTCTCGGAGTGAGTCCGAGCGAAATTGCGCGCCGTGGTCTCGAGGCAAGCCTGACTGGCCTCGCGCTTGAGACGGCTTAATCGGAAACTCCCGGACTTAACTGCGCCAACGTTTCGCGGACATGGGTCGGGATGGCGAGGGCTACCGTCACTTGCGTCGGCTGGCTCGGACAATGACGCCTGTCGTACGGCATCGGCCACATCCGAGGTAAGCGGCGAGGGGATTGCAGCAATCTCCCTGTCCGGGAGAATGGGCAGGAATCCGCCTCCGACATGCCGTAGGGAGTGCTGAAGTCCGCTTCTGACCCGCTGTTGACGTTCGCTCAGAAAGTCGCCACGAGCCGTGGATCATTCATTTTCCGATAGTCCGTAGCTTGTGCGCCGGTTGATTCGGATTCGGAGAATGAACCGCTCGTTCACGGAGGCTACCTACCGTTGACAGAAACCGTCGTTGAATGATCCAGTTGCGCATTCGGGCATGAGGAGCCGATATGCTGTTTCAAAACCGATGTTTTTTTCTTTTAAGGGTCGCCTGCATCCTCGCCGCTGCAATTGGAGTCTCTGCGTCCAGCGCAGCCCGCGCGCAGGCGCCGGCAGTCTGGACGGTGCCGGAGGTTAGTGCGTTGCCGAACGATGCCTTCGGTGTTCAGGTGCGGAGGGGACGCGATCTTATCACCGCGACGTATGCGCATATCGGCC
The DNA here is from genome assembly GCF_011058295.2 of Bradyrhizobium sp. 6(2017). Classification (NCBI taxonomy): domain Bacteria; kingdom Pseudomonadati; phylum Pseudomonadota; class Alphaproteobacteria; order Hyphomicrobiales; family Nitrobacteraceae; genus Bradyrhizobium; species Bradyrhizobium sp. 6(2017). The sequence continues at coordinate 6,794,018 of NZ_CP049289.2, read as the reverse complement.
CGGAAGTCGCGGATTCCGCAAAGCGGTTTGCGGGTAACAATCTCGCCTGTAGCAACTGCCATCTCGCAGCCGGAACGAAGAAGTTTGGACTGCCAATCTTCGGCCTGTTTGAATTGTTTCCGCAATACAGTGCAAGGCTCGGTGCCGAAATTACCATAGAGGATCGGGTCAACTCTTGCATGGTGCGCAGTATGAATGGCCGTGAACTGCCGAATGATAGCGCCGAGATGCAGGCGATTGTCGCCTATATCAAGTTTCTGTCGTCAGGCGTTGCAGCGGGACAGATTTTGCCTGGGCTCGGTGCCGGAACGATGCCCGAACTCAAGCGAGCGGCCGATCCTGTTCGCGGCAAGGCGATCTACGCAAACTCCTGTCAGACCTGTCACAACACAGATGGTTCTGGAATCCGCCGCAGCCTGCCAACAACGGATCTCGGGTATGTGATGCCGCCGTTGTGGGGACCGGACAGCTTCAACGACGGCGCAGGAATGGCGCGATTAATTACCGCGGCGAACTTCCTGCATTTCAACATGCCGCATGGCGTGGATTACCTGAACCCGCAGCTTTCCGTTGAGCAGGCGTGGGACGTCGCGGCCTTCATCATTTCGCAACCGCGACCGAAAAAGTTTGGGTTGGATAAGGACTTCCCTGATCTTTTGCGAAAGCCGGTCGATACGCCCTACGGCCCTTACGCCGACGGATTCAACGAGCTACAGCACAAGTATGGACCGTTCGCAGCGATCCGGGCGGCGATTGCAAAGGCAAAGAAAGCGCGTTGAGCATTTCAGCGCGAGGCCGCAGAAGTCTTCATCCGTCATGGCTTACGTGCATACAGGTGACCTTTTCATAGGGAGCCTACCTAAGTCCGTTCCGCACCAGACGCCGCAAGCCAGATGACTCATTGATTAGATCAGAACGTTCCAGGGATTCGCTGTGCCGGACAGCATTGCGGCTTTGGACCGGATTATCCGGTCTTAGGATTTGCCGCGAGGATTGTGCCCGCGATCGCGTCGTTTTGCTATTGCTGCCCTGGGATGAACCGAGAGACGTTTTTGTAGACGTCGCCGCCCATTGCCGCGAGAAAATCGGCCACTTTGAAGTGAACTAAGGCCGCTTTCAGAAGTGCTTCCTCATCCATATGCTCATTCCAATCAACATTGTTCTCAGCGTCGGCCTTATAAAACGGGTCGGCCTTCACCGCCTTCACCACATTCTCATAAGCTGTAGTCCAATCCATGTTCCTTAGAGTGGCTTGTCCGGCTAGGACCAACTCTGCCGCAGGCGTTTCCGCCGGGTGCTCCATAATAGCATTCTTGTTTACGCTCAGGGCAGCTACGGCGCCTGCAATAAAGCCATCAGCTTCGATGTACTTGATCTTGGAGCGGACGAGGTCTTTCCAGTCTTGAATCGCATGTGTAGCTTCGTGCACCGCGAACATTTTGGAATGTTCAGGCTCAAATCCCATGTACATGATCAAACGCTTGCTATCACTGCGTTGATAGAGACCAACACGGGACTGCAGTCTACCAGCGTTTACTTCGAAAACTTTGATCTTTTCCTGGTGCACGAGCGATCTGATCGCGCTGTATACATCAGGTGTATATTCAAGCCCTGTTCCAGGACTGACAAAATTGATTTTGCCGACGCTTCCCATTCCTAGAGCGCCGTTCAGCAGTTCCAAGTCTTTGACCGTAGTCAGCGCCCTCGCGGATCCCTTGAAAAAGAAATCTTTCTCGAAAGCATTTGTGATCTCCTGTGTGGGGGTCGCGTGCGCACCGTCGCTTAAACTAGTGCGGAACAGCATCGCGAGGGCCCTAGCCTGACGTGGCGTAACTGTTCCTGTTTTAAAAACCGGAAGAACAATAGCTTCGAGCTCTTTCTTTCCGATGGTCTTAGTGAGCTTTCCGCCCGTCGCTTTTTCCCAACGTTCCCCGATGCCTGGATCTTCCTTTTTGAGGTCCTCGACGAATGTCATAGCTAACCTCCCGGATGAAGACGTGGGTTGCCATGCGAGCCTCCTGCCGCGGAGGAGTTGCAGCATAGTGTCACCTAATTCTTCTCCGGCAATATCATTCTGTGGCTTGGGGCCATCAGTCGCATGTCGGGATGTCAGCTTCCGACCCCTGGCTGTGTGAAAGCATTGGCGATGGTCGTCTATCGGCCCTTAACGGACCTCATCGCGCGGCCTGCGAATGTCTGCTCACTGGGGTTTAGCGGACTTCAGCGGAAGGCCCGCCGACTTCCGCGTGAGACCCGAAGCGGTCATGACGGCGTAGCGTCTTGGCCGGCATCGGTGGCTTGCGACAAGCTCGTGCTCGATCGCGGTAGCCGTGACGAGCCGTGTGCAAGTTGCCGAACTACCGGTGTGAGCCCCGGCAGCCGCCCCTAATTAGCGACCACCGGCGAGCGTCACAGGTTGCATGACGCTTTTCACGACGTAATCACCGATTTGGAATCCCATCTGCGTACCGATGCGTGTCGAGAAACGATAGTGGAAGCCGGCCCAGATGCGCGCGTTTGCGACCTCTTCGGTCATTGCTCCCACGTTGGCGAAATGATGGACTACACCAGGCAGCGCCGGGTTGGTCAGTGCGACCTCGGGGAAATCCTCGGTTCCGAGAACCGCCTTCACGACGCCGGCTACGGCCCCGCTCTGGATACAATGCGAACACGGGTATTCAGGGTGCATTGGCGTGGGGCCGATTGGCTGCCAGGTTGCGTCACGATCAGTGTTCGGGTTGCCATCAATGTCACCGTTGCGAATGGCAGTGATCGGTCGCCAGAAGTTGTATTGGTACTTGGCGTCCAATACCGCAATGATGGCGTCGTTCAGGCCAACGACCGAGAGCGCCATGAAGCGCGCGCTGTCCACGACATCCATCTGTTTTGCTGTCGCGAGCTGACGCAGGAAGGGCTGATAGCCGGTCAGCGGGTTGATCCAGAACCGGGCAGTCTCGGTTTGCTGGCCTGTTCGCTTCGTGCTGTTCTGTCCGCCGTAGTCCTTGATCTCGTTGTAGTCTCTGGCCCAATCCTCGCTGTCTAGCGAAACCGGAGGGGCCGGTCGGAACTGGGACCCTGCGGTCATGGCGAACGGCTTCATGTCCGGCCACATCGAGGACAGCGTGATCGCAGTCGGCACATAGACCCCAGGCGAGGTCCGCGGCCGATAGGCATCGGGTGCGCTGGAGCCGTCATGCGCCCGCTCCTCCAACAACTTGGCTGCAACAGACTCGCCAAGGCGGATACCATCCGATTTGGCGGGACCGTCGGGAATTGAGCCGAGGTAAGCCACGAGGGCGCGTTTCATATCCCCGGCTGTCTTATCGTCAATGGTCGCCAGCACCGTGGCGGCGGCCGCCGCCGCGGCAGCGTCCTTCGAGGTGGTTGGGTCCGCAGGCAGTTGCACTAGATAGGGTTGGTAGCGGCGCTCGATCGAGTTGACCGCATCGAACATCGCGGTATGGACCATCGCCAACATGCGGATGGCCGTGTAGGGCGAGGTGCCATTGAGAGCGGCCATCGGCGTAACCGCAACGACAGCCTTTTCGTCCCAATCGGTAATGACATTGGCGAAAGCCGGTGGCGCTGCGGTGGTCAGAAGGACGGCCGCGACCACGCCGCGAATCTTGGCATGCATGATTTGCTCCTCAACTCCGGCAAAGCGAATCGCCAAGATCAGCCTGGAAAAGGGTCGCCCATGCTTCGGGCCTACTTGACGCTCACCCGACTGCTCGCTTCACACGATTGCGCTTTACCGTGATCTGCGTGCGGGCGTGGCAGGTGCACGCCGTGCCGACGTTATGGGCCGAGCGAAGGCCGTTGTATTGAGGCCGATGTCCTGGCGCGGAGTTGGCACTGCGTCTGGCGCGCGGGACAAATGTCCTGCCTCTGCGGCGACCGGCGGACTCGCTGCGCCGCCGAGTCCCGCTTCGCGGGCCATTACGATGGCCTGATAGCGGTGCTTGACCCGAATCTTGTCAAAGATCCTGGTAATGTGATTGCGGACCGTTTTTTCCGAAAGCCGAAGCAATTGCGCGATCTCCGGGTTGTTGAGTCCTTGGGCGATGGCTTCGAGCACGGTCCGTTCACGCGGTGTAAGCTCGTCGAGCGACAATGACTTGCGACACGTCACAACCTCGTTGGATGGTTCAGCAAGAAAGCGTCGCACTTCGACAACGAGTCGTTGCCACGCTGGTTCGTCCGCGAGCAACATGTGATTGTCGCTGTCGAGTTGAACGAAGCGGCTATCGGGAAGGAGGCTCGCGAGCAATCGACCCTCTTCCATTGGCGCAATCATATCGCGTTCCGAATGCACTACCAGGGCGGGACACCTGACCTGGGGTGCGACGTCTCGCACGTCGGTATGCGCGGCGATCTGAAACAGTCGGATGGCCGTCTCTGCTGAGGTCGCGGCGCGCATCTGATCGCACCAGGACCGCGAATGCTCCGGCGTACCGCCCGGCTGGAAGAGCGAGGACCATATTTGCACAAAGGCATGGTTCTCTTGGCCCCAGCCAAGTCGCGTCAGGTCACCCAAAACGGTTCCTCTCTTCGCCTCGGCTGGCGTATCCGTCCGACGCATCTTGCCTCGCGCATAGGTGCCGTAGAGGACGAGATGACTCACCCGCTCAGGATGGCGTACGGCATACTCGACGGCGATGGGGCCACCCCAGCAAGTCCCCACTATAGCGAACCTCCGAAAGCCGGCCGCTTCGACCACGCATTCGAGATCACTTACCCAGGTCTCGAACGAGAGATCACCGACGTTTCTATCCGATAGGCCGCAGCCGCGGGAGTCATGGCGCAACACCTCAAACTCGCGGGTGAAGGCGTCGAGCCATGGCCGCCACGCGAGACTGTGCCATTGGTGCTCAAGATGAGTGAGCCACGTCGCCGACATAACCAGCGGCGGCCCATCTCCGCTCACCGCATAGGCAAGCCGCACACCATCTGCTGTCGTGCAGAAACGGATGGTTTGGTCCATGGCGGCGGGCCCGGTTGCACCTCGTTGGACTATATCACACAAGTAATCGTGGTGCACCTTTCGCAGTCGGCTGGCCGTTCAGCCTCGCGATGAGGAGCCATGGTGCTGGTCAACTCAGAAGACGTCGGTTATTGGCCCAACGCCGACGTGCCGACAGATCGCTTCTATGTCGCCTTTTCAGGGCAAAGCGGACGCGACGTTTATAAGTAAACGCGTAGCGAAGCGTTGCCCGCCGTCTTCGGGGTACGACGTTGGTGGGTTACGCCGGAGCCGTCATCGCGCCGCGCTTTTGCGCGGACCCGGTGGGCTAACCCCACCATACGGACCATCGTGATCCCGCTTAGATCGTTCGCACCTTCGACTTCGCGGTCTTTGCGCGTTTCACTGCGGCGTGAATATCGTGCGCCGCGTTTTGGCTGCGCTTCTTCGCGTCCAACGCCGCGTGCCGCGTTTTGGCGCCACCGCGGTGGGCGGCATTTTCCTGGCCATCGATCGGCGCCAGATGCGCCGGGTCAAAATCGAGATAGGGGCGTGCGACGCCAAACTCCTTGCCATGCGCGTCGACCCATTTCCAAAGCTTTTCCGACGATCTCCAACGGTCGTCGCGTGTCGCGCCGTCGATGCTGACGATGTCGGCCGCGAGCCCATGGCCGTAGCCGCCACGGAGGCTGCCGCCGTGATACGACCTGTTGCTGGCCGCCTTCAGCCCGCTTGCAATCGACTGGCGGTAGTCATCGCGGAAGGCGCTGGTGATGCCGGGCGACAGGCCGGCCCGTTCCGCCGCGAGAAGCGCATGGAAGAGCTTCAGCCTGAAACTCCGATCGACGCCTCCCATGACGTAATCCATTATGGGCATGCTGGCTCTTTCGGCCGCCTTGGTGTCCTTCCAGGCGAAATCCTCATCGACAAGCCTGGTGAAGGTTCTGGTGACCGTCACCATCTTCTTCTTTCTCTTTACCGTCACCTCCCTCTGCTCCGGCACCTTGATGGTGTCCTCCTTCGGCGTCCTTTGATAGAGCGCCCACAGATAGCGGTCGATGCAGGCGTTGACGTCCCAGCACTCGTCGAGGATTTCGACGGAGTCCACCGCTGCCTTGACCCCGCGAGGCTCCGGATCCGGCGTGTTCGCTGCCGGCGTCTGCCCCGGTTGAGTGTCCGGCGGGAGCGCCGGATCGGTCAACGCGGCCGCGACGACAGGTTCCGTCTCGTGTACGGTCGGCGCAGCATTGGTGGTCGCCACCGCTTCCTGTTCGCTCATGGTCACCACTGCATCGGGGCCGTCGACGGCAGCGTTCGACGTGGCAGTTGCTGGTGATGTCGCGGATACGGCATCGGCGACAACATCAGGAGCACGGGAATCATCGACTGACGCACCGATCTTCTCGATGCCAGCCGCACCGAACGCCGCAAACCACGAGACCGACAGAACGACCGTCCCGCCGAACACCGCCGCCCGCACCCGCCGCGAGTTCATCATCCCAGCCTCCACGGGCTCCTCGGGAGCCAGGTTGCAGCATGTGACGAGGCGGATTGTCGGCTCAGGGCGCGGTCGCGCAATGGCGAAAGAAGGTTAACGACGCATCTTTCTGAACGATGTTGCCCGAATGCAACTCGCGCCCTGGTGGCACTTTTCCTCATCTCCCGGCGAAAGAGGTGAGACGAAACGGACATTAGGTCGCGGCGCAAACGAAAGCGGCTTCGCCAATGTTATCGGCTGTCGCGCCACGCATCTAGGTACGAGGGCGACCTTCGCACTTCTTCAACATTCGCCTTCGATACGCCAATGTCGGCGAGCAGCCAGTCATCAAGTTCGAGAAGTTCCCTGTATTGGTGCTGGCGTTCCAACCACAGTGCTAATCCGGCCAGCCACGCAGCCGGGATTCTCCGGGGCCCCCTAAAGGCCGGAAAAGAGGCTGAAGCAGCTGCGTCGAGAGTATTGGTTGAATTGTTGATCGTGCTGCCGCAAGGCATGTTTCACCTCCTCAATGGAGCGAAACAACGCTTGGCTGCGGGAGCTCATCGGGCGGTTGTGAATGGCCCGAGTGGCTTCTGTACTACAACCACCCTTGCTGCTCAATGATCGATCTGAGGATCGCCAAAGAGACTCGGCATACCCGTGCTCCGTACCTTGCTGTCGCTCGCCGACGAGGTGATCAAATGAGGCCCGCTATTTGCTGCGGTGCATGAGTCTGTTGTTGGCACATTTCTGACCTGCCGTTCATGCTGAACGATGTCCGTTAGCTGAGGTGGAACGGAAAGTAGTCCGAACGCGCTCAAACCAACGCGAATGACCCAGAACTGGCGTCGACGATCAAGGAAGTTGAAAAATTAATGCGCCGCACACCTCTGGCGATTGCGGCCCGTTAGATTACTTCGCAAGCCCGGATCATCGGACATCGCCTCGAAGATCCGCCACCAAACACCCTTGATGCTCCATCGGGTGAAGCGTCGGAACACGCTGTTCCAATCACCAAACACCTCCGGGAGATCGCGCCAGGGAGACCCCGTACGCACGATCCACAGCACACCTTCCACGAACATCCGGTTGTCGCGCCCGGTCGAGCCCTTCTGGTCGGGTCGACCTATGATCAGCGGCGCTATCCGATCCCATGCCGCGTCGCTCAATACCAAATTCCATCACACCCAAGGCGGCCGCCCAAAAGCAGCCTTGAATCTGATTTGCTCCTAAAGGGAATCCTTAGAGTCCACACCACCTAGGGCAAGACATCAAACCCAAGCGGCGCCTTCAGCGAAAACTGAGGGGGGGGGGGACGCTGCCTGGGCGATCTTCGAGCTAGCCCTTCGTTACGATCGGAGCAGGAGCTTTTCCAACCGGGTACTTTCCGACCGGGTACTTGCCAACCGGATATTTGCCAATTGGCATCTTGCCAACCGGAGCCTGTTCGGCGACCGGCTGCGGACGAGGGAGGTCGGCCGCACTGGCAGCAGCCACGAAACCGAAAGTCGCGACTCCAACAACCAGAAACTTCAACATCGTGATCTCCGAGATGTAGCTGAGCACGAACACCCTTTACCCTCTACCGGCTACAGGGCAATTATCGCTGTATCAAAGCTGGTGCTCGTGCGGTCGTTTCTTTGCCGGATGCGACAAAAACGACACGGAGCGATTACTTTGCGTGGTGCTGGATATGGACGGGCGAGACCGACCTCGTACAGTCAGCTCAGAACAGTCTCGGTTACAAGAACGAAGCGCGTTCGGTGGCACTTGTTGCATATCCGGTGACGCCCCAACGGAGAAGGACGGTCAGCCCGAGACACCCCGGCTGAAGTCGATAACCTCGCCCCAATCCAACCGGGTATCGACCCATCCGACCTTGCCGCACGCGGTGCACTTGAGGTGCGCCGAGATGTCCGCCCAGTCCCAGTCCGGCAGATCGGCGAGCTTCAGCCGGCTAGTGCGAGCAAGAAAGCTAGGGCCCGAATTGTTCGTTCCGAACCTGACATTAACGCAGTTTCTCGTCATCCATGAGCTCGTGAATGGTGCGGCCCAGCGCCTCGATGGTGAAGGGCTTCTGGAGTGAAGGAACGTCGGCAAAGTCGGGTGGAATCCCGCTCGCGCCGTAACCGGTCGAGAAGATGAAGGGGAGCTTACGCGATCTGAGGATCTCGGCCACCGGTGCACTTAATCTGCCGCCAAGATTTATGTCCAAGACGGCAAAATCGAACTCGGTGCGGTTCGCTAGTTCAATTGCCTGTTCGAGATGGCCTGCCTCGGCGGCGACGGTGTGACCAAGCACTTCGAGCATTTCTACAAGCATCATCCTGATCATCGTCTCGTCTTCAACGACGAAGACGGAATAGGCCGGTCGGGTCATCGTGGAATGTCTGCTTTTTTGTCGGGCGGAAAAAGCTTAGCCCGGTGCGCGTGCGTCGCATCTTAATTCGGCCGTTAGGCTTGACGTCCGCATTGCAGGTTAAATCTGGAACCGGACTGTCTAACGCGCCTTCGCCTCCGTCACTCGGTGCATTGCCGGGTGCGACCTATTCTTGACCTTGATCCAATGCGGGCACCCGCCGCCGCGGTATGGCCGATCCGAGCGCTTCGATACCAGGCCCTCGAAGCTAAATTCGCAGGCCTTACGGAATAGGTCTGGGCCAATTTCGCCTTGCTCAAACTCCGACACGAAAATGCCCTCGGGCCGTCGCGCTAGGAAGCCGTTGGAGGTGGCGTTCTCGACGATCCAGGGGAAGCGCTTGGTCCAGTCATAACCGCCCTTGGTGATGAGCCGGATGCGATCCCAAGTCGCGCTCGAGGCGCAGGCGTTAGCCGTCGAATTTCAGCTCGTGATACCACTCAGGGCCGGCCGGGACCACCTCTCCAACAGTCGGCAGGCAGAACTCAAATTTTGGCATGCTCCCGAGATAGGTATCGAGGGCGGGTTTTGCGAATCTACGGCTCGTCTCGCGGCCTGCTCCTCAGATCCATGCCCTCGAGGCGTTCGTCGATCTGCCGGTTCACATCCTCGTCGCGCAGCCAGTCCTCGCGCCGGCCGGCGCGCGCAGCAGCGATACCGAAGCCGGCGGCGATCGATGCGATCGCGACCCCGGCATAAACCCACCATGGCATTTTAGCAGTCTCATACCAGCCGCAAGAGGTGCGCGGAGATGTCGTACCAATCACAGTCGGGGATTAGGGCTCAACGCTGCCCGCTTAAAACGGGCAGCGTTGGCTCTAGCCCCAAGGTGTAAAGTGCAAAATCCTGACGAGTAGAATACTGCGCAGGCGCGCAATCTTTTCTTACCTCTGAGGGGTTAGCTCGCTGATCGTTGTTCGTAGGAACGAACGGATACGGCAAGAGTCGGGTTTCCAGCTTCCAGTCGCTCCTCAGCCCCTTGGGAGTAGCGATCCCTGGCGCTGTGACTAACGTCCGGCGTTGGGGTCGCTGGTTATGTTTCGAAGCGAATTCGGAACTTTCAGTCGTCTATCCCGCTTAATGACCAAGAGATCGTAGATTGAGCCTGTAATATTTTTGAGCGGTATCCGATATCCGTCTTCGCCTTCGTGGTGGACAGTGGCTTGAGCCACGCGCTGGAAAGCACCTAGGTCGTTCAAACCATTTCCGGCGGGCTGGATTGAGAATGTACGATCATCGACGATTGTAGCGCGGTGCAACCGCGATCCCCTACGGAGCTTATCGAAGTAGTAGCTCATTCGCATCCTCCCCAGAACCAATTCAAATAGCAAAAGCGGCAATCCCTTATTTGGTTCCGTTCCACGCCTGAGCGGACACGCTGAGAGCGGGCCTGCTCACGATCTCCAATTTTCTGAAAATGGCACGCGGCCTCCCATGTCATGCCAGTTCGGAACGATGTGCACAGCGCCGACCGCACCGCATACACTGCACACCAAACGCCAACCGGCGCGCGACCATGGCTAATCCTGCGGTAGGTCGCCCAGCCGTACATCCACCATCCGACCGCAACCTCCGTGGCATTGGATGTTGCAGCTAACGTGGCCGTCAGCGAGCCATTCCGCGGGGCTTCCAGGCGGAAAGGAGCGGCCGGACCATTTCGTGTAGCGGCGTGACGGCGTAAGCGGATGATCGCGCCGATCGCGCGCATAAAGAAGCCGCTAGCAATCGCGGTGATGACGGCTTGCTCACCAAGAGATTGGTCAAGGCGTGGAATTAAAGGCCGTCACGCGGCGGCGTCGACGGTCGCGATTACACTGCGCATGTCGCAGGCTAGCCGGCGATAGTGCGCCCCCAGTCGCAAGTAGAGCTCCCGCTTGCTTCCATCCGCCTCCCGGCTAGCGATCACGTCGCACTCCGTGGCGAGACTCTCAAATCTTTCCAGCTTGGCCAGCAAAGGAGTCATGGGCGGATTTCCTCTGAACGCTTACTGAGAGAGGAGCGATGTTCCTAGGATGATGGCTCACCTTAATAATATGGCAACGCCAACGATGACGACGGGGAGCAATCCCAGTACGACAAAGCCCGCGCGGACGAGGATTTCACTCATGGAAAACGCCCAAACTGAAGGGCGCTTAACATAGAATAAGCATGGAACAGGGGCCTAGTGCAGCTTGTGCCAGCGGCCAAAGGCTTGCCGAATTCCGCTAGTCATTCGTCCAGTCAAATGAAAACGATAAGCAGGACGAGCGCGGCGAGCACGATTGAAGCGTATCCCGCGATGGTGAGCCAGTCCCGTGTCATGCCGGGAAGGGAAGGCTGAATCGGGCGTAGGTTGATGCGCCGCGGGGCCTTAGAAACAGCCGCTCTATAGAATTCCCCATCCCTTTAGCTCATTCGCGGCACGGTTCCGATGGTGAAACACCGTAGTTTCCCGGAGTCCCACAAGGTTGTTGAAAACTCTAGTCTAACTCTTGCCGAGGCTAGATTTTATCCCGAACAGATTTTCGAAACTAAACCGGCAAGGGGCCGCGCGTGGAGCGGCCCCTTTGGATTCCGATCAGCGCCGTTTTGATTTGGCGCGCGGCCCAAACTATAAGTCCCGGCGCTCTGGGGAGGAGCGCCGGGACTTTGGGGTAGTAAATGAATGCGCCAACTTGGGGGCTGAAAAACGCATCCACTGTTGCCTAATTTTCCCGACCTGGAATCGTTCCTAATCAGCGTTAAAATGGTGACGAGCGGGCTTGCGGCGCTAGGGCATGCGCTGATGATCGCGCCGATCGCGCGCGGGAGAAGCCGCTAGGAATCGCGGCGAGTGGGCGCGAGCGAACGAGGAATTGGTCAAGGCCTGGAATTAAACGCCGTCACGCGGCGGCGTCGACCGATGATCCGCAAGCCACTTGCCGTGTTGCTACCGAAGAAGCAAAAGGAAGCAATTTTAAACATCGGCTTTTTTCAATGTCACCACAAAAGCAAAAGATAACCAAGGACCAGCTGCATCAATTGATCCTAGAACGGTTTGGATTGACCGCCTTCTTTCAGGTCAGCGATGACAAGGGGCTCGGGTTTCGCACAACCGTGGTGGCGGCGCCGGAGGATCTCTACGAGTTGCATTCTCGGCTCGAGCGGATCTGCAGAGAGTTACGGCCGAAATTTGAGTTGGTTGCGGAGCGGGAGTGAACACATCCGGCAGCAGGACATTGTCTTTCAATAACACCCCCGCCGAGTCTGGGACCGACGGGGGTTGGGAAAGATGGTGCGAGGCGAGCTATACATCCCGGTGTCGCTCCAAGGACCCACCAGCATGACAGCGTGATGGAGCGGCCTTCGCAAGGTGATTTGTTGGCCTGTATGTCACCGTAGTCGCCCGCCCATGTTCCAAATAGAAACGGCCCCAGCACGTCTGGGGGCCTGGGGAGGGCCGGTGCCTGGGGCCGTTGCCTGATCCGCCGATTTATCTCTTGGAGGTCGGCAGCTTCGATACTGCGTCTCTCTCTCTAATCCTCCCGCAATAGCCTGCGTGCAACAGTGTCCTGGTTCCCAGCGCAAGTGTCCTGGTTCGGACAGCACTAGTTTGATTTGTTAGGTGGCCTGTTTGGGTTTTCAGGCTCATAAGCAGGCGATGGAATCGCACCACCGAACCTGCAGGTGCGGAGCTGTTTACAGCCACTCCGAGTCCATCGCCCCGGCTCGCGAAATCGGCAGCTTTGAATGCCTACTGTGCGGCGCAACGCTGGAAACCTGGAACTCAGCTTGGGTGCCAACCTACAAATTTCTGGCCGGGCCGGTGCGACCGCCTGAGAAGTAAGGCCCGCCTCAGTTGTCGGTTTTTCATTGCGGCGGCCTGCGGTGATCTAGGACACCTTCTGGAGTAGCCCGCTAGCGCAGTACTGATTGCCACTTTTTCCCGGTATCGTGAATGGCGCTCCTCCGGAAAGAGGCGCCCAATGAAGCGGCCCCGTTGTGGTCCCCAAGCCCGGCGGGGGGCCGTTTCGATTCGGCGCGGGTCATGGACAAACAGCCGATACCCCTCGGTGAACAGATCATCACCATCGTCTTGCTGGTGATCTTCGCGCTCGTGATTTGGTACGGAGCCATGATCTGACTAGTCGCTCGAAGTGGTGCGGAAATTACTGCTTTTCTGCGGGTGCGCCGACGTTGCTTGGGGGCGGTGCCGCTGGGGATGGCGGCGGCGGAGTCTGGGCCGCCGCCGGCGCTGCACCGATGCAGTCACCCGCCCAGATCTTTGTGCCCCTGACCGTGCCAACTAGTTTGCAGCCCGTTGGCGCCTGCGGCCTGACCTGAACGGGCGGCCTTTTAGCGGCCCTCTGCGGAGCAGCTTGAGCAAAGGCGCTGGTCGTAAAGAGCAGCGCGATAAGTCCGATTAGCGGCTTCATTATTATTTTCCCTTCGCCTTTAGCCCTATCTCGACCAGCCGGCGGATGGCTTCGGAGCGACCAGGCTCGTCATTTTGCTGCCTCGCCCAGGCCTCGACCGCGGCTGTCAGCGCCGGTGGCATGCGCGTGCTTACGAGCGGGTCCTTACCCGTTGCCGGGCGTGCACCCGGCGGTTCACGCCCGGCGGGTCTATCGACTTCTAGTCGGAAATTTACGCCGCCGGTCTCAGAAATACGCGCCCGGCGGCGTTCACTCCAAAACCTGGGCCCTGAAAGATTCCCAAGCGCGAGCAAACGTCAGTGCCTATGCCAAAGTTGCTATTTTTTCCCGCCGGATCTCACCCGATGGGTAGCCTCTGTTATAACGCGAGGCCACGAGGGAAATTAAATGCTTGATCTCAACAAGGCACGCGGAGCGGTGATCTCGGTGGGCGGTGGCCGCGGGTTTGTGATCGAGGGCCCGGACGATCGGCTAATTATAACTGCTGCGCACTGTTTGCCGGCAATGCCACCGGCGATACCATCCTCCTACACCGAAGAGCGGACGTATGAAGGCCTGTTGAGCCCGCTTGGCGCTGCCGAGCGCCCGGTATGGGCCGAGTGTCTTTTCGTCGATCCCGTCTCGGACCTTGCCATTCTCGGGCCGCCGGACGGGCAAGAGCTTCCAGAACCGTTTGATGCCTATCTCTCGCTTGTCGATAGCTGCCACACCGTCGAGGTCGGCACATGCGATCCAGAGGACGATGTTTGGCTGCTTTCGCTGGACGGCGAGTGGCACCCTTGCGGCGCCAAACACGTTGGGGGCGGAGTTTGGTTCCACGGCGCCGACCACGGGATCCACGGCGGCATGTCGGGATCGCCGGCCATCAATCGAGACGGTCAAGCAGTGGCAGTAGTGTCCGTATCTTCCAGTGCTGACCACCACACGAGCGGCGGACCTAATCCCAACCTTGCTGTTCATCTGCCGGGCTGGGCAATTCAGCTCGTTGCGTAGGGCGCCCCTGCCGGGGTCGCTCCTTTTGTGATCGGCAGTATCCGGGGGCGGCGGACCAGTAGCGTGCTTAGTTAGGACACGATCTGAACCGGCGGGCGCTCCTAGAATTCTTCGCTTGGTACCGGGTTTTCTTGCCTGCGCGTTTCTGCGCAGCAAGTCATTGGCGCAGCGCCGTTTCACGCTCCTCAACCCCTATGGATATGCTGCGGACATACTGCGGATAAGTGGGCGATCTCCCTGCGCGCGCGATCGGACCTGACGAGGCGATTGCGAAAAAGTACGCCGCCGGGCTCGAAATGCACGTCCCGGCGGCGCTCTGTTCTTCCAGCCCTGGGCCCTGAAATCCCCAGTGACGGTAGTCTAGCATGATCCAGGACAGATGAATGTGACGGCGTTCATACAAAGTTAACAGATGAGGAGCCGGCGCCAGGGCCCGTGCGCCAAGCTCCTCCCCGAAACGCGACCGCGTTGCGTCCCCAACGGTCCCGTCCCAGAAGAAGCCTGCGCCGGTTCGGTTGCTGATTTACTAACGGCATCAAGTGCGCGTGAAATGTGGGATCGTTCACATTTGCAAATCGCGGGTCGGTCTAATGACGGCGCAAATTCGGTGTCGGGAGAATCGCGATGCTATTATCCAGTAGCCAGAATGGAACAAACGCGGCCGCGGTGGTCGCTGTGCTTCTTGTTTTGCTCGTGCTTGGTTTCGCGCTCGTTCGCTACGTGGAATGGTCCTCGAACGCTCGTTTTGCAGAATTCATGAGTACGTCGGCGCCTCATTCGGCTCCGATTCCGCCTCACAAGGGGCGAACCGGCTGCGAGCAGGGTAAAAGGCCGTTGCCTTCGGAGCTTCTGCGACCGATAGACTGGCGCGGGAATGGCGACCTCGGCGCGCCGCCCGCGTCGGGGTCGTTTTTCAAGCTAGCTCTTATGTAGCGCATCGCGATTTTAGATTGATTGACCGCAGGAAGGTGTCCAACCCGCTCTGGCTGCAGTCTTTCTTCTCGCTGGCCTGTTGAGGCGTTTCGGGCCGTACTGGCGGTGAGCTGTTTTCGGCACCCGCTTTTCGCTTCGTCAATTTGTATTTGGTGTCTGCGGGATCATGCCAATGTCGAGAAATGATCTTCAACGGCTCCTTCCGCTGTTCGCTTGGCGGGGCGTGACAGCGAATTGGACGGGGGCTTTGGGATTGGCAGTCGTTGTCGGTGAAGCACCGATTGGGACCGCGGCAACCCCGTGCGCTTGCGCGGGTTCATTCGCGACGGCCGCACCGGTAGCCTCGGGCTCGGCTTTCAATGGAAGGCGGTCGCTCTTACTCGAGGTCTCCGCCACGGGGTAGGAGACCATCGCGGGCAATGCGGGCGCGAGATTCGTAGCCAACGCTGCAACAGCGCCCACACCGAGCAGGCCAATTACTCCGAAGGCTACAATCCTGATACGCACGGATCGATCCTCGACCAACACAGCGAACCGCAGGCTTTGCCCCCGGCTAAGCTATTGGCGCGTCTAACGGAATGGCGTTAACGGGGACAGTGAAATCCCCAGCACAGCCTAAACTGCAGAGCCTATGCCATAGGCCGATGACAAGCCCGCCGGTTCACGCCCGGCGGGTTTTTCCTTGCGGCGTGATGCGCTGTCCCCCTCGACTGCAAGTCACTGCAAAGGGAGAGAGCGACGTGGCGACAGGTACTGTGAAATGCTTCAATCCAGTCAAGGGATTTGGATTCATCCAGCCCGACAATGGCGACAAGGACGTATTCGTGCACATCTCGGCCGTAGAAAAGGCCGGCCTCAGCAGCCTCAAGAGGGCGCCAAGGTGAGTTACGAAGAGAAGGAAAACCGGGGCAAGACGTCCGCGGAAAATCTGAGAGTGGGCTAACGAACTGGAACTGTGGTCGCGCTCAACCCCGCCGGTTCAATTCGGCGGGTCTTCTGTGGGTTTTGGGGGGAGCGGCGAGGGGCTGATCCGGCTTTTTAGATTGATGCCTTTCGGGCCGGCGCGCTTCCACTGGCCGCGCAAATCTGGCGGCCCACCGCCGTTCGAACTTTCTTTGAATATCCCGAGGAACGTCGCTCATAACCCACCTTCAGGTTCAGCCCCTCGATGGGACCTCAACGCGCAAGGCGCTCTAAAGGATCCTACGGGCGCCATTTTCATTGGTTGGTAGGCCACCTTTGACGACGACAAAAATTCCGCTCGCGCGCATGCTTGCTAACGGCGGAGTTGATTCGGCCATGATGCTGGAAGCCGTCGTGCCGCTGATGGGACTGGGCGCTTGCGCCCTGCTGCTCATTGCCTTCTGGGGGCTTACGTCGCGCTAATCCCAAAAAGACGCTGTCGGTCTCACAAATACACGCCCGGCGGCGTTTCGTTACTGAACTGGGGCGCTGAAATTCCCAGCATCAAACTAACGCAGAGTCCGTGCCGGAGATTGAAAGCGGGCGGGCAATTGTTGTCTCGCCTTGTTACGTGGCGGATCATTCTCTCTCGTTCTATCCCGGGTGGAGTGCCTTCACGGGTGGACTGGATATCCTGTTCGGTGTCCGCCAACCGGAGGATCACGCGATTACGCACCGCGCTCGTCGCACGGACATCGGTCAGATCGCCAACCACGAACTGCATCGCGTCGATTGCGTGCATGACGGGGACCCGGCTTTATGGCGAACTTGCCGACCTCAAAGTTGAATAACTTCGCCGCAATCGTATCTGGTGCCCGCGATCTGTATTCCTGGATTTTTCCGGGTGATGCCATGTTGACTATCTCCCAACGGAGAGACCGACTGCGGAACGGGTAGAACTCAGATTGAAAGAGTCGCGTATCGATGGGTCGCTTTGAACGTTATGTTGGTTCATCGTCGCGATTTCCCGTCAGCTACTTGAAGGCGCCGTCGAAGTTGGTGACGGCGAAGCCATGAGACACTCCGTGGTTTTCAGCGGAATGAGCGTACGCGGCTTTGGTTTCATCGGGATGTCGCGGCGAAGCCATTCGGTACGCTTGTATCGCGCAAGGAACCCTGCCGAATAAACCGCAGCATATCGGCTTTTGGCCCTTTTCGGACGTGCCACACTGACTATCGAACGTCCGGTATCGGGGGTGAAGCGGACGTCCCGGTTGCGCGTCCCGACTTCCGAGTTTGACCCTAATCGGGCCTTGCCCTTAGGCCACCTCGCATGTCCGCGCCGCTCGCATCGCGTCTGGGGAACCGAAACATTTTCTGGCCTGAATGATTTACTCTTGGGGCTTCGCAAGATGCGAGGCATTCATGAACCCTTTCTCGGCGAGCGACGTATTCCTCACGGTCGCGATCATGAGCGTCACTTTCCTGGCCGAAATCGCTCTTTTCATCTTGATTGGACTGATCTGAAAGGATCGCGTCGTGCTGTACAGCGCGCAGCCAGTGCGAGGGTCTAGTTCTCAGTTATCTTGACGGTTGAGACCGGCCATCTTCCGTCATGACCTTTGATCGAAATCCGAAGCCCGTGCAATTCATCCAGCCAAACGTGTTCGACCGTGCCTGCTTTTCCATCGGTAAGGACGACGGCTTTGCCGATCAATTCGGCTTGCGCCGCGCCGTACTCATTCAGGATTTTTGACGCACGGCGCTTCGCCGATGGCATTGCTCATCCAATTCGGCCGAACCGTCTTTGGCGCAAGGGGCGAACCTTGTCCCAGCGCTCACCCGCTGGAATGATCGCTGGTGATGGCTCCTCCAATTCTCGGAGCCGGTCGATTTGCTGTCTAAGTCCCTCTGGTAGTCCCGGCTCTGGCTTCAGCGACGCGCCAAATCTCTCGCCGATCTCTCGAACGATGGCGCGGCTGTGCGTGTGGTCAAGGTCAACTCGATGGTCCATGCAATTGCTTTCGTTCCGGTAAAGCCAGCGCCAGCCATGTCCAACACCGTAGCCACCCCTCCGCAACCTCAATGGAGGCACGGCCAGCGACTTTTGAATGGAACCGGAGACCCCCGCTTTTGGCTATCTGCGCGAGCGCTCGTTTTCACAACAGCGGGTCTTTGGTAGCGACCTTTGGCTATCCGCGACATGCGCCGCCTTTCTACCAGCGAGCGGCGGTCTCGTGTCTCTCTAAAGCCTGGCGTGCGCTTTCGTTCCTTCGATCTCTGATCGCGACGCGATGTTCCATTCGGAGGAACCCGGAGTGGGAGGTCGACTCATCCAACAAGGCCTACCAAGTTCGCGCTCGATGCCATCGTTGCGCGCGGGAACCATTTCTGAGAATGCCCAGTTAGTTCATGGGGCGATGAAGGGACCATCGTCATGAGGACCAAATATCTCGCCGCGATTGCGATAGTTGTTCTTGCTTGCAGTGGGCTGGTCGTGAATTCCGTCGGCTCGCTTCATCCCGAAAAGCAGTCCACGCTGTCCGCCAGACAAGTGGCGGACCGATTAGCTGGATCCTTGGATACGTATTTGACACGGTCTGGTGGGTGACAGTCGGCGTAACTCAGAATGCATTTGGCGGCGCTGCCTAAGTCATGGGGCATCGGGCACGTTTGGCAGAGCGATCAGCTCGTCTAATCCACGGTCGATGTCCGCGCGCGACGATACTGAGCGCCTCGTCCGGCAAGGAACGCTCTAACGCCTTTGCCTCACATCCCATGGCGCTCCCATCGATACGCCGCGTTCCTCGTCTGTCGGGTTGAACACGAATAGTTCCGCTGCTTCTTGTCTATGCCGCAACGTCGCGTCATTGAGGGCTGCCAGGACGAAGAAGCCGTCATGTGTGAAAAATGCGCTGAGTTTGACAAGAGGATCGCGCACTACAGGGAACTATCCATGCGGACCACGGATCAACTGACCCTGGAGGGCATTGCGCTGTTGATCAAGCAGTGCGAAGCGCATTGCATACTGAGCCGACAGAGTAAGGCCGCCTCAGTTGGTGGCCTCTTAACGTCACCTGTTGGCCCTTTTCGGACGTGCCGCACTGGCTATCGAAAGTCCGGTGTCGGGGGTGAAGCGGACGTCACGGTTGAGCGCTCCGACTTCCGAGTCTGACCCCAAGCGGATCTAGATCAACATGAGCGGGCGCGACACTCCGTTTTCTTGCGTCGTTGTGGCCGCAGTGCTCTCCATAATCCCGGGTAGATCAGCATCAAGGACGACCCCGATGAGATGTAGATTGATCAGTCTGACGTTTGCTGTCTCGATAGTTCCGATCGTTGCGAATGCGCAGGTAACCATTGATATGGGCAAGATCATATGTAGCCAATATCTCGCTATGCCGCAGTCACAGTCGGATAAATTTTCTGCCTGGATGAGCGGCTGGTTCAGTTATCAGAACAGCAGGACTTTTGTGGATCTTGCCTTGCATCAACAAAATATCGCCAACGTAAAGGCATGGTGCCAATACCATCCAGCGGAAAGCGTTATGTATGGCTTGCAACAATCGGTAGGCAAGAATTGAGGGCTCGAGAGTTTGGAGGATCGTTATGAGATGCAGGACTTTTGTCGTTTCTGTGATTTTGATAGGCGCGGCCTCAGCGCCAGCCGCGGCTCAGATCAGGCTGGACATGAACAAGATCACTTGTGGAAATTGGCTAGGATACGGTTCAGCAGATCGGGATTTCGTAAGGTATTTCATGAGCGGCTACTATAACGCGGCCGCAAAAAATAATGTCTTGGACTACGACCGTTTGCAAAAGAATTCGGAAAAGGTTGCGGCCTATTGCAAAAAGCACAAATCCGACACGCTGCCAACCGCCATTCAAAAAAGTGCCAGCTAGATTGTGAACCCCGACGGGCGTCGCCGCCGGAGCCTTAGCCGGCGATATTCCCACGCCTCGACCGAGAGTTGAACGGGCCACGGGAACTGCGCAACCGCCTCCTTATCGTTGCTCGCATAACCGTGCGTCGCTTCAGTACGTCTCCTTTTGGCCCTTTTCGGAAGTGTCGGGCTGGCTATCGAAAGTCCGGTGACGGGGGGTGAAGCGGACCTCACGATTGTGCGTTCCGACTTCTCAGTTTGACCCCAAGCAGAAGTCGCGGGTTCGAAAAAAAAGTGCTCTTTCTACGCCAACTCGGCTAATAGCGTGGCCACCTCTTTGAGGTCGCGCGTATCGAAGCCTTCAGTGAAGGAGCGGTAAATCGGTGCGAGCAGATCGTGGGCTTCGGCTCGCCTGCCTTGACCACGCCAGAGGTGAGCCATTCTCGTGCCGGCCCGTAATTCCCAGAATCTCGAACCTTGTTTCTTCGCTGTGTGAAGCGCGCGATGCAGCCAGCGTTCGGCGTCGTCTAGATCCGACCCGGTGATCAGCGCCTCAGCCATGAGCCGATACAGCTCCGCCTCGTACCACCGCTCATCAGTTCGTTCGACCACCTCCAGGGCCTTGTTTAACAGGCCGATCCCGTCGGCGTTCTGGTTCGCGCGCCTGTGTGCTTCCGCTAGTAGACCAAGGTAGTAAGGCACTTTGATCTCGGCCCCCGTTGCTCGCTTAGTCGCCAGCCCCCACTGCATTTTTCTGATGGCTTCGTCGATGGATCCTTCCATCTCAAGCGTGGCCCATGCCCGGAAACAGGTGCCTGATCCCACGAAGTGGGGAAAAGCGAGTTCGGTGGCGAGTGCGACCAGCTCCTCGGCTCGTTCCTCAAGGATAGCTGCTTCGCCGCGAAGCTGGTGAAAGACACAATTGACGTGCAGAGCGAACGCCAATGTATAAGGATGCGACAGTTCACGCGCGGAGGCTAGCGCGCGTTGGCTTTGCGCCAGCGCTTCGTCCGGTCGTCCGAGCAGCTGAAGTATCCAGGCGATGAAGCTCTCGCAGTTAACGCGCGGATCGTGGGGTGTCAGCTTCGGAGGTCGGTGCTCAGCCGGGTCATAGAAATCGAGCGCCTGTCGCAGATGGGGAAGCGCGCGACTGAATTGCGCACGAAACAAAAGACTGATGCCCAGGTTTCGGTGCGCTATAAGCTTAATGTCCCTGTCACTTCGGCGTTCGGAAAGCAGGAGTAATTCGTTCGCCAGATCATGGGCCGCGCGGATCTCTGCGCTATTGTGCAAGAACGAGTGGGCGCCGGACCATGCTGTCGCTACCTGGGCCCCTTCCGGAGTGTCACGGCACAGCTCGCGAGCACGAGCGTATGCTTGGCCGGCCTCGGGTGATGCCCATCCCTTGGCCGCCGTCAGCGCGCCGGCGAGCGCGAGCTGAAGCGAACGCTCGTGGGATTCCCGCTCCGGACTTTTCGGCAGGTTTGCGATTAGGTTGAGTGCCTTGCCAAAGTGCGTGGCGGCCTCGGCCATCGTCGAGCGTCGCACGGCCAAGCGGCCAGCCTTGTCCCAATACTCGATTGCCTTTTCGACGGCGCCAGCTACGGCCCAGTGCTGCGCCACAAGTTCAGGCTGAGCCGCAGCAATCTCCGGAAACTGGCGTTCCAGCGTGCTGGCGATGCGGCCATGCAGTTGCTGCCGTCGGGCGCGCAGCATGGTGCTATAGGCGGCGTCCTGCACCAGCGCGTGCTTAAAGGTGTATGAGGCATCAGGCGGCGCTCCGCGCCGGAACACCAGCTCCGCGCGTATAAGCTGCGCCAAAGCATCCTCCAGCCGCGATGGCGACATATCGGCGACCGCGCTGATCAGCTCATGGGAAAACTGCCGCCCGAGAGTCGCCGCGATCTGCGCCACTTCCCGCGTCGGCGCCAACCGGTCGAGCCGGGCCAGAAGCGAGGCTTGGAGCGTAGCCGGAATCGCCAGATGCTCTCCTCCTCCGGCCATCCATCCGCTTTCGATGACAGACTTGGTCAGTTCCTCGATGAACAATGGGACGCCATCCGTGCGATCTACGATCTGGTCGGCAACTTCCCTAGGCAAGGTCTCGCCACCGGTCAGGTGCGTGATCATTTCGGTGCGGTGCCGGGGCGGCAGGCGGTTGAGACTGAGCAATGTCACGTGTGGGCGGCCGACCCAGGGCGGCGCAAACTCGGGTCGAAAGGTGACGATGATCATGGCCCGCAGTGTCGCCACCCGGTCGATCAGGAGATCCAGCGACTCCAGCGTGGTGGGGTCGCTCCAGTGAATGTCTTCCCATAGCATCAACAGCGGCTGCCGCGCCGCGAGTCCCTCCACCTGGGCCAGCTGCACCTCAAGCGTTTTTTGCTTGCGCTTCTGTGGCGTGAAATTGAGCGGCGGGTAGCGGTCGCCGGTCGGTATCGACAACAAGTCCGCCAATAAAGGAACGGCTTCGCTCAGCTCCTTGTTTGCCAGAGTCAGCACCGCCACGAGCTTGTCCAGGCGGGTCTCGGCCGTATCCTCGCGTCGAAATCCGGCTACCTGCTCGAGCTGGGTGATACTGGGATAAAGCGCGCTATGCTGATGGTGCGGCGAACAAAAATAGCGCAACCGCGTGTGCGGCTCGCTGCCCAGCTGCTCCAGCAGCGTTTGGGCGATGCGCGACTTGCCGATGCCCGGCTCGCCGACGATCAGGACGACAGACCCGTCGCCGGCCTTTGCTTGTTCCCAACGTCGCGTCAACAACGCGATTTCTTCCTCGCGGCCAATCAACGGCGTGTTGACGGCCCGAAGGGCCTCGAACCGACTGCCGACCGTGCTCGCACCTAGGACCCGCCAGACATGCACCGGAAAATCGATACCGGCGATCGCCAATGGGCCGAGATCGCGATAGTCGAACAGGCCGCCTAGCAGACGGCGCGTGTTGTCCGCGATGACAACCGCGTTTGGTTCGGCAAGCCCCTGGAGCCGGGCCGCAAGATTGGGGGTCTCACCAATGACCGCCTGTTCCTGGGCAGCACCCTCGCCGAGCAGATCGCCCACAACGACGAGGCCAGTGGCGATACCGACGCGCACGCGCAACAAGGTCGACAGGCCATCGAGCTTGGCCACCGCCTCGATCAGCGAGAGACCCGCGCGCACAGCTTGTTCAGCGTCCTCCTCATGCGCCTGCGGGTAACCGAAATAGGCCAGCACGCCGTCACCGAGATATTTTGCAACAAAGCCACCTGAGCTGGTGATAACCTCGGCGCAACAGCGGTGATAGGTACCGATGATGTCGCGCAGCTCCTCCGGATCGAGCCGCGCTGACAAAGCCGTGGAACCGACGAGGTCGGCGAACATGATCGTGAGCTGGCGGCGTTCGGCCTCCGTAGCCTTGGCGGCGGAGCGGTCGGGCTCGACCGAATGTTCGGTGGCCTCGCACCTGGATTCAGTTCGCAACGCGGCGATCGCATCGAGGAGAAGGCGGCGATGGCCGACCGCGGTCACGCCCAGGTCTCTGAGGTCCTCGGCCGTCAGCTTGGGCAGGCTTGCTTCGTCGATCGCGTTCTCCCGGAATGCCTGCCCGTAGCGTTCCAGGCCGAGGCTGCGCAGCCAGACAGAGACATCCATGGCGTTCACACGCACATTTGGCCACAATCATCACTGGTTACAGCGCCACAACGCCGGCCTGCGCCGGCGGTCAAGCCGCCCCACCAGAATGAGAAGCTCAGTTTACTCCACCCCGCGGCGAGAACCACGTTTTTTGTCTCGCGAAGCGCCTGGTATCCGAGGACCCAACGCCGGAGCGAGCCTGTGGGAGCCCCCTCAGGGAAGGGCGCTGAGCCCATGCGCGGCGCTTCTCGTTCGCCGACAGGAGAATCGGTCAAACGTCTAAGTCCGCTGTTGTCCCGAAGCCCGCTCGAAGTGAGGGGCAGAGCATGTCCGCTGCCCGGTCACTTCAGACGTCGACCTGCGCTGCTATTGCGAGCGCATCGTCGACTTCAATTCCCAGGTACCGGACGGTGCGTGCCCTAGGAGGAGCTGCACGGCTCGCAAGTTGCCCGTGCGCCGATAGATGAGGGTCGCCCTTGTTCGACGGAGCGAATGCGTTCCAAACAGGTGGGGATCCAACCCTATACCGGCCAGCCAACCCGATAACAGCCGCGCATATTGCCGAGTGGTCGGTCAGGGCTGCACCCGGGGCCTCTACGGCCGGTGAACAGACGGTCGCCCGGCTTCTTGCCGGTTACCTCAGGTAGTCATCTATGGCTTGGCGGGTAGACTCAGTAAGTTCGAACTTGACCGGCCGCCCCGTTTTCTTCTGGCGGACGTTGCTCTATCGGCTGCATAGCCGCTTGGTGCCACGTCTAGATGAATTCAAAGATGAGGCTCGCAGTCTGGGTGCCGCCAGACACCGCTGAACTGCGTTGAGGGCAGCCTCGATCATGGGGCTGCTCCTGCTCCGCGGGGGGAGGCCACGTAGCGGGGCGTCCAAACCTTGGCGCGGACACGTTGCTCGAACCTGGTCGATCGGAACGTTGCTAACACGCTCTGCATTATGTGTGTACGCGATCGTTCGGCTGGTCTTCGGTCTACGAAGCCCGCGCGGCGGCAGCCGCTTTGCCCTTTTGCTTCAACGCCGCCATCAGCGTCTTCGCGGCCGAGTCTGAGGAATGCGGATTCTGTCCCGTGATCAGCAGGCCGTCGCTGACCACGTGAACGTTCCAGTTGGCCTTCTTCGAGAACACGGCGCCCAGTTTCATCATTTCGTCTTCGACCAGAAATGGCACCACGTGGGTGAGGCCGACCTCTTCTTCCTCGCCGTTGGTAAAGCCGGTAACTTCCTTGCCCTGCACCAGAGGCCCGCCGTCCGGCGCCTTGACGTGACGCAGCGCACCCGTGGAATGACACACGATCGCGATGGGCTTGCCGGCGGCAAGGAAGGACTCTATCAGCCTGGCGGAATTCTTGTCTTCGGCGAGATCCCACATCGGACCGTGCCCGCCCGGATAAAAGACGGTGTCGAAGTCTTCCTGTCTGACGCTGTCAAGGCGAACCGTCGCGGCGAGTTGCGATTCCGCAGCTGCGTCCTTCTCGAACCGACGCGTAAGGTCAGTGCGCATGTCAGGCTCGTTGCTCTTGGGGTCAAGCGGCGGTCGGCCGCCTTTCGGGGATGCGAGTGTAATCTCAGCGCCGGCGTCTTTGAAGACATAGTAGGGAGCTGCGAGCTCTTCGAGCCAAAAGCCCGTCTTTCGTCCGGTGTTACCCAGCTGGTCGTGGGATGTGATAACCATTAGTACCTTCATGACTCTCTCCTGTATTGCGGTCGTTGAATGAAGCGCCGCGTGGCACCGCGATAGGGACGCTCCGGCGCCATCTCGTTCCTCCGCAGCTTGTCGCCGTACAAGCCCTCGGAAAACGCGGAAGCGAGTGCTGTTGCTTTTAGCTGACAGACCGCGCGGCGCTCACTCATACATTGATATGAGCGACGTCGTCCCAACGTTGAATGGTTCAAAGAGGAGCGGGTAGAACATTATCGCTGCAACGCCGGTCGTACCGTTGCCAGCGATTCCGTGAAGCTGATCCGGTGACTACGGACCAGCTAAGTGTCGGAAAGGAAGCCGCCATGGCTCGCATTCATCAACCTGATCAATCTGTATTCCGTTCGATCTTGCCCGAGGAAATCGACTGGAAGCCGTTTCCGGCGTTCCCGCCCAAGGCTCGTCTTGCCGTCCTGGTCGGGCATCCCGCCGAAGCCGGACCTTACGTGGTTAGGGTCAAGGTGCCCGACGGTACGAAACTGATGCCGCACAAGCATCCGGAAGATCGCATCTACACGGTCATGTCTGGCGTCTTTTACATTGGGCTCGGGGAGACTTTTGACGGCGACAAGGTAAAGGCCTATCCGCCTGGCAGTGTGATCGTTCTGCCCGGCGAGACCTGGCATTTTCATTGGGCTAAATCGGGCGAATACGTCACCCAGGTGACGGCGATTGGCCCGCTCGGTCTCGAATATCACGACCCGCGTGATGACCCGCCGCGCTGAAGTCGCCTCCATCCGATTAATTGGCGAGCGATTGCAGGTGTCGTGGCCTGAAGGCCGTTACGAGAATGACAGCGGTTGGCCGCGTAGGAGGGTCTTCGAAAATGATCATCGCCGGCATCGAGGCCATCCCGTTGCGCATCCCGTTCAAGGCCGGAACCAAATCCGATGCTTCCGCCTGGGGCGACAGCAATCTGCCGGCGGCGGATTCGCTGCTCGTCAAGGTGACAACCGATCAAGGATTGGTCGGCTGGGGCGAGGCCTTTGGTTTTCGCGCGGTCGCTTCCGCGAAGCTTGCGATCGATCAGCTGATTGCGCCGCTGTGCGTCGGGCAGGACGCGAGCAGGATCGGCCCGCTGATGCTGGACGTGCAGAAGAAGCTGCACGTCTTCGGACGGGCCGGGGCCCTGGCTTTTGGCATCTCTGCTGTCGACATCGCCCTTTGGGATATCGCCGGCAAGGCCGCCAAACGACCGCTGTGCCAGCTCTTGGGCGGCGGCGCGGCCCATATCGCTTGCTATGCGAGCATGGTCCGCTATTCCGATCCCTCCCTTGTCCGCAGCAGCGTGCGGCAAGCGATCGACGCAGGCTTTAGCACACTCAAGCTTCATGAAATAGAACTTTCAGCCGTGCGCGCCGCACGCGAGGAAGCGGGGCCTGATATCGAGCTGACACTCGACGTCAACTGTCCCTGGATGTTGCACGAGGCGCGGCCCATCGCGGAGGAACTCAAGGCAGTTCGTTTGAAATGGCTGGAGGAGCCGCTTTGGCCTCCGGAGAATTTTGACGGCCTTGCCGAATTGAGAAAGATGAGCGGCATTCCGATCGCCGCCGGCGAAAACGTCTACACGCTGATGGATTTCGAACGAATGCTGACCGCGAAGGCGGTGGACTTCGTTCAGCCAAGTCCGGCCAAAATGGGCGGCGTCACTGAGTTGATCAAAGTCTTCCCTCTGGCTTCTGTGCATAACATCCCGGTGATGCCGCACTCCTTCTATGACGGCCCGGGTCTGCTGGCGGCGATACACGCAACTGCTGCACTTGGTACCCCTGATTCCATGATAGAGTGGCGTTGGTTCGACCTTGAAGCAACGATCTATGGTGACAAGCTCAGCCCGAAGGACTGCCGGATCTCCGTGTCTCAGGGGCCTGGTCTCGGAATCGACCCCGATCCGGATGTCATCAGGGCCTATCGCTGGAAATAAAGCGATGACCGAAGCCTACGAAATCGTCGAACACAGCTTTGACGTCGTGATCGGCGGCGCCGGGATGCGCGCCGCGCCGGGCGTGGGGGCATCGGGCTTGCGAACCGCTTGTGTCACCAAGGTCTTTCCGACGCGCATCCACACGGTCCCGGCACAAGGCGGCATCTCGCTCGGCAATATGAGCGACAATACAAAGGGCCCCGGAAATGCCGGGGCCGCGCCTACGGCTGGAAAGCATCAGTCGTAGAATGCTGGCAGCAGCTTCAGCATATCTTCTTGTGCCTTGTCGTGATTGATGAACAGTTTGGCGTTGTACGTCGCGATCATCCGCCTGACCTTGTCCATGGAGGCGATTGACGCTGCCTTGTCTGTATTCAGGGACGGCACGATATTTTTTTCGAAATTTTCTTCGAGATGAACGACATCGCCGGACAGAATGATGAAGCCGGAATTCTTCAGATGAACCAACAAGGATTGACTGCCGGGGGTGTGTCCGGGTGTCGAAACCAGTGAGACGCTGCCGTCGCCAAACAGGTCCGTATCGCCGTCGACTAAATGCAGGTGTTTTGGTTTTCCCATGAGGTTACGTGCGAGAGCCTTCAATTGATTCACGTTGTCGTTCGGTCCATCTGGAGAGCTGATCCAGGTATACTCCACCCGCTGCATCACAATCTTTGAATCCGGGAACAAGCCAACGTTGCCGATGTGGTCGCCATGGGTATGGGACAGCACAACATAGTTGATATCGCCTATCTTGAGTCCGAGGTCGGCGAGTTGGCTCGTTATCGTCTTATCCAGATGGTAGACGATCAATTTAGGCAGCGTCGACCAGCCTTTGGGATCGTTTATCGTGGATTGAGGGACACCTGTATCCCAGAGCACCCATTGGTCTCCCCGCTTTATCAGCCAGCAAGTTGACGAGAATTCGATACTCTTTCCAACGTTTTTCCCAGGGGTCCACACCGACTCGTCGTTGGCAAGAGAGTGGCCGCAATCCAACCGATAAAGTTTTTCGGCGAAACCAGCGGCCGCCGGGTCCGGCAGCTTCGAGTCAGTGGTCGCTGCCCACGTACCGCCTCCCGAGAGCGAAGACGCGACCAGAATTGACATGATTGCCGTTCTTGTATGCTTAATCATCACCGATCCTCCGTCCACAGACCTAAATCCTTCACTACGCAATCTCACAATTGCGCGAAGGTCGTTGGATCTTTTAACAAAGGAAAGCGGCAAAGATATCAGACCTGAGGGTCTGTTCTCTAACACCTCCAGATTACCGTGGTGGAACGGCGAGGCTTGGCGGCGGTCTCGAAAATATAGCAACCTGGCGTAAGCACCGTCGGTGTCGAATGCGTTGATGGTTCGGCGTTTCAGCGCATCACCCTACACGCCCGCGCTGTCCCCACTCATACGCAGATATGACTAACTCCTTCTCAAGGTTGGATGGCAGGGTGACCCGCAGGCTGACAAGGTCACTTAAGCACATCGCCACCGGCGCCACTCACATCGCTCCGGCAGCTTAAAAGGAAGTGATCATGACCTGGAAACCCGTCGTTCTCGTTGTCATTGCTGCATCTGTTGTTGGGGTCGCTGCCGTCGCCCAACAGGGGCAACAAGGTCTACTTAAACGAGCGGTGCTACAGACCGGCGACTTCCCACCAGGTTATGAGACGGTGATGGTAATTGCCGAAATGGAGCCAGGTAGCTGTTCCGGATGGCATACTCATCCCGGGCTCGAAAGCTCATATTTCCTGGAGGGAGAGGTTCGCATCAGTTTCGCCGGCAAGCCGGACCTGGTTGTCAAAGCCGGACAACCCGTGCTGATCCCGGCCGGACTTCCCCATAACGACTGCAATGTCAGCGGCAAGCCGTTCAAGGCTCTAGCCCACTATATTATTGAGAAGGGCAAGCCGTTGGCGTCACCTGTTCCTGCCCCGTGACAACCATCAATTGGGCTCTCTGCTTCAGCAGTTTCCATCGATCCAGACATCTCCGGCCACGATCGGCTGTGAATCCGATCGGTGTTGCGGAGACAGCTCAGATGGACGCAGGATCGACGCCTCGCTCAACGAAAGACGAATGTTGGTCCAAACTGAACGACGATAATGATCAGGATGACCGCCAATACGACGATAAGGCGAGTTTTGTGCGTCGCCTCGCTGCGGCCTTTATGGCTGTCGTCAGGTTCGGACGATACGTCTCATTTGTTGAGGCGGTCAAGAAAGCTGCGAACGAGCAAGGCGATCTCATCGGTTGCTTCGTCGAGCGCGAAATGTCCGGCGTCGAGGATGTGGACTTCCGCTTTCGGCACATCGTCCGCATAGGCGGTTGCCCCGGCAACGGTGAATGAAGGGTCGTACTTTCCCCAGACAACCAATGTTGGCGGCTGCGTGTCGCGAAGCCACTTCTGCCAGAGCGGGTAGGAGGCGACGTTGGTCCTGTAATCTAAAAACAGCGTGGTCTGGATGTCTATCTGGCCCGGACGGGTAAGAAATGCGTACTCGTCTGTCCATGTGTCCGGATCGTAGCGATCTGGATACGCGCTGGATCCGACGTGGCGCAGGCGCGTCGCCTCGAGCGACGTGAAGTTCGCCTTGAGGTTCTCGAGCTCGAGCGCTGGATTTGCCCAATATTTCTTGCGCGCCTCCCAGAGTGGGCTCAGTCCTTGTTCATGCGGAACTGCATTCTGGATAATGACGGCGCGGATGCGCTCGGGATAGGAGAGGGCCATGCGAAAGCCAACGGGCCCGCCATAGTCCTGCATGAACAAGACGTAGTCTGTGATCCCCAGTTTTGTCGCCAATCCATTCATCACCTTCGCGAGATTGTCGAAAGTGTACTCGAAGCTGGACGGAGGCGGCGCGCTACTGTTGCCGAATCCTGGATAGTCAGGGGCGACGAGGTGATATTTGTCGGCGAGGAGAGGCAGCAACGGCTCCCACATCCGCGAAGAGGACGGAAAGCCATGAAGCAAAAGCACGGTCGGCGCATCGGCCGGCCCGGCTTCACGGTAGAAGATCTTGAGCCCGTCGATTTCAGCCGCGTGATAGGAAATCGAACGTCGGCTCGATCGCAAATCCTGTGCTGATACTTGGACGGTCATGCAGGCTGCGGCGGTTGAGAGGGCAAGCAGGGCTGGAATATTCACTTGATGATTTCCTTTACTGCCATGAAACGTGATGTGCTGCCTTCCCGATGTCGCGGTGAGGGCAGGCGTTCAGGCGTCTCGGAGCGCCGATTCAAGGATGGCAACGTCCTGCTCGACAGTGCCACCGCTCACGCCGACGCCTGCGACCAGTTGGCCCTCCTTGGTGAGTGGCGCTCCGCCGCCCATTGAACAATACCTTCCCTCGGATAGCCCCATCAGAGGGAAGAGTGCCTGGCCCGGCTGCACGAGCGGAGACAGCTCGGCCGTTCGAAGCCCCACCAACGCGGACGTGTAAGCCTTCCGCTCCGATATATCGATCGAGAAGGTCGGCGCTCCGCTCATGCGATGCTTGAGAATGATGTTGCCGTGAATATCGATAACACAAACGGCGACCGGCACTTTGGCGTGTGCTGACTGCGCTTCGACGCGGTCTGCAATATTTTTCGCGAAAGCAAGTAGATCCATAGTCGGTATCCTTCTCTGATGTGTATTGAAAATTCGGGCGCGCGTGCTTCGCGCGCGTCATCCTCAGTCGCTGAGCTGCCCCAAATAGGATCCCAAGGCGATTTTCTGCGTCTCCGGGCTTATGAAACCCTCGCTCAAATAGAGCCTTGATCCTGCTCTGCGCAGCCGACCGACCGATCGAGACCATGCAGGTGTCCCAGCCGGCAGCGATCTCGACGTCCGGGGGCAGGCTGGCGGCATTTACGAGGCGCTTGGTGTTCGCTATCGCCCACTTGTCAAACGACGCGATGCGTCTCGCCAGCGCGTCGACGAACCCATCGAGTTCGCTGTCCGGGAGCGACCTGTTCACATAGCCATAAGCTTCAGCCAGGTCGCCTCCGATGTCATCGGAGCTCAGGAGCACCTCTAAGGCTCTTTGTCTGCCTATTAGCCGTGGCAGGCGTGCCATGGGTCCTCCCCCAGCGACCAAGCCGACCCCCACTTCCCACTGCGACAGAACTGCTTTCTCGCGGCTGGCAAAGCTCATGTCGCAGGCCAAGGCGATCTCACTTCCGTTCCCTGTCGCCCGCCCACGGATCAAAGCGATCGACACGACGGGAATGCGCGTTATTCGGACGAGTATGTCCGGCCACGCCTCCAGTCCTGTCGGCCCTTGAGACAAGTTGGTCAGATCCTTGAAATCGGCGCGGAAATCACTGTGATTCAAGTAAAATCCTTCAACGGCACTTTCGAAGACCAGGACCTTGACCGCCTCATCAGCCGCGACGGCCGTTATGATCTCTCTAAGCTCACGAACGAACTGTGGACCCATGACGTTCAACGGAGGATTGTCGAACGTGACCCGCCAATAGGCGCTCGATGAGCGAGTGAGCCGAATCTGCGCTTTCTCCTTCGTTGCGTCCATCAGAGCCTCCAAGCGTTGGTTTCTATTCAACGACAGTCCACAGGATGACGCGGCCAGGCGTTAGTGTCGCTTGACCAGCCATCGGTATGAGTTTGCGATTACGTCGCCTGCGACAAGATAGCTGTCTGGCCCAAAACGCGAGACAACTCGGGAGTGGCTCGCTTCGTCGACTTCGCGAACATTCGATCTCCACCAGCGATAGGAGCTAAAGCTTGATCAACGGGATACCCGCTGCGGGATCGAATTCTTTCCCCAGGTGAACCGGGCTCTCCGTCAACACCAGTTCGCATGTCGGACGAACGTGAGCTTGCAAAAGATGTCCACCATGGGCTGTGCCATCGCGCTTGCCCACTACGGCGTGAGCATGAACCAGGGGCTCAACGTCTTTCAAGGCAACGTCGCCGATCAGAGATAACAATTCGACTTGCTCATCCAGAAAAACGGACTGCTCGTACTGTTTGGTTTCCCAATTGAGCCATCCGAGCCTCACGGATGAAAGAGCGCCGATGGCTTTGAAGCTCGCCGAAGCAAGCCTTTGTTCGGATGCGAAATCCCTCAGGCCGCGCGCCAATTCATCGTTCGTTTCGAATACAAGAATGAAGGTTTTGGGTTTTTCATCGACCAATTTATAATGCATGCTCCAGCTCCTCAACTGAAAAATTGGCGCAACTCCGCCAGAAGATCCTGGGGACGTTCTTCCTGCAGAAAGTGACCGCAATCGAGAGCTCTTCCCGTCACCGATGCGGCGCTTTTTTCTCGCCAAGTAGCAGGCACGTCCCACAAGGAGCCGACTGTATTCCTTGTGCCCCACACGACATGCAGTGGACATTTGATCTTTCTAGCGGCCTCGTCGTCGGCCTTGTCCATTTCCAGGTCGATGTTGGCGGCGGCTCGGAAATCCTCGCAAGAAGCATGGATGGCATCCGGGTTCGAAAACGCCCGCACGTATTCGTTCATCACGTCCGGCGCAATCGCTCCCGGAGTCTTGTTCAGGCCCCCGAACATCTCCTTCAAAAAAAACTCCTTATCGAGTCCGATGATGTGTTCGGGTAGCGGAAAAGGCTGAATCAGGAAGAACCACCACATATATTTGGTGGCAAACTCCTGATTTGTCCCCCGATACATTGTCAGGGTAGGCGCGATGTCCATAAGGCAGGCTTTCTCAACGCTCTCGGGGTGATCGAGGCAAAGCCGGTGCGCCACGCGCGCCCCGCGATCATGAGCCGCGACGAGGAAGCGCTCGTGACCGTAATGTCGCATCACATCGACCTGGTCCTGGGCCATGGCGCGAAAGGAATAGTTCTCGTGCCGTTCGCCGCCGTGAGGTTTGCCGGAATCGCCGTAGCCGCGGAGATCCGGCACGACCACAGAGAACTGCTCCGCCAGCTGCGGTGCCACTTTGTGCCATGTCAGATGCGTTTCTGGGTAACCGTGCAGCAGCAGCAGCGGCCGACCGGCGCCCTTTCGTAAAACGTGGATCGTTGTTCCTCTCGTCTTGACCAATTCAGTCGAAAAGCCCGGAAAGTACTCCCCAGTACTAACCGCTGCCGGACCTGCCGTTTTGGATTGTGCCGATGCTGGGCGAACAAAACCGAGTTGGGCGGCGGCGAGGGTCATGGCCGCAGCTCCGAAAAAGCGGCGACGCTCGTGGTTGATTTCGCTCGACATGATGTTCTCCCGGCTATTTTGCCGTGCAGCGGCGTGATCTGACGATCGACACCAGAAGAGCACCGGCCGCATCGGTAGATCCGCAATTCGTAGATCATTCGTCTTCACCTCGATCGGTGCGGATGGATATCAGCCGGTCACCGTCTGCTCTCATCCGGGCGGCCTCAGACCAGCGTCGTTTCGACGGCGATGTTCCCGTGCGTTGCGCGCGAATAGGGACACACCTGGTGGGCCGCCTCGACAAGGCGCTGCGCCGTCGCGCGCTCCATCCCCGGCAGGCTCACATAGAGGCGAGCTGCCAGGCTGAAGGCGCCCCCTTCGGGACCGAGATCGATTTCGAGGTCGACCGCGTGATCGGCCGGCAGCGTGATCTTCATGTTGCGTGCGGCGAACTCCATCGCCGAATCGAAGCACGCGGACCAGCCGGCCGCGAAGAGCTGCTCCGGGTTGGTGCCGGTGCCCGGGCTGCCGGGCCGCGACAGTCTGACCTCTAGGCGGCCGTCGGAACTCCGCGACATGCCGGTGCGCCCGCCTGTGCTGTGGGCCTTCGCGGTGTACAGCACTTTCTCGAGTCGATTCATAACGTCCTCCTTCAGGAAGAGCCCAGGTGCCTGGGGCTCAGCGGCCCGCACCCCGGCCGACTTCGACGCGAATTAGGCGAGGAACTCCACGAGTGCGGCGTTGATTTCCTCCGCATGCGTCCACGGCAGGCCGTGAGAGCCGCCTTTGATCTCGATGTACTTAACGTCCTTGATCATCTTCGCCTGCCTTCTGGATGTGACGTCGGCGGGCAGGATACGGTCGTCATCACCGTGAATCATCATCGTCGGCAAATCGTTGCGCACAATATCGTTGCGAAAATCTTCGATCCAGGCATCGACGCAATCCAGTGTTCCGATGGGCGATGCACCGATTGCCACGGTCCAGTTGGCCTGGATAACGAGATCGCTGACCAGTTTTCCGTCAGCGCCGCCCACGCTGTAGAAGTTCTTCAGGAACGCCATCAGCGTGGCTGGACGATTGGTCCTGATTCCGGCCTGGATCCCGCTGAACACGCTGGCGTCAATGCCCTCAGGATTATCGAGTGCCTTGACCAGAAAGGGTCCAAGAGTCCCGATGAGTACGGCTTTGCGAAGCCGCTTGGTGCCGAACTTGCCGATGTACCGGGTGATTTCGCCGGTGCCCATCGAATGCCCCACTAGAGAAACGCCGGTAAGGTCGAGCGCGCAAAGCACCGCGTCGAGGTCGGCTGCGAAGGTGTCGTAGTTGTATCCAATCGCGGGCTTGCTGGATCGGCCGAAACCGCGGCGATCGTAAGTGATCACGCGATGGCCAGCGGCTAATAATGCGGCGGTCTGTTTTTCCCATGCGTCGCCATTCAACGGCCAACCGTGGATCAATACGACCGGCGGACCCGAGCCGTGATCCTCATAGTAGAGTTCTATGGACGTCGAGTTCTCTTGCCCCACCCTGATGAAGCTTCGCACATCGGCGAGAGATGAATTGCTGGAGGAGCCGCGCTGATCGAATGATGGCGATATTGCGGACATTGTCTTTCTCCGTGGTTGCTTACCAGATCACCTGCACCAACAGAAACGATAGGCGTGATTGCGAATCCATCGAACGATGTTGTCATCGATACTATACTCTCGGGTTAGTCAGAGTGGCGCTACCGCGGCGTCTTCCCGCGACGGACGTGTGGCAACCCACCGACAAGCCGTGCGCGCAAGCTTCGCTCTCGAATCTCTACCGGTGGCGCAACCTTGCCAAGCATCCAATGAGTAAACTTGGGTCGCGTATCCTTCTCGAAGCCATCTAAAGGTATGGTTTCGATGACACCATCGTTCGATAGGTTCGCCTTTACTCGCGTCGCATAAGTCGCCGACAGCCAACACGGCCCGGCGGAAAGCGCGGAACGTTCTGTGCAAACATCGGTCAAAGCGAACGGAGTCTCATCATGCCTCGCCTTCTCGCACTTGTCATTGCTGCCAGTGTCCTTGGAGGTTCCACGGCGGCCTATGCGGCGCCGGCGCCTGAGCGTGTACGCGGCACCGTCAAAGCGGTCAGCGATACCATGCTCGTCGTTCACACGACGAGCGGAACGGATGAGACGCTCGATCTGACTCCCAAGACGAGTTACCTTACGGTGGTGAAATCAAACCTCGATCGTATCGATCCGGGCGGCTACATCGGGGTCGCCACGAAGTCGATCGGCGACAAGCTTGTGGCGCTTGGAGTGTTGCTGTTTCCTCCGGCGATGAAAGGCGCGGCCGAGGGTCACTTTGACTGGGACCCGATTCCGGATACGACGCTTTCGGGTGGCGCCACAACGGCCAGCGCGATGACGAACGGTACTGTCGCGGCGGCGACGCCAGCGGCCGGTGCTGGGACAGCAACGAGCACCATGACGAACGGCACCGTTTCGAGCGCCAGCGCTTCCGGCGGCGCAAAACTGGTAATTGTGACGTACAACGGCGGGAAGCAGATCGTCATCGTGCCGCCGACCGCGCCTGTCGTAACTGTCGTACCCGGCGGCAAGTCCGATGTGACCGTGGGCACGGTCGTCTTCATCAATGCCGTCCGGC
This sequence comes from Bradyrhizobium sp. 6(2017), assembly GCF_011058295.2. NCBI lineage: Bacteria > Pseudomonadati > Pseudomonadota > Alphaproteobacteria > Hyphomicrobiales > Nitrobacteraceae > Bradyrhizobium > Bradyrhizobium sp. 6(2017). The sequence goes on along the minus strand of NZ_CP049289.2, from coordinate 6,758,037 downwards.
AGGACGGTCACCTAAGCGCCGCCGCGGTTTTTGCAGGTCTCAGCTTCTTGTAGCAAGGGAGCCTCCGATTTGAAGGGAGCACCCTTAAGAATCCCCGGGGCGCCGTGAAACAAGTTCCGCAGATGCGCTCCCGAACGGTGGTCAGTGGAGAGAACAGAGATGGACCGCGGGCGCAACCACCTTACTCATTCGTTGCCAGTTCGAATCATGCACTGGATCGGCGCTACCGCGGTCATCTGCATGATCTTGAGTGGGTGGCAGATCTACAACGCGTCGCCGCTCCTGCCGTTCACTTTTCCGCGGTGGATGACGCTTGGTGGTTGGCTGGGCGGCGGCATTGCCTGGCATCTGAGCGCCATGTGGGTGCTTTTCGCCGATGGGCTCGCCTATCTCGCTTACGGGATCTTCTCTGGCCACTTCCGTCGTGACATTCTACCCCCTAGGCCAAAGATCATACTCCGCGATCTGGACGATGCGCTTCAATTTCGGCTTGGCCACCAGCTCGGCTCTTACAACGGCGTGCAGCGCCTGCTCTACATGGGAGTGATCATCGTGATTTGTCTGGCGGTCGTTACCGGACTCTCGATCTGGAAGCCCGTACAGCTCGGCTGGCTTACCGGCCTGTTCGGCGGTTACCCCGTAGCGCGCACAATTCACTTGACCATGATGGTTCTGATCGTCGGCTTTCTCATCATACACCTGGCGCTCGTCATACTGTTCCCGCGCACGCTTGTTTCGATGCTCGCTCCGGTTCGGTCCGAGCTGAACAATGCGCCGCGAGGAAGCGTGCGATGAGCCGAAAACGCGCTGCCGTGCGTGCCAGCGACATCGCGCCGGAACTGGCGCAGCTCAGCCGCCGCCGCCTTCTTAAAGGCGGACTTTCCTTGGGAGCCCTGGCACTCATGACAGGCTGCGACCTTTCCAGTCATTCGGGCATCGACGCGGCTCTTTCAACGATGCTGGAGTTCGACGACCGGGTGCAGGCGGCTCTGTTTAATCCCAGCCGGCTGGCTGAGACCTATCCGGCGAGCGCGATCACCGAGCCCTTCCGCTTCAATGCTTACTATCCGGAATGGCAGGTCCGCACCGCGCCTGTGCAGTGGCGCCTCGACGTGTCCGGCCTGGTCTCCGAGAAAACGCCATGGACCCTTCAGAACCTGATGGCACTGCCGCAGGAAAGCCAGATCACACGGCACATCTGCATCGAAGGATGGAGCCAGATTGGTCAATGGAGCGGGGTGCCGTTGCATGTGTTTCTTCGCCGCATAGGTGCGGATCTGCGGGCGCACTATGTTGCGCTCAAGTGCTGTGACGGCTACTCGACGAGCCTTGACATGGCAAGCGCACTACATCCGCAAACTATCCTGGCCATCGACTTCAAAGACGCTCCGTTGACGCCGGAATGGGGTGCACCGGTACGATTGCGTATTCCGACCAAGCTCGGCTTCAAGAGCGCCAAGAACCTGCAGGCGATCGAGGTGGCGAATATCTATCCGGGCGGCTTTTGGGAGGACCAAGGTTACAACTGGTTCTCGGGCTCATGAGTGCTTAATCGTCCTCACTTCACATGTCATTCTTGCTAGGTTGCTCGTTTGATTCCAAGCATTGCAGCCATTCTCACCAAGTCTGCGACCGATCGGGCCTCCATTTTTTTCATCACCTGCCCGCGGTGGATTTTCACGGTAATCTCGCTGATCTCCAGACGGTGAGCAATCTGCTTGTTCATCAGGCCGGAAATGACAAACGGCAGGACTTCCCGTTCGCGTCGGGTTAATGATTCAAGGAGGTGCCGAAGCTGGGAAACAGTCTTCTCTTCGTCGCGCCACTTGCGGTCCTGATCGAGCGCGCGCATCACGGCATCCAGCATGTCCTGGTCATGAAACGGCTTGGGCAGGAAGTCGACAGCTCCAGCCTTCATCGCCCTCACCGACATCGGAATGTCGCCGTGCCCGGTCATGAAGACGATTGGAATGTGAATGCCGGCCTTGGCCAGGACGTCCTGAAACTCCAGTCCGTTCACGCCCGGTAGCCTGATGTCGAGCACAAGACAACTGGCAACGCTCGGAAGCTCGCTCTCGAGGAATGCGGTGGCCCTGCTGAATACTTCGACATGAAGGCTCATGGATTGAAACAAGTACGTCAGCGCCGCCCGCATAGACTCGTCATCGTCGACGACGAAAACGATTTGTTCGGGATCCCTTTCCATAGCCAACCATCCAGTCTGATCAACAAGTAGCCAAAACGATCGAGATCATCGATAGACACCGCCAATCGCCCAATGACATCTGCATCGAATGCGAAGTCTCACATTAATGATCCGATTTGCACGTGCCAGCTCAGGGCGCCTGCCCCTGAGGCGAGGGCAGGGCGAACTGGAACGTGGCGCCCGGTTCCCCTGTATTGTTCGTTGCCCACAGTCGACCGCCATGATCCTCGACGATCGAGCGGCAGATCGAAAGCCCTATCCCTAGCCCACTAGGTTTGGTGCTGAAGAAGGTATCAAAGAGGCGATTCGCCGTCTCCGCCGGAATTCCGACACCGCTATCCCTCACCGCGACCACGATCTGATGAGCTTCATCCTCATACGAACGGATGAGCAATTCATGCGACCGGTCCGTGACTGCCTGCATCGCGTCAACACCGTTTACGACCAGATTGATGATCACTTGCTGGAGCTGGACCCGATCTCCGACAATCAGCGGCACAGCACTCGCGAGTTCTAGCCGCAGTGTCGCGTGCTGTGCGGACAGCTCCCGCTGCAATAGAGCGGTGACCTCGCAGATGATGTCATTGACGTTAAGCAGGGCCCGCTGGCTATCCGCCTTTTTCAGGAGTCCGCGGACGCGCCGTATTACTTCGTCCGCCCGTTTGCCATCCTTGACGATCCATTCGATGGCGCCGCGCAGTTTATTCAGGTCGGGTGTTTCGCGGCGAAGAAAGCGCAGGCAGGCCTGGCCGTTGGCCACGATCGCGGCGAGCGGTTGGTTCACCTCGTGCGCGATCGAGGCGCTTATTTCTCCGAGCGTCGCCACCCGGCAGGCGTGAGCCAGCGCGGTCTGAGCGGCGTCCAGTGCGGCCTGCGACTTCCTGCTCTCCGTAATGTCCATCAAGGCGCCGACGATTTCCTCCTTGCCCGATGCGTACTTCACGCGATGCGCACGGACATGGAGGTGCTTGATTTGTCCATCCGGCATCAGCAGCCGCAGTTCGAAATCGTCGTGGTTCTGCGCGCCCAGTACCGCACGATCGGTTTCGCGCGCGCGATCATCTGGATGGACGCGCTGCATGATCAGGTCGAGCGAGGGTTTGACGCTCCGATCGAAGCCCATGATCTGGTAAGTCTCGTCCGACCAGAAGATGTCGTCGTTGGCGAGATCCCAGGAAAAACTGCCGGTGAGACTGAGCTTCTGCGCTTCGGCCAAATTGGCCTCGCTGCGTTGCAGGGCGTTCTCGGCGACCTTCTGATCGTCGACGTCAATACCGACCGAATACCATTTGACAATGTTTCCCCGCTCGTCGCGCAATGGCGCGCGTCGCATGTTATACCACCGATAGGCGCCATCAGCCCGGCGTGTGCGCACATCCACGGACAGCGTCTCGCCCTTTGCCTGTGCAACGCGCCACGCGTTATCGAATCGTTCGACATCGTCCGGATGATAGTAGATAGAGGTATTCAGTCCTTTGCCCGTCGCTTCTCGTTGCGTATGGCCGGTATAATTCTGCCATGGTTGATTGACGAAACTGCGCGTGCCATCCGGATCGAAAGTGGAAACCATGACCGGGATTGAATCGATCGTCAGCTGAAGCTCGCGCCTTGCCTCGGACAGGGCCGCCTCGCTGCGTCGCTGAGCCTCTTCAGCCAGTCTTCGATCTTCGATGTCGAATGCGACGGCATACCATTTGATGACATTGCCGCTGTCGTCGTGCAGCGGTACGCGGCGGACCCGGTGCCATCGGTACTCTCCGTCAGCTCTCCGCAGGCGTTGTTCCAGCTCGAACGGCCCGCCCGTAGCAATATGTGAGCGCCACTCGCGCTCTACCATTGCGAGGTCATCTGGATGGAGCGCGGACCCCCAACGGTGGCCCTCGAGATTGTCTCGCGAAAGTCCCGTGTAGTCTCGCCAGGTTTTATTTCGAAAATCCATCATTCCATCGGGCCGGTAGCGCGCGGCCAGTACCGGAATGTTGTCAACGATTAACCGAAGTTCTTGTTCGGTCCTCCGCACGTTCTCTTCCGCTCGCCTGCGCTCGGTATTCTCCACGTGCAGCGACTCGTTGAGCTTTCGCAATTCCCGGACCGTCTGCTGCTGTTCGTCGCGCATCCGTCGCAGCGAAGCTGTCGCCCGGCCCTGTACTGCACTCAACGACACCACAAACAGTGACGCGATGGTAAGCAGCACGAGCCGCGGGAATTCCTTGGACTCAAAGGCGAATGAATAGATCGGCTGTATCAGGAAATAATCGAAAGCCAAAACGGTCAGCGCTGTGGCGAACAGAGCTGGGCCGGGGCCGGATATCCACGCGACAATCATGATCCCGCAAAGGAAGAACACTGAGGCCGGTGGATCGATGCCCCAGAGCCGGCTGAACAAAACCTCCAACACAACGATCAGGGCCGGCGTCACACACGCGATCCCATAGTCCATGATCACGGGCCATTTGAGCCGTGATGGAAGAGTGGACGTCAACATCTAATTGCTCCACCGAGCCGCCGGAAGGTGAGGTCGGCTGTACGGAGATTGCTTTGGAATGGGAATCTGTCAAACCAGCGGCGCCAAGTGCCCGCTACCGGCAAGCCGGCTGGATGCTCGTAATTTAGTACGCCTGGGACAGCAAGCAATGGCTAAACGTTGTCGAACTCGTGGCGCGCGAACTGGACGCGATGATAAGGCCACAGCTGACGTGTGTTTCTCCGCATGCTGTTAGCCAGCTATCGAATCCGAGGAGAGATATCTGGGAATACGATCGCAGTTATCAGTAAATGAGATCGCGACGCGCGCAGGCCCGAGCTCGCCGCACGGGCAAGGAAACTGAAGGCCTCTTGCGAAGTGACGTCCTCGACAGGATAAAACCGAACGCGTGGCAAAGGGGACCGATATAACACTGGCGTATAATGTTTTGAATCACCATCCCATGGGAACGTTAGCGTTCTTGGCTTGACCAACCCGGCCCGGGATTTAATCCGGACAAAGGATGATGCGTGTCAGGAGATTTCACAATATCCGTCATTGATGATGACGAATCGTTCCGGACCGCGCTCGTCGAATTGCTTCTTTCGCTGGGATATGAAGCTCAGAGTTTCGCGTCGGCCGTAGAATTTATCGATAGGGGCGGGGAGGGGGCATGCGACTGCATCATCACCGACCTTAGCATGCCCGGGATAAGCGGGCTTGACCTCATTCAGCAACTCACCGCTCGCGGTTCGACGGTGCCGGTCATCATGATCACCGGGCACTCAGAGCCGGGGCTGGAAGCCACGGCCTCAGCCAGTGGGGCTGTCTGCCTGCTGATAAAGCCGTTCAAAGAAGATACTTTGATCGTCTGTCTCGAAAGAGCCCTGAAAATCTGATCGTCAGCGGTTCGCTGGAAGCGCTCACCTGGTCCCGTGCGGATCTCCGATCCGATACTGCTTGCGTCTCATACATTGGTGTGACGAGTGCCTTCCGAAGGTTGGATGGCACCGCGCTCAGAGGTCACACAAGTTCAAGTCGGTTCTCAGTTGGAGATGCACCGATGGACACGACAAAAAAATCCCAAGAGATCAACCAGCATCGCCGGAGCTTTCTGGGCACGGCAGTCGTCACCGCGGCGGCCACCCAGCTCCTCTTGAATGGTTCCGCCGAAGCGCAACCAAGCAAGACGAGATTGGCAGGCATGCGCGCGATCAAGCCTGGCACCAATACGTCGTTTGCATCAGTGAAGCAGATCGATGCCGGCCTGCTCAGTATTGGATACGGCGAGGCCGGCCCTAGCGATGGCCCTGTCGTCATTCTCCTTCACGGCTGGCCCTACGACATTCACAGTTTTGTCGATGTCGCGCCGTTGCTGGCGTCGGAGGGTTACCGGGTGATCATTCCGTATGTACGCGGCTGTGGCACGACGCGCTTCCTTTCGGACACAGCGTTCCGGAATGGCCAACCGTCGGTGGTTGCCGTTGATACCATCGCTCTGATGGATGCGCTCAACATCGACAAGGCGATCCTCGCCGGCTTCGATTGGGGCGCGCGGACGGCCGACGCGATCGCGTCGCTCTGGCCGGAGCGCTGCAAAGCGCTTGTCTCCGTCAGCGGTTACCTGCTCTCCACCCCCGAGTCCAACAAGATGCCGTTGCCGCCAAAGGCCGAGTACCAGTGGTGGTACCAATATTACTTCGCCACCGAACGCGGTGTGCTCGGCTATGACAAATACCGGCACGATTTCGGGAAGCTGATTTGGCAGATCGCATCGCCCAAATGGGTCTTTGATGATGCCACCTTCGATCGCACCGCAGCTTCGTTCAACAACCCGGACTACGTGGCCATCGTGATTCACAATTATCGCTATCGGCTGGGCCTGGCTGAAGGCGAGTCCAAATATGACGATCTGGAAAAGAAGCTTGCCGCAGGTCCGGTTATCACCGTGCCGACGATTACTCTCGAAGGCGATGCGAATGGCGCTGCGCATTATCCTGACGATACGCCCTATCGCAAGAAATTCGGCGGCAAATACGCCAACCGGATCATCAAGGGCGGCATCGGGCACAATCTGCCCCAGGAAGCTCCACAAGCTTTTGTCGAAGCAATCATCGACGTAGCCGACATCTGATCGTCAGGGCTGGAGTTTTGAACATGAAAGACCGGGCAGGGACAATTGTATCGACGAAAGATGCGCCGTCACCGACCGGCCCGTATGTCCAGGGGCTGGCTGGTGCGGGACTTGTGTTCGTGTCCGGTCAGCTTCCGATCCGGCCGGACGGGACCGGCCTCCAAGACAAGGGATTCGAACCGCAGGTCCGGCAGGCTCTTGCGAACGTGTTCGCCATCGTCCGGGCCGCCGGCTCCACACCCGAGCGCATTCTCAAGGTGACCGCTTTCATCGTCGGTGCGGAACGCCAGCCTGTGTTCAACAAGATCTACGCGGACGCCTTTGGCGACCATCGTCCAACCCGGTCGCTGGTGCCGGTGTCCGGACTGAACAATGGAAGCCTGATCGAAATCGAAGCCATCGCATTGAAGTGAGCAATCGAACGCTGTGACCGCTAGTTCGCGACAGGCTGCGGGCCGACGCAACCGGCGCAGAGGCGGTTTCATTCAAGGATTGGAAAGATCATGACCGAACTCTGGCGTCTCCCGGCGACCGAATTGGCCCAGCTCGTGCGTACGCGCAAGGTCTCCGCCCGTGAGGCTTCAGAGGCTGCGCTGCAACGGCTCGATGCCGTCAACCCGAAGATCAATGCCGTCGTCGCCCACCGGCCGGATCTGGTGCTGCAACAGGCCGACCGAATCGATCAAATGGTGGCCCGTGGCGAGGACCCGGGCGCCCTGGCCGGCGTTCCCGTGACGGTGAAGGTCAACATCGATCAGGCGGGATTCGCCACCACCAACGGCACACGTCTGCAAAAGGACCTGATCGCGAAAACCAACAGCCCTGCCGTCGACAATCTGGTACGCGCCGGCGCGGTGCTGCTCGGCCGCAGCAACGCACCGACCTTTGCGTTGCGCTGGTTCACGGGCAATCTGGTCCATGGGCACACCAGCAATCCGCGCAATCGCGCGCTCACACCAGGCGGCTCGACCGGGGGCGGGGCCGCAGCCGTGACCGCCGGGATCGGCCATCTGGCCGTGGGTACCGATACCGGCGGTTCGCTGCGCTATCCGGCCTATGCCTGTGGAGTCCACGGGCTGCGGCCGACTCTCGGGCGGGTTCCGGCCTATAACGCGTCCTCTCCGGAGCGGGCCATCGGCCCGCAACTGATGTCCTCGACCGGGCCGATCGGCCGCACGGTCGAGGATCTTCGCGTTGCGCTCGCAGCAATGTCGGCTCCCGATCCTCGCGACCCCTGGTGGGTGCCGGCGCCGCTGCAAGGCCCCGCGGCGGCGCTTCGCGCAGCGATGTGCCTGCGTCCTGGTGGCTTGCCGATCGTCAAGGAGGTCGAAGCCGCTGTACTCGACGCCGGACGAAGGCTTGCCGATGCCGGATGGCAGGTTGGAGAAATCGAGGATGTCCCTTCGTTAGACGAGGCTGCCGGCGTGCAGGAGCGTTTGTGGCTCGGCAACGGCTTTGCGGAACTGTCGGAGGCCGCCGCGCGTGATGGCGATCCCGGTGCGCTCGCGGTTGTCTCGGCATTTCGCACCAGGGCCGCGACATTTGGCGGCGATTTGGTCGCCGGCGCGCTTCTGCAGCGCGCCACCGTGACGCGCGAATGGCGGCTGTTCCTCGCCGAGCACCCGGTGCTGTTGCTGCCGGTTTCGGCTGAACTGCCGTTTCCCGACGGGCTCGACCTTGAGGGCGAGGCAGGCTTCTGGCGCGTTTGGAAGGCGCAGCTCGTGCAGAGAGGGCTGCCGGCCATGGGGCTGCCAAGCCTGACCGTCTCGACCAACTTGATAGGCTCCACCCCGGTCGGCGTAGAAATCGTCGCCGGTCACTTCCGGGAAGATCTGTGTTTGCTCGCGGGCAAGGCAATCGAGGCTCGCGGTACACCCGTCGCCCCGATCGATCCCGTGACAATCCCGGCGAGGGCAGGGACATTATCGGAGAAAACCGCCTGACGCTCCCGCGATGCTCGCCCGTCAAGCAACCAATAGTTCTTCATTCCTGGAGAAGACCATGAAAGCGGCTGACGTTATCACGCAAATGCTCCATTCGGTCGGCGTCCGCCGTATCTATGGCGTCGCGGGCGATAGTCTCAACGGAATCACGGAATCGTTGCGCCGTCGTGGCGATATCGATTGGATCCATACCAGGCATGAGGAAGCCGCCGCATTCGCCGCCGGCGCGGAAGCGCATCTGACCGGCGATCTCGCCGTCTGTGCCGGCAGCTGTGGCCCCGGCAATCTGCACCTGATCAACGGCCTTTTTGATTGTCATCGCTCGCGAGTGCCAGTGTTGGCGATTGCGGCGCATATTCCGAGCGTGGAAATCGGCCGCGGCTATTTCCAGGAGACACATCCCGAATCGCTGTTCCGTGAGTGCAGCCATTACTGCGAACTCGTCTCGCATCCGGAACAGCTTCCCTCTGTCATGGAGTCGGCAATCCGGGCGGCGGTTGGTCATCGCGGCGTGGCCGTCGTCGTGATTCCCGGTGACGTGGCGCTGCAGTCGTTGTCTGCACCGGTCTCCTCCGGTAGCTCGATCGCGATTCGTCAGCCGGTCGTGATTCCGGCGGCGGACGATCTCGACGCGTTAGCCGCACTGCTTAATGAAAGCAAGCGGATAACGCTGCTGTGCGGGCGAGGCTGCGCCGGTGCGCACGAGATGTTGCTAAGACTGGCTGATACGCTGAAATCGCCGATCGTGCATGCCTTGGGCGGCAAGGAATATGTCGAATACGATAATCCCTTCGACGTCGGCATGACTGGTTTGATCGGCTTCAGCTCCGGCTATCACGCCATGCTGGATTGCGACACGCTGTTAATGCTGGGTACTGATTTTCCGTACCGGCAATTCTACCCGACCAATTCAAAGATCGCGCAAATCGACATTCGTCCGGAGAATCTGGGACGACGCACGCGGCTGGACCAGGGTGTCGTCGGCGATGTGGCCGCGACAATTGGTGCGCTGTTGCCCAAGCTAAAGACCAAGACCGACCGGTCCCACCTCGATGACGGGCTTGCCAATTATCGCGAGGCACGCGCAGGCCTCGACGAACTCGCGACTGGAAAGCCCGGCCGCAGGCCGATCCACCCGCAATACGTCGCCAGGCTGATCGACGAACACGCCGCCGATGATGCGGTATTCACCTTCGATGTGGGCACACCGACCATTTGGGCGGCGCGCTATTTGAAGATGAACGGCCGCCGCCGGATGATCGGATCACTCGCACACGGCTCGATGGCCAATGCGATGCCGCAGGCGATCGGCGCGCAGGCCGCTTTTCCGGGGCGGCAGGTCATCAGCCTGTCGGGAGACGGCGGTTTCGCCATGTTGATGGGCGACTTCCTGACCCTGGTGCAGCAAAAGCTGCCTGTCAAAATCGTCGTGTTCGACAATCACGTATTGGGGTTTGTCGCACTGGAAATGAAGGCCAGCGGGTTTCTGGAGATCGGAATCCTCTCTGACCAATCCAGATTTTGCGGCGATGGCCCGGGCCATCGGCGTTCATGCCCGGCGCGTTGAGGACCCCGATGAACTGGAGGACGCCATCAAGGACGTTTTCGCACATGACGGACCGGCGCTGCTCGACGTGGTGACGAATACTCAAGAGTTAGCCATGCCTCCGAGCATCAAACTGGAGCAGGTGAGGGGCTTCGGTCTTTGGGCCATGCACGCCGTCATCAGCGGGCGTGGCACCGAATTGATCGACGTGGCGCGGACCAATCTGTTGCGCTGAAGGCTACTTGATTGGGCAGGCATGCTCGCGGCGGTGGCCTCAGCAACGATCGACCAGCACGCTCAGGAGAATTGCGATGGTACTCACCCACCAGCCAGGTGAAGCCGCTTTCAGATCAATCCTGCCGGAAGACATCGACTGGAAGCCGTTCGCGGCGTTCCCGCCGACGGTTCGGCTGGTACCGCATACTAAGATCAATCGTCCTCAAACGAGAAAGGCCCGCCATGCCGCTCCTGCGTTTTGATCTTGTCGAGGGCCGTTCTGAATCGGAAATCAGGAAGATTCTCGATGCGACCCATGAGGTCCTGCTCGAGACCCTCAAGGTGCCGAAGCACGATCGCTACCAGGTTGTACACGAGCACAAGCGGTCTCGCATAGTCGTTGAAGACACCGGTTTGGGATTTGTCCGGTCTGACCACGTGCTCCTGCTTCAAGTCACCAGCCGCCCGCGAAGCCGCGAAATGAAGGAAAATTTCTATCGCTTACTGGTTGAAAGACTTGCCACGCGCTGTGGAATTTCCCCGGACGATGTCATCGTGAATTTTGTAACGAATGCCGATGAAGATTGGTCATTCGGCGCTGGTCGGGCGCAGTTTCTGACCGGAGAGCTTTCGACGGGCCTGCAAGCCGAAGCCCGTATTGGGTCACCAGCATGAACCTAAACGCCAATATTTCGGTTCCGGCAGTCAACGCGATCACCGCCTTTGCAAATCGCGCATCGGTGAGGGCTCTGAGGCCGCGCAGCTTCCTCTATAGCGCTCATCCTCGTTTCAAGGTGTTCAAATGAGCAAGTCCACAAGCATTCGGCAGATCAGACTTGAGCGCAGTTCGCCGTCTTACTGGCGAGTGACGTTTGATCTTCCGCCCCTGAATATTTTCGGTCCGATTGAGATCCCAAAATTGGAGACGATCATCAAGTCGATCGAAACCGATGAGCGTGTGAAGGTGGTGGTCTTTGACAGCGCGATCGAAGGGTTTTTTCTGACCCACTATGATTTCCTGGCGAAGCTCGAGGAAACAACGAGTCTGCCCTTGGGCGCGACCGGCCTGCAGCCTCTGCCCGATATGCTGGCGCGCCTGAGCCGCGCTCCGGTTGTCTCGATCGCGTCAATTCGCGGGCGAGCAACTGGAGTGGGCAGCGAACTTGCTTTGGCCAGCGACTTGCGGTTCGCGAGTCGAGAAAAGGCAATTCTTTCGCAATGGGAAGTTGGCGCCGGACTGGTGCCAGGCGGCGGCCCGATGGCGAGATTGCCGCGTCTGATGGGTCGTGGCCGAGCTTTGGAAGTGTTGCTGGGTGCCGACGATATCGATGGCGATCTTGCACAGCTCTACGGTTACGTGAATCGTTCGCTGCCAGATTCCGAGCTCGACGGATTTGTCGATGCGCTTGCAATGAGGATTGCGTCGTTCGACAAACAGGCAATCGCTGATACGAAGCGATTGGTCGACATTGCGAGCTTGCCTTCAGACGCAGAAATCCGGCCAGAATGGACCGCATTCGTCTCTTCCTTGCAGCGTCCGGCTACGCAGGCAAGAATTGGCAAGTTGATGGAGCTTGGCTTCCACAAGCCGGGCGATGTGGAAGCACGTCTCGGCTATTACGTTGGCCAACTCGGAAATCAATAGCCCGTAACAAAGGCTGCGTGTTGCTCTGGCGCACACATCACCGCACGGAATGTGGCGGAACCACGGAAGCGAACGTCGCAGTAAGAACCGCTTATGGACCGAGCAGACATTCTCTCAGCACTACTGAATGTCCGCACCCGCGCCGCGGATAATCGTATGCTAGGACCAACGTATGCGGGATTTTGGAGAGTATTTGCGAGCCTATCGAGCCTATGTCTTGGCCAATCTTGGTTGGCGTAAAGCTCTTATGGGTGCACTTGTATGGCTTGCTGGAATGTTGGCGCCGCTTTGGGCAAAGGCATTAGTGACGGTGCCGCACTGGGTGGCGATCATGTGGATGATTGGTTGGGTGTTGGTACGTAATATTTTTGCGCCTTACGGAATGTGGAAACACCACCGCGCTCAAATCCCAAGCTCAGGTCAGTCGGACGGTAAGTAGTCGCGCTGCGCTGGCGCACCGCGTCTGTAACCAATCATGATCGCAACTCGCTCGGAGACCTCTTCCATGTCGCACCATTATTCCGGACCCAACATTGGATTTCCCCATGGCGATGCCCGTCTTGACTTGACGGACCTGTATGCCTTTCCGACTCCGGGCAACGTTGGCAAGTCGATCCTGATCATGAACGCGCATCCATCCTCAAGCCTCCGTCCGCCTGGACAGATCAGCTTGGAGCCCTTCGCGACTGACGCGTTGTACGAGTTCAAGACTGACACCAACGGCGATTCTTTCGCCGATACGATCGCGCGTCTACCGACCGGTCTATCCGGAGTGAGGAACATTTGAATCGCTAAGGAATTCGGACCGTGGAACAGGTCGGCGACCGGCTCGGCACGAAGTTGTTGATATTGGTGCTGAGCGTCATTGCAGGCAGCGTGGACGTGATCGGGTTCCTCGGGCTCAACTGGGGTGGCCTTATTGCTTTGTTTTGTGGGAATGCGCCGGTTGATCGCATGCCCCACTGATCTCGGCTGTGCTTGGTATGGCGGCTTTGCCGACGAGCCACCTAACTGGGATGAGCTGCTCGAGAAAGCCTCACCAACCCTGAAGTCGATACGCCCGCACATCGCGCAGTGCGTCCAGCTCTATGCGTTGCAGGAGCGGCTGCACGCTGTTCGCCACAGTCAATCGTGATGCCCACCACCATCATCATAAATAGGAGTGAACCCATGTTCTTTCTCTCCCTGCCAGTCACTGTGAAGGTCGGCGACACTGCCGATTGCAAGATCAACGGCGAACCCAAGCGAGTCACTTATAGAGATGCACAAACGCTCGTAATCGAGCCTGATGATGCGCGCACCATCATTGATGTGCAGAACGACGGCAAGTTGCGTCATTTTACTTGCGGCGATTCCGAGGCTGATGGTGGCACGGGAGGAATCACTGTCATCAGATGATGCTCACCAACAATATCATCATCGCGGCATGGGTGTTGTGGTTGCTATTCGCCGCGTTTGTGATTCTATCGAGGTGAACCATGAACAAGCTGCTCTGGATCGTGGACTATGTGCGTTTTGGTGACTTGCTCCGAGCGCCTATTGAAAAAGGCGTTTACGAGATTACCCCCGAGGCCGATCTCATCAAGCGGAGGTGGACCTTCCTTGGTTACACCGTTCGCTTCGTGAAGCTGCAGCGCGACGATCCCGAATGCACGGGTAGTACGGGTGATGCCGAGGATAAAGACGTCCGCATCATCGCAACCGAAGTGAAGACCTCCGCTGAAGCCAAGGGACTGGCAGAGGCGGATTTCAAGCGACGGCATGTGACTGTTCAGCTGTCGACATTCGAGAAGCCTTAAACGGGAGAGGCCGATGTTCGCGACCTGGCCGCCTTGCTGTTCGCCTTGGGAGCTTTTCGACGAGCGATCATTTGATCGCGGAGCTGTTGCGGCAGTAGTTGTGGTGTTTCGCGAAACTGAAGACTGTGGAAGCCATCGTCAAGGATCAAGAGGCCGTCTCTTACGGCTATCAGGTCCTTCGAAAGGTCCCAGATATCCGCTGCGCTGGTGTTCGTATATTCCCTAGTTGTTAGGGCCGGAGGCTTGTGAGATTGCGGCTTCTCAACTCGCGTCTTTTCGGTCCTGCGCAATACTATCGTGTCAACCATGGTCACGCGCCAACCGTCATGAACATAGCGATTGCGCTTCGGCATGATGTGACTTTGAATATCGACGAGGATTGAGTCTAAGTCGGTGTACCAATCAGTTGGAGCCTTCCTGCTAACGGCTAGTCCCCTTGCTAGGGTGAGCTTTTTTGCTAGGTCGATCTGGTTGGCGAAAAGATCGAACGTTTCGCCTTTGAGTCCAGCCATGCGGCTGATGAGTTGTGTCAGTATGCTTTCGAGTTCGGCATAGTAGATGCACAAATAACCAATGGCGCTTGCGTGATCGGCGAGTTCTTTGGGGCCGAGGGATTTTGATGTCATGAGAAAATTCCAAGTAAGGAATTACAAGCATTCGGATTGTGCCCCTCAACTTAACCAATTTTAGAGTTGCGGTTGCACTTAGCGGCTGTGCCGTCCGGTGAATTCCGGGGATTGGAACGAAAAAACCCGGCAGCCAATGAAGGCCACCGGGTGAATGCAAGGTCGGATAATCCGGAAAACTACGGGAATTTACGCCGCCATCGGCAGCTCAGCCTCCTTGATCCACGTCAACGGTCCCTCATCTCGACGCGAGATGATCCGCCTATGACTCCCGACGACGAACCGCCAGCTCGGCCGAAACCTAAGCCTGCCCCCGAGGAAAGGGCGCGGCGGATGGACGAGGCGCGGGCTAACATCGAGGAATACATTGACGACTTGCGGCAACTGATCAAGAAGCTCCGGCAGCAGTGGCATTAAGTGCGGAGCGGGACATCACGCCGCCATCCGCATCTCAGCATCGGCCGCCCCGATGATCCGCCGCAACTCGGCGGCCCATGGGTCGAGCACTTCGCGCTTCCTCAGCACCCGGTTGCGCGTCGCCAGATTGTAGACCCGGTTCGTGACCGCTGGCAGCGGCTTGCCGTGCTCGTCCTTATTCGCCTGATGGTCGAGACAGAGCGAGATGCCAGCCTCCGACAGGCCAAGCTCGCCGCACATCGTTGCCGCCGTTCGCCGCAGATCGTGCGTCGTGAACGGCTTGAGCCCGAGCAGGTCGCAGATGCCGGGCGTCTTCACCTTGCCGTTCTTGTGCTTGGTGCCCTTCAGCGCGCCTGACATCGCCTGACGTGCCAACGGCGCGTTACCGAAGCGGCCGGTGAACGCGTAATCGTAATTGCCCATCGCTTCCCGGATGATCTCCAGCGCGAGATCAGACAGCGGCTGGTTGATGATCCGGCGCTTCTTGACCCGGTTGGCCGGGATATCGACGGTGCCCTCGCTGGTGTTGATCTCGTCGCGGTGAATCGGCAGCAGTTCACCGGACCGCAGCATCGTTACCAGCGCGAACTTGAGCGCCAGCCGCGTGGTGCGATCCCACGGCAAGTCGGTGCGGCCGAGGCCATGCCAGAAAACCCTGATCTCGTCGGCCGACAACACCCGCGTGCGCGGATGCTCCTCGTCGAGCTTCGGCAGGTTGATGCACGGCGAGGCGCTGACATAGTCGCGACCCGCTTCCGCCGCCCAGTTGAACAGGCCGGAAGCCGCCCGGCGCATGTGGCGAGCGTTGGCTACCGACGCCTTGCCGCCGTGCTTGCCAGCGACGATGTCATTCGAGAGCGTCGCAATGTGGTGCTTGGTCACCTCGCTGGCGATCATCTTGCCGAGGCGCGGGACGACAAAGTTGCGCAGATGGCGGGTGACGCCTTCCCAGCTCTCGATCCGAGGCCGCATCTCGCCGTCCCGCTTCAGCACCTTCGCCCCCATCCACGTGATCCGCTCCTCGACGATCTCGGCAACGGTCTTGCCGCGTGCGATTTTGACAACCTTGGTCTGGCGCAACTGCGCGACCAGCGCCGCTGGGGTCATCGCCTTCAGCGCATAGACCTTGCTGCGGGCGTCATCGACGGTGAAGGTCTCCGGATTGTAGACGCCGAGCACGGTCGAGCGCTGCTTGCCGGTCTGCTTGTCGGTGAATTTGAAGTTGAAGGTCGCCGTGCCTGCCGGGAGGATGCTGGCGTAGAGGCCGGGGCACTTGCGGTCGTAGACCTTGGTGCGCTCGGTGACGTGCCGCTGACAGATACGGTCGGTGAGGACGACACTGCTGCGCTTGGTGGTTGTGGTGATCGTCGTCATGGTGCTTTGGCTCCCTGAAAGGGCCTAGGTCCCGGCCCTAGATTTGGCGAAGCCCGCAGAAACAGCCCGCAACAAGCCTAATCCTAGAGGCCTGTTTTCATAGGGTTTTCTTAGTTTCGGCGTGTTTCACCGAGTGCCAAAATATAGTCGTGTGGTCCTGACGCCCCAGCGGTAGGTGTCCCCTCGCAAAACGCGCAAGCGTTTTTGCGAGGGCGGTGACAACGAAGCCCGGTCTCGCCGGGGAGAGCACGAAATAAGCCGTAACCCATCGCGCAGGGAAAGCCGGAGTTCCCGGTGACACCTGTGGTCCTACCTCCCGTGCTTCCTGCTGCACGGGACCCATGAGTGCGATCGGCACCTGGCTTTCCCTGCGCCCTCTGATTGATTGAGGGCGGAACGAAGAGCAAAGCTCGGACGATTCATGTCGCGAGAAGGCGGACTCGCATCCTCAGTTTTACCCCCGTCATCCTGAGGAGCCGCGAAGCGGCGTCTCGAAGGATCGACACCGGTTGGTGGCCGTGCATCCTTCGAGACGCGCTACGCGCTCCTCAGGATGACGGGACTGCTAATGTCAGTGCAAACCGACACACCCACCTCATTCCAAAGTCATAGGTGCTGCGGCAGTTCGCAGCTTGAACTCACCCGCATTCTCAGCACAATGACGGCACCCGCCAATTCGCAGGTTTTCGCCAAGCCGAACAAATAGATAGGGAAGAAACACGTGGGACAGATTGTGAAAACCACGGCTGCCATCGCGGCCCTGCTGCTGAGCACGCCGGCCTTTGCCGGCTGGGAGCCGAGCAAGCCGGTCGAGATCGTGGTTGCGGCGGGTGCCGGTGGCGCCTCCGACCAGATGGCGCGGATGATGCAGGCGGCGATCCAGAAGAACAATCTGATGAAGCAGCCGATGGTGGTGTCGCTGAAGGGCGGCGCGTCGGGTGCGGAAGCGCTGATGTACATGAAGTCGAGCGAAGGCGATCCCAACAAAGTGCTGATCGCCTATTCGTTGATCTACATGCTGCCGCTGTCGGCGAAAATTCCCTTCAACTGGCGCGACCTCACGCCGGTGTCGGTGATTGCGCTCGACCAGTTCGTGTTGTGGGACAATGCAACGGGTCCCAAGACCGTGAAGGAGTTTATCGAGGCCGCCAAGGCGGCAAGCGCACCGTTCAAGATGGGCGGGACGGGCTCCAAGCGCGAAGATCACGTGCTGACCGTGTTCATGGAGCAGAAGACCGGCGCAAAATTCTCCTACCTGCCGTACAAGTCCGGCGGCGAGGCCGCGACCCAGCTGGTCGGCGGCCACACCGAGTCCAACGTCAACAATCCCAGCGAGAACCTCGAAGTCTGGCGGGCCGGACAGGTCCGCGCGCTCTGCGTGTTCGACAAGGAGCGGATCTCCTACAAGACCAAGGTCACCGAGACGCAGTCCTGGAACGACATCCCGACCTGCAAGGAAGAGGGGCTCGACGTGCAGTATCTGATGCTGCGCGCGATGTTCCTGCCGGGCAAGGTCACGCAGGAGCAGCAGGCGTTCTACGCCGATCTGTTCCAGAAGGTGACGCAGACGGCGGAATACAAGGACTACATGGAGAAGCAGGCGCTGAAGCCGATCTTCCTCACCGGCAAGGACATGATCGAGTTCCTCGAGGATGACGACAAGGTCAATGCCTCGCTGATGAATGCGGCGGGCTTCGTCGCAAAATAGCGGTCGTGGTTTGCTTTACCTTCAGGCCGGAATTGGCTTGCAAGCGGTGGCGGCGCAGTGATTATTGCGCCGCAGTGTGGCCGAACGTCCGGCGAGCCCGATCGGGCTGGGTCAACCCTCCGTCGCCGTTGCGGGACCGTGAGGAGCGATCATGACCAAAGCCGTGACCAAAGCCGTTCTTGGGATCATCGGCGGATCCGGCATCTACGACCTGCCGGGCCTGGAAAATGTCCGCGAGGAAGCGATCACGAGCCCGTGGGGCGAGCCGTCGGCGCCACTGCGCCGCGGCGAGATGGCGGGACTGCCGATCGTGTTCCTGCCGCGGCACGGCCAGGGACACGCGCTGTCGCCGTCCGACATCAACTATCGCGCCAATATCGACGTGCTGAAGCGGGCAGGGGTTACCGACCTCGTCGCATTGTCCGCATGCGGCTCGTTCAAGGAAGAGCTGCCGCCGGGCACTTTTGTGCTGGTCGACCAGTTCGTCGATCGCACCCACAAGCGCGAGAGCTCGTTCTTCGGCAAGGGCTGCGTCGCGCATGTCTCGATGGCGCATCCGGTGTCGCCGTTGCTGGCGAAGCATCTCGCAGCCGCTGCCGAGGCCGAGCGCATCGCGTTTGCGCGTGGCGGCACCTATCTCTGCATGGAGGGGCCGCAATTCTCCTCGCTCGCCGAAAGCCTGACCTACAAGGCGCAGGGCTATTCGGTGATCGGCATGACCAACATGCCGGAAGCCAAGCTCGCCCGCGAGGCCGAGATTTGCTACGCCAGCGTGGCGATGGTCACCGACTTCGACTGCTGGCATCCGGCCCATGATGCCGTGACGGTGCAGGATATCATCCGCGTGCTGAATTCGAACGCCGAGAAGGCAAAGGCACTGGTCGCGCGTCTGGCGCGGGATTTCCCGCGCGAGCATGAGCCGTGTCCGATCGGCTCGGACCGTGCACTGGACACCGCGCTGATCACGGCGCCCGCGGCGCGCGATCCGCAGCTGCTTGCCAAGCTCGATGCCGTCGCCGGAAGGGTCTTGAACACATGAAGGTCGATGGACGGCATTTTCGCAGCATCTGGCTCGAGCCCGACGGCTGGTCGGTCGGTGCGATCGATCAGCGTCGGCTGCCGCATGAATTCGTCGTTGCCAGGCTCACGACCGCGGACGAGGCCGGCGAGGCGATCAGCTCGATGCTTGTGCGCGGCGCGCCACTGATCGGCGCCACCGCAGCCTACGGCATGGCGCTCGCGATACGCGCCGATGCGTCCGACGCGGCGCTGGCGCGCGCCGGCCAGATGTTGATGGCGACCCGGCCGACCGCGATCAATCTGAAGTGGGCGATCGACGAGATGCAACGCGCGCTCGCACCGCTCGCAGCGTCGGCCCGGGCGGATGCGGCCTATGCCCGCGCCCGCGAAATCGCCGACGAAGATGTCGAGATCAACCGCGATATCGGCCGCCACGGTCTCGGCCTGATCGAGCAAATCGCCGCGACGAAACGGCCGGGCGAGCCGGTGAATGTGCTGACGCATTGCAATGCCGGCTGGCTTGCAACCGTGGATTGGGGAACGGCGACATCGCCGATCTATCAGGCGCATGATCGCGGCATTCCGGTCCACGTTTGGGTCGACGAGACGCGGCCGCGCAATCAGGGCGCCTCGCTGACCGCCTGGGAGCTCGGGCATCACGGCGTGCCGCACACCGTGATCCCCGACAACACCGGTGGCCATCTGATGCAGCATCGCATGGTTGATCTCGCGATCGTTGGAACCGATCGCGTCGCCGCCAATGGCGACGTCTGCAACAAGATCGGGACCTATCTGAAAGCGCTCGCCGCGCACGACAACGGCGTGCCGTTCTACGTGGCACTGCCGTCGCCGACTATTGATTTTCGTATCGATGACGGCATCAAGCAGATTCCGATCGAGCAGCGCGCAGCCGCCGAGGTCACGCACCTCACCGGGCGCACGGCGGATGGGCGGATCGAGACCGTGCGCGTGGTGCCGGACGGCTCTTCCGTCGCCAATTTCGGCTTCGATGTGACCCCGGCCAGGCTGGTGACGGGACTGATCACCGAGCGCGGCGTCCTCAACGCTAGCCGTGCTGCACTTGCGAGCGCGTTTCCCGAACGTTCCGGCGTTAGCTGAAGGCTGCATTGACGGTGATTGCATCCGCACGCTATCCCAATCGTTGCCCTCGCAACCGAGACCGTCTCATCCATGTCCAATACCGATATTGAGATCGTCGTCGACGATCCGACCGCGCCTGAAGAGAACTCGCCTGCGGTCGTCAGCACCGGCGTGGTCGACGTCGTCGTCTCGCTGCTGTTGCTTGTGCTCGCTTTGGTGCTCGGCTGGGACAATTGGCGCACCGGCGCCTCGTGGGACTCGACCGGGCCGCAGCCGGGCTATTTTCCGTTCTATCTCGCGGTCATCCTCGGCGGCGCCAGCCTCTACGGCCTGGGCGCCGCCTTCGTCTCGCGCCGGGAAGCCGCCGAGACCTTCGTCACCCGCGCCCAGCTGCGCCGGGTGATGGCGGTGTTCGTGCCGACATTGCTGTTCTGCCTCGCCACCCAGTATCTCGGCCTCTATGTCGCGAGCTTTCTCTTGATCGCGGCCTTCATGCGCCTGGTCGGCAAGATCGCGCTGTGGAAGTCGCTGTTGACCGCCTTCGTCTTCACCGCCGTGATGTTCGTGACGTTCGACGTCGCGTTCGACGTCATCATGCCGAAAGGGCCGCTTGAGTCGGCTCTCGGCCGCTAGCCAACCGACAGGATTTCGGGACATGGAAGCCTTCGGTCTGTTGCTGCACGGCTTTGCCGTCCTGCTGACGTGGAAGACGCTGCTGTTGATGATGGTCGGCCTCGTGCTCGGCATCTTCGTCGGTGTCTTGCCCGGGCTTGGTGGCCCCAACGGCGTCGCGATCCTGCTGCCGCTGACCTTCACGATGGATCCGACCTCCGCCATCGTGATGCTGTCCTGCATCTACTGGGGCGCGCTGTTCGGTGGCGCCATCACGTCGATCCTGTTCAATATCCCCGGCGAGGCCTGGTCGGTCGCGACCACCTTCGACGGCTATCCGATGGCGCAGCAGGGCAGGGCGGCCGAAGCGCTCACCGCGGCGTTCACCTCGTCTTTCATCGGCTCGCTGGTCGCGGTGCTCCTGATCACCTTCCTGGCGCCGATGATCTCGTCGTTCGCGTTGAAGTTCGGCCCGCCGGAGTTCTTCGCCGTCTACCTGCTAACGTTCTGCTCGTTCGTCGGCCTCGGCCGCGAGGCCAAGCACAAGACAGTGATCTCGATGTCGCTCGGGCTGCTGCTTGCCGGCGTCGGCATGGATACGGTGTCCGGGCAGTTGCGCATGACGTTCGGCTCGGCGGAGCTGCTGCGGGGCATCAACTTCCTCGTCGCGGTGATCGGCCTGTTCGGCATCAGCGAGATCCTGCTCACGATGGAGGAGCGCCTGGCGCTGCGCGGGCATGCCGCCGGCATCAGCCTGCGGGTCGTGCTGTCGGTGTGGAAGGACCTGCCGAAATACTGGGTGACGCTGCTGCGCTCGTCGGTGATCGGCTGCTGGCTCGGGATCACGCCGGGCGGCGCGATCGCGGCCTCCTTCATGGGCTACAACCTCGCCAAGCGCTTCGCCAAGGATCCGGAAAGTTTCGGCAAGGGCCGCATCGAGGGCGTGTTCGCGCCGGAGACTGCCGCCCACGCCTCGGGCACCTCGGCGCTGTTGCCGATGCTCGCGCTCGGCATTCCCGGCTCGGGGACTGCTGCGATCCTGCTTGGCGGCCTGATGGTGTGGGGCCTCAACCCGGGCCCGCTGCTGTTCATCGAGCACAAGGACTTCGTCTGGGGCCTGATCGCCTCGATGTATCTCGGCAACGTCGTTGGCCTGGTGCTGGTGCTGACCACCGTGCCGATCTTCGCCTCGATCCTCCGGGTACCGTTCGCGGCGGTCGCGCCGATGATCGTGGTGTCCTGCGCGATCGGCGCCTATGCGATCCAGAATGCGATGTTCGATATCTGGCTGATGCTGGGCTTCGGTGTCGTCGGCTACGTCTTCAAGAAGATCGGCATTCCGCTTGCGCCATTCACCCTCGCGCTGGTGCTCGGCAGCCGCGCCGAGGATGCGTTCCGTCTCTCGATGATCGGTTCTGGCGGTGACATGAAGGTGTTCTGGTCGAACGGCCTCGTCGGCACCATCACGACCTTGGCGATCGTGCTGCTGTTCTGGCCGGTGATCGATCGGGCCTTTGCCGGCGTCGCGCGTCTGGTGCGGCCGGCAAAGGCGTAAGGCGTCAGAGCGTTTTCGAGCGAAGTGGACACCGGTTCGCGTGAAGAAAACGCGTCAAGACAATAATCTAGAGCTCCGTTCCGATTCTATCGGAACGCAGCTCTAGACGACCTTGCGCTGCCGGAGCTCGGCGATCTCGTCCTTGTCGAAGCCGAATTCGGCCAGCAGCTCCTCGGTCTGCTCGCCGAATTCCGGCGGACGGGCCGCCATTTTGCTGGGGGTCCGCGACAGCGTCACGGGCTGGCTGACCAGCTGGATATGCCGGTTCTCGTCATTGGGCACGTGCTGGGCCATGCCGAGATGCTTGACCTGGGCATCCTCGAACATCTGGTCGATCGCGTAGATCGGCCCGCACGGCACGCCGGCGGCGTTCAGCTCCTGCACCCAGGTTTCGGTCGACTTCTTCTGGGTCAGCGCGTCGATCCGCGCGTTGAGCGCGTCGCGGTTCTTCGAGCGCGCCGGTGCGGTCGCATAGTCGGGGTCGATGACCAGATCGGGCGCGCCGATCGCCTGCGCGCAGCGCTCCCAGATCCGGCCCCCGGTGGTGGCGATGTTGATGTAGCCGTCGGAGGTCTTGAACACGCCGGTCGGGATCGAGGTCGGATGGTTGTTGCCGGCCTGCTTGGCCACTTCCTTTTCCATCAGCCAGCGCGCCGCCTGGAAATCCAGCATGAAGATCTGCGCCTGCAGCAGCGAGGTCTGCACCCATTGGCCTTCGCCGGAAACATCGCGCTCCAGCAGCGCGGTCAGGATGCCGAGCGCACAGAACAGGCCCGCGGTCAGGTCAGCAACGGGAATGCCGACCCGCATCGGCCCCTCGCCGGGCGCGCCGGTCACCGACATCAGGCCGCCCATGCCCTGCGCGATCTGATCGAACCCCGGGCGCTTGTGATAGGGGCCGTCCTGGCCGAAGCCGGAGATGCTGCCATAGACGATCCGCGGATTGATCTTGCGGATGCTCTCATAGTCGATACCGAGCTTGGCCTTGACGTCCGGCCGGAAGTTTTCGACCACGACATCGGCCTGTTCGGCCAGCCGCTTGAACACCTCGAGCCCTTTGGGGTCTTTCAGGTTCAGCGTCATGGCGCGCTTGTTGCGATGCAGGTTCTGGAAGTCGGACCCGCCGCGGGGACCGCCCGGCTGCTCGCCGCCACTGTCCTCCAGCAGCGCATCGATCTTGATGACGTTGGCACCCCAGTCGGCGAGCTGGCGCACGCAGGTCGGCCCCGACCGGACCCGGGTCAAATCCAGCACGGTGAAACGGGACAGGGCTTGGGATGCGCGGGGAAAGGGCATTGAGACACCTCTTGTTTGGCGGGCCGCTCTGGGGGCTACTGCCTATCTGCCTTAGACAATTTGGCTGACCTTTCCAACTGTTACCCGGACGACAGGCCGGGCCGGAAACAAACAGCCATGGTTCCGTGGAGATCGGTTCGTCCCTTGGCGGTGATTTGGGCCTGAGCCGGGCCTGCTCGCCGGCACTACCATCTGCCAACCCTCGACAATCACCCCGGCGGCTGCTAGCCCGTCGCCGAGCCGAGCGGGTTTTGCCCTTATGGAATAGGCACTTGAAGCGTATCGAAGCGATGGACCGAAAACGGGCATGGAGGTGAAGCAAGGTCCATCCCATCTGCTCGGCAACTCGGCATGGAACGCGACTGCCTTCGCGGTCGCAGTGCTGCTCAATCTTGCGATCCTCCCATTCGTGATTTTCCGCCTCGGCCTCGCCGCGTTCGGCGTTGCCGGCCTGGTGACGGCGTGCGTCGCGCCCGCGCTGATGTTCAGCAACGCGCTCGGCCTCTCCACGACGCGTGAGCTCGCGCAACGATTGGAACCGTCCGACCGTGACCAGGCGCGGCGATTTTTTGCGACCGCCCTTGCGCTCGCCCTCGTCGTGGGCGGCCTGATCGCGGTAGTGCTCAGCCTTGTGGGCGCGCCGCTCGCACGATTGGGATTTCACCTGGGGGGCCCGGCTGGCGACGACCTGGGGCTTGCCTTTGCATTGGCCGGCGCCGGTTGGCTGTGCCAGTGCCTGTTCGCGGTCTTCCTCTCGCTGTTCACGGCGCGCCAGGATTATCGGCGGATCGCGTCGATCAGCATCACGGGCACGGTGGTGACGACGATGTCGATGCTGCTGCTGATCCCGCATGCGCCGCGCGCCTCGACGTTCCTCGGTTGCCAGGCATTGGGCTTCGCAACGAATTTCCTGATGGCCGTCGCCTGGTCGCGGCACGCGATCGGTGACTGGCTGGCACGGCCGGCGCTCGATCGCAGCGCGCTGCGTGCACTGGTCAGGCTTGGCGGCTGGCAGGTTGCCGCGCAAAGCGGCGCGCTGTTCGCTGGCCAGGCGGACCGCTATCTGCTCGGCGCGCTGCTGCAGCCGCAATTCGTCGGCTTCTACAGTGTTGCGCAGCGGCTGGAGGAGGCGGTCTATATCGGTGTGCTGAAGGTCGGCGAGATCCTGTTCCCGTTCTTCAGCACGCTGCAAAAGGAGGATGACGATCGCAAGGTCGACCTGCTGCTTCGCTCGTCCTGGATTCTCAATGTGCTTGCCGCGAGCGCGCTCGGTGGTCTGATCCCGGTCGCAGGCGCATTGCTGTATCGATGGACCGGCGCCGAGGTGGCGGCCGAGACGCAGCTGGTGCTGGTGGTGCTCGCGATCAGCGGGATATTGGGGTCCTGCGCCAACGTGTTTGCGTTCTATCTGCTGTCGCAGGGGCGCTCCAGTTCCAACGCGCTGATCTCGCTCGTCACCGGTGTCTTCACGCTGGCGACCAGCGCCGTCGCATTGCCGTATTTCGGCTGGCAGGCGGCCGGTTGGAGTACCTGCGTCGGGATGGTCGCGCAGATGGTCACCACGGTGCTACTGTTGCGGCGGACCTTCGGGCTTTCAGCCATGTGGTCGCGGATGCTGCATTTCGTCCTCGTCCCGCTCGGCACCGGGATCGCCGTTGCGCTGGCGCTGCGCTCCCAGCTTGGCCACACCTCATTCGACCACGCGCCGTCATGGTGGTATGTGGTGTCGCTCTACGGCGTGTCGGCGGCGGCAATCTTCGTCGCCGCCGTCGCCGTGTCGCAGCTTGGTCCCTATCGTGCCGTCTGCTCGCGGGACCTCCGCATCATCATCACCCGCTTCTTGCCCTTCAAGGCCGCCTAGACATGTGTGGTATCGCAGGCATCGTCAATCTGCGTGGCTCCGCCGTGGAGCCGGCCGAGATCTCGCGGCTCACCAGTCTGATCGCGCATCGCGGTCCGTTCGGCGAGGGCATCTGGTTCAACGCCAAGCGAAACGTCGCCTTCGGCCATCGCCGGCTCGCCATCATCGACCCCGGCGAGGGTGGCTATCAGCCGATGGTCTCTGGCGATGGCCGCCATGTGATCGTCTACAATGGCGAGATCTATAACTTCCTCGAATTGCGCCGCGAGCTCGAGGCGAAGGGCGCGGTGTTCCGCAGCCAGTCCGATACCGAAGTGATCCTTGCCGCCTGGCAGGCGTGGGGCGAGGACATGCTGCTGCGCTTCAACGGCATGTGGGCGCTGGCGATCTACGACACGGTCACGGATGATCTGTTCCTTGCGCGTGATCGTTTCGGCATCAAGCCGATGCTCTATGCGCTGTCGTCCGAGCGGTTCGTGTTCGCGTCCGAGCAGCGGGCACTGGCGCGGAGCGGGCTGGTTGAGACGTCGCTTGACGTCGACGTGGCGCGGCGGCTGTTGCTTGATCCGTTCGGGATCGAAGGCAGCGAGCGGACCCTGTTCGCGCAGCTGCGCCGCCTGCAGGGCGGCCACTGCATGTGGCTGCGCCAAGGCAAGGTGCAGGTGCGCCGCTGGTGGCGAACCGTGGATCACCTGCCTGATGTCCCGGCCGGCGAGGCCGAACGTGTGGCGCGCTTTCGTGAGCTGTTTCAGGACTCCGTGGCGCTGCGCATGCGCAGCGACGTACCGATCGGCACCTGCCTGTCCGGCGGCTTCGACTCGTCCGCGGTGATCTGCACCATGGCGACGCATGAGAAGGCCGGCATGGGACCGCGCGACAGCACCGCCTGGCGGCACGCCTTCGTCGCGACCTTTCCCGGCGACAGCAATGACGAGCGGCCGATGGCGGAGGAAGCGGCCGCATGGGCCGGGGTGGCGCCGAGCTTTCTTGAGATCGGCCGCTCTGATGCGCTAACCGACCTCGACCGGATCCTCGACGACAATGACGACGTCTATATTGGGCTGCCGAGCGCGCCGTGGCTGATCTATCGCGAGCTCCGGCGCCAGAACGTCACTGTGTCGCTTGACGGTCACGGCGCGGATGAACTGATGGGCGCCTATCTGCAGGAGGGGCAGTCGGCCGCATTCCGGATCCGGAATGCGGCGGCCGCGCTCACGTCACGATCGAAGCTGGCGCAGCGGGGCATCGACTTCTTGCGGGCGCAGATGATCAGGCGGCAGGGGTATTACTTCCTGCGTGGCGGCGCGGCGGCGATGCCCGCACCGTTGCCGCTGGTCGCCGAGGATGACGAAATGCCGAGTGCGTGGGGCGCGCTGAACCGGCGTCTCTACCGCATGTTCCATTCGACCACGCTGCCCACCATCCTGCGCAATTTCGACCGGCTTTCGATGGCGCATGGGATCGAGGTCAGGATGCCATTCATGGACTGGCGGCTGGTCACCTACACGATGGCGCTGCCGGAAACGAGCAAGTCGGCCGACGGCATCACCAAGGTGGTGGCGCGGCAGGCGATGGCAAACCTGATGCCCGAGAGCATCCGCACCGCGCGCCGCAAGGTCGGATTCAACTCGCCGATGCCGGAATGGCTGAACGGGCCGTTGGCGGGCTGGACCGCGGAGCTGCTCGATCGGAAGGTCCCTGCATTTGCCGAGTTCATCGACGAGGTGCCGCTTCGAAAGGCGGTCGGCCGCTTGACGGCATCGCAAAGCTGGGGTTGGGAATCCGTCGGCCGGATCTGGCCGTATCTGAACATGAAGTGGATGTTGGCGAGGTCCGCGTAAGCAATGCGTCTGTTCCAGAACAGCGGTCTCTATCCGTCTTATCTGCCGCGGCTAAACCAGCTTGCGGCAAAGGCGTCGACCTTCGCCGCGCGGCGCGACGTGTTCCTGCATGATCGCTTTGGCGCGGCGCATTTCCTCAAGCCGGTGCTCGACCGCGCACCCGAAGCCTTCTTCACCAATGGCGACGACGAAGTGCTGCAGCGCCGATGGGCGCATGAGCAGGGCATCAAGGGGACGCAGACGCTCGAGGCAATCCTGCTTGCGCAGATCGAGCATCACGGAACCGAGGTGTTCTACAATCTCGATCCAGTGCGCTATCCGAGCGCGTTCGTCGCCAAGCTTCCCGGTTGCGTCAAGAAGACATTGTGCTGGCGCGCGGCACCCTCCGGAAATGCCGACCTGACCGCCTATGGCGCGGTGCTTGGAAACTTCCCTTCGATCCTCGAGGCCTGGCGCAGCAAGGGGTGCCGGGCAGAGCTGTTCTTCCCTGCGGTCGATCCGGTGATGGAGCAATACGGCCACGGCGAACGGCCGATCGACGTGGCGTTTGTCGGTGGATATTCGCGGCACCACAGCGCGCGGGGCCGGACGCTCGAGCAGGTCGCGGCGCTGGCGGCTGATCGCAACATCGTGTTCTGCCTCGATGCATCGCGGCTGACACGGCTTGCCGAAAGCCCGGTCGGACGATTATTGCCGCTGGGGAAGCACCGGCGTCCCGAGGTCATCGCGCGGATCGCGAGGTTGCCGCTGTTCGGCAGGGACCTCTACGATCTCTTCGGATCGGCGAAGATCGTGCTCAACGGCGCAATCGACATGGCCGGCAACGATCGCGGCAACATGCGCTGCTTCGAGGCGATGGGCTGCGGAGCGCTGCTCGTGTCGGACGCCGGCAATTATCCGGAGGGGATGGAGGATGGCGTCACGATGCGCACCTACGACGCTCCTGAAAGGGCCGCCGAGGCGATTTCAAGCAGCCTGCAGGATTGGCCACATTGGGCCGGGATCGCTGTAACCGGCAGGAGGCGCGTGCAGGAGACCTACAGCAAGGCCTCGCAATGGGCACAGTTTATCGATCTCGTCGCGCGGATTGGGCCGTGCTAGACCATCGTAGCGGGAGCTTGCGGGATGGCCCGATGCTGAAAATATGGGGTGATGACATGACTTGCGGGTTGAGGTGGCCGGACTTGCGGGCCCGGATCGCCGGCCAACTGGCTCGCCTTCCGTAAGCCGCATGAATCTCGATTTCCTGATCCAGCGATTAACCGGCCGCAATTTCGACTATCTCGTCCAGCGGTTGATCGGCCGTGCCACCTGCCGGCTGCAGGACGGCGCAGTGCTTGGCACTAGCGCGAGAGTTAAGAACATCGTCGGCGACACCGACAGGATCGTGGTTGGATGCCATAGCCGGATTCTCGGAGAGCTTATGACGTTCGCTCATGGCGGTGAGGTGCGGATCGGCGAGTGGTGCTATGTTGGAGAGGGGACACGGATCTGGTCCGCGGTGTCCATCGAAATCGGAGACCGTGTTCTCATCTCGCATTCGGCGAACGTCTTCGACAGCCTCACGCATCCGCTGCGCGCAGCGGAGCGGCATCAGCAAGTCAAACAGATTTTCACGCGCGGCCATCCGCGCGACATCTCGCTTGACGAGCGTCCTGTCCGGATTTGCGATGATGCCTGGATTGGGGCCGGTGCAATGGTTTTGCGCGGCGTCACGGTGGGGCAGGGCGCCGTTGTCGCGGCCGGTGCGGTCGTGACTAGGGATGTTCCGGCGTTTTCGATCGTTGCGGGAAATCCGGCCGTCCTGGTGAGGGAGCTTGGCCCCGATGAGCGGTGAGCGCAAGTTTACTACCTGGGAGGAAGCAGTGATCTGGCTGCGCAATCAGCCGGACCAGCGCCAGCTCGTGCTCGACGCGTTTTACGACGATCCGCTGATCGGCGCTGCCGAGCGTTATTTCCGGAGCTCCGAGTGGCAGGCGGTTGCCGCGCTGCTGGCGGGCCGGACTGGTGCCGCGCTCGACGTCGGTGCCGGCCGCGGCATCGCGAGCTACGCGCTCGCCCGAAGCGGCTTTGCCGTGACTGCGCTCGAGCCGGATCACAGCGCGATCGTGGGTGCGGCGGCGATCCGCGAGCTGGCGGCGCAGACGCAATTGCCAATCCGGGTGGTCGAAGAGTTTTCCGAGCGGCTGCCGTTCGCCGATGCGACCTTCGATCTGGTCTTCGCCCGTGCCGTGCTGCACCATACGCGCGATCTCGAAGGTGCATGCCGGGAGATGTTCCGCGTGTTGCGGCCCGGCGGCATGCTGATCGCGGCGCGCGAACATGTCATCACCAAGGAGGCCGATCTTCCGCGGTTCCTTGCGCAGCATCCGCTGCATCATCTTTACGGCGGCGAGCATGCCTTCCTGCTCGATCGCTACACCGGCGCGCTGACCGCCGCGGGATTTTCCGCGATTGACGCGCTGGCGCCGCTGCAAAGCCCGATCAACCTGTTTCCCTATACGCTGGACACGCTGAGAGCAGCGATCGTGACCAAGTTGACGCAAAAGGTTCCGGTGGCGCCGCTGTGGCGAACCGCGCTTGCGTCACGCCAGGTCTTCGTCTCACTGCTGTCGATGGCCGAACGTTTCGACAATCGACCTGGCCGGCTCTACTCCTTCGTCTGTCACAAGGCCTGAGCGATGATCGTCTGGGTCACCGGCGCCAACGGGTTCATCGGCCGCCATCTCGTGCATGAATTGGCTGCGACGGGCCATGAGGTGCATGGCGTCGGGCACGGGGCACTCGATGCAGCGGAAGCCCGGCGCCTTGGTTTGCAGAGCTGGATCAACGGTGAGATTGACGCGGCCAATCTCAACACGCTTGCCGCTGCGCATGGGTTGCCGACGCAGGTCTTTCATCTGGCCGGTGGATCATCCGTCGGCGTCTCGATCGAGCGGCCGTTCGAGGATTTTTCGCGGACCGTCGCCAGCACAGCGCGGCTGCTCGAATGGCTGCGCGGATCCGCGCCGGATTGCGCAGTGATCGCCGCGTCGAGTGCGGCCGTTTATGGCGCCGACCATATCGGCCCGATCGCTGAAAGTGTCGTGCCGGCTCCGATGTCGCCCTATGGGCAGCACAAGCTCATGATGGAGCAATTGTGCCGGAGCTACGCGCGGTCGTTCGGCCTCGGTTGCACCGTCGTACGGCTGTTCTCGGTCTTTGGTCCCAACCTGCGCAAACAATTGCTCTGGGACATCTGCTCGCGGCTGAAGGCCGGGGAGCAGGTGCTCACCCTCGGCGGGACGGGTAACGAGATACGCGACTGGACCGACGTTCGCGACGTCGTCCGACTGCTTGCCGGCCTCGCGGAAGCGTCGCCGCAGCAGACTTTCCGAATCATCAACGGCGGTTCGGGCCAAGGGACGAGCGTTGCCGACATCGCCGCCGGCCTGATCGGGCAGTGGGGCAGCAACACCGTCGTGCGACACTCAGGAGTAAGCCGGCCTGGCGATCCCGTGAGCCTGCTGGCGGACGATGCGATGTTGCGCCAAATCGGGTTCGATTGGCGCATTCCTCTTGCTCAGGGCCTTGCCGACTACGTGACGTGGTTCAAGGGGCAGGCTTCGTGACGTCGCTCCCGTTGCGGATCGCGTTCAGTCACATTTCGCGCCGGCTTTGGGCCGGCGGATACAACTATCAGCGCAATCTGTTCGCGGCGCTTGCCTGGTCTCTGCCTGGCGAATTCGTTCCGGTCATCTTTGCCGGGAACACAGCCGATGAGAATGAACTCGCGGAGCTTGCCGCAACACCGGGTGTTGAGGTGGTCCGGTCGGCAGCATTCGATGGACAGCCAGGTTTAGCCGCGGCGCTGGGGCTTGGGCTGGACCCCGGAGCCGCCGCGGCGTTTCGCTCCGCGCGCGTCGATGTTGTTGTTGAAGCGGCACACTTCTTCGGCTGGCGGCTGGCTATCCCAGTAGTGGCGTGGATTCCGGACCTGCAACACCGATCTCTGCCTCAGCTCTTTCCGAGGATGGCACGCTGGCGCCGCGAAATCGGCTTTCGCGTCCAGATGGCGTCGGGCCGGACCATCATGCTGAGCAGCGAGAGTGCGCATCGCGATTTCAGGACCTACTATCCGCGCGCCGGGAACGATGTCTGCGTGGTTCGCTTCGCGACCCAGCCGCCGGCCGCCTTCCTGAACACGGATCCGTCCGAGGTGATCGCGAACTACGGCCTGCCGGAAAACTATTTCTACCTGCCCAATCAGTTCTACCGTCACAAGAACCACCAACTCGTGGTCGACGCGCTGACGATCCTGAAGGAGCGCGGCGCCAACGTGGTGGTCTGTGCTTCTGGCAGCACCGAGGACCGCCGCGAGCCGGGCTATTACGAACTGGTCAACGCGCAGGTTCGCGAGCGCGGCCTCGATGCGCATTTCCGCCATGTTGGGACGATCCCCTTGTCACACGTCTACGCGCTGCTGCGGGCAGCGACCGCACTGATCAATCCATCGCGTTTCGAGGGGTGGAGCACGACGGTCGAGGAGGCGAAGTCGTTCGGCGTTCCGATGATCCTGTCCGATCTCGACGTGCACAAGGAGCAGACCGACGGGGCTGCGCGCTATTTCGGCGTCAATGATCCGGTCGCGCTCGCGGACCACCTGATGCAAGTTTCACAGCAGGCGCGCGGGCTCGTCGTTCGGAACGTCGTCCCGCATCAGGACGACAGCGTCCGCGCCTTTGCGGCGAGTTTTGCGGGCACCATGCGACGGGCTGCCGGTCAGGAGATCAGTGAGCCAGTCGCAAGCTAGAAGCTGAGGTCGCGCAGCAGATCGCGCGGGCGCTGCTTCACCCGGTGAGGTTGACGTTCATCGCGTGAACGGGGTAGAGGAGAGCTCAGGCGCTGGGTCGGATGTCATGCCGCGGCGGCCAGACTGCGCGTCCCGTCGAATTGTCCACGAAACCCAGACGAACAGGTTAGTCCCACGTGTGCGGCATATTCGGCCTCATCGCCAAGAACGGGCTCGTTGATGCTGATCAAGTCGATCGACTGACCGATCTGGTCGCGCACCGCGGGCCGGATGGGCGCGGGGTGAGGGTCAATGGCAATGTCGGGTTGGGACACCGGCGCCTCGCCATCATCGATCTGACCGAAGACGGCGCGCAGCCGATGCGCGACAGGCTGCTTCCGATCTGGATCACTTACAACGGTGAAATCTACAACTACCTCGAGCTCCGCGCGGAACTCGAGGCGCTCGGACATGTCTTCCACACCGCTTCGGACACCGAGGTCTTGCTGGCCGGCTATGTCCACTGGGGCGAAAACTGCCTCGATCGCTTCAACGGCATGTGGTCGTTTGCAATCCATGACGAGCGCGACAATACGCTGTTCTGCGCGCGTGATCGCTTCGGTGTGAAGCCATTCTACTATGCCGAAACGGCGACGCAGTTCGCGTTCGGTTCTGAGATTCGCCAGTTGCTGCCGTTGATCGGGCGCTCCGTGGCCGACGACGATCTTGTCAGGGATTTTCTCGTCTGCGGCCTCAGCGACCATACCAACCGCACCTTCTTCAAGGGCATCGAGAAGCTCGCCCCCGGACACAAGATGCGCGTCGATGTCGCAACCGGCCGGATCAGGACCGAGCGCTATTATTCGCTGGCGCCTCGCCTGGACGTGGCTGACGGGCAGGATGCAGCCAGATTGCTGCGAGAGCTGCTCGACGACGCAACGCGTCTGCGCTTGCGGTCGGACGTTCGCGTCGGAACCTGCCTGTCGGGAGGACTGGACAGTTCGAGCGTTGCGACGCTGGCCGCAAGGCGCTATGCGACGACCTCCAACGATCGCTTCTTTGCCATCACCGCAGTCAGCGAGCAGGCCGCCAATAACGAGGAAGCGTACGCGGCCGAAATCGTGGCAAGCGCCGAGCTGAACTGGTTGCGCACCAAGCCGGGCTACGAGGATTTCGCCTCGACGGCGGAAACCCTGCTCGAGGTTCAGGAGGAGCCATTCGGAGGTCCCTCGATCATGATGCAGTACGAGGTGATGAAGACGGCGCGCGCGAACGGCGTGATTGTGCTTCTCGATGGTCAGGGCGGCGATGAAACGCTGCTCGGATATCATCGCTATTATGCGGCCTGGCTCCGCGACCACTTTCATCGCTCGGGCGTGCGCGGATTTTTCTCCGCCTTCGGCGCGGCCAGGAAGGCGGGCGTTTCAGCCAGCCGCCTGTTGATGTACTTGTTCGGCGCCAGCCTGGCGGGATTGCGAGCCGGCGTCTACCGTTGGCGATACGCATT
Organism: Bradyrhizobium sp. 6(2017); assembly: GCF_011058295.2. Taxonomy (NCBI): domain Bacteria; kingdom Pseudomonadati; phylum Pseudomonadota; class Alphaproteobacteria; order Hyphomicrobiales; family Nitrobacteraceae; genus Bradyrhizobium; species Bradyrhizobium sp. 6(2017). The sequence continues at coordinate 6,724,395 of NZ_CP049289.2, read as the reverse complement.
CCTGAAGAGTCCAGCCCTGCCGGAGTCGCTTCGCCGTTTTGCGCGAAACACCAGCGATGCACGGGAGATGCAGGTTCTGGAGATCACCGAAACCAACCTGCCGATGCTGCTGCGCTTCGAGGACAAGAATTCGATGCGGTTCGGCATCGAAACACGGTTGCCATTCCTCGACTACCGCTTTGTCGAATTTTCACTGGGCTTGCCGACCAGGACCAAGATCAATCACGGCTGGACAAAATGGCCGCTCCGCGCAGCCATGCAGGATGTTCTTCCGGCCAACATCTGCTGGCGCAAGGACAAGATCGGCTTTGCTGCCCCCGATCAGCTCTGGCTCAACCGACACTCGCCGGCGATGTATGACAAGGTGATCGGCAGCGCGCTGCTTGCCCGCTACGTCGACATGGCTGCAGTGAAGAGGAAATTCCACCGGCTCGACCTCGGAATGCGCTGGCGGCTCTATTGCGTGGCGCTCTGGGGCGAACGCTTCCGGGTTGGAGCCCCATGAAGATCTGTATGCTGTCGAGTGTCCATTCGGCCAACGACATTCGAATTGTTGAGAAAGAAGCGCGAAGCCTGTCCGAGGCAGGTCACGAGGTGACCGTCGTGGCGCGGCCGCCGCGCCCAGGCGACATCGGACGCATCGCGTTCAAACTGATCGAGCAGCCCTCGGTCGCGCGCTGGAAGCGTCCGTGGGTCGCGGGGAGGGCGGCAATTGCACTTGCCCGCGTATCCGGCGCCGATGTCGTGCAATTCCACGATCCGGAACTGATCCCGTTCGCGCTCCTGCTCAAGAGCCGGCGCTGCAAGGTGGTCTATGACGTTCACGAGGACGTGCCGTCGGACATCCATTCCAAGCGATGGATTTGGCCCTGGATGCGGCCTCTCGTGGCGCGCGCGATGGAACTGGTGGAGCGGAGCGCCGCGCGGCGCTTTGATGCGATCGTGGCTGCGACACCGGCGATAGCGGATCGCTTTCACAGCTATGGCGCTGATGTCACGCTGGTCAGGAACACGGTGCGGCTCGACGAATTCATCGAGCCGACGCCGACCACAAAACGGCAGCGCCAGGCCGTTTATGTCGGCCGCATGAGTTTCGATCGCGGGCTGGTCGAAATGGTGGAAGCATGTGCCGCGGTGCGTCTGCCGCTCGTGCTCGCGGGAACCATCGGCCGCGAAGAACAAGCCTGGCTTGAGCAATCATCCGCCGACGTGTCATACAGGGGCAGGCTGGGACGTGGTGAGATCGCGACGCTGCTGAACGAAAGTCTCATCGGACTCAATCTGCTATTGCCCGAACCGAATTATTTGCTCTCACTTCCAACCAAGCTTTTTGAATATATGGCCGCTGGGCTACCTGTCATTTCGAGTGATTTGCCGAAATCCAAGGAGATCGTCGAGGCGGCGGGCTGCGGCATCGTCGTGTCGCTCAGGGATCGCGCGGCGCTGCTCGACAGCCTGTCCAGGCTCGCGGACGACCCTCAAATGGCGATCGGATTGGGGCTGGCGGGACGGGCGGCGGTTGCCCAGAATTTCAATTGGCAGCACGACGCAGCCGAGCTCAACGACCTCTACAGGCGATTTGCTTCGCCCGAGGCGGCGGCATGAACATCTGGCTGGTGCATCCTTTTGCCGGCGGACCCGGCCTGGGGCGTCACTATCGTCCGTTCTGGCTGGCAGACGCCTGGGGGAAGATGGGGCACCGGGTGGTGGTGGTCAGCGCCGCTTTCCATCATCTGCACAGGCAGCCGCGCGTTCCGGGGCCGCAGCGGATCAACGACATCGACTTCTGGTTTCTCGATACGCCGCGCTATGGCAGCGGCAGCCTCGGGCGGCTCCGCAACAATTTGAGCTTTGGACGGGCCTTCGGCTCGGCCGCGGCTGCAATTGCCGCACAGTTCGGCAAACCGGATCTGATGATCGCGTCGAGCCCACATCTGTTCTTCGTCTCAGCGGCGCATCAGGTCGCGCGGCGTTTCGATGCCAGGTTCTGGCTGGAGGTCCGCGACCTCTGGCCCGAGAGCATCATCGCGCTCGGAATGACCCCGGCATGGCATCCGCTGATGAAGGTGCTCGGCTGGAAGGAGCGCTCGGCGTATCGCGCGGCAGATCGCGTGATCTGTCTGCTGGCCGGAGCGGAACCCCATATGCGGGCACGTGGCTTGCCGGCCGGCAGGTTCCTGTGGATTCCGAACGGGGTCTCCGACGGCGAGATCCAGAGCGCGCTGACGATCGACAATCTTCGCCACCCCCTGACCGATCGCATCAATCTGCTGAAGCAGCAGGGCAGGCGCGTGGTGCTTTACGCCGGCGGCATGGGTCCTCCGAATGCCGTGGAGGCCATTCTCGATGTGGCTGCCATCCTCGGCAAATCGAACTCCGAGATTCGTTTCGTGATGATCGGTTCAGGGACCTCGCGAGCCGCGCTCGAGCAGCGGGCGGCCGCGCTTGGCAATGTGGAGTTTCACGATGAAGTCGACCGGTCGGTCGTTCACGGCATGCTGCATGCTTCCGATTGCGCGGTCGTCGCCTTCCACAAGAACGCGCTCTATCACCATGGCATCAGTCCCAACAAGCTGTTCGACTACTGCCTGTTCGCGCCGCGCAGCGTCATTGCCTGCGAAGAGCGGGCGCTGGCCGGGCTCGAGGATCTGGTGACCGCGCGATGCGCACCTGAAGATGCTGATGCGCTTGCGGCATCGCTGCGTGCCGCCCTCGACGGTCCGGCGCGTCCGCGCGGCGATCGTGTCGCTGCCGCGCAGCGATACAGCTATTCGACGCTCGCGGCGCAGTATCTGGCCGAGCCCCGTGATCCGGCCTGAAGTGTGGCCATTGCGACACAGGCTTGCGAGATAAATTCTTTTATAATCAGATAGTTGCGATGTTCATGGCGTGAACGAATTCGCTTGACGTTCATCGTGTGAACGCGCTATCAGCCTCTCCAGTGGGGATAGGCGTGATGGCAGGCACTCTACCGACGGATGAGAATGACAGCGACCGGCTCGTGCTCGGGCTGCTCACCTCTCTTGAGGCGGATGGCGCGCAATCGCAGCGGCACATCGCAGCCGAACTGGGCGTCGCGCTTGGCCTGGTCAACGCTTACCTGAAGCGGGCGATCAAGAAGGGCTTCGTCAAGGTCGGGTCGGCGCCCGCGCGGCGATATGCCTACTACCTCACGCCGCAGGGCTTCTCCGAGAAATCGCGGCTGACCGTTCAATTCCTGTCCGACTCCTTTTCGCTCTTCCGCAAGGCGAAGGATGAATATGGCAAGCTGTTTGAACGCGCGCAGGCGCGGGGCTTCAGGCGCGTTGTGCTTGCCGGACAATCGGACCTTTGCGAAATCGCGATCCTGTGCGCGGTCGACGGGCCGATCTCGGTCCTTGCGATCGTTGACCCCGATGCAACCGCGTCCCGGTTCATCGGAGTCAAGGTGGTTTCCTCCTATGCGTCGGTGGATGAGCCGTTTGATGCGGTCGTCGTGACCCACTTGACCGGCGCGCGACATGTATTCGACCAGGCGGTCAGCAAGTTCGGGGTGGAGAAAGTGCTCGCTCCGGACCTGCTGGGCTTGCGTCCAAAGCAGCCGGAGGGGGCGTGATGGCGATGCAGCCCGATTCGCGCTGGTACGTCGTGCAGACACAGGTCAATGCCGAAGCCAAGGCGGCGGCGGGCCTCGTGCGGCAGGGATTCTCCACCTACCTTCCCCGCTATCAGAGACGCCGCAGTCATGCGCGGAAGGTGGAGTTGGTGCCGCGGCCGCTGTTTCCGCGCTACCTCTTCGTCGCAATCGATGTTGCGGCCCAGCGCTGGCGTGCCATTCAATCGACGCTCGGTGTTTCGCATCTCGTGTGCGTGGGCGACCGGCCGGCCGCGGTGGAAAGTGGCGTCATCGACACGCTGAAATCGCGCGAGGACGAAGCCGGATTTATCCAACTCGTACGCAGGCCGGCTTTCTCGCCCGGTGACACCGTGCGAATTGTCCAGGGTGCATTCGTCGATAGTCTTGCGCTCGTCGAAGATGCCAGCGATCACCATCGCGTGGCTGTTCTTTTGAACCTGCTGGGCCGCAAGGTTCGCGTTCTTGTCGGGGCGGATCTGATCGCCGCGGCTTGAGTGCGTTCCGCCGCCTGGCGGGCGTGATGGATATATTCTGGCTTGGGTGTGACGCTCGATTCACCCCGAGTGCGGTAGCTTGCCTGAAGCAAACAGCTTGCCTAAACAAAGCAGAAAGTTCGAAGAGAGGAATTTCATGACGATCTACGCGCTGATCGGTGCCGCCGGCTACATCGCGCCACGGCACATGCGGGCGATGGCCGATACCGGCGGGAAGCTCGCGGTGGCCTACGATCCCAACGACTCCGTGGGAATCATGGATAGCCATTTTCCGGATGCCGAGTTCTTTACGGAATTTGAGCTGTTTGATCGCCACGTCGGTGCGTTGCAGCGCGACGGCAAAAAGCTCGACTACATGACGATCTGCTCGCCGAACTACCTTCACGACGCGCACTGCCGATTTGCGCTTCGCTCCGGGGTGGACGCCATCTGCGAAAAGCCGCTGGTGCTCAATCCCGGCGACATCGACGGACTGGCGGCCATTGAGCGCGATACCGGCCGGCGCATCTCCACTATTCTGCAATTGCGCCTGCATCCGGCGATTATCGCGCTTCGCGACCGCTTCGCCAATTCGCAGAAGCGTCACAAGGTGGAGCTCACCTACATCACATCGCGCGGGCGCTGGTATCACACCTCCTGGAAAGGAGCGGAGGAAAGGTCCGGCGGTGTCGCCACCAATATTGGGGTGCATTTCTTCGACATGCTGAGCTTCGTGTTCGGCCCCGCCAGCCGCAACGAAGCGCACCTGCGCGAGCCGGAGAGGGCAGCAGGCTCGCTGGAGTGCGAGCGCGCTGACGTGAGCTGGTTCCTGTCGCTGGACCGCAACGACCTGCCGGACAGCGTGAAGGGCAAGAAGACGACCTTTCGCTCCATCACCGTCGACGGTGAAGAGGTCGAGTTCTCCGAAGGATTCACCGATCTCCATACCAGGAGCTACGAGGAGATCGTCGCCGGCCGCGGCTTCCGTCTGGACGAAGTCCGCCCCTCGATCGATATCGTTTCCACGTTCCGCACGGCGCCGCTCGTTCGAAGCAATGGCGTTCACGCCTTTGCCCAGAAGGCGATGCACAAATGAGCGAGATGCGCGAGGATCCGCGCTTCCCCGGCGTGTTGATCCATCAATCGAGCTACGTCGACGACGGTGCCGTGCTTGGACGCGGCACCAAGGTCTGGCACTTCTGCCATATTCTGTCGCGCACGGTGATCGGCGAGAATTGCTCGATCGGCCAGAACGTGATGATCGGTCCAAACGTGAGGATCGGAAACGGCTGCAAGATCCAGAACAACGTCTCGATCTATGACGGCGTCGAGCTTGCGGACGACGTGTTTTGCGGTCCGAGCTGCGTCTTCACGAACGTCAACAATCCGCGCGCCGACGTTTCCAGAAAGGATGAGTTTCGCAAGACGCCGATCGGACGCGGGGTGAGCATCGGCGCCAATGCGACCATCGTCTGCGGGCATTCGCTGGGCGAATACTGCTTCATCGGGGCCGGTTCGGTGATCACGAAGGATGTCCCTGCGTTTGCATTGATGGCGGGCAATCCCGCAAGAAGGATCGGCTGGATGAGCAGGGCCGGCGAGCGGCTCGATAACGATCTGAAGTGTCCGCGGTCCGGCGAAGCTTACGTTGAAATTGATGGCCGCTGCCTTCTCAAAGAGAAGCACTAGGCTGGCGTTTTTTTTCAAACCAACTTCAGTTAACCCAGATGATCCCAGTCACCCATCCGGCTCCTCCGCTCACCGCGGTCGACGCGCCCAATCTTCGGCGTCTTGAGTTTCTGCTGCTTTGCGATTTCATGCCAGGCAGCGCCTCCACGATCATTGACCACGTCATGGGTCTGAAGGAGTTCTCCAGGCACTCGATCCAGATCTTCAACTCACGGGGCGACGTCTCCAATCTGCTCGAACTCGACCGATTTGACGGTGTCATCATCCACTATTCTCTCGTCGCCTGCATGGACACCTATATCGGCCCGAATCTGCGGGCCGCCATTTGCAGGTTCAAGGGGCTGAAGGCCGCCTTCATCCAGGACGAGTATCGCTGGATCAACGACACGATGACCGCGTTCCGGCAACTCGGCGTCCATATCCTGTTCAGCGTCGTCCCGCAGGAGATCATGGACGACTACTATCCGCAGGATCGGCTGCCGAATGTCGTCCGGGAAACCGTGCTCACCGGCTACGTTCCGGGCGAATTGCTCGACCGGACGGTGCCGCGTCTCGAGGATCGATCCATCGATGTCGGTTACCGTGCGAGAAAGGTTCCCGACTGGTTGGGAAGCTTTGCCCAGGAGAAGTGGCTGATTTCCGGTCGGTTTGAGGCGGATGCCGCGCAGTACGGACTGACCTGCGACATGTCCACACGCGAGGAAGACCGCATCTACGGCGAGAACTGGATCAAGTTCCTTGCCAACTGCAAGGCCGTCCTTGGCACCGAAAGTGGCGCCAGCGTTTGCGACTTCACCGGCGAGATTCAGCGCAACGTGGATCAACATCTGGCCCGCGATCCGTCGGCGAGCTTTGAAACGCTGCGTGATCTGTATTTCAAGGATGAGGACAATCGAGTCGTTCTCGCCGTCATCTCGCCGAGATGCTTTGAGGCGGCCGCGCTGCAAACATTGATGATCCTGTACGAGGGCACCTATTCCGGAAGGCTTGAGCCCTGGCGGCACTATGTGCCGCTGAAAAAGGATCATTCCAACATGGCCGAGGTCATGGAGGTGCTGCGCGATCCCGTGCGGGCGCAGGAGATTGTCGATCGGGCCTATCGTGAGGTTGCGCTCAATCCCGACAACAGCTTCGAGGCAATGGTCCGGCAGGTCGATCGCGCTATCGACCGTCGATATCACCCTGAAATGGCGGCAACGAAACGGTGCTATGCCGAAGGCGAGCTTGTCGCATTGGTCGCGCGCGAAAAGCGCCGCACGCGGCGACGGGAGCTGATGCAGAAAGTGATGCGGAAGGCGAAGCAGACGGTGCGCCACCGTCTGGTCGTCATCGCGAAGGTGGTTGCAGCGAATGGCGTCATCCATGTGGCGCGTTTGACGCCGGGTCCAATCCGTCGTTGGGCGAAACGGATCGTTTTGAGGCACACGAGAATTCGTCGGCTGATCGGGATTGATGCGTGACAGTTGCCGTCTCACGCTGCCGGGTGCAGGGTTAATCTTCGATCGTGCGCATCCTTATCCTGCACGAACTTGACGATCTTGGCTCGGCGCGGCGTACGTCGATCAATCACGCGTTCGCACTCGTCAAATATGCTCCTGAGCACGAATACACGCTGCATAGCGCACGCCAGCCCGTCACCGCCCGTCTTCGCGAACAGGCCTTCGACGCGATCATTCTCGACACGACGTTTCTGTGCTGGAGATGGGCGAGGCCGAAATCGCTGTGGCTGGATCGGCTCCTCGATGCCTACGACTTCATCGCGAAGTCGGATGCCGTCAAGGTGGCGCTGCCCCAAGACGAGTACGACCACGCCGAAATACTCGACAACTGGCTTTCGGACTGGAAGGTCGATCTCATCTATTCCGTCTGCTACGACCATCATGCGGAGTTCTATCCTCGCGCGGGGAAGCATGCCCGGGTGCTCGAGGCGCTGACGGGATATGTTGACGACGCCGACATCGGCCTGATGCAGCGCTTTGCCGTCCCGTTCAAGGACAGGGAGATCGACGTCGGCTACAGGGCCAGGGCGCTGCCCGCCTATTTCGGAAGAATTGGCCAGGTGAAGACCGAATTGGGCGATCGCTTCCGCTCCAGCATGGCGGATCGCCAGCTGAAGCTGGATATCTCGACGCAGGCGCGCGACGCGCTCGTTGGCGACGCCTGGCTCCAGTTTCTGGGCAACAGCAAGTTCACCCTGGGCTGCGAGAGCGGAAGTTCGCTGCTGGACGCCAGGGGGGAGATCAGGGAATGCGTCGAGCGGCGGCTGCAGCGCAGCCCGGCGGCCAGCTTTGAGGAATTGGAGCAGACCTGCTTTCCAGGTCAGGATATGAAGAACGTCTATACCGCCGCTGGTCCGCGTCTGTTCGAGGCGGCGATCGCGCGGTCCTGTCAGATACTGACGCCCGGCAATTACGCCGGTGCCCTGAAGGCGGGTGAGCACTACATCGCGCTCGCGCCGGATTGCTCGAATGTCGAAGACGTCTATGAGCAGATGCAGGACGAGGACGCCAATATGGCGCGGATCGAGGCCTGTTACCGTGCCTTGGTCGAGGATCCGAAGTTCCGCTATAGGAATTTCGTGGCAGGTCTGCTAGCGGAAGTTCGTGATGCGGCGGTCAGGAAGGGCCGACGACTCCCTGATTGCGGTACCTCAACCGGTACGGTAACAGACGAGCTTGCCTTACGGGAATCGTTTACCCGCGCCGTTCTTCGCGCGCATCAGCATCACATCGAGGATGTGAAGGAAATCAGGTTGCTACCCAATTTCCTTCACGCAGTTGTCGTTACGCTTGTCCGCCAGATGCTGTCACTCGCGCGTAGAATTCGCGGATAGCTTTAGTGTCTTTGCAGCGATCTTGAATATCGAGGTTCTCTGAATTCATGTGTGGCATTGCAGGATTTGCATCTCTGTCCGGTCATCCCGTCGCAAGGCGCGTCGCGTCGCTCAACGCGATGAGCAGCTTGATTGCGCATCGCGGGCCCGATGGTTCAGGGCAATGGAGCGACGACGCCGGAAGCGTCGGGCTGGTCCACCGTCGGCTTGCGATCATTGATTTGACGCCTGCCGGCGCCCAGCCCATGAAGGGAGCGAACGGCACCGTGATTTCCTACAACGGGGAAATCTACAACTTCGTCGAGCTTCGCGAGCAGCTCTCGGACGGTTGGACGTTCCAGTCCCATTCGGACACGGAGGTGATCCTCGCCGCCTACGCCAAATGGGGCGAGCGCTGCGTCGATCATCTGCGCGGGATGTTCGCCTTCGCGATCTGGGACGAGAGAAACAAGAAGCTGTTTGCAGCTCGCGATCGGTTCGGGATCAAGCCGTTCTACTATACGGTGCAACAGGGGGTCTTCTACTTCGCATCCGAAGCCAAGGCGCTGCTGCCGTTCTTGAGCGACATCGAAACCGACGCCGATGCGCTGAGCGAGTATCTCACGTTTCAGTACACGATCGGCAAGAAGACCCTGTTCAAGGGGATATCAGCCCTGCTGCCCGGCCATCTGCTTCGGCTCGCGGGCGGCGACGTCATGACGTCCCGGTACTGGGACGTGCAGTACGATGTCGATTTCGATCGTAGTCCCGCCTATTTCGAGCGGCGCTTCACCGAACTGCTGTCGGACTCGATGCAGGTGCATCTGCGCTCCGACGTTCCGGTCGGCGGCTACGTGTCCGGCGGTCTCGACTCCAGCCTCGTTGCGCTGATGGCTTCCAAACTGGACCACCGCAGCCGGGACGCATTCCACGGCCGCTTTCTCGAATTTCCAGGCTATGACGAGAGCGGCTACGCCAAGACGGTGACCGATCTGGCTGATATGTCGCTCCACATGGTCGACATCACTGCTGCCGACTTCCGCAACAGCATCGGCGACGTGATCTACCATCTGGACTTCCCGGTCGCCGGACCGGGGTCGTTTCCGCAATACATGGTGTCCGCGCTCGCGGCGAAGAACGTCAAGGTCGTGCTCGGCGGGCAGGGCGGCGACGAGCTGCTCGGCGGCTATGCGCGGTATCTGGTCGCCTATTTCGAGCAATGCATCAAGGCGGCGATCGACGGCACCTACCAGAGCGGTCACTACGTGGTCACGATCGAGTCGATCGTGCCCAATCTCGGTCTGCTGCGCGAATACAAGCCGATGATCAAGGAGTTCTGGCGCGATGGCCTGTTCGCGGATCTTGATCGCAGGTACTTCCGCCTGGTCGATCGTTCGACCGACATGGTCGGTGAGATCGATTGGAGCGCGTTGAACAAGGAGGGTGTGTTCGAGTCCTTCCGCGCGATCTTCAACAACCAGGACAATGTGCGGAAGGAAGCCTATTTCGACAAGATGACGCACTTCGACTTCAAGTGCCTGTTGCCGGCGCTGCTGCACGTCGAGGACCGCATGAGCATGGCGCACGGCCTGGAGAGCCGCGTGCCGTTGCTGGATCATCCTCTCGTGGAGTTTCTCGCTACCGTGCCGGCCGACGTGAAGTTCATGGGCGGGCAGATGAAGCAGCTCATGAAGACGGCTTATCGCGACACCCTGCCGAAGGCACTGCTGCAGCGGCGCGACAAGATGGGTTTCCCGGTGCCGCTGAAGGAATGGTTCGACGGCGAGCTCAAGGACTTTGTCCTTGATATCTTTGGTGAACAGCGTTCGAAGCATCGCCCGTTCTTCAACAGCGATGTCGTGCTCTCCAGCTTTGGCGAGCAATCCCGCTTCTCCCGAAAGACGTGGGGTCTTCTCAGTCTGGAACTCTGGCACCAACGGTTTCATGACCGGGCGGCCGAGTTCCGCGCGATGGTCAGTGCTTAAACTTCTCAATCTGGATGGTGGCTATGAAGATATTTGTAACCGGCGGAGCCGGGCAGGTCGGATCAACGGTTATCGATATGCTGCTGTCGCGCGGCGACACGGTGGTTGCGATCGACAATTATGCGACCGGCAGAGCCGACAACCTCACCAAGCACGCCAATCTGACCCTGGTCGAGGACACGATTGCGAATGCTGCGGTGGTCGATCAGCTGTTCTCCGACTTCCGGCCTGAGGTCGTGATCCATACCGCGGCGTCCTACAAGGATCCGGAGGACTGGAGCAGCGATGCATTGGTGAACGCGGTCGGCACCGCCAACATCGCGAAGGCCTGCAAGACCTTCGGCGTATCCCGTCTGATCTACTTCCAGACGGCTCTCTGCTACGGCACCAAGCCGCTGCAGTCGCCGATCCCGCTTGACCATCCCATCAACCCGGTCAATTCCAGCTACGCCATCTCGAAGACGGCGGGCGAGCACTACGTGCAGTTCTCCGGGGTCGAATGGGTGACGTTCCGCCTTGCCAACGTGATCGGGCCGCGAAACGTGTCCGGGCCGCTGCCTATCTTCTACGGGCGGCTGGCCAAGGGACAGAAGTGCTTCGTCACCCCGGCGCGCCGCGACTTCTGCTACGCGGGTGATCTTGCCCGCGTCGTCGTCAAGGCCGCCGATGGTGTCGGCCGCGGCACCTATCACTTCTCTTCGGGCAAGGATGTCGCCATCAAGGAGCTCTACGATTCCGTGGTGCGCGCCATGAAGATCAATGATTACCCGGAGCCGGAAGTGAAGCCGCTCGGTCCGGACGATGCACCTTCGATCCTCCTCGACCCGTCACGTACGTTCAAGGATTTCGGCGCCGTCGAGTTCACCTCGCTCGACGAGATTGCCCGCCTGTCGGTTGAACGCTGGGAGAAGGAAGGCGTCGTCGGCGGCTATACGCACCTGAAGGAAGCGCGTGCGGAAATCCGCACCTGATCGGAACCACGAGATGCGCATCATCATCACCGGCGGCGCAGGCTGCCTCGGCTCGAACCTGATCGAGCACTGGTTGCCGCAGGGCCACGAGATTCTGGTCATCGACAATTTCGCCACCGGCAAGCGCGAGGTTGTGCCGGCGCTTCCCGGCCTGACCTTGATTGAAGGTTCGATCGCCGATCGGGATCTCGTTGCCTCGGCATTCGAGAAGTTTCGACCGACGCATGTCGTGCATTCGGCGGCTTCCTACAAGGACCCGGCGAACTGGCGGGAAGACATCGCAACCAACGTCGATGGCACCGCGAACGTGATCGACGCGGCGCGGGCCGCCGGCGCGGGCCGGATTCTGAACTTCCAGACCGTGCTGTGTTACGGACGGCCGGAAAGCACACCGATCCCGGTCGAGCATCCGCTGCGGCCGTTCACCAGCTATGGCATCTCAAAGGTCGCCGGCGAGCAGTACCTGGCGATGAGCGGGCTGCCTTACGTGTCGCTGCGGCTTGCCAACGTGACCGGGCCTCGCCTGGCGATTGGTCCGATCCCGACCTTCTACAAGCGCCTGAAGGCCGGGCAGGGCTGCTTCTGCAGCGACGCGCAGCGCGATTTCCTCGACATGTCCGACTTCCTGGCCGCGGTGGATCTCGCGATGGCCGAGCAGGCGCCGACGGGCGTCTTCAACGTATCGAGCGGAATCGGTCACTCGATCAAGGAAATCTACGACCTCGTGCGGTCCCACCTTGGACTGCCGGCCGATCCTGATGTGAAGGTGGTGCCGGTCGGTGATGACGACGTGCCGTCCGTCGTTCCCGATCCGAGCAGGACCCGCGCAGTTCTCGGATGGCAAGCCAAAGTGCCATTCGATGAGACCATCCGGCGCCTGCTTGCGTGGTACGACGCCTATGGCGTGAGCGATGTCTATAGTCACCTGGCGGCACCAAAGAGCTGATCATGAAGTCATTTAACGGATCGACCATTCTCGTCGTCGGCGGAGCCGGGTTCGTCGGGTCAAATCTTGTGCGGCTGCTGCTTGAGCAGGCGCCCGCCAAGGTCATTGTCGTCGACAATTTGCTGTCGGCCGATGCCTCGAATGTGCCGCCTGATCCCCGGATCCAGTTCGTGCCGCGTCCGATCACCGAAGACGCCGTGCTGGCCGCGCTGCCGGAGGATCTCGACTTTGCCTTCCACCTTGCGTGCTTCCACGGCAACCAGTCGTCGATCGCCGATCCGTTGGCCGATCATGACAACAACACGCTGACGAGCCTGAAGCTGTTCGAAAGGCTCAAGGACATCCGCTCGCTGCAAAAGGTGGTGTACGCCGCGGCTGGCTGTGCAGTGGCCGAGAAGACCTTTGACGGCGCCTCGGCGACGACGGAGGACGCTCCGGTCTCGCTGTTTCACGACAGTCCCTATTCGATCTCCAAGCTGATCGGGGAGATGTACGGCAACTACTACTTCACCCGGTACAAGCTGCCCTTCGTGAAGGCGCGGTTCCAGAACGTCTACGGGCCGGGCGAAATACTGGGGGCCGGCCGCTGGCGCGGCACCGTTCACACGGTTTGGCGCAATGTCACCCCGACCTTCATCTGGAAGGCCCTGCATGGCGAAGCCCTTCCGGTCGAGAATGGCGGGATCGCGTCGCGGGATTTCATCTTCGTGGAAGACATGGCGCGGGGACTGATGGCGTGCGCGCTCGGCGGTGAGCCCGGCGAAATCTACAATCTTGCCTCGGGTGTCGAGACCAGCATCCTTGATCTGGCGAAGCGGGTGAATTCGATCGCCGGCAACCAGACTCCGATCGCGCTCACGCCGGCGCGTGATTGGGACCGGTCGGGTCAGCGCTTCGGCGATCCGGGGAAGGCGCGCGAAAAGCTCGGCTTCGTTGCGAGCGTCGCGCATGAGGATGGCCTCAAGCGGACCATCGCGTGGACCCGGGAAAACCGTGACCGCATCCTCGGCTGCATGCGCAATCACGTTGCGCATGTGGCCGACGTCGCGAAGTATTCCTGATGTCGATCAAGATACTCACGGTGGTCGGTGCGCGGCCGCAGTTCATCAAGGCCGCAGCGGTCAGCCGGGCCATTCGCGAAACGGATGGACTGACGGAGGTGATGATTCACACCGGTCAGCACTTCGATGCGAACATGTCCGATCTGTTCTTCGAGGAATTGGCCATCCCTAAGCCGAAACATCATTTGGATATCAATGGCGGCGGTCACGGCGACATGACCGGGCGGATGCTGATGGAAATCGAGCCGATCCTGCTTGCCGAAAAGCCGGACTGGGTCGTGGTCTACGGCGATACCAATTCGACGCTGGCCGGCTCGCTGGCGGCGGCAAAGATCCACATTCCGGTCGCCCATGTCGAAGCCGGGCTGCGATCCTTCAACCGGCGCATGCCCGAAGAGCTGAACCGGATTGTGACGGATCATCTCTCGACCCTTCACCTCTGTCCCACCGCAACCGCAATCGCGAACCTTGCGGCTGAGGGCGTGGTCAAGGGCGTGCATCACGTCGGCGATGTGATGTACGACGCCACGCTGTTCGCTCTGGAAAAGGCCGAGGTCAGCTCCACGATCCTGAACGAACTGGGGCTGCAACCCGGGCAATACGCCCTTGCCACTGTGCACCGCGCGGAGAACACCGATGATCCGGAGCGGCTCCGTGATGTCGTTCAATTCCTGCTGGACCAGTCGCGCGGGCGCACCGTGGTCCTGCCGCTGCATCCGCGCACCCGGGGCGCCGCCTCGCGGCTGGGTGTGAGCCTGGAAGGACTGCGTATCATTGACCCGGTCGGTTATCTCGACATGGCGAAGCTGCTGCACCACGCGACCGAGGTGTACACGGACTCCGGCGGACTGCAGAAGGAAGCCTACTTTCATCGCGTGCCGTGCGTGACGCTGCGCGATGAAACCGAGTGGACCGAGACGGTTACAAACGGCTGGAACCGGCTCTGGAAGGGACCGGCGCATCTGGCGCGCAACGACATCACCGACTACGGCCAGGGACGAGCGGCTTTCGAGATCGCGGAACTGCTGCGAGACCAGGCCCCATCGCGCGCAGCAAGCTGAGATCGTTACCAACGGGATTCGTACCCGTTGGCCTCCTGGCGGTTGTCCAGCATCTCAAGCAGTCATCGTCACTTTGCCGCGAGCCCGACTTTGTCCGCTCGTGGTGAGGCGTAAAACTCCAGTCCAAGAGGTCGACCTTGGAAATCAACGGCAAGAAGTTCCTCGTCATCGGCGGAGCGGGATTGATCGGCTCGCATGCGGTCGAACAGCTCGCGAAGCACGACGTCGGCGAGATCGTGATCTTCGATAATTTCGCGCGCGGCTCGCTCGAGAATGTCGAGCGGGTGCTCAGCGATCCGCGTGTCAAAATATTCGAGGCAGGTGGCGATGTCTGCCAATCCGATATCCTTGATGCCGCGATGAAGGGCAAGGATGGCGTGTTCCATTTTGCGGCGCTGTGGCTGCTGCAATGCCATGAATTCCCCCGGGCGGCCTTCGACACCAATATTCGAGGGACGTTCAATGTGCTCGAAGCCTGCGTCGCGAACCGGATCAAGCGTCTCGTCTATTCCTCTTCGGCCTCGGTTTACGGCGATGCGGTCGAGGAGCCGATGACCGAAGACCATCCGTTCAACAACAAGAATTTCTACGGCGCGACCAAGATCGCCGGCGAAGCGATGGCGACGGCATTCTGTCACCGTTATGGCCTGCCTGCGGTCGGCTTGCGCTACATGAACGTCTACGGGCCGCGTCAGGACTATCAGGGCGCCTATATCGCGGTCATCATGAAGATGCTCGACGCGATCGACCGCGGCGAAGGGCCGACCATTCTGGGCGACGGTTCGGAAGCCTTCGACTTCGTTTCAGTGCTGGATTGCGCGCGGGCAAATCTCTGCGCGATGTCGGCCGATACGGTTGCCCGCTACTACAATGTCGGGACCGGCGAGCGAACGTCGCTCAAGGAGCTCGCGGAAATGCTGCTCCAGCTGACCGGGTCGAACCAGCCGATCAAGTACGCGCCGCGCAGCAACGCGACCTTCGTGCGCAATCGGGTCGGCTCCACGAAGCGCGCGGCCGAGGAAATCGGCTTCACCGCGGAAGTCGATTTGCGTGAGGGACTGCAGATGCTGATCGAATGGCGATCGAAGCATCGGGCCGGCCTCGAGCGGCGGCGCGCCAAGGCCGGCATTGAGTAAGGCTCTGCAGTCCAGGATCGGACGGATCTAGATATGTGCGGCGTCGCGGGCATTCTTAACCTCGATGGGCGGCCGGTGTCCTCGCATGTTCTGCGTGCGATGACGCAGGCGATCGCCCACCGTGGTCCTGACGGCGAAGGCCAATGGATCGACGGTTCGATAGGTCTCGGGCATCGCCGGCTGGCGATTATCGATCTGAGTCCGACCGGCGCGCAGCCGATGCAAACGGCGGATGGCCGGTTTGTGATTTCCTACAATGGCGAAATCTACAATTATCGGGAACTTCGCGCCGAGCTCGAAGCCCAGGGACATGTCTTCAGATCCAGCAGCGATACCGAGGTCCTGTTGCAGGCGATCGCAGCGTGGGGACTGGGTGCCCTGCAGCGCTTCAACGGCATGTTTGCCTTCGCGCTGTGGGACCGCAAGGAGCGCAGACTTACGCTTGCGAGGGATCGCTACGGCATCAAGCCGCTGTACTACTGGTTCGGTGGCAACCAGTTGCTGTTCGCGTCGGAATCGAAGGCGTTTCGCGCCGTTCCGAACTTCAACGCGCAGCTCGATTCCGAGGGGTTGCTGGAGTACTTCACATTCCAGAATTTCTTCACGGACCGCACCTTGCTCAAGGGCGTCCGTATCCTACCTGCAGGCTGCTATATCAGCGTATCGAGCGAGGCAGGCGCTGGAACGCAGCCGAAGCTGACACGCTACTGGGACTACAATTTCCAGGAGCCGGAAACGGCGCGGTCCGAAGCGGACTATCAAGAAGAGGTCGATCATCTGCTTCAACAGGCGGTGAAGCGGCAGCTCGTCTCTGATGTCGACGTCGGGGCGTATCTGTCGGGCGGAATGGACTCGGGAACGATTACCGCGATCGCGGCGCAATCGCTCAGCTACATGCGGACGTTCACCTGCGGTTTCGACCTGAGCTCGGTATCCGGCATCGAGCTCCAATACGACGAGCGTGCGGCCTCGGAAAGAATGTCATATCTGTTTCGCACCGAGCACTACGAAATGGTGCTCAAATCGGGCGACATGGAGCGCGTTCTTCCCAAGCTGGCCTGGCATCTTGAAGAGCCGCGCGTCGGACAGAGCTATCCGAACTACTATGTCGCGCAGCTCGCCAGCAAGTTCAACAAGGTTGTCCTTGCGGGAACGGGCGGCGACGAGATCTTCGGTGGCTACCCCTGGCGCTACTACCGCGCGGTCGTGAACCAGAGCTTCGAGGAATATATCGACAAGTACTACGAGTACTGGCAGCGGCTTGTACCGAACACCGTGCTGAAGCGCGTCTTCGCACCGATCTGGGGCGACGTGCAGGGCGTCTCGACCCGTGATATCTTCAGGGACATGTTCAATCAGCACGCCGAGCGTCTGACCCGCCCGGAGGATTACGTCAATCATTCGCTCTATCTGGAGGCCAAGACTTTTCTCCATGGCTTGTTGACCATGGAAGACAAACTCTCAATGGCGCATTCGCTAGAGACACGCGTTCCGTTCCTCGACAACGATCTTGTCGACTTTGCCATGAAGCTGCCGGTCCGGATGAAGCTTGGCAAGCTCGATGAAGTCGTGGCATTGGACGAAAACGAGCCGGGCAGGAAAACGGCCCGCTACTTTCAGAAGGCTCGTGATGGCAAGATGCTGCTGCGAAACGTGATGCAGCAGCACATCCCCCAGGAAGTCGTTGAACGCGAGAAGCAAGGCTTCTCCGGCCCTGATGCGAGCTGGTTCAAGGGCCAAAGCATCGACTTTGTCCGCAACGTCCTCTTCGACGATCAGGCGAAAATCTATCGCTATCTCGATCCCAAGCCGATCAGGGAGTTGGTCGATGATCATCTCCACGGTCGCGAAAATCGCAGACTGCTGATTTGGTCGCTGATCAACGTGGAGTACGCGCTGCGCGCGCATATTGAGGACTGCGGATGATATCCCGGCAGGGCAGAGAGTGATTCGTCGCAGCCTCCTTGGTCCGTAAGAAAGCCAAAACGAGATCTTAACAAAGACAGAATGTCGGCCACATGTGTGCAGAGCTGCGTCATCACGAGGGTCTGCATGCCGCACGTTGAAGCCGGCGATCGCTCTTCCGATGTCGGAACCGAGTTGCTCGTCTCACGCAAGAAGCCGCGGCCGGCCAGATCTGCTACTTGATCGAGCGTGGTCGCCTCACCAGCTAAGGCCGAAACGCGTACGCGGTCGCTCGGATTTGGGGCGACTGGGTGGGTCGGACCACGAAAGGTCGCCAGTTTGAAGCCGTTGATGACAACCAATCCCTTCACCCTCATGCGCCGCGCCAGGCAATGGAAGGACTCCGTGCGGGCGGACCTGTCCGGTTTGAAGGCGGAGCTCGACGTGTTGCGTGATGAACTGACGTCTGCGCAAACGCGGATAGCTGAACTAGAGGCGCAACGACGTGCGGATGTGCGGGTGCCTCCCGGCCACATTGTTTGGCCGCTGTTGACGGCGCCCAACAATGAGGCGTGGCCCGATCGCATCCTGATCGTGCGACGGGGCAAGACGTTGCGCGCAATCACGGCGAGCCAAGAGCAGGTGCAGGCGCTGGGGCTTGGCGGCTGGTCTGGCGACTCCATCGTAGACGCAATTGTCGCGGGCCAGGTGACGGAGTTCGAGTTGGCAGTGCTGGCTGCCGACGGCACGCTCGGGCCATGGACGGCCCGGCCGGCAGTCTTGAAGCATATCGCGACGGAGCCGACCCTATTCAGGGACGCACTGAACGCGCATGCTGGAGTTGCGGCCGACTCACAGCTAGTTGCGTCTGACTCCGAGCACGCATTCGAAATGACGGCGCGTCTTCTAAAGCAAACGCCCGACTTGGTCGATTTTCTTGCCGCCGGGCGGAAGACTGCGGCGGGCAGTGTGCCAGCTCCCTTTGCGCTGCCCGAGTACCTGCCGGACTTTCGTATTCCAGCGCAACCCAGGCGGCGCTCGGCGCTGTTCTTGCACCACAGCTATTACCACTTCAACAATCTTGCGGAGGGACTGAAGGAGCGCGGATGGGATGCGATGACGGTATCGCTCGAGAACCCGGCCAGTCCGCAACAACAGTTCTTTCACGGAGAGGATCTCAGCCTGTTTCACGCAGACCCCACGCAAATGCAGCGCCAGGTCGCTCAGTTCTTCAAGTCTGTGCCGGAACGTTTCGAGGCAATGCACTTCTATGGAATGGGCGCAGCGGCCCTATTCTCCGATAACATGGAGGCAGGTCAAAAGAATACGAAGATTCCATGGGATTTCATGGAGTTGCGGCGGCACAATCTGATCATTGGCAATATGCCGAGCGGATGCATTGAGGGCGCTCTGCCATCATCGTTTTTCGAGGTGACGGACGGTGTATGTTCGCACTGCGTTTGGCAACTTCGGCCCGACATTTGCTCCGAGGACCGCAATGCGGCGTGGCTGGCAAGGCTGGATCTGGTTTGCGACTGGGTCGGATTGGAGGGAGACTGGGTCACGCCCGAGCGCAAGACACCGCGCCATGTGTTCGGGCCTGCAGTCACGGCCTTATCGAAGGACCGCTGGCGGCCTGATCTGGAAGTCCCAGACGCGTTCTGGATCGCGCGGGCCCCGGATGAGCTGCTGGTGTATCACGCGGTCGGCAACTATGAGAGCCGCCGAGACCAGGGGCGCGACATCAAGGGCACCGGAGCGGTGTTGGCGGCCATCGATCGGCTGAAGGCCGAGGGATGTCCGATCCGCTTGTTCTTCGCCACCGACCTGCCAAGCCGGGACGTGCGTTACTATCAGGTACAAGCGGACATTGTCGTCGACCAGCTCAACTACGGGCGGCTCGGTGCCAACGCGCGGGAGAGTCTCATGTTGGGTCGGCCGGTGATCACCAGTCTCAAGCACGGGCGAGGAGAGAAGCTGCCTTATCTGGCGGAGGCGCCAGTCCAGCACGCTGACGAAGCAACGATCTACGGCGAGCTCAAGGCGCTAGTCAATGATCCAGAGCGGCGTCGCAGGATGAGCGAGCTATCGCGCGCCTTCGCGCTCAAATGGCATACTCAGGAAGTATGTGCCGCGCGCTTCGAGACGATTATCGATCGTGTTCGTGCCGGCTTGCCCGCGGATCCGGACAATGCGTTGGGTGATGTTGTCCGTACTGAGATGCTTAAGAAACATGCCCACGCCTGACGCCCTGGCGGTTGTCACCCATCGTTCCTTGTCGTCCCGCTGGCAATGCCGAGTGTGACCGGTTAAGTTTCCTGCATCGCTTTTAAACAAGCCCGAGTGCCATCAATGTCGTCGTCGTTGCCAACCTTGCCGATCGCAAAGCCCGTAATGGGAGCCGAAGAGCTGGAGGCAGTTCGTCAGGTGCTCGAATCAGGATGGCTCACGCAGGGGCCATGGGTGCGCAAGCTCGAGACGGCATTCGCCGAGCGGCACGACGTGAAGCATGCGTTCGCTACGACCTCTTGCACCACTGCATTGCATCTGGCGCTGGTCGCTGCCGGCATCGGTCCGGGGGACGAGGTGATCGTGCCGGCATTCACGTGGGTAGCAACGGCCAACGTGGTCATGCACTGCGGAGCCACGCCTGTTTTTGTCGATATTCTCCCCGCCAGCTACAACATCGATCCCAAGGCGGTCAGCCGGGCCGTCAGCGCGCGGACCAAGGCAATCATTCCCGTGCACCTGTTCGGTCTCGCCGCCGACATGGATGCGATCAACGACGCGCTTGGCGGCCGTCAGGTGACGGTGATCGAGGATGCCGCGTGCGCTGCCGGAGCCGGCTATCATGGACAGGCTGCAGGTTCGCTTGGGCATATGGGATGCTTTTCACTGCATCCCAGAAAGTCGATCACGTGCGGCGAGGGAGGGGTTGTCACGACCAACGACGACAGGCTCGCTGGCCTCCTCGATGTGTACCGCAACCACGGCGCGTCGATTTCCGAGGAGGTGAGACATCGTGGTCCGAAGCCCTACGAGCTGCCGGAGTTCGAGGTGTTCGGCTTCAACTATCGAATGACAGATATCCAGGCCGCCGTGGCGAGCGTGCAACTGCAGAAGCTCGACAGGTTCATCGCCGAGCGGGAGGTGCTTGCCGACCGTCTCGACCAGGGGCTCAGGCGGATCGACTGGATCAAGCCTCCGACGCGACCACAGGGGTATGTACACGCTTGGCAGGCCTACGTAGCGATGGTGGCTGACAATGCGCCGCTCAGCCGCAACGAAATTTTGTTGCGGCTGCAGGAAAAGGGTATCGGCAGCAGGCCTGGTACCCACTCGGTGGTCGGTCTTGCCGCCTATCGCAAGCGGCTGGGGACTGATCCGGCCGACTTCCCGGTTGCGACGCGCGCCGAGGCGCAAACCATCGCGCTGCCGTTGCACAACCACATGGGTCCCGCCGACGTCGACCGGGTGGTGGCGGCGCTGGAAGAAATGTAGGCATCTCAGTATTCTGATCCTGCGTGCGCGAGGCGGCGGAAGGTGAGCCAAAATCTCGCCAACTATCATCCGACGCCAGCCAATCGAGAGATTTTGGAGACGGTTGTTCAGCGTCCTCGATGAACCCGTATTGAATGGAAAATCGACCGCGCGGTCCGCGCCGTACAAAATGAATGCGTACTTTGATCTCGAAAATGTTTGAACAACCGATCTCTGATTTTGCGGCTGATTGCCGGTATGGGCAATGCGTGAAGGCATGATGTCGCGCGCCGTTGCCATCACGTGCCAAGGTGTGTCGAAAAGCTTTGCGCTCGTCGACGGTGGAAGCGCCTGGCGGCTCGCGTTCGGGCTGGGACGCGACGTTCCGCACTTCACGGCGCTTGAGGACGTCAGCTTCGAGGTGCCCAAGGGCCGGTTCCTCGGCGTGCTCGGCCGCAACGGGGCCGGCAAGTCCACGCTGCTTCGGGTGATCGGCGGCGTCTACGCGCCGGATACCGGCCGGGTCAAGGTAAACGGGGCGATGTCGGGCCTCTACGAGCTCGGTCTGGTCGGCCATCCGGAGCTCACGGGACGACAATATGCCGACCGGCTGCTGACCGTGCATGGATTTTCGCCGAGCGAGCGAGCGGCAATGATCTTGGATATCCACGATTTCTCCGAACTTGGAGATCGATTCGAGGATCCCGTGCTGACGTACTCGACCGGGATGAGCGCGCGGCTCTATTTCTCGACCGCGACGGCCGGGCAATACGAGGTCTATCTCCTCGATGAGGTGCTTGCGGTCGGCGATCAGCACTTTCAGTCCAAGTGCTGGCGGCGGTTGCGCGAACGGGTATCGGGCGGGGCGTCCGGGGTCCTCGTGACGCACGACTGGTCTGCGATCGTACGGCTGTGCGAAACGGCGCACGTCCTGGACCGTGGCAAGGTGATCTTTTCGGGGCCGGCCGAGCATGCAGTGAGGCGCTACCTCTACGGCGAGCAGGCAAAGTCGACATACCACGATGGAATTGCACGGTTCGCGGGGGCGCCTGTCTATCCGCGCACGATTATGACGGGAGCGGATTTCAGGCTTGAAGCGGAGGTCGATATCCTCACCCGGGCGGAGGTCGGCGCGGTGGTTGTGGTCGAGCACCTCCAGCCCGCGTACGGCTGGGAGACGGGGCTGATGTCGCGTCGGCTCACGCCTGTCGGCGAGGAACCCGGGCGCTATGCGATCGGCGTCGATATCCCGGCACTGCCGCTTGCACCCGGGAGCTACCAGATCGGCCTGCACCTTGCGATGCCGGATCCAGACAATCCGGTGGTCCGAATTGTTCTCGATGGATTCAGCTGGCTCGACGGCAACGGACTCGCGCTCAGCGTGGAAGGCTCGGCCGGGCGCGGATTCAGCCTGCCAGCCGAGTGGAAGGTGGCTGGTTGATGCGCGCGGCAATTCGGGTGAGCAATGTCAGCAAGGTGTTTGCGCTTGCCGACCAGGGCGGCGGGCCCGTATCGCTGATGGAAGCGTTGCGCACAGGCAAGCGCGAAGTCACCACGCGTCACGTGCAGGCGCTCGATTCGATCAGCTTCGAAGTGGCGGAGGGCGAGCGCGTCGGCATCATAGGCCGCAACGGAGCGGGCAAGACGACGCTGCTTTCAATCATCGCGGGGCTTACCGAGCCGACCTCAGGCTCTGTGGAGGTCGACGGCGACCTGCACGCGATGCTCACGGTGGGCGCCGTGCTGCGCGAGGACATGACCGGCCGCGACAACATTTTCCTCGATGCGGCCGTGCACGGCCGTAGTCGACAACAGGTCAATGACGTCGCCGATCGAATCATCGCGTTCGCCGAACTCGGTGAATTCATCGATCGTCCGGTGCGAACCTACTCTTCGGGGATGAAGGCCCGGCTCGCGTTTTCGATGGGGGCGTTCATCAATCCCGACATTCTCGTCATCGACGAAACGCTATCGGTCGGCGATGCCTTCTTTGCCGCCAAGGCGACGCGGCGCATGCGAGAAGTCGCGGCCAGCGGCCGAATTGTGATCGTCGTAAGTCACGGCCTCGGCGCGATCGTGGAAATGTGTTCACGATGCCTCTGGCTCGACGGCGGCCGGCTCGTCATGGACGGTTCGCCGGAGGTCGTCACCAAGGCCTATGAGGCGGCCGTGCGTGAGGCGGACGAGGCGGAGCTGATGCGCAAGTTTGAAGGGAGCGTGGTGAACCGGGCCGCACCCCTTCAGCTCGATGCCGTCGAAATCATTCAGCGCGGGGAGGCGCGCAAGGCGACCGCGCTCGCCATGGTGCCGTTGGCGATCGTCGCGCGCGGGCGGCTCGACTCGACCCCGCCGATGCATGATCTCGAGGTTGTTCTCACACGGGTCGACGGACGTTTGGTCTGGCGGCGGCGTCTTTCGGAGGTGGGGATGGCGCTGCCCGCGTCGGGTCCATTCACGGTCACCATCGACATGGATCCTTTCGTGCTGGGGGCCAATCTCTATCGCTTCGATGTTGCGCTTGTCGGTCACGGGGGCGACAAGGAATCGATTTCCTGCGTGCTGGAGGTCGTCGACGAGGAAGGACAAGTAGGTGGGCAGCCGCTGATCTTCTATCCTCCGCGGATCAGCGCGCGCCGCCTTGAGGACGTCAAGACATGATGCTGGCAGGTTTTGATCGGCGAGATCTCGGCATGCTGAGTAATCTCTTCCGCATGACGTTGGGCGACCGCTATCTGGGGTCGGCGCTGGGATTGGTATGGGCGGTGCTGTCGCCGCTGATGCTGATGTGCATTTTCACGTTCGTGTTCACCGTCGTTTTTCCGGGGCGGCTGCCGGGACGTACGGGGTCGTTGCCGTTCGTGATCTGGTTGCTGAGCGGCTACGGGCCGTGGCTTGCGATCAGCGAAGGCCTGTCGGCGGCAACGACGTCCGTAGTCGGAAACGCGGGCGTCGTGAAGAATATCGCCTTCAAATCGGAGTTGTTGCCGATGGTGGGCGCGCTGATGGGGTTGGTGCCGCTGGTCGTCGCGCTCGCTATCGTACTCATACTGCAGGTGGTTTCGGGCGAGATGCCGGGCCCAGGCTATCTGGCGCTGCCGCTGATCGTAGCCCTCCACATCTTGTTCGTGTCGGGACTGGGATTGTTCCTTGGGGCGCTCAACGTCTTTGTACGGGATACCGCTCTGGCGCTGCCGAATGTGCTCACCGTGCTGCTGTTCGCTTCTCCGATCTTCTACCCGCTTTCGTCCTACCCGGACTTCATTCGGCCTGTTGTGCAGCTCAACCCGTTCTATGTCATCGCGGAGTGCTACCGCACTGCAACTGTAGACGGGGCGATGCCGAGCTTCTGGATGATCTGCTACCTGGCGGTGGTTGGCGCAGCTGCATTCTGGGCCGGGCTGTGGTGGTTCCGGCGGCTCAAGTCGTTCTTCGACACGCGGCTGTAGCGGGTAGGCAGCACGATGGGATGCCTCGTTGCGATCCATCAACCCAACTTCTTTCCGTGGCTCGGGTACTTTGACAAGATCCGGCGTGCCGATGTGTTCGTGCTGCTCGATGCCGTCGATTATCCGCGCTCGGGATCGGGAGGCATGGGATCGTGGTCGAACAGGGTGCGAATTGCTATCCAGGGCGAGGCGCGCTGGGCCACGTGTCCTGTCCATCGCCTGCCGTTGGGGGCGCCGCTCAATGCCGCAGAGATCGATGACGGTCGGCCCTGGCGTCGCAAGATGATTGCGACGCTGCAGGCCAGCTACGGCAAAGCGCCGCGGTTTCGCGAGGCGATGGGCCTCTTGCAGCCTCTGTTCGAGCAACAAGAAACGAACCTTGCAACGTTCAACATCACGGCCATCAAGGCGATCGCGGAGCATCTCGGCCTTGCGACGCGATTTGAACGGCAGTCCGAGCTGCCGCATGCGGGCAAGGCGACTGAGCTCCTCATCTCACTCGTCAAGGCAGTCGGCGGGGATGCTTATCTCGCCGGCGGCGGTGCCACGGGGTACCAGCAGGACGAATTGTTCGAGCAGCATGGCGTTCGTCTGGTCAGCCAGGGCTTCGTGCCGCAGCCGTATGGCCCGCATGAGGCGTTCATTCCGGGCCTCTCCGTGATCGACTATTTGATGTGGGACGGGCGGCCAGCAACGGGATCACCTGGAGGCAGCTATGATTAAAGGGCAGGTCATCGCGCTTACCGAAATTCGAAACGAAGACTCTCCGCAATTGTTTCACTGGATCAACGATCCCGATACGGTGCGCTTCAACGCTCCATTCTCCCCGGTTCACGAAACCACCCATGAGAATTGGTTGAAATCGGTCATCACTTCAACGGCCAAGATCGTCTTCGCCATTCGCGCACTTCACGACCTCCGCTTGATCGGCGTAGTGCAACTGATCGACCTTCATCCGATCCATCGTACCGCTGAGCTGACGATCCGTATCGGGCAGGAGGTTGATCGCGGCCGTGGCGCGGGAACGGAGGCGGTGACGCTTGCGATCGATTTCGCCTTCAAGGACCGAAATCTTCAGCGCGTGTGGCTCAGTGTCTTCGCAGACAATGAAAGGGCCATCAGGGCGTATCAGAAAGCCGGGCTCGCGATCGAAGGCACCATGCGGCGCGCTTGCTTTATCGACGGCAGGTGGACGGATCAGGTGGTGATGGCCAAACTTCGGGATCGCGCTTGAGCTCCACGATGACGAAACAGGATTTCTCCGAATTCACAGAAGCTGGTTTTCGACAACTGCTGCTTCTGCTCAAAGCCGGCGGCTACCGTTTCGCGCGATACGGCGAGCCTGCCAGCGGCCGGCACGTGATCTGGCGGCACGACGTCGACGTATCGATGCATCGCGCAGCCGCGTTGGCCGAGATCGAGGCGGAGGAGGGGGCGGTCGCAACCTATTTCGTCAATCCGCATTGCTTGTTCTGCAATTTGCTCGAGCCCCAAATCATGGCGCTGGTGCGACGGATCGCCGGCCTCGGTCACGAGATCGGACTGCACTTCGATGCCGGTGCTTACCCGGTGACGCAGTGGAACGAAGCGGAACTTGTCGCGGTCGTGCAGCGCGAACGGCAGCTGCTTGAGCTCGCGCTGGAGCTTCCCGTCCGCTGTATCAGCTGGCACAATCCCGACCTCACCAATCTGCTCGAGTTCGAGGCGGAGGAGGTCGGCGGGTTGATCAATGCCTATGCGGGCCGATTCAGGCGTGACTACGTTTATTGCTCCGACTCCAACGGCTACTGGCGCTTCAAGCCAATGTCGGAGGTGATCGCGCACGGACATGATCGGCTACACCTTCTCACTCATCCCGAATGGTGGACGCCGGAACCGATGGCGCCGTCAGAGCGTATCGATCGCGCAATCCTCGGACGGGCGCGCCACGTTCGTAGCGATTACGATCTGGTGCTGCAGACAGCCGGACGCCGCAATCTGAAATAGGCCGCTCTCTTAGGCGAAGGCGATCTCAATTTGGTCCGGCAGCGACGGGGCCCGTCGCCGGGTTGGACGAGCCAAGCCAGCCCACCGCTTTTGGGCTTGTCGGACGGATACGGGGCGTCTATGCAACCATCTCGCCAAAGGCGCCTTACCTTGCGGATTTTATTCAGCACGCTGTTTTGAACACAACCACACGTACGGACGTTAGACATGAATTCCGAACTGATCGACAAGCTGGACCGCAAGACCGCCAGGATTGGTATCGTGGGCTTGGGCTACGTCGGCCTGCCGCTCATGCTTCGCTACAGCGAGGTGGGCTACAAGGTCATAGGCTTTGATATCGACCAGACCAAGGTCGATGCGCTTCGTGCGGGCCAGTCCTATATCGAACATATCTCGAGCGCGAGCATCAAGCGGGCGACGGAGCTCGGCTTCGAGCCGACCACGGATTTCTCGCAGGCGAAAGAGGTCGATGCCCTCATCCTCTGCGTTCCGACCCCGCTCAACAAATATCGCGAACCCGATCTCAGCTTCGTGCTGAACACCACGGAATCGCTGCTGCCATATCTCCACAAGGGGATGGTGCTGTCGCTCGAAAGCACGACCTATCCCGGCACGACCGAGGAGGAACTGAAGCCGCGCATCGAAAAGTGCGGCTTCAGCGTCGGCACCGATATTTTCCTGGTGTTCTCGCCGGAACGCGAAGATCCCGGCAACCAGAACTTTTCGACCCGCTCGATCCCGAAGGTCTGCGGCGGCTGCACGCCCGCGTGTCTCGAGGCCGGCATCGCGCTCTATCGTCAGGTGATCGACAAGGTCGTTCCGGTGAGCTCGACGCAGGCTGCCGAGCTGACCAAGCTGCTGGAAAACATCCATCGTTCGGTGAATATCGGCCTCGTCAACGAAATGAAGATGGTCGCCGACAAGATGGGGATCGACATTCACGAGGTGATCCGCGCGGCGGCAACCAAGCCGTTCGGGTTTGTGCCGTACTACCCCGGCCCCGGCATCGGCGGGCACTGCATTCCGATCGACCCGTTCTACCTGACCTGGAAGGCGCGGGAATACGGCATGCATACGCGTTTCATCGAGCTCGCCGGAGAGATCAATTCCTCGATGCCCGATTACGTGGTGTCGAAGATCTCGCTGGCGCTCAATCAGAGGCACAAGTCGATCAGCGGCAGCTCGATCCTGGTCCTCGGCATTGCCTACAAGAAGAACGTCGACGACGTTCGCGAGTCGCCTTCCGTGCTGCTGATGGAGAAGCTTCGCGATCTCGGCGCCAGCGTCTCCTACAGCGATCCGCACGTTCCCGCGTTCCCGAAGATGCGGGCGCATTCGTTCGACCTGTCGAGTGTCGCGCTCACCGAGGCCAATCTGCGGCGCTTCGATTGCGTCCTGCTAGCGACCGACCACGACAAGTTCGACTACCAGCTGCTCGGCGCGCACTCGCCGCTGCTTGTCGACTGTCGCGGCAAGTTCCCTGAGCCGGCAGACAATATCATTCGCGCGTAGACGATATCATTCGCGCACAGGCGATCTCGTCGCGGCGCCGGCTATCTCGCCCACCCCGTGCCCTTTCGGGTGAGACGGGTTCGAAAGCGGCGCGCTAGCCGGCGCTTGCGCCTTGTAACTGTCCGCCCGGCGCGGTCGTTGACGCTGCCGTCTGCTCGAAGGCCGACCGCGGCGTAACGTACCAGAGCAGAAAAAGCAGGCCGGTGCCGTTGGTCAGCAAGGCCGTCGAAAGCGGTACATTGAGCAGAACGTGCGGCAGGACCCCGGCGGATAGCAGCACAAGTCGCGGGGGCAGGCCTGCCGATAGGCGATTGCCAAGCGCGATGATCAGGCCGCAACCGAGCGCGGACAGCGGCGCGAGCACGAGGCCGACCGACGCGATTCCCTCGGTGGCGAACAGCGAGGCATTGAAGGCGCCGAGATCGTAGGCCTTGGCCATGACGGCCCATATCGGTTCGTCGTAGGCGCATGCAGCCACGAGCTTCACGACGTTGATCTGGCAGAAATGGGTCAGCGGATGGGCTGAGAAGTAGTTGTTGTAGACCTCGAGGGCGAGCGACGGGATTGCGATCATCCTGTTGTTGACGGTGCCGAAATAGACCATCCCGGGTCTGAACGGAATCACACCGGTCTTGACCAGAAAGACCACGACAACGCCGACGAAGACAGGCAGGAATAGCGAGAGGATCGTCGTAAGTCGCACCTCGGCCAGCTTGCAGATGAGCGCGAGAAGCAGCAGCCAGAACGGAGCGAACAGCGCCATCTTGGTCAGCATGATCGGGTAGAACAGAACCATCAGGACCAGAGTGATCGCTGCCTGCCAGTTCCGCTTGCTGACGACGAAGCACGCGAAGGCGAAAGGCAACAGGGCGTTCGAGGCGATCGAGGTTGCGTATCGAAGGAAGCCGGGAAACTCGATCTCCGCGCGATATTTGTACATCTCGGAGAGATCCACCAGCTTGAGGTGGTACAGAGCGCCGATGCCGACGATTGCGGCCGAGGCGATCAGGATGACGGAAGGCATCATGTGAAAGGCGCGTGCCGGCATGACGATCGCCTGCCGCACAGGCGCGGTGATGAACAGTGCTGGGGCAAGGAATGCAAATCCTGAAAGCACGATCGAGACAAGCGCCAGGCGGTGATCGTAATCAAGTAGCGAAAATTCGATCAGCCAGAGATATCCCAGGATCATCATGTAGAAGTAGAAGCCGACGAGATAGCCAAAGCTGAAGCGTACGATCGCGAACAGGATGACGACGGGGCTGAACGCCAGCACATTCAGGATCGCAGCTGTGACGTGCGTCTGGTCGATACCGGTGACACCCGGAAACGTATCGACGGCCGTGATGAAGTAGAGCGAAACGCAACACACCACGATGTGGGCATAGGCGAGCAGGGCAAGTTTGGCCTGGAGCCAACCAAGCTCTAGCTGAGTGATCCGATCGTTCATTTTCGCTCACCGCCGTATCGGGCTGTACGTTTGGACTGTTCCATTTGCTGGTCATCGCGCCAGGCCGACTGGGCCCCCACGATCGCCAGACGATGGCACCGTCCTGGGCCTAGTGACTTGGGCCTAGGGACATGACACGGCGCCGATAAGACGACAAGAATATGCTTGTATTTTATGCCCAATGGCGTGAATGCCGCTCGCTGGAATCGTGCCGCGCGTTTGCCGAACCGACGGCCTCTGGTAGACTATCTGGATAATTGCACAGGCGGGATTGGATGAAGGGTATCATTCTTGCTGGTGGTACCGGGTCTCGGCTTTACCCGGTGACGATTGTCGTGTCGAAGCAGCTCTTGCCGATTTTCGACAAGCCCATGATCTATTACCCGCTCTCGACCTTGATGCTGAGTGGCATCAGGGAGATTCTGATTATCTCCACCCCCCAGGATCAGCCGTTGTTTCGCCGGTTGCTGGGTGACGGCTCGGACTTCGGTCTCAAGCTGGAATACGCAAGCCAGGACCAACCTCGGGGGCTGGCCGATGCCTTCATTGTCGGGCGTGATTTCGTTGGCAAGGACAACGTCGCCCTGGTCCTCGGCGACAATTTGTTCTTCGGTCATGGGTTGCCGGAGATATTGAACCGCGCCAGCGCGCGAGCTTCGGGAGCGACTATCTTTGGTTATGTCACCAAGCGTCCCCAGGACTACGGTGTGGTCCAACTCGATGGGGATGGACGGGCGATTTCGATCGAGGAAAAGCCGCGTCTGCCGAAATCCAATCTCGCCGTGACGGGCCTATACTTCTACGACAATGACGTGCTCGAGATTGCGTCCTCCATCAAGCCCTCGACGAGAGGCGAACTCGAGATCACCGACGTCAATCGCGCCTACATGGAGCGCGGTGAACTGCATGTCGAGATTTTGGGGCGCGGCTTCGCGTGGCTGGACACCGGGACCCATGCCTCCCTGGTCGAGGCCAGCCATTTCGTGCAGGTCCTCGAGCAGCGCCAGGGCCTGCGGATCGCGTGTCCGGAAGAGATCGCGCTGAGGCTCGGCTACATCTCCCTTGACGCCTTTCGCAGCGTTGCGGAGCGGAATGCGAAGAGCAGCTATGGCGAGTATCTTTTGTCGATCTATGATAGCTTTGCCAATTCGAAGCGGTCGCACTGAGGTCGGCGCCAGTGGTGCCTAGCAAAGCAACGATCTTTGTCACCGGAGGAGCCGGCTTCATCGGCTCTGCCGTTGTTCGGCGGTTGCTGAATTGCACTGACGCCTCGATCGTCAATGTCGACAAGATGACGTACGCGTCCAGCCTTCACTCGATTCCGTCGGAGTTAAGCAGCGAACGCTATGCTCTCTCGAGAACGGATATCTGCAACAGTCCGGGCTTGCGCAGTCTGTTCGATCACTACCGGCCTCAGGCCGTGATGCATCTTGCTGCGGAAAGCCATGTCGATCGCTCGATCGACGCGCCCAGCGATTTCATCCAGACCAATGTTGTCGGCACCTTCACGCTGCTGCAGGAGTCCCTGCGTTACTGGCGGGCCTTGGAGCCCGCGGAGCGCGACGCGTTCCGGCTCGTTCATGTCTCGACGGACGAGGTGTTTGGCACGTTGGGTGCGGATGGCCATTTCGTGGAAACAAGCCCGTATGCGCCAAACTCACCTTATTCTGCCAGCAAGGCCGCTTCCGATCATCTCGTGCGTGCGTGGTACGAGACCTACGAACTGCCGACCGTGGTGACAAATTGTTCCAACAACTACGGACCCTATCAATTTCCTGAGAAGCTGATCCCTCACATGATCATCAGGGGATTGGCCGATGAGGCGCTACCTGTCTACGGTGATGGTCAGCACATCCGTGACTGGCTGTATGTCGAGGACCATGCGGAGGCGCTCATCCGTGTTCTTCACCACGGGAACGTGGGGGAGACCTACAATATCGGCGGCAGGAGCGAACGCACCAATCTCGAGGTCGTGGAACTGCTCTGTACGCTGCTCGATGAGGCCAGGGGGGCCGAGACCGGCGCGCACAAGCGCCTGATCTCGTTCGTCAGGGACCGTCCCGGTCACGATCGCCGCTACGCCATCGACCCGTCCAAGATCGAGCGAGAACTCGGCTGGAGCCCGCAGGAGAGCTTTGAGGCCGGCATCAGGAAGACGGTATATTGGTACCTTGACAACAAGCCCTGGTGGGAAGAGATTCTTCGGCGAGGATACCAGGCCCAGCGGTTGGGATAGCCGACGCCCTTCCAGGCCCGCGGGGCTTTGGTTGATGCCTGGCGGCTCCTGAAGCGCCTCAGACGTTCCCTGGCGAGAGCGGAGACCGAGGTGGTCGCGCCGGTTGTTCCGGCTGAATTGCGACTGTCGCTGCGCTGACGGGATTGGCCCGCTCGCGGCACGCAGTCGGTCTGCCGACAGCGAAATTGAAGCAGAAATCGGGGCCGAATCAGATGTTGGCAGGACGAGCAATACCGGATATTCGGCGTCGGATGCGTCGAAACACACTATTTGGCTGAAGCAGGTAAGGGCCGCTATGACTGACACTCAACAGGCGATCGACGCCGCCAATGCGGCGTTCTGGGACGAACTGTGCGGCTCAGCAGCAGCCCGCGCGTGGGGGATCACCGATTCCTCGATGGAGTCGTTGCGGCGCTACGACGAGAATTATTTCCACTTCTATCCGTATCTCGAGAAATACATCGACTGGAAGGCGATGCGCGGCAAGCGCGTGCTCGAGATCGGGCTCGGTTACGGCAGCGTCTCGCAGAAGATCGCGGAGAGTGGCGCCGACTTCACCGGCCTCGATATCGCGGCGAATCCGGTCACGATGGTCAATCACCGGATCAAGCAGAGCGGGCTGAACGGCAGGGCCGTTCAAGGCAGCATTCTCAGCAACTCGCTTCCCGACAATTCGTTCGACGCGGTTGTCGCGATTGGTTGTCTGCATCATACCGGCAACCTCGCCGCTGCAATCGCGGCCTGCCGCCGGCTTTTGGTGCCAGGCGGACGCCTCGTCGGCATGGTCTACTATGCCTACTCCTACCGGCAGTTCGTGCTCGAGCCGAAACGCGCGCTTCGCTATATGCTGCGTGAACTCGGCGGCTATCGCGGGACCTTCCGCGACGGTGAAACCGCCGCCTACGATAAAACGCAGGACGGTTCGCTGGCGCCGGCGACCGAATTCACGTCGGCCAGGTCGTTGCGGAAGATCTGCGCGGGATACTCGAATTTTCAGGCGGTCCCGGAGAACGCCGATCAGGAACGGCCATTTAAGCTCTGGAAGCGTCCCCAACTCCTGGCCTCGCCGATCCCGCGGTATTGCGGACTGGACATTTATTGGAGCTGCGACAAGTCGGGCGCGTGAGATCGCTGCTTGCTGTTTTTGGCCCGCACATTTCGCGGCCTATCGGTTATGGCAGGCTCGAAGCATGACGCCGCGGGCCGTGCCGCTGGATCGGCCCATACGCCTTGCCTAATCCCAAGTTTTCTGGGTAATGGACGTTACCGTGCGGCTTGCAAGGCCGCTTGTTCCCTCGGCTGTTCGGCTGGCTGCAACGGTCGGCCGCGAGACAAGACAGGGCCTGTTGCATGATCAGATTTGGCCTGCTCGGGTGCGGGCGTATCGCAAAGCGTCATTCCGATCTCCTGGGTGGCAATCACATCGAGGGAGCAAGCCTGGTTGCAGTCTGCGATCCGGTTCGTGCCCGCGCCGATGCGGTTGCCGCGAAGTTCGCCGTTGCGGCCCATGACGACATGGACGAATTCTTGGGCCGCAAGGATATCGACGCTGTCGCTGTGCTGACGCCGAGCGGGCTGCATCCCGCGCATGTGATCGCCTGCGCCAGGGCCGGCAAGCATGTCGTGGTCGAGAAGCCGATGGCGCTGCGGTTGCAGGACGCCGACGACATGATCCGGGCCTGCGATCAGGCTGGCGTCAAGATGTTCATCGTCAAGCAGAACCGGTTCAACGTGCCGGTGGTCAAGGCGCGCGAGGCGCTCGATGCCGGCCGCTTCGGCAAGCTCATCCTGGGGACGGTCCGGGTGCGCTGGTGCCGCGACCAGGCCTATTACGACCAGGACCAATGGCGCGGCACCTGGGCCTATGACGGCGGTGTGCTGACCAATCAGGCGAGCCACCATGTCGATATGCTGGAGTGGTTCTTCGGCGATGTGGTGAGCGTGCATGCCCGCGCGGCGACGGCGCTGGCCAAGATCGAAACCGAGGACACGGCTGTCGCAACGCTGAAGTTCCGCAACGGCGCGCTCGGGATCATCGAGGCGACCACGGCGGCGCGTCCGACCGATCTCGAGGGTTCGCTGTCGATCCTGGGCGAGAAGGGCACCGTCGAGATTTCCGGTTTCGCGGTCAACCAGATCCGGCACTGGCGTTTTGTCGACGAGCTGCCGTCGGACAAGGACGTCGTGGAGAAGTTCTCGGTCAACCCGCCCAACGTGTATGGCTTCGGCCATCAGGCCTACTATCACCATGTGGTCGATTGCCTGGAAAACCAGCGCGCCGCGCTGGTCGACGGGCTCGAGGGCCGCAAGAGCCTGGAGCTGATCTCGGCGCTCTATGAGTCGATCGAGACCGGCGAGGAAGTGGCGCTGCGCTTCACGCCGCGCTTGAGCCGGTTGGGTGTCGTTTCGTGAACCGGCCGGAAGTGCATCAGGCCAGCGTGCGCGATGTCGCGTTCGGCGAACGCGTCAAGATCGTCGAGCCCTGCAACCTTTATGGCTGCACGCTCGGTGACGACTGTTTCGTCGGTCCCTTCACCGAAATCCAGAAGGGGGTGGTGGTCGGAGCGCGCACCCGCGTGCAATCGCATGCCTTCGTCTGCGAGCTCGTCACGATCGGTGAGGACTGCTTCGTCGGGCACGGCGTGATGTTCGTCAACGACACGTTCGCAACCGGCGGTCCTGCGCGCGGACGCAAGGAGCTGTGGCGCGAGACAGTGATCGGCAACCGGGTGTCGATCGGCTCCAATGCCACGATCATGCCGGTCCGGATCGCCGATGACGTTGTCATCGGCGCAGGATCGGTGGTGACCAAGGACATCACGACGCCCGGCACCTATGCCGGCAATCCGGCGCGCCGGCTGCTGGCGAGCCAATAGGGGATATCTGATGCCGGTGCCGTATGCCGACCTGCAACTGCAATACCAGTCCATCAAGGACGAGATCGATGCGGCGATCGCCGGCGTCATCCGCGACAACGCCTTTATTCGCGGCAGCTATGTCGACCGCTTCGAGCGTGAGTTCGCCGCTGCTGCCGAGGTCGCCCATTGCGTGTCCTGCGCCAACGGCACCGATGCGCTCTACCTCGCGATGCGGGCGCTAATGGTAAAGCCCGGCGACGAGGTGATCACGACGGCGCATTCGTGGATATCGACCGCGGCGATGATCACCCATTCCGGCGCAACGGTCGTGTTCTGCGACACCGATGACGCGACGTTCACGATTGATCCGGCCGCGATCGAGGCCGCGATCACGCCGCGCACCGTCGGCATCATCCCGGTGCACCTGTACGGTCAGCCCGCGGATATGGATGCGATCATGGCGATCGCGCAGAAGCACAAGCTCTGGGTGATCGAGGACTGCGCCCAGGCCCATCTGGCGCGCTACAAGGGCCGCATGGTCGGAACGTTCGGCGAGGCGGCGACCTATTCATTCTACCCCGGCAAGAATCTCGGCGCGATGGGCGACGCGGGCGCCGTCGTGACCAACGACGCAGCGCTTGCTGAGCAGATGGCGATGCTCGCGCGTCATGGCGGGCTGGTGAAGCACCAGCACCATGTCGAGGGTGTCAACAGCCGGCTCGACGGCATGCAGGCCGCGATCCTCTCGGCCAAGCTGCCGCATCTCGCCGACTGGACCGAGGCCCGGCAGGCCGCCGCCGAAGTCTATGATGCCGGCCTCAACCAGATCGAGGACGTCGTGGTGCCCGAGCTCGCGCCGGCGCGCAGCCACGTCTATCACCTCTACACGATCAGGCATCCGCGCCGCGACGCGCTTGCCGCCTATCTCAACGCCAATGGCGTGCAGACCGCGATCAATTACCCCACCGCGCTGCCGTTCCTGCCGGCCTATGCGCGGTTCGGCCACCGGCCGGAGCAATTCCCGAACGCGCACCGCGACCAGGGCCAGATCCTGTCGCTACCGATCTTCGCCGAGATCACGCGCCAGCAGCAGGATGAGGTGATCGACCTGGTTCGGAAGTTCTGAGGCTCAGCTTCGCTGCAGCAGAGGCCTCAGGAACAGCTCCAGATTGGAGCCTGAGAACAGGTAGCCCTTCAGGCCGGCGGCACGCGCTGCTTCGAGATCCGTCGGTTGATCGCCGACCAGGAAGCTGTGTTCGAGATCGACTGGAAAACGCGCCAGCAGGTCATTGATCATGCCGGGCGAGGGCTTGCGGCGATAGCTGACCTTCCGATATCGCTCGACCGTCCCCTCAGGATGGAACGGGCAGTATTCGAAGGCGTCGATATGTGCGCCGATCCTGCCGAGCTCTTGAGCCATCCAGCCGTGGAGCTCCTGGATATGCGCCTCTTCGTAAAGACCTCTTGCAACGCCTGACTGGTTGGTCACGACGAACGCAAAATAGCCCGTGTCGTTGACGGCCTTCACCGCCTCGCGCGCGCCGTCGATCCAGATCAGCCTGTCGCTTTCGAACAGGTAACCGATGTCCTTGTTCAGGACGCCATCCCGATCGAAGAAAACCGCCGGCCGTCGCGGCTGATCTCCGGAAGCGCTGCTCATGAGGTGATGATCCGTCCGTCTCCACGAGGTATGAGCCAGCTCAATAGTTCACAATGCGGCGCGCGACAACGTGGACTAATCACACCCAGGGTGGCCGGCGCTCGCGCTTCTCTGACCTCAAGGACTATCGCTCGTCGGCAATCACCTTGCCGTCGTTCGGCAGCGCGCCTGCGCCGACCAGCTCGACCGTGCCGCCGAGTTTCGTCACGGCACGCAGCGTTGCCGCAACCTCGTCCTGCAGCGACGAGGGCGGCGAAGCGCATTCGGCCTTCAGCGTCATTGCGTCAGCCTCGCCGGCACGCGTGACCACGAGGCGCAGCCGTCCGAGCGCAGGATGGCGCTTGCCGATTTCCGCGACCTGCTCGGGACGCACGAACATGCCCTTCACCTTGGTGGTCTGGTCGGCGCGGCCCATCCAGCCCTTGATACGCATATTGGTGCGCCCGCACGGGCTCGCGCCGGGCAGCGCCGCGGTCAGGTCGCCGAGCGCAAGCCGAATCCAGGGGTGATGCGGATCGAGCGAGGTCACCACGATCTCGCCGACATCGCCCGGCGCGACCGGATCGCCGGTGCCGGGCTTGACGATCTCCAGGATCAGCTCCTCATTGACCGTCATTCCCTCGCGTGCCGGCGTCTCGAACGCGACCAGGCCGAGATCGGCGGTGCCGAAAGCCTGATAGGCCTCGACGCCGCGCGACTTCATCTTCTCCTGCAACGACTTCGGAAATGCGGCGCCGGACACCAGCGCGCGCTTGATCGAGGACACGTCGCGGCCGCCCGCTGCGGCAGCGTCGAGCAGGATTTTCAGGAAGTCCGGAGTGCCGCTGTAGCCGACCGGGCGATAGGCCTCGATCAGCTCGAATTGCTGCTCGGTATTGCCCGGGCCCGCCGGGATCACCGCGCAGCCGAGCGCCCGCGCCGAGGCGTCGAAGATGAAGCCGCCGGGCGTGAGGTGGTAGCTGAAAGTGTTCAGCACCACATCGCCCTCGCGGAAGCCCGCCGCAAACAGCGCCCGGGCGCCTCGCCAGGGGTCTGCCTGCCGGCCCTCGGGCTCGAAGATCGGGCCGGGCGAGGTGAACAGGCGGGCGAACGAACCGGGCTTGTCGGACACGAAGCCGCCAAAGGGCGGGGCGGCCTTGTGCAGGGCCGGCAATTCCGACTTGCGCAGCACCGGCAGCTCTGACAGCGCTTCCCGGCTGGTGATGGATGCGGGATCGGTGCCCCTCAGCAAATTGGCATAGGCGGGCGCTGCCATCGCCCTGCGCAGCACGTCCGGAAGCCGGGCGAACAGGGCGGCCTCGCGCTGGGATGGATCGCGCGTTTCAAGGGCGTCGTAATGGTCGGTCATGGCGGATCCTTGAGGGAAGATGTGCGCAGGGTTACGTGCCGGCTGGCGCGTGCTATCAGACGGTGACCGCTGACATTGGGACGGTTCCAGGGAGCACGATGGCTGAGGCAGAGAGCGTTGCGGCGGACGGGGCCGCCGACGTCGTCGCGAGATTGAAGCGCCGCATCATCGACCACGCTTTGCCGCTGTGGTCGACGGTCGGCTGGGACAGCAGAACCGGCGGCTTTGTCGACCGATTGCATCAGGATGGGACTGCCGATCACGCCGCGCCGCGCCGCCTGCTTGTGCAGGCGCGCCAGATCTATTGCTACGCCAAGGCGGCCCAGATGGGCTGGTATCCGGAAGGCCGCGCGATCGCGCTGAAGGGGCTGGACTACCTGCTGGCCAAGGCCAAGGCGCCGGACGGCCGGCCGGGCTTCGTCTACAGCCTCACGCCCGATGGCGGCGTGCATGAGCCGCTGCGCGACACCTATGGCCACGCCTTCGTGCTGCTGGCGCTCGCGACCGTCTACGGCCTCGACCAGGATGCCCAGATCCGCGCCGAGATCGACGCGCTGCTGTCGTTCCTCGACACCCAGTTGCGCTCGCCCCATGGCGGTTTCCAGGAAGGCTTGCCGCCCTCGATGCCGCGCCGGCAGAATCCGCAGATGCACCTGTTCGAGGCGATGATCGCGTGCTTCGACGCGACGCACGATCTGTCGTTCCAGAACCGCGCCGGCGAGTTCTTCGCGCTGTTCCTCGCCAACCTGTACGACAAGCAGACGCGCACCCTCGGCGAATATTTCGAGGAGGACTGGTCGAAGATCCCGCCGGTCAGTGTCGAGCCCGGGCACCTCGCGGAATGGGTCTGGTTGCTGAAGGGATTTGAACGCATCACGGGCTGCCCGACCGGGCGTCCGCGCGGCGAACTGCTGGCCTCGGCGCTGCGTTATCGCGACGCCGCCACCGGCTGCCTGATCGATGAGGGCGACGCCGAGGGCAACATCCGCCGCCACACCAGGCGGCTGTGGCCGCAGAGTGAACTGGCGAAGGCCTGGATCGCGCAGGCCGAGTCGGGCGAAGCCGGCGCGGCGGACGAGGCGCGCGCGGCGCTGGTGCTGCTCGAACGGCACTATCTCAGCCATCCCGTGGCCGGCGGCTGGTACGACCAGTTCGACCGCGACGGACATTCGCTGATTGCCACGATCCCGGGGTCGTCGTTCTACCATGTGCTCTGCGCCGTCACCGAAGCGGAACAGGTGCTCGGCTAGAACGCCTTTGCTGGTCTGATGCGTTTTCTGCACGCGAACCGGTCCTCAACTCCGCTAGAAAACGGGCCACGGCCTTATAGCCAGCGCTTGCGCCGCTTGAAGCTCTTCAGGTTCTTGAAGCTCTTGCGTTGGTCGCCGGCGCCGCCGAGGTAGAATTCCTTGACGTCCTCGTTGTCGCGCAGCTCGTCGGCGGAGCCGTCGAGCACCACCTTGCCCTGTTCCATGATGTAGCCGTGGCTCGCGACCGAAAGCGCGGCGCGCGCGTTCTGCTCGACCAAGAGGATCGTGACGCCGAGATCGCGGTTGATCTCCTTGATGATCGCGAACACTTCCTTGACGAGCAGCGGTGATAGCCCCATCGACGGCTCGTCCATCAGGATCATCTTCGGACGCGCCATCAGCGCGCGGCCGATCGCGAGCATCTGCTGCTCGCCGCCGGAGAGATAGCCAGCGAGGCCGGTGCGCTCTTTCAGACGCGGGAAATATTTGAACACCATGTCGATGTCGGCAGAGACCTCGCCGTCGCGGCGGGTGAAGGCGCCGAGCCGCAGATTCTCCAGCGACGTCATGTCGGCGACGATGCGGCGGCCCTCCATCACCTGGAAGATGCCACGGCGGACGATCTTGTCCGGATCGATGCCGTTGATGCGCTGGCCCTCGAACAGGATCTCGCCGCGGGTGACCTCGCCGTCCTCGGTCTTGAGCAGGCCGGAGATCGCCTTCAGCGTGGTTGACTTGCCGGCGCCGTTGGCGCCGAGCAGCGCCACGATCGCGCCCTTCGGCACCTCGAGGCTGAGGCCGCGCAGCACCAGGATGACGTCGTCATAGACGACCTCGATGTTATTGACGCTGAGCAGCGGCGGCGGCGGCACTGCCGTCGGCCCGGGGCGGGTAGCTTCGAGGGTTTCGTTCATGGTCTCGATCACTCTCCACGTCGTCACCCGCGAAGGCGGGTGACCCAGTATTCCAGAGGCGCCGGCGATCAAAACGTGAGAGCGCGGCGTACTGGATCCCCCGCTTTTGCGGGGGATGACGACTTCCTGAGTTACGACCTCACCAGCCAAACCATTCCGGCTTGCGCGGCAGTTCGACGGTCTTCACCTTTTCGAGCTTGATCGTGCCCTTGCCCATCAGGTCGTTGATGTCGCCATCGGTCGCGCCCGACACCTTCGAGCGATACAGATCGACCTTCGTCGTCGGGCGGTGATCCTTCTCGGTCCAGGTCGACGGGTTGCAGACGCCCTCCATGCCTGCCGGCACCCAGTCCTTTTTCTGGTAGAAGCCCTTGGCGACGTTCTCGCCGGTGGCACCGCCATTCTTGGCGGCCCAGTCGAGCGCTTCCTTCAGATAGAGCGCGCTGCACACCGCCGCGATGTAGTGCACGGGCCGATAGACCTTGCCTGATGGATCCGACATCTTGGAGATCTCCATCACCGTCTTCATGCCGGGCGCGTTGCCGCCCCAGCTCACCGCGGTGCGGAGCGGGAAGATGACACCGTCGGCGGCATCGCCGGCGGTCTTGGCGGCGTTCTCGTCCATGCCCCAGACATTGCCCATGAACTGGACGTCGACACCGGCGGTCTTGCAGGCCTTCAGCACGGAGATGTTGGAGGCAGCCGTGTTGCCGAGATAGGCGTAGTTGGCGCCGGAGCTCTTCAGGCTCAGGCACTGTGCCGAGTAGTCGCCGGGCGACAGCGCAAACACCAGCGGCGGCAAGACCTCGAAGCCGAGCTCGGTGGCGAGCGCCTCGCCGGCCGCCTTCGGCGCGTTCGGATAGGGATGGTTGGCGCCCATATGAACGAACTTCGGCTTGCCGGACTTGCCCTTGGCTTTCCAGTCTTCAGCGGCCCAGGTCAGCATCGCGCGCATCGAGTCCGAATAGCTCGGACCGTAGAAGAAATTGTACGGTGCGGGCTTGGCCTTGCCGCTGGTGCCTTCCGGATCGGTCAGTGCGGCCGCGTAGGAGCCTGAGATGTCGGGGATCTTGTCCTGCGCGAGAAAGCCGGTCAGCGCCTCGGTATCCGCGGTGCCCCAGCCCATGATCGCGGCGACCTTGCCGTCGGGCGCCGACCACTTCTTGTACAGCGCGATGGCGCGCGGCACCTGGTAGCCATAGTCGTTGCTGTCGACATTGAGCTGCTTGCCGCCGACGCCGCCGTTCTTGTTGACCCAGGCGAAGGTATCCGCGACGCCCTGGCCATAGGGCGTGCCGACGTCCGAGGTGCCGCCGGAGAGGTCCTGCAGATGGCCGATGGCGATCTGGGCCTGCGCGGTGGCGGCAGCGCTGCTGATCAGCAGCGCAAGGGAGACCGAGCTCAAAAGGGATCTAATCGTCATTTTGGTTTCCTCCTGCTTATTCGTTGAACCGAATTTTGAGTTGCGTTCCGTGCCTTGCGTCAGTGCGAGAACGGGTAAAGCTTCCAGTAGGCCTTGATCTGCCGCCAGCGATGCGCGAGCCCGTCCGGCTCGAACATCAAAAAGCCGATGATGATCAGGCCGATCGCGATCTCGCGCAGGAAGGTGATGTTGTTGTTGAGCTGCAGCGCCTTGTCGATGGCGCCGCCCTTCAGCCACGCGCTCAGCCATTCCATCGATTCCGGCAGCAGCACCACGAAGGCTGTGCCCATCAGCGTGCCCATCACCGAGCCGGTGCCGCCGATGATGACCATGGCGAGGAACAGCACCGAGCGCTCGATGCCAAAGCCTTCCTGGGAGACCACCAGCTGATAATGCGCGTAGAGCGCGCCGGCGATTCCGGCAAAAAAGGCGGCAAGTCCGAACGACAGCGTCCGGTACTTGGTCAGGTTGATGCCCATGATCTCGGCGGAGAGATAATGGTCGCGGATCGCGACCAGCGCGCGGCCGTCGCGGGTGCGCATCAGATTGGTGACCAGCAGATAGCTAATCACCATGTAGGCGAGCACGACGTAGAAATACTGCCGGTCGCCGCGCAGGGTGTAGCCGAAGATCGAGAACGGGTTGGCGCTTGCCGGCACCGAGCCGCCGGAGAACCAGTCGGCCCGCGAGAAGAAATCGAGCAGGATGTACTGCGCGGCGAGCGTCGCGATGACGAGATAGAGGCCCTTGAGCCGCGCCGCTGGTACGCCGAAGATCAGGCCGACCAGCGCCGTGACCACGCCGGCGAGGGGGATGGCGAAGAACACCGGGATCGGCAGATTGTTGGAGATGTAGGCCGAGGTGAAGGCGCCGAACAGGAAGAACGCGGCGTGGCCGATCGAGATCTGGCCGGTGAAGCCGACCAGGACGTTGAGGCCGAGGGCTGCGATCGCGAAGATGCCGATCTGGATCGAGACGCTGAGCCAGTAATTGGTCAGCACCATCGGTGCAAGGCAGGCGAGCAGGATGCCGGCGATCGCGAAGTTGCGGCTGGTTGCGGTCGGGAAGATCGTGGTGTCAGCCGCGTAGCTGGTGCGGAAATCGCCCGACGGAATGAGGGTGCTTGTTGCCATGGATCAGACCCGTTCGATGTCCTTGGTGCCGAACAGCCCGTAGGGCTTGATCATCAGGATGATGATCAGGACGTAGAACGGCGCGATTTCGTAGAGATTGCCCCAGTGCAGATACTCGCTGTCGACATACTGGGCGACGTTTTCCAGGAGCCCAATGATGATGCCGCCGAGCACGGCGCCGCCGACCGAGTCGAGCCCGCCCAGGATCGCGGCGGGAAACACCTTGATGCCGTAAGCGGAGAGGCCGGACGACACGCCGTTGACCACGGCGACGACGACGCCTGCGACCGCCGAGACCGTGGCCGAGATCGCCCACGCCATTGCGAACACACTTTTCACGGAAATGCCGAGCGACTGCGCGACCTGCTGGTTGAAGGCGGTGGCGCGCATCGCAAGCCCGTATTTGGAGGCGCGGAAGAACCAGGCCATGCCGACCATCATGGCGAGCGAGACCACCAGGCTCATGAGATAGACGGTCTGGATCTGCAGCCCGAACAGGCTGACCGACTGGCTCTGGAACACCCGCGGGAACGGCTGCGGGTTGACGCCGAAGATCCACTTCAGCGCGGCCTGGAACACGGTCGACAGGCCGATCGTCACCATGATCACGGAGATGATCGGTTCGCCGATCATCGGCCGCAGGATCACGACCTGGATCGCGATGCCGAAGATGAACATGAACACCAGCGTGATCGGCATGCCGATCCAGAACGGCACCTGGTACTTGGTCAGCAGCGCCCAGCACACCCAGGCGCCGACCAGCAGCAATTCGCCTTGCGCGAAGTTGACGACCTGGGTCGCCTTGTAGATCAGCACGAACGACATCGCGACCACGCCATAGAGCGTGCCGACCACAAGGCCGTTGACGATCAGCTGGATCAGGAACTGGGTGTTCATGGGGTATCGCTCAGTTTGACATTGGTCGTCGCCGGGCTTGAGCCGGCGATCCATCGCGAAAGAGGACCCTTGCAAAGGGGATGGATGCGCGGGTCAAGCCCGCGCATGACGACCGAATATTCGACCGTCAAAGCCGTCATTCCGCGGCCTCCGCGGTCACGGCGCGGCCGAGATCGACGACCTCGAGCGTGGTGCGCACGCGCTGCGTCGTGCCGTCCTGGAAGCGGATCACGGTATCGACCGGGATTTTGGCCGTGCCGC
The DNA here is from genome assembly GCF_011058295.2 of Bradyrhizobium sp. 6(2017). Classification (NCBI taxonomy): domain Bacteria; kingdom Pseudomonadati; phylum Pseudomonadota; class Alphaproteobacteria; order Hyphomicrobiales; family Nitrobacteraceae; genus Bradyrhizobium; species Bradyrhizobium sp. 6(2017). The sequence goes on along the minus strand of NZ_CP049289.2, from coordinate 6,680,886 downwards.
GGTAGATCGCATCGATGATGCCGGCGTATTTCTCGTTGATGACGCCGCGGCGGACTTTTCGGGTGCGGGTCAGCTCGCCGTCGTCGGCGTCGAGCTCCTTGTAGAGCAAGAGGAAGCGCGAGATGCGTTGGGCCGGCGGCAGAGTGGCGTTGACTGTCTCGACCTCTTTCTTCAGCAGCGCATAGACCTCCGGACGCGAGGACAGGTCGGTATAGGTCGTGAACGAGAGCCGGTTTTTCTCCGCCCATTTCGAGATGATCGAATAGCGGATGCAGATCATCGCGGCTAGTGCGTCGCGGCCGGCGCCGAGCACGACGGCCTCGGCGACATAGGGCGAGAATTTCAGCTTGTTCTCGATATATTGCGGCGAGAAGCGCTCGCCGCGCGAGGTCTCGGCGAGATCTTTGATGCGGTCGATTACGACGAGCTGCCGGTTGTCGTTGTAGTAGCCGGCATCGCCCGAATGCATCCAGCCGTCCTTGATGTCGGCGACCGATGCTTCCGGGTTTTTGTAGTAGCCGAGGAACATGTTGGGGTGGCGCACCACGATCTCGCCGACGCCGTTGACGTCGGCATTGTCGACCCGGATCTCGATGCTGTCGGCCATCGGAATGCCGGTGGTGTCGGGATCGACCTTGCCTTCGGGATGCAGCGTGTAGGCACCGAGCAGCTCGGTCTGGCCGTAGAGCGTGCGCAGCGGCACGCCCATCGCCTGGAAGAACTTGAAAGTATCCGGTCCGAGCGCGGCGCCACCGGTTGCCGCTGAGCGCAGCCGCGTGAAGCCGAGTCGGTCGCGTAGCGCGCGGAACAGGATCTGGTCGGCGAGCACCGAATGCTTGCCCTCGGCGAGCGCGGCAAGCCCGGTCTTCATGCCGAGATCGTAGAGCCGCTGCTTGAACGGCGAGGCGTCCATCACCCCGGCGCGGACGTCGGCCGCGATCGATTCCCATACCCGCGGCGCGAACAGCACGAAGGTCGGCGCGATCTCGCGGAAGTCGTTCATCATGGTGTCGGGCTCTTCGACGAAGTTGACCTTCATCCGGCAGAGCAGCCCTTTGCCGAGCACGTACACCTGCTCCATGATCCAGGGCAGCGGCAGCACCGAGACATACTCGTCGTCCGGCCCCTTCGGGTCGAAGGAGAGATAGGTCGCGCAATGCCGCAGCACGCGGCCCGCCGCAAGCATGGCGAGCTTCGGGTTCGCCGTCGTGCCTGAGGTCGTGCAGAGGATCGCAACGTCCTCGCCTTTGGTTTCGTCGACCAGCCGATCGTACAAAGCGGGCTCACGTGCCGCGCGGTCGCGGCCGAGCGCAACCAGCTTGCTCGCCTCCATCAGCCGCGGATCGTCGTATTTCCGCATGCCGCGCGGGTCGGAATAGACGATGTGCTTGAGGTGAGGCGCGCGGCCGGCAAGGCCGAGCAGCTTGTCGACCTGCTCCTCGTCCTCGGCGAACACCAGCTTGGCTTCGCCATAGCTCAGCAGATAGGCAGCTTCCTCGTCGAGCACGTCGCGATAGAGGCCGAGGCTCATCGCGCCGATGGCGTGGCTGGCGATCTCGGCGGCGACCCAGTCCGGCCGGTTGTCGCCGATGATGCCGATCACGTCGCCGCGGCCGAGCCCGAGCTCGACCATGCCGAGCGCGAAATCATGGGTGCGCGTCTGGTAATCGTTCCAGGTGAATTCGCGCCATAGCCCAAGATCCTTCTCGCGCAGCGCGATCTCGTTGCCGTGCTCTTTTGCGTTCAGGCGCAGCAGCTTTGGATACGTGTCGGCCTGCGCGGCGCGACCGGCGTAGTCCATCATGCCGCGCTCTCCCGCACCGCCGGCTTGTCGTCGGGATCGACCAGCGCCTCGTCCTCTTCGCCGAGATAGGCGCGCTTGACATGGGGATCGGCGAGCACGGCGGCCGGATCGCCCTCGGCGATCTTGCGGCCGAAATCCAGCACCATGACGCGGTGGGAGATGTCCATCACGACGCCCATGTCGTGCTCGATCATCATCACGGTCATGCCGAACTCTTCGTTGAGATCGACAATGTAGCGCGCCATGTCCTCTTTCTCTTCGAAGTTCATGCCGGCCATCGGCTCGTCGAGCAGGATCAGTTGCGGCTCCAGCGCCATCGCGCGGGCGAGCTCGACGCGCTTGCGCAGGCCGTAGGGCAGGGTGCCGGCGGTCGCCTTGCGCACCGATTGCAGGTCGAGGAAGTCGATGATCTCCTCGACCTTGCGGCGATGCTCCAGCTCCTCGCGGCGCGCGCCGGTCAGCCAGTACAGCGATCCCGTGATGAAGTTGTTCTTCAAGAGGTGATGGCGGCCGACCATGATGTTGTCGAGCACGCTCATGTGGTGGAACAGCGCGAGGTTCTGGAAGGTCCGGCCGATGCCGAGGCGGGGCCGCGCGTTCGGGGTGAGGCCGGTGATGTCTTGGCCGCGATAGAACAGCTGGCCTTCGGTCGGCCGGTAGCGGCCGGAGATGCAGTTGACGATCGAGGTCTTGCCGGCGCCGTTCGGGCCGATAATTGAGAACAGTTCGCCCTCGTTGACGCCGAAGCTGACTTCGGTCAGCGCGCGGACGCCGCCAAAGCGCAATGAGACTCCGCGCACCTCGAGACTGTAAGCCACCCTGTTCCCTCCAGATACAGGCGCTTTGGCGCGCTCTTTATCTTCGTTTCGATCTTTGCCTCAATCTTGGCTTCGATCCTATATGGGCCGCCGAAGGGAGACCATCCGACTAATGATGCCGGCGTTCGGGAGCATCGCTCGCCCCGATCGCCTGCGTCATGCGCGGTAACGCCGCACCCGCCTGCAAGCCCGGTCTCGCGTCATCCGCCGTCAGCGACCCACCAAGGTGCTGCGCGGCGTTACGCGAGGTGGCCCTGAATACGAGAAAGCGATAGGTTGAATTGTCATGTGCCCGACATTTGGTCAGGAATTTTCGCTGGCATTCCAGGCGTCGGGCTGCTGGCTTCGCACACGGTGTTGCTGCAGTGCAATATCGTGTCAGTATCTTTGGGGTGGGATGCCGTCGCTAGAATGATTGCTGCTGATTACTTGAGGCGCATCGCGGCCTGGTCGCGCGAACTGAGCGAGCAAGAAATCGAGATCGCGCGCGCCGGCATTTCCGAGAAGTCCTACCGTGCCAACGAATTCATCTTCATGCGCGGCGACAATTTCCAGTACTGGACCGGCATCGTCAGCGGGCTCGCGCGCATGGGCATCGTGTCGCGCGGCGGCAAGGCGGCGAGTTTCGCGGGCCTCACCGCCGGCGCGTGGTTCGGCGAGGGGACCGTGCTGAAGAACGAGCCGCGGCGCTACGACGTGGTCGCGTTGCGCGACACGCGGCTGGCGATGATGGATCGCCGGACCTTCGTCTGGCTGTTCGAGAACAGCGTCGGGTTCAACCGTTTCCTGGTGGGATCGCTCAACGAACGGCTCGGCCAGTTCATCGCGCTGCTCGAATACGGCCGCACGCTGGATGCGACGGCGCGGCTGGCGCGCTCGATCGCCTCGCTGTTCAATCCGATCCTCTACCCCGATCTCACCCTGCACCTGGAGATCACCCAGGAGGAGATCGGGGCGCTGTCGGGAATCTCCCGGCAGAATGCCAACCAGTGCCTGAAGCGGCTCGAACGCGAGGGGCTGCTGCGGCTCGAATATGGCGGGGTGACTATCATCAACCTCGACCGCTTGCGCCGCTACGGCGAGTGACGGGGCAGGGTAGTGTTGAGCCACTTTCTGAGGTTCTAAAGTCCTGATTTCACACGATTAAGCCATTAGACTTGGCGAAGGCCGGATGCTACAGACCGGCCTCGTCGGGATCGCGCGGTCTCGCGCTCTCTGGAGATGACATGGCGGCTCAGGATTCAAAGCGGCGCGTGGCGCTGATCACCGGCGTGACCGGGCAGGACGGCGCGTATCTCGCCGAATATCTGCTTGGCCTCGGCTACACCGTGCACGGGATCAAGCGCCGCTCATCCTCGTTCAACACCGCGCGGGTCGACCATCTCTACCAGGACCCGCATGCCGGGAACGTGCCGTTCCTGATGCACTACGGCGACATGACGGATTCGACCAATCTGATCCGGCTGATGCAGCAGATCCGGCCGACCGAGATCTACAACCTCGCCGCCCAGAGCCACGTCCAGGTCAGCTTCGAGAGCCCGGAATATACAGCGAACGCGGACGCCATCGGCGTGCTGCGCCTTCTGGAGGCGATCCGCATCCTTGGCATGGAAAAGGAGACGCGGTTCTATCAGGCCTCGACTTCGGAGCTCTACGGGCTCGTGCAGGAGGTGCCGCAGAAGGAGACCACGCCATTCTATCCCCGCTCGCCCTATGGCGTCGCCAAGCTCTACGGCTACTGGATCACGGTGAACTACCGTGAGGCCTATGGCATGTTCGCCAGCAACGGCATCCTGTTCAACCATGAGAGCCCGATCCGCGGCGAGACCTTCGTGACGCGCAAGATCACGCGCGCCGTCGCCCGCATCGAGGTCGGCCTCGAGAGCAAGCTCTATCTCGGCAATCTCGATGCCAAGCGTGACTGGGGCCATGCCCGCGACTATGTCGAAGGCATGCACAAAATCCTGCAAGCCGACGAGCCTGATGATTTCGTGCTCGCGACCGGCGAGACGCGCTCGGTCCGCGAGTTCGTCGAGCTGGCGTTTGCGGAGGTCGGCCGCAGCATCGAATGGCGCGGCAAGGGCGTCGACGAGGTCGGCGTCGACAAGGCGTCGGGCAAGACCCTGGTGCAGATTGATCCGACCTATTTCCGCCCGACCGAGGTCGATCTCCTGATCGGCGATGCCAGCAAGGCACGCGCCAAGCTCGGCTGGGCGCCGAAGACGCCATTCGCGCAGCTGGTGAAGGAAATGGTCGCCAGCGATCTCGCTGAGGCCAGGCAGGACGCGGGCAATGGCAAGCACGTTTGAACTGAAGGGCAAGACGGTTTTCGTCGCCGGCCATCGCGGCATGGTCGGCTCGGCGCTGATGCGCCGGCTGACGCGCGAACAGGCCGATCTGCTGACGGTGTCGCGCAGCGAGGTCGATTTGCGCGACCAGACCGCGGTGAACGCCTGGTTTGCCGCGAAGCGGCCGCAGGCCGTGTTCCTCGCCGCCGCCAAGGTCGGCGGCATCGTCGCCAACAACACGCTGCGGGCCGAATTCCTCTACGACAATCTCGCGATCTCGACCAATGTGCTCCAGGCCGCCCATGCCAATGGATGCGAGAAGCTGATGTTCTTCGGCTCGTCCTGCATCTATCCGCGCCTGGCGCCGCAGCCGCTGCGCGAGGATTCGATGCTGACCGGCCCGCTGGAGCCGACCAACGAGCCCTATGCCATCGCCAAGATCGCCGGCATCAAGATGGCCGAGGCCTATCGCAGCCAGTATGGCGCCGATTTCATCAGCGTAATGCCGACCAATCTCTACGGTCCCGGCGACAATTATCATCCCGAATACAGCCACGTCGTCGCCGCGCTGATCCGCCGCTTCCACGAGGCCAAGGTCTCCGGGGCCGCCAATGTCGTGGTGTGGGGCACCGGCACGCCGCGCCGCGAATTCCTCTATGTCGACGATCTCGCCGACGCCTGCATCCATCTGATGAAGACCTATTCGTCGCCGGACCTGGTCAATATCGGCACCGGCGAGGACATCACCATCGCCGAATTCGCCCGCGTGGTCGCCGCCGCCGTCGGCTATCGCGGCGAGATCAGCTTCGACACCTCGCGCCCGGACGGCACGCCGCGCAAGCTGCTCGACGTCAGCCGTCTGGCCAGGCTCGGCTGGCGCGCCACCACCTCGCTCGAGGATGGCATCAAGCTCGCCTATCAGGCCTATCTGAACGAGACGAAGTGACGCGGTGATCCTCCCGCCCTCCGACTGAGAATATCTGTCGGCTTGGCGACGCCGCGCGATAGGATGCGCGTACCCGAGCGGCCGCAAGAGCCGCCAGTGCGTCGGTGGAGGCATCATGAAAATTCTGCGCCGCCAATTCCTGCACCTTGCAGCCGGTACGGCTGCGCTTCCGCTCACATTTGGAAGCGCGCGTGCCGAGACTTATCCGGCGCGGCCGGTTCGCCTCGTGATCGGCTACACCCCCGGCGGTTCGGCAGACCTCACGGCGCGCCTGATGGGGCAGTGGCTGTCGGAAAAGCTCGGGCAATCCTTCATTATCGAGAACCGGCCGGGCGGCGGCACCAACATCGCCACGGAGGCGGCGCTGCGCGCGGCGCCCGACGGCTACACGCTGCTGCTGGTCGCGCCGGCAAATGCGATCAACGCGACGCTCTACGAAAAACTGCCCTTCGATTTCATGCGCGAGATGGAGCCGATCGCGGGCATCATTCGCTTTCCCAACGTTGTGGTGGTGCACCCGTCGTTGCCGATCAAGTCGATTCCCGAATTGATCGCCTATGCAAAGGCCAATCCCGGCAAGCTCAACATGGCTTCGTCAGGCAACGGTTCGACGATCCACATGTCGGGCGAACTGTTCAAGATGCTCACCGGCATCAAGATGCAGCACGTGCCCTACCGGGGCGGCGCGCCGGCGATCACCGACATGCTCTCCGGCGTGATGCAGGTGATGTTCGACAATCTTCCGACCTGTGCCGAGCACGTCAAATCCGGCAAGCTGCGCGGACTTGCCGTCACCAGCACGACCCGTTCGGACGTGCTTCCGGATCTGCCGCCGGTCGCCGATTTCCTGCCGGGCTACGAGGCGAGCGCCTGGTACGGCCTCGCAGCGCCGAAGAACACGCCGCCCGAAATCGTCGACAAGCTCAACAAGGCCGTCAATGAAATCCTCGCCGATCCCAAGGCGAAGGCGCGGTTCACCGAACTCGGCGCGATGCTGCTGCCGGGCTCGGCTGCCGACTTCGGCAGACTGGTGGCGGACGAGACCGAGAAGTGGGGCAAGGTGGTCAAGTTCGCTGGCGCCAAGGTGGATTAACTTCGCGCCGCCGCGCGCGGCGGATTTTTTGAAAGCGCTGCCGCCATCGCCGCTATCAACGGCCGCATGAAGAAGGCGTCTTCGGCCGGGTAGATGTCGGTGCGCAGGCCTTGGGACTTGAGTTCATCCGATACCGCCGGTCCGACCGAAGCGATCGGCGTACGCGCGAGCCCCTCGCGTAACCTGTCCTCGCAACCGCGCGCCCGTGCCACCTCGACGAGGCGGCGGACCTGGCCGAGATTGGTCAGCGCGATCCCATCGATGCGGCCCTGAGCCATCTCCTCGATCGCGGTGACGATGTTGGTGTCGGCGGCTTGCGCATCATAGACATAGGGCAGCACCGTATCGACCTCGGCGCCACATGCCTTGATCGCGCCGATCAAGGTGGCGTGGTCCTTGTCCGGATAAAGCTGCAGGCCGAGCCGATGGCCGCTCAGGTCGAGCTTCGACAGCATCTCAGCGACGCCTTCCGAGGTCGGCTTCTCCGTCGTCATTTGCGGCTCCAGGGCGATCTCGCGCAGCGCGCGGCCGGGCTTGGGGCCGCGGGCGAATTTGCGCGTCTTGCCGAGGCTGGTGACAAACTCCGCCTCGACCCCGATCCGGCGCACGACCTTCATCAGGCGGCGCAGCCCTTCACCGGTCATCAGCACGAGGTCGTCGAGCGGCCGTTCGATGGCGCGGCGAATCCAGGCCTCGATCGGCGCCGGGTCAGGCGCATCGTGGATGGTGAACATCGGGCATTGCAGCACGTCGGCGCCCTGTTCGGCGAGCAGGCGGGAAAACTGCGCCTCCTCGCGGGTCTCGAGGATCAGGATGCGGTAGCCGTTCAGCCGGTCAGCCATGATGGTCCCTAACAAACATTGTCGTCATTTGTTCGATTTGACCCCCACGCCGGGATTGGCGCAAGGCCGCCTGCGGTGTAGACGAGGGCCGAAAATTCCACTTACCCGCTCAAGCTTTGGTCAATTGGCATGCCCGACCATCAATTCGTTCTGACCCTGTCCTGTCCGGACCGCCCGGGGATCGTCTCGGCGGTCTCGACCTTCCTCGCGCATAACGGGCAGAACATCCTGGACGCCCAGCAGTTCGACGATATCGAGACCGGCAAGTTCTTCATGCGCGTGGTGTTCACCGCGGCCGACCTCGCGGTGGAGCTGGCTGCGCTGCAGACCGGCTTTGCCGCGATCGCCGAACGTTTCGCCATGGAATGGCAGATGCGCGATCGCGCAAGCCGCCGCCGGGTAATGCTGCTGGTGTCGAAGTCCGATCACTGCCTGGTCGACATCCTCTATCGCTGGCGCACCGGCGAATTGGAGATGATCCCGACCGCGATCGTTTCCAACCACCCGCGCGAGAGCTATGGTTCGCTCGATTTCGGCGACATCCCGTTCCATCATCTGCCGGTGACGAAAGAGACCAAGCGGCAGCAGGAAGACGCGGTGTGGCAGCTGGCCCAGGACACCAACACCGATCTCGTGGTGCTGGCCCGCTACATGCAGATCCTGTCGGACCAGATGTCCGCGCGGCTATCGGGCCGCTGCATCAACATCCATCATTCCTTCCTGCCGGGCTTCAAGGGCGCCAAGCCCTACCACCAGGCCCATGAGCGCGGCGTCAAGCTGATCGGCGCCACCGCGCATTACGTCACCAGCGATCTCGACGAGGGGCCGATCATCGACCAGGACGTCGAGCGTATCAGCCATCGCGACACGCCGGAGGATCTGGTGCGCAAGGGCCGCGACATCGAGCGCCGCGTGCTGGCGCGCGCGATCCGTTACCATCTCGCCGACCGTGTCATTCTCAACGGCCGCAAGACCGTGGTGTTCGTCGACTGACCCGCAATTCATGCCGTGGTCGAACTCGGCTGCCGCGGCGAAATCCTCGGGAGAGAGGACTCCCTCGACCAGAGCATCGACTCAGTGGGCCGCGCCCTGCGTGGTCGCGGCCGGCTTGGCGTCGTCGCCGCGCTCGGCCGCGGGGATCTGGCGCTTGCGTTCCCGCTCCTGCATGAACTTGTCGTATTCCGGGGTGCCCTGCCGCGGCGGCGCATCCGCGGGCAGGCCGCCGGCCCAGGCCGGAATGTAGTCGGCCATGCCGGACGAGAGCTTTTGGTTCACGGTGCTGCATCCCCCGAGCGCGCAGGCCGCGAGCGCGAGGGCAATCAGGACGGGGATGTGGCGCGTGACGATCGGCATGGGAGGCAGCATACAACCCTGGTCTTTATGGATGATGGACGTCGGGCGCGACCGTTCGGCTGCAATTGTGCTTGTTTGTTGACATCGCCGCTTTGTTTGTACGATCGTACAAATGAATCGAGCCCGCGAAGCCCTTGCGCGCGAGACCGGTTCTCGCGGGGCATTGAATTTCGGGGATCGGCTTTGGTACCCTGATACTGGTCTCGTCCGCGAGCCTGATCGCATCCCGCGCGACACACGTCCATCGTCCGATTGACAGAGGGCACGGGGAGACGCCTTGTCGCGTTGCGCCTTGGCCGTGACATGGTTGGGTTAAGTTAGGGCAAGGGCCGGGGGACTCGGCTCGACGCAGAAGAATGGAAGGGGGAGGGACGTCGATGTTCAATCGTCGCAAAATGTTGCTGTGGGGCGCCGCTTCGGCCGTGCTTCCGGGATTGTGCGCCAGCGCGCCGGCGCGGGCGGAAGACACCGTCAAGATCGGCCTGATCCTGCCGATGACCGGCGGCCAGGCGTCGACCGGTAAGCAGATCGATAATGCGATCAAGCTCTATATGCAGCAGAAGGGCGACATCGTCGCCGGCAAGAAGATCGAGATCATCCTGAAGGACGACGCCGCGGTGCCCGACAACACCAAGCGGCTCGCGCAGGAGCTGATCGTCAACGACAAGGTCAGCTTCATCGCCGGCTTCGGCGTGACGCCCGCGGCGCTTGCCGCGGCGCCGCTGGCGACGCAGGCGAAGATCCCGGAAGTCGTGATGGCGGCCGGCACCTCGATCATCACCGAGCGCTCGCCCTATATCGTGCGCACCAGCTTCACGCTGGCGCAATCCTCCACCATCATCGGCGACTGGGCGGTCAAGAACGGCATCAAGAAGGTTGCGACGCTGACCTCGGATTATGCGCCGGGCAACGACGCGCTGACCTTCTTCAAGCAGCACTTCACCGCCGGCGGCGGCGAGGTCGTGGAAGAGGTCAAGGTCCCGCTCGCCAATCCTGACTTCGCGCCGTTCCTGCAGCGCATGAAGGATGCCAAGCCCGACGCGATGTTCGTGTTCGTGCCGGCGGGGCAGGGCGGCAATTTCATGAAGCAATATGCCGAGCGCGGGCTCGACAAGAGCGGCATCAAGGTGATCGGCCCCGGCGACGTGATGGACGACGATCTGCTCAACAACATGGGCGATGCCGCGCTCGGCGCGGTGACGGCGCATCTTTATTCGGCGGCGCATCCGTCGGCGATGAACAAGGATTTCGTCGCCGCCTACAAAAAGGCATACGGCAACCGACCGGGCTTCATGGCGGTGAGCGGCTATGACGGCATCCATCTGATCTACGAGGCGCTGAAGAAGACCAATGGCGCAACCGACGGCGACAAGCTGATCGAGGCGATGAAGGGCATGAAGTGGGAGAGCCCGCGCGGCCCGATCTCGATTGATCCGGAAACCCGCGACATCGTGCAGAACATCTATATCCGCAAGGTCGAGAAGGTCGACGGCGAGCTCTACAACGTCGAGTTCGCAACCTTCGAGGCCGTCAAGGATTCCGGCAAGACCAAGAAGTGACGCGCGAAAGCGCGTCATCCCGGGGCGCGCCTTAGCGCGAACCCGGGATCTTGATATTATCGAAGAAGATTCCGGGTTCAGCGCTAGCACGCTGCCGCGGAATGACGAGTTACTAGCAGGATTCGTCGACTCTCCATGGCCTCTATCCTCACCAATCTGTTTGACGGCGTCGCCTACGGCATGCTGCTGTTCGTGCTCGCTTGCGGGCTGGCGGTGACGCTCGGGTTGATGAACTTCGTCAATCTCGCACACGGCGCCTTCGCCATGGCCGGAGGCTATATCTGTGCCGTGCTGGTCAACAACTCCGGCTGGCCGTTCTTCGCAGGCCTGCCGCTCGCCTTTGTCGGAAGCGCGGTGATTGGCATCGCGCTGGAGCGCACGCTGTACCGCCATCTCTATGCCCGCAGCCATCTCGATCAGGTGCTGTTCTCGATCGGTCTCGTCTTCATGTCGGTCGCGGCGGTCGACTACATCATGGGATCGTCGCGGGTCTTCATCAAGCTGCCCGCAGCGCTGGAAGGCCAGATCGATCTGTTCGGCGTCGGCATCGGACGCTACCGGCTGATGATCGTCGTGATTTGCGGCCTGCTCACGCTGGCGCTGCAACTCGTCCTGGCGAAAACGCGGTTCGGCAGCCGCCTGCGCGCCGCGGTCGACGATCCGCGCGCCGCGATCGGGCTCGGCATCAACGTGCCGCAGGTGTTCGCCTTCACCTTCGCCTTCGGCTGTGGTCTGGCCGGCCTCGGCGGCGCGTTGAGCGCGGAGATCCTCGGGCTCGATCCATACTTCCCGCTGAAATTCATGATCTACTTCCTGATCGTCGTCACCGTCGGCGGTTCATCCTCGATCACCGGGCCGTTCCTCGCTTCGCTGCTGCTCGGCGTCGCCGACGTCGCCGGCAAATATTACGTGCCCAAGGTCGGACCCTTCGTGATCTACACGGTGATGATCGTGATCCTGCTCTGGCGCCCCAACGGCCTGTTCGGCCGCACCGCGGCGCGGTGAGGCGGGCATGACCGCGCTGTCCGACGTCTCCACTCACGCGATGGCCAGCGCGCGCTGGCGGATCAGCGAGGTCGCCTTCTGGGTGCTGACGCTCGCCTGCGCCTTCCTGTTCCCGTCGCGCTACCTGATCATGACCGACATCGTGCGGCTCGGCCTGTTCGCGCTGTCGCTCGACCTGATCCTCGGCTACGCCGGCATCGTCTCGCTGGGCCATGCGGCCTTCTTCGGCGTCGGCGCCTATTCGGCAGGGCTGCTGGCGCTGCACGGCATCATCAACGAGCCCGTCATCGCGCTGGTCGTCGCCGGTCTCGTTGCCGCGGTGCTCGGTTTCCTGACCAGCTTCCTCGTCATCCGCGGCGTCGACCTGACGCGGCTGATGGTGACGCTCGGCATCGCGCTGCTGCTCGAAGCACTCGCCGAACGCTTCTCCAACTTCACCGGCGGCACCGACGGCCTGCAGGGCATCGAGATGCAGCCGATCCTCGGGCTGTTCGGCTTCGACATGTTCGGCAAGACCGGGTTCTTCTACTCGCTGATCGTGCTGTTCATCTTGTTCCTGTTTGCCCGCCGCGTCGTGCATTCGCCGTTCGGCCTGTCGCTGCGCGCGATCCGGAACAATCCGCTGCGCGCGGCCGCGATCGGCGTGCCGGTCAACCGCCGCCTGATTGCGGTCTATACGCTCGCCGCATTCTATGCCGGGATCGCCGGCGCGCTGTTCACCCAGACCACGGCGCTCGCTTCGCTCGACGTGTTTTCCTTCGAGCGCTCCGCCGACCTGATGCTGGTGCTGGTGATCGGCGGCACCGGCTATCTCTATGGCGGGCTGATCGGCGCCGTCGTGTTCAAGATGCTGCAGGAGCTGTTTCAGACCCTCACCCCGCAATACTGGCTGTTCTGGATCGGCCTCGTGCTGGTCGTGATCGTGCTGGTCGGCCGCGCGCGCATCCACCGCTGGGTGCTGTTCGTGCCGAACCTGATTATCCGCCAGTTCGCCGGCCGCAAGGCCGCCGTCGCCGTGCCGGAGAGCGATGCGTCATGACGATCGCGCTGGAGACCCGCAGCCTGGAAAAATCCTTCGGCGGCCTTCGCGTCACCCGCGATCTCTCGCTGCAGGTGATGCAGGGCGCCCGCCACGCGTTGATCGGACCGAACGGCGCCGGCAAGACCACCGTCATCAATCAGCTTACCGGGGTGCTGACGCCGAACAGCGGACGCATCCTGCTCGAAGGCAGCGACATCACCGGCCTCTCCGTGCACAAGCGGGTGCTGCGCGGACTGTCGCGCACCTTCCAGATCAACCAGCTCTATGCCGACCTGACCCCGCTCGAGACCATCGGACTCGCCGTTTCTGAGCGGATGGGCCGCGGCGGCGACTGGTGGCGGCGGATGGGGACACGCAGCGACGTCAACGCCGAGATCGCCGAGATATTGTCGCGCTTCGATCTGCTCGATGTGATGACAGAGCTCACCTCGACATTGCCCTATGGCAAGCAGCGGCTGCTCGAGATCGCGGTCGCGATCGCCGCGAAGCCGCGGGTGCTGCTGCTCGACGAGCCCGCGGCCGGCGTGCCCGAGAGCGAGCGCCATGATATCCTGGCGGCGGTGGCGGCGCTGCCGCGCGACGTCACCGTGCTCCTGATCGAGCACGACATGGACCTCGTGTTCTCCTTTGCCGACCGCATCTCGGTGCTGGTCAATGGCGGCCTGCTCACCGAGGGCGCACCCGACGAGGTCGCGCGCGATCCGCAGGTCAGGGCGGTCTATCTCGGCGAGGCCGCCGATGCCTGACCTGCTCTCCATCAAGGGCCTGCGCGCCGGATATGGCGAGGCGGTGGTGCTGCCCGATATGTCGCTTTCGCTCGCCGAGGGCCAGGTGCTCGCGCTGCTCGGCCGCAACGGCACCGGCAAGACCACGCTGATCAATTCGATCGTCGGCATCGTCAGGCGCCTCAGTGGCAGCGTCGCGCTGGCAGGCCACGACATCACCGCGATGCGGCCCGACCAGCGCGCCCGCGCAGGGATCGGCTGGGTGCCGCAGGAGCGCAACATCTTCCGCTCGCTGACGGTGGAAGAAAACATGACCGCGGTGGCGCAGCCTGGGCCGTGGACGGTCGAGCGGGTGTACGAGATGTTTCCGCGGCTGAAGGAGCGGCGCGGCAATTTCGGCAACCAGCTGTCGGGTGGCGAGCAGCAGATGCTCGCGATCGGCCGCGCGCTGACCTTGAACCCGAAAGTGCTGCTGCTCGACGAGCCGACCGAAGGCCTCGCGCCGATCATTGTTGAGGAATTGCTAAAGGCGATCGGAACCATCACGCGCGCCGGTGGCATCTGCTCGATCATCGTCGAGCAGAATGCACAAAAGATTCTCGGGCTCGCCGACCGCGTTGTGATATTGGAACGCGGCATGATCGTGCACGATGCCGCAAGCACTGCGCTGAAAGCCGATCCCTCCGTCCTCGAGCGCCACCTCGGCGTCTCCGGGGCCAAGGCACATTAGAAGGCACATTAGAAACGTTCGGGAGTTGACCATGCAGCGAACCAAGCCTCCGTTCCGCGCCGACGAGGTCGGCAGCCTGTTGCGGCCGCCGAAGATCAAGGAAGCGCGCGCCAGATTGGAGAAGGGCGAGATCTCGGCCGACGAGTTGCGCAAGGTCGAGGACATGGAAATCGAGAAAGTCGTGCACAAGCAGGCCTCGGTCGGCTTGAAGCTTGCGACCGACGGCGAGTTCCGCCGCTCGTGGTGGCACTTCGATTTCCTCAGCCACCTGACCGGTTGCGAGCTGTTCCACCCCGACATGGGCATCCAGTTCGCGGGCGTGCAGACCCGGCACGACGCCATCAGGGTGATCGGCAAGCTCGACTTCTCCGATCATCACCCGATGCTCGATCACTTCAGGTTCCTGAAGAAGTACGCCGACCAGGCGCATGTCACGCCGAAGATGACGATCCCGTCGCCGGCGGTGCTGCACTTCCGCGGCGGCCGCAAGCTGATCTCGAAGGAGGTCTACCCGGACCTCGAGGAATTCTACCAGGACCTCGGCAAGACCCATCGCAAGGCGGTCAAGGCGTTCTACGACGCCGGCTGCCGTTACCTGCAATTCGACGACACGGTGTGGGCCTATCTGTGCTCGCAGGAGGAACTGCAGAAGTCGCGCGACCGCGGCGACAATCCCGACGGCCTGCAGGAGATCTACGCCCGGGTCATCAATTACGCGATCGCCGATCGTCCGTCCGACATGGTGATCACCACCCATGTCTGCCGCGGCAATTTCCGTTCGACCTGGATCTCCTCGGGCGGCTATGAGCCGGTCGCCGAGACCATGCTAGCCGGCACCAATTACGACGGCTACTTCCTCGAGTATGATTCCGATCGTGCCGGTGGCTTCGAGCCGCTGCGCTTCCTGCCCAAGGGCAACAAGGTCGTGGTGGTCGGCGTCATCACCTCGAAGTTCGGCGAGCTCGAGAAGAAGGACGACATCAAGCGGCGGCTGGAGGAAGCATCGAAGTTTGCCCCGATTGAGCAGCTTGCCCTGTCGCCGCAATGCGGCTTTGCCTCCACCGAGGAGGGCAACATCCTCTCCGAGGAAGAGCAGTGGGCCAAGCTGCGGCTCGCGGTCGAGGTCGCGAACGAGGTGTGGGGCAAGTGACGCGTTAGCGATCACGTCGTCATTTCTCCGCCAGATAGACCTCGCCGAGCAGGGAGGAGTTCGACCACGGCACCTGCTTGCCCTTGGTCGCGGCGACGACCTCGGCGCGGACGCGGGTCAGCATCTGCTGCACCTCGAGGCCGGGCGTGCCGACATGGCGCGACAGTGCCGCCGAGAACGGGCTGTTGGCGCCTTCGCCGTCGAGCGCGACCTGGCCCGGCGCGGTCGCAAATGCGATCAGCGTGCCGGCGCCGAGCGTCGAGCCCGATCCGAGCGAGGCGGGCGCGGCAAGGCCGGAGCCGGCCTCGATGCCGCGGCTCGGACCTGCGGACGCGACCTGCGGCGCCATCGGATTGTTGCGGCAGGCATCGAGGATCAGGATGTTGGTGCGGATCTGATCGTCGAGACCGGCCATGATGGTGTCCATGTCGACCATCGCGTCGGTCATGCGGCCGCCCGCCTTGAACTCGATATCGACCGGCACGAGATAGTTGCGGCCATCGACCTGCACGCCATGACCGGCGTAGTAGACCACGGCGATCTGCGACCGTGCCGCCTCGCGCAGGAAGTCGTGGATCGTCTTCTGCATCGCGTCGCGATTGAGATCGAGGCCCTCGGAGACGGTGAAGCCGATCTCGCGCAGGCTCTTGGCGATGGCACGCGCATCGTTCGGCGGATTGGGCAGCGCCTTCACATGTCCATAAGCGCCGTTGCCGATCACCAGCGCGACGCGCCGGCTGGTTGCTGCGGCCTGTGACGGCGCGGCGGGCGGCGCCGGTGCGGTGACGGAGCCTGCCGGTGGCGCGGTCGGGCTGCTCTCGGCGGCAGGTGCCGTCGCTGCCTTGCGGGGGGCTGCATCGTTGCGCGGTGCTAAATCGGCCTCCTTGAGCAGTGCCAGCCGCACCTTGGCGGTGGCCTGGTTGGCCTTGCTGCCGGCGTCGGACGCGACGCCCTCGAGCACGGAGGCGTAGTCTTCCTTGGCGTGCGCGGCATCGCCCTTTGCCTCATAGCTGAGGCCGCGCTGGGTATAGGCCGAGATCAAGACGCTGCCTGGCGGCGTCATGATGTTGACGGGCGCCTTCGCCTTCGCGAGCCGGATCGCTTCGGAGGTGTCCGCAATCGCGCGTGCGATGTCGCCCTTGGCGCGCCAGATCACGGCGCGGCTGATCAATGGCTGCGGCAGCGACGGATCGATCCTGACGGCTTCGTTGATGTCGGCGAGCGCGCCGTCGAGATCGCCGAGCGCCTGCTTCGAGGAGCCGCGGTTCTGGTAGGAGAAGGCCGACTTCGGACCGGCCTTGATCGCCGCGTCATAATCGGCGATCGCCTTGGCGTAGTCGCCCTTGCCGCGATAGGCGTTGCCGCGGTTGTGAAAGATGATGCCGTTCGGCGGCCCCATGCGCAGCGCGTCGTTGAAGTCGGCGATCGCAATGTCGTACTCGCCCTTGTCGTAATAGGCTGAGCCGCGCAGATTGTAGACGGCGGTGCTCGGCTTGAGGCGCAGCGCCTCGGTGGCGTCAGCGATCACCTGCGCGTAGTTGCCCTTCTTGTTCCAGCCGACCGCGCGCCAGAAATAGATGGTCGCGAGTTTCTCGCCGGAAAACACCTTCAGCGCGATGATCTTGCTGCAGGCGTCGATCATCTGGTCGGCCGGTGTCGTGTCGGTCGTGCAGAGCGGGCCGAGTTGCGCGCGCGGCTGGGCGAGGCAGGGCGCCGACCAGAGCAGGGCGGCAAGGAAGGCGGGGATCAGGAGCAGGCGGCGCATCGGTCATCCACGGGTAAGCCGTTATGGCGATCGGCGAGGGCGAGGCGATCTATGCGTGTTTGGTGATCGGGCAGTAAAGGGGGGTTCAACTGGTGGGAAAATGATGGTAATACGCCGCTGCACACTATCTCTGCCCACTTTCTGCCCACTCGCCGCCGCCCACCCCGGGCCCCATGAAGAACGACGAAATCCTCAGTCAGATCACGGATTTCTGCCGCCGCTCCGACATGGCGGAGACGACGTTCGGCCGCCGTGCCGTCAACGACGGCAAGCTGGTGCACCGGCTGCGCGAGGGCAAGCGCATCACCATCGACACGCTCGACCGCATCAATGCCTTCATTGCGACCTCGACCCCGGGTGGCGTGCCGCCGCCGCGCGGCCTGGTGGTTCCGCCGGAGAAGCGCGATCCGCGGGGCAATTTCCGCTTTTTCGAGAACCGTCAGCGCTATCTGCTGTTCGTGCATACCTGCAGCGAGAAGCGGGTGATCGCCGACCGGGTCTCGCTGGAACTGGCCGCCATCCATCCGCGGCCGCCCGCGCTGCGGGTGTTCGATGCCGGGATGGGCGACGGCACCGTGCTGGCGCGGGTCCTGCGTGCCATGCATGGCCGCTTCCCACATATGCCGTTCTATGTCGCCGGTAAGGAACTGAGCCTGGAGGACGTCCGCCTCACCCTGGACAAGGTCCCCGACCGCCTGTTCGAGCACCCGGCGAGCGTCTTCGTGTTCACCAACATGTACTACGCCGAGGCGCCCTGGCTGACGCCCAAGAACTCCACGGCGGCCGCCAGCATGATCTGGCACGAGGTGGCGCTGCGCGGGGCCTCCTCGGGTGAATTCGAGGCCCAGATCGCGGAACTCGGCCCATTCCTTGAGCAGAACTGGCGGGCCAATCTCAGCCCCGGCAATGCGATGCCGATCTATGAGCGGCCGGTGGCGCTGGTGCTGTACCGCGACGACCACCGCTTCCTGCTCGATTCCATCATTCCCCGGGCCGGCCGCACCGAGGCCAATTTCGATCTTGTGATCGCCTCGCAGCCGTATCGGGCCAAATCCTCGGTGAATTTCCGCGCCAAGCGGATCATCGCGCCGCTGGCCCGCGCGTTGCGCGGCGGCGGACGGCTGATAGGAATCCACTCCCACGGAAGCGATCCCGCGCTTGAAATCATTCAAGCCGTCTGGCCCGGAGAAAATCCTTTCGCCGTCAGCCGTCATGAGATACTGCGCGCGGTGAAATACGAGTTGGGGTCGGCCGGTCGTGAGCTGAACTTCAACGCCTACGCCGATAACCGTTCGATCTTCCGATATGATATGGAGGCGCTGCCCAATGAGGTGACCGGTTCGATCGGAACCTCGACGGCCTTTGCAGCGTGGAATGCGGCGGTGTATGTCGCGCAGATCGAAGATGAGCGGTTGACCGAAACGACCGAAAACGGACGAGCTCTCGAGGCTACGCGCGAAGTTCTCCGCAAACACAACGGGCTGTGGTTCTACGACGAATCCTACGTCATCTCGCGGCGACGAGACTGACATTCCGGGGACATATTCACCAACCAACGTCGGACTTCGACGAAACAAGGGGTTTGCTTGATGCGCGCGTCTTATCTCTTCACCAGCGAGTCGGTCTCGGAAGGCCATCCGGACAAGGTCTGCGATCGCATCTCGGATGAGATCGTCGATCTGTTCTATCGCGAGGGCCCCAAGGCGGGCATCGACCCGTGGCAGATCCGTGCGGCGTGCGAAACGCTCGCGACGACCAACAAGGTGGTGATCGCCGGCGAAACCCGCGGCCCGAGCTCGGTCACCAATGAGCACATCGAGGGCGTCGTGCGCGACGCGATCAAGGACATCGGCTACGAGCAGGACGGCTTCCACTGGAAGACCTGCGACATCGAGATCCTGCTGCATCCGCAGTCGGCCGACATCGCGCAGGGCGTCGATGCGCTGCAGCCGGGTGAGGTCAAGGAAGAGGGTGCCGGCGACCAGGGCATCATGTTCGGTTACGCCACCAACGAGACGCCGGACCTGATGCCGGCGCCGATCTTCTATGCTCACAAGATCCTGCGGCTGATCTCCGAAGCGCGCCACTCCGGCAAGGAGAAGGTGCTGGGTCCGGACTCCAAGAGCCAGGTGACCGTGCAGTACGAGAACGGCAAGCCGGTCGGCGTCCGCGAGATCGTGGTCTCGCACCAGCATCTGGTCGAGGACCTCTCGTCCAGCCAGATCCGCGACATCGTCGAGCCGTATGTGCGCGAGGCGCTGCCGAAGGAGTGGATCAACGGCAAGACGATCTGGCACATCAATCCGACCGGCAAGTTCTACATCGGCGGTCCCGACGGCGATTCCGGCCTGACCGGCCGCAAGATCATCGTCGACACCTATGGCGGAGCGGCCCCGCATGGCGGCGGCGCGTTCTCCGGCAAGGATCCGACCAAGGTCGACCGCTCGGCGGCCTATGCCGCGCGCTACGTCGCCAAGAACATCGTCGCGGCCGGTCTTGCCGACCGCTGCACGCTGCAGCTCGCCTACGCGATCGGCGTGGCGCGTCCGCTCTCGATCTACATCGACACCCACGGCACCGGTAAGGTGTCGGAGGACGAGCTCGAGAAGGCGGCGGCGAAGGCGATGGATCTGACGCCGCGCGGCATCCGCTCCCATCTCGACCTCAATCGTCCGATCTACGCGCGCACCTCGGCCTACGGCCATTTCGGCCGCACGCCGGACAATGAGGGCGGCTTCTCCTGGGAGAAGACCGATCTCGTCGAGTCGCTCAAGCGCGCGCTCTGAACCTTGCGTAATTCCGGGGCGCTCGCGCGAGCGAGCGAACCCGGAATCCTTTTCCATCAATTCGAGATTCCGGGTTCGCCGCTGCGCGGCGGCCCGGAACGACCAATTCAACAACAGGACGCTCTCATGAACGCCCCCACGAAGCCCGGCTTCACCGACTATATCGTCAAGGAAATTTCGCTCGCCGAGTTCGGCCGCAAGGAGATCTCGCTGGCCGAGACCGAGATGCCCGGCCTGATCGCGACCCGCGAGGAGTACGGCCCCAAGCAGCCGCTGAAGGGCGCACGCATCGCCGGCTCGCTGCACATGACGATCCAGACCGCGGTCCTGATCGAGACGCTGGCCGTGCTCGGCGCCGACATCCGCTGGGTCTCCTGCAATATCTACTCGACGCAGGATCACGCCGCGGCCGCGATCGCCGCGGCCGGCATTCCGGTGTTCGCGGTCAAGGGCGAGACGCTGACCGAATACTGGGACTACACCGCAAAGCTGTTCGACTGGCACGGCGGCGGCACGCCCAACATGATCCTCGATGACGGCGGCGATGCCACCATGCTGGTGCATCACGGCCTGCGCGCCGAGCAGGGCGACGTCGCGTTCCTCGACAAGCCTGGTTCCGAGGAAGAAGAAGTCTTCTTCGCGCTGATCAAGCGCCTGCTGAAGGAGAAGCCGAAGGGCTGGTTCGCCGAGATCGCCAAGAACATCCAGGGCGTCTCGGAAGAGACCACCACGGGCGTGCACCGTCTGTACGAGATGGAGAAGGCGGGCAAGCTGCTGTTCCCCGCGATCAACGTCAACGACAGCGTCACCAAGTCGAAGTTCGACAACCTCTATGGCTGCCGTGAATCGCTGGTCGACGGCATCCGCCGCGGCACCGACGTGATGATGTCGGGCAAGGTCGCAATGGTCGCGGGCTTCGGCGACGTCGGCAAGGGCTCGGCGGCTTCGCTGCGCCAGGCCGGCTGCCGCGTCATGGTCTCCGAGGTCGATCCGATCTGCGCATTGCAGGCGACGATGGAAGGCTACGAGGTCGTGACGATGGAAGAGGCCGCGCCGCGCGCCGACATCTTCGTGACCGCGACCGGCAACAAGGACATCATCACCATCGAGCACATGCGCGCGATGAAGGATCGCGCCATCGTCTGCAACATCGGCCACTTCGACAACGAGATCCAGATCGCAGGTCTGCGTAATCTGAAGTGGAACAACATCAAGCCGCAGGTCGACGAGATCGAATTCCCCGACAAGCACCGCATCATCCTGCTTTCCGAGGGACGTCTGGTTAACCTCGGCAACGCAATGGGCCACCCGTCCTTCGTGATGTCGGCGTCGTTCACCAACCAGACGCTGGCGCAGATCGAGCTGTTCGCCAACAACAAGGGCGGCAAGTACGAGAAGAAGGTCTACGTGCTGCCGAAGACGCTGGACGAGAAGGTGGCCCGCCTGCACCTCGCCAAGGTCGGTGCCAAGCTGACCGAACTGCGCAAGGACCAGGCCGACTATATCGGCGTCAAGCAGGAAGGCCCGTTCAAGTCGGATCACTACCGCTACTGATCTGCGGTCGTCACAGTCGATCACGTGAAGAGCCCCGGCATCGTCCGGGGCTTTTTGCTGCGGTGGTTGGACAGGCCGTCGCATGCGTTGTTTCGCGTATACGCGAGGGGGCCGGAATCGGCGATTGTGGGCAGAGGTTAATGCCGGATTAACCGGCAGCGCCTAGGCTTCCGGGTTCGAGGCTGCAGCGGAGGATTTGTTCCCATGGAAGCCCAGAAGATTGCGGTCGACGCCGTGGTCGCGCTGACCGATTGCGATCGCGACACCGTCATTGCCTTCATTCGCAAGCTCTATCTCGCCGGCGTCCGCGACCCAAAGCGGCTGACCTTCAAGAGCCTGCAGGCGCTGCGCGCCTGATTGTTTCGATTCACATTTCAAACAGCAGAGCACTCGGTGTCATCACCCGCGCATGCGGGTGATCCAGTATTCCAGAGACGCCGGTGCTTGAGCCGAGAGGCCGCGGCGTACTGGATCGCCCGGTCAAGCCGGGCGATGACAGTTGAAGATGAGGACGCAGCTTCGCGTTCTCGCGCCACAATCTCAGTGTCGTCCCGGCGAAAGCCGGGACCGTAACCACTGGATTGAGTTGTCGAAGCATGCTGTGGCCGCAGCGTTGTAAGCCAATTGGCATTTGTGGTTATGGGTCCCGAGGTCGCGCTTCGCTTGCCCGGGACGACACCGAGTGTGTTGCGCGGCTTGCGAGTCACACATTCGCATTCTCGCGACATGAATTGCCCGAGCTTTGCTCTTCGTTTCGCCCTCTCTCTTGCAGAGGGCGCAGGGAAAGCCGGGTGCCGATCGCACCCATGGGCCCCGAGCAAAAGGTAGAAAGCTCGGGGGTAGGACCACAGGTGTAACCGGAGCAATCCGGCTTTCCCTGCGCGATGGGTTACGGCTTACTTCGTGCTCTCCCCGGCGAGACTTGGCTTGTTTGTCACCGCCTTCGCAAAACGCCTTCGCGTCTTGCGACGAGACACCTGCCGCCAGGGCGTCAGGACCACACGACTTCACCGTCCGCTTCGCGTGCTCTCGTCAGTTCCACGCTCGGCGTCCACCGCATCCCACGCCGCGTTCGTGACGACCGCGAAGCGCCCCTCGATCGGGTGAGACGGGCGAAACATACACTGAGTTGAGTGTTCTGATAAATAGAAATATTTTTGCTGCGGGGGCTTGCGCCGTCAGGCAACTCAGTGATTGGCGTGTGAGGGACGCACCGGCGGAAGGGTTCCCTCTCCCCTTGCGGGAGAGGGTTAGGGAGAGGGGTGCCACACGGCGCGCTGTCTCCGTATCGTTGCGGCGACAAGCAAACGATTTTGCGAGAGTGATGTCATCATCAATTATCTCGCCCCGGGGCCACCCCTCTCCCCAACCCTCCCCCGCAAGGGGGGAGGGAGCCTGACCAGCGTGCTCACCATTTCTCGGGTACGCAATTGCGTACCTGGGGATGACGTCGGAAAAGGCCCAGCGTCACTCCGATGCCCGCACCGAACCGTGCCCGAGCTGCCGCGAGATGTCGCCTGCACAATCGCGCAGCGCGGCTGCGATGGCGCTGTCCCAGCTCGCGTCGAAGGTGCCCTCCGGACCCATCGCCGTGATCACCAGCGCGACGTGGCCGGCGTGATCGAACACCGGCGCGGCGAAGGCGTTGACGCCGGGCAGGGGATCGCCGATTGCGCGCGCGAGCCCGCGGCTTTGCACCTCGGCAAGCATCTCCGTGGTCTTGGCGCTGATGGTCTCGCGTTTCGGATTGTAGCCGACGCCGAGGCGATCGAGCCCGCTCTCGAGCGCCGTCTTGACGGCGTTCGGCGGCATGAAGGCGGCGAAGGCGCGGCCGGTCGCGGTCTCCAGCAGCGCCACCACCGACCCGACGCGCATCGCGATGTGCACAGGGTGGCTCGGCTCCTCGAGCCGCACCACAGTCGCGCCGTGGGTGCCCCAGACCGACAGCGACACCGCGTGATTGATGCTGTTGGCGAGCGCGGCGATCCGCGGCGTCGCGATCCGCACGGCGGAGAGCCGGCGCAGGCTGATCAGGCCGAGCTCGAGCGCCAGCGCCCCGATCTCGTAACGGCCGGTGGTCTCGTCCTGCTCGATCAGGCCGATGCGAGAGAAACTCACCAGATAGGGATGCGCCTTGGCCGGCGGCATGCCGGCCTCGCGCGCGAGATCGCGCAGCATCATCGGTTCGCCGCTGCGGGCGAGCGCGCGGAGCAATTCCCCGCCGACCTCGATCGACTGTATGCCGCGGCTTTCTTTCGTCATGTGGCCCTGTTCGCGTTCCGGATTTGCACCTAGCAAGAAACCACGCCGTCCGCGAGACGTCGATGAGTCCTTGTGCATCACATTCGTCCCCACCCCGTCATCCTGAGGAGCCGCGAAGCGGCGTCTCGAAGGATGAACTGCCCGGCTAGTGGCCGTCGATCCTTCGAGACGCGCGCAAGAGCGCGCTCCTCAGGATGACGGGACTCACAGCGTGCTCCTTTCCTGAGTTGCGCCGGCGATGTGCTTGCCCGCGATGTAGCCGAAGGTCAGCGCGGGCCCAAGCGTGATGCCGGCGCCGGGATAGTTGCCGCCCATGATGCTCGCCATGTCGTTGCCGGCGGCATAGAGACCCGCAATCGGTTGGCCGTCGGCGTCGAGCGCGCGGGCATTGGCGTCGGTCCGGATACCGGCATAGGTGCCGAGATCGCCGATCACCATCTTGATGGCGTAGAACGGCCCCTGCTGGATCGGCGCGATGCAGGGATTGGGTCCGTGCAGCGCGTCGCCCTGGTAGCGGTTATAGGCGCGCGAGCCCTTGCCGAAGGCGGGATCGCGTCCCTCGGCGGCGGTTGTGTTGAAAGCCGCGACGGTTGCCTCAAGCGCTTTTGCCTCGATGCCGGCCTGCGCGGCAAGCTCCGACAGCGTCGCGCCGCGCTTGAGATAGCCGGTCTTCAGATGATGGCCTGTTGGCATCGGGCGCGGCGGCACGCAGCCGAGGCCGTATTTGCGCAAGGTCGCGTGATCGCAGAGCAAGAAGGCGGCGATCTCCTCGCCGGGCTTCGCCGCCTTGATCATCTCCTGCACGAAGTCGTGGTAGGAATTGCCTTCATTGGCAAAGCGCCGGCCGTCGCGCATCACCGCGATCACGCCGGGCTTGGCGCGATCGATAAAGTGCGGCATCACACCCTTTGAGCCGTCCTTGCGCGTCGTGACCGAGACCGGCACCCAGGCCGCGGCGTTCGGCAGCGAATCCTCGACGCAGCCGCCGGCGGATTCTGCGAGACGCAAGCCGTCACCGGTGTTGCCTGTTGGTCCCGGCGAGTAATGCTCTTTTCCGGTCGGCGCATGCGGAAACATCTTCTGCCGCCGCGCGACGTCATGGGGGAAGCCGCCGCAGGCGAGCACCACGCCGCGCTTCGCATTGACGCGGATGGTGCGGCCCTCGCGCACCACGATCGCGCCGCGCACCACGCCGTTCTCGACGATCAATTCGCGCACCGGTGAATTAAGCCAGAGCGGGATCTTGAGGTCGAACGCGGATTTCGCCAGCCGGCCGGCCAGCGCATTGCCGTTGGTCAGCGTCATGCCGCGGCCGTTGCGCATCACGTCGATGGCGTGTTTCGACAGCCGCTTCGCGACATAGGCCGCCGAGGTCAGCGACCGCGTCGCGCGCATGAAATGCACGATCTCCTTGCCGGAGCCGAGCATCATGCCGAACACGGTGAGCTCGGGCAGGGGGCTACCGAGATCCTTGAGGGCGCCGCCGAGCTCGTGGCCGTTGAACGGCCGCGTCACCATCGAGCGGCCGCCCTGCGCGCCGCCGGGCGCTTCCGCATGATAGTCCGGGAAGGTCAGCGGCATGTCGAAGCGCACAGCCGTGCTGGTGGTGAAGAAGTCGACCGCCTTCGGCCCTTCGGTCAGGAACGCATCGACGCGCGCGGCGTCAAAGCTGTTGCCGGCCTCATGACGCAGATAGGTCCTGGCCTGGTCGGGGCTCTCCGCGATGCCCCAGGCCTTCGCCAGCGAGGTGCCGGGAATCCACAGCCAGCCGCCGGAGCGCGCGGTGGTGCCGCCGAAGCGCGGCTCCTTCTCGACGACAAGGACCTTCAGGCCGTGATGGCCCGCTGTGACCGCCGCCGACAGCCCGGCGCAGCCGGAGCCGACGACCAGTGCGTCGCATTCATACGTTTCTTCGTTGGCCACGCGATCGATCCTATTTCTTGAGCAGCGGGCACTTCGACTCGGAGACCGGACGATAGGCGTCCTCGCCCTTCACCGTCTTGATGATGTCGAGATAGTCCCACGGCTCCTTGGATTCCGAGGGCTTCTTCACCTTCGCCAGATACATGTCGCGGATGACGCGGCCGTCCTCGCGCAACTTGCCGCCATGCACGAAGGTGTCCTCGATCGGCAGCTCGCGCATCTTGGCCATCACCGCTTTCGGGTCGTCGGTGCCGGCGGCCTGGATCGCCTTGAGATAATGCAGCACCGAGCCGTAGACGCCGGTCTGAATCATGGTCGGCATCACGTTGGTGCGGGCGAAGAATTTCTTCGACCAGGCGCGGGTCTTCTCGTCCATGTTCCAGTACGACGCCGTCGTCATGTAGGTGCCCTGCGCGGCGTTGAGCCCGATCGCATGCACGTCGGTGTCGAACATCAGGAGGCCGACCAGCTTCTGGCCGCCCTGCACGAGGCCAAACTCGCCGGACTGCTTGATCGAATTGTCGGTGTCCTGGCCGGCATTGGCGAACGCCACCACGTCGGCCTTCGAGCTCTGCGCCTGCAGCGCAAAGGAGGAGAAGTCGGCGGTGTTGGTTGGATGGCGCACGCTGCCGAGCACCTTGCCGCCCATCTCGTTGATGAAGCGGGTCGCGTCCTTCTCGAGCTGCTGGCCGAAGGCATAGTCCGCGGTGATGAAGTACCAGGACTTGCCGCCCTCCGCGATCACCGCCGAGGCCGTCACTTTCGATAGCGCGTAGGTGTCGTAGGTGAAGTGCACGGTGTTGGGGCTGCACAATTCATCCGTCAGCGAGCTCGCGCCGGGGCCGGACAAGAGCGCGATCTTGTTGCGCTCGCGCACCATGTTGTGCACGGCGATCGCAATGCCGGAATTCGGGATATCGACGACGGCGTCGACCTTGCCGTTGTCGAACCAGCCGCGCACGACCTGCACGCCGACGTCGGTCTTCATCTGGTGGTCGGCCGAGATGATCTCGATCGGCTTGCCGAGCACGGTGGGGCCGAACTCCTCCACCGCCATTTTGGCCGCCTCGACCGAGCCCGGGCCGGAGTTGTCGCGTCCCCAGCTCGACAGGTCGGTCAGCACCCCGATGCGCACGACGTCGTCGGAAACCTGGGCATGAGTGACGGATGTCATTGCCGCGAGAATGGCTGCCGCCAGAACGTGTCTCATCATTCCTCCCTATGGATGTCCGCGCTCTTCTGGCGGGTCATCGCAAGATTAGTAATTATCTAATCATTTTGTCAATGGCGAATAATGAGTGTGTGATTGTTGCCACACGGTTGCTCCTTCGAATGAGGCGGCGCTTCACATTCGGTGAGCGTACGCTTAGATGGCTCATCCGGGACGGCACCGCGGCAGGGCTTCTGGCCCACGCCGCAGTGCCAAGTCAGGATGAAACAAGGGAGTTTTCGCGGACGGCGTTGCGCTTCGCCGCCCGGGGCTAAGCCGCCCATCAAGGGTCTAGGCTGCTACGGGGCGGTGCATGGAGAGCATCGGCGCGCTGCGATCATAGACGGATCATGTTGAGACAGCTCTTCGCGCCGCAGCTCGTCATTCTCTACGTGCTGGTGGCCTCTACGCTCTACGTTCACTTCCGCGGCAAGCAGCGGTTGCGGTTCGCCCGCCAGCTCGGCGACCACTCGACCTACCTCGCGCCCTACAATGTGCTGATGTATGCGGGCTCGGCGGTAGCAAACACGCCGGTGATCCCGGTCGAACAGTTTCCCGAGCTGAAGAAGCTCTCCGACAATTGGGAGACCATCCGCGACGAGGCGACCCGCCTGTTCGACGAGGGCTTCATCTGCGCCGCCGCCAAGAACAACGACTGGGGCTTCTATTCCTTCTTCAAGAGCGGCTGGAAGCGCTTCTATCTGAAATGGTACGACGACTTCCTGCCGTCGGCGCGCACGCTGTGCCCGAAGACGGTGGAGCTGCTGAACTCGATCCCGAATGTGCACGGCGCGATGTTCGCGATGCTGCCGCCCGGCGGCAAGCTCGGGGCGCATCGCGATCCCTTCGCCGGCTCGCTGCGCTATCACCTCGGCCTGGTGACGCCGAACTCGAATGAGTGCCGCATCCTGGTCGACGGCGTCGAATGCGTCTGGCGCGACGGCGAGGCCTTCATGTTCGACGAAACCTTCATCCACAGCGCCGAGAACAAGACCGACGTCAACCGCATCATCCTGTTCTGCGACGTCGAGCGCCCGATGAAGTACGGCTTCATGACCAGGATGAACCGCTGGGTCAGCCACAACATCGTCAAGGCGTCGGCCACCCAGAACGTCGACGGCGAGTATGTCGGCGCGCTGAACAAGGTGTTCGGCAAGCTCTACGAGCTCCATCTCGCCAGCCGCAAGGTCAAGGAGTGGAATCGGAACGTGTACTACACGCTGAAGTATTCCGTGACCGCGCTGATCCTCGGCCTGATCGTGGTGTCGGCGCTGCGGTGATTGCCGAAGGCGTAATCCGCCGCGTCGTGCGGAAGCATGGCGGATTACGCTGCGCTGATCCGCCCTTCAAAATGCAAAAGCCCGGAGCGCGCTCCGGGGCTTTTCTCGGGGGCGTGAGCTTTGGGACGTCGCAGCCAAAATCAGTCGCGTTCGAAGACCTTGGCGCCGGGGTAGACCCGCCGGGCATACGCGACGACCGACTCCCGGTCCTGAGTCTCCAGGAACGGAGTTCGGATCTTGCACGACCCGACGATGAGGTGCCACAGGCCATTAAGCTTCTGAATGTTGACGATCATTTCAGTGTTCCTCGAAGTACCCGCATGCGTGACAGTCTTGCGATTCACGCCTCGGAGCAGTGATCCTGATCACAGATTCGGGAACACAACGCGCCCGCTGTAGAACGAGGATTGCTATTGTTAGTCGCGCCTCCCGAGAGAGAAGTTCTTAGCTATTTGCGCATCCGTTGCAGTACCCTGGAGCATAAGAATCTCTCTCCGTCGCTCAATTGTACGAGCGTCAGCACAGGTCATGACAAGGAATGGGGAAGTTATACCAACGTATGTTGATCTCGGTCCGCTTGAGTAGCCGGAATGCGTTGCCGGAGACCGGATGACCGCTCGTCGCCCCTTGTCATCGCCCCTTGGCCAGCATTCCGCCTTGCGTAGCACGACGCCCTTCGCTCTCCGATTCGTTGCACTGAAGTGATACAGTCGCATCAGGCATCCGCATTGAGGGAACCCTTGTCATGTCCGAGACGTCAGGAGCTTTCGCGACCACTGCGCTGAGCGGCTATGAACTGCTCGCCGATCCGCAGCTGAACAAGGGCACGGCGTTCTCCGAGGCCGAGCGCGAGGCGTTCGACCTGCATGGCCTGCTGCCGCCCAATGTTGCGACATTGGACGAACAGGTCTCGCGCCGGCTGCAGGCGCTGCGCGGCTTCGAGAACGATCTCGAGCGCTACGCTTTCCTGCGCGAATTGCAGGACACCAACGAGACGCTGTTCTATGCGCTGCTGGTCGAGAACCTCGAAGAGCTGCTGCCGATCGTCTACACGCCGACCGTCGGCGCCGGCTGTCAGCAGTTCAGCCGGCTGTTCCGCAAGCCGCGCGGGCTGTTCCTCTCGATCCCGCACAAGCACCGCATCGACCGCATCCTGGCGCAGCCGCGCTTCGATCATGTCGAGGCGATCGTGGTGACCGACGGCGAGCGCATCCTCGGGCTCGGCGACCAGGGCGCCGGCGGCATGGGTATCCCGATCGGCAAGCTCTCGCTCTACACCGGCTGCGGCGGGCTGCATCCGGCTACGACGCTGCCGATCTTGCTCGACGTCGGCACCGACAATCCCGACTGCCTGGCCGATCCGCTCTATATCGGCTGGCGCAACGAGCGCGTCCGCGGCCAGGAGTATGACGACTTCATCGAGGCCTTCGTCTCTGCGGTGACCAAGCGCTGGCCGCGCGTTCTGTTGCAGTGGGAAGATTTTGCCAAGAACAACGCGACGCGCATGCTCGAGCGCTATCGCGACCGGCTCCTCACCTTCAACGACGACATCCAGGGCACCGCGGCGGTGGCGACCGGCGCCTTGCTCTCCGCGATCAACGTCACCGGCGTGCCGCTGACCGAGCAGCGCGTCGCCGTGCTCGGCGCGGGCTCGGCCGGTTGCGGCATCGCCAGCCTGATCCGCGCCGCGATGGTCGACGCCGGCCTGTCGGAGAGCGAGGCGGCGAAGCGCTTCTTCATGGTCGACCGCGACGGGCTATTGCTCGAGGGCATGAGCGGGCTCGCGCCGTTCCAGCTTCCCTTCGTCCAGGACAAGCAGGCGATCGCCGGCTGGAAGCTCAGCCATCCCGACAAGATCGCGCTGCTCGACGTCGTCCGCAACGCCAGGCCGACCGTGCTGATCGGCGTGTCCGGTCAGGCCGGCGCGTTCTCCGAGCCGATCGTCCGCGCGATGGCCGAGTGCAACGCGCGTCCGGTGATCTTCCCGCTGTCCAACCCGACCTCGCGCGAGGAAGCGACGCCGGTCGATATCGAGGCGTGGACCGAGGGGCGGGCGCTGATCGGTGTCGGCAGCCCGTTCCCGCCGATCACCCGCGACGGCGCCCGCTTCAAGGTCGACCAGACCAACAACTCCTACATCTTCCCCGGCGTCGGCGTCGGCGCGCTCGCAGTCGGCGCTGTCAGGGTCAGTGACGGCATGTTCATGGCCGCGGCGAAGGCGCTGGCCAGCGTCTCGCCGGCCCGCAACAACCCGAAGCACAATCTGCTGCCGCCGGTCAGCGCGCTGCGTGACGTGTCGCTGACGGTTGCGCTCGCGGTGGCGCTGCAGGCGCACAAGGAAAGGCTCGCCAAGGACATTCCGATCGACCAGGTCGAGGCGCGCATCCACGCCAAGGTCTGGACCCCGCGCTACGTGCCGTATCGCCGCACGCCCTGATCGCGAACGGCGGTCGCGTTCCGCGGCGTCGGTGTGCTAGCAGCCGCGGCAAATGCCCTTGATCTTGCGGTCGACGATTGCGTCCTCCTGATCGAGGGTTTGCAGCGACGCCGATGTCGCGGCGGGAATGTCGGCGGCGCGCGGCTGGCGATGGCCGACCGGCGCCGACCATGGCCTGGTCGCGGTTTCGTTCGATGCGTATGCGCCGGGTGCCTCGACCGTCGCAGCGAAGGAAGCGGTCGCCATGGCTGCGGAGAGAATTGCAGCGAGGCCAAGTTGCCGGAAGTCGATCATGAAAACCTCCATACAGTCATCGCCGCGTTGCGCGCGGCTCTGATAGACGGAGGCGTTTTGTCATTCCGATATTCCTCGCTCCGCCGAACGTGATGACGCGCTCGCGGTTCGGTGATCGGGCCGGAGGAAATATTCTTCGAACTGTCACGGTCATTGGTCACAGGAGCCGAACTTGGTCGGCTTCATCCATCGTGCGGAGAAACCCAATGACCAAATTGACCATCGCGACGCTTGCGTTGATTGCGGCAGCTGCGTTCTCGGCTCAGGCGTTCGCCGCCGGCAACAATGCTGCGATGCGGCGCGCCCATGCTCAGGCGACGACAACGGTCGGCAGCAAGTCCACCGATTGCGTGCGCGCGCCGAATGTCGGATCGTTCGCAACCGCGCCCTTCACCGAGCCGCCCTGCATGCCCGGCACGATGCGCTGAGCGCGCCCAGCAAAAAGCCCCGGACCGCGAGGTCCGGGGCTTTGCATCATCTCTTGTGCGGTCTGCCTATTCCGGCTTGCCGATCGACACCTTGAGCGTGCCGACGCCGTCGACACCGCATTCGAGCTTGTCGCCGGGCTGTAGCTGCGAGACGCCGGCCGGCGTGCCGGTCATGATGATGTCGCCGGCAGCGAGCTTCACTTGCTGCGAGAGCTGCCAGATGATCTCCGGCACGTTCCAGATCAGCTCGGTGAGGTCGCCCTTCTGCGCTTCCTTGCCGTTGACGGTGAGCCAGATCTTGCCTGCGGTCGGGTGGCCGATCTTCGCGGCCGGCTGGATCGCGGAGCAGGGCGCGGAATAGTCGAACGACTTGCCGATCTCCCAGGGCCGCTCCTTCTTGCGCGAGGCGATCTGCAGGTCGCGGCGGGTCAGGTCGATGCCGACTGCGTAGCCGTAGACATGCTCGAGCGCCTTGTCGGCGGGAATGTTCAGCCCGCCGCTCTTCATCGCCACCACCAGCTCGACCTCGTGATGCAGGTCCTTGGTCAGCGGCGGATAGGGGATCGTCGCGCCATCGGGCACCAGCATGTCGGCATGCTTGCCGAAGAAGAACGGCGGCGCACGCTCGTCATTGCCCATCTCCCTGATATGCTCGAGATAGTTGCGGCCGACGCACCAGATGCGGCGGACCGGATAGGTGCCGGATTCGCCGACGACGGGAAGCGAGGGCTGCGGGGGAAGCGGAATGACGGTGGAGGCGGCGTTCATGAACGGGTCCCGGAGGGTTGAAGGAGGGAGCGCGGGCCGTATTTACGCGGTTACGGCGCTGGGGGCTAGGGGCTGCGGCTGCACCAGGCGCAGATGTGAGGCCAGCTTTCCGCTGAGCGCACCCGCGACGAGCGAGCGCGAGCGGTGAGGCCCAAGGGGATGTTCATGAGGAGATGGCTTTCAATCGGCCTTGCTCTGATCGCTATGGCTCTGGTCGCCGCCGCCGTCCGGTTTTTCACGGTGACCCCGGAACGGATCGACCGCGGACAGAACAAGGTGCAGCGCGTGGCGCTGGAGATCACGCCCGCCGCCCGCGCCTTGCAGGCGACGCTCGACGTCGCCGACATGCACGCGGACAGCCTGCTGTGGAAGCGCGACCTGATCGCGCGATCCGATCGCGGCCACATCGACCTGCCGCGGCTGATCGAGGGGCACTACGCGCTCCAGGTGTTCTCGTCGGTCACCAAGTCGCCGAAGGGCCAGAACTATGACGCCAACGGCGGCGACACCGATACGATCACCAATCTCGCCATCATCGATCTGCAACCGCCGCGGACCTGGTTCTCGCTGCTGCAGCGTTCGCTGTGGCATGCCGAGAAATTGCGGAGCTTCGCCGAGAACTCCGGCGGACGGCTTCGCCTGATCACGACGCCGGCCGACATCGATCGCCTGCTTGCCGACCGCAAGAACGGCGTGACGGCGGTGGGCGGCATGCTGTCGATCGAGGGCCTGCAGAACATCGAGGGCAACATCGGCAATCTCGACGTGCTCTACGCCGCCGGGTTCAGAATGGCCGGTCTCGCCCACTTCTTCGACAACGATGTCGCGGGCTCCATGCACGGCGTGGCCAAGGGCGGACTGACGCCGCTCGGCCGCCAGGTCGTGCAGCGGATGGAGGCGCTCGGAATGGTCGTCGACCTCGCCCATGCCAGCCACGCCGCGGTCGCCGACGTGCTGGCGATGGCGACGCGCCCGGTGGTCTCAAGCCATGGCGGCGTGCAGGCGACCTGCAAGGTCAACCGCAACCTCACAGACGATGAAGTCAGGGCGATCGCGCGGACCGGCGGCGTGATCGGCATCGGCTACTGGCAGGGGGCGGTCTGTTCGCTCGATCCGAAGGATGTCGCGCGGGCGATCGCCCATGTCCGCGGCCTCGTCGGGATCGACCATGTCGGCCTCGGCTCGGATTTCGACGGCTCGACCACCACGGCATTCGATGCGAGTGGGATCGTCGCCGTGACCCAGGCCTTGATGTCGAGCGGATTCTCCGAGGACGACATCCGCAAGGTCATGGGCGGTAATGTTTTGCGCGTGTTGCACGCAGGCCTTGCCGCCAAGGGATGAGAAAGAGATGAGAAGGGATGAGCCGCTTAGCCGGTGGCGCTGATCGGCGCCAGGGCCACCGGGGAGGCGTCCTGACGGTGCTGCAGCCGGAAGAACGAGGCGTAGCGGCCGCCGCGGCGCAGCAGATCGTCATGGCGTCCGCGCTCGACGATCTCGCCGCCCTCGACCACCAGGATCGCATCGGCATGCATGATGGTGTGCAGGCGGTGCGCGATCACGATCGTGGTGCGGCCCTGGCAGAGATGCTCGATCGCTTCCTGCACCTGCTTCTCGGACTCCGAATCGAGCGCGGCGGTGGCCTCGTCGAGCAGGATGATCGGCGCGTTCTTGATCAGCGCGCGGGCGACTGCGATGCGCTGGCGCTGGCCGCCGGAGAGCTGGGTGCCGTGCTCGCCGACCGGCGTGTCATAGCCGAGCGGGAAGCTCATGATGAAGTCGTGCGCGCAGGCGGCCCTGGCGGCGTCGATGATCTCGGCCTCGCTGGCGTCAGGCTTGCCGAAGGCGATGTTGGCGCGGATGGTGTCGCGGAACAGATAGACGTCCTGGCCGACATAGGCGGTCTGCCGGCGCAGCGATCTGCGCGACACCGACGAGATCGACTGTCCGTCGATCAGGATCTCGCCCGCTGGCGTCTCGTAGAAGCGCAGCAGCAGCGCGAGCACCGTCGACTTGCCGCCGCCGGAGGGGCCGACCAGCGCGGTGACCTTGCCGGGCTCGGCCATGAAGCTCATGCGGTTCAGCACCGGCTCGCCGGGGCGATAAGCGAAGCTCACGTCGCGCAGCTCGATCCGCGCGTCGGAGAGTTTCAGCGCCGGCTTGTCGTCGTCGGTCTGCTCGCTTGCCGGGCTGTCGACGACCTCGAGCAGCATCCGCGCGCCGACCAACTGGCTGTTGAGGTCGATGTTGAGCCGCGCCAGCCGCTTGGCCGGCTCGGTCGCCATCAGGAAGGCGGTCAGGAATGTGAAGAACTGGCCCGGCGTGGAACCGAGCGCCACCACGCTATAGCCGCCGTACATCAGGCAGCCGGCGACCGCGAAGCCGCCGAGCATCTCCATCAACGGGTTGGAGCGGTTGGCGACCCGCGCCATCTTGTTGGCGTTGCGCTCGACGATCGCGATGTTCTCGTCGATCCGCTGCTGCATGGTGTCTTCCAGCGTGAACGCCTTCACGGTGCGGATGCCCTGCAGCGATTCCTGCATCGTCTCCATGATGTCGGCGGTGCCGGTGAACTGGTTGTAGGCGAGGCCCTTGATCCGCTTCACCAGCCTGCGCAGCATCAGCATCGCCGGCGGCACCGCCACGAGCCCGATGAACGACATCAGCGGGTCCTGCCAGACCATCACGGCGAGCATGCTGATCAGCATCAGGAAGTCGCGGCCGATCGCATTGACCAGCATGTTGAGCACGTCGGTGATCGACTTGGCGCCGGCGGTCAGCCGCGCCAGGAATTCCGACGAGTGCCGCTGCGAGAAGAAGCCGATGCTCTCGCTCATCAGCTTGGCGAATAATTGCCGCTGGTTCTGCGCCAGGATGGCGTTGCTGATCTTCGTCAGGATCACCATGTGGCCATAGGTCGCCACGCCTTTGATGAACAGCAGCACCACAGTGATCCCGGCGAACATCGCGATGCCGGGAATGTTCTTGTCGACATAGGCCTGGTTGATCACCTGTCCGAGCACGTAGGTGGCGCCCGCCGTCGAGCCCGCCGCAACGGCCATCAGGGCGAACGCCGTCAGATAGCGCCGCCAGTAGGTAATCCCCTGTTCCATGACCAGGCGGCGAATCAGGACCGCCGCGCCGTAGGGATCGTCGGTAATTTTCTTTGGAAACTGAGCCATCCGCGGTCCATTGACGGCGGGCCGTGCCGGCCGTCAGGTTGCGGGACCTCATTGCCCGCTTGGCGGGGCTTTTTCAAGCCCAATAACGGCTTGATAACGGCTTGATTTTTAGGCCGATTCTGCCTGTCGCGCGGGGCCGCCGCGCTCCCGGAACAGCTTCTCCTCCCAGGCCAGCGCATGGGTTGCGATGGTCTCGAGATCATCGTAGCGCGGCGTCCAGTCGAGAGCTGAGCTGATCCTCGTGGTGTCGGCCACCATGGTCATGATGTCGCCGGGCCGGCGTGCGGCATAGGCGACGGCGAAATTGCGCATCGAGACCCGGCGCACCGTCTCGATCGTCTCGAGCACGGAATAGCCGCGGCCATAACCGCAGTTCAACGTCACCGATTGCCCGCCGGCGCGCAGATAGGACAGTGCCGAGCGATGCGCTTCGACGAGGTCGCTCACATGGATGAAGTCGCGCACGCAGCTGCCGTCCGGCGTCGGATAGTCGGTGCCGAACACGTCGATCTTGGCGCGCTGGCCGGTCGCGGCCTCGACCGCGATCTTGAGCAGATGGGTGGCGCCGACGGTGGCGAGGCCGACGCGTCCCTTCGGGTCGGCGCCGGCGACGTTGAAGTAGCGCAGCACGACGTAGCTCATGCCATGGGCAGAGGCGACATCTTGCAGCATGATCTCGGTCATCAGCTTCGAGGAGCCGTAGGGCGACAGCGGACGGGTCGGCGCGATCTCCGGCACCGGCACCTGGTCCGGATTGCCGTAGACGGCCGCGGTCGAGGAGAAGATGAAGCGGTTGACGCCGCCCTTCACCGCGGCATTGAGCAGGCTGCGCGTCGTCATGGTGTTGTTGCGATAGTAGCCGAGCGGATCGCGCATCGAGTCCGGCACCACCACGGAGCCTGCGAAATGGATGATGCTGTCGATGCTGTGCTGTGCGATCACGCCCTCGACGAGGTTCTCGTCGCCGGCATCGCCGATGAACAGCGGCACGCCGTCGGGCAGGAACGCGGAGAAGCCGGTGGAGAGATTGTCGATCACGACGACGCTCTCGCCGGCATCGACCAGTGCATGAACCATGTGACTTCCGATATAGCCGGCGCCGCCGGTCACGAGCACAGTCATGGATAGAGCTCTCCCGATATCTTTGGCCGGCGATGCTAGCGGGAGCGCGGTGAAGAGGGGGTTTCGAGCGGGCCGATCTGGCCACTATGCTTAATGTTGCGTATAGGAACTGGCGCGAAACGGAGACTTGCGTGCCGATCGAGAACACACCTGCGCCCGAGCTCGAGCTCATCGTGCCCAATCTGCACCGGCGCTATTCCGGTGTCACCGCGACCAACCGCATGGTCGCGCCGAAGCTTGCCAAAATGTTTCGCGCGGCATGGCTCGGCTCGCATCGGCCCGACGGCATCGACGCTATGGGATTTGCCGATCTGATGCGGTTGTGGCGGCGCGCGTCGCCATTGATCTGGCATGCGCGGCGCAATGACGAGATGATCGCGGGACTCGTGCTGCGTGCGCTCGGCTGGCCGCTCAAACTGCTGTTCACGTCGGCCGCGCAACGTCATCACACCTGGCTGACGCGCTGGCTGATCCGCAACATGGATGCGATCATCGCGACCAGTCCGCTATCGGCGTCGTATCTGAAGCGCGAGGCCACCGTGGTGATGCATGGCGTCGATACCATCAGCTACGCTCCGCCGGCCGATCGTGCGGCGGCCTTCGCCGAGAGCGGATTGCCGGGGCGCTATGCGATCGGCTGTTTCGGGCGGGTGCGCGCGCAGAAGGGCAGCGACGTGTTCGTCGAGGCGATGTGCAGGCTGCTGCCGCGCTATCCCGATTTCACCGCCGTCAT
Source organism: Bradyrhizobium sp. 6(2017) (assembly GCF_011058295.2). Classification (NCBI taxonomy): domain Bacteria; kingdom Pseudomonadati; phylum Pseudomonadota; class Alphaproteobacteria; order Hyphomicrobiales; family Nitrobacteraceae; genus Bradyrhizobium; species Bradyrhizobium sp. 6(2017). The sequence continues at coordinate 6,643,787 of NZ_CP049289.2, read as the reverse complement.
CGTCGGCGCCGTGGTGCCGGAGCAGCAGATCTTTGCCAGCGAGCTGAAGCGGCGCATCGGGGCGGCCGGCCTGCAATCGCGCATCATCATCACAGGTGAACTGCCGATCGAGGATGTCGTGCGCTGGTACCAGCGGCTGACGATCTACGCCTTCACCTCGCGCAACGAAGGCTTTGGTTTGACCCTGATCGAGGCGATGTCGGCAGGCGCGGCGCTGGTCGCGGCGCGGGCGGGCGCTGCCGAGTTCGTCGTCGAGAATGGCACGACCGGCGTGCTGACGCCGACCGGCGACGCCGACGCGCTGGTGGCCGCGCTCGAGCCGCTGATGCGCGATCCGGCGTCGGCAGCGGCGATGGGGGCGCGGGCCCGCCAACGAGTTGTGGATAAGTTCAGCCTCGATGCGGAAGCGCGCGCAATTGCGGCGGTCTATCGCACGTTGATCTGAGCCAGCACGCGTTGCGCGATATCGACGACCTCTTCGGCTGCGATGTCGCGCATGCAGCGATGGTCGTTCATGGTGCAGACCGTGCGCTGACACGGCTGGCACGCGAGCTTGCTCCTGGTCTGCCGCACCGTTGCGGCGAGGGGATTGAGCGGGGCCCAGAGATAGGGGTCGGTAGGGCCGAAGATGCCCATGGTCGGCGTGCCGATTGCGGCCGCGATGTGCATCAGCCCGGAGTCGTTGGCGATGGCGACATTGGCCGCGGCCATCGCCAGCACACCGTTGCGCAAATCGGTGCCGGTGAGATCGCGGACCCGTGCGCCGGCGGCGGCGGCGATCTCCTGCGCCAGCGCCTTCTCGCCGGGGCCGCCGACCACCCAGACGTCGAAGCCACGCTCGGCGAACAGGCGCGCGGCTTCCGGATAATAGGTCCAGCGCTTGGACGCACCGACCGAGCCGGGCCCGAGTGCCACGGCGGGGCCAGTGCCGAGGCCGTTGGCCTGCCGCCAGCGCCCGATCTCGTCGGCGGGAACCCGGAGCTGCGGCACCGGCCATTCGCCCGGGCGGGGGGCGCCGTCGGGCAGCGCCAGCACGGCGTTCTTGTCGATGAAGCGCGGCAGCTTCCTTTCGCCCCAGCGCATGGCATTGATCAGGCCGAATCGCGCCTCGCCAAAGAAGCCGACCCGCTCCGGGATCCCGGCCAGCGCCGGCGCGATGGCCGACTTCCAGGTGCGCGGCATCACCAGCGCGGTGGCGTAGTTCCGGGAGCGAAGCTCGGCAGCGAGTTCCCGCTGCTTGCCCAAGGCCAGCCGGCTGCGCGGCAGGTCGTAGACGAGCCCGGCGCGGACACCCGGCATATAATTGACCAAAGGCGCGCACAGGCTTGACGTCAGCAGATCGACCGGCCGATTGGGCCAGCGCTTGCGGAGAACCCGGACCACGGTGTGGCCGCGCACGAAATCCCCAATCCAAACATAGGGTACGATCAGGATAGGTCTGCTATCCTCCGTATCCTGTGTTTCGATATCAGATATTGAATCAATATTCATTTCTAAAGGGGCCAGGACCGGGGTCGGACGCGGCCAAGTCGGTAACTGGTTCGCGATTAGAGGTAAAGCCGTCGTTGCCTGTGGCGCCGGAGTGGGGCAAAGCTGGCGGCCCAAAGGAATCTGGCGGGATTTCATCATGTTTCTGGTAACCGGGGGTGCTGGTTTTATCGGGTCGAACGTCGTGGCCGCGTTGAACGACGCCGGGCGCAGCGACGTCGCGGTCTGCGATATCCTCGGGCACGACGGCAAGTGGCGGAACCTGGCCAAGCGTCAGCTTGCCGACGTCGTTCCCCCGGCCGAACTCGGCGACTGGCTGAAGGGACGGCAGCTGGACGCTGTCATCCATCTCGGCGCCATCTCGGAGACCACGGCGACCGACGGCGATCTGGTGATCGAGACCAATTTCCGGCTCTCGATGCGGCTACTCGACTGGTGCACCGCCAATGCCACGCCGTTCATCTATGCCTCCTCGGCCGCGACCTATGGCGACGGCGAACGGGGGTTCGACGACGACGGGTCGGTCGAGGCGCTGAAGCGGCTGCGGCCGATGAACCTGTACGGCTGGAGCAAGCAGCTGTTCGACCTTGCGGTCGCCGAGCGCGTGGCGAAGGGCGAACGGCTGCCGCCGCAATGGGCCGGGCTGAAATTCTTCAACGTGTTCGGCCCGAACGAATATCACAAGGGCGCGATGATGAGCGTGCTGGCGCGTCGCTTCGACGACATCAGGGCAGGCCGCGTCGTGCAGCTGTTCAAGTCGCATCGCGAGGGCATCGCCGATGGCGATCAACGCCGCGACTTCATCTATGTCGACGACGTCGTGCGGGTGATGATGTGGCTGATCGCGACGCCGCGGGTCTCCGGGCTGTTCAATGTCGGCACCGGCAAGGCGCGCAGCTTCAAGGACCTGATCGTCTCGGCCTATGGCGCGCTCGCCCTGCCGCCGAACATCCAGTATGTCGATATGCCGGAGCAGATCCGCGGCAGTTACCAGTACTTCACCCAGAGCGTTGTCGATCGTCTCGGGCGCGCCGGATACAATGGCGGCTTTACTCGGTTGGAAGACGCGGTCGGGGCCTATGTGAAGGGCTTTCTCGACCGCCCAGATCGCTATCGCTAAGCGGATCAGTGTGACAGATGTTCGATTTTGAAGCGATCTCGCGTGCGATGTCCGGTCAGACCGTGCTCTGCGTCGGCGACCTCATGCTCGACGAGTTCGTGTACGGCGAAGTGTCGCGAATCTCGCCGGAGGCGCCGGCGCCGGTGATCGCGGTCAGGCGCAGCGAGACCAATATCGGCGGCGCCGGCAACGTCGCGCGCAATATCGCCGCGCTCGGCGGGCGCTGCATCTTTGTCGGCCTGATCGGCGAGGATGCCGCCGGCACCGCGTTGAGCGAGGCGCTGGCGAAGGAGGCCGGCATCGAGACCGTGCTGGTGCGCGACGCCGCACGGCCGACCACGCGCAAGGTACGCTTTGTTTCCGAACAATTCTCGACCCACATGCTGCGCTCCGATTGGGAGCTCGCCGCGCCGGCGGCGCCCGCCATCGAGCAGCAGCTGATCGATGCGATCCTGCCGCATCTTGCGCGTGCCGACATCGTGCTGCTGTCCGACTACGCCAAAGGCGTGCTCACCGCGCGCGTGATCCGCAACGTGATCGACGCCGCGCGCCAGGCGAAAAAGCGCGTCATCGTCGATCCCAAGAGCGCCAATCTCGCGATCTATCGCGGCGCCACCGTGCTGACGCCGAACCGGAAGGAATTTGCCGAGGCGACCCGCAGCCGCGCCGACAGCCAGGACAGCATCGCCCAGGCCGCGCCCGATGCGATGTATCTCGCGGATTGCGAGGCGATGCTGGTGACGCAGGGCGAGCGCGGCATGACGCTGGTGACGCGGGACGGCGGCTCGATCCATGTGCCGGCGCTGCCGGTCAAGGTGCGCGATGTCTCCGGGGCCGGCGATACCGTTGCGGCGGCGCTGGCGCTGGCGCTGGCGGGTGGTGCCGACTGGGACGGCGCGCTGCGGATCGCCAGTGCCGCGGCGGCGGTCGCGGTCGGCAAGACCGGGACCGCGATCGTCAGGTCCGCCGAATTGCGGCGACGGATCCTGCCGCACGCCTCGCTCGCGGCCGAGGACAAGATCGTGCCGGCCGGCGGCGATATCGATGCGCATCTCGAGGAATGGCGCAAACAGGATCTGCGCATCGGCTTCACCAACGGCTGTTTCGACATCCTGCATCCCGGCCACGTCAAGGTGCTGACCGCCGCGCGCAGCACCTGCGACCGCTTGGTCGTAGGGCTGAACAGCGACGCCTCGGTGCGGCGGCTGAAAGGCGAGGGGCGTCCTGTGCAGAACGAGCGCGCCCGCGCCGAGGTGCTGGCGGCGCTGGAAGCCGTCGACCTTGTCGCGATCTTCGAGGAGGACACGCCCATCAATCTGATCACGAAGGTGCGGCCGACCGTGCTGGTCAAGGGTGGCGACTACACCCGCGAGCAGGTGGTCGGCCACGAGATCGTCGAAGCCGCCGGCGGCGAGGTTGTGCTGGTCGAAATCCTGCCCGGCCACAGCACCACGTCGCTGGTTGCCCGGGCCCGTGAGGGCAAGGCGTGAGCGCGAGCGTGGCATCTCAGGCAGGCGCCGCGGCGTGCCCAGCCTGGCGCGATCCGGCGCGCTGGCACACCACGACCGATGTGGTCGCGGTGCTGATCGCGCTGTCGCTGCCGTGGTCGACCTCGCTGGTCGGCATCTTCGGCGTGGTGCTGCTGATCGCGATTGTGCCGACGGTCGACCTGAGGGCGTTCTGGACGCTGCTGAAGCGGCCGATCTGCGTGGCGCCGATCGCGCTGTTCTGCCTCGCGCTGGTCGGCACGCTCTGGTCGGACGCCGCATGGGGCGCGCGATTCTACGCGGTCGGGCCGACGGCCAAGCTGCTGGTGCTTCCGGTGCTGCTCTATCATTTCCAGCGCTCGACGCGCGGGAGCTGGGTGTTCGTGGCCTTCGTCGTGTCCTGCACGCTGTTGATGGTGATGTCCTGGCTGGTGTTCGCCTATCCCGGCCTCGCATTGAGGGCGCCTGGTCCTGGGGAGCAGGGAGTCTTCGTCAAGAACTACATCAACCAGAGCCAGGAATTCACGCTGTGCGCGGTCGGGCTCTCCTATCCGGTCGTCATGCTGTTGCGGGAAAAACGGGTCCTGCCGGCCGTGCTGCTGATCGCGATTGCGCTCAGCCTGTTCGCCAACATGGCGCTGGTGGTGGTGTCGCGGACCGCGATGGTGACGGTTCCGATCATGTTCGCCGTGTTTGCGCTGCTCCATCTGCGCTGGCGCAGCATCATCCTGATCGCTTGCGCGACCGTCGCGTTGTCCGTGGTGGCGTGGTATGCGTCGCCGCAATTGCGCTGGACGGCCGAGTCATTCCAGCGTGACTACAAGCTCTACATGGAGCGCAACGAGCCGACGTCGATGGGTTTGCGGCTGGAATTCTGGCGCAAGTCGCTCGGGTTCTTTGCCGAGGCCCCGCTCGTCGGCCACGGCACCGGCTCGACGCGCGGCCTGTTCGAGCGTGTCGCGGTCGGCGGTGAGACCCAGGCTAGCGGCGGGGTGATCGGCAATCCTCACAATCAAACGTTGAACGTCGCCGTGCAGTGGGGCATTCTGGGCGTCGGCATACTTTACGCCATGTGGCTGTTGCATCTCTTGCTGTTTCGCGGCGACGGTCTCGCCAATTGGATCGGACTCCTCGTTGTGGTGCAGAATATTTTTACTTCGTTGTTTAATTCACACATCTTCGACTTTCACGAAGGCTGGATGTATGTGCTGGGCGTCGGGGTTGCCGGCGGCATGGCGTTGAAGGGGCGATTGGGGACTGATATGGAACCCGAACCTCCCGTCGGTCCATGATCGCTGGCAAGGGCTGTGCAGATACGCTATCAGCCTGCCAATGTCCCATCGCGAACTCCCAGCTGCCGGCAACCCGTCTGTTAGATGACGCGTCTTTCACAATTCACCCTGCGCAACTTCCTGATTATGGCGCATGACGCGCTGGCGACGACGTTTGCGTTGCTGGCGAGCTTTTATCTGCGTTTCGAGGGCAGCCTCCTTACCGACCGGCTGCCGCACCTGCTGCGCATTCTGCCCTGGTTCGTGCTTTTCAGCGTTGCGGTCAGCTATTTCTCCAACCTGACCACGGCGAAATGGCGCTTCACCTCGCTGCCCGACGCGGTGAATATCCTGCGGGTCGCGGCGGTGCTGACGCTGGCACTGGTCGTGCTGGACTATGTCTACTTCTTCACGGGATCGAGTTCGCAGAGTCCGGTGTTCCTCGGCCGCGTCACCATCATCCTGTTCTTCTTCCTGGAAGTGTTCGCGCTGAGCGCGTTGCGCATCGGCTATCGTTATTTCCGCTATTCGCGCACGCGCCTGCATGCCCGGTCCGACAACGCCGCGTCTGCGCTGCTGGTCGGACGCACCGCCGACGCGGAAGTCGTGCTGCGCGGCATCGAGAACGGCGCCATCAAGCGGCTCTGGCCGGTCGGCGTGCTCTCGCCGTCGAACGCGGATCGCGGCCAGATGATCCGCAACATTCCAGTAGTCGGCGGCGTCGATGACATCGAGGCCGTGATTCGCGACTTCGAGACCCGCCAGCGGCCGATCAAGCGCGTGGTCATGATGCCCTCGGCGTTCGAGCCGGAGGCGCATCCGGAGAGCGTGCTGATGCGCGCCAAGCGGCTCGGACTGATGGTCAGCCGCCTGCCGTCGCTGGAAGGCGGCGATGCGCCGCGGCTCACCAATGTCGCGGTCGAGGACCTGCTGCTGCGGCCGAGCCAGAAGATCGACTACGCGCGGCTCGAGGCGCTGGTGCGGGGCAAGTCGGTGATCGTGACCGGCGGCGGCGGCTCGATCGGCGCGGAAATCTGCGACCGGGTCGCGACCTTCGGCGCGGCGCGCCTCTTGGTCGTGGAGAACTCCGAGCCGGCGCTCTATGCGGTCACCGAGGCACTGTCCGCGCGCGACACCGGCGCCGCGATCGAGGGCCGGATCGCCGATATCAGGGATCGCGAGCGCATCACGCGCCTGATGAGCGAGTTCAAGCCCGACATCGTGTTCCATGCCGCGGCGCTCAAGCATGTGCCGATCCTGGAGCGCGACTGGAGCGAGGGGGTCAAGACCAACATCTTCGGCTCGGTCAACGTGGCCGACGCCGCGCGCGCGGCGGGCGCCAGCGCGATGGTGATGATCTCGACCGACAAGGCGATCGAGCCGGTGTCGATGCTGGGCCTGACCAAGCGTTTTGCCGAGATGTATTGTCAGGCGCTGGACCATGACCTGATGACCGAGGCCAAGGGCAAGTCGCACATGCGGTTGATCTCGGTGCGGTTCGGCAACGTGCTGGCGTCCAACGGGTCGGTGGTGCCGAAGTTCAAGGCGCAGATCGAGGCCGGCGGACCGATCACGGTCACCCATCCGGACATGGTTCGCTACTTCATGACGATCCGCGAGGCCTGCGATCTCGTGATCACTGCGGCCACGCACGCGGTGACGCCGGCGCGGCCTGACGTCTCGGTCTATGTGCTGAACATGGGACAGCCGGTGAAGATCGTCGATCTCGCCGAGCGGATGATCCGGCTGTCGGGCCTGCAGCCCGGCGTCGATGTCGAGATCGTGTTCAGCGGCATCCGTCCCGGCGAGCGGCTGAACGAGATCCTGTTCGCAAGCCAGGAGCCGACGCTCGAGATCGGCGTCGCCGGCGTGATGGCGGCGAAGCCGAACCAGCCCCCGATGGCGACGCTGCGCAAGTGGCTCGCGGCGCTGGAGGATGCGATCGCGAGAGATGACCGCGTCACCATCCACGCCGTGCTTCAGGATGCCGTGCCCGAGTTCGGATCGAATGCCGCCTGACCGCGCCGTCCTGCGCACGATGAGGCAAGACCGTTTCGAAAGCCATTGATGCCCAGTTCTCGAAAAGTCGTCGTCGTCAGCCAGCACTATCCGCCGGACCACAGCACGACCGCCGCGATCATGGCCGCGATCGCCGAGCGGATCGCGCAGGAGGCCGAGGTGATGGTCGTCTCCGGCATGCCGGGCTCGGCGCAGGCGTCCGCGCCCGGGCGGCCCGTCGTCGTCGAGATCAGGAACTGGCTGCCGGGCAAGGCCGCGCTGATCAAGCGCGCATTGGCCGAGGCGCTGTTCACCGGCCGGATCTTCTTTGCGCTGCTGTCGCGGCTGCAGCGCGGCGACGTGGCGCTGACCGTGACCGCACCCTTCGCGCTGCCCTATGCAGTTGCCGCCGCGGCAAGGTTGAAGGGGGCGCGGTCGGCGCTGATCCTGCACGACCTGTTTCCCGACGTGCTGGTGATGGCCGGGCTGCTGCGGCCGACCTCGCTGGTGGCACGGGCGATGCGCGCGATCAACGCGCTGATGTTCCGTGCCTTGAACGCGGTCATCGTGATCGGCCGCGACGCCGAAAAACTGTTGCTGCGGTATGGCGGCATGACACCTGAGAAGATCAGGTTCATTCCGAACTGGGCCACGCTCACCCCGGGCAACCGTCCCGTCAGTCCCGACAATCCGTTTCGCAAGGCCATCGCCGCCCGCTTCGTCGTCGGCCTGTCCGGCAATCTCGGCTTCACCCACGATCCGGACATCGTGTTCGAGGCCGCGCGGCTGCTGCAGGATGAGACCGACATCCATTTCCTGCTCTCGGGCTGGGGCATGGGCTTCGCGCGTCTGAAGGACCTTCAGGCCGCGTCGCAACTCGCCAACGTCACGCTGGTCGACCGCGTCGCCGACGGCGAGCTGGATGCGCTGCTCTCCAGCGCGGACGTCTGGCTCATTCCCTATCGCAAGAACGTCGCCGGGGTGTCGGTCCCGAGCCGGTTCTACAATTTGCTTGCGGCGGGACGGCCTGTCATCCTCGTCTCCGAGCCCGAGGCGGAGGCGGCGCTCACCGTCAGCGAAAACCGGCTGGGCTGGGTCGTGACCCCCGAGCGGGCCGATCAACTCGCCGATGCCGTCAGGCTGGCGTCGCGATCGCAGGACACCGCGATGGCCGAGCGCGCCGTCGCGACCGCTCGGACTTTCAGCCCCGAGCGGGCGCTGGCGAGCTATGCTGCGCTGGTTCGGGAGCTGCTCTCCAATCGCGATGCGGAGCGGACGGCATGAAGGATGGTCGGCGGACGGTTCTGGTGACGGGCGCGAGCGGCTTCGTCGGTCGCCATGTGGTGCCGGTGCTGGCGCGCAACGGCTGGCTGGTGCGGCGCGCGGTGCGGACCCCGCCGCAGGATGCAAACGACGTGGCGATCGGCTCGCTCAGCCCGGCCACCGATTGGCGCGCCGCGCTCGATGGCGTCGACGCCGTGGTTCATCTTGCGGCCCGCGTTCACCAGCAGTCCGACGAACAGGCGATCGAGCTCTACCGCAACGTCAACATCGAGGGCACGCTGCATCTGGCGCGTTCGGCGGCCGCTGCCGGCGTGCGGGATTTCATTTTCGTCAGCACGATCCTGGTGCATGGGCGCAGCAATTACGGGCGTCCGCCGTATCGCGAGGACGATGTGCTGACGCCGCGCGGTCTCTACGGAAACTCGAAGGCGGCCGCCGAGGTCGGTTTGAAGGAAATCGTGCCGGGCAGCGGCATGCGAGTCACCGTGATCAGGCCGCCGCTGATCTACGGCGCCGGCGCGAAGGGAAATTTCGACCTGCTCAAGCGCGCGGTGATGAATCGCATGCCGCTTCCGCTCGCTTATGTGAAGAATCGCCGCGCGTTCCTGTCGGCGGAAAACCTGGCGTCGTTCATCCTGCATCGGTTGTTGCAACCGGGACATGATTTCGAGGTGTTCCTGGTGGCTGACCGCGAGCAGGTCTCGACGCGGGAGTTCGTCGAGCGCCTTGCCCGCGCGGCGCAAACCTCGCCGCGCCTGTTCTGGCTACCGCAGCCGCTGTTGAAGGTGCTGCTCGGGATCAGCGGCCGCAAGGAAGCCTATGACAGCCTGTTCGCCTCGCTCGAACTCGATCTCTCCAAGGTCGCGAGCACCGGATGGCAGCAGCCGATCAGCCTCGACGAGGGGCTGCGGCGCGCGCTGAGCCGGACCGATATCTGATCCAATCTCCCTGTTTGAGCATGATCTCCGCGCAAACGCTTCGCGTTTGTCGCGAGGGAAAACCGGTCTCCACTTTTCCGGATCATGCTAGAGCGGCCGCGAGAACCGGCGCAGCTGCCAGCCGACGGCGAGCCCGCCGGCCAGCAGCAGGGCGATGTCCGCGCTGAGGGAATTGAGGCCGACCGAGGCGAATGCGAGCAGCGCCAGCACGAGGTTGAGCGCAAAGACCTCGCCGACGACGCGCCATACCGTGAATCCGTTGTCGGTCGCGCGCTGATAGAAGTGCGAGCGATGCGCGGCCCAGAATGGCTCGCGCCGCGCCATGCGGCGGAACAGCGTGACCGTCGCATCCGTCAGATAGTACAGCGGCAGCAGCAGCGCGGCGGCGAATTGCTGGTGCAGGGCAAGCTCGAGCAGGCACCAGCCGAGCAGCAAGCCGATCGGCAGGCTGCCGACATCGCCAAGGAATATCTTTGCGACCGGCCGGTTGAACGGCGCGAAGCCGAGCAGCGCGCCGCACAGCGCCGCCGCGATCAGCGCGGGTGCGGCGCCGACATGGCCAAAACTGCCGAGCAGGGCGACCGCCACCGTGATCGGCACGGCCTCGGCCGCCGTCATCAGGTCGAGCCCGTCCATGAAGTTGACAAGGTTCACGAACCAGAGGCCTGCGATCAGCAGCAGGCCGCGTTCGAGCCAGATCGGGCAGGCCGGAACGAGCCTGAGATCATCAGGCGCCGAGAACACCACGGCCGCAACGGCGGCCGCCTGCAGCAACAGCCGCGGCACGACGGGCAGCGAGCGGATGTCGTCGACAAAACCCACCACCGCGATGAACAGGCAGGCCGCGAACACCGTGAATGGTATAGTCAGGTCCGGCGATCCGGTGAGGGCGATGACGATGCCGCCCGCGAGCAGCGTGGCTGCGGTGACCGCGATGCCGGCGCCCTGCGGGGTCGGAATGCGGTGCGACGAGCGCGCATTCGGTTTCGCGAGCGCCACACGCAGCAGCAGTGGCCGCGTCGCCTGGATCAGGACGGCCGAGACCGCTGCGGCGAGAGCCGCTGCGATCAACGACAGGAGGATTTCGAAAGCGCTCATTCTGGTCCGGTTATTGTGATCCCGGGACTCGCTATTGCGATCCCGGGACTTCGATCGGTGCGGCGCCCTTGGCGGCCTTTTCCGGGCTCAGGATCCATACCAGGCCGCCGAACACTCCGACCACGAACGTCACCGCGCCGAACAACAGCGAGACGTTGACGCCCTCATTGGCGATCAATCCGGCATAGCCGAAGGCCAGCGCCATCGTGGCCTCGCGCACGCCCCAGCCTGCGATCGAGATCGGCATCATCGTGATCAGCATCACCGGTGGCAGCAGCTGGAAGATCTCTCCGAAGGTGACGGGGGCCGCGATCGACTTCACCACACACCAGGCGATCACGACCGTCACCACGTGAATGGCAATTGAGAGGGTTGCCACCTTCAATCCATGCGCACGGCTGAACAGCACCCGGTTCGCGATCACAGCGCAGGCATGGATGTGATGCGTCGCCCACCACCGCGCCAGCCAGGGCCACGGCAACACGCCGATCAACAGGAAGCCAAATCCGGCAGCCAGTCCGGCGAGGTCCAGCAGCAGCAACGCCGTCCAGCCGTGGGGATCGGAAATCAGCCGATAGCTCCAGGGCAGGGTCGCGGCGATCACGACGGCAAGCGCGATCAATCCGACCGCGCGATCGACGAAGATCGAATAGGTGGCGGCGCGCCAGCCTGCGCCGGCGCGCGCGACGAGCCAAAGCCGCACCGCGTCGCCGCCGATCGAGGACGGCAGTGTCTGGTTGAAGAAGGTGCCGATCACGTTGAAGCGCATCGCCTGGGACGTCTCCAGCGGCGCGCCGCACTCCACGCCGATCTCCCGCCAGCGCAGCACGCCGAGAAAGATCTGCAGGAACGTGACCGCGATCGCGAGGCCGAGCCAGCTCAGGCTCTCGACCTGGATGCGCGAGGCGAGGTCATACAGATTGACCTTGCGCAGCGAGAAATAGAGCAGCGCAGCCGAGATCAGGATCTTGACGGTCGAAAGCAGGATTCGGCGCATTTCCGTTCGCGCTGCCAGGTTTTCAGAATGTTTCAAAAACTGCGCAAAACGCTTTCGCGCGCCCAAATTCGTCGCCTTGGTATGGTTTTCGCACCGATCTGGCAATACCCGTACTGACCCCTATTGCGGCCCGCTCGACGGGGCGGCTAAAGAGGCCCGAAGCGGGAAGGACGGCACTCCGCCGGGGTTTACCATTACAGGTAAAATCCGACCAGACGTGCGGGGGCGCACGCTATGCTCCTCGGATCGTGCTTTCGAGGTAACACGGCTGTCCGCTGCGGCCGCCCGGGCGCAATGTTAGTGTGTCGTCCACGGACACGACAGGACTTGAGGCATCGATGGATCGACGAATTATTCCCCTGATCATGTGCGGTGGCGCGGGCACCCGGCTGTGGCCGGCGTCGCGCGAGGTGCATCCGAAGCAGTTCCTGTCGCTGTTTGGGGCCCGTTCGACCTTCCAGGAGACGCTGCTGCGGGTCTCGGACGCCAGCGTGTTCGAGCGGCCGATCGTGATCACCAACGAGGCCTATCGCTTCATGGTGCTGGAGCAACTGGCCGAGGTCGGCCGCGAGGCCGATGTGCTGCTGGAGCCGATGCGCCGGGACTCAGGCCCAGCCATTGCGGCCGGTGCGGTGTTCGCGCAGAGCCGTGACGGCGAGGCGATCGTGCTGGCGCTCGCCGCCGACCATCTGGTGCGGGATACTCAGGCCTTTGTCGCCGCGTGCCGCGGCGGACTGGTTGCCGCGGAAGCCGGCCGCATCGTGACGTTCGGCGTCAAGCCGGAACGGCCCGCCACCGAATACGGCTACATCAGCCCGGGCGAGGTGGTCGCCGGCGAGGTGCGCGCGGTGGCGAAATTCGTCGAGAAGCCGGATGCCGCGACTGCGGCGGACTATATCGATGCGGGCTATCTCTGGAACAGCGGCAACTTCATGTTCCGCGCCGGCGTGCTGCTCGACGAGTATCGCAATGTCGATGCCGACAGCGTTGCCTCGGTGGAGCTGTCGGTTGCATCGGCGGCGCGCGATCTCGGCTTCGTCAAGCTTGATGCGCAGGCCTTCGGTGCGGCAAAGGCGATCTCGATCGACTATGCCGTGATGGAGAAGACATCGCATGCTGCGGTGGTGCCGGTGGCGTGCGGCTGGTCCGACATCGGCTCGTGGCGCCAGGTCTGGGAGCTGTCCGACAAGGACAGCCTGGGCAATGCCGCGCGCGGCACCGCCGTGTTCGAGGACTCCCGCAACTGCAACGTCACGACCGACCGGGCGCTGGTCGCGCTCGAAGGCGTCGACGATCTTGTCGTGGTCGCGACCCAGGACGCCGTGCTGGTGTCGCGCCAGAAGGACGCCAACGGGCTGAAGCGGCTGGTCGCAAAGCTGAAGGTCGCGGCGCCCGAGGTGACCGAGAACCACATCAAGGTGCATCGTCCCTGGGGCTCCTATCAGTCGGTCGACAATGGCGACCGCCACCAGGTCAAGCGCATCATCGTCCGGCCGGGCGGGCGGCTCTCCCTGCAAAAGCACCATCACCGCTCCGAGCACTGGATCGTGGTGCGCGGCACCGCGCAGGTCACCGTCAACGAGCTAATCAAGACGGTGCATGAGAACGAATCGATCTACATCCCGATCGGCGCGGTGCATCGGCTGGAGAACCCCGGCAAGATTCAGCTCGAGCTGATCGAGGTGCAGACCGGCAGCTATCTCGGCGAGGACGACATCATCCGCATCGAGGACGACTATCAGCGCACCTGAGGCGAGCCGGTTCCCGTGCCGTCCATGAGTCGCGGGACGATGTAACTCTTTGAATCAAAACGTGTCCGGATTTCGTTGTTGGCATTCGCCACATTTGGGGCGCCGTGCTATAGCGGCTGCCAACGAAGCGGGGTGATTTGCGCCGGAGGCGCAGATCGGGAAGAGGGGCCCTGATTCCGCCGGAGCCGGGGGTGGCTCTGCGAGAAGCCCGGGACAACCGCCAGAACGTCACTTGGGGTCTACGATATGAATGCAAAAGTGTCCGCAGCCGGCGCGAAGGCCGATATCGGCCGCGTATTGCGCGTCGGCGTGATCGGCGCCGGCGTGATGGGCAGCAACCATGCCCGCGTGCTGGCCGGACTGCCCGGCGTCATGCTGGTCGGCATCGTCGATCCGCTGCCCGAACACCGCACGCGCGCCATCGACATGGTCGGTTGCCGTGCGTTCGAAAGCCTCGATCAACTGCTCGCCGAGGGCGTCGATGCGGTGACGATCGCAGCACCCACCCATCTGCATCACGAGATCGCGCTCGCCTGCATCGCGCGCAACATCCATATCATGGTCGAGAAGCCGGTCGCGTCCACGGTCGAGGAGGGGCGTGAGATCGTCGCCGCCGCCGAGAAGGCCGGCGTGACGCTGATGGTCGGCCATGTCGAGCGTTTCAATCCGGCGGTCGCCGCGATCAAGCAGGCGATCTCGGGCGAGGACATCCTGTCGATCGGCATCACCCGGGTCGGCCCGTTCCCGCCGCGGATGTCCAATGTCGGCGTCGTGATCGATCTCGCCGTGCACGACATCGACCTGATCCGCTGGTTCACCGAGTCCGACATCGTCGAGGTGCAGCCGCAGCTCTCGAGCGCGGTCGCCGAGCGCGAGGACATCGCGCTGCTGCAATTCCGCACGGCCTCCGGCGTGCTCGCCCACATCAACACCAACTGGCTGACGCCGTTCAAGGCGCGCAACGTGACGGTGGCGACGCGCGGCAAATATGTGATGGGCGACCTGCTGACGCGCCAGGTCACCGAATGTTTCGGCTTCAAGCCGGACGGCAGCTATTCGATGCGTCATCTGCCGGTCGGTCACGACGAGCCGTTGCGCGCCGAGCTGATCGCCTTCCTCGATGCCGTGCGCAGCGGCAAGGTGCCGGCGGTGTCCGGCGACGAGGGCGTGGCGAGCCTCGAGATCGCGATCCGCTGCCTGGAATCGCCCGCGCGGCCTGCGGCCTCGACGATGCGCAAGGGGCCGCGCCGCATCGCCGGCTGACCGTCAATCATTCAACATTTGCAAAGAGCCTCCATGAACCAGCATCTGCAGCTTGAGCCCATTCCCTTCATCGACATCTCCGCGCAGCGCCGGCGGCTCGGCAAGTCGATCGATGACGCGGTCGCGCGCGTGCTTGATCATTGCCAGTTCATCAACGGGCCGGAAGTGACCGCGCTGGAGAAGGCACTGGCGGACTATAGCGGCGCCAAGCACGTGGTGAGCTGCGCCAGCGGCACCGACGCGCTGCTGATGGTGTTGATGGCGAAGAATGTCGGGCCGGGCGACGCGGTGCTGTGCCCGACCTTCACCTTCTGCGCGACCGGCGAGGTCGTGACGCTGACCGGTGCGACGCCGGTGTTCGTCGATGTCGACGAAGAGACCTTCAACATCGACGTCAGCTCGCTCAAGCGCGGCATCGCGACGGCGCGGGCGCGCGGGTTGAAGCCGGTTGCCGTGATCCCGGTCGATCTGTTCGGCCAGAGCGCCGATCATGACGCGATCGCCGCGGTCGCAGAGGCCGAGGGCCTGTTCGTGCTCGATGACGCCGCGCAGGGCTTTGGCGCCACCTACAAGAACCGCAAGCTCGGCACTTTCGGGCTCGCGACCGGCACCAGCTTCTTCCCGGCAAAGCCGCTCGGCTGCTTCGGCGACGGCGGCGCGATCTTCACCGACGACGAGGAGCTCGCACGCACGCTGCGCAGCATCCGCGTGCACGGCCAGGGCTCGGACAAGTACGACAACGTCCGGCTCGGCCTCACCGCGCGGCTCGACACCATGCAGGCGGCGATCCTGCTCGAGAAGCTGAAGATCTTCGACGACGAGATCGCGGCGCGCAACAAGGTGGCGGAACGCTATACGCGTGCACTCGGCAACCTCGTCGCGGTGCCGCGGCTTGCTCCGGGCTGCACCTCGGTGTGGGCGCAATACACCATCCGTCTGTCCAACGGCATCGACCGCGATGCCTTCGCGGGCGCCTTGAAGGCGCAGGGCGTCCCGACCATGATCTACTATCCGAAGTCGGTCCACCAGCAGACGGCCTACAGCCACTTCCCGGTTGCCGACGGCGGCCTGCCGGTCAGCGAACGCCTGTCCAAGGACGTCATCGCCCTGCCGATGCACCCCTATCTCGACGAGGCGACGCAGGACCGCGTCATCGCGGCTGTGCGCAGCGCACTTTCGGCCTGATACGTCATTTTGACCTAGGGTGATGATGCGCTAGAAGCAGCGGATGCTTGGGCGCATCTTCACCGTCGGCGGCTATACCCTGCTATCGCGGGTGACCGGATTTGCACGCGACATCATGCTCGCGGCGATCCTCGGTGCTGGGCCGGTCGCTGACGCCTTCTTCGTGGCGCTGCGGCTGCCCAATCATTTCCGCGCGATCTTTGCCGAAGGCGCGTTCAACGCCGCGTTCGTGCCGGCCTATGCCCATGTCCATGGCGAGCGCGGCGAAGCCTCGGCGCGGCTGTTCGCCGACCGCATCTTCACACTGCTGTTCGCCTCGCAGGTGATCCTGCTGGTGGTGGCGATGGCGTTCATGCCGCAGGCCATGAGCATCCTCGCGCCGGGCTTCACCGACGATGCGGCGCAGCGCAAGCTCGCGATCGAGCTGACGCGGATCACCTTTCCCTATCTGCTGCTGATCACGATGGTGACGCTCTATGGCGGCATGCTCAACGTGATGCATCGCTTCGCCAGCGCGGCCGCGGCGCCGATCTTCCTCAACCTCGCCATGATGATGACGCTGGCGCTGGCGGCGTTCTTTCCGAGCGCCGGCCATGCCGCGGCCTGGGGTGTGCTGATCTCGGGCTTCCTTCAGTACTTCCTGCTCGCCGGCGACCTCGCGCGCCATGGCGGGCTGCCGCGCTTCGCGCCCTTGAGGCTCGACGAGGACGTCCGCGCCTTCTTCCGCGCACTGGGCCCGGCGACGCTGGGCTCGATGGGAACGCAGGTTGCGCTGTTCGCCGACACCATCATCGCGACCTTCCTGCCGGCCGGCGCGCTGTCGGCGCTGTATTATGCCGACCGCCTCAACCAATTGCCGATCGGCGTGATCGGGATCGCGATCGGCACCGTGCTGCTGCCGGAGATGTCGCGGCGGCTTTCCGCCGATGACCACGCCGGCGCCATGGCCGCGCAGCGCCGCGCCTTCGATTTCACGCTGCTGTTCTCGGTGCCGTTCGTGGCGGCGTTCCTGACCGTCGCCGATCCGATCATGCGCGCGATGTTCGCTCGCGGCGCGTTCTCGAAGGCCGATGCCGCAAGCGCCGGCGCCACGCTCGCGGCCTATGCGGTCGGGCTGATCCCGTTCGTGATGATCCGCAGCGCGGTCGCGACCTTCTATGCCCGCAAGGATACCGCAACGCCGGTGAAGGCGGCGCTGACCGGGGTCGCGGTCAACGTCGCGCTGAAGATCGCGCTGGTCGGCACGCTGGCGCAGGTCGGCCTCGCGCTCGCGACCGCGATCGGGGCCTGGGTCAATCTGCTGCTCGTTTTGATGTTCGCGATCCGCCGCGGTTATCTCGTGCTCGATCGCGCGCTGATCCGCTCGTTCGGCACCTTCGCGCTGTGCGGCCTGCTGCTCGCGCTTGCGCTGTGGCTGACCTGGCATTTCGCCTATGTGTGGTTCGCGCCGATGCAGATCCTTCGCGACGAGCTGATCCTGCTGCTGCTGATTGCGGTGGGCATCTTCGTCTATGCCTTGCTGATCCTCACGCTGTTCGGCCGCGGCTGGCTGTTCGCGCTCCGGCGCGTTTAGCCTAGAGGCTAACCCGCTTCGGCTGTATCCGGCACGCCTCGCGCTCGATGCTGGCGGCCACCAACGGCGCCTGGTCGGCGGCGACGGGCGGGGAGAAGACGAAGCCCTGCACCAGGTCGCAATCGAGCCCGCCGAGCACGTCCAGTTCGGCCGGCAGTTCGGCCCCCTCGGCCACCACCTTCATGCCCAGCCCGTGCGACAAAGCGATGATGCCGCCGAGCAGTTTGCGCTTCTCCGGCGCGGTGGAAATGCCATCGACGAAGGCGCGGTCCACCTTCAGCCAGTCGAAGGGCAGGCGCGTCAGATAGCCGAGCGAGGAATAGCCCGAGCCGAAGTCATCCAGCGCCAGCCGGATGCCGAGACCGGAGAGCGCCGTCAGCGTGCGACTGATCCGCTGCTCGGTATGATCCACGAACAGGCTTTCGGTGAGCTCCAGGCAGAGCAGCTCCGCCGGAAAGCCGGTCTCCGCCAGCACGGCCGAGACTGCCGTCTCGAAATCCACGTTCCAGATCTGGGCCGGCGAGACATTGACCGAGACGCAGCGCGGCGGCAGCCCGGCATCCAGCCAGGTGCGGCCCTGCCGGCAGGCCTCGCGCAGCACCCACAGGCCGAGATCGACGATCAGCCCGGAGCTTTCGGCGATGGGGATGAACTCCGTCGGCGAGATTGGCCCGCGCTCGGGATGGGTCCAGCGCAGCAGCGCCTCGAAGCCGGTGACGCGGCCGGTCCTCAGGTCCACCTGCGGCTGGTAATGGGCCTCGAGGGCGCCGGCCTCCACGGCGCGGCGCAGATGCCGGCCGAGATCTAGCCTTTGATCGACCGCCTGCGCATGGACCGGCTCGAACAGTTGCGCCCGGCCGCGCCCGGCCTCCTTGGCCATGTACAGCGCCAGGTCCGCGTTGCGCACGGCGCTCTCTGCCGCTGCCCCATGCTCCGGCAGGCGGGCGATGCCGATGGTGGCGCCGACGAACGCCTCGCCCTCGGTGAGATCGACGGGGCCGGACAGCTTGGCGATGAGGCGATCGGCAAGCCCGGTCAGCGCGGCGTCGGACATGCCGCATCCCTCCGCCAGCACGGCGAATTCGTCGCCGCCGAGCCGGGCGATGAAGGCGCGCGGCCCCAGGTCCTGCCGCAACACAGCCGCCACCCGGATCAGCAATTCGTCGCCGGCGGCATGGCCGAGGGAGTCGTTGACCTCCTTGAAGCGATCGAGGTCGATGAGCAGCAGCGCGCCGCTCCGGCCTTCCAGGGCGCAGCCCTCGATCAAGTCGGCGAGCCGGCGCTTGAACAGCGCGCGATTGGCAAGGCCGGTCAAGGGGTCGGTGTAGGCGAGCTGCTCGAGCTGGCGCTCGGCCTCCTTGCGCTCGGTGACGTCCTGCACGGTGCCGATGATGCCGATGACCTTGTCGTGGGCGACCTCGGCCTTGCAGATCACCGCAAGATCGCGAGCCGTGCCGTCCGCGTGCAACATGCGCAGGTCGGTGGCCTCGGTCCTGCGGCTGCGCAGGACCCGTTTCTGCACCTCCCGGAAGCGGTCGGCGTCGCCGTCCAGGAAATAGGGCCTCATGTTCTCAATGGTCGGCTCGAACGCGTCGGGCTCGAAGCCGAGAAGCTGGTAGAGCTCGGGCGCCCAGACCGTGCGGCCGATGTCCAGCCGGTAGCTCCAGGTGCCGATCTTGCCGAGCCGGTGGGCTTCCTCCAGCGCCCGCGTGCGCTGGTCGAGCAGCGCCTTGGCCGCCCTGAGCTGGGTGATGTCGCTGGACGTGCCGCGATAGCCGAGAAAGCTGCCGTCATCGGCGAAGATGGGCTTGCCGCTGGTGCAGATGCTGACGCGCGATCCGTCCTGGCCGATCAGCGTATAGGTGAAGTCGCGAAAAGGGCGGTGGGCCTCCATGTCGGCCCGGTGCCGCGCCATGGCCTCCGCGTCTTCGGGCGCATAAGCCAGTTCCCAGCGTGCCTTCCTGCCAGCGGCCACCGTCTGGAAGGCCGCATTGCCGGCAAGCGACTTGGGATAGGGCAGCAGCCGATGGGCGGCGTCGCTCTCCCAGCACCAGTCCGAGGCAGTGCTGACGAAATCGGCCAGCCGTTGCTCGCTCTCCGCCAGGCGCCGCAGCGCGGAAGTCCCCTCCGTGACGTCGCGGACAATGCCGGATACGCGCCGGACCTGACCGTGCGCGTCGAACTCCGGCTCGCCATGCACCACGCAGTCGAGCAGGCGGCCATCGGGTCTGAGGAGCGTCGTCTGCACCGCATAGGGCTGCCCCTCCGCCCAGCAGGCCGCGTAATGCGCCTCCAGAACCTTCCGGCTTTCAGGCAAATAGCGCTCGCGCACCGTGGCGATGGGGATGAAGCCGTCGGCCGTCTCGAATTCGTAGAAGGCAGCGAGCTCAGGCGATATCCAGAAATCGGTCGCGGCGGGACTCTCCGCTTCCCAGTAGCCCATGCGGGCCAACCTGATGGCACACCGCAACGACCGCTCTTCGTGCCAACGCCGACGCGCTATCCGCGTGGGGGCCTGCCCTTGCGACAATTTGCGAGCGGCCATCGGTCCCCAACCAAAATGCCAAACTACAATTACGCGGCAAACTCGTTAGCATATCGCGCGACAATCTTGCAGCGACGGCGGTCACAACCTGGGGTTCTTCCGGTTCTTTGGTGTAGTTTTTGTGAATCCTGCAACCGGCACCAAGTGTGCGGAAGAAACCCAATCTGGATGAAACTCTTGTCGCGGTTAAGTTCAGGTTGCGTTGGCAGTCGTTTCTATCCCGCTGCTCCGACAAATTTGTCAGGTCGGATTCTCCATCATCAGAAGTTTTCGCCACGGCCATCGCGAGAGATTCTGCATCTCATGGTTTGGAGCCTCGTTCCGATGGAGAGGCTCGGTATCCCGCTTCGCTCCAAAACGCACTGGTTTTGCGTTGTCAAATCAAATGCATAGGTGCGGGTTGTGTGATCGCGCTGCGTGCGGCGGAAAGCGGTTTGCGCTTCGCTGACATCCACGCCAATATGCATGCAAACAACCAAGGCAATTGGAGAGACGATGGCAGCTCCCATCAAGTTCGGCGTCGGACAAAGTGTGCGGCGCAAGGAGGATGACGCTCTGATTCGCGGCAAGGGCCGCTACACCGACGACGTCGCTCCGTCTCCCGCATTGCATGCGCTGATGCTGCGCTCGCCGCATGCGCACGCGACCTACACGATCGATGCCGGCAAGGCCCGCGGCATGCCCGGCGTGGCGCTGATCCTGACCGCAGCCGATGTCGCCGATCTCGGCGGCCTGCCGTGCCTGTTCAATCTCGAAACCGATCCGTTCACCGCGCCGCCTTATCCGATCCTGGCGAAGGACGAAGTGCGGCATGTCGGCGACGCCATAGCCTTTGTGGTCGCCGATACCGTCGATCATGCGCGTGACGCGATCGAGGCGATCGACGTCAAGTGGACGCCGCTACCGGCGGTGGCTGGGCTCGTCAACGCGGTGAAGAAGGGCGCGCCGCAGGTGTGGCCGGACAAGCCCGGCAATGTGCTGTTCGATGTCTCGATCGGCGACAAGAAGGCTGCGGAAGATGCTTTCGCCAAGGCGCATGCGGTGGCCGAGATCACCATCGTCAATCCGCGCGTCATCACCAATTTCATGGAGACGCGCGCCGCTGTCGCCGAATACGACGCCAGGAAGGATCATCTGACGCTGACGATTGGCAGCCAGGGCAGCCATCGCCTGCGCGAGATCCTCTGCGACATGATCCTGAAGATGCCGAAGGAAAACATGCGGGTGATCTGCCCCGATGTCGGCGGCGGCTTCGGCACCAAACTGTTTCCCTACCGCGAATATGCGCTGATCTCGGTCGCCGCCCGCCAGCTCAAGAAGACCATCAAATGGACCGCCGAGCGCTCCGACCATTTCATGGGCGACGCGCAGGGCCGCGACAATCTCACCACCGCGAAGATGGCGCTCGCCGAGGACGGCAAATTCCTCGGCATGGATGTCGACCTGATGGGCGACATGGGCGCCTATCTCTCGACCTTTGCACCCTACATCCCGCATGGTGGCGCCGGCATGCTGCCGGGCCTCTATGACATCCAGGCCTTCCACTGCCGGGTCCGCACCGTGTTCACCAACACGGTGCCGGTCGATGCCTATCGCGGCGCCGGCCGCCCGGAAGCCGCCTACGTCATCGAACGGCTGGTCGATGCGGCCGCGCGAAAACTCGGCATGACGCCTGACGCCATCAGGCGGAAGAATTTCATTCCGCCGAAGTCGTTGCCCTACACGACCGCGACCGGCAAGGTGTACGACTCCGGCGACTTCGTCGCACACATGAAGCGCGCGATGGAGATTGCCAACTGGAAGGAGTTTCCGAAGCGCGCCAAGGCAGCGAAGAAGGACGGCCTCGTGCGCGGCATCGGCATGGCGAGCTATGTCGAGGTCTGCGGCACCATGGGCGAGGAGACCGCCAATGTGACGCTCGATCCCAACGGCGATATCTCGATCCTGATCGGCACGCAGTCGAGCGGGCAGGGTCACCAGACCGCCTATGCGCAGATCGTCGCCGAGCAGTTCGGCGTGCCGCCCGAGCGCGTCCACGTGCTGCAGGGCGACACCGACAAGATCGCGACTGGCCTCGGTACCGGCGGCTCGGCATCGATCCCGTCGGGCGGCGTCAGCGTGCAACGGGCGACGCACGACCTCGGCAACAAGCTGAAGGAGCTCGCGGCGCAGGCGCTGGAAGCCGGCACCGGCGACCTCGAGATTGCTGATGGCCGCATTCGCATCGCCGGCACCGACCGCTCGGTCAGCTTTGCCGATCTCGCCAGGCGTCCCGGCGGCGATTCCTCGAAGATGAACGCCAGCGCGACGTTTGCCAGCGCCGACGGCACCTATCCGAACGGCACCCATCTCGCCGAGGTCGAGATCGATCCGGCCACCGGCATCATCAAGATTGTCAGCTATGTCATCGTCGACGATTTCGGTGTCACGCTCAATCCGCTGATGCTTGCGGGCCAGGTTCATGGCGGCGCGATGCAGGGCATCGGGCAGGCGCTGATGGAGCAGGCGGTCTACAGCCCGGCCGACGGTCAGCTCGTCACCGGCACGTTCATGGATTATGCGCTGCCGCGCGCCTCCGACGGTCCGTCCTTCGTGTTCGAGACCCATAACGTGCCCTGCACGACCAATCCGCTCGGCGTGAAGGGCGCAGGCGAGGCCGGCGCGATCGGCTCGTGCCCGGCGGTCGTCAACGCGATCGTCGAGGGGCTGCATCGCGAATACGGAATCGACCACATCGACATGCCGGCCACGCCGGAGCGGGTCTGGATCGCGATCCGCGAGGCGCAGCGCCGGCATAATCTCTGATAAATTGTCGCAGGCGGAATGAGGATTCCGCCTGCGGTGTTTGCAAACCAGGCCGGCCGCACACCGCGGACCGGGACAGAGCAGGATTGAGGGGTTTTGCCGATGAAGCGGATTGTCGTCGTTGCTGCGGTGCTTGCGTTAAGTGCGGGTGCGGTCGTGGCCCAGCAGGACCAGGTCAACAAGACCCAGGCCCAGATGAAGGAAACCGGCAAAAACGCCGGCGCGATCGCGGCGATGATCAAGGGCGAGAAGCCCTACGACCAGGCAACCGTCGATGCCGCGCTGGCGAGGTTCGAAGACACCGCCAAGAAGCTTCCGACGCTGTTCCCTGAGAGCACCAAGGGTCTCAAGCCGGAGGGCGACTACTCCGCCTCGCCGAAGATCTGGGAAGACAAGGCCGGATTCGAATCCCACATTGCGAGCTTCACCAAGGTCGTCGCCGACACCAAAGGCAAGGTCAAGGATCTCGACACGCTGAAGGCGGAAATGCCGGCGCTGTTCAAGCAGTGCGGCGGCTGCCACGAGACCTATCGCCTCAAGAAGGGCTGATCGTCGTTCGGTCAATCAAAAGGGCGGACGCTTTGAGGCGTCCGCCCTTTTTTGTGCCGGCCGTTTCTTGTTGGTGTTACTTCGTCAGAGACTACTTGGTGACCTGGCCGCGGATCTCGCCGCCCGGGTTGGCCGCGGTGTGGACGTTGACATAGTACTTGCCGGCGAGGAGATCGGCGGCCTGCGCGTCGGTCAGTGTTGCGCTGCCTTCGACCGGGCTCGACGTCGCGTTCGGGATCGCGACCGCGACGCCGGCATTCTTGCCGGCCTCGGCGGGGCCGTGGAAGTGCGCGGCAGTGGCGGGGCCCGAGAGACCGGAATAGGTCAGCTTCCAGCTGAGCTTCTTGCTCGCGGCGTCGTAGTCGATATCGGCGGTGCCGGTGCCGGCAGTGGTGGTTGCCGGCACTTCCGCCTTGCCGTCCAGCTTCGCTGTCAGCTTTTCGGCAAAGGCCGGGCCGGCGAGGGCGATGGCAGCGCCGAGCGTGAGTGCGGCAAGCAAGGTCTTGTTGGACATGGTTCTCTCCCCTTTGACGTCACACGATGGTTGCAGTCTTCAAACAGCGGCTTTTCGGATTTATTCCCAAATTGATCGTGACTGCGGCAAATTTGATGCGAGCTTGTGCGACGGGTTGCCATCATACTGGTTGAGACGCTGAAGCGACCAATGACGGATCGGTGAATGTTGCGACGAATTCTTCTCCTGGCCGTCCTGGCCGGCTTAATCGGCTTCGGCGTGTTCTGGTGGCTGACGATCCCCGCGACCGTTGCCGCAAGCGCGCTGCCCGCCTACCAGCCCAACCTGGCCAACGGCCTCACAACGTTCAATGCGGGGGGATGTTCCTCCTGCCACGCCGTGCCGAAGCAGGACGACCGCACCAGGCTCGGTGGCGGCCTTGCGATACCGTCGCCGTTCGGCACCTTCTATGCGCCGAACATCTCGCCCGATCCGAACGACGGCATCGGCCGCTGGAGCGAGGCCGATTTCGTCACCGCGGTCATGAAAGGCACCTCGCCGTCGGGAACGCACTATTTCCCGGCGTTTCCCTACACGTCCTATCAATACGCCAAGCTCAATGACGTGCGTGACCTGTTTGCCTATCTGAAGACCCTGCCGCCGGTTGCCGGCAAGGTGCGCGGTCACGACTTGCCGTTTCCCTTCAACATCAGGCGCAATGTCGGCGTCTGGAAATTCCTGTTCATGAACGGCCAGCCGTTCATCGCGGACCCCAGCCGTTCGGCGCAGTGGTATCGCGGCGCCTATCTGGTCAACAGCTTTGGCCATTGCGCCGAGTGCCACAGCCCGCGGAATTTCCTCGGCGGCATCATCAGCGCGCAACGCTTCGCCGGCGGCCCGAATCCGGAGGGCGAGGGCTGGGTGCCCAACATCACGCCGAGGGGGCTCTCGGACTGGAGCGCGAAGGATGTCGCCTATTTCCTCGAGAGCGGGCAGACGCCGGACGGCGATAGCGCCGGCGGATCGATGGTGCGCGTGATCCGCAACACCTCGCAGCTCTCGCCGAACGATCGCGACGCAATCGCCGAATACATCAAGTCGCTGCCGCCGGTCGAGGGACCGCCGAAACCGGTGAAGAAGCCCGCGAAGGATTCCTGAGAGGTTTGCTCAGAGCGTGATCCATGTCGTCAGGCGCTTTCACCTGGCTTGGTCATGCCCGGGAGATTTAGCGGGAAGACCCGCTTCGCGAATCTGCCCGGCCATGACGAAAGTGGAGTCGAAGTCTACTTCGCGCCGAACGCCTTGAAGGTGATGATGGTGAGGGTGTCTTGGATGCCCGGGATCACCTGAACCTTCTCGTTGATGAAATGGCCGATGTCGGTGTCGTGGTCGACGTAGAACTTGACCAGCAGATCGTAATTGCCCGCGGTGGAGTAGATCTCGGAGGCAATCTCGGCTTCCGCCAGCGCGTTGGCGACGGTGTAGGACTGGCCGAGCTTGCATTTGATCTGGACGAAGAAAGGAACCATCAAAGTCGTCTCCGGGGGATTTTCGCGACTATAGGCCCAAAACGGGCCGCCAAGGCAAGGCCAACTCAAGGCCAACTCGCGGTAAAGTCAGGCGAACTTGCTGCCGATGGGCGGCCGGGCTAGGACAGGCCATGGTCTTGATCGTAACGGTCTCATTCGTATCAACCGCCGGTGCTGCGAGATGACGCCGGTCGCGCTCACCATTGCCGGCTCGGATTCCTCGGGCGGGGCGGGCATCCAGGCCGACCTCAAGAGCTTTGCCGCGCTCGGGGTTTTCGGGGCCTCCGCGATCACGGCGCTGACCGCGCAGAACACCAGGGGCGTCAGCGGCATCCATCCGGTGCCTGCGGCGTTCGTCACGGCCCAGATCGATGCGGTGTTTTCCGACCTCGACGTCGGCGCGGTCAAGATCGGCATGGTGGCGCAGGCCGAGACAATCGCTGCGATTGCCGAAGGGCTGAAGCGCTGGGCACCGCGCCACATTGTGCTCGATCCGGTGATGGTCGCAACCTCGGGCGATCGGCTGCTCGCGGCCGAGGCCGTCGATGCGCTGAAGACCATGCTGTTTCCGGTGGCATCGCTGATCACGCCGAATCTGCCGGAAGCGGCGGCGCTGCTGAACCAGCCGGTTGCCTCCAGCGAGGCCGACGTCGCGCGGCAGGGCAGGCAATTGCTGGCGATGGGATGCCGCGCGGTGCTGGTCAAGGGCGGTCACGGGCACGGCGCCGAGAGCATCGACTATCTGATCGACGGCGAGCGCAGCATCGCGCTGGCGGCGCCGCGCATCGCCACATCAAACACCCATGGCACCGGCTGCTCGCTGTCGTCGGCGATCGCAGCGGGGCTTGCGAAGGGCGAAGCGATGGAGGCCGCGGTGCGCAACGCCAAGGCCTGGATCACGGACGCGATCGCCGCCGCCGATCGCTTCGCCGTCGGACACGGCCACGGGCCGGTGCATCACTTCCACAAATATTACTGAGCCGGCGTAGCGCGGATCAATCTTGTAGCCCGGATGGAGCGAAGCGAAATCCCGGAGCGGATTATCCGCGGATGCAGGACCCGGATTGCGCTTCGCTCCATCCGGGCTACGCAGTCCTCTGCGCGCCTTGTTTCGCCGCGATATGCGGGCAACACACCGCCTGTTCCGCGCAGCCGCGACCGTCCATGTCGCCAGATTGTCGCACGCCGCTGTTATCCGCAGGGAAGGGGCGTGCGGCTGATTCTCGTTAACTGTTAGTGAGGCCTTGGGTCACGGGGGTCGTCATCGCCTTGTCACAGGAATCTGTTAGGTGCACAGGCATGGGAAGTGACTCCTTGAGTGAAGAAAGTCCCGAGCGGCACTTTCGCACTTTGTTTATCTCCGATGTCCATCTCGGAGCCCGCGGTTCGCAAGCCGACCGCCTGCTGGACTTCCTCCGCTCTCACGATGCCGACACGATCTACCTCGTTGGTGATATCGTCGACGGCTGGGCGCTGAAGTCGAACTGGTACTGGCCGCAGACCCACAACGATTTCGTGCAGAAGATGCTGCGCAAGGCGCGCAAGGGCGCCAAGGTGATCTACGTCCCGGGCAACCACGACGAGTTCCTGCGCAAATATTACGGCACGCATTTCGGCGGCATCGATGTGGTGGAGAACACCGTTCACACCGGCGCCGACGGCAAGCGCTACCTCGTGATCCACGGCGACATCTTCGATCTCGTGGTGCAGAACGCGCGCTGGCTCGCCCATCTCGGCGACAAGGCCTACGACTTCGCGATCCAAATGAATCGCTTCGTCAACTTCTTCCGCAAGATGTTCGGCGTGCCGTATTGGTCGCTGTCGCAATGGGCCAAGCTGAAGGTCAAGAAGGCGGTGAACTATATCGGCGCGTTCGAGGCGACGCTTGCGGGCGAGGCACGGCGCCACGGCTGCGACGGCGTGATCTGCGGCCACATCCACTACGCGACGATTCATGACGAGCACGGCATCCGCTACATGAATTGCGGCGACTGGGTGGAGAGTTGCACCGCGCTCGCCGAGCACGAAGACGGCAGCTTCGAGATCATCACCTGGACCGATCCGGTGCGCCGGATCGCGCCGGTTCCGCGAGTGACGGCACGCGCTGCATGACGCATATCCTGGTCGCGACCGATGCGTGGCATCCCCAGGTCAACGGGGTTGTCCGCACGCTGACCATGATGGCGCAGGCGGCGAAATCGCTCGGCGTCGAGGTGAGTTTCCTGACGCCGGACGAGTTCCGTACCTTCGCGATGCCGAGCTATCGCGATCTGAGGCTGGCGCTGCCGTACCAGGCCAAGGTCGCCAGCCTGATCGAGGCGGCAAGGCCCGACAGCATCCATATCGCGACCGAAGGCCCGATCGGGCTTGCGGTTCGCCGCTATTGCCGGAAGCGCGGCTTGCCGTTCACGACGAGCTTCCACACCCGCTTCCCGGAATACGTCTCGGCACGGACGCCTGTCCCCGAAGCCTGGGTGTGGCGTGTGCTGCGCTGGTTCCACAGGCCGAGCCGCGCGGTGATGGCGGCGACCCCTGAGCTGGCGGCAGAGTTGCGCCAACGCGGCTTCCGCAACGTGGTGCTGTGGTCGCGCGGCGTCGATACCGCGCTGTTCCATCCGCGTGACGTCGATCTCTGCCTGCCGCAGCCGGTCTATCTCAGCGTCGGCCGGGTGGCGGTGGAGAAGAATCTTGAGGCGTTCCTCGATCTCGATCTGCCCGGTACCAAGATCGTGGTCGGCGACGGCCCGGCGCGGGCGACGCTGGAGCGAAAATACCCTGAAACCGTCTTCCTCGGCGCCCGCCACGGCGAGGAACTGGCGGAAATCTATGCCGCCGCCGATGTGTTCGTGTTCCCGAGCCGGACCGACACGTTCGGCCTGGTGCTGCTCGAGGCGCTGGCGAGCGGCCTCCCGGTTGCCGCTTTTCCAGTCACCGGTCCCCGCGACGTGATCGGCGCGGCGCCGGTCGGTGTGCTCGACGACGATCTGCACCACGCCTGCCTGGAGGCGCTCGGCATCTCGCGCCAGGCCTGCGTCGATTTCGCCGCGCTCCACACCTGGCAGGCGTCGGCCCGGGTGTTCATCGACCGCTGCATGAACGTCCGCCCCGCGGCACCCGACGGCGAGGGGGAAGCGCTCGAATTCGGCGCCGAAGAGCACCATTTCGCCGCCCTGCCGGCCCCCCATCCCACCTTACGCTAGCCAACTCACGCTTAAGCGTCTTGCCCGCCAGCCTGCCGCCGCGATACAAATCGTGGATGACGGACACCACTCTCAATCCACCCGTCGCTGCCGCGGACATCGATGCCGCTGCCAGGGTGGTCGCGCCGTTCGCGGTGCGCACGCCGCTCCTGACCTTCCCCGTTCTCAACGACCGCGTTGGCAGCCAGATTTTCCTCAAGCCCGAAATGCTGCAGCGGACCGGATCGTTCAAGTTCCGCGGCGCCTTCAACAAGCTCGCCTCGATTCCGCAGGACAGGCGCAGCGGCGGCGTCGTCGCGTTCTCCTCGGGCAACCATGCCCAGGGTGTCGCCGCGGCGGCCAAGATCCTCAACATGCAGGCGACCATCGTGATGCCTGCGGACTCGCCGCTCACCAAGCGCGAGCGGACCAAATCCTATGGCGCCGAGGTCGTGCTTTACGACCGCGATCGCGACGACCGCGAAGCGATCGCCAACGGCATCGCCAGCAAGCGCGGCGCGACCTTGGTGCGCCCCTATGATGATCCCTTCGTGATCGCGGGCCAGGGCACCGCCGGCCGCGAGATCGCCGAGGACATGGTCGCGCTCGGGCTCGTGCCCGACATCGTGGTCGCACCGGCCTCCGGCGGCGGCTTGATCGCCGGCGTCGCCACCGCGGTGAAGGCGAAATTCCCGCAGTCCCAGGTGATCGTCGCCGAACCCGCCGGTTACGATGATCACGCGCTGTCGCTCAAGGTCGGGCACCGCGAGGCGCATCCGGCTGCGGCGCGCACCATCTGCGATGCGCTGATGGCGATGATGCCGGGTGAACTGACCTTCGCCATCAACAGCAAGCTGCTCGCAAATGGCGTCAGCGTCTCCGACGACGAGGTTGGCGCCGCCGTTGCCTTTGCCTATCGCGAGCTGAAGCTCGTGGTCGAGCCCGGCGGCGCGGTTGGACTTGCTGCGCTGCTGGCCGGGCGGATCGACGTCAAAGACAAGAACGTCGTCATCGTGCTCTCGGGCGGCAATGTCGACGCCGAGCTGTTCGCGAAGCTCGTCGCCTGAGACCAGCGTGGCTTGGAAGGAGCGGGGGAGGACGGTTTATCGCTCTCTCCCGTGTCGCTCCGCAGAAATCTATTCTGCCGCCGAGCGCCAGCGCCTCTGCTTCTCGCGGTTGCCACAGTTCTTCATGCTGCACCACTGCCGCCGGTGCGCCTTGCTGGTATCGATGAAGTAGACTTCACAGTCGGCCGCGCCACACTTGTGGATGCGGCCGTGGTCTGCGGATAGAAGCAGATCCTCGATCGCCAGGGCGCACGCATGCACGGGTATCTCCGGGGAGGTGGGCAACCTCCAGCCGGATATGATGGCGCTTGATGCTCCGGTTGCGGTGAACGCTCTGGCGGCGTGCGCCCGGCGGACTTCCACGGCAATCGCGTCCAGATGGCTCTGCGGAACGGACAGCCCATCGTGGATTGCGCCAACGATTGTGTACAGGTGTTCCCTCAATTCGCGAGCGCGCCGCACGACGCGCGTGCAAGCGGGCCCACCGAGCGATCGCAACCGCTTGGCGGCGGAAGGCTGGATAAGCCCGGCCAGCTCAGTGAAACTCACCAAAGCGCCGTAGGCGGTCAGAGTCTCGATCGGTGCGTCGGAGGGCCGCTCGTCCAGCGTGTTGACGAGGTCCAAAGCGGGATGACCTCCGCTCCAGTCGAATGGGTTGGTTGGTCCCGTCATCCCCGACCTTGCCTGCGATACCATCATAACCCATAATACAGGTTATAAGGGTTATGTACCATTGCGGCGTCCAAGGTGACCACAGACAATGTCGAGCGAACGCGACGCCAGGCAATACCTTCAGGGTGCGCTTTGCGGTCTCGCGGCCGTCAGCATTTGGTCGGGCTGGATCGTCGTGGCGCGCCTGGGCCTTCGGACCAGCCTCACACCCTGGGATATCGCGGCGTTGCGCTTCGGCGTCGCCGGCATGCTGCTGTTGCCCTACCTGGTCAAACACGGACTGGCATTCGATCGTCTCGGCTGGCTCGGACTGGCGGCCATTGTGCTTGGCGGCGCGGGGCCGGTCTTTTTCGCCAACTCCGGACTTCTGTTCGCTCCGGCAGCGCATGCGGGCGCACTGTTTCCGGGTGTGATGCCGTTGATGGTCGCGCTGCTTGCGGCGGCGCTCCTGAACGAGGTGTTCACCACGGGGAAGAAGATCGGCTTCGCCCTCATCCTTCCGGGTGTGCTCGTCATCGCGTGGGGCTCCGGCGGTGAGTTGGGATCGCTGCAGAATGTCGGCCACGGGCTGTTTCTCTGCGCCGCACTGGTGTGGGCCTGCTACACGGTCGCTCTGCGAAAGGCTCGTCTGGATGGATTGCATGCCGCGGCCATATCCGCCGTCGGCTCCATGATCCTGTATCTGCCCGTCTTCACGCTGTTGCCTGGAACAACACTCGCGGCAGCACCGTGGGGCGACGTGGCGCTGCAGGCTGTGGTGCAGGGCGTGTTCACCGCGATCATCTCCCTGCTTCTTTATGGACGAGCCGTCAGCATCCTCGGCGCCTCGAGCGGCGCCGCCTTCGCGGCGCTCTGCCCGGCCATGACGGCGCTATTGGGAATTCCTGTCCTCGGCGAATGGCCCGGACCGTTTGACTGGGGGGCGATCGGCCTGATCTCAGCGGGCGTCTATATCGTTAGCGGCGGTCCAATTCCGCGATTTGCGAAGTGGACCGCGCCCCGAATCAACACCTGAAGCCGTGACCACTACCCATGGCCATCGGCGGTCCGTGAGTTGGGTCACGCTGCGCGGGTGACCAATGTGAGAAAAATGCTCGCGCACGAGGTGCGAATACGCCGCGCCTATGAGAAGAACGCGATCCTCTCGGCCTGGCTCATGCGGCGGATCGGCGCGAGCGGATCGTTGGCCGCGACGCTTGGCCTTTTCAGGAGACCGCTGGCGATGATGGTCGAGCCAAGCGATATCTCTTTTGCGGGTTCGGCGACAGCCTCAACGGCGGGCGGGAGAGGCGGTGCCACGACCGGGGCTTCGGCAACCGGCGCTGCGGCCATTGGTGGCGGCTCGACCCTGACCTCGACCTTTGGCTCGGGCGCCGGCGCCGCCGCGAACTCGGCCTGAGCCAATGGTGCAGCCATTTCGGGTTCAGCCATTTCGGGCTCGGCAGCCATCGCCTCGGCGACGCGCATCTCCTCGGCGGCGCGCATTTCCTCGGCGATCGTCTCTTCGTCGATCGGGTCGGGCGCGCCCATTTCCATCGCAATGAGATCGAGCATCGCTTCGTCCTGGGCGTCGGCGGCCGCCTCGTTGGCGAGGCGGGCGAGCTCTGCGGCTTCGGCTTCGGCCAGCGCGGTCTCGGCCGTGATCCAGGCTTCGCTCGGCTGCGGCGTGACGGCCATCGCAGCCTCGGCGGGCGGCGTTGCAGCGGCCCCCTGAGGCGGCGCTGGCGATGTGGCGGCCACGGCATCGGCGGCGGCGCTCTCGGCCACCGGTGGCGGCGAGGGCGCGGCTGCAGGCGGTTCCGCAATCGGCGCCTCGGCCACATCAGGTTCGGCCGCCGGCGTGGCCGCCTTGTCCGGGTCGAACTCGCTGAGCCGGCGGGCCAGCGCCGCGAAGGCGGCGTCCAGCACGGCCTTGGCGTCGTCCATCGAGACCTGGGCGGCCCCGGTCTCGATCGCGCTGGCCTGCGAATCGATGATGTCGCAGATCCGGCCGTCATTGCCGATCTCGCGCAGCCGCCACGAGATTTCCCTGATCACCCGCACGCCCTTGCGCACCGGCGCGAGGTTTTGCTCGAAGCTGACCCCGTCGAGCGCCGTGATGGCGGATGCCTGCGCGGCCTCGATCGCGCCGCGCAGGGCGGTCAGCGCCTCTGCCAGCTGCTCGTCCCGGATGGCGTCCGCGGCCGCCTGCCGCTGCGCGCTGAGGCTTTCCTCGATCCGCGCCACGGCATCGAGCACCATGCTTGTGTCGGCGTTGCGGTTGCGCTTGGCATATTCGCCGAGGAACCAGCGGCCCCGCGAGGTCTCCATGAAGGCCGCGCTGATCGCGGCATAGTCCTCCTCGCTCGGCAGGGCCGCGCGGGCGGATATCGGCGACAGGGCGAATGCTTCTTCGGCCATCACAATCTCTTCGCGCAAATCACTGCGCGTTACGCTAACGATCATCACGATATCGCGCGAATCGCAATTGAATTGATGTCTTCCGAATCACAAATCCCCATTGCAGCAAAGCTTGCATCGCGGCGATTCGCTGTCAGCCTTGCGGCATTCTATGCCACGCTGTTCGGCATGACCGGGGTTCACCTGCCGTTTTTCACGGTGTGGCTGAAGGTGATCGGCATCGACGCCACCTGGATAGGCATCATCACGGCGGTGCCGCCGGTGACGCGCTTCACCGTGCTGCCGCTAGTCACAGCAGTGGCGGAACGGCGCCAGATGCTGCGCGGCGCGATCATCGCCACCGGCTTCGCCACGGTGTGCGGCTTTGCGGTGATCGGCACCCAGCATCAGCCGTTCGTGCTGCTCGCGGTCTATGCGCTGACCTGCTGCGTCTGGACGCCGATGGTGCCGCTGACCGACGCCTATGCGCTGCGCGGCGTCAGGCAATTCGGTCTCAGCTACGGGCCGCTGCGGCTCTGGGGGTCGGCGGCCTTCGCGGTCTGCGCGCTGGTCAGCGGGTTCTTGCTCCGCTACGTCGCGGAGGTCGATCTGATCTGGATCATCACGGCCGTGACCGTGCTCGGCGCGCTGGTCGGCCTGACCTTGCGGCCGCTCGGCCGCCCCGCGGCCGCCGCCGCGCCCGCGGCCGGCGCGCCAAAACTGCTGCGCAATCCGACCTTCCTCGCCATCATCGTGTCCTCGGCGCTGATCCAGGGCAGCCACGGCGCCTATTACATCTTCGCATCGATCGCCTGGCAGCAGGCCGGTTTCAGCGGCCTGACCATCGCCTGTCTCTGGGTGCTCGGCGTCATCGCCGAGATCGTGCTGTTTGCGCTGTCGCCGCGCTTCACGCTGCCGTCGGCGGTGCTGGTGATGATCGCGGCCGCCAGCGCCATGGCGCGCTGGGCGATCACCGCGCAGGACCCGCCGCTTGCGGTGCTGGCCGTAGTGCAACTCGGACACGGGCTGAGCTTCGGACTGACCCAGGTCGGCATCATGGGCCTGATGGTGCATCACGTGCCGCCTCACGTGATGGCGCGCGCGCAGGGTTATCTCACCGCGTGCGCCGGCATTGTCGCGAGCACGACGGCGATCGTCAGCGGGTTGGTCTATGCGCGCATCGGGCTCGGCGTCTACGACATGATGGCTGCGATGGCGGCAGCGGGCGGGCTGGTGATGTGGCTGTCGCGAAAACGACTAATCCACTAGAGCGGGATGACTCTTCTTCGAATCGTCATCCCGCTCTAGCTCTTTGATTTGAGCATGATCTTTTCGGAAAACCGCTACACACTTTTCCGGATCATGCTCTAGCCCCAGAGCGCGGCGTCGGGCGGATAGACCAGGCTGCCCTCGTAGCGCAGGCCGTTGTCGCGGTCGCGCGCGAGCAGCAGCGGGCCGTCGAGATCGACGAAGCGCGCGCCTTGCGCGATCAGCATCGCCGGCGCCATCGCAAGCGAGGTCGCGACCATGCAGCCGATCATGATCTCGAAGCCGAGCGCGCTTGCGGCATCCGCCATCGCCAGCGCTTCGGTCAGCCCGCCGGTCTTGTCGAGCTTGATGTTGACGGCGTCATAGCGGCCGCGCAGGCCCGCAAGCGAGGCGCGGTCATGCACGCTCTCGTCGGCGCAGATCAAAACCGGGCGCTTGATCCGCGCCAGCGCCTCATCCTTACCCGCCGGCAACGGCTGCTCGATCAGCGTGACGCCGGCATCGGCACAGGCCGCGAGATTGGCGGCAAGGTTGTGCTCGGTCCAGGCTTCATTGGCGTCGACGATCAGATCGGATGCCGGCGCCGCCTTGCGCACGGCGGCGATCCGTGCGCCGTCGCCATCGCCGCCGAGCTTGATCTTGAGCAGCGCACGGTGTGCGGCCTTCGCGGTGGCCTCGGCCATCGCCTCCGCCGTTCCGAGCGAGATCGTATAGGCGGTGGTGCGGGGCTCCGGCGCCGGCCGTCCGAGCAGGTTCCAGATACGCTGACCGCTGAGCCTGGCCTCGAGGTCAGCCAGCGCGCAGTCCAGCGCATTGCGGGCGGCTCCGGCGGGCATCCGGGCCTGCAAGGCAATCCGGTCCATACCGCCGGCGAGCGGTTCCTGCATCGCCTGGATCGCCTGCAGCGTCGCCTCGGGTGTTTCGCCATAGCGCGGGTAGGGCACGCATTCGCCGCGGCCAATGAGGCCGCCCTGGCTGACCTCGGCCACCACCACGACGGCCTCAGTCTTGGCGCCGCGGCTGATCGTGAAGCTGCTAGCGATCGGCCAGCGCTCGATCCACGCGGTCAGGGAAATCGCTCCGGGTGGGGTGGAAGTCATTTTAAAGTCTACTATTTCCTGAACCGTAGCTTGCGACGCGCAACCAACTATGGCTGGTTAGTGGCAGATTCGACAAGCCGATCCGGTAAGTCGCCGGAGATCAGCGTGAGCGGCGGCCAGCCGGCTTCAAGGGGTAGGCAAAAGGTGAGCGGCGACCCGACACTGGAGCGGATAGCCCAAGGCGAAGGACTGGCGTTGTGCGCGGCGGGCAACTGGACCGCCCGCTTTGCCCCTGCGCTCGAGCGGATCGTCTCCGACGCCGAGAAGCTGCGCGGCAGCCGGCCGCACATCTTCATCGACGTGTCGCAGGTCGCGAGCCTCGATACGTTCGGCGCCTGGCTGATCGAGCGGCTGCGCCGCAGCCTCAGCAACGCCACAGCGGAAGCCGAGATCGCGGGCCTCTCCGCCAACTATTCCAGCCTGGTCGACGAGGTCCGCCGTGTCGGCGCAGCGCCCAAGGTCGTGAGCGACCGACTGTCGATATCAGGCATGCTCGAGCAGATCGGCCGCACCGTGGCCGGCGTCGGCGGCACCATCATCGGCCTCATCGACATGCTCGGCGCGGTGATTGCCGCAGCCGGCAATGTGCTGATCCATCCGCGCAGCTTCCGCCTGACCTCGACCGTGCATCATCTCGAGCAGGTGTGCTGGCGCGCGGTGCCGATCGTGGTGCTGATCACCTTCCTGATCGGCTGCATCATCTCGCAGCAGGGCATCTTCCATTTCCGCAGGTTCGGCGCCGACATTTTCGTCGTCGACATGCTGGGCGTGCTGGTGCTGCGCGAGATCGGTGTGCTGCTGGTCGCGATCATGGTCGCGGGCCGCTCCGGCTCGGCCTATACCGCCGAACTCGGCTCGATGAAGATGCGCGAGGAGATCGACGCGCTGCGCACCATGGGCTTCGATCCGATCGAGGTCCTGATCCTGCCGCGCATGCTGGCGCTGTTGCTGGCGCTGCCGATCCTCGCCTTCCTCGGCGCGATGGCCGCGCTCTATGGAGGCGGCCTGGTGGCCTGGCTCTATGGCGGCGTCGATCCGGAAGCCTTCCTGCTCCGCCTTCGTGATGCCATATCGATCGACCATTTCGTCGTCGGCATGGTCAAGGCGCCGGTGATGGCGGCCGTGATCGGCATCGTCGCCTGCGTCGAGGGGCTGGCGGTGCAGGGCTCGGCGGAGTCGCTCGGTCAGCACACCACCGCCTCGGTGGTGAAAGGGATCTTCTTCGTGATCGTGATGGACGGCGTGTTCGCGATCTTCTTCGCTGCGATCGGGATGTGACCATGGCGGAGCAGGACATCGACGCCATCATCCGGGTCCGCGACATTACCGTTCAATTCGGCAAGACGCGGGTGCTCGACGGCCTCGATCTCGACGTCAAGCGCGGCGAGATTCTCGGCTTCGTCGGGCCGTCGGGCGCCGGCAAGTCGGTGCTGACGCGCACCATCATCGGCCTGGTGCCGAAGGTCTCCGGCCGCATCGAAGTGTTCGGCGTCGATCTCGATGCTGCGAGCTCAGCGCAGCGCCGCGCGGTCGAGCGGCGCTGGGGCATCTTGTTCCAGCAGGGCGCGCTGTTCTCCTCGCTTACGGTGCGCCAGAACATTCAGTTTCCGGCGCGCGAATATCTGCGCGTCTCGCAGCGGCTGCTCGACGAGATCATGGTGGCAAAACTGGTGATGGTCGGGCTGAAGCCCGAGGTCGCCGACCGCTATCCGTCGGAGTTGTCCGGCGGCATGATCAAGCGCGTCGCGCTGGCGCGCGCACTCGCGCTCGATCCTGAACTGGTGTTTCTCGACGAGCCGACGTCGGGCCTCGATCCGATCGGCGCCGGCGATTTCGACGAGCTGGTGCGCACCCTGCAGCGCACTTTGGGGCTGACCGTTTTCATGGTAACCCACGATCTCGACAGTCTTTACACCGCGTGCGACCGTATCGCCGTGCTAGGGAACGGTAAGATCATTGCTGCAGGATCGATCGCCGACATGAAGGCATCGCAGCATCCATGGCTGCAGCAATATTTCAACGGCAAGCGCGCTCGTGCCGTTGTGGCCTAGCCCATGATCCCGAAGCGAGGAGACCGGTTTTCGGACGAGATCATGCGCCAACAGGGAATTCGACGGGCTCGAGCGCAGGCTGACTGCGCGAGAGCTCAGGAGTGATTGATGGAAACGCGGGCGAACTACGTCTTGATCGGGGCTTTCACGCTGGCGGTAATTGCCGCCGCGTTCGGCTTCGTGCTGTGGTTCCAGAGCCTGCACACCACCAAGCAGCGCAGCCCGTTGCGGGTGATCTTCGAGGGGCCGGCGTCGGGCCTGCGCAATGGCGGCAACGTCAATTTCAATGGTATCCGGATAGGGGAAGTGGTCTCGGTGAAACTCGACAACCCGCGACGCGTGGTCGCGCTGGCGATGATCGAGAACAACGCGCCGCTTCGCAAGGACACCCTGGTCGGTCTCGAATTCCAGGGCCTCACCGGCGTCGCTGCAATCTCGCTGAAGGGCGGTGAGGAGGCGGCCCCGCCGGTGCCGCTCGACGAGGACGGCATCCCGGTTCTGACCGCCGACCCCAATGCGCTGCAGGACGTCACCGAGGCGATCCGCGCCACGCTGCAAAACGTCAACCGCATCGTCGCCGACAATCAGCAGTCGGTGAAGAATTCGCTGAAGAATCTCGAGGTCTTCACCCAAGCGCTGGCGCGCAATTCCGAGAAGATCGACAACGTCATGCTCAAGGTCGACGGCGTGATGGGCAAGGCCGACAGCCTGATGCTGGGCCTCAATGCGATCGCCGGCGGCAACAGCGGCAGCGAGCTGAACCTGATGGTGAAGTCGATCCGCGAGCTGGCCGAGGATCTCGACAAGCGCTCCACTGCCTTGATTACCGACGGCCGCCGCACGCTCTCCGACATCAGTCGCGCCGTGAACAATTTCGACCGCAACCCGAGCCGGGTGATCTTCGGCGGCAGCAACAACGCCGCACCCGAGCCTGCGCCGGCTCCGGCCGCAGCGCCCGGACCGCGACGGCGGCAGTGACGTGATCGGCGAATGTCGAGTAGCGAGTAGCCTTCCAGTCTGTCACACCCGTCATTGCGAGCGAAGCGAAGCAATCCATCTCTCGACTCGCTGTTGCGTGGATTGCTTCGTCGCTTGCGCTCCTCGCAATGACGCCGGCTAACACCGGAGCGCCTTTCCACAGCGAGACTCAGCGGCCGCCGCCCCAAGCAAAAACGGAGACCTTTCGGTCTCCGTTTTTCATTCGCTATTCGCCACTCGCTATTCGCTGGCTTACCCCAGCCGTCCCGCGGCATGTGCGAGCAGGGTGTAGACCAGCCCGGTCTCCGAGGTCAGGTGGCCAGCCAGCTCCTGCTGGCCGCGGCCTTCGCGGGCGACTTCGTCGAGCAGCCGCTCGAACTCCGCGATGTAGCGGTCGACCGTCTGCTTGAAGCCGCGGTCGGCGCGGTACTTGCGGGCCACCTCATCGAAGGCCTTCTGGCCGGCCGGGGTGTAGAGGCGCTTGCTGAACGCCTTGTTCTCGCCGCGCTGGTAGCGATCCCACATCTCGGAGGCAAGCGTGCGGTCCATCAGCCGGCCGATGTCGAGCGACAGCGACTCCAGCGGATTGGCAGCCGGCTGCTGCTGCGGACGCGGGCGCTGGGCGTCGCGGCTCGGCTGTGCCGGCGGCGGCGCGTCGCTGCGGTTGAGCAGGTCGGACAGCCAGCCGTCGCCGTTGTTGTTGTTGTTGTTGGGGCTTGCCGGGCTGACCGACGGGGCCTCGGTGCGGCGCGAACTCGCCATGCCGAGATCGGGCGGCGGCAGCGTCGCGGCGCTGTTGCCATTGTCCCGCATCCGGACGTCGCTGCGGCCGCCGGCGGCAGCCATCACCGGCTCCTCCTGGCGGATGCTGGCGCGGTTGGTGCTGACCACGTCGAGCCCGCGGCCATGATGGGCGACGATGCGGTTCAGCTCGGCCAGCGCCTCGATCTGGTCGACGATCACCTTGCGCATCTGCGCGGTGTTCTCGGCCGCCTCCTGCGGCATCTCGAGCACGCCGCGGCGCAGCTCGTTGCGGGTGGCCTCGAGCTCGTTGTGCATCTCGCTCGCCATCTGCTTCATCGCCGTGACCATCGCGGAGAACTTCTCCGTCGAGTCCTTGAACATCGCATCGGTCTCGGCGTTGCTCTGCTGGTAGAGGTCGTTCATGGCATCGACGGTCTGCTGACGCTCGTTCTCGGCCGCCATGCGCACCGCCTCGAACTGCTTGCTGATCGCCGCCGAACCGGCGCCTGCGGTCTCCGCCACCACGCGTGCGATGTCGCGCGCGCGCTCCTCGGCCGCGGCCAGCGATTCATCGAGCAGCCCGGTGAAGCGCGACAGCCGCTGGTCGAGATCGGTGGTGCGCAGGTCGATGGTGGTGACCAGCGATTCCAGCGCCGACTTGCGCTCGCTGACGGAGGCCGTCGTCGAGCGGTTGGCCTGCTCGACCACGGCAGCCGCGTCGATCAGCGCCTTGCCATGGGTCTCGAACTGGCTCGACAGCGCGCCGAGATCCTCCAGCGCCTTGCCGGTCTTGCTGTTGAACACCGTGAGCTGGTCTTCCAGCGTCTGGGTCGCCACGCCGTTGCGCGAGGTGACGTCGTTCATGGCGGACACGAAGTCGGCCACGCGGGTCACCAGCGCGCGCTCCAGCGAGTTGAGGTTGTCGTGGGCGCCGGTCAACACTTCCTGCAGCAGGATGTTGCCCTCGCGCAGCCGCTCGAACAGCGCGACCGTATCGGTGCGCAGGATCTTGCTGGTCTCCTGCATCTCGGTGACGGCCGAGATCGAGACCTGGCGCGACTGATCGATCGCCGCGCGCGAGGCCTGCTCGAGCTCCTTGAGCGACTTCGCCACCGCGCCGGTCGCCTGGTCGCCGGCCGAGGTGATGTTGCGCGCGACATCGCCGCCGTGCGCCGACATCGACTGCGAGAAGGCGAGGCCGCGGGTTTCGATCGCCTTCAGCGCATCCGCAGTGGCGCGATCCATGTCGGTCGCAAGCTGCGTGGTCTTGGCGGTCAGCGCCTCGACCAGCGAGCCGCGGCGGCCGTCGACGATCTGCGACAGACGCTCGGTCTGCTGCTGCACATAGGTGACGATCTCGTCGGTCTTGCCGGTCATCGCCGAGCCGAACGCGCTGGAGGCAGACAGCACCGAGCGCTCGATGTCGGCGGAGGTCGTCTTGACCTTGGTCGAGACCTCGTTGGACATGTTGATCAGGGCGGCCTGCGCGTTCTGCGCCGAGGTCTGGATGTTGTCGGTGGTCTTGGCCGTGACCGCACCCAGCGCGCGCTCGATATCGGTCGAGAGCGTGCGGATCTGGGCGGCGGCATCGGCCGAGGTCGCCGCAAACGAGCTCTGCGCCTCGCGGGCGCTGCCCAGCACGGTCTGCGCGGTCTCCGCGCCGGCCGTGGTCAGCGAGCGCTCGATCTCGGCGGAGATCGCGCGGATCTGGCTTGCGGCCTCGCTGGACGTTGTCACGAACGAGTTCTGGGCGTCGCGGGCGCTGCCCAGGATCGACTGGGCGGTGTTGGTGCCGACCGCCGTCAGGGTGCGCTCGACATCGACGGCCAGCGACTTGACGTGGTTGACGGCGTCCGTCGCCGCGCTGACCAGCGTGTTCTGCGCTTCGCGGGCGCCTGCGGTCAGCGCCTCGGCGGTGCCGCTGCCGGCCATCGACAGCGCGCGCTGGATGTCGGCGGCAAGCGCCGCCACCTGTGTCGCAGACTCGGCGGATGCGCTGACCAGCATGCTCTGGGCTTCGCGCGCACCTGACGTGATCGATTCCGCGGTGGCGGAGCCGGCCATCGAGAGCGAGCGTTCCATATCGGCCGCCAGCGTGCGGACCAGATTGGTGGCCTCGGTGGACGCACCGGCAAGCGTGCTCTGGGCCTCGCGGGCGGAGGTGACGACGGCTTCCGCTGTGGCGGAACCGGCCATCGAGAGCGAGCGCTCGATATCGGCCGACAGGGTGCGGACCAGATTGGTGGCCTCGGTGGACGCACCCGCAAGCGTGCTCTGGGCCTCGCGGGCGGAGGCGACGACGGCTTCCGCGGTGGCGGAACCGGCCATCGAGAGCGAGCGCTCGATGTCGGCCGACAGGGTGCGGACCAGATTGGTGGCGTCGGTGGATGCGCCGGCGAGCGTGCTCTGGGCCTCGCGGGCGGAGGCGACGACGGCTTCCGCGGTCGCGGTGCCGGCGGTCGAGAGCGAGTGCTGCACGTCGGCCGCGAGCGTGCGGACCAAATTGGCGGCTTCGGTGGAGGCGCCGGCAAGCGTGCTCTGGGCCTCGCGGGCGGAGGCGACGACGGCTTCCGCGGTCGCGGAACCCGCCATCGAGAGCGAGCGCTCGACGTCGCTAGCGAGCGAC
This sequence comes from Bradyrhizobium sp. 6(2017), assembly GCF_011058295.2. Taxonomy (NCBI): domain Bacteria; kingdom Pseudomonadati; phylum Pseudomonadota; class Alphaproteobacteria; order Hyphomicrobiales; family Nitrobacteraceae; genus Bradyrhizobium; species Bradyrhizobium sp. 6(2017). The sequence continues at coordinate 6,602,387 of NZ_CP049289.2, read as the reverse complement.
TTCACCTGGCCTGTGACGTCGGTCGAGGTCGCGATCAGGGTGGTCTGGGCCTCGCGCGCACCGGTCATGATCGCTTCGGCGGCGGCAGAGCCGGACATCGACAGCGACTGCTCGACATCGGCGGCGAGCGACTTGACCTGGCTGGCGGCCTCGGCCGAGGCCGAGACCAGCGTGGTCTGCGCGTCGCGGGCGCCCGACAGCACCGAGGCTGCGGTGGCGCTGCCGGCGGCCTGCAGCGTGCGCTCGACATCCTCCGACAGCGCCTTGATCTGGGAGGCGACGTCGCCGGACGCAGAGACCAGTGAGACCTGCGCGTCGCGGGCACTGGTGAGGATCGAATTGGCGGCGCTGGTGCCGACGGCGGTCAGCACGCTCTCGACCTCGGCCGAGCTTTGCTTGAGCTGGTTGCCGACATCAGAGGACACCATGAGCAGCGCCTGCTGCGCGGTGCGCGCGCCGGTCTGGATCGTCTCGCTGGTGTTGACCACGAGGTTGGTCAGCGAGCGCTCGGCGTCCTCGACATGGGACTTGATGCTCGACGACAACAATTCGGCGCGGGACATCAGGTCCTCGCTCGCCTGGCGGCCGCTGCTCTCGATGCGGCCGGCGACGGCCTCGACGCGCGAGCCCAGCAGGTCCTCGAACTGCGCGACGCGGGTGTCGATGTCGCCGGCGATGACGCCGACGCGGCTCTCGATGCCCTGCCGGATATCGGCAAAGCGCGCGGTGATGGTGTCGGTCAGGTTCGAGCTGTGACCACTGATGGTCTCGACGAGGCGAGTGCTGTGACCGTCGATGGTCTCGGCGAGGCGGGTGCTGTGGCCGTTGATGGTGTCGGCAAGCCGGTTGCTGTGGTTGTCGATGGTCTCGGTGACGCCGTTGATACGGTGGTCGACCGCAGCGATCGCCTGCACCGTGCCCTCGGTCAGGGTCGTGGTGAGCAGGCCGAGGCGCGAGTCGATCGACTGGATCGCCTGGGTGGCGCCGTCGGTGAGTTGCGTCGCGAGCGTGCCGAGATGGCCGTCGATGGTGTCGGTGACCGACTTGGCGCGGCTCTCGAAGGTGACTTCGAGCGTCCTCATGCGGCCGTCGATCGTGTCATCCAGCGATTGCAGGCGGCCATCGAACGAGCCGATCCTGCTGGCGAGCGAGGAGTCGAACGACGACAGCTTGTCGTTCAGCGAGGCGTCGAGATTGGTGACGCGGCTGCCGAGCGTGGTCTCGAACTGCAGCAGGCGCTGGTCGAGCGAGGCGGTGATATCGCCGCTATTGGTGGTGACGCGATGGTCGAAGGTGTCGACATAGGTCTTCAGGCTGTCGGCGATGTCCTGGGTGCGCTGCCCCATGCGCTCGACGATATCGCCGCCGAAGGTCTTCACCGTGCGGTCGAATTCCGAGATGTGGCGGGTGATCAGCGCGCCGAGCGTGCCGGAGTCGCGGGCGAATTTCTCGGCGAGCTCGCTGCCGTGGTTCTTCACCAGGTCGTCGAACGCGCTCATCTGCAGCGACAGCGAATCGTGCGCGGTCTCGGTCTGGCCCACCACCTTGGCGACCAGCGAATTGACGGTGACGTCGAGCGCCTCGCTCGCCTTGTCGCCGGACGTCATGATCTGGCCGGCGAGGCGGTTGCCGGCGTCGTCGATCTTGCTGACGAGGTCATTGCTGCGCAGCTCGAGCTCGAGCAGCAGAGAGTCCGCGGAGTTCTTCAGGGAGTCGTGGACCTCTTCGGTGCGGTCGGAGATGCCGTCGACGATCGCAGACGAACGCTGCTCAAACTCGCCGGTGATGCGGTCGACGCGCTCGTTCAGCATCTCGTGGACGCGATCGGCCAGGTCGACGAACTCGTCATGGACGTGGCCGGTCTTGAAGTTGAGGCTGGTGGTGAGCCGCTCGGAGGCGTCCATCACCGCGCGGGTGGTCTCGGCGCTGGCTTCCTCGAGGCGGTCGAGCAGGTCGCCGCCGCGCTCGCCGAGCGCGAGGATCATGTTGTCGCCGGCATGGCTCAGCGCCGTCGTGATGTGCTGGCCGCGCTCTTCCAGTGCGCCGGTGATGCTCTTGGCGACCTCGTCGACGCGCGAGGCGATCGCGTCCGAGATCAGCGCGATGTCGTGGCGCAGATCGATCTGCACGCCGGAGATCGCGCTGCGCACCTGCTCGGCCTGGCCGACCAGATTGTCGCGCTGGTGGGCGATGTCCTGCAGCAGCGCGCGGATGCGCACTTCGTTGTCGGAATAGGCGCGTTCCAGCGCCGCCACTTCGTTGGCAACCAGGGTCTCGAGTTCGCCGGCGCGCGCGATCGCACGCTCGACGCCGTCGCCCATCGCCGCGACCTCGCGGCGGATCGCCTGACCGACCGTCACCATGGAATCGGCGGCGGCGTTTTCCGGCTCGGAGAATCGCATTGCGACCTGCGCCATCGATTGCGCGATCATCTGCATGCGCTGACCGTGCGCGGCGAGGCTGGCGAGATAGTAGAACAGGAGGATCGGCACGGCGAACAGCGCGGCGAGGCCGGCGAGCACCAGCACGCCGGTGCCCTGGGCCATCGAAGCCTGCAGCGCGGGCCAGAACGCGATGGTGAGGATCGCGCCGCCGAGCAGCCAGGCGCCGGAGCAGACGAAGAACAGCGTGAAGGCGTTGCCGGCGGAACGGCCGCCCTGCAACGTCTGCAGCATCTGGCCGATGGTCTCGCGATCATCGTTGGCAGCGCGGCGCGGGGCGCGCGACTCCTCGATCGGCTCGAACGCCGGGCGATCGGCATTCGGACGCTGATCGAACGCAGCTGAAAAATCGGGCGCAGGCGGCGGCAGATTCGGCGGCGCGGCGCCTTCGTTGAGGGGGCTGCGGTTCTCCGCGCCCTGTTCGCTGATATTGAGGGCTTCCTGGATGGCAGAAAGCGCGACTTCGGTGGGATCTTTGACCTTCTTGGGAGTGTTCGCCATGTTCAGTCCAAGCCCTCTCACTATTTTACGCGTCGGCGAGCCTGCGATCGTCCCCACGCAAGCTCGAAGCCGGTGCCCACAAGCGGAGGCAAGCGCCCCCCTCGGCGGCTTGTCCGCTACATCCGCAAACATCCTATTGGCTGAGCGATGCGAATGAAATGCTTGCGATTAATACTTTCTTAATCATCGTTAACAGCTTTGCGCCATAAGGCCTTATGGGTACTCGAAATTCCTGCGTTAGCGCGTCGATTGTGTCCGGAAATTGTCCAGAATGGGGCGGTTTTACCGATCATCCCGACAACAATCCGTTAACCAGTTTCGTGATTGGTTTGGCCAACGCGCCGCCGGCGAGACCGGGCGGAGACGACAGGGACGGGCCATGCCGCTTCATCTCGAACGGATTGAATGGACGCAATCGCCACCGCTCGCGCCCGGCGACGGGCCGATCGACCTCGATCACCTGCAGCGCATGACGCTGGGCGACCGGGGGCTGGAGCGGGAAGTCCTGGCCATGTTCTCGACCCAGTCCGCCCGGATCCTCGGCGAGCTGGCTGCCTTGCCGCCCGAGGCGGCGATCCATGCCCACACCCTGAAAGGATCGGCGCGGGCGATCGGCGCATTCGGCGTCGCCGAGGCCGCCACCCAGCTCGAAACCGCGCTGACCGGCGGTTCCGATCCGGTTCAGCCGCTGGCCGCGCTCGGGGCCGCGATCGCCGAGGCGCGCACGGCGATCGAGCTGATTCTGCGCCGTTCCTAGCCCTACAACGCTTCTACAGCCCGCCGCCGCTGCCTGAGCGCCCGCCCGGGCCGGCCGGCAGGTTTTCGGTCTCCGCGCTAGCGCAGCGCGGATCGACCCGTTATACGACTGCCGGGACCTTTCCAACCATCGTCCGGCGCATTCCGGCAGCACGAGCAATCATGGCCAAAATCCACTTTATCGACCATTCCGGAGAGAAACGCTCCATTGATATCGAGAACGGCGCGACGGTGATGGAAGGCGCGATCCGCAACGCGATTCCCGGCATTGAAGCCGAATGCGGCGGCGCATGCGCCTGTGCAACCTGCCATGTCTATGTCGATGAAGCCTGGCGCGAGAAGGTCGGCGCGCCGTCGCCGATGGAAGAGGACATGCTGGATTTCGGCTTCGACGTGCGTCCGAACTCGCGGCTGTCCTGCCAGATCAAGGTAACCGACGACCTCGACGGATTGGTCGTGTCGACGCCGGAGCGGCAAGCTTAAGGTCCCTTATGCGCCGTCCGGGTTCACACCACGACGGACCCAGCGGCGGAAGTTGTCCTTGACCTCCGCCGGCAGCGGCGTCGGCCTGCGCGTGGCCTCATCGATCATCACCGTGACCGCCTTCGCCGACGCCACGCATCTGCCTTCCGAAAACACCACCTGATCGAAGGTGGTCGACGTCCGTCCGAACTTGACGAGACCGAGCCCGAGCTCGATCTGACCCGGCCAGTGCAACTCGGCGCGGAAATGGATGTCGAGGCGCACCATGATCCAGCCAAGCCCCGACGGCATCAGCCCCATACTGCGGTCTTTCACCAGCGTGACGCGGCCGGTTTCAAAATAGCTTGCATAGACCGCGTTGTTGACGTGCCCGTTCGGGTCGAGATCGGCAAAGCGCACATTGTCGGACAGGCGGTAGGGAAAGTCTTCCAGGCGCAGCGCATCGTCGGCGCGGACAGGGGCGTTCACGAGGGGGATCTCCGTCGGTTTCCCGCCCATACAGCCGAGTTGCGCAGGCTCGGCAAGGGGTTGCCGCGCCAGCCGCTGTCCCTATTATGCATGTCCCGATCCGGCCATACTTGGTTGGGCAGGCGAAAGCCGTCCAGCCGATTTCAACTGAAAAGAAGCGGATATGAGCGAAGTGATCAAAACCGATGTGCTGATTATTGGCGCGGGTCCCTGCGGACTGTTCGCCGTGTTCGAACTGGGTCTGCTCGACATGAAGGTGCATCTGGTCGACATCCTCGACAAGATCGGCGGGCAGTGCGCCGAGCTCTATCCTGAGAAGCCGATCTACGACATTCCCGGCATCCCCTTCGTCACCGGCCAGGGCCTGACCGAGCAGCTGCTGGAGCAGATCAAGCCGTTCAACCCGACCTTCCACCTCAACGAGATGGTCGAGTCGATCGAGAAGATCGGCGATCCCTTGTTCCGCGTGAAGACCGACGCCGGCAACGAATTCGAGTGCAAGGTCGTGGTGATCTCGGCTGGCGGCGGTTCGTTCCAGCCGAAGCGGCCGCCGGTACCCGGCATCGAGGCCTATGAAGGCACGTCGGTGTTCTATGCCGTGCGCAAGATGGAGCAGTTCCGCGACAAGGACATCTTGATCGTCGGCGGCGGCGATTCCGCGCTCGACTGGACGCTCAATCTGCATCCGATCGCCAAGCGCATCACGCTGCTGCACCGGCGCGACGATTTCCGCGCAGCGCCGCACAGCGTCGAGCAGATGCGCGCGCTGGTCGCCGGCGGCAAGATGGATCTGAAGATCGGTCAGGTCACGGGGCTCGAGGGCGCCAATGGCCAGCTCACCGGCGCGGCGCTGAAGGGCAACGACAACGCGCTTTCGACCATTACCTGCGATACGATGCTGCCGTTCTTCGGGCTCACCATGAAGCTCGGCCCGGTCGCGAACTGGGGCGTGGCGCTGGAGAACAATCTGGTACCGGTCGACACCGCGGCGTTCGAGACCAATATTTCCGGTATCTTCGCGATCGGCGACATCAACACCTATCCGGGCAAGCTGAAGTTGATTCTCTCCGGCTTCCACGAGGGCGCGCTGATGGCGCAGAAGGCCCACCGCTACGTGTATCCGGACAAGCGGCTGGTGTTCCAGTACACAACCTCGTCATCGAGTTTGCAGAAAAAGCTTGGAGTGAACTGATTCCACTCCAATAGCGACCAATGCCGGAGGCATCGGCCATGACCTGCGCGGTGCGGGTACTGGAACCCTCCGTGAAATGGCCGTAGTCTGCTGCTATTCGAGTTGTCGATTGATCAGGTGATGACGATGCGGAATACGCTGTCCAGATTTCGGCTGATCGTTGCGATCGCGGCAGCCTTCGCTCTAGCTGCTCCGCTTTCAGCCAGGGCGGCCGACCCATCATCCGCGGCCGGCCTCTGGCAGAAGCTAGTGGACGGCAAGCCCGACGGCTGGTTCCTGGTGATCGACCACAACGGCATCTTCGAGGGCGTGATCGCCAAGATTTTCTCCGATCCGGATGATCCGCCGAATCCGGTCTGCTCGAAATGCACTGACGACCGCAAGAACGCGCCGTGGCTTGGTCTGTCCTTTATTCGCGAAATGAAGCGCGATGGCCTGAAGTACGAGAACGGCAACGTGCTCGATCCTCGTGACGGCAAGATCTACAAGGCCAAGATGACGCTGAGCGCCGATGGACAGACGCTAACCATGCGCGGCTATCTCGGCATCTCGCTGTTCGGCAAGGACGAGGTCTGGACCCGGCTGCCGGATACCGCGATCGCCCAGCTCGATCCCGCGATCGTCGCCAAGTATCTGCCGGCGCAAGCCGCAGCGGTGAAGCCGCCTCCGCCGCCACCACCGCAGCCGTTGAAGAAGCGGTAAGGTCCTCTCTCAGTCTCGATTGAAGGCTGGGGCAGGGTCCGCGAAGGCCCGACCGGCAATCTCTTCAGTTCGCCAGCACCGGACCGCGTGTCCGTCGGGGCGCGTTTCGAGCGATGGCCCGGGCTCGCGGCAGCAGATCGCCTCGGCATAATGACAGCGCGGATTGAACGCACATCCGTCGGGCGGATTGAGCGGACTGGGAGGCTCGCCCCTTGTCGTCGCAAGCGGTGCGCGGCGTAGCGGATCGGGAATCGCGGCGATAAGGGTTTGCGTATACGGGTGCGCCGGTCGTTCGAAGATTTCGCGCCAGCCGCCGGTCTCCACGATGCGGCCGAGATACATGACGGCGACCCGGTCGCTCATGTGCTCGACGACGCCGAGGTCATGGCTGATCATGATGTAGGAGAGACCAAGCGTTTCCTTCAGCTCCAGCAGCAGATTGATGATCTGGGCGCGGATCGAGACGTCCAGCGCCGATACAGGCTCGTCACAGATGACAATCCTGGGATTGAGGATCAGCGCGCGAGCGATGCCGATGCGCTGACGCTGGCCGCCCGAGAATTCATGTGGGTAGCGGCCGGCCTGCTCGGGCCGGAGGCCCACATGCTTGAGCATCGCCTCGACGCGTCCGTCGATCTCGCTCTTGGCCGTCACGCCATGCAGCCGCAGCGGGGCCTCGAGCGTGCGACGAACGGTCTGGCGGGGATTGAGCGAAGCGTAGGGATCCTGAAACACCATTTGGACGATGCGGGCCAATGCCTTTCGATCGATCGATTGCCGCCCGGTCACGACCTGCCCGTCCAGCACGATGCGGCCGCGCGTCGGCGGCAGCAGGCCAAGTATCGAAAGCGCGACCGTCGACTTGCCGCAACCGGATTCGCCGACCAGACCGAGGCATTCACCGCGCTTCAGTTCGAGATCGATGCCGTCGACGGCACGCAGCAGCCTCCGGCCGCCGCCCTGGAATCCGCCACCAATCGGAAAATGGACCGCGAGATCCTCCACGCTGAGGATGACATCGTCGCCGGACCCTTGCGCAGGTTCATGCATGGTGATGGCACCTGACAAATCCGTCTTCCCCGAGCAGTGTCATCTCCGGCGCGGTGGTCCGGCAAATCTCGGTCGCTTGCGCGCAACGTGGATTGAACCGGCAACCCGCGGGGAAATCCGCAATCGCCGGGACGACGCCCGCGATCTCCTTCAGCCTGCTACGGCCGAGTGCCGCACGCGTGCCGAGCCGCGGCAACGCGTCGACCAGACCTTGCGTGTAGGGATGCGCGCATGCACGGAAGACATCGTCCGAGCCGCGCTCCTCGACGATGCGGCCGGCATACATGACGGCGACGCGGCGGCAGAGGTTGGCGACCAGGCCGAGATCGTGACTGATCATCAGGATCGCAGTGCCTCTCTCGGCACATAGATTCCGCATCAGCTCGATGATCTCCGCCTGCACGGTCACGTCAAGCGCGGTGGTCGGCTCGTCGGCGATCAGAAGGTCCGGTCCGCATGCGAGTGCGATGGCGATCATCACCCGCTGACGCATGCCGCCCGAAAGCTGGTGTGGGTAATCCTTCACCCGTCGCTCGGGCGCGGGGACGCGGACGCTGGCCAGCGCCTCGACAGCCAGCTGGTCGGCTTCGCGCCAGCTCTTGCCCTGGTGCAGCACGAACATCTCCGCGATCTGCCGTCCAACGGGCGAGACCGGGTTGAGCGCCGTCATCGGCTCCTGGAAGATCATGGCGATGCGATTGCCGCGCAGCACGCGTTGTTCGGCGGCCGTAAGTCCCTGGATCTCGCGGCCCTCAAATCGGATGGCGCCGGCGCCGATCGAAAGCGGCCGGCGCAACAGGCCGATCAAGGCGAGCGCCGAGATGCTCTTGCCGCAGCCGGATTCGCCGACCAGGCCGAATGTCTCGCCACGATCGATGCGGAATGAAACGCCCTCGACCGCCGCAACCCGGCTGGACCCGTTGTCGAGGTCGATACGCAGGTTCTCGACTTCGATCAAAGGAGGGGGCGTCATGTGCGCCGGCTCCGCGACTGTGGATCGAGAATGTCACGCAGGCCATCGCCGAGCAGATTCAGGCCGAGCACCGTCAGGAAAATCGCGAGGCCGGGGAAAACCGACAGCCACGGCGCCGTGGTGATCTGGTCTCGGGCCTCCGAGAGCATGCTGCCCCAGCTTGGAAAGGGCGGGCGGATTCCGAGGCCCAGGAACGAAAGCGAGGCTTCGGCCAAGATCGCGCCGCCCATGCCCAGCGTAGAGATGACGATGATCGGTCCGAGCATGTTCGGCAGCAGCTGCGTGATCATGATGCGCAGATCGCCGTAGCCCAGCACTTTTGCCGCCTGCACATAACCCTGGCTCTTGAGCGACAGCGCCGACGCCCGTGCGATCCGGCAGGAGAACGACCAGTTGGTCAGCCCGAGCGCGATCAGGAGGCTGGTCAGGCCGGGCCCAAGCACCGCCATGATGGCAAGCGCGAAGATCAGCGAGGGAATTGCGAGCATGAGATTGGTCAGCCCGTTGACCACGTCGTCCCACCAGCCGCCCCAATAGCCCGCGGTCAGGCCCAGTGTCACGCCGATCACGCTGTTGGCGAGCTGCGAGACGATGCCGACCGTCAGCGAGATGCGCGCACCGTACAAGACGCGGGAGTAGATGTCGCGGCCCTGCGCGTCGGTGCCGAACCACCAGATCCAGCTCGGCGGCTCCTCCGCATTCAAGAGGTTGGCATCCATGACGGGATCGGTATGCGCCAGCCAGGGCGCAAACAGGCCGACGAAGACCGCAAGCGCGAACAGCGCCCCGCCGACGATGAGACTGGTTCCGAGCTTCATCGTGGCAGCTCCGCCGAGACAGGCGGTACGCTCAATCGCGCGCAGCCGTGAGAGAGCCGACCGGCGCTCATGCGTATCTGATCCTCGGATCGATCACGGCATAGGCCACGTCGATCAACGTATTGACCGCGAGAAAGAACAGCACCACCACGAGAATGGAGCCCTGGACGGTGGGAATATCGCGCTGCAGGACACTGTCGACGAGCAGTGAGCCGATGCCGGGCCACGAGAACAATTTCTCGACCACGACCGCCTGTCCCATCAACGCGCCGAATTGCAGGCCAATGGTCGTGAGAATGATCACGAGCGCATTGCGCAGCACATGCCATTTCACGACCCGGGTCTCGCTCATGCCCTTCGAGCGCGCGGTCCGCACGAAATCCGCGGTCATGATCTCGAGAACCGCGGCGCGCGTCGTCCGTGCCAGCAACGCCATCGGCGAGACGCCGAGCGTCACGGCAGGCAGGATCAGATATTTGAGCCCGCCATCGCCATAGCCGAAACTCGGCAGCCAGCCGAGCTTCAACGCAAACAGGTACATCAGCAGCAGCCCGAGCCAGAATTTCGCCATCGACAGGCCCGACACCGCCACGACCATCGAGACCGTGTCGACGATGCCGCCCGGCCGCAGTGCCGCGATGAAACCGAGCGGTACCCCGACCACAATTGCAAACGTCATGGCTGCGAATATCAGTTGCAGCGTCGGCCACATCCGTTTGGCGATCATGGTGGTGACGGGCTCGCGCGTCCGGAACGACGTCCCGAAATCGCCTGTCGCGAGCCTCGAGATATAGGAGCCGAAGCGGATGTAGACGGGATCGTCGAGGCCGAGCTGCTTTTTCATGCGCTCCACGACCTGCGGGTCCGTCGGCCCTCTGCCGTCATCGCCCATGCTCGATACGATGCTGCCCGGAACGACGCTGAACAGCACAAAGATCACCAGCACGACGGCCAGCACGGTCGGAATGGTTTGCAGGATTCGACGGATCAGGAAGGCGAGCATTGGACGTTTTCCTCCCTCCCTCCATCAGTCCCTGCGATGGAGGGAGGGCGAGAGCACATGTCACTTCGCGGGCGAGGTCTCGTCGACCCAGAGGTCTTCGACGTTCTGGTGGGTCAGTTCGGTGGCGTTCAACTGGATCCCCTTGAGCCACGGCTGCACCGCCATGACCGCCTTGTTGTAGTTGAAGAACCAGACCGGCGCTTCGTCATAGAGCAGCGCATTGGCCTTCTGCAGCAGTTGGCCCCGCTTGGCGGCGTCATCGGTCTGCCCGGCCTCATCGATCAGCTTGTCGAAGTCCGCGTTCTTGAAGCTCATGTAGTTGCAGGCTGATTGCGGCGTCGCCGAGTGGAAGCATTTGAGGGCCGCCTGGGGATCCGGGCCGGTCGACTGGGAATAGACATAGGCCTGGAAGTCGCCCTTGCGAATGACTTCCGACAACACCGCGGTCTCGACCTGCTTGACCTTCACCTTGATGCCGACTTTGTCCAGCATCGGGATAATGGCCTCGACGATCGGCAGGCCCCAGCTTTCATTCTGGCTGGTCGTCCATTCGAATTCGAAGCCGGAGGGATAACCTGCGTCCGCGAGCAACTGCTTCGCCTTCGCAGGATCGTAGGCATAGGGCTTCATGGTCTTGTCGTAGAACGGCGACGTCAGGGGCAGCCAGCTTGTGGCGCGATAGGCCTTGCCCTTGACCAGTTTCTTGATGATCAGATCGGTATCGATCGCATGGTTGATCGCCTGCCGGACCCGCTTGTCGGAGAACGGTTTGAATGCGGGATTCATCCCCATGTAACGCGTGAAGACTTCGGCGACTTCGACGATGGTGCCCTTGAGATCGGGGTCGGCCTGATAGGCGACATACTGCGCGGGCCCGAGCACCGAGGTGTCGATTTCCTTGTTGCGGAAGGCGACATCGCGCGCCGCGGCTTCGCCCATCAGCGACACGATGAGCTTGTCGGCGTACGGCTTGCCGGGCTTGTAGAACTTGTCCCACCGCTCAAGCACGACGCGCGATCCCGGCACGTGCTCGACGAATTTGAAGGGGCCGAGACCGATCGGCTTCTGCAGGAAGCCCTCCTTCGCGGCCTCGTCGGCGGGATAGATCGAGGTCAGCGCGGTGAAGAAGTAGAAGCCCGGATCGACCTTCTCGGTCAGCTTCATCTCGAGCGTGAAGTCGTCGATCTTCCTGAGGCCGGATATCTCCTTGGCCGCTCCATTCTCGACCGCGGCCGCGCCCTCGATCACGCGGACAAAACGCGCGCCGGGATAGGCCTTGCTGCCGTCCATGATGCGATTGTAGCTCCAGATGACGTCATCGGCCGTCATCTTGCGACCGTGATGGAAATACGCGTCGTCGCGCAGCTTGAAGGTATGGACCAGACCTCCGCCGGAGACGATGTCCTCCTTGGCCAGTTCCAGCACCGGCTTGCCTTCGGCGGAATTCCAGATGTAGAGCGAACGATGCAGGGCTTTGGCGTAGATCTCGTCCTGGGCGCGCTGCGTCGTATGGATGTCCATGCTGGTGAAACTTGAGCCATAGGGCGCCGTCATCCGAATGGTACCGCCCTTGCGCGGTGTCTGGGCCTCCGCCGCGGCGGATAGTGCCAGTGCCAAACCTGCCACTATCGCAATCTGCTTGAACATCATGCTTCTCCAAACGGGAGTATTGATCAGCAAGTTGACCACTCGCAGCACGTCAAGCGCAAGCAAACGTTGATGGCGATCGGGTCCAATACGTGTGCAGCCTCAAAGCGAGCGCGCGGACAACCATCGGGGGCGGCGTGCGGTGCGCCATCCGGTTCGAAATGTCGCTCGCAAGGTGACCAGGGCGCGTGTCGAATGAATAGGGGCAGGGCGCGGAAGTTGATATCCAGGGTTGCATCGGCAGGATGCTCGCTGGAATTGATTCAATCGCACTCAGCCCTAGTCCATAGTTTGCGTGGGGGCTGTAAGTAATTGCGATTGAATGAATTTTAGTTCTGCGCCGAATTCATGAAGGTCGTTCGTTTCAGGAACGGCTCACGACTTCAGCGCTGCTCGGGCGCAATCGGCAGCGGTGCGACCGGCTCGGACGTCACCTCAGGCACGACGGTGTTCAATCGCAGCACCGTAGCGGCCGCGGGGACCGCGGCATCGGCCATCGCCGCATGGCCTTCTGCGCTCGGGTGCACCGCGCCGCCATACACCGCTGACAAAATGCCCCATGTCGCGTCGTGGATGTCGGTCGGCTGCATCGAGGACGGCAGGCCTTGCGGATAGGTCATCGCCGCGAAATAGCTGTCATTGGCGTCGCGGATCCAGCGCGCGCGCGGCAGATAGGCGCGATATTCGCCGGCGCTGCGGCCGCATTTGAGCGGCTGGTTGGCCGCGGCGACGATGTCGGACACGAAGCTGTCGCCGTTGGCGGCGAAGCAGTCGCGGTCGAACTCCGGATCGGTCGACGCGCGTGCGCAGAAGCCATGGCTTGCAAACGCATCCTGATGCGCGTCGACGAAGGTCATGCGGTCGGCCTGCGGATTGCGGCAGATGATGCCGGACTGGCACTGCGCGATCGCCTTGAGCTGCGGCAGGAACTCGTTCTGCACGAAGCCCGAGACCGACGCGAGCCGCTTGGGATCGGCGTTGAACGAGGGATGGATCTCGAAGCCGGCGCGGCCGCCGGGGCAGGGTGCGCCGCCATTGGCCAGCGCCGGATTGGCGTAGGCCGTATAGACGACGTGCGAGAGGTCGCCGCCGACCAGAGGCTTCAGCGCATCGCGCAGCTTGGCGAAATCGGCCGGCAGGTCGCGCGCCAGCGCCGAACGGGCATCGTCGACGCTGGCCATCGAGCCGCCGCGGCTGAACAGCGTGCGCTCGGTCGGGGTGTCGACGATCACGTTGGCGACGAGGCCGGAGAAGTAGATGTCGTTGGCGCCGACCGAGAGCAAGATGAGGTCGAGCGTGCGCTCCGGCTGCCGGCGCTTGGCGGCCGCCAGCGCCGTGCGCAGCTCCGCAATCTGGCCGTTGACGGTGCCCGAGCAGGTGTTGGCGGTCTTGGTCGGCAGGCATTCCCGCGCCTGCTGCGAGCCGAGCAGGCCGTCGGCGATGGTGGCGCCGGTGCAGGCCAGCGGCAGATAGGTCACCGCGATGTGCGGATATTGCACGGCAAGCGCAAGGGCGGTGCGGGTCTGGTAGCTGTACAGCGAGCGGTGACAGGCCGAGTTGAGCCACAGTGCGCTCTGGCGCTGCCAGTTGGTCAGGGTGTCCGGCGCCTCGCAGGCGCGGCCGCCCTTGTAGCCGGCGCGGCTCGGCCGGTAATACTGCGCGCCGCCGAGATAGGATCGGAAGCAGAAGCCCTCGTCGGAGAGCGCAATCGCGCGGTCGGGATTGCCTTCGCCGGATGCGATGCTGTCGCCGAGGCCCGCAATCAGCAGATCGCGCACCGCGATCTGCGTCGTCAGGCGCTGGTTGGCGTCCGCGCCGCTTGCGACATCGACGGTCGCGACCGTGGTGCGGCCGTAACGGACGCGCAGATTGACCGGCTCGGCGCAATCGAAGGTCGAGGATTGCGGCCCGTCGCCGTCGTCAAACGACCAGGCGCAGGTCGCACCGACCGGAACCGGGCCGGTGAGGCGAACCACGATCGGGTGATCGATCGGCGTCAGGTAGCTTTCCTTGACGTTGTCGCGGGTGCAGGGCTCGCTGACGCGGCCCTGCAGGTCGATGCAGAGCCGGTTGACCATGTTGCGCGCCCAGCCGCGGCCATCGCTTTGCAGTTCCAGCGCCTGTTCCGTGGCCAGCACGCTGCGGCCAAGCCCGCTTTCGACATGGAGGCGGAAGTCGCGCTCCTCGCGGAACAGGCGGAAGCGGTTGCGGACCTCCCAGGAGATCTGCAACTGACTGTCCTGCGCGTCGGCGGCTGATGCGAATACCGCCAGCAGTGCGCTGCCGAGCAGCACGCTGCAGACCGTCACACGAAACGAAAATCGAACCAGAGAGCCAATCATGGCGCGGTTTGACGTGAGCGGTACGGCGAAAATAAGAGAAGCGGGTGCGGGGATCGAAATACCGGCATCGAAGAGCTGGGACCGAGAGCTGGGACCTGGGGCCGATAACGTCGCTGTTACCGTCTCAGCCGCCTGATCTGCTGCTGCCGGCTTTCGATCGGTTGCCGCACGGTCGCCGAAGCCGTGCAGGCTTGGCTCAGTCGCTTTCGTTCTTGCCAGGGCTTCACCACGTTGAGCCAAAGCTCGCGCATGCCCATGATCGAGATCGAAATCCCGAACGGAATCAGGAAATAGAGGATACGGAACACCACCAGCGTTGCCAGCAATTGTTCCTTGCTGAACTCCGGCAGCGCCACCAGCATTGCGGCGTCGAACACGCCGATCGAGCCGGGGGCATGGCTGGCGAAGCCGAGCAGGGTCGCCAGGATGAACACGACGGCGAGCGAGACGAAGTCGATATGCGGCTCGGTCGGCATCAACAGGTACATCGCAAGCGCACAGAAGCCGAGATCGACCACGCCGATGATGATCTGCAGCAGCGTCAGCCTGGCGGAGGGCAGCACCACCTTCCAGCCGTTCTGGCCGAGCTCGCGGCGCTTCTCGCCGGTCAGGAGCCAGACGAAATAGGCGCCGATGCCGGCAAGGCAGCCGAGCGCGATCAGGCGGTTCATTGCCGGCGGCAGCAGGTCCATTGCCGATGCCGCCGCGGGGTGCCAGGCCATGCCGAAGCCGAGCACGAACAGATTGCCGAGCCAGAACGTCAGGCCCGACAGAAAGCAGATCTTGGCGACGTCGATCGCGGACAGGCCGTAATCGGAATAGATCCGGAAGCGGATCGCGCCGCCGGTAAAGACGGTGGCGCCGATATTGTGGCCGATCGTGTAGCTCGTGAAGCTCGACAGCGCTGCGATGCGGTAGGGGACGTGGGTCTTGCCGATCGTGCGCAGCGCGAAGAAGTCATAGAACGTCAGGGTGCAGAACGCCCCGACCACGCAGAGCGCCGCCAGCGCGATCCGGTGCGGTGCGATGTCGGTCAGCGCGGTGAGGATGATACCGGTATCGACGCCCTTCAGGGTGTGGACCAGCGTCGTGATTGCGAACGCGATGATGAGCACGCTCGCAGCGATCCCGAGCCGTTTCCAGCCGATCTTTTCCTTGAAGCCACGCCCAAGCGTGGTCAGCAGCCGAAGCATTCATCCTCCCGGCAGGGACAATTTCAGTGGGACCCGGTCACGGATAGCGACGGGTAACGGGGCAAACGCACCGTACGCGATGACCCATAAGGCAAAACCGATGCGTTGTGCAGCCCTTGACAAGCCAACCTTCGGCTCACGTTCAGCGTCATTGTCATATTGGCTACATATGGTCTCGCTCTGCGGAATGTGAGTCGCTCGTATCCGTCCGTCGCGGCGGGGACGCGGCATGTTCCGCCGTTCTGCGGCCGTTCCCGGCGATTTCATCCGCATTTTTGCCGATTTTGCCGCCGTCTCGGCACCGGCGCCGGGCAGTCGGCGCGAAGCGAATGGACGATATGCATCAGCACGGGGACGCCGGAGCGCGGCCGCGGCGTTTACCAAAGCGTGAAGTCGCCGTGCACATGCGCGTGGTCCGGCTGCAGACCGCCGCTCGGGCCCGGATGAGCCGCGCAAGACCCGGTCCGTAGGTCTATTGAGGCAAAACGCCGCGCAAGATGGCCGCAGCCGCACGGGCCGGCCGGCATGACGACAGCACACTTCGATCGGTGACGAAGTATTGCGTCGAAACGAAGGCCTATCTCTCGCATTGGTTGCCCAGAGCGAGGACAAGACCATGCAGCAGACATCCCTGAACGTCCGGCGCATGCCGGACGGGAGCGCAGCGTCCCATCGGCAGTCGACCGGCCTTGCGGCAACGTTGACGCTGGCCGCGATGAGTCTCGGTTACGGCGTCGTGCAGCTCGACGTCACCATCGTCAACACGGCGCTCAATGCCATCGGCGGCTCGCTCGGCGGGGGCGTTGCCGAGCTGCAATGGGTGGTTAGCGCCTACACCATCGCCTTTGCCGCCTTCATCCTGACCGCCGGCGCGCTTGGCGACCGGATCGGCGCCAAACGCGTCTTCATGGCGGGCTTTGCGATCTTCACCGCGTCATCGGTTGCCTGCGCAGTCGCGCCCGACGCCGTGACGCTGATCGCCGCGCGCTGCGTGCAGGGACTGGCCGCGGCGATTCTGGTGCCGAACTCGCTCGCGCTGCTCCGCCACGCCTATGCGGATGAGAAGGCGCGGGGACGCGCGGTCGCCGTCTGGGCCGCGGGCGCGAGCCTTGCGTTGACCGCCGGTCCGTTCGTCGGCGGCGCGCTGATCATACTGGTCGGCTGGCGCGCGATCTTCCTGGTCAATTTGCCGATCGGCCTTGCGGGGTTGTGGCTCGCCTGGCGCTTTGCCGGTGAAACCACGCGCCATCAGCAGCACCGGCTCGATCTGCCGGGCCAGCTTGCGGCCATCGCCGCGCTCGGCACGCTGGCCGGCGCGCTGATCGAGGGCGGCGCGCTTGGCTGGGGCAGCCCGTTCGTGGTTGCAGGCTTTGTTCTCGCCACTGTCTTCTCCGTGCTGTTCGTCTGGCGTGAGGCTAGCGCGGCGCAGCCGATGCTGCCGCTCTCGCTGTTCCGCCGGAGGATGTTTGCCCTGACCTCGCTGGTCGGCCTGCTGGTCAACATCGCGTTCTACGGGCTGATCTTCGTGCTCAGCCTCTACTTCCAGCAGGTCAACGGCCTGTCGGCGTTCGCAACCGGTCTGGCGTTCGTGCCGATGCTCGGCGCCGTGCTGCCCGCCAATTTGATCGCGCCGCATGTTGCGGAGCGGATCGGCGCGCCGCGGGCAATCGCGCTCGGCGCCGCGACCTCGGCCGCCGGATGTGCAGGCCTGCTGTTGATAGGCCCGGGCACCAGCTACCCCGCGATCTGCCTGCAACTGCTCGCGATGAGCGCCGGCCTCGGCCTTCTGGTGCCGCCGTTGACGTCGACATTGCTCGGCAGCGCCGAGCCGCAGCATAGCGGCATCGCGGCCGGGGTGCTGAATGCGACCCGGCAGACTGGCAGCGTGCTCGGTGTTGCGCTGTTCGGCTCGATGGTCAGCCGGTCCACAGCCTTCATCGCCGGCCTGCATGCAGCGCTCGTGATCTCCGCCGCATTGCTGCTTGCGGCCGCCGCGCTGATCTGGATCGGTGCATCATCACAAGCGCGGCAATGATTGAACCGGCGATTGCACGGCGGCCAGCCTGCATCTAACGTTGCACCATCGGCGGACGCCGCCTACGGGGGCCGATCAGATGCCTGCGCCAATCGACCGTCGCCTCTTGCTGCAGCGCGCCGCCATGCTTGGCGCTGCGCTGCCATTCGCCAGTCTGATCGGTTCGGCGCGAGGACAGGCGCCCGACCTGGTCGCGCGCAGGGTGTTCTTCGACAATCCCGACTACCTCAATGTCCGTCTCAGCCCGGACGGGACGCAGCTGTCCTATGTCGCGCCGCTCGATGGCGTGAACAACCTTTGGGTCGCCCCGCTTTCCGATCTCAAGGCGGCGCGGCCGGTCACGCACGTCACCGATCGCAACATCTCGGCAGGCTATCGCTGGGCACATACCAACCGCCATGTGGTGTTCTTCCGCGAGCGCGACGGCGACGAGAACTGGCGCGCCGCGAGCGTCGACATCACCGACGGGAAGATTGTGCCTCTGACGCCGGAGACCGGTGTCAAAGCCTTCGTGCAGGAGTCCGATCGCAAATTCCCCGAGGAGATGCTGCTGCGGCACAACCAGCGCGACAAGCGCTACTTCGACCTGTACCGCGTCAACATCGTGACCGGCACGAGCGAGCTCGTCCACGAGAACCGCGACTATGTCGGCTTGATCACCGACAGCGCGTTCCAGCTGCGCCTGGCATATCGCCTGATCGCCGACGGCTCGGCCGAGGTGTCCGAGCGCCGTCCGGACGGCAGCTGGGCGCCCTTCATGACGGTGCCGATCGCCGACACCGACACGACGCAGATGCTGGATTTCAGCGCCGACGGCAAGACGCTGTACCTGATCGATTCACGCGGCCGCGACAAGGCGGCGTTGTTCGCCCTCGACATGGCCACGCGCCAGACCACGCTGCTTGCCGCCGATGATGATGCTGACATCGTAAGGGCGATCTTCGACGAGAATCGCCGGCCATTGGCGGCGCTGGCGATCACCGACCGGATGCACTGGCATGCCGTCGATCAAAGCGTCGCCAGGGACCTCGCCGATCTGAGCCGCTATGGTGCCGGCGACATCAGCTTTGTCAGCAACTGCGATGATCTCCAGCTGGGCACGGTCCATTTCGAGCGCGACACCGAGAGCGGAGAATACGCGCTGCTCGACCGCCGCACGCGTGAGGTGCGCAAGCTGTTCACGCAGCGCCACACGCTTGACGGCGTTGCGCTGCGCAAGCTCGAGCCGGTCGTGATCCCCTCGCGCGACGGCCTGCGCCTCAACTGCTATCTGACCCGGCCGGTCGAGGCCGAGGCCGGCCGGGTGCCGCTGGTGCTCGTGATCCATGGCGGGCCGTATTATCGCGACAGCTGGGGATTCAGCCCGGTCCATCAATGGCTCGCCAGCCGGGGCTATGCGGTGCTTGCGGTCAACTACCGCGGCTCGACCGGCTTCGGCAAAGCCTTCGTCACTGCCGCCGACCACGAATGGGGCGGCAAGATGCACGACGATTTGATCGATGCGGTCGATTGGGCGATCGCACAAGGTATCGCCGATCCGAAGCGCGTCGGCTTCTTCGGCGGCAGCTATGGCGGCTATTCGGCATTGATGGCGGCGACCAAGACGCCCGATGTGTTCGCTTGCATCGTCGATCTGTTCGGCATTTCCAACCTCGTCACCTTCATGGCGACGATCCCGCCCTACTGGGGCCCGTGGATCAGTGTCTGGAAAAACCGGCTCGGCGATCCCGACACCGAGGCCGGCCGTGCATTCCTGGTCGAACGTTCGCCGCTGACCCACATCGACCGTGCCATCAAGCCGATCCTGATCGCGCAGGGCCTGCGCGATGTCAGGGTTGTGGCTGCCGAGTCCGAGCAGATGGTCAATGCGCTCAAGCAGCGCGGAGTACCCGTGACCTACGTCACATTCTCTGACGAAGGGCATGGTTTTGTGCGGCCGGAAAACCGGCTTGCCTTCTATGGCGTCACCGAAGCGTTCCTTGCCAAGCATCTCGGCGGCCGTTGCCAGCCAATCGGAAACGATTTCGCCGGCTCGTCACTCAAGGTCGAGACCGGAGCTGAACTGGTGCCCGGGCTGCGCGGCTGAGACGAATTGCAACTCGGGATTGCCGTATTCCCTGACGATATGTCCTGCGTTCAAGGCTTTTTCACCATGCGTGGAACCTTGTTGCAGTGCGGTTACCGTTCGTACACGAATGCGCTGGTTTTTATAGGTCCATAAATGGGGCCTATAATGTATCGCGTTTTGACCTGTCTCACTTTGGAACATGACTGGCGGCTGGTCGTCCTTGGCGGAGTGATCTGCCTGCTCGCCAGCGCCGTCGCGATCAGCCTGTTTCACCGTGCCCGCGCCGCAGAGGGCCGCGCCCGCGAGATCTGGATCGGTCTTGATGCGGCGGTGGGCGGTTGCGGGATCTGGGCCACCCATTTCGTCGCCATGCTGGCGTACGATCCTGGCATCGGGGCCGGATACAACATTCCCATCACGCTGCTGTCGCTGGTGCTTGCAGTTGCGATCCTGGCCGTCGGATTGGCCGTCGCCACGCTCGACGAGCGCTGGTGGACGGTGGCGGCCGGTGGCGCGATCGTCGGCGCAGGTGTCGCGGCGATGCATTACACCGGCATGCTGGGCCTGCAGCTGCCTGCGCGCATCGTCTGGTCGCCCGGTATCGTGGCCGCATCGATCGCATTCGGGAGCCTGTTTGGCGCGCTCGCGCTTGTCGTTGCCACGCGTGGCGAAAGCCTTCGCACTACTCTGGCTGCGACCGGCCTTCTGACCGTTGCGATCGTCTCGCATCATTTCACCGCGATGGGTGCGGTCACCCTGGTCCCGGATCCGACGATCGTTCCCGACGGGCTTTCGGTCTCGCCGCGCGTGCTTTCGTTCATGACTGCGGTTGCGGCCTTCGCCATCCTCGGCCTGTCGCTGATCGCTTCCATCCTCGATCGTCGCGCCAAGACCGAGCTTCACAAGCAGAAAGTGGTGCTGGATACCGCGCTCGAGAATATGTCGCAGGGGCTGTGCATGTTCGATGCCGATGGCCGCATCATGCTGTTCAACGAGCGCTACAGCGAGATCATGGGGCGCAACCGCGTGCCGCTCAAGGGACGCCTGCTGATCGACGTCCTGCAGGACCTGCATTCCATCGGCGAGTGGGACGGCGATCCCGAGGAGTTCTGCGATGTTCTCGTTGCCGAGGCAAAAGCCGGCCACAGCGCGACGCGGATCGTCAGCCGCAATGATCGCGCGATCCGCGTGGTCGACCAGCCGATGAAGGGCGGCGGCTGGGTCGCAACTTTCGAAGACATCACCGAATGGCAGCAGGCCCAGGAACAGATCTCGCACATGGCGCGGCACGACGCGCTGACCAACCTGCCGAACCGGACGCTGTTCCGCGAGCAGCTCGAGAAGGCCTCGAGATTGGCCAAGCGCTCCGACCAGCTCGCCGTGCTCTGTCTCGACCTCGATCATTTCAAGGAGATCAACGACACGCTCGGGCATCCGATCGGCGACGCGCTGCTGCGCGAGGTCGCGCGGCGGCTCGGCGAATGCGTGACCGAGCATGACACCGTGGCGCGGCTTGGCGGCGACGAATTCGCCATCGTGCAGTTCTGCAGCAACTGCGAACCATCAGTCGTGTCGCAGCTCGCAAGTCTCGTGGTCGAGCGGATCGCCGCGCCCTACGAGATCGGCGGCCATCAGCTCGTGATCGGCGTCAGCATCGGCATCTCGCTCGCACCCGAAGACGGCAAGGGTCCCGACGAACTGCTGCAAAAGGCCGATCTGGCGCTGTACCGCGCCAAGGCCGACGGCCGCGGCACCTATCGGTTCTTCGAGACCGGGATGGACGCGCGCGCGCAGGCGCGCCGCCTGCTGGAGCGCGACCTGCGGCTGGCGCTCGAGCGCGACGAGTTCGAGGTCTATTACCAGCCGATCCGCGATGTCGTGGGCGATCAGGTGGTCGCCTTCGAGGCGCTGGCGCGCTGGAACCATTCACTGCGCGGCCTGATCGCGCCCAACAATTTCATTCCGGTCGCCGAGGAAACCGGGCTGATCGTTCCGCTTGGCGACATCGTGCTGCGCAAGGCCTGCGCCGATGCCGCAGGCTGGCCCAAGGACATCGCGGTCGCCGTCAACCTCTCTCCGGTGCAGTTCAAGAACCCGAACCTGGTGTCGTCGGTGAAGGCGGCGCTGGAAGCATCTGGCCTGTCTGCGGATCGGCTTGAGCTCGAGATTACCGAATCGGTGCTGCTGCAGAACAGTGAGGCGACGCTTGCGGTGCTGCACGAGCTGCGTGGTTTCGGTGTCCGCATCTCGCTCGACGATTTCGGCACCGGCTACTCCTCGCTGAGCTATCGGCGCAGTTTCCCGTTCGACAAGATCAAGATCGACCGTTCCTTCGTGACGGACCTTGCGACACGCGAGGACTCGATGGCGATCGTGCGCGCGGTCACCGGCCTCGGCAAGAGTCTCGGCATCGTCACCACGGCCGAGGGCGTCGAGACCGATACGCAGTTCGACTTGTTGCGGCAGGAGGGCTGCACGCAGGCGCAAGGCTATCTGTTCAGCCCGCCGCGGCCGGCGGCTGATGTCGCCAAGATGCTGCTGCGCAGGCTGCCGGAACGATCGGTGGCTTGATCAACGACGGGCGAGGACGCCTAGCTCTTGCGCAGGGCAAAATAGGCGCCGCAAAACGCCATTACGGCGCCGAGGCACAGCGCGGCGAGGCCGGCCAGCACGGCGGAGATGGTCGAGACCGTGCTCGGCGCCGCCGCGGCCTGGCCGGCGCCCGCCAGCATCAGCACGCCGACGACGATCAGGAACTGCCGCATCCGCTGCGGAATCTGGCCGGCCACCGCGCTGTGCATCAGGTTGGCGGTGAAGTAGCCGCCCGAAAACCCGACGCTCGCGATCAGCCACCACGCAATCGCCGCGCCTGCCGGCATGAACTCGTGGGTATCGGAGCGCCACAGGCCGCCGAGATCGAGCCCGTAGCGCGCGCCGAGCATATGCACGGCAAGCGCCAGCAGCACGCCTGAAATCATCGCGCCGCCGAGGATGAGGTAACGCGGAAAATAGGTCGTCTCGGGCATGGCTCGCTTGTAGGATAGGCATGACGTTCCGCGCAAGCGCGCGAACGTGCATGAACGGGTGGAACGGCGGATTGCCAACAACGTTGCAGGATCGGTCGGAGGCAGGCGAGGGCTCAGCCGTGCGCTATGCCTACAAGGCCTCTTTGGTCGGCTCGGCGCACCAGTTCGAGCTGACCGAGGACGGGCTGGCGTGGCGGATCGCCGGCAGGTCTGGCGCGTGGGATTACGCCGACATCTCCGCCGTGAAACTGTCGTATCGCCCGGTCTCGATGCAGCAGCAGCGATTTCGCGCCGACATCGACAATGCCAAAGGAGGACGGATTGCGGTCCTCTCGACCACTTGGCAGACCGCGACGCTGGTCGCGCCGCAGGGAGATCTGTATCGCACCTTCATCGTCGAGCTGCATCGCCGGATGCAGGCCGCGGGCAGCACCGCCAGGCTGGTCGGAGGTCTCGGGCCGAAGACCTACACCGCCGCGCTGGCGCTGCTGGCATGCCTTGCGGTGGCAATGATCGGATTGCTGCTGATGGCGCTGCTGACATCGAACTGGATGGGTGCGCTGTTCCTGGTCGGCTTTGCCGCGCTGTTCGCCTGGCAGGTCGGCGGCTTCATCACGCGCAACCGGCCGCGGCGCTACAGCTTCGATCGATTGCCCGATGCGTTGCTGCCGAAGCCACCCCGCAATCAAGCGTGATGAACCGCGGCATCGTCGCGTTCACTCGGTCGAATCAAAATCCTCTTCGGTCGCGCCGAGCATTCCTGCCAGCGTCCGCAGGCCGAGCTCGAGCTGCTCCAGCGGCGGCGCGGCGAGCGCAAGCCGTACCGCATTGGGCGCGTGTCCCGGCGTTGCGGCGAAGGTCGTTGACGGCGTCAGCGCGATGTCGCGGCGCGCCGCGGCGGCGACCAGCGTCTGCGAGCGCCAATGCGGCGGCAGGGTCAGCCAGAGGTGATAGGACTTTGGGTTGGTCTGGATCTCGAAGTCGGCCAGATATTTCGCCGCCAGCTGCTGGCGGCGGCCGGCGTCGATCCGCTTCAGCCGTGACAATTCGGCGGCGGTGCCGTCGGCCATCAGCCGCTGCCCGGCGGCGAAGGCGTAGCCCGACGCCGTCCAGCCGCCGGAGCGCACCGCGGCCATGATGCTCTCGCGCAGCCGCGGCGGCGAGACGATGAAGCCGAGCGCGAGGCCCGGCGCCACCTTCTTCGAGAGGCTGTCGAGCAGGATGCAGCTGTCGGGCGCGAGCGCGGCCAGCGGCACCTGGTCGTCGAGGAAACCGTAGACGCCGTCCTCGATGACGACGAGGCCGAGCTTCTCCGTCACGCGCAGCAGCTCGGCCCGGCGCTCGGCCGGCATCGTGATGCTGAGCGGGTTCTGGATCGTGGGCTGGATGTAGAGCGCGGACAGATGCGCCTCGCGGTGCGCCTTCTGCACCGCGTCCGGGCGCACGCCATGCTCGTCCATCGCGAGCGGCACCAGTGCGATGCCGAGCCGTGCGGCAATGCCCTTCACGAATGGATAGGTCAGCGCCTCGACGCCGCAGCGTCCGCCGGGCGGTACGACGGCGGCGAGCGCGGCGGCGATGCATTGCCGGCCGTTGGCGGTGAACACGATCTGGTCGGGATTCGGCGCCCAGCTCTTGCGCGCGAGGAATTCCGCGGAAATGGTCCGCGCCGCCCGCGTGCCGAAGCTGGTGGCCGGCCGCAGCGCGCCTTCGAGCACCTCGGGCCGCTCGAGCCCTTCGAGGCTCTTGGCGATCATCGTCGCCTGATGCGGCAGCAGCGGATAGTTGAATTCGAGGTCGATGCGGGCGCCGCGCGGCTCGGTCGGGGCCGCAATGCCGCGACGCGCCTCGCCGGACACGAAGGTGCCGCGGCCGACTTCGCCGACCACCAGCCCGCGCCGCAACAGCTCGGTGTAGACGCGGCTCGCGGTCGAGACGGCGATGTTGCGGTCATAGGCGAAATGGCGCTGCGGCGGCAGGCGGTCGCCCGCCTTGAGCGCGCCGCTGGCGATCTCGGCGGCCACCGTATCCGCCAGTTTCAGGTACTCGAATCGCGACATTATTGCACCGAGAGCAATGTTTTACTTGCTCCGAGAAATGTACCGGATCATTGAAGAGGGAACAAGCCCATGATTGCACCGAGGAGTGCGCAAGCAATCCGAGGTCACGATGACGCGAGTGCCGAAATGGCATCTACGTCAATGGCATAGCCGCGCCTCTGGGCATCGAAGGAGATGACAATGACGACGATAACCTCAGCCGCGTCACCGCCCGCGCGGTCCAGCATGCTGGGCGGATTGCTCCGATTGCTCCGAACGTGGGGCGATGCACTCGCGACCCACTGGGTGCGCCGCGAGGCGATCAAGACGCTGCGCCAACTCGATGACCGGACGCTGCGCGATATCGGAATTTCGCGCTGCCAGATCGAGCCCGCCGTCACCGGCGATCTCAACCTTGAGCTGGTGCGGATCCGTTGAGGCGTCAGTGGTGCGGCGTTGGACTAATGCCGCACCACCAGCACCGAGCATTTGGCGTAGCGCACCACGTGGCCGGCGTTTGAGCCGAGGAAGTAGGTGCGCATCGCCGGGCGGTGCGAGGTCATCACGATCAGGTCGGCCTTCATGATCGCGGCCTCCTCGAGGATCTCGTGATAGATGCCGCCCTGGCGGACCACGCCCGAGATGCGCTCGGGCGCAATGCCGGATTCGCGCGCCACGATCGAGAGCGCCTCTTCAGACGTTTCGCGCTGCTGGCTGTCGAAATCCGCCGGCACATATTCGGCGAGCATCACCGGCGTCATCGGCAGCACGTTGAGCAGGCGCACCGAGCCGTTCCATGTCTGCGACAGCGTCGCAGCGGTTGCGATCGCTGGCTTCGCCAGGTCGGTATCGGAGAGGTCGATCGGCACGAGAATGGATTTGTACATTTGCGCCTCCTGTCCGCGATTGGTCTGGAGCCGTTTGGTCCCTGTGCCGGGACGCGCGCCTTCTTTTTCTTGAAGCACCTTGTAGTGTCGCCGCGAACCGGTCCCCCTGTCGCGCCGACATCAATATAGCATGGCAGAGCGGCGCTGTCCGCTTGCGTCAGCCGCGCGAGGCCTGCTTCAACAGTTTAGGGCTGACGAACAGGACGAGCTTGCCGCGTCGGAAGGAGACGTCGTTCCAGTCGTCGGTCGCGAAGTCGAAGACGGCGAGCCCCGAGGTCGGCAGATTGTCGCTGAGCGCGCGCTTCGCGGCCTCGTCACCGCTGCCGGTCAGCGTCAGCGCGAGCTCGTGCATGCCGGGATTATGGCCGATCAGCATCAGCCGCTTCGGATCGGTGACCGAAGCCATCCGGATCGCGGTCAGCAGCTGTGCCGGATCGGCGCCGTAGAGGTCCGGCACGAATTCGACCTTCGGCGCGGCTCCAACACCCTTCAGCGCCTCGCGCACGATCTCCCAGGTCTGCGTGGTGCGGACCGCTGGCGACACCAGCGCCAGGTTGGGCAGGGGCGGATGGCGGGCGATCCAGCCGCCGATCTCCGCCGCATCGCGGTGGCCGCGCTCGTCGAGACGGCGGTCCTGGTCCTGCCCCGAAGGCGCGTCGGTTTCGGTCTTGGCGTGACGCAGCAGCAGCAAACGGCGCATGGACTTCCATTCTCGATTCGGTCTGGTCGCATTAATTCTACAGGCTCATGCTCCGGACAAGGTGACAAGCGCCGCAGCGGTTCGTAAGAAACGCCATGAGCGAGACTTCCACAAGTGCGGCGGACGGCCCTGACGAGGCGACATCGCCGTTCCGCGACCGTCTGGCATTCGACCTCGACGTCGACATCTGCGTGGTCGGAGCGGGGCTGGCCGGCCTGACGGTGGCGCGCGAGGCGGCGCGGCTCGGCGCGAGCGTCGCCGTGCTCGAGGGCCGCCAAATCGGCTGGAACGCCTCGGGCCACCATCTCGGCACCGTGATGCCGGGCTTCGGCCTGCCGATATCAGATGTGATCGAGCGTGTCGGCCTCGATGATGCCCGCGAATTGTGGGCGCTGTCGAAAGAGGGCGCCGACTATGTCCGCGCCACCGCAACCGAGGATCTTATCCCGGGCATCAACCCGAGCGATGGCGCGCTCGAAGTTTCCAATGTCGATGTCGGCGAGGCCTTGATCAGCCGGCTGCAGACGCTGGCTGTGGATTTTGCCACCGAGGTCGAAGGCTGGCAGGTCGACCGCGTGCGCAGCGTGCTCAGGACACCCCGCTATTTCCACGGCATCTATTATCCGAAGGCGTTCCAGATCGATGGCCGGAAATATGTGCACGGCCTCGCCGCGCTGGCGACCCGGGCGGGGGTGCGGATCTTCGAGGAAACGCCGGTCGTCAGCATCGATTTTTCCGGCATCCGCAAACGCATCGTGACGCCGACGGCGCGGCTGCGCGCCAACCATATTGTCCTCGCCGGCAATATCCATCTCGGTGCGCCGCTGAAGCGCTTGTCCGACACGCTGCTGCCGGTGTGGCGCTATGCGGCGCTGACCGAGCCGCTCGGGGAACAGCTTTCGGAGACGATCGCGTTTTCCGGCTCGGTCGCCGACAGCGACGGCATCGACCATTTCCGCATCGTCGATGGCGATCGTCTGCTGTGGGCCAGTCCGGAAACCACCTGGAACGCACGGCCGCAGCGCCTTGGGTCGGCGGTGCAGCGCCGCATCGCCACGGTGTTTCCACAGCTCGGCAAGGTTCCGATCGCCGAGATGTTCGGCGGCGCGGTCGGCGTCACCGTGCACGGCATGCCGCAGATCGGGCAGTTGCGCAGAGGGCTGTGGGTGGCGAGCGGCTTTGGCCGGCAGGGGCTCAATACCTCGGCGCTCGCCGGGCAGTTGATCGCGCGCAGCATCCTGTGGGGCGACGACCGCTGGCGGCTGTTTTCGCCATTCGAGCTGGTCTGGGCCGGTGGCACCACCGGCCGGGTTGCCGGTCATTTCATCGGCCTGTGGGCGAGGGGAGCCTCGTCCGCCGCGGGCGTCCTGGCCCGCTACCGCGAGGGTGCACGTGCGAAGGAACGCCTCCGCGAGGCGCGGCTGGCCGAGGCCAATTTCAAGGCGGGAACCAGGGGGCCGGCGCCGCGCCGTCCGCCGGTGCCCGTGGCGCGGCCAATGCCGCCACCCGCAGCCCTGCCGCCCGAGGAGCCGCATCCTCCCGCCTCGCAAGAAAGTGAGCGGATCTCCGACGGGCGGATGTAACGTCGGAGGGCTGTGTTCGTACCTGGTAACGAACCGTGGGCACGTACCCTGGGCCCTCCGCAAACGGAGCTTATTGATGATCGATCGCCGTATCCTGCTTGCTTCCGTCGCCGGCCTGTTCGGCCTTGCCGCCTTCCGCTGGCTGCGTGCCTCGCCGGCGCAGGCCGCCGAGAAATTCGAGATCGAGAAGACCGACGCCGAATGGCGCGCGCAGCTGACGCCGCAGCAATACGAGATACTGCGCAAGGAAGGCACCGAGCGGCCGGGATCGAGCCCGCTGCTCAAGGAGCACCGCAAGGGCACCTTCGCCTGCGCCGGCTGCGACCTGCCGCTGTTCTCGTCCGAGACCAAATATGAGAGCGGCACCGGCTGGCCGAGCTTCTGGAAGCCGCTGGAGAATGCGGTCGGCACCACGACCGACCGCACCTTCGGGATGGCGCGCACCGAGGTGCATTGCCGCCGCTGCGGGGGCCATCTCGGCCACGTCTTCGACGACGGCCCGAAGCCGACCGGGCTGCGCTACTGCATGGACGGTTTTGCGCTGGTGTTTCATCCGGCGGCGCCGTCGGCGACCTGACGGCCATCGCGTTTTCGAGCGAAGCCTGTCCCGCACTTGATGCGGGATGGGTGCCGGTTCGCGTCAAGAAAATGCGTCAAAATAGGAATGAACGAGCGCCGTCGGAACGGCGCTCCGTCCCGGCAATTGTTGCCTGCCCGGCAATTGTGCCCCGGTTAAACGGCGGGGGCTTTTTTTTCAAGCGCATGATTTTGTTACGATTCGTTTCCTGGCACGACCCTTGCGACATGCTCCGCTGATGCGGCCACTCTTGTGATTGCCAGCCGCCGGGAATCGAATTGGAGAACATGTCATGGGTATCTTCGGCGCTCTTACGACGGCGGTCGGTGGCTTGCGCGCAGGGTCGTACGCGCTCGAAAACATCTCCGGCAACATCGCCAACTCTCAGACCACGGCCTTCAAGCGCATCGATACCTCGTTCCTCGACCTCGTCCCGCAGACCGCGCTAACCGCGCAACTCGCCGGCGGCGTCACCGCGCAGTCCCGCTCGACCAACTCGGTGCAGGGCGACGTGCAGTCGGCATCGGTCGCGACCTTCATGGCGATCAACGGCAACGGCTTCTTTGCGGTGCAAAAGCCCGGCAGCTTCACAGACGGTGCGCCGGTGTTCGACGGCGTCGACCGCTACACCCGCCGCGGCGATTTCCAGCTCAACAAGGACGGCTATCTGGTCAACGGCGCCGGCTATTATCTCGAGGGCGTGCCGATCGACCCGACCACGGGCAACCCCGCGGGCAGCTCGCCGCAAGTGCTGCAATTCAAGAACGACTTCCTGCCGGCGCAGCAGACCACCAAGATCGACTATCGCGCCAACCTCGCGTCCTACCCCCTGACCACCGCGCACGACACCTCGGTTCCCGGCTCCGAGTTGCTGCGGCCGGGCGCGTTCAGTGCCGGTCACAACCCGCTGGTGATCGGTACGCCGGCCGCGCCCCCGACCGACTCCTCCGTCACTGGCACCGCACAAAACAACAAGGCGACCCCGTCGGTCGCCAATACGCTCGCCACCACGCTGAACGGTACCGCGCCCAGCAACTCGATCGCCTCCAATTTCGTGGCGGGCGACACCATCACGGTCAACGGCACCGTCCTGACCTTTGTCGCCTCGGGCGCCACCGGTAACCAGCTCAATATCACCGACACGATCGGGACGCTGCTCAACAAGATCGACACCATCACTGCCTCCGGGATCTCGTCGACGATCGCCAGCAACGGTTCGATCACGATGCACTCCGGCACCGCGGCCGACCTCAGCGTAACGAGCTCGAACACCGCAGCCTTCGCGGCGCTCGGCTTCACCGGCTCGGCGGTTGCGAACCGCGGCGGTGGCGGAACGGTCGGCACCGGCCAGGTCGTCGGCAACGACAACTCGACCTTCCTGAACGAATCCGTCTCGGGCGGCGCGGTCACGGCTTACGACGTCTCGGGTGCGCCGGTGAACCTGCAATTCCGCTGGGCCAAGACCGACAGCTCCTCGCTGGGCTCCGGGCATACCGATACCTGGAACCTGTTCTATCAAGTCAATCCCAATGCGACCGGCACGCAGGTCTCCTGGCAGAACGCCAACATCAACTTCACCTTCGCCTCGAACGGCCAGATGTCGCCGGCGATCTCCTCGGTGACGCTCAACAATGCGGTCGTCAACGGCGTATCGCTCGGCAACCCCGCGATCAATTTCGGCTCCGGCGGCGTGACCCAGTTCGCGGATGCCAACGGCAACGTCCAGGTCAACCAGATCCAGCAGGACGGCTTTCCCGCCGGCCAGTTGCAGTCGGTCAGCGTTTCCACTAACGGCCGCATCGTCGGCAACTACACCAACGGCCGCAACATCGACCTCGCCGAGATATCGGTGGCGACCTTCAACGGCACCAACTTCCTCAAGCGCATCGACGGCGGTGCGTTCGAGGCGACCGACGAGTCCGGTGGCGCGCTGTTCGGCAAGGGCGGCAGCACCATCGTCGGTTCGTCGCTCGAAAGCTCGAACACCGATATTGCCGACGAGTTCACCAAGCTGATCGTGACCCAGCAGGCCTATTCGGCAAACACCAAGGTCATCACGACAACCAATTCGATGGTGCAGGATCTCCTGAACGTCGTGCGCTGATCGCATCGGCGATGCACGAGTGAAGCAGTAAAGGCGAGTACAGATCATGGGTTTGGGCCAAGCCCTTTCCACCGCGATGTCGGGCCTGCGCGCCACGCAGGCCTCGCTCTCGCTCGTGTCCTCGAACGTCGCCAACGCGGAGACGCCCGGCTACGTCAGGAAGACGCTCAACCAGGTTACCGGCACCACCGGCCAGTACGGATCGAGCGTCCTCATCACCGGCGTGAACCGCCAGCTCGACGAATTCCTGCAGACCCAGCTGCGCACCGAGACCTCGGGAGCCGCCTACGCCGACGTCCGCTCGGACTTCCTTTCCAATCTGCAGGGCGTGTACGGCAATCCCGACTCCACCGGCACGATCGAGGACGCCTACAACAAGTTCCTGACCGCGGTCCAGGGCTTGTCGACCAGCCCGGAATCGCAATCGGCGCGCATCGGCGTCGTCAATGCCGCGCAATCGATGGCGCAGCAGCTCAACGCGACCTCGCAGGGCATCCAGACGCTGCGTGCCAACGCCGAGGCCGGCATCAGCGACTCCATCAACACCGCCAACAATGCGTTGCAGCAGATCGCGCGTCTCAATGTCCAGCTGCAGGCCAACGGCGGCACGGCCGACGCGTCGACCGCGGCCTTGCTCGATCAGCGCGATCGCTACGTCACGCAGCTTTCGCAGCTGATGGACATCCGCACCGTCACCAACAGCCAGAACCAGGTGACCGTGTTCACCAATTCCGGCGTGCAGCTGGTCGGCACCGAGGCGGCGTCGCTCAGCTTCAACGCCCAGGGCACGATGACGCCCAACACGCTGTACAATACCGATCCGACCAAGAGCACCGTCGGCACCATCACCATCACGTTCCCGCATGGCGGCACCTACGACATGGTGTCGACCAACTCGATCCGCTCCGGCAAGATCGCCGCCTATCTCGAGCTGCGCGACAACACGCTGGCGCAGGCCCAGACGCAGATCGACCAGTTCGCCGCCGCGATGTCGAGCGCGCTGTCGGACAAGACGACCGCGGGCACTGCCGCGACGGCGGGGACGCAGTCCGGCTTCGACCTCGATCTCTCGGGACTGCAGAGCGGCAATACCATCCACGTCTCCTACAAGGACAACACCACCGGCCTCACGCACAATCTGTCGATCATCCGCGTCAACGATCCGAGCGTATTGCCGCTGAGCAATACCGCGACCGTCGATCCGAACGACGAGGTGCTGGGAGTGGATTTCTCCGGCGGCATGAGCTCGGTGCTGTCGCAGCTCAACGGCGCGCTCGGCGGAACCGGGCTGCAGTTCTCCAATCCGTCCGGATCGACGCTGCGCGTGCTTGACGACGGCGCCGCCAACAAGGCGGATGTGACCGCGGCGTCGGTCACGTCAACCGTCTCGTCGCTGACATCGGGCGATCCGCAGCTTCCGCTGTTCACCGACAATGGCGGGCTCTACACCGGCGCGATCACCGCGAACGGCTCGCAGACCACCGGCCTCGCCGCGCGGATCAGCGTCAACACCGCGCTGGTCGGCGATCCCTCGCGCATGGTCATCTATTCGACCAATCCGCAGACCCCGGCCGGCGACACCACGCGCGCCAACCTCATCCTGAACCAGCTGTCGAACGCGTCGTACAGCTATTCGCCGCAAACCGGCCTTGGCACCACGGGCGCGCCGTTCACCGGCACGCTCTTGAACTTTGCCAAGCAGTTCATCAGCCAGCAGGGCGAGTCGGCGACCGCCGCCAAGCAACTGGCTGACGGCCAGGACGTCGTGCTGAATACACTGCAGACCAAGATGGACTCGACCTCCGGCGTCAACATGGACGAGGAGATGGCGCATCTGCTTTCGCTGCAGAACGCCTATTCCGCCAATGCGCGCGTGATGTCGTCGATCAAGCAGATGTACGACGCGCTGCTGCAGCTCACGTGAGGGTAACATGTCGATCGACGGCGTAAGCGGCAGAACTTCCTATATCGGTACCACGATCCTCAACCTGCGCAATCAGCTCAATGACCTGACGACGCAGCTTGCGACCGGCAAGGTCTCGACGACCTATGCGGGGCAGGGGCTCGATCGCGGCTTTGCGCTCAGCCTGCGCGCGCAGATCAGCGGCATCAATGCGTTCTCCGATACGGCCACCAACCTCAACACGCGCCTGAGCGTCGCCAACCTTACTTTGCAGGGGCTGTCCGACGTCGGCACCCAGGTGAAGAACTCCGCGACAACGGCGACGCTGACCCTCAACGACAGCGGCCAGACCTCGGGGCAGATCACGGCGCAGGCGGCCTTCGCCAATGCGGTCGCGATGCTGAACAGCCAGTCCGGCGACCGCTATCTGTTCTCGGGCCGTGCGATGGATACTCCGGCCACGGTGTCCGCCGATACCATGCTGAAGGGCACGGCGACCCAGGCCGGGCTCACCCAGCTCATCAATGAGCGCAAGCAGGCCGATCAGGGCAGCAATCTGATGGGACGGCTGAGCGTCTCGTCGCCGCCGGCGACCACGACGGTGACAAGCGCTGCCGAGGACGGCTCGCCGTTTGGCCTCAAGCTCCTGTCGGTGCAGTCGTCATTGACCGGCGCCACCGTGACACAGCCGACCGGCACGCCGAAGGCGACCTCGGTCGATCTCGGCGCCGTCAATCCGAAGGATGGCGACAAGATCAAGTTCAACTTCACGCTGCCCGACGGCACCACCGATGCGGTCGAGCTGACGGCGACGACGACGAACCCGCCGCCCGCGGGCTCGTTCCTGATCGGCGCCGACACTGCGGCGACGACCGCCAACCTGCAGTCGACGCTGACCTCGTCGATCAAGACGTTGAGCGACACCTCGCTGGTCGCGGCCTCCGCGGTCGCGGCGTCCAACAATTTCTTCAATCCGGTCGCGACCGTCTCGGGCGCGGCCGTCAACAACCACAACACGCCGCCGGCGCCGATCAGCGGTGCCACGGCGCTTTCGGGCGCAGCCGGCACCGACTCGGCGTCCACGAGCTTCGCGGCCGGTGACACCATCACGGTGAACGGCACCCCGATCACCTTCGTTGCCTCGGGTGCCACCGGCAACCAGGCCAACGTCACCGACAGCGTGCAGACGCTGATGGCGAAGATCGACCAGATCAGCGGTACCAAGAACCCATCCACCATCAGCAATGGTGCGATCACGCTGCATGGCGCCGACGGTGAGAGCCTCTCGGTATCGAGCTCCAATGCGGCAGCGCTCGGCGCGCTCGGCATCGCCAACAATACGACCGCGACGCCGGCGCCGCTCAGGGTCGGCGGACCGCCATTCGACACCGCGACCAGCCTGGTGGCGGGCACGCCGGCTAACACCGTCTACTGGTACACCGGCGAGAACGGCCCGGGATCGGCGCGCGGCACCGCCGTCGCGCAGGTCGATCAATCGATCACCGTGCAGTATGGCGCGCGCGCCAACGAGCAGGCCTTCCGCTATCTGCTGCAGAACGTCGCGGTGTATGCGGCTGTTACCACCAATGCCAGCAATCCGAATGCGAGCCAGCAAGTGACGGCGCTGGCGCAGCGCGTCAGTGCGAACCTCGCTCCGCAGAACGGTCAGCAGCAGATCCAGGACGTGCAGGCGGAATTCGCCGGCGCCCAGACGGCAACGAAGGCGGCCACCGATCGCCAGACCCAGCTCAAGGGCATGGCGGAAACGATGCTGGACTCGGTCGAGGGCGTCAATCAGGACGAGGTGGCGACCAAGATCCTGGCGCTGCAGACCAGCTTGCAGGCGTCGTACCAGACGACATCGATGCTGTATCAGACCACGCTGTTGAAATATCTGCCGATCAGCTGATCGCCCGCTGCGCATCCATGGATAGCAAAAAGGCCTCCTCGCGGAGGCCTTTTTTCGTTTCAGGTCAGGGGTTGTTTACGCGCTCTTGCGGGTGTCGTCCTGATTGGCGTTTTGCTGACTGCGCGCGCTTTCCAGCAGCTTCTCCTCGTGCGCGATCAGCTTCTTGGATTCCTTCAACGCGTGATAGAGGTCGCCGTTGAGGATGAAATTGTTGACACTTTCGATGAACGGCCAGGCGCTCGGCGTCGCGGTGATGATGTCGCGCACGAGGCTGAAATAGGTCGGGTGGTGCGCCATCGGGTCGGGCGACAGATACATCAGCTGCACGGCCAGATAGATCAGCTTCGCCGGCGTGTCCGCGGTCTCGGGCGTCAGGATATCCTTCTCGCGCAGGATCGGAATCCGATCACCGTCGATCAAAAGGCGGGCCCGCTGATCGGTGTTGGTGATCACGCAATTGCCGACGATGATGCGCTCGTTCGGTTTGAGTTCGACCTTCAGGGCCATGACCGTTCTCCTTTGCCGGCAGTCGCGCGATGTCGTCGTTAGCGGAACGAAATTGTGTTCGGCACTGCTTAGCAGTCGCCGATGCGGCTAGGTGCCGATGCGACAGCGATCCTTTCCCATGATGGTTAATGCTTGGTAAACAGAGGGCGGGCGCGGGTGTCGCCGCTCGTCCGGAATCGGCAATCCTCTCAGTAGTTTTCGCGGCGAACTTCGCCCAATAGCGACAATTTTATTCTTCGGCATTCGTCTCAAATGCCGTGTTGGAGATTTCTTTTTCCTTCGCGGCTTGACCGCAGGATCGGCTCATCCGCCCGATCAGAAAGGATTGGCGCGGGCTTTTCCTCAGTTTCACACCAGAAAGGTATGAAAATGTCCGATATCATTCTCTCCTCCTCCGTTCGTCAGAACCTCCTCTCCCTCCAGTCCACCGCCGATCTGCTCTCCACCACGCAGAACCGTCTTGCCACCGGCAAGAAGGTCAATACGGCGCTCGACAACCCGACCAACTTCTTCACCGCGCAGTCGCTCGACAACCGCGCCAGCGACATCAACAACCTGCTCGACGGCATCGGCAACGGTGTGCAGGTGCTGCAGGCTGCCAATACCGGCATCACCTCGCTGCAGAAGCTGGTCGATACCGCGAAGTCGATTGCCAACCAGGTGCTGCAGAGCCCGACCGGCTATACCACCAGGTCGCAGGTCACCTCCACCGCGGCGCTCGGCGGCACCTCCGCCAACCTCGTCGACGGTACCACCATCAAGAGCGGCGACGTTCTGTCGATCGCGGCGTCGGCCGGCCAGCCCGCTTTCACCTTCACCTTCGGGGCCAGCAACTCGCTGGCGCAGCTGAACTCGTCGCTGGCGGCGAGCAACCTGACGGCGACGCTCGACAGCTCCAACAAGCTCGTCATCTCCACGACCAACGACGCGGCGTCCTCGACGATCGGTGCGGTGACCTTCACCAACACCGGCGGCGGTACCGCGACGTTCAGCGCGGCCGGCACGGCTCCGGTTGCCGACTCGGCCTCGCAGTCGGCGCGCGCCGCCCTGGTGACGCAGTACAACAACACCATCGCGCAGATCACGACCACGGCGCAGGACGCCTCGTTCAACGGCATCAACCTGTTGAACGGCGACAGCCTGAAGCTGACCTTCAACGAGACCGGCAAGTCCACGCTCAGCATCACCGGCGTTACCTTCAATGCCGCCGGCCTCGGCCTGAACTCGCTGACCGCGGGCACCGACTTCCTCGACAACAACTCGGCGAACAAGGTGCTGACGGCGCTGGGCACGGCGAGCTCCTCGTTGCGCAGCGAAGCGTCGACGCTGGGTTCGAACCTGTCGATCGTGCAGATCCGTCAGGATTTCTCGAAGAACCTGATCAACGTGCTGCAGACCGGTTCGTCCAACCTGACGCTGGCCGACACCAATGAGGAAGCGGCCAACAGCCAGGCGCTGTCGACCCGCCAGTCGATTGCAGTCTCCGCGCTGGCGCTCGCCAACCAGAGCCAGCAGAGCGTGCTGCAGTTGCTCCGCTAAGCGTGACAAGCAGTCCGGGAACGGCGGGGGAAACCCCGCCGTTTTCTTTTGTCTCCGGGATATTACGGTATCTGTCTATGCCGTCAGAACGACGCATTTCGTAACGCCTGCTAACCATATTTAAAGGCGGCCGATGCATAAATATCAGGCGCTAGAATTGCGTCTCCGCGGCTCGAGAAATCCGCATCCCATCGAGGTCATTGAATGTCGAATGCAGCCCAGGCCTACGCTCGTACGTCCACGACGACGGCGTCCCCACGTGAAATCGAGGCGCAGGCG
Source organism: Bradyrhizobium sp. 6(2017) (assembly GCF_011058295.2). Classification (NCBI taxonomy): domain Bacteria; kingdom Pseudomonadati; phylum Pseudomonadota; class Alphaproteobacteria; order Hyphomicrobiales; family Nitrobacteraceae; genus Bradyrhizobium; species Bradyrhizobium sp. 6(2017). Next base: position 6,565,662 of record NZ_CP049289.2, on the reverse strand, counting down.
CTCCTGAAGGCGGCCCGGCAGTTGCAGGAAGTCCAGGCGAATTGGAACGGCCTCGACAAGGCGCTCGATCACGCGTTGCTGTTCAACCGCCGGCTGTGGTCGATCTTCCTCAGCGCGGCAGAGGGCGACGACAATCCGCAGCCGCTCGAGGTGCGTCAGAACATCGCCAACATCAGCGTGTTCGTGATGAAGCAGACCATCGACATTCAGATGAATCCGGACCCGGCGAAGCTGAAGTCGCTGATCGACATCAACTGCAACATCGCCGCCGGCCTGTCGGGCCGCGGCTGATCGACCGGCAGCGGAGCCCTCGGCATGGCCGACGTGTTGAGCATCCTGTCGGCCAACTACAAGGCCGCCGGCCTGACGGTGCCGTCGAAGACGCCCTATGTGGCCGTCGATCCGAACCTCTATGAGGGCAGCTGGAGCGGCAAATATGCCAACAACAAGTCGTTCAACATCTCGGTGTCGAACGTCGATGGCTTCCGCGCCAAGGTCCACTATCAGAGCGATGGCACCAGCAAGTATCAGGACGTGCTGATCAAGGACGGTGCCTTCAGGATCGGCGATACCAAGTTCTCGCTGGTGCAGCAGGGGACGGCGCTGATCGCCAATGTCGTCACCGACCCGGCGACCGGGTCGACCTATCTCGACAAGGCCTACGCCACCCAGCAGACCTGACGGGCGCCCGTCTGCGCTTATGCGCGGCGGTCGGTCGCGCGCGCCCGCGTCGGCGCATCCTTGCTGAGATCGAGCGCGTGGAAATAGGCGCGGCGGCGCAATACAGCTTCTTCCGGAAACTGTCTCACCACCAGGTTGGTGCGATTGTCGACCACCTGGTAGACCACGGCGCGGGCGTCGCGGTCGATGATGACCTGGTCGGTGACCGACGGCGCCTGATTTGCAATCGATGCGTTGACGGCGCTGGGATCGATCGTGACGCGCACGCTCGGCTCCGGAGCGGCGACGCTCTGGCTCGCCGGCAGTTCGGTCTTGACCGCCTTCTGCGCCGCATCGCTCACGGGAGTGATCATCGGCGCCGCGACCGGTGCCCCCACCGGCTTGATGTTGAAATCTGTACTCATGGCAGCCTCGTAGTGCACAGGCACTAGTTTGCTTGAGTCAAATCCCAACCCCTCACGATCCGCAACTCTACGGGGAACCTCTCAATAGGGTGTTAGAAAACACGCTGAATGTCGCGCTGCCGCGGCCGCGTTGAATTGAGCTAAATTGCAAGCGAGTCAGAGCGTGCGGCTGACCGCGATCGGCGTCATGTTGCGCGGGCCCGGCGTGGCGCGCTGTCCGCTTGCGGTGTAGGTGTTCGGGATGTTGCGGCGCTGCACCTCGGCATTGACGCCGCGCACGATCCCTTCGGAGACGGCGTGCGCGGTCGCAAGCACCGTCAAGTTGACTTGGAGCATGGCGCGGAACGTCTCGTGATGACGCCGCAGCGTCGCGAGCAGTTCGGGATCGGTCTGCGACAGCATCTTCTGCATCGATTTCAGATGCTCCACCGCGAGCATGTAGCGCCGCGACAGCTCGGATTTCTGCGCCTCGAGCCGCATGCCTTCGCGAATCTTGCCGGCGCGGACGAATTCGGTCTCCTGCTCGATGACCGCGAGCAAGCCGCTCATCACTTCCGTCAGCTCGTTGGCGAGCCGTGCGACGTCCGGAGGCGTCGAGGTCGCCGGGCGCGCGGCGGGGGCGGGCGCCGGTCGCTGCGGGGGACGCTGGTTCATCGGCGCTTCTCCTTGGGACCGTATCAGCTCTTGTTCGCCTGCTGCAGGATCAGCGAGCGGAACACCTCGTTGGAAATCCCGACGCCGCCGGCCTTGGCGAAATTCTTCGAATATTCGTCGGTCAGCATCGACCGCCACGCGCCGGTGCCGACGGTGTCGCCGTACGGGCCGTCGCCCTTCAGGCCGGTCGTCATCTGCGAGAACATCGAATTCAGGAACATCGATTCGAAATCGGTCGCGGTCGCCTTCGCCTTGGTGAGTTGCTGCGGCGTGACCTTCTTCATCGCGTCCTGCAGCACGGGATCGGGGCGGCCGTTGAACATCGGCATCAACGCCTTGTTCGGCATGCTGCCCGTGGTGCTGTTGATCAGGCTCGCCATCACATCACCTCGATGTCGGCTTCGATGGCGCCGGCGGCCTTGATCGCCTGCAGGATGCTGATTAGGTCGCGCGGTCCGATGCCGAGGCCGTTGAGGCCGTCGACGAGCTGCTGCAGCGACACGCCGTCCTTGACGACGGCGAACTTCTTGCCGTCCTCGCTGACGCCGACGCTGGTGCGCGGCGTCACCACGGTTCGGCCGCGCGACAGCGGATTGGGTTGGCTGACCTGGGGGCTTTCGGAGATCGAGACGGTGAGGTTGCCTTGCGCCACCGCAACGGTCGCGACGCGGACGTCGCGGCCCATCACGATGACGCCGGAGCGTTCGTCGATCACGATCTTCGCCGCGAGATCGGGGTCGACCTGCAGCTGCTCGATTTCGGTCAGGAAGGCGACCACGTTGCCCTTGAACTCCGGCGGGATCGAGAGCTGTACGGTCGAGGGGTCGATCGGCTCGGCGGTCTTGACGCCGAGATAGTCGTTGACCGCGGCGGCGATGCGCTTGGCGGTGGTGAAGTCGGCGTTGCGCAGCGCGAGGCGGACATTGGGCAGGCGGTTGAGCGCGAACTCGATCTCGCGCTCGATGATGGCGCCGTTGGCGATGCGGCCGACGGTCGGCACGCCGCGGACGACGCTGGCCGCGGCGCCTTCGGCCGCGAAGCCTGCGACCGCCACCGATCCCTGCGCCACAGCATAGACGTTGCCATCGGCGCCGAGCAGGGGCGTGACGAGCAGGGTGCCACCCTGCAGGTTTTTGGAGTCGCCGAGCGCGGAGACGGTGACGTCCATCCGCGTGCCCTGGGTGCCGAATGCCGGCAGATTGCCGGTGACCATCACGGCGGCGACGTTGCCGGTGCGGATGGTGGCGCCGCGGATGTTGACGCCCATACGCTCGAGCATCGCCTGCAGCGACTGCTTGGTGAAGGGGATGTTGTTCAGCGTGTCGCCGGTGCCGTTGAGGCCGACCACGAGGCCGTAGCCGATCAGCTGGTTCTGGCGCACGCCCTCGATGTTGGCGAGATCCTTGATCCGCGACGTCGCGGCCACAGGCCCGGCGGACGCCGCCAGCGCCAGCAGCGCCGCGCAGGCCATCCCGAATAAACGTGCGATCCGGATGCCAGGCATCCCAAACTCCCCTCAGACCTTACTCGCGGATCACGCGACACTCCCATGACGGCGATCCGCTATTAACCATGCGAGTGGCGTGCCACATCGCTTCGGCGGTACAATGTATTGATATATTTATCGAAATTGTCAGCGCGCCATTCGCCACCGGTGCGCCAGGGCGCGCGAAACTGCCGTGTGGCGGCAGAAATTGCCGGGTCGTTTACGCGCCGTTAACCATAAAACGGCGATGCTTGCGGCATTCAGGCCTGCGGGATCACCACGATGCGCATCTACGGACCGAACGGCACCACGCTTGGCACGTCGACCAGCTCCACGCGGCGGACCTCGTCGAGCGGCTTCTCGCTGCCGGACGCGACGACCGCGCAGGAGGAGGTCCGCTCCACCGCGGCACCGAAGGCCGCCGCCAGCCTCGATGCGCTGCTCGCGCTGCAGGGCGTCGAAGACCCGACCGAACGCCGCAAGCGCTCGGTGGCCCGCGGCAAGGGGGCGCTCGACGTGCTCGACGCGCTCAAGCTCGGACTGCTGTCCGGCAATTTCGATCCCTCCACCGTGAGCCAGCTGCGCAGCGCGGCGGCGAACCTGAAGGAATCCTCCGGCGATCCCGGCCTCGATGCCGTGCTCGGCGAGATCGAGCTGCGCGTCGAGGTCGAACTCGCCAAGGCCGGGCAGTACTAGGCTCCTCCCGATCAACTCATCGCAACTGACGTCTCAAGTCGCTGGTGCCTCACGCCGCCACTGCCTTCAGGCCGCCAGTGCCTTGCGCTGCGTATCGTAGCGGCGTTGCGCGGCCAGCACCTCCTTCAGATTCTGTTCGGCCCAATCGCGCAGCGGATCGACCGCTTCGGCGAGCGTCGATCCGAGCGGCGTGATCGAATATTCCACGGTGACCGGAACGGTCGCGATCGCACGGCGGCGCAGCAGGCCGTCGCGCTCCAGGCTTTTCAGCACCTGCGACAGCATCTTCTGCGAGATGCCCTCGATGGCGCGGCGGAGCTGGTTGAACCGCATCGGCTCGCTGCGCAGCAGCAACAGGATCAGCACCGCCCATTTGTCGCCGACCCGGTCGAGGATCTGGCGCGTCGGGCAATTGGCGGCATAGGCGTCCGGCTTCAGGCTGGCGGCTTTCATCGGGTTACTCCGGCGTAATCAGGTGAGACAAGAGTGCCTTCTTCACACCTACATCCATTTCGCTATCTAGTCACCATTGGAAACCATCAATCGGAGACTTGAGATGAAGATCGCCATCGCCGGCGCGTCCGGCCAGGCCGGCTCGCGCATCACGGCGGAACTCGCCCGCCGCGGCCACGCCGTCACCGCCATCGCCCGCAACCCGGAGAAGATCGCCGATCTGCCCGGTGTCACCGCCAAGAAGGGCGACGTGAACGACGAGGCCGCCCTGGCCGCGCTGTGGGTCGGCCACGATGCCGCAATCAGTTCCGTCCACTTCTCGGTCAGCGACCCCGCCAAGCTGATCGGGGCGGCCAAGGCCTCCGGGACTGGTCGCTATCTCGTGGTCGGCGGCGCCGGCAGCCTCGAAGTGGCCCCCGGCGTCCGCCTGGTGACCACCCCGACCTTCCCGGCCCAGTACAAGGCCGAAGCCTCGAAGGGGGCCGAGTTCCTTGATCTGCTGCGCCGCGAAAAGGACCTGAACTGGACCTTCCTGTCGCCCTCGGCCCTGTTCGTGGCGGGCGAGCGGACCGGCAAGTTCCGCCTCGGCGCCGACCAGCTCCTGACCGCCGCGGACGGAAAAAGCTGGATCTCGTTCGAGGATTTCGCAGTTGCACTCGCCGACGAAACCGAGCGTCCGGCCCATATCCGCAGGCGTTTCACGGTCGGTTATTGAGAGCGCGGGAGAGGGCGCAGGGCGGCCCCCAGGCAGGGCGGATAAGTTTGCCTGTGCAAGGCCTTGGGGGCAGCCCGCCTTTCATGGTTGCAGATATTGTCTGTCACATGTCGTGGCTATATAAGGCGCCGCGCGGAGGGGTTTTGTTCCCTCCGCCTGACAGGGACATGGCTGCCTTTGGAAAAGCTGAAGAACTACCGGCCGACTGAAAAAGAGCCTTTCATGAATGAGCGGCAGCGCGACTATTTCCGCGCCAAGCTGCTGGCCTGGAAGGATGAGATCCTCCGCGAATCGAAGGTCACGCTGCAGACGTTGCAGGAAGAGAACGTCAATCACCCCGACCTCGCGGACCGAGCGTCCTCGGAAACCGACCGCGCGATCGAACTTCGTGCCCGCGACCGTCAGCGCAAGCTGATCTCCAAGATCGACGCGGCGCTCCAGCGCATCGAAGACAACACCTACGGCTATTGCGAAGAGACCGGTGAACCGATCTCGTTGAAGCGGCTCGAAGCCCGCCCGATCGCGACGCTGTCGGTGGAGGCGCAGGAACGCCACGAGAAGCGCGAGAAGGTCTATCGCGACGAATAGTGGCGGCTGATCGCCACGGATTGATCCCGGTGCGCACCGGTTGTAGGTTCGCGCCGCCATGATGACACGTACTCTCAACATCGCCTCGGTCTTCTTCCTGGGCTGATCCCGCTTCCACGAGGAAGCGCTGATCGCCCCGGCAAGATCTGCTTGGCCGGGTTCCAGTGAATCGAATGAGCCGGTCAGGTTCCGCGCATCGCGGAGCAGCGATGGCTGGCGACAGTTTGAGAGACAATCATGATTCATCGAGACGACGCGCGTCCGCTTGACGGCGCGCAGATTGAGCAATTCATCGAACAGGGCTTTGTCCGGATCGACAATGCCTTTCCCCGCGAACTCGCTGATGCCGGACGCGCCATCATGTGGCGCGACCTGCCATGCCGTGAGCACGATCCCTCGACCTGGACGCATCCGGTGGTGCGGCTGCCCGGCTATGGCGAGGAACCGTTCCGGCAGGCGATCAACACGCCGGTGCTGCATCGGGCATTCGACCAGATTGCCGGCCCCGGCCGCTGGTCTCCGCGCCACAACATCGGGACCTTTCCGGTGCGGTTTCCGCATCCGGACGATCCCGGTGATGCCGGCTGGCATATCGACGTCAGCTTTCCCGGCGACGATTGCGACCCGAGCGAGCGCAGCGACTTCTCCGCCTGGCGGGCCAACATCGTGTCGCGCGGCCGGGCGCTCCTGATGCTGTTCCTGTTCTCCGACGTCGGCGAGCACGACGCGCCGACCCGGATCAGGGTCGGATCGCACCTGCCGATGGCGCGCCATCTTGCGCCGGCCGGCGAGGCAGGACGTGCGCGCATGGTGCTCGACGAGATGGGCGCCGATTGCGAGGTCGCACTCGCGACAGGCGAGGCGGGGACGGTCTATCTGTGCCATCCCTTCCTCGTGCACGCCGCGCAGATGCATCGAGGAACGAGGCCGCGCTTCATGGCCCAGCCGGCGCTCGGCGCCGGCGAGTCGTATCGGCTCGCGCGTGACGACGGCGCGTATTCGCCGGTCGAGATCGCGATCCGGCGCGCGCTCGGTTTGGGGTGAAGTGCGATGGCCGTTTGGTGAAGCGGCCGCGCCACGCGCTGGCTCCACCTCCCCCGCAAGCGGGAGAGGGGGCCGAGTCCCGGTGCCGATGCAATCGGTCCTCACTCAGCCAATTCCAACTCCAAGCTGCGTCTCGCCTGCTACGGCGCTTCGTCGGGCGCCGAATGTCTTCGACCACGCCAGCAATTCGCGGAAGGCCGGGGTCAGGCTCCAGGCCGAATCCGTCAGCTCGTATGCGACCTGCAGCGGCTTCTCGGTGAGCACCTTGCGCGCGATCAGCCCGTCGCGCTCGAGCTCGCGCAGCTGTGCGGTCAGCATATGCTGGGTGATCGGCGCGAGCGCGCGGCGCAGCGCGCCGAACCGCACGCCGCCATTCATCAGCGTGAACAGGATCTCGAGCTTCCACTTGCCGCTGAGCGCGTGGATCGCGTGCTTGAACTCGAGCAGCAAGGCGGGGTCGGTCGGGCAACTCTCGCAGTCACCGCCGTCACACAGATCGCTGGTATTGTTTTCCATACCGGTCTCGATTTTCATTCTACTTGCCCGAACAGAGATAGTGACCAGATGCGGTCTGTGCAGGGTGAGCGGCGCGACGTCGGACCCGCTGAACCATGGAGAGGGCGAGGGCATGAGCACGGTTTTGGTCACGGGCGGAACGGGCTTCATCGGCGCGCATACGGTCCTGCAGCTGCTTGCCGCCGGGCACGCGGTGCGCACCACGCTGCGCAATCCGGATCGCAGCAAGGACGTGATCGCGATGCTGCGCGAGGGCGGTGCTGCCACGCCCGACCAGGTCGGCTTCGTCACCGCCGATCTCTTGCGCGACGACGGCTGGCGCGAGGCGGCTTCGGGTTGCGATTACGTGCTCCATGTCGCATCGCCGCTCGGCGCCCAAGTGCCCGAGGACGAGAACGAGCTGATCGTTCCGGCACGTGAAGGAACGTTGCGGGTGTTGCGCGCGGCGCGCGAGGCCGGCGTCAAGCGCGTCGTCATCACATCGTCGTTTGCCGCGGTCGGCTATGGCCATCCGCCGCAGGCGGCGCCGTTCGACGAGACCGTCTGGTCCAATCTCGATGGTCCTGATGTGCAGGCCTATCCCAAATCCAAGACGCTGGCCGAGCGCGCCGCCTGGGATTTCATCGCACGCGAAGGCAATGGCCTCGAGCTTGCCGTGGTCAATCCCACCGCGGTGTTCGGCCCGGCGCTGGGGCCCGACTTTTCCGAGTCGATCGGCATCATCAAGGCGCTGCTCGACGGCGCGATGCCGGCGGTGCCGCGGATCCATTTCGGGCTCGTCGACGTGCGCGATGTCGCCGACCTGCATCTGCGCGCCATGACCTCGCCCAAGGCCAGGGGCGAGCGCTTCCTGGCGGTCGCCGGCGAGACCCTGTCGGTGCTTGCCGTTGCCCGCCTGCTGCGCGAAAAACTCGGCAGCAAGGCGCGGCGTGTGCCCCGGTTCCAGGCGCCGGACTTGATGATGCGGCTCGCCGCACGGCGCAATCCGCTGGCCCGCGCAGCCTTGCCGTTGCTGGGCAAGGTGCGGCGTTCCACCAGCGCCAAGGCGCAGAACCTGCTCGGCTGGCGCCCGCGCGGCAATGAGGAGATGATTGTGGCGACCGCCGAGAGCTTGATCAGGCTCGGTTTGGTCAAGGCCTGACGGCAGCTCACGTCCAGCGTGCTTGCCAGATGCGTCGGCGAGTGCTGAATTGCTGTGAGCAGACAGGGGCGCCACGGCGCCGCCGAGAACATCAGGGAGGCTGCGCAGATGGACCGGGTCGTCGCGGCCGCAAAGGCGATCGCCGCCGCGCGCCGCAATCGCGCGCCGCTGAAGGCGCTCGCCAAGGACGTCGTGCCGCGCGACGAGGCCGAAGGCTACGAGGTGCAGCGCGCGCTGCACGATTTGCTGCTGGAACAGGTCGGCAGCCTGGTCGGCTACAAGATCGGCTGCACCAGCGCAGTGATGCAGGAGTACATCAACATCCCGCACCCCTGCGGCGGCGGGGTGTTCGAGAAGGTCGTGCATGACAGCGGCGTGCAGCTGCCGGCGGCCGATTTCGTCCATGTCGGCGTCGAGTGCGAGATCGCCGTGCGGCTCGCGCGCAGTCTCGCTCCCGGCGAAGCGCCGTTCACCGCCGAATGGGTCGCGGAAGCGATCGAGGCCTACCATCCCGCGATCGAGATCGTCGACGACCGCTACGTCAAATGGGAGACGCTGGGCGCGCCGACGCTGATCGCCGACGACTTCTTCGCCGCCGGCTGCGTGCTCGGGGAAGCGGTGCCGCGCATCACCGTGCCTGATCTGCGCAAGGTCACCGGGCGCGCGCTCATCAACGGCAAGGAGGAGGGGCGCGGCACCGGCGCCGACGTGCTCGGCCATCCCCACAATGCGCTCGCCTGGCTCGCCAATCATCTCGCCGCCGAAGGCCGCGGCCTGCATGCCGGCCAGATCGTGCTGACCGGCAGCCTGGTCAAGACAATATGGCTGAAGGCCGGCGATGCGGTCGTGATGGAGCTCGAGGGGCTCGGCAAGGTGGAAGCGACGTTCACCTGAGGGGACGTTCCAGGCAGGGTTGTCGTCCCTGCCTAGTGCGCGATTGCGCACGGGAGCAGGGACCCATACTCCGCGGCCCGTGTATTGAACGGGATTCGTCGTTCCAGCAATGCGCAACAAACAGCATTCGTGGTTATGGGTCCCTGCTTTCGCGGGGACGACACTGAGAGTGCGGAACGACCTCCGCCTGACTTTTCGATGCTCGCCATATCGAATGGTCGCCATTCCCTAGGGGTGACCGCTCGCACATGTCTGAACCGAACCGTCCCACACGGCCCTGACCGCCTCGAACGGCACGGTCAGCCGCGCATATTTGCGCTTGAACCAGACCCCGACCTCGAAGCCGTCATCCTTCACCACCAGGCGATCGAACTCGTGTTGCAGGATGATCGTGATCTCCTCGGGGTATTGCTCGATCACGGCGGCAGGCAGTTTCACGCCGCTGGCCCCGGTTGCGAAGGTGATGTTGACCGGCCGGTCCTCCGCAGCATGGCGGAGCGATGCGGCCATCTCGATTCGCTTCGGCGCGGTGTTGCAGGGTTCAGCGCCGGCGCGCCCGGTGAACGAGGCCGCCAGCAGCAGCACCAAAGCAATCTTTCTGCACCCGATCCTTCGCTGCCCAATCCCTCGGGGCCCAATCCTTCGCTGCCCGTGCCACATCCGGCCTCTCCATGTCGCTCGCATGGTTTCAGTGGCCGGAGTCTGCGCCGAGGTTCACGTCGCCGGTCGTTTCGCGTCCGTGACCAGCTCCACCTTGCCGTTGGCCAGCCGATAGACCGCGCCGACGATCCTGAGCTTGCCCTGATCGACCGCGGCGCTGAGGATCGGCGTCGCCGATTTGAGCTTCGCGACATTGTCGATGACGTTCTGCGTGATGGCGTTGGCGAGCCGGTCGCCGGGCTTGCCTTCGGTCGCCTTTACGGCCGGCGCGAGCGCATTGACCAGCGAGGGCAGATGGCCGGGCAGGGTGGTGTTGTCCTTCAGCGACTTGATGGTGGCGTCGACTGCCCCGCAGGCGTCATGGCCGAGCACCATGAACAGCGGCACGTTGAGCACCGCCGCCGCATATTCGAGGCTTGCGATCATCTCATCGCTGGCGAAATTGCCGGCGACGCGGCAGACGAACAGATCGCCGCGGCCGGTGTCGAAAGCGTACTCCGGCGCGATGCGGGAGTCCGCGCAGCTCAGGACGCCGGCGAACGGATTCTGTCCGCCGGCCAGCGCCTCGCGCTCGTGCTTGAAATCATGCCGCCGCGAGACGCCCTCGATATAACGGAGATTGCCCTTCACCAGCCGGTCCAGCGCCGCGTCCGGCGACAGCACGTTCTGCGGCTTCGGCGGCGGCTTCGTCTCCTTGGCGGAGACCTGCGGCACAAGGGCGAGGCTGGCTGCGCTGCCCGCCGCGACAGCGAGGAAGCGGCGCCGTGAGGTCTGGGTGGGAAGAGTGACGTCGCAGAGCTGGCACATCAAGGATCTCCGTGAACAAGGACTGCATCCGCGCAATGGTTGTAGGTCATGCGCAGCGCCATCGCAACGGGCTCGCATGTCGCGCCAGATACACCACCGTCGTCCGGTGATAGCCGGGACCCATACGCCGCAGCAGATGTAGTGAACGGGACTCGTCGTTCCAGCAACGTGCGACAATTACCACTCGTGGTAATGGGTCCCGGCCTTCGCCGGGACGACGATGAGGATGGTTCTCGATTCAACCTGTCTTGTTCGGTGTCATCGCCCGGCTCGACCGGCCGGGCGATCCAGTATTCCAGAGACGCCAGTGCTTGAGCCGAGAGGCCGCGGCGTACTGGATCGCCCGGTCGAGCCGGGCGATGACAGTGTGGGTGGGGACGCAGCTTTGCGTTCTCGCGACGTGAATCGTCCGAGCTTTGCTGTTCGTTATGCCCTCTCTTCTTGCAGAGGGCGCAGGGAAAGCCGGGTGCCGATCGCACCCATGGGCCCCGAGCAAAAGGTAGAAAGCTCGGGGGTAGGACCACAGGTGTAACCGGAAACACTCCGGCTTTCCCTGCGCGATGGTTTACGGCTTACTTCGTGCTCTCCCCGGCGAGACTGGGCTTGCTTGTCACCGCCTTTGCAAGACGCAATTGCGTCTCACAAGAGGACACCGGCCGCTAGGGCGTCAGGACCACACGACTTCACCGTCCGCCTTGCGTGCCCTCGTCAGTGCCACGCTCGGCGTCCACCGCATCTCGACCCGCGTTCGTGACGATTGCGAAGCGCCCCTCGATCGGGTGAGACCGGCGAACCATACATCAAATTATCTTTCCGATAAACCGAAATATTTTTGCTGCGGGGGCTTGCGCCGTCGGGCAACTCAGTGGCAGCCGCCATCCTCTCATCATTCCGGGACAGTTTCAGCGGTTCGCGTGAATGCACGCTTGATGACAGGCTCGGGCTCGGAAACCATTCATCCGCGAGATGCGCGGCCCGATGGATTCCGGGTTCTCGCGGAGCCTGTCATCGGGCCGCGCTCTGCGCGGACCCGTTGGCGAGCCCGGAGTGACGATGGAAGTGTTTCCGGATCGAAACGCATCGCATCGTTTTGATTCGAAGACCCGTCTTCTCACCGCAGTGAAATCTGATAGCTTCGTGCAGCTGGCCCTCGGTCCTGCCAAAAGAAGGCTGGCGATCGTACCATCGATCCGCGCGCGGCATTTTCGAGCGCACCAGATACGTAGTTTTTGCGCCGGCTTTCGCAGTGTCGACAGCGGCGCGCACATTTCGCTGACGTACTTTTTGAATCCAGAAATCGATCAGTGCTCGATCAACATATTTAATTGATTGGAGGCGTCGTCATGATCCGCAGCGGATCGTTAGCGCTCGTTATCGGTGCGATATTGATCAGCCCGCTGAGCGCGGAATCGGACTTGGTCGCGCGGGGTGATTATCTGGTCAATGGCATCCTGACCTGTGGCAACTGCCATACGCCGAAGGGGCCATCAGGCGAGATCACGGATAAGGCATTTTCCGGCGGCGCGTCATGGGACGAGCCACCTTTCAAGGTCACCGCCTCGAACATCACGCAGGACAAGGAAACCGGTATCGGCAATTACACCGACGCCGAGCTCAGGCAACTCCTGCGCAAGGGCATCAAGCGCAACGGCGCACGGGTCGCCATGATCATGCCAAGCGGCTTCTACGAGATTATGACCGAGCGCGATCTCGATGCGGTGATCGCTTATCTGCGCACGATCAAGCCGGTCAAGAATGCGGTGCCGGACCCGATCTACAGGATGGTGCAACGACATTCCGTCCCCCCGGGCGGTGATAGCGCGTACACCGAGGCGATGTTGGGCGACAAGGTGCAGCAAGGGTTCTACCTCACCACGATCGCGCACTGCATGGAGTGCCACACGCCGATGGGGCCGCAAGGGCGAGAATTTGCAACCAGGCTGGGCGCTGGTGGCGGCAAGTTTCCGGGACCTTGGGGTGTATCGGTTTCGAGGAACATCAGCTCCAGCAAGACGAACGGCATTGGCGGCTGGACCGACGACGAGATCAAACGCGCCATCACCCAGGGCGTCAGCAAGGATGGCAGCAAGCTCAATCCGCCGATGGGTTTCCACTACTACGCCACCGTGTCAGCTGCCGATCTCGATGCCATCGTCGCCTATTTGCGTACGGTGCCGCCGAAAGAGTAGTCCGAAAGTCTCTTGGGCCTTGCCCTTGCGAGACGGTCTGTTGTTGGCCGAGCCCAACAACACGGATTGGCGCGGCCGCATTCGGCAGGCTTGACGGATCTTACCGACTTGCTCCAGCGGGCAAATCGGCTCCGGCAAATAACCCACGGGCTATGAAAGGCCGAAGCGATCATTCCTCGGAATCGAGCTGCAAAAGCCTTACCAGACCGTTCTCATCGCAATGCGCAAGTTTCTCGTTGACATATCCATAGCTGACCGGTTATGTATTAATCCATAGCCAGAAGGTTATGGATCGCAAAATGTCAGACGCCCACGACGCGCTGTTTCGAACCCTCGCAGACCCGACCCGCCGCGCGCTCTTCGAGCGCCTGTGCCGCGAGGGCGAGCAGACCGTCGGCGCGCTGACGGCCCGCGCGAAAATCTCGCAGCCGGCGGTGTCGAAACATCTCGGCGTGCTGAAACAGGCCGGGCTGGTGCGCGATCGCCATGAAGGAAGGCAGACGCATTACAGCGCGCAGCTTGGCGCACTGGCGCCGCTGATCGACTGGACCAGCCAGATGGCGGGCTTCTGGCAGAACCGGTTCGACCACCTCGAAGATCTGCTCAAAAGGATGGACCAATGAACAAGGCCACCGCTGAAACGCGCTCCGCAATCGTCGAGCGCGAATTTCCCCATGCGCCGGAAAAGCTCTGGCGCGCGCTGACCCAACCGCATCTGATCGAGGAGTGGCTGATGAAGAACGACTTCAAGCCCGAGGTCGGGCACAGCTTCAATCTGCGCGGAGAGTGGGGCGGCGTGCTGGACTGCAAGGTGCTCGCCGTCGAGCCGCACAAGACGCTGTCCTACACCTGGAATTTCGCGCATGCGGATGCCGCCTACAATCTCGAGAGCGTGGTGGTGTTCACGCTGACGCCGACGGCGAAGGGCACCCATCTGCGCGTCGAGCAGTCCGGCTTCCAGCCACATCAGAAGCAGGCCTATGGCGGCGCCCATGCCGGGTGGAAGCAGTTCCTGGAAAATCTCGATCAGCTGATGGCGCGGCCGGAGTGAGCCCCGCACAACACCTATCAAACAGGAGGTCACATTGAACTGGAACAACTGGATCAGGCAAATTCACCGCTGGCTTTCGATTGCCTTCACGGTCGCCGTCATCATCAACATCATGGCCATGGTGCAGCAGCAGCAAGCCGTGTGGATCGGCCTGCTGGCGCTGTTCCCGCTGATCTTCATGCTGCTCAGCGGCCTCTATCTGTTCGCGTTGCCCTATCTGGCGCCGCGGCGCGACCACGGGGGATCGACCAGTGCATCGCAAGTATGATTGCATGGTGTGATTGCATGAGGCGGGCGAGGAACACGAGGCAGACATGACGGCATCGGACCGTATCGACCGGATGATCGAGGATCTCACCGACTGGCGCGGCAAGACGCTGGCCAGCCTGCGCAAGAGCATCCTCGCCGCCGACCCCGGCATCATCGAGGAGTGGAAGTGGATGGGCAGCCCGGTGTGGTCGCGTGACGGCATCATTGCGGTCGGCAACGCGCACAAGGGGAAGGTGAAGCTCACCTTCATGTACGGCGCGCAGCTGCCGGACCCCGACAGAGTGTTCAACACCGGCTTCGAGGGCAATGTGCGGCGCGCGATCGACCTGTTCGAGGGCGACAAGATCAACGACCGCGCATTCAAGGCCCTGATCCGCGCCGCGATCGAGCTCAACCAGGCCAAATCGAAGAAGCCGGCCAAGAAAGCTGCGAAGAAGGCTGCGGCGGGTGCCCGCGCGGCCGCGAAGAAAAAGGCGTGAGTTGCGATCGTGCGTTGGCCCGCTGACTCGATCGAGCTGAGATGATCAGGACCAGGCTCGCCACGTCGTCGGACGCGGAAGCCGTCTCCGCGCTGCTGACAGCCAACAGCGGTGACCGGGGCGGCATGCTGCTCGGGCAATGGCCGCGCGATGCGATCGAGACGCACATTGCAAGCGGGCAATCGATCGTCATCGCGATCGACGAAGCGGGCAGGCTGCTCGGCGCGCTCCTGACGTCGGAGAAGGGGTTTGACGAGGCTCCGCCGGTGCAGGCCATGCTGCAGGCCTGGCCGGGGCGTCCAGATGCCTATGTGTATGGTCCCGTATGCATCTCGCAGGACGCGCGCGGCCTTGGAGTCCTGGAGGCGTTGTACGCGAGGCTGCAGGCAAATTTTCCCGGCCGTGAGGCGATCCTTTTCATCAGGGACGACAATCCGCGCTCGCTCAAGGCGCATCTGCGGCTCGGCATGCGCGAGGTCGCGCGGTACGACTTCAACGGCAAGGTCTTTGTTGTCTTGAGCGACAGGCCCGAGGGGAGCGGCCAGATCAAGGGATAGTCCGTGGCTCAACTGTATCGGCAAGCCGCCTCGCGTCGCGGACAACCGGATAGATCCCGGCGCAGGTCAGCACGCCGAACAGGATTGCGCCAAATGTCCGCGTGAAGTCCGCCGACTGCAAAATCACGGCCATGACCGCGATGCCGAAGCCCGTCGAGAGCATGGTGAAGAACAGATAGGACCACAGGAATTGAATTGCCTGCTGATCGGCGGCTTTGCCGGCGGCCAGCCGGCGAACCTCGCGCCGCGTCCAGAACAAGTCGGAGATGACGGGAATTAGGACGAGAATCGTGACTGCGAAGGAGAGGCCATCGAAGCGCTTGATCGAGCTTGCAAGGCACAGGCCGAACACAAAGGCGCCGACCGCGCCGCAGCAAGCATGCGCGAGCAGCTTCATGACCGTGATCGGCCGAGCGTTCATTGCAGGCGGTCACGCCTTCGTATGCACGATCACCGGACCCGCAACCGCGGTGGCCTGGCCGATCAGCAATGGACCGAGATTGTCATCGATCCAGGCCAGCGCGCGGCGGTTGGCCTCCTCGGCGCCGGCGTAATTGTTGAACACGCTGATCGCGGTGACCGTGTCGTCGCCGGCATAGACCACGTAATAGGCCATGAAGCCTTCGACGTCGCTGATGATCGGAATAGCGCCTTCCTTGATCCGGCGCGCGAGTTCTTCGGCGCTACCAGTCTTCGCCTTGGCGTGACGGATGGCGGCATACATGCGGTCCTCCTTCCGGCTGCATCGATCGGGCTGCGCTTCGCGCATGCGCAATGCTACGCCTGATGGGGCGGCGACGCCATCGACATTGCGGACGGGTCAGCTGAAACGCCTGGTCACGACCGTCGTGCGGCGGTCGGGGAGTTTTGGCAGTCTCGCGACATCCGCGCGTGTTGTCGTGGCTTTTGGGCCGGGGGTGGGCTCCGGCTCGTGCTGCTGCAGAAACAGCGTGGCCTCGAACAGTACGCCGGGGGCCTGCTTGGCGGTGCCCGAGCACACCGCCCGGTTGCCGTTGAACGAGCCGGTCAGTTGCGCCTCGACCTCGTCGCAGCCGAACACCGTGGTGAACGGGCCGTCGGCATATCTGTGCGTCGTCAGGATCGCGGTGAAGCGGTCCTCCTCGAGCTGATAGCTACCGCCATAGGTGAACATGGCGTCGCCACCCGAGATCCTGCCATTTGTGAGCTGGACTATTCCGGTGCCTTCGCCGCGCGGCGTCCGGAACCACGCCGCATACCGACCGTCTCTTTGCATGACTGTCATACAAATAGAAAACCCTGCGTTGTTGCCTAGCTACGTTGCAATCGCTCGAACTTCCACTGCGCGCTGCTGCGACGGTTAACGAACCGAGAAAGCCATCGTGTGAGTTTCAGAAAGCGGTATCCGACTGGTGCACGCCGATCGCGCGAGCGCACGCTACCGGTCACAAAATGCCACGGCCCTCGCCAGGGGAGCTAGCGAGGGCCGTGTTGGTACACCGCGCCGCGCCTAGGTTCGCGACGAGATGTGGGAGCTGGTGAAGACTCTTAGTTGGGCATGATCCCTTTCCGAAAACTGGTTCCCACTTTTCGGGATCATGCCACTAGAAGGGCAGCAGCACGTCGAGGACCTGCTGACCGTAACGCGGCTGCTGCACATCGGTGATCTGGCCGCGGCCGCCATAAGCGATGCGGGCCTGGGCGATCTTCGAGGAGTCGATGGTGTTGTCGCTCTGGATGTCCTCCGGGCGCACGATCCCGGCCACGATCAGCTCGCGGATTTCGTAGTTGACGCGGATCTCCTGCTTGCCTTCGACCACCAGGTTGCCGTTCGGCAGCAGCTGGGTGACGACAGCGGCGACGTTGGTCTGCAGCGCTTCCTGGCGGTTGACCGAGCCCTTGCCGTCGCTCGAGGCCGTGGAGTCGGCGGTCAGGATGCGGCCGGGCAGGATCTTGTTCGGCTGCGTGATGGTCTGCGAGCCCAGGAAGTTGGTGACCCCGGAGTCTTCGGAATTGGTGCGGCTGCGCTGGGTTTCGTTGGCGATTGCGGCCTTGTCGGTGATGTTCACCATGACGGTCAGGATGTCGCCGACCCGCGCGGCGCGCTGGTCTTTGAAGAAGGCGCGGGAGCCGCTGCGCCACAGCGAGTTCGGGCTGTAGGAAGCGACCTCGGGCTTCGGCATCGGCATCTGCACCGGCTTGTAGCCGGGCTGCGTCGTCGGGTTCTCGATCTCCGTCAGCTTCGGCTTTTCACCGATCTGGGAGAGACGGTCGATCGACGAGCAACCGCTGGCGATCGCTCCGAGTGCGAACAGCGCACCGGCCAGGACGAGGCGGTTGATACGGTACTGGGGCATGAACTTTACTCGGCGTTTGGTGCGACTGAACTCAGCTTGACGGAGGCGGAATTTGGATCGGTGGCGTCGGCGGCCGGCGCGGCGCGCGGGGTCGCGACCGAGATCGAGACCTCGCCGCGGCCGGTGACGACGCCGGAGACGGCGCGCTTGGACTGCAGGTTCATCACGTTGACGACGTCGCCCTCGGCGCCGCCGTCGATCGCCTTGCCGCGGATCGTGAGGTAGAGACCGGAGGTGCGGTAGATCAGCGTGACGTTCTGGTCGCGGGTGACCAGATCGGGCTTCACCAGGTCGGCGACGCGCAGGGCCTGGCCAGCGCGGAGCTGGCGGCGGACCTGCATGCCGATGGTGCTGTCGCGCACCGCCGCGTCGTTGCCGATTTCGGCCTTCGGACGGCGCTCGATCAGCACGTCGGAGGCCTTCAGCAGCTCGCCGCGCTCGACATTGCGCACCAGCACGGCGGCGTCGATCGTCTCGATCGCGGTGCCGGTGAGGCGTAGCTTGTACGGCGCCGTCCCGGCGTCGTTGCTGATCTCGAAGGTCACGTCGAAACGCGTCGAGCGCGCGTCGTAGCGCACGCCGATCGGCTGCATCGCGCCCGTATTGGTCGCCTCGAGGCGAATGTCGCCGGGATCGCGGTCGAAGGTCAGCGCGATATTGCCGGCCCGGCCGAGGCCGTGGCGGCCCTCGAGCACGCGCGCGACCTGCTGCTCGATTTCCTTGTTGTCGATGGTGCGCGCCAGCCGCGTGACCGTGATCTCCTTCAGCTCGCGGGTGTCGACGCCGATCACCTGGTGGCTGCGCAGCACGTTCAGCACCTGGGCGACCGGCAGCGTGCCTGTCGTGCCGAGGTCAGGTGCGCGGTAGATCGCGATGCTGCCGGCGCTGCCGGCATTGTCGATGAGGTCGCCGACCCGCACGATGTCGTCCGCGACCGTGATGCTGGCGCGCAGCGTCGGCACCGCGATGGTCTCGCTGCGGCCTTGCGCGGCTGATGGTGCCACGGTGAGCGCGAGGAGCGCGGCTGCGATCAGAAGTGAGCGGGCGATCATCGACATCATCCTCAGCGGAACAGGTTGGAGGTCGACTGCATCATCTGGTCGGCCGCGGAGACCACCTTCGAGTTCATCTCATAGGCGCGTTGCGCGGCGATCAGGTCGGAGATTTCCGAGACCACCTCGACATTGGCCTGTTCGAGGTTGCTCTGCTGCATGTCGCCATAGCCGTCGGTGTTGGCGATGCCGTCCTGCGGCTGGCCGGAGGCCGGCGTTTCCTGGAACAAATTGTCGCCGATCGGCATCAGCCCGGCCTTGTTGATGAAGCGGGTCAGGCCGATCTGGCCGACATTGGTCGACGCGGTCTGGCCCGGCAGCGTCACCGAGACCTGGCCCTGCGCATTGATGGTGAGGCCGGAGGCGTTCTGCGGGATCGTGATGGTCGGCTGCAACAGGTTGCCCTGCGCGTTGACGATGCGGCCCTGGTTGTCCATCTGGAACGAGCCGTCGCGGGTGTAAGTGAAGGTGCCGTCCGGCATCAGGATCTTGAAGAAGCCTTCGCCGCGGATCGCGATGTCGAGATCGTTGCCGGTCGGCGACAGCGTGCCCTGGGTCATCATCCGCGGCGTGCCGACGGTCTTGACGCCGCCGCC
The DNA here is from genome assembly GCF_011058295.2 of Bradyrhizobium sp. 6(2017). Lineage (NCBI taxonomy): Bacteria > Pseudomonadati > Pseudomonadota > Alphaproteobacteria > Hyphomicrobiales > Nitrobacteraceae > Bradyrhizobium > Bradyrhizobium sp. 6(2017). The sequence goes on along the minus strand of NZ_CP049289.2, from coordinate 6,546,393 downwards.
GAGGTCGATGCCCATCGGCATGATGGTGTTCTGGTCGGAGGCCTGCGCGCCGACCCGGCGCACATGGTCGTAGATCAGGTCCTGGAACGCGGCGCGCTGCTTCTTGTAGCCGGTGGTGCGCAGGTTCGCGATGTTGTTGGAGATCACCTGAACGCTGAGTTCCTGTGCCGCCATTCCGGTCGCAGCTGTATAAAGTGCGCGCATCGGTCAATCCCCCGGATCAGTTCGGCACGTCGGCGAGCTTCTCGATCGCCGACTTGTGCAGGTCGCTCTGCTGTTGAAGCAGCGAGGCGATTTGGGTGTAGGTCCGCGTGATCTCGATCATGCGGCTCATCTCGACGACGGAATTGACGTTCGACTTCTCGATGAAGCCCTGGCGGAGCTGCGCCTTGGTGTCGGGCAGCGGCTGCGTGCCCTCGCCGGGCGCGTAGAGGTTGGAGCCTTCCTTGAGCAGGCGCTGGGCCTGCGCGAACGAGACCAGGCGCAGCTTGCCGCGCACCGAGTCGAGGCGGGACGTGCCCTCCTGCACGGTGATATTGCCGTCGGCGCCGATGTTGACGTCGTGGTCGGTCTGCTGGAACGTGATCGGGCCGGCGTTGCCGAGCACCTGATAGCCCGAGGCGGTGACGAGCTGGCCGCGGCCGTTGATCTGCAGATTGCCTTCGCGGGTGTAGCGCTCGCCGGCCGGGGTCTGCACCACCAGGAAGGCGTTGCCGTCGATCGCGACGTCGAGCGGGTTCTTGGTCTCTTCGGTCGGCCCCTGCGAGAAGTCGTGGAAGGTCGCGCGGTCCTGCACGAAGGAGACGCGGCGGTCGGAGGACGCGAAATTGTCCTCATGCGCGTTCGAGGACAGATATTCCTGGAACAGCGACCGGTCGGCCTTGTAGCCGTTGGTGTTCATGTTCGCGATGTTGTTGGAAACGACATCCATCTGCCGTTCCAGCACCATCTGCTTCGATAGTCCGACCAGAAGCGTATTCTGCATCGGTGGTTCTCCCCTGTGAGGTGATCCGATGCAGAGGTTCTCCCAAACCTTCACGCCGGACCGTCGGTAACCATTGGGTTCTCCCAAACCCGCTCGTTACGACGTCCTCTCAGCGAAAGCCGTGCCAACTTGAAATATTCAGGTATTTTAATAGCTTAGGTGTTTTGCCGGGGGTCGCGCGGGGCGGCAGAAAGGTCTTGTTGACCATGTTTGCCCGGCAGTTTTTTCCTAGTGGATGGTAAATCCTAAGCTTCCGTTAACCATTATGACCCTAGCGTCGCCTTCATTGGGGCGCGTGTGCGCTGGCGGCATTTGTATCGCGTCTTCAGGCCAAAGCTGGGGCAAATCGCGTTCGCATCCTTCAGAGTGAAGCGAGCGGACGATGGCGGACGAGGAAAAGACGGATAGCGGCGAGGGCGCGGCCGCTCCGAAGAAGGGCAAGCTCAAGCTGATCATTGCCGTCGCAGGCTTCCTCGTCGTGCTCGGCGCGGGCGCCGGCGGATGGTTTGTCTTCATGCGCGGCCACGGCGAGGAGCAGCACGCCGAGGCGCCGCCGCCGAAGCCGCCGAGCTTCATCGACGTGCCGGACATGCTGGTCAATCTGGTCGGCGCGCCCGGCGAGCGCGTGCAATATCTCAAGCTGAAGCTCGTGCTCGAGGTCAAGGAAGAGAAGCAGGCCGAGGCGATCAAGCCGGCGCTGCCGCGCGTCACCGACCTGTTCCAGACCTATATGCGCGAGCTGCGCCCGAGCGATCTCAACGGCTCGGCCGGCCTGTTCCGCCTCAAGGAGGAGCTGACCAAGCGGGTCAATCTCGCACTCACCCCCAATCAGGTGAACGCGGTGCTGTTCAAGGAAGTCGTGATCCAGTGACGGGGTGGATGTAAAGCCATGGCCGGCAACGACCAGATGGACCAGGACGCCATTGCGGCCCAGTGGGAAGCCTCGCTCGATTCCGAGGATCCCGCGGCCGCCGCGGCGGAAGCTGCCAAGAACGAGCTCACCGAGAACATGGCGCTGCAATGGGCCGCCATGGTCGAGGACGGCAGCCGCGACTTCGGCGGCAAGACCAATGGCGAGCGCGTGCTGTCGCAGGAGGAGATCGACAATCTCCTCGGCTTCACGGTCGGCGACGTCAGCCTCGACGACCACTCCGGCATCCGCGCCATCATCGATTCCGCGATGGTGTCCTACGAGCGTCTGCCGATGCTCGAAATTGTGTTCGACCGCCTGGTGCGGTTGATGACGACATCATTGCGCAATTTCACCTCCGACAACGTCGAGGTCTCGCTCGACCGCATCACCTCGGTGCGCTTCGGCGACTACATGAACTCGATCCCGCTGCCGGCGGTGCTGTCGGTGTTCAAGGCCGAGGAGTGGGAGAATTTCGGCCTCGCCATGGTCGACTCCAACCTGATCTATTCGATGATCGACGTGCTGCTCGGCGGCCGCCGCGGCCAGACCCAGCTCAAGATCGAGGGCCGGCCCTACACCACGATCGAGACCAACCTGGTCAAGCGGCTGGTCGAGGTGGTGCTATCGGATGCCGAGCAGGCGTTCCGGCCGCTGTCGCCGGTGACCTTCACGATTGACCGGCTCGAGACCAATCCGCGCTTTGCCGCGATCAGCCGCCCGGCCAACGCCGCGATCCTGGTGCGCCTGCGCATCGACATGGAAGACCGCGGCGGCAACGTCGAATTGCTGCTGCCCTACGCCACCATCGAACCGATCCGCAACGTGCTGTTGCAGATGTTCATGGGTGAGAAGTTCGGCCGCGACCCGATCTGGGAAGGGCATTTCGCGACCGAGGTGGCGCAGGCCGAGATTTCGGTCGATGCGGTGCTGTATGAGGCCGACATCCCGCTGAAGGAGCTGATGAAGCTCAAGGTCGGCGACACGCTGCCGCTGGATATCCGCTCCGACGCGCTGGTCTCGGTCCGCTGCGGCAACGTCACGCTAACGGAAGGGCGGATGGGCCGCGTCGGCGACCGCGTCGCGATCCGCGTCACCAAGAATTTGCGCAAACCCCAGACCACTTTCGCGATGTTCGAAAAGGCGGATGAGCGGACCAAACTGATGGAGGCACCATGAGTCATGTGCTTGGACTAGCGATCGAGAGTCTGGTGGCCGTGCTTCTGATGCTGACCATCTGCTATTGCTGGCTGCTCAACAAGCGCCTGCAGCGGCTGAAGGCGGACGAGCATTCGCTGAAGGCGACGATCGCGGAATTGATCACCGCGACCGAGATCGCCGAGCGGGCGATCGGCGGGCTGAAGCACGCGGTGCGCGACGTCAACGAGAACCTCGGCAACCGGCTCGATGCGGCGACGCAGATGTCGGCGCTGCTTAAGACCCAGCTGGCCGAAGGCGATGGCGTGGTGCGCCGCCTGTCCAAGATCGCGCAGGCCGCGCGGCCGCCCGAGCCCGCGCATGTCCCGGCTCACGCCGTTGCGCCGGCCGCACCAGTGGCGCCGGCACCCAGGGTCTCGGCCGCGCGCGCGGTGGCCGCGGCGGCTGAAGCCTTCACCGAGCGCAGGAGGGCCGGCGGCCTCGCTGCATGAAGTTGCTTCGTGACATCAGAGTGATGCCTGTGGTGCTGGTCGCGATCTTCGGCCTGATGGTGCTGAAGGTCGCGGGCCTCGTGCTCGATGGCGGTTACGTGTTCGCTGACGAGGCGCGGCCGGCTGGCCCGGCTGGCCCCTCTTGGGCGCAGCAGAACTTGAATTTCCCCGGCGCCGGCAAGGCGGTGGCTGACAGCAAGATCAAAGGCGATCCCGGCGACATCACGGGATCGGTGCACGGCAAGGAAGAGAAGAAGGACGAGGCGCCGAAGCCGGCCGCCCCGGCCGCGGAGCCGTCCAAGCCCGACGGCGTGGTGGTCAATCTGGATGCGCCCGCGCCGGTGTCGGCGTCGGAGCGCGCGATCCTGGAACGGTTGCAGGCGCGCCGCCAGGAGCTCGAGACGCGCGCGCGTGAGGTCGATATCCGCGAAGGCCTCCTGAAGGCCGCCGAAAAGCGCATCGAGGCCAAGGTCGAGGAGGCCAAGGCCAATGATGCCAAATCGAATGCCGATGCGGCGGCAAAGGCGGAAGCCGAGGCCGCCCGCTTCAAGGGCATCGTCACCATGTATGAGAACATGAAGCCGAAGGACGCCGCCAAGGTGTTCGATCGCCTGGAAATGAACGTGCTCTACCAGATCGCCTCGCAGATCCAGCCGCGCAAGATGTCCGACATTCTGGGCCTCATGCAGCCCGAGGCCGCCGAGCGGCTCACCGTCGAACTCGCCCGCCGCGCCGGCGGCGACAAGTCGGCCTCAACCGACGATCTCCCCAAGATCGAAGGCAAGATCCTCGCGCCGAAGACGAATTGAGGGGAGCGTTAGCGCCGGGCCTGCTTCCGGCAGGCTTGCACCCGCGAGCCAGGCGGGGCTTCGGCGAGGTCGGCGATGGCTCTTGCGACGAAAGATGGATCGGCATCGTCCAGCGCCGGTGCGGCTTGCTCGAGTATCTTCAGATGATCCTTGATGCCGAACCTTGCTGTCTCGAGCGGCATCTCAAGTCGTCAGTTTCCGTGAGCCGCGCCAATGTGATGGCAAGCATTCTTTAACCATACCGCAAACGCATTCGAGAATGGTCTGAAATATCTCGCGGCCTCCTTGGGGCAGAGCACGCAGGGCGGAGCCAGCTCGGAAACCGCCTGTAGACTTGCTCGCTCCTTCCTAGCCCCCTCCGAAACAATCCATTGACGTTAACAGCTCCTTAACGCCGCCCGATCCAAGATCGGGGCGCGTGAGCGAGGCCGCTTCGCGCTGGTATGGCTGGGGTCCCGAGAAAACGTTTCGAGATGGCGCGAACGGCTGCCGCTGGAACATGGTCGCTAGGCCGCGCCTGGGCGCGGACTGCGCGTCTGTGCCTGCTTGCCACCGGCCTTGCTCTCACAATCCTCACATATTCGCCTGCTGCGCGCGCCGAAGACGCGGTGCCGGGTGAGGCGGCCTTCTCGGCCGCGAACGGCTTTGCTCGGCTGGTGCTGAAGCTGAAGGAGGACGTCGAGTCCGAGGTCACCGCCGCCGGCACGATCATCGTGATCCGCTTCAAGCGTCCGGTCGATATCCCGGTCGAGAAATTGTCGGATGCGGTGCCCGATTATGTCGGCGCCGCGCGCCGCGATCCGGACGGTTCGGCGATCCGCCTGTCGCTGGCGCGCCGCGTCACCATCAACACCATGACCGCGGGCGAGCGCATCTTCATCGATTTCCTGCCCGACAGCTGGACCGGGCCGCCGCCGTCGCTGCCGCAGGAGGTGATCCGCGAGCTTGCCGAGCGCGCCCGCGCCGCCGAGCGGTTGCTGCGCGCGCAGCGTGCCGCCGACGCCGCCAAGAAAAAGCCGCCGGTGCGGGTTCGCGCGCTGGTGCAGCCCACCTTCGTCCGCTTTGTGTTCGAGGTTCCCGACGGTGTCAGCGTCTCCTCGGTGCTGAACGAGCAGAAGCTGACGCTGGCCTTCAACTCGGTGCTGAGCTTCGACCTTGCCGATGCCAAGGTCGCGGCACCCCCGAACGTCGCGTCGATCAGCGCGCGCGCCGACACGGATACCTCTGCGGTCGACGTGACGTTGATTGGCGATGTCGACGTGCATTCGTTCCGCGACGAGAAGAACTACATCGTCGATGTCGCCTTCCAGCAGAACGAGCAGCAGGCGGCAAAGCCCGCGCTGAGCGCGCTGCTGCCGACGCCGCGCGGCAGAGCCAAAGGTGCTGCGGCGATCGCGCCGGTGACGTCGGAAAGCATCGCGCGAGAGGCCAAGATCGAGATCAAGCCTGAGCAGCCCAAGCCTGAGCAGTCCAAGGCGGAGCCGGTCAAATCCGAACCGCCGCAATCCGAGCCGGTCAAGCCCGAGCAAGCCAGGACCGAACAGCCGGCAGCCGCGCCCGCCAAAACGGAACAGCCGAGATCGGAATTGCCCAATTCGGAGCTGCCGAAGATCGCAGCTGCTCCGGCTGTTGGCGTCGAGAACGCTGCTGCGCCGGCCCCGCGCGAAGGCAGCGCCGCTTCCGCCGCCGAACCGAACATGGCACCGGTGAGCGATGCGCCGAAGCCCGCGCCTGTCGTCGCGGCCGCGCCGGCAACGGAAGCGCCGAAGCCGGCCGCGGCACCATCGCCGCCCACTGATGCCCGTGCCGGCGGCAAGTCCGCGGTCGACGCCCAGCGCGACAGCGACGGGCTGCGGGTGACCTTTGCATTCCCCGGCGCGACGCCGGCGGCGCTGTTCCGCCGCGCCGACACGGTGTGGATGGTGTTCGACACGCTAGATGCGATCGATGTCGATCCGATCCGCGCCAAGGCCGGCTCGCTGATATCAGACGTCAGCCGGATCCCACTCGAGAAGGGGCAGGCGGTGCGCTTCCGCCTCAACCGGCCGCAGATGCCGTCGCTCGAGAGCGACGATCGCTCGCGCGGCGTGAGCTGGACGCTGACCTTTGCCGACCGGGTGCAGAAGCCGCCGCTGCCGCTCAGCGTGGTGCGCAACATCTCGGAGCCCGCGCTCGCCAATGTCAGCGTGCCGCTCGCCAATCCCGGCCAGCTCCATAAACTGGTCGATCCCGACGCCGGCGATACGCTCTGGGTGGTGACCGCGCCGCCGCCGACCCGCGGCATCATCAAGCGGCAGGATTTCGTCGAGCTCTCGCTGCTGGAATCGATCCACGGCGTCGTGGTCCATCCCAACGCCGACGACGTCAAGGCGGAGGTCGGCGCCGACAAGGTGATGCTGGGCCGTCCCGGCGGGCTGACGCTGTCGTCGGCCGATGTCGCCGCCGAGCGCGCGACTGCGGCGGTGAAGCCGCTGTTCGATCCGAACGAGTGGCGCAAGAACCGGTCGGAGAGCTTCCTCAAGCAGCTCGACGCTCTGATCGTGGCGGCCGGCGCGGCCAATGCCGAGCAGCTGCCGCAGGCGCGGCTCGATCTCGCCGATTTCTACATGGCGCGCGGCATGTACTACGAAGCGCATGGCGTCGCCAATCTGATCCTGTCCGAGAGCAAGCGCGGCAGTGAGACGGCGCCCGTGGTGATGGTGCATGCGGTCGCCAGCATCCTGATCGGACACCCGGCGCAGGGCTTGAAGGACCTGGCCAATCCGGTGATCGGCAATGGTTACGATTCCCAATTGTGGAAGGGGCTCGCCTTTGCCCGCGAAGGCAAATGGGCCGAGGCGCGCGAGAAGTTCAAGAACGCCGAATTCGCGGTCGCGACGCTGCCCCCCGACCTGCAGCGCATCGTCACCCTGGACTCGATGAAGGCCTCGCTCGAGGTCAAGGACTATGCCGGCGCCGCGCGGCGCAAGAGCGACCTCGACGTGGTCGGCGTTCCCGATGAGCTGAAGCCCGCGGTTGCGGTGCTGCGCGGCCGGCTCGCCGAAGCGCTCGGCCAGGAGAAGGACGCGCTCGACGCCTACCGCTTCGCCGCCAATTCGGCCGATCGCCAGGCCGCCGCCGAGGGCAGGCTGCTCGAGACGCTGCTCAAGCAGAAGCGCGGCGAGATCGGACGCGACGATGTGCTGAAGGAGCTCGAGCTGTTGTCGATGCTGTGGCGCGGCGACTCCATCGAGCTGAAGACGCTCTACGTGTTGTCGAAGATCTACGCCGAGACCGCGCGCTATGCCGACGCCTTCGCGGTGACGCGTGCCGCGACCCGGCTGCAGCCGAACGCGCCGGAATCGCGGCTGGCGCAGGATGCCGCGTCGGCCTTGTTCGTGCAGCTCTATCTCGGCCCCAAGGGCGACGAGATGGCGCCGATCGATGCGCTCGGCACCTTCTACGAATACCGCGAATTGACGCCGATCGGCCGCCGCGGCGACGAGATGATCCGCCGTCTCGCCGACCGTCTCGTGGGTGTCGATCTGCTCGACCAGGCCGCCGACCTCCTGCAGTACCAGGTCGACAAGCGTCTCGAAGGCGCGGCGCGCGCCCAGGTCGCCGCGCGCCTTGCGATGGTCTATCTGATGAACCGCAAGCCCGACCGCGCCATCGGCGCGCTGCGCTCGACCCGGATTGCGGACCTCTCCGGCGAATTGCGCCAGCAGCGGCTGCTGCTCGAGGCGCGCGCGCAGAGCGACGTCGGCCGGCACGACCTCGCGCTCGACATCATCTCGAACATCACCGGCCGCGAGGCGATCCGGCTGCGCTCGGACATCTATTGGGCATCGCGGCACTGGCGCGAGGCGTCCGAGCAGATCGAGCTCTACTATGGCGATCGCTGGCGTGACTTTACCCCGCTCAACCCGGGCGAGAAGGCCGACATCATCCGCGCCGTGGTCGGTTACGCGCTCGCCGAGGACGCCATCGGGCTGTCCCGGTTCCGCGAGAAATACGCGCCGCTGATGTCGGGCGATGCCGACAGGCTGGCGTTCGACGCCGCCAGCAAACCCGTTGCGACCTCGAGCGCCGAGTTCGCGCAGATCGCGCGGATGGCCGCCAGCGTCGACACGCTCGACGGCTTCATCCGCGAGATGAAGGTCCGCTTCCCCGATGCCACCGCCCGCGCGCCGCTGCCCGATCCGGTGGCGACCGGATCGGTGCCTGACAGTGCGAAGGCCGCGCCGGTAAGCACGCTGCCGGCGATCAAGGGCGAGCGCCGCGCCAGCGCGTCGCCCTAGCAATGCGGGGCCTCACGGCCCGGGTGTCACCCACGCGGTTGAAATGATGCCCTTCGCGTCAAGCGCGATGCGCCAATGCGACGCGCCGTTCTCGTGCTTCACGCTGTAGACATCCTCGCCTTGGGCGCCAACGCCGAGAAAGCGCATGGATTCGATTGCGCCGAGGTCGGCAAGGCCGGGCTGCAGACGCGGCAACTGTTCACGGGTCGCCGCGGCGAGCCCTAGGCTCATATCGTTGTAATCGGGGTTGCCAGAGGTGATCCCCTCGCACAGGCGGCGGAGCGCCGCCTCTGTGCCGGGAGCCGGCGACTGGTTCTTGACCCGCTCCGCGGTGCGCGCCGCGATCTCCCTCGCGGCTGCGGCGTCGATGCGTGACATCGGCAGATCGCCGTTCTGGTGCAGGACCAGCGAGGTGACGCCTCCGTCAGCGGCCACAACGAAGCTGATCTGCGCATCGACATCGCGGGCGAAGAAATCGGTCGGTCTCTCGGCGAAGAAGGGCACGGCACGCTGCCCGGTGAGTTGGCCGACGAGGTGGCTGCCTTCGCGCGTCACCGAGAAGACCGCTTGCTCGCTGAGCTGGTAGAAGCCGGTATAGCGATCGAGCACCGCTGTATCGACTGCGATCTCTTGCCGCACGGCGTCGGGCGCCGATTGCGGAGTGGGAGCCGGCACTCCGCCGGCGGCCTGTATCCGCGCCGCCAGCGTGTTCCAGTCACGCTGACCGAACAGTCTGGCAATCAGCTCCAGGCTGTCGCTGTGGGTGAGGGGGATCGACTTGGCACCGAGCGCTTCGCGCAGCGTCTGCGCCATGGCCTTGGCATCGCGGAAATCGCGCATGGGATGGTCCTCTGCATCGACGAACGGAAAGCGTCAGGGGCTTGCGTTGCTGACCCGTTCGTGCGGGCAAAGGAAGCCTGAAACCTGGCTTGATACGTTCACCGTCCCCGGGCGGGGTGCAAGCGGCGGGTGGTATCGACCCGGCCGAATGTTCGCCGGGGAGATGCGATTTGTCAATTGCAAGAGGGCGTGATCGCGTCCGTGCTCTCGACATTCCGCCGCCAAATCGGCAACCATGGCGCCAATCGCAAGCGCCGGGAGGACTTCGTTTACATGAGCAAGCCGATCAAGACCGAAGCCGAACTCATCGCGATGGCGCGCGCCGAGCTGAAGGTGCATGCCGATTGCCCTGATGGCATCGACATCTCCGTGCTGCGCGACGGCGACAGCTGGGAATTCCGCGCCAGCGCCGACGAGGCCACGGTGGCGAGGCCCGGCTATCCCGAATGCGTCGCGATGCTGGTGCAGATCGGCGATCACCTCAGCAAGCAGTATGATGTGAAGGGGTAGCGGCAGCGGCGAGCCGAGGAAAGCTTATGGACCGCATCGACGCCATGAAGGTCTTCGTCGCGGCGGTCGACGAGGGCAGCCTTGCGGGCGCCGGACGGAAGTTGCGGCGCTCGCCGGCGGCGGTCAGCCGTGCCATCGCGTTCCTTGAGCATCATGTCGGCGCCGAGCTGCTTCATCGCACCACGCGGTCGCTGAAGCTGAGCGATGCCGGCCAGCGTTACGCGGCGGCGTGCCGGCGCATCCTCAGCGAGCTCGAGGAGGCCGACATCTCGGCCGGCGGCGAGCGTTCCGCGCCGCGCGGCACGCTGACGATAACGGCGCCGGTCGTGGTCGGCGAGGATTTGCTGCGGCCGGTGCTTGATGCGTTCATGACCGAGCATCCGGCGGTGGTCGCCCGGCTCGTGATGCTCGATCGCACCGTCAATCTGATCGACGAGGGCATCGACGTTGCGCTGCGCATCGCCCATCTCGCCGATTCCAATTTCGTCGCGATCAAGCTCGGCGAGGTGCGCCGCGTGGTCGCGGCGTCACCGGGCTATCTCGCGCAGCACCCCGTGATCGGCGAGCCGGCCGATCTCGCGAAGCATCAGATCATCGCGATGACGCATTTCGGGCTCGACTCCTGGAGCTTTCCGCCGGCCGCGAAGTCGAAGGTCGCGCGCGCGGTGCAGTTCACGCCGCGGCTGGTCGTCAACACCGTGCGGGCGGCGGTCGCCTCGGCCAGCGAAGGGCACGGCATCACCCGGCTGTTCTCCTATCACATCGCCGAGGAAATCCGCGAGGGGCGGCTGCAGATACTGCTCGCAAGCGACGAGCATCCGCCGCTGCCGGTACATCTCCTGGCGCCGCAGGGCCGCTTCGACGTGCCGAAGGTGCGCGCCTTCGTCGACTTCGCGACGCCGCGGCTGAAACGCTATTTCGAGCGGCTGTCGCGCGAAGCCAGCAAGGCCGGGGCCATTCGTTCGCGCCGCGGAAGAGTGTCCGCCGAATAGCGGGCATTCGCGCGGAAAGCGGATGTATCTAGGTTGCTCCCCATCGAGGCGGCGCTGTTGCAGCCTCACCAACAGATGGAGAGAGACCATGGGTGCAGAGCAGAAGGTTGCCATTATCACCGGCGCGTCGCAGGGAATCGGTGAGGCGCTCGTCAGGGGCTATCGCGACCGCAACTACCGCGTCGTCGCCAATTCCCGCAGCATCAAGCCGTCCTCCGATGCCGATGTGCTGGCGGTCCCGGGCGACATCGGCGATCCCGAGGTTGCCGACCGCGTCATCAAGCAGGCGCTGGCGCGCTTCGGCCGCGTCGACACGCTGGTCAACAATGCCGGCATCTTCGTCGCAAAACCGTTCACCGATTACACCGACCAGGACTATGCGTCGGTGCTCGCGACCAACCTCAACGGCTTCTTCTACATCACCCGGCGCGTTGCGAAGGAGATGGCGAAGCAGGGCTCCGGGCACATCGTGCAGATCACGACCAGCCTGATCGATCACGCCAACAGCAACGTTCCCTCGGTGCTGGCCTCGCTGACCAAGGGCGGGTTGAACGCGGCGACCAAGTCGCTGGCGATCGAATATGCCGCCAAGGGCATCCGTGTGAACGCCGTCGCGCTGGGCGTCATCAAGACCCCGATGCACGCGCCTGAGACCCACGATTTCCTTGCCAAGCTGCATCCGGTCGGACGGATGGGCGAAATGAAGGACATCGTCGACGCCGTGCTGTTCCTCGAAGGCGCGGGCTTCGTTACCGGCGAGATCCTGCATGTCGACGGCGGCCAGAGCGCCGGTCACTAGGACCGGAGGACGTCATGCCTATCGTCACCATCCAGGTCACGCGTGAGGGGACGGCGCCGGGGGCGTCGTCCACCACACCGGAGCAGAAGGCCGCGCTGATCAAGGGCGCCAGCGAGCTGCTCCGCGACGTGCTCGGCAAGCCCATGGAATCGACCTTCGTCGTCATCGAGGAAGTCGACACCGACAATTGGGGCTGGGGCGGGCTACCCGCGCTGGACTATCGCAAGAAGCTCGCGGCTGCGCCGACATCTTCCCGCTGACCCCTCGTGCAAATCGAACCCGGCGCCTCTCCCGATCGGGAGAGGCGAGCGTGATCGCTGTCAACGATTGCTGCGATCGCAACTAATCATTTTTCACGAACGGCCGGAGGGCCTACTGCCATGTCCATGTCAGCCAATGTCGATCATGCCAGGCGCCATCACGCCGAACCACATCGCGATGCGGGCGGACCGCTGTGGCTGTCCGCGGCCGCAGGGCTGTGTGCCTCGCTGGTCGGGCTCGGGCTGGCGCGCTTTGCCTACACGCCGCTGATCCCGGCGCTGATCGCGGCGAAATGGTTCACGCCGGCGGAAGCGGTCTATCTCGGTGCCGCCAATCTTGCCGGCTATCTCGCCGGCGCGCTGATCGCCCGCGATCTCGGCGCGCGGATCGGCTCGGTGTGGGCGCTGCGCAGTATGATGACACTGGCTGCGATCACCTGCTTTGCCTGCGCGGTGCCGATCTCCTTCATCTGGTTCTTCGGCTTCCGCTTCCTCGCCGGCGTCAGCGGCGGCGTGATCATGGTGCTGGCGGCGACCGTGATTCTTCCTCACACGGCGCCCAGCAAGCGCGGCCTGATCGGCGGCGTAATCTTTGCCGGCGTCGGATTGGGTGTCGCCGCCTCGGGCACGCTGGTGCCGCTGCTGCTGCAGGAGGGCCTCAAGCAGGCCTGGTACGGCCTTGGAATCTTGTCGGCGGTGCTGACACTCATCAGCTGGAAGGCGTGGCCGGCCGAAGCGCCCGCTGCGCATGCTGCGGCGGAGCCGCACGCAGCGTCGCATGGCGTGCGCTCACCGCTGTTGATCGCGCTATGCCTGGAGTACGGCCTCAACGCGCTGGCGCTGGTGCCGCATATGGTGTTCCTGGTCGACTTCGTGGCCCGCGGACTCGCGCAGGGGATCGCGGCAGGTTCCTATTACTGGGTGCTGTACGGCATCGGTGCCGTGGTCGGTCCGCTGCTGTCAGGACATCTCGCCGATCGCGCAGGCTTTGCCGCGGCGCTCCGCGTGGCGTTCCTGATCGAGGCCGTCGCGGTCGCGCTGCCTGCCGTGACGACGTCACCGGCCGCAATGATTGTGTCGAGCCTCATCGTGGGCGGCTTCACGCCCGGCATCGTGCCGCTGGTGATCGGCCGCATCCACGAGCTGATCCCGCATTCGGCCGCGAGCCAGCGCTCCGCCTGGGCGCAGGCGACGACGACCTTCGCGCTGTTCCAGGCGGCCGGCGCCTACGGCCTGTCCTATTTGTTCGCGCACAGCGGCGGCGATTATGCGCTGCTGTTCGTGATCGGCGCGGCCGGCGTCGCCGTCGCGCTGGCGATTGAGTTGTTCAGCGTCGTTGCGCTGGGGCGCAAGCAGAGTTAACCGCGCAGCGCCTTCGTCAACACAGCGACCAGGCGGTCGACATCGGCCTCGTCGTTGAAGACGTGCGGCGAGATCCGCATCCGGCCGAGCCGCAACGCGACGTGGATGTCCTCGGCCGCGAGGCGCGCGATCAACTCCTTCGGAATGCCGCCGGCCATGCCGAGGCTCAGGATGTGCGGCGCGCGCACGCTGCGTGCCGGCACGTCGAGCCCGAGGTCACGCACACCGTCGGCGATCCGCTCGGTGAGCATCGCGAGCCGCGCGCTGACGGCAGTGGCGCTCCAGTCCGCCATCATCTCCATGCCGATCGAGGCCATCTCCAGTGTGATGAAATGATCGCGTTCGCCCATGTCGTAGCGGCGGGCGTCGTCGACATAGGTGAGATCGCCGAAATAGTCCGGGTTCTCGGAATTCACGTTGCGGCGGCCGGCGGAGGTCTGCTCCAGCGGCACGCCGTTCTGGTGGCGTTTTGCAACGTAGAGGAAGGCGCGGCCGTAGGGGCCGATCAGCCATTTGTAGGTCGGAAAGATCACGGCGCCGGGATCGAGCTTTGTCACATCCATCGCCACGACACCGGCGCTCTGCGTCGCGTCGATCACGAACATTGCACCGTGCCGCCGCAGCGCCGCCTGCACCTTGTCGACATCGATCAGGCCGCCGTCCGACCAGTGCACCGACGAGATCGAGGCGAGGCCGACCGGCGGCGCGCCAGCGCGGTCGATCGTTGCCAGCACGGCGGACGTCCAGTCGCCGTCGGCGGGCTGGCGGACGGTGTCGACGACAAAGCCCTGCGCCTCGGCGCGGGCGTGCCATTCCAGCACCGGCGAGGAGTGATCGTTTTCCAGCACGATGACGCGGGTGCCGCGCGGAATGCTCAGCGCCTTCGCCACCGTCGCGACGCCGTAGCTGATCGCCGGGATCAGCGCGACGTCATTCGCATCGGCATTGATCAGGCGCGCCGCCGCGGCGCGGGCGCGCTCATGCTGGCGGCCGGCGAAACCGGCATCGATGGTCCAAGGTTGGCCCTTGCGTCCCACCGCGGCGCGGCCGGCGTGCAGCGTCTTCTGCGGCAGCGGGCTGTAGGACGCCGAATTCAGGTAGCAGATCTCGCGTGGAATCTCGAACAAATGGCGCTGGGAGGGAAGCATGTGGTCTCGTGGCTGGCATTGCGGAGGATGGCGTGATGCGGAGGCGTGCGCTCACCCGTCATACTGGTCCGGTCCCATCGCCCAAGGTGCCTGGTCGTAGCCGTTGGCGAAGGTGCGGTTCGTCTGCGCCGGATTGCGGTTGATCAGCGGCCGCAGATACATCGGATGGGTGGCGCTGCGCACCTCGTGCTCGACGGCGAACAGATGCCGGCCATTGGCGGGATCGACGATGTCGCAGAAGCGGTACTGGTATTGATTGTCCTCGCGGGAGACCAGATTGCGCTCCCACAGCCGCTTGTAGGGACCCGAGAAGTCCGTGATGTAGATCTGGACGTGATGGCCGTCGAACTCGCCCTGCGCCTGATCGGTCTCGCGGAATTGCAGATACTGGTCCTTGCCGACCTTGGCGCGCGCGACGACGCCGTCTCCGTTCACGACGCTCGCCGGGATGCCCATGATCTCGGGATAGAACCGGCTGATCGCTTCGGCGGTGCCGCGCGGCACCTCGAACTCGACATAGGGCATGCCGAGCGCGATGCGCCCGAACCGCGCGGCGTCCGGCTCAAAGCAGCGCAGGCGGTTGCCCCAGGGGCAGGTGGCCTCGACGTGATCGTTGCGTTCGCGATAGCTGAACGCGGTGCCTTCGAGCTTGGGCGCAACGGCTGCAAGCCGCGCCAGCAGGGCCTGCCGTCCGGCGATCACGATACCGGTATGGCCGCGCAGCACCTGTGGCCGGCCGGTCGGCAGATGAAACTGGCTGCGGCCGGCGTTCACCCACATGTTGCTGTCGGAGACCATCAGATAGGGATCGCGGGTCAGCCCGATGCCGGCGACATAGAACAGCGTGGCGAGGCGCTGGTCCGGCACCTGCACGTTGACATGCTCGAGATGGATGGAATTGCCGATATCTTCTGCGGCGCGGTCGAATGGCTGCTGCACGGGCACGGCTCCCTGGATGCGGTGCCGCGCATGATAGTGCAACGGCACGGCCGATCCAGCTGACGGGCCATGAATGTTTCGCGGGGCTACCCCCCGTAACTCTGCACCAGGCTGCCGGCGACCAGGGCCCAGCCGTCGACCAGCACGAAGAAGATCAGCTTGAACGGCAGCGACACCACCACCGGCGGCAGCATCATCATGCCCATCGACATCAAGACCGAGGCGACCACGAGGTCGATGATCAGGAACGGCAGGAACAACAGGAAGCCGATCTCGAAGGCGCGCTTCAGCTCGGAGATCATGAAGGCCGGCACCAGGATGCGCAGCGACATCTCATCGGGCGTCGCCGGCGGCGGCTCGCCGGAGAGGTCCATGAACAGCTTCAGATCCTTCTCGCGGACGTTCTTCTGCATGAAGCCGCGCAACGGCACCGAGGCGCGCTGCAAGGCCTCCTCGACGCCGATCTGGTTGGCGACCAGCGGCTTGATGCCGTCGTCATAGGATTTCTGCAGCACCGGTCCCATCACGAAGGCGGTGAGGAACATCGCGAGCGCGATCATCACCGAGTTCGGCGGCGCGGTGGCGGTGCCGAGCGCGGTGCGCAGCAGCGAGAGCACGACCACGATGCGCGTGAACGACGTCATCATGACCAGGATCGACGGCGCGATCGACAGCACCGTGAGCAGTGCGATCAGCTGGATCGCGCGCTCGGTCACACCGCCATTGCCGCCGCCGAGATTGATGCTGATATCCTGCGCCATCGCCGGATCAGCGAAGGATCCGGCGGCGATCAGGACAGCGATGAAAAAAACTCTACGCGGGACGGACCCTGATCTCACGAAGGAGACTTCGGTGGTCGGCCGAGCAGCGAGGCCATCTCGTCCTCGAGATTCTCGAACCCGCTCTTCTGCTGGGCAGGCGCGGCGGGCGGCTCGCTGCGCGGCGCACGCACCGGCGGCGCCTCGGGCGCAACTGGCGGCGCGACGGTCTCGCCTGGGCCGGTCGGGCGGCGCAGCGCAGCTTCGAGCCGCTGCGCCATCTCGGCGAGATTGGCGTCGGCGTTCGATGCGGGCGGCTGGGCCGGGGGTGCCTGCGTCGCGACCGGTGGCGGAGCGGGGGGAGGCGGTGGCGGCGGCGTGACAGAACGCTCGGCCGCGGGCGCGCGCAGCGGCGGCGGCGCCTTCGGCGGTTCGGCCGCGCGCGGCACACGCGGGATCACGGGTTCGGAGCGCGGCGGCAGGCGCGGCGGCATCGGATCGGGCCGCGGCTCGCTACGCTCGGGCGTGAAGCCCGTGAGCGGATCGCTGCGACGCTCGGCGACCGGCGACGGGGGCCGGCGCAACTCGTCGGCGAAGGAGGGGCGCGCCTGACGTGGCGGCGGCTCGGGCTCGGGAAGTTCGAAACTGTCGGAGCGGGCAGCCTCGCTCTCGTTCCAGGCCGCGTCCGGAAGCGGTGCGGCACGCGGCAGCGCGGCTTCTGGGCCGACCGCGGGGCGGGCCGACATCTGATCACGCCCGGGCATGGCGCGGACGATGTTCGGCTCGACGACGATATCGGTGGGGCCGCCGATCATCAGCAGATGTTCGATATTGTCGCGGCGGACCAGCACCAGCCGGCGCCGGCCGTCGACCGCGGCGGCGTCGATCACCGCCAGCCGCGGCATCCGCCCGCGATTGGCGTTGGCCCCGAGGCGGTTTCCGGCGAAGCGGCGGACGAGCCATGCGGTGACGCCGATCAGCGCCAGCACGACCACGAATGCCAAGACGAATGTAACGACCTGCATATTGGAGTCCCCGGCCATCGTGGCCTTCCTCAGCTTTCGCCATCAACGAGCGCGGATTGACAAGTGCGGTTTGCACAGCGAATCGCGCCCGAGATTCGCCTTATTTCTTAATTCCGAGCGGCTTGCAGCCGGCTGTTCTATTAATAAACCAAGAATCGCTTGTCCCAAAACGACTTCTCAGCGCCCCACGCTGTCTTGGTCCGTGCTGGTTAACGCAGCATTCGTGGCGAAAATGCGCTCTCGGGCCTCCGTTGCGGCGTTCTCCACGGATCAGTCCGACATTTTAACCACCCGTTAACCATACACCGGGCAAATTCTGCCTACCTCGGGAGCCCAAGGGTTGTCCAAGAGGTTAACGGAGCCGCGGCGATGTCCATGAACGATCTCCCGATCCTGTCGGCGCTGCGCAGCAAGATGCAGTGGCACCAGGAGCGCCAGCGCGTCCTTGCCGAGAACATTTCCAATTCCGACACGCCGAACTTCCGGCCGCGCGACCTGGTCGAGCCGAAGTTCGACCGCGCCGGCGCCACCGTCGGCGGCGGCATGGGGACGCTGCCGATGATGCAGACCAGCGGCACCCATCTGACGGCGTCCGGCGCGCCTGATGCCTTCGACAACGACCGCGGCAAGAGCGGCTTTCAGACCCGTCCGGCCGGCAACGCGGTCAATCTCGAGGACCAGATGCTGAAAGTGTCCGCCAACCAGATGGACTACGCGGCGGTCACCTCGCTCTACAGCAAAAGCCTGCATCTGCTGAAGACCGCGATCGGCAAGGGCTAGAGCATGATCCGGAAAAGTGTGGAGCGGTTTTCCCTCGCGCGAACGCAAGGCGTTTGCGCGGAGATCATGCTCAAAACAAGCTGACACCTGACGGCGGCAGGAGGATCCCATGGCAGATGGAACAAGCGATTTCGCCCGCTCGATGAGCATCGCGACATCAGGCCTGCGCGCGCAGGCCGGGCGGATGCGGGTGATCTCGGAAAATATCGCCAACGCCGATTCGACGGCGCAGACCGCGGGCGGCGATCCCTACCGTCGCAAGGTGCCGACCTTCTCGTCCGCGCTCGACCGCTCGCTCGACGCCCAGGTCGTGACCCTCGGACGGATCCGGCCGGACCGGTCGTCGTTCCGCGTCAAGCAGGAACCGGGCAATCCGGCGGCGGATGCCTCCGGCAACGTCAAATATCCGAACGTCAATCCGATGGTCGAAATGACCGACATGCGCGACGCCCAGCGCTCCTACGAGGCCAACCTCAACATCATCAGCGCGACGCGGCGAATGATCCAGCGCACGCTCGACATCCTCAAGTCCTGACGCAACAAGAACAGGGAACGTAAATCATGGCCACACCGACAGTCGCCGCCAACGCCTACGCCAGCCTCGCGAAACTGATGGAGCGCGGCGGCGCCGAGAAGGCCGGACTGGGCGGGCAGGCAGTCGCCGGCCCGTCGTTCAGCGCGCTGCTGAAGGACTCCGTCGGCAGCGTGCTGGAAGCGGGCAAGAAATCCGACGCACAGACCATGGCAATGGCCTCGGGCAAGGCGAATGTGATGGACGTGGTGACGGCGGTCGCCGACACCGACGTTGCGGTGTCGACACTGGTCTCGGTCCGCGACCGCGTGATCCAGGCCTACGAAGACATCATGAAGATGCCGATCTGACGAATGGCGTCATTCCGGGATGGTCCGAAGGACCAGACCGCAGGTGCGCAATTGCGCACTGGGGAATCTCGAGGTTCCGGGTTCGATGCTTTGCATCGCCCCGGAACGACTGGCGCAAAACAACAACAGCGAGAACAACAATGACCGGCCCTGAAACCCTCGACGTCGCGCGTGATGCGATCTGGACCATCGTGATCGTGTCGTCGCCCCTCATGGTGGTCGGCCTCGTGGTCGGCGTCGTGGTGTCGCTGTTCCAGGCGCTGACCCAGATCCAGGAACAGACGCTGGTCTTCGTGCCGAAGATCCTCGCCATCTTCGTCACATTGCTGCTGGCGCTACCGTTCATGGCCGACTCGCTCGCCAGCCACATGATGCGGATTTCGTCGCGAATCATCGGCGGTTGATGCACTAATGCCGCGGTCATGCGCATCGATGTCTCCCTGCTGCCGGCGCTGGCCGCAATCTTCGTGCTGGTCTTTGCGCGCGTGGGCGCGATGGTGATGCTGCTGCCCGGTTTCGGCGAGAGCAACATCCCGGCGCGCGTCAAGCTGTCGATCGCGCTGCTGCTGACGCTGATCATCCTTCCGCTGCATCGCAACGCCTATCATGTCGACCTGACGTCGATCTCCTCGCTCGGCGTCCTGATGGTGCATGAACTCATCATCGGCATCGTGCTCGGAGCGACCGCGCGGGTGACGCTGTCGGCGCTCAATGTTGCGGGCTCCGTGATCGCACAGCAACTCGGCCTCGGCTTCGTTACCGCGATCGACCCGACCCAGGGTCAGCAGGGCCAGATCGTCGGCAATTTCCTCACCATCCTCGGCCTGACGCTGCTGTTTGCCACCGACAGCCACTATCTCGTGATCGCGGCGCTGAGCGAGAGCTACCGCATCTTCTCGCCCGGCGAGATCATGCCGACCGGCGACGTCGCCGCGCTTGCGACCTCGGCGTTCTCCGCCGCCTTCAAGATCGGCCTGCAGCTGTCGGCGCCGTTCCTGGTGTTCGGCCTGGTCTTCAACATCGGGCTCGGCGTGCTGGCGCGGCTGATGCCGCAGATGCAGGTCTATTTCGTCGGCGTGCCGCTCTCGATCATGGTCGGCTTCCTGATCTTCGGCGTGGTGCTCGCGGCGATGATGAATACCTATTTCGACTACTTCAACGGCGTCATGCGCCAGCTTGCTCCGATGAACTAGGGGAGAGCGATGGCCGACGATACCGAAGACAAAACAGAAGACCCTACGCAAAAACGTCTCGACGATGCGCTCGAAAAAGGCGACGTCGTCAAGAGCCAGGAGGTCAACACCTGGTTCATCATCGCCGGCGCCACGCTGGTGCTGTCGACCTTCTCGGGCTCGATCGGCGGCGGCATCTTGATGCCGCTGCGCAACCTGATCGCCAATTCATGGATGATCCGCACCGACGGCGCCGGTCTGCTTCAACTGACCCAGACGCTGGGCTATGCTGTGGTTGCCGCGATCGGCGTACCGTTTCTGATGCTGGCGCTGGCCGCGGTCGCCGGCAACATGGTGCAGCACCAGCTGGTGTGGTCGGGCGAGCAGCTGAAGCCGAAATTCTCCAAGATCTCGCCGGCAGCCGGCTTCAAGCGGCTGTTCGGCAAGCAGGCGGTGGCGAATTTCCTGAAGGGCCTGTTCAAGCTGATCGCGCTCGGCGCCGTGATGGTCGTGGTGCTGTGGCCCGAACGGCTGCGGATGGAAGCATTCCTGCGGGTCGATCCGGCCGAGCTTCTGCCCGCCATCACCAGCATGACGGTGCATTTGATGGCGGCGGTGGTCGCCATGCTCGCTGCGGTCGCGATCGCCGACTACTTCTTCCAGTACCGGACCTGGTACGAGCGTCACAAGATGTCGCTGCAGGAGATGAAGGAGGAGTTCAAGCAGTCGGAAGGCGACCCGCACGTCAAGGGCAGGATCAAGCAGTTGCGGGTCCAGCGCGCCAGGAAGCGCATGATGGCCCAGGTTCCCAAGGCCTCGGTGATCATCACCAACCCGACCCACTATTCGGTGGCGCTGGCCTACGACCGCAGCATGTCGGCGCCGCTCTGCGTCGCCAAGGGCGTCGACAACCTTGCCTTCAAGATCAGGGAGATCGCCAAGGAGCACGATATTCCGATCGTGGAGAACGTGCCGCTGGCCCGGGCGCTCTATGCGACCGTCGAGATCGACCGGGAGATCCCGGTCGAGCACTATCATGCGGTCGCCGAAATCATCGGCTATGTGATGCGGCTGAAGCGCGGCCTGTCCGGCCTGCGACAGTAAAGGGCGGAAAACCGCTTGAAATGCGCGTAACTTGCGAAATTGCCGCCTGATGGACTTGCGTTTTCGGGTCCGATTCAGGCACTCAGGGGCGAGGCGGCCGGCCGGGCGCCTTCGTGATGCAGACGAGCCATGTCTCTCCAGATGACCGCCGATAGCAACGATCCTCCCGCGACTGAGCCGTTCGTGGCTCACGGGCCAGCGCGGCGCAGCGGCAGCATCCTGCTGGTGGTCCTGATCGCTGTCGGCATCGTCGCGGTGGCGGTCTGGCTGATGACCATCGGCCGCACCCAGGCGCAGCCCTATATCCTCGGCGTGCTGGCGCTGCTCGCCACCGTCGGCCTGTTCACCCTGTTCGCGCTTGCTGCAGGCATCATCCGCTTCTCCGACCGCGCCACCGACGACCCCGTGATGGCGCGGATCGCCGACCAGGCCCAGGAAGGGCTCGTGGTCACCGACTCCCGCGGCCATGTGGTCTATTCCAACGCCGCCTATCTGAGGCTGACCGGCGCGGCCGGGCCGCAGGACGTCCGTCCCGTCGAGCGCGTCTTCATCGGCAACCCCGACGTCTCCGAGGCGGTGTTCCGCCTCTTGAAGGCGGCACGCGAGGGCAAGCGGCAGCAGGAGGAGGTCCGCGTCGCCGGCCACGAGGCCGGGCAAGGTGGCGAACAAGGCCGTTGGCTGCGGCTCAGGGTGCGCCCGCTCGGCGAGGGCAAACGCGACGCGAGATATGCGGTGTGGTCGATCGCCGACGTCACCCGTGACCGCGAAGACCAGGAGGATGTGTTCCAGGAGTTGCGGCACGCGATCGAATATCTCGATCACGCGCCGTGCGGCTTCTTCTCAGTCAATCCGGCCGGCGAGATCGCCTATGTCAACGCCACGCTGGCCAACTGGCTGGACTACGATCTGGCCGAGATCGGTTCGGGCGGCCTGAAGCTGACCGACATCGTCTCGGGCGACGGTGCGGCGCTGTTGACCTCGATTGCGGCGGTGCCGGGCGAGGTCAAGACCGAGGTGTTCGACATCGACCTGCGGATGCGCGGCGGCAAGACCGTGCCGGTGCGGCTCTATCACAAGCTCGCCTTCGGCGCCGACGGCGCTGCGGGCGCCTCGCGCACGCTGGTGATCAGCCGCGCCCGCGACGAGCGTTCCGATCCGGAGCGCGCCGCCGAGGTGCGCTTCATGCGCTTCTTCGACCATACGCCGATGGCGATCGCGACTGTCGACCGCGGCGGCAACGTGGTCGGTGCCAATGCGCGCTTCGCCAAGCTGGCGCAGGGGCTGAACGGCGAGGGCGGTGCGGCCAAGTCGATCTTCCGCGCGGTCAATCCGCGCGACCGGGGTCTCCTGATCGCCGCGATCAACCAGGCCGCCGAGGGCCAGGGCGATATCGCGCCGGTCGAGGTGATGCTGGACGGCGCCAAGGAGCGCTTTGCCCAGTTCTTCGTGACGACCGTCGAGAAGGACGAGCGCGACGCCGAGACCGCGATCGTCTACATGCTGGAGACCACCGAGCGCCGCGCGCTGGAGAACCAGATCAACCAGTCGCAAAAGATGGAGATGGTGGGCCAGCTCGCCGGCGGCATCGCGCACGACTTCAACAACGTGCTGTCGGCCATCATGATGGCGAACGACTTCCTGCTGAACGCGCACAAGCCGACCGACCCGTCGTTCCAGGATATCATGCAGATCAAGCAGAACGCGACCCGCGCCGCGACGCTGGTGCGGCAGTTGCTTGCGTTCTCGCGCCGCCAGACGCTGCGGCCACAGGTGCTCGATCTCGGCGATGCGCTGTCCGACCTCACCATGCTGCTGCGCCGGCTGATCGGCGAGAAGGTCAAGCTCGACCTGGTGCATGGCCGCGATCTGTGGCCGGTGAAGGTCGACGTTTCGCAATTCGAGCAGGTGGTGGTCAACCTCGCGGTCAACGCGCGCGACGCGATGCCCGACGGCGGCAAGCTGATCATCCGCACCGCCAATCTGCCGACCGAGGAAGCAGCCCAACTCGCCAACAAGGGCATGCCGGCGGCGGACTATGTGAAGATCGAGATTTCGGACACCGGCACCGGCATTCCGCACGAGATCATCGACAAGATCTTCGAGCCGTTCTTCTCGACCAAGGAAGTCGGCAAGGGCACCGGCCTCGGCCTGTCGACGGTCTACGGCATCGTCAAGCAGACCGGCGGCTTCGTCTATGTCGATTCCGTGCCCGGCGGGGGCACCACTTTCCGGATCTATTTGCCGCGGCATCGCCAGGAGCAGGAGGCCGCCCCGGAGGCGCAGGCCGGCAATGCCGCGACCAAGGACGCCGCCGCCGAAGCCGCCAAGCCGAAGCCCGATCTCACCGGGCAGGGCACCATCCTGCTGGTCGAGGACGAGGACGGCCTGCGCTCGCTGAATGCGCGCGGTCTCCGCTCGCGCGGCTACAGCGTGATCGAGGCGGCCAACGGCGTTGAGGCGCTGGAGGCGTTCGAGGAGAACAACGGCGCCGTCGATCTCGTCGTCTCCGACGTCGTGATGCCGGAGATGGACGGCCCGACGCTGCTGAAGGAAATGCGCAGCCGCAATGCCGAGCTCAAGATCATCTTCGTCTCAGGCTATGCGGAGGACGCCTTCGAGAAGAGCCTGCCCGAGAACCAGCAGTTCGCGTTCCTGCCCAAGCCGTTCACGCTGACGCAGCTGGTCGCCGCGGTGAAGGAAACCATGACGGCGAATTAGAGCGTTTTCGAGCGAAGCGGACACCCGCTCGCGTATAGAAAACGCGTCAAATAAGGAGCGCCAGCCCGGGCGACGAGCTTCGATGCGCCTTACCTTCTCGCATGGGAATAGTTATGTTGCGATGCGGTCGCGGTTGAAGCCGAGCCCCATCTCGCGGTAGGACGCGCCGTCGCGTCCACAAGGACCATAGTGTCACATCTCCGCGACCGAGGGCCGCAGCCGCGGTTCCCGTTTCCCGCTTCACTTTTATCAGGCCCTGCCCATCTTAGGGGCGTTTCCCCATGCCGGGGAATCCTTTGAGGAAACCAACATGAATTTCTCGCACCGCACGCGTGGAATTGTCCGGGCGATCGCCGTCGCGATGGCGCTGGCGCTGCCCGTGATGATGACCATTTCGGCGGCCGACGCCCGCGTCGGCGGCGGCGGCTCGCGCGGCTCGCGGACATTCTCCGCGCCGCCCAGCACCTCGACGGCGCCCGGCTCGGTTGCGCCGATGAACCGTACCTTCAGCCAGCCTGGCAGCCCGAACATGGGATCGCCGGCGGCGGCGACGTCCGGCGGCCTGTTCGGCCGCGGCGGAATGGGCCGTGGCCTGCTCGGCGGCCTGGCCGCGGGCTTCCTTGGCGCCGGCCTGTTCGGCATGCTGTTCGGCGGCGGCCTGTTCTCGGGTCTCGGCGGCCTGTCGTCGATCCTCGGCCTCCTGCTGCAGGTCGGTCTGATCGTGCTCGTGGTCCGGCTCGCGATGTCGTGGTGGCAGCGCCGCAATACGCCGGCCTCCGCGTACGCGGGCGGCCCCGACGTCGGCCCCGGCCCGCAGGGCAACGCCCGTTCGGGCTTCGGCTTTGGCCTCGGCGGCGGATCGAACACACCGGTCGAGATCACGCCGGCGGACTATGAGACGTTCGAGCGGCTGCTCGGCGATATCCAGGCCGCTTGGTCAAACGAGGACATTGCGAAGCTGCATACGCTCGCGACGCCGGAGATGGTGTCGTACTTCTCGAAGGATCTCGAGGAGAACAAGGCGCGCAACGTCACCAACAAGACTTCCAACGTGAAGCTGTTGCAGGGCGATCTTGCGGAAGCCTGGCGCGAAGGCGACAGCGAATACGCCACCGTCGCGATGCGCTACACGCTGGTCGACACCATGCTCGAGCGCGGCACCGGCCGGATGGTCGGCGGCAATGGGCAGCCGGAGGAGATCACCGAAGTCTGGACCTTCGTGCGCCAGCGCGGCGGCAACTGGGAACTCTCGGCGATCCAGCAGACCAACTGATCGATCGCCCGATATGACAATTGCAAGGCGCCGCGGCTCAGCCCGCGGCGCTTTTATTTTGCGCGCTTCATTGGCGCGTCGCGGCGCCGGAATATCCGCACGGGCTGCGGGTTGATGTCAGCGGACCATAACAACCATCGGGAGGATTAAGATGAAGGTCATTGCGTGCATCGCGGTTCCGGCCTGTCTTGCATTTGTCGTCACGGCTGCGCCGCCGGCACAGGCGCAGACTGCCGACACCAGCTTCTTCGTGACCAGCAACGGCATCGGCAACGGCGCCAATCTCGGCGGCCTCGCCGGTGCCGACAACCATTGCCAGACGCTGGCGCAGGCCGCGGGCTTCGGCGCGCCGAAGACATGGCGCGCCTATCTCTCGACCCAGGCCGCCGACGGCCAGGTCGCGGTGAACGCGCGCGATCGCATCGGCAAGGGACCGTGGAAGAATGTGAAGGGCGTCGTGGTCGCCAAGGACGTCGCCGACCTGCACAGCGCCGGCAACAATCTCACCAAGCAGACCGCCCTGTCCGAGAAGGGCGACGTCATCAACGGTGCCGGCGACACGCCGAACCGCCACGACGTGCTGACAGGATCGCAGGCGGACGGCACTGCGTTTGCGGCCGGTGAGGACCGCACCTGCAAGAACTGGACGAGCAGCACGCAAGGCGCCGCCATGCTCGGACATTTCGACCGCAAGGGCCTGCGCGACGACGAACCGTCAAAATCCTGGAACACGTCGCATCCCTCGCGCGGTCCCGACGGCGGCTGCTCGCAGGCCGACCTGAAGAGCACCGGCGGCGACGGCCTGCTGTACTGCTTCGCGGCGAACTGAGGGAATACAAGGAGACTTGAGCGGCGGTCGCCTCGCGCCGCCGCTCATTGAATCTGGGAGAGCGCCTAAGCCTTCTTGCGCTTGACCGCCTTCTTTGCAGTCTTCTTTTTCTTCACGGTTTTCTTCTTGGCCGCGAAATAGGCTTCGACCTTCTTCGAGGAGTGTCCAACTGCGGCCACCGCGGTCTTGAGCCGGGCAGGCGTCACCTTGAACTTCTTCGACCAGTAACGGACCTCGTAGGGCTGGCTGATCGCGATCCGCGCGCGGTCGGCGGCCTTGTGCCGCTGCTCCTTGAAGTAGGCTTCCACCTTCTTGGCGGAATGGCCGACCTTCTTGACGGCGGCTTTGAGCTTCGCCGGCGTGACCTTGAACTTCTTGGACCAGTACGCAACTTCGTAGGATTCGCTCAACGCGATCAGGGCGCGATCTGCGCCGCCCCGCTTCTTCTTGTTGTCCGCCATCAGATGATCCTTCATCGAAGATTCGACGTCGGAACCTTAGCAGTCTCTGCGTGGTTCGGACAGGCAGCCTGTCCGCGGTGGACGATCCGAGCTCTGCACGGCTACGATCGAGCTGACGAGAAGCGACGCGGTGAAAGTTTTTGGAGGTATGTGCATGCACTATCAGCTTTACTACTGGCCGATGATCCAGGGCCGCGGCGAATATGTCCGCCTCGCGCTCGAGGATGCAGGCGCCGGTTACACCGATGTCGCGCGCGGCAAGGGCGGCACGGGTGCCATGATGAAGATGATGGACGCGCACAAGGGCACGCCGCCGTTTGCGCCGCCGTTCCTCAAGGCCGGCAGCCTCGTGATCGGGCAGACCGCCAACATCCTGCTCTATCTCGGCGCGCGCCACGGCCTCGCCCCGAAGGCGGAAGGCGGCAAGCTCTGGGTGCACGAGTTGCAGCTCACGATCGCGGACTTCGTGCTGGAGATCCACGACACCCATCATCCGCTCGGCCCGTCGCTGTACTACGAGGACCAGAAGGCGCCGGCCAAGAAGCGCACCGAGGAATTCTGGGCGTCGCGGGTGCCAAAATATCTCGGCTATTTCGAGGACCTCGTGCAGGCGAACGGCGGCGCCTTCGTCACCGGCCGCCGGGTGACCTATGTCGACCTCTCGCTGTTTCAGATCGTGGAAGGCCTGCGCTACGCTTTTCCGAAGCGGATGGCGGCGTTTGAAAAGAAGGTCCCGCGACTGATCGCGCTGCGCGATCGCGTCGCCGAGCGGCCGAACATCAAGGCGTATCTGGCCAGCGAGCGGCGGATTCCGTTCAATGAGGAGGGGATCTTCCGGCGTTACAAGGCGCTGGATTTGTAGGTGCCGTCACCGGTTCCTTCCATCCACCGGCGTCATCGTGATCTTCGACAAATCGATGCCGTCGATGCAGCTGACATTGAGCGCCACGATGTCGGCGCCGTCAGGCTTGTTGCCGCGTGCAAACACGTCGACGCCGCAATCGACGCAGAGCTGGTGGCGGATCGCATGGCGGTTGAACAGATATTCCTTCAAATTCTCGGCGCCGGCGCGAAGCTGGAAGCTCGTTGGCGGCATGAACACGAAGTGCAGGCCCTTCTTGGTACAGATCGAACAGTTGCAGGCCGTCACCATCGCCATGTCGGTGGTGCATTCGAAGCGGACCTGGCCGCAATGGCAGCCGCCGGTATAGGTCTTGCTCTCCGCCATGATCGTTCCTCACCACAGCCCGGGCACGAGGCGATAGCGCACCCGTGCCGCATAATCGGCATAGCCTGACAAACCCGCCACCAGCGTGCGCTCCTCGATCCCGGTGCGGATCGCGAACATCGCGAAGAACACCGGCACGAAGGCAAGACCCCACCAGGAGCCGAGCATCAGCGGCACGCCGATGAAGAACAGCATCACGCTCGTATACATGGGATGGCGGACCAGCGCGTAGGGACCGGTCGAGATCACCTGATGGTGGCGCTCGGTCTGCACCTTCACGACCGGCGCGGCGAACGAATTGGTGCGGAACACCCAGAGGATCAGCACGGTCGAGACCAGATACAGCACAAGGCCGAGCACGATCAGCGGCGCGCCGGCATTGGCGCCGCCAAAGCGCCGGTCGAGGCCCATAGCCACGAACCAAAGCACCGCGACGGCGACGAACACCAGCATGAAGCGCTTGTCCTCGGTGGGCTGGCCCTCACGCGCGGTGAGACGCATGCGCTCGGCCAGCAGCCCGGGATCGACCCTGGCGAGCCACAGCCCGCAGGCGGGCCCGATCAGCGCCGAGGCGATCAGATAGCTCCACGCGCCGGGCCAGTGCAGCGTGCCCGCGAAGCAAAACAGCAGCGCGGCCATGGCGATGACGAAGAATGTGTTCTGCAGGAGGAGCTTTGCGATCATGGGCGGCTCCGCGGCGATTCCGATCGCGATTATCGCACTGTTTTCGCGGCCGACATGCGACCGCAGCGATCAACTTTCAGAGCAGGCGAGGCGTTCCTGCGTCGTGACCGTGTTGCCTCTGCATTGGCTCAAGGTTGACATTTATATAAGCAATTGCTTATATATTTCCATGACCGCCGCCATGCAGCTGACCAATGTGCTCAAGACCCTCGCGGATCCGACGCGGCGGGCGGTGTTCGAGCGGATCGCACGGGAAGGCGAGGTGGCCGCGACCGGACTGGTGCAGGGCTCAAAGGTGTCGCAGCCGGCGGTGTCGCAGCATCTGCGCGCGCTGCGCGATGCCGGCCTCGTCGCCGAGCGGCGCGAGGGCCGGCACATCCATTATCGCGTCGCGCCGAAGGGGCTCGGCCCGCTGATCGACTGGCTCGGGCACTACGAGACGTTCTGGGCGGAGCGCTTCGCAAATCTGGAGAAATTGTTGAAGGAGAGTGAGTGATGGCT
The DNA here is from genome assembly GCF_011058295.2 of Bradyrhizobium sp. 6(2017). Classification (NCBI taxonomy): domain Bacteria; kingdom Pseudomonadati; phylum Pseudomonadota; class Alphaproteobacteria; order Hyphomicrobiales; family Nitrobacteraceae; genus Bradyrhizobium; species Bradyrhizobium sp. 6(2017). The sequence continues at coordinate 6,517,495 of NZ_CP049289.2, read as the reverse complement.
GAGACGCACGCGATCACGGTCGAGAAGGTGCTGCCTTACGCCGCCGACAAGATCTGGCGCACCCTGACCACGAGCGACTTGCTGGTGAAATGGCTGATGCCGAACGATTTCGTTGCCGTGGTCGGACACCGGTTCAATTTCCGCACCAGGCCGATCGGCGACTGGGATGGCGTCGTGCATTGCGAGGTGCTGGATTGCGATTCGCCACGCCTGCTGCGCTATTCCTGGAAGGGCGGCGCCGACACCAATCCGGAATACGGCTCGAAGCTCGACTCGGTCGTCACCTGGACGTTGACGCCGGTCGAGGGCGGCACGCAGGTCCGCATGGTGCATGACGGCTTCGTGTTCCCCGGCAACCGCTACGCCTTCGACATGATGAGCCCGGGCTGGGGCAAGATCGTCGATGCGATCGGACGCATCGCCGCCGAAGCCTGACGGCTCACTCGTTGTTGCCGCGGCGGACGGTGATCGAGGCGTCGGTCCGGTTGCGCGTGCATTCCAGATTGAGGCGGCGATAGCGCATCGTGATGGTGTTGCCGCGGAGGATTCCCATGCGCTTCAGGCAGCGCGAGGTGCCGGTCACCGCGTCGTCCTTCGGCACGGTGAAAACTAGCGCCGTGGCCGAGCCGACCAGGTTGAAGAACTCCGGCTTCATCCTGCGATCGGTCTTGGCATAGAGCTCGATCGAATAGTCCTTGCCGCGGCAGCCGAGCGACAATTCCTTGGCCGCCGGATGTGTGAGGTAGGTGATGTTGGCGGCCGTGAAATTGACCTTCAGCCCGTCGATCTGGCCGGCGAGCTGCTTGGCGATGTCTTGGCAGGGATCGGCATGAGCTGGCGCCGCGGCGAAGGCTGTCGCCAGCGCCAACGGCGCGGCCGGCAGAATGGAGCGGATGCTCAAAGGCAAGCGTCGGCGCAACGGTGCTGTCACGAAATACCCCCGCGATGCAAAAATACGTGGAGGTACATGCAGGCTCCCGCGGAGCGCGTCAATATGTGCGGTGACCGCGGGAGCGGTCACGCAGGACCGTCTGGCGCCGTCCGCCTAGCCAGGCGCCTTGTACTTGCCGTTGTGCTTGGACACTCCGGCGGCCTCGCGCCTGCAATCAATTGCCGTTGGCAGTGCCTTTCCGTTCCCCGAAAAGACCGGCGGCTAGCCACCTGCCTTAGGACGCGCACTTCCCATCCCGCGCCTTGGACGCCCAGGCGGCCCGGCGCTCGCAATCATTGCCGTAGGTCTTGCCGTCGCAGCCGCAGACCGGCCGGAAAATCTTGTTGCAGATCGTCGGGCGGAAGGCGCAGGTGCCGGTCTGATCGAAGCGGCCGCAGGTCCCCGGCTTGAACTGGCAGAACTTGCCGGTGCCGCATTGCAGCCCGGCGATGCCGCCGCACGTCTTGCCGAGGCGGGCTGCATCGGCGCCGGTCGGAACCGCCATCAACAAGGCCAGCGCCGTGAACCAGACGAAAAGCGCTGTCTTCATGATGGCCTCCTTGCGGCCTCGTTGGCCGTCTCGGTATTTGCTCGGCGTTGTCGCAACCTGAGATTACGGCGCGATGAAACATAGCACGCGGATTGCCGTTTCAGCGCATGGCTGGACGGCGGCCGGCTTCCCTTTCCTTTGTCCGAAAAAGGCTTAGAACGGCTCTACATTGCCGGCGGCCCTGCGGCCCGACCGGCTTTTCGAACCGACGCGCAGCCCAAACGAGCAGCTCATGAACGCCCCCACCGCCTTTCCCGACCAGCAGAAGCCCGTTCCGCCCTACAAGCACACCCCGCTGTTCCCGCTCGGTACGGACACCACGCCCTACAAGAAGGTGACGAGCGAAGGCGTTCGGGTCGAGAAGGTCCTGGGCAAGGACATGCTGGTGGTGTCACGCGAGGCGCTGCGGGCGCTTTCCGAGGCCGCGTTCGGCGAGATCAATCACTATCTGCGGCCGGGCCATCTGAAGCAGCTGCGCTCGATCCTCGAGGACAAGGAAGCCAGCGACAACGACAAGTTCGTCGCCTTCGACTTCCTCAAGAACGCCAACATCGCGGCCGGCGGCGTGCTGCCGATGTGCCAGGACACCGGCACCGCGATCATCATGGGCAAGAAGGGTTTTAACGTCATCAGCGACGGCGACGACGAGGCGGCGCTGTCCGAAGGCGCGCGCGACGCTTATCTGCGCCGCAATCTGCGCTATTCGCAGGTGGCGCCGCTGTCGATGTATGAGGAGAAGAACACCGCAAACAACATGCCGGCGCAGTGCGAGATCTACGCCGAGGGCGATGACGCCTACAAGTTCATGTTCATGGCCAAGGGCGGCGGAAGCGCCAACAAGAGCTTCCTGTTCCAGGCGACGCCCTCGGTGCTGACCAAGGACCGGCTGCTGGCCTTCCTGAAGGAGAAGGTGCTGACGCTCGGCACCGCGGCCTGTCCTCCGTACCACCTTGCGATCGTGATCGGCGGCACCTCCGCCGAGCTCTGCATGAAGACGGTGAAGCTCGCCTCGGCGCGCTATCTCGATGCGCTGCCGACCCACGGCTCGGCCGACGGCAATGCGTTCCGCGATCTCGAGATGGAGCAGGAAATCCTCAAGATGACGCAAAGCTTGGGGGTCGGAGCGCAGTTCGGCGGCAAATATTTCTGCCACGACGTCCGCGTGATCCGTATGCCGCGCCACGGCGCCTCGCTGCCGATCGGGCTTGGCGTGTCCTGCTCGGCGGACCGTCAGGTGCTCGGCAAGATCACCAAGGACGGCGTCTATCTCGAGGAGCTCGAGCACAACCCGGCGCAGTATCTGCCCGCGGTCGAGCAGTCGCTCGGCGGCGAGGTCGTCAAGATCGACCTCAACAAGCCGATGAAGGACATTCTCGCGACGCTGTCGCAATATCCGACCAAGACCCGCGTCTCGATGACCGGCACCATGATCGTGGCGCGCGACTCCGCCCACGCCAAGCTGCGCGAGCGGCTGGAGAAGGGCGAGCCGCTGCCGGATTATTTCAAGAACCACCCGGTCTACTACGCGGGCCCGGCCAAGACGCCCGAGGGCTACGCCTCCGGTGCGTTCGGCCCGACCACGGCGGGACGCATGGACTCTTTCGTCGATCAGTTCCAGGCCGCTGGAGGCTCGATGGTGATGGTCGCCAAGGGCAACCGCGCCGTCGCGGTGCGCGAGGCCTGCAAGAAGCACGGCGGCTTCTATCTCGGTTCGATCGGCGGTGCCGCGGCGAACCTCGCCGAGCACTGCATCAAGAAGGTCGAGGTGGTCGAGTATCCCGAGCTCGGCATGGAAGCGATCTGGCGCATCGAAGTGGTCGACTTCCCGGCCTTCATCATCATCGATGACAAGGGCAACGACTTCTTCAAGGAACTGAACCTCGGTTGAGGATCCGGGTTGAGGGCAACAGGCCTCGACGGATTCTCCAGGGGCTGGGTCGCCGTCAGCATCGACGGCGACCGGCGCACGATTTCCTTTCACACTGATATTGCGGACGCGCTGGCGCGTCCGTTCGATCGTGCCGGGATCGACATCCCGATCGGCATGACTGATGACGGCGAGCGCGCGTGTGACCGTCTCGCCCGCGAGCGCCTGCGTCCGCACACCTCGCGCGTCTTCACCGGGGCACGGCGCTGGCTGTGGGAGGAGTTTCGCGATCCCGACGTTGCGAACCAGGAGGCGTTGCGGCGCGGCCAGACCCGCGTCTCGCGGCAGCTCTGGCATCTCGGCAACAAGATCATGGAGGTCGACGCGTTCGTGCGCGCGAACGCCGCGCGCGACATCCGCGAGGTGCATCCCGAACTGGTGTTCCTGCGGCTGAACGGCGGCACGCCGCTGCCCCGCAAGAAGTCGGAGGAGGGCGATGCACTCCGTTGCAGGCTGCTTAAGCGCGTTGGCTTTCGCGACATCGATCGCTGGCTCACTGAGGCGCGGATCGGCACCGGGGCTAAGCGCGACGATGTGCTGGACGCCTGCGCGGTGGCGCTCGCCGCGTGCGAGCCTTGCGGAAGCGTTCCGGAAGGGACGCCGCCATTGGATGCGCACAGAGTGCCGATGCAGATCTGGTTCTAGCGTCAAGCCCGCGCCGTATCGCTGCTGTTAACCACGCTGCGGCGACTGCGACGTTCTGCCACGCGCGGGGTTGTGGGGCGCGAGCAAAGCAACCGATTTCGGCCAAGGACCCTTAACGTTTGTCGTCGACCCTCCGCGCTCATCCAAGGGTAGTGGGCGTGGATGACATGACACATTCGGCGATACAGCGGATTGGACGCGCGGCGCTTGTGCTCGCGGCGCTCGGCCTCGCCGGCTGCAACAAGGAGCGGCCGCCCGGCGTGTACGATGTGAGCGTCAGCGAAGCCTATCGGCGCCTGTTCAACGACAAGCTTGCCGACATGGTCTACGCCAAGCAGTGCGGAATTCTGGTCCATGTGACGCCGTCAGGCATCCCGGGTTACGAGGTCACCTGGCGGGTTCACAGCAGCGGCCGCGAGGTCGTGCGATTCACCGCAGTGCTGACGGCCTTCAGCGAGAACCAGACCAAGGTCGAGATACGTATGCCTTCGGCCGGCAACGGCGAGGCGTATGACGGGTCGCAATCCTACAGGCGGCCGGCCTTCCAGCAGCCGCTTCGTCCGGCCGTGCAGGAGCAGGTCGCCGCGATCCTCGAAGGCCGCAAATTCGACGTCCAACGCGTCGGGCCCGGGAAGGACAAGATTTGCCAGGTGCAGCGCGCCGGGCTCGAGACGGGCCTGGTGTTCCGCGTCGACGATTAATGGAAATCAATAAAGGGAGTTGACGATGAAGTTTGCTTTCGGTGCATTTCTCGTGGCCTGCGTCGTGGGCTATCTGTACTACATCTTTCCAAACCCCGCGGATGGCACGGTCTATCCCGTGCCGATCACCCAGGCGCGGCAGGACCTCGCGAAGGCCGAGCTGCCGCCCTTTGTTTTCGGCAGCCAGTCGCTGGACGTGGTCCGCAACATCGGCGACGCGCAGGTTGTCTGGATCGTCCGCAGGAAGAGCGAGGAGTTGTTCCGCTACACTGCTGAGCTCTCGGCTGAGGAGAAGGGCGCTGCGACCCGCGTCAAGCTGAGGCTGGACGGCGCCAAGGGGCGCACCGAGGACTATGCCAAGAACCTCGCGGATAACCCCAAGATCCGGGACCTGTATCTCGTCGCGATGCAGGAGCGTGTCGCTTCCACGCTCGAGCGCCGGCAGTTCGAGATGTCGCGCATCCATCCCGCAATGGCGGCCGCGGCAGTGGCGAACATGGGCAATATACGGAAATCGGCGGACGAGGCAGCCGCCGCAGCCGCGGAGATCGAGCGCAGCACCATTCAAAGGGCCTATCGTAACGAGCCCGCCAGCGTCCGCCGCTGAGAGCCGAAGCGCGCTGAGATCAGGTTGAATCGTCAGTGCGCTTCGGCTTCTTGTTTGAGCTGGTCGGCGTGTGGACCTGGCGCTACGCCCGGGTGCCAGTGAAGGGGAAGCTGCCCATCGGGCCGATGCCCATCTCGCCGGCGATGCCGTCGCCGGAAACCTTGCCGGTGAATTCGAGCGTCAGCGGCATCGGGTTGGTGATGGAAACCTTCCAGGTGACGTTGTCGCCGTTCACGGAGCCGTCGAAGATCTCGGTGGAATTGCCCTCGGCGCCCTGCGTGCCGGTGAGCGTGCCGCCCGAGCTCGCCAGCGACAGCGTCGCCTTGCGCTCGCCCATCGGCGTCGTCATCGTCAGATTCCAGTTTCCGTCCACCGCCATTGATATGTCTCCCCTCATGGTAAAAGCGTTTTCAAGCGAAGTGGGTACCGGTTCGCGTGAAGAAAACGCGTCAAACAAGAACCTGGAGCATTGGCTCTGACGCAGTCAGAGCCGGTGCTCCAGGGCGTGCGCGGGTATAGCTCATCTTGCCGCGCGCGCCTAGTTCGCGGCTGCGGCGATCAGGCGCGGGCGGCGGCGCGCAGCCGGCTTCCGACCAGGAAGCGGAAGGCGACGTACTGGATCGCGAAGGCAACGATCTTGGCGCCGAGCAGCACCACCGACACGTAGAACGCCCACAGCTTCATGTCGCCGGTCGCTGCGATCGCGATGGTGCCGGCGGCGAGCACGAACATCAGCACGGCCCAGGCATAGCCGGCGAGGGTGGCGTATTCCGGAATGGTCTCGGTCACGATCGGCGGCAGATAGCGCAGCATCCAGCCGCGCTTGAGCATGATCGCGCCGATCGCGATGTGGCCGATCGCGGGCTTCGCCAGCACGAAGCGCGGATCGTTGGTCAGCAGCGTCGCGCTGCCGAGCACGATCACCAGCGCGAGGCTTGCCCAGGTCATGTAGCCGAGCGCCTGTCCCTTCACGCGCGCATAGACCACTTGCGCAATCGCGCCCGCGATCGCAACGCCGGTGGCGATCAGGACGTTGTCGGTGGCGAGATAGACCACCAGGAACACGATGGTGGAGAGAAAGTCGCTCGCAAGCCTGGCAAATACGCTCTTCATCGTCGTGGTTTCCGTTTCCTCGGGCGGGTGATTGTTCTGGTGTTGTTATAGCAGCGTTCAGTGCGACGGCAGCGCGCGAGCCGGCGGTGCGCCGTACTTGGCCGCGCGATATTGCGGATACCAGCGGGTGAAGCACACCGCGGCGTTGCGTGCGGCGAAGGCGATCAGCAGACCCGTCCACAGCGGCAGGGCCGGCACGTAGAGCACCGCGATGTTGCCGATCAGCATCAGCAGCGTCGCGGCAGCCCAGGCACCGGTGATCAGGTAGTTGGCTTGGGTGAAGCCGGGCAGCTTCGCGATCTCGGCCGCGACCTGTTCGAGCGCGTATTGCCGCGTGAAGGGATGGCCGATCAGGATCGAGAACAGCGTCACCAGCAGCATGCCGGCATCGACGGCAATCTTCACGGCGATGCTGCTCGGCGTCGCGTCGATGAAGGTGAGGTAGCAGCCGACCGCGGTGAACACGATCACCGAGCCGACGCCGAGGATCTTGATGCTGCGGCCGCGCGCGATATCGGAGGCGATGACGACAAGGCAGATCAGCGCGGCACAGAGCAGGCTCAAATTGGCCGAGGCCACCAGCATCAGCGTGGCGAAGGCGCCGTAGGGAGCGAGGATCAGGAAGATCGTCATGGTCGGCCTCATCCGGCTAATCTTTACATCGTAAAGATACCCTAGAGGTGGGCGAGGGAGGCGTCAAGCGAAATCTTTACAGTGTCAAAATCGTGAGATCGTAGAGAAAACTTGAGTATTTTCAATTTGATGTGCTGGTGGTGCCGCTTGGCGCACGCTTTCTGCCGTCGTGGCCGGGCATAGCTGTCCGAAGGACGGCGTCGCTTCCGCTCGCCTATGTCCCGGCCATCCACGTCTTTCATTAAGGAGCTGAAAAAGACGTGGATGCCCGGGACAAGCCCGGGCATGACGCGTGGAGGAATGGAGGCTCTCGGACGCGCGGCTTACTCCGCACCCACCCAATTGCCGTGGAATCCGTCCGGCACCCGGTGACCAAGATGGACCAGCGCCGTCGGGCCCGCCTCGACATTTTGCGCGTTGAACACGGCGAGGTCGCTGCGATTTTCGCGGGCACGCCAGACCGCGGCGAGCAGCCAGCCGTCGCCCTCGGCGGCGCCAGAGTGGCGCTCGACAAAGACAGGCTCGGAGATCGTGTCGCCGGCGGGCAGGAGATAGTGGCCGAGCCGCTTGCCATGGCCGTCGACATGTACGACGCCCGACAGCGCACCGAACATCGGCAGGTCGGGATTGGCGCAGGCGTACCAGCCGTGATTGCTGATAAGTCCCGCGCGGCGATCGTCGACGCGGGGGAATTCGCCGGTGAGGTCGTCGAGATAGGTCTGCGTGAAGCGGTCGGTATTGCCCGAGAGATCGAAGGTCCAGCGGCAATAACGCGCGCGGTTCTTTTTCGGGTCGGTCGGCGAGCCGTCGGGATGGTTGAACAGCGGCGCCTCCTCGAACTGCATCACGTCGGCAATGATGCGGTTGCCGTCCTCCCAGGCGTTCATGACGTGGAAGACGTAGCAGCTCTCGGCGCGGAACCAGATGATGTCCTTGGATGCGCCGCTGCGCTTCATCACGCCGACATAGGCGCCTTTCTCCGGCTCCCAGGCGTAGGGCGCCTGTCCGCGCATCGCGCGCTGCATGCTGCCGGTGATGGGGAGGATCGGAAACAGCACATGGTTCTCGGTGACGATGAAGTCGTGCACCATGCTGGCATAGGGCGCCTCGAAGCGCTCGAACCGCGTCACCACGCCGGCTGAACTGACCGAGCCGAACGACAGCGCGGGCGTCAGGGGGCCAGCGGCGTTGTAGCCGAAGAACACCAGCTCACCGGTGACCGGATCGATCTTGGGATGCGCGGTGAAGGGGCCGGAGATCGCGCCCTTGTAGTCGCAATAGCCGGTGCGCTTCAGCGTGTCCGGCTCGATCTCGGTCGGCAGATGGCCTTCCTCGAGCGCGAGCAGGCGGCCGCCATGGAAGATGATGTTGGTGTTGGCGACGCCGCCATCGGTCGGTGCGGACGCCGGCGCATCCGGCAGCTTGCGGCCGAAGCCGCCGTACAGGGCGCGGCCAGCGTCGTGCTCCGCCTGCCATTTCGGGGTGCGGACCCAACGGTTGCGGTAGCTGGCGCGGCCGTTCTCGAGATGGAAGGCGTGCAGCATGCCGTCGCCGACGAACCAGTGCGCGCCCGGCGCGTCGAACTGCGGATTGGGGCCGTTGCGATACAGCGTGCCGTTCAGCTCGCGCGGCAGTTCACCGGTGATCTTCAGGAACGGCGCATCGGCCTCGAATGGGATCGGCGCCAGATTGGTCCGCACGGCATTTGATGTCACCTGATCGAGCATCCGCATCTCCTTCCTTCATGATCTTTACATCGTAAAGATATCAGTACGAGTGATGTGGCCGATCGTCAAGCAAAATCTTTACAGTGTAAAAATTGCGACATATAAGAGCCGCATGACAAGATTATCCAAGGAAAACAAGGCCGCTCGTCCGACACCGACGCGCACCCGCAGGGTTGCGCGTGCAACCGCTGACCGGCCGGCGCGGCGCCGGGCCAATGACGCGCCGTATCATCACGGCGATCTGCACGAGGCGCTGCTCAAGGCGGCCGAGCGCGTGCTCGAGCGTGACGGGCTCCCGGGGCTGACATTGCGCGCGGTGGCGCGCGAGGCCGGCGTGTCGCATGCCGCGCCCACGCATCATTTCGGCGATCTCACCGGTTTGCTCAGTGAACTCGCTGCGATCGGCTTCCGGCAGTTCGGCGAAGCGATGGCGGCGGCGAACGCGTCCGCAGCGACGCCGCCGGAGAAGGGAATGGCGAGCGCCAAGGCTTACGTCGCCTATGCGCAGGCGCATCCAGGAATGTATGGGCTGATGTTCCGCAGCGAACGGCTGGATTACTCGCGACCATCGCTGCATGAATCGTCCGAAGCCTCGTTCGCAGGATTGGCCCGCGGCGTCGGTGCCAGCCGGCATGAGGAGATTTCCAGGGATTCGCTTTCGCTCGAGCAGGCTGCCGCGATCGCTTCCGCTTGGTCGCTGGTGCATGGCTTCACCATGCTGCTGCTCGACGGACGGCTCTCCAAGATTCTGAACCTGTCGCCCGAAGGAACGACCCCGGAGACGTTGCTGATCGCGATGCTGCGGTTGGCCTCAAGCCGTCCGCCGCGGCCGTAACCGATGTCGCCCCGGTAGCGTGCTAGCGCTTGGTGAGCGACGTGCTGCGGCCGCTCTGGCCGATCGTCTTCACCTGATCCGCGCCGCATTTGAAATCGCGGGCGAAGTCGTCGGCGGCCTGGCGCGCCAGCTCGTTGGCGTTGGGATTGGCCGCGACGTCGACATAGGCGACGTGACAGATCTCGCCAGGCGGGAGCCGCGTCACGGCGAGCATCGCCCGTGAGACGGGACCGCCTCGCTTGTCCTGCTCGCTGTTGTCGGCAATCAGCCAGCGCTGGATGATGGCAAAAGGCTTGCTGCCGGCTGCACGCCATTCGACGGTGTCGCCGCTCGAGCTGAATGGGCCGAACCAGGCCTGCGCCGCCGGTTCCCTGGCTGCCGCCTCGCGATTTCGGCCGACCGAGACCACTTCGCGCAGATCGCCCTCGCTGATCAGCACCACAAGGCCGGATTTCCCCGGGCAGACCCTCGTGGTGCTGCCGTCCTCCTCGCTGGGCTTGCCGATCATCCGGCAGGCCTTCGGCGCGGTCGAGGTGTAGCTGCTGCTGATCGCCTCAGAGCCAGCCTGACCAGGATTTGCGCTGGCAAGCGCCATAATGGCTGTTGCAAAAGCAAGGTATTTCATCAGGGGAGACTTACGATCCACGTTACTTTGTGTCTGACATACGCAATCTGGGGAAGGTTCAACAGACACGCGGGAAACACCTGACAGACGCGCGGAATCGTCCTAGAAGGGCGGCTTCGCAACTTTTGTCACGTGCGCCCCAGCGTGCCGTAACCTCGATCGTCATGCCCACGATATCATCCAACAAGCCTTATCGCGTCGGCCGTTCCCGTACCGGCCTCGGCCTTTTCGCCACCAAGCCGATCAAGAAAGGCGACAAGATCATCCGCTATTTCGGGCCGTTGCTCGACTCGAAGAAAAAGGATGAGGACGCGATCGAGAACAAATATCTGTTCGAGCTCACCAACCGCTGGACCATCGACGGCTCGATCCGCGAGAACCTCGCCCGCTACATCAACCACGCCTGCCGGCCGAACGCGGAATCCGACGTCCGCCCACGCAAGCGCAAGGTGTTCATCCGCGCCATCAAGAACATCGAGCCGGGCGACGAGATCAACTACGATTACGGAACCGACTATTTCAAAGCCTATCTGAAGCCGATCGGCTGCAAGTGCGACGCCTGCGAGAAGAAGCGCAAGAAGAAGCGCGCGGAGGCGAGGGCGGAGCGGCTGCGGCTGAAGGAAAAGACCGAGCGCAAGGCCCAGCGCAAGGCCGAGAAGCTTGCGGCGGAGAGGGCGAAGGCCAAGAAAAAAGCCGCGCCAAAGGTCAAGCCAAACGGCGCCAAGGCGAACGGCAAGCTGAATGGCAAGCACCTGAACGGCCATTCCTATATGAAGGCTGCCGGCAAGAAGGGCGTCGCTTCGAAGCGTGGTGACGCGCGGGCGCTCTCCGCCTGACACCGGTCTCCGGAATGAGACCGTGTGCCCAAATGGCGTGGTCTCTTTTGGCACGCGCGATGTCCGCTTGTCCGTAGGAGTGCAACAATTCTTAGCCGCCGGGCTTGCGCGCCGATGCCGGCAGCGGGGCGTCGCCGAAATCGAGTGTTGAGCGTTGGACGATCGTGCCGCGCTCGTCGATGACAAGGCGCAAGCGGCGGTGTTCCGAAAAGAAGGTCAGCCGATGCCGGCCCGCATCGGCGTCGACCCCGCGTTCCGACAGCGTCGTGATCTTTCCGGATTGCATCTTGGCTTGCAGCAACGGCACGGCGATGCCAAGCCCCTCGGCGACGACGTTGGCATCGACCTCGAACGTGCCGTCAGCGAATGCGATTCCTGTCATGACGCCCTCGCGGGCTGTCGCGGAAAGTAGGTGCAATCCGCCAACGTGCTGCCATCGAGCTCGCGCATGAAGGCCTCGCGCGCCGCCGCAAGCCTCGCCTTCAGCCGGCAGCGCGGCAGCAGCACGCAATCGCCGCCATCATCCCTGAAACATTCGACCAGTGCGCTGTCGCCCTCCAGCGCGCGCACCACCTCGCCGAGGGTGATCGCCTGCGGCGGCCGCGCCAGCGCAAACCCGCCCCCGACGCCGCGCTGGGTGGTGATGAAGCCGGCCTCGGCGAGGTCGCGCACCACCTTGGCGAGGTGATTGCGGGAAATGCCGAATTCGGCCGCGATCTCGCTGGTGGCGAACGACCGGTCCGGCTCGCCGGCCAGCCGCATCAGCGCGCGCAGGGCAAAATCCGTGAACGACGTCAGGCGCATGGGAGGCCCTCGAAAACAGAACTTGGCAGGGCTGATATAGCCCGCTAAATGGGTATTTGAAATACCTATTTATGGAGGCCCGCCATGACAGGGGCAGAACGGCGCGAGCAGATCACGGCCCAGATCGTCGAGCGGACCGGGATCACTGAGGCGATGATCGAGTGCCTCGTGCACGGCTTCTACGCCAAGGTGCGCCGCGACCCGATGCTGGCGCCGGTGTTCGACACCAGGATCCGCGATTGGGACCCGCATCTGGAGCAGATGTGCGCGTTCTGGTCCTCGGTCGCGCTGATGACCGGGCGCTATCACGGCACGCCGATGGTCAAGCATGTGCCGCTGCCGGTCGATGCCGCGCATTTCGACCGCTGGCTCCAACTGTTTGAGGCAACGGCAGCCGAGCTGTGCCCGTCCGTGGCGGCGGAGCATTTCATCGACCGCGCGCGGCGCATCGCCGCCAGCCTGGAGATGGGCGTCGCCAGCGGGCAAGGCGTCATGCTCGGGGTGGGAGAGCGATACAGGCGAAACGAAGCAGGAGCAGTGCAATGAGGAACAGGGCGAAAGCGATCGCGCGTGCAATCGACAGGACGGAGTTTCAACAGGATCAGCCCAATCCGTTTTCAGGCAGCAGCCTCGTGCCGATGCTGATCATTGGCCTGGCGCTGACCTTTGCGGGCATGATTGCCGCAGTAGCTCTGAGCTGACGACCGGGAGCGGCCGCCGCGTTTGCCGCGACGGCCGCTCGTCACGTCTTCCATTCGGCTTACGCCGCGACAGTCTCGCCACTGCGGCGCAGCCCGACGTATTGCAGCTCGGCGAACACGCCGGTGGCGATCGCCTGGGCGAGGATCATGATCGTCCCGAGCAGGTTCGGCGACACCGCGCCCGAGAGCAGCAGCGCGATGCTGGCGAGCGTCCAGGCTGCGTTGCCCATGACCACCAGCATCACCACCGCTTTCGGCACTGAAGTGCGCGTGCCGAGCCAGCCGACCAGCGCGGTGTAAGCGACCAGGAACAGCCCGGTCTCGCGCAGCAGCGCTTCGGGCAGACCGAAGAACGACGCCAGCGCGCCGGCATCGAGCACCATCGCGACGGCGGATACGCCGCTGAAGATGGCGTCGGCGAGCAGGGCGCGGCGCAACAGCTGGGACGAATGGATCATGGCAGGTTCTCCTCTGGTTGGGGATCGGGTTGGTCAGCGGAACAGGGACTGCAGCTGGCGCCACAGGCGGAACGGGCAGAGTGCCTTGCCGACCCTCATCTCGACCGCATAGACCTGCGCGAACATGAACAGGCCGGTCGCGTGCACGAGCGGCTGCGGCATGTTGAGCGAGCGCGCGACGAGCCAGGTGGCCAGATGGATCAGCCACGGGATCAGGACGGCGAAGGCGCGGATAAGGGACAGCATCAGCATGGTCATCTCCTGTGCCGTGGAAGATGAGCCGGCCCGCGCGCCAATTCGATTACCCCGGACGTAATGGAACGACCGAATTTCGCATGGTAGGTTTTGCACCATGAACGCACATGCATCCTTGGCGCGAGCCGAGCCCGCAAAACCCGTCCTGATCGGCGAGCACCTGCGCGAGTGGCGGCAGCGCCGTCATCTCAGCCAGCTCGACCTTGCCGTCGATGCCGAGATCTCGGCGCGGCATCTGAGCTTCGTCGAGACCGGACGCTCGGCGCCGTCGCGCGACATGGTCCTCAAGCTGGCGGAGCGCCTCGACGTGCCCCTACGCGAACGCAACGTGCTGCTGGTCGCCGCGGGTTTCGCCCCCGCATTCCCGCAACGCCCGCTGGACGATCCCGCGCTGAGATCGGCGCGCGAGGCGATCAACCTGGTCTTGAAGGCGCATGAGCCGCATCCGGCGCTGGCCTATGACCGGCACTACAATCTGGTCTCGGCCAACCGCATGGTGGCGCCGTTGCTCGAGGGCGTGCCGCAGCGGCTGCTCGGCCAGCCCTTCAACATCCTGCGGCTCGCCTTCCATCCGGAAGGGCTGGCGCCGCGTACCGTCAACCTGCCGGAATGGGCCGCGCATCTGCTCGAGCGGCTGCACCGCCAGTGCGAGGCCACCGCCGATCCGGAGCTGCTGAAGCTCTATCAGGACCTGAGGTCCTACCCGATCCCGGCGCGCTCGGCCCCGATCGCTCCCGACAACAATGTCGCGCTCCCGTTCAAGCTGCGCCTCAATGGCGAGATCCTGAGCTTCATCTCGACCACCATGGTGTTCGGCACACCCGTCGATATCACGCTGCAGGAACTGGCGCTGGAGACCTTCTTTCCGGCCGATGAGCTGACCGCCGAGCGGATGCGGCAGATGGCAGCCAGTATGAAATAGCGGCTTGTCTCGGGGCACTTTCGGCCTACCTTTGCGGTTCCATCTCCGCCGGGAACCCCGCAATGAGCGACCTGAAGCCGCTTCGCCTCGATATCGTCTCCGACGTCGTTTGCCCCTGGTGCTATATCGGCAAACATCGGATCGAGGATGCGCTCAAGCTGGTGCCGGATGTGCCGGTCGAGGTGCACTGGCGGCCGTTCTTCCTCAACAACTGGGTGCCGCGCGAGGGCATCAGCCGCGACGAATATCTCACCGCCAAGTTCGGCTCGGTCGAGGCCTACAAGGGCATCGCCGGCCGCGTGGTCGCCGCCGCCAATGAGGAGGGGCTGACCTACCATCCCGAGCTCGTCAAGCGGCAGCCCAACACGATCGACTGCCACCGCCTGATCCACTGGGCCGAGGCCGAGGGCAAGGCGGCCGAGATGAAGCAGCGGCTGATGGAGCTCTATTTCCGCGACGGCGGCGATCTCACCGACATCAACGTGCTGGTGCAGGCGGCAGCCGATGTCGGGCTCGACGCCGACGACGTCCGCAAGCGCCTTGCCACCGACGAGGACACGGCCCTGGTCTCTGCGCAGGCCCAGGAGGCCGCCGAGAAGGGCATTTCCGGCGTGCCGACCTTCGTGTTCGCGCAGAAATACGCGGTCTCCGGCGCCCAGCCGGCCGAGCAGCTCGCCCGCGCCATCCGCGAGGTCTCGGCCGAGATCAACGCACAGGCGGCCGAGTAGTCCGCAATCCCTTTCGAAAGCCTGGCTCACGCCGGGCTTTTTCGTCTTGCCCATTTCATCTTGCCCGCACGATCGATCGGGAACAATCAGGGAGACAACCATGATCTATGAGCTGCGCACCTACACGGTACGTCCAGGGACTGTCGGCGAGATGGTGAAGGCGGCGAGCACGATCTCGCGCGATATCCGCGGCGACAATTTCGGCAAGCTCGAGGGCTACTGGATCACCGAGATCGGTCCGCTCAATCAGGTCATGCACATGTGGAGCTACGCCGATCTCAACGAGCGGAGCCGGCTGCGCGGAGAGCTCGCGAAAAATCCGCGCTGGACCGGCGAGTACATCCCGGCGATCCGTCCGCTGCTGGTGCGCCAGGAGGTGCGGCTGCTGAATGCGATCATCCCGCCGGTGACGCCGGCGACGACAGGCAACATCTACGAATTCCGCAACTATCGCGCCAAGCCGCTCGGCGGCGTCAAGCAATGGCTCGATCTGATCACCGGCGTGCTGCCGGAGCGCGAGAAATATTCCAAGATCGTCGGCCTCTGGCACACCGATTCCGGGCAGCCCAACGAGGTCTGCCATATCTGGGCCTATCCCGATCTCAACGCCCGCGCTGCGGCGCGCGGCGGGGCGATGAAGGATCCGGCCTGGCTGGAATTCCTCAGCAAGGGCACGCTGCTGCTGGAAGAGATGCACTCGACCATCATGCTGCCGGCGCCGCACTCGCCGTTGCAGTGAGGGCCGCGATCATCCGCGGTCGTCCTGCCGGGCACGCAGGCAGAAGGCCCCACCCGATGTTTCCATCGGATGAGGCCTTCCAAGCAAGGGCGCGCGCCGCCTGAGAAACAGCGCGCTGCAACGCTAGTCGGGCCAGCTGACACCAACCTGACAGCGGGAGCCAATTGTTTCCCGGTGTGTCCGGATGGCTAGGAAAGGGTAAACCGTTCGCGGTCGCGAATGCGGCCACCGCGATGCGCCATTGCTCGAGCCAGCCGCCGGATTACGATTTGCTCGCGGAAGGCGTCGCTTTCGGTTTTGACTGCAGGGTGAGGACACCGCATTTGGTCAGAACCATCACCGTTCGTTCCACAGATTCACCGGGTACGTTGGGCATGTGTCGGATCAGGTCCGACATCGACAACGACGGGCCATGCTTTTCAAAGGTGCCGACGATCTCGTCCACAACCTGCGGCCTGGCAACTACCTGAGCGGCCCGCGCGATACTTTCGGCGGAAAGCCTGCGTTGCACTTCCTTGCGGTCCACGCCTTCGCCCAGCGCGAATACGCATGCGCCGTCGAGCGTTCGCGTCGGATAGGAGTTGAACATCGTGAACGGATTGAGCCGGTCCGGCCGGATTGCTCCTGCCGGCACGGTGCCTTCGACCTTGCTTCGCCTGCGCGCTCCGAGTTCGGTCCAAAGCTGTGCGTACAGCTTCATGATCTGCGACCAGTCATAGTGATCGCGCGCGCGCTTCTGCCCGGCTGCTCCCATCTGCCGCCGCAGGTCGGGATTGGCAAACAGCGTCGAATAGGCGGTCGCGGCGGCGGGGATGTCGACTGCGATCATCTGGCTCGTGAGGGCGGTATAGGTATCGTAATTGTCGAAGCCGAAGTCTGCCCGCTCGACGAGGAACTCGGCCGAACCTGGCGGCAAAGTGAGGGTTGGCACCCGGAAGCCGTCGGTACCGTGACGAATGGTCTCCTTGTAGCCGTTCCAGTCCGACACCACGACCGGCAGGCCCGAGGCCATCGCCTCGACCGGCGTGAGGCCGAACGTCTCCTGAAAATTGTCGGCGAGCGAGGTGAAGATGTCGGCCGCCGCCCATGCGGCCTTCAGATCCTTGGCCTTGCGCCCGTCGACGAAGATGCGCCGCAGAGACGGGCCAAATTGGGCGCACTCGCGGACATAGAGCTCCTCGGTGGCGTCGCGGCTGAACCAGCCGGCCAGCACCAGCACGACCTTATGTCCCTTGCTGGCCTGTTCCGCCGCCAGCAGCATGGGAACGTGGTGGGCCTTGGCATGGAAAGACAGGCGTCCGACGTAAAGCAGGACGATCTCATCGTCGTCGATTCCCAACATCTGCCTGGCGCGTTGCCGTTCGCCTTCGCGAAAGGTGAAGTCGGCGCAATTGACCCCGAGCGGGATCACCGGAAGCTGCGGTATCGGCATTCGGCGCGCGCCCAGCCTCGCCTTCAGGAATGCGGCCTGCGCCTTAAGCAACTGGTCGACGCTCTTGTGCACTGCAAGAGAGGTGCAAATAACCGCATCCCAATGCTCGAGCGGACTGAGCGGCATCGACGACAGCATCCCCATCGCAACATGGGTCATCGTCGTGTGCGTGATGCCGCACAGGCTATAGGCGCGAGGCGAATGCCGCGCCCGCCGCCAGGCGTACGGGCCGAGGCCGGGGTCGGGTAGATACAGCAGCCCTGGTTCGCCAAGACGTCGATGCGCCGGCGGCGGCAGCCATTCGATGGTGGTGGTATCCGATCCGGAACGCCTTATATCGGTCGCGAACTGATCGACAAATTCCCGCTTTGGTGTGTAGCAGAACAGCCGTTCCGGTTTCTCGCGCGCCAGCGCCTTGAGAAATCCCGCTCCGGCAGCCTGACGTCCCATGATGCGCTTGTCGCCAAGCGAGTAGGCTTCGGGGAGATAGAAAATCGCGGCTGGGGGAAACGACATCGGAGCATCCAAAATCAACAATACCGGAGATTGATAGCAGGTGGGGCGGTTGCAGTGGAACCTGATTTCTTTTTTCCGTCACCTTGAACCTGCAACCTGAGGGCGATAGCGCGCCCGGCGAACGCCGTGTTAGCGTAACGGCGTATTTGAGAGGTTCGGCCCCCGTGGCCGGCATCGTTTGGGTTGGCTTCGATTTGTGGCCGCCCTCGCTTTTTTTAGCGGCTCGACGAAGAGCCTGCATATTGACGGAGATTTTTCATGGTCGGCCGCGACACGGCAGTTTGTTGATCAGCGCAAATGTGAGCGCGACCACAGTGCCCGGCGGCGAATTCCCCTATTGTTAGTCGGCGAGGCGGGGTCCGGGACCCTTCTTCCGAGCCTCTATTTGGTGTTTTGAGCCGGGGCAGGCGGCCTCGCAACTCCGGCTTCTGGTGCCAAGCGCCGGTCGCCTATCTCTACGGCCGGCCTTGGAAATTAAAGCAGGTGATTTTCGATTGCATTGAACCTTGCAACCATCGCCGATACCAAAACAGTTGGATGCTAGGTCAACGCCTTGTTTGAAGACCGGCCTTTCGAGGCCATTTCGTCCCCCGGCGGTTCCCCATATTTGGCCGCCTCTAAGTTTTTGGCCGGCTCGACGAAGAGCCAATATTGACGGAGATATTCCATGCCCGTGTTTTACGGCGACAGCACCAACAACAGCGTCTTGCCCTCAGATAACTTCGATTCACTCTATGGCGGCCAGGGCAACGACACGATGGGAAGCAGCATTGTCGGCTTCGACTACTGGGAGGGCGGCCAGGGCAACGACTATATCTATGCGCTTTGGAGCAGCACGGCATTCGGCAATTTCTACGGCGGTGACGGCAATGATTTCATCCAGGGTGGCAATAGCACCGCTAGCCAGTTCGAGTACGGCGGCAGCGGCGACGACTATATCCAGGAAGATTCGAGCGGTCTGACCACGCAGCTCCACATCATCGATGGCGGTGCTGGCCGCGACCGCTTGGATGGCTCAAACGGCAACGACACGATCTACGGTGGCGACGGTAGCGACAGCGGCGCCGCCATCACTGGCGCTTTCGGTTCCGTGACGCCGGGTCTGTACGGCGGCCTCGGCAACGATGTCCTTGCAGGCGGCGGCGGCGATGACCTCCTGTTCGGCGGTGACGGCAACGATTTGATGTATGGCGGCACCGGCAACGATACGTCGTATGGCGGCAACGGCAACGACACCATCAGCGGAGATGCCGGCACCGATCTGCTCGAAGGCGACGCCGGCGACGACTGGCTCTACATGAGCAGTGGCAACCTCAGCAATGCCTACGGCGGAACGGGCAACGACGTCATCATCGCCACCCAGGGCTCGGCGGTCGAGAATGGCGACGACGGCAACGACGTCATGTTCGGCGACCAGGGCAACGACTATCTCTACGGCGGCAACGGCGACGACACCATGTACGGCGGTGCCGGGGTTGACGTTCTGCTCGGCGGCGCCGGCAACGACTATTTCGATGGCGGCACCGGCGTGAACTACTACTTCGGCGGCGGCGGCAACAATACGTTCGTCTCCAACGACGTGCCGGGCGTCGAGGTGGTTCAGGACTTCAACGCAGCCACGGATACCGTGCAGCTGAATGGCACCGGCTTCAGTTCGTTCGCTGACGTGCTGTCGCACTCCTACCAGAACGGCGCCTACTTCGTCGTCCAGGTCGATGGCGACACTGCGGTCTGGCTGAACGGCGCTTCCGCAGCCACGGTCACGGCGGCGAATTTCTCGATTGTCAGTTAACGAGAGGGGCCCGGGAGCTTTCTCCCGGGCCCCCTTTCCGCCGCCGCCAATCCGGACTGGATGGTTCGAAAACCCCCAGTTTCCCAGATCGAAAGCGCCCGTCCGCTTTGACCGCGGTCGGGCGCGGAGCGTTTCAAATTGGTTAGCCCGTGGTTTTGCGGGATCTCGACGCGACGAAGTTGGAAGTGCATGAACCGGCCGAAGCAACTATGATGGCCGGTATTGAGGTTAGGGGAATGTTTGATTTCTTGAAGCGAAAGGTGTCTCTCAACAGGGCCGTCGAGGTTGGTTGGACGCTTGACACCAACAAGGCCACCTTCATGTGGGAGGCCCCGAGCCGGCTCAGCCGGGAAGAGAAGCGCACCGCGCACGCCAAGGCCGTGACATATTGCCCCGCCGTGATCGATCACGAAGCGCGCATCTTCCAGGTCAACTGCCCGGTCGACATTCAGCTTCGGATCGCGATCGATCCGAAAACCAACGAGCCAAAGCTCAGCAGCACGGCCGGTGACATGTCCTCGATCCGGCCGAAGGCACTCGCGGAACTGGTCAAGCTCAACTCCCCCAAGGAATGGCGTCATCCGAAGCGGCCAATTCTGCAAATTGGGAGCCCGTACGTCTTCCTGGCCGACGAACTCGTCTACATGATGCAGTTACCGGCCTTCAATCACTACTACACGACGCCGTTGCCGGGCGTGATGATCGGCGGCCGGCTGCCGATTCATATCTGGCCGCGCCCGATGATGTGGGCCTTCGAATGGCATGACATCAGCAAGGAACTGGTGCTGAAGCGCGGCGATCCTTGGTTCTACGTCCGCTTCGAATTCCAGGATCCAACCCGGCCGGTCCGCATGGTCGAGGCGGATATGACGCCGCAGCTGCGAGAATACATGCAGGGCGTGTCGGCCGTGACCAACTACGTCAGCCGGACCTATTCATTGTTCGAAACCGCCAAATCGCGACGGCCGAAAACCTTGCTTGTCGAGAAACAGCGCTAGGAAAGCACCTCAACCCGAACCCCGATTGTCATGCGCATTCTTTTCATCCACCAGAATTTTCCAGCGCAGTTCAGGCACATTGCTCAGCTCCTGAAGCGCTCCGGCGACCAGGTCCTGGCGCTTTGCGACAGCCGCAACACGAAGCCGGAAATCGTGCCGGTCCGGCGCTACCGTTTCAACGACGCGAATGTCGGCAAACCCTCGCCGCTGGCGGCTTCCTTCTCGCAGCACGTGGTGCGGGCGCGGCACGCCGCCGATGAGATGCTGAAGTTAAGAGAGCAAGGGTTCGTTCCGGATCTCGTTTTCGGCCACGTCGGCTGGGGCGAAACGCTGGCGGTGCGCGATGTCTGGCCGTCTGCAAGGCTCGCCGTCCATGCCGAGTTCTACTATTCGGCCGACGGGGCGAATATCGGTTTCGATCCCGAGTTTCACTCGACATTATCATTCAACGAGCGCTTTGCCGCGCGCCTGAACAATGCGCCGATCCTGCTCGCGATGACGGACGCCGACGCCGCGGTTGCTCCGACGCACTGGCAAAAGATGCGATACCCCTCGCATCTGCAATCCAAGATCCAGGTGCTGCACGAGGGCATCGACACCGACATGGTGGCGCCCGATCCCGCGGCGACCTTTGTCCTGCCGAACGGCCGGTCGCTCGGCCCGCAGGACGAAGTCATCACCTTCGTCAACCGCAATCTCGAGCCCTATCGGGGCTATCATATCTTCATGCGATCGCTGCCGGCGATCCTCGAAGAGCGGAAGAACGCCCAGGTCGTGATCGTGGGAGGCGACGGCGCCTCGTATGGACCGAAGCCGAGGGACGGCCGCAGCTGGAAGAACATCTTCCTGGAAGAGGTGCGGGATTCGCTGCCGCTCGATCGGGTGCATTTTGTCGGATCGATACCGTACGACAGGTTCGTTGCGCTAATGCAGATATCGAGCGCGCACCTGTATTTGACCTATCCGTTCGTGCTGTCCTGGTCGATGCTGGAGGCGATGAGCGCCGGCGCGCTGGTGATCGCCTCGAAGACGGCGCCGGTGGAAGAGGTGATTGTCGACGGTGAGAACGGTCTGCTGGTCAATTTCTTCGATTCAGAAAGGCTGGCCGAACTCACGATCGAGGCGCTGGCCGCTCCGTCGCAGTTCCGGGGCCTGCGGGAGACCGCGCGCCGCACGATCGTCGATCGGTACGACCTGAAGCGGCGCTGCCTGCCGGAATGGGCGGAATTCGTCCGGCAGTTCGATCCGGCCAGACGCGGCAAGCCGGCAAAGGACGGCGTCGAGCGCATCCTCGGTGTTGAGAGCGGTATTGCGGTTGTAGCAAGGGATAGTCATGACGTTGCAATCAGCAATCCCCGATAACGACGACGCTCCGGCGTCGGTCGAGAAGGTTGATACCGGCCTGTATTCCGTGGCTTTGGTGGCGGGCTATTTCCGCATCGCCGCCGACCCCCGGCAACTCGGCCACGAGTTGGGACTAGCCGGACGGCTCGCTGAGTCCGCGGACCTCGTTGCGGCCGCAAAGCGCCTGGAGTTGAAGGCGCGCTGGATCGCCAACGCCACGGTGAAGCGCCTCACCAACTGTCCCTTGCCTGCCATCATCGGGCTCAAGGAAGGCGGCTTCCTGGTGCTCGCGCCGGGCGGCAAGGCCGGCCAGTTCCGTCTCGCCGATCCGGTGCGCCGCAGCAGCGCCGAGGTCGATCTCGAGCAGTTGGCCCAGCAATGGGACGGCAACATCGTCCTGATCACGCGGCGGGCCGGCGGCGCCGGCGTCAATCCGAAGACATTCGGCTTCAACTGGTTCCTGCCCTCGATCTGGCGCTACCGGCGCGTGCTCTCGCACGTTCTGCTGGCATCGTTCTTCGTGCAGATCTTCGGCCTGATCACGCCATTGTTCTTCCAGCTCGTGGTCGACAAGGTGCTGGTTCACAAGGCGATGTCGACACTGATCGTGCTGGTCGTCGGGATGGTGTCGCTTGGCCTGTTCGAGGCGACGCTGCAATATCTGCGCACCTATGCCCTGAGCCACACCACCAACCGCATCGATGTCGAGCTCGGGCGGCGGCTGTTCCATCATCTGTTCCGGCTTCCGATCGCCTATTTCGAGACCCGCGCAACCGGCCAGACGATCGCGCGCGTGCGCGAGCTCGAGACCATCCGGAACTTCCTGACCGGCCAGGGACTGACGTCGCTTCTCGACCTGTTCTTCACCTTCGTCTTTGTCGGCGTTCTGTTCCTCTATTCGGTGCCCCTGACGCTCGTGGTGCTGGCGACGCTGCCGCTCTACGTGCTGATCGCGGGCCTGATCCGTCCGTTCCTGCGCGAGAAGATCCGGGAGAAATTCAATCGCGGCGCGCGCAGCCAGCAGTTCCTGGTCGAGTCGATCGTCGGCGCCCTGACGCTCAAGGCAGCCAGTGTCGAGCCGATCATGCAGGCGGAGTGGGAGGACCGGCTGGCCGCCTATGTCCGCACCTCCTTCGAAGCGTCGATGCTGGGCTCGCTCGGACAGAACCTGATCCAGTATGTCGGTCGGCTCACCACGGCGATGATCCTGCTGTTCGGGGCGCAGGCGGTGATCGCGGGGACGATGACCGTCGGCGAACTGATCGCCTTCAACATGATCTCGAGCCAGGTGCTGCAGCCGATCCTGCGGCTGTCGCAGCTCTGGCAGGATCTGCAGCAGGTTCAGGTGTCGGTCGAGCGGCTCGGCGACATCCTCAACACGCCGGTCGAGCCGATCCCGGCGAGCCTGCCGACCCTGCCGCCGCCGAAAGGCGATATCGAGTTGCGCGACGTGTCGTTCCGCTATCAGCCGGGCCGTCCCGAGGTGCTCCGCAACATCTCGCTCCGGATGAAGGCCGGTGAGGTGATCGGGGTCGTCGGGCCTTCGGGCTCGGGCAAGTCGACGCTGACCAAGCTGATTCAGCGGCTCTACCTGCCGGAGCGCGGCCAGGTGCTGCTCGATGGCGTCGATGTGGCGCAACTCGACCCAAGCTGGCTGCGCCGGCAGATCGGTGTCGTGCTGCAGGAGAACCTGCTGTTCAACCGCACCATCCACGAGAATATCGCGTTGGCGAATCCGGCGATGACGCGGGCGCAGGTGATGCACGTCGCGCGTCTGGGCGGCGCGGACGAGTTCATCGGAGCGCTGCCGCAAGGCTACGACACGATGATCGAGGAGCGCGGCAGCAACCTGTCGGGCGGGCAGCGTCAACGCATCGCCATCGCCCGGGCGCTGGCGACCAACCCGCGGATCCTGATCCTCGACGAGGCGACCAGCGCGCTCGACTACGAAAGCGAGCGCATCATTCAGAACAACATGCGCGCCATCACCAAGGGCCGCACCGTCATCATCATCGCGCACCGGCTCGCCGCGGTGCGGCCATGCAACCGCATCATCGGCATGGTCGACGGCAAGATCGTCGAGCAGGGCAATCACGACCAACTGATCGCAAACAGCGGCAGCCTCTACGGCCGTCTGTGGTCGATGCAGAACGATTGGACAAAGTGATGGGCAAGGAAGTCACACCGGCTCGCCAGGTTCTTTTTCCATTCAAGTCGGACGTTCGCGGCGCCGACCGCGAGTTCCTGCCGTCCGCGCTGGAGATCCTGGAAACCCCCGCGTCGCCGGTCAAGGTGGCGCTGATGCTCACGATCTGCGCCTTCGTGGCGGCCGCGCTCGCCTGGTCGGTGTTCGGCAGGCTGGACGTGCATGCGGTGGCGCTCGGCAAGATTGTTCCTTCCGGACAGACCAAGTTCATTCAGCCCTTTGATCCGGGCACGGTGGTTTCGTTGTCGGTGACCAACGGAATGCGCGTCGAGGCCGGACAGGAATTGATGGCATTTGATGCCGCCGAGGCCGAGGCCGAGGCGAGGCGGCAAAGCGAGGCGGCGAGTGCGCTTCGCGCGGAGGTCGCCCGCCGCAAGGTGGCGATCGATCAGGCGAAGGCCTGGCCGGTCAAGCCGCTGTTCCCGGTGGCGGACGTCGAATGGCAGGATGACGTGCCGCCTGCGTTCCGCAGCCGCGAACATCGTGTGCTGGCGGCAGATCTTTCCCAGCTCGCCGAGACCATCGGCACGCTGGAGAAGCAGATCGCGCAGAAGCACGCGACCCGCGAACGCCTCAACATGAGCATCGCCTATCAGACCGAGCTGATCAAAACGCTGCAGGATCGCGTGGCGGTTCGCGAGGCCTCGCTCAAGCTCGAGGTCGGCACCAAGATCAATCTGTTCGATGCGCTGGAGTCGCTGGACAAGTCCCGCTCGTCGCTTGCCAGCGACAAGGGTCAGCTGCTCGAGACCGAGGCTGCAATCGTCGAACTGCGCGGCGAAAAGGACAAAGATCTCGCGACCTTCATCGCCGATAACAGCACGAAGCTCGCCGATGCCGAGAAAAAGCTCGACGACGCCGTGCAGCAATATGCCAAGGCCAATACCAAGCTGATCCGCACCAAGCTGCTTGCCCCGACCTCCGGAACCGTGCAGGCGCTTGCGGTCACGACGCTCGGCCAGGTCGTCACGACCGGCCAGCAGCTTCTGAGCATCGTGCCGGATGGCGGGCGGCTGCAGGCCGAGGTCTATGTGGCGAACACCGATATCGGCTTCATCAAGGTCGGCCAGGACGTCGTGGTCAAGGTCGACACGTTCCCGTTCACCCGGTTCGGCTCGCTGCATGGCAAGGTCATCAACGTCGCCAACGACGCGATCGACGAGCAGACGGCGCGGCGCCAGCAGGCCAACCCCACCAGCACCGTGAATGCGATGGCGAACACGCCGAGCGCGCCCGGGCAGCCGCAGAATTTTGTGTTCCTCGTCACGGTGGCGCTGGAGGAATCGGCGATGAAGATCGATAACGTGATCATACCGCTCACCCCGGGCATGACCCTCACCGCGGAAGTCAAGACCGACGACCGCCGCATCATCAGCTATCTGCTGTCGCCGCTCACCAAGGTTGCCTCCGAGGCATTCAGGGAACGCTGAGGACCTCGCTCCGAGGCCGTCGCGCGCAATCTTTCGATCCGCGGGCTGGTGCAAGCGGCGTCGTGCTATCCGGACGTTGCGCGCCGTTGGTGGATCCACCTGACAGCGTCACGCACGGCTTCGTAGCCGCGCCTGTGCATGTTCAGCGCGCCGTGAATGGCCGGTAGCAGCGGATCGCGGCGTCGCAGCGGGAGCAGCACGTCGCCGATTGCGAAGCGGCCGCGCCAGATCGGATCGATCATGGGGTGGCCGGGAGCTGCAGTGGAATCGGCCGAATTGATCGCGGGATCGGCGCAGAGGTTCCGCGTCAGCTCCAGCGTCAATTGCGCGCCGGGCGAATGCTTCGCAAAGCGCTCGTCGATGCCGATCTTGAAGAAGAAGGCGCGGTCCTGGTGGCGCACCACGATGCCGCCTGCGACCGGCGTCGCGCCCGCGTACAGCGTGAGGATCTCGCAGCGGCCGGCTTCGGCCATTGCCGACGTCGCACGGCGGATGAAGGCCTCATCGCCGGCATGCTGGCTGAGCGCCGTGCCGCGTCGGCCCTTCCAGCCACCGGATTCGAGGACAAGGAAGGTCTCAAGCGCGGTGGCAACTTCTCGCGGCGTGCGTGCGACGTCGAAGCGCACCGCGCCATGGTCGGCCAGGCGTTGACGCTGGCGGCGCAGCTCCTTCAGCTTCTTAGGCCCGAGCGCGTCGCGCAGCAATTGGTCGGCATCGCGCGTCGCATCGAGCTGCGCGCGCTGATAGGCGCTGAGCAGGCGCGGCTGCAAACCGTCACGCGCGAGCACCGCGCGGATGGCGGCCATGGCCGGGCCTTCCAGCGACATGGTGCGGAGGATCAGCGCATGCGCGCCCGCATCGCGTGCCTGCTGCAATATCTTGCCGACCGCCTGCTCGGCGGCGTCGCGGTCGAGCAGCGGCGTGCACAGCGTGCCATAGGGTTCGGCGCCGACCAGCGCGGGCAGGGGAATGCGATAGATCCGCCGCATCGAAACGACCGGCAACAGCCCGATCAATTGCCCGCCATCGCCGGTAGCGCTGAGCAGCGACGCGCCGGTGCGGCCGCGCGCCGAGGCATCGACCGCCAATTCCCAGTCGGGCTGGTAGTAGCCATTGGCCTCGATCGCGCGTTCGGCGAGGCCGCGCCATGCGCTGACCGGTGCGCCCGACAGTGGCGGCAGCACATTCCTCTCCGTGGCATCGTCATGCGATGCACGGCGGATCATTGCCTGGTCAGCAATATCGGCCACGTCCCTGTTTTCCCCGGTGCGCGAGCCTGATCGGCCCGCGTTCGTCAGGGCAACGCTAGCGGAAAGAAATGGAAAATGCCGTTGAGGCCATCAGGCAATTTGAGCGGTCATGTTAACGGCGCGTTCAGCATGCCGCGGGCGGCTCACGGCTTGGTATTTTGTTGCGCTTGCACCGCAACGGCGCCGTCGACCGGTTCGTAATTCTCGGTCAGGCAGTTGTCGTCGGCTTCCACCTGCCGGCGATCGAAGATCGCGCCACCATTGATGAACACGCGATAGGTCCGCGTCCCGAGCGGCTTGCCGATCACCGATGTCAGTTCAGCCTGCACGCAGGCCGTCCAGCCGGTGCCGCCGGGGTCGTGCAGCGGGGCGGAAACCCGCACATGGGTCGGCTGCGAGCCGGCGGTGAACACCGAATCCAGCTTGCTCGCGACCAGCCGTTTGACATCCGGAGGCGCCTCGAGCGGCGCCGGCTCGGTGGACTTGACCTTCAATATCTCAGGCCACACCGCGTGGCTGTCCGCCAGCCCGCAGCCACTCAACATCAGGGCGGCGCCGGCCAGCAGCGCCGCCACATGTACCTGTCTCTGTCCCATGGAGTTAATTTAATGTGCCGCGGCCCAGATTGCGCCCCCCTGGTGACGCTGAATTCGCGCCACGCGGCGCTTTGTCGATCAACAAATGTCGAGAGACAAGTTATGTTTGGGGTGGCGGTATTGCCGGATGTTTCTGCGGCCGCGGGGGAGAGAGACTGACATGAAAAGCTTCACGGTTGCTGCCGTCATTCTGGCGCTGGTCGCGACACCAACCCTGGCCCAGGGCCGGCGAGGGGGCGGGGGCGGGGGCGGCGACGCGAAGACCGAGCAGAAGCCAAAGGTCGACGAGAAGGCCTACAAGGCCGCGCTCGACCGCATCCCCGAACCCAAGGAAAAATACGATCCCTGGGGCGTCACCAAGCCGGCCGCCGATCCGGCCAAGAAGCCGAAACAGTAAGCGATCGTCGGACCCCGCGACAGTTCTGCAGCGAACCGGCGTCGGTTGCCGCGTGGCTTGAACCTTGGTCTGACGGCTTTCGACCCATTTCCGACGTCACCGCCGGAGGCCGCCATGTTTCGCCGTTCGTTCCTCGGCCTGATCGTTCCGGCTGCGATCCTGCTCGGCACCGTACCGGCATTGGCGGAAAACCGTCTGGCGCTGGTGATCGGGCAATCGGCCTACAAGTCCGTGCCGGCGCTGCCCAATCCGGCCAACGACGCCAGGGCCATGTCGCAGATGCTGACCGATGCCGGATTTGCGGTGACGGCGGCGTCCGATCTGTCGCAGGACGAGATGCGCGCCCGGATCAGCGACTTCGCCGGACAAGTGGCGGCGAAGGGCGCCGACACCGTGGCGCTGGTGTTCTATGCCGGCCATGGCTTGCAGATCGACGGCGAGAACTATCTGGTGCCGGTCGATGTCGATCCGAAGCGCGAGGCCGACATCCCGATCCAGGCGGTTCGCCTCAACGACATCCTGAACACGCTGACCTCGGTGCCGAGCCGGATGCGCATCGTGCTGCTCGATGCCTGCCGCAACAATACTTTCCCGGAGCTCAGCAAGACCGCGGGGCACGGGCTTGCCATCGTCGATGCCAGGGTCGGCGCGCCCGGCACCTTCGTGTCGTTCTCGACGTCGCCGGGCGCGGAAGCCGAGGACGGCAGCGGCGCCAACAGCCCGTATACGACCGCGTTGCTGGCCTCGGCGAAGGAGCCGGGCATTCCGATCGAGGACACGTTCAAGCGCGTTCGCCTTGCGGTGTACAAGGTGACCGACGGCCGCCAGACACCATGGGACTCCTCGTCGCTCACCGACGACTTCCGCTTCATGGCAGGTTCGGCTTCGGCGTCGCCCGCGGCCACGCCGCAACCCGCCGCCGCCAAACGCACCGTCGACGAATGGAAACGCGAATTGCAGGGCAAGCCGATCGAGGCCGCAAGCGAGTTGATCGTGGTCGACGGCACCGACGAATCCTATGAGGCCTTCGCCGCGATCTTCGCCGGCACGCCGCGCGGCCTGCAGGCGCGCGACTGGCTCGACCGGCATCGCCGGATGGTGGCGTGGAATGATGCCATTCTCGCCAACACGGCGGCGGCCTATCGTGGCTTCCTCGCGCAATATCCTGACACCGACCTTACAGCCACCGCGCGCAAGATGATCGAACGGCTGCGTATCGTCCCGATCTGACGCCGGCCGCTGCGGTCAGTGTGCCCGCGACCAATGTCGCGCTGGCGGCGCCGACCTGTCCCTGCAACGCCGCGCCGCCGCAGTTGCAGAAGGCCGATGCGCCGGCCAAGAAGCGCGTCGATCCCGATCCGCCGCGGCGCGCAGGCAAGCGCCCGCCGCGCGTCGTGGTCGAGGACGACGTCGTGGTGGTGCGCCGTCCGCCTCCTGCCGTGGTCGACGAGCCTGTCGGGCCGCCTGTCGGAATAGGAATCGGAATTGGCATCGGCGGCGGTCGTGGTGGCTATCGCGGCAATGATGGCGGCGGATATCACAGGGGTGGATACTGACGCGCCAATCGCGTAAACGCTTTCCCCGCGTGAGATGCGACGCTTGATGATCGCAACTCGCGGGAGGACGCAATGCGGTCGTTGTTTCGCCTGGTTGCCGCGGTGGTGCTGTGTAGCCAGCCGGCGCTCGCCTGGGAGTATTGGGGCGGTGACCGCGGGGGACAGCGCTTCTCGCCGTTGACCCAGATCACATCAGACAATGTCGGCACGCTGGTGCGTGGCTGGGAATTCCGCACCGGCGATCTCGACGCGCGCCCGCCCGAGGTCATGAAGCGGACCAAGTTCGAGGTGACGCCGCTGTTGGTCGAGGACAGCCTGATCCTCTGCACGCCGTTCAACGAGGTGATCGCGCTCGATCCCGGCACCGGTGCGCAGAAATGGCGGTTCGATCCGAAGATCAGCATGGCGCAGCGGCCTGCCAACCGCTTCGTCTGCCGCGGTGTCGCGCACTGGACGGATGATCGTGCGGCTGACGGCGCGGCCTGCAAGTCACGCATCTTCACCGGCACCAATGACACGCGCCTGATCGCGCTCGACGCCAGAACCGGCAAGCCTTGCGCTGATTTCGGCAACGCTGGCGAGATCAAGATCGACGCCGGCATGAAGCTGGCATGGCCGGGCGAGTTCCAGATCACGTCGGCGCCGGTGACGGGACGCGGCGTGGTGGTGGTCGGATCCGCGATCGGCGACAACCGGCGGGTCGATGCGCCGCTCGGCGCGGTGCGGGCCTTTGACGCGCGGACCGGCCAGCTGCGCTGGACGTTCGATCCGCTGGTGCATGACGGGATCGAGGCCGGTCACAGCAATGTCTGGGCGCCGATGTCGGTGGACGAGGAGCGGGGCCTGGTGTTCCTGCCGACGACATCGCCCAGTCCCGATTTCTGGGGCGGCAAGCGTCCCGGCAATGACGAGCACGCCAATTCCGTCGTCGCGCTGCGGATCGAGACCGGCGAGCTCGTGTGGGCATTCCAGACCGTGCATCACGACGTCTGGGACTACGACCTGCCGGCGCAGCCGACATTGGCGCGGATCGACACCGGTTCGGGCATGCGCGACGTCGTGATCCAGCCGACCAAGCAGGGCTTTGTGTTCGTGCTCGATCGCGACACCGGCAAGCCGGTGTGGCCGGTCGAGGAGCGCGCGGTGCCGCAAAACGGCGCCGACGGCGAGAAACTGTCGCCGACGCAGCCGTTCCCGACCCACGTGCCGCCGCTGCTGACGCAGCGCATGACGGCCGATGATGTCGCCGGATTGCTGCCGGGCGTCGGGAGCTCGGCTTGCGAGAAGCTGCTCTCGCAATCCCGCAACGAGGGGCTTTACACGCCGCCGTCGACGCAAGGCACGATCGTCTATCCGATGACCGGCGGCGGCGTGAACTGGGGCAGCGCAGCGTTCGATCCGGTCAACCAGATCCTCTACGCCAATGTCAGCCACGCGGCGCACATCATCACGTTGATCCCGCGCGACCAGGCCAAGGGCTTCGACCCGCCGCCCGGACATGATTTCGGTCAGCAGGAAGGGGCGCCGTTCGCGATGTCGCGGGCGCTGGCGAAGTCGGCGGTTGGATCGCCGTGCAACAAGCCGCCGTGGGGCGAGACGGTGGCGGTCGATCTCAAGGCCGGCAAGATCCTCTGGCATTCGTCGGTCGGCACCAGCGAGGATCTCGCGCCGCTCGGCATCGCGCTCGATACCGGCACGCCGCTGGTCAATGGCGTCGCGATCACCGCGGGCGGCCTCGTCTTCACCGGCGCGATGGATGCCTATCTGCGCGCGTTCGATGCCAGATCGGGCAAGCAATTGTGGCTCGGCCGGCTTCCGGTGCCGGGCGTCGCCAATCCGATGACCTATCTCTGGAAGGGCGAGCAATATGTCGTCATCGGCGCCGGCGGCCATTCCGAAGCCGGCACATCGGTCGGCGACAGCGTGGTCGCATTTCGCCTGCCGCGTCAGGGCGAGGGTGTTTCGCTTCTCGCGCGCTTGATCGATCGTCCCGGCGGACGATTTGCCGCGAAGGCAGTCGCGGCCGGCGCGGTGCTGATCGTGCTTGTCGGGTTGTTCTGGCGCTGGCGCAGGAGGCGCGTCAAGGTCGTGTAGCTCGACTGCGCGTTCGCTGAGGCGTCACATGACAAATCGGCGACACGGATTCTCACTCCGTGCACCGAAACGACGTGCAGAACGATCTGCGCGATGCCATGCTTGCGTTCGCTGCAATGCTTCGCTTACGAGGTCGCGAGCGGACGCGCTGGGCTTCCGGCGACCTGTTCATTTCAGATCATTGTCCATGGAGATTGCGATGAAGTTCACTGCCTCGATCATGCTTGCCGTCGCGCTTGCCCTGTCGTCCGCGCCGGCCAAGGCCACCGTCCTCGATCTGTCGACCATGACCTGCAAGCAGTTCGTCGAAGGCGGCGACGATACCATCAAGATGGTGCTGATCTGGATGGACGGCTGGTACAAGGGCGATTCCGACGAGGCGATCATCGACACCGATGTGTTCGTGGAGAATGCCAAGAAGTTCGGCACCTATTGCGGAAAGAACCCGACGATCAGCATCGTCAATGCCGCCGAGGCCGTTCTCGGCAAATGACGTTTCTTGTTTGAGCATAATCCCCGCGCAAACGCCTAGCGTTTGTCGCGAGGGAAAACCGCTTCGCACTTTTCCGGATTGTGCTCTATCCCGGCAGCATCGCGAATGCGCTCGACACCATCGCCACCGGCTTGTTGTCGGTGGCGGAGAGCAGCGTGACGCGGCCGAAGCTCATGGTACGGCCGAGCCGGACCACACGGGCGTCGGCCAGCACATCGGACGCGGTCGCCGCGCGCATGAAATGCGTGGTCTGGTCGACCGTCGTCATCGGACGATAGCCCTTGTTGGCCGCGAGATTGGCGAGCACCATCGCGGTGTCGGCGAACGCCATCAGCGCCTGGCCGCAGACGATGCCGCCCTGGCGGCACAGCCGCTCGGAAAACGGCATGCGCAGGATGGCGCCGGGCTGCCAGTCGGCACCGCCACCGGCGGGCGGCGCAAAGTCGAACAGCTCGATCGACAGATTGAGGTCCTGCACCCATGGCGCAAAGACGTCGCCGAGCACGCGTCGCGCGTCGTCGATCCCGAATTCACCGGCCTGCTGCATGACGTTCCGTTTCCTCCGCTTGGTTTCTTGCTTGCTCTTTATTGCCTAGTCGCGCGTGACATGCACGCCAGGCCGCTTGCCGTCATTCCACTTGCCGTCGATCGCCCGTTCGATCTGGGCCGCGAGCTGCAGCAGCGACCCGTCATCGGCCTGTTTTCCGATCGCCTGAATGCCGAGCGGCAGGCCGTGCTCGTTGGTTGCAAGCGGCAGCGAGATCGCCGGGATGCCGCACAGATTGGCAAGCGGCGTGAAGGCGAAGTTGCGCCAGAGATTGCCGAACCAGTCCAGCACCGACGGATTGTCGCTGATGGTGAGATATTCCGTGGTGCCGACCTTCGGCGTCGGCAGCGCCGTGATCGGCGTCAGGATGATGTCCCAATCCTCGAAGAAGGCGCCGAAGCCGCGCGCCGTCGTGTTGAAGGTTGCCTGCATGCGGGCGCGATCGGCGAAGCTAAAGTGCCTGCCATGCTCCCAGATGCGGATATTGATCGGCTCGATCAAATCCGCCGGCGGCCGCTCCAGTCCGCGTGCGGCGAGCATGTTGCTGATCACGACGGCGAAATTGCTGATGTAGCAGGTGGTCTGGGCCGCGAAGGCGTCCCCGTAGTCGATCGACGGCAGTGCGTAATCGACCTGATGGCCCAGGCCTTCGAGGAAGCGTCCGACCCGCGCGAGCTCGGCGGCGATATGCGGCGTCGCGCGATAGTCGCCCCAGCTGTGCGACAGCGCGATTCTGAGCCGCCCGGGATCGCGCGCGATCATCGCCGTATAGGGCTCCGCCGAAGTCCAGAACGGCATGAATTCGCCGGGCGCCGGGCCGCGGCATGCATCGACGAAGACAGCGGTGTCGCGCACCGTGCGCGACTGGCAGCCCTGGATCGAGACCAGCCCGGTGAGATCGGACAGATGCGGCGCGAGCGAGAACACGCCGCGCGACACTTTCAGCCCGATATTGCCGTTGACGCCGGCGGGAATCCGGATCGAGCCGCCGCCGTCGGTCGCATGCGCGATCGGCACGGCACCGGCGGCAACCATCGCCGCGCTGCCGGCCGACGAGCCGCAGGTGGTGTAGTCGGTGTTCCAGGGATTGCGCGTGACATAGACGGCGGGGTTTTCGGCCGAGCTGCAGACCCCGAACTCCGGCGTGGTGGTGCGGCCGATCAAATTGAGGCCGGCCTTGCGCAGCTTCGTCGTCAGGAAGGTATCCGCCGCCGCGCGATTGCCGCGCATCATCAGCGAGCCCATCTCCTGCAGCCGGCCCTTCAAGGTCGGGCCGAGATCCTTCATCAGGAAGGGCAGGCCGGCGAACGGTCCGTTGAGATCGGCGCCGTCGCGTGCGGGATCGGCGATCACGTCGTCGAACAGCTCGACCACGCCCGTCAGCGCGGGATCGACCTTGGCGATGGCGGCGGCGGCCTGGGACGCCAGCTCCCGCGGCGTCAGCTCGCCGTTCCGGACGCGCTCGGCGAGCGCCGTCCCGTCGTGCCGCGTCCATTCGTCCCAGCTCATCGCCAAAGTCATTTGATCGATTCCTTTTCTGCTTTGTTGCGCAGTGTAATTTGCGCGGCCGCCTGGTCAAACCGATGTGCGCGTGCGCTGCGCTCCGACGCGCGTGCGCGGCGTGCAAGCGCCGTGCCCGGCTTGAAAATGCCCCAGTTCCATAGCCCAATTGCCCCTCGTCAGTGGTGGGGGCGTACATGTTCCGCAGGTTGGCGATGCTGGGCGGCGTGATTGCGATCGGGCTTGCGCTGAGCGGTTGCACGCGCTGCGGTCCGATCTGGGACGACTGGGTGCAGTCGCCGAAATCCTGCAAATCAGACCATCTCTAGGGCAGGGGCAGGCGCGCTTGGCGGCGGCTTTCTTGCGGTGATATACCACTGCTGAAAATGCAAGGAGCGTTGTTATGAGAGTTTTGTGCGCGGTTGCGGTTGCGGTGCTGCTGTCGGCGCCGGCCTATGCGCAAATGCCGAACGTCAACCTGATGCCCGAGGTCAAAAGCAAGACCCAGGAGGAGAAGGATCGGGACGCGGTCAACGACAAGGCCTACAAGGACTCGCTCAGCAAGATTCCCGATGCCAAGGGATCGTCCGATCCCTGGGGTGTCGTGCGCAGCGACGCGCCGAAGGCGACAGCCCATCCCCCCGCCAAGCCGAAGACCAAGACCGGAAGCACCGCGCAGCCCGCAAGCTCGGCGCAGCGCAGCCAGTAGCGCCCCCGTTCGGGCCGGCTTCGTCGTCTCCCACGGACTCGGAATCTCCTGGCGCGGCGCCTATATTGGGGGCGTCGTCAGTTGGTCCGGAGTTGCGGCAATGGTGTTTCGTCCGCGCGATCTCGCCAGCCGGATGGCCGAGCGGCGCAAGCCGGATGACGGCTATCTGCGCGAGACCTTCAGCTTGCCGCGGGATCAGGCCCGCCTGCGGGCGCGTGACTTTCTCAAGCGCTATCCGAAGGCGGCCTATATGAGCACCG
The DNA here is from genome assembly GCF_011058295.2 of Bradyrhizobium sp. 6(2017). Lineage (NCBI taxonomy): Bacteria > Pseudomonadati > Pseudomonadota > Alphaproteobacteria > Hyphomicrobiales > Nitrobacteraceae > Bradyrhizobium > Bradyrhizobium sp. 6(2017). Next base: position 6,482,638 of record NZ_CP049289.2, on the reverse strand, counting down.
TCGAGAGCTGGCGTGAGCTGCCCGGCGGCGACATCGAGTTCACGATGCGGCGGCTGGCCAGCGCGGATTAGAGCGTTTTCGACGCTGGTTCGCGTGAAGAAAACGCGTCAAGACAATCATCCGGCGCTTGCCGGACAGACTGCGCCTCAATCGCAATCGCTGCGTCCGCGGGTCCGTCCCCGCCCGACCTTGTTCAACTCGCGGTCGATCCGCAGCTGCACCCGGCGGATCGCAAGCAGGTCGAGTTTCGCCTCGGTCTTGCCCGTGAAGATCCGATCGCCGATCTGGAAGCGCCATCCCCAGACGCCGGCCACCAGCTGCGTGACACTGAATTCGACGCCCCTGTGGATCATCTGGACCGGTTCCGCAATTGAAAGGCGGTCTTCGAATCTTAAACTAAAAGTTGTATCAATAACTAAAACCCGTCAAACGGTAATGTGAAAATTGCGCCCATTCGCTCTTCGTTATGGACCCTGGAAGAGGATCCGTCCGTCGGCCGCATCGCCTGCCTCGCGACGCGCAGGCAGCGCCGGCCGGACGCGCCAATGTTACGAACACTGGCGGAACCTTGAGTCTTCCTGTGAAGGCTACGTAGTTTTTTCGGGGGTCAGGAGAGGTACTAAGGTATTATGCAGATTGTGCCAAACCCGTTGTCCAGCGTGATCAGGCCTGCCGGTAACTTGTTGATTATCCAAGCGGCACGCCGCGTGTGTGGGACCATCCGCCGCAGGAACTTTGTTCTCGCCCGGAGAACTACGGATTGCGGCCCATCGCTGGATGGCCGCCTTTCCGCACCGGCTTCGTCAGCCGCTCGAACCGGGAACTCGGGTCGGAGCAGGGGCGGCGATAGCCGTCAGGATGGCCGGGCGAAGGTTCTGGTTACCTGCCGGTGCCGTCCCGGTCAGGACATCGATTTCTTCGGATCAGGACGCTCGGAAGCGGGATAGCTTTCGTGCCTCACGTGGTCGAGCAAGCTGAAGTGAACGCGATCCGCGACGACAGGAGCTTCTCTGGCGTATTTTTCCGCGAGCGCCAAAACTTCCGCGCGCCTGTCGGGCTCCAGGATCCAGAAGAACGCAATCGCGAGCTTCAGCGCTTCCTCTTCTGACGGCCGTTCGAGCATCTCGGAAAACTCTGGTCCGCGGTGTCAGCATTGACGTCGCTCCGGGCTCTTGTCGGCTGATTGTCGGAGTCGATAAATCTTAACACGTTAATTGATCTCGGCAATGCGTCCCGCGTGCGGATGCCGCGCGACGATGCCGGTTTTCCGGCCTCGGCGTGTCTTCCGGCACAACGCTGCCCGCTTGAAATATATGCGGACGACGTTCGCTCAACAGGAACCGACTTGGGCAGCGCCCAGTTGTCACAGGTTCGGTTGCTGTCCGCCGACGGCACCGCGATGTGGGAAGGTCGGCCTCAGCGTGGCCCCCGCGCTGGGGTCGTTTATTTTGTGACGGGACCAGCAGGTCATGGGGCGAGCCTTGTGGAGCGGGCGGCCCTCGTCAGCCAATTGCCTGGTCCCCACCGGTCATCGCATTGGTCATTCCTGTTGAAGATTGCATCGGCCTTTCGCCAACCAACGATCCCCGGGCGCCGGAGGTTTCACAGCGCCGGGGATCGCTACTCCCGGTGGGCTTGGGGGCTAAGGCCGGGAGCTTGAGAACCGACTCTCCAGGTTTCGGTTCGTTCCCCGGATTGCTGTTCCAGGGCCCAAAAATGAGCAACGCCGCCCGCATTGAAATACGACGGACGGCGTTGGTTCTAGCCCCAGGAGGGTTGGCAAAATCCTGACCTGGACAGCTACGGACGAGCGGGGCGCAAGGTTCACATCTTTGGTCCGTATGACTCCGGTACTCCAAACGCACCCGGCAAAGTGTCGGTGTGAGGCCTAGAATCGAGTGACTAAGTTGTTCTGGCCTCGGCGGGTCCCCCTCGCCGGGGCCCTTTTCGTTTGGATCGTCGAAGCGATGAATGAGGCAGCGCAGAACAGCCCGCAGCCGTCCGCGTTCCCCGGCTGGATGTCACCGCTGGATGTCACCGCAGCAAGAGCCAAGCCACGCTGACGAACAGGGCCACAAGCGACACCGCCGCAGCGCAGACAAAGGCAACCTCCACGCCATCGATATGGTGGTGGTTCGCCTGCATGGTCGTCCTCCCTGATCTAGAGGGGCATCCGCAAACCCAGGGACATCAGCCACTCCGTCAAGTGAGCGGTGGTCTCGTCATGCCGCGCCTTCCTCAGCAGGGCCTCTTTCTTGGTACATGGGGGAAGCGTGCTGGCTTGCTCGCGCAGGCGCATGGCCTCGTCGGCAAGACGTTCTTCCGGTGATTGCGAGTGCCTGAAGCGACGCCGCTTCTGCATGGCGCTGCACCCTGCTGGTTGTTGGGCGGGAGCACTAACCGGGCGATCTCATCACCGGTCGATGCCCACGGGCGGTGCGGTGATGAATCATCAACGGATCGAAAGACGGGATGTTCCGCGCTGCGGGCAGTTAGGACACTTGTCAAAATGAGGTAATCCGCGAGGGCGCATTCCGTTGCCACTTTTTCCCGATACAGTGAATTGCGCTCTCCGGACGGAGCGCCAAAGGGGGCGGCCCCGGCGCGTATCCCGCTAGCCCGCGCGCCGGGGCCGTTTCGAGTGATCGAACGACGCCGGACAGCACAACGCCGCCCGCTTGAAAATCTTGCAGGCGGCGCTGGGCTCTAGCCCCGAGAGGGTACGAACAAAAATCCCGGTGATGGTCGGTCTTGCCGGAGCAACGAAAGGTTCACAGCCGGTCGCCAAAAAGAGCGCCGCTTCTCTCGTTGGCACAATCTGCGGATATCAGAAACGTTTGCGGGGCTATCAATTGAAAACAGGAACGAAGCGCGTTCGCCAGCCGAGGGCGGTCTTACTCTTTCGGCTCCGGATGCAGCTTGCGCTTCTGGGCTTCGTGCTCTGCAATTAACTGCGCGATGCCGTCGACGGTCTGCCGATCCGTGATCGTTCGGGCGAGCGCAGCGTAATGGACGCTTCTTTCGTCCAACTCGACACACTTCGCACACATGGCGTGCGCTCCCATTCCAATGAAAGGCGGGAGCCCGGTAGGTCTCTCAGCCACCGACGCCCAAAATCGTGCCGGTGATGCTCTATAACCAAGTTATCGTGGGTTAGTTTCTCGCTGAGCGATCTTAATCCCGGGGGCATTAGCCAATCGGTCAAAGGGGCTCAGCAACGCCTCTCGCGCAACCGGTTGCCTGATGTCCCGTAACTGGGAGTGTCGGCCCATTCTTCCATTTTGGTACTACGGGCTGGCTGGGGCCGTTCGGTCCATCCCGGTCACGGACGGCCCTATCTTTTGTTCTCGCAAGAACGAATTAAACATCATCAAGATTTATATGCCCAGAACAGTGAATAAGGCCGCTCAGTAGTCCTACTGAGAACATCGGCCAAGCCTTGGTTTCTGTTCGCTTAATCCAAAACGGACCACGCCAAAATTCAAACCAGGCCGCCAGGGGATAAAACAGACCGGCACCCGATTACCGGTGTTGTCCTAACCAGGACACTCCTCCTAGCAAAATAGGACAGACTGAGGAATCGGGAAAAAGTGGCAATTGGGAACTCGCCGTGTTAAACGATAGCCCATTGGAGCCTGCTCGCTTCGAGCATAGGAAATACTGGCCTTTGGCTTCACTGCCGGGGCCTATTTTTTGGCGCTAGGACACTTGTGGGGTAGTCCGCGAAGACAGTTTTCCATTGCCACTTTTTCCCGGTACCGTGAATCGCGCTCCTCCGGACAGGGGCGCCCAATGAAGCGGCCCCGGTGTGTTCCCCAAGCCCGTCCGGGGCCGTTTCGATTCAGCGCGGGGTCATGGACAAACAACCGATACCCGTCGGTGAACAGATCATCACCATCGCGTTGCTGGTGATCTTCGCACTCGTAATTTGGTACGGCGCCATGATCTGAGACTGGGCGCCTTTTTATTCACGGGGCTGTCACCGACAAGATGGAATGGGGCTAGCTTTTGGGGCCTTTTCTTGGAAACACCGTGCTCTCCCGGAATCCCCAAGCCCTGTGGATAAGTGTAAACGGACTCTTGCCGGGGCAGGTCCTGTTTTCATCCCGTAGCGTGTTTTTCGAGAATTTCCCTCGGCTGGGGGCCGCACGATGCGAGGCGGCCCCTTTCTATTCGGCGGCGGGGCAAACGGCCTCAGCGTTCGTTCCAACGCGCTGGGGCCGTTTCTTTGGGCCGACGATCTGGACGAGGGGAGCCGTGCGAACCGGCCCGCTTCCCTCTCTGACACGAACTTGGCGAGGATTTGGATGGGCTGCTCAGGGTCGGCCTCGTTCGCCAGAAACAGGTAGTACTCACTCCCGTCTAGCGCGATCCCGTCGTCCCCACCCAACTGTCGTTGGAGTATGCGCCCGAGGAAGACTCAGGGAAGGGCTCGTAATGAAAGAGGCCGCCAACTGAGGCGGCCTCTGATTAGCGACCCCAGCAACCTTTGGGGGCCCTATGGGAGGCTGGCTGCTGGGGCCATCTAGCGACCCGGTTGGTGCATACGGGCCGACATAGCTATCAGTTTGCAAGGAAAGCAAACGCCATGATTGCTATCGGGCTGAGACCTAGGATTACAGCCCAGAATCGGAAAAACAGGTCATTTGACATGACACAACCCCACGTAGAGGGGCAGTCTACGCCGGGAAAACTTGGTAGCTCCAGTGCAGTTCGTGCCAAGCCGTAGAACTACGGTGATTGGCTCGTTGTCAGGAACTCCGTTCACCCACGGAGAACCCCGGTAACACTTCTCCTCGGTGGATGAAGAACACTTGGCGGACCATAAGGATTGCTAAGGCCAGAACATCCGGTGCGCGACTCAGTAGTCCTACCGAGAACAACGGCTAAGCATTGGTTGCCGCTCGGTTAATTCAAAACAGGCCACTCCGAAAATCAAACTAGGCCACTAGGGGATAAAACAGGCCAGCACCCGACTACCGGTGCTGGCCCCTTATGCCCCGCCCAACCCCGAAAGAGGCCACTCAACAGTTCCCGGTGCGATGAGATTTGTATCGTCGCGCAAAGGAACCCTCCCACCGCGACATGGAAATCAAATGACACCACCGGGACCATGGCTAACGGGCCTTTCGCCACGCTTTGGATACGGTCAGCTATCTCGCCAAAGTAACCGATATGAGATCGGTGGCAGACCAGGTTGGGCGAATTGGGCCATTTATCAGAATGCTCGATCTGCCACTGGTTCAACTTGTCCCAGAACTCATGCAATTGCGTATTCGCATAGAACAAGAGTTGCGGCGGAAGGATTTCCTCTTCGTCTCAGAAGAGATGACCAAACTCTATAACGAATCCGACCCGCGCAGAGGCGCGGTCAAAGGATCTGATCCGTTCGAACTGGGTAAAAAATTCAAGAAAGCCCATGCGGACATTGCTAGTGCCGGAAGATGTTTAGCCGTTGAGGAAAGCACGGCGTGTGTATTCCATTTAATGCGGGCGATGGAGGCCGCCGTCCGTGACCTGAGCCAACGCCGACATATACAACTTCCCATTACCCCGAAAACGACTTGGCGCGGCCTAACCGGGCAGATGGACGGCAAGATTGCAAAGATGCCTGAGAATACGGTTTCGCTAAAACGAAAGAAAAACAGATGGGAGGAAGCGAGAGCGAATTTGCACCACGTTGGTTCAGTATGGCGCAACAACACTATGCACCCAGCGTCGTCGTATACGCCTTCTCAGGCGCGCGACATCTATGAAGCCTGCCGAGTGCTCATGACCTCGCTCGCGCGCCTTTAGGCGGATTGGTAACTGATGTGGGCGCTAGCGGTACGTTCCGTACTCGGCTCGGTGCCGCGAAGATGTTCGGTTTGATCGAGGGAGCACAGGGGCGAGTCACACTGACTCCGCTCGGTCACGATGCACTCGACAATTCAGGTGTGGCCTCGGCCGCCCGTGCTTCCGCATTTCTGAATGTTGAGTTGATACCGCTTCCAGCATCTTTAAGATGATCTACAGGGATGCGCCCGTCGGCACCGAAGGACTACCGTGGCAAAAGAGCGACGCGACGTAACGAAAGAGGCCGCCAACTGAGGCGGCCTCACATTCCGAAGGAATGTCTCATCTGACTCGCCATGCGCTGGACGGCATCAGTGTATCGACCGTGGGCGAATTGCTGATCGGCTACATAGAGGGCCACAATAACGCCTATGACTATCAGCAGTCCTTTCACCGGAGACCCATCCGCTCTACGGCGATTTTCGCGATCTTGCGCGGATCGTTGGTGCCGGCTGCGCAGATGTCGATAACGTCGCGAGCCACCATCCTGCAAAGTGGGTCGTCACGGTCAAGCACGCCTAACAAATGTAGGGCGTGGTCGAATGCCTTGTTCAGACGTTCGATTTCCTCAGGCGTGCGTTCGCAGTCTTTCAGCAACTGATTGATTGGCATTGTTCCAGTCCTCAGCAGGTCACTGGCGCAACTAAACCAAGTTCCACTTGTAGCACGGGAACTCCGTTCACGCCCGTAGAACTACGAGACTAGGCTTCGCCGTTCGTTCTGCGGGATAAAATTCCTTGATACGGATAAAAGATTGGATGGGACAGAACATCCGATAGGCTTCTCGGTAGTCCTACCGAGAACACCGGATAAGCCTTGGTTTCGGCTGGCTTAAAGCAAAACGGACCACTCCAAAAATCAAAAAGGACCACTGAAGTTTGGTGGGGATGGAAAGGGGCCAGCACCCGACTACCGGTGCTGGCCGAAATAGGCCACTCGCCAAATCAAAACAGGCCAGTGTCTAAACCCGAATTTAATGGGATTGGCTGACCGCAGGCCCTACATCGAAATTGTGTCGACTCCTTCCGACACTCCTCCCCAGACTGTGGCCCCAGCTCGCCCCCGCGCTGGGGCCGTTTTCTTTGGTCCGCCTCGCAGGGCCACTGCGAATCCACATAGGTCCATTGCCACTTTGTCCCGATGACTCCCGTTTAGATGCGTTCTAAATACGTCCTGCGCTGGCCGTATGTCGCGCGTGGGGAAGCGTGGCTATGAAAGAGTACAAGGCCTATCTGCTTAGGGCGGACGGGAAGATTGCGAAGCGTGTCGATCTATTCTGCGAGGACGACGAGGCGGCCAAACTGCACGCAAAGAATCTGGCGAAGGATTGCGTGGTCGAGCTTTGGAAAGGCGCGAGAAGGATCGCGGTGTATCAACCAACTCATTAGCAATCAGAGGCGGAAAATATCGCCAGGAATCGAAAGGGGCCGCTCAAGCACGGCCCCCTACCGGTTTAGTCTGAAAATTTGATCGGGATGAAATCTAGCCCCGGCAAGAGGAAGATTAGAGTTTTCAACACATTATGGGATTCCGGGAAACTACGGTGTTTCGCCCCGGAACCAGCCGCCACTAGCAGATGCGAAACAGGCCACTGCGCACTGCGGTTGATATGCGGGGAAATTTTGAAGATGTTGCAATGAAAGAGGCCGCCAACTGAGGCGGCCTTACTCCCTCGCATCAAATGCGCGTAGCAGTTTGTTATCTTTCCAGATCTCCACGGTATGCCAGTCGACTAAGATCTCGGCCTTCCGGATTGCGTCTGCGTCGCTCTCACAGCGCAAATCGATCCGGCTCAGAATGCGATCATCAGCGCCTATCGAGTAGACGCAGTAGAGTGATGCCACTCCCATCGGTCCTCCACCATCGAGGCTATATGCCCGCTTGGAGCCATTTAAAGCAGCATCAAGGAAAAGTTGCTAGTTTTTCCCGATCTCCGGAACATTACAGAATTTCCGCAGCGCAGCGATTTCGCGCAAACGGAACTCCGTTCACCCACGGAGAACCCCCGGTAACTCCGCTGTGCTGTGGAGAGAGAACAGTTAGCGGACCATAAGGATTGCTAAGGCCAGAACATCCGGTGCGCGACTCAGTAGTCCTACCGAGAACAACGGCTAAGCATTGGTTGCCGCTCGGTTAATTCAAAACAGGCCACTCCGAAAATCAAACTAGGCCACTAGGGGATAAAACAGGCCAGCACCCGACTCTCGAAAAGAACATATTGCGAACATAGAACAAACGTGGTACGAGGTTCCAACAACAACGCATTCCACCCGCTCTCCGCCGCCCGTTTTTCCCGCTAGCGAATCCCCGCCATAAGGAGCACATCCCAAATGTCCGCTACTGCACTGCGTATCGTCGAAGGATCCTCCATGGACAAGTCCAAGGCCCTCTCAGCCGCGCTCTCCCAGATCGAGCGTCAGTTCGGCAAGGGCTCGGTGATGAAGCTCGGCAAGAACGACCGCTCTATGGATGTTGAGACGGTGTCCTCGGGATCGCTCGGGCTCGATATCGCGCTCGGCGTCGGCGGTCTGCCGAAAGGGCGCGTGGTCGAGATCTACGGGCCGGAATCCTCGGGCAAGACCACGCTGGCGCTGCACACGGTGGCGGAAGGCCAGAAGAAGGGCGGCATCTGCGCCTTCATCGACGCCGAACACGCGCTCGACCCGGTCTATGCGCGCAAGCTCGGTGTCAACATCGACGAGCTGCTGATCTCGCAGCCCGACACCGGCGAGCAGGCGCTGGAGATCTGCGACACGCTGGTGCGCTCCGGCGCGGTCGACGTGCTGGTGATCGATTCGGTTGCGGCGCTGGTGCCGAAGGCGGAACTTGAGGGCGAGATGGGTGATGCGCTGCCGGGCCTGCAGGCACGCCTGATGAGCCAGGCGCTGCGCAAGCTCACCGCCTCGATCAACAAATCCCACACCATGGTGATCTTCATCAACCAGATCCGCATGAAGATCGGCGTGATGTACGGCTCACCGGAGACCACCACCGGCGGCAACGCGCTGAAGTTCTATGCCTCGGTCCGCCTCGACATCCGCCGCATCGGCGCGATCAAGGAGCGCGACGAGGTCGTCGGCAACACCACCCGCGTCAAGGTTGTGAAGAACAAGCTGGCGCCGCCCTTCAAGCAGGTCGAGTTCGACATCATGTATGGCGAGGGCGTCTCCAAGATGGGCGAAATTCTCGACCTCGGCGTCAAGGCCGGCATCGTCGAGAAGTCGGGCGCCTGGTTCTCCTATGACAGCCAGCGGCTCGGCCAGGGACGCGAGAATTCCAAGGCCTTCCTGAAGGCGAACCCCGACATCACCGCCAAGATCGAGGCCGCAATCCGGCAGAACTCCGGCCTGATCTCCGAGCAGATCCTCGCCGGCACGCCCGAGCGCGACGCCGAGGGCGAGGAGCCGACCGAGGAGTAAGCCGGCTCACTTCAAGACTTCGCTGCAAGCGGGCGCTGAGGACGTTGAGTTGCCGACGTCTTCGGCGCCTGTTTCGTTTTGTGCCGGCGTCGACAGAGTTGTGCCGATGAAGCGCCTGATCCTGACCAGTCCGTCCGGCCTCAGCCTTACACGTTCGGGGCTCGCCGAGATCGCTATTACATCCGGCTTTCGATTTGTTGGCGGACCGCTGCCGGCGCAAAGAGAGCTTGAGGCTTACTTCGGATTACGGTCGGACCAGGATCCGGTCGGACATTGGTCGCACTGGAGCACGCGGAGCCAGTGGCCTCAGGATGCCAAGGCGCGCAGGGCTCTCGCGCTGATCGAATTCTGCGAACCTTTCGAGATTATCGAGCTTTGGTTCGATCCGGACCCAAATGATCAATTGCAGCTGATTTGGTTGCTCGACCATTTCCGGGCCTATCCGGCGATGGCGGCCAAGTTAAAATTACGCCTGGTCGCTTTTGGTCTGTCGACGATGCACGAGACATGGAGCGGATGGAAAGAAGTGCCGCTTATCAACATACGGCCTGCCGACCTCGAGACCGCAAGCATCTGCTGGCAGGCCTATCGCGCGGCGACGCCCGAAGCCTGTTTCGATGCGCTGCATCGAGACCTCAGCGGCTTTCCCTTGCTGAGGCCGGCCCTGCTTGACCTGCTCCAGGAGCTTCCGTGGAGCAGATCGGGACTTGGCGCGACCGAACTGCGACTGCTCGAACTGATTGCGGCGGGCTTTATGGGTACGAACGGGTTGTTCTACCTTCGCGGCTTCGGTCAACGCGCCGTATTCACCGACATGGAAATCGGGACGCTGCTTCAAGGGCTCGCGCACGGGCCGCAGCCCGCGATCGCCGGACTCGATGACGAGTTACGCGTCATCGCCCCTGAGAATTTGCGAGCGCGCATGGAGGCCTATCGGCGAAGCCGGCTGTCGCTGACTGAATTTGGCGAAGCTGTCCTCGCCCATAAGGAGGACTTCAGTCGTCACAATCCGATCGATCGCTGGTGGGGCGGCACGCATCTCACCAACGACAATCTCTGGCGCTGGGCCCCAACCCTGGTGAAGCACTAGCGCCCAGTGGCCGTTGTGACTCAATCCGCGCAACACGGATTGGCAATCCGCTTAGCCCTGCGCCAGCGCCTTTTCCCGGCGCGCGATCAGCCCCCGCAAGTCTTCGGTCACGGCGACCGATTGGTGCGTCTTCTGATCGGTGGCGACCCAGATGATCTCGCCGGTGGCGCGAAGGTCGTCGGAGCCCTTGGCGAAGATCGCAAGCGCAAGCACGATCGAGGAGCGGCCGATCCGCGCGACCCGCACGCAGACCTCGATGTCCTCGTCGAACCGGATCGGCGCCTTGTATTCGACGACCGACTTCACGGTATGAAAGTCGACGCCGGTCCGCGCCACCTCGCCGAGATAGTCGTAGCCCATCGCGCGAAAATATTCGGTGATCGCCGTGTCGAAATAGGTCAGATAGTGGGCGTTGAACACCACGGCCTGCGCGTCGACCTCGGAATAGCGGACGCGAAACGGGAAATGAAACCAGAATTCCTGGCGCATGAATCCTCCTGCCGCGGCATTGCTCGCCGTCGTTCTTCGGACCTTATGATCACCGGACCGCAGGATGGGTAGAGCGAAGCGAAACCCATCACGGCTCATCACGCTCGACGAATGATGGGTTTCGCTTCGCTCTACCCATCCTAAAATAGCGCTACTCCGCCGCCTGCGCGTAATCCTCCACCGGCGGGCACGAGCACACCAGATTGCGATCGCCATAGACGTTGTCGACGCGCCCGACCGGGCTCCAGTATTTGTCGGACCGTGACACGCCCGCGGGGAAGCAGCCCTCGGCGCGGCTGTAGGCCCGGTTCCAGGCATCGTCGGCGATGTCGTGGACGGTGTGCGGCGCGTGGCGCAGCGGCGAGGCCTCGACCTTCCAGCGGCCCTTCTCGATCTCCGCGATCTCGTTGCGGATCGCGATCATGGCGTCGCAGAAGCGGTCGATCTCGAACTTCGATTCCGATTCCGTCGGCTCGATCATCAGCGTGCCCGCCACCGGGAAGCTCATGGTCGGCGCGTGGAAGCCGTAGTCGATCAGCCGCTTGGCGATGTCGTCCACGGTAACGCCGCTGGTCGTCTTCAGCGCCCGCGGATCGACGATGCACTCATGCGCGACGCGGCCGCGGACGTTGCGATACAGCACCGGGAAATGCGGCTGCAGCCGTGCCGCGATGTAATTCGCATTGAGGATCGCGATCTCGGTCGCGCGCGTCAGCCCTTCGCCGCCCATCATCAGGATGTAGATGTAGGAGATGGTCAGGATCGACGCCGAACCGAACGGCGCGGCCGACACCGGGCCGATGGCGTGCGCAACCGTGCCGTCGGTTGCGGGATGGCCGGGAAGATAGGGCGCAAGATGCGCCTTGACGCCGATCGGGCCCATGCCGGGGCCGCCGCCGCCATGCGGGATGCAGAAGGTCTTGTGCAGGTTGAGATGGCTGACATCGGCGCCGTAATCGCCGGGCCGGGACAGCCCGACCTGCGCATTCATGTTGGCGCCGTCGAGATAGACCTGTCCGCCATGCGCATGCACGACGTCGCAGATCTCGCTGATATGCTCCTCGAACACGCCGTGGGTCGACGGATAGGTGATCATCACAGCGGCGAGATTGGCCGAATGCTTCTGCGCCTTGGCGCGCAGGTCCTCGACATCGACGTCGCCGCGCGCGTCACAGGCCACCACCACGACGTCCATGCCGACCATCGCGGCCGAGGCCGGATTGGTGCCATGCGCGGAGGAGGGGATCAGGCACACCTTGCGATGCGGCTCGCCGCGCGCGAGATGATAGCCGCGGATCGCGAGAAGCCCGGCATATTCGCCCTGCGCGCCGGAGTTCGGCTGCAGCGAGACCGCGTCATAGCCGGTGATGTCGCACAGCCACGCCTCCAGCCGCTGGAACAGCGCGTGATAGCCCTTGGCCTGATCCGCCGGCGCGAACGGATGCAGATTGCCGAACGCCGGCCAGGTCAGCGGGATCATCTCGGTGGTGGCGTTCAGCTTCATGGTGCAGGAGCCGAGCGGGATCATCGCGCGGTCGAGCGCCAGGTCACGATCGCTGAGCTTGCGCATGTAGCGCAGCAGTTCGGTCTCCGAGCGGTGCGTGTTGAACACCGGATGGGTGAGGAAGGCGCTGGTGCGCCGCAGCTCCTTCGGCAGCGCCTCGCGTGCGGCCGCCTCAATCTCGGCATAGCTGAGCTTGCCGCCGAACACGCGCCACACCGCCTCGACGGTCTCCGGCGTCGTGGTCTCGTCGAGCGCGATGCCGAGCGTGGTTGCGCCGATGCGCAGATTGATGCGCTCCGCCAGCGCGCGGGAGACAATCTCGATCTGCTTTGCGCCAGCCTCGACGGTCACGGTGTCGAAGAACGCTTCGCTCACAGGCGCAAAGCCGAGCTTGCGCAGGCCTGCGGCAAGCACGGTGGCGCGGCGATGCACGCTGCGTGCGATATGGGTCAGGCCCTCGGGGCCGTGATAGACCGCATACATCGAGGCGATCACGGCGAGCAGCACCTGCGCGGTGCAGATGTTCGAGGTCGCCTTCTCGCGGCGGATGTGCTGTTCGCGGGTCTGCAGCGCCAGGCGATAGGCCGGCGCGCCGCGCGAATCCACGGAGAGGCCGACGATGCGGCCGGGCAGCGAGCGCTTCAGCGTGTCGCGCACCGCCATGTAGGCGGCGTGCGGTCCGCCATAACCCATCGGCACGCCGAACCGCTGCGCCGAGCCGATTGCGATGTCGGCACCGAGCTCGCCGGGCGAGGTGAGCAGCGTCAGCGACAGCAGGTCCGCCGCCACGATCGCAAGCGCGCCCTTGGCGCGCAGCGATGCGATCGCGGGCTTAAGGTCGCGCACCGCGCCCGAGGTGCCTGGATATTGCAGCAGCGCGCCGAGCACGTCGGCCTTGTCGAGCTCGGTCAGGGGATCGCCGACGACCAGCGCCCAGCCGAGCGGAGCGGCACGCGTGCGCATCACCGCCAGCGTCTGCGGATGCACCTCCTTGTCGACGAAGAAGACCTTCGCCTTGACCTGCGAGTGGCGCTCGGCGAGTGCCATCGCTTCCGCCGCCGCGGTCGCCTCGTCGAGTAGCGAGGCGTTGGCGACGTCGAGCCCGGTGAGGTCGCAGACCATGCTCTGGAAGTTGAACAGGGCTTCGAGCCGGCCCTGGCTGATCTCCGGCTGGTACGGCGTATAGGCGGTGTACCAGGCCGGGTTCTCCAGGATGTTGCGCTGGATCACCGCGGGCAGGATGGTGCCGGAGTAGCCCTGGCCGATCAGCGAGGTGAACACCTGGTTCTGTGCGGCGAGCTCGCTCATATGCGAAAGCGCCTCGGTCTCGCTCAGCGCGCGGCCGAGATCGAGCGGCGCCTTCTGGCGGATCGACGCCGGCAGCGTCTCGTTCATCAGTGCTTGCAGGCTCGCAGCGCCGACGGTCTCCAGCATCGCGTTGATGTCGCGCGGCGACGGTCCGATGTGGCGGCGGACGAAATCAGTGGCGGCTTCGTTGATCGGCTTGAAGGGCGCGTTCATGGCTTGATCCTTGGGCTGATCCTTAGGCGGTGTGCGCGGCGTAGGCGGCCTCATCCATCAGGCCGCCGAGCTCGCTCTTGTCTGATATCTTCAGCTTGAAGAACCAGGCTTTGCCGCCGGCATCCGAATTGACCAGCGCGGGCTCGGCCGCGAGTTCTTCGTTGACCTCGATCACCTCGCCGGTGATCGGCGCGTAGACATCGGAGGCGGCCTTGACGGATTCGACGACGGCGGCGGCCTCGGCCTTCTTCAGGCTGCGGCCGACCTTGGGCAATTCGACGAACACGACGTCGCCGAGCTGCGATTGCGCGTAGTCGGTGATCCCGATCGTGGCGACGTCGCCCTCGATGCGGAGCCATTCGTGGTCGGACGTGTACAGCGTCGTCATGGGGATCGATCCTTTGGCGTCTAGCGTTTGTAGGTATTGGGAACGAACGGCGTGGCGGCGACTTTCAGCGGCAGCCGCTGGCCGCGCACTTCGGCGAAAACGGTGGTGTCGAGCGCGGAAAGCGAGGTCGGCAGATAGCCCATCGCAACCGGCGCATTGAGGCTCGGGCCGAAGCCGCCCGACGTCACCTTGCCGATTGGCTCGGTCGAGGTCGGATCGGCAAACAGGGCTGCACCTTCGCGCACCGGTGCGCGGCCGTCAGGCTTCAAGCCGACACGGCGGCGGGAGGCACCTTGCGCGAATTGGGCGAGGATCTTGTCGGCGCCCGGAAAACCGCCGGCACGGGCGCCGCCGCTGCGGCGCACCTTCTGCACCGACCATTCCAGCGCGCCTTCGACTGGCGTCGTCGTGGTGTCGATATCGTGGCCATAGAGGCAGAGCCCGGCTTCGAGCCGCAGGCTGTCGCGCGCGCCGAGCCCGATCGGCAGCACGTCGGGATTGTCCAGCAACGCCGTGACCAGGGCTTCGGCCTTGTCCGCCGGCACCGAAATCTCAAAACCGTCCTCGCCGGTATAGCCGGAGCGCGAGACGAAGCAGTCGATGTCGGCGACGCGGCGCGGGCCGGCGTCCATGAATTTCATCGAACTGACATCTGCACAAAGTTTCGCCAGCGCCGATTCGGCTTTCGGTCCCTGCAGCGCAATCAGCGCGCGGTCGGCCAGCGACACGATTTCGCAGGCGTCGGAGAGATGCGCGCGCAGATGCGCCTCGTCCTCGGCCTTGCAGGCGGCGTTGACCACCAGGAACAAATGATCGCCGAAATTCGCGACCATCAAATCGTCGAGCAGCCCGCCGTCGTCGTTGGTGAATTGCGCGTAGCGCTGCCGTCCCGGCGCGATGCCAACAATGTCCTGCGGCACCAGCTTCTCCAGCGCGAGCGCCGCATCGGTGACCTTGCCGGATTTGGCCTTCAGGACAAGCTGGCCCATGTGCGACACGTCGAACAGGCCGGCTTCCTTGCGGGTGTGCAGGTGCTCCTTGAGCACGCCGGCGGTGTATTGCACCGGCATGTCATAGCCGGCGAACGGCACCATCTTGGCGCCGCGCGCCAGGTGCAACGCGTGCAGCGGGGTCTGTTTCAGCGGGGAAGTTTCGCGCGCAAGCATCACAGGGCCCTCGCGGTTCCCGCAGGGGACCTATTTCCCCTTGAGAAACCTGCAGAAAGCCCCATCTGTCGCTGTGCCTGAGAGTATTATCCCGTCGGCGGACGCATCGGGGATAACCCCAGCGCCTCTTTCCAGATGTCAGACGTCACGCGGTCCTTTTGCCTGAGAGTTTCCGGGGCGGTTGCTCCTTCGGCGCCGGCGCAAGGCCGGTCTCTCCCGACGTGACTTAAGTACAGGTAGGTAGAAAACACGGCGCCACCAAGACTGTCAACGCAGCTGCAGCAACTATCCAATGGGCTTTGTGCTGCCGCGGCAAGCCCATGATCCGCCTGCACAGTTTCTGGACACCGCAGCTGGCAATGTCTAAAAGCGTTCGGCCGGAAAATGACGCCTTTTTGCGGCTGGCCGGCCCCTTTTTCCGATTGGATGAACATGAGCAGCGTCAACGACATCAGGTCGACATTTCTGAACTTCTTCAAGGAGAACGGCCACGAGATCGTGGCGTCGTCGCCGCTGGTTCCGCGCAACGACCCGACCTTGATGTTCACCAATGCCGGCATGGTGCAGTTCAAGAACGTCTTCACCGGTGTCGAAAAGCGCGCCTATCAGCGCGCCACGACGTCGCAGAAGTGCGTGCGCGCCGGCGGCAAGCATAACGACCTCGACAATGTCGGCTACACCGCGCGCCATCTCACCTTCTTCGAGATGCTGGGCAATTTCTCGTTCGGCGACTACTTCAAAGAGCGCGCGATCGAGCTCGCCTGGAATCTGATCACCAAGGATTTCGGGCTGAAGAAGGACAAGCTGCTCGTCACCGTCTACCACACCGACGACGAGGCGGCCGGCTATTGGAAGAAGATCGCGGGCTTCTCGGAGGACCGCATCATCCGCATCCCGACCTCGGACAATTTCTGGGCGATGGGCGATACCGGCCCGTGCGGGCCGTGCTCCGAGATCTTCATCGACCGCGGCGAGCACATCTGGGGCGGACCTCCGGGCAGCCCGGAGGAGGATGGCGATCGCTTCCTCGAATTCTGGAACCTGGTGTTCATGCAGTACGAGCAGGTGACGAAGGAGGAGCGCGTGGCGCTGCCGCGTCCCTCGATCGACACCGGCATGGGGCTGGAACGCATGGCGGCCATCCTGCAGGGCGTCGAGAGCGTGTTCGAGACCGATCTGTTCCGCCATTTGATCGATGCGGCCGCGTCGGCGCTCGGCCATGGGCCGAACGCGCAGAACGTCGCGTCGTACCGGGTGATCGCGGACCATCTGCGCTCGTCGGCGTTCCTGATTGCCGATGGCGTGCTGCCGTCGAACGAGGGCCGCGGCTACGTGCTGCGCCGGATCATGCGCCGCGCGATGCGCCACGCGCAGCTTCTGGGTGCCAGCGAGCCGCTGATGCATCGCCTGGTCTGGGCGCTGGTCCGCGAGATGGGCCAGGCCTATCCGGACCTGGTGCGCGCCGAGAAGCTGATCGAGGAGACGCTGCGGCTGGAAGAGACGCGCTTCCGCAAGACGCTGGTGCGTGGCCTGTCGATCCTCGACGAGAAGAGCGCCGGCCTCAAGAAGGGCGACATGTTCGACGGCGACACTGCGTTCACGCTGTACGACACCTACGGCTTCCCGCTGGACCTGACGCAGGACGCGCTGAAGTCGCGCGGCATCAGCGTCGATCAGGCCTCATTCACCGACGCGATGAACCGTCAGCGCGAGAAGGCGCGTGCGTCCTGGGTCGGTTCGGGCGAGGCGGCGACCGAAAACATCTGGTTCCCGCTGCGCGAGAAACTCGGTGCGACCGAATTCCTCGGGTATGAGACCGAGAGCGCGGAAGGCGTAGTGACGGCGCTGGTCAAGGACGGTGCCGAGGTCGACGGCCTCAAGGCCGGCGAGAGCGCCGCGATCGTGCTGAACCAGACGCCGTTCTATGCCGAGTCAGGTGGTCAGGTCGGCGACGTCGGCATCCTCACCGGCGAAGGCGTCAAATTCCGCGTCACCGACATGCAGAAGAAGGCCGGCGATCTGTTCGTGCATGTCGGCACGGTGGAGCAGGGTACGCTCAACGTCGGCACCGCGCTGCAGCTCGAGGTCGACCACGCCAGGCGTTCGTCGATCCGAGCGAACCATTCGGCGACGCATCTGTTGCATGAGGCGCTGCGCCAGGTGCTCGGCGATCACATCGCCCAGCGCGGCTCGCTGGTCGCGCCCGATCGCCTGCGCTTCGATTTCGTGCATCCGAAGCCGATCACGCCGGAAGAACTCTCCCGGGTCGAGGACATCGCCAACGACGTGGTGCTGGAAAATGACGAGGTGACGACCCGCGTCATGGGTGTCGACGACGCCCGCGAGGCGGGTGCGCGCGCACTGTTCGGCGAGAAATACGGTGACGAGGTCCGTGTCGTCTCGATGGGCAAGAGTGCCCGCGAGCACGGCCAGAATGCGCTCGGCTGGTCGGTCGAGCTCTGCGGCGGCACCCATGTCCGCCGCACCGGCGACATCGGCCTGATTTCGGTGACCAGCGAGAGCGCGGTGGCCTCAGGCGTTCGCCGCATCGAGGCGCTGACTGGACACCACGCGCGCAAGCACGCCAACGACACCATGGCGCTGGCCAAGACCGCGGCGGCCGAGCTGCGCACCACGATCGAGGATGTGCCGGCGCGCATCGCAGCCCTGATGGAGGAGCGCAAGAAGCTCGAGCGCGACCTGTCGGATGCCCGCAAGAAGCTCGCGATGGGCGGCGGCGGCGCGTCGTCGAACGGCGCGGCCTCGGGCGTGCGCGAGGTCGGCAATGTCAAGCTGCTCGCCCGCGCGGTCGAGGGCGTCGAGACCAAGGACCTCAAGAGCCTGGTCGACGACGGCAAGAAGCAGATCGGCTCCGGCGTGGTCGCCATCGTCGGCGTCACCGAGGACGGCAAGGCCGGCATCGTGGTCGGCGTCACCGCCGACCTGACCTCGCGCTTCAACGCGGTTGAGCTGGTGCGCAAGGGCTCCGAGGTGCTCGGCGGCAAGGGCGGCGGCGGCCGGCCCGACATGGCGCAGGCGGGCGGTCCCGACGGCGCCAAGGCGGACGCCGCGCTGTCGGCGATCGAGCAGGCGATGGCGAGCGCCTGACGGAGAGGCTGATCGTGGCGACGGCTCCGGGCAAGCCCACGATCAGCGATCCCGGGCTGCGCGACCGTCTCTACGAGCTGCTCGAGCAGGACCACCTGCCGCATTCGGTCGGCTCGCGCTTTGTCCGGCTCGTCATCGCGATCATCACCGTCGATGTGCTGGCGGCGATCCTGGCATCGGTGCCCGAGTTCGACGCCCAGCTGTGGTGGCTGTTCACGGCGATCGAGATCGCCGCCGTCATTGCGTTTGCGCTGGAATATGCCGCGCGGCTCTGGAGCGTGGTCGGCCGCTCGCTGCGCGACATGACGCCGTTGCAGGCGCGGCTCGAATACGCCTTCTCGGCGCTCGGCGTGATCGATCTGCTCGCCTTCCTGCCGTCGGCCATCGCGCTGGTCATCAACGACAAGACCGCGTTGGTGCTGTTCGGCATGCTGCCGTTCCTGAAGCTGGTGCGCTATTCGACCGCGATGCGCTCGCTGCTGGCGGCGCTGCACGCCGAACGGCGCACGCTGTTCGGCTGCGTCGTGATCCTGACCGGCGCGGTGCTGCTGTTCGCCTCGCTGCTCTATGCCATCGAGCACAAAGTGCAGCCGGACAAGTTCGGCACCATGCCGCAGGCGATGTGGTGGGCGATCGTGACGCTCGGCACGGTCGGTTACGGCGACGTCGTCCCGGTGACGCCGCTCGGGCGGATCGTGACCGTGGTTGCGATCGTGGTCGGCTTCGCGATGATCGCCCTGCCGGTCGCGATCGTCTCGACCGCGTTCGCCGACGAGGTCCGGCGCCGCGATTTCGTCGTGACCTGGGGCATGCTGGCGCGGGTGCCGCTGTTCTCGCATCTCAACGCGGCCGATATCGCCGACATCATGCGCCTGCTGCGCTCGCAGACCATCGAGGCCGGCGAGGTGCTGGTGCGGCGCGGCGATGCGGCGTCGTCGATGTATTTCATCACCGCGGGCGAGGTCGAGATCGACCTGCCGAGCCAGCTTGTGAAGCTTGCCGACGGCGCGTTCTTCGGCGAGATCGCGCTGCTCCGGCGGACCAACCGCTCCGGCACCGTGACGGCGAGGCGCAAGACCAAGCTGTTGGTGCTCGACGCGCAGGACTTCCATGCCCTGATCGAGCGCATGCCGGCGCTCGCCGCCCATGTCCGGGAAACGGCGGAGGCGCGGCTCGCCGATCCGCTTACGGCCGGTGGCGACCTGGCCGTCAGCGAAATCGCGCAGGCGCCGGGCGAGACCGACGGCGGTATCCGCGACTAGAGCCTCATTCCGATTGAATCGGAACGAGGCTCTAGATTCTTCTTTTGACGCGTTTTCTTCACGCGAACCGGTGTCCACTTCGCTCGAAAACGCTCTAGTCGCGGCGCAGGAACACGTAATCTGCCGAATAGGGGACGCTCTGCAACGCGCCGACCTTGTCGCAGGCGCCGTCGAGCTGCCCGCCAGATGTGTTGATCCGCTGCACAGTGGCGACGCTGGTCAGCACGCCGTTGCCGCGGTGGGCGATCACCTCGAGTTTCAGCCAGGGAATGTCGGCGGCAGTTGCGCCCGGTGCGCTGCCGGCGGTGCGGGCGGTCACGGCGCTGCCGTCGACATGCTCCCAGTTCGGGCCGGCATAGTGCCGGCCGACCGTTCGGCCGCCGGCGATCAGGGTGGCGATGGGTTCGCGGAACGACCAGGCGAGCTTGCCGTCGGTGACCGGCTTGCACTCATAAACCTGGGCGCCCTCGGCATGGACGGCGAGGACCGCGGTCTCGTCCGGCGCCGCAACGGGGGCGGGCAGGGGATCGGCAGCGAGCGCCGCCGATCCGGTCAGCAACAAGGATGCGAGCGTCACCCGGCCGAGTAGGGTCATGGTCACGCTCACTGCAACGTTCGGCAACAGGCGGCCTTAGGCCGCCATCGCCTTGCCGAGGTTGTCGGCAACCTTGTCGAGGAAGCCGGTGGTCGAGAGCCAGCGCTGGTCGGCGCCGACCAGGAGCGCGAGGTCCTTGGTCATGTAGCCCTCTTCGACGGTCGCGACGCAGACCTTCTCCAGGGTCGTGGCGAACTTCGCCAGTTCCGGATTGTTGTCGAGCTTGGCGCGGTGGGCGAGGCCACGGGTCCAGGCGAAGATCGACGCGATCGAGTTGGTCGAGGTCTCCTTGCCCTTCTGGTGCTCGCGGTAGTGGCGGGTCACGGTGCCGTGGGCGGCTTCAGCCTCGACGGTCTTGCCGTCCGGAGTGAGCAGCACCGAGGTCATCAGGCCGAGCGAGCCGTAGCCCTGGGCCACGGTGTCGGACTGCACGTCGCCGTCATAGTTCTTGCAGGCCCAGACATAGCCGCCGGACCATTTCAGCGCCGAGGCCACCATGTCGTCGATCAGGCGGTGCTCGTAGGTCAGGCCCTTCGCCTCGAATTCCTTCTTGAACTCGCGGTCGTAGATGTCCTGGAAGATGTCCTTGAAGCGGCCGTCATAGACCTTGAGGATGGTGTTCTTGGTCGAGAGATAGACCGGGTAGTTGCGCAGCAGGCCGTAGTTGAGGGAGGCGCGGGCGAAATCGATGATGGAATCGTCGAGATTGTACATCTCCATCGCGACGCCGGCGCCGGGCGCCTTGAACACTTCGCGCTCGATCACGGTGCCGTCCTCGCCGACGAATTTCATCGACAGCGTGCCCTTGCCGGGGAACTTGATGTCGGTGGCGCGGTACTGGTCGCCATAGGCGTGGCGGCCGATGATGATCGGCTTGGTCCAGCCCGGAACCAGGCGCGGCACGTTCTTGCAGATGATCGGTTCGCGGAAGATCACGCCGCCGAGGATGTTGCGGATGGTGCCGTTCGGCGACTTCCACATCTGCTTCAGGCCGAACTCCTTCACCCGGGCCTCGTCGGGGGTGATGGTGGCGCATTTGACGCCGACGCCGACCTTCTTGATGGCTTCGGCGGCATCAATGGTCACCTGGTCGTTGGTCTCATCGCGGTATTCCATGCCGAGATCGAAATAGAGCAGTTCGACATCCAGGAACGGGTTGATCAGCTTGTCCTTGATGTACTGCCAGATGATCCGGGTCATCTCGTCGCCATCGAGCTCGACGACGGGATTGGATACCTTGATTTTTGCCATGACGGAGGGGCCCTCTTGGGAACAGCGCGCTTTTGACCGCGGGTTGGAATACGCCTGCGCTATAGCACCGCCCGGGGGCGGGCGGAAGCGGACCGGTTATGCACTTTAAGCCCATCTTTTCAGCTAAAATGGGACCTGCGTGGCGGTCCCGGCCACGATGTACCAGGTCACGAACAGGCCTGCGATCAGGGCCCCCGGCAGGCTCGATCCGGTCCGCCGCCAGGTGAAGGTCGCGATCACGGCGACGATCGCCAGGAGCGGCACGAACTGGATCGCGACGATGGTCGAGAGCGGAACGAAACTGGGGTCCGGGATCGGATTGAACAGTTTTCCGGTCAGCCACAGCGTGCCGTATTGCAGGACCAGCAACACGATGAAACCGAACGTCAGCGCCAGGATGTTGGTCAGATAGAGCGCCCCGCGCGGGGCATCCATGGTCGAGAAATTCCGGTGCAGCACGTGCAGCGCCACGACGAAAAACGTCGTGAACGGAATCAGATAGATCAGGAAGATGAGGAATTGCTTCGCGCTCATCAACTTAAGTGCGACGATCCAGAACCTGAAGTCGATCTTGAACGCGAGGTCGGCGAGCCAGAGCGCGGCATAGCCGACCGCAACCGAAATCACCGCGATCACGACGGATTGACCGACGAGGCCGGCCCGGCTGGCGCGCTTCGGCGCGAACCGCATCAGGGCGAGCGTGATGAGGCCGTTGATGATGACCCAGACCAGGATCTGGTTGGTGATGCCCTGCGGCAGGAACGTGCTCGGGGTCACGAAGGTGCCGCCCAGCGCAAAGGCCGGATAATAGGTCAGCGCCGGAATGAAGGCCGAGAGGATGAACGCTGTGGTCCAGCGCCGTCCGCTCGCGGCCTCATGCGGCGGCATGGTGCCGTCGGCGACCGCCGGCAGCCGCAGGCGGGAGAACATCGGTGCCTCCAGCAGCCCGTCGAACGTCCCGATCACCAGCGCGACGAAGCCGATCAGCGCGATCAGGGTGCCGATCTCCTTGCGGAACCAGATCTGGTCGTCTGCTGGCCGCGCCGTGCCGCCCCTCAGCGTTTTGGCGAACCAGTCGAGGCTGTAGCCGATCGCCTCATGCGAGATGTGCTCGGCCGGATGGGTCATCGCCGGCGTGTAGAGCATGCGGGCGGTGCCATTGGCCGGATCGCCATAGACCTTGCCGGGCTCGACCGCGCCCTGAGTGCCGAACAGCGCCCAGAGCTTTGGGCTCGTGGCGACGTCGCGGGCAAGGTCGACGCCCCACATCAGGGTGGAGAATTCCTCGTACTGGGCGAACACCAAAGCGGTGTTGCGCGGCCAGCTCGCGGCGCCCTCGGCGGCGAACGGCTTGCCGGTGGACGAGCCCTCCAGCACCATCGACTTGTAGTCGTTGGGCATCGCCGCGGCGGCGGCCAGCACGGTCCAGCCGCCCATCGAATGGCCCTCGAGGCCGATGTTCTCCTTGTCGAAGGCCCACAATCGCCAGCGTCCATCTGCCCCGCATCGTCGTGCCCCCAAGGTGCCCCGCCGTTCAACCGGCGTCTCAAGCGTGCCTTTACAGCTTCGCTTTGGTTGTGGTTGATAGCCTATCCGAAGGCGAAGCGCGCGCAAGCGGGAGCCTTCGTTGCGCGCGACCTGGACTCCGATTGAGGATTCGCAATCGCCGCTAACCCTGTTATCTCCTTGGAGAAAATGGTCCCGCGCAAAACCGGTGCACAGCTGGTCGATGCTGCTCTTGGGCCGCCTGCATGAGACTTTGAATCTGGCTCTTCGGAAGCTGATTCAAAACCTTCAGACGTTGAATCAGAAAGTGAAGTGAGATGTCCGGCACCGACAAGACCAAGGCAGGGCACGACCTTGCCGGTCCCGTCGTCATCCTGGTCGAGCCGCAGCTTGGCGAGAACATCGGCATGGCCGCGCGCGCGATGGGCAACTTTGCGTTGACCCGGATGCGCATCGTCAATCCGCGTGACGGCTGGCCGAATGTCGCCGCGCAACGCGCCGCCGCCGGCGCCGACCACATCATCGGTTCGGTCGAGCTGTTCGACACCGTCGAGCAGGCGATCGCCGACCTGACGCTGGTGTTTGCGACCACCGCCCGTGCCCACGACCAGGCCAAGCCGGTGGTCGGGCCGGAAGGCGCGGCCGGCGAGATCGTCGGCCATGTCGCCTCCGGCGGCGGCGCCGGCATCCTGTTCGGGCGGGAGCGCTCCGGCCTGACCAACGAGGAGGTCGCGCTCGCCAACCGCATCATCACCTTCCCGGTCAACCCGGGCTTCGCCTCGCTCAATCTGGCGCAGGCGGTGCTGTTGATGGGCTATGAGTGGTTCAAGCTGTCGACCGCGGGCGCGCTGCCGTTCGCGATGCCTGAGCGGTCCGAGCCGGCCTCCCAGCACCAGATGCAGGCGTTCTTCGACAACCTCGTCGCCGAGCTCGACAAGGTCGAGTTCCTGCGCCCGGCGGAGAAGCGCGACACCATGCTGGTGAACCTGCGCAACATCTTCACCCGGATGGACCCGACCAAGCAGGACATGCACACGCTGCACGGGGTGGTGATGGCGATCGCCGAGGGACGCAAGGGCCCGGCCAAGGGCGGGGTGCTCGACGGCGCCCAGGCCACTCGGCTGCGGGCGCTGCTCGCCGAGCAGGGTGGGGGCGGCGCCGTCGCCGACAACTCCAGCACGGTGCGCGGCCTCGCCCGGCTGCTCCGCCGCAACCCGACCGATGCCGAACGGATCCTGTGGCAGGCGCTGACGCGGGACCGCCGCTTCGCCGGCCAGTTCAAGCGCCAGACCCCGGTCGGCCGCCACATCCCCGACTTCGTCTCCTTCGTGCACCGGATCGCGATCGAGCTAGTCAATCCGAACGAGAGCGAGGCCATCGGCGCCGACCGCGCCAAGCGCCGCGCCTGGCTCGAGGCGCGCGACTATCGGGTGGTCGACATGCACGTGGCCGACGTCGAGCGCGATCTCGACGGCGAGCTGGCGCGGCTGGAGGGGAGTTTGCGGGGGCGGTAGCTCACGCTGTCGTTCTGTCCGTGCGGCACGCGTGAATTTGGGCGAATAGCTCCTTCCACGCGTCGTCCCGGCGAAGGCCGGGAGCCATAACCACAGGATTGGGTTGGTAAGGAAGGCTGTGGCCCCAGCGTCGCGCAACAATCACCTTCGGTGGTTATGGGTCCCGGCCTGCGCCGGGACGACACTGAGTGTGTGGTGCCGCTTGTGAGTCACACATTCGCATTCTCGCGACGTGAATTGCCTGAGCCTTGCAGGACCTTCAAGGCGAGGGGGCAGGTGCCCTTCAGCGCGCAATAGGCAGGGCTCCCGCATCGTCACCCTTCGGCGCCTGCGCACGCGTTCGGTCTCGATCGAACATGGGCGGCGTACCGGGCTGGCTTTCGACGCGTCTGGGCAGGCGATCTTGAGCCGTTTCGGACGATCCAATCTTTCGCTATAATTCCACGCTGGCCGTGAAAACCTCGGGAAGCGTGGGGGGCGTTAATGCAGCCGGACACGCGGTACGCCAAGAGCGGCGACGTTCACATCGCCTATCAGACCTTCGGCGAAGGCCCCGTCAACGTCGTTTTCGTGCCCCCTGGCTTCACCAATGTCGAGCAGTGGTGGGAGGAGCCGGACGTTACACGTTGGCTGCTCCGCTTGGGCAGCTACGCCAGGGTCGCCATGTTCGACAAGCGTGGCACCGGCCTGTCGGATCGCGTGACCGACTTCCCCGGTCTCGACCAGCGCATGGACGATCTGCGGGCGGTGACGGATGCTGCGGGCATGGAGCAGGCGGCGCTCCTCGGCAACTCCGAGGGGGGCACGATGTCGGCGTTGTTCGCCGCGACCTATCCCGATCGCTGCCGCGCACTGGTGCTCTGCAACGCCTATCCCGCATCAACATTCGCGCAGGTGAGGTTGGAGCAAAGCCTCGAATATATCCGGCGCGCCTGGGGAAGCGGCCTCAGCCTGACGAGGTATGCGCCCTCCCGCGCGCATGATCCGGCAGTCAGTCGCTGGTGGGCCAGGAACGAACGAATGTCGAATAGCCCGGCCGGTGCCGCGTCGTTCGCCCGCATGAACCACCTGATCGACGTCAGCGACATCGTCTCCACAATTCGGGTTCCTACCCTTGTCATCCATCGGACCGACGACAGGGTCGTCAGCGTCGAGGGGGGCCGGTTTCTCGCGAAGCATATTCCAGGTGCGCGCTATCTGGAGTTCCCGGGGGAAGACCATCTCCCTTTCTTCGGTGAGAATGCCGGTGACATTTCCGATGCAATCGAGGAGTTTCTGACCGGCTCACGGCCACCCGTTGCGGTCGATCGCGTGCTTTCCACGGTGCTCTTTACCGACATCGTCGGTTCGACCGAGAAAGCCGCCACGCTCGGCGACCATCGATGGCGCGACCTGCTTGATCATCATCATGCCGTGATCCGGCGCAGCCTCTCCAGATTCCGCGGCCGCGAAGTCAATATGACCGGCGACGGCGTGCTCGCCACCTTCGACGGACCGGCCCGCGGCGTGCGGTGCGCGTGCGCAATTGCCGACGAGGTCAGGGGCCTGGGCATCGACGTCAGAGCCGGACTGCACACAGGCGAATGCGAAGTGATGGGCGATGATGTCGGCGGAATTGCTGTTCACATCGGTGCTCGCGTCGCGGCCCTTGCCGGTGCAAGCGAAGTGCTGGTGTCGGGTACGGTCAAGGATCTGGTGGCGGGGTCCGGCCTGCGCTTTGGTGACCGAGGCAGTCATTCGCTCAAAGGTGTTCCAGGCGAATGGCGCATTTTCGCTGTCGAAAGGTGAATGCATGAACACGTAGCGCCGCGGGACGCCGGCGCCCCCCGCGCTCGAGTTTGCCGGGGCCGAATTGTCGCACCCCATGTGCGTCAAGTTGTCATTTCTACAGAAGGTTGGAAGTGCCATCATCGGGTAGCGCGAAGGTCCATTCGCGTTCGCGTTGTGATCGTTCGTGCTCATTTTCCTCGGGTGCGCCGCACAGTCGGCCTACCTGTGCATCGAGCCGTCGCCTTTGCGCGCATCGGCAGCAATCTCTCTACACTGACGACAATCGGTCTGGCGCAGCGGCAGAGCCGGTTCGCTAGACATCTCTCCATTCTAACGCAACCACGCCGCAACACAGCGTGGTCGGTCAGCTGGAGAGAACCATGAACCTACACAACACCTCACACCTCGGTCGGCCGGGGCCCGAAGAGCTGGTTCCGTCGCGTTACGCGCTGCGGATCGGAGAGATTGACGTGCTGGTGGTCAGCGATGGGGTGCTGCCGCTCCCAACCGCGATGTTGGGACACAACGCCGACAAGGCCGACCGGACGGCCTGGCTGAACGACATGTTCCTACCGCCCGACGCGTTCGATTGGGCGCTGAACGTCGTCGTGGTGCGGAGCGGCGGGCAGACCATCCTGATTGACGCCGGGCTGGGGCTCGACCCGGACCTGCACTTGCCGCGGGCCGGGCAGTTGATCAAGCGGCTGGAGGCCGCCGGCATCGATCTTGGGTCCGTGACCGACGTGGTGTTGACCCACATGCACATGGACCACGTTGGCGGGCTGCTCGTCGACGGGGTGAAGGAGCGGCTGCGTCCGGACCTGCGGATCCACGTGGCGGCCGCCGAGGTCAAGTTCTGGGAGGCGCCTGATTTTTCCCACGTCTCGATGCCGCCGGGATTCCCGGACGCGCTGCGGGCGACCGCCAAGCGGTTCAGGAAAGAGTACCAGAGCCAGCTTCGCACGTTCGAGGACAAGCATGAGATCGCGCCAGGGGTGGTCGTCCATCGCACCGGCGGCCACACCCCCGGACACAGCGTGGTTCGCCTCGCGTCCGGCGGCGACAGCCTGACCTTCGCAGGCGACGCCGTGTTCGCGGTCGGGTTCGAGCACCCAGACTGGTTCAACGGCTTCGAACACGACCCCGAGGAGGCCGCCCGCGTTCGTATCCGTCTCTTGCGCGAGCTGGCCGAGACCGGTGGGCTGCTGGTGGCCACGCACCTGCCGTTCCCGTCCGTCGGCCATGTCGCGGTCGATGGCGACGCCTTCCGCTGGGTGCCGGTGTTCTGGGACTACTGACCGCTTGTCAGGTTAGGCCGAACCAGGGCGCGTGCTCATCGCGTTGATGAGATCACGCCCTGGGCGGCGCTGCGATCAGGCCTTCGAGATGCCGCCGTCGATCAACGGTCCCATCGGCTCGTAGCGTTCGCCGCTGAAGCGCACCAGTTGCAACTGCTCGAGCGGATAATAGTCGGATGGCGAGGTGTTGATCTTGATGCCGGGCAGTAGCATGTCGGATTCGAAATCCTTCAGGTTTGCCGCCTGCTTGATGATGCTGTCGGACGAGACGTCGTCGCCGCACTGCTTCAGCACCTGAACCAGGATCTGGCTGGTGAGATAGCCGGTGACGGCGTAGATGTCGTTCTTGGCGGCGGCCGGATCGTATTTGTCGAGAAAGGCCCGCCATTTCTGGATCGCGGGATCGCTGTCCCAGGCGGCGTCGACCGGATCCTTCAAATAGGCGCTGGAGATAATCCCCTTGGACACGTCGTACCCTGCGGCCTTCAGCGTCGAGCCCGCGGACGAGGCGTTGTTGCCGATGTAATGCGCCGGCTGCCAGCCGAGCTCGGCGATCTTCTTGATGCCTTGGGCTGCGAATTTCGGCGTGGTCATGCTCATGAACACGTTGGCGCCGGCGGATTTGCAGCGCACCACCTGGCTGTCGATGGTTGGATCAGCGGTTTCGTAGGACAGCTCCGCCACGATTGCGGATCCCTTGGCGCCGAGCCCGTCCTTAAAACCTTTCAACACGTCGCGGCCGAAATCGTCGTTCTGGTAGACGATGCCGATCTTGGCGTCGGCCTGGGTCGACAGCACATGCTGCGCGAACGCCCGGCCCTCGATCTGGTAGCAGGGCTGGAAGCCCATCGTGTAGGGGAAGTTCCTGTAGTCGCCGAACTTGGTGGCGCCCGAGGCGATGAAGAGGTGCGGGACCTTCTTCTGGTTCATGTACTTCATGATCGCCGCATTGGTCGGCGCACCGAGCGGGGCAAACAGCACGTCGATCTCGTCGCCTTCGACCAGCTTGCGCGCCTGTTCCACCGTCTTGGCCGGGCTGTAGGCGTCGTCATAGGTGATGTACCGGATCATGCGGCCGTTGATGCCGCCTTGCTCGTTGATCATCTTGAAATAGCCGCCCGGCGTGCGGCCGATCGACGAATAGACCGCAGCCGGTCCCGAATAGGCGTCGATGTTGCCGATCACGATCTCGGTCTTGCCTTTGGCGATCGCGGGCTTGCCGAGCAGCAGCGCGGCTGACGTCGCAGCTGCGCCCTTGATGAGATGACGGCGGGTTGGCTGGATTGAACGGGTTGTTGTCATTGGAGTCCTCCGCTTCTTGTTGTTGGCCGTTTTGGCATTGTTGGCCGTTTGGCAGCCTCTGACGGGCATGCCGGCTTCAAGCACTGTACAGCGCTCAAGCCGGATCGAACCAGTCTATGAGCGCTGCACGGCGGAACTTGTGCGCAGTCGCTACCATCAGGAATATTGCTGCGGTGTCAGGGTCCGGCGCGGCAGATCAAATGATCCACCGCGCCGAGCACTGGCGCCGGTCAGGCCGGCAGGGCCCGGCTTGCCGTGCGGGCATGCGCGCCGCGCCGGCGCAGCGGAAAGACGCGATCGTAAGCGATGTTGAATGCGAACGCGTAGACCAGATAGAACGCGACGATGGAGATATCCATCATCAGCGCGGCCCACAGCGAGATGCCGAGATACCACGCGACGAACGGGATCAGCAGCACGATCAGACCGGCCTCGAACAGCATCGCGTGCGCGAGGCGGATCGGCACCGTCTTGGCGACACGGCCGGTGAAGCGGACCAGTGCGTGGTCGAAGCCGAGATTGAACATGAAGTTCCAGGCCTCGCCACCGTCGCCGAGACGACGCCGATGACGCCCATATGGGCGATCGGCTGATTGAACAGCCAGGCGGCCGCCGGCGTGAAGATCGCGATACCGATCAGCTCGAACAGGACTGCGTGCCTGACCCGGTCGGAGAAGGAACGCATGGACATGGTGAAACCCTTTCTTGTCGTTGTGACCGGGTTTCTATCTGATATTGTGCGATTCTAAAGTTGGATAGTATCTGGAAAAGAGATAGATGGCCGTTTCCATGGACCAGCTCGAATCCTTCGTGGCGGCGGCCGAGCAGGGCTCGTTCTCCGGTGCGGCGCGGCTTCTGAAGAAAGCGCAATCGGCCGTCAGCACCCACGTCGCCAACCTGGAAGCAGACCTCGGCATTGCGCTGTTCGACCGGGCCGGTCGCAACCCGGTGCTGACCGAGGCGGGGGCGCGACTATTGCCGGAAGCAAAATTGATCCTCGATCGCCGCGAGCACCTGATCGGCGTTGCGAGCAGCTTCGAGGCGCATGTCGAGAAGCGGTTGGTGGTGGCGATCGACGAGCTCTATCCGGAGAGCGCGGTCGGGGAGCTGTTTGCGGAATTCGCTGGGCGTTTTCCCCATGTCGAACTGGAGCTGTTGTTTCCGATCATGGAGGACGTCAGCCGTCTCGTGCTCGACGGCAAGGCCGATGTCGGCGTGATGTGGCGGCAGGAGCATCTGCCGCCTGAACTCGGCTTCAAGACCATCGGCTGGGTGCCGCTGCAGCTGGTTTGCGGCGAGAACCATCCGCTGGCGCATGGGCGGGTGGACTGGGAGGAGCTGAAGCGGCATCGCCAGATCATGGTCACGGTGCGCAATGAAGGCACCGAGCGGCACAGGCTTCGTGTCGCAGCGGAGGTGTGGTGGGTCGAGAGCCATTGGGTCATCCTGCAAATCCTCAAGCAAGGCGTCGGCTGGGCGCTGATCCCGGCCCACATCATGGCGAGTTCGTCGGTTGCCGAAGAACTGGCAATTCCCGAACTGGAATTCGACGAGGGCGCGCATCCGGTCGCGCTCGAAGTGGTCTGACACAAGCAGCGGCCGGCGGGGCCGGCGGCAAAATGGCTGCGTCGCCGTTTCGCCACGCGACCGCCGATGCTCCGCATGTGACAGGACATGCGCGTCAGACAACGTGGGGGTGCTGACATCGCGACCGCGATGTGTTGCCATGCGCGCCGCACTGACCTGACAGGGTGGAGACGATGGCGAAGCAATTGGAAGGCAAGGTGGCGGCCGTGACCGGGGCGGCGTCGGGCATCGGGCTGGCGAGCAGCGAGGCGATGCTGGCCGCAGGCGTACGCGTGGTGATGGTCGACCGCGACGCCGCGGCGCTGCAGGCGCTCGCGACGAAGCACGGCGATGCCGTGATCCCGCTGGTGATCGACCTGCTCGATGCGAAGGATTGCGCGACGCTGCTACCGAAAGTGCTGGAGAAGGCCGGCCGGCTCGACATCCTGCACGCCAATGCCGGCAGCTATGTCGGCGGCGACCTCGTCGATGCCGACACATCAGCGATCGACCGCATGCTGAATCTCAACGTCAACGTCGTGATGAAGAACGTGCACGACGTGCTGCCGCACATGATCGCGCGCGGTAGCGGCGACATCATCGTCACCAGTTCGCTCGCAGCGCATTTCCCGACGCCGTGGGAGCCGGTCTATGCGTCGTCGAAATGGGCGGTCAACTGCTTCGTGCAGACGGTGCGGCGCCAGGTGTTCAAGCACGGCATCCGCGTCGGCTCGATCTCCCCCGGGCCCGTGATCAGCGCGCTGCTCGCCGACTGGCCGGCGGAGAAGCTGCAGGAGGCCAAGGCGGCGGGCAGCCTGCTCGAGGCGAGCGAAGTCGCCGAGGTCGTGATCTTCATGCTGACCCGGCCGCGCGGCATGACGATCCGCGACGTCGTGATGATGCCGACGAATTTCGATCTGTAGGATCGTGGCATCAAGCAATACCGTCGCAGGCTCGCCTATTGCGGCATCAAGCAACGAAAGGTTGTGTTGCGGGCGCAAGCTTTGCTAAGAATCCCCCGGTGGGCGCGGGGGACGACGTGACGAAAGCAGTGAAATGTGGATTCGCCGCCAAGGCGTTCACGATCTTGCTTGGTGTGTGGCTGGCGCCGATTCCGACGGTCCGTGCACAACCATCCTTGGCGGCCAAGTGCAACGCGACTGCCAATATCAGCGCGGATGATCGCATCGCGGGTTGCACGGCGGTGATCGAAGCGATGCCGGCCAATCTGCAAGGGACGATCTTTGCGTACTTTCGGCGGGCCACCTTCCTTCTTGAGAAGGGCGAGGTAGATCGAGCAATCGCGGACTACAATCATGTCATCGAACATGATCCGAACAATCAGATCGCCTTTCTCCGCAGAGCATGGGCCTACAAGCTGAAGGCGGCGGTCGACGAGGCACTTGCCGACTACGGTAGGGGCATAGAACTCAATCCAAAAGATGCTTACGCCTACCTCGGGCGGGCTGGCGCCTACATGATGAAGCAAGATGTCGATCGTGCGATCGCCGACTACGGTCAGGTGCTTCTCGTTCATCCGGACAATGTCGCCGCTTATCTCGGCCGCGCGGGCGCCTACGACTTCAAGGGTGAACCGGACCGTGCCATTGCGGACTGCAATCGCGCGATCGAGATCAGCCCGGAACGCGGCGCCGGTGCTGGCCGCACTTGCCGCGGCCGCGCTCATACCTCCAAGGGCGATCTTGAGCTTGCTTCGGCCGACTTCAATCAGGCCATCCAGTTCAATCCGAAAGATCCCCGACCGTATCAAGGCCGAGCCAGCATCCTTCTCGCTCGTGGCGATCTCGAACAAGCGCTATCCAGTATCAAGCAGGCAATCGAACTGGCCCCGAACGATCCCTATTTCCATCGGTGGGCCGGGATCGCCTATATCCAGGATAACCGCTTGTCGGAGGCGCGCGACGATCTCGTTCGCGCGGGCGAACTCGATCGGAAAAATCCATATACACAGCTATGGCTCGACCTCCTGCGTCGGAAGATGGGTCAACCGAGCGAGCTTGAGGAGGCCTCCAGGCAGCTTGACATGTCACAATGGCCGGGGCCGATCATTCGCTTGTTCCTCGGCGCAACAACTTTGGAGGCGGTCATGAAAGCCGCCGACGCCGCCGATCCGGTCGGATGAGAGGGCAGCTCTGCGAAGCCCATTTCTATGGCGGCGAGCTGGCGCTCGTAAAGGGGGCGACGGACGAGGGCGTGCGGCTGCTTCACCTCGCCGCGGACGCTTGCCCGAAGACCTTCATCGAATCGGCGCCGGCCAATGCGGAACTGCGCAGGCTCGACACAAAGCACTGACGCCGTTCGCTGTCGCTAGACGGCGACCAGTTGCTCCGCGGCGCGCTTCGGCCTCTTCACCTTGGCCGGGGCGAACAGATTGCCCGCGGCGAGGCCGGCGGTGTCGGCGACAGCAGGATCACACGACACCATGGCGGCGACGATGGCGCCGTCGATCAACAGCGCGAGCTGGTGCGCGAGCACGGCCGGCTCGGCCGCGCCCATCTCGGCGGCGAGTTTTTCGATATGCGCCAGCACCACCTTCTTGTGCTTCAGCGCGATGTTGCGGAACTGCTTGGCGTCCTTGTCGTGCTCGGCGACCGCGTTGATGAACGGGCAGCCGTAGAACCGCTCCTCGGCGAACCAGACCTTCAGCGCAGGGAAGATCCGCGACAGCTTGGTCTGCGGATCGCCGCCGCCGGCCTCGATCGCGCCGATGAACCATTCGCGCCACTGCTTGCCTTCGCTCTCCAGCACCGCGTGCACGAGGTTGGTCTTCGAGCCGAACAATTTGTAGAGCGTGGTCTTCGCGGTGCCGGCCTCGTCGATGATCGCATCGATGCCGGTGGCGTTGATGCCGTTCTTGCAGAACAGATGCGTCGCCGCGTTGAGCAGGCGTCCGCGCGCGGATTCGTCGTCGCCGGCGGCGAACGCCGCAGCAGGTTTTTTCTTCGTGAGCGATTTGGCCATGCGCGGCAGTAAATCGGAGCGCGGCAAAATCATCAAGCCGCATCTTCACGGGGGCGGTCATCTCCGGCGTCCTGCGCTGAAAATAATCGCGGCAGCGCGGCAGATGCACCGCGATTGAGCAGACCGGCGCTGGTCAATCCGCAGGCAGCCAGAGCTAAGCGCCTGCGCGATTTCAGCTTTTGATTTGGCGGTGGACTGGCACGCTTCGTGCAGGAAACAGACCGTTCGGTATCCTGAATTTCAATCGCTCCCAGGGAGAAAACTGATGACCGCTGTCGCTCAAAAAACCGCACTGACCGGCTGCCTCGCGCCGATCGACAGAGGCGGGCTCGAGCAGCTGATTGCCAACGGCAAGGCCAACCCGAAGGTGATCAAGACCTTGAAGTGCAAGACGGTGGCCGAGGGCAAGTTCCGCCACGCCAACTACATCCGCAACCTCGCGCCCTACATCGTCGACGAGCCGCCGGGGCTGCTCGGTGACGACACCGCGCCCAATCCCTCCGAGGCCTCGCTCGCCGCGCTCGGCTCCTGCCTTGCGGTCGGCCTGCACGCCAACGCCGTGCATCGCGGCTGGATCGTCAACAAGCTCGAGCTCGAGCTCGAGGGCGACCTCAACATCACCGCGGTGTGGGGCACCGGCGACGTCAGCGAGAAGCCGGTCGGCTTCACCGACGTCCGCGTCAAGGTCGACATGGAATGTGAGGGCGTCCCGCGGGTCGAGATCGACGCGCTGGTGGCGCATGTGAAGAAGTGGTCGCCGGTCGCCAACACCTTCACCCGTCCCGTCAATCTCGAGGTCAGCGCGTAGCGCTCGACCGGCAATTTTAAGGTGCGGAGACCATCCATGGGTTCACTGGCTTTATCGCGGGTCGCAGCTCAAGATCCCGCACCGACCATCACGGACGAGGTCGCGCGCCTCGCCCGTCAGGAGCTGGCACCGCTCGCGTCCGCGATCGATGCCGGCTCGGTCTATCCCGGCGAGTTCCTGCGCCGGCTCGGCAAGGTCGGCGCGTGGAGCAGCCACGTGCCGCAGGAGGGCCCCGCCGATTTGCGCTGGGCGATCCAGTCGATGGCCGCGCTCGGCGAGGTCTGCGGCGCCACCGCCTTCATGGCCTGGTGCCAGAACACGCTGGTCTGGTACGTCGCCAATTCCACCAACATGAAGCTCGCCGCGCGCTTCGGCAACTGCTTCTCCAGCGGGCGCGCGCTCGGCGGCACCGGGCTGTCCAACCCGATGAAGAGCTTCTTCGGCATCGAGCGGCTGAAGCTGAAGGGCCGCAAGGTCGAAGGCGGCTACATCGTGCGCGGCGCGCTGCCCTGGGTGTCCAATCTCGGCCCCGACCATTACTTCGGCACGATCTTCGAGCGCGAGGACGAGGAGGGCACCACGGTCATGTTCCTCGCCGACTGCTCCGATCCCGCGATCACGCTGACGCCGTGCAAGCCGTTCCTGGCGATGGACGGCACCGGCACCTATGGCGTCCAGTTTCGTGACGTGTTCGTGCCTGACGATCTGATCCTGGCCGAGCCGGCCGCGCCGTTCGTCAAGAAGATCCGCGCCGGATTCATCCTGCTGCAGGCCGGCATGGGCCTCGGCCTGATGAAGGACTGCATCAACATCATGGACGAGGTCCATGCGCCGCTCGGTCACGTCAACCGCTATCTGCCGCAGCAGCCGGTGCAATTCCGCGAGCTCTATGCCGAGTTCGAGAAGGAGGCGATGGCGCTGGCGCACGATCCCTACAATGCCGACGACAGCTACTGGCGCCGTGTCGTTGCGCTGCGCTTGCGGATCGGCGATGCCAGCGTCGCGGTCGCGCATGCCGCGATGCTCCATTGCGGCGCGCGCGGCTACCTGATGAGCCACCGCGCCCAGCGCAGGCTGCGCGAAGCCTATTTCGTCGCCATCGTCACGCCTGCCACCAAGCAGCTGCGCAAGATGCTGGCGGACGGGTGAAGGAGAGTTCGGGACCACCACAACTGCAACCACGCAACAGGAGAGGCTGCCATGACGGACGTTCTGATCACCGCCGGCGAACTTGCCGGGCTCATCACCAAAGAGCCGTGTGTCATCATCGACACGCGGAATCCGGATGCCTTTGCGGCGGGGCATCTGCCCAATGCCGTCAATGTGCATGACATCTTCACGTTCCTTGCGACCTCGACGCCGGAAGGCATCCACGAGCTGAAGACGAAGTTCGCCGACGCGTTCGGCGCCGCCGGCCTCTCCGGCAAGGAGACCGCGGTGATCTACGAGCAGTCGATGAACTCCGGTTTCGGGCAGTCCTGCCGCGGCTATTATCTGCTGACGATGCTCGGCTATCCCAAGATCAAGGTGCTGCATGGCGGCTTCGATGCCTGGAAGGCCGCCGACCTGTCGGTTACCACCGACGTGACGGTACCGGTGAAGGCTGCCTTCGCGATCGTGCCCGAGGCCGGCGACATCATGATCGATGCCAAGGCGATGCTGGCGGCGCTCGACAAGCCCGGGATCGCGATCCTCGACGTGCGCGATGTCGACGAGTGGATCGGCGACAGCTCTTCGCCCTACGGCAAGGATTTCTGCCCGCGCAAGGGCCGCATCCCCGGCGCCGTCTGGCTGGAATGGTACCGCATGATGAAGCCGACCGGCGAGGGCCCGCGCTTCAAGTCGAAGGACGAGATCCTTGCGGAATGCGCCACCGTCGGCATCTCGCAGACCACGCCGGTCTATCTCTATTGCTTCAAGGGCGCGCGCGCCTCGAACACCTTCCTGGCGCTGAAGAACGCCGGCGTGAAGGACGTGCGGATGTACTTCGGCTCCTGGAACGAGTGGTCGCGCGACCCGTCGCTGCCGATCGACGAAGGCCTGCCGACCGCTGCCGTCGTAACAGGCAAGGCGGCATAGAACCTGCATGTTTGTTGGCGTCCGGCGGCGCAAAACGCGGCCGGACGCCAATCAATGAACCGGATCGCGGAGTTCTCCGTGGTTCGGTGCGACAATGGGGCGCAGCATGTCCACGTCAGATGATCCTTTCGACGCCGACCGCGCGCTCGCGCGATCGCCTTGCGCCTGCGGGCTGCATCGCACCGCGGCCGAGCACGCCGCGCGTACGCTGCGCTGCGAGCCGGTGGCGGACGTCAGCGAAGAGAAGCGTTACGAAGGCATCGTCGCGTCGGCAGTGATGCGGGCGGTGTTTCCGCAGGATATCGCGCGCCGCGCCTTCCTGAAATCGGTCGGCGCCGCGACTGCGCTTGCCGCGCTGTCGCAATTCTTCCCGCTGAAGACGGCGACGGACGCGTTCGCCGATGCCGGACCGCCGGAGAAGAAGGACCTCAAGGTCGGCTTCATCCCGATCACGTGCGCGACCCCGATCGTCATGGCGGCGCCGCTCGGCTTCTATGCCAAGCAAGGCCTCAACGTCGAGGTGGTGAAGACCGCCGGCTGGGCCGTGATCCGCGACAAGACCATCAACAAGGAATACGACGCCGCCCACATGCTGGCGCCGATGCCGATCGCGATTTCGCTCGGCCTGGGCGCCAATGCTATCCCCTTCACGGTGCCCGCGATCGAGAACATCAACGGGCAGGGCATCACGCTTGCGATGAAGCACAAGGACAAGCGCGACCCAAAGGACTGGAAGGGCATGAAGTTCGCCATTCCGTTCGACTATTCCATGCACAATTATCTGCTGCGCTATTATCTCGCCGAGCACGGGCTCGATCCGGATACCGACGTGCAGCTCCGCTCGGTGCCGCCGCCGGAGATGGTCGCCAATCTGCGCGCCGACAATATCGACGGCTTCCTCGCGCCCGACAATATCTGCCAGCGCGCGATCTATGACGGCGTCGGATTCCTGCACATTCTCTCCAAAGAAATCTGGGATGGCCATCCCTGCTGCAGCTTTGCCGCCAGCCGCGAGTTCATCACGACGGCGCCGAACTCCTTCGCGGCGCTGACCCGCGCGATCGTCGACGCCACCGGCTATGCGTCTAGGCCTGAGAACCGCAAGCAGATCGCGGAGGCGATCGCGCCGGCCAACTACATCAACGCGCCGGTGACGGTGCTGGAGCAGGTCCTGACCGGCACCTATGCCGACGGCCTCGGCGGCGTGAAGACCGATCCGAAGCGCGTCGATTTCGATCCGTTCCCCTGGCAGTCCTTTGCGGTGTGGATGCTGACGCAGATGAAGCGCTGGGGCCAGATCAAGGGCGACGTCGACTATCACGCGGTCGCCGAGCAGGTCTATCTCGCGACCGACACCAAAAAGGTGATGGTCGAGATGGGGCTCGCGCCGCCCGCCACCTCGTACAAGTCGTTCTCGGTGATGGGCAAGACCTTCGATCCGGCCAAACCGGACGATTATCTGGCGAGCTTCAAGATCAGGAAGTCGTCGTGAGGGAGCCTGCCTTCCCCACAGCGTCGTCCCGGCGAAGGCCGGGACCCATAACCACCGTCCTGGGTCATTCTGCACCGCGTCTCCCCGCGTGCCTCACCGCGACGGCACGGCCTATGGGTCCCGGCCTGCGCCGGGACGACGGGTTGAGGGAGCCTGCCACATGACGCTGAGCCTCCGCCTTCGCGCCGCCATCGTCTCCATCGCATTGCTCGCCGCCTTTCTCGGCGCCTGGCATCTCGCGACCCGCAGCACGGGGGCGACGGCCAATATGAGTCCCGAGTATGCAAAACTGATGGGACTGACGGCGACGCAAGGGAAGTCGGCGATGCCAGGGCCGCTGGATGTCGGGGCCAAGCTGTGGGAGCATCTGAAGCGGCCGTTCTACGACAACGGGCCGAACGACAAGGGGCTCGGCATCCAGCTCGCCTATTCGATCGGGCGGGTCGGGCTCGGCTATCTCATCGCGGTGATCGTCGCGATCCCGCTTGGCTTCATGATCGGGATGTCGCCTTTGATCAGCAAGGCGATCGATCCTTTCATCCAGATATTGAAGCCAATCTCGCCGCTGGCCTGGATGCCGCTCGCGCTCTACACCATCAAGGACTCCTCGATCTCGGCGATCTTCGTCATTTTCATCTGCTCGGTGTGGCCGATGCTGTTGAACACCGCGTTCGGAGTGGCGAGCGTGCGCAAGGAGTGGATCAACGTGGCGCGGACGCTCGAGGTCGGCACCGTCAGGCGCGCCTTCACCGTGATCCTGCCGGCGGCGGCGCCGACGATCCTGACCGGCATGCGGATCTCGATCGGGATCGCCTGGCTCGTGATCGTCGCCGCCGAGATGCTGGTCGGCGGCACCGGCATCGGCTATTTCGTCTGGAACGAGTGGAATAATCTGTCGATCACCAATGTGATCATCGCGATCCTCCTGATCGGCCTCGTCGGCATGCTGCTCGACCAGGTGCTGGCGCGCTTCACGCGCATGGTGACGTTTCCGGAGTAGCGATGACCGACAAGTTCATCTCCATCGAAGGCATTGCGCGGCGCTATCCCGGCGCGGGCGGCGGCACCACCACGGTGTTCGAGAATTTTTGGCTGTCGATGACGCGCGGCGAGTTCGGCTGCGTGATCGGCCATTCCGGCTGCGGCAAGACCACGGTGCTGAATATCCTGGCCGGGCTCGACGAGCCGAGCGAGGGGACGGTGATTGTCGACGGGCAGGGGATCGAAGGCACCAGCCTCGACCGCGCCGTGATCTTCCAGAGCCATGCGCTGCTGCCGTGGCGCACGGTGCTGGGCAACGTCGCCTACGCCGTGAGCTCGAAATGGCGCAAATGGGATCGTGCCCGGGTCAGGGCCCACGCGCAAAAATTCATCGATCTGGTCGGGCTGACTGGCGCCGAGCACAAGCACCCCTCGGAACTGTCCGGTGGCATGAAGCAGCGCGTCGGCATCGCGCGGGCGCTGTCGATCACGCCGAAGATCATGCTGATGGACGAGCCGTTCTCGGCGCTGGACGCGCTGACCCGCGGCACGCTGCAGGACGAGGTGCGGCGCATCTGCCTGGAGACCGGGCAGACCACCTTCATGATCACCCACGATGTGGATGAGGCGATCTTCCTCGCCGACAAGATCTTCCTGATGACCAACGGGCCCGGCGCGGTGCTGGCGGAGATCGTCGAGAATCCGCTGCCGAAGGAGCGCGGCCGCATCGATCTGCACCGTCACCCCTATTATTATGCGCTGCGCAACCATATCGTCGATTTCCTGGTCAGCCGCAGCAAGAGCTTTGCGGCTGAGGTGACCGGTCACGATCCGCGCCACGTGCCGACGGTGCGGCCGGGCTTGCCGGAATTGGCGCTTGCGGCCGGAGCCGAACCAAATCCACAGGCGTCACGGCTGGGCTTGTCCCGCCCATCCACGTCTGCCTGAGCCAACCAAAGACGTGGATGCCCGGGACAAGCCCGGGCACGACGAAAATGAGGAGCCCCTGACATGAAACGCGAAGACCTCACCGAAAAGCTGCTCGACATCAAGCGCGAGAAGGGCTGGAGCTGGAAGCACATCTGCGAGAAAATCGGCGGCTATTCCGAAGTCCTGATCGTCGGCGCGATCCTTGGCCAGATGAAATTGACAAAACCGCAGGCGGCCAATGCCGGCGAATTGTTCGGCCTGTCGAAGGCCGAGACCGCGATGCTCAACGAGGTGCCGATGCGCGGCACCGGCACGCCGATGCCGCCGACCGATCCACTGATCTACCGTTTCTACGAGATGGTGATGGTCAACGGCCCGGCCTGGAAGGCGCTGATCGAGGAGGAGTTCGGCGACGGCATCATGTCGGCGATCGACTTCGACATGGCGATGGAGCGCGTCGCCAATCCGAAGGGCGACCGCATCAAGATCACGATGTCGGGCAAGTTCCTGCCGTACAAATATTACGGGGCGAGCGGCAACGTGCCGGAATACGGCTTCAAGGAGGAGTGAAGTTTCTCGACCGTCATTGCGAGGAGCGAAGCGACGAAGCAATCCATCTCTCTCCGCCTGGAGAGCTGGACTCGCAATGACGGCACAGGCGCAGATGGAGAACGCTCTTACAAAGACAGGTAGCTGCTGGCTCTTCGTGCAACCTTGTGTTATCTCCCGTAACGATAGTTGCGGCGGGAGTTCACGTGAATCGAAGTGCATGCTGCGCAGTTGCGGGCGCAATAGCGGCGTTGGCTACGAGCCTATCGTTCTCAAGCGTTCGAGCAGATTCCAGAGAGGATTGGGCAAAGTGCTTGAATGAGGCGACAATTGCGTCCGCCGAGCGGATATCGACCTGCACTGCCGCATTGGCGTCGGGAGCCGACAGCTGGGCAGCGAGCAGGGCTTATTTTCTTCGCGGCCAGGCGCATTTTGATGAGCGGGACTTCGAGGCTGCTGTCGCCGATTTCTCGCGGTTTATTCATTCCTACCCGAGCAACGTACAGGGATACCAAGTGCGGGCAGCGGCATATCTCAGGCAAGGCAACTTCGACCTTGCGATCGCGGACCGTTCCCGTGTGATTGAGATCGGGCCAAAAGACCCATTGGCCTATGCTTATCGCGGTGAGGCATATGGGGCCAAAGGTGACTTCGACCACAGCCTCGCCGACTTGAACAAGGCGATTGAGATCAATCCCAACGTCAAAGTTGCGTATTGCCTACGCGGCCATGCATACATCGCCAAGGGCGACGTCGAACTTGCCATTGCCAGTTACAACCAGGCGATCCACCTTGATCCCGACTTCAAGGCTGCGTATGGCGGGCGCGCCGCTGCCTACAGGCTCAGGGGCGACCTTGATCTTGCGATAACCGACCATGATCAGGTCATCCGTCTCGATCCGCAGAGTGCGCCCGCTTATTTTGGTCGTGCCATGGTCCATTGGCAGAGCGGTTCACTTTCCCAATCTTTGGCCGATTTCGATGAGGCAGGGCGGCTCAATCCAAAGAGCGCCTATGCCGTCTTGTGGCACGAAATTGTTGCCAAGCGTAGTGGCCAGCCGAGCCGGTTGGCGGAGGCTGCAACGCATCTCGACATGACGAAGTGGCCTGCGCCGATCGTCAGCCTTTTTCTTGGTGCGTTGACGCCTGAGCGGGTGCTCAGCGCCGCCGACGATGCTGATCCCAAAAGACGGAAAGCTCAGGTCTGCGAGGCAAATTTCTATACCGCCGAGCTCGCCTTGCAGCGCGGCTCCGCGGAAGACGCGCGGCAGTCGCTTGATCTGGCTGCGGCCGATTGTCCGAAGGCTTTCGTCGAGAGTTGGGCCGCCACCGTCGAACTGAAGGGCTTGGGCGCGAGACGGTAATGGTCAACGGTGCGGTGCGGAAGGCGCTAATCGAGGAAGAGTTCGGCGACGGTTTCAGGAAGGGTGAGAGAGCGAATGGCGAATGGTGAGTAGCGAATGGAAGCTTCCCGCTCACTACTCACTATTCCCTATTCGCCTTTCGCAGCCCCAAACATCTCGCGCACCTCCTTCACCGGCGCCATGTCGCGCACGAAGGTGAACGCGCCCTGATCCTTCATCTCGCGGGCGCAGCGCAGGAACGCGGCGAGTGCGTGGCGCTGCATCGCGCCGCCGACGCTGATGCGCTTGACGCCGGCGGCGGAGAGCTGCGCGATCGTCAGGGTCGGGTCGGCAAAGCCCATCACCAGGTTGAACGGCCGGTTCACTGCCGACACCACGGTCTTGATGGTGGCGAGGTCGTAAAGCCCCGGCGAATACAAAACATCGGCGCCGGCGGCATCGAAGGCCTGCAGCCGCTTGATCGTGTCGTCGAGGTCCTTGCGTCCCCAGAGAAAATTCTCCGCCCGCGCCGTCAGCGTGAACGGGAAGGGCAGGGCGCGCGCGGCCTCGACCGCGGCCTGCACCCGCTCGACCGCGAGCGAGAAATCGTAGATCGGGTGCTCGGGATTGCCGGTCGAGTCCTCGATCGAGCCGCCCACTGCGCCGGCTTCCGCGGCGAACCGGATTGCCTCGGCCGCGAGCTTCGGCATGTCAGCGCCGCAATTCTCGAGGTCGGCGTTGACCGGCAGGTCGGTGGCCTCG
The DNA here is from genome assembly GCF_011058295.2 of Bradyrhizobium sp. 6(2017). NCBI lineage: Bacteria > Pseudomonadati > Pseudomonadota > Alphaproteobacteria > Hyphomicrobiales > Nitrobacteraceae > Bradyrhizobium > Bradyrhizobium sp. 6(2017). The sequence goes on along the minus strand of NZ_CP049289.2, from coordinate 6,440,128 downwards.
GCGATCACCCGGCAATTCTCGATGATCTCGTCGAGGCTGACCGTGGCGCGGCCGAGCGTGTTGGCAAGGCCGAGGCTGGTGGTCGCGAGCGCCTCGAAACCCATCGCAGCGAGCAGCTTTGCCGATCCGGCGTCCCATGGATTGGGAATGATGAAGGCGCCGGGCCGCTGATGCAGCTCGCGAAACCGTGCTGCCTTGTCTGCCTGGGTGCGCATGTGAGCTCCTGTCCTTGCAAATGCCGCTGGCAGTAGCGATAGGGCGGTTTCGCCCATCAGACAAATTTGTTATTTCTTTCGATATCATCAGCTTTTTGCATGAGGTCGGCGATGGACAGCGACGCGCTCAACACGTTCCTGGTGGTGCATCGGCGCGGCGGGATCTCCAATGCCGCGAAGGCGCTGCATCGCTCGCAGCCGGCAATCTCAAGGCGCATCGCGCTGCTCGAGCAGGAGCTCGGCGTGCCGCTGTTCGAACGGATTGCCGGCAAGACCCGGCTCAGCGATGCCGGGCGGGTGATGGTGCCCTATGCCGAGCGCGCGGTGGCCGCGGCGCAGGATGCCGAGAACGCAGTGCGCGCGTTGTTGCGCGACAATTCGGGACCGGTCGCGCTGGCGGTGACCGGCACGCTGGCCGGCGAGCGGCTGTCGAAAGTGCTGAAGCGCTTTGCCCGCCGGCATCCGGATGTCGCGCTGACGCTGCGCACCGCAACCAGCGCCGAGGTCAGCGATCTGATCCGGCGCGGCGAGGCGACGATCGGGCTGCGCTACGACCGCGACCGTTCGCGCGATCTCGATTGCGAGGTGCTGTTCGCCGAGCCGCTCCAGGTGGTCTGCGCGCCGGATCATCCGCTGGCCGGACGCAGGATCGGCAAGCTCGCGGACCTCAGGGATGAGCGCTGGATCGCGTTTCCGGAGGTGCCGGGACGCCGCGAGATCACCGCCTCGCACGTGTTCGCCCTGTTCCTGACCAGCGGGCTCGGTGAGGTCGACTGGACGCCGGTCGACAGCCTGACGGCGCAGAAGCGGCTGGTCGAGGCCGGGCTCGGGATCGCGCTGCTGTCGCAAAGCAATGCGGCGGAGGAATTGCGCGCTTCGACGATCGCGACGATCCGCGTTGGCAATCTCACCGCCAGTCACGAAGTTGTCGCGGTGACGCGGCATGGCGGCTTCATCAGCGCCGCGTCACAATTGTTGCTGAAAATTATTCGTGCCGAATATCGCGGTCCGAAACCATCTGCGCGTTGACGGCCGAACAGCCGGCGCCGGCGGTGCTATTTGGTAACGAGCTGCACAACGTAGGTGTAAGGTCCGTTCGGACTGCGCTGCGCATTCCACGCGCAATACCAGCCGCTTCCCCAGGGCAGACCGGTATCCCATCCGTTCGAGCTGATGTTATCCCACTGCCATGTCTTGACGTTATCCTGGGGATTGGACGGGAAAAACTGGCTCGAATAGACCATGATTTGTCCCTGCTGGGCGCGGAACGGCGCGGTGGTCTGCCACGACAGCCAGAGGTTGCCGTGCAGCTGATATGCATTGAGATACCAGGTGTGGGTCGCTGACTGGGTTTGGACCGCCTGGGCCTGGTCCGTGATATTTCGCGTCGAAACCATCTCGTTCATTTTGTTATCTCCCTTGGGTTGTATAATTAGAGAGATGTAGCTTTAGATTTATGAAGTTGGTTGTGCAATCGAAAGTTGCTCACAAAGTGGTGTTGTGAAAGTACGGCGCGGCCTGTCAGGCTGGCGAAAAATGTTCGATGGCAGCGCTCGCGGCGTCGCTGGCGCTGGACGAGGCGACACCGGCGCCCAACACGCCCTGGACAGCGAACCTCTCGCGTTGGCCTGTCCCCATTTGTGTCACCGTTAACATCAGATGAAACGGCAGAGCGGTTTTCCGTGATCGCGATTTGGCATGTTGCAACTGAAGGTGGTTATGAACCGGGCCACATTCGCGGTCAGTGCAAGGAATTCGTCATGACGTCGCCTGCGCGCCTTCTCCCCGTCACCGTCGGCCTGCTGCTGCTCGCGGCTCCTGCCTTCGCCCAGGCTCCGGGGCAATTGAGATTTGTCGAGCAGCCGACTGGTCTCGCCGGTCAGGCCGGATCGGTGCGGGTTCAGAGCTCGTCAATCTGTTCATGCCGGGCCCGAGCGGCGACGGCGAGGAGGCGCAAAAGCTGCGCGACCGTGCGCGCCGCGTCGTCTACGAAATGGCGACGCGCGAATGTGACCTGATGCGCGATGCGATCGCCAGGGACTGCCGGCTCGAATCGATCAACGTCAATCTTGGCCGGCAGTACGGTGGTCAGCAGCAGGAAGGCTTCAACGTCAACGGGTCGATGAGCCTTCAGATCACGCTGAAATAGGCGTTGCGGGAACTCGGGTTCCCGCGTTCAGGTTCCTGCCTTTACGTTCCCGCCTTTACCTGGGCCGCCGCCACGGCCAATAGCTCGTCCATCTTGGCACGGACGTCGCGCTCGGTGACCGCCTGACCCTTGGCGGTCAGGTCCTTCAGAACCTTGTGCAGCACGTCATTGTCGCCGGCTTCCTCGAAGTCGGCGGCCACCACTTCCTTGGCATAGGCACTGGCGGCGTCACCGGAGATGCCGAGCTTCTCGGCGGCCCACAGGCCGAGCAGCTTGTTCCGGCGGGCTTCGGCCTTGAACTTCTGTTCCTCGTCGAGGGCGAACTTCTTCTCGAAACCTTCCTCGCGCTTGTTGAATTCGTTCATGGCTGAAGTTCCAGTTCCCTTTGCTGAATGAAGGGCCGCCGCGCGTTGCGGCAGCCCCAATGCCTGCCTAGATAGGGGGGAGGAATCGGCAAGACAACGAGCCGTTAAGCCGCAGGCAAAACAGGCGGAATCGGCCCTTTATGATAGGGCGGTATAAGTGCCCCCAAGGGGGCGGTATCGATTGTGCTGGATGGCTCAATCAGATAGGTTGCGAACAGGCATGGTTCTTGTTCTGTTTCCAGTTGGATTGCCCAGGTTCCAGGCCTCCGCGGCAGCTCCGTCGTGGGTCGTAACCCCTGATCATCCGGAGCACCCAAATCCATGGATTTCAACAAAACACGGTACATCCCAATGAGCCGTCGACGCCGCATTTATGAAGGCAAGGCCAAGGTCCTGTATGAAGGCCCGGAGCCGGGAACCCTGATCCAGCACTTCAAGGATGACGCGACCGCGTTCAACGCCAAGAAACACCAGGTGATCGAGGGCAAGGGCGTCCTCAACAACCGGATTTCGGAGTACCTGTTTCAGCACCTCAACGACATCGGGGTGCCGACCCACTTCATCCGCCGGCTCAACATGCGCGAGCAGCTGATTCGCGAGGTCGAGATCGTGCCGCTCGAGGTGGTGGTGCGGAACGTCGCCGCCGGCTCGCTGTCGCAGCGGCTCGGGATCGAGGAGGGCACCCAGCTGCCGCGCTCGATCATCGAGTTTTATTACAAGAACGACCAGCTCAACGACCCCATGGTGTCGGAAGAGCACATCACTGCCTTCGGCTGGGCCACGCCGCAGGAGATCGACGACATCATGGCGCTTGCCATCCGCGTCAACGACTTCCTGACCGGCCTCTTCCTCGGCATCGGCATCCGCCTCGTCGACTTCAAGATGGAGTGCGGGCGGCTGTTCGAGAACGAGATGATGCGGATCATCGTCGCCGACGAGATCTCGCCGGACTCCTGCCGTCTCTGGGACATCAAGTCGAACGAGAAGCTCGACAAGGACCGCTTCCGCAGGGATCTCGGCGGCCTGCTCGAGGCCTATACCGAGGTGGCAAAACGCCTCGGCATCCTGATCGAGAACGAGCGGCCGGCTGGCAGCGGCCCGGTGCTGGTGAAGAGCTAAGTTGAAGGGGCGACCGTGAAGGCACGTGTGACTGTGACATTGAAGTCGGGCATCCTCGATCCGCAGGGCAAGGCGATCGAGGGCGCGCTGAAATCGCTCGGCGTCGACGGCGTCGCCAGCGTCCGCCAGGGCAAGGTGTTCGACATCGAGCTCGCCGCGACCGACAAGGCCAAGGCGGAGGCGGCGCTGAAAGCCGCCGCCGACAAGCTCTTGGCGAACACCGTGATCGAGAACTACCGGGTCGAGGTTCTCAGCTAACCGAGCGAGCCAAATGATAACAGCCGCTCCCGCCCTTTCCGGCAGCAATCGCGCGTTGGTCCGATCGTTCCTGCTTGTCCTGCTGACAGCAGCCGGAATCGGCGCTGCGTCGGCCCAACCGAAGCCGGCCCCTGCCGCCACCGCGACACAACCGCCGCCGGTTGCTGTGAGCGGATGGCGTTACGAGCGCAGCGGTCCTGACAGGCACATCTTCCACTGCGAGCAAGCGAGCTGTGGTGCGGGGTCGAAGGTCAGCTATCGGCTTTATGCTGCCGACAATCCGATGACCCTGGAGCAGTTCCGTGACAGCCAGGACCAGATCATCAAGGCGCTACAGCAACGAACGCCGGGACAGCGCATCACGATTATCGGTGTCGATGGCGACAAGGGCACTGCGGTGCCGCGGATGTTTCGGGCACGGCGCCTGACGGTGACGCCCAACGGTGCCAGCGAGTACCAAGTCAATGGTTTGCTGTTTGGTGCGCGAGCCTCTGCCAGCCTGATCAGTTCGGCGCGCGACGAGAAGGCCAGCAATGACAACTACGCAAAATTCATGGTTGCACTAGCGTCGAAAATCCGGTGATCCGATGAAATCAGCCGTCCTCGTCTTCCCTGGCATCAACCGCGAGCGCGACATGGCGCGCGCGCTGAAGCTCGCCTCCGGCAATGAGACCGCGATGGTCTGGCACGCCGAGACCGCGCTGCCCAAAGGCACCGACCTCGTGGTGGTGCCCGGCGGCTTCTCCTATGGCGACTATCTGCGCTGCGGCGCGATCGCGGCGCGCGCGCCCGTGATGGACGCGGTGCGCGACTTCGCCGCCAAGGGCGGGCTCGTGCTCGGCGTCTGCAACGGTTTCCAGATCCTCTGCGAGTCCGGGCTGCTGCCGGGCGTGCTGATGCGCAATGCCGGGCTGAAATTCGTCTGCCGCGACGTGCATTTGAAGGTCGAACGCTCCGACACGCCGTTCACCCGCGGCTACAATGCCGGCCAGGTGATCCGGGTGCCGGTGGCGCATGGCGAGGGCAATTACGAGGCGGACGAGGAGACGCTGAAGCGTCTCGAAGGCGACGGGCGGGTGCTCTATCGCTACTGCTCTGCCGATGGCGTGGTCGACGAGGCCTCGAACTTCAACGGAGCCGCGCATTCGATCGCGGGCATCGTCAACGAGCGCGGCAACGTGCTCGGCATGATGCCGCATCCGGAAAACCACGTCGAAGAGATCATGGGCTGCACCGACGGCCGCGGCCTGTTCGCGGGCCTGGTCCAGCAGTTCGAAAAGGCGGCGTGATAGCCATAGCGTTTTCGAGCGAAGTGGGGACCGGTTCGCGTGAAGAAAACGCGTCAAAATAAAATGCTCGGACGGTGGTTCGCGGCGGCCGCCGCGCTGTTGCTTGTGACGGCGGCACACGGCCAGGACTTTCCGAAGCGTCCGATCACGATGATCGTGCCGTTCGCGGCAGGCGGCACCTCCGACGTGATCGCCCGCGCGGTGGCCGACCAGATGGGCGCAGCGCTCGGCCAGACCATCATCATCGAGAATGTCGGCGGTGCCGGCGGTTCGACCGCGCTGACCCGCGCCGCGCGCGCCGAGCCGGACGGCTACACGATCGCGATCGGCAATGCCGGCACCAATGCTGCGACCTACACGATCTATCCGAAGCTGCCGTTCACGCCCGACTCGTTCGCGCCGATCGCGGTGGTCGCCAAGACCTTCGGCATCGTCGCGCTGCGCAAGGATTTTCCGGCCAAGGACCTCAAGGAATTCATCGACTACGCGAAGAAGAATCCGGGCAAGATCAATCTCGGCCATGCCGGCGTCGGCTCCTCGAACTACCTGATCTGCAAGAGCTTCGTGCATGCCGCCGGCGTCGACGTGCAACTGGTCGGCTATCGCGGCGCGGCGCCGGCGCTGACCGATGCGATCGGCGGCCAGATCGACGGCGTCTGCGATGCCGCGGCCTCGGTGTCGCAAGCGATCGACGACAAGCTCGTGAAAGCGGTCGTGGTCGGCTCGACGGTGCGGCTCGCCTCGCTGCCGGAACTGCCGACCTCGACCGAAGCCGGTCTGCCCGAGTTCGAGGCGCAGGGCTGGAACGGACTGTTCGCGCCGAAGGGGACCCCGCCAGAGATCATCGCCAAATTGAACGCTGCCGCGCGTACCGCGGTCGCGAGCGAGGCGGTGAAGAAGCGGTTCGTCGATTTGTCGACCGTCGCGCCCGACGCCAACGAACTCGCGCCCGAGGTGCTGCAGCAACTGGTGACGCGCGACGTCGCGAAGTACCGGGCACTGCTGGCGGACGACCAGAAATAGCCGCTTCGCGCCGTGCCTTCGGTGCGCGGCGCCGTGAACCTGCCCGGTTCCGTCAGAGACCAATCCAGCATAGCGGCTTCCGCTTCACGATCTCTTCACGCTAAGGCGGCCGGCGCAACAACCGAGGATTGTCGCAGCGTAAAGGGCACGTTATGACGGAGGCGATTTGGATGAACTGTGCGCTTCGCGGGGATCCGCAATGCCTGTTGCATTGGTCATTTTGCTGCTCGACATCTCGCTGATCTATCACGCCGCGCGCACCGGGCGCCTGCAGCCCTGGGCCTTCATCATCCTGATGGTGCCGCTGATCGGCGCGCTCGCCTATATCGTCGTCGAGTTGATCCCGGAATGGTGGGGCGGACCGGGCGCCGCGCAGGCGCGCAAGCGCGTCGCCAACCGGCTCGATCCGGAGAAGCGCTATCGCGAACTGTCGGACCGGCTTGCGACATCCGATACCATCGCCAACCGAGCGGCGCTGGCCGCGGAGTGCCAGAATGTCGGGCGCTTCGAGGAGGCCGAGAGCCACTACGACCACGTCTTGGGCTTGCCGCAGGGCGACGATCCGGCCTACGCGCTGGCCAAGGCGGAGGCGCAGTTCGCCCGCAAGCAGCCGGCTGAAGCACTGGCGACGCTCGACGCCCTGCGCGAGCGCTGGCCGGATTTCGAGTCCGCCGAAGGGCATCTGCTCTATGCCCGTTCGCTCGCCGAGATCGGCCGGCTCGACGAGGCGCTGGAGGAATATCAGGCGGTCACGCAGTTCCCGGCGCCGAGGCGCGGGTCCGCTATGGCCTGTTGTTGCAGCTGGTCGGCCGCACCGCCGAGGCGCGCATGGTGTTCAACGAGCTGTTGATCCAGATGCGGCGCGCGCCGAAATATCTGCGCGACGCGCAGGCCGAGTGGCTCTCGATCGCCGGGAAGCAGCTGTCTGCATGAGCGGCCGTTGAATGGATGCGACTCGTCATTGCGAGCGAAGCGAAGCAATCCACCGCACCGCATACGCGGAAAGATGGATTGCTTCGTCGCTTCAGCGCAAAATTGCTTTGCAGTTTTGTCGCGAGCTCCTCGCAATGACGACGATAGAGCTGTGTGTACAAATGCCCGCGGCTACAGCTTGCGCAGCCAGCGCTTGATGGCCTCAGCCGGCACCGTCATCGCGGCGACGCCGGCCATGACCAGCACGAGGCCGAGCGCCAGGTTCGACGGCACGGATTCGCCGAGCAGCAGCACGGACAGCGCAACGCCGATCGGAATGCGCAGATAACCCTGCGCATTGGTGGTGAGCGTGCCGAGCCGGGTGAGGCACATGTAGAACAGCATCAACCCGAACGCGCTCGAGAAGATGCCCATGACGACGGTTGCGACCAGCGCCTGCGGCGTCGGGTGCAGCGTCCAGGGATGGTCGATGATCAGGGCGACCGGCAGCAGCACGGTTCCGCCGAACAACAGCGAGCCGGCCGCGACCACCATCAGATCGTAATCCGACAGCCGCAGTCCGAAGATCGTGGCGCAGGCGAACGACACGGTCGCGAGCAGGATCGCGATCTCGGCAAAGATCTCCTTGCCGAAGCCTGAGAGCGCGTCGAGGCCGATGATCGCGACCGTGCCGGCGAGGCCGAGGATCGCGCCGGCCAGCTTGAGCAGCGAGGCGGGCTCGTGCCGCGTGATCGCCCAGGTGATCAGGAAGGCGAAGATCGGCGTCGTCGAGGCCAGCACCACGGTGTTGGAGGCCGGCACATAGAGCTGCGCCCAGGTGATCACCAGGAACGGGATCGTCGAGTTGATGGTCTGCTGGAAGGCGAACAGCTTCCAGGCCTTGAGGTCGGTCGGGATGCGGATACCGCGGATCCGCAGCACCACGAGCAGGAAGGCTGCGGCGACCAGCGAGCGCGCCGAGATGAAGGTGACCGGCGGGATCGAGCCGAGCCCGATCTTGGTCAGCGGATAGGTCGAGCTCCAGCAGCAGGCCAGCGCCACGAGCAGCGCATAGTCGCGCCAGCCGCGTGCGCCCGGCGCAGACGTCGACGGAGTGGGTGTGATCGCGGAAGCCGTCACGCTGCCCGTCTTCGCTGTGCTCTTCGGCACCTTGATTGGCTCCCTTCGCGCATTGGGCGCGCGACGGAGCGAATGTAGCTTGGCGGTGGGGCGAAAGGCTAGGGCTTTGAATTTGCGTCGATATTCCGCTCGGCGGTTTGCAGCTGCGCCCGGGCGCGGCGCGGGACCGGCGGCGCCAACCACCATTTGGGGCTCCGGCCCTTGTTACAGTTTTGTGACCTGGCCCACACGGAATTACCGCTCGTCCTGCTAGGCTCGAGCGCATGACGAAGCATTTCAGATTACCGATCATTTTCACTGCTCTGGTCGTCGCAACGCAATGCTTGGCTGCGGAGACGAAGGGTGCGGGCTCAACCTTCGTGTCGCCCGTGATGGCGAAATGGATCGCCGGCTACAAGGCAAAGACCGGCAACGACGTCAGCTATCAGTCGGTGGGCTCGAGCATCGGCGTCGGCCTGATCAAGAAGGCGGCCGTCGATTTCGGGACAAGCGATATGCCGCTTGATCCGAAAGAGCTCGATAAGCTCGGCATGGTGCAATTCCCGATTGTGATCGGAGGCGTCGTGCCTGTGGTCAACATCGAGGGCGTCAAGCCGGGCCAGATGCAATTCACCGGACAACTGCTTGCTGACATCTATCTCGGCAAGGTCAGATCCTGGAACGACCCGGCCATTCAAGCCGTCAATCCCGATCTGAAGCTGCCGCGCACGGCGATCACCGTCGTGCATCGGATCGACGGCTCAGGGACGACGTTCAATTGGTCGAACTATCTCTCGAAGGTCAGCGCGCAGTGGAAGGCCAGCGTCGGAGAGGGCACGTCGGTCGAATGGCCCGTCGGGCTCGGCGGCAAGGGCAATGACGGCGTCGCCTCGCTTGTCGGCCTGATTCCCGGAGCGATTGGCTATCTTGAATACTCTTATGCGTTGCAACGGCTCGACCGGATTTCCTTCGGTCTGGTGCAGAACAGCGCCGGGAATTTCGTTACCCCGGACGCTGCATCGTTCCAGGCTGCGGCTTCAAGTGCGGACTGGACAACGACGCAGGATTTCTACCTGGTCCTGACCAACGCCCCGGGGGAGGACGCGTATCCGATCACGGCAACGACCTTCGTGCTGATGCACAAGCAGCCGAAATCGCCCGACAGGTCGGCGACCGCGATCGACTTCCTGCGCTGGTCACTGGAAAGCGGCAAGCCTCAGGCGCAATTGCTCAACTACGTTCCCTTGCCAGTCACGCTGGTCGAGCAGATCGAGCTGTATTGGCAGCACAATTTCGAGGCGCTGACGGCGTCGGCGGCGGTGCCCGGAAAGCGCTGATGGCCCAAGCTTTCGGTTCTGATTGAATCAGAACCGAAGCTTTGGCTTCTTTTGACGCGTTTTCTTCACGCGAACCGGTCCCACTTCGCTCGAAAACGCTTTAGAACGATCGATGGACGCCGGAGCTCGCGTCCATCGCTTGACGTCTGCATGCAATCCTAGCGCAGGACCTCGCGCAGCACCTCGCCATCGACCTGGTGCGGCGTCGTGCCCAGGATCTGCATGATGGTCGGCGCCACGTCGATATTGCGCATGTGCCGCACCACACTGTCGTGGCGGATCTGCGGACCCGCGGCGATGAAGGTTGCGCTCATCACCGGAAGCTCGGGGTCGTGACCATGGGCGCCATAGAAGTTCGGCATCGACAGCGCGGTGGTGGCCGCGCTGAACGGCGCGTCGCCCTGGCGCGCGACGCCGGGATTCTGGATGCCGTCGAAATTGTAGCCGGGCGCCATCAGCGCGAACACGTCACCGTAATCCTGGCCGACGGTCTTGCTGAGGCACTGTCCGGTTCCGGCGTCGCATTGCAGCGGCCGGGTCTCGACGACGGTGAAGATGCGCTGGTCCTTGAGCGAGTAGTTGAAGCGCGCATTGGGGTCGACCGCGTTCTTCACCGCATCCGTGATCTGCGCCACCAGGGTCCGGTAGGTCGCCAGATCGACAGTGCCGCCGAGCTCACGGTTCTGCAGGTTGACGTAGATGTCGGCGGCCGGACCGGAGGTGCGGATCCCGACCTTGCTGGTGTCGATACCGGCATTGCGCAGGATGTTGGTGAGATTGACCGAGGTGTGGAATGGCGCGAAGCCGTGGTCCGACACCACGATCACGTTGCTGTCACGGCCCGCCGCATCGGCAATCTGCTTCACCGCCCTGTCAGCCGTCTGGTAGGCGAAACGGATGTAGGACGCGTATCGCTTGACCTTGGCGGGGTCCTGGTTGGCGCCGATCGAATTCGGGTCCTTTGGATTAGTGCCCTGGCGCGGATCGGTGAGCAGGAACTGGTGCTCGGAGCCGTCGGGCTGCTCGATATAGACCATCACCAGGTCGGCGTCCGGATGGGTCTTGATCGCGCGTTCGCCGATATTGGCCTGGTAGCGCACGAAGGTCTTCACCATGTCCTCGAACATCGTCTCGATCTCGACGTCGGGGAAGTTGGTGAAGCCGGGGCTCAGCCGCTCCGGAATGCGGAAGTCGGCCTGCGGACGCCAGAATCCGATGTTGTTGTTGATGTCGTCGACATCGGCGAGGACCGGCGTGTTGCGCGGGATGAAGTTGGCGCCGTAGCGGGCAAAGCGCACCACCGAGAGGTCGGGGGACAGCGCCGAGACGAAGTACGCAGCACCGACCTTCGCCCCGCTGCCCTCGAAGAAGAACGGTGCGTTCTCGCCGCCGAACTTGACGTAGGCCGGTCCGGTCGACGGCGCGTGGAACGGTCCCGCGGTGATGCCGCGGTTGGCATCGAAGAACACCAGCGTGTCGTAGTTCACCTTGCGATCGTTGGTGGTGTCGATGGCAGCGACGCGGATCGAATATTTGACGTCGAGCGTCGACGCGCCGGTGCAGGTCGCACTCGCCGCCGAGGAGCACGAGAACGTCTCGATCGGTGCCAAGGTCACCAGCACCGGGCTGAACGAGAAATGGCCCGCGGCCTGTAGCGCCGCCACGATGGACGGATCGGCCGTGAAGTCGCTGCGCGACAGCGAGAAGCCCTGGGCCCCGATGCCGCCGAACGCGCCGAACGGGACCGTGAAGTCGGTGATGCGGGTGGGCTGCGCCGGCTGCACCACGGTGTTGTTGATGGAGATGTCGGCGCCGTCGCCGCCGGGCCAGGTCGCCGTGATGACCTTCTTGCCCTGCTGGCGCAGTTGCACCCACAGGGGCTGTGCCGTCGGGTGCGGCGACGGCCCGAGCGGGCTCTCGCTGTAGCCGCCGATCGGCGCCGCAAAGCCGCTGATGCTGCCCGTGATAGGGCCGACGATCGGCTCGAATGTGTTCGAGGGGATGTCGTTATGGACCGCCGTCGAGCCGGTCGCGATCGCAATATGTGACACTGCGGTGAGCGACGGTGACGCCGTCACGTTCTGCAGCGCCACTGCGCCGCGCCGTGAGAGCCGGGCGAGGCCGCCGTCGCGCGGCAGCACGCCTTCCTCGATGAATTTCTGGATGAAATCGGGCTTGGCGCCGTCGAGCGAGATCATCACCACGCGCGGCTTGCGGCCATGATGGTCGCCGTCATGATCATGATCATGATCGCGCGAATCGCCGAAGCCGCGATCGCCATTGTCGCCGTCCTGACCGGCGCACGCCGGAGTTGCAACGCACGCTAACGATGCGACAAGCGACATCGCCGACGTGACGGAAACAAACGTCTTCAATTTCATGAGAATGCCCCAACCTCGCTGCGCGATTGCACATACGGAAACCGTTCAGCAATCTTCAGGGGCTTGGCTGACGCGCATGTGACGCGTGCGCGACGACGCAACGACAGTGCGTCGTCGTGTCACAACTGCAGTTTGATTGCTTCACGCAAAGAACGCGCGAGAACACAACGAGCTAGAGCTGCGCTTTCGATTCAATCGTGCCGATGTAACGGCCGGATGACGGCGGGCGTCCACAGATCGAAAGCGTTTCCGAGCGAAGTGGGCACCGGTTCGCGTGAAGAAAACGCGTCAAAATAAAAATCTGGAGCCCCGTTCCGATTCAATCGGAACGGAAAAGGCTCTGGCGAGCCTCACACGGGTGTCTGTGCCGGCGCCTTGCGCTTCACCCGCTTGATGGTGCCGGAGAAGGTGAACAGCGGCCGCTTGGCCGAGGTCAGCATGCCCCGCACGAAGATCAGCGACATGCCGGCGCGGGTGACCTCGCCGGTGCATTCGATCAGGTCGCCCTCGCGGGCCGCGTCGAGGAATTCCGAGGCGAATGACACCGTGACGCCGGGGCCCTGGAGAACCGAGCCGGCCAGCGCGAACAGGCAGTAATCGGCAAAGGTCATGAAGCAGCCGCCATGGACATTGCCGGAGCCGTTGAGGTGCCTCTTGGCGACCCGGAACGCGCAGCTGATGCGGCCGTTCTCGTCCATGCGGTGGTAAAAAGGGCCGGTATGGGTCTCGAAATTGTCCCGGGTCCAGGTCCGCCAGCCGGCGAATTCGCCCTCGGTTTCGACATGGAGGTCGGGGCGGCGGTTGAATGCGGTCTTGGCGAGCTCGTTCACGAAATATGGCCTTCAATTATCGGGTTCGGGTCCTTAAATCCGATCCATCCCCATTGTGCAAATCCCGGTGCGAACCCCGGGCCGCCGTAAAGCTCTGGACAGGCCGAAAATGCCCCGTAAAAGGCCTTTTCGCCCCCGTTCGATCTACCTATTAAGGGACCCATGAACGCCCCCAAGAACGAGCCCCAGATCACCCCCGAACTCGTCGCCGCCCACGGGCTGAAGCCGGACGAGTACGAGCGTATCCTCAAGCTGATCGGGCGGGTTCCGACCTTCACCGAGCTCGGCATCTTCTCGGCAATGTGGAACGAGCATTGCTCGTACAAGTCGTCCCGGATCCATCTGCGCGGTCTGCCCACCCAGGCGCCTTGGGTGATCCAGGGCCCCGGCGAGAATGCCGGGGTGATCGATATCGGCGACGGCCAGGCGGTGGTCTTCAAGATGGAGAGCCACAACCACCCGAGCTACATCGAGCCCTATCAGGGCGCGACCACCGGCGTCGGCGGCATCCTGCGCGACGTCTTCACCATGGGCGCGCGGCCGATCGCCTGCCTTAACGCGCTGAGCTTTGGCGCGCCCGAGCATCCCAAGACCCGGAACCTGGTGTCGGGCGTGGTGGCGGGCGTCGGCGGCTACGGCAATTCGTTCGGCGTGCCGACGGTCGGCGGCCAGGTGCGCTTCCACACCCGCTATGACGGCAACATCCTGGTCAACGCGATGGCGGTCGGCCTCGCCGATGCCGACAAGATCTTCTATGCAGCGGCCTCCGGCGTGAACATGCCGATCGTCTATCTCGGCTCCAAGACCGGCCGCGACGGCATTCACGGCGCCTCGATGGCCTCGGCCGAGTTCGACGACGCCTCCGAGGAGAAGCGCCCGACCGTGCAGGTCGGCGATCCCTTCGCCGAAAAGCTGCTGCTCGAAGCCTGCCTCGAGATCATGGAAAAAGGTTGCGTGATCGCGATCCAGGACATGGGCGCGGCGGGCCTGACCTGCTCGGCGGTCGAGATGGGCGCCAAGGGTGACCTCGGCGTCGACCTCGACCTCGACGCGGTGCCGACCCGCGAGACCGGCATGAGCGCCTACGAAATGATGCTCTCGGAGAGCCAGGAGCGCATGCTCATGGTGCTCAAGCCCGAGAAGGAGCAGGAGGCCGAGGCGATCTTCCGCAAATGGGGGCTCGATTTCGCCATCGTCGGCTACACCACGCCGAGCAAGCGCTTCGTCGTCAAGCATGGCGGCGACGTGATGGCCGATCTGCCGATCAAGGAACTCGGCGACGAGGCGCCGGTCTATGACCGTCCGCACGTCGCCTCGAACGCGCTGCCGGTGATCCGCGGCCAGGACGTCAAGCCGCCGCTCGGCATCGCCGAGGCGCTGGAAAAGCTGATCGGCACGCCCGAACTGTGCTCGAAGCGCTGGGTGTGGGAGCAGTATGACCACGTCATCCTCGGCAACACCATGCAGCGTCCCGGCGGCGATGCCGCCGTGGTCCGCGTCGAGGACGGGCCGAAGGGGCTCGCGCTCACCGTCGACGTCACGCCGCGCTATTGCGAGGCCGATCCGTTCGAGGGCGGCAAGCAGGCGGTCGCCGAAGCTTGGCGCAACATCACTGCGGTCGGCGGCCGGCCGCTCGCGATCACCGACAATCTCAATTTCGGCAATCCTGAGCGGCCCGAGATCATGGGCCAGTTCGTCGGCTGCCTGAAGGGCATTGCGGAAGCCTGCCGCGCGCTGGACTTCCCGGTCGTCTCCGGCAACGTCTCGCTCTACAACGAGACCAACGGTCGCGGCATCCTGCCGACGCCCTCGATCGGCGGCGTCGGTCTGCTCGACGACTTCACCAAGTCGGCGACCCTGGCGTTCAAGGCGGCCGGCGAGGCGATCCTCCTGGTCGGCGACACCCAAGGCTGGCTCGGCCAGTCGGTCTATCTGCGCGACGTCTGCGGCCGCGAGGAGGGCGCTCCGCCGCCGGTCGATCTCGCCACCGAGAAGCGCAATGGCGATGTGGTGCGCGGCATGATCCGCGCCGGTACCGCGACCGCGGTGCATGACGTCTCCGACGGCGGGCTCTTGATCGCGCTCGGCGAAATGGCGATCGCAAGCGGCATCGGCGCGCAGCTCCTCGCGGCGCCGACATCGATCGTCCCGCATGCCTACTGGTTCGGCGAGGATCAGGCCCGCTACATCGTCACGGTGCCTGCGGCCGACGCGGGCCTCGTGCTGGCGAAGATGAAGGGCGCCGGCGTGCCCTGCGCGCGCATCGGCACCACGGGCGGCGATGCCATTGCCGTCGCCGGCGAGCCGCAGGTCTCGGTCGAGAACCTGTCGCGCGCGTTCGAGCACTGGCTGCCGAACTACATGCACAGCACGGCCGCCTGATCCGGGCGGACCAGGCGCTGCAACGTCAAGCGAACAAGACCTCAATAGCGCGATGAAGCCATCATCGCGCTATTTCTCGTTCAAGCGCGATCGCTTCGGATCACGCTTCAGCTCGTTGTTCAAGCATGATCTTTCCGGAAAACCGCTTCGCACTTTTCCGGATCATGCTTTAGGTCGCACCGCGGATCGCGCGCCAGGCAAAGATGATCACGCAGGCGCCGATGAAGCCGGCGATGAGATAGCTGAGCCATCCTCCGCCGAGCGACACGCCGAGCAGACCCAACAGCCAGTTCGCCAGCGCGGCGCCGACGATGCCGAGGATGATGTTCATGACGATGCCGGTTCCGGTCTTCATGAACATCTCGGCGAGCCAGCCGGCCAATCCGCCGACGATGATGGCGGCGATCCATCCAACTTGAGGGTCGTTCATCCCTGGGACTCCCTGAGGTCAATCAGCCCGGCGAGCATAAACGAGAATCGCCCGGCGGCATGTGACCAAAGGCAGGTTGCGCGCAAATTCCGGTTCACAACCGGCCCGCTGCAACGCACTGGGTCCGCGGCGAGTGCGCGCCGGCCGCGCACCAACGAGCGAGGTCATGACGCGATCACGCAATAACCGTCGCTACAGCACGTAATTCGCGCTCGGCAGCTTGCGCAGCGCGGCCGTGGCGGCCCAGCTCAGCGCCACGGTAGCGAAGAACACGATCGCGGCCTTGGCGATCGCCGGCAGATCCATATCGAACAGCCAGTAGTTCAGCCAGAGCACGATCGGATAGTGCACCAGGAACATGCCGTAGGCATCGCCCTGCATGCGGTCGAGCAGCGTCGGCCCGCCGTCTTTCGATTGCAGGAAGTAGGCCAGGATCGCGAACAGGATCGAGGCTGAGAACAGCACGAAGAATGTGCCGTAGATCGCGAGATACCAGCCCGGCAGCGGATCGGGGTTACCGATGATCTCGCGCTTGATGTAGATCATGACCCACATCATGCAGTAGGGAATCACCGTGATGCCCGTCCAGAACCAGCGCCGCTCGGTCAGCCGTCCGTGCGCGCCGAGCACGCCGTTCTCGAAGTTGGCCGCCCCGATCCCCGCTCCAATGAAGAAATAGGACGCATAGAGCAGCAGGCGGCTCGCCTGCACCGAGAACGGTCCGAGCTCGAACCAGTAGTTCTGGCCGTAATGGACCAGCATGGGCAGGTAGGCGGCGGCACTGACGACGACGAGGAACAGCCAGAACTTCGACGGACGTTCGAATCCCATGATCGAGAGACGGTTGATGGGATCGAGCAGATGCGGCGACACCCGGTACAGCAGGCTCGCCGTCAGGTCGAAGGTCATCAAGACGTAGACGAACCAGATCGGGCCGCTCGGCCACGGCCCGAACGTCATGGTCTTCCGCCAGAATTCGGAGAAGGTCACCTCCGGCGTCGCGCGTAGCGCGATCGCGTAGTAGGCGATCGGAATCACGGTGACCGCGCAGATCACGAACGGCAGGCCGAGCCGCAGCAGCCGGTCGCGCAGGAAGATCAGCCACGGCTTGCGGCCGAGCCCCGGCCAGACGAACAGCCCCGACAGGAAGAAGAACATCGCCATGAAGAAGCTGTCGGTGGCGAGCACCACGCAGTCGAAGCCGATCCAGGATGTCGGGTCGGTGTGCCCGAAATGGGTGTAGGGGATCACCGCGTGATGCAGCAGCACGACCAGGGTCAGGAAGGTGCGCGCGCGGTCCAACGCGACGTTACGCTTGTGGAGCTTCGGTGCTGCCTGGATGTCGACGGCCGGAGCCGCGTGAGCAATCGATTTCATGGTGCCCCCAGCCGGGTCCGCCCCCTGATGTTGCAATCGGAAACTCGATTCAGCAAGGCCCAATCGTCGCGATTGGGGGACGTCGAGGTCGGTCATTTCAGCGAATCTGCTTCGTTTTTGGAACTGTGGTCGGTAGCGGGCGTTGCCGGGAGGACCGGCGGACGCGCGGGCCCGCGGCTTTAAGGAGCAAGCAATGACACTTCTGAAATGGGCGCTGATCTTCCTTGTTGTATCGATCATCGCGGGCTTGCTGGGCTTCACCGGCATTTCCGCCGCGTCCGCCGACATCGCCCGCTTCCTGTTCTACGTATTCGTCGTGATCTTCCTGGTGCTCCTGATCCTCGGGCTCACGATCTTCAGAGCCTAGCGGCGATCCGGCTGAACACTCTCGTCGTCATGCCCGGGCCTGGCCCGGGCATTTACGTTTTTCAGGCCGGGGTGGCGCGAGGCGCTTGCGGCAGCCGAGACGGCCTTAAGCCACTTCCTCGATCTTCACCTTGTCCGGATAGAACGCCAGATGGCCTGTTATCTCGGTCATGGCCGGGAACGGCTCCTCATAGGTCCAGATCGCGTTGTCCAGCGTCTTGCCATTGGCCTTGATGCTGAAATAGCTCGCATCGCCCTTATAGGGGCAATGCGTGGTCCGCTCGGTGCGGGTCAACAGCTCCATGTTGGCGTCCTGCCGGGGGACATATTGCACGGCAGGATAGCTTGCTTCCTTCAAGGTCAGCGCATGGGTCGTCTCGGCGATCACGACGCCGTCGGCGGTGACGCGGACGCGCTTGGCATTGGGCGTGATCGTGATCGGATGGTCGGGGCCGGGGAGCTTCATGATTCTGCGCCTCTTCTGGTCATTTCGGCGTGATGGCTTGTGACCGATTGATGCAGGTTTAAATCGCTGGGAATGGGAATATAGTGTGCCCGGGATGACCTAGAAGACCCCAAGCGCTAGGTTTTATCTTGGGTTTTGTCTTAGGTTTATCTTGGGTTTTATCCTGGCCGAGTCGGCCTGATTCGAACGACCTGACGGAGGTGGACTGGGATGCCGATGGACGCCCGTGATATCGAATCGATGATCAAGGCAGCGATCCCCGATGCCGAGGTGACGATCCGCGATCTGGCCGGCGACGGCGACCACTATGCGGCCACTGTCATATCCGAGTCATTCCGCGGCAAGTCCCGTGTCCAGCAGCACCAGATCGTCTACCAGTCGCTGAAGGGCCAGATGGGCGGCGTGCTGCACGCGTTGGCCCTGCAGACCGGCGTGCCGGAAGGCTAGTCCCCGGCAACCGGGCGGGGGCCCCAAGCGATGGCAGATAATCCGCGCGGCGCGATGTTTCGCGTCATCGTGCCGAACCAGCCCAGCCGCGTCACCAATGCCGAGCTGTTCTTCGACCTCGTCTTCGTCTTCGCCGTCACGCAGCTGTCGCATACGCTGCTGCACCACTTCACCCCTTTGGGCGCGGTGCGGGTCACGCTGCTGTTTCTCGCGGTGTGGTGGGTGTGGGTCTACACCACCTGGGTCACCAACTGGCTCAATCCCGACCTGACGCCGGTCCGCCTGCTGCTGTTCGTGCTGATGCTCGGCGGGCTGTTGCTGTCGACCTCGATACCGACCGCCTTCGAGGGGCGCGGGCTGTGGTTTGCAGGCACCTATGCGGCAATGCAGGTCGGCCGCACCGCGTTCTGGCTGCTGGTGACGCCGCGGCAGCGGACGGCGGTGCGCCATAACGCGATCCGCATCCTGACCTGGCTGTCCTGCTCGGCCGTGCTCTGGGTTCTCGGCGGCTTCGCCGAGCACGAGACGCGGATGTGGCTGTGGATCGCGGCGCTGACAATCGAATATGTCGCGCCGGCCGCCCGCTTCTGGACCCCGGGGCTCGGCTTCTCCTCGATGGAGGCCTGGTCGGTCGAGGGCGGCCACATGGCCGAGCGCTGCGCCGGCTTCATCATCATCGCACTCGGCGAGGCCATCGTGGTCGATGGCGCGACCTTCGCCGAATTGACCTGGACGCCGGAGAACGTCGCCGCGTTCATCTCGGCGCTGGTCGGCAGCATCGCGATGTGGTGGATCTATTTCCACAAGGGCGCCGAGGCCGGCTCGGAGATGATCTCGAAATCCGAGCAGTCCGGCCGCGTGGCGCGGATCGCCTACACCTATCTGCACATGCCGATCGTCGGCGGCATCATCCTCACCGCGGTCGCCGACGAGCTGGTGCTGAAGCACCCTGGCGGCCATTCCGATCTGAAGACCATCGTGAGCTCGGTCGGTGGTGCCGCGCTGTTTCTGGTCGGCACCATCCTGTTCAAATTCGTGATCCGCAACTTCCTGCAGCTCTCGCACGGCGTCGGCCTCATCGCGCTGGCGATCACAGCCTATTTTGCTCACGAAATGTCGCCGCTGCTGCTCTCGCTCGTCACCACCACGATCATGATCGTGGTCGCGGCGTGGGAGTCGATCTCGCTGCGGTCGACGGAAGGTGAAGAGTAGGGGCGCGGTCCGCACTACCTGCGGGCGGCGGTCGCCACGAGGTGCTGCCAGTAGACGAACAGCGGCGCGCCGATCAATTCGAGCGCGGTGAAGCCGGTGAACGGGATCGGCGGGGCGCCGACCATCACGATCGACAGCAGCCGGCCGACGCCGCCGAGGAAGATGCCGCCCCAGACCACGCGGAACAGCACGCTCTCGCTCTCAATGCGTGGCACCAGCCAGATCAGCGCGAGGCCGAGACCGAGCCAGACGCCGCCGAAAAAGCGCAGATTGCTGTCCAGCACCGGCAGCGCCGGAACGCCCGACGAGGCGTAGAGCGGATCGCTGACGCCGAGCATCGTGATGATGCCGGTCAGGATCGGGACGAGGGCGAGCAAGCCCGTTGCGATCTGCAGCGCGCGCCTGCCCATGGTCGTTGCCCCATCCCCTCGCTTCTGGTCCTGGCTAATCCGCGACCAGTGCGTGCACCGAGAACATCGTGTTGGCGTCGGTCCAGCTGTTGCGCACCGTCCAGCCGGCGCTGCGGGCCAGCGCGGTGAAACGCTCGAGCGAGTATTTATAGCTGTTCTCGGTGTGAATGCTCTCGCCGGGACGGAACGCGAAGGTGTTGCCGAGGATGCGCACGGTCTGCGCCTTGCGGCTGATCAGGTGCATCTCGATGCGATGGCGGTCGCGGTTGTAGATCGAGCGGTGGGTGAAGCCCGAGAGGTCGAAATTGCCGCCGAGCTCGCGGTTGATGCGAACCAGCACATTGAGGTTGAAGCGCGCGGTGACGCCGGCCGCGTCGTTATAGGCGTCGTACAGCACGCGCTCGTCCTTCTCGAGGTCGACGCCGATGATCATCTGCGCGCCGTGGCCGAGGATCTTTCGCGCGCTGCGCAGGAATGCCAAGGCCTCGCTCGGCTCGAAATTGCCGAGCGTCGAGCCCGGGAAGAAGCCGACCTTCGGCATGCCGGCGACGGCCTCGGGCAGCGCGAACGGCGTGGTGAAATCAGCCGCGACCGGATAGATGCCGAGACCGGGGAAATCCTTGCGCAACCCGTCGGCCTGGGCCTTGAGGAAATCGCCGGAGATATCGACTGGCACGTAAGCGCCGAATTCGCAGTGCTCGAGCAGCAGGCGCACCTTGGTGGTCGCGCCGGCGCCGAACTCGACCAGCGCCGCGCCGTCCGGAATGATCGCGGCGATCTCGTCGCCGCGGTCGCGCAGGATGCCGAGCTCGGTGCGCGTCGGATAATATTCCGGCAGCACCGTGATCTGCTCGAACAGCTCCGAGCCGGTGGCGTCGTAGAAATATTTCGGCGACAGCCGCTTCGGGTGACGGGCGAGATCGCCGATCACGTCGCCGGCAAACGCCGAGGTCGCTTCGTCGAACGGATACGCTTTTGCCAAAGCGGCGGCATGCACATTCATGATACTCTCCCGAACGCGCTTACCGGCGCGATATTGATGTCGACAGGACTCAATCAGGCATAGTCGGCGAGGCGTAACCCCGTGAATTGCCAGCGATGGTGCGGATAGAAGAAGTTGCGGTAGGTGACGCGGCTATGACCTGATGGCGTCGCCAGCGACGAGCCGCGCAGCACCAGCTGGTTGACCATGAACTTGCCGTTGTATTCGCCGAGCGCGCCCTCGATCGCGCGATAGCCCGGGTACGGCGAATACGAGCTGCGGGTCCACTGCCAGACGATGCCGTAGGCATCGTTGAGCAGGCCGGCGCGGGCGGCGACCTCCCATTCCATCTCGGTCGGCAGATGCTTGCCGGCCCAGCGGGCGAAGGCGTCGGCCTCGTAATAGCTGACATGGCAAACCGGCGCTGCCGGATCGATCGGCTGCAGGCCGCCCAGCGTCATGATCTTCCATTCGCCGTCGATCTGGCGCCAGTGGCCGGGCGCCTGCCAGCCCTCGTTGCTCACGGCGCCGAAGCCGTCCATCAGCCAAAGTGTGGCGGTGGAATAGCCGCCGTCCTTCATGAAGGCGAGCCAGTCGGCATTGCTGACGAGGTTCTTGGCGAGCTTGACCGGACCGACCAACGCGCGATGCGCGGGCTTCTCATTGTCGAAATGGAAGCTGTCGTCGGCGTGGCCGACGGTGTGGATGCCTTCGTTGAGCGTCACCCATTCCTCAGTGCCTCGCTGCGACGCCGGGAAGCGCCAGGCCGGATCATAGGCCGGCGGGATCGGGTTCTGGGCGAAGGCATGCAGGATGTCGGTGACCATCAGCTCCTGATGCTGCTGCTCGTGATTGAGGCCGACCTCGACCAGCGGCACCAGCGCCTCGAGCTTGTCCGCTGCGGCGGTCTGGAAGAATTTCACCACTTCGGCGTCGACATGGCGGCGGTAGGCGGTGACTTCGTCGGCGGTCGGGCGGGTCAGATGGCCGCGCTGATGGCGGGCGTGCCGGGGGCCGGCGCTGACGTAATAGGAATTGAACAGATAGGCGTAGTCCGGATGGAAGGGCGTGTAGCCCTTGACGTGCTCGCCGAGCAGAAACTGCTCGAAGAACCAGGTCGTATGGGCGCGGTGCCACTTGGCGGGGCTCGCATCCGGCATCGACTGGATCAGCTGGTCTTCCGCGGACAGCGGCGCGGCCCGGCGCTCGGTCTCGTCGCGGACCGCGCGATAGGCGTCCACCAGGCGCTGGGCTGACGACCCGGATTCGGAGGGCAATGACGGGGGGGCGCCGGGAATGGCGGCCGCGGCAGAGGCTGGTTTCGTCAACGATGGTCTCCGATTCAAGGGGAGAACGTTGCTTCGGCAAACTGGTTCCAGACGGACAGTTCGTCCTAGATAGGGGCTCCGTTACGGGAAAAAAGCCTCCTCCATGATGATATTGGGGCCGTCAGGTAATCCCGGCACCTTTGGGGCGCCGCCCGGCTCCCGCCGCATGCCAGATTTCCGGCCATTTTGCTTTGGATGCACAATGGTTTGGGCTACATATATGGGAGGTCACGGGTTAGAAGGGCGGGCCGGCCCGTCAGGGCTTGAGAGCGCCGCCGCCGAAGGAAGCGAAAATGAGCATCGAGCAATTCATCGACAACGAAGTGAAGGCGAACGACGTCGTGCTGTTCATGAAGGGCACGCCGCAATTCCCGCAGTGCGGGTTTTCCGGTCAGGTCGTGCAGATCCTCGACCACATCGGTGTCGGCTATAAGGGCCTCAACGTTCTCGAATCGGCCGAGCTGCGCGACGGCATCAAGGTCTATTCGAACTGGCCGACGATTCCGCAGCTCTATGTGAAGGGCGAGTTCGTCGGTGGTTGCGACATCATCCGCGAGATGTTCCAGGCCGGTGAATTGCAGCAGCTGTTTGCCGACAAGGGCATCCCGGTCGACGTGGCTGCCTGACCTTGACCGCGCGCCAGGTCGGCAAGGCGCGGCTCGACGTCATCGTTACCGACATCACGACCCTGCGCGTTGACGCCATCGTCAACGCGGCCAATTCGTCGCTGCTCGGTGGCGGCGGCGTCGACGGCGCGATCCATCGCGCCGCGGGCCCGGAGCTGCTCGCCGAATGCCGCACGCTCCATGGCTGCAAGACCGGTGATGCCAAGATCACCAAAGGGTATCGGCTGCCTGCCAAGCACGTCATCCATGCGGTCGGCCCGGTGTGGAATGGCGGCACCCAAAACGAGGACGCGCTGCTCGCATCCTGCTATCGCCGCGGCATCGAGCTTTGCCACGCCAACCGTCTCGGCTCGGTCGCATTTCCTGCCATCTCGACCGGCGTCTATCACTTCCCGCCGGACCGCGCCGCCGGTACCGCAGTCAGGGCCGTCGTCGATACCCTGGCGGCGGCACCCGACCTCACGCATGTGATCTTCTGCTGCTTCTCGGCCCAGAGCGGCGAGCTTCATCAGAAGGTCCTGGACACCTTCGGTAGCCCTTGTGCCTGATGATACCGCCGCTACACTTCCCCGTGATTTTCGGGGAGGGATAGATAGAATGCATTCATTTCGTTTGACGTGTGCGGCCGCGGCCGCCGCGCTGTTGCTTGCGGTGCCGCTGGCCCGCGCCGAAGGCACCTATGAGATTCCGGCGGGTGCGCATTTCAATCCCGACAAGCTCGCCAAGATCGGCGAGTTCTTCAAGAACGAGGTCGCGACCGGGAAGATTCCCGGCGCCATCGTCCTGATCCAGCAGCACGGCAAGCCCGTCTATCACGAGTCCTTCGGCGTGCAGGACGTGATCAGCAAGGCGCCGATCACGGACAAGACCATCTTCCGTTTGGCTTCGATGACCAAGGCGATCACCGCCGTGGTGTCGATGCAGCTTCTGGAAGAGGGCAAGTACAAGCTCGACGATCCCGTCTCGAAATACATCCCGTCCTTTGCCAATGTGAAGGTCGGCGTCGAGAAGAAGGCCGAGGACGGCACCAAGACGCTCGAGCTGGTGCCGCTGGAGCGGCCGATCACGATCCTCGACCTGATGCGGCACACCTCCGGCATCACTTACGGCTTCTATGGCGATAGCCTGGTCCGCAAGGCCTACAAGGAAGCCAACATCTATGGCGGCGATTTCGACCTCGCCGAATTCGCCGAGCGGATCGCCAAGCTGCCGCTGCACAACCAGCCCGGCGCGCTCTGGCAATACGGCCATTCCACCGACATTCTGGCGCGCGTGATGGAAGTGGTCACCGGCAAACCGCTGCTGACGATCGAGCGCGAGAAGCTGCTCGATCCGCTCGGCATGAACGACACCCGCTTCTTCGTCACCGATCCCGAGAAGCAGAAGCTGATGGCCGAGCCGCTGCCGAACGACAGCGATTTCCGGGTCGGCCGGGTCAACGATCCGACCAAGGTCAAGAAATGGGAGTCAGCCAGCGGCGGCATGGTCTCGACCATGGCGGACTATTCGCGCTTCGCGCAGATGCTGCTCAATGGCGGCACCTTCGACGGCAAGACCATTCTGAAGCCCGAGACGTTCAAGCAGCTGACGACCGACCAGGTCGGCCCGGGCTCCGGCGTCGGGCGCGACGTTTTCTACTTCCCCGGCGACGGCTTCGGTTTCGGGCTCGGGATCGGGGTGCGCACCGATCCCGGCAACGCCAAGCCGCCGCCGCCCGGCGATCTCGGCGAACTGAAATGGGATGGCGCCAGCGGCTGCTATTTCGTCATCGACCGCAAACAGGACTTCTTCTTCATCCTCCTGGAGCAGACGCCGACCGAGCGCCAGCGCGTCCAGCGGACGCTGAAGCTGCTCGTCTATGAAGCCATGGAAAACTAGAGCGTTTTCGAGCGAAGTGGATACCGGTTCGCGTGAAGAAAACGCATCAAAACAAAGGAACAAGAGCATGACCCGATTCAATCGGTCATGCTCTTACATGCGTGGGTGCCGCGCAGTCGTCGCGGCACTCGCGGTCGCGTTCGTCGCAACGGATGCGAAGGCCGGCTCCGCGGGGCCGGCCGCGCACAGCTTCTCGCCGGAACGCCTCGCCAAGGTCTCCGACTATGTCAGGAACGAGATCGTAACCGGCAAGATTCCCGGCGCGATCCTGCTGCTGCAGCAGCACGGCAAGCCGGTCTATTACGAGAAGTTCGGGGTTCGCGACGTCGCCACCGAGCTCTCGATGAGCGCGGATACCATCTTCCGCCTCTATTCGATGTCGAAGCCGATCACCACTGTCATCGCGATGATGCTGGTCGAGGAAGGCAAGCTCGCTCTCAGCGATCCCGTATCGAAATACATCCCGGCCTTTGCCGGCATGAAGGTCGGCGTGGAAAAGCGCGGCGATGAGGGCAAGGCGACGATGACGCTGGCGCCGCTCAAGCGTCCCGTCACCATCGAGGACCTGATGCGCCACACCGCCGGCCTGCCCTACGGCTATTACGGTGGCGGTGTGGTGAACACGACCTACGCCGATGCCGGCCTGTTCAACAACGATCCCGACAATGCCGAGTTCGTGGCGCGGCTCGCGGCGCTGCCGCTTGCCGAACAACCCGGCACGCAATGGGACTATGGCCATTCCACCGACGTGCTCGGCCGCATCATCGAGGTGATCACAGGGAAATCCCTGTTTCAGGTCGAGAAGGAGCGGCTGCTCGGCCCGCTCGGAATGAACGAGACCGCATTCTATGTCGCCGACCACGCGAAATGGCCGCTGATCGCCGAGCCGATGCCGAAGGATCGCACCATCAGTCCGGTGGCCGAGGTTCGCGACCCGCGCAAGCCGCTGCGCTGGGAATCCGGCGGCGGCGGCATGGTCGGCACCATCGGCGACTATGCGCGCTTTTCGCAGATGCTCTTGAACGGCGGCAGCTATGACGGCCGCCGCTATCTGAAGCCGGAGACCATCGCGCTGATGGCGTCGGACCATATCGGTCCGGAGACCGGGGTCGTGCGCGACAAGAACTACTACCCGGGTCCGAACTCCGGCTTCGGCCTCGGCTTCGCGGTCCGCACCTCGGTGCCGCCCAACACGTCATGGCCGCTGGGCGAATATCGCTGGGACGGTGTCGGCGGCACGTTCTTCTTCATCGATCCCGCGGACGATCTGTTCGGAATCTTCATGGTGCAGACGCCGTCACAGCGCGGCCGGATCCAGCAGGAGCTGAAGACGCTGATCTACCAGGCGATGGGGCGCTAGAGGCGGTGGGCGGAGGTGGTCATGCAGGCAATGACATTCACCTTCCGCAAGCTCATCCCGGTGGCCGTCACGCTTGCCGCGGTGACCGCGTGTCGGCCCGTTCTGGCCGAAGAAGCTCTGCGCCGGAATGATGCTGACGTCATGCAGCGGATCGACCACGTCGTAAACGGCCTGAGGACGGCGATTGTCGTCGACGGCGATGCGCCGATGACATTGTCGGACCGCATGAACGAGCTGCATGTTCCCGGTGTCAGCATCGCGGTGATTCACGGCGGCGCCATCGAATGGGCGCGCGGTTTTGGCACCGTCGCCATCGGCGGTCCGCCCGTGGTGCCGGAAACGCTGTTCCAGGCGGCTTCAATCAGCAAGCCGACGACGGCCATTGCCGCGCTAGCGCTGGCTCAGGCCGGCAAGCTCGATCTCGATGCCGACGTCAACGTCGCGCTCAAGGGCTGGAAGATTCCGGACTATCCGTATCCCCAATCCCGGGTGACGGTTCGGCGGCTGCTGAGCCATACGGCCGGGACGAACGTGTCCTTCTACCCGGGCTATCAGGCCGGCCAGCCGGTCCCCTCGCTTGTCGAGATCCTCGATGGCAGGCCGCCTGCGAACACTGCGCCCGTTCGGGTCGAGCACGAACCCGGCAAGCAGACTGAATATTCGGGCGGCGGTTACACCATCGTTCAGCAATTGCTCATCGACGTGACGGGACGGCCGTTTCCTGCGCTGCTCGATGAGTTTGTCTTCAAGCCGCTCGCCATGACGCATTCCAGCTTCGCGCAGCCATTGCCTGCGGATCGTTTGCCGATGGCCGCCACGCCGTACCGGCCGGACGGCACGCCGGTGCCCGGCGGGGCGCATGTCTATCCCGAACTGGCCGCGGCGGGATTATGGACGACGCCGAGCGATCTCGCCCGTCTCCTGCTCGCCATGCTGGATTCGCTGGCCGGTCGGAGCAATCCCGTTCTGTCGCAATCGATGACGGCCGAGATGCTCGCGCCGGTTCTGGGCAGTGCCGACGGGCTACCCCCGGGGACAGGACGACGTGGGATGGGCTGGCTGGTTCGCGGCTCGGCGCCCAATCGGCAATTCTGGCACAACGGGGTGAACGAGGGCTTCATCGACACCATGGTCATTTTCGAGAATGGCGATGGCGCTGTTGTCATGACCAATGGCTGGGGCGGTCAGATCCTCGTCGGCGAGATCCTGCGCAGCATCGCAGCCGAGTACCACTGGCCGGATCGTCAGGCCAGGGTCGGGAAGCTCACCGCGGTGAGCCCGCAGGCGCTGGACCGTGTGGTCGGGACCTATCGGTTCACGCCCGAATTTTCGATCCACGTTACAAGGGAGGGAGACCGCCTGTTCAGCGAGGCGACAGGGCAGCAGCGGCGCGAGATCTTCGCCACCAGCGATCGCGAGTTCTTTTTCAAGGTTGTCGATGCCGTGTTGTCATTCGACACGGACGGTCAGAACGCGGCAATGCAAGTGACGCTTCACCAGGAAGGCACTGATTACGTCGGAAAGCGGCTGCCGTAGTTTGGTAGCCCGGATATCGATGCACTCCATCCGGGCTACGGGAACTATGCTGCGCGCACGATATCCCTGACGTGGCCCATCATTTCCTCGATCATCGCAGCCGACACGTCGAGATGCGTACAGGCCCTGATCCGGCCGTCCATCATCGCCAGCGTCACGCCGCGTTTGCGCAGCTCGGCGACCATTTTGTCGCCTGATACGCCGGCGCCATCGGGCTTGAAGAAGACGAGGTTGGTCTCGGGCGCCTGCACGGCGATGCCGTTGATCTGCGACAGCCCGCGCGCCAGCGCCCGCGCATTGGCATGGTCGTCGGCGAGGCGGTCGACGTGGTGATCGAGTGCATGGATGCAGGCGGCCGCACAAACGCCGGACTGCCGCATCGAGCCGCCGAGCCGCTGCTTCCAGCGCCAGACGTCGTCGATGAAGGCGCGGCTGCCGGCGATCACGCCGCCGATCGGTGCGCCGAGGCCCTTGGAGAAATCGATCCAGGCGGAATCCCAGCCCGCGGTCATGTCGCGCGGCGAGATGCCCGAGGCCACGGTGGCGTTCAGCAGCCGCGCGCCGTCCATATGGGTGACGAGCCCATGGGCCTTGGCGATACGCACGACCTCGTCAAGCGCGGCCTTCTTCCAGATCGTGCCGCCGCCGATATTGGCGGTCTGCTCGACGCTGACGAGCACCTGCGACGGCTGGTAGCGGGTGCGCGGATGCAGCGCGGCGCGGAAGGTGTCCGGCGTGAACTGGCCGTCATCGCCCGGGAGCTGCGTGATCTGGAAGCCGCCGAGCGCCGCATGCGCGCCGCCCTCGCGTGCGATGATGTGCGCGGTGGCGTGCGCCAGGATCTCGTCGCCGGGGCGGCAATAGGCCAGCGTCGCCGCGACGTTGCACATCGTGCCCGACGGCATGAACACGGCGGCCTCCTTGCCGAGCAGATCGGCGACGCGGGCGCAGAGCTCATTGGTGGTCGGATCGTCGCCGACCTGCTCGTCGCCGACCACAGCCTTCGCCATCGCCTCGCGCATCGCCGGCGTCGGCCTGGTCTGGGTGTCCGACAGCAGGTTGATGCGGACGGGCGGCGCCTTCGGATCGGGCGGGGCAGGGGTGTAGTGCATGATGGTTCTCTCGGTCGATGTGCGCTGACTTTAGCCAAACAAAAAGGCCCCGGCAAAACCGGGGCCTTTCGGATCTCGCATGCGTGCCGTGATCAGCGCGAATAGAATTCGACGATCAGATGCGGCTCCATCTGCACCGGGAACGGCACGTCGCCGAGCGCCGGGATGCGGGCGAACTTCGCGGTCATCTTGCCGTGATCGACCTCGAGGAAGTCGGGCACGTCGCGCTCGGGCAGCTGGGCGGCTTCCAGCACCGGGGTGAGCTGCTTGGAGGCTTCCTTGACCTCGATGCTGTCGCCGACCTTCAGCTTGTAGCTGCCGATGTTGACCTTGCGGCCGTTCACCTTGACGTGGCCGTGGTTGATGAACTGGCGCGCGGCGAACATCGTGGCGACGAACTTGGCGCGATAGACCACGGTGTCGAGACGGCGCTCCAGCAGGCCGATCAGGTTCTCGCCGGTGTCGCCCTTGAGGCGGCTGGCTTCGACATAGATGCCGTGGAACTGGCGCTCGGAAATGTTGGCGTAATAACCCTTGAGCTTCTGCTTGGCGCGGAGCTGCACGCCGAAGTCGGAGAGCTTGCCCTTGCGGCGCTGGCCGTGCTGGCCGGGGCCGTATTCGCGGCGGTTCACGGGGCTCTTCGGGCGGCCCCAGATATTCTGGCCCATGCGGCGATCGATCTTGTACTTCGCCTCACTGCGCTTTGTCATCGCGTCCTCTTTGTACAGCCGTCGCTACGTCGCGCCCGGCGTTTTGTCAGTTTCAGGTTTGAGGAGACGCGCCCTCCTGTGTACCGGCCAAAAGGCCCGTACCGACAGGTCCGCCTCGAAAGCTCGGGGAGAACCACGGGTCGCGAAACGCATCGCGGGCCGAAACCGGCCCGCGAGCAAGGGTGGTCTTAAGGAGAAAGTCCGGGTCTGTCAAACAAAACGCGGGGCGATTTGGGTCGAATCGACGCCAAAATCGGCCATTTTCGTCCCTCCCGGGCGGTTTGCCGCCGCCCGGACCGGCCGGGCGCCGGTTTCCGGCCGGATCGCGCCCAATTCCGCTGCAATCACACTGCTCAGCACCTGCTCGAGCCGGGCCAGGGTCCGGGCGATCAGGGCCGCGTCGCAGACCAGATGGTCCCAGCGCAGCACCACATCGACGGTGTGGTCCGGCTTGATCACGCCATAGCTCAGCAGGAACGGGCCCGGGCTCAACGCGTGCAATTCGCCCGGGCCATAGGCCGCGACCGAGGTCACGCCGAAGCTGCCGCAGAAATTGGCGCGCTGCCGCCCGAAATTCAGCCCGATCGCCCAGGCCAGCAAGTCCCTGTAAACCGGCAAAATATCAATATCGGCGAGCGCAAATTGTCGCTCGCCGTACCTGAAGCTCAGATGAACCAACTGGCGGTAGGCCAATTGGTTCAGCTCACGGCGCCGGTTTTGCCAGGGGCTCGCCGGCCTTGACCACGTACCCGAGCACCTTGAGCGGCTTGTCGCCGGAGGTTTTGGCGTCGTGCACCGCACCTTCCGGGATCTGGTAGGAATCGCCCGCCTTCACTTTCAACGGCGGCTGGCCGTCGATCACAAGTTCGAGCTCGCCTTCGAGCACCTAGCCGGTTTCAGCACCGGGATGACTGTGACGCCCCGATGCACCCCCGGCCGGAACCTCGGCGATCGCGGTCACCGTGTTGTAGCCCGCCGGGAAATCGACCTTCTGCAGCGGCGTGCGCTTGATGCCGCTCTGCTGCGCAACAGCAGCGCCGGCACCGGCAAAGGCAATCACGGTGAGACCAATCATCAATTTTCTGAACATGCATTTCCTCCCAAGGCGCCAAAGCCTAGCAGCGCGGAATCGCGGCGGAAAGCCTGCGAAGTGTGATGCGCGCCTGCGACGTTCGGATAGGTCCGCTCATCTCGCGGCGCCAAGCACCCGAGTTTTTGCAGCATTTGTCCGCCCTCGATTATCAGAGGGCGCAGGGAAAGCCGGGTGCCGATCGCACCCATGGGTCCCGTGCAACAAAAAGCACGGGAGGTAGGACCACAGGTGTAACCGGGAACTCCGGCTTTCCCTGCGCGATGGTTTTACGGCTTATACGTGCTCTCCCCGGTGAGACTGGGCTTGCTTGTCACCGCCTTCGCAAAACGCTTTCGCATCTTGCGACGAGACACCTGCCGCTAGGGCGTCAGGACCACACGATTTCGCCGTCCGCATCAATCACGCTTCGTCGGTCGTGACCTCAGCGTCCACCGCGTCTCACCGCAACACCCGTGACGATGCGCAAGCGCCCCTCGATCGGGTGAGACGGGCAAATCTATACACTGAGTTGGGTGTGCCGATAAACAGAAATATTTTTGACGAAGGGCTTGCCACGTCGGGCAACTCAGTGATCGCGATTTCGGGCGACGCCGGCTCGTTGCGCCGTACCCGCAGCGGGCCGAGTTCCGGTTCGTGCAGGCCGTTCAATTCGCGTGAGACAATGTGCCGCGCAGCCTGCCGCGCTCAAGCTGCGTGACCGCGACATGCGAGCCTTTGGCGGCGCCATGGAGTCTTTTGAAGCCGAGGTCGCTGGTGCTGACCGAGAGGGTGCTCGCTTATTTTCAGGTTCATAACTGGAGCGCGATTGATCTGCCGAGACCAAGTGCTTGAAGTCAGGACAGGAACTGCCCCCGCGACAACGCGCCAAGGCTGGTTTGATGTCCGCGGCGAGATCGTGGCGCGGATTCGCAGGCGTGCAAATTTTCGTTTGTTTTTCCGAGAAGGCAATGATGCCGGCGGCATCGGATTGATGGAATTGGCACATCGTTCGTTAAGGCTGCACGCCTTGGGGTTGAGATTGGCACAAAGTGCACATCACACGCATGACGCGTTGCGCTATCGTTTGATCTCAAAGCGAAACAGCTCGTGACAACGTCCGGCGGGATGGATCACGCGCCGCAGGAGCGGCTGCGCGTGTGGACGCGCGCACGGAGAACAACAGAGGAGGAAGGGAAGAAGGCCTGACGTAATCAACGCTGCCGAAAAGTGCAGCATCAAAAAATGGAAGGGCGCGACAATGCAATCGAGCACGACGTTCGATCACCGAGAAGCCGATCCTGCGATCTTCAAGCCTGCCATCTTCGGCAAGATCTTCCGCGGAGCGCTTATCGGAGTCACCGACCCATCGAGAACACAGGGGTTCTGGCCACGGTAGTGCGCGAACAGGTGTATCGCCATGTCCCGGGCCGAGATCGCTTCCGCTGAAGCAGAGCCGGACGACCGCATGCAGACCGACGACATGGTCTGGATTCCCGGCGGCACGTTCCGCATGGGCTCGGACCAGCATTATCCCGAGGAGGCGCCGTCGCATCGCGCGTCGGTCGATGGCTTCTGGATCGACCGCACGCCGGTGACCAACGCCCAATTCCGCGACTTCGTGCGGGAAACCGGCCACATCACGTTCGCCGAGCGGCCGCCCGATCCCGCGCAATATCCGGGTGCGCTGCCGCATATGCTTTATGCCGGCTCTCTGGTGTTTTCTCCGCCGCGCCGCGTCCACACGCTGCGCGACTGGAGCCAATGGTGGACGTTCCTGCGGGGCGCGAACTGGCGCCGCCCCTATGGCCCGCGCAGCAACATCAACGTGCTCGGGAGCCATCCGGTGGTCCACGTCGCCTATGCCGATGCGCTCGCCTACGCCAAATGGGCCGGCAAGGAGCTGCCGACCGAAGCGGAGTGGGAGTTCGCGGCACGCGGCGGGCTCGAGGATGAGGAATATGCCTGGGGCAATGCCTTGACGCCCGGCGGCAAGCACATGGCCAACACCTGGCAGGGCAATTTCCCGCTGCAGAATCTCTGCGAGGACGGTTTTGACCGAACCTCGCCGGTGACCGCGTTTCCGCCGAACGGTTATGGCGTCCACGACATGATCGGCAATGTCTGGGAGTGGACCGCCGACTGGTGGTCCGCCCGCCATGAGGCCGACGCCGCGAAACCCTGCTGTATCCCGCAGAACCCGCGCGGCGGCCGCGAGAGCGCGAGCTACGACCCCGCCCAGCCGGCGATCAGGATTCCCCGCAAGGTCCTGAAGGGCGGCTCGCATCTCTGTGCGCCGAACTACTGCCGCCGCTATCGCCCGGCTGCACGCCATGCCGAACCGGTCGATACCTCGACCAGCCATGTCGGCTTTCGCTGCGTGGTGCGGGTATCCGCTGCCGTTTCTCACCCGACGTAGTGAAGGCCTTTGCAATGTAAGGAGTTTCTTATGAGTAACGACGCCGAGAACAAGAAACAGGCCGACAAGGCTATCGACCGTCGCAATCTGTTGCTGGGTACATCCACCCTGGTGGCCGCGGCGACATTGACGTCCGATGCGTTGGCGCAGGCGCAGAAGGCTGCCCCGGCGCCGGCTGCAAGTCCGGCCCCTGCGGCGACCTCGGGCCGCAAGCCGAATATCCTGGTGATCTGGGGTGACGACATCGGCATCGCGAACATCAGTGCCTATTCGAATGGCTTGATGGGATACGAGACGCCAAGCATCGATCGCATTGCGCGCGAAGGCCTCAAGATGCAGCATTATTACGGCGAGCAGTCCTGCACGGCCGGCCGCGCAGCGTTTCTCACCGGCCAGCATGGTATTCGTTCCGGTCTGACCAAGGTCGGCTTTCCCGGTGCGCCAATGGGGATGAGCCAGCTCGATCCCTCAGTCGGCGGTCTGCTCAAGAATCTCGGCTATGCCACCGGCCAGTTTGGCAAGAATCACGTCGGCGACCGCAACGAATCGCTGCCGACTGTGAACGGCTTCGACGAGTTCTTCGGCAACCTCTACCATCTCAATGCCGAGGAAGAGCCGGAGCTGCCCGACTATCCCAAGGATCCGGCCTACCGCGCCAAGTTTGGCCCGCGCGGCGTGCTGCGCTGCAAGGCGACGGATCGTGACGATCCCACGGTCGATCCGCGGTTCGGCAAGATCGGCAAGCAGACCATCGAGGACACCGGCGCACTGACCAAGAAGCGCATGGAGACGGTCGACGACGAAACGTCCGCGGCGGCGATCGATTTCATCAAGCGGCAGCAGGCGGCCGGCAAGCCGTTCTTCTGCTGGTTCAACGCGACGCGCATGCATCTGCGCACGCACGTCCGCGCCGACCACCGGGGCCGCTACACCCACGGCGACAGCGAGTACGTCGACGGTATGATGGAGCACGACGACACCGTCGGCTCACTGCTCAAGGCGCTGGACGATCTGGGAATCGCGAACGACACCATTGTCGTCTATTCGAGCGAC
The DNA here is from genome assembly GCF_011058295.2 of Bradyrhizobium sp. 6(2017). Taxonomy (NCBI): domain Bacteria; kingdom Pseudomonadati; phylum Pseudomonadota; class Alphaproteobacteria; order Hyphomicrobiales; family Nitrobacteraceae; genus Bradyrhizobium; species Bradyrhizobium sp. 6(2017). Next base: position 6,405,968 of record NZ_CP049289.2, on the reverse strand, counting down.
AACGGGCCCCACATGAATACCTGGCCCGACGGTGCCATGACCTGGTTCCGCTCCGAGAAGAACACCAATTGGGAGGGCGCTTTCCGCGTGCCTTGCCTTGTCCGCTGGCCCGGTGTGATCAAGCCCGGTACGGTCAGCAACGAACTCATGAGCCACAACGACTGGATCCCAACGTTGTGTTCGATCGCCGGCGAACCCGACATCGTCAACAAGCTTAAATCCGGCTACACCGCGAACGGCACCAGCTACAAAGTCCATCTCGACGGCTACGACCAGTCGGCGTTCCTCCGCAACGTCAGCGGGACCGCCGCCAACAACAACGGCACCAAGAGCGCGCGCGACAAGTTTTTCTACTCGGACGATGACGGCTTGTTGGTGTGCTTCCGGCAGGGCGACTACAAATACGTCTTCTCCGAGCAGCGCAAGGAAGGGACGATGGGGCTGTGGGCCGAACCCTTCACCACGCTCCGCCTGCAGAAGATCTTCAACCTGATGCAGGACCCCTTCGAGCGCGCCGACATCACCTCCAACACCTTCTGGGACTGGAATCTGAATCATGTCGGCAGCGCCTACGGCATGATGGATGAGGTGTTCCAGTTCGTCGCGACGTTCAAGGAGTTTCCGCCGCGCGCCTTCCCGCCGAGCTTCAATCCCGCCAACATCCTGGAAGGCATGATGGATGGGATCAAGCAGAAGAAGGCGCTAACCGAAGGAATGGATGTCGACAAGGTCCGCGCCGGACTGAACCGGATCATCCAGCAGCAACTGCAAAATCGCTAACTCTGCGCACCCGGCTCATCCTTCGGTGAGCCGGCCTGCTGTTCTCGACCGTCGCAACGGCCTTCTGAAAAGTAAGGAGTGTCGAATGAGCAAAGAAACCAGGAGCAAGAGCCAGACCGAAGCGGAACAGGCGATCAATCGCCGAAATCTGCTGCTCGGTACATCCTCACTGGTCGCAGCCGCGGCGTTGACATCGGACGCGCTGGCACAGGCGCAGAAGGCTGCCCCGGCGCCGGCCGCAAGTCCGGCCGCTGCGGCGGCCTCGGGGCGCAAGCCGAATATTCTCATCATCTTCGGCGATGATATCGGCCAGACCAACCTGAGCGCCTATTCATTCGGCCTGATGGGCTATCGCACGCCGAATATCGATCGCGTTGCCAAAGAAGGCATGATGTTTACCGACTATTATGCCGAGCAAAGCTGCACGGCAGGGCGATCATCCTTCATCACCGGCCAATGCACGTTGCGAACCGGCCTCTCGAAGGTTGGCGTCCCGGGTGCGACCGTTGGCCTGCAGGCCAGGGACGTCACGATCGCCCAAGTGCTCAAGCCGCTGGGCTACGCCACCGGCCAGTTCGGCAAGAACCACCTTGGCGACCGCAACGAATATTTGCCGACGGTGCACGGCTTCGACGAGTTCTACGGCAACCTTTATCACCTCAACGCCGAAGAAGACCCCGAGAACTGGTTCTACCCGAAAGACCCCGGCTTCTTCGACAAGTTCGGACCACGCGGCGTACTGCGCTGCAAGGCATCCGAGCGCGACGACCCGACCGAGCAGCCACGCTGGGGCAGGGTCGGCAAGCAGACCATCGAGGACACCGGGCCGCTCACGAAGAAGCGCATGGAAACCATCGATGACGAGACCTCGACCGCAGCGGTCGATTTCATGCGGCGTCAGGTTCAGGCGAACACGCCGTTCTTCTGCTGGTTCAACTCCACCCGCATGCATTTCCGTACCCATGTGCGGGCGGAGCATCGCGACAAGCCGGGCCTGACTTCACGGACCGAATATGCCGATGGGATGATCGAGCACGATGCGACGATCGGCACGATCCTCAAGGCCCTGGACGATCTCGGCGTCGCCAATGATACGATCGTTCTCTACACGACCGACAACGGCCCGCATCAGAACTCCTGGCCGGACGCCGGCACGACGCCGTTCCGCAGCGAGAAGAACACCAACTGGGAAGGCGCGTTCCGCGTGCCCTGCATGATCCGCTGGCCGGGACGAATCCAGCCGGGTTCGGTCTCGAACGAAATGATCAGCGGACTCGACTGGTTCCCCACACTCATGGCCGCGGCCGGCGACACTGAGATCAAGCAGAAGCTGCTCAACGGCTATAACGTCGGTGGCAAGACCTTCAAGGTTCACCTCGACGGTTACAACCAGCTTCCATATCTCACCGGCCAGCAGGATCGCGGCGCCCGCAAGGAATTCATCTACTTCAACGACGACGGCGATGTCGTGGCGATGCGTTATGAGAACTGGAAAGCGGTGTTCGAAGAGCAGCGCGTCAACGGCACCATGCGGATCTGGGCGGAGCCGTTCACCAAGCTGCGGGTGCCGAAATTCTTCAATCTGCGTTCCGATCCGTACGAACGTGCGGACGTCACCTCGAACACTTACTACGACTGGTTCATGTCGGACGCTGCCGGCGCGTTCCTGGCGTCCTCGGCGGTCGTCGGAGACTTTCTCGCGACTTTCAAGGATTATCCTCCGAGCCAGCGGCCATCGAGCTTCAGCATCGACCAGTTGGTCGAGAAGATGCAGAAGAGCTTCGAGGTGACCCAATAGGCATGAAGCTCAACGAGAGGCGGTAGGGGAAATCCGTTGCGGATTGCAGTGATGGCTGGATGCACAGGACTGAACCGACGAGCGGCCGTTGCGGCGCTCGTCGCTCTCGTGCTGTGCAGCGTTGTCGGTGCCCGTGCCCAGACCGACCCGCTGCCGTCCTGGAACGACGGCGCGGCGAAGAAGGCGATCACCGATTTCGTCGTGCGCGTAACGACGCAAGGCGGAGCGGATTTCGTGCCGCCGGCCGAGCGCATCGCCACCTTCGACAATGACGGCACGCTGTGGACCGAGCAGCCGATCTATTTCCAGCTCGCCTTCGCGTTCGACCGCGTCATGGCAATGGCGCCGGAGCATCCGAACTGGAAGACGCGGCAACCCTTCAAGGCCCTTCTGGAGAAGGATACCAAGGCGCTTGCCGCCACTGGAGAGAAGGGGGTGCTGCAGATCCTGGCGGTCACGCATACCGGCATGACCACGGATGTGTTCGCGCAATCTGTCCGCGACTGGCTCGCGACCGCGAGGCATCCGCGCTTCAAACGTCCCTACGACAGTCTCGTCTACCAGCCGATGCTGGAGCTGCTCGCCTACCTCAGGGCCAACGGCTTCAAGACCTTTATCGTCTCCGGCGGCGGCATCGAGTTCATGCGGCCGTGGACGGAGCGGGTCTACGGCATTCCGCCGGAGCAGGTGGTCGGCTCTTCGGGCGTGGTGAAATTCCAGATCGGTGCTGACGGCAAGTCCGTGCTGATGAAGGAAGCCAAGGTCGAGTTCATCGATGACGGCCCGGGCAAGCCGGTCGGTATCAACCGCTTCATCGGGCGCCGCCCGATCTTCGCCTTCGGCAATTCGGATGGCGATCTGCAAATGCTGCAATGGACCGCGGCGGGGCAGGGCACGCGTTTCGCCGGCATCGTGCACCACACCGATGCTGAGCGCGAATACGCCTACGACCGGCAATCGAAGATCGGCAAGCTCGACAAGGCGCTCGATGCAGCTGCGGCCGGTGGCTGGACCGTGGTCGACATGAAGCAGGACTGGAAGACCATGTTTCCGGACAGCCCTTGAGGATGTTCAGATGAAAACAGCACTGGTTGTCGCGCTTGCAATGTCCTGCCTGGCCGGCGTCGCCGTCGCCCAGGCGCCGAACCGCGCCGGAACGCCATCGGATCAGGAGATCAGCGATTCCTGGATTTACCTGTTCACGCGCATCCTCGTGTTGCGGCAGCAACAGCTCGATTTTCAGGAAGGCTTCAAATGGAACGAACTGCGGCACCGCAAGCCCGGCGCGGTGGACTGGCCCAATCCGAATCTCGACGTCGCCTATTCGGAAGCCTGGGTCGCAGTGGACGAGACGAGTTGCACGATCGTCACCGTGCCGAAGATCGTCGATCGCTACTATACGGTGCAATTCCTTAACGGATGGGACGAGACGCTCGCCAACATCAATGAGCGGCTCTTTCCAAACAAGCCGGATGGCGAGTTCGCGGTCTGTCTGCGAGGCGCCAATGTGACACTTCCTGCCGATGTCAGACGTGTTGATCTGCCGGTCAAATATGCGCGCGTGCTGCTGCGGGTCGAGCTGGGAGACAATTGGGACGATGCGGTCCGCCTCCAGCACGCCTTTGCGTTCCGCGCCACCGGTTCACCGAAACTGCCCGACATTCCGAAGACGCCGATCTTCGACCTCGACAAGCTGCCCGGCGTCGAACTCTTCGACTATGCCGATATCGCGCTCGACAGCGAACCCGACCTCAACCCGGGCCTGGAGAAACAGGCCGCGGATGCGCGGGCGATCGGCAAGGCGATCAAGGACCAGGCCGAGCGCGAGAGAGTCGCCAAGGTCGTGCGCGAGCAGACCTATCCTGAATACGCAAAGTTCGGCAACACCATCGGGCACGGCGTGATCTACAACGGCTGGGCGCGCCCCGCGGTGGTCGGCAATTACAACATCGACTTCATCGCTCGTACGCTGGTCACCTTTGGCGGCATCTGGGCCAACGTGATGCCCGAGGTCCTTTATTACCGCGCCGGCACGGACGGCACCGGCGCAACGCTCTCCGGCAACAGCAGCTATACCATGACCTTTCCGAAGGGCGAGTTGCCGCAGTCCCTTGCGAAATACTTCTGGTCGGTGATCGCAGTCGATCCCGTGCATTACCGCGTGCTGCCGAATCCGAGAGAGCGCTACCTGCTGAACCGCGAGACCAAGCCGGAATACGCCGACGACGGCTCGCTCACGCTGTATTTTGCCGCCGAGAAGCCTGCCAACGCACCCGATGGCAACTGGCTGCCGACGCCGAAAGGCTCAGGTTATCGTCTGACATTCCGCTTCTATGGACCGATCGGTGGCGTGGCGAACGGGACTTACTTCCCGCCGCCTCTGGTGAAGATGCAATAGGATCGAACCATGAGCGGCTACGACATCTTCGCCTGGATCGTGCTGCTTATCCTTGTCGCGAGTGCGATCGGCGTGTTCTGCATCGCGGGCTGGCTGCCCGGGCATATCGCGAAATCCCGCAATCACCCTTATGCGCAGGCCGTGACCGTCGCCGGCTGGATCACCTTGACCTGCGGCTTTGCACTGTGGCCGGTGGCTTTCGTCTGGGCCTATGTCGACGTGCCGGCGCCGCGCCGGGCGGGAGACGCGTGATGGGTGTCGCGATCTTCAACACCTATCTGGTGCTGCTGTTCCTGCTGGTGCACTTCAGGATCGTGCGCTTCAACCTGTTCTGGAAGGCGTCGCCCTTCATCGTGCTGGTGCTCCTGCTGTTCGGCCTGCTGGTGCCGATGGGCTGGGGCGCGCCGCAGGGTTCGGTTCTGGTCGTGCGCAACGCGGTGTCGATCGTGCCCAACGTCGCGGGTGAGGTGACCGAGGTGCCCGTCGTCGCCAACACACCGCTGAAGGCGGGCGACATTCTCTTCAAGATCGATCCGACGCCGTACGACGCACAGGTCAAGGCGATCGAGGCGCAGCTCAAGCTATCCAGGACGCGGCTCGCCCAGATGACGACGCTCTACGAGCGCGACGCCGGGCGTGGCTTCGATGTCGAGCAGCGCCAGTCCGAGGTCGACCAGCTCGGCGGCCAGCTCGAGGCCGCGCAGTGGAACAGCGACAAGACGGTGGTCCGCGCGCCGGCCGACGGCTACGTCACCAACCTCGCGCTGCGCAAGGGCGCGCGGGTGGCGAACCTGCCGCTGTCGCCCGTGATGGCGTTCATCGACACCTCGGACACGATCATCGGCGTCGAGATCAACCAGATCGACGCGCGCTACGTCGCGCCGGGGCAGGAGGTCGAGGCGACCTTCAAGTTCGCGCCCGGGCAGATTTACGCGGGGAAGGTCGAGAGCGTGCTGCAGGCGGTGGCGACCGGTCAGGTCCAGACCTCGGGCACCGCCGTTACGCCGAAAGCAATCGAGGCCGTTCCCTTCGTAGTGCGCGTCAAGCTCGACGATGCCGCGTTCGCCAACCGCTTGCCGGCCGGATCGGCCGGCACGGCCGCAATCTACACCGACCATTTGAAGCCGACCCACGTCGTGCGCCGCGTGATCCTGCGCCAGGTCGCGATCGTCAACTACGTCAATCCGTTTTGAGAGGGAGATCATCATGAGACGTTTGCTCACGGCAGGAGTTGCGCTCATGCTCTCGATCGTGGCCGCGCAAGCCCAAACGGGCGACGATATCGCTGCACGCAATGTTCACCGCCGCGCAGTTGAAGCTGTGATCTGGGCGATGCCTGCAGTGAACTACGATCTCATGCTTCAGGAAATGCTAAGCAAGACTGCCGGGAAGGTCGGACAAGCCATCTATTGGGGGCGACCGCTGGATTGGCACAATCAGACACTGACGCCCAATCCCGATGCCCTCTATTTCATGGTGTTCTTCAACACCAAGGATGGTCCGGTCGTGCTCGATCTGCCATCGGGTGATGCCAATGGCTCGTTCAACGGCAATATCGTCACAGTCTGGCAAATGCCGCTGGAAGACGCCGGGCTGCTTGGTGCGGACAAGGGCAAAGGTGGAAAATATCTGATCCTGCCGCCGGGATACACGGGCAAGGCGCCCGACGGCTACATCGCGCTGCAATCCGACACGTTCGGTGGTTACATGTTGCTGCGCTCGAACCTTCGGAGCCATGGCGCCGACGACGTCGTCAGGTCGATCGCATACGGCAAGCAGCTGAAGATCTATCCGTTGGCGCAGGCGGACAACCCTCCGCCGACCGTGTTCACCGACGTCAAGGACATTGGTTACGACTCGACGATCCGCTATGACGCGAGCTTCTTCGAGCATCTCGATCGGATCGTGCAGAACGAGCCGTGGCTGCAGCGCGACCGGGCGATGATCGATCCGCTCAAGACGGTCGGCATCGAAAAGGGCAAGCCGTTCAGTCCAAGCGACGCTACCAGGGCCTTGCTGACGTCGGCTGCGCGCGAAGCTGGTGCTCTGCTCGAGGCGAAGTACGACGCCGGACTCCCGCCGTTCTTCTCCGAGACGAGCCGCTGGACACTCCCGGCTCCGGCCGACATCGTCAAGGCGGCTCAAGAAGGTTACGCCGATCCAGACGTATATCCGATCGATAGTCGCGGTATGGCCTACAGCTATGCCTACATAGGGATCAAGCGGCTTGGGGCCGGCCAGTTCTACCTGATCTCGATCAGGGATAAGGATGGGCGGGCGTTCGAGGGGGGCGGGACCTACCGCCTGACGGTGCCGCCCAATGCGCCGGTCGAGCAATACTGGTCCGTCACCGCGTACGATCGGCAGACCCACGCGCTGATCAAGAATATGTCACGCGCCAGCCGCTCGTCCCAGATCGCCGACATGCAGAGGAACGCCGACGGTTCGGTCGATGTCTATTTCGCCCCGGCCGCGCCGGTGGGCAAGGAGGCCAACTGGGTGCCGACCGATCCGGCGCGCAAGTTCGAGCTGATGTTCCGTGCCTATGCGCCAACGAAAGCGCTGTTTGATCACAGCTGGAAACTGCCTGACGTCGAGCGTCTCGCCGCCACGGTTGGCGGGTCAACGCGATGACGCGTCAGAATCAGCAACGGAGCATTCCCATGAAGGTCAGTTTCTTGCTTACGATGGTTGCCGGTTCCTGCCTTGCGGTTTCGTCTGCATTCGCACAAGCGCCGGTCCCGGTGACAGTTGATAATTTCGCCCGTGCCGAGTCCGATCTCTACATGAACAACCTCGTCAAGGACGCCGGCCTTGGCAAGCTCAGCCACCGCCGCGAGCCGGCCAGCATCGACAAGCAGTCCGTCATCCGGCTCAATCGCGACACGCTCTATACATCTGGCGTGTTCGACCTCGACGCAGGTCCGGTGACGGTCACGATGCCGGATCCCGGCAAACGCTTCATGTCGCTGCAAGTGATCAACGAGGATCACTACGTGCCCGCGGTGTATTACGGCGCCGGAAAACGCAAATTGACGCGCGAGAATGTCGGCACGCGCTACGTGGTGGCCGGGATTCGTACGCTGGTCGATCCGAACGATCCGAAGGACCTCGCGCAAGTGCATGCGCTGCAGGATGCCATCAAGGTCGACCAGAAGGCACCCGGCAAGCTCGAACTGCCGAGCTGGGACCAGGCCAGCCAGAAGGGCATCCGCGATGCGCTTCTGGCGTTGAACGACTATACGGGCGGCTTTGCGCACGCGTTCGGACCCAAGGGGCAGGTCGACCCTGTCAGGCACTTGATCGCAACCGCTGCCGGCTGGGGCGGCAACCCCGACAAGGACGCGTCCTATCTCAGCATCACGCCGGCCAGGAACGACGGCACCACGGTCTACAAGCTGACCGTCAGGGACGTTCCCGTCGACGCGTTCTGGTCGATCAGCGTCTACAACGCGAAAGGATACTTCGAGAAGAATCCCTACGATGCGTATACGCTGAACAACATCACGGCGAAGAAATCCGCTGATGGTTCGATCGCGATTCAGTTCGGCGGCTGCGACGGCAAGCTGCCGAACTGCCTGCCGATCATGAAGGGATGGAACTACACGGTCCGGCTCTACCGGCCGCACCCGGAGATCCTGAATGGGAAGTGGAAATTCCCGGAGGCGAAGGCGGTGAGCTGAGGCGCACGCGAATCCGCTACGCTGTGGTGAACGAAGTGGGGAGGTCGGGATGACGATGGTCAAACATCACGGGTGCGCCGTACTCGGCATTGTTGGCACACTGGCGCTGGCGACGATGCCGCGCACAGCGTTGGCCGATGCCGGTGGATTGAGCTTCTGGCTTCCCGGCGCATTCGGAAGTCTTGCCGCCGCGCCAGCGGTGCCGGGATGGTCCTATGCCACGATCTACCTGCATCTGCAGTCGAGCGGCGGCCGAGGGGCCAACTTCGTGCTTCCCGGCGGCGGCCGTGGCGCGGTGGCCGTCGGCCTCACCGATCATGCCGACGCCCTGGTCCAGGGCATCACCTACACCTCGGCGTTGCCGGTGCTCGGTGGCCAGGCGGCGCTCACGATCCTCGGCGCGCCGGGCAACGTCGGCGTCGGCGTCGGCGCCACGCTGACGGGCCCGCTCGGCAACACCGTCTCGGGCGTCCGGACCGACAACCGCACCACCTTCGCCGACGTGTTTTATCAGGGGACGCTCAAATGGAACCAGGGCGTCCACAACGAGATGGTCTACGTCACCGGCAACATCCCGAGCGGCACCTACGATGCGAATCGCCTTGCCAACCTGAGTCTCGGCTTCGCCGCCATCGATGCCGGCGCCGGCTACACCTATTTCGACCCCAAGGCCGGCAACGAGTTCTCCGTCGTCGCCGGCCTGACCTACAGCGCCTCTAACCGGGATCTGCAGTACCAGAACGGCATCGACTTCCATATCGATTGGGCGGCCTCGAAATTCCTCACCAAGACGTTCCAGATCGGCGCTGTCGGCTACTACTTCCAGCAGCTGACCGACGACAGTGGTCCAGGCGCGGTCCTCGGAGGCTTCAGAGGCATGACGGTCGGCATCGGCCCGCAAGTTGGATTCCTGTTTCCGAACCTGTCCGAAGGCTACCAAGGCTACTTGAACCTCAAGGGCTACAAGGATCTCGCGACGGAGAACCGGCCGAGCGGCTGGAGCACATGGGTCACCTTCGCGATCTCGCCAGCGCCACCCGAAACCGCGCCGGCGAAGCCGATCGTTCGGAAGTACTAGGGGAGGCGGACAACAAGCCCGATGAGTGACGTGCGTGCGACCAGCCGGAGGCCGGTTCGGATCGGTTTCCGTACCTCGATCATCGCGGTGTTCATCGCCGCCGTGCTGGTCGTCGGCTTGACGCTGGTCTATCTCAGCTTCAGGCGGGTCTCGTCGATCACGCAGATGGCCGCGAGCACCTTCATCGACAAGGTGGGGCAGCTCGGCGCCGACCGCATCGACGCGCAGTTCAAGAATGTGCGCGACAATCTCGATATCCTGGCCGGGCTGCCGGCGATCCAGGAGGCCGACATCGCCGACAACAGCCGGCTCTACGCCCTGCTGGCCTCGATGCTGCGCAACAATCCGCAGATCTTCAATCTCTATGTCGGCTACGAAGACGGCTCGTTCCTGGAGATGGACGTCATCGACCGCGCCAAACCGCAATTCCGCGCGGCGCTGAATGTCGACGCCGACGCGGTCTATCGCGTCGTGGTGATCGCCCGCACCGGTGCTGCTGCGGCCGCGCCGGTGACGCTGTTCCTGTCGGAGAACCTGATCCAGGTCGGCGAGGTGGCGGGGCCGGACAGCTATGACCCGCGGCAGCGGCCCTGGTATGTCGAGGCCTTCAAGGATCGCAAGACGCTGCTCACCGGGCCGTATGTGTTCTATGCGACCGGCGAGCCCGGCTACACGCTGCGCATTCCGCTCAAGGAGGGCCGCCGCGGCGTGGTGGCCGCCGACCTCCTGCTCAACCGGCTCGAGGAGATGCTGAGCCGGCAAAAGCTCGGCAAATCCGGGCTGGCCTTTCTGTTCAACGACGCCGACCGGATCGTAGGCCATCCCGAGATGCGCGATCTGATGGCCGAACGCCGCGACGCGCTGCCGCGGATCGACGCCCTCAAGCTTCCCGGCCTGTCCGCGGCGATCCAGTCCTGGCGCAGCGACGGACGCGCGCAGCAGTTCTTCACCGACGCCGACGGGCGGACTTTGGTGGCGGCCTTCCACCGCATCGAGACCGCCGGGACGGCCAACATCCGCCTTGCGGTGGTCGCCCCGCTCGATGAATTCTTTGCCCAGATCATCTCGGAGCGACGCGCGCTGTTCGCCATCGCGCTCGGCTTTGTGGCCGCGATGCTGCCGTTCGCATTCTGGCTCGGCTCGCTGCTCGCCCGCTCGCTGCGCGAGCTGGCGCGGCAGACCGACGAGATCCAGCGCTTTCAGCTCGCCGACCGGCCGCGGATGCGATCGGCGATCGGCGAGCTCGACGAGCTCGGCCGTTCGGTGTTCACGATGCGCACCGTCGTGCGAAATTTCTCCAGCTTCATTCCGCAGCCGATCGTGCGCCAGCTGATGGCGTCCGGCGCCTCGCTGCAGCTCGGCGGCGTCAGGCGCGAGGTCACGGTGCTGTTCACCGACGTCGCCGACTTCACCGCGAAGACGGAGAAAGCCGATCCGTCGCAGGTCATGATCTTCACCTCGCGCTATTTCGCCGCGATGTCGGAGGCGATCATGAAACACCATGGCACCATCGACAAATTTATCGGCGACGCCGTGATGGCACTGTGGAACGCGCCCGACCAGGATCCAGATCACGTCATTCACGCCTGCGAGGCCGTGCTGGACTGCCTGCAGCGCAACGCCGAGCTCAACCGGGCGTTCCGCAGCGAGGGCTGGCCGGCCTACACCACACGGTTCGGCCTGCATCTCGGCGACGCCGTGGTCGGCAATGTCGGCTCCGCCGACCGCATGAACTACACCGCGCTCGGCGCCACCATCAATCTCGCCTCGCGGCTTGAAGGCCTCAACAAGAATTATGGCACGCAGGTGCTGGTCAGCGCCGCGGTGCGGGCGCGTGCCGAACACAAATTCGCGTTCCGCAGCGTCGACCAGATCCGGCCGAAGGGCTTTGCCGAGGCGATCACCGTCTACGAGCTCCGCGGCGCGCGCGGCGATTCCGAGCTGACGTTCTGCGCGTGCTGGGAGGCCGTCTACGCTGCGATCCGCGGCGCCGAGCCCGCCACCGCGCTGCTGCACATTGCCGACTTCCTGGCCGAATATCCCGGGGACGGCGTCGCGCAATACCACGCCGAACGGCTGCGTGGGATCTTCCCGCAACCGCTGCTCGATCATCCGGTGCACTGAGATGCGGGTCGGGGCCAGGCTATTGTCTCGCAGGACCAGTCGACGGCTCTTTCTCATCGGATCAGCGCTCGGTGCCGCGGCGCTCGGGACGCCTGCGATCGCGCGCGAGCGAGCCCGGCTGCGGCTCGGCTATCTCCACGTCGTCGCCGTCGACGGCCAGATCCTCACCGGGCTCGACCGCGGCTCGTTCGACCGGGAAGGGATCGATTTCGATCTGGTCGAGTTCAACACCGGTTTCGAGGTGGTAGAGGCGATGGCTGCCGGCAAGCTCGACGTGCTCTCGGCCGGCGGCGTCATCTCGAGCCTGCTGCCGCGCGGCGGTTACACCGCGTTCCTTGTCAACGATATCGAGATCGCGACCGCTCAGCTCTGGGTGCGGCCGGACAAGGGCGTCACGACATTCGCCGACCTGCGCGGCAAGCGCATTGCGACTACCAGGATGACCACCGCCCACATTTTCCTCGATCGCGCGCTGCGCGCCAACGGCCTCGCGCCGGCCGACGTCGAAATCGCAAACAGCAGCATGTCCGCGGCGGTGAACGCGTTCATCGCAGGCGAAGTGCCCGCCGTCGCGCTGTGGGTTCCGTTCAATATCACGGTGCGCGAAAAGGCGCCCGGCGCCGTCAAGCTGGTCGACGCATCCGCCTACTATCCGCAATCCGCCGTCGTCGGCGGCTGGGTCGCCCGCCAGGATTATTTTGCCGCCAACCGCGACGTGTTCGCCCGGATCATCCGCGGCTGGGCCGACGCCAACGACCACATGCTGCGCAACGGCAAGGCGGTGGCCGGCGCGTTGCAGAAGAAGCATTATCCGCAGGCCACGATCGCCGATATCGAGGAGGCGCTGGCCGCGCAGAAGATGTTCTCGTCGCGGGAGTGGAAACGGCTCTATGCCGACGGCTCCGTGGCCCGATGGCTGCAGCAGGTCAGCGACTTCTTCCTGACCGAGGTCTCGATCGCGCCTGCAACGCCGGCCACGCAATATTTCGATCCGAGCCTTTACCTCGCGACAGTCTAGCGTTTTCTTACCGCTTGATCCCGGCGAACGCGGCGGCGATGCCGCGCTGGAACAGCGACCAGTCAAAGCCGAGCGCGAGCGCGAGGTAGCCGCGGTCGATCATCGCATTGGCCTGCTCGGCGGTGCGCGCGACGCCGCCGATCGGCACGCCGCTCTTCATGATGCCCGCCTCGGCGCGTTTGATCAACTCCTGCACCTCGGGATCGTCAATCTGGCCGCGCTTGTTGATCGAGGTGGCGAGATCACCGGGGCCGATCACCGCGAGGTCGACGCCCGGCGTCGCCATGATCTCGTCGATGCGGTTGACGGCCTCGACATGCTCGATCGTGATCATGCAGATCATGTCGTCGTCGGCGGTCGCCATGTAGTCGATCATCGAGACGCCCCAGCGGAACGGCGCATGGAACGGCCCCCAGAGCCGGTCGCCGTTCGGCGGATAGCGCACGCTGCGCACGGCTTTGTCGGCGTCGCCGCGGTTGCAGATCATCGGGAAATTGATGCCGAGCGCGCCGATGTCCATCGGCGCCTTGGCGAGATAGGGCTCATTGGCGGCGATCCGCACCATCGGCACGCAGGGTGTGCCCGAGGTGGCGACGATCATCGCATGGGCGGTGCCGAGATCGATCGGACCGTGCTCGAGATCGACGATGATCCAGTCCAGCGACTGCGCCATGATCTGTACGGTCTGGATGCTCGGTATGGTCGCGATCGCGCCGAAGGTCGGGCGCTTGTCGCGCCACGCCTTGCGCAGGCGGTTGAGCGGCGGCAGCGGTGCTGAGGTCAATGCAGTGCTCCCTCGATGAGGCGAGGGGAAGCTAGCAGCACATGGTGACCGCGAAAAGGATCAGGCCGGGACGCGGCCGCCGAAGAATGGCGTCAGCGCCTCTGTCAGCCTGTGCGGGCGCTTTGAGGTGAAGATCATCTCGGCACCGGCTTCGTCGCTCTCCGAGCCGGCCGGGCCGAGCAGGTCGGCGACGCGGCGGGCGATCGCCGGCGCCGGATCGATCCAGTCGACGGGCCAGGGCGCGAGCCTGGTCAGCCGCTCCAGCAGCAGCGGGTAATGCGTGCAGGCGAGCACGACAGTGTCGGTGCGGGCGGGGTCATTACCTCCATCGCCGACGAAGCAGGGCGCAAGCTCGGCCGCGATGTCCTCGTCGCGCACCCTCTCGCCGCTCAGCGCAGCCTCCGCCAACGAGGCGAGCTCGCCGGAGCCGACCAGCGTCACCTCGCAGCCCTGCGCGAAGTCCGAGATCAGCTTGCGGGTATATTCCCGCTTCACGGTGCCCCTGGTGCCGAGCACCGAGACGCGCCTGGTTTTCGACGAGGCGCAGGCCGGCTTGATCGCCGGCACCGTGCCGACGAAGGGCAGGGGATAAGCATCGCGCAGATGCGACATGACCAGCGTCGACGCGGTGTTGCAGGCGATCACGACCAGATCGGGCGCATGGGCCTCGATCAGCTCGCCGACCAGCGGCACCACGCGGGCGACGATCTCGTCCTCGCTGTGGTGGCCATAGGGGAAGAACGCGTCGTCGGCGACATAGACGTAATGTGCGTCGGGCCGGGCGCGGACGACCTCGCGCAGCACGGTGAGGCCGCCGAGGCCGGAATCGAAGACAAGGATGGTTGGGGGATTGGACACGCGGAAATTCTATCCGAACCGGGGTTACCATTCAGTTGTTTTTGGCTATCCGGCGAGTTGGGCCGACAAAAGGCGGTGAAGGGCGGGAATTTCATATGGCTTTGGCAGATACCTGCAAGTATCACGGCAAGCTATTGCTGCGACGTGCGAAATCCAAACGGGGCCGCCTGGGGACCAATCCACCATGATCCGCAATACCACAGCGAGCTGGGGCTCGCTTGCCCGCGCGTTCCACTGGGTGCTGGGCATCACCATCATCGGCATGCTGGCCTATGGCTGGTGGATGAACCACATCCCGGCGCGGGCGGACAAGTTCTTCTACCGGTCGATCCATGCCGACATCGGCTATCTGGTGCTGCTGCTGACGGTGCTCAGGCTGGTCTGGCGCGGCGTCAACCCGTCGCCGTCGCTGCCGGCCGACACGCCCTCCTGGCAGCGGATCGCCGCCCGCGTCAGTCACGGCGCGCTCTATGCCGTCACCATCCTGGTGGCGATGCTGGGTTGGGCGCATTCCGGCGCCCGCGCGCAGAATTATTCTGATTTCTTCGGCCTGTTTCACGTGCCCCAGATCACCTCGCCCGACAAGGCGGCGGCGGATGCCTATGAGGATCGCCACATCTTCTTTGCCTATGTGCTGCTCGCACTGATCGTGCTGCACCTCGCGGCGGTCGCTTTCCATCATTTCGTCAGGCGCGACCGCGTCGTGGCGCGGATGGTGGGGGCGGGTGAGGCGGACGGCGCTCGCTAGAGCCCCGCGGCTCCGGGCGTCCCAAATTGGCCACGCGTGCGGGGCTAACTGCGCTACCTTGTGATAAACAGGGATGGCCATCGCGGCCTGAACGCTCGTGGATCAATTGGCGCGGGATCATGCGAACTGGCGGATGCCGGACGAGGGCGCTCCGCATGCCGCGACCTGGATGGCTTTTGGCGCCAGCGCCGCGATCTGGGGCGGCAAGCTGCTGCCGGTCGCGCGGGAAAATCTCGCTGGCATTGCCAAGGCGATCGCGGCCTATGAACGCGTCAACATGCTGGTGCGCGAGGAGGACCAGGAGATCGCCGCGCGGCTGTGCGGCCCCTCGGTCAGCCTCGTCGTTCAAGCGATCGATGACGTGTGGATGCGCGATACCGGGCCGGCTTTTGTCAGGGATCCGTCGGGCCAACTCGGCGCCGTCGGTTTCAACTTCAACGGCTGGGGCAACAAGCAACGCCATGCGCTCGATGCCGAGGTCGCCGCGAACGTGGCCCGGGCCGCAAAGGCTGTGTTCATCAAGGCCGGCCTGGTGCTGGAAGGCGGCGGGATCGAAGTCGACGGCGAGGGGACGGCCATCATCACCGAGAGCTGCGTCCTCAATCCAAATCGCAATCCGGGTGTATCCCGGGACGAATGCGAGGCCGAATTGTCTCGCCTGCTGGGGCTGGAGAAGATCATCTGGCTGCCCGGCATTGCCGGCAAGGACATCACCGACGGGCATACCGATTTCTACGCACGTTTTGCCAGTCCCGGCGTTGTCGTGGCCGGACTGGAGATCGACCCGTCGTCGTTTGACCATGCGGTGACGAGGCGGCACCTCGAACTCCTGCGCGGCGCTGTTGATGCGAACGGCCGGCGCCTGGAGGTCGTGGTGCTGCAGGGGCCGTCGACCGTGCGGCCAAAGGTCAACAAGGACTTCGCCGCCGGATACATCAATTTCTACGTTTGCAACGGCGCCGTGATCGCTCCCGAATTCGGTGACGCGACCGCGGACCGCAACGCGCGCGACACGTTGCGCGCGCTGTTTCCGGACCGGGAGATCATCCAGCTCAACATCGACGGCATCGCCGCCGGCGGCGGCGGAATTCACTGCACAACGCAACAGCAGCCGCGCTGACGAGAGACGCCGCAGTCTTGCTCGGCGATCGCCTGGTTTGCCACGCTGGAGAGATTTTCCAGCGGATTTCCCTATCTGCTCTCTGTGATTGTACCTTGCCTGAAAAGCAATTTCAGGCAAGCATGCTGCTTTTCCAGTTTTTCAGGCAAGGCATCCATGCCAAAGAATATTGTCCTCCTTTCCGACGGAACGGGAAACAGCTCCGCCAAAGTCCTGAAGACCAATGTCTGGCGAATGTTCCAGACGCTCGACCTGTCGGACGCGCAGCGGCAGATTGCCTATTACGACAACGGCATCGGGACATCCTCGTTCAAGCTGTTCGCGATCCTGGGCGGCATTTTCGGCTTCGGGTTGAAGCGGAACGTCATCGATATCTACAGCTTCTGCTGCCGCAACTATGTGCCGGGTGACCGCATCTACGGCTTCGGCTTCAGCCGGGGCGCCTTCACCATGCGCGTTGTCGCAGGCCTGATCGCGAATGAAGGTCTTGTCCCGTATCATGGCGACGAGATTGCGCTCGCGCGTTACGCGACCGACGCCTACCGGGGTTACCGGAGGCGGTTCAGCATCACGAAGGGGCTGGTCACGCCGCTGCGCAACCTGCGCGACGGCTGCATCAGGATCTATCGTCATCTGCGGGGCATTCCGCAATACGAAAAAGATGATCAGGTCGGTGTCCCGCAAATCCACTTCCTGGGTCTGTGGGACACGGTCGATGCATATGGCGGGCCGATCGAGGAGATCGTCAGTGCGATCGACTATTGGTACTGGCCACTGTCGATGCCCGATCGCTTCATGAGCTCGAAGATCCACCGCGCCTGTCACGCGCTTGCGCTCGAGGATGAGCGAGACGCATTCAGGCCTGTGCTTTGGGACGAGCGTTATGTGCGCAATTTCGACACCCAAAAGCTGCGTGACATGCAGCAGGGGTGGAGCGCGGACGTTACGGACGAATGGCGCGGCAGGTTGACGCCGATCGACAATCGCCGGCTCAGCCAGGTCTGGTTCGTCGGCGTTCACGCCGATATCGGCGGCGGGTATCCGCAAGATGGCCTGTCGTATTTCACGCTCAGCTGGATGCTGGACCGCGCCGCGCCGTTCGGGCTGCTGTACAATCCGCCTCAGCTCGAGCTTGTGCGATCGATGGCCGACCGTTTCGACAAGCTGAACGATTCACGCCACGGGCTCGCCGGCTATTATCGCTACAAGCCGCGCAACGTGCACGAACTCAGCACCGCCTTGCCGTACAAGCCGTCGTTCAGCGGCGATATCGAGTACATGCTCGGTGAATTGATCAACCGTGATCCGGAGCGCCGCGTCGAACAGAAGGCGGTCATGAAGGATCTGGAGCCGGGCACGCCCTATCTGTGGCAGCCGGACCCCATCATCCACAAAGCCGTGTTTCAACGGATCGAGGCGACCGCAAAGCCGACTCCCGCGCCGCCATTCAGCGTCGGGACCGACGGCTACGTGCCGGTCATGCTGCCCGCCGCCTATCAGGTCACTGACAAGGCGGGTGATCTCTTCGCAGCGAATGATCCGGGCGATCCGGAGCCGCCGCGTCATCAGCTGCAGACCCACACGGTCTGGAATATGGTTTGGCTGCGGCGCATCGTCTATTTCCTGACAGTGTTCGCATCCGTGGCCCTGGCGGCCGTGCCGTTGCTCGATCATCCGACGCTCGGCGCGGATACGCCGCTGGTTCTGCTGCGGCCGCTGATTGCGCTTGCAGGCGCGTTTTTGCCGTCGATGGTCGCTCCGTGGCTGACAGCCTACAACGCCGCACCAGGCTTTCTCGTACTGGGCGGGGTCACTGTGGCGGTTCTGCTATTCGTCAGCGGTTGGCTGCAAACAAGAATTCGCGACGTCATGCGGATGATCTGGATGTCGCGCTCCGTGACTCCCGGCGCTTTCGATACGGTCGCTTACGCGATACGCACCCAGCCAGCCTACAGGATCTTCTTCTATTGGTCCAAACACCAGGGCCTGCCGTCGCTGTTCGCCGCCCTGATCCTGCTGATCTTGCTGGCATTGGCCAGCCAGACCGCGTTCCGCGTGGCCGATTCCTTTGGAGCATTTTGCGTCGGCAGCGGAGGCGCCGGGGCGGGCTCCGGCCAGGTCAACTTTGCGACCAGCGAGATCTGCATGCCGACGAAGGTCGCGGTGGTGCGGGACGAGGATTACCGCATCACGATCGACGTGAAGGAGGGCTGGAGCGACCAGACGATCGCGACCGATCCTCGCGGCTTCGGCTTCAGCAAGATGTCCTGGCCGATGTATTTCGGGCTGCCGTTCCGCCGGGTCGTCTTTGCAAGCTGGTTCGCTCCGGTGATCCGGATCGGGGCCAAGGGCGGAGAGGAGCATGTCCTCGATATCAAGCCGGTCGATCCCGGGCGGAGCTCGCTCTACGAGGCCAGGTTCAGGCCGCGCAGCGATGGCGAGGTTTTCATCTTCGTCAACGACGCGGTTTGGGGCTTGCCGTCGGTCTACGGCACGTTCTACGCCAACAACGGCGGCAGCGCGTCGGTGACGATCGAGCATCCCCAGATCAAGTCGCGCGAGTAACGATCGGCGGGCGACCTCATCCCGCCGGCATCTGCTTCTCGACCAGCCGGACCCAGTAGGACGCGCCGTGGCCGAGAATGTTGTCGTTGAACTTGTAGGCCGGGTGGTGGCACATCGGGCCATCGCCCATGCCGAGGAACATGAACGCGCCGGGGCGCGCCTCCAGCATGAAGGCAAAATCCTCGGCGCCCATCACCGGCACCAGATTGTCGTTGACGCGGTCGGCGCCGACCACGTCGCGGGCGACCTCGGCGGCGACGCCGGCCTCGCGCGCATGGTTCAGCGTCACCGGATACATGCGCCCATAGTCGGTCTCGGCCGATCCGCCATAGGCGCGGGCGATGCTGGAGGCGACCTCGCCGATCCGGCGCTCGACCAGATCGCGCACTCCCGGATCGAGCGTGCGCACGGTGCCGCCCAGCGTCACGGTCTCCGGGATCACGTTGAATGCGGTGCCGGCTTCGAACATCGTGATCGAGATGACCGCGGATTTCAGCGGATCGACATTGCGCGACACGATCGACTGCAGCGCATTGATGATCTGGGCGCCGATCAGCACGCTGTCGACCGCCTCGTGCGGCGCGGCGCCGGCGTGGCCGCCCTTGCCGTGCACGACGATTTTCAGCGTGTCCGACGAGGCCAGCATCGGGCCCGGCGTGGTCGCGAAATAACCCTCGGGCAGGCCGGGCATGTTGTGCAGGCCATAGACCTCCTGGATGCCCCAGCGGGTCATCAGCCCGTCGTCGACCATTGCCTTGCCGCCGGCGCCGCCTTCCTCGGCGGGCTGGAAGATCACGACCGCGGTGCCGTCGAAATTGCGCGTCTCGGTGAGATATTTTGCGGCGCCCAGCAGCATCGCGGTGTGGCCGTCATGGCCGCAGGCGTGCATCTTGCCGGGAATCTTCGAGGCGTAGGCGACGCCCGAGGCCTCCGCGATCGGCAGCGCGTCCATGTCGGCGCGCAGCCCGATGGTCTTGCCCGAATTGGACTTGCGGCCGCGGATCACGCCGACCACGCCGGTGCGCCCGATCCCCGTCACCACCTCGTCGCAGCCGAACTCGCGCAGTCTGTCGGCGACGATGCCGGCGGTGCGGTGGACCTCGTAAAGCAGTTCAGGGTTCTCGTGGAAGTCATGGCGCCAGGCGGCCATTTCATCCGAGAGGGCGGCAACGCGGTTGACGATGGGCATGGGGACCGTCCGTTTCTTGTCATTCGTAGGGCGGGGTCAGCGTAGCGTAACCCGCCGCTTTGTCACGCAAAAGCGACTGTCATTCCGGGGCGATGCGCAGCATCGAACCCGGAATCTCGAGATTGGGGCGCGAGATTTCACGCGCGGTGCGCGTGCCCCGGAATGACGGAGAAGGTCTTCAGCTCTCGCCGAACACCCGCCTGAAGATCGTGTCGACATGCTTGAGGTGATAGCCGAGGTCGAACTTCTCCTCGATCTCGGCATCGGTCATGTATTTCTTCACGTCGGGGTCTTGCTTCAGCAGCGTCTGGAAATCGCCTTCGCCGCGCCACACCGGCATCGCGTTGCGCTGCACGAATTTGTAGGCGTCCTCGCGGCTGGCGCCCTTCTGGGTCAGCGCGATCAGCACGCGCTGCGAATGCACGAGGCCGCCGAGCCGGTCGAGGTTCTTCTGCATGTTCTGCGGATAGACCAGGAGCTTCTCGATCAGGCCGGCAAGACGGACCAGCGCGAAGTCGAGCGTGACGGTGGCATCGGGTCCCATCATGCGCTCGGCCGAGGAATGCGAGATATCGCGCTCGTGCCACAGCGCGACGTTCTCCAGCGCCGGCGTCACATAGGCGCGCACCATGCGCGACAGGCCGGAGAGGTTTTCCGACAGCACCGGGTTGCGCTTGTGCGGCATCGCCGAGGAGCCCTTCTGGCCCTCGGAGAAGAATTCCTCCGCTTCCAGCACCTCGGTGCGCTGCAGATGGCGCACCTCCACCGCGAGCCGCTCGACCGAGGCGGCGATCACGCCGAGGGTGGCAAAATACATCGCGTGGCGGTCGCGCGGGATGACTTGCGTCGAGACCGGCTCCGGCCGCAGGCCCATCGCCTTCGCAACGTGCTGTTCGACCCGCGGATCGATCTGGGCGAAGGTGCCGACCGCGCCCGAAATTGCGCAGGTCGAGATCTCGTCGCGCGCGGCGACCAGGCGGGCGCGGGCGCGTGCGAACTCGGCATGGGCATAGGCGAGCTTGAGGCCGAAGGTGACCGGCTCGGCATGGATGCCGTGGGAGCGGCCGATGGTCGGCGTCATCTTGTGCTCGAAGGCGCGGGTCTTCAGCGCCGCCAGTACGCGGTCGAGATCGGCGATCAAGAGGTCGGCGGCGCGCTTGAGCTGGACGTTGAGGCAGGTGTCGAGCACGTCGGAGGAGGTCATGCCCTGGTGCACGAAGCGGGCCTCGGGACCGACGATCTCGGCGAGATGGGTCAGGAAGGCGATGACGTCGTGCTTGGTCTCACGCTCGATCTCGTCGATCCGCGCGACGTCAAAGGTGGCGTCCTTGCCCTTGGCCCAGATCGTCCTGGCGGCCTCCCGGGGGATCACGCCGAGCTCGGCCAGGGCGTCCGCGGCATGCGCCTCGATCTCGAACCAGATCTTGAAACGCGTCTGCGGCTCCCAGATGGAGGCCATTTCCGGGCGGGTATAGCGGGGGATCATCGAAAACTCCGAAGCGGGGCGGGGGGCAAAGGCTGCTCCCGGCCGAATTGTTTTTTACGCCGTGCTTTAGCAAATCGGGCCCCAGGAGGCCACCCGTTCGGGCCTTTGGAGGGGAAAACCGGGCCGAAACGGCTGCTGGCGAAGTGGTTGCCGCGACGGACCTGCCTTCCCTCCCTCTGCAAGCGGGAGATACGCAGCGAATCTGGCGAGGGAGCGGCCCGCTACAGGTTCGCCAGGCCGCACTCGACGGCGAGGCGGACCAGCTGGGCGTCGGTCCGCAGGCCGGTCTTGGCCTTGATCAGGTAGTGGTAGTTCTGCACGGTCTTGGTGCTGAGGTTGAGGTTGGCCGCGATCTGCTCCTTGGTGTTGCCGGCCGCGAGCTGCCGGAGGATCTCGATCTCCCGCTCGCCGAGCTGGTCGAGCGCGGATCTGGTCGGCACCAGGCTTTCCAGCGCCAGCACCCGCGCGACGTCGTCGCTCATGGCGTGCTCGCCGCGCGCCACCGAGCGGATCGCCGCGATCAGCTCGGCCGGCTCGCTGCCCTTGGTGACGAAGCCGCTGGCGCCGGCGCCGAATGCCGCCTTCACCTGCGCCGCCTCGCTGTGCATGCTGAAGACGAGGATGCGGGCATCAGCGTCGCGGGCGCGGATGTTGCGGATCGCTTCCAGCCCGCTGGCGCCCGGCATCGAGATGTCCATCACCACGACGTCGGGCGTGTGCGACTTGAACTCTCGGTAGGCATTGGCGGCGTTGTCGGCCTCGGCGACCACGCGGAAATCGTCCTGATGCTCGAGCACGCGCCGGTAGCCCTGGCGGACGACAGGGTGATCGTCGACCAAGAGGATCGAGATGCCCCTAGTCTTCGCTTCTATCGTCTTCGTGGTCGTCATCTCAGGCGGCAAGCGGGATTGTGGCGGCGACGGAGAGGCCGCGGCTGGCGCGCGCGATCGACAGCGAACCGCCGAGCGCTGCGACGCGCTCGCTGACGCCGGTGAGGCCGAAGCCCGCCGACTGCGCCACCTTGGCGGCATCGCCGCCGCCATCGTCCTCGACCCGCACCAGCAGCGCATTCTCGGTTCCGGTCCGCCGCTCGATCCGCAACACGATCTCGCGCGCGTCGCTGTGGCGCAGCGCATTGGTCAGGCATTCCTGCGCGACCCGATAGGCGGTGGCCGCGACCGTGCTGCTGATATCGCCAAGGTCGCCCTGCATGTCGAGCTGGATCAGCGGCTGCGTCGCGGCGCGCGACCGCCAGCTGTCAACCAGATCGACCAGGCTTGCCTCCAGCCCAAGCTCCTCGGCCGGCGGATGGCGCAACCGGTTCAGCGTGTCGCGCAGGCAGGCCATGATGCGCCGCGTCGCCTGCGAGATCATCCGCGCGTCCTGCGCAATTTCGGTGCCGGCGGCGTACTTGTCCCCGGCGCTTGCCTCGATCGTGTTGGCGAAGGCCAGGATCGCGGTGAGGTTCTGGCCGAACTCGTCGTGCAGCTCGCGCGCCAGCGTGCGGCGTTCGTCGTTGCGGATTTCGAGCAGCCGCCGCGTCAGCACCGTGCGTTCCTCCTCGGCCTCTGCGAGGCGGTCGCCGAGATCGCCGACGGCGCGTCCGATCATCGCGAGATCCATCGAGCGGACGCGCGGCAGCGGGGTGCGGTACTCGCCATCCGCCATGCGCCGCAGCGCTGACACGATCGCGTGGGCGGGCGCCAGCGTGTGCGCGATCGCAAGCGAGGCGAGCAGCGCGATGGCGAGCGCCATCAAGAGCGCGACATGGATGTTGTCGAGGATGTGCTGCCAGGCGAGGGCGGTGGCGGCGTCCGGATCGGAGGTCGCGCGGACGGTTCCCGCGGTCGCGGTGCGGGCGCTGATCGGCCGCTCGATGGTGGCGTGATCGCCGAGCACCGTCTGCACCGTGGCTGCGAACCAGCGCGGCGGCGCCTTGCCGATCCCCTTGCTCTGGCCGCAGAGCGGCTTCTCGAAGGCGCCGGCCGGTTCGAATTGCACGCAGATCCCGGGCGCGATCAGGCCCATGGTTTCGATGGTGCGCCAGTCCGGCGCCGGCAGCAATTGTTCGCGCATCCGGTTGCTGCGCAGCAGCAATTCGCGCCAATACAGCGCTTCGAGCGCCTGCGAGACCCGCTCGGCGGACGCCACGGTGGCGCGATCGACGCTGCGATAGGCGTCGATCGTGGCCCAGACGGTCGCGGCGCCGAGGCACAGCGCGACGATGACGAGCAGGCGGGCGACCAGTTGAAGCACGAGGCGCATGCGATCACTCCACGGCCGGAACATGATCCGGAAAAGCGTGAGCCGGTTTCCCTCGCGACAAACGCGGAACGCGTTTGCGCGGAGGTCATGCTCAAACGAGAGAGTGATGCTAACAGCACCGGTATTCCCCGCCAATCGCAAGCATGCGAAGCTATGCAGGTCGGGAAATTTGCCCGACGAAACTTGGGCAGATGTCTTTGGACGGCACCGGCCGGCTCTGCTCTAACGGCAAATGAGGCCGCCGCAGAGCCTCATGGAACAGTCGCCACAGGGAGCGAGCGCAGCATGGATGCCAAGGTCGAAGCTGCGGCCGCGTCGGCCGGCACGGACGCCGCGGAGCGCAGCGTCCTGCTGCTCTGGATGATCTTCACCGGCCTTTCGGTGTTCGCCGCCTTCCTGCTGTGGCGCTACGGGCTGATCCGCCTGATGGTGTCGTCCGACCGCACCTACATTTCCAGCGTCATCGCCGTGCTCTACATCCTCACCTGCATCCATTGCTTCTGGCGGACACGGGCGATCGCGCGGGAAGGCGAGGTGGCGCGCGGCTGCCGCGCGATCCTCGCGGCGCCCGACGGCGCCAGGGCGCTTGTGTCAGACGCGCGCGGCCTGCCCGGTGGCCTCGTCACCGATCACATCAAAAGCCTGGTGCAGAAGGCCGAGGCCCAAGCCAAAGGCCGCATCGACCAGACCCTGCTGCTGCGGACGCTGGCCGACCGCCTGCGCGGTTCCAACGGCTTCGGCGCCTTTGTCTCCGACACGCTGATGAAGCTCGGCCTGCTCGGCACCATCATCGGCTTCATCATCATGCTGGCGCCGATCGCCTCGCTCGATGCTGCCGACAAGGTCGCGATGAAATCCTCGATGGGCCTGATGAGCGACGGCATGGCGGTCGCGATGTACACGACGCTGGCCGGGCTGATCGGATCGATCCTGGTCCGGATCCAGTACTACATGCTCGATTCCGCGACCCAGCGGGTGTTTTCCGATGCCGTCGTGCTGACCGAGACGCACGTCACCCCGGCCCTGGAGCGTCGCCTTGGAACGCCGACATGATGGATGAGTTCGGCCTCTATCCGCGTGAGGAGCCGTTCGATCCGCTCGGCGTCATGCTGTTCAAGGCGCTGCAGGTGATCGCCTTCCTGTTCTTCCTGGCGCTGCTCGCAGTGTCGCCGGACTCCAAGGAAGGCAAGATCGAATCCAAGGCCGAGTTCATCATCACGATGGACTGGCCGGACAATCATCCTGACGATCTCGACCTGTTCGTACAGGACCCGGCCGGCAACATCGCCTGGTACCGGCATCGCGAGGCCGGTTTCCTGACGCTCGACCGCGACGATCGCGGCGGCGCCAACGATTTCATCATCGTCAACGGCAAGAAGATCGCCTCGCCGATCCGCGAGGAGATCGTCACGCTGCGCGGCATCGTCGCCGGCGAATACACCGTCAACATCTCGCATTTCGTGGCGACGACCGGCGAGCCGGTGCAGGCCAATGTCAAGGTGCAGAAGCTCAATCCGACCGCGCAGGTGATCTTCGACGACAAGCTGACCGTCGATCACACCGGCGACGAGAAGACCGCGGTGCGGTTTCGTCTCGATGCCGAAGGCAAGGTGATCAACGTCGACCGGCGGCCGAAATCGTTGCTCGAGACCTTCCGCAGCAGCTGGCGCAACGGCGCCGATGTCGATCCGAAAACCGGCGTCAGGGTGATCGGCCGTGAATAGCCTGCAGTCAATCATCCTCACGCTTGCGGTCGCCTATGCGGTGATCGGCGCGCTGCTCTTGATCGTGCTGGTCTATGCGCGGCTGCACTGGTCGCTGAAGGCGTTCGTCATCGTCGTGACCAGCGCGTTCTATTTCGTCTGCTTCGGCGGCATGCGCGGCCTGCTCGGCTGGGCGTCTGCCGAAAGATTGCCGGCAAACTTCAAGCTGCTGTATTCGCGGATCGTGGAGCCGCATTCGCTGGAGGGCGACCCGGGCTCGATCTATCTCTGGGTCGAGGAGCTCGACGAGGACAACCGGCCGAGCGCGGTGCCGCGCGCCTTCCGCATTCCCTACAGCGATGCATTGGCCGAGCAGACCCACACCGCCGAGAACGAGATCAAGGCTGGTCATCCGCAGGGCGGACGGGCGGCCGATTTCGGCGGCGGCGACGGCACCATCATGGACCTCGTCAGGGAGTACATCACGCCGAAGACGATCCTGGAGACCACGGGCGGCGATTCCACGACGGGGACCTTCGTGCCGCCGCCGGCGGGCGCGCAGGGGGCGGTCTTTACGCCACTGCCGCCGCCCCGGATGCCGGCCAAGGACGAGCAGCAATAGGCGGACGCGCACCATTCGGAGGAGTGGCACAAAAATAGGGATCGCCAATAATCAGTCAGCGGGGTGGACAGTAATCATCCGGAATTCCTCAATTCCCTGAACCGTGTAGTCTGTGGATAACCGGGGCTAGATTTTATCCCGAAGCCATTTTTCCCGGCAAAGGGGCCGCTGCGTGAAGCGGCCCCTTTCGATTCCTGCCCCCAAGTCCGCCCCCAGGTCCGACCAGCATGTCCCGCAGCGGGCGCGTCCTGCGCATAGCTGTCATCCTCAGGATACTGTCTGACAGATATTGAAATCTGTCAGCGGGATGGTGTATATACTCAACAGCCCAAGGGAGGAGGGCGCCCAGTGGTTGTTCCGGCGTTTGGCCGGGAGAGCCGTTCGTAATTTGACTACCTCGAAGGACTACCTCCATGACGATAGAAATCTTTCAATTGACCGCCCAGATTCAACAGTGGCTCAATCTTCGCGTCGCCCGCCACTTGGCCGCCCAGGCCGCCAAGTTCAGCCGCGGCCAGGACAGCGATAACCAGACGGTAAACGCATGACCGAGGCGGTGGTTTTGACCCCCGAGCGGATCCTCGAAGCAACCGAGGATGTTTTGAGACGCTTCGGGCTCGCCAAGGCCACCGTTGTCGACGTTGCCCGTGCGCTGGATGTCAGCCACGGCAGCGTCTACCGCCATTTCCCCAGCAAAGCCTCGCTCCGCGACGCGGTCGCCAAACGCTGGCTCGACCGCGCCAACGAACCCCTCTGCAAGCTCGCGGCCGCCTCAGGCCCGGCGCCGGAGCGGCTGGAGCAGTGGCTGCGCACCATGTTCGCGATCAAGCAGAAGAAGGTCTGCGACGATCCCGAGATGTTTGCGACCTATCTCGCGCTCGCCCAGGAGGCGCGCGAGGTGGTTGAGTCTTACAAAGACAAGCAGGTCGATCTGGTCGCAAAAATCCTGTCCGACGGCGTCGCGCAGGGCGTGTTCGAGATCGACGACGTCAAGGCCACGGCGCGTGCCGTGTTCGACGCCACCGTCCGCTACCATCACCCGGCGCATGCCGAGGAATGGGCCAAGCCCGAATGCCCGTCGCGGATCGACGCCCTGATCAGCTTGCTGCTGAAGGGCCTTCAGGCCTGCAAGCACTAGCCAGCGCTTCTTCCCATATCCCCTGAACGTCAGATGCCTTCGGCCCGATTGCGAGCCCGGGGCCGCATGTGCTTGATATCGGACGAGGATCAACAATGCGGCTTGCACTGTTTGCCGATATTCATGCCAACCGGCAGGCCTTCGCGGCCTGCCTGGAGGCCGCGCGTGCGCGCGGCGCCGAGCGGCTGATCTGCCTCGGCGATATCGTCGGCTATGGCGCCGACCCCGAATGGGCCGTCGACACCGTGATGGACCTCGCGGCCCGCGGCGCGATCGCGGTGCGCGGCAATCATGACAATGCGATCGGCACCCCGAGCGACAGCATGAATGCCGATGCGCAGGCCGCCATCGACTGGACCCGCGAGCGGCTCAGCGCCTCCCAGAAGGCCTTCCTGGCGGGCCTGCCGATCAGCCGCGAGGAGGACAACCACCTCTACGTGCACTCGGAAGCCTCCGACCCCGCGAAGTGGCGCTATGTCCGCGACACCTCGGATGCCGCGCGCAGCATGATGGCGACCGAGCTGCAGATCACCTTCTGCGGCCACATCCATCGTCCCGGCCTCTACTCGATGTCGTCGACCGCGAAGATGACGAGCTTCGTCCCGACCTCGGGCGTCCCGGTGCAATTGCTGACCGGGCGGCGCTGGCTCGCGGTGCTCGGCTCGGTCGGCCAGCCCCGCGACGGTGATCCCGCGGCGGCGTTTGCGATGTTCGACACCGCGAGCCGCGAGCTCACCTATCTGCGGGTGCCCTACGACGTCGCGACCGCCTCCGCGCGGATCAAGGCGAGCGGCCTGCCGCACTGGCTGGCCGACCGTCTGCCGATCGGCCGGTGACTGACATGGCGGCGCGGATGATGCGGCCGGGCGCCGAGATCGATGGCTTCACCATCGGCGAGCGCGTGCACCGCGGCGGCATGGCGACGCTGTGGAGCGTGACCCATCCCGGCATCAACGTGCCGCTCCTGATGAAGGTGCCGCTCACCTCGGAGGGCGAGGATCCGGCCGCAATCGTCAGCTTCGAGATGGAGCAGATGATCCTGCCGCGGCTGTCCGGGCTGCACGTGCCGGCCTGTTTCGGCACCGGCGACTTCGAGCGCCAAGCCTATGTGGTGATGGAGCGCATCCCAGGGCAAACGCTCTACAAGCGGCTCGGCGATCTGCCGCTGCCGTATGAGGAGGCGAGGGTGATCGGCGTCAAGGTCGCGACCGCACTCGCCAGCCTGCACCGGCAGAACGTCATCCATCACGACATCAAGCCGAGCAGCATCATGTTCCGCGAGCGCGGCGAGGCGGTGCTGATCGATTTCGGTCTCTCGCATCACAACCATCTGCCCGACCTGCTGCAGGAGGAGTTTCGGCTGCCTTACGGCACCGCGCCCTACATGGCGCCGGAGCGTTTGCTCGGGGTGCGCGACGATCCGCGCAGCGACCTGTTTTCGCTCGGCGTGCTGCTCTATTTCTTCACCACCGGCGTCCGCCCGTTCGGCGAGACCGAGAGCCTGCGCGGCATGCGCCGTCGGCTGTGGCGCGATCCCACGCCGCCGCGCAAGCTCCGGCCCGATTATCCGCCGTGGCTGCAGGAGATCGTGCTGCGCTGTCTCGAGATCGACCCGGCCGCGCGCAATCCGACTGCGGCGCAGCTTGCCTTCGATCTCGGCCATCCCGAGCAGGTCAAGCTGACGGCGCGGGCGCAGCGGTTGAACCGCGATCCACTTAGCACGGTCTGGCGCCGCCGCTTCAATCTCGGCGCGGTGCCGCCGCAGCCGAAGTCCGATGTCGCAGCGCAACTCGCCTCGAGCCCGATCGTTGCCGTCGCGCTCGATCTCGGGGAGGGGGCGGAGACGCTGAACGACACCATCCGGGTCACCGCCGAGCGGGTGCTGTCGACGTCGCCGTCGGCGCGGCTCGCCTGCGTCAACGTGCTGAAGCTCAATCGCCTCGCGATCGACCGCACCCATGACGAGCAGGGCCAGAACAAGCATATCGACCGCCTGGTGGCGCTACAGCACTGGGCGCGGCCGTTCGGGCTCGAGGACAACAGGCTGACCGTGCATGTGCTGGAGGCGATCGATCCGGCGGCCGCCATCCTGGAATTCGCTGATGTCAATCTGGTCGATCACATCATCATCGGCGCGCGGCAGACCTCGATGCGGCGCGCGCTGCTCGGCAGCGTCTCCGCCAAGGTCGCCGCCGAAGCGCCGTGCACTGTGACGGTGGTGCGGCCGTCGCGGCTGGCGCCGGCGACGGATGCGGGCGACGACGCGGCGGATGCCGCGGTCACGCCGCCCGCGTTGTTCTAATCGCGTTGCGATTAGGCTGAGCTGGAACGGCATCGAAGGCTTACCTCTCCCTTGGGAGAGGTCGATTTGCGCAGCAAATCGGGTGAGGAGTTACGGTCTATCGAGAGAACAAGAGCCCTCACCCGGATTGCATTGGACGATGCTTCGCATCGCCAGGCGCAATCCGACCTCTCCCCGATGGGGAGAGGTGAAGCGAAGTCGCGGCCGCAGCTGATCAGATCGCTTCGCCGCGCGCCGCTGCTGCGGCGTTGCGGATCGCGGCGATGTTGGTCTTGTAGGCCTCGACCGTGCCGCCCTTGAACACCGCGGAGCCCGCGACAAAGGCGTTGGCGCCGGCGGCGGCGAGCTGACCCGCGACGTCGGGCGCAACGCCGCCATCGACCTCGATGTCGATCGGCCGGCCGGCCGTCATCGCCCTGACGTCAGAGATCTTGCCGATCGCCGAGCGGATGAAGGCCTGGCCGCCGAAGCCGGGATTGACCGACATGACAAGCACGAGGTCGATCAGGTCGAGCACATATTCGATCGCGCTCGGCGGCGTGCCCGGATTGAGCGAGACGCCGGCCTTCTTGCCCAGCGCGCGGATCGCCTGCAGCGAGCGATGCAGATGCGGGCCGGCCTCGGCATGGACGGTGATGTGGTCGCAGCCCGCCTTGGCGAAGGCCTCGAGATAGGGGTCGCAGGGCGAGATCATCAGATGGGCGTCGAAGATCTTCTTGGTGTGCGGCCGCATCGCCTTGATGACGTCGGGGCCATACGAGATGTTGGGAACAAAGTGCCCGTCCATCACGTCGAGATGGATCCAGTCGGCGCCGGCCTGGTCGACGGCGCGGACCTCCTCGCCGAGCTTTGAGAAATCCGACGCCAGGATCGACGGCGCGATAACGAGGGGACGCGGGGTGAATGACTGAGTCATAGCGCAGTTCCGAAAGACTTCAGGGGGCGACGGGTGATCCCGCCTAACATGCGGACGCGTGGCGGGCAATGCGAGCGGTCGGCGTTCGCCAGCCGGAAAAATCTGCCCCAGGCGGCAGCTCTTGCCGGGTGCGCGGAACCCGCATCGGTGCGCCAAGGCCTGGTTTTATTGGGTTTTTGCCATGGCACGCCCCTTGCTCACCGACTGATTAAGCGTTCGAACGCGCCATGCGCGGCTTTGTTGGAGTATTGCCATGCTGTTTGCCATTGGGGCTGCATCGTCGGCCCTCGATCTTTTGAGCTCGCTGATGTCGTCGAAATCGACGACGCAGACGGGCAGCACGAGTCCGGGAAGTCCGTCGACCGGCCTGTTCGCGCCCGCGACCAGCACCTCGACTTCGACCAGCACGAGTACCAGCACCGCATCGGGCTCCGGCTCGACGCAGATTTCGGCGGAGACGATGAGCGCGCTGCTCGCCGCGCAGAGCCAGTCGCAGACCACGTCCTCCACCAGCACGACCCCGACCAGCCGGTCGGACGCGCTGCAGGACCTGTTCTCGCAGATCGATGCCGACGGCAACGGCCAGATCACCAAGACGGAATTCGAAAATGCGCTCGGCGCCGGCGGCACCAACACCGCACAGGCCGACGACGTGTTCGCCAAGCTCGATGCCAATGGCGACGGCAGCGTCAGCCTCGACGAGATGTCGCAGGCGTTGCAGGGCCACAAGGGCGGCGGCCATCATCACCATCACGCGGCCGGCGGCGCGACCGACGGATCCGGCTCCAGCAGCGGATCGAGCTCCGATCCCTTGATGCAGGCGCTCGACGGCGCAACCTCGACGTCGGTGACCAACAGCGACGGCTCGACCACCACCACAATGACCTATGCCGACGGCTCGAAGGTGTCGATGACATCGCCGGCGGCGGCCTCCAGCACCAGCAGCACGACCTCGTCCTCCGCCAGCAGCAGCGCGACCTCGTCCTACAATTTCATCGAGCAGCTGATCCAGCGCCAGTCGCAGGCGATCTCCGCGCAGGCTTCCTCGAGCGTGTCGGTCAGCGCCTAACCGAACCGGTTCCGCCAGCTCGGCAACGCGCCGGGGAAGGGCAGGGCGGTGGCTGAATGGATACCGCGGGCGATCGCGCGCGCCACCGTGTTGGCCGCGATCGCGCCGAGCTTGGTCAGCCCGAACAGCGGATCGATCGGCTTGGCGCCGGTCGCGGCGGCAAACACCACATCGCCATCGAGCGGGGCGTGCACCGGATAGATCGCGCGCGCCATGCCGGTCTGCGCGATCATCGCAAGGCGCCGCGCCTGCGGCTTGGTCAGCTGCGCATCGGTCACGACCACGACCAGTGTGGTGTTCTCGGCAGCGGTCGCGTCCGCGCCGCCTTTCAGCCGCACCTTCAGCATGTCCTGCGTGAACGAGGACGGCAGGCCGCGCCCGCCGAACTCGCCGTCGATCTCGAACGGCGCCGCCCAGAACCACGGGCCGCCGCCGACCGTCACGCTGCCGACCGCGTTGACCACCGCGAGCGCCGCGACCTTGACGCCGTCGTCGGTCACGTCAGACGCCGAGCCGAGGCCGCCCTTTAGATTGGCGGTGGTCGCGCCCATGCCGGCGCCGACGCTGCCGAGCTCGAAGGTGTCAGAGGCGGCGTTCGCCGCCGCGTAGCCGAGATCGCGATAGGGCGGAAAGCGTCCCCACGCCTTGTTGCCGCCGTTGAGCAGATCGAAGCAGATCGCGCCGGGCACGATCGGGATCGCCGCGTCGCGGACGCGAAAGCCGCGGCCGCGCTCGGCGAGCCAGGCCTGCACGCCGCCGGCGGCATCGAGCCCGAGCGCGGAGCCGCCCGACAGCGTGATGGCGTCGATCGCCTCGACGACGTTATGGGGCGAAAGGAGGGCGTCCTCTCGGGTGCCGGGCCCGCCGCCGCGGACATCGATCGAGGCCACCGCCGGCCGTTCGAACAGGATGGCGGTGACGCCGGAAGCGATCACCGCGTCGTCGGCATGGCCGACGCTGACGCCGGCAATATCGGTGAGAAGGTTTTTCACGATAGGTCCGTCCGCCTGCTGTCCGATCGATCCGGTATAGCAGCCGCCGCGGATGCATCAACCGCGTCGGTGCACGCGCTAGCGGCGACTTGCGGTAAGACTTGCAGGCCTCAGGTCAAAAAAAACGCCCCGGCGAACCGGGGCGTTGTTCTCGGATTCAAATCAGATCCGAGAAGCTCAGGAGCCTTTCGGATTGATCTCGGTATAGTTGCCCTTGGCGTCCCACTTGTAGACGACGTAGTCGATCGCCTTGATGTCGCCCTTGGCGTCGAAGGCCATCTTGCCGAGCACGGTGTCCCACTCGCCGGCCTTGATGGTCTCCATCACCTTCTTGGCGTCGGTGGTCTTGGCCTTGGCCGCAGCCTGGGTCCAGACCTGCATCGCCGCGTAGGTGTAGAGCGTGTAGCCTTCGGGATCGATGTTCTTGGCCTTGAACTTCTCGACGATCGCCTTCGCGGTCGGCTTGTTGCGCGGGTCGGGACCGAAGGTGAACAGCGTGCCTTCAGCGGCCGGGCCGGCGATCGAGGCGAACTCCTTGTCGTTCATGGCGTCGCCCGCCATCAGCACCGCCTGCAGGCCCTGGTCACGCATCTGGCGCAGGATCAGGCCGGCTTCCTGATGGTAGCCGCCGACATAGACCAGATCGATGTTGTCGCGCTTCAGTCGCGAGACGATCGCGTTGAAGTCCTTGTCGCCCTTGTTGTAGGACTCGTTGACCTTCTCGGTGATGCCGGCCTTGTTGAGCGCCTTCTTGGTCTCGTCGGCGAGGCCTTTGCCGTAGGTGGTCTTGTCGTTCAGGATCGCGATGTTCTTGCCCTTGTAGGCCTTCGCGATGTACTCGGCGGCGACGATGCCCTGCTGGTCGTCACGCCCGCAGACGCGCGCCACGTTCCAGAGCTTGCGCTCGGTGAACAGCGGGTTGGTCGAGGCCGGGGTGATCTGCAGCACGTTGGCGTCGGCATAAGCCTCGGAGGCCGGGATCGAGGACGACGAGCAGAAGTGGCCGGCCACGAACGGGATCTTCGAAGAGCCGATCTTTTCCGCGATCGAGCGCGCCTGCTTCGGATCGCAGGCGTCGTCGTCGGTTTCCAGCGCGAGCTTCTTGCCGAGCACGCCGCCGGCGGCGTTGATGTCGGCGACCGCCTGCTCGGCGCCGTTCTTCATCTGCCGGCCGAAAGCGGATTCGGAGCCCGTCATCGGGCCCGCGACTGCGATCGTGATGTCTTGCGCGAACGCGCTCGCTGATAATGCGAACGAAGCGCCCAATGCCAGGCCGATCAGCTTCAGTGATTTCATGAGACGTCCCTCGTGGTCGTTGCCTCTAGCGGAAGAGCCCGGCACGCCGGGCCTCAAAACCGCGGGCATTCTCGGCTGATTTCGCGGCGAAGTCACCGGCAATTTTCAGGCAAATCGACGCTGCATCCGCCGCATCTTGCTGCTCGGGGCGGCGCTAGCTGCGGCGGCCGCCTTCCAGATAGGCGGCGCGGATTTCCGGGCGCTGCAGCAATTCGGCGCCGGTTCCGGCCAGCGTGATCAGGCCGTTGACCATGACATAGCCGCGATGGGCGAGCTTCAGCGCATGGTTGGCGTTCTGCTCGACGATCAGCACGGTGAGGCCGTCCTGCCGGTTCAGCGTGCGGATCGCGTCGAAGATTTGCCGCGCGATCAGCGGCGCGAGGCCGAGCGAGGGCTCGTCCAGCATCAACAGCCGCGGCCGGCTCATCAGGGCGCGGCCGATCGCCAGCATCTGCTGCTCGCCGCCCGACAGCGTGCCGCCGCGCTGCGCGACGCGCTCCTTCAGCCGCGGGAACAGCGCAAACACGCGCTCCAGGCCGCCCGCGCGTTCGGCGTCGCTGCATTCGGTGGCATCGGCGCCCATCTGCAGGTTTTCCGCGACGCTCATGCGCGGAAAGATTCGCCGGCCCTCGGGCGATTGCGCGATGCGCAGCCGCGCGATCTCGTGGGTCGGCACGCCGGTGATGTCGTGGCCGTCGAATTCGATCCGCCCGGCGCGGGCGCGCGGCCGGCCGAAGATCGTCATCATTAGCGTCGACTTGCCGGCGCCATTGGCACCGATCAGCGCGACGATCTCGCCGGCATTGATCTCGATGTCGACGCCCTTCAGCGCCTCGATCTTGCCGTACGCCGCACGCACACCGCGCACCGCGAGCAGGGGTGTGGTTGCCGGTGCCGCGCTCACGTGCCGCTCTCCATCACGGCGATCGCCTCTTCCTCGTCGGCGCCGAGGTAGGCGGCGATCACCTTGGGGTCGTCGCGCACGGCCTGCGGCGTGCCCTCGGCGATCTTGACGCCGTAGTCCATGACCACGACGTGGTCGGAGATCTCCATCACCACCGACATGTCGTGCTCGATCAGGAGGATCGAGGTGCCCTGTTCGTTGCGGATCGACAGCAGGAGCTCGTTGAGCCCGCCGCTCTCGCGCGCGTTCAGTCCCGCCGCCGGCTCGTCGAGGCAGAGCAGCGCAGGCTCGGTGCACATCGCGCGCGCGATCTCGAGCCGCCGCTGGTCGCCATACGGCAAATTGCCCGCGGCATCGTCGGCGCGGTCGAGCAGCCCGACGCGGTCGAGCCAGGTCCGCGCCAGTTCGATGGCGCGCTGCTCGGCCTCGCGCCAGGACGGCAGGCCGAGCAGGCCGAGCAGGGTCAGGCCCGAGGCGCGCATCAGCGCGTTGTGCTGGGCGACCATCAGGTTTTCCAGCGCGGTCATGCCGGGAAACAGCCGGATGTTCTGGAAGGTGCGCGCCACCTTGGCCTGCTTGGAGATGCGGAAATCGTTCAGCCGCTCGAGCTGGATGGTGCGGCCGTCGTCATGGGTGAGGCGGATTGTGCCGCCGCTCGGCCGGTAGAAACCGGTGATGCAGTTGAACACGGTGGTCTTGCCGGCGCCGTTCGGCCCGATCAGCGCGGTGATCTTGCGCCGCTCGGCCGAGAAGGAGAGTTCGTTGACCGCGACGATGCCGCCGAAGCGCATCATCAGGCGGTCGACGGTGAGGATGTGGTCGGCGCTCATCCGTGGCCCTCCTTGACGAGGTCGGACGAGATCGCCTGGTTGCGCTCCAGGAACACGGTCGGCGCGCGGTGGCCGATCAGCCCGCGCGGTCGCCAGATCATCAGCACCACCATGGCGATGCCGAACACCAGCATGCGGTATTGATCGAACCCGCGGAACAGCTCGAAGCCGCCGATCATGGTCAGCGCGGCGAGCGCGACGCCGAGCTGCGAGCCCATGCCGCCGAGCACGACGATCGCCAGCACCAGCGCCGATTCCTGGAAGGTGAAGGATTCGGGACTGATGAAGCCCTGCCGCGTGGCGAAGAACGCGCCGGCGAGGCCGCCGAACATCGCTCCCGTTGCGAAAGCCGTCAGCTTGGTGGTCGTGGTGTTGATGCCGAGCGCGCGGCAGGCGACCTCGTCCTCGCGCAGCGCCTCCCAGGCGCGGCCGATCGGCAGCCGTCGCAGCCGGATCGTCACCCAGTTGGTGAGCAGTGCCATCGCCAGGATCAGATAGAACAGGAAGACGAGGCGGTGGGTCGGCGAGAACTCGATGCCGAGCCTGGCGGCGAGCCCGTCATCGCCCGGCGTCAGCGGAATGCCGAACATGGTCGGGCGCGGAATCCCCGAGACGCCGTTGGGGCCGCCGGTCAGGCTCTGCCAGTTGATGATGACCAGCCGGATGATCTCGCCGAAGGCGAGCGTCACAATCGCGAGATAATCGCCGCGCAGCCGCAGCACCGGGAAGCCGAGCAGCACGCCCCAGAAGGCCGCCAGGATGCCGGCAAGCGGCAGGCAGACCCAGAACGACAATCCGAAATTGGTGGCCAGCAGGGCGTAGGAATAGGCGCCGACCGCATAGAAGGCGACATAGCCGAGATCGAGCAGGCCGGCGAGGCCGACCACGACGTTCAATCCCCATCCCAGCATCACATAGGTCAGGACCAGGATCGAAAGGTCGAGAATGTAGCGCTGGTTGTAGAAGATGACGGGCACCAGGAAGGCGAACACCAGCAGCGCCGGGGCGAGCCATCGTCCGGCGAACGCCATCGCGCTCTGCACCGGTTTCGGCACGATGCGGTCCTTGTCGATCGGCCCCCACCATTGCCGCAGCAGCTCGACGATGATGCTGCCGCCGAACACGGTGCCGACCATGGCGGCGAGGTCGCCGAACCGTGTCCAGTAGATCAGGCCGCCTTGCGGTCCGGCCTCGGTGCGCACGCCGATCATCAGCGAGAACAGCACCAGCGCGACGGCGGCGCTGATCAGGGCTTTCTTGAGAATGAAGGCGCTGCCCGAGGGCTGCGCGGCGGGCGATGGGCGGGCTGAGGTCGCGCTCACGAAGTGCCTGTCAGACTTTTTCGACTTCGGGACGGCCAAGCAGGCCGGTCGGCATGAAGATCAGCACCACGATCAGGATCGAGAACGCAGCGACGTCCTTGTACTCCACCGAGAAATAGGCCGACCACATCGTCTCGATCAGGCCGATCGCGAGCCCGCCGAGCATCGCGCCCGGCAGCGAGCCGATGCCGCCGAGCACGGCGGCGGTGAACGCCTTGATGCCGGCGACGAAGCCCATGAAGAAATCGACCAGGCCGTAATAGAGCAGGTACATCATGCCGGCGACGGCGGCGAGCGCGGCGCCGATCACGAAGGTCATCGAGATGGTGCGGTCGACGTCGACGCCGAGCAGCGCGGCCATGGTCTGGTCCTGCTCACAGGCGCGCATGTCGCGTCCGAGCCGGGTGCGCGAGACCAGCCAGGTGAACAGCGCGAGCACCACGATGGTGGCGAGCACGACCATGATCTGGACGTTGGAGAGCTGCACGGCAAAGCCGGCCGGGCCTTCGTGCAGCGTGTAGCCGCCGGTGATGATCGGCGGCACCGGCTTCACCCGCGCGCCCTGCGACACCTGCGAGAAGTTGGTCAGCACGAACGACATGCCGATCGCCGACAGCATCGGCGCCAGGCGGAACGAATGCCTCAAGGGACGATAGGCGATGCGCTCGATGGTCCAGCCATAGAGCGCGGTGATCGCCATCGAGACCAGCAGCACGATCAGCAGGATCACGGGGATCGCAGTGAGGCCGAGCGACACCAGCACCAGGAAGGAGATCAGGGCGATGAAACCGCCGATCATGAAGATGTCGCCATGGGCGAAGTTGATCATGCCGACGATGCCGTAGACCATCGTGTAGCCGATGGCGATCAGGCCGTAGATCGAACCGAGCACGAGGCCGTTGATCAGTTGCTGGGCGAAATAATCCATGCGCTGCCGTTAGAGCCTGTTCGGTTGAGAACCGAACGGGCTCTCGTTTTGATTTGGACGCGTTTTCTTCACGCGAACCGGTTCCCACTTCGCTCGAAAACGCTACGTCGAGGGTGACGCGGCGAGGGCCCCCGGCAGCCTGATCCGTCGCATCGTGTCATTTTCTAACAGTGGAACCCCGGCGGCGGCAACAGTGCTGGCTGCCGCCGAAAGGGCTTGTACATAACTACTTCGGCGGGGGCGGTTCCGATGTCACAGGGCCGACACGCCGTTGCCTTGCAATGATCACGCCGGAACCCGTGTTCCCCGCGCAACTGCGTCACTGACGGTCTCGCCGAAGGCGGGGCCCTTCTTTCTGCGCCGTTTTGGCACGGGCTTGGCCGTCCCCAGACAATCCCCAGCCCAGTTAAGGTAAACAAAGGGTTTAAATTGCCGCCGGCAATTGATCGGCGTTACCTCGCAGGCTGAACCGTCGCCAATCCGATAAGGCGTCGGAACCACGGGAAGCGGCAATGTCGAGTAACTGGCGGATCAGCTCCTTCAACGGCGCGCTGCTTGCGGCCTATTTCATTCCGGTCTGGACCATCATCGCCTTCAGCATCATGGTGTCGCCGATCCACGGCCTCTATGAGCGGCCGAGCGTGTCGATCGCGCTGTATGCGAGCGACCATCTGCACCTTGCCAAGATGGCGACGGTGCGGCTCGCATGGCTGTTGGCGCTGGCGCGGATCACCGTGGTGGCGTTCTTCGCGGTGTTCCTTGCGATGGCCGCCTTTGCACCCTTCCGCAAGAGCCGCGGCAGCGGCATCGACGAGGCGCTTGCGGTGGCACTCTGCCTCGGCAGCGTGCTGAGCTTCGCCAGCATGATGATGGCATCCAAGGTCGGCGAGATCGAAGCGCTGCGCATGCATGCCGCCGAGCTTCTGATGCTGCTCGGCACCGCGATCGTGATGCTGTTCGAGACCTCGCCGAAGCGAACTGCCGAGGCTCCTGCCGCCGAGGCGGGCGCGCCGGCGACCGAGCTATCCCTTCAGCAGCCCTAGTTCGGCAATGATCGCGCCGGCTTCCTTGACGGCGTGATTGGCCGCGGGCACGCCGCAATAGATCGCCTGCTGCAGCAGGATCTCCTTGATGTCATCGGGGGTGAAGCCGCCTTCGCTCAGCGCCGCGCGCACATGCAGGCGGAATTCATCCCATTGGCCGAGCGCGACCATGGTGCCGATCACAAGCACGCGCCGCGTGCGGTGATCGAAATGCGGGCGGGTCCAGATGTCGCCCCACGCATAGCGGGTGATCAGGTCCTGGAAGTCGGTGTTGAACGCGTTGCGGTTTGTGATCGACTTGTCGACCCATTCATTGCCCAGCACCTTGCGGCGCTGCGCCATGCCGTCGTCGCGGCGTTGATTGTCGTCCATTGATGTCTCCTCAGCCTATGTCATTCCGGGGCGGTCCGTATGACCGAACCCGGAATCTCGAGATTCCGGGTTCGATGCTTCGCATCGCCCCGGAATGACGATGGTCGTTACCGTTGCGTCAGGAAGCCGACCACGGCTTCGGTGAAGGCGTGCGACTGCTCGACATTGGAGATGTGCGCGGCATCGAGCAGCGTCATGCTGGCGCCGGGAATGCCGCTGCGGATCATTTCGCCCGCCGACACCGGCGTCGCCATGTCCTGCTTTCCTGCGATCACGAGCGTCGGGCCCTTGATCCTGGGCAAGAGTGCGCGCTGGTCGAGCGTCGACAGCGCCTCGCAGCAGGCGAGATAGCCTTCGACCGGCGAGGCTATCAGCATCGCCTTCATCCGTGCGGTGGTCTCGAGCTCGCGCTCGCGGAAATCGGCGGTCAGCCAGCCCGCGATCACGGTGTCGGCGACCGCGGCGATGCCGCCTTCCTTCACCGCCTTGATGCGGTTCAGCCAGTTGGTCGGATCGGGATAGTAGCAGGCGGTGTTGGCGAGGATGATCTTGCCGAATCTTTCAGGCGCGTTGGCGCCGAGCCATTGCCCGACCATGCCGCCCATCGACAGCCCGCACCAATGCACCTTCTCGATGTTGAGATCGTCGAGAATCGCCAGCACGTCGCGGCCGAACCGCTCCATGGAGTAGGGGCCCGCCGGCACGCCGGACTTGCCGTGGCCCCGGCGGTCGTAGCGGATGACGCGGAACATCTGCGTCAGCGCCGGCATCTGCGGCTCCCACATCTGCAGCGTGCAGCCGAGCGAGTTC
This sequence comes from Bradyrhizobium sp. 6(2017), assembly GCF_011058295.2. NCBI lineage: Bacteria > Pseudomonadati > Pseudomonadota > Alphaproteobacteria > Hyphomicrobiales > Nitrobacteraceae > Bradyrhizobium > Bradyrhizobium sp. 6(2017). The sequence goes on along the minus strand of NZ_CP049289.2, from coordinate 6,365,827 downwards.
GACAGCATCAGGGTCGGTCCGCCGTCGCGGCCGTCCACCTGGACATTGAGCAGGCACCCGTCGGCGTTGATCATCGGCATTATTTCATCCCCTTGTCATGCGCGGGCTTGACCCGCGCATCCATCAAGAAAGAGTCTTCTGCGATGATGGATTGCCGGGTCAAGCCCGGCAATGACGTCATCGCTACTTATCGTCGAGCGAAGCCAGCAACCGGTCGATCAACGCTTGCGAGGCGCCCTGATAGGCCATCGGCTCGAACAGTTCTGCGATTCGCTTGGTGTCGAGATGCGCGGTGACCTTTGCATCTGACGACAGCACGTCGCGCAGATGCTTGTTATCCGCGACCGCTTGCTTGCTGGCGGCCTCGACCAGATGATGGGCATCGCTCTTGCCGATTGTCTCGGCCAGCGCCATCGCGACCGCCTCCGCCATGATCAGCCCGCCGGTCGTCTCCAGATTGCTCCGCATGCGCGCCGCATCGACCTCGAGGCCCTCGGCGAGATCGACGATCGCGGCGAGCGCGCCTGACGTCACCAGCATCAGGCTAGGCAATGTCGGCCATTCCGCATGCCACGGGCCGGCGCTGCGCTCGTGATCCTGTACCTGCGCGGCAAAGATCGTGGCGGCGAAGTTCGGCGCCATGGTCGCGGCGCCCAGCGCGCTCGCGGCGGCGACCGGATTGCGCTTGTGCGGCATGGTGGAAGAGCCGCCGCGGCCAGCGCCGGCCGGCTCGAACGCCTCGCCGACATCGGTCTGCATCATCAGCGAGACGTCGCGCGCGATCTTGCCGCAGCTTCCGGCGAGGATGGCGAACACCGACGCGGCCTCCGCGATGCGGTCGCGATGAGTGTGCCAGGGTGCATCCGGCAAGGGCAGGTCCAGCTCTTTCGCAAGGCCTGTCGCGACTGCGAGGCCCTTGTCGCCGAGTGCGGCGAGTGTGCCGGCGGCACCGCCGAATTGCAGCGCCAGCGTCTCGTGGCGCAGCCGTTGCAGCCGCTTGCGGGAGCGATGCAGGGCCGCGGAATATTCGGCGAGTTTGAGTCCGAACGGCATCGGCAGCGCGTGCTGCAACCAGGTCCGCGCCACCACCGCGGTGTTGCGATGGGCGCGCGCCAGGGTGGCAAAACCGGCAACGGCGCGGTCGAGGTCGGCCAGCAGCGCATCGATGCCGGCACGCAAGCTCAGCATCGTCGCGGTGTCGATGACGTCCTGGCTGGTCGCGCCCCAATGCACATAGCGCCCAGCCTCGGCATCCGTCCTGGCGACATTGGCGGTCAGGGCCTTCACCAGCGGGATCGCGAGATTGCCCGACCGCGTCGCGGCGTCGGCCAGCTCGGCGAGGTCGAATGATTCGGCCTTGCAGGCGGCGGCGATCGGGCCGGCCGCAGCGGCAGGAATCACGCCGCAGGCCACCTCGGCGCGGGCCAGCGCGGCCTCGAAATCCAGCATGTTTTGCAGGGTGGCGGCATCGTCGCACACCGCGCGCATCGCGGCGCTCGACAGCATCGGCGCAAGCAGGGGGGAGAGGGCTGTGCTCATGGCGCGCGACCTAACCACTGTCGCGCGCTCCTGCCAATGCCCCGCCGCTGCCGCCATTTTCGACAGCGCCGATCGCGCGATTTTGTGAACGGCGGACGGGTCTTGCTGCGGTGCGAATATGCATCGCTCATCCTCCGAAGGTGCCCTTTCCTTTGCGCCCCGGCTGCTTTACTTGGGGGAAAAGGTTCTAGCGATCGAGGAGGTCCCCCATGGCCATGACAATGACCGGCGAAGTTCAGCTCGCGGCGGCGCGCCAGGCTGTGTGGGACAAGCTCAACGATCCCGACGTGTTGAAGGCCTGCATTCCCGGCTGCGAAGAGCTGGAGAAGACCGACGAGGGCGGCTTCCGCGCCACCGCCAAGATGAAGGTCGGCCCGGTCTCCGCCCGCTTCAAGGGCAAGGTCACCTTGAGCGATCTCGATCCGCCGAACGGCTACAAGATATCAGGCGAAGGCGAGGGCGGGGTCGCGGGCTTCGCCAAGGGCGGCGCCACCGTCGGCCTTGCCGACAAGGATGGCGGCACGCTTCTGAGCTACAACGTGGAGGCGCAGATCGGCGGCAAGCTCGCCCAGCTCGGCCAACGCCTGATCAACGGCGCCGCCAAGAAGCTGGCGGACGAATTCTTTGCAAATTTCGCCAAAGCCGTGCAGGGTTAGCCCCGCCTTTCGGCTGGATAATTAGGGTCCGGCCATGCCTTCCCGCTATGTCCTGGATGGGTGGCTCGAACGGTTGCCCATCGCGGGACGCGCCCATATTATGCCGTCTGGAATGATTATAAACCGCCTGCTTCGCCGATATGCGGTGGGGCAGATAAGAGAGTGCTGATGGCCAAGATTTCAATGATCGTGAACGGCAATCCCGTGAACGCGAATGTCGACCCCCGTACCCTTCTGGTCCAGTTTCTGCGCGAAAATCTGCGGCTGACAGGCACGCATGTCGGCTGCGACACCTCGCAGTGCGGCGCCTGTGTCGTGCATCTGGACGGCAAGGCGGTGAAGTCCTGCACGACGCTTGCGGTGATGGCCGACGGTCATGAAGTCAAGACCATCGAGGGGCTGGCGGCCGATGGCGCACCGCTGCATCCGATGCAGGAGGCCTTCCGCGAGCATCACGGCCTGCAGTGCGGCTTCTGCACGCCGGGCATGATCATGACCGCCGTCGACCTGGTCCATCGCAGGGGCCACGACCTCTCCGACGAGGTGATCCGCGAGGAGCTGGAAGGCAATCTGTGCCGCTGCACCGGCTACCAGAACATCGTCGCTTCGATCGCCGCCGGCGCCAAGGCGATGGCGAAGTCGGACCTCGCCTAATCAGCAATTCGTCGCGACAAGCGATCAGGACATTCCAATGTACGAATTCAAATATCATCGCCCCGGCACCGTACGGCAGGCCGCCAATCTGCTGGTGAAGAACGAGGACGCCAAGCTGATCGCCGGCGGTCACACGCTGGTGCCGGTGATGAAGCAGCGGCTCGCCAGCCCGCCGCATCTGGTCGACCTCTCCCATATCGAAGGTCTCGACACCATCGAGATGAAGGGCCGCTCGCTGGTGATCGGCGCCACCGCAAAGCACGCCGAGGTCGCGAACTCCGCGATCGTGGGCGAGGCGATCCCGGCGCTGGCCGAGCTCGCCGGCATGATCGGCGATCCCGCCGTGCGCCACCGCGGCACCATCGGCGGCTCGCTCGCCAACAACGACCCGACCGCCGACTATCCGGCTGCGGTGCTGGCGCTGGGCGCGACCATCGTCACCAACAAGCGCCGCCTCAAGGCCGAGGAGTATTTCCAGGGCCTGTTCTCGACCGCGCTCGAGGCTGACGAGATCATCACCAAGGTGATGTTCCCGCTGCCGAAGAAGGCGGCCTATGTGAAATTCCGCAACCAGGCCTCGCGCTACGCGCTGGTCGGTGTGTTCGTCGCCAAGCGTCCGTCCGATGTCCGCGTCGCGGTCACCGGCGCAGGCTCCGACGGCGTGTTCCGCGTTACCGTCTTCGAGGACGCCTTGAAGAAGCGGTTCTCGCACAAGGTGCTCGACGGCATCTCGGTTCCGGCCGATGGGCTCAACAGCGACCTGCACGGCAGTGCGGAATACCGCGCGCATTTGATCGGCGTCCTGACGCGCAGGGCGGTGGAAGCCGCGACCGCCAAGGGCTAAGTACCAAGGCGTGACACTGCTAACCCCTGTTCGAAGACTGGCTGTTCCATGAGTGCATCGGCGTTACCCACTTCCGTCGATGCGCTCGAGGAGCTGTTGACGTCGCGCGGCTACCTCGCCGAACGGTCGCTCGCGACCGTGACCTATCTGGCGCTGCGCATGGGCCGGCCGCTGTTCCTCGAAGGCGAGGCCGGCGTCGGCAAGACCGAAATCGCAAAGGTGTTGTCGGCGGCGCTCGGGCGCAAGCTGATCCGCCTGCAATGCTATGAAGGCCTCGACGTCGCCTCCGCCGTCTACGAGTGGAGCAGCGCGGCGCAGATGATCGCAATTCGGTTGGCGGAGGCCTCCGGCGATACCGATCGCGACCAGCTCGCGAGCGATATTTTCGCCGAGCGTTTCCTGATCAAGCGGCCGCTGTTGCAGGCGCTCGAGCCCGACGTCGCGGGTCCCCCGGTGCTGCTGATCGACGAGCTCGACCGCGCCGACGAGGCGTTCGAGGCGTATCTGCTGGAAATCCTCAGCGACTTCCAGGTGACCATCCCGGAGCTCGGCACCGTGAAGGCGCCTGCGCCGCCGATCGTGATCATCACCTCGAACCGCACCCGCGAGATCCACGACGCGCTGAAGCGGCGCTGCCTCTATCATTGGGTGGACTATCCCATCGCCGAGCGCGAGCTCGCGATCGTCAAGTCGCGGGTGCCAGGTATCTCCGCCAAACTGTCGCAGCAGGTCGTCCGCTTCGTGCAGGCGCTGCGCAACCAGGATTTCTACAAGTCGCCGGGCGTGGCCGAGACCATCGACTGGGCCACCGCGCTGTCGGAGCTCGACGCGCGCTCGCTGACGCCGCAGGTGGTCGGCGACACGCTGGGCGCGCTGCTGAAGTATCAGGACGACATCGCGCGGATGCAGGGCGATGCGTTGCAGAAGACATTGAAGGAAGCGACGAGCGAGACGTAAGGCTCGCGTGTTGCAACATCGTTCGTCATTCCGGGGCGCGCGAAGCGCGAGCCCGGAATCCATACCTACGATTGTGGTTATGGATTCCGGGCCTGCGCCTGACGGCGCATCCCGCAATGACGGGAGTGGATAGTTCGATGCCGATCAACCACCTCGCGCCTCCGACCGGCCACATGGCCGACAACGTGATCGGCTTTGCCCGCGCGCTGCGGGCGGCCGGGCTCCCGGTCGGGCCGGGCTCGGTGATCGATGCGCTCGACGCGCTGCAGCTGATCGAAGTCGGCCACCGCGGCGATTTCTACGCCACGCTGGAAGCGATCTTCGTCAAGCGCCATGAGCATGCGCTGATCTTCCGCCAGGCCTTTGCGCTGTTCTTCCGCGCCGCCGAGGAGTGGAAGAGCATGTTGGATTCGGTGCCGCTGCCGGATCACGCCAAAAAGAAGCCGCCGCCGGCCTCGCGCCGCGTCCAGGAGGCGATGGCGCGGCCGGCGCGGAGCGAGGAGCGGCCGCAGGCCCAGGAGCAGGAGCTGAAACTCTCGGTCTCCGACAAGGAGATCCTGCAGAAGAAGGATTTTGCGCAGATGACCGCGGCCGAGATCGCCGAGGTCGTCAGAGAGATCGCCAAGATGCGGCTGCCGCAGGCCGAGCTCGTCACCCGCCGCTACCAGCCGGACGCGCGGGGACTGCGGCTCGACATGCGTCGCACCGTGCGCAACTCGCTGCGCACCGGCGGCGAGATCATCGATATCCGCAAGCTCGGCCGGATCGAGAAGCCGGCGCCGATCGTGGCGCTGCTCGATATCTCCGGCTCGATGAGCGAGTACACCCGCCTGTTCCTGCACTTCCTGCATGCCATCACCGACGCCCGCAAGCGGGTCTCGGTGTTCCTGTTCGGCACCCGCCTGACCAATGTGACGCGCGCATTACGGGCGCGTGACCCCGACGAGGCGCTGGCGAGCTGCTCGTCCTCGGTCGAGGACTGGGCCGGCGGCACCCGGATCGCGACCTCGCTGCATACGTTCAACCAGCTCTGGGCCCGCCGGGTGCTCGGGCAGGGCGCCATCGTCCTCCTTATATCCGATGGACTAGAACGGGAGGCCGATGCCAAACTGGCCTTCGAGATGGACCGATTGCACCGCTCCTGCCGCCGCCTGATCTGGCTCAACCCGCTGCTGCGCTATTCGGGCTTCGAGGCCAAGGCGCAGGGCATCAAAATGATGTTGCCCCACGTTGACGAATTTCGCCCGGTGCATAACTTGACGTCCATCAAGGGCTTGATCGGGGCGCTGTCGTCGCCGCCGCCGGCGCACCACCGCAGCCTGATCCGCTCTGTAGCCTAAGAAGCCTGACCATAAGCAGGAGGCCACCATGCTGAACCGCGACGAAGACATCCTGCAGGCCGCCGAGACCTGGCAGAAGCAGGGCCATGGCGTGGCGCTCGCCACCGTGGTCGAGACCTGGGGCTCGGCGCCGCGGCCGGCCGGCTCCAGCCTCGTCATCAATGACGACGGCACGTTCTTGGGCAGCGTCTCCGGCGGCTGCGTCGAGGGCGCCGTGGTCACCGAGGCGCTCGACGTGATCGCGAGCGGCCAGCCCAAGATGCTCGAATTCGGCGTCGCCGACGAGACGGCCTGGAATGTCGGCCTGTCCTGCGGCGGCACCATCCGCGTGTTCGTCGAGAAGGTCGGTTAGCCGTGAAACTCGAGGTCCTGAAAGAGCTGAACGCCGAGCGCGCCGCGCGCCGCCCGGTCATCGTCGTCACCGACACCGCCAATGGCGAGCAGCGCCTGGTGAAGGCCGAGGATATCACCGCCGATCCGCTGCGCGCCGAACTGGCAAAACAGCTGCGGATGGGCAAGAGCGGCAATGTCGAGGTATCAGGCAAAAAACTGTTCCTCAACGTCTACGCGCCGACGGCAAAGCTCGTGATCATCGGCGCGGTCCATATCAGCCAGGCCCTGGCGCCGCTGGCGCGCTCGCTCGACTATGACGTGACGGTGGTCGATCCGCGCACCGCGTTTGCGAGCCCGGAGCGTTTCCCCGACGTGCCGCTGGTCGCCGAATGGCCCGACGTCGCGCTGCCGCCGCTCAATGTCGATCACTACACGGCGTTCGTCGCGGTGACGCACGATCCGAAGATCGACGATCCGGCGCTGCTGCACGCCTTCGACCGCGACTGCTTCTATATCGGCGCGCTCGGCTCGCGGAAAACGCACGCCAAGCGCGCCGAGCGGCTGCGGGCGCAGGGCGCCAAGGACAGCGACATCGCGCGCATCCATGCGCCGATCGGCCTCGACATCGGCGCGGTGTCGCCGTCCGAGATCGCGGTTGCGATCATGGCCGAGATCACCGCGCAGCTGCGTCTGCCTCCAAAAGAAAAAGAAGAAGCGGCATGAAGTTCGGTCCCGCCAGTCCGGCCGACGCGATTGGCGGCGTCACCGTGCATACGCTCCGCCAGGGTGCGCTGGTGCTCAAGAAGGGCACCACGATCGGCGAGGCGGAAGTCGAGGCGCTGACCAAAGCCGGTGTCAAGGACGTCGTCGTGGTGCGTCTGGAGAAGGGCGACGTCTCCGAGGACGTTGCGGCCGCCAGCATCGCGCAGGCGGTGGCGGGCGAGGGCGTCAATGTCGAGCGCGCTTTCACCGGCCGCGCCAATCTATTCGCGGCGCGCCCCGGCGTGCTGGTGGTCGATCGCGCCGCGGTCGACCGCATCAACGGCGTCGACGAGGCCATCACCTTTGCCACGCTCGCGGCGTACAAGCCGGTGGTCGAAGGCGAGATGATCGCGACCGTCAAGCTGATCCCGTTCGGCGTCGAGGGCCGGCTGCGCGATGCCGCCGTCGCGGTCGCAGGCCGCGACACGCTGCGGATCGCACCTTATGTGATCAAAAAAGTCGGCGTGGTCTCGACGCTGCTGCCGGGCCTGGCGCCGAAGGTGATCGACAAGACGCTGCGCGTCACCGCCGAGCGGCTCGCGCCCGCCGGTGCGACGATCATTGCCGAGCGCCGCGTGCCGCATGACGAGACCGTGCTCGCGACCGCGATCAAGGAATTGCTTGGCCTGGGGGCCGAGCTCGTCATCGTGTTCGGGGCATCGGCGATCGCCGACCGCCGCGACGTCATCCCGGCCGCGATTACCGAGATCGGCGGCGCGATCGAGCATTTCGGCATGCCGGTCGATCCCGGCAATCTGCTGTTGATCGGCAGCGCCGGCGGCGTGCCGGTGCTCGGCGCGCCGGGCTGCGCGCGCTCGCCGGTCGAGAACGGGTTTGACTGGGTGCTGATGCGGCTGCTCGCCGGCATCAAGGTGACGCGATCGGATCTCACCGGCATGGGCGTCGGCGGCCTGTTGATGGAAATCGTGACGCGGCCGCAGCCGCGCACCGTGCCGGACACCGAAGGCAACCGCAACGTCGCGGCGATCGTGCTCGCGGCGGGACGCTCGACCCGGATGGGCGGCCCGAACAAGCTGCTCGCCGAACTCGACGGCAAGAAGCTCGTGCGCATCGTCGCCGAGCAGGCGCTGGCCTCGAAGGCCTCGGAGGTGATCGTCGTCACCGGGCATCAGGCCGATCTGGTCGAGCAGGCGCTGGCGGACCTCAAGGTGAAGTTCGTCCGCAATCCCGATTTCGCCGGTGGCCTCGCAAGTTCGGTGAAGGCGGGCATCGCGGCGGTCTCCGACGCCGCTGACGGCGCGATCGTCTGCCTCGGCGACATGCCGCTGATCGACGCGCAGCTGATCGACCGCCTGATCGAGACCTTCGAGCCCGACCGCGGTCACCTGATCGCGGTCCCCGTCAGCGAAGGCCGCCGCGGCAATCCGGTGCTGTGGTCGCGGCGCTTCTTCAGGGAATTGATGACGCTCGACGGCGACATCGGCGCCCGTCATTTGATCGCCAAGCATGCCGAGGTGGTCGCCGAGGTCCCGGTCGAAGGCAACAGCGCCTTCCTCGACATCGATACGCCGCAGGCGCTGGAAGCGGCACGGCGGGGATAGCTCCATCCGCCGTCGTCCCGGCCTAGTGCGCAATTGCGCACGGGGGCCGGGACCCATTACCACCGAACGTTGTTGTCGCCGGGGAAGCGGCCCCAGCCTCGCAAGACAATCTGCATTTGTGGTTATGGGTCCCGGCCCCCGTGCGCAATTGCGCACTAGGCCGGGACGACGAGTGGATAGGACTCGCCATCAACCCATCATTCACCATCTGGAAACGACCCCCGCGTACAGTCCGCGCCGGGTTCTGGGGGATTTCCGCTTGATCATTTCGACTGCCGCCGCGCGGCGTCGCGCGTTGACGATTCTTGTCCTGACATTGCTGGTTGGCGCCACGCGTTTCACCGTGGACAACTTCGTCACCAAGGCGTGGGGAGCCGGTGCGTTCGCGGTCGGCAAATGCGGTGCCTACGGCCAGGCCTATGACTATCCGGCGGAGGGCGCGGCGCGTGCCGCGGCGCTGAAGCAGTGCAAGGGCGACTGCACCACCGTGACCATGAAGCGCGCCTGTGCCGCGCTCGCGATCGACATGAAAAATCCCTGCGGTGCGCACGGCTACGCGGTGGCGCCGAAGATCTCGAGCTCGCTGAATGCCGCGACCAAGAAGTGCTACGACTATGGCGGCAAGGAATGCGTGATCCGCGCCTGGGCGTGCGACGCCAAGGGCTAGCGCCGGCAGACGCTCAGACGGCGCCGTAGAAGTGTCGATATTGCCAGGCGGCGTCGTGCTGCAGTTGGTCTTCAGACCACGATTGGTCTTTGAACCGCGCGACCGACATCGGCGATAGATCGACAGTCGGCTTGCCGTCCACGATCCAGGCCGCAAGCGCCTCACCGACGGTCGGCGAGATCGAGAGGCCGGCGACGTTGCACCCGCTTGCAAAATAGAAGCCGGTCGCACCAGTGGCCGGGCCAAGAATATGATGGCCATCAGCGGTCATCGTCGGAATGCCGCCGCGAAATTCCCGCACCTTGGCGGTTTGCAGGAACGGCAGCTGATCCTTCACCTCATCGGCGGCTGCATGAAGCACCTCGATGTCGAGCGGCATGTCCTTGACGTCGAAGCCGGCCCCGAGCGATTGCATGTCGAAGAAGCGCGGCGTTTCCTCGTAGACACCCCAGAGGAAACCGCCCTGACACGGGCGCGTATACACGGCGGCATCCATGATGCGGATCATCGGCAAGTCGGCACGTGCGCCATCCAGGGGCTCGGTGACGATCAATTGCTGCCGGGTCGGCACCAGCGGCACGCGGATCCCGCTTGCCTCCGCGACCTGCCGCGTCCACGCACCGGCGGCATCGACGACAACAGGACTTTCAATGACGCCGTTCGCCGTGGTCACGCCGATCACGTTGCCGCCGACGATGTTCACGGCGCGTACGTCGGTCTTCGGCAGCAAGGTCACGCCTTGGGCCGCCGCGGCTCTGGCGAAACCGACAGCAACCTGCGCCGGGTCGAAATACCGGTCGTCGCCGATCCGCATCGCTGCGACGACACCCGTCGGATACAAAAGCGGATTGAGACGGCTCGCCTCTTCCGGAGAGATCAGCTCGACGTCGAGGCCGGTGCGGCGCCCGCGCTCAAGGTCGTCCTCGATCACTTCGGCGTCCTGTGGCCGGCGTGCGATCTTCAAGCTGCCCGAATGCACCCAGTCGAGCGGCTGGCCGGTTTCTTCGGTGAACGCCTCGATCTTGCGGCAGGCGTCCTTGATGAGGCCAATCATCAGGTCGCTCTTGCGAACGCAGCTCACCATGCCCGCTGCACGGGGCGAGGTTTGCGATCCGATCTCATGCTTGTCGACGAGAGCGACGCTGAGACCTCCACGCTTGCTCAAGTAATACGCCGTGGCCGCGCCCAATCCGCCCGAACCAATAACAACAACATCGGCCTTGCTGATCATGATGCAATGCCCCGAAATATGCTGTGGTCATCAAACCCGCGGAGCTTACTACGCGGCGCAGGAACTGCCTATTGCTTTCCTGGCCGGCGCGTCCGGGCCTGCGACGCCAGGCTAGCCGCATGGCTAGCGGTCGACATGCGCATAGATCTTCTTCGCCGCAGCGATGTCTGCCTCGCCCGCCGCAACATCGCCCTGCTGGCGTTTGGTGATGCCACGCCAGTACAGCGCCGCGGCGGAGGCCGGTTGCAGCCGGAGCGCTGAATCGAATTCGGCGACCGCATTGTCGTATTTGCCGGTCGCCAGAAACACGATGCCGCGGCCGATCAACGCGAGATCGAAGTCGGGCGCCAGCGCGGCCGCCTTGCTGTAGTCGGCGAGCGCATGGTCGTAATCCTTCCGCACCAGAAAGATGTCGCCGCGCGCGCCGACCGCAAAGGCATCGTCGGGCTCGAGCCGGATCACCTGCTCGATATCGGCAAGGCTGCGGTCGAGATCGCCGGTCTGCGCATAGGCCTGGGCGCGGTAGGTGAGGGCTTTTGCAAAATCCTTTCCAGCCAGCTTGCCTGACGCGATCACAGCGCTGCATCCTGCGATCTGCGCCTCCCACGCGATATCGGGCTTTCCGGTGCATTTGTCATTCAGCACGGCCTCGGCGCGCACGGAGATCGCGGGCCACGCGAGCGCGAGGACGGTGCAGATCATCCAGGCGGAAGACTTTGACGAACGGCGTTTCGCCATCGATGAGGTCCGAATGACAAGGTTCGGGCATCGCGAAGCCGCATGCCCACCCCTTTGTCGCGGACGCGGAATGGCGGGTTCAGGGAATTGGTGCTGGAGCATCCACAACTGCGCTGTTCAGTTCTCGCCAACGTGCTGGCCAGCGGCATAGACATGGCACGCGCTGTCCTTGTTGGAGCACTCCGCGATGGCATTGTCGCGCGCTTCGGCGACCGTCCTGCCGTTGCTGGAGCCGCAGCCGCCCTTGTCGTCGACGGCAAAGGCCTTGGCATCGCTGCGATAGCTTGTGTAGCGGGCAAACATCTTCTGGCAGCCCGGCGAAAGACCGGGCGGTGCAGGAAGCGCGGTGGGCTCCGGCAGATCGATCGCAGCCGCGCTTGGCAGCTTCAGCTCGGCCAGGAACGGTTCGACGATCGGCAGCCATCTGCTGGCCGCGCCCTCGGTCACGAGGTCGTGGCCGTTTTTGCCGAACGGCGGCAGGATCTGCAATCGCGCCGGCGCCCCGCCCGCGGTGTAGGCGGCGAACATCTGGTGCACCAGATCAGGGCCGTAGAATTGGTCGTTTTCGGCGTAGAGCCACAGCGCGGGCACGCGCACAGCTCGGCTTAGCGCCGCCACGGTTTCGACGAGACGCTCAGGCGCACAAGGTTCGTCTGGCTTGACCGTTGACTGGTAACCGCCGTCGAAGTTCAGGATACCCACGACCCCGGCCGGATTGCGCTCCGCCGCGGCGAGCATGGTCAGCCCGCCGGTGGAGTGTCCGAGCAGCAGGATGTGATCGCCGTTGACCCAGGGCTCGTTGCGCACGGCTGACATCGCCTCGATGACATCGTCGGCGCCGATGCGCACCCCTGAAGTGTAGTCGCAGGGCGCAGGCAGTCCCTCCGAATAGCCGCCGCCCGATCGTCCGAAGCCGCGGCGCATGATGGAGAGCGTCGCGTAGCCGCGCCGCGCCAGTGCGATAGCGGCGAGGTTGAAGCTGATCGGCGTGCGCCGAGTGATCTTGTCGAAGAAGCCCTCGCCACCGCTCGGCGTGCCATGCGTCATGATCACCAGCGGAAACCGGCCGGGCCGATCCGGGCGAATGACGTAGGCGTCGAGCGTCAGGTCCTTGCCGGAGATGTTGACGGGCAACAGCAGCGGCGCGGGGATCAGGCCGGGCAGCAGGCCGCGGTCCTCGGCATGCGCGACGGTGACGAACGACAGCAGCAGCGCGAGCAAAATTCGCATGTCAAACCCTCAGGGCAGGGGCCGCGAGCGAGCCTTATCATGGAGCCGCGCGATGCAGCGAGCAGAAAGGAGCGTCCGGCTGGTGCGAATATGAAGGCAAGGTTTGCATCGACGGGACTGGCCTGAAGCGGCGCGTTGCCGCTAAACTCCCGCGATGCAGTTCGACACCAAGATCGCGGTCGTGATCCGCACCGACCTGGAAGTCTGGCAGAAGCTCAACGTGGCGTCCTTTCTTGCCGGCGGCATCGCAGCTTCCTTCCCTGAATGTATCGGCGACAATTACGAGGACGGCTCGGGGACCAGATATCTCTCCCTGATCGGCCAGCCGATCCTGATCTACGGCGCCGACCGCGCGCAGCTGTCACGGGCGCTGGAACGCGCGCTGGCGCGCGACGTGCGGCCGGCGCTCTACACCGAGGACATGTTCAGGACCACGCATGACGCCGCCAACCGCGAGGTAGTGAAGGCGGTCGCACGCACCGAGCTCAACCTGGTCGGTCTCGCTTTTCGCGCCGAGCGCAAGGTGGTCGACAAGATCCTCGACGGGCTGAAGTTTCACACGTAGCGGACAGCGCACGTAGGACAGGTGGAGCGACTTGTCCGCCGTAGCTCGGAGAGCGAAGGCGGAAGCGAAACCCATCGATTCATGTCCGCGGCGCAGATGATGGGTATCGCTTCGCACAAGCCGCGCCGCATATTCGGTGTCGTCCCGGCCTTGTGCGCAATTGCGCACGGGGGGCTGGGACCCATTACCATAAATGCGAATTGTTGGGTGACGCTGGGGCAACAGCCTGTTTCCAACAACACAACCCTGTGGTTATGGGTCCCGGCCCCCCGTGCGCAATTGCGCACTAGGCCGGGACGACGGTGGCGTGTGCGGAGAAAGTCGGGCGACGAATGCGAAGCTGCATTCTCATCCACAACTGTCATCGCCCGGCTTGACCGGGCGATCCAGTACGCCGCGGCTTCTGGACTCAAGCACTGGCGTCTCTGGAATACTGGATCACCCGCATGCGCGGGTGATGACGCCGAACAATGACGGCGAGAGATGGGGTTCAGGCGCGTCCTGACGACCTGCCGCCGGATAGGAACACTTAACGTCACGGGACGCCTTCTTCCATCATATTGACAATGACTGACCAGTCAGTCATAATATGAGCATGACCAAGCGCATGAAAACATCGACCCGCACCCCGTCTGCCAGGCGCCGGACCACGATCCGGGCCGCCGCGGCGAGGGTCCCGAAGGTGGCCTCGGCCAAACTGTCCGAGCCGAAGCCAGTCGCGAACCGTGCCGAGAAATCGGCGGAGCGGCGGGCGGCGATCGTCGAGGCGGCGATGGACGAGTTCATTGCCCGCGGCTTTGCCGCGACCCGGCTCGACGACGTCGCCAAACGGGCGGGCGTCGCCAAGGGCACGCTCTACCTCTACTTCAAGGACAAGGAATCGATGTTCGAGGAGCTGATCCGCACCGCGCTGGTGCCGCTGATCAGCCGCATGACCGCGCTTCCGACCATCAAGGGTCCCGTGCGCGACGCGGTGGAGGGATTTGCCGAGACCTTCATCCGCGAGGTCGTGGCGACCCGCCGCGGCGACATCATCCGCCTGATTGTTTCGGAAGGGCCGCGCTTTCCGGCGATCGCCGATTTCTATTTCCGCGAGGTGGTGTCGAAGGGCCTCGCCGGCATGCGGGCGCTGGTCCAGCTCGCGATCACGCGCGGCGAGATCAAGCACCGGGAGCTCGGGCAATTTCCGCAGCTGGTCGTCGCGCCCGCGATCGTCGCAGTGATCTGGCAGAGCCTGTTTGCCCGGCATGCACCGCTCGACGGGCTCGCGATGTTCAAGGTGCATCTCGATCTGATCTTCGGCGAACGGAGGACAACATGACCTCGCCGCGCATGATGAAGCTGGTGACCGTGGTCGCGCTGGCGGCGGCGCTCGCCGGTTGCCAGGAAAAGCGGGATCCCGGCTTCCAGGGCTGGGTCGAAGCCGACATGATCTTCGTCAGCCCCGATGAATCCGGCCGCGTGATCAAGCTCAATGTGCGCGAGGGCGACGAGGTCAAGCCCGGCGATCAGCTCTATTCGGTCGATGACGATTTGCAGCGCGCCGATCTCAACCAGAACAACGCGACACTGGCGAACGCCCAGCAGAGCTACGACCGCGCGGCCTCGCTGCGCGGCACCGGTGCCGGCACCCAGGCCAATCTGGATGCCACGCTCTCGGCGCTGCGCGTCGCCGAGGCCCGCGTCGTGAGCTCGCAGACCCGGCTCGATCGCCGCAAGGGCTTTGCGCCGATCGCAGGCGCGATCCAGCAGATCTATTTCCGTGAGGGCGAGATGGTGCAGGCGCAGCGGCCGGTGCTGTCGATCATGCCGCCCGGCAACATGAAGCTGCGCTTCTTCGTGCCGGAGGCCGAGTTGCCGAAGCTCGCGCTCGGCGACGAGGTGAGGGTGACCTGCGACAATTGCGCCGCCGATCTCACCGCAAAAATCTATTTCATCGCCACCACGGCGGAGTACACGCCGCCGGTGATCTACAGCCTCGATGAGCGCAACAAGCTGGTCTATCTGATCCAGGCGCGGCCGAGCCGGCCCGATGTGCTGCGCGTCGGCCAGCCGATCAGCATCTACCTCAACCCCAAGAACAATCCCAAGACGCCGTTGGCGGACCGCAGATGAACAGCGGCCCGACCAGCGCGCGGCCCAACGCATCCGGCATCGCCATCGATGTGAAGGGCCTCAGCAAATCGTTCGGCGGGCGAGAGGTCGTCCATGACCTCTCGATGCAGGTCAAGCGCGGCTCGATCTACGGCTTCCTCGGTCCGAACGGCAGCGGCAAGACCACGACCATCCGCATCCTGTGCGGCCTGTTGACGCCCGACAGCGGCGAGGGCACCTGCCTCGGCTACGATATCCGGCGCGATGCCGACAAGATCAAGCGCAAGGTCGGCTACATGACGCAGCGCTTCAGCCTCTACCAGGATCTGTCGGTGCGCGAGAACCTGGAATTCGTGGCGCGGCTCTACGGCATGCCGGATGCGCGTGGCGCCGCGCGCGACATGATCGCACGCATCGGCCTCAAGGGCCGCGAGGACCAGCTCGCCGCCAATCTGTCCGGCGGCTGGAAGCAGCGGCTGGCGCTCGGCGCCTGCACGCTGCCCAATCCGCAATTGCTGCTGCTGGACGAGCCGACCGCGGGCGTCGATCCCAAGGCGCGGCGCGACTTCTGGAACGAGATCCACGCGCTCGCCGCCGACGGCCTCACCGTGCTGGTCTCGACCCATTACATGGACGAGGCCGAGCGCTGTCACGAGATCGCCTATATCGCCTACGGTCACCTGCTCGCGCACGGCACGGTGGACGAGGTGATCGCAGCCTCCGCGCTGTCGACCTGGACGGTAACGGGCGAGGATTTCAACGGGCTGATGACCGAGCTCACCGGCAAGCCCGGCGTCGACATGGTGGCGCCGTTCGGCACCAGCCTGCACGTCTCCGGCCGCGACAAGGCCGCGCTCGAGGCCGCCATCGCGCCCTATCGCGACAATCCGAAGTGGCGCTGGCAGCCGAGCGAGCCGTCGCTCGAAGACGTCTTCATCGACCTGATGGGGCGCTCCAAGGACAATTTTCAAGGATAGGTTCCGATGAGCGCAGCGGATACGATCCACAATGACGAGACCAGGGAGCCGGCATTCGGCTTCTGGCGGCGCAGCTACGCGATGCTGGTCAAGGAATTCATCCAGCTTCGCCGCGATCGCGTCTCGTTCGCCATGATCATCATGCTGCCGGTGATGCAGCTGACGCTGTTCGGCTACGCCATCAACACCACGCCGCGCAATCTGCCGACCGCGGTGCTGACCCAGGAGGACAGCGATCTCGGGCGTTCGATCCTGAAGGCGATGCAGAACACCGCCTATTTCCATTTCACCCGCGAGGTCCACACCGTCGCGGAGTTCGACGATCTCCTGCAATCCGGCAAGGTGCTGTTCGGGGTCGAGATCCCGCGCGGCTTCGAGCGCGCGGTACGGCGCGGCGACAAGCCGGCGCTGCTGGTCGCGGCCGACGCCACCGACCCGGTGGCGTCGGGCTCGGCGCTCGGCGCGCTCGGGCCGCTGGTGCAGTCGGCGCTGGCGCATGACCTGCACATCGGCGATCCGCCGGAGATGCCGTTCGAGATCCGCGCCCATGCCCGCTACAACCCGGCGGCGGACTCGCGCCTCAACATCGTGCCCGGCCTGGTCGGGACCATCCTGACCATGACCATGCTGATCTTCACAGCGCTGTCGGTGACGCGCGAGATCGAGCGCGGCACCATGGAGAGCCTGCTGTCAATGCCGATCAAGCCGGTCGAGGTGATGTTCGGCAAGATCATCCCCTATGTGCTGGTCGGCTTCATCCAGGCCACGCTGATCATCGCCATCGGCATCGTGCTGTTCGGCGTGCCGATCCTCGGCAGCCTCACGCTGCTGGCGCTGCTCACCACGCTGTTCATCACCACCAATCTATCGATCGGCTACACTTTCTCGACCATCGTGCAGAACCAGCTGCAGGCGATGCAGCTCTCGATGATGTTCTTCCTTCCGAGCATCCTGCTGTCCGGTTTCATGTTTCCGTTCGCGGGCATGCCGGTCTGGGCGCAATATATCGGCGAGGGGCTGCCGCTGACCCATTTCGTCCGCATCGTCCGCGCCATCATGCTGAAGGGCGCCGCCATGCAGAACCTGCAATACGACACCATCGCGCTGGCCGCCCTGATGCTGTTCGCCATGACGGTGGCCGTGACGCGCTTCCGCCGCACGCTTGATTGAGGCAGAATGGACGTGACAATTCATTCCGGGGCGCCTCGAAGAGGCGAACCGCAGATGCGCAATTGCGCATCGGGGAATCTCGAGATTCCGGGTTCGCTTCGCGCCCCGGAATGACGGGCGAGGGGAAATGGCCGGGTTCTGGGGTAGTAACGACAGCGCGGGAACCGTCGCAACGGACTTCCATCACGCCCTGATGCGCGAGGTGATGACCACCGAGCTGCTCCGCATCAAGGTGCTGATCGCCATCGCCGCAGGATTCTCGGTGATCACCTGCACGATCTACTTCATTGCCCCCGAAGCGCTGGTCCGGGTGTGGCACGGCAATTTCAAGCCGTCTTATCTCTATTCCGTCATCGCGCCGTTCATCCTGTTCGAATTGTGGGTGCATGGCGCGATCACCAGGCACATGAAGCAGGATCGCGACCTGCCGGTGTTCAGGCGCTATGTCGGCGCCCTGATCGAGACGTCGATGCCCACCGTCGCGCTTGCGCTGCACATCGACAGCATGGGCCCTGTCGCGGCGCTCGGCTGGGTCGCACCGCTGGTCTATTTCATTTTTATCATCGCCTCGACCTTGCGGCTCGATTTCTGGCTGTCGGCGTTCACCGGCTTCGTCGCGGCCTCGCAGCTGTTCTGGATGGCGATGTATTATCGCCCCGAGGGGACGCTCGATCCCGCGCCGGATTTCTTCTACCACGCCGCGCGCAGCGTCGTGATTCTGGTCTCGGGCATCCTTGCCGGCGCCGTCGGCCGGCAACTGCGGCTTCAGTTTGGCGCCAGCATCATGGCTGCCACCGCGCGCGACCGCATTACCAACCTGTTCGGCCAGCACGTCTCGCCGCAGGTGGTCGAACGTTTGATGACGGAAGGCGCCTCGACCGGGAGCGACATCCGGCGCGTCGCCGTGATGTTCGTCGATTTCCGCAGCTTCACCGCCGGCGCGCGCACGCGCTCGCCGCAGGAGGTGGTTGATAGGCTCGACGGCGCCTTTGCCGTGCTGGTCGAGATCCTCGATCGGCATGGCGGCATCGTGAACAAGTTTCTGGGCGACGGCTTTCTCGCGCTGTTCGGCGCGCCGTTCGAGGCCGGCGACGCCGCGCATCAGGCGGTCGCCGCGGCCCGCGAAATGCTCGCGGCCAATGAACGCACCAACGCAGCGTCGAGCTGGCCGCTGCGCATCGGGATCGGCATCCATATCGGCGAGGTCGTGGCTGGCAATATCGGCTCGCCGCGGCGCAAGGAATACACCGTGATCGGCGACACCGTGAATTTCGCCGCGCGGCTCGAGGCGCTCAATAAGGAGCTCGGCTCGCAGTTTTTGATCTCGTCCGCGGTGCGCGACGCGCTCGGCGAGGAGTGCAAGGACGCCGTCTCGCGCGGCGAGATCCCGGTGCGGGGGTACGAGCACCCGGTGCCGGTCTGGCAGCTGGGGTAGGGCTAGGACGCTGCATTCAAATAGCCTGAGGTATTTAGGTAGTGATTGACGTCCAGTCATATATTCATATAGATGACTAGATGAATTCAGCTCTCGACGACCGCCTGCCGCGCTACCAGCGTCTCCGCGACGATCTCGCGGCGCGCATCAACCGCAATGAATGGCGTCCGGGGGACCTGATCCCCTCCGAGGCCGAGCTCGGCGCGCATTACGGCGTCGCGATCGGCACCGTGCGCAAGGCGATCGATCAGCTGGTCTCAGACGGTGTGCTGGAGCGCCA
The DNA here is from genome assembly GCF_011058295.2 of Bradyrhizobium sp. 6(2017). Taxonomy (NCBI): domain Bacteria; kingdom Pseudomonadati; phylum Pseudomonadota; class Alphaproteobacteria; order Hyphomicrobiales; family Nitrobacteraceae; genus Bradyrhizobium; species Bradyrhizobium sp. 6(2017). Next base: position 6,346,793 of record NZ_CP049289.2, on the reverse strand, counting down.
GCAGGGCCGCGGCACCTTCGTGCGCCGCGCGCGGTTCAATTCCTCGCTGTTCCGCTTCTTCCGCTTCCAGTCCGAGAGCGGCGAGCGCCGCGTGCCGCAGAGCCGCATCCTGCGGCGGAAGGCGATGCCGGCGACCACGGCGGTCGCCTCGGCGCTGCGCATTGGCGTCGGCGAGCCCGTCATCAGCCTGTCGCGGCTACGTCTGATCGACGACGTGCCGCTGCTCGCCGAGGAGATCTGGCTCGAGAGATCGCGCTTCGAGGCGATCCTCGCGCTCGCGACCTCCGAGTTCGGCGACTTGCTGTATCCGCTCTACGAGGATCGCTGCGGCCAGGTCGTGGTCTCGGCCGATGAAATCCTCACCGTCGAGATCGCGACCGAGATGCAGTCGCGCCTGCTGCGGCTCGAGGCCAACGCACCGCTGATCGTGATCGAGCGCCTGGCCTTCGATCTGGAGCGGCGGCCGATCGAATGGCGCCGCTCGCGCGGGCCGGCGGATCGCTTCCGCTACCACGCCGAGATCAGGTGAGCGCGGCATCAACACAGAACAACACATAAAATCACAGGGAGGAATGATGGCAAACTGGTACAGCGAATGCTCGCCGCTCGAACGGCGCACCTTCTGGGCAAGCTTTGGCGGCTGGGGGCTCGATGCGCTCGACGTCCAGATGTTCAGCCTCGCCATTCCGGCGCTGATTGCAGCGTTCGGGATCAACAAGGCCGACGCCGGCCTGCTTGGCTCGGTCACGCTGTTCTTCGGCGCGTTCGGCGGCTGGCTTGGCGGTGCGCTCGGCGACCGCTTCGGCCGGGTGAAGGCGCTGCAGATCACGGTCGCGACCTTTGCGCTGGCGACCTTCGCCTGCGCCTTCGCAACAAGCTACCCCCAGCTCCTGGTGCTGAAGGCGATCCAGGGCATCGGCTTCGGCGCCGAATGGGCCTGCGGCGCGGTGCTGATGGCGGAGATCATTCGCGCCGAGCATCGCGGCAAGGCGCTCGGCGCGGTGCAGAGCGCCTGGGCGGTCGGCTGGGGCGCCGCGGTGCTGCTGTCGGCGCTGGTCTTCACTTACGCGCCGGCCGATATCGCCTGGCGCATCCTGTTCGCCGTCGGCCTGATCCCGGCGCTTTTGATCCTGTATATCCGCCGCGGCTTGAAGGAGCCGCCGCGCGCCGCTTCGCGCGAGGCCGAGCCTCCGTTCTTCGCCACACTCGCCGGAATCTTTCACCGCGACGTCCTGCGTGCGACCTTGATCGGCGGCCTGTTCGGCATCGGTGCCCATGGCGGCTATGCGGCGCTGACCACATTCCTGCCGACTTATCTGCGCGAGGTGCGGCACCTCTCGGTGCTCGGCTCCAGCGCGTATCTTGCCGTGATCATCGTCGCGTTCTTCTGCGGCTGCGTGGTGTCAGGGATCATCAGCGATCGGATCGGCCGGCGCGCCAATGTGACGCTGTTCGCCGCGGCCTGCGTGGTGACGGTGCTGGTCTACATCTTCGCGCCGCTGTCCAATTCGCAGATGCTGGTGCTCGGTTTCCCGCTCGGCTTCTTCTCGGCGGGCATTCCCGCCAGCATGGCGGCGCTGTTCAGCGAGCTCTATCCGACCGGAGTGCGCGGCACCGGCGTCGGCTTCTGCTACAATTTCGGCCGCATCGTCTCTGCGGCGTTCCCGTTCCTGGTCGGCTATCTCAGCGATCACATCGGCCTTGGTGCGGCGATCGGGATCGACGCGGCCTTCGCCTATTCGCTGGTGCTGGTCGCCGTGCTGATGTTGCCGGAGACCCGCGGCAAGGTCTTCGAGCAGGCCGCCGCGACGCGCGCGTGATGATGAGGGACGATCATGACATCACGCGAACATGGGGTGACGCGGCGCCGGTTTGCCGCGGGATTGATTGGCGCTGTGGCAGCAGGCGGGCTGGCGAGCAGGGTGAGGGCTGAGGTGCGACAATCAGCGATCGATACTCACGCCCACGTCTTCCATCGCGGCCTGAAGCTCGCACCGGGCCGGCGCTATGCGCCCGATTACGACGCGCCGCTTGATCTCTATCTGCAGCAGCTCGACCAGAACGGCATCACCAATGGCGTGCTGGTGCAGCCGAGCTTTCTCGGCACCGACAATTCCTATCTGGTCGAATGCCTGAAGGCGACCAACGGCCGGCTGCACGGCATCGCCGTGGTCGATCCCGGCGTCGCGGCGGATGAGCTTCGCGCGCTCGACCGCGCCGGCGTGGTCGGCATCCGTCTCAATCTGGTCGGCCAGCAGCTTCCCGATCTGACGTCGTCGGACTGGACGGCGCTGCTGGCACAGATCAGGACGCTCGACTGGCAGATCGAGATCCAGCGCAACGCGAGCGATCTCGCGATGTTCGCGCCAACGCTGCTCGACCAGGGCGTGAAAGTTGTGCTCGATCACTTTGCCTTGCCCGATCCAAAACTCGGCATCGACGATCCCGGATTCCAGTCGGTCCTCAAGCTTGGCGCGACGCGAAACGTCTGGGTCAAGATTTCGGCGCCCTATCGCAACGGCGCGGCCGGCGAGGCATTTGCGAAACAGGCCTATCCGTTGCTACGCAGGGCCTACGGCGTCGACCGGCTGCTGTGGGGCAGCGACTGGCCGCACACGCAATTCGAGGCGACGCAGAGCTACGCGAAGAACCGCAAATTCCTGGACGAGCTCGTCACCGATGCCGATGAGCGCGCGCGCGTGCTCGCGTCACCACGCGAGCTGTTTCGCTTCTAAAGCATGATCCGGAAAAGTGCGAAGCGGTTTTCCCTCGCGACAAACGCGGAACGCGTTTGCGCGGAGATCATGCTCAAACAAGGCGCGCGTGATTGCACCGAGTGCTCTGAAGGGCGTCGTTGCTTCTGTGCTACGATGACGCCATCGGTCGCGAGTGACCGGAGCACAGGGACAAGCAAGATGCAGCGGCGCTATATCACCGTCGACGTTTTCACCGACCGCGCCTTCGGCGGCAACCCGCTCGGCGTGGTGCTCGACGCCGGCGGGCTGTCGACGGCGCAAATGCAGGCGATCGCGACCGAGTTCAACTATTCCGAGACGACCTTCGTCTTGCCGCCGCAGGACAGGGACAACGACGCCCAGGTTCGCATCTTCACCGTGCGCTCGGAAATTCCGTTCGCCGGCCATCCCAATGTCGGCACCGCCTTCGTGCTGGCGAGCCAGGCAGCGAAGGCGCCGGCGCGATTGCGGTTCGAGGAGAGGGCGGGTCTCGTGCCGGTCGAGATCCTGTCTGACGGGGGCAAGGTGATCGGCGCCGAGCTGACGGCGCCGCAACCATTGCAGCGGACCAACGAGGTGAGCGCGGCCGATGCCGCCGCCTGCCTGTCGCTGTCGGCGGACGACGTGAAGACCAATCAGCATGCGCCGCAGGTCGTCTCGGTCGGCCTGCCGTTCCTGGTGGTCGACATCGCTTCGCGCGAGGCAGTCAAGCGCGCCCGGCCCGATGCGGCGGCGTTCGCCAGGGTGTTGCCGCATATCGGAAGCGACGCCATCTATTTCTATACGCGCGACGTGCCGGCGAGCGAGCAGCCGCTCGACCTGCAGGCGCGCATGTTCCATCCCGGCGCCAGCGGCCTGTCCGAGGATCCCGCCACCGGCAGTGCGACCGCGGCCTGCGCGGCGCTGCTCGCCGATATCGATCCCGCGCGTGACGGCGAGTTGCGGCTGCGGATCGGGCAGGGTGTCGACATGGGCCGGCCGAGCCTGTTGCTGACGCGGGTCCGCAAGCAGGGCGGCGCAATCGCGTCCGTGCATGTCGGCGGCGGCTGCGTGAAGATGATGGAGGGGACGATCAGCGTCGCGGGGGAGGAGGGTGAGAGCCGAAGCTAGGGCGCGTACTCAAAAGTTCTCATGACGTCCGCTTCGCTCCGATAACGGCCGCTTTGTGCAGCCGCAGCAAAATGACGCGAGGGGCCGGAAGGCGACATCGCTGACGCGCCACATGTCGCCGACGACTTCTTCGCGTGAGCTGCCTAGCTGTGAAGTTGCGAGTTGAGGCCGTCCCAATTTGGTGTGCGTCTGGTTGCCTCAAGAGCGCCGCTCTGGGAGTTACGACGAAAAAGAAGGCCCTTCTGGCCTGAGAGTTCTTTGGCTTTCAGTACTCGGCCATCTTCCAAAAGGATGCGCGCACCTGCCGTGACATAACAGCCCGCTTCGACGATACAATCGTCACCCAATGAAATGCCGATACCGGCGTTGGCTCCGATCAGGCAGCGCTCACCGACTGTAATCCTCTCTTTCCCTCCTCCGGACAGAGTGCCCATGATCGACGCTCCGCCACCGACGTCGCTGCCACTTCCCACAACCACACCGGCGCTTATCCGGCCTTCGACCATGCAGGGACCGAGCGTACCTGCATTAAAATTGCAAAAGCCTTCATGCATAACGGTCGTGCCCGGCGCCAGGTAGGCTCCGAGCCTTACGCGATCCGCATCTGCAATTCTCACGTCCGCAGGCGTCACATAGTCAGTCATGCGCGGAAACTTATCCACGCCTGTCACCTCAAACGCGAGGGCACGCTTTCGTGCTAACATTCGTGCTTCCGGTACACGAGAGCATTCACAGGGACCGAGGGTCGTCCAGGCAACGTTAGGTAACAGACTGAAAATTCCTTCAAGGTTCAGGCAATTTGGCTGGACGAGCCGGTGGCTCAATAGATGGAGTCGAAGATACGCGTCGTGCACATCAGTCGGCGCAGATGCAAGGGAGTCGATTTCTGCACGGATTGGAACGATGTCGACATTGCGGATGTCATCGTGTCGCGCATATCCGTCTGCTGATTCACCCAACGATCTTTTGAGTTCGTCCGTCGACAGCCGTACCGTTGCCGCCTTGTCGGCCTCCACAACCAGGCGCAGCTGGAGAAACCAGGAATCTAACACGCAACCGTCAGCGGTAATCGTCGCAAATCCCTCGCCTCTCGCGCCCTTCAGCTCCATCGCCATTTGAATTGCTCACAGTACGACCCTGCACATAATGCATACGCGAGCTGGAATTAGCAACTTCTGCATTCTCAAACACGTTCGCTTTGGGTTGATTTTCGACGGATTCAGCGGGGGACTCGACGGGTGATGTCCACTTGGCTTCGTTCAACTCGCGTCAACTAGGCTATGGCTGCGGCATGATGAGTCCGCGTCCTAGACCTGCGGCGCGGCCAGGTTCTCGATCTTGACCCCGTCGCGCTCCTCGATGATCTCGGCGATCCAGCGGCGGTGACAATGCTCGTGGTCGCGCTCGTAGCAGAGGATGCAGACCGGGCCGGATTTCTTGACCAGCGACGACAGCTCGTCGAGCTCCTCCTTGGCCTGCACCGTCTTCAGGTGGGCCGAATAGATCTTGTGCAGCACCGCATATTGCCCGCTGCGCGCGGCCTCCCGGCCGCTCTTCGGCGTGCCGAGGCCGCGCAGATGGACGTAGGCGATGCCGCGCTCATTGAGGCCCGCGGCGAGTTGGCTCTTGGAGAAGCCGGGGCGGCGCGAGGAGGCAACCGCGCGGACGTCGACCAATAGCTTGACGCCGGCGTGCTGGAGCTCGTCGAGCACCGCCTTCGACGGCGTCTGCTCGTAGCCGATGGTGAACAGCCTCGATGCCTTCGCCATCGCTACCTCCCTCACTTCACCCGTTCGATCAGCTCCATCGCGCCCGCCGGCGCGCGGATCTTGCCCTCGTGGATCACGTAAGCGAACACGTCGCGCGGCGCCTTCTTCGGCGCGGTCTTGTCGACCTTCGGCAGGTCGTCGGGCTCGCCGCCGCCGGCCCAGTCCTGGAACCGCTTGGCCCAGGCGTCGAGCTGCTTCGGCGGATAGCAGGTCTTCAGTTCGTCATCGCCTTTCTGCAGCCGGGCATAGACGAAGTCGCTGGCGAGGTCGGCAATCGCCGGATATTTGCCGTGCTCGGCGAACACCACGGGCACCTCGAACTGGCGCAGCAGCGCGATGAATTCAGGAACGCAAAAGCTGTCGTGGCGCACCTCGACGACGTGGCGCAGCGCGCGGCCGTCGAGTTTGCGCGGCAACAATTCGAGGAATTTGCCGAAATCGGCGCCGTCGAACTTCTTGGTCGGCGCAAACTGCCAAAGCACCGGTCCGAGCCGGTCCTTCAATTCCAGCACGCCCGAATCGTAAAACCGCTTCACCGAATCGCCGGCCTCGGCGAGCACGCGGCGGTTGGTGGCAAAGCGCGGTCCCTTCAGCGAGAAGATGAAGCCGTCGGGCACCTCGCTGGCCCATTTGCGAAAGCTCTCCGGCTTCTGCGATCCGTAATAGGTGCCGTTGATCTCGATCGAGGTCAGCTTCGACGCCGCGTAGGACAGCTCCTTCGCCTGCGTGAGCTTCTCCGGATAGAACACCCCGCGCCACGGCTCGAAGGTCCAGCCGCCGATGCCGATATAGATGTTGCCTGCGTTCGTCTTGGTCGCCTTGGTGGGAGCTTTGGCCACGACTGCACTCATCGTGAAGGAGGGAACATGGAGAGTAGTCAAAATAATCGTGATTGGCCAGTTTGCCAGATTTGCGCGGCGGTGCTTATCGTGCTTGCCGGTGTTGGCTAGGATGCCGAAAAACGGGAGTACAACAATGCGCATACTGGTTGCGGCCGTCCTCTTGATCACGTCGTCAGCTGCGATGGCCGACGAGGTCGACGATGCGCACAAGCTCGCGATCACCGGCCGCGACGCCTACTGGAATTGTCTCGCCCGCGAATATCCCCGCGACAGCAACAAGACGATGTCCGACCAGGAATTCACCTCACTGATCGCCAGTGTCTGTCCCTCGGAGCGGCAGAACTTCCGGGTGTCGCTGATCGACTTCCTGTCGCTGCAATTTCCGAAGCAGGACGCCGATGCGCAGCTGACGACCGCCAACCGCGCGATCGAGCTTGCGCAGAAGGACATCGTGACCGCCTTCGTCCGGCGCAAGGCCGCAGCCAAATAGGTTCCCAAATCCTGTTGCGGGCGGTCGATTTTTGATATCAATCCCCGCAGGCGAGGGGATCGGCGGCATGAACTCACAATCGACGGCAGGCTTTTTGGGCGCGGTGGTCGCAGCCATCGTGCTGGCGGCGGCGTTTATCTATGGGCCGTCGCCCAGCCAGATCCGCAATCCCGCCCAGCCCGCGGCGGCGCGGGCTGCTCCTGCCGCGGAAGCTGCGCCGGCGGCCCCGGTGCCCCGCGGCCCCGTCATCCGGGACGTCCCGAACAACTAGCGCCCTGCGCCTCTTGCGGACCGCTCGGGGGCTTCCCATTTAGCCTGGAACGGCGACGTTGCAGCTTGTAAGGGCTCCGGCGCTGGGACGACCACGGCAATGTCGGCTGCGCCGGATGTACGCGCGCCCCCCTTGTTCGTGGTCGTTGGTATTTTCAGGGGTATTTTGGCCCCGTTTTCCCGCTTCCCGAGACAGCGTTCGGTTCGGCCCGCCTTGGCAGCGGGGGAGGCTGCGGCTATACGCTGGCGCTCATGAACGAAGCCATCAAGCCGGGCCCCGAAACCCTGTCGCAGGCAGCACGTCTGCCGCAGCTTTCGGTGGTCGTCCCGACCTTCAACGAACGCGCCAATGTCACGGTGCTGTACCGCCGGCTTGATGCGATCCTGAAGGACGTGTCGTGGGAAGTCATCTTCGTCGATGACAATTCGCCCGATGGAACCTGGGACGTGGTGCGTGAGCTGGCGCGGAAGGATTCCCGCGTGCGCTGCATTCGCCGAATCGGCCGGCGTGGCCTGTCCGGCGCCTGCATCGAGGGCATCCTGGCATCGAGCGCGCCTTACGCCGCCGTCATGGATGCCGATCTGCAGCATGACGAGACCCAGCTGCCGAAGATGGTGGCGCTGCTGCAGAGCGGCGAGGCCGAGCTCGTGGTCGGCAGCCGCTATATCGAGGGCTACAAGGCCGACGGCTTCAACAAGCAGCGCGCCGGTGCCAGCGCCTTCGCCACCGAGATCGCGCGCCGCACGTTGAAGGTCGAGATCGCCGACCCCATGAGCGGCTTCTTCATGATCCGCCGCGACCGTTTCGAGCAGCTGGCGCCGCAGCTGTCGACGCAGGGCTTCAAGATCCTGCTCGACGTGGTGGCGACCGGGGAAGGCAAGCTGCGCACGGTCGAAATACCCTTCACCTTCGGTGCCCGCCAGCATGGCGAGAGCAAGCTTGACTCGATGGTCGCGCTCGACTTCCTTGGCCTGGTGCTGGCGAAGCTGACCAATGACCTGATCTCGCTGCGCTTCATTCTGTTCGCAGCCGTCGGCGGGCTCGGCCTGCTGGTGCATCTCGGCGTGCTGTTCATCTCGCTGGAACTGTTCAAGGCACCATTCCCGGAGGCTCAGGCAGCCGGCGCGATCGTCGCGATGACCAGCAACTTCATCCTCAACAACTTCCTGACCTACCGCGACCAGCGGCTGAAGGGGTTTGGCATCCTGCGCGGCCTGTTGCTGTTCTATCTGGTCTGCAGTGTCGGCCTGCTCGCCAATGTCGGCGTCGCGTTCTCGGTCTACGACCAGGAGCCGATCTGGTGGCTTGCGGGCGCAGCCGGCGCGCTGATGGGCGTGGTGTGGAACTACGCGATGTCCGGGCTGTTCGTCTGGCGCAAGCGATGACGGTGGCATGAACGCGAACGAGGCGCGGCTTGCCCGGAACACCGCCGTTGCGGTGTGCGCGCTCGTGGTGCTGCGGCTGGCCGCCGCCGCATGGACGCCGCTGACCTTCGACGAAGCCTACTACTGGATGTGGTCGAAGTCGCTCGCCGGCGGCTATTACGACCATCCGCCGATGGTGGCGATCGTGATCCGGCTCGGCACCATGATCGCGGGCGACACGCCGTTCGGGGTGCGGCTGGTGTCGATCCTGCTCGCGCTGCCGATGAGCTGGGCGATCTACCGGGCGGCCGAGCTGCTGTTCGGCGGCCAGCGCATCGCCGCGAGCGCGACGATCCTGCTCAACGTCACGCTGATGGCGGCCGTCGGCACGCTGATCGTGACGCCGGATGCGCCGCTGCTCGTTGCTGCCAGCCTGTTGCTGTTCTCGCTCGCCAAGGTGCTGGAGACCGGCCGCGGCGCCTGGTGGCTGGCGGTCGGCGCCAGCGCCGGTGTGGCGCTGCTGTCGAAATACACCGCGCTGTTCTTTGGTCCCGCGATCCTGATCTGGCTTGCGACGGTGCCGAAGCTGCGGCGCTGGTTTCTCTCGCCTTGGCTCTATCTCGGCGGCCTGGTCGCGGCCGGCCTGTTTGCGCCGGTCATCCGCTGGAATGCCGATCACCAATGGGTGTCCTTCATCAAGCAAATGGGCCGCGCCCGGATCGAGGATTTCCGGCCGACCTATATCGCCGAGCTGATCCCGACGCAGTTCGCGTTCGCGACGCCGCTGGTCTTCATTCTCGGCGTGATGGGCCTCTACGCGCTCTCTCGGCGTCGCGCCGGCGCGATGGGCGCGCGCGTGCTGATCAATACGATGTTCTGGACCATCGTCGTCTACTTCACCTGGCACGCGCTGCATGCGCGGGTCGAGGCCAACTGGTTCGCGCCGGTTTATCCCGCCTTTGCGGTGGCGGCCGCGGTTGCAGCGATCCAGGTGCAGTGGGCGCCGCGCGAGCAGCGCACGATCGATTTCTGCCGCTGTTGGGCCGCGCCGGTCGGCGTCGTGCTGTTCGCGCTGCTGATCGTGCAGGCGAACACCGGCATGCTTTCCGGCTATCGTCGCGACGCCACCGTGCGCAGCGTTGGTGTCGGCTGGCAGGAGCTCGCCGACGAGATCGAGGCGGCGCGCGCGCGTAGCGGTGCGACCTGCGTGCTGGCGCCGGACTACGGCACCGTCGGCTGGCTTGCCTTCTATCTCCCCAAGGGCAGCTGCGTGGCGCAGCAGGGCCAGCGCATTCGCTGGGTCAACATGCCTGAGCCGAGCCCGGCCCAGCTGTCCGGCAAGCTGCTGTATGTGCATGAGCTCGAACAGACGATGCCGGCTTCGCTGCGCGACAATTTCGCCCGTGTCGAAACCATCGCCGAGGCCAAACGCATGCGCGGGCCGCTGGTTGTCGAGACCTATGCGCTCGATCTGCTGGAAGGTCCAAAGGGCGACGTGCTCGACCGCTCGCCGCCGCCGGAACTGCAGTAGAAATCATTGAAGTCGAATGTCGGACCGGCCGGTTCCGGTTCGTCTTCCAGGGTACCCGTCAACCACACGAGGTCCCGACATGACCAGTTCCGTCCTGAAGCCCGCTGCCGAACTCGCCAAGACCAATGCCAGGCGTTTTCCCAATGAGAGCGCCGAATATCGTCGCGCGCGCCAGGAGCTGCTCGTCGAAGAGATCGAGCTGCGCCGGCATATCGAGCGCGTGGCCGAGCTGCGCCGCGCATTGCCGCCGGGCGGCGAGGTGACAAGGGCCTACGAGTTCACCGGCGAGGCCGGCGTGGCGTCGCTCGGCGATCTGTTCGGCAGCAAGCAGACGCTGATCATCTACAGCTACATGTTCGGCCCGCAGCGCGAGAAGCCGTGTCCGATGTGCACGTCGTTCATGGCCACGTGGGAAGAGAAGCTGCTCGATATCGAGCAGCGCGTGGCGTTCGTGTTCGTGGCGCGCTCGCCGATCGCGCGGCTGATCGAGGCGAAGCGGGCGCGTGGCTGGACGCGCCACAAGGTCTATTCCGATGCGTCGGGTGACTACACGCGCGACTATGTCAGCAGGGATGACGGCGACGTGCCCGGCTACAATGTCTTCACGCGCCACAACGGCACGATCCGTCATTTCTGGGCCGGCGAAATGGGGGCCGGCACCGTCGACCCCGGCCAGGATCCGCGCGGCGCGCCGGACCTGGATCCGCTCTGGGCCGTGCTCGACACCACGCCCGAAGGACGCGGCAAGGACTGGTATCCGAAGCTCAGCTACTGAGGAGATTCTTGCTCAATCCCCGCGCGAATCCGGGGTGATCGGCAAGGAAATTCTCCCCTCATTGATTGCGGCATGCAGCAGGTGGAACTGCGTGCCGGAATGTCCCATGATGGGACAGAAAAGCCGCTTTGGCGGTCCATTGCCATCTTAAAAAAGCCCGATGCCACAGGCACTTCCCGCGTTGCAGGGGATCGCATCCGGTTAAGTCGCATTTAACTAAAAGTCGCCTTAATGGCCGTCTGTGCCCCCGCGCGACGTTGAGCCGAACATCCGTTCGACCTGTCGTCGAGTGAGGGACAAAGGTGGACCTGTTTTGAGCGTCGGGCGTATGGGTACGAGTGCGAGTGCGAGTGCGAGTGCGTATGTTCTTGGGGCGCCAAGCCGCAAGAAAGCTTCCCGAAAAATCCTCCCACAGCATTTCCTCGGCAGCGCCGCGGTGGCGGGGCTGGTGCTTGGCTGCGCCTGGACCGTCTACGCCAACATCTTCGCGGCGGGCGTCTACCCATCAGTGGACAATGCGGCGTTCGATGCGCCGGTGGTCAAGCGGCCCGCGGCGGTCGCCGCACGGCCGGCGCCGGCGTTCAACGAGGTGTTCGCGTCCCTGACGCCGGCACCGGCGGCTCCCGCCAAGAGCGAGGTCGCGAAGTCGGAAGCCCCGGCACCTTCGCTTATGTTTAACGATCGGTTTGCGGCCGCCTCGCCCGAGGGCGTGGCCTCCAGCGTGCCGTCCAGCGCCTTGGCCGACGCCGCGCCGCAGATCGACCCGATCAAGCAGGCGGCTGCGCCCAAGGTCGCCGAAGGGGCGAGGGCCGTTGCCTCGGCCAAGCTCGCCGAGACATCGAAGCCACTGCCGGCGCCGAAGTCGGTCGAGACCGCCAAGAAGGAAGCCGCCGCCAATCTGCAGGTGGCGCTCAACGATCCCTCCGCAACGGTTCAGCCCAAGGAAGCGAAGCCCGCCGAAGCCAGGCAGGCTGCGAAATCCGGCGGCGTCCGCGACATGGCCGCGCGGGCCAAGGCCGCGGTGCTGTCGATCGCATCGAGCGAGCGGCAGACCATGGTCGAGAAGCTGTGGGGCAAGCGCGAGGCGAGCGGCGGTCTGCTCTCCTTCGCATCCGCCGATGCCAATGTGACCGGCAGCATCCCCTCGACGCTGGACCAGAATCCGATGCTCGGCGGCTCGCCGCCCTATGACCGCCAGACTGCGGTCTACGACATCTCGGCCAGGACCGTGTATCTGCCGGACGGCACGCGCCTCGAGGCGCATTCGGGCCTCGGCTCCAGGCTCGACGATCCCAGATCCTCGCATCTGAAGATGGTCGGCGTGACGCCGCCGCACATTTACGAGCTCAAGCCGCGCGAGGCGCTCTTCCACGGCGTGCCGGCGCTGCGGCTCAATCCGATCGGCGGCGAGGGCAAGATCTTCAACCGCGACGGCCTGCTCGCGCACACCTTCATGCTCGGCCCGAACGGTGACTCCAACGGCTGCGTCTCGTTCAAGGACTATTACGCGTTCCTCGACGCCTATCGCAACAAGGGCATCCGCCGCCTCGCGGTGCTCGCGAGGGTTCAGTAGGCGCGGTTCACTGCGGGGCGCTGCCCCCTTGGCCTGTCCCGCCGTCGTCGGCTATCCTGGGCGACGTGAATCCTCGCGCAGGGCAGGCGCATGACACTCGTGCAGGAAACCGGCCGGCGGCGACCCTGGGGCAAGATCCTGCTGATCGCGCTGGTCGTGATCGTCGCGCTTCCGTTCGTGTCGCTGCCGCTGTTCCGCACCTTGCTGTTTCAGCCCTTCAATATCCCGGCCAGATCGATGATGCCGACGGTGCTGGTCGGCGATTATGTCTTCGTCTCGAAATTCGCTTATGGCTACACCCACTATTCCTTTCCGTTCTCGCCAAAACTGTTCGAGGGGCGCATCTTCGGATCATCCCCGGCGCGCGGCGACGTGGTGGTGTTCCGGCTGCCGAAGGACGATCGCGTCGATTACATCAAGCGCGTCGTCGGGCTGCCCGGCGATCGTATCCAGATGCGCAACGGGCAGCTTATCATCAATGAGACGGCCGTGGCGCGCGAGCGGATGCCGGATTTCGTCGGCGACGACCCCTGCGGATCGAGCGGCGAGGCCGGTGCGCGGCGCTGGCGCGAGACCCTGCCGAACGGCGCGAGCTACGAAACGCTCGATTGCATCGACAACTCGTTTCTCGACAACACGAACGTCTTCACCGTGCCCGCCGGTCAGTTCTTCATGCTGGGCGACAACCGCGACAATTCCACGGATAGCCGCATGCGGTCGATGGGCACAATTCCGCTCGAGAACATCATCGGCCGGGCCGGGCTGATCTATTTCTCCCGATCGCCCGATGGGGAGATCCGGACGGAGCGGATGGGCACGGTTGTCCACTAGGGATGCCGCGGTGCCCGCGCCGAACCGGCAGTCGGCTGCCTGGAACGGGGCCACCGGCGCATCGCCGGTTCCTGTCCGAACGTCGCAATGACCGTCCCTTGAAAGGCTGCTAGCAGCGCTATATCCTGCGGGATACAAGGGTGCCAGGGCCAACAGCGCCGCGCTCCCGAGGGTCGCAGAACCCGGGGGAGCAGGGAGGGAGGCATGAGCCGGTCGCCAGGTGTCGTGCATACGGACAAGGTTCTCGGCGTGCTGGCCGGTGGCGGAGCGCCCTCGGACCTGTCGGCGTCGTGGCGGCGTTCCGGCCATCTGCATGCGCTCGATCCGGCGAGCCGCCTGCCGTCCTATCGTCTCGACCAGGCTGACATCGCCGCCGCGCAGCAGCGGCTCGGCGAATTCCTGAAAGTGGCCCAGAACACGCTGGACCGGCTGTTCCTTGCCGTGGGCGGGGTTGGCTGTTCGGTGCTGCTGGCGGACCGTGACGGCGTCGTCGTCGACCGGCGCGGCGCCTGCGCCGATGACGCCACGTTCAACGCATGGGGGCTCTGGACCGGGGCGGTCTGGAGCGAGAAATACGAGGGGACCAACGGCATCGGCACCTGCATCGTCGAAAAGCGGCCGCTGTCGATCGACCGCGAACAGCACTTCTTCACGCGCAACTCCGGTCTGTTCTGCACCACCGCGCCGATCTTCGACGAGCATGGCGAGCTTGCAGCCGCGCTCGACGTGTCGTCCTGCCGGGCCGACCTGACCGACGGATTTTCCCGGCTAATCGCGACCACCGTCACGGATGCTGCGCGCGCGATCGAGGCCGAGAATTTCCGTCGGGCGTTTCCCGATGCGCGCATTCTGCTGACGCCGCGGAGCGAGCGCGCCGTCAATTCGCTGCTCGCAGTCGATCGCGACGACCTGGTGATCGGCGCAACGCGGGCCGCGCGCCGTGCGCTCGGCCTCAACGCGGCGTCGCTGGCGCGGCCATTGCCGGCGGCCGATCTGATCGGTGAGGCGCACAGCGACGGCGGCCTGATCGCCGCCGAGCGCGCCGCCTTACAGCGCGCGCTGGCGCGAGCCGGCGGCAATGTGTCCAGGGCGGCCAAGGACCTCGACATGTCCCGCGCGACATTGCACCGCAAGCTGAAGCAGCTCGGCCTGCACCGCTAGAAAGGGATGACTCTTCTTCGAATCGTCATCCCACTTAGCTCTATTTTCAGCATGATCTTTTCGGAAAACCGCTACACACTTTTCCGGATCATGCTCTGGGCCGGGAAAGGCCGAAACAGCCATCCGGACTTTGTCGCGCGCCGGGACAGTTTGCGGCGCACCCTGTCTCAGATTTGCGACAGTTCCCCTGCGGCCGTTGGGGCGGGCCCCTGTTCTGTCTGCCTGATTTGACCGAGCGTTTCGGCCAACGCCGTGTGCATCGGCGTGCCAACGGAGGAACACATGAACAAGGTTGACATGCAGTCCGTGCTCAAGGCGCCATTTGCCAAGCGCTACGGCAATTTTATTGGCGGCGAATGGCGCGAGCCCCGGTCCGGAAAGTATTTTGAAAACATCTCGCCGATGACCGGACTTCCGGTCTGCGAGATCGCGCGCTCGGACGCGTCCGACATCGAAGCCGCGCTCGATGCGGCGCATGCGGCCAAGGAGGCCTGGGGCCGGACCAGCGTTGCCGAGCGGTCGCTGATCCTCAACAGGATTGCCGACCGGATGGAAGCCAATCTCGAAAAGCTCGCCACCGCCGAGACCTGGGACAATGGCAAGCCGATCCGTGAGACGATGGCCGCCGACATGCCGCTCGCGATCGATCACTTCCGTTACTTCGCCAGCGCGATCCGTGGGCAGGAAGGCTCGATCTCGGAAATCGACCATGACACGGTCGCCTATCACTTCCACGAGCCGCTCGGCGTCGTCGGCCAGATCATTCCCTGGAATTTTCCGATCCTGATGGCGGTCTGGAAGCTCGCGCCGGCGCTCGCCGCCGGAAACTGCGTCGTCCTCAAGCCGGCCGAGCAGACGCCGGCATCGATCCTGGTGTTGCTCGAGCTGATCGCCGATCTGCTGCCCAAGGGCGTGTTGAACGTCGTCAACGGCTTCGGCCTGGAGGCGGGCAAGCCGCTGGCGTCATCGAACCGGATCGCCAAGATCGCCTTCACCGGCGAGACCACGACAGGCCGGCTGATCATGCAATATGCCTCGCAGAACCTGATCCCGGTGACGCTCGAACTCGGCGGCAAATCGCCCAACATCTTCTTCAAGGACGTTTTAGAGGAAGATGATGATTTCTTCGACAAGGCGGTCGAAGGCTTCGTGATGTTCGCGCTTAATCAGGGCGAGGTCTGCACCTGTCCGAGCCGTGCGCTGATCCAGGAATCGATCTACGACAAATTCATGGAACGCGCGCTCAAGCGCGTGGAGGCGATCACGCAAGGCAGCCCGCTCGATCCGTCCACGATGATCGGCGCACAGGCGTCTTCCGAGCAACTCGAGAAGATTCTCTCCTATATCGACATCGGCAAGAAGGAAGGTGCGCAGGTTCTGACCGGCGGCGAGCGCAACAATCTCGGCGGCGGGCTCTCGGGCGGCTACTATGTCAAGCCGACCGTGTTCAAGGGCCACAACAAGATGCGCGTCTTCCAGGAGGAGATCTTCGGGCCAGTGGTTTCCGTGACCACCTTCAAGAACGACGAGGACGCGCTCTCGATCGCCAACGACACCCTCTATGGCCTCGGTGCGGGCATCTGGAGCCGCGATGTCAATCGCTGCTACCGGTTCGGCCGCGCCATCCAGGCTGGACGGGTCTGGACCAATTGCTACCACGCCTATCCCGCGCATGCGGCGTTCGGCGGCTACAAGCAGTCCGGCGTCGGCCGCGAGAACCACAAGATGATGCTCGACCACTACCAGCAGACCAAGAACATGCTGGTGAGCTACAGCCCGAAGAAGCTCGGCTTCTTCTAGAACTCGGAATGCTGCTCCCTTTCGTTTTGGGGGGGCGGGCCAAGCGACTGGCTCCGGCGGGGTGTTCCCGCCGGAGCTCCCATCACGGAGGTCGAGATGGCAGACAAGGTGACCGCGACGCCGGCTGCGCTGGAGCTGATTGCCGAGATCGTCGCCGATCATGGGCCGGTGCTGTTTCACCAGTCCGGCGGCTGCTGCGACGGTTCGTCGCCGATGTGCTTTCCGCAAGGCGACTTCCTGATCGGCGATTATGACGTCAAGCTCGGCGAGATCGGCGGCGCGCCGTTCTATATCAGCGGCTCGCAATATGACGTCTGGAAGCACACCGACCTGATCATCGACGTCGTACCCGGCCGCGGCGGCATGTTCTCGCTCGACAACGGTCGCGAACGCAGGTTCCTGACCCGGTCCGAGATCTGCGCGCTGCCGCCGCGCGGGCCGGAGTAGGGGGCCGGCGCCGAGGCGCGCTCGCCGCCGATCTGGAACTCGATGCCATAGTCGCTATACTGCGCTGATCCGGAGTGAGTCCACGCTCGGCCACGGATCTGGCGCAAGGCGACATGTCTCCCACACCTCCCATCGAAACCCCGCCGTCCATCACGACCGAAGCGTTCGTCGAGGCCGGCGCGGCGGTTGCCCGCCTCGAAGAGATCTACGAGCGGAACACTGCGTTCCTGCGCAGCCGCTTCGAGGCCTATGTCAACGGCGTGCCGTTCACGACGCGGGTGCGCGCGCATTACCCCTTCGTGCGCATCACGACCTCGTCGCATGCGCGGCTGGATTCCCGGCTCGCCTACGGTTTTGTCGCGGGGCCCGGCGTTCACGAGACCAGCATCACGCGGCCGGATATTTTCCGGACCTATCTCACCGAGCAGATCGGGCTCCTGATCAAGAACCACGGCGTGGCGGTCGAGATCGGCGAGTCCAACGAGCCTATACCGATCCATTTCGCCTACCGGCGCGACATCAATATCGAGGCGGCGCTGAGCATCGCCGACAGCTCGGCGTTCACAAGGTCGCTGCGCGACGTGTTCGATACGCCCGATCTCGCCGCGATGGACGATGCGATCGCCGACGGGACGTTCGAACTGACGCCGGGCACGCCGGAGCCGCTGGCGCTGTTTCGCGCGGCACGGGTCGATTACTCGCTGCGCCGGCTCTATCACTACACCGGCACCGACCCCGAGCATTTCCAGAACTTCGTGATCTTCACGAACTACCAGTTCTATGTCGACGCCTTCGCGCAATCGAGCCTGCAGCGTCTCGCCTCGGGTGAGGCAGGCCTCGAGGCCTTCGTCGCGCCCGGTAATGTGATCACGCGCAACGCGCTGGCAGGCGGCGGAGTGAGCGGGACGGCCTCGGAGCGCGTGCCGCAGATGCCGGCGTTTCATCTGGTCGAGCCCGGGTATCGCGGCATCACCCTGATCAATATCGGGATCGGGCCGTCCAATGCGCGCAACATCACCGATCACGTCGCGGTGCTGCGGCCGCATGCCTGGCTGATGATCGGGCATTGCGCGGGGCTGCGCAACACGCAGCGGCTCGGCGACTACGTGCTGGCCCACGGCTATGTCCGCGAGGATCACGTGCTCGATCACGAGCTGCCGCTCTGGGTCCCGATCCCCGCGCTTGCGGAGATGCAGGTAGCGCTCGAGGAGGCGGTCGGCGAGGTGACGGGACTTTCCGGCTTCGAGCTCAAGCGGCTGATGCGCACCGGCACGGTCGCGAGCGTCGACAATCGCAATTGGGAGATCAGCGGACCGCAGGTGATCCGGCGGATGTCGCAATCGCGCTCCATCGCGCTTGATATGGAATCGGCGACGATCGCCGCCAATGGCTATCGTTTCCGCGTGCCCTACGGCACGCTGCTGTGCGTCTCGGACAAGCCGCTGCATGGCGAGATCAAGCTCGCCGGCATGGCCAGCGAGTTCTATCGCCAGCGTGTCGGCCAGCATCTTCAGATCGGCCTCAAGGCGCTCGAAAGGTTGAAGGACCAGGAGTCCGAGCGGCTGCATTCGCGCAAGCTGCGCAGCTTTGCCGAGGTCGCATTTCAATAGTTCCGTTCGCCAAGCCCCAGACTACGCTCGATCTCGGCCCAGATCGTTGAACGACTCCTGCACCTATTTCGCCAGCTGGCTGCCTGACGCCGCGGAATCGAAGGTAGCATTTTCCGCGCCCGGAAATTGGAACTTTTGGGTTCCGCAGTTCTACGGTTCGGCCGTGCGCATTTTGCTGTTGCGTCCGGCGGCGCATTTGCATCTAACTTCTCGGTGTACTGTCTGCAGAAAATTCCGCCTTGCGGTCAAGCGTTTGGAGTTTATTTTTGAGAGCCTGTCTGAGTGAGTTGGTTGGGTGTCGCTTCACTTTGGGTCCCCGCCAGTGAGTGCTTTTGGCGGAAATGGTAATCGCCTTCTCGCAACACTGCCGGCAGCGGACCTGGATCTGCTGGGTCCCGAGCTCGAGACGGTCGCGCTCGATCAGGATGCAGTCCTGGCGCGAGCCGGTGACGAGATCGACTACGTCTTCTTCCCTCATAGCGGGGCGATCACGCTAATGATCGACATGGCGGACGGGAGCACGGTTGCGACCGGCGTGGTCGGGCGCGAAGGGGCGGTGGGCAGTCTTTCGGTGCTCGGATCGTCCCCGTCGGGTATTACCGCAGTCGTTCGTGCGGTGGGCACCGCCTCGCGGATTTCCGCGCCGCGCTTTCATGCCGCTTTCGGACGCAGTGCCGCGATCCGGCAGGCGATGCAAAAGCACATCAGGTCGATGCTGATCCAGTTCCAGCTCGGCTCCGCCTGCAATGCGCTGCACCCGGTCGAGGCCCGGATGGCGCGCTGGCTGCTCCAGCTCCGCGATCGCGTCGACAGCGACGTCCTGCCGCTGACCCAGCAGGCGCTGTCGCAAATCCTCGGCGTGCGACGAACGACCGTGACCCTCTTGATGCGCAATCTGCGCACGCGCGGCGCGATCAGGTCTGATCAACGAGGCCGGATCGAGATCGACAGGTCGCGGCTCTCGGCGGCGGCGTGCGAGTGCCATCGCGTCATGCGTCTCGAAGCCGAGGAGATCTTCTCGGACAATAAGGCCCGATCTCGCGCGGCAGCCCTAACCGACAATCCGCGGATCTCCGAAATCGAAACGGACGACGCGCTGTGAGCGCGGTGCGGCGCGATCAGCTTCTCCGCCGCCGATCAAGCTTCTGTGCGGGGGCGGATGCCGTCTCGAGCTTCGCAATCTCGCGCAGCACCTTCGCCGTCTGGCGCAATTCATTGCGCTCCGGTCCCGGCTTCAGCCGTCGAGCTTCGTTGAGAAAGTCCTTGGCCTGCACCAGCCAGGTGGATGTTTCCGTTGCGATCTGCATGCGCGCCATGGCGTCCCTCCATCGCGATCATCAATGGTCTGTGTCGTCGTTCAGGCCGGTGAGCCGGCGCCGCGGCGCCGCACGCGGATGCTCGGCTCATCGACCCAGGCGTCCCGCGCGAACCAGGCGTGATCGGTACGGCAGAACGGGCAATTGGTGCGCGAGAAGAACACCGCGCTGCGCCTAAAGCTCTCGCGATCAGTCCGGATGCCGGTGGAAATTGCGTCTCCGGTTTGCGGACATTTGACCATGAGCATGCCCATGTGAGCCTCCTCGATGTTGCTTCTTGCTCTTTGCAGGAAAGCACCGGCCGGTTGGACTGCGCCCATTTGCCGGTGCGACTACTTTGGGGGGCATCGCGCACCTGCGGCGTTTGACAGAGCATCGGGCAGTGGGGGCTGCATGCTCGTCGCTGGGCTTATTCCAACCGGCCGGATCCCTCCTCAAACGAATCCTCGACGTGAATTGAGTGCCGCTCTTTTAGCCGGCTTGGTGGATAACCTTGGCGAAATGCTTCGTGACCGGCTCACTTGTCTCCGTGGCAAGCTTCTGGCCAAGCGCCCACAATTCCCTGTTCTGGTCCGATGCCATGTCGAAGGCCTTGCGGGCCTGCTCAGTGGACAAGGTCAGGACATCGGCCGCTGACTTGCTGCCAAGGAGATGGGCGAAGAAATCAAGCGCGGAGACGGCATTGGCGTGGGAGATTTCGATCACCTTAAGCGCGTAGTCGGTCGCGCCTCGCGCATTGCACGAATACGTTTCGCCCAAAACCTCGGTCATCCGTCCGGAGGCGGCCCGCGCGTGGGCAAAACCCTGCTCGGCAAGATCGCCGATCACGCCGGGCAAGCCGATCTTCGGAAAGCTCGACAACGGCATTCCGAAGACATTCGTATCGTTCACTTTGACTTTCATTTCACCTTCACTCAAGATCCAGTCCCCTTCTCAAGCGAAAGCGTTGCTCGCAACGCTCGCTCGCGTCACGAGAGCTGACGCTCCGTGTTCGATTCAGATTTTGGTTGAGCTTCGATCGTGTCCCGACGCTACTGTGCGGAACGAAAGCGCGACTGTCGGTTCGGTTTGCGACTCTCGCGAAGAATTTTTTTTAGATTGTCAACTCACACCAACGTATGTTTACGGGGTGCTGTGCATAATGTGGATATTGTGAGCAGCAGAAGACACCTGCTTCAGCGTGAGGTTGCGCAAAGCATCCCCGTAAGCGCGCTGTGGAAGGGTCCCAGGTGGTTTGCCCAAAACAAAAACGCCGGCATCGCCGGGCGTTGCGGCTTTCGCGTTCTCGCGGCACCCCCTCCAGCGAAGGGTCTGGAGGCTCTTGCCCGCTGCGATCACGCCGTCACTGTCTTCCACAATTGCGTCTCGATGCCGATCGCGGCCTTGACCTGCGGCCGCGCCTGCATCCGCGCGAGATAGCCGGCGAGATCGGGCCATTGCGCGACATCGACGCCGGCAGGGCGGAGCAGCGTCAATGCCCACGCCAGATGCGCGTCCGCGACCGTGAAGCGTTCGCCGACGAGGTATTCCCGGCCGGCGAGATGCGCGGCTACGATTGCGACATTCTGTCCGATCCGTTCGCGCGGTTTGGCCAAGGCCGCATCGTCCTTGTACCAGAAGGTCGGGAACAGGAATCCCTTGTGGAGCTCGGTCCCGATGAAGCTCAGCCATTCCTGCAGGCGATAGCGGTCCGGGTCGCCCGGCGGCGGCGCGAGGCCGAGTTCGGGCCTGAGGTCCGCAATATATTGCAGCACCGCCGCGCTTTCGGTGAGCCGCTCGCCGTTCTCCAGCACCAGCACGGGCACCGCGCCTTTCGGCGAGACGGCGCGGAAGTCGCCGTCATCCTCCAACACCTTCTTGGTCCAGAGATGGACCAGGTGATAGCGCGCCTCGATGCCGGCCTCCATCAGCGCGATCCGGCTGGCGAGCGAGCAGGCCATCGGCCAGAAATAGAGCTGCAGCATGGCTGATGTCTCAGGCGAGGGCGTTGCCGCGGGCGATGATGGCGAAGCGGTCGGACAGTTCGGCGAGCGCGATGTCGTGAATGAGCTTTGCCGCAATCGTGCCGCCGACGCCGTCGGGCAGGTCGCGGGTGGCGCAGCTGTCGGCATCGATGGTGGTGCGGAAGCCCAGATCGAGCGCGGCGCGGGCGGTCGAGCTCACGCACATATGCGTCATGAAGCCGGCCAGCACGAGCTCCTTGCGGCCGGTCGCGGCAAGCTGCGCGTTGAGGTCGGTGCCCGCGAACGCGTTCGGCAATTCCTTCTCGATCACGGCCTCGCCCGGCCGCGGCGCCAGCGGCGCGACGATGGCGCCACGCTCCGCGCTGCGGTCGAACAGGCTTCCCGGCTTTCCCCGGTGCGCGATGTGGAAGATCGCGGCGCCGCTTTCTCGCGCGTGCGCGAGCAATGCGGCGGCACGTGCGATCGCCGGGTTGGCGCCGGGCAGGGCCAGCGGACCGGCGAGATATTCGTTCTGGATATCGATCAGCACCAGGCAGCTGTCCGCGAGGCGGGGCGGGGTGAGGTCGATGCCGGCAAGCTGCATCAGGGTTTTGGCTGCTGTCATGATCCTGAGATCTCCACGAGATGTGTTCCCCGAAAATATAGCGGTGGAGCTGCCTGCCGTAGTGCAGGGATATTGCAGCCGGTGGCTGCGTTATTGCAGGCGGCCGGCTCACGCTGTAGCCTGATGCGATGAACTGGGACGACCTTCGCATCATCGCAGCCGTCAGGGACGAGGGCACCTATGCCGGCGCCAGCGCGCGGCTGCGCATCGACGAGACCACGGTCGGCCGCAGGCTGGCGCGGATCGAGCGGGCGCTCGGCGTTCGTCTGTTCGAGGCCGCCGACGGCGTCCGCAGGCCGACCCGGCAGTGCGAAATGGTGCTCGCGCACGTCCAGGCGATGGCGGCGCATGCCGAGGAGATCGGCCGGATCGGCGAAAGCCTGCCTGGCCCGGCCGGCCGGCTGCGCATCGCCTCCACCAATGCGATCGCGGAGGAGGTGCTGGCGCCGCGCACCAGCAAATTGCTGCGCGCCAATCCCGGCCTCACCCTGCAATTCCTGACCTCGAGCGACAACGTAAAATTCTCGCGCTGGGAGGCCGATCTCGCGATCCGGCTGCGCAAGCCGGACAAGGGCGATTTTTCGATCTCGAAGCTCGCGGAGGTCAGGCTGTATTTCTTCGAGCCGGTCGCGACGACAGCGGGGGAAGCGGTGACGTGCGCCTATCCCGATGAGCTCGGAGCAATTCCGGAAATGCAGTTCCTGCGCGCGAAGCGGCTTCGTGCGCGCTGCGTCACCGACAATGTTCGGATCATCCATTCGCTGATCCAGTCGCATCAGGCGGTCGGCGTGCTGCCGGAACATAGTTGCGTGGACTTGCTGACCGACCGCCGGCTGCGCGCCACGCTGCTGCCGAAGCGGCGCGATGTCTGGCTGCTGGTGCAGAGCCATCTCAAGCGCGATGCGGCGACGCGCGTCACCATCGACTGGCTGCGTGCCTGCTTTCAGGATGTCGCGCACAGCGGCTGAGGCGGCCTCGGAACGATACGATGTGTTGCGGTACGCGTGTTGCCGCGTCGTTTCGTCTTGAAAAAATCTCGTCCAGCCCTCTTGCAACCCGGGCGTGCTTCGTCTATTAGCCCGCTCCTTCGCTTCGGCCATGGGTTCGGGCTCTCTGAGATCCCGACTGGCGCGTGCCGCTCTGCGGTGTCGTGTTCCGCTGAAATGAAGGCCACGAGATGAAGCTCATGGGCGAGCATCGGGGATGAAATCCCGAAGGTATCGGTTCGAATCCGATCTTCTCACAAAGGATAGCTCAGTTGGTTAGAGCAGGTGAATGAGACTCATCGGGTCGCGGGTTCGATTCCCGCTCCAAGCGCACCGTTTCAGCCTGAAAAGCTGATGCCTCTGAAGGGGGACCGGACGCGCGCTTCAGTCGCAATCCGGCCGTCTTGCCGCAAGGCTCTTCGTCCGAACCTAGACACTGTGAGACCGGCTTTGCGCCGCGGTGGATACCGCTTGCGCTGATGCCGGGTGGCTCCGCTCGGCCGCGCGACAAATGTCGCGCGAACGCGCGCGTGCGCCCGTCATCGCGCGAGCTCAAGCCACGGCCCGCCTGGCTGACAGGAAGCCGCGTTCGCGTCCTCACGTCCTTTGCGAAACGAAACCCGCTCTCCGGCCCATGGGCCCGATGGCAACAATGGAGGCGTGTCATGACCTGGCATTTCCTGACGACCAAGTTGACGGTGAAGGATGGCGAGCGTGCGTTGCTGACGCGCGACGGCCGGCTCGAGCAGGTGCTCGCGCCCGGACGTCACCGCCTGTTCGATCCCCTGCATCAGCTCAAGGCTGAGCTGTTCAGTGTCGTGCGGAGCGAATTCCCCGCGGATCGCTTCGCGGTGATCAAGGCCGCGCGCCCTGATCTCGCCGAAGCGCTGTTCGAGGCGGTCGAGACCAAGGCGAACGAGGTCGCGATCGTCAGCCTCGACGGCCGTCCTGTGCAGCTGATGACGCCCTGGCAGACGCGCGTCTACTGGAAGGTCGCAACCACAGTCGACGTCGAGCGCATCGACGTGGCCGACGATCCCCGGGTGACCACGCGGCATCTGGCGATGATCCAGCCCAACCGGGCCGGCGTCATCACCGAGGCCGTGGTCGAGAACCACGAGGCCGGCCTGCTCAACGTCGAGGGCAAGCTGGTCGAG
Source organism: Bradyrhizobium sp. 6(2017) (assembly GCF_011058295.2). NCBI lineage: Bacteria > Pseudomonadati > Pseudomonadota > Alphaproteobacteria > Hyphomicrobiales > Nitrobacteraceae > Bradyrhizobium > Bradyrhizobium sp. 6(2017). Next base: position 6,322,457 of record NZ_CP049289.2, on the reverse strand, counting down.
CGGCTCGCACCCGGCCGGCACGCGTTCTGGATCGCGGGCCGCAAGATCGAGGTCAAGCGCCTCGACCTGCGTCCCCAGGCGGTCGAGATCACGGCGCAGGAGATGCTGACCAAGGATCGCATCGCGCTGCGCGTGACGCTGACCGCGTTCCGCCGGATCGTCGATCCCGAGCGGGTCGTGGCAGCGGTGCCCGACGTGGATGCGTGGCTGTATCGTTTGGTGCAGTTCGCGATCCGCGAGGCGGTGGCCGGCCGCACGCTGGACGAGGTGCTGTCTGCGAAGGCGGCGCTCGACGATGAGCTTCGCGACTATGTCCGCGGCCGTGTCGCGGAGTCCGGCGTCGAGGTCACCGAGCTCGGCGTGAAGGACGTGATCCTGCCCGGCGAGATCCGCGAGCTCGTCAACAAGGTGGTGGAGGCGGAGCGGGTGGCGAAGGCCAACCTGATCCGCCGCCAGGAGGAGACCGCGGCGACGCGTTCGCTCCTGAACACCGCCAAGCTGATGGAGGAGAACCCTCTGCTGCTGCGGCTCAAGGAGCTGGAGTCGCTCGAGCGTCTGGTCGAGAAGGTCGGCCGCATCGACCTGCATGCCGGCGAGGGCCAGGGCCTCGATGCGCTGCTGACCAAGCTGGTCCGCCTCAAGGCGCCCGAGAGCGCATAGGAAGAAGGGCCGCCCACGGGCGGCCCTTTGTTTTCCGCCGGCACGGACCGCCGGGATCATTAGAATGTGTGTTAGCGTGCAGGACCGCTGTAACGGAGCACCGCCAAGGCACAACATGGCACAATTCGCATGTCCTGCTCCGTGCGAACTTCCGCAAACAGAAGGTGCCACCCCAGACAGATTGCGATAACGTACGCTCTCCGTGGTCCGGAATTCGGCCAGCCGTCAACCCGTCGGTGGTGCCAATGCAACAGATTGCGGAATGGCTCGAGAAGCTGGGGCTTGGGCAATACGCGCTGCGTTTTGCCGAGAACGGGATCGACGTTGATGTTTTTCCCGAGTTGACGGATGAAGACTTTGACAGGCTCGGCGTCTTGCTCGGCCATCGCCGCAAGATGCTGCGTGCGATCGCCGATTTCACTCAAGCCGAACTGATCGCCGCGCCGGTTTCACCGCACGATGCCGAGCGCCGCCACCTTACCGTGATGTTCTGCGACCTGGTCGGCTCGACGGCCTTGTCGGCGCGTCTCGATCCCGAGGACATGTGGGAGGTGATCCGCGCCTACCGCGCGGCCTGTGCGCGGGTGATCGCGACATACGATGGCGTCGTTGCCAGATTTATCGGCGATGGGATCCTCGCTTATTTCGGCTATCCCCGTGCCCACGAGGATGACGCGGAGCGCGCGGTGCGCGCCGGCCTCGACGTCATCACCGCAATCGGCGGGCTCGAGATCCGCGCGAACGAGGGAGTAGCGGTACGGGTCGCGATCGCGAGCGGGCTCGTCGTGGTCGGCGACCTCGTCTCCGGCGGCGCGTCGGAGGAGCAGGCGTTGGTCGGCGATGCGCCGAACATCGCCGCACGGCTGCAGGGCTTGGCGGAGCCTGGTGTGGTCGTCGTGGCCGCCTCGACACGCCGGCTGCTCGGCAATCTGTTCACGCTTCGCAACCTCGGTCGCCGCGAGGTCAAGGGCATCGCCGAGCCGATCGCGGTGTGGGCTGTCGAAGGCGAACTGGCATCGGAAAGCCGCTTCGAGGCGGTGCGCACCGCGCGCTCGATCGGCTTCGTCGGCCGCAAGGCGGAGATCGAATTTGCGCTGTCGCGCCAGCAACTGGCGTGGCAGGGCCAAGGGCAGGCCGTGCTGATATCGGGTGAAGCGGGTATCGGCAAGTCGCGCATCGTGGCGATGCTCTCCGACAGTCTCCCGCCCGGGACGCATCGCCGTGTGCGGTATCAATGCTCGCCCTATCACACCAACAGCGCGCTGCATCCCTTCGCCGCCCAGCTCGAGCGCGCCGCCGCCATCAGGTCGGAAGATCTGCCGGAGCAGAAGCTGGACAAGCTCGAAGCCATGCTGGCGCTCGGGACGCAGCAGGTGGCCAGCGTGACGCCGCTGATCGCGGCGCTGCTGTCGATCCCAACCGGCGACCGCTATCCGCCGCTCGGCATGAGCCCGGCGCAGCAGCGGCGGCAGACATTCGCAGCACTGCTCGACCAGCTCGAGGGCCTCGCCAGGCAGCAGCCGGTGCTTGTGGTCTGCGAAGACATGCATTGGGCCGACGCCACATCGCTCGAACTGCTCGACCTCGCGGTCGACCGGATCAGGGGGCTGCCGATCCTCATGCTCATGACGTTCAGGCCCGAGTTCGAGCCGCCGTGGGCTGGGCTCGCAAATGTCAGCCTGCTGCGGCTCGATCGCCTCGACCGGCAGGACACGCGCGCGCTGATCGAGCAGGTGACCGTCGGTCGGTTGCTACCCGGCGAAATGATGACGCAGATCATCGAGCGGACGGATGGCGTCCCGCTGTTCGTCGAGGAACTGACCAAGATGATCATGGAGTCGGGGCTGCTCGTCGAGAATGCCGGGCGCTATCCACTGCCGCCGCTTGCGATCCCGGCGACGCTGCAGGACTCGCTGATGGCCCGGCTCGACCGGCTGGCGCCGGTCAAGGAGGTGGCGCAGATCGGTGCAGCGATCGGCCGCGAGTTCTCATATGCGCTGCTGCGCAGCGTGGCCGGGCGCGATGATCTGACCCTTGGCGCGGCGCTTGCCCAGCTCGAAGAGGCCGAGTTGCTGTTGCGCCGGGGCACGCCGCCGGATGCAAGCTACAGCTTCAAGCATGCGTTGGTTCAGGAAGCGGCTTACGAGAGCTTGCTCAAGAGCCGGCGGCAATTGCTCCACAAGCACATTGGCGACGTGCTGCGCGACAAGTTTGCCGAGATCGCCGAGATCGAGCCGGAAGTCGTTGCGTACCATTTCACCGAGGCAGGGCTCGGCGACACCGCGCTGGCGTGGTGGCGCAAGGCCGGTCAGCAGGCGCTGAAGCGCTCGGCCTATTGCGAGGCGATTGCACATCTCGGCAAGGCGGTCGCAATCGCCGATGAACTGCCCGACGAGCCGGGTCGGATGATCGGCCGGCTCCATCTGCAAATCGCGTACGGCCGCGCGCTGCGAGGCAGTCTTGGGCACAGCGCCCCCGAGACGGTGGCCGCCTGGACACGAGCCCGGCATTTCGCCTCTGATATCGACGATCCAATCGAACTGGCGCCGATCCAGTCGGGCCTTTTCAACGCCTGCTTGACCCACGGCGAGCTCGCGCCGATGCGGGAGTTGGAGGAGGCGATCATGGGCGCGGCGGAACGGCATCCGGAATCGCCGGTGGCGACGATCGTCGCACGCTGGAGCAGCGGGGTGACCGCCTGGTTCGCGGGCGATTACCTCACCGCGCGCATCCACCTCGAGCAGGCGTTCGCGGCCTATACGACCGAGCCGGATCCGGCAACCTTCAAGGCATCGACGCTCGACCTGCCGTTCGTCATCATGAGATTTCTGGCCTTGGTGCTTTGGCCGCTTGGCGAGATCGATCGAGCCCGAGAGCTCGCGGGCGCAGCGGTGAGCGTCGCCGGGGAGCAACGCGCGCTCGCGCGTGCCAATGCTCTGGTTCACAAGGCCGTTTTCGACGGGCTGTGCGGCAGCAGGTTGCGGCAGACCGAGACGATCCTTGCCCTGGGCCTGGCGCAAGACCACACGATGCCGCTGTATGTTGCCGCCGGCACCTACCTCAATGGTCTGGCCAAGTGGCGCGCCGGCGACCGGGCGGCAGGTCTCGCGGAGATGCAGCGTGGCTGGACGTTGCTTCACGAGAACGACTGCTACCTCTGTGAGCCGTTCTGGGGATTGCAAATTGCGGTGGCGAGTGCAGAGGCCGGGCATGTCAAGGCGGGGCTCGACATCATCAATGAGCTGATCGACGCGACGGAGCAGTCCGGGCAGCACTGGCTGGATGCCGAGCTATACCGCGTGCAGGGTGAGCTGCTGTCGCGTCGCGAAACCCCTGACATTTCCGGCGCCGAGGATGCCTACCACCGCGCCCTCCAGATTGCCCGAAGGCAGCAGACCAAGACCTTCGAGCTGCGCAGCGCGCTGGGACTTGCACGCCTGTACGCCGGCAATGGCCGGGTGGATGCGGGGCCGGAGGTGCTTGCGCCGGTGCGCGCCCGCTTCGATGCGGGGCAGGATCTCGCCGAGATCAAGGATGCCGACGAAGTGCTCAACCAGACGGATTGGCTGGTCCGTCGTCCTCGTGCATCCTGACGGACGTCGGTGGAGATAAAACAAAACCCCGGCATCGCTGCCGGGGTTTCGCATGTCTTGCAGTGCCCTGAGAGGCTGGACTTAGAAGTCCATGCCGCCCATGCCGCCGCCCGGAGGCATCGCGGGGCCGCCGGCGTTCTTCTTCGGCAGCTCGGCAACCATTGCTTCCGTGGTGATCAGCAGCGCCGCAACCGAGGCAGCGTTCTGGATCGCGGTACGGACGACCTTGGTCGGGTCGATGATGCCCTTCTTGACCAGGTCGGCATAGTCGCCGGTCTGGGAGTCGAAGCCGTAATTGTAGGCCTTGTTCTCCAGGATCTTGCCGACGATGACCGAACCGTCTTCACCCGCGTTGATCGCGATCTGGCGAGCCGGAGCCGACAGCGCCTTGCGCACGATCTCGACGCCGGTCTTCTGGTCGTCGTTCTTGGTGCGCAGGCCCTTGAGCTGCTCGGAAGCACGGAGCAGGGCGACGCCGCCGCCCGGGACGATGCCTTCCTCGACAGCCGCGCGGGTCGCATGCATCGCGTCATCAACGCGATCCTTGCGCTCCTTCACCTCGACCTCGGTCGCGCCGCCGACGCGGATCACCGCGACGCCGCCTGCGAGCTTGGCGAGACGCTCCTGCAGCTTCTCACGGTCGTAGTCCGAGGTGGTCTCCTCGATCTGCGCCTTGATCTGGGCAACGCGGGCGTCGATGTCGGCCTTCTTGCCGGCGCCGTTGACGATCGTGGTGTTCTCCTTGTCGATCATCACCTTCTTGGCGCGACCGAGCATGGCGAGCGTGACGTTCTCGAGCTTGATGCCGAGGTCTTCCGAGATGGCCTGGCCGCCGGTCAGGATCGCGATGTCCTGCAGCATGGCCTTGCGGCGATCGCCGAAGCCCGGAGCCTTGACGGCCGCGACCTTCAGGCCGCCGCGCAGGCGGTTGACGACGAGCGTGGCGAGCGCTTCGCCTTCGACGTCTTCAGCGACGATGATCAGCGGCTTGCCGGTCTGCACCACGGCCTCGAGCAGCGGCAGCAGCTCGTTCAGCGAGGAGAGCTTCTTCTCGTTGATGAGGATGTAGGCATCGTCCATCTCAACGCGCATCTTGTCTGCGTTGGTGACGAAGTAGGGCGAGATGTAACCGCGGTCGAACTGCATGCCCTCGACGACGTCGAGCTCGGTCTCGAGCGACTTGGCTTCCTCGACCGTGATCACGCCCTCGTTGCCGACCTTCTTCATGGCGTCGGAGAGGAACTTGCCGATCTCGGCATCGCCGTTGGCCGAGATGGTGCCGACCTGAGCGATCTCCTCGTTGGAGGTGACCTTCTTGGAGTTCTTGACGAGGTCGGCGACAACGGCTTCCACAGCCAGGTCGATGCCGCGCTTCAGGTCCATCGGGTTCATGCCGGCGGCAACCGACTTGGCGCCTTCACGAACGATCGCAGCCGCGAGCACGGTTGCGGTGGTGGTGCCGTCGCCGGCCGCGTCAGCGGACTTGGAGGCGACTTCGCGCACCATCTGGGCGCCCATGTTCTCGAACTTGTCCTCGAGCTCGATCTCCTTGGCGACGGTGACGCCGTCCTTGGTGATGCGGGGAGCGCCGAACGACTTCTCGAGCACGACGTTGCGGCCCTTGGGGCCGAGCGTCACCTTGACGGCGTTGGCGAGGATGTCGACGCCGCGCAGCATCTTGTCACGCGCATCGACGCCGAATTTGACTTCTTTAGCTGCCATCTGAATTTTTCCTTGGAATGGTTTTACCCTGGAGGAATCTTGGGGAGAGAGGAGGCGCTTAGGCCGCCTTCTTCTTGGAAGCGGGGACGTCGAGGACGCCCATGATGTCGCTTTCCTTCATGATCAGCAGGTCTTCACCGTCGATCTTGACCTCGGTGCCGGACCACTTGCCGAACAGGACGCGGTCGCCGACCTTGATGTCGATCGGGATCAGCTTGCCAGCCTCGTCGCGGCCACCCGGGCCAACGGCGATGATTTCGCCCTGGGAGGGCTTTTCCTTGGCACTGTCCGGAATGATGATGCCGCCAGCAGTCTTCTCTTCGGCGTCGATACGCTTGACCACGACGCGGTCGTGAAGCGGACGGAATTTCATGCAGTCCTCCTAAACTTTTGTGGATGCTGTAGATTTTTGGAGTGTTAGCAGTCCAGCCCGGCGAGTGCCAAGCCAGCTGCGCAGGAGATAGGCCAAGCCTGGGCGGCGGGCAAGTGCCTCTAGCAGAAAAATTGGCACTCGCGAATGACGGCTGCCACGATCATTTCGGCATCCTTAATGCCGGCCCGCGGGGTCGCCGAGGCTATTAGCAGATGCGGTAAGCTGCTGCCAACGCAAGAAATTTCAACAACCTATTAAACATTTGGGCTTGAGATTGGTTAGTCGCGTGCGTCACATTTCTCTCATGTGAGCGCATCCATTGCCGGTGGTCCGGCTGGGTCCGGCCGCCAGGTGAATGCGCTCCGTCACAGGAGGTTGGCATGGTCTCGCGAGTTGGTGGGGTTGCTTCCGACGATTTCCGGAAGCAGTTGCTGGGGTACGGGCTGACGACGGCGCAAATCCTCTATCGGATGCCGGATCATCGCTCGTTGCTGCAAACCTATGTCTGGCAGAACTACGATCTGTTTCCGAAATTTCCGGTGCTGCAGGATTTCCTCGCCTTCTGGCAGGAGAAGCTCGAGGGCCCGCTGTTTTCGGTGACGGTGGCGCATTCCAAGCTGGTCAAGCCGGCTGAACTGCGCGCCGTCGACGGCGTGTTCCGGCTGCATTGACATAGGCCTTGGACTTGGACCTTGCGGGCAGGGCGCAGCTTGCGCCTTTGCTCACCAGCGCTGCGCGACTTGTGTTAGCCTCTCACCGTCAGAAAAAAGACGGGAGGCGAACAATGGCCAAGAAGACGGCATCACGATCCGCAGCCAAGACCGCGGTAAAGAAGAAATGGACGGGGCTAGGAGCCGGCGCCAAGTCGTCCGCGCGCAAGACCATCAAGTCCAAGGGCCGCGTGCCGGCGGCGAAGAAGAACGCGCCCAAGACCGCGACAAAGACTGCAACAAAGGCGGCGAGCAAGGCACGGCCGAAGCAGCGCGTCGCCATCAGCCATCACCGCGAAGAGGATTTCAAGGCCGACGGGCTGCGCACCTACGCCAAATACCGCGACCTCGGCATCGCCGCGGCCTCGCATGGCCTCGCTCAGGCGCACGTCATCCGGCTGCAGGGGCCGTGCAATCCCGATGAAGTGTCGAAGCTGCACTTCCACGACGTCGACTTCCAGATGGTCTATGTGCTGAAGGGCTGGGTGAAGACCTACATGGAAGGCGAGGGCGAGACGCTGATGCAGCAGGGTAGCGCCTGGACCCAGCCGCCGCGCATCCGGCACATGATTTTGGACTACTCCGACGACGTCGAACTGCTGGAGGTGATCCTGCCGGCCGAGTTCAAGACGGTGGAGTTGAAGGCGTAAGCCTCGCACTGTCATGGCCGGGCTTGACCCGGCCATCCATCCTGCTTCGCAAGACTCTTTCCAGGTTGATGGATGCCCGGGTCATAGGCGAGCGGAAGCGACGCCGTCCTTCGGACGGCTGTGCCCGGGCATGACGATTTTGTAAGTGGCGGCCATCGGTTTCGTAGCCCGGATGGAGCGAAGCGAAATCCGGAAATCGCGCACACGATCAGCATGGCCCCGGATTTCGCTTCGCTCCATCCGGACTACGGCTGTGTCATCATCCCGACGATCGCCCCCATCAGGCATGTCGTCAGCGTGCCCGATACGATCGACTTCAGCCCGAGCGCATTGATCTCGTCGCGCCGCTCGGGTGCCATGATGCCGAGGCCGCCGATCATGATGCCGAGGCTCGCGAAGTTCGCAAAACCGCACATCGCGTAGAGCATGATCAGCCGCGAGCGCGGGTCGAGCGCGTCGGGACCGAGCTTCGACAGGTCGACATAGGCGATCAGTTCGTTCAGCACGGTCTTGGTGCCCATCAGGCTTCCTGCCGTGATCGCCTGCGGCCACGGCAGGCCCATCAGCCAGCACACCGGCGCCATGACGTAACCGAGCAAGCGTTGCAGCGAAATCTTCGCGCCGCCGATCTCGGGCAGCAGGCCGATGATCGCGTTCGCGAGATAGACCAGCGCGATCAGCACCAGCAGCATCGCGATGATGTTCATCAGGAGCTCGAGGCCGGCGGCGGTGCCCTTCACGATGGCGTCCATCGTCGACGACACCTGAACATCGGGATCATCGAGCGATCCGCCGGTGTGTCTGTCAGACGTTTCCGGCACCATGATCAGGCTGACTAAAATTGCGGCCGGCGCGCCCAGCACCGAAGCGATGACGAAATGCGCGGCGGCGTCAGGGATCAGCGGTGCGAGCAGCGTCGCATACAGCACCAGCACCGTGCCGGCGATCCCGGCCATGCCGCCGGTCATCACCAGAAACAATTCGCTGCGGCTGAGCTGCGCCAGATAGGGGCGGATGAAGAGCGGCGCTTCCACCATGCCGAGGAAGATATTGGCGGCGGTCGAGAGCCCGACCGCGCCGCCGACGCCGAGCGTACGCTCGAGCAGCCAGGCCATGCCGCGCACCACCGGCGGCAGCACGCGCCAATAGAACAGCAGCGTCGTCAACACGCTCATGACGAGCACGATCGGCAGCGCCTGGAACGCGAGGATGAAATCCGAACCCGGTGCCTTGGGATCGAACGGCGCCGGGCCGCCGCCGACATAGCCGAACACGAAGGCGGTGCCGGCGCGCGTCGCCGCCGCGATGATGCCGACGGCATCGTTGATCGCGCCGAAGGCCTGCGTCACCAGCGGCACCTTGATCAGCACCAGCGCGGTTGCGACCGTGACGACGAGCCCGATCGCTGCCTGCCGCAGCGACACGACGCTCCGATTCTCGCTCAACGCCCAGGCGACCGCCAGCAACGCCACCACGCCGAACGCCGATTGCAACTGCAGCATCATGCCCCCAGGAACCCGCGCGGGATTATGGCAGGGGCCTCGCGCAGCGCAATGCTGTTGCGCGCTTGGCAGGCTGGTGAAGAAGTCTTTGCTCGACGTGCGATGAGTGCGATGTCGTCGCCGTTGAGGAGGCAGATCTCCCGTTCGAGTGAGCCGTCATCCTTTAGTTCGGCCCAACCGTCACCTTCGGCGGGCTCCATTTCGTCGTTTCCCTGCCAGCCGAACTCGATGGCGGCGCCGTGCGCAACCATACCGCAAGGACAGGAAGCCAGAGGTGTGTTACAGGCGACGATCGGCGACCTTGCATCCGCTCGCGACGCCGGAGGACAGCATCATGCCGCTCTCGTCGGAACTGTTCACAAAGGAAGGTCCGGGCAAAAAGCGTCTAGCCGACTGCGCCGTCAATCATCAGTTTAATATCTTTAAGGACAAGACGCCGAATTTTCCCGGCACGGAGGACGCGGTCGGGCGAATCCAGACCGCGCTGCGGTCGCTGGGTTTCACCATCTCCGATGCGGCCGGCGTTTACGGAGAGTCGACGGCGAAGGCGGTGTTCGCTTTCAAGAGCGCTCATCGTCCCAAGCCGATCCTCGGCCCTGGCCAGACAGTTCCGGACCGTGTCGTCGGCATCCAGACCGTCGCTGCACTCGACAAGGCAATGGCCGGAAAAGGCCCGAATCCCGGTCCGACGCCTCCCGGTCCGACGCCTCCCCCTCCGACGCCTCCGCCTCCGACGCCTCCGCCTCCGACGCCTCCCCGTCCGACGCCTCCGCCGCCCGCGCCCAAACCGACGGACCGCGTCTGGAAGTTCAGCCTCAAACTACAGACGAATGCGGATAGCATATTTAGCTTCAGGCTAGAGCTGACCGATCCCGACGGCAACAGCGAAAACTTTCTCACTTCTAAACCTGTGAAGTTTGCGAATACCTTGGGTACGCCAGTCAACTGCATCCAGGTCGGAACCATGAAGTTCTCGAACGAGGTTTCCCTCGACGATATTCTCGGCTGCCTCGCCGGTGTGGCGCTCAAGCCTGGCGACCGCGCTGAGGTTCTCACCGGCACACTGGCTGTCTCCGACGCGGACAAAAACATCAATTCCTTGGCGCCCGTCAACGGCGCCGCTCAGGGACAGCCGAACGAAGGTGGCATCCTTTTCGTGGCTTCCGTGCTACAGCGGTTGGCGTTTTAGCGGTCCGCGACGCGCCGGCCCACCTATCCCCGCGCCTGCGCCGCGCCCTCGGCTGTGAGCGGAGCGTCGCGGGTGATGTTCACGTTTCCGCTGTGGTAAACATGACCTACTAACCCGGGACGCGCTCTATTCCTCCGGCTAGAAGAGACATCAGCCACACGTGCGGCCGCCGCTCGCATTTATATGATCTTGGGTACTTTCCCGCGCGCGTTCTATTGACAGGGGGGCCGCCTCGCGAACTCGGCTTCACCAGACGTGAAGGGCCGCCAGCGGAGAGGATCTGACCCCGCTACGGCCCCTCGCGCTCGGCGCTCTAAGAGCGTTTTCAAGCGAAGTGGACACCGGTTCGCATGAAGAAAACGCGTCAAAACAAGAATCTAGAGCTCGTTCCGATCTTATCGGAACGGAATAGCTCTTACCTCGTCTCCATTGACAAGTTGCAGGGGCTCAGCCACGCAATCATCCATGCTCACCGCCACGCCGGCCGGCGCCCGCGATCTGCTCGGCCACAGACCGTTCCTGTTCTTTTTGTCGTCGCGCAGCCTGTCGCGCTTCTCCAGCCAGATCGGCGCGGTCGCGATCGGCTGGCAGATCTATGAGCTGACCGGCAGCGCGTTCGACCTCGGCATGGTCGGACTGGTGCAGTTCCTGCCGACGGCACTGCTGGTGTTCGTCGCGGGCCACGCCGCCGACCGCTTCGAGCGCAAGCGCGTGGTGCAGGCCTGCCAGATCGCGGAAGCGCTGACCGCACTGTTTCTCGCCGGAAGCACGTTCGCCGGCACCATCTCCGAGATCCAGATCTTCGCTGCGACCTTCGTGCTCGGCATTGCCGGCGCGTTCGAGAGCCCGGCGACCGCCGCGTTGCTGCCGCTGATCGCGCCGCAGGGCTCGCTGCAGCGGGCGACCGCGATCTCGAGCGGCGCGGCCCAGGTCGCGACCATCACCGGACCCGCGCTCGGCGGCTTCGCCTATGCGCTGATGCCGAGTGCGCCCTATGCGGTGATGATGGTGTTCTGGCTGTTCGGCGCGCTCTTGACCGGCGGCATCGGCCGGCTGCAGCAGGCGGCGCCGAAGAACGGGCAGGTGTCGGATGATCTGTTTGCCGGCGTCACCTTCGTGCGCAGCAATCCGGCGATCCTCGGCACCATCTCGCTCGACCTGTTCGCGGTGCTGTTCGGCGGCGTCACTGCGCTGCTGCCGATCTACGCACGCGACATCCTGCAGACCGGCCCGCTCGGCCTCGGCATCCTGCGCGCCGCGCCCGCGGTCGGTGCGCTATTGATGACGATTGTGCTAGCACGGCACACCATCAACCGCCGCGTCGGCATGCGCATGTTCCAGGCGGTGATCGTGTTCGGCGTGGCGACGGTGGTGTTCGCGTTGTCGCACTGGATGTGGTTGTCAGCGCTGTCGCTCGCAGTGCTCGGCGCCGCCGACACGATCAGCGTCGTGATCCGCTTCTCGCTGGTGCAGCTTGCGACCCCCGACGAGATGCGCGGCCGGGTTGGCGCGGTCAATTTCCTGTTCATCAATGCGTCGAACCAGCTCGGCCAGTTCGAGAGCGGCGTCACCGCGGCGCTGCTCGGCGCCGTGCCGTCCGCCGTGCTCGGCGGCGTCGCCACCGTTGCAGTCGCGCTGCTCTGGATGAAGCTGTTCCCGACGCTGCGGGACGTGGAGAAGCTGGAGTAGGGGCCTTCTTACCTCGCCCCGCTTGCGGGAGAGGTTGAATCGCATGCAGCGAAGCGAAATGCGATTCGAGTGAGGGGGACTCTCCGAGAGCCGTCCCTCACCGTCCTCGTGGAGACTCCCTGCACGATTTCGGAATAATGGAAGAGTGCCGCTGATTTGCCCGACGTGTCAAGTTGCCGTGTCGAAGGTCGGCAGCCGACGGCTACTTTGCATGGGGTTGTTCTCGATATTTTGGCAGCGCGCCCCCGCGACGGCATGGCCGGGACAAGTCCGGCCATGACGACGTGATAGTCCTGCCGCAAGCGGGGAGAAGGAGAAGATCAGCCCCGGCCCACGAACGGCATCTTGGTCGCCATGACCGTCATGAACAGCACGTTGGCGTCGAGCGGCAGGCCGGCCATGTAGGCGACGGCATCGCCGACCGCCTTGGCGTCCATGCGCGGCTCGTGCTTGGTGGTGCCGTCCGGCTGCAGCACGCCGGGGCCGTTGACCATGCGGTCGGTCATCGGGGTCGCGGCATTGCCTATGTCGACCTGGCCGACCGCGATGTCATACATCCGGCCGTCGAGATTGGAAGCCTTGGTGAGCCCGGTGATGGCGTGCTTGGTCGAGGTGTAGGCCGCCGAGAACGGCCGTGGCGCATGCGCCGAGATCGAGCCGTTGTTGATGATGCGGCCGCCGCGCGGCTTCTGGTCCTTCATGATGCGGAAGGCGTGCTGGGTGCACAGGAACGGCGCGGTGAGGTTGGTGTTGACCACCGCCTGCCACTGCTCGAGCGTCAGATCCTCGAAATTCACCGGCGGCGCGCCCATGCCGGCGTTGTTGAACAGCACGTCGAGCCGGCCATAGGTCGCCTTCACCTTGTCGAACAGCGCCGTGATCGCGGCCGGGTTGGCCATGTCGGCCGACACGCACAGGCTCTTGCCGGCAGGGCCGAGCTTGCTGGTCTCTTCCAGCATCTCGATGCGGCGCCCGACGAGCACCACGGTATAGCCTGCGTTCATCAAGGCGAGCGATGCCGCGCGTCCAACGCCGGTGCCGGCGCCGGTGACGAGTGCGATCTTGCTGGTTGCCTCAGTCATCCGAGTTTCCTCTTACTTGGTTTTTGCTTCGGTTTCGTTCTTGTAGGGTGGGCGTGGAATGTTCTGGTGCGCCGCGCGCAGCGCCGCCGACCAGCGCGAGCGCAGATCGTGGAAATAGGGCTCGCCGGCCTCGATGCGGTGGTTGAGGTCGGCATCGCAGGCGTCCGTGCGCACCACCAACACGTCGATCGGCAGGCCGACGCCGAGGTTGGAGCGCATCGTCGAATCCATCGAGATCAGGCCCGTTTTGAGCGCCTCGTAGAGCTCGACATCGTAATGCATGGCGCGGTCGAGCACCGGCTTGCCGTATTTGTGCTCGCCGATCTGCAAATAGGGCGTGTCGGTGGTGCATTCGATGAAGTTGCCGGCGGTGTAGACCATGAACAGGCGCATCCGCGAGCCCTTGATCTGGCCGCCGAACAGGAACGACACGTCGAACGAGATGTCCTCGGAGCGCAGCGCGTCGCCCTCGGTGGCGTGCACCGAGCGGATGGCGCGGCCGATCCGCTGCGCAGCCTGGAACATGGTCGGCGCGTTCATCAGCGTCTCGAGCTCGCCGGTGTGCGGATCTTCCATGCCCTCGGTCAGGGTCGACAGCACCGACTGGCTGATCGCCAGATTGCCGGCGCTGGCGATCGCCATGATGCGCTCGCCGGGTTTTGAGAAGATGTGCAGCTTGCGGAAGGTCGAGACATTGTCGAGGCCGGCATTGGTGCGGGTGTCGGCGATCATGACGAGGCCGTCTCGCACCAGAATTCCGCAACAATAGGTCATTTCCAGTCCCCAAACGGTCCGAAATTCTCGGCGCAGAACTAGTAGCCAATTTCAGGGTGTCATCCAACCCCAATTCCCTGCCGCGGGACATGCGGCGACCGGTCAAAAAGGGGCGGGTGGCCTGCCGCGGCGAATGGCCGTATGGGACTGTTCCGCCCGCAGGCCGTTCGGAGATGCCCGGGCGCCAACCTCGTTCTGCGCCGCGCGCAGCCGGCAATGATCGGCATCCCCTGTCATTGCGAGGCTCCTGGCGTTGTGCTCGACTGCCTGCAACCGACAACAACAAGAAATTCCGGGAGACGAGAATGTCGTTCAAACTGGCCGCATGCATCGTGGCCTTCGGCATCGTGACAATGGCTGCGAGCCCAGCATCGGCGCAGAAGAAGGGCGGCACGCTGCGGCTCTATCACAACGACAATCCGCCCTCGACCTCGCTGCTTGAAGAGTCGACCATCGCCTCGGTGATGCCGTTCGCGGCGGTCTTCAACAACCTCGTGGTGTTCGATCCCGCCAAGGTGCACGAATCGATCGACACCGTGATCCCGGATCTCGCCGACAGCTGGTCGTGGGATTCGACCAACACAAGGCTGACTTTCAAACTGCATCACGGCGTGAAGTGGCACGACGGCCAGCCTTTCACCGCCAAGGACGTGCAATGCACTTGGCGGATGCTGATCGGCAAGAGCGAGACCCAGGACTTCAAGCGCAATCCGCGCAAGGTCTGGTACACGAAGCTCAAGGACATCAGCGTCAATGGCGACGATGAAGCGACTTTCGAGCTGACCGAGCCACAACCCGGCCTGCTGGCGCTGCTCGCCAGTGCTTTCTCGGTGGTCTATCCCTGCCATGTGCCGCAGCAGGTGATGCGCACCAAGCCGGTCGGCACCGGGCCGTTCAAGTTCGTCGAATTCCGGCGCGGAGATTCAATCCGTCTCGTCCGCAACCCCGATTACTTCAAGAAGGACCGGCCGTATCTCGACGAGATTACGGTGCGCTCGATCGACAGCCGGGCCACGCGGATGCTGGCGTTCGCGACCGGGGACTATGACATCACCTTTCCGTCCGACGTCAGCATTCCCCTGATGAAGGACGTCAAGGCGCGGGCACCGAACGCAATCTGCGAGATGACCTCGACCAATCTGCAGATCAATCTCTTGGTCAACCGCGTCAATCCGCCGTTCGACAATTCCGAGATCCGCAAGGCGATGTCGCTGGCGCTCGACCGCAAGGCGTTCAACAGCATTCTGTTCGAGGGCACCGGTCGGCTCGGCGGCGCGATGCAGGCCAAGCCCGAAGGCGAGTGGGGCATGCCGGCAGACGTGCTGTCGACGCTGATGGGCTACGGTCCCGACACCGAGAAGAACCTCGCGGACGCGCAGGCGATCATGCAGAAGCTCGGCTACAGCGACGCCAAGCCGTTGTCGATCAAGATCCAGACCCGCAATTTGCCGACCTATCGCGACCCGGCGGTGATCCTCGCCGACCAGCTCAAGAACATCTACATCGTCGCCGAGCTCGATATCCTTGATACGCCGCGCTGGTACTCGCGGCTGCAGCGCAAGGATTACACGATCGGTCTCAATGTCACTGGCGTCAGCGTCGACGATCCCGATGGCAACGTCGTCGAGAATTATTCCTGCAACTCGGAGCGCAACTACACCCAGTATTGCAATGCCGAGGTCGACAAGTTGCTCGCCGCGCAATCGCGCGAGGTCGACAAGGACAAGCGGCGGAGCATCGTGTTCGACATCGAGCGCGTGCTGGTCGAAGACGCGGCGCGGCCGGTCATTCTGCACTCATCGGCCGGCAATTGCTGGCAGCCTTACGTGAGGAATTTTCATCCGCACGACAACAGCCAGTACAACAATCTGCGGTTTGAGGATGTCTGGCTGGATAAATGAATCAAGTTGGCCCGCTTGGCGACGACGTCCGCCGTCGTCCTCGTGCGCTTCGTAGCTCAGTCGTTATTCCTGCGCGCGCGGAGTACCCGCGCCGACCGTCGGGTGTCACGATCGCGACGGCACCCGTCGGTCAAGGCCGCGCAGGGATGCATCGGGACATCCGAAGCCGCTACGGAAGCTCGGATATCAGCTTGGTCCACTCGGCCTCGGGCCAGGCCCGTGAGGTGCAGGTCCGTATGTTTCCCTGAGAACTGAGCGCGAGCGCGAGTTTCGTGATGTTGTCGCCGAGAGGCGCTTCGGCGAGGAGAAGGATGTCATGCTCGCCGGAGGTGAGATAGACCTCCTTGATTTCGACACCGAGCGTCTTGGCGAGTTCTTTCGCCGCTCGGCTGCGCTTGGGAGCTTCCTTGACATTACGAATTCCCTGGTCGGTCCAGTCGATCCTCACTATGAATGTCGCCATGTCGTCCTCCAAGGGTTACG
Source organism: Bradyrhizobium sp. 6(2017) (assembly GCF_011058295.2). Classification (NCBI taxonomy): domain Bacteria; kingdom Pseudomonadati; phylum Pseudomonadota; class Alphaproteobacteria; order Hyphomicrobiales; family Nitrobacteraceae; genus Bradyrhizobium; species Bradyrhizobium sp. 6(2017). The sequence continues at coordinate 6,306,129 of NZ_CP049289.2, read as the reverse complement.
CACTGCCCTTGTCTGCCGCGCGCGCGGCAGGCCAACGTGCTTCATGTTGAAATTGAGGGAGCGCCCCATAAGGCAGGCGCTGCTTTCAGACTGCGATGCCTGCCGACGGCCTGACCGCTGCCTGTTCCGTCAAACGGCGACGTCGGCCCGTCCCGTCTCAAAGGGCAGCTCGGTGCAGATTACGCCATGTCATTTGCTGGAGAAAGAGGGCTCCCCGCGTTGTGATCGCAAACGCAGTGGCGCCCCGGAATGACAGGATGAGGGCAGGCAAAGCAAAGCGTCCAGCCTACGCATCCGGTGCATCGACGAGGAACGCCTCGTCCACCGGCACGCCGAGCGCCGTGACCAGCCGGTTGGTCTCGGCGGCCATGCCGACGATCGCCAGCATTTCCAGATATTCGGCCTCGGTCATGCCCTTGGCGCGGGCGCTCGCGGTGTGCGAATGAATGCAGTAGCTGCAGCCATGGGCCACCGAGACCGCAACGTAGAGCATTTCCTTGACCTTCGGATCCAGCGCTCCCGGCGCCATCACCTCCTTGATGCTCTCCCAGGTTCGCCGCAAGGTCTTCGGATCATGCGCCAGCGCGCGCCAGAAATTGTTGACGAAGTCCGACTTTCGCGTCGTGCGGATGTCATCGAAGACGGCGCGCGCCTCCGGCGAGAGTTCATCGTCGGACAGCAGTTTTACGGTGGCCATGGTGTGTCTCGCTAATCGGACTAGCAGCTACGACTGCGTCTGGCTCTGCCATTGTCCGGGGCGCCCGGCCTGATCGACCTTGACCGCGACCGACAGCGTCTCGCTGCCGCCGCCATAGCGGGTGCCGCGGACCGGGGCGGCGCCGAGATAGTCGAGGCCGATCGCGACGCGGGCATGAGCGTCGGTGGTGCAAATGCCGTTGGCGGCGTCGAAGCCGACCCAGCCGAGATTGGGCACGAACGCCTCGGCCCAGGCATGACCGGCCTGCTGGTTGACCATGCCGTCGGAGCGCAGGAAGTGGCCGGAGACGAACCGCGCCGGCACGCCGCCGGCGCGCGCGCACGCGATCAGGATATGCGCGTAATCCTGGCAGACGCCGCGCTTCAGCGCGAACGCCTCGGAGGCCGAGGTGGCGCTGTTGGTTGGATCCTCGTCAAACGTCATGTGCTCGTAAATCTGCGCCATCTGCGCGTGCAAGAAGCCGAGCACGTCCGCGCCGGCCGCCGCCCGCAGCTCGCGCACGGAGGCGGTCATGGCCGGGTTGAGGTCGGTCAGCGGTGTGGGCCGCAGGAACAGGCTCGGCGGAAACCGCTCGTCGCTACCGCGCAGCACGCCGCCGGTGTCCTGAGTCTCGACCAGGCCTTCGCAATGGATGGTGAGGTCGCTGATCGCGCCGTGGGTCAGCACGTGGGTGACGTTGCCGAAAGCGTCCTCATGGGTGTCGAGCCGGGAATCGGTCGAGACGTCGATCTGCCAATCCGCGACGTACTGGCCGTCATGGCTGCCCGGCGTCATCCGCAGGATCTGGATCACGCCCGAGGCCGCCGGCTCGTAGCGATAGGTGGTGGTGTGGGCTATCCGCAGGCGCATGGTCGACCAACACAGTCGGGATCGTTATATCAGAGCAAAAGCGCGAAGCGCGTCCTCGCCAGATGCTCCTAGCGTTCGTCTTTCGCCCTTATCGTCCTTCAAAGCAAGACGTGGATGGCCGGGTCAAGCCCGGTCATGACGGGATTTTGCGTCAAAACCGGTCAAATCAGGTACTGCTTGGTGACGATCTCACCGAGCCGTGAGTTGTCCGCGATGAATTCCTGGATGAACTCGTGCACGCCGTGCTGGAAGATGTCGTCCATATGGCTGTGCTCGAGCCGGTTCCTGATGCCGCGGGCGTGGCGCTGGGCGGCGCCCTGGCGGCCATAGGCGACGCCGATCTGGTCCAGATTGCGCACGAGGTTGCTGTAGCAGCTGGCGAGCGACCGCGGCAGCGTGTCGTTGAGGATCAGCAGGTCGGCGATCAGCCAGGGCTTCAGGGTTTCCCGGTAGACCCAGTGATAGGCGGTCGTTGCCGACACCGAGCGCAGGATCGAGGTCCACTGGTAGTAATCCAGCGGGCCGCCGACATGCTCCTCTTCGGGCAGCAGCATGTGATACTTCACGTCGAGAATGCGCGCGGTGTTGTCGGCGCGCTCGAGATGCACCCCGAGCCGCGAGAACCAATAGGCGTCGTTGCGCAGCATGGTGCGGTAGGCTGAGCCGTCGAAGCGCAGCGAGGTCTCCTGCACGAAGCGCAGGAATTTGGCCAATTCCTCGCGGCTGCCGGTCCCGCCCTTGCCCCACACCGCCTGCAACTCAATCCAGGCCGAATTGATCGTGTCCCACATTTCCGAGGTCAGCGCGGTGCGCACCGAGCGTGAATTGAGCCGGGCTGCCTCGATGCAGTTCTTGATCGAGGAGGGGTTCTCCGACGAGAAGGAGAGATATTCGACGACGTTCTGCTGGTTGGCTTCCGGGTAGTGATCGTAGAAGCTCGCGCCGACGCCGGCGGTGAGCAGCGCGGAATCCCACTCATTGGTCTTGCCGATATAGGCCGCGGGCAGCGCGGTGACGCGCAGCGTGGCGTCGATCGTGCGCGCCAGATATTCGGCACGTTCGACGTAACGGGCGAGCCAGAACAGATTTTCGGCGGTGCGCGACAGCATGCTTCAACTACTCGCTTAGAATCCAGGTGTCCTTGGTGCCGCCGCCCTGGCTCGAATTGACCACGAGCGAGCCTTCCTTCAGCGCGACGCGGGTCAGCCCGCCGGGCACGATGGTGGTCTGGCTGCTGCCGGTCAGCACGAACGGGCGAAGGTCGACATGGCGCGGCGCCAGACCCTTGTCGGTGCAGGTCGGGCAGGTCGACAGCGCCAGCGTCGGCTGGGCAATGAAGCCTTCGGGCTCGCGCTTGAGCTTGTCGCGGAACGCCTCGATGGTGGCCTTGGTGGCGGCCGGGCCGATCAGCATGCCGTAGCCGCCCGAGCCGTGCACCTCCTTGACGACGAGGTCGGCGAGGTTGTCGAGCACGTAGGACAGATCCTGCGCTTCGCGGCAGCGCCAGGTCTGCACGTTCTTCAGGATCGGCTCCTCGCTGAGGTAGAACTTCACGATGTCGGGCATGTAGGAATAGATCGCCTTGTCGTCGGCGATGCCGGTGCCGACCGCGTTGGCAAGCGTGATGTTGCCGGCCGCATAGGCCGACATCAGCCCGGGAACGCCGAGCGCGGAATCCGGGCGGAAGGTGAGAGGGTCGAGGAAATCGTCGTCGACGCGACGGTAGATCACGTCGACCCGCTTCAGCCCCTCGGTGGTGCGCATGAACACCTCGTCGTTCTTGACGATGAGGTCGCGCCCCTCGACCAGCTCGATGCCGAGCTTGTCGGCCAGGAACGAGTGCTCGTAATAGGCGGAGTTGTAGACGCCGGGCGTCATCAGCGCCACCGTCGGCTCGGCGGAGGCGCTGTGCGGCGCCACCGAGCGCAGCGCCGACAACAGCTCGTCAGGATAGCGCTCGACCGGCGCGACGCGGTGCCGCGCGAACAGGTCCGGAAACAGCCGCATCATGATCTCGCGGTTTTCCAGCATGTAGGAGACGCCGGACGGCGTCCGTGCATTGTCCTCCAGCACGATGAAGTTGTCGGGATCGGTGCGGATGATGTCGATGCCGGCGATGTGCACGTAGATGTCGTGCGGCACGTCCTGGCCGTTCATCTCCGGACGGAACACCGGGTTCTGGAAGATCAAATCCTCGGGGATGACGTTGGCGCGCAGAATGTCGCGGCCGTGATAGATGTCCTTGAGGAACATGTTGAGCGCGAGCACGCGCTGCTTGAGGCCTTTCTCCAGCAGCGTCCATTCGTTCGCCGACATGATGCGCGGAATGACGTCGAACGGGATCAGCCGCTCCTGGGCTTCGGTATCGCCATAGACCGCGAAGGTGATGCCGATCCGGCGGAACAAGAGCTCCGCTTCCTGGCGTCGATATTCGAGCGCATCCGGCGGCGTCTCTTTGAGCCAGCGGGAAAGCTCCTGGTAGGCCGGGCGAAGGTCCTCGCCAAGGCCGTTCATCTCATCGAACGCGACTGCCATATATCCTGACTGCCCTCCCAAGCCATGTGACACAGTGCATGACTTGATGGGATGGTAGCAAGGGGCGGGCCAGCGCGATATGCATTGGCTTATGGCATTTGCTAAGGGTGAGACGGAAGGCCTGCCCGAAAAACCGGCTGAGGTCTGCTTAATTCGGCGGCAAAACCTCGTGACATCAAGGCATTGGGTCGGCAATGTCAGGGGATCAAGTTAGGGAATGAGACCATGAGCGAGATTGTCACGGCGGGGATATTGGTGATCGGCGACGAGATCCTGTCCGGCCGGACCAAGGACAAGAACATCGGCTTCATCGCCGAATACCTGACCAATATCGGCATCGACCTCAATGAGGTCCGCGTCGTCGCCGACGACGAGGCCGACATCATCGCCGCCCTTGATGCGCTGCGGCATAGATACAACTACGTGTTCACCACCGGCGGCATCGGGCCGACCCATGACGACATCACCGCCGACAGCGTCGCGAAGGCATTCGGGGTCGAGATCCACCATCATCCTGACGTGGTGGCGCGGTTCAGGGAGCGCTGGAGCGAGCAGGACCTCAACGAGGCGCGGCTCCGGATGGCCCGGGTGCCCGACGGCGCCGAGCTGATCCAGAGCGCGACCATCTTGGCGCCGGGCTTCAAGCTCGGCAATGTCATCGTGATGGCCGGTATCCCCACCATCATGCAGGCGATGATGGACATCGTGGCGCCGACCTTGAAATCCGGCCAGCGGATGCTGTCGGATTCTGTCCGCGCTGACGCGCGGGAAGGCGATATCGGTGGTCCGCTGCGGGCGATCGCGGAGGCCCATCCCGACACCATCATCGGCAGCTATCCGTTCCAGGATGAGAACCAGAAGCCGAACACCAATCTGGTGGTGCGCTCGCGCGATTCGGAGAAGCTCGCGGCTGCGATGGCCGCGGTGAAGGACATGCTGAAGCAGGTGCAGGCCGCGCAGAAAAAGCCGGCAGCGGGTTGAGACGATATGGTCGAGAGAAGTTCTGAACCGAGTGCGCAGGAGCGGGCCGGCAGGCCGTTCCCGGTCTCGTGGGATCAATTCCACCGGGATTGCCGGGCGCTGACCTGGCGGCTCAACGAGGTCGGCCCGTTCCATGCGGTGATCGCCATCACCCGCGGCGGACTGGTGCCGGCCGCGATCGTGGCGCGCGAACTCGGGCTGCGGATCATCGATACGGTCTGCGTCGCGAGCTACGACCATGACAAGCAGGGCGATCTGAAAGTGCTCAAGGGCATTTCGGAGCAAACCGCCAAGCTCGGCGGCGGCACCGGCAAGGGGCTTCTGATCGTCGACGACCTCGTCGATACCGGCAAGACCGGCAAGCTGGTGCGCGAGCTGCTGCCCGACGCGCATTTCGCAACCGTCTACGCCAAGCCGAAGGGACGGCCGCTGGTCGACACCTACATCACCGAGGTGTCGCAGGACACCTGGATCTTCTTTCCCTGGGATACCGCGCTGTCGTTCCAGCCGCCGATCCGCGACGGGGCGGCGTAACTTGACCGTCATTGCGAGCGAAGCGAAGCAATCTATCGCGCCGCACCCGTGGATGCATGGATTGCTTCGTCGCTGACGCTCCTCGCAATGACGGTTGTGGCTAAAGGTTCGCCATGCCCCTGCAAAACCGCGTCACCCCGACCGGAGACATCGTCGCGTCAGAACATCGCGGCACCTTCACCGGCAATCGCGGCATCATCCACGATCCGGCGACGCGGACGCTCTTGAACAAGCGCTGGTCGTCGCCGGCGTGGCTCACCTGTGTCTGCGAGTTCAGGGGACGGCGGCGCAAGGTGATGAGCCGGCAGAGCTGGACCGAACTGTTCTTCCTTGATGAAGCGACCGCCTTCGCAGCCGGGCACCGGCCGTGCTTCTACTGCCGCCGCGATGACGCCAAGCGGTTTCGCACGGCCTGGGAGAGCGGCAACGGCGTCAACGATCTCAGTGCCAAGGCGATGGATGCGATGCTGCATGCCGAGCGGCTCGCTCGCGGCAGGAAGCGGCTGCATCCGTTGCCGCTCAAGCTGCACGAACTGCCCGACGGCACGATGGTGCAGGCGAACGGGGAAAGCTATCTTGTCGCCAATGGCAAGACGTTGCGCTGGTCGTTCGCCGGTTACGACCGGGCTGATGTGACCGGTCCCGCGATGCTGCTGACGCCGCCGTCGACTGTCCGCGCGTTTCAGGCCGGCTATTGGCCGGTGTTGCATCCGAGCGCGGCGACTGCTTTGGGCTGAGCCGCCGCTGCTGCCCTTACGCCAACCGTTGTCGCGCCAGCTTTGCACCCGCACCGAGCGCAATCAGCTTGGCTTCGGCGATGTCCCGCCGCATCGGGGCCATGCCGCAATTGGTGGTCGCGATGATGTTGCCCTTCGGCACGAATTTCGCGACCGCCTCGATCACCTTGACGACATCCTCGGCGGTCTCGACCTCGTCGCTGGCGACGTCGATCACGCCGGCCTGCACGATCTTGCCGGGCAGCGCCGCGAGCAGCTCGATCGGCACCTTCGAGTTGCGACATTCGATCGCGACCTGCTGGATCGTGCTCTTGTCGATCACCGGGAAAGTCTCTTCATATTGCCGCCACTCGCCGCCGAGCGTCTGCTTCCAGTCGGTGTTGGCCTTGATGCCGTAGCCGTAGCAGATGTGAACCGCCGTGGCGCAGGTCAGGCCCTCGGCGGCGCGCTCCAGCGCCTTGATGCCCCAGTCGCGGACCTCATCCATGTAGACATTGAACGCGGGCTCATCGAACTGGATCATGTCAACGCCGTCGGCCTGCAACGCCCTGGCTTCCTGGTTCAATAGCTCGGCGAAGGCGAAGGCCATCTTCACGCGGTCGCCATAGTATTGGTCGGCGATGGTATCGATGATCGTCATCGGGCCGGGCAGGGTGAACTTCAGCCTGTTTTTGGTGTGGGCGCGTGCCGCGCGCGCCTCGCTTTCGTGGACACGGCCCTTGAGTTGCAGCGGCGCGACCACCTGCGGCACCATCGCCTTGTAGCGGTCCTTGCGGATGCCCATCTCGACCTTGTGGGCAAAATCGATGCCCTCGATCCGCTCCAGAAAACCGTGCACGAAGTGCTGGCGCGCCTGCTCGCCCTCGGTGACGATGTCGACGCCGGCATCCTCCTGCAGCTTGACCGCAAGCACCGTGGCATCGCGCTTGGCGCGGGCGAGCTCGGCGCCGTCCGACTTCCAGGGCGCCCACAGCATGTTCGGTTCGGCGAGCCATTCCGGCTTCGGCAGGGAGCCTGCGATCGTGGTTGGAAACAGCATGGGTGCCTCCCGATGGGTTCTGATTGAGCGCCTGTGTGCCATGTCCTAAGGTGGAGGTACAGAACAACAAAAGTCTTTGTGATGGGGAATAGGACGCCGATGATCGACCTGCACTACGCGCCGACGCCGAACGGCTGGAAGATCTCGATCATGCTGGAGGAACTGGGGCTGCCCTATCAGGTGATCCCGGTGAACATCCGCGCCGGCGAGCAGTTTCGGCCCGAGTTCCTGGCGATCAGCCCGAACAACCGCATCCCCGCGATCGTCGACCATGCGCCTGCCGATGGCGGCGGGCCGTTCCCGGTGTTCGAGACCGGCGCGATCCTGATCTATCTCGCCGACAAGACCGGCCGCTTCCTGTCCCGGGAGCTGCGTGCGCGGTCGAATGTCATCCAATGGGTGATGTGGCAGGTGGGCGGCCTTGGGCCGATGCTCGGCCAGCACGGCCATTTCGCGCTTTATGCGGCCGAGAAGATTCCCTATGGGATCCAGCGCTACCGCGACGAGACGGCGCGGCTCTACGGCGTGCTCGATCGCCAGCTCGGCAAGACCGGTGCCTACATCGCCGGCGACGACTATTCGATCGCCGACATCGCCTGCTTCCCCTGGACCATGACCCACAAGGCGCAGGGCTTTACCCTCGACGATTACCCGAACATCAAGCGCTGGTACGCGGCCGTGCGCGCCCGCCCGCAGCTGCAGGCGGGGCTGGCGATCGGAAAATTCGTCAAGGAACCGTTTGACGAGGAATCACGCAAGAACATGTTCGGCCAGCGTGCGAAGGAGCTGGTCGAGAGGAAATGATTGTCGTCATTCCGGGGCGCGACGTAGTCGCGAGCCCGGAATCCATAACCACCATCGTGAATATGGATTCCGGGCTCGCGCCAAGGGGCGCGCCCCGGAATGACGAGAATGAAAGAATGAAACTCTGAGGGAAAACGCCATGATCGAATTCTTCTTCGACTGTTCCAGCCCGTGGACCTATCTGGCCTGGCACAACATCCAGCCGCTTGCGAAGGAGTTCGACGCTCCGATCAGCTGGCGGCCGATCCTGGTCGGCGGCATCTTCAATACCGTCAATCCGTCGGTCTACGCGCAGCGCGAGACGCCGGTGCCGCTGAAGGCGCGCTACATGAAGAAGGATCTCGCCGACTGGGCGCGCTCGGTGGGCCTTGCGATCAAGATGCCGCCGACCGTATTCCCGGTGAACAGCGTGAAGGCAATGCGCGGCTGCATCCTTCTCGGCAACGAGAAGATGGTGCCGTTCGCGCGCGCCGTGTTCGAGGCCTATTGGGGCGACGACAAGGACATCTCGCAGGACGCGGTGTTGGCCGAGATCTGCACCAAGGTCGGGATCGATCCCGCAAAGTTCCTTGCCGGCATCGGCGATCAGGCGATCAAGGACCAGCTCAAGGCCAACACCGAGGAGGTGATGGCGCGCGGCGGCTTCGGCTCGCCCACGATCTATCTCGACAAGACCGACATGTATTTCGGCAACGACCGCCTGCCGCTGATCCGCGAGGCGCTGGCACGTCTCAAGGCGAGAGCTGCCTGATGCCGAAAGCCGTTGTTTGCCGCGAGCTCGGGCCGCCCGAGCGCCTGCAGCTGGAAAACTTCGCCTCGGTGCCGCTGAAGCCGGGCGAGGTGCGTGTTGCGATCCGCGCCGCCGGGATCAATTTCCCCGACATCCTGATGGCCGCCGGCGAGTACCAGCTCAAGCCGCCGCTGCCGTTCACGCCGGGCTCGGAAGCCGCCGGCGATGTCGTCGAGGTCAACGATGCCGCTGGCGTCGCCGTCGGCGACAAGGTGATCGTCAAGATGCGCTTCGGCGCCTATTGCGATGAGACGGTTGCTGTGCCGTCGCAGCTCGTGCCGGTGCCGTCGACCTTCGACTATGCCGAAGGCGCGACCTTCCTTGCCGCGCACGGCACCGCGTATCACGCGCTGATCGATCGCGGGCAGATCCAGCCCGGCGAGGTGCTGCTGGTGCACGGTGCCGGCGGAGGCGTCGGGCTTGCCGCGGTCGAGATCGGCAAGCTGCTCGGCGCCACCGTGATCGCGGCAGCCTCCAGCGAGGAGAAGCTTGCGATCGCTAAGGCGCGCGGCGCGGATCATCTCGTGCTCTATGCGCGCGAGCCGTTCCGCGACGCGGTCAAGCGCCTCACCGATGGCCGCGGCGCCGACGTCGTGTTCGATCCCGTCGGCGGCGAGGTGTTCGAGAACTCGATGCGCTGCATCAACTGGGGGGCGCGGATTCTCGTGGTCGGCTTCACCGGCGGCATCGGGCTTGCCCGCACCAATCTGTTGATGATCAAGGGCGCGAGCGTGCTCGGCGTCCGCGCCGGTGAGGCGGTGCGGAAGAACCCCGCGCTCGGCGAGGTCAGGTTCAAGGCATTGAGCGAATGGGCCGAGGCCGGCCGGGTGCGGCCAAACATCTCACACCGGCTGCCGCTGGAGGACTATGCGAAGGCGATGCGGCTGCTGATTGAGCGCAGGGCCATCGGGCGTGTGGCGCTGATGACCAGATGAAGTAGGGCGGGTTAGCCGCAAAGCATAACCCGCCGCGCTTTGCCGAGAAGCGGTGGATTACGCTTCGCTAATCCACCCTACGCTTTTTCGAACTTCCCCTCCCGCAAAAACGCAACCGTCTGCGCGATCGCGTCCGCGTTGCGCACCAGCCAGGGATGCGAGGTGCGGATCACGATGTGATCGGCCATGCCGTCGAGCCGGGTGTTGGCGACCGACACCCGTCCGTCATGCGGTCGCGGCAGGCCGATGGATGTGATCGGATAGACCGAGCGGTTGCCGGCGATGATGCCGGTCGGGTAATCGATCGCCGGCAGCAGCGCACTGGTCGCGGCATCGCGGCGGGTGACGAGCTGCTGGCCGGCCGGACCGAAGAAGGCGCGATAGGCGGCGAGGTTTTTCAGGCGGTCGGCGATCTCGCTGCCGCCGTTCGGCGTGCCCAGCATCACGACGCGGCCGAGCCGGGCCGGGCGATGTTGTGCCAGATAGACGCGAGCCAGGAGCCCGCCCATCGAATGGCAGACGAAATGCACGGCGCCATCGAGGCTGTGCGCGAACCGGTCGAGCGCAGGATGGATGTCTTCGGCCAGCGCATCGAGCGGCTTACGCCGACTGTCATAGTCGAGATTGAGGGTAGCAAAGCCGGCATCATCAAGCGCCAGCTCCATCCGGCGAAACGAGCGCGCCGTCCTGCCGATGCCATGCAGCAGGACGACGCCGTCGGATGGAGACGCCGCGGGACGCCGTTCGCTCACTTATAGTCGCGCTCTTGCCACCATGGGAAATAGTCGGGCATATCAGACGACACCTTGTTCTTGAACTGCGCGGGGCGCTTTTCCAGGAACGACACCACGCCTTCCTTGACGTCGTCGGAGCGGCCGCGGGCATAGATGCCGCGGCTGTCGACCTTGTGCGCCTCCATCGGATCGTCGGCGCCCATCATCCGCCACATCATCTGGCGGATCAGCGCCACCGACACCGGCGCGGTCTTGGCCGCGAACTCCATGGCGAGCGCGCGCGCGGTCGGCAGCAGGTCGTCCGGCGGTACCACCTTGCTGACGAGGCGGCCGGCGAGCGCTTCCTGCGCCGGGAAGACGCGGCCGGAATAGCACCACTCCAGCGCCTGCGAGATGCCGACGATGCGCGGCAGGAACCAGCTCGAAGCGGCCTCCGGCACGATGCCGCGCTGGGAGAACACGAAGCCGAAGCGCGCCGCGTCCGACGCAATGCGGATATCCATCGCAAGCTGCATGGTGACGCCGATGCCGACCGCCGGACCGTTCACCGCGGCGATCACCGGCTTCAGGCACTTGAAGATGCGCAGCGTCACCTGGCCGCCGCCGTCACGCACCTGCGGATCACTGTAGTCGACGCTGCCGTCGGCATGCCGCTTGACCGGGCCGCGCCGCGCATCGCGGTCGAAGGTGTTGGCGCCGGACGACAGATCGGCGCCGGCGCAGAAGCCGCGGCCGGCACCGGTGACGATGATGGCCCTGACGTCGTCGTCCTTGTCGGCTTTGTCGAACGCGTCGATCAGCTCCTGCTGCATTGTGGCGTTGAAGGCGTTGAGCTTGTCGGGCCGGTTCAGCGTGATGGTCAGGATTTGCTCGGCGACCTCGTACTTGATCGTCTCATACGCCATGGGGATGATTTCCTCTCGGTTTTCTTGAATGGGCGGCGCTACGCGCGTCTCCATCCAGTTAACCCGGCAATCATCCCTTGTGAAGAAGTCGGATGCGCGGCGTGCCCCGTGCCGCGCATCGCGACTTGCGTTGAGGCGCTACTTCTTCGGCGGCGTCGGCCACGGCTTCTGCGGGCCGCGCAGGCCTTCGAAAGCCTTGCCCATGCCAAGCACGCCGATGTCGTCGAAGCGGCGGCCGATGATCTGGACGCCGATCGGAAAGCCCTTCTTGTCGTAGCCGCCGTTGATCGACAGCGCCGGGTTCTCAGACATATTCCACGGCACGGTAAAGCAGATGTGCTCGAACGGCTTTGCGGGGTCGTTGAGTGGGGCTGCGAACTCCGCCGGGAAGTTCACCGCCGGCGACACCGGCGAGATCACATAGTCGAACTCGCAGAACAGTTTTGCGGCGGCCGCGCGGATCGCCATCGTCATGTTGAAGCCGCGCATCACATCGACGCCGGAGAGCTTTGCGCCGGCCTCGGCCCAGTTGAGGATATAGGGCAGGGTCTTGCCGCGGTCGGCCTGCGACAATTTCGACAGCTCGTCCCAGGTCCGCGCCCGCCAGAAATTGTCGAGTCCCTCGAGCATCTCGGGGGTCAGGATGCCGTCGATCTCGGTGATGACGGCGCCGGCGGATTCGAACGCCTTCGCTGCCTTGACGACGATTTCGCGAACCTCCTTCTCGACCTTCTGGCCGGATCCGGCGTCGAGCATCAGCCCAATGCGCAGCTTGCGCGGCGACTTCTCGATCGCCTTCCAGTTCACCTCGAGCGCCGGCAGGCTCATGCCGTCGCGGCGGTCGGGGCGCGACAGCACGCTCATCATCAGCGCGGCGTCGTCGACGGTGCGGGTCATCGGACCGGCAACGCGGCCGACATAGGGCGGATCGATCGGCACGCGGCCGAGGCTCGGCTTCAGGGCGACGAGGCCGCACCAGGAGGCCGGCAGCCGCACCGAGCCGCCGATATCGGTGCCGAGATGCAAGGGACCATAGCCGGCGGCACCGGCGGCGCCCGCGCCGGCGCTCGAGCCGCCCGGGTTCTTGCTGACATCCCAGGGATTGCGGGTGAGGGGATGAAACGACGACAGTCCCGACGACAGCATGCCGTAATCCGGCATCGTGGTCTTGGAGAAGATCACGCAGCCGGCCTCGCGCAGCCGCGCGGCAGGCGGCGCATCCTTTTCCGCCGGCGCGAGCTTGACGCTCGCGGCACCCAGCGGCACCGGCTGGCCCTTGGTCGCGACGTTGTCCTTGATGGTGACGGGCACGCCATCGAGCGTGCCGACCGGCTCGCCTTGCTGCCAGCGCTCGGTCGCGGTCTTGGCGACCTTCCGCGCCCCGTCAGGGTCGTACAGATACAGCGCCTTGATGTGCGGCTCCCAGGTCGCGACCTGGGAGATGATTTCCTCGAGCACCTCGGAGGGCGAGAACTGCTTGGCACGGTAGCCGGCGAGCAGGTCGACGGCCGTGAGATCGTGCAGCGATGTGATGGCGTCCGGTTTCGGCTTATGCATGGGCACCTGCCGGCATGCGTTTCTCGATGATGCGGGCAAACATGCTGGCGCCGATCGGCAGGATCTTGTCGTCGAGAACGTAACCGGGATTGTGCACTGGCACTGAACCGTCATGGCCGATCCAGAAATACGCGCCGGGAATGGCCTGCATCATCTCGGCGAAATCCTCGCTGCCCATCTTGGGCGTCGAGCGGGTCAGCACCTTGGCCGGATCGACGACGGTGCGCGCGACTTCCTCGACCACGCGGGACTGTTCTTCCTGGTTCACCAGCACGCTGAACGTGTCGCGGATATCGGCCTCGATCTCGACGTCATAGGCCGCGGCCATGCCGGCGCAGATCGCGCGCATGCGCTTGCGGATCAGGGCACGGGTGTCGTCGTCGAAGGCGCGCACGGTGCCGCACAGCCAGGCTTCGCCCGGAATGACGTTGTAGGCGGAGCCGGAGTGAATCTGGGTGATCGAGACCACCGCCGGCTGCAGCGGATCGACATTGCGGCTGACGATCGACTGGATCGCCTGTCCGAGCGTCATCGCGATCACGACCGCATCCTTGGAGCGCTCCGGCATCGCGCCATGGGCGCCGTAGCCGTGGATTTTGATGTCGAAGAAGTCGGCGCCGGCCATCGCCGGTCCCGGCAGGATCGCGATCTCGCCATGGTTCAGGTCGGGCGCGTTGTGCAGGCCGTAGACCTCGTCGCAGGGGAACTGCTTGAACAGGCCGTCCTTGATCATGGCGCGGGCGCCGCCGAGGCCTTCCTCGGCCGGCTGGAAGATGAAATGCACGGTGCCGTCGAAATTGCGGGTCTCGGCGAGATAGCGCGCCGAGCCGAGCAGCATCGTGGTGTGGCCGTCATGGCCGCAGCCGTGGAAGCGGCCGGGAATGGTCGAACGCCACTTCAGATTGGTGTTCTCCTCCATCGGCAGCGCGTCCATGTCGGCGCGCAGGCCGATCTTTTTGGTGCCGCTGCCCTTGCCCTTGAGCACGCCGACCACGCCGGTGCCGCCGAGGCCGCGATGCACCTCGATGCCCCAGCTCGTCAGCTTGTCGGCGACGATGCCGGAGGTGCGAACCTCTTCGAAGCCGATCTCGGGATGCGCATGCAGATCCCGTCTGATGGCAGTGAGTTCGTCGGCAAAACTGTCGATGCGCTCAATGGTCGGCATGGTTTCTATCCGTTTGTACGTGATGGGGAGGTGGGTGCGAAAGTCGGGCCGTTGGGCTTGATACGGATACCGGGACGCAAATGTTTCCACGGCAGGGTGGCGGTATCGGCCGGCATCGCGCCCGGCGCGGCGCAGATCAGCAGCTTTTCGGCGATCGGCTCGAAATCGGCGCGGAAATGTACCGAGCTCTTGTTCACCAGGATCTTCTGCGCCGTCGGCTCGATGCCGACATAGCGATACATCGACTGGTCGGCAAGCTGGGCCTTGTAGGAGCCGACCACGACGCGGACGTCGCCGATGCGCAGGCAGGCGGAAGGACCCATATCCATGTCGCGGCCGCCGAAATAGGGGCCCGGTGCGACGAACTTGCCGTCCGACAGCTTTTCGACGACGAAAGTCTCGCGGTATGGCGCGTCACCGGGAATGCCGGACTTGCCGCCGAGTTCGAGCGTGACCGTCGCGCCGATCCCGGCGGTGTGCGCGGCTTTCGCCGATTGCGGATCGTAGATCACACCGGTCGCGGCACTTGCCTTGTTGCGCACCAGCGCGCGCAGCATGCCGGTCGTGTCAGAATCGCCGCCGGCGCCGGGATTGTCCTGGGTGTCGGCGATGATGATCGGCTTGCTCGCCGATTTCGCCAGCTCCATCGCAAGCTGGACGCCTTCGTCGGGCGAATAGATCCGGCCGTCGAAATCGTCTTCGTGGCTTTCGACCAGGGCGACAATCTTGTCTGCGGCGGCATCCGCATCGGCCTGGGTCCGGCCATAGGCGAACACGCTCGGCCCGCAATCCCTGAAATCGGCCGCCGGGAAGCCCGGCGCAAACGACAGCGTCGGCACCGCGTCGCTCTCGAGCGCGGCGAGCTTTTGATAGATGCCCTTGGTCGGCTGGTCGTTGGTGCATTGCCAGCTGATCGGAATCAGGAACGGCAATTGCCGGAACGCCTTTGCGAAGCGTTGTTTTGTTTTCAGCAGCAGCGCCAGATGCCTGGCGCAGGCGCGGCCGGTGTCGGCCATATCGACATGCGGGTAGGTGCGGTAGGCGATCAGCGCATCGGCATGCTCGATCATCTTGGGCGAGACGTTCGCATGCAGATCGAGGCTTACGACCAGGCGGAGGTCGTTACCGATCACCTTGCGCACGCGGGCGAGGACCTCGCCTTCACCGTCGTCATAGTGCTCGGCGACCATGGCGCCGTGCAGGTCGAGATAGACCGCATCGATCGGCCCGGCCGCGGCAATGCCGTCGACCATTTCGGTCACGATCCGCTGATACGCATCCTTGCTCACATGCGCCGACGGGCTTGCCGCCGCGAAAATCGTCGGCACCAGCTCCCAGCCATTGGCTTCCGCCGCCTCGACAAAACCGGCGAGGCCGACATTGATCTTGCGCATGACTTTGAGCACATCGGCCCCATGCGTCATCGACGGCCAGCCGCCGCCGTGCACGAAGTCGTCATAGGTTGCCTTCGTCGGTGCGAAGGTGTTGGTCTCGTGCAGGAAGCCGCCAACGGCAATGCGGGTCATCAAGTTGGTCTCGATACGTTTCTTCGATCATGATGCGAATGGAACGGCCCGCGCCACGATCTCGTCTCGTTGGTTGGAGCGCGATCTTTCGGAGAAACCGGTGTCCACCTTCCGGCTCACACTCTAGGGCGCGACGTTAAGCGTGTCGTCGCGCCCAGCGCAAGCCGGGGAGCACTACCGGATTTGCATGCCCTATGGGCGTAAAGGCCCAAGGCCAGGTCATAAAGCCATGTCAGCAAGGCTAGGTCGTAAGGCTGCTGCTGCTAAAGACTTAGGCCGTCGCTACAATGCCTTCCGAAACCGGGCGGAAGTTCGCAAAATCCCAGCCGCGGCCGGGTGCGGCATTGAGTAGCGCGCGGGTATAGGCCTGCTGCGGATTGGTCAGCACCTCGGCCGCCGGTCCCTGTTCCACGACGCGGCCGCGCTGCATCACGGCGACGTCGTCGCAGATTTGTGCGGCGACGCGCAGATCATGCGTGATGAACAACAGTGCGATGCCCAGACGCTGCTGGATTTCGTCAAGCAGGTTCAGAACCTGCGCCTGCACCGAGACGTCGAGCGCGGACACGGCTTCATCCGCCACCAGAACGTCGGGGTCGAGCGCCAGTGCGCGCGCGATCGCGATGCGCTGGCGCTGGCCGCCGGAGAACTGGTGCGGGTAGCGCGCGATCGCGTCGGGCGGCAAATGGACCAGCTCGAGCAGTTCGCGGGCCCGCGCCAGCGCGTCCTTGCGCGGCATGCCGTAATTGATCGGGCCCTCCGCGATGCTTTCGCCGACGGTGACGCGCGGATTGAGCGAGCGGTAGGGGTCCTGGAAGATGATCTGGATCTTCTGGCGATGCGGCTGCAACAGTCGCCGCGACAGATCTGAGATCTCGCGGCCGGCGAGGCGCACGCCGCCCGAGGTCGGATCGATCAGGCGGACGATGCAGCGCGCGACCGTCGATTTGCCGGAGCCGCTTTCGCCGACGATGCCAAGGGTGCGGCCCTTGCGCAGAGTGAGCGTGACGTTGCTGGCGGCCGCGACTTCACGGGCTTTGCCGTACAGCGACCGCTCCCGGTAGACCTTGCAGAGCTCGTTGGCCTCCAGCACCACCGGCTCCTGCGTCTCCGCGCGTGGCGGGCGCGGCACCAGGCTCGGCACCGAGGACAGCAGATTGCGGGTGTACTCCATCTTCGGATTGCGCAGCACGTCCTGCAGCGGGCCGGTCTCGACCAGCCGGCCGTGCCGCATCACCGAGACGCGGTCGGCGATCTCGGCCACGACGCCCATGTCGTGGGTGATGAACAGCACCGCGGTGCCGTGATCGCGTTGCAGGTCGCGGATCAGGGTGAGGATCTGCTTCTGCGTGGTGACGTCGAGCGCGGTGGTCGGCTCGTCCGCGATCAGGAGCTTCGGTTCCAGCACCAGCGCCATCGCGATCATGATGCGCTGGCGCTGTCCGCCCGACAGGCGGTGTGGGTAGGAGGAGAAGATGCGCTCCACATCCGGCAGCCGCACATGCTCCATCATCGCCAGGATCTTCTGGCGCCGCGCGCGGGCGTCGAGATCGGTATGGGCGCGCAGCACCTCGTCGATCTGGCGGCCGACCGGCACCACCGGGTTGAGCGCAGTCATCGGCTCCTGGAAGATCATCGCCATCCGCGTGGCGCGGAGCTGGCGCAGCCGCCGGTCGCTGGCGGTGAGCAGCTCCTCGCCGACCAGTTTGACGCTGCCGCCCGAGGGCACCAGCGTGCCCTTCTGCAGCAGGCCCATCACGGTGAGCGAGGTCACCGATTTGCCGGAGCCGCTTTCGCCGACCAGGCAGAGCGTCTCGCCTTCGCGCACCTGCAGCGAGAGGTCGTCGATGATGCGGTGCGCATCCTGCTTGCGGCCGAGGCCGACGACGAGATTGTTGATGTCGAGGACGACGTTGGTCGAGCTGGTTGCGGTCACTTGCCCTCACGCTGCTTCATACGGGGATCGAGCGCGTCGCGCGCGGCGTCGCCGATCAGATTGATGCTGAGAATGGCGATCGAGAGCAGGAGCCCCGGCCAGAAGATCAGCGAGGGCTTGACCTGAAAATAGGCGCGGCCCTCGGCCATGATGTTGCCCCAGGTCGGTGTTTCCGGCGAGATGCCGGCGCCGAGGAACGACAGGATCGCCTCGGTCAGGATCGCGGATGCGCAGACATAGGTGCCTTGCACGATCAGGGGCGCGATCGTGTTCGGCATCAAATGCCGCCACATGATCTTGGGCAGGCTGGAGCCGAGCGAGATCGCGGCCTCGACATAGGGCTCCTCGCGTGCGGTCAGCACCACCGCGCGCACCAGCCGCGCCACGCGCGGGATCTCGGGGATGGTGATCGCGATCATCACGGTCCAGATGCTGGCGCCCGACAGCGACACCACGGCGATCGCGAGCAGGATAGCGGGGATCGCCATCAAGCCGTCCATCACACGCATCATCACCGCATCGACCCAGCGGAAGAAGCCGGCGACGAGGCCGATCAGCAGCCCGATAGCAATTGAGCAGACGGCGGCACCGAGCCCGATCACCAGCGAGATCCGCGCGCCGTAGATGACGCGCGACAACAGGTCGCGTCCATAGGCGTCGGTGCCGAGCAGGTACTGCGCGCTCGACGGCTTCAGCCGCTGCGACGGCGTCAGCAGCAGCGGATCGTGCGGCGCGAGCAGCGGCGCGAAGATCGCCATCAGGATGATGAGGGCGAGACAGATCGTCGCAACCGCGATGATCGGCGTCGAGGTGAGGAAGCCGAGCTTGACGCGGAACGGCCGGGTGACGGGGATAGAGGATTCGGGAAGGGTTTCGATCGCCATTGCTCAGTACCGGATACGAGGATCGAGCAGGGTGTAGGCGAGGTCGATCAACAGATTGACCGCGACATAGATACCCGACGTAAGAAGGATCATGGCCTGGATCACCGGATAGTCGCGCGCCAGCACCGCATCGACGGTGAGGCGGCCGATGCCGGGCAGGTTGAACACGCTCTCGGTGACAACGACGCCGGAGATCAGGAGCGCGAAGCCGGAACCGATCACGGTGATGACCGGCACCGCGGCGTTGCGCAGCGCATGGCGCAGCAGCACGCCGGTCTCGCCGATGCCCTTGGCGCGCGCGGTGCGCACGTAATCCTCACCCAGCACATCGAGCATCGAGGCCCGTGTCATGCGCGCGATCAGCGCGACATAGATGAAGGAGAGCGTGCAAGTCGGCAGGATGATGCGCTCGAAGAATGGACCGAAGCCGGCCGAGATGCTCTTGAAGCCCTGCACCGGCACCCAGCGCAGATCGATCGCAAAGATCTGGATCAGCACATAGCCGATCACGAACACCGGCACCGAGAAGCCGAGCACCGAGAGCCCCATCACGAAGCGATCGATCCATGTGCCGTGCTTCCACGCCGCGATCACGCCGAGCGGCACCGCCACCAGGATCGAGAGGATGATGGTGGCGAGCGCGACCGAGATCGACGGTTCGAGGCGCGGGCCGATCATCTCGAGGATCGGCTTGTTCGAGATCAAGGAGACGCCGAGGTCGCCATGCAGCAGTCTGGCGACCCAGGTGTAGAACTGTATGTAGATCGGCTCGTTGAGACCAAGCGAGGTCCTGATGCGTTCGAGCTGCTCCGGCGTCGCATTGTCGCCGGCGAGAATGGCGGCGGGGTCGCCCGGCGTCAGCCGCAGCAACAGGAACACGAACAGAGCCACCACGCCCATCACGGGAACGGCAGCGAGGATGCGGCGGATGAGATAGCCGATCATCGTTGCTATCTCCCGTCGTCAGGCGGTGCGAAGCGAAGGCTGGGCCGCATCATACTCATGGTGTCCCCGTGATGTGTCTCATGCGCTTCTGCGTCTTCTCTCAAAGCTAGCGCGAAAGTGATGAATTTGCAGGCAAATACTGTGCCAATGGCGACGCTATATCAAGGCGCGGTTCAGGCCGTTGGAAGCCTCCCTTGGTCTGAAGCTGCTCCATCCGAAGCTGCTATTTCGAATTGCACATTTCGTCATGCGCCACCGACCTGAAACGACAAGTCCATTCACGCTCTCATCACGCCGCACCAGTTAGCGACGAACAATGCGATGCTCTGCGTTGTCTTGCGAAGGCTGTCGAGCTCGACGCGCTCGTTGAACGCATGTGGGCCGATACCGTAAGGACCATAGCAAAGGGCAGGGATGCCGTAGTCGACGCAATAGTAGCGGGTGTCGTTGACGGCGGTAGACAGGCGCTCCTGCATTGAAGCCTGGAACACGGAGTGATGGGCGGCCGACAGAGCTGCTTCCGCTTCGCTGCCAGGCTCGCACACCGCTGGGTCTGCCTGAAAACCACTCCACACAAGCTCAGCCGGATTGTCGGACAGGAAGTCGTCGGCCTTGTGCGCATCGGCCAGGCATTCCTCGATGCCACGCATCGCCTCTCGCGGTGTCTCGCCCGGCAGCAGACCGAGCCGGCAATCCAGCTCGCACCAGGCCGCGGTCGAACTGGCCCAGTCGCCGCCTTTGATGATCCCGACGTTGAACTTGATCGGATTCTTGACGCTGCGGAACCAGCTGTTGTCGAGCGCCCGGGCATTGAGCGTTTTGGTGTAATCCTGGAACGCGCGCACCAGATGCATCGCCGACAGGATGGCGCTGGTACCGGCCTCGGAATAGGCGACATGCACCGGCGTGCCGCGGACGCGCAGGCGAAACCAGATGGCGCCGACCTGGGCGCGCGTGAGCGTGTGTCCGGTTGGTTCGGGAATGAGACAGGCGTCGGCGCGATAGCCGCGCATCAGAGTGGACAATGCGCCGTTGCCGGTGCTCTCTTCCTCGGCCACGGTCTGCAGATGGATGCGCCCGCCCGGGGCATATCCGGCGTCGCGGATCGCATCGAGCGCGAAGATCATTGCCGAGACACCGGCCTTCATGTCTTGCGCACCACGCCCGAACATCCAGCCGTCGCGCACGGCGGCTGCGAACGGCGGCTGATCCCAAAGGTCAGCGGGCCCCTCCGGCACCACGTCGATATGACCTTGCAGGATCAGGCTGCGCCCGCTGCCTTTGCTGTTCTTCGTCGCAACAACCTGCTGCGATCCGGCAAGATCGATGCCGTCCATTGGCGCAGCCTTCGGATGGCTCATCAGGTTGACGTCCGCAAGGCTGAACACATCGACGTCGTAGCGGCGTTTTGCGAACTGCTCGGCCAGCCAAACTTGTTGCGGCGCTTCCTGTCCGCGCAAGCTGCGGAACTGCACCATGCGTGACAGGAACGCGATCTGATCGTCGAAGTTTCGGTCGACGGCCGCGCACAGCTCTGCGGCAATCTGATCCGGCTTGGTCAACGTCTCAATTGTCATGTCGCGCCTTTCGTGGAGCCCTGTGCAGAAGGCTGAGCTTTGACTGTTTTGGAAAGACGGCACGGAGTCGGCGCAATGTCATGCGTGCCCGCCACCCCAATGCGCATTGTCCCCTCCCGCGATGAAGCGCTTTTTCCCATTGTGACGCTAGTTCCTATCACGCGGCGTTTCTCAGCGAATTCCGACTTGGCCATAGGCAAATACGCTCATATTCTTCCTCTTCGGCCGGACAATTAGGGGAAAGCTGCGTGAGTGGTCTCGGTCGTATCGACCTGCGACGGCACCATTGAAGGCGTGTCGAGGTCGCTGCAATCATCGATCGCCCCTGCGACCATCTGCGCCGTCGCGGCAGACAGCGTCCAGCCGAGATGACCGTGGCCCGTATTGTAGAACACGCCCGGAATCCGTCCGGCGCGAACCACCGGCATCATGTTCGGCATCATCGGTCGCAGGCCCGCCCATGGCACGATCGTCGACGTGTCGATCCCTGGGAAATGATGTCGCACCCAGTCCACCAGCGGCTGGATCCGGTCGGCGCGAATGTCGCGGTTGAAGCCGTTGAACTCAGCGGTGCCGGCGACGCGGAAGCGGTCGGCGCCGAGCCGGCTGGTGACGATTTTCGCAGCTTCATCGAGCAGGCTGACGGTCGGCGCAGCGTCCCGGCTCTGCGGCGCATCGAGTTGCACGGTGATCGAATAGCCCTTCACCGGATAGACATTGACGCGGTCGTTGAGCATGCCAGCGAAGTAGCGGCTCGCCACCCCGGCGCAGATGACTACACCGTCCGCCTGCAACTCATGCCGCGTCGCGACGTCAGCGTCGTGCGAAGCGGCTTCGTTCCAGCTGATGCGGAAGCCGTCATCGCCGCGCGCGATCGCATCGACATCGGCTTCGTGGATGAAGGCCGCGCCGCGGCGGATGCAGGCGTCGGCGAGCCCGCGGGTGAACTTGTGGATATCGCCGGTTGCATCCGACGGTGTGAAGAAGCCGCCATAGCAGGCCGTCTGCAGCGCGGGCTCGATGGCGCGGATTTCGTCCGCCGTTACCGGCCGGCGGTCGAGCCCGCCTTGCTGCAGCAGCGTGTTGACCCGCAGGCCCGCTTCGAAGCCGGCCTTGTCGTGATAGACGTGCAGGATGCCGCGGCGTTCGAGATCGAAGGCGATGTTCTCGCGCTGTGCGATCGAGAACAGATGTTTGCGCGCCTCGATGGCGAGCCGCGTGGTCTCGATGGTGTTGCTGCGATAGCGGCCGATGTGGCCGACGAACTCGCCGATCCAGGAATATTTGTGCCAGCTCGGCTTCGGATTCATCAGCAGCGGCGCGTCGCTCCTGAGCATCCAGCGCAAACCCTTGAGGATGGTCGCGGCGCTGTTCCAGACTTCGGCGTTGCTGGCGGAAAGCTGTCCGCCATTGGCGAACGAGGTTTCCATCGCGGCGTAGCGATGCCTGTCGAGGACAGTCACCCGGTAGCCGCGTTCGAGCAGGGCATAGGCCGTCGTCACGCCGGTGATGCCGGCGCCAATGATCGCAATGTGAGGCATGGTGGTCTTCAGGCTCCCGTGGGTTAGAGTCGCCGAACCACCGGTGAAACCGGCGTCGGCGCCCCATCTGTCACGGTACCTGAGAGCTTGATCCGCATCGGGCCGAGGCCCAATAGCGAACTATCCCCTTCGGTGGACGTCATGGCCCTTGATGTGTGGCCATGTTCGTCTCTCTCCAGATCGTCCTGACGATACAGTCCTTTTGCCTGAGAGTTTCCGGGGCGGTTGCTCCGTCGGCGCCGAAGCCAACAACACGCATGTTGTCGCTCCGATCTCTCCCGCATCGTCGTGTTGGACGGCCGGACCGTAGGCGAAGCCTGAAAATTGGACAAGGCTAAATTTCGATCCGGCAGTGCCAACGTGTTGTGCAGTGCAAATCGACGTCAGTCCAGCGTCGCCAGCAGCGCCGCCATCAGGCGGCCGCGCTCGGCGAGGCTGTCGACCTCGATATGTTCGTTGAGCGTATGCGCATCGGCGCCGCGAACGCCGAGGCCGTCGAGCGTGGGGATGCCCATCGCGCCGGTAAAGTTGCCGTCCGATCCGCCGCCGGCGCTGCCGTGCGGCAGATCGAGGCCCATCGCCGCCGCGAGGCTCTTTGCCTTTTCATAGAGCACCATGGTGCCGGCATCCGGCTCCCACACCGGGCGGGTGACGCCGCGCGTCACCTTGAAGGTCACGTCGTTGGCGGTGCCCGACAGCGCCAGCATGCGCTCGACGCCGCGGTCGAGATCGGCCTGGCGCTTGGCCATGCTGAGCGCTTCGCCGGTGCAGGTCGTCGCGACGCAATTGACCCATTGGCCGCCATGCACGATGCCGACCGAGAACGTGCAGTCCTCGGTGGTCATGCCGTCGATGGCGATGATCTGCCGCGCCATCTCGCGGATCGCGGAGCGGCCGGACGACAGCGTCGCGCCGGCATGGCTCGGCTTGCCTGTTGCTTCCAGATTGAAGCGCGCGATCGCGTAGCGACCGGTGACGACGCCGTTGTTCGGCCGGCCTGGCTCCGGCACCAGCACATATTTGTTGCGTGCGGCTTCCGCCTCGATGATGTCGCGCGTCGACGGCGTGCCGACCTCTTCATCGGGGGTGAACAGCACCGTGATCGGCAGCGGCGTCGTGAATGCGGCGCGCGCCAATTGTCTGATCGCCTCGACCGACAGATAGTTGCCGCCCTTCATGTCGAAGATGCCGGGCCCGAAGCACTTGTTGCCTTCGCGCCGCCACTTCAGCTTCTCGATGGTGCCAACCGGGTGCACGGTGTCCAGGTGACCGGCGATCAGGATGCCGGGCTGGCCTTGCTTGGGATGAGGAAAACGGGCGCGGACGCAGCCGGCAAAGCCCTGGCGTCCGGCGATGCGTTCGATCGTCGCACCCATGATCGCCATCTCGCGCGCGGCAAGGTCGAGCATGCGTTCGACCGCCGCCGAATCCCAGGTCGGGCTCTCGCATTCCACCCAGCTACGTAGCCCTTGCAGCATCGCTTCGGAATCAAAGGGAAGATTGGCTGGGTTCATCGTTTTTCTCTCTTGTTGTTTTGATCGCGCCGGCATCGCGCGCGCGTTACGAAAATCTCAGCCGACGAATTTGTAAAGCCAAAATCTGGCGCGCGGCCTCATTCGTTTGTGTACGTCCGATCCCGCCCGAAACCGATTGACGCGCATTGCGCTTGGTGCAAGTCTCGATTTCACAAGCCGTACAGCATGTTAGTTCGCCTAAATAACGAACCGCATGCATAACGAATAAGCCGGCTTTGACCAGTTTCACGTCAGGAGAAATTGCATGTTCCCTATCTCGCGTTGGAAGCACCGCACGCTTGCGGCTGCGTTGACGGCGCTTGCACTGTCGTTCGCGCCGCAGGAATTGTCTTTGGCACCGCAGGCGATGGCTGCGGGCAAGACCATCACCGCGGTGATGCACTCGGATCTGCGCGTCATCGATCCGATCATGACCACCGCCTACATCACCCGCGATCATGGCTACATGATCTATGACACGTTGCTGGCGACGGATTCCAACTTCAAGATCCAGCCGCAGATGGCGGACTGGAAGGTGTCCGACGACAAGTTGACCTATACGTTCACGCTGCGCGACGGCCTGAAGTGGCACGACGGCGCGCCGGTCACCGCGGAAGACTGCGTCGCCTCGCTGCAGCGCTGGGGCAAGGTCGACGGCATGGGCCAGAAGCTGATGGACTTCGTCGCGAGCCTGGAGGCGACCGACGCCAAGACCATCACGTTGAAGCTGAAGGAGCCCTACGGCCTCGTGCTCGAATCGATCGGCAAGCCGTCGTCGCGCGTGCCGTTCATGATGCCGAAGCGTCTCGCCGAGACGCCGCCGGACAAGCCGATCCCGGAACAGATCGGCTCCGGGCCGTTCAAGTTCGTGCAGGCGGAATTCCAGCCGGGCGTGAAGGCGGTCTACGAGAAGAACAAGGACTACGTGCCGCGCAAGGAGCCGGCGAGCTGGACCGCGGGCGGCAAGGTCGTCAAGGTCGACCGCGTCGAGTGGATCACGATGGCTGATGCGCAGACCGCGGTGAACGCGCTGCAGTCCGGCGACATCGATTTCATGGAACAGCTTCCGTTTGACATGCTGCCGGTGCTCGAAGCCAATCCGGATCTCAAGATCGACGTGCTGAACAAGTTCGGCTTCCAGACCCTTGGTCGCATGAACTTCCTCTATCCGCCGTTCGACAATCCGAAGGTGCGCCGCGCCGCATTCCTGGCGATGAACCAGAAGGACGTGCTCGACGCGCTGGTCGGCAATGCCAAGTACCAGAAGATTTGCGGCGCCTTCTTCGTCTGCGGCACGCCGCTGGAGACCGACGTCGGTGCCGAGACCTTAGTGAAGGGCAGCGGCATGGCGGAGGCCAAGAAGGCGCTTGCCGCGTCCGGCTATGACGGCACGCCCGTCGTGATCATGGGGCCGGGCGATGTCACCACGCTGAAGGCCCAGCCGATCGTCGTGGCGCAGCAGTTGCGCGATGCCGGCTTCAAGGTGGATTTCCAGGCCACCGACTGGCAGACCGTCGTGACCCGCCGCGCCAGCCAGAAGTCGCCGAAGGAAGGCGGCTGGAATATGTTCTTCACCAACTGGGTCGCAGCTGACGTCGCCGATCCGATCGTCAACGCGTCGATCACCGGCCGTGGCAAGAACGGCGGCTGGTTCGGGTGGGCCGAGGACCCGAAGATCGAGGAGCTGCGCGACAAGTTCGCGCGCGCCGGCTCGGCCGAGGAAAAGAAGAAGATCGCCGCTGACATCCAGACCGAGGCCTACGATCAGGTGATCTACATCCCGCTCGGCCAGTACACGGTTCCGAGCGCCTGGCGGAAGTCGTTGACCGGCGTGCTCGACGGTCCGGCGACACCGATCTTCTGGAATATCGACAAGTCCGAGTAAGCTTGCGATTTTGCTCACGACGAATGGCCGGGCGTTGTCCCGGCCATTTTTCGTTTCGAACTGTCGCTTCTAAAGCTTCGGTTCTGATTGAATCAGAACCGAAGCTCTAGTTTCTTGTTTGACGCGTTTTCTTCACGCGAACCGGTGCCCACTTCGCTCGAAAACGCTCTAATGTCAGTGACCCGATTTCGCGGCGTTCGCGCTCGACAGGCTGGAGAGCTGTGTCGGCCCGACGGCCGCGCCGTTAATCCAGACGGCCGTTCCCGCGGCGAGTGCCAGCAGTCCGTACAGCATGATCGCGCCACGAATCCATCGCCGGTAGATCACGCGCTCGTCGGGCGTCGCGTCCCGGAATTTCTGGGCATTGAGCCCGTTGCTGCAATGGGCCGCGTCGTCGCCATGCTCGAGAATGGAGGCGCTTTGTTCGCACGCCCTGTCGCCAGCAATCCGATTGCAGTTTGCAATCTCCATCACCGATCTCCGACCATTGATTTCGAAATGCGACGGCCGCGAAATGTGCGGCCGGAATTTTCCAATGCGCGAAGATTACGAGACGCGGCGATCCCGGCTTGTGAACCGTGCCACAGCCCGGAAACACGATCAGGTGATGCGAGCGTCGTGATACCGCGCGTGCCCGCCGAGGCCGTGGGCGCGCGTGGCATGCCAACGCGTTTGGCGATGTCTTAAGGTTCCCGTCAGAATCGCGTCGTAATCTGGCCGCCAGCTTGTGTACCGACCGCGACGGGTTCATGGCCGACGACAAAAGCAGGCCCGCACCAGCCAGCGGGCAACAGCCAATGCCGACCGACGAGCGGCGTGCCGGCTCCCGTCGCCGCGTCCTCAAATCGGGGGCGATCGAGTTCGGCAATGAAGCGATACCCTGCACGGTCCGAAATCTTTCTCCGCAGGGGGCCTGCATCGAAGTCAATTCGCCGCTGTGGTTTCCCGACCGCTTCGTGCTCGCCGTCGACGGCCAGCGGCACACCTGCCGGGTGATCTGGAAGAAGGAGCGGCGGATCGGTCTGGGGTTTGACTGACGAACGGCTTGGCCGAGCCGTAGCTCGCGGCAGCCGCATCGCCTTCGCCTGGCCGGCCGTGGCGCCAACGCTACTCATTTCGCGAGCGAGAGGCCTGGTGCGGGCGGTGGGAGTCGAACCCACACGACGTTGCCATCGAGGGATTTTAAGTCCCTTGCGTCTACCAGTTCCGCCACGTCCGCATTGCGCCAGGCGCGCCGATTTCTAGCGCGTTTGGGCGCGAAGTGGAATTGTCATTATCCGCTGCTAACAGGTGCGGTTTCAAAGACTTAAACAGTGGCCTGCAATTCCATTTGCTTCGGCCGCCTCGCATTGGGATAAGCGGCGCGCCGCCGCGATTGAGCCTCAATCCGGACACCGGCGGCTGCTTTAGGCAATCTCAACACTGTCTGATTAAGAAAGCCGAATGCCTGTTCGTTTCCCACGCCGCTCAAAGCTGTCGCGCGCGGCGGCCGTCATTGTGCTGCTCGCCTCGGCCGCGGGCGTTTCCGGCTGCGCGCAGATCGGCGATACCATGTCGCCGGCGTTCGCCGATCCCGCCAAATACGACCTCTATGATTGCAAGCAACTCGAGACCGAGCGCAAGAACCTCGCGACCAGCGCTGCGGATCAGGAAAAGCTGATGGCCAAGGCGGAGACCGGCGTCGGTGGTACCGTGATCTCCGAGATGGTCTATCGCAACGAACTGATCTCGATTCGCGCCCGGCAGAAACTTGCGGATCAGGCCTGGCGCAGCAACAAGTGCCACGAGAGCCCGCCGGACGAGACCGCTGCGGCCGCAGCGCCCGCCGCGCCGGCGCCTGCCGCGAAGGGGGCACGCGTCCCGCGGGGCGTCGTCCACTAAACTCAGCGCTTTCGAGCGAAGCCGATCGCTGTTCGCGTGCGCTCAGCTGATGGCTCAGACGCGCCAGTCGTAGATCCAGTCCTGCCGCGCCAGCATGCGCTGCGGACCGATGGCGCGGATCGCGAGATCGCGCGCGATCGCGAGCGGCCCGCGCAAGTGATAGATGCGGCCCTGCTGCCGGGCCAGGCGCTGGACCTTCAGTATGCGCCTGCGCCGCATCTCGGCGTAGCGCTTCAGCGCGGCGGGAATGGCTGAGGTGTTTTCCCCGGTGCAGTCGCCGAGCGCCTTGGCGAGCACGGCGGCATCCTCGATTGCCATGCCGGCGCCCTGCGCGGCGAACGGCAACATCGCATGCGCGGCATCGCCGAGCAGCGTCACCGCGCCTTCGCTCCAGCGGCCGATGTCGGGCAGGGTGAACAGCGCCCATTTGCGCCAGCTGTCGACGGCGCCGATCAGCATCCGCGCGGTTGCGGGCCAGCGCGCCGTGGCGAACGCGCCCTTGATCTCGTTGATGTCGCCGGGTGCGCTCCAGCCCGGCCGGTTCCAGGTGCCTGCGACGATCGCGACCACGTTGATCTGGCGCCCACCCGAGATCGGATAGGCCACAAGATGGGCGTCCGGCCCCATCCAGAGCTGGACGCGCGGTGCGGTGTATTCACACGGCAGGGCGGTTGCGTCCAGCGTGCCGCGCCAGGCGATCAGGCCGGAGAATTTCGGCTGTACATCCGGAAACAAATGCCCGCGCACGGCGGACCAGATGCCGTCGGCGCCGATCAGCGCGACGGCCAATTCCTCCCGCCGTGCGTTGCCGCGGCGCTGCACCACCGTCAGCCCTTTGGCGTGCTTTGTCACATCCTCGAACTGGCAGCCGAGCCGCAGGTCGATATCGGGGTGGTCGTTGACCGCGGCCTGCAGTGCGGCCTGCAGGTCGGCGCGGTGGATCACCCAATAGGGTGCGCCGGCGCGGAACTCGGCCGCTTGACCAAGCGGCATCCGCGCGATCTCGCCGCCGGCCCGCGCGCTCAGGATGTTGACGGATTCAGGCGTAACCGCCCGCCGCGCAAGCGGTTCCTTGAGCCCGAGCCCGACCAGGATGCGGCTGGCATTGGGAGAGAGCTGGATGCCGGCGCCGGCTTCCTCGAGCCGCTCGGCCTTCTCCAGCACGACGACGCGAAAGCCTTGTGCCGCCAGTGTCAGCGACGCCGTCAGTCCTCCGATCCCGGCGCCTGCAACGATGACGGTTCGCGTCAGGGCCACGGAGCGGTCAGGCGACCTTGTCTTTCAGCACGCATTCCGGCGGCCGCGCCTCGCCGGCAGCCAGGTCGGGCGCGAAGCGATAGAGCGTCGAGCAGTACGGGCAGATGATCTCGCTGTCGTTACCGAGGTCGAGGAACACGTGCGGGTGATCGAACGGCGGGTTGGCGCCCACGCACATGAACTCCTGCGATCCGATTTCGATCACCGAGACACCGGCATCGTTATGGAAGTGCGGGACGACGTGGTCGGACATATTCTCACCTTGGTGGCAACGATGGGCAGACGCAATCGACAGCATGCGGCATCGCGAAATGCCGCGCACCATACTGGCGGGAACAGTTGATTCCTAGAGCCCCGACGGCTCATTTGCTCATGCAAATTCGACACAATCTTGTCGTCCCAGAGAAGCCCTTCTTTGGTCGGAGCCGTTGTGTCGCAAAAACGGCACACTATTTCCAAGGCGAATTAAACTTGAGGTTTCAAGCGGAATGAACGGGGTTCGCCTCAGTCTTGCGGTGGCCGGCCTGGCAGCGAGCGCTGCCATCGGCGCGGTCATTTGGCCGCATGCCCATGACGCCGGCACGATCCTCGCCGCGCGGGACAATCCCGCCGAGCTCGCCGACCTCAGGATCAATTCCGTGCTGCGCAACAACCCGGCGTTGATTTCGGACAATATCGAGGCGGCACTGGCCGCGGGGGATGCCGACCTTGCGACGAGCTTTGTCGCGCTCGCCGCCGAGAAGGACATCGCGCTCAGCGACGAGCTCACACGGCGGGTCGACGAGGCGCGCGCCGAGCAGTCGTCCACCACGCATTTCGCCAAGGGGTTCGCCACCGGCCTCGTGACCGGCAACGCCGACGATGTCGCAAGCCTGTCCGGCACGGTCGCGGGCGACCTGTTCGTGTTCGGCGATGTCAGGGACGTCGTGCGCGAGGGCAAGCATCTCGTGATGGGTGAGGACACCGACCAGCTGGTGCTTGGGCTTGCGGCCGCCGGGCTCGCCGTGACGGCGGCGACCTATGTGTCGGTCGGCGGCGCCGGGCCGCTGCGCGCCGGGCTGACGCTGGTCAAGGATACGCGCAAGGCGGGACGGCTGAGCGAAGGGCTGATCGAATCGGCCGGGCGTTCGACCCGCGAGGTCGTTGACCAGCCGGCGCTGCGCGAGGCGGTCGCCTCCGGCTCGGTGCTTCGCCCGGCAGAGACCGCAACCGCGATCCGCGCGGCGTTCCGCGCCGAGAAGGCCGGGGCGCTGGTGCGCGTCGCCAAGGACGTCGGACGCGTCGGCGAGGCCGCCGGGATTCGTGCCGCACGGGACACGCTGAAGGTCGCGGAGAACCCGCAGGAGATCGCGCGCGCGGCCCGC
Source organism: Bradyrhizobium sp. 6(2017) (assembly GCF_011058295.2). Classification (NCBI taxonomy): domain Bacteria; kingdom Pseudomonadati; phylum Pseudomonadota; class Alphaproteobacteria; order Hyphomicrobiales; family Nitrobacteraceae; genus Bradyrhizobium; species Bradyrhizobium sp. 6(2017). Next base: position 6,275,536 of record NZ_CP049289.2, on the reverse strand, counting down.
ATCGCGGAGGCAAAGGGCGGCCAAACCCGCGCGATCCTGAAGCTGCTCGGCCGCGGCGCGCTGCTGCTTGCGGCCGGCACGTTCAATCTCACCATGTGGCTGTTCGGCGCGCTGCTCGCGCTGTTCGGCTTCCTGTCCTCGATCAAGGCGACCACCGAACGGGCTACCGGGTGGTGGCTCAGGCGGAGCAAGGCGCGTCGCCTGCAGCGGCAGATGTCCGCTCAGGTTGCGCTGGCGGGTTCTGCCGCCCAGGGCTAAGCTCGCGGTCGGCTTTTCGATCGCCAAACTCAATCCCAAAAAACAACGGAATGGATGATGCCGAGTTTCCATCACGGCGACGTTGAAATTGCCTATATCGACGAAGGCGAGGGCGAGCCGATCGTGCTCGTGCACGGCTTTGCCTCGAGCAAGAACGTCAACTGGATCTATCCGACCTGGGTGTCGGATCTCGTCAAGGCTGGCCGGCGCGTCATCGCGCTCGACAATCGCGGCCACGGCGAATCCGCCAAGCTCTACGATGCCGCGCAGTACGAGATCGCGATCATGGCGAGCGACGTGATCGCGCTGATGGATCATCTCGGGATCGCGCGCGCCGACATCATGGGCTATTCGCTGGGCTCGCGGATGACAGCGATCCTGGCGCTTGAGAATTCCGATCGGGTGCGCTCGGCGATCCTGGGGGGCATCGGCATCGGGCTGATCGAGGGCGGCGGCCCCGGCGAGACCGTAGCCCTCGCGCTGGAGGCACCGTCGCTCGACGATGTCACCGATCCGGTCGGCCGCACCTTCCGCGCCTTTGCCGACCAGACCCGCTCCGACCGCCGCGCACTCGCCGCCTGCCTGCGCGGCTCGCGCCGGCTGATGACGCGCGAGGAGGCGGCCGGCATCCGCGTGCCGGTTCTGATCGCAGTCGGCAGCAAGGACGAGATCGCCGGCTCAGCGGCGGCGCTCGGCAGGATCATTCCGGGTTCGGAGGTGCTCGACATCCCGAACCGCGATCATATGCGGGCGGTCGGCGACAAGGTCTACAAGACCGGCGTCATCGACTTCCTGTCGCGGCGAAAATAGCTCGTCGGCTTCGTTCTCCGCATCGTCCTTGGCGAAGGCGCGCGCCGCCGCGATCAGCACCACGAAGGTCGCAACCCACACCATGCGCGCGCCGTAGCGGTCGTGCGGACCCGAGATCACGCCACAGATCACGGCATTGCCGAGCAGCGCGAGCGTGACGGTGCCCGCCAGCAGCGTGAGGTCGTCGAGCCGCCGCTGCCACAGCCCGCGGCCGAACAGGATCACGACCACTAGCATCGAGGCCAGTGCGACCGGCACGTGGATGCGGTTGATGGCCGTGAAGTCGAGGCGCCAGCGCTGCTGCCGCGCTGCGCGCATCGGCGCGACCTGTTTGGGAATGTAGCGCTCGATGATGCCGTAGGTGTGCGGGATCCAGCCCGAGGAGCCTTCGCCGGTTGCGACATGCATCAGCTGGTCGACGGTGGCTTCCAGCGCCGCCTTGGCCTGCCATCCCGGATATTCGGCCAGCGAACGTTCCACGATGTAGCCCATCTCGTCATTCAGTCCCTGGAAGCGGCCGAGCGTGTTGAACATGCTGTGGCCCCACAGGAAGTCGTCGGCGGTCGGCGGCAGCTCGTTGCGATAGGGACAGAGCTTCAGATTTTCGTTGGCGCAATGATCGCGCAGATATTGCGCCACGATGCCATCCTGCAGCATGCGGCCGAAGGCGACGCCTACTCCGCCGGGCGTCCAGGCAAGCTGCCCTGACAGCGCGAAGTTCGCCGCCAGCAGCATCGCCGCGCCGGCGACGGCGGTCAGGCTGCCTTGCACGACGCCCGCGATCGGGATGCGCCGGCCGAGCCACGGACGCAGCATCCAGCCGACGCAGCACAGGCCGAGCAGCACGGCGAGCGTCGCGCTGTGCGTTGCGGCCGAGAACGCCGTGAACGCAAACAGCACCGCCTTCTCCAGCGCCGAAATCCGTTCGCCATGCAGGATCAGGATGAAGAGCGCGAGGACCGCAAGGCCGGCAAAGATGTCGGTCAGCAGCATGCTGGCGAGCCAGGGCAGGGCGGTGGTTGCGACCAGCGCGAGGCTGATCGCAATCAGCCGGACCGGCTGGGCGAGGTCGAGCACGCGCAGCGTCAGCTGCAGGATCCACAGCGTCGCCAGGGTCTGGATGCCGAGGTTGAGCCAGAAGCCCGATGCCTCGCCGGCATGGAGGTAGATGCCGAACACCGTAGACCGGCTCGGCACCAGATAGCCCTCGTACCAGCGCGCCAGGTAGCCGCCGGTATCCCATTGGAGCAGCGGATAGCCGTTCCAGAAGGCAGGGGCGAGTAGGAGCAGGGGGATGGCGATGGTGGCGATCCAGACCGACCGCGCGTCGGTCAGGCGGGCGCGTAAACTCCGGGTATTGATGTTGTTTCCCCCCTTTTTATTGGGGCCGACCATGCCCAAAACCACACTCGCGACGAAATCCGTCAATAGTTGCAGACGCACGGCTTGATTTCGGCAAAATCCCGACCAACTCCCTTAGACGCCGGCCCCGGGGGTGTTCGGCCGAGGTTTACCGTACCGAGCCATCCCGGGACGCGCTGGGTCCATCGTGCTATAACGCACATCAGAACAAACGAATTGCGAGAGCAGCCATGGCAGTTCATCAGGTCAATCCGCAGGGGGGAAAGCTGGCGGCGCTCGATCCGATCTGGGATCGAATCCGCGGCGAGGCGGAAGACATCCTGCGGCGCGAGCCGGAACTCGCATCCTTCATCTATGCGACCGTGCTGCATCATGAGCGCCTGGAAGATTCGGTGGTCCATCGCATCGCCGAGCGGCTCGATCACGCCGCGCTGTCGGGCGACCTGATCCGCCAGACCTATGACGAGGCGTTGCGCGATGCGCCCGATATCGGCAACGCCTTCCGCGCCGACCTCGTCGCCGTCTATGATCGCGATCCCGCGACCTCGCGCTTCATCGACCCCTTGCTCTACTTCAAGGGCTTTCACGCGCTGCAGACCCATCGTCTCGCGCACTGGCTGCATCAGAAGGGCCGCAAGGATTTCGCGTTCTACCTGCAGAGCCGCTCGTCGGCGGTGTTCCAGACCGACATCAACCCGGCCGCCAGGATCGGCCGCGGCATCTTCCTCGATCACGCCACCGGTTTCGTCTGCGGCGAGACGGCCGTCATCGAGGACGATGTGTCGATCCTGCATGGCGTCACGCTCGGCGGCACCGGCAAGGAGAACGAGGATCGCCATCCGAAGATCCGCCACGGCGTGCTGATCGGTGCCGGCGCCAAGATCCTCGGCAATATCGAGATCGGTCATTGCGCGCGCATCGCGGCAGGCTCGGTTGTGGTCAAGCCTGTGCCGCACAACGTCACGGTTGCGGGTGTGCCGGCGAAAATCGTCGGCGAAGCCGGATGTGCGGAGCCGTCACGCACCATGGACCAGATGCTCAACGCGATCGGTCTTTGATTTCACTCGTTTTCTGACCGCGGCGCGCTTTTCAGCGAAGTGGGCGCCGGTTCGCGTCAGGAAACGCGCCAAAACAAGAATCGTGTGCGCAACATCACGTCGCCAAAGGCCGAAAAGGCTCTGGCGATCTTTGCCGTCTCGTCCTAAAACTCCCCCGAAAATCATCGACCCGATTGGAGACGGCCGTGGACGTTCAGGAAGTCAGGAAGCTCGACGCGTATCTCAAACGCGTGTTCAGCAATCCCAAGATCCGCGTGGTGCCGCGGCCCAAGAAGGACGACTCGGCCGAGGTCTATATCGGCGAGGAGTTCATCGGTGTGCTGTTCGTCGACGACGAGGACGATGATCGCTCGTTCCAGTTCCAGATGGCCATCCTGGAAGAAGATCTGAGCGAGTAAGGCCGAACAGCCTCGCTGCCACCAGCGCCGTCGTATATGAGCGTCGGTGCTGATAAGCATTGGCGTGCTGCGCCCGCTGCGCGGAATCAATGAATCCGAAAAGCCTAGGCTTCGCGCCGGCGACCGACCGGTCGCCGGGTCCAAGAATCGTGACTCAGGCGCCGTGCGAGAGCAAGGTTGGCACGATCAGCGACAGGCCGGCGAGCAGCAATAGTACCAACACCACCCTGCGGAATATCTCGTCATCGATCTTTCCGTACAGCCTGAAGCCGCTCCAGAGGCCGGCGAGCAGAAATGGCAGACCCAGCCCATACAATTTGAGGGTTTCCGTCGTGAAGGCGCCGGTGACGCCCATCGAAAGCGAGATCACCACAAAGGCGGTGAACAGGACCGGCTGGAATACCGCGCGCTGCGCGTCCTTCGTCCAGCCGCGCCATTGGCAGGAGATGGTCGAGACGACGCCACCAAGTCCGGTGAGTCCGCCGACCAGCCCGTTGACGAGGCCGATGGCGACGTCCGGCGCGACCCCGATCTTCATCGGGCTGAACGCCGGCCGCGCCAGACTGTAGATCGCATAAATTGCCAGCAGTGTACCGACACCAAATCGCAAATAGACGGGGCTGAGATAGCTGAGCAGGACCACCCCGGTCGGGATGCCGATCATCGTGCCAAGCGACAACGGCCAGATAGCGTGCCAGTTCAGCGCCTGACGCAATTTCAGGATGCCGTAACCCTGCGTCATCAGGCCGTAGCCCGCGATCAGCGCCGCGGTCTGGACCGGCGTGATGATGTGCAGCCACACACCCGACACCACGAGTCCCATCGCAAACCCCGAAAAGCCGCTGACGAACCCGCCGGCAAGAGCGGCAACAACAAAAAGAACAAGACCCATTCCATCCATCGGTCGTTCCCCCAAAAGCGAGGTGACGCACGCTTGGATGGAGGTCCATCTGATGGGGAGGATGCGAATCCCCGAGCTTGCCGATTTGGCAGTTACCAACTGGTCGCCAGCTTGCCTATTTCGCTTCTCCATAGGTGATTTGATCGAATAGCGTCACACTGTCGGCCTTGGTCCAAAGCCCGACCTTGCCCGCATCGCCGAACGTGGAATCCTCCACCTCGAACAATTGCTTGCCGTTGAAAGATACAACGAAGCGCGAGGCCTTGAAGTCGATACGCAGGGTGTGCCAGGTGTTGGACGGCACCTTGATATCGGTTCCGTAGCCGCCCTTGCGGCCGACAATGTCGAGCGGGCTTCGGACGCCGTTCACGGTCTTGTAGAGGACGACGTTGTCCTCAAGTGCGTTGGCGCGGGTCACGTAGTAGTTGTTCGCGTCCTTCGCCCGCCAAACAATGCCGGCGGCGCGGTCCTGAGATCCCGCGACAGCCTTGAACATGACCTCGACAAAGCCGTCCTTGATGCTGGTGTCGTCCTTCAACAGCAGCGGGTAGGTCGCTTGGCCGGATTGCTTGAGCACCTTCGATTTCGACGGCGCCGTCGCATCGCTTTCGACCGTCCATCTTGAATCGCCTGACCCCGTGACGGTGGCGGTCCAGCCGTCAGGCGCAACACCGATCTGGGTACCCTCAAAGCCGATTGCGTAATTTGACATGTCATTCACTCCCGAGAGAAGCAGCGTTGCTGCGGCAATGGCCATGCGTCGTTGGGGATGGGGCATTTCCAGGCTCCCGTGAGATCGCGAACTATGCGGACGCCGTCGTGAAATGCGAACTGACCGGGCGCTGATCATTCGAAAAGCCCGGACCCTTGAACGGGAGGCTCCACCGGGTCGGGAAGTTGTTCGAATCCTGCGATCCCCATTGCGCGCAGCGCTATGAGGAATCCTTCCCGGACTTCCTCTCCGCTCCGGTGATAGACGGTGACCGGAGATTCATCGGAGCAATCGTCCCGGCCAGGCTGAGTTGGCCCAGACCAATCTTGCCACTCGCCGGCGACGAGTCCGTCTGACCTTGCGGGGGGAGGATCGATATCCGCCGGGGTCCGCGCAGGGGCAGACCGTAAGGTAAATTGGCTGGGAGGAGTTGGAGGCTTGCTTTCGTCCATGTGCGCATGACCTCGACAAGTCGAGCGTTGCACAGTTCTTGGACCGAAGCCTCAAGGGGAGACCGTACTTCCCCTGAAGACGTCTTAGTCCAGCGAAGCGACAAAGGCAATACGGCCTCGACCCGCGCCGCCGCGGATTGCTTCGCGCAGCCGGTGATACCGCGGCTTCGCGCCGACCGGGTGGCTCGCAATGACGGGCGGGGCTCAACCCTTCGCGCTGTGCATCTGCGCGGAGAGGCGGTTCATCGCGGTGGCGATGTCGCGCCATTGCGCGAGCCAGCCGCGCGGAAAGCGGAAGGTCAGATCGGCGCCCTCGATGCGCTGCTCACTCAGGCACATGCCGGGCGTCGAGCTATCGCGCGTGCAGCGCGCGGTCAGCTGCGGCTCGCTCGCGGTGAACAGGTCCTCGCCGCCATAGGGCGTGCCGTCGCGGAATGCGCGCGTCGTCAAGCTGTCATCGGTCGTCGCGCGCTCGTCCAGATAGCGCGGATAGATCGTGCGCAGCCGCATCTCGGGTGCGAGTGAATCGTGGTGCGCCGCGATCGACACGAAGATCCGGTCGATCGGCTGCACCTTGTCCTCGACGGTGTCGGCACTGTAGTGCTTCGGCGCGGCAGGCGCCTCCAGCGACGGATAGAGGAAGCTCAGATCGACACGCTCCTGCGGCCCGGAATGGCGCTGAATCTTCATGCGCACGGCCATGGTCGGCACGTTGAACAGCGTGCCGCCGACGCTCACCGGCAACCGCGACGGATCGCTCGGCGGAGCGGTGGTGTAGGTCGGCCACAACAGATAGGCGACGAGCGTGATCGCGCCGGCTGCGATCACTGCCGAGGCGATGACCGGAGCGAGATGCGCGCGCGGGTTGCGGCGGGTGTCGCGGGCGAGATGCTGGGCCGTCGAAAGAAGCGTCATGGGCGAAGCTGAGAGCAGGCCGGGAGTGGCCGAATCACCTGCCGAATATGCCACGAGGCGAGGAATTTCCGTACGATTCCAATGGAATCCCAAATTGATTGGCCATGCGCAAACGCCGCGCCGGAGCAGTCCGGTTAACCTTTCCTTAAGGATGATGTGGCGGCCAGCCGCCAATTCTGCGAAGCAGGGTGAGTGGCCTGTTGCGTAGCGGAAGTGCCGATGTCGCCCGATACCCTGAATTCCCTGTTCACGCTCTTCATTGGCTTCGCGCTCGCCGGCGCGCTGGCCAGCGGCTATCAGGCAATGGCGGAGCGCCCGGCCGGCTTCGGCCTGCTGCAGGAGGGCGTGGCGCCGAAGACCTTTGCCGCGGTCCCGTTCCTCGTCTTCGCCGCACCGTTCATCATCATGCGCAACACGCTGCGCGGCGCCCGCATCGAGCGCCGCCGCTTCGAATTCGTGATGATGGCAACCGTGATCTCCGGCTTCTGGAGCCTGATGTCGGGCACCTTCTTCATGATGACGCTGCGCGCTGCCGGCGTGCTCGCCTGATCCGGTCGCGATCCGCGCCGGATCAATGGCTGCGGTTGCTTGAAACCACATCAGTCGCTGTGCCAAGGTCGTCCTGACCAGAGCTTCGGTTCTGATTAATCAGAACCGAAAGCGCGGGATTGTCGTTTTGACGCGTTTTCTTCACGCGAACCGGTGTCCACTTCGCTTGAAAACGCTCCAGGGAGACCTTCATGGCGATCTACGAACTCGACGGGCAGGGGCCCGATCTTCCCGCTGACGGCAGCTATTTCATCGCCGACAATGCCGTTGTGATCGGCAAGGTGCGCCTCAAGTCCGCGGCGAGCGTCTGGTTCGGCGCCGTGCTGCGCGGCGACAACGAGTGGATCGAGATCGGCGAGGGCTCCAACGTCCAGGACAATTCGACCCTGCATGTCGATCCCGGCTTTCCCCTGACCATCGGTAACCACGTCACCATCGGCCACAACGCGATCGTGCATGGCTGCACGCTGGAAGACGGCGTGCTGATCGGGATGGGATCGATCGTGATGAACGGCGCGCGTATCCGGCGCGGCAGTGTCGTCGGCGCCGGCTCCGTCATCACCGAGGGCAAGGAATTTCCGGAATATTCCCTGATCATCGGTGCGCCCGCACGCGTGGTGCGCACGCTCGACGCCGCCCAGATCGAGGCGTTGTCGCGGCCGGCGAAGTCCTACGCGATCAGGGGCCCGCAGTACAAAGCCGGGCTGAAGAAGATCGGCTGACCCTTCAGCGCTTCCCGCCGCGCTTGCGTAGGCCCTTCGGTGCTGCGGTGCCTGGCTTTGCTGTCTTCTGCAGTCTTGCCGCCCCCTGAAGCCGTGCGCTCTTGCGCAGCGCATCCTTCAGGTCGATCGGGATGCCGTGCTTCTTGAAGAGGTCGGCGAAGGCCTCGTCGGCGAGCTCCTGCAGGGTCGCCATCCGGTCGCGGCCAAGCTGCTTCAGCTTGTCGAACGTGTCGTCGTCAAACTCGATCAGCTTGCGCAAATTGCATTACTCCCAAACTGTATTGCTCCAACGCCTGCCGGAACCTCCGTTTTGCGGACTCGTTGATGTCCGCAAGGGAGAATTCCATGCGCAAACTATCCGCCACCGTCGCGTCAGCGACAATCGCCATTCTGCTGGCGCCTGCGGTTACCGTCGCCCAAGCAATGGGAGCGGCAGCCCTTCATCAGCCAGCCCCGCCTCGGCGCAGGTCACGTCGCCGCCACCCGGCACCAACAGCGCCGGCACGGCGCAATCCTCCGGCCGGCTGAACAGCGGTGAAGGCGTCACCACCGGATCGGCGTCGACCGAAAGCATCGACAAGGCAATCGCCGACGAGAACAGGATGGTCGATCGCCGGATGAACGGCATCTGCCGCGGCTGTTAGCTTTTCGCCGGCTGCGTTTTCGATGAACGACGGTCGCGTAGAAGTGAGTGCGACAAAGGCGCGCGGCGGAAGCTGCGGTCCTACATTGAGTTAGCATGCGCGGGACGCGGCGGAGGAGGCTTGAAAAGAAAAGCCTTGGAAAGAAGGAGTAACGGGTGATGTTGCGTAAAACGATGATTGCCTTGCTGGCTGTGGCTTCGGTCGGCCTGTTCACGGTCGACGCCGCGTCGGCGCGCGGCGGTTTTGGCGGCGGCGGTTTCCATGGTGGTGGTGGCGGCTTCCGCGGCGGCGGCGGTTTCGGCGGCTTCCATGGCGGCGCTTTCCGCGCCATGGGCGGAGGCGGCGGCTTCCGCTCGGCTGCGATCGGCGGCGGCGGTTGGGCCGGCCGCGGTTGGGCTGGCCGCGGTTGGGCCGGCCGCGGTTGGCACGGCGGCGGCTTCCGGCGCGGCTGGGGCTATCCGTTCGCTGCTGCAGCGGTTGGCTTCGGACTCGGATACGGCGCCTACGATTACTATGACGGCTACTATGGCAATCCGTATTACGCCGGTTACGGCTACGACGACGGCTACGGTTATGGCAACGGCTATAGTGATGGCGGCTGCTACGTCGTTCGCCGTCGCATGCTGACGTCGTATGGCTGGCAGATCCGCCCCGTGCAGGTTTGCAACTGAGCCATCCACTGACGCATGGCGGGTCCATTCGATTGCCATGGTGATGGTCCTGGAATGGTTGGCGCGGCCTCGGTGTTGCGATGCTGGGGCGACGTTGGCTGTCGTGCACTGGTATGCGGCTTGCTTCGCATTGCGGCAGTTGATGCGTGAACGCGTCGCGAAAACAAAGGGCCCGGCTGCGATTTGAGCCGGGCCTCAGAGGATATCAGAGATGCTCACCATTCCTGATCTGACATTGCTGTTCATGGTCGTTGTGTCGAGTCTCGCCGTTGCGTTGATCTACATGCTCCATCAGCTCGAGCCGAAGCTTGCCCGGCTGAGGCTGCGAGTTGATCGCGCCAGAGGCGAACGCATCAGGTAAATCCGCAATACTGCACGCGGGGGTTCGATCAGCTCGAGCCCGCCGTGGGCATCGCTGCGCTGGTGCACCTGTCCCGAGCGCGCCAATGATAGTCGGGAAGGGCGGGCCGCATTCCAGGGCCCTCAAAAGAACAAGGCCGTCGACGTAGTATACCGTCAACGACCTTGCCAGCCCCGGATATTGAAATCGGCTCACGCCATCCGGTGATTTGAAGATGACTCGGATTCGAAGTCCGATATGTGAACCAGTTCACAAAGTCAGGATTAATTCCCGCTAACGGGCACTTGGTCGGTTTTACGGAATTTTACGGGGCCGACCGATTGGGGAGCGCGGTGGAGACCTCGCGAGGGATCAACCGCGCGATCTGTGGCGCTTCCGGCTGGCGCTGCGGCTGGCCTTCGAGCGCTTGCGCGGGGAGGCCTCGGCGGCCGGCTCGTTGGCCTGTGCGCTCGCCAGTGACTGGCGCAGGCCCTCGACCTGTTCGGTCAATTGGGCGACCTGATCGGACAGCTTCTTGGCGTCGGCCTGCTGCGCCGTGAACTGCTTACGCATGGTCTGCAGCTCGTCCTGGACCAGCTGCAACTGGTCGATCGCTTCCTGCTGGGTCTCCTCGATTCCCTTGGTTTTCTCCACCAGGGCCTCGGAGACCTGTGCGGTCCTAGCCTGCAACTGACGGGCGGCGACCATGCGGTCGGTCTCGGGCACGTTGCCGGTGAAGCTGCGCCACAGCGCGATCGAGCCAATCCCGAACAGCACGAGCACCAGCGCCACGGCGCCGATCGCGATCGGCTGCACGCCAATCAGGCTGCCGACTGGTGAATTCCGGGGGGCAAGTTCGACCATGCGACCAGAACCGGACATCAATTGAAAGATTTTGATTAGCACAACCGCGGCGCGGGCAAAACCCGGGTCCCGCTAGGCCCATGCGGCAACAGCGAAATTTGCCGAAAACTGCACGCGCTGCCCCAAAACGGGACGGCTTCCGACCAGCCGACGGGCCTGCCGCCGCAGGTCAAGTCGCGGGCGCGACGAGGCCAACCCGCATGTCCTTCGCGACATAGACGCAGCTGCCGTCGGCGAGCACGCGGCCATCGGCGATGCCGAGCACCAGCCGGCCGCGCCTGACCTTGCGGATGTCGACCTCATAGCGGACCAGCCGGACGTCCGGGGTGATGTGGCCCCTGAACTTGACCTCGCCGACCCCAAGCGCCCGGCCTTTGCCCGGCGAGCCCGACCATCCGAGCCAGAAGCCGATGATTTGCCACATCGCATCGAGACCGAGGCATCCCGGCATCACGGGGTCGCCGGCAAAGTGGCAGGTGAAGAACCAGTGGCCGGGCGCAATGTCAAGCTCGCCGGCGACATGGCCCTTGCCGAAGGCGCCGCCGTCGAGGCTGATTTCAGTGATGCGGTCCATCATCAGCATCGGTGGCGCCGGCAGCTGGGCGTTGCCGGGGCCGAAATAGCCGCCCTCGCTCGATCGCAGCAGATCCGGCCTTGTGTAGGACGATTGCGGTAGGTGAAAATCGTGCGGGTTGAACAAGCTGGCCATTGAAATTGCGGTTATTGTTGAACGTTAGGGCGGCTTCGCCGGATGGTCTTTGACGGCCCGGATTGAGCCTCGGCAGGCAGCCGCAGCGCGGCCGCCATGAAGGCCCAGATATCGTCGGTCAGCTGTGCCGGATCAGGCCGCCGCTCGCCGGTCAGTGCGCCGATCAGCGCCTGGCGGATGCCGCCGATCATCAGCGCAATGGTGAGGTGAGGGTCGATGTCGCTGGACACGATCCCGTCGCGCCGGGCGGCTTCAAGCATCCGGGCACCGGCTGCAAGCTGGCGGCTGGTGAAGGCGGTCTCGACATCGAGGACCTCGGACGCGCGGCTCAGCGGTCCGATGACCAGCGGCGCAAACGGATGATCGTAGTGAAAGGCGACGTAGGCCCCGATTCGCTGCCTTTCCCGGTCCGCCCAGCTCTCGGCTGACAGCCTTGCGCCGGCGAATGCCGCTTGATCGAGCCGGCCGTAGAACTCCTCGACCACGGCGGCGATCAGGCCCGCCTTGGAGCCGAAGTGATGATAGGCGAGCCCCACCGACACCTGCGCCCGCCTGGCGACGGCCTGCATCTCCAGCTGCCCGTGGCCCTCGATGAGCTCCTCTTGCGCCGCCGCGAGCAGCCGTTCCCTTGTCCCAGGACTCGTCGCGCTGCTCGCCGCGCTCATTGGTTGCTCATCGCCTGGCAATCCGCCGAATTGAATTCAATTCAATATCGCTGCGGCCAGCATGTCAAGTCTCCGATGCCGGATGGCGCAGTGAACCGGTGGAGGGCCTGCGATGGCGTTTGCGATCAAGACCGGGATCCCCGATCCACCGGCGAAGGCGTTCAACTTCACCGCCCGGAAAACCATGCATAGCGGCGGGCACGTCGCCGCCGATGACATCGTGGTCCTGTTTGCCAGCGAGAATGAGGGCGGACGCGAGCTCAACTTTAGATTCTATCGCCAGGCCACCAACAAGATCGTCGGCATCACGGACGGGGCTGCGTCCTTTCTCGATCGTTTCTTCTGAGGCCTGCGGTCGGGAACCGGGCCTCACCCGAAGTCCTACTGATTGCAGGAGGCCCCGCCCGGAGTTAGAATATTGGCCAGTTAGTACCTTTTTCGATCAGGTTTTTAAGCAGGCCTTCTGCAAAGCAGGCCCTGCTACGTTCTGTTAGCACGCTGGGGGAAGCGATGGGTGCCGACAAGGTTCTGTTGCCAATTTTCGTTGTCTACGCATTGGGCTGCATCTTCACGATCGGCGCCTTTTACCGCGATCGCGAGCACGCGATCGGCGTCAAGCAGATCATATGCACCCTCATCTGGCCGATCTGGTGGCCGGTCGCGAACGGTTTCGGGCCGATGCTCGATGCCATCGATAATGCCGTGACGGCGACGGATGGGCGGAAGAGCATTTCGTTTGCGCTGGGACTCTTTGCTGCCGGTCACTGCCTGTCGAGCAGTTGGGGCGATTGCGGCGGCGCTGTTGCCTGCAGCGGAGTGCTTTTGAAGAGCACCGCGATGTTCTTTCCACCGCTGAACTTCGTCTATGTGACCTGGCTGGTTACGCAATTCGCGTAGCGACGCGCGCCGGCCTGCATTGCAAGCCTCGATCACCTTCATCCGTCAAGGCTTTCCCGCCCCCAAAAAGGTTGCGGCCAGGCTTTGGGGGAAGCCTGGCCGCGCGCGAACCGGTCTGGGACGGGGAGGGGTGGGGATGTGACCGGGTCGCGAACTCGAAAATCCTAACTCTTGCTCAGCGCGAGCTTGCCGTTGAAACTGCCGGGCGGTTGTCGCCGAGCGAGACCCACACATTGGGATCGCTCTGCGATTGCCGCTTGACGAAGCGGTAGCCGGTGTCTGTCCAGGCGACGATGCTCTCGTTCTGGTTATCGAGCACGAACTCGCCCTTGTCGGTCTTCACCGTCAGCACTGCGTGGCCTTCGCCCTTCTTGTCGCGGACCACCGTGATCAACAGCGCCTCGCGGGGCCAGCCGGCGTCCATCAGCATCTTGCGCTTCAGGAGCACGTAGTCCTCGCAGTCGCCGTAACCGTCGGATGGCAACGACCATTTCTCGATCACGCCCCAATGATCCATGTCGGTCATCGGCTTGATGGACTCGTTGACCCACTTGTTGACCCGCACCAGGTCGCGCCAGGCGGTCTGCGACAACACGATGTCGCGTGGTTGCGTCGCGCCGCCGCGGCATTCGCCCGGATTGTCGGCGCAGAATTCGACCCAGCCGATCGGCGAACGCGCGACGTCACCCAGGCTGGCGTAGACCACGTCGCCGGCCTTGGCCGACACGCACGTCGCAAACAGGATGGCGGCAACCGCCAAACTTTTCCCCTGTCCCCTGAACCCAAACATTGTGGCCCCCGTTCTTCTTGTTGGGACCACGTGTCGCACAAAGCTTTTTCGCCGCCGCTAAGTACGCAAAGTAGATTTGACGCGAATACTCGTAAAACCTGCGGCGAATTCGATCTATACTTGAATCGAATTCGCATAAAATTTGAAACAACTGCAATTGATTCAAATTTTATGCATTAACTCGGCGCGCGCTGCGCCTGTGCGGTTTGTTGCGCCAAACGCGCCGGCCGTTAACCGCCGATTTCACCAGGCCAAACGCGGCGAAGGCGGCCACCGGTGCACCGGTGGCCGCCTTCGCGGGCTGAAAAAAGGGGGCGTGAGCGGCTTTTCGCTTTACCTCGCGGTAACGCTCTCTTCGAGCGTTTCCGCGGACTGCTCGTGGACGAACTCGAGGGCGAAACCTTCCTCGAGGTTTCGCACCACGCGGGACTGCACCTTGCCGAGCATCACGAGCGACTTCAGCGGCGGACGGTTCTCCGCGGCAATCGCGGCACCGGACAATGAAAGGTCGATGATGCGGCAGGTCATCCGCGTGCCGTCCTCCTGGGTGAGCAGGGCGATCGGGTTGCGCGGCACGATACGGTCGTGGCGGCGATCCTCGGGCAGATTGAGGATGTCGCGGTTGGCGAGCCAGGTGAGCTGGGCGGCGAGCTTGTCGCGCTTGCGCGCGGTGGCGCCGATCGTCATCGCAAAGCCGTTGTCGATGATCCGGGTGATGCGGCCTTCGACCCGGCCGATATGGTCGAGATAGGCGATCACGCGGTCGCCGACATTGCCGATGCCCGGCGCCAGCAGCGCGAGGCCGCCCGGGGACATGTTGATAATCTGGCAGGGAAACTCGCGCCGGTCGGGCAGCATGTAGCGGCCGAGCAGGTGCACCTTGACGCGCTGGAAGCGCCGTCGCTCCTCGGCTACGGGGACGACGGTAGTTTTCTTCTGTGCAAACGACATCACAACAAACCCGGCCGCCGTCCATTCGGAGCCCCGATGACCCTAAGGCTGATAGGGTTAACGGGGCGTTACGGTTGTGGCCGGGAACCCGGACACGGAGCGAGAGAGTTTCACGCGCGCCGTGCCCGAGGACTTAGGCGCGTTCATGCGCCGCGTCAGCCTCGCCGAACCATCGTGCCATGGCTTGAGCGGCGTCCTCGAGGTCAGGGGCAGCGTCGATGGCCCAGGCGACGAAGCCATCGGGGCGCACCAGCACCCCGCGCAAGCCCAGCCGATCGCGGGCGTCGCTTGCGACATAGGTGATCCGCTTGCTCCAGCGAGCTGCAACGGCTTGCAGGGAAGCGCACGCGTCAAAGTCGAGCAGCAGTCCGCGCCCATTCCTGAGCCGCTCGCCGAGCCTGCTCCCGCAGGCGAGCTCGAAGTCGGGTGCGCTGCGGCCGACCAGCGGATGGCTGCCGCCAAGGTCGTAGCGGAGCGAAACACCCCACACACGCTCGGCAAAGTAGGTCGCGCCGTCGGGCGTCTCGATCAGATCGCGGATGATGGCTTCGAGCGCGCGCGAACTCCGGCGCGGCCGCATCAGCGCGACCTGGGCGCGCGACCAGTCGAGAATCTGCGCGCCCACCGGATGCCGCTCGCTGAAATAGCTGTCGAGCAGCCTGGCCGGCGCGTCGCCGCGGATCGTGGCGGCGAGCTTCCAGCCGAGATTCATCGCATCGCCAAGCCCGAGGTTGAGGCCCTGGCCGCCGAGCGGCGAATGGATGTGCGCGGCGTCGCCGGCGAGCAGCACGCGCCCGTTTCGGTAAGCCGTCGCCTGACAGGCGCGATCGGTCCAGGTGGTGGCAAGCTGGAGCGCAGTCAAGGTGACGTCGGTGCCGGAGACACGGCGCAGCACCGCCTGCACATGCTCAAGCGTGATCTCCTGGGTGCGGTGGAAGGCGCCGCCGTCGAATTCGACCATCGCGATGGTGCCGGGCGGAGCGTAGGTGTACATGCCCGTCGGCGTGTAGTGGCGGCCCGCGCGGAGCTGGTCCGGATCGGCGATCGCGACCTCGACCGAATAGCCGGTGAATTCGGGATCGGTGCCGACGAATGCGTAGCCGCCGGCCTTGCGCACTGCGCTGCGTCCGCCGTCACACCCGACCAGCCAGCGTCCGTGGAAGCGCCACTTGCGCGAATGGTCACGCCGTCCTGCGACTGTTCGAAATCCTCGACGGCCAGCCCGTGCCTGATCTCTATCCCCATCGCGGTTGCGCGCGCAGCCAACGCGGATTCGAGCGACTCCATATCGATCGCCATGCTGGTGCCGGCCGGACCCGGCAGGCGAAACGGCCACGCCGAGCTGTCGATCTTGTCGTGATAAAACTGGATGCCCGCGAAATGGCCGGCCGGGCGGCGCGGCTGTTGCAGCCAATGCGCGGCGTTCGATGCGCCGTGTCCCGAGCCATCGTTCGCGCGCTGCGCCACCGCGATGTCGTCCAGCATCCCGCGGCGGTAGAACGCCTCGATGGTGGGCGCCGACAGGCCGCGCATGCCGAACGGCAGCCGCTTCAACGGCGAGCGCGCCTCTGAGGCCTGCTCCAGCACCAGCACCGAGAGCTCCGCGAGCCGCAGCTGACAGGCAAGCAGCAGGCCAACGGGGCCCGCACCGGAAATCACGACGTCATGGGGAAGGGGGGCGCGGTTGTGCATGAACTGTTCCTGTGTCGATGTTCGACCGGAGCGGTTCGTCGGGTTGAGAACCACACGGACGAACAATGGACGCTTCGATGGCGTCCGGTGTTCGTCGTGGGGATCTCATGCACGAGGCAGAAGATCAGAGCTTTCGTTTCCGAAAGGACTTGGGCTTACCAAACCAAGTCTGCCTTTTCCAACGCGGGCTATATAACGGGATGGCGATCGATCCGCAACTGGCGTGCGGACCAATACGCGGCCGCTATGTCCCGGCGACTGCATCCGCGCTGCCCGCGCTGTCGACCCGACGCGCGCCCGGGCGCGGCGCAAGATTGTCCGGCGTCTTGATGTTGCTCGCGAGTCCTGCGGCCTCGAACGTCTTGATCAGCCACCAGCCGAGATCGATCTGACCCGGCAGCAGCCCGAGCTTCGCGGAGCTTGGATAGGCATGGTGATTGTTGTGCCAGCTCTCGCCCATGCTGATCAGCCCGGCGATGCCGACATTGTAGCCCTGGGCCGCGACTCCCTCGATGATCCAGGTCTGTCCGCCCTTGCGATGCGAGTAATGACCGATCAACCAATGACCGGCGACGCAGACGGCAACGCGGGCGCAGATGCCCCAGACCAGCCAGCCCCATGAGCCGATCGCAACGAACAGCAGCGCCCAGGGCAATTGCTGCCACATCCAGGTTCGCTCGACGAAGGCGTAGAAGCGGTCATCGGCGAGCCGTGGCTCGAGCCGGAAGACCGGCGGGTGTTTCAACACCAGCGTGCAATGCAATTGCCACCAGGCATCGCGCCAGAAGCCGGCGCGGTGGCAGGAGTAGTCGTGACACGCGGCCTGGCGTTGCGCCCAGTCGCGGAAATCATGCAGCCGTACCATGCCGTAGGGGCCGGCCATGCCGACCAGCGTGCCGAGATAGACGCAGAGCCGTTCGAGCCACAGCGGGCAGTCGAAGCTTGCATGGATCAGGCGGCGGTGCATGCCGACCGAATGCCCGAAGCACAGCGTGATCGCGCTGGTCGCGATGAACAGCGCGAATGCGCTCCACGAGAACGTCACTGGTCCAAACATTATCGCGACCGCGGTCATGGTGCCGAGCCACAGCGATTTCGCGGGTGCCCATCGCACCTGTCCGTCCAGCGGGTCGGTGCTGCTATCCGCGAGAATTCGTTCGGAGCCGGGCTGCAGCTTCATTCCATCACCTGAGGTTGTGTCGCAGGTTGCGGTGAAGCGCTCGTCGCTGTCAATTGGCCGCGAACGTCCGTCATGTCGCAGCCGACATTGGCATCTCCGGCGGCTTGACCTGGCCTGTCGTGACTCCGGGGACCGTGAAACGGCTCAGTTGCTGCTGAGGTTTGTCCTGACGATCTGCGTCAACTGCTCATATCCTGTCCTTGTCAGGTGAAGCAGGTCTTCGCGGTAGTTGGCGCAGGGCGTGCTGTTCTGGCAGGCGATCGCCGATGCATCGAGGACGCGGTACTTCTGCACCGACTTCTCTCGCGACGAGAGCGATGCGTTGACCGCTGAAATGTTTTCCTTTGCGCCCGTCATATTTGGGCCGCGCGGCAAGATGAGAATCTGGACCAGACGAGCCTTTGGCCAGATCCGGCTGATGCGGTCAAATAGGTGGTCAAAGGCAAGCCGGACGCCGCACGGCTTGTCCAGGTAGATGTTGTTCGTGCCAAGCAGCAGGATCACGGACTGAGGTTGGATGCGCTTGAGCTGCTGTTCGAACGAGGTCAGCAGCCACAGCGTATTCTGGATGCGATCGCGACCGACCCCGAGATTCAGGACGGGACGTCCCGCAGCGAGCGAGGATGTGAGGTCTTCCGGCCAGGCTTCGACCAGCGAGTCGCCAAGCATCACGATCGAGGCCTGGGCAGGCAGCGAGCTGACGTTCTTCAGATCGCGCCGAAGCGCATTTGCGGAGTCGGGGATCGTCGGCGTTGACGCGATCTGCTGGTCCGCCTCATCGCATGCGGGTCCGCTCAATGGCGCGGCACTCGCTGATGAGATCGTGGCCATTGCAACGATTGACAATGCAAGCGGGATGGTTCGAAGTCGAAGTCTGAGCATATGCTGACAGCCGTTGGGGAGTGGAATGACGACTAGGATCGCGATTTTGGGTCAATCCAACAGCATTCTCAAGGAAGGTTTCTTCAACAAATTTTTAGATCGTCATCAGCCGGTTGAAGTGGTGTCGATGGGACGCGTCGGCGCGAGCCCATCGCTGCTTGGCCCCTATTTTGCTAGTCGCTCGTTCTTTCGGAACGCGGAATTTTGCATCATTGACATGTGCGCGATCGATTACTCGCTGCTATCGGCCGGTGCGATCGGGCTTTACGACGTGGTGAAATGGATCGAGTGGATCGGGCACAGCGCCAAGAAGAATGGATGCGAGCCGATCTTCGTCTGCATCCCGGTCAGCACCGTGGAGCTCTCCAAGCATTTGATCTCGAACTGCATCTCGGTGTTTGAACGAAACGAATGGTTCTATCTGGATGTGCGCGATTGCATCACCCACCTTCTCGAAGATGGAACCAGACGTCCGGAAAGCCTCTACAAGGATCCGAGCCATCCTGGCGTGGAACTCTCGGAACTCATCGCCGACAGCATGAAGGAGCTGATCAGCGCAATTCGTGCGATGCCGATGATCGAGGTGGACCGGATGTTCCCGATCACCCGGTTCGAGGTGATCAACCTGCAGGATCGGCTTGCGGCTGCCCCGGCAAATTACAAGACATCCCTGATCGAATTCAGAGGGGTGCGTCTTGAACGGGGAAAGACCTATGAGCTGAAGGTCGGAAGCATCAGTGCATTAAGTGGCATGCTGCTCAATTCCGCGGCGTGCAAGGGCGTTCTTGAAATCGAGGGCGACAGGAAATTCTACAAGAACCTGCGGCTGCGGGCTTACCATCCAACGAATTTTGAGGCGCGCTTGGTTCCGATCTGCAAGCCGCTCCGGGATGGAGAGGGAGCAATTGCGTTGACGGTTGCCGATGGCGCCCCAATTGAAAGCGACACGACCTTTCACAGCGTCAAGACGCCGGAAGACGATCTGGGCTTCGTCGAGGTCTCGGAAATCATCGTGGAGAGGGGCTATGACCTCTTCACTTACAGGTCGAGGCGCCCGGCAAATGGGCACATGACGCGTTGGACGCCCAAAAGCGCAAACAAGCTCGCCCAGGTTATTTGGGAATGATGACTGGGTTGTGTCTGACAGAGCGGCTCGATAGCTTGTCGGGCCGCACCGTCATCTGATCTCGGCGCCGATTGATCGCGGCGTTCACTGCCTATTCAACAGTCACCGCTTTCAGGACTTTCCTGTTCGCTGCGCGGACCTCGAGCTGCAGGGGCGGCTGAAACGACCCGCTTGGCGGCACGAACACAAAGGCATGGTGCCCGTCACCCTTGTTGAGCTTGAGAAGATCATTGCGGAACTGATCGGCCACGACTTCGGCAACGTGGTCGCCGTTGAAGTAGATATCGATCTTCACCCGCTTGTCGGGGTGCTGGTCGTAGAGCGCCCAGCCGGCGATCCTGTTTTCGTTGAAGGCGTCGACATGGCCGGTGATCTCGCCCGAGAGGCTCTCGATGCCGGCCTCGATCACGTCGAGGTCGCTCCGGTAGATCGACCGCGTCACATCGAAGCTGAAATGCTCGGTATCGACGCATTGCTCCAGCAAGCCCTGCCGATGCTCCTTCATCCGTTCGAGCGTGTCCAGTTCGCCCAGCTTGACGTACATGCCAACGATACCTTCGATACCTGGATTCATCGTGCCTTTCCCCGCGATGCTACAAGCCTATCCGCTTAAGGCTGCCGCTTTAAGCTGCCTTCATGACATCCCGATCGTCCTGACCTAAAGTCGGCACGGCCGAACCCGGCCCAACGACAAGGACAGGGAGGACGAACCGATGGAGCAGATCCGCGTCTGCACGCATGAGGGGCCGGGCGCCAAGCCGGTGATCCGCACCGTGCCATGGCCTGATGTCAGCAAAAAGGCGGCTCTGATCAAGGTCGGCGCCTGCGGCGTCTGCGGCACCGACCTGCATATCCTGAAGGGGCACTGGCCGAAGCCGCTGCCATGGCCGTTCACGCTCGGCCATGAGCTCGGCGGCGTGATCGTCGAATGCGGCCCGGAGTTTTCAGAAGATTTCATGAGCAAGCCGCTGCAGGTGGGATCAAAGGTGATGATCCCGCCCTTGATGCCGTGCGGCCGTTGCTATTACTGCATTCACTACCCGCAAAGCGCCAACAAGTGCCTGACGCCGGTGTATTACGGCCGCTATCTCGGCTTCGACAAGCCGCCGCATATGTGGGGCGGCTGGGCCGAATATGTCTATGTCGATCTCGACATGCTGCCGGGCACCAAGATCTACAAATTGCCCGACGACATGTCGCTGCGGCTGGGCGCGCTCTCGGAGCCCTTGACCTCCTGCATCCGCGCCTTCAACCGCGCCACCCGCGCCGGCGGCTTCAGCTGGGGCGATACGGTGGTGATCCAGGGCTCGGGCCCGATCGGCATCCTCGCGGTCGCCGCCGCGCAGGAGATGGGGGCAGGGCGCGTGATCTGCGTCGGTGCGCCGGAGACGCCGCGGCTGGCGCTGGCGCGCAAGTTCGGCGCCGAGGCGACCGTCGATATCGAAGCGCTCAGGACGCCGGAGGAGAGGATCAAGGCGGTGCGCGATATCGTCGGCGGTTTCGGCGCCGACCTCGTGATGGATTGCTCGGGCCATCCGACCGCCGGCCCCGAAGGCATCGAGATGCTGCGCGACGGCGGCACCTATGTCGAGATGGGCCAGTTCACCGATGCCGGCTCCATCAACACGTCGTGGCACCGCATCTGCACCAAGGACCTCAACGTGCTCGGCTCCTGGGGCTTTACCGGCAACGACCTGCCGCTCGGCGTCGACATGCTCTATCGCACCCGCAACAAATATCCCTGGCTCGATATGCAGACGATCTATCCGTTCACCGAGGAGGGCGTCGCGCAGGCGGTCGCGGACGCGATGGCCATGAAGACGGTGAAGTCGACCATCGTGCCGTGGCCGGAATTGGTGGAGTGAGCCCGGCGAATGCGGTGCTGCAAATCCTGTTGCAGTGCTCCCAACAATAGTGGCGAGGGTGAGGCCGGTATGGCCCTGATATCGCTCGCCGGGACGGCGGCCCGGGGCTAACATCGGCGCATGCAATCGAACCGTGTGCCGCCGAGTGCAACGTCTGCGTGGGGAAACGTGTCCGAGGACTTCCCGCTGTTCAGAACGCTCAGCGCGGAGCAGCGGCTGATCGCCATCGGCGCAATGACCCGGCAAGACCTCGTGCGTGGCCAGTTGCTGGTCGAGCAGGGCGGCCCCTCGGACGCATTGTTTCTGGTGCTGCACGGCGCGCTCGCGGTGTACCGGACCGATCATCCTGAACCGATTGCGGAGCTCCGCGCCGGCGAACTGGTCGGCGAGATCGGATTCTTCGCCAACATCCCGCGCACGGCCAATGTGATCGCGATCCGCGATAGCAGCGTGCTGGTGTTGACACGTGCGGCCTATGCGACGCTTGTGCAGGAAACGCCTGAGATCGTCGAGGCGCTGCTTGCCGCTCTTGCTCAGCGGTTTGCCATCCAGACCGCGCGCCTGTTGCCCGCCCGGGCGTCGCCGAAGGCACGCACCGTCGCGCTGATCTCCGGCGGACGGGAGCCGGTGCCTGCGGCCTTTGAACAGCGCATGCGTCAGAGCCTTGCCGCCGCCGGTGCCGAGATCGTCGACCTCGCGCGAGTTCAGGCCATGTTTCCCGGCCGCCCGCTGGATGCATCCGAAGTGGCCGATTGGCTCAACAGGATCGAGTATGACGCGCCGCTGGTGGCCTATTTCGGTGGAGCTGACGCATCGGAGTGGGCGCGAAAAACCATCCGCCAGGCTGACCTCGTCGTATTCGCCTGCCGTGGCCATGCGCCTGCGCCTGATCTGACGGAGATCGAAAGGTTCGCCTGCGGGGTGCATCCGGCGTCAACGCGACGCCTCGTCCGTGTTCATGATATCAGGCGCAACGAGGTCAGCGGCACCGCGGCCTGGCTGATGCGACTGCCCTGCTTCATGCACCACCAAGTCGCGCTCGAGGACATGATCGATATCGACAGCCTGGTCCGCTTTCTCTGCGGGCGCGCCGTCGGATTTGTCGCCGGTGGCGGCGGCAGCCTCGGCACGGCGCATGTCGGAATCTACAAGGCGTTTCGTGAGCGCGGCGTGATGTTCGACATCTTCGTCGGCACCAGCGTCGGTTCGGCGATGGCGGCGGGCTTTGCCAAGAACTACGACGCCGAGCATCTCGAGCGCGGCACGCATGAGATCTTCGTCTCCAGCCGCAGCTTCCGTCGTCCGACCTGGCCGCGCTACGCACTGCTGGATCACAAGGCCTTCGATTCCGCGCTTGCCGATCAGTACGGCCATCACTGCCGGATCGAGGACTGCTGGCGGCCGTTCGCGGCGGTTGCGACCAATCTTTCGACGCACAGTCTCGAATTGATCCGGACCGGCCTGCTCTGGCAGGCGGTGCGCGCATCGAGCGCCATCCCCGGTCTGCTGCCGCCGTTTTACACAAGGGACGGCTTGATGCTGGTCGATGGATGTCTCGTCGACAACGTGCCGCTGGCGCAAATGCATCAGTTGAAGAGCGGCCCGAATCTGGTGGTCCATTTCGGCGAGCCGGCCAGTGAATTGTTCGACGTCGACTATGCCAAGCTGCCGGGACGTCTTGAACTGCTTGCGTCCCTGCTGACGCCGTTCCGGAGGAAATCGCTCCCGGCCGCGCCGAGCGCCGTCAACGTGCTGTGGCGGAGCCTCGTCGCCCATCAACGCTACGATACGTTGCCGACCACGCCGCTCGACATGGTGATGCGCCCACCGACGCCCGATGGCATCGACGTGACCGATTTCGACCGCCATCAGGAGATCTTCCAATCCTCCTACCATTGGGCCCGCGAGACCATTGCTGCCTCGGAGGCGGCGCAGAACCCGGCGATTGCGGCGATCGTCGCGTCGGCCAAGGCGGCGGATGAGGGGGCGGACAACAGCGCGGATGAGGCGACGGTGACCGCGCCGGTTTCCCATGAGGCCCGCGCCGGCTGAGCCGCTTGCAGGCACCGGCGATCTCGACCATCGTGCCGGACTGGAATCCGGAGATGACGATGCCTTTCGATTTGATTCTGCGCGGCGGACGCGTGATCGATCCGTCGCAAAAGCTCGATGCCGTGACTGACGTGGCGTTCTCGGGCGGCAAGGTTGCTGCGGTTGGACAGCGGCTTGTCGCCGATCCCGCAACCGACGTGCGTGATGTCTCCGGCTTGATCGTGACGCCCGGGATCATCGACCTGCACACCCATGTCTATTGGGGCGGCACCTCGCTCGGCATCGACGCGGAGGAATTCTGCCGCAACTGCGGCGTCACCACCTCGGTCGATACCGGCAGCGCCGGCCCCGGAAATTTTGCCGGCTTCCGCAAGCATGTCATCGAGCCGAGCCAGGTCCGCATCCTCGCCTATCTGCATGTTTCGCATGCCGGCATCTTCGGCTTCTCGGACCGGGTGATGGTCGGCGAGAGCGAGGAGTTGCGGCTGATGAACCCGGTCGACGCCGCCCGCGTCGCCGATGAGAACCGCGACCTGATCGTCGGCATCAAGGTGCGGGTCGGTCTGTTCGCCTCGGGCACTTCGGGGCTGGTGCCGCTCGAGATCGCGCTGGAGGTTGCGGAACAGGTCGGCATGCCGCTGATGGCGCATATCGACCACCCGCCGCCGAGCTATGAGGAGGTGCTGGCGCGCCTGCGCCCTGGCGATGTGCTGACCCATGCGTTCCGTCCGTTCCCCAACACGCCCGCGACCGCGCAAGGCACGGTGAAGAAGGTGGTGCTGGAGGCGCGCGAGCGCGGCGTGCTGTTCGACATCGGCCACGGCAAGGGCTCGTTCGCCTTCAAGACCGCGCGCGCGATGCTCGCCAACGGCTTTTACCCCGACACCATCTCCTCCGACATCCATCAGCTCTGCATCGACGGCCCGGCGTTCGACCAGGTGACGACGATGTCGAAGTTCCTCTGCATGGGGATGCCGCTGCCGGACGTGATCGCTGCGTCCACAGTCGATGCCGCGATGGCATTGCGGCGTCCGGAGCTCGGCAGCCTCAAGCCGGGCAGCGTCGGCGACGCCACGCTGATCTCGATCAGGGAAGGGCAGTTCGACTATGTCGACGTCGTCGGCGAGCACCTGACGGGCGATCGCAAGATCGCATCCGAAGGCGTCGTGATCGGCGGACGCTGGTGGCATCCGAGATAGGGCGCGTACTCATAAAACCCGAGTCCGCTGTCGTCAAAATGGCGACATCGAAGCCGGTCGGTTGTGGGCCAAGATCAGACACGGCAACGGCTTTGGGCCAGGTGTCCGCATGATCCTCGGCAACCATGTCAATGGCGGCCATCGGTAGAAATCCCTTTGACCCTCAGTGGCCAGGTTCGGATATTTCGGCTAGTTGAGTATGCGTGGTAACGCAATTGGGACGGGATGTCCGTCCTCCAGAGGACATGGTCATGAGATTGTCGTCGAGGCTTGTCGCGCCCTCCGCTGTCGCTTTCTTCTCAACTGTCTTGCTGTGTGGCCCGGCAGCGTCGCAAACACCAACAGGCTCCGCCAACCCGCTTCCCGGCATCACGGTCGATGCGCCGAAGGAGGCAGCAAGGCCAAATAGGCCGAAGCAGGCGGAACACACAGTGGCATCTCGCCGGACATCGTCAACCCGTCAAGCGCCATCGGCAACCGCTCAACCGTCAACCGCTCGAACGCCATCGCCAGCGCCAGATTCAATATTGGGGAGGATTGCCAGGCTGGAGAAAGTCGCCAGCAATTGCAACGGTGGTTGTGAATCAAGCCTCCCACACGGCAAAGACCCTTGGGTTGGATGTAGCGAGTCGGCGGGCGGACAAGCACATGGGCCTTTCTCGTCAACGTGCAGAGACAACCTCACCTACAAATCCTACGTAGACTGCGTCGAGACCAAAGTGTTCTTGGGCGATTACCGAAATAGAGCCTACTGGGTTTGCAGCAGCCTGGACGCCGCCGGGAAGTTTCGAGTCGCCGAACTCAAGCGACCAAGACATTCGCGCTAAAGCATGATCCGGAAAAGCGCGAAGCGGTTTTCCCTCGCGACAAACGCGGAACGCGTTTGCGCGGAGATCATGCTTGAACAAAGAGCTAAAGCGCGATGACGATTCAACCCAATCTCATCGCGCTTTAAGGCGTTTTCGAGCGGAGTGGACACCGGCTCGCGTGAAGAAAACGCGTCAAAACAACAAGCTGGAGTATTGGCTCTGATTCAATCAGAACCGATACTCTAGTCGGCGACGATCGGCCCGAACGGCTCCCATCGTTCGCCGGTGAAGCGCATCATCCGGAACTCCTTGATCACGCGATAGTCGGTGCGGCTGGTATTGATGGCAAGACCCGGCAGCAGCAGATCGAGCTTCACATTCTTCAGGCTGGCGGCCTGGCGCATGATGTTGTCGCGCGAGACGTCGTCGCCGCATTGCTGCAGCACATGCACCAGCAGCTCGGCGGCGCTATAGCCGTAGACCGTGAAGAGGCTCTTCCTGTCGCCGTCCGGATAATAGGAGTCCATGAATGCGCGCCAGTTCTTCATGCCCGCATCGTCAGCCCAGGTCGGGTCGGCAGCCTCCTTGAACGAGCTCGCCGAGATCAGCCCTTTGGCATGCTCTATTCCAGCCGGCACCAGCACCGCGTCGATCGAGGACGAACCGACGCCGAGCAAATGTAGCGGTTGCCAGCCGAGCTCGGCCGTTTTGCGGATGGCCTGGGCGGCGAATTTCGGCGAGGCCATGTCGATCAGCACGTCGACCGCTGGGGCCTTGAGCCGGACCACCTGCGAGTCGATGGTCGGGTCCGTCGCATCATACGGGGCTTCGGACGCAAGCATGTCCGGCGCCCGCGCGCCGAGCGCGTCCTTGAGCCCCGCGAGATATTCCTTTCCGCTCTCGTCATTTTGGTAGAGCAGGCCGATCCTGGCGTTCGGATAATTGTCGAGAATGAACCGCGCATAGATGCGGATTTCGGTCCGCAGGTTCGGCGCGAATCCCATGGTCCAGGGAAAGCCGACCGGATCCTCGAACCGCGTGGCGCGCCCACCCGCGAACAGCTGCGGGATATGGCGGTCGTTGAGATACTTCTGCACCGCGATGTTCGAGGCGTTACCGACGCCCTGGAACGTGAACAGGACCTCGTCGCGCTCGACCAGTTTGCGAACCTGCTCGACCGTCTTGGCCGGCGTTGCCGCATCGTCATAGGAGATCAGGTTGATCCGGCGGCCGTTGATGCCGCCGCCGTCGTTGATCATCCGGAAGTAGGCGGCCTGCACCTTGCCGATGACGGAGAAGGCCGACACCGGGCCGCTATAGGGCATCGTCTGTCCGATCTTGATCTCGGCATCGCCGGCGCCGGGGTCGTATTTGCGGCCTTCGGCGTATACGTCGGCCGCAGCGAACAGAGCGAGGCCGATGACCGCAACTCCGATTGCCGGTCTCCACCGGTTCTTAGGCATCGCGTGGCTCCAGGGTCGGCGGTCATGAAGACGAGTCAGCAAGCGCACCGGGTTGTGGCAGGCGTGGTACGACCGTCGACCAGAGCGGAATGACTTTTCTTCGAACCGTCATCCCGCTCTAGCTCTTTGATTTGAGCATGATCTTTTCGGAAAACCGCTACACACTTTTCCGGATCATGCTCTAGGTGGCGTGGACACTTATCGCATCCATAGAACGATGGCTGCGAGAGTGACGACGGCAAGGTAATTTCGGGCGGTTTTTTCGAAGCGGGTTGCGACGCGACGGACTGCTTGAGTTTGCTGAAGCAGCATTCCACGAGATGGCGCTGGGCATGGAGATGCTTGTCGAGCGGATGTTTGAGTGCCCGCGACGGGTTGTTGGGGATGACGGCGAGTGCCCCTTTGGCTGCGATGGCTTGGCGCAAATGATCGGCGTCGTAGGCCGTATCAGCCATAACGACCTCGGCAGGCAATCCCTCGATCAGTTCGGCAGCTTGCGGCGCGTCGCCCTTCTGGCCTGCGGTCAGCGTGAACCGCACCGGGCATCCCAGGCCTCGGACGGCCAGATGTATCTTGGTGCTCAGACCGCCGCGCGAGCGGCCGAGCGCTTGATCTTCAGACCCCCTTTTTTCGCTCCGGCGGCGTGCTGATGCGCCCGGACGATGGTGGAGTCGACGATCAGATATTCGAAGTCCGGATCGTCCGACATCGCCTCGAAAATCCGTGCCCAAACTCCCTTGATGCTCCACCGGCTAAAGCGCCGGAACACGCCAGTCGCCGAACGCCTCCGGAAGGTCACGCCAGGGAGAGCCTGTACGCACGATCCAAAGTACGCCCTCCACAAACATCCGGTTGTCGCGTCCCGTTGAGCCCTTCTGGTCAGGCCGACCGATGATCAGCGGCGCCATCCGCTCCCACGCCGCATCGCTCAAAACCAACCGCTCCATCACACCCAAGACTGCCTCCCAAAAGCAGCTTTGAATCTGATTTGCTCCTAAAAAGGAATCCCTAGAGTCCA
Source organism: Bradyrhizobium sp. 6(2017) (assembly GCF_011058295.2). Lineage (NCBI taxonomy): Bacteria > Pseudomonadati > Pseudomonadota > Alphaproteobacteria > Hyphomicrobiales > Nitrobacteraceae > Bradyrhizobium > Bradyrhizobium sp. 6(2017). Next base: position 6,247,582 of record NZ_CP049289.2, on the reverse strand, counting down.
CACCACCTAGGCGCCGGCTCTCGGCAGCCTGCTGCCGCGCAAGCATTTCCTCGTGGTAGAATCTGCGTGCTTCCATGCCGGCTCTCGCGACGCGCCGGTTCAGCGAACAGACTCCATAGCATTGGCACGCGCAGGCGGTCCCGCGATGTCGTTGGGCGTTTTGCCCGAAGCGGCGTGGAAATATTCCCGGCTGATCAACGAACCACGTTCCTGTAAAGGGGTGAGCTCATCGTCCGGGAAAGCGAGCCCTTTGCGCGCCATCGCCGTGTCAAGCGCGGCGCGCCGGCGCGCTGCGAACGATATGCAATCGCAGCAAATTGATCGCGCCAATCGATGTCACGCGACTCGATCGGCGGTTCATCCCGTCATCAAAAAAAGATTGGCCGAGCGAACAATATTCACCGCCTTGCGCGGATAAAGCCGCGCACCACATTTCCGCACCGCAATTCTTGGGTGCAGGTTTGGGCTCCCAAACCGCCCAGTTGCGAATTGTGGAGATGGACTATGGACTTCCTCGGTTTTCTTAATGGTTCAGGTTTAACCCAGCCTGCCATTTGGATCGCTGCAGCGGTCGCATGTGTGATCCTGCTGCGCGTATCAAACGTGTTTCGCTACATTCCCAACAATCAGGTCGGTATCGTCGAAAAGCTGTGGTCGCTGAAGGGCTCGATCGACGACGGCTTCATCGCGCTGAACGGCGAGGCCGGCTACGAGCCCGAAGTGCTGCGCGGCGGCCTGCATGTGCTGTTTCCCTTCATGTACCGGATTCACCGCTCGGATCTCGTGACCGTCGGCCAGGGCAAGATCGCCTATGTGTTCGCGCGCGACGGCGCGGCGCTGGAGTCGTCGCAGGTGCTCGGTGCCAACGATACCGAGGACAAATCGGACTTCCAGGACGTGCGCCGCTTCCTGCTCGGCGACGGCCAGAAGGGCCCGCAGCGCAAGGTGCTGCGCGAGGGCACCTATGCGATCAACACCACCCAGTTCGCGATCATTACCGACGAGCGCGTCTACGGCCACGCGCTGAGCGAGCGTGAACGCGGCGTGCTCGAGGGTATGCAGCTCACGATCACCGAGCGCTGGGGCTTTGCGCCGGTGGTGCTGGCGGCCGATCACGATCTGGTCGGCATCGTCACCGTGCATGACGGCCCGTCGCTGCCTCCGGGCGAGATCATCGCGCCGGAGGTCGGCACCGAGCTGCGCGACGGTGAGACGTTCCACAACAACTTCCAGGAGCCCGAGAAATTCCTGCGCGGCGGCGGCTATCGCGGCCGGCAGCTGCAGGTGATCGTCGAGGGCACCTGGTACATCAACCGCCTGTTCGCGACCGTCGAGGCGGTGCCGAAGACGGTGATCCCGGTCGGCAATGTCGGCGTCGTGATCTTCTATACCGGCCCGCGCACCGACGACGTTTCGGGCGAGCAGTATCGCCACGGCGAGCTGGTGCTCAACGGCGGCCGTGGCGTCTGGAAGGACCCGCTGTTGCCGGGCAAATACGCCTTCAACACCTATGCCGGCAAGATCGAGATCATCCCGACCGTCAACTTCATCCTGAAATGGGTGCGCGGCGAGGTCGGTTCGATGAAGCTCGACTAGAACCTGTCGGAGATATCGCTGATCACCAAGGACGCGTTCGAGCCGACGCTGCCGCTCTCGGTGGTGATGCATATCGACTACAAGAAGGCGCCGATGATCATCCAGCGCTTCGGCGACGTGAAGAAGCTGGTCGAGCAGACGCTCGACCCGATGGTCAGCGCGTTCTTCAAGAACATCGCGCAGAAGATGACGCTGATCGAACTGCTGCAGAACCGCGCCGCGATCCAGGAGGAATCGGCGCGGCTGATGAAGGCGAAGTTCGAGGGCTATTCGCTCGACCTCCAGGAGGTCCTGATTGGCACGCCGCGCGCCGCCGCCGGCGACCACACCATCGAGAACATCCTGATCCAGCTGCGCTCGCGCCAGATCGCGCGCGAGCAGATCGAGACCTATCAGGAGCAGGAGAAGGCCGCGGTGCAGGAGCGCACGCTCAACGAGGCCAAGGCGACGGCGGCGGCGCAGTCGGCGCTGACGCAATCGCTGATCCAGGTCAAGGTCAACGAGAACGAGGGCGCGGCCGCGCTCGCCCGTGCGCAGAAGGATGCCGAAACGAGGAAGGTGACGGCGGCCGCGGTCGGCGAGCAGTCGCGGCTCGAAGGCCAGGGCGAGGCTGACCGGGTGCTTGCGGTCGGCACCGCCAACGCGCAGGCGACCAAGCTGTCGGTCGATGCCTATGGCGGGCCGGAGTACCGGCTGGCCGAGCAGAACTTCGCGAAGTTCGCCGACGCGCTGACCCGGATCAACCAGCCGCTGGTGCCGCAGTTCCTGATGTCGGGCGGCGCCGCGCAGGAGAACAGCAATGCAGGGTTGATTCCGACCGCGATGCTGAGCTCGATGTTCGGGCAGATGATGCCCGGCGCGCTGGAGAAGCTGAAGGACGAGGCGCCAAAGGCCGCGCGCCGGACCAACGGCCAGTGACGCGCAGGTACCTCTCCCCGTCGGGGAGAGGTGGGGCGGCGCGAAAAATCGCGCCGCCGGTTCTATTCGGTCTTGTCGACGTTCCAGAAGACCGGCGGCGCCGGACCGTCCAGCACGCCGGTCAGTGATTTGCGCCAGGCGCTCGGCATCCGGAACTGGCCGAGCGGGATATAGATCACCTGCTCATAGGCCTCCGTCTGGATGTCGACTGCGAGCTGCTTCTGGGCTTCAGGGGCGGTCGCGCGCGCGAAGGCGTCGCGCATCTGCTCGATCTTGGCGTTCTCCGGCCAGCCGAACCAGGCGCGCTTGCCGTTCGCGGCAATCTGGTTGTTGACGATCGGGTTCATCGTTTCGGTGGCGCCCGTGAAGGTGAAGAACATGTTCCAGCCGCCTTCCTTCGGCGGCTTCTGGCTGGCGCGGCGGCTGACCACGGTCTGCCAGTCCGTCACCTGCGCGTCGACGTTGAAGCCGGCCGCGCGCAACAGCTGCGCCGCGACGGTCGGCGGTCCCTTCAGCGTCTGCACGTCGCCGGGGATCATGATCACGACCGGCGTGCCGTCATAGCCCGAGGCGGCGAGCGCCTTTTTGGCCTCGGCCATGCCGTTGCCCTTGATCAGCGTCTCCGCGCCGGCGTCGCTAGCGAGCGGCGTGTCGCAGGCAAAAAAGGCCCCGCAGATCTCGTAATATTTGGAATTGCCGACGGTGGCGTCGAGCACGTCCTTCTGGTTCATCGCCAGGAACGCGGCGCGGCGGATCTTGGGGTTGTCGAACGGCGGGTGCAGGAAATTCATCCGGCCTTCGATCTGGAAGCCGAACTTGTTCAGCACGGCCACGGTCAGGTCGGGATTGGTCTCGAGCACCGGCACCATGTCGATCGACGGCTGCTCCAGGAAATCGATGTCGCCGGATTGCAGCGCGTTGATCGCGGTCTGTGCGTCGGGCATCGTGATCCAGTCGACGCGATCGACCTTCGCCACCTTGCCGCCGGAGGTCCATTCCGGCTTCTCCTTGCGCGGCACGTAATCGGCGTTGCGCTCGTAGACCGCCTTGACGCCCGGCTGGAATTCGGCGGTCAAGAACTTGAACGGGCCGGAGCCGATCTGTTCGGCGATCTGGTTGCCCGGCTGCGTTTCGGCGAGCCGCTTCGGCATCATGAACGCGACATAGGAGGAAGGCTTTGCGATGCTCTCCAGCACCAGGCCATACGGCTCCTTCAGCTTGAGCACGATGGTCCTGGGTCCGGCAGCCTCGAGCGCCGCCGTGAAGTCCATCAGCTTCTGTCCCGTGCCGTCATTGGTGGCCCAGCGCTTCAGCGAGGCGATGCAGTCCTCCGCCGTGACAGGCGCGCCGTCGTGCCATTTCAGTCCGTCGCGCAGCGTAAAGGTGTAGGTGAGCCTGTCGTCGGAGATCGTCCACTCCGCCATCTGCGGCCGGACCTTGAAGCTCGCATCGATGCCGAGCAGCGTGTCGTAGACCATGTAGCCATGGTCGCGGGTGATGTAGGCGGTGGTGAAGCCGGGATCGATGATGCGCAGGTCCGAATGCATCACCGCGGTGATGGTCTTGCCCTTGGCCGCGGCGATCGCGCGCGATGGGAGGATGGCCGGGACCGCGATTGCCGGCGGCACGCTGGCCGCGAGCTTGAGGAGCGTTCTGCGCGAAACATCGACCATTCGCCGTCTCCCGATTTGTCGTTGCGCCGGCACGCATGCCACAGCGGCCGGCATGCTTCACCAATCCGCTGCTCAACGCAAGCAAGCCCCATGCCGCCCGTCTCGGATGCGCACAAGCCGGGTTCGCCGGGGCTTTGGACGTGAACGTTCCATGACCGCCGCTTCGGCGCGGGCTGCGCCGGGGCCGCGCAAGCGCGCATCCTGCATAGGAGCCTGCGCTTTCCACCGCACCTCGACGGCTGTTCGGAGCGTGCTCTGCCGTGTAGGCTTGCGATCTGCTGGCCAGCAATAAGGCCACACGCCCGCGAATTATGGGAACAAGCAGCCGAGGGAGTCCAGAAAAGCCACATGACCGATATCCGATACGTAGCACCGCGCACGCTTGATGAAGCGATTGGCGCATTTGCTGCCGCCGGGAGTGCCGCCCGCATTATGGCAGGCGGTACCGACTTATTGGTGCAAATGCGCGCCGGCCTGGTGCGGCCGGGATTGATCGTCGACATCAAGAAGATCGGCGAGATGACCGAGATTACTGAGGCCGCCGATGGCGGTTTCCGCGTGGGTGCTGCCGTCTCCGGCATGGAGCTCGCCGAGCACGCACGCTTCGGCAAGGTCTGGCCCGGCGTGCTCGAGGCCGTGAACCTGATCGGCTCCAAGCAGGTGCAGGGCCGCGCATCCGCCGGCGGCAATCTCTGCAACGGCTCGCCGGCCGGCGACAGCGTGCCGGCGATGATCGCGGCGGGCGCAATCGTCACGGTGCAGGGCCCGAATGGCCGCCGCGAGATCAAGGTCGAGGACGTGCCGGCCGGGCCGGGACGGACCAACCTCAAGCCGGGCGAGATCCTCGTCAGTTTTGCGCTGCCGCCGCGGCCTGCGGGCTCCGGCGACGCTTACCTGCGGATGATCCCGCGCACCGAGATGGATATCGCGGTGGTCGGCATCGGCGTCAGCCTGACCTTGAAGGACGGCGTTTGCACTGCGGCCCGCATCGGCCTCGGCGCGGTGGCGCCGACTGTGCTGCTGGTTGAACCGGCAGCAAAGGCGCTGATCGGCTCGAAACTCGACGCTACAGCGCTGGAGGCCGCCGCCGCTGCATGCCGTGCCGCCTGCCGTCCGATCGACGACAAGCGCGGCACCATCGCCTATCGCATCAAGACCGCCGGCGTGCTGCTCAAGCGCACCGCCGCGATCGCCGCCCAGCGCGCCGGAGGACACTAGCACCATGGCGAAACTGCACGTCACCACCTCGGTCAACGGCGAGCCGGTCGAATTCCTGTGCGAGCCCTATGAGACCATGCTCGACGCCTTGCGCGGGCAATTGGCGCTGACCGGCTCCAAGGAGGGCTGCGCCTCCGGCGATTGCGGCGCCTGCTCGATTACGCTCGACGGCCGCCTGGTCTGCTCCTGCCTGATGCTCGCGGCCGAGGCCGAGGGCCATGAAATCAGGACCATCGAGGGCATGGCCAAGGGCGGCGAGCTGCATCCCCTGCAGCAGAAATTCCTCGAGCATGCCGCGCTCCAGTGCGGCATCTGCACCTCGGGGATGCTGGTCGCCTCCGAGGCGCTGCTCGCCAGGAATTCCAATCCAACCGAAGACGAAGTCCGCTTCTGGCTTGCCGGCAATCTCTGCCGGTGCACCGGTTACGACAAGATCGTCCGCGCGGTGATGGAGACCGCGGCTGAAATGCGGGAGACTGCTCGATGAACGTCGTCAACAACAAATGGATCGGCCAGCGCACCATCAGGCCCGATGGCGTCGACAAGGTGACGGGCCGCGCGGCGTTTGCGGCCGACACCACCATGCCCGGCATGATCTGGGGCAAGGTGCTGCGCAGCCCGCATCCGCATGCCCGGATCAGGTCGATCAACACCGCGAAGGCGGAGCGGCTACCCGGCGTCAAGGCGGTCGTCACCTCGCGCGACATCGTCGACTTCGGAATCGAGAAGGGCGCCGTGATGCTCGGCATCCAGGACATGCGCTGGATGTGCCGCAACGTGATGGCGCGCGACAAGGCGCTGTTCCCCGGCCATCCCGTCGCCGCCGTCGCCGCGACCACGGAAGCGATCGCAGCCGAAGCCTGCCAGCTGATCGAGGTCGATTACGAGGTGTTGCCCTGGGCGATCGAGATCGACGACGCGATGAAGCCTGATGCGCCGATCCTGCACGAGTTCAACAAATTCGACGGCAAGCCCTCGAACATCATGGGCCGGATCGAATCCAAAAAGGGCGATATCGCGCAAGGCTTCAAGGACGCCGATGTTGTGATCGAGCGCTCCTTCACCACGCGCCCGGTGCACCAGGGCTATATCGAGCCCCATGCCTGCCTGATCTCGGTTGCCGCCGACGGCAAGACCACGATCTGGTCGTCGAGCCAGGGCCAGTTCATGGTGCGTGCGATGACCTCGATGCTGACCGGCATCCCGCAGAACGATATCCGCGCCATCCCCGCCGAGATCGGCGGCGGTTTTGGCGGCAAGACCATCGTCTATCTCGAGCCGCTCGCGACAATGCTTGCCAAGAAGTCCGGCCGCCCGGTCAAGATGGTGATGACGCGCGAGGAGGTGATGCGCGCCACCGGACCGACCTCGGGCTCCAAGAGCACGGTCAGGATCGGCGCGAACAAGGATGGCACCATCGTCGCCGCCCACGGCAGCTTCTACCTGCAGGCCGGCGCCTTCCCGGGCTCGCCGATCCGCGGCGCGGTCGGTTGCAGCTTTGCGCCCTACGAAATTCCGCATGTGCTGTCGGAAGGGTTTGACGTCTGCTCCAACCGCTCCAAGGTCGCGGCCTATCGCGCGCCAGGCGCGCCGATCGGCGCCTATGCGGTGGAATGCGTGCTCGACGAGCTTGCCGAGGCGCTGAAGATGGATCCGCTGGAGCTGCGGCTGAAGAACGCGGCGAAGGAAGGCACCAAGGCGGCGCACGGCCCGGTGTTCCCGCGCATCGGCTATATCGAGACGCTGGAAGCCGCCAGGAACCATCCGCATTACGCCGCGCCGCTCGGCAAATATCAGGGCAGGGGTGTCGCGAGCGGCTTCTGGTTTAATGCCGGCGGCGAGTCCTCCGCGCAGGTCAACATCACCGAGGACGGCAACGTCGTCGTCACGACGGGGCATCCCGATATCGGCGGCTCGCGCGCCGGTATCGCCAACATCTGCGCCGAGCTGCTCGGCATCGACTACAAGCGGATCTCCGTCATCATCGGCGACACCCAGACGGTCGGCTTCTCCAACCTCACCGGCGGCAGCCGCGTGCTGTTTGCCTCCGCAATGGTGGTGACGCAGGCAGCCGACAAGGTGATCGCGACCTTGCGCGAGCGCGCGGCAAAAATCTGGGAGATCGATCCTGAAGCCGTGAAGTGGGAGAACGGCGCCGCGCATCCGGTGAGCCCGAATGCCGGCCAGTTCGAGCCGTTGACGCTCGCGGATCTTGCCGAGAAGGCGCCGTCGCAGGGCGGCCCGATCGGCGCCAGCGTGCAGCTCAACACGCAAGGAGCCGAAGGCGGCTTCGGCACGCATATCTGCGACGTCGAGGTCGATGTCGATCTCGGCATCGTCAGGGTGATCCGCTACACCGCCGTGCAGGATGTCGGCCGCGCCGTGCATCCGAGCTATGTCGAGGGCCAGCTGCAAGGCGGCGTCGCGCAGGGCATCGGCTGGGCGCTGAACGAGGAGTACATCTACAACAAGGACGGCAAGGTCGATAATCCGGGCTTCCTCGATTATCGCATGCCCGTCTGCTCCGACTTGCCGATGCTCGATTGCGCACTCGTCGAGGTGCCGAACCCGAAGCATCCGCAGGGCGTCAAGGGCGTCGGCGAAGTGCCGCTGGTGCCGGTGATGGCCGCCGTCGCCAACGCCGTGCACAACGCGCTGGGCAAACGCTTCTACAGCCTGCCGATGTCGCCACCGAAAGTCTCGGCGGCACTCGATGCGCCGACGCAGCAGGCCGCGGAGTAGGGAGCGTAGGGCGGGTTACGCTAACCGTAACCCGCCCTACGATTCCGTTCCGAACAACGGCCATTGACGTCTCCGGCTTCGCCTCGGCAAGATCGCCGGGATGCATCAAGCTCACCCTGAACGGATGAGAATGGCCCACCCCGACGAGCTCTCCGCCTATATGGTGTTCGGCCGCGGCGATTGGGCGGCCTTGCGCGCCAGCACGTCGCTGACGCTGTCGGACGCTGATCTCGCGGCGCTGCGCGGCTTGAACGAGCCGATCAATGCTGCCGAAGTTGCCGATGTCTATCTGCCGCTCACCCGCCTCTTGAACCTGCATTTCGCGGCGGCGCGCAACCTCGCGCAGGTCAAGGCGGAGTTTCTCGGCCGGCCGGCGCGCGCTTCGCCCTACATTGTCGCGCTGGCCGGCAGCGTCGGCGTCGGCAAGAGCACCTTTGCCCGCGTGCTGTGCGCGCTGCTGGCGCGCTGGGCGGATCATCCGCGGGTCGAGCTGGTGACCACCGACGGCTTCCTGCATGCCAACGCCGTGCTGGAGGAACGCGGCCTGATGCGGCGCAAGGGCTTTCCCGAGAGTTACGACCTGCCGCGGATGCTGCGGTTTCTCGCTGCCGTCAAAGCGGGCGAACGCGAGCTCGAGCTGCCCCTCTACTCGCATCTGATCGGCGATATCGTGCCGTCGGAACGTCAGGTCATCCAGCAGCCGGACATCCTGGTGTTCGAGGGCCTCAATGTGCTGCTGGCGCGCGGTACGGCGCCGGTGGTGGTGTCGGATTTCTTCGACTTCTCGATCTACCTCGATGCCGACGAGGCCGACATCCAGACCTGGTATGTCGAGCGCTTCCTCAGATTGCAGCCGACGGCGTTCCGGAACCCCGCCTCCTATTTCCACCATTACCGGGACCTGCCGCCCGGCGACGCGCGCGAGGTCGCGGAGCGGCTGTGGCGCGAGCATCACCGCGCCAATCTGCGCGAGAACATCCACCCGACGCGGACCCGCGCCGATGTCGTGCTGCGCAAGCGCGCCGACCATTCGATCGGTGAGATCTGGTTGCGGGAGACGTAGGAGTGTAGGGCGGGTTAGGCGAAGCCATAACCCGCCATTGCTCCGTTACGTCGAGTTGCGGCGGGTTACGCTTCGCTAACCTGCCCTACGGCAGCGATGCTTACCGCAACTCCTTCCCCAACTGACGAAACACCGTCTCGCAGGTCATCAAATCCAGATGCCCGCCGCCGGCGTTCTTGAAGAAGGTGATGTCGTCGGCTAAGAGCCGGCCTTTGACCGCACCGCTCGCGAGGTCGTAGTGGTCGCCGAGCACGTCGCTCTCCTTGATCGCGCCGCTCTTGATCGGCTGCAGGATGTCGCCGACGCCGTCGAAGGCGGACTCCCGACGGTCGACGAACACGCGTGAACGGCGCGCCGCCTCGTCGTCGGATTCCCGGGTCTCCGGGGTAAAGCCGCCGACCAGATCGAGATGGGTGCCGGGCCGCAAATTGGCGCCCTTGACCAGCGGCTCGCGCGAACGGGTGCAGGTGGTGATGATGTCGGCCTCGCGAGTTGCGGCGTCGAGGTCGGTGACAACATCGGCGGCGATGCCGTCGGCCTCCAGCAGCGTCGCCAGCTCTTGCGCGCGCTCCACGGTCCGGTTCCAGATCCGCACCCGCTTCAGCTGCGGCCGCACCGTGCGGTGCCCGCGCACCAGCCAGTGCGCCATCTCGCCGGCGCCGACAACCAGCAGCGTCTCGGCATCGGGCCGGGCGAGATGTTTGGCCCCCAGCGCGGAATCCGCGGCGGTCTTCCAATGGGTGATCTCGGCGGCGTCCATCACCGCGAGCGGCCGCCCGTCATCGCCGTCGAACAGCACGCAGACCGCCTGCACGGTCGGCAGTTTGCCATGCGCGAGGTTGCCCGGAAAGCTGGTGTACAGCTTGGTCATCATGAAGCGGCCGGCATCGACCGCGCTGCGGGTGACCAGCTGCTGGCCCTTGTCGTCGCCGAGATAGCCGTCCCTTACCGCTATCTTCGGCCGCCGGTGCGCGGCCTCGATCGCCTCGATCAGGATCGGAAAGGTCAGGACGCGGTTGACCTCGTTGTCGTCGACAATATGCACGTGTTGCTCTCCCAGGGCGCCCTTGCGCTCCGCCCAGGCGCGACCGGCGCGCCAAAAACCGGTCTGGACTGGATAGCGTGTGGGCAAGGTTAGTCAACAAGGCCAGTCAACCGGACATGCGCCGCCGCCCGTCACTTGCTATCCTGCTGACTGATTCTCTCGCAGGTCTTTGCAAGCCGTGGTTGCAGTCGTCGTCGCTATCCTGATTTTCATGCTGTTGAGCGGCGCCGCGCTTGGGACCATGGCGATCCATGCCCGGCTCAAGGACCATCATCGCAGCGACGAGACCAACACCTCGGTGCGTCTGGTCGCGACGCTGTTCGTCACCATGCCGTCGCTGCTGCTCGGGCTGATGATGAACAGCGCCGCCAACACCTATGTGGCGGTCGACCGCAACCTGCATGTGTTCGCCACCGACATCATCCTGCTCGACCGTGGCCTGCGGCCGCTCGGCCCCAGCGCCGACGAGCCGCGCCGCCGGCTGCTCGCCTATGTCGAGCAGGTGCTCAAGGACGTGCCGATCTCGCGGGCGAGCGAGGTGTCCGAACATCTGCTCGACGAGGTCGGCACCAGCCTCCGCGAGCTGCGCTTCGACGACGAGCAGAAGGTCGCGCTGTGGAACGACGCAAGGTCGGTCTACCGGCAGGCGGTGCAGCAGCGCTGGACCTTCGTCGAGCAGTCCGACGGTTCGTTCCCGTCGCCGCTGATCTGCATCCTGGTCGGGTGGCTGACACTGATGTTCGCGACGCTCGGCTTCCGCGCGCCGCGCAACGCTGTGGTGATCGCGACCTACATCGCCGCCGCGGCGCTGATCTCGGCCGCGATCTACCTGATCCTCGAAATGAGCACGCCGTTCTCCGGCCCGATCCAGCTCTCCGACCGCCCGCTGGTGCGCGCCGCCGAGGAGATCAGGCGGTAGAGCGTTTTCGAGCGAAGTGGATACCGGTTCGCGTGAAGAAAACGCGTCAAACAGGAAGCTAGCGGTATCGGCACGCGCTCTCGGCTTTATTCCGCTCACGTCCTTCGCGCGGCCGAAAATTCTTCGCGCACCGCAAGCGGAATATGGTGCGGCGTCGGGCGTCCTTACGCATGCAAGCCATTTGCATTCGAAAAGGAGACATCATGAAGACATCGATCTCGCTCGCACTCGCCACCGCCATGTCGTTCGCGCTCGCGTCCGCCGCCTTTGCCGCGCCGCCGACCAAGACCGGCACGACGGCAAAGGGCTCGGTGCTGACCGACGCCAAGGGGATGACGCTCTACACCTTCGACAAGGACGCTGACGGCAAGTCGGCCTGCAACGGCCCGTGCGCGGCCAATTGGCCGGTGCTGAAGGCGGAAGCCAGCGACAAGGCCGAAGGTGGCTACACCATCATCTCGCGTGACGACGGCTCCAAGCAGTGGGCCTACAAGGGCAAGCCGCTCTATACCTTCGCCAAGGACCAGAAGGCCGGCGACATCACCGGCGACGGCTTTCTCAACGGCGCCTGGCACCTCGCGCAGCCCTGAGGATTTTTGCAGGTTCGTCGGGCGGGTTAGCGCAAGCGTAACCCGCCCTCTCTCCGCGCGTGAGATTTTGTGGCGGGTTACGCTATCGCCAACCCGTCCTAAGATCTGACGCGAAGAGGGTGCCTACGTCCTGCTCTTCAGCGCCATGCCCATGCTGATCCAGCTGACGCCGGCGCAGATCAAATCGACGCTGAGGAAGATGCCGAGCACGTAAAGGCTCGACACCGGCCAGCGCGCCAGGATCATGGCGCCGAGCACCAGCGTGATCAGGCCGGAGATCGCGACCATTCCCCACGGCGCCGCCGAGTTCATGCCGAAGGCGAGGAAGATGCGGACGATGCCGGAGACGACCAGCGCGATGCCGAGGAACAGCGTCAGCGTCGCCGCGGCGAGCAGGGGGTTCTCGAAGGTGATGAAGCCCGCCACGACATAGAGCGCGCCGAGCAGCAGCCAGAACAGGAACTTGCCCCACGATTTGAACTGGAACGCGTTGACGATCTCGGTGGCGCCCGCGACGATCATCATGATGCCGACGAACAGCACGCTGACGACGGTGGCGAAGAATACGCTGCCGAAGGCGAGCACGCCTGCGATCAGATAGATCACGCCGAGGGCGACGATCCAGCCCCACTTCGCGCGAAGGTTGGCAAGCCCGGATCCGAGGCTGTGAGGAGGTGTAGCGGGTGAGCTGGAGGCGGTGGACATCGTATCGCTCCCGAATGCTGAACCAAAACCATGCTACCATAGGTGAAGGCGCGGACAAGGTCAGGTGCCCGGGGTGGCACGAAATGCATGGTGGCACCAAAGCCGACCGGAGACGTTGATTCAAATCAATCGATGTGTTGCCGCGCAGCATTCGTCGGTTTGACGACGAGAGGTCCGCATCGGACAACGGACTGTCCGGATCGGAGAGCAGATTGTCCGGATCGCGCATCCACCCAAGGAGGTCGACATGCCCACCACGCACGACATGGATCACACCTACAAAATCCTGGAACTGGTCGGATCATCGGACAAGAGCATCGAGGCAGCGATCGAGAACGCCGTCACCCGCGCGTCGAAGACGATCCGCGAGATGAAATGGTTCGAGGTGGTGCAGACGCGCGGCCATATCGAAGACAACAAGGTCCGGCACTATCAGGTGACGCTGCGGGTCGGCTTCACGCTGGAATAGGCGGCTTGTTCGCATGCAGTCCGTGGCTAGCGGTCCACGCAAAGCGTGGACCGCTGAACTGTATCGCTTTGCCATGAAGGTGAGGTGAGCACGCATCTCGGGCTCCCTCTCCCCTTGCGGGAGAGGGTGGGGAGAGGGGGGCCCGAATGCGGTGTTAGAGATTGAGTGGCGTTCCTTCAGCCATCGCGCTGGGCGGGTCGCGTGTTGTCTTCGTCCACCATCGGCAACGGGGCAAGTGGCACCCCTCTCCCTAACCCTCTCCCGCAAGGGGAGAGGGAACCCTTCCGTTAGTGCCTCCCTCACGCGCACAGAGCCCATGGGTGCGATCGGCACCCGGCTTTCCCTCTGTTCAAGAGGAGGCGAAACGAAGAGCAAAGCTCGGGCAAATCATGTCGCGAGAACGCGAAGCTGTATCGCCACCCACGCTGTCATCGCCCGGCTCGACCGGGCGATCCAGTACGCCGCGGCCTCTCGGCTCAAGCACGGACCTCTCTGGAATACTGGATCACCCGCATGCGCGGGTGATGACATCGCTGTTTGAAATGTAAACCGAGCCATCCCCGTCACTGCGAGGAGCGAAAGCGACGAAGCAATCCATCGCCCCGCATATGCCGAAGAATGGATTGCTTCGCTTCGCTCGCAATGACGCTGATAAAGCCTTGTCCCCATCACCTTCGCGACAGCGGTGCGGGCGGGGGCGGTGCGGTGGCGCCGGCGGCGAGCGAGCGCTGCACCATCACGGTGTCGGACCAGCGGCCGTAGCGATAGGCGACACCCGGCAAGTGCCCGACGCGGACGAAGCCGAAGCGGTCGTGCAGTGCCAGCGAAGCGGCGTTGTCAGCGTCGATGTAGCCGATCATCTGGCGGAAGCCGGCCGCGGCACAGGTGTCGACCAATTCCTGCAGCAGCCGCCCGCCGACGCCCTTGCCGGTGAATCGATGATGCACATAGATCGAATGCTTCACCGTGTAGCGATAGGCCGGGCGCTTGCGGAACTGCACGACATAGGCGTAGCCGACCACCTCGCCGTCGCACACGGCGACCAGATGCGGCAGGCGGGTGTTGCGCAGATTCTTGCGGCGGTCGCGCAGATCGTCGGGCTCGGGCGTGCCGGTATCGTCGACGCTCTCGTCGATGCCATGGCGGATATGGTGCCGATAGATCGACAGCATCGCGTCGACGTCGCTGTCGCGCGAGGGACGGACGGTGATCTTGTGATCATTCTCCATTGCGCTGCGTCCGTTCGCCTATTCGGACACGACATAGGTGTAGAAGCGGACGCGGCCGGAATCGTCGATCTCCTTGTAGATGCCCTGGACCTCGACCTCGAAGCCCGGAAACGCGTTGAAGCTCGCCTCGAACATCCGCAAGTAATCGATCATCGGCTTGCTGCGTTCCGACAGCCGCTCGCCGGGCACGATGGTGGCAATGCCGGGCGGGTAGACCACGAACGGCGTCGCGGCGATGCGGCCGAAAATCTGGTCGATCGGCAGGTAGTCGACGTCGTTGCGGATCAGATATTGCGCCGCCTCGCGCGGCGACATCGCGATCTCGGGGAGATGTTCGGGCAGGAATTGCTTGGCCTGCAGCGTGCTGACGCCGCCGTCCCGGAAGAAACGGTGCATGTCGCCGCAGAGGTCGCGCAGCCGAACCCCGGTGTAGCGTTGGGGGCGGCGACGGAAAAATTCGGGGATGACGTCCTCGACCAGCGCGTTGTCGTCGTGCAGCTTCTTGAAGGCGACGAGCCCGGACACCAGCGTGCCGGCCTTGCTGGCCTCGACACCAGGCGTGAGCAGGAAGAGCAGCGAGTTGAGGTCGTTCTTCTCGGCAACGATGCGGTTCTCGCGGAGATATTGCGCCACCACGGGGGCAGGGATGCCGTGGTCGGCATAGGCACCGGTGGCATGGTCAAAGCCGGGCGTCAGCAATGTGAGCTTGTTGGGGTCGGTCATGGCAAAGCCCGCCGTCAGCTCGGGGAAGCCGTGCCACGCCTCGCCGGGGTTGAGCTGCCAGTAGGACGGATTGGTCGCAAGCTGATCGGTCGAGATCGTCTCCCAGGCGACATTGTGCACGCCGTTCTCGCGCGCGACGTCCGGGATCATGACGCGATCGGGCACGAAAGGTTCGAAGAACCAGCGCCGCTCCGCGCGCGTCTCCTTCTCCTCGAACTCGCGCTTGACGGCACGGATCTTCTTGCGCAGCTCGATGCCGAGCCGGATCGTATCGTCCCACAACACTTCGCCGGAGCGGCCCTTCATCATCTGCGCGCCGACGTCGAGCGAGGCGAAGATGGGATAGAACGGCGAGGTCGAGGCGTGCTGCATGAAGCTTTCGTTGAAGCGGCGATGCTCGACGCGGCGCTTCTGGCCCTTGATGTGGCGGTCGCGGATGTGGATCTGCGAGGCCTGCGAGAAGCTCGCGAGCTGCTTGTGGGTCGATTGGGTGGCGATGATGCCGGGTGCCTCGGGGCCGAGATCCGACAGCCCCATCGCGAAGCGCCCGGAATAGATCGGGTGGAATTTCATGAAGCCGGCCCAGGCCTCGTCGAACAGGATGTAGTCGCAGAGATGGCCGATCCGCTTCAGGATCATCTCCGCAGAGTGGATGGTGCCGTCATAGGTGCACTGCTCGACCACGGCGACGCGGAACGGGCGTTCCTTCTTCCAGGCGTCCTCGTCCTTGACCAGCGGGTGCTTGCGGATGTGGTCGCGCAAGCTCCCCTCGTCGAGCAGGTCCCAGCGCATCGGGCCGATCAGGCCCCAGGCGTTGCGCACCGTCGGCACATAGACCGGGATGCCGCCGCCGATCAAAAGCGCGCCGTGATGCGCGGCCTTGTGGTTGTTGCGGTCGAACAGCACGAGGTCGCCGTCGGTGACCAGCGATCCCAGCGCGACCTTGTTGGAGGTCGAGGTGCCGTTGAGCACGAAATAGGTCTTCTCGGCGCCGAAGATCCGCGCCGCCTCCTTCTGCGCCTTCAGCGCCGGCCCCTCATGGGTGAGCAGGTCGCCAAGGTCGAGCACGGAATTGTCGAGGTCGTCGCGGAACACGGCTTCGCCGAGATGTTCGACGAACACGCGGCCGATCGGGCTGCGGCTGTAGAACACGCCCCCATTATGGCCCGGGCAGGTCCAGAGTTGGTTGCCTTCCTCGGCATAGTCGACCAGGGCGCCAAAGAACGGCGTCTTCAGGTTCTCGGCATACTGCTTGAGCCTGGAGATCAGGTTCTTGGCGATGAAGGGCGGGGTTTCCTCGGACAGGAACACATAGCCGTCGATGAAGTCGAGCACCTCGACCGGCAGATCCTCGAACCGCTTGCGGCGGATCAGCAGGATGATCGGGAAGTCGAGGCCGCGCCGGCGCATCAGGTTGATCAGCGCCGCGGTCTTGCCTTCAAGTCCCTTCTTGCCCCAGTCGACCACCATGCAGCCGATCGCGGCATCGGTCTGCACCGCGATCTCGGCGTCTTCCAGCTTGCGGGCGCGCACCACCTCGAAGCCGGAGCGCTCGATCTCGGCGATGATCTGGTTGAAGCGGATGCCCTCGAGGTCGTCGGCCTCGAACACCGGCGCGGCGAACAGGAAGTTGAAGCGTTTGAAATAGTCCATGCGTGTCCCCGAAACTCGTCAGCCGAACCTGTCGGCACAATTCATGACAATCAGATGACAGAGGGTGGGGTGGCCCCAGCGAAGCGAATAATCCACATGTTACCCGGCCACGGGCACCAGGCCGTAGCGCAGCATCGTTTCCTTCATCTTCGCCGGATCGGGGGCGCCGCCGGCCATCAGCGCGGCCATCTCCTTGAAGTATTGTGGGCCCAGCGCACCGGGGCTCAGCAGGCACAGGCAGGTCGCAGGTCCGTTCGAGCGGTTGGTGAAACCGTGCACGACGCCGCGCCTGATGAAGACGGTCTCGCCGGGAGCGAGGTCGATGTCCTTGCCGTCGACCCGCCAGGTCGAGACGCCGGACAGGCCGTAGATCGTCTCGTCCCAGCTCTCGTGATAATGCGGGATCGGCATTCGTGCATTCGGCGCCAGCGTCATCTCGAACAGGTCAATGCTGCCGCCGGTCGTGTCCTTGCTCTCAAGGAATTTGAGCCGCAGCGCGCCAATATCGATCAGTTCGGGCATGGTGTCCTCGCGTGTGGTTCGCGGGCCACGATAGCGGATGGTGTGCGGCGAGGCGAATCGCGCTCGGCGGGCGTGTCAGTGTCTCGACGTATCCGTTGGATCGCGCGGAAGCTAGCCGGCGAAGACATCAATCGAAATGGCGCAATTCCGCAAAACCGGACACGCGGATGTCCGCGCACAAGCGGCGTGTCCGCCGCAACTGGTAGCCCGGATGAGCGCCAGCGACATCCGGGGCGGTCCTTCCCCGCATGTCGTGCAGCCTGTCATCGGGCGCGCACTTCGCGCGACCCGTTGGCTCATGCGGGCTACATGCTACACGCCGGCGCGCTCAGTAGACCAGATTCGTGCCCGGCGGCTTCTCCAGCGCCGCCGCCAGCGTGCGATACTCCTCGCAGCCGGTGCCACAGATCTCGGCGATGCGGCTCAGGTGGTATTGCGCCTGATCGCGGTTGCCCTGTTCGATCTGCCAGAGGCCGTAATAGTTCCACGTCAGCACGTGGTTCGGATCGGCCTTCAGCGCGCGCTCGTACCAGACTTGCGACTGCTTGTAGTCGCCGAGCTTGCGATAGGAATAGCCGATCAGATTGGCGACGTTCGGATGATCGTCGCGGCCGAGCGCGTGCAGCTGATCAATCGCGGCGGCGTAGTCGTTGCGTTCGTAGATCGTCGCATAGGCCGCGCGATAGGCGTCGCGGAATGCCGGATCGTCGAAGCCGGATTGCTTGGTCGGCTTCTTGGCCCGGTGCGTGTTCTTCCGGCCTTTATCCTGAGGATAGGACGGCGCCGGCGTGTCGTAGCTCGATCCGTAGGGATTTCCGCCGCCGCCTCCGCCTCCACCACCTCCGCCGGCCGCGACGGCAGTCTGCGGCGGAAACAGGATGATCGGCGCTGTCAGAAATGCCGCAAGCATTGCGAGCTTCATCGGTGACTTGATCATGCACACCTCCCGATTCGACGTGGACAGTCGTTGTTCAGAAGCACTAACTCCCGATCGCGGGAGACATTCCGCTCGTTCTGAAAGATTGTCCGTGACAGCCGATGCGGCAATCGCACTGTCGCTTCAGGACGTCGCGCCCGCACGTGGGTGCCGGCCGAGTGTGTTGTTCGCACCATCGAACGGCGGAGTCGAAACTAACATCGGTGTTAGAATTGCGCCGGTCGTGCGAGGTCTGTGCGAAGGGCGAGCCAGCGTCAACGCGTGTAGCCCGGATGAGCGTAGCGATATCCGGGGTCTCTCTTCGCCGCATATCGCGGAGCCTGTGATCGGGTGCGCATTCGCGCGACCCGTCGGCTCATGCGGGCGACAACCGTCGCTACTTCTGCTCCATATGCCAGGCGCCGTCCCAATCCGCGGCCGGCGGATTTTGCATGAAGCCTGCGACACGCGTCTTCATGGCGATCGACGGCCCATCGCCCGGCACCGCAGCCAGCGCGGCAGTGAAAGCTTGCTCGGCGTCATCCCAGCGCCGCTCGCGATAGGCGGCAAGACCATCCGCGTAGTGCTGTCGCAACTCGGTCTGCGCCGGCGTCAGCTCGTCCTTCTTGCCGATGATCTCGAACACTGCGACCGGCTGGCTCTGGCCCATCACGACGAGACGGTCGATCTCGCGCAGCTCGATAGTCGCGGCGCAGGCTGTGGCGGTGGCCTCCGAGATCAGGCTGCGACTGCCGTAGAACTTGTTGGCGCCTTCGAGCCGCGAGGCGAGGTTCACGGTATCGCCGAGCACCGTGTAGCTCATCATGAACTCGGAGCCGATGCTGCCGACCAGCGCCTCGCCGGTGGCGATCCCGATCCGGATATCGCAGTCGGTCGGGATCGCGCGCACGCCGAGCAGTTCGGGCAGATCCTTGCGCAGCTGGCTGACCTGGCCGATCATGTCGATGGCGGCAAGCGCGGCCAGATGGGTCTGCTCGGCCTCCTCGACGAAGGGGGCTCCCCAATAAGCCATGATGGCGTCGCCGATATACTTGTCGATGATGCCGCGATGCGCATGGACCGGCGCGGACATCGTCGACAGATAGAGGTTCATGATCTTGACGAGGCCGCTTGGCGTCACGCCTTCGCTCAGGCTGGTGAAGCCCTTCATGTCGCAGAACATCACCGTCATGATGCGGCGCTGTCCTTCGGTGGCGGCGATCGCCGGCTGTTCGAGCAGACCCTCCGCGATCCGCGGATTGATGTAGCGGCCAAAGGTCTCGCGGATGCGCTGGTTGTGGCGCAGCGTCTCGATCATGCGGTTGAAGGCGGCGGAGAGCTGGCCGATCTCGTCCTGGGTCGTGATGGCGATGGCGCCGTCGAGGCGGCCGGCCTCGACCTCGCGGGTGCCCTCCAGCAGGCGCATCACCGGGCGTGTGATGCCGCTGCCGACCAGCATTGCGAACACGAAGCCGAGGATCGCGGCAATCGCGGTGACGACGCCGGAGATGATGATCGCCCGTTGCTGGGCGGACATCACCTTGGCCGCCGCCGAGCCAACCTGCGCCAGCATGTCGGCTCGGATGCCCTCGATCCGGCTGTTGAACTCGTCGCGCAGGGCGTCGGCGCGGAGCGTGGTCTGGCGCGCGGCCGTAAAGTCCTTGGCGTCGAGCTGCTCGAGCAGCGTCTTGTTCTCCGCGTTCAAGCGCATCAGGAGGTCGTTGACGGCATTGTCGATGCGGTCATCGAGACGTCCGAGCGCGGCATTGTCGGAGGGGGTCGAGGGATCGGCGATGATCGCGTCGATCAGCACCCGCGCGGCATCCGCCTCGCGCTTGATCAGCGGCTCGATCTCGTCGAAGGTCTTGCGCGCGCTGTCGTAGCCGCTCTCTTCGCCGGGCGCCTGCATCTTCGCCATCATCATGCGTCGCATCGCCAAAGACCGCTCCAGCGCGCGGATGTTGACGCGGGCGAGATGGCCGTAGGCGGGGATGTAGCGGTTGGTGAGCTCGTCGAGGAGATGGCCGACCTGACCCGCCATCACCATCGACAGCAGCGAGGTGATCACCGCGAGGATGATGAGCCCCGTGGCGATGCCGACGATCTTCTGCCTGATCGAATTTCGAAACATGCCCGGCCCGGCCGCAGCTGTAACAAGCGGGTGTATCCCGCCGTGGCGGCGAAACAGCTAATAGAGTTCCGCGGGCTGCGGTGCAAGCGACCGGCACCCGCTATCCCGTTCTTGTCCCCGGGCCCGGTTCGGGGCGCGGGGCTAGCGCAGGCCTTCGTAGACCATCAGGCCGCGGGCGATCGCGAGCTTGCGCAGGGCCCGTGGCACAAACCGTTCCTGGGGATGCAGGTAACGCCACGAGGTCAGCACCAGGTCGCGCAGCCGGGTGACATCGTCCTCGAACGGGGCGAGCAGGCCGGTCAGGCTCGCCGGCGTATGGACGCGGGCGGTGAAGGGGAGCAGCAGCAACTCAAGATGCGCCTTGGACCCGGTCTCGGTCGTGGCGGTGACGCCGGCGATGGCCGGCAGGGTCTCTTCAACGACGCAGGTGATGATGTCTTCGATCTCGCCGCGGCTGGTATCGGTGAACAGGGCGGAAAAACTGCGGTTCTTGAGGTCGCAGCCGAGCAGGGCGGAGGTGCGTGTGCCGGCGACGCGGAACGGAAAGCGGGTTTCGCCGTCATAGGCCAGCACGAAGATGTCGGACAGCAGCTCGCGCACCGCGGACGGCTCAAACTCACTCCGGTCAGGTGCACGGGCGGTGCCGCGCTTCGCATTCCAATAAGCGAAGTACTCGCGGCTGGAGCTGTGTTTCATCTAAAGAACCTTGCCCGGCGCCTGTCTCGGCGGGACACATCTGTCCCGGTTTTGCTCAGGCGCCTTCCCTTCTCTGTTGTGCAGGGAAGGCTGTGCAGCGTCCATGCCGCGGCCGTGCTTCGGGCGGCTTATCGGCAGCTTTGTGTTGTTAACGTAAATTTAACTATGTCCTTGGCGCCCGTGGAACCTCCGAGTAGGGTCCGCGCGTTCCCGTTCGCCGGCTGCCCCAAGCGCCGGCGTGGTTGGTACACAGGTGGCGTCAAACAGCTTGGTCATCGTGCGGGGAGGGGTGGGGATGTCCTCCCGATCCCTCTGGGACACGAGAAGATCAGCCGATCAGGGAGGACGTTCTCAGCGTCCTCCCTTTTCTTTTGTCTCGAGCTCTTTTGCCTCAATTTTCGCGCCGCGCGACAGCGGGTGTCCGATTTCGGGATTGTGCACTTGCACAGTGGTGTCAAAGCCGCCTATCTCTGATTCACCGCCGCATGCGAGGTCGCCGACCCCTTGGACTCCCATCCCGAATCCCCGCTCGCGCCGCCGCCGGAGGCGCCGCGCGAGCCGATCCTGACCTTGCCGCCGGCGCTCACCGCCTACATCCTCCTGATCGCGGTGATCCATCTGCGGGTGCTGCTGCCGCCGGAGATGGAAAACTGGACCATCGACGTCTTCGGCTTCATCCCGAAGCGCTACGATTCGACGCTGCTCGACATCACCTTCCCGGGCGGCGACGGCGCCAAGGTCTGGACCTTCGTCACCTATTCGCTGCTGCATGCCAACCTCACCCACATCGCCTTCAACGTGCTGTGGCTGCTGCCGTTCGGCAGCGCGCTGGCGCGGCGCTTCGGCGCGTTGCGCTTCTTCGTCTTCATGGCGGTGACGGCGGCCGCGGGCGCGCTCGCGCACCTGCTGACCCATGAGCACGCGATCGCGCCGATGATCGGTGCATCGGCGTCGGTGTCGGGCACGATGGCGGCGGCGATCCGCTTCGCCTTCGTGAAGGGCAGCTTCCTGTCGTTCAACCGGGGCGACGCCGAGGCGGCCGCCAAAGTGCCTGCGCTGTCGCTGTGGCGGGCGCTGCGCAACGGACGGGTGCTCGCGTTCCTGGCGATCTGGTTCGGCGTCAACATCCTGTTCGGCGCCACCTCGCTGTCGCTCGGCGGTGAGGGCGCGAGCGTCGCCTGGCAGGCCCATATCGGCGGCTTCCTCGCCGGGCTATTGCTGTTCTCGCTGTTCGATCCGGTCCCGCGCGCGCGGGACGATGCTGCAGATGCGTCGTCGTTGGATCAGTCGGGGCGCGTCTGATCGCCGCTTGCGGCTCGGATCGAATTCCTCCATCATCTTTGCGACGCAGAAACAAAGCGGGCCGACAGATAGAGCCCTGCTACTGACCGCGCCCCGGAACCGAAATCGGCGCGGAACTGTTGATTGAAGACTCTGGCGAACAGGCGCGACCTCCTCGAGAGGGCCGCCGACGGATTCAGGGAGACGACAATGACGGTACGTTCCATTCTCGATGCAAAGGGCCATCAGGTGATGAGCGTCGCGCCCGGCGCGAAGCTTTCGGCCGCGGTCAAGCTGCTCGGCGAGCGCAAGATCGGTGCGGTACTGGTGATTGAGCAGGGCCGCATGGAGGGTATCCTGTCCGAGCGCGACATCGTCCGCGTTCTCAGCGAGCGCGGCGCGGGTGCGCTGGACGAGCCGGTGAGCGCGGTGATGACCAGGAAGGTCGTGAGCTGCCGCGAGTCTGACACTGTCAGCGGCCTCATGGAGGTGATGACCACCGGCAAGTTCCGCCATCTCCCTGTGGTCGAGGACGGCAAGGTGGTCGGGCTGATCTCGATCGGCGACGTCGTCAAGCGCCGCGTGCAGGAATACGAGCACGAGCAGGAAGCACTGCGCGACTACATCAAGACCGCCTGAGTGCTATTTCCCTGACGTGCCGGCGCCGGTCGACGGCGGCGCCAAGATCTCGATCGCTTCCTCGATCGCGCCGATGGCGCGCTCGGCGGCGCGGATGCCGTGGGCGATCAGGTCGTCGGCGCGGTGGAAGTCGAACCAGCCGATCTGGCCGACCCGCGGCGAGATCAGCATGTCGGGCGGATCGCCGGCGAGGCGCGCGCGGGTGATGCGGTCCTGCATGATGTTGAAGGCGTCGACCATCACGCTGGAGATCCCGGGCCGGCTGGCGCTGCCGAAAAACTCCCGTTTCACAGTGCGTTCGGCCGAGAAGAAGCGGCCGAAGCGCCGCTTCGGCGGCTCCGGTTCGATTTCTGCCTCGGCGGTCACCGCGACCGTCACTTCGGGGGCCGGGGCCGTCGCGCCGTGATTGTAGATCGTGGTCGAGTGCGCGAACACGTCGCTGGAAAGGTTCGCCGCGATCACGATCTCGGCGCCGAGCGCACGCGCGGCCGAGACCGGCACCGGGTTGACCAGCGCGCCGTCCACCAGCCAGCGGTCGCCGATCAGGACCGGTGCGAAGATGCCGGGCAGGGCGTAGGAGGCGCGCATGGCGTCGACCAGGGGCCCCTGGGTCAGCCAGATCTCGTGGCCGGTGCGGACCTCGGTCGCGACGCTTGCGAACTTGACGGCGAGGTCCTCGATCATGGATTTTCCGAGGGCGCCCTCGATCTCGGCGGCCAGTTTGGCGCCGCCGATCAGGCCGGAGCCGTTGAGGCGGATGTCGAGGTAGCCGAGCACGCTGCGCGGCTGCAGGCTGCGGGCCCATTTCTCCAAAGTGTCAATATGGCCGGCCGCATAGGCGCCGCCGACCACCGAGCCGATCGAGGTGCCGACCACGACGTTGGGGACGATGCCATGGGCGAGCAGGGTCTTGATGATGCCGATATGGGCAAAGCCGCGTGCGGCGCCGCCGCCGAGCGCAAGCCCGATCACCGGCCGGCGAACCGTTCCCAGTCCTACCTTGTCGGGGCCGTCGGAGCTCTTGTGGCCTCGGCCCATCCAGCTATCCAACACGACAAATCTCCTGCCAGCGCAAGACTAGGCCGCGCAGCAGGGCTGCGCCAGCGTCGTCCATTTTCATGGTTATTCCCCGCAGGCATAATTCATGCCCGGCCCGATCGCGGTAGGCAGGGATTGTGACTGGACCGCGACCTTACGGCTAACATCGGCTTGATCGGCCGGTTCCAAATGGGGGACGGCGGCCCCGGGACTGTGACAAAGCCTTGGACGCCCCTTGGACGAAGGCTTGAATTTGCCGCGTTTTCGTTGAAAAGCATGGTGATGACTTCGAGGGGCAACGGCATCGGCGGATGCGGGCGGGGCGCGCGGCTCCTTCCGCTGCTGGCGCTTGCGGCATTTTTGCTCGCCCTGATCCCCGCTTCCGTCTCGGCGCAATTCTTCAGCGACCGGCCGCCGCCGATTCCGCCGGCCTCAGTGCCCGAGGTGGCGCCGTCCGGCCCCGCGCTGAATCTGGCGCCGCCCTCCGGGGCCGGCTCGGGGCCCGTTCTGCCCGGTCCGCTGACCCAGCCGACCATCGTCCAGCCCTCGATTGCGACCACGCCGCCGGCGGCGGCGCCTCCGGCCGGCGCCGCGCCGACTGCGGGGCAGGCGGTGCTGTCGCTGATGGCGCGCTACGGCAAGGACCTGCCGGTGATCAATGCCGGGCTGGTGTGGCGGGTGTTCGCCGACAAGCCCGACGACAACGGCACCTACAAGCTGATCCGCGAGGAACGGGGGGCGACGCCCAACCTCGTGTTGCCGCCCGGCAATTACGTCGTCCATGTCGCGCTCGGTCTCGTCAGCGCGGTGCGCGCAGTCAGCCTGAAGTCGGAGACCGACCGCGAGTCCTTCGTGCTCCCGGCCGGGGGCCTGCGGATCGAAGGCCGGGTCGGCAGCAGCAAGATCCCGGCCAACCAGATTTCGTTCGCGATCTACAAGGGCAGCCAGTTCGACGGCTCGGATCGCGGTGCGCTGGTGCCCAACGTCGCCGCCGGCGACGTCGCGCTGCTGCCCGAGGGCACCTACTACATCATCTCCAACTATGGTGACGCCAACTCGGTGGTGCGTTCCGACATCCGTGTCGCGGCCGGCAAGCTGACCGATGTCACCGTCACCCATCGCGCGGCCGTCATCACGCTCAAGCTGGTCAGCGAGAAGGGCGGCGAGGCGCTCGCCAACACCGCATGGTCGGTGATCACGCCGGGTGGCGACGTGATCAAGGAATCGATCGGCGCGTTCCCGCGTGTCGTGCTGTCCGAAGGCGAGTATCGCGCGATCGCCAAGAACGAGGGCAAGGTGTTCGAACGTCCCTTCAACGTCGTCAACGGCGTCGATGGCGAAGTCGAGGTCGTGGCGCGTTGACGCCTGACGGGGCTGTATTTCATGCAGCTGTCATAGTCTCTAATCCGAACTAACCATCGCACGAATTTGAGCCGTCACAATCGCTCGCCGCGACGCGCGGCCTCGCTATTTTTACATGACGTTAAGCCGCGGCATGACTTGGATGCCACGGGGACTAGCGTTTGCGTGAGCGGGGCGTGCCATGATCATGGCCAACAAGAAATCAGCAACGACATCGGCCAAGTTCAATTCGGAGATGTTCGCCGACGTTCCGGTTCTGCAGCGCAAGTGGCAGGCCGCGGTCTGTCCCGGCGAAAAGCTGCCGCACTATGAGGACGTGATGCTCGGCAGCCTCGGCCGGCTCGCGGATCACATCGTGCTGCTGCGCAACGTTGACGGCGTGCTCAGCGTGTCTCACACCGGCCGCTACGTCCAGACCTGGCTGAACGATGAGCGCTGGGACATTCCGCTCAGCGCGCTGCCGCCGGACTGCGCGACCGCGTTGACCGAAGCCGCCGCGAACGCGCGCGAGAACTGCAGGCCCCATCTCGCGTCGGCGCATTGCGTGCGCGACGGCCTGGTGCGGACCTTCGACGTGCTGGCGCTGCCGACGCGGTCGCGCTGGGGCGGCATCCTGGTCGGCGTCTATGTCAACGAGCGCAATGCGCAGTACAATCTTCTCGATACGATCTTCTCGACCGCCGACGAGGGCGTGCTGTCGCTTGCCGCGATCCGCGACGCGCGGGGCGAGCCGGCCGACTTCCAGATCGTGCATCTCAACCAGGGCGCAGCAAGGCTGCTGATGCAGCCCGCGACCGAATTGCTGTGGCGCCGGCTCAGCGCCGGCGGCAATCCGCTTGCGGCGCCATTGGTGATGAACCGTCTGCGTCGATTCGTCGGAAGCGGTCCTGGCGGCCAGTTTGAGATCGACAGCGGCGATCGCTGTCTGCGGCTCGGCGTCACAGCGTTCGGCGACATGCTGTCGCTGACGGTCTCCGACGTCACCGCGTTGAAGCGGCGCGAAGAGTCGTTCCGTCTGCTGTTCGAGAACAACCCGATGCCGATGTGGGTGTTCGCCGCCGACACGATGGAATTCCTCAGCGTTAACGACGCCGCCGTTCAGCACTATGGCTACAGCCGCGACCGATTTCTTGGCATGACGCTGCGCGAGATCTGGCCGGAAGATGAGTGGAGCGTGCACAGCGCGGCGCTGCGCGAGATCGGCGACGTCTATCAATCGAGCCGCGACTGGCGGCATATCAGGGCCGACGGCACCGAGATCCACGTGCTGACCTTCGGACGCAAGGTGACCTTCGAGGGCCGCGACGGCTATCTGGTCGCGGTGGTCGACATCACCGAGCGCCGGGCCGCCGAAGCGCGGATCGCGCACATGGCGCACCATGACGGGCTCACCAATTTGCCGAACCGCGACTTCTACCAGCAGCGGCTGCGCGAGGCGCTGGAGCGGGGCCGGCCCAGCAGCAAGCGCGTTGCGGTGATGTGCCTCGATCTCGACCTGTTCAAGAACGTCAACGATTCCTTCGGGCATCCGATGGGCGACCGGCTGCTCAAGCTGGTGGCGGAGCGGCTGCGCGAGGTGGTCCGCGACGACAATGTGGCGGCCCGTCTCGGCGGCGACGAGTTCGCGGTCGTGCTTGCCGCCGACGTGTCGCCGAACGAGGCGAGCGGCTTTGCCGAACGACTGATCGACGTGCTGAGTGCGCCCTACAGGATCGACGGGCTCGAAGTCGTGGTCGGCGCCAGCATCGGTATCGCGCTTTCGCCGGGCGACGGCACGACTTCCGAAGAGTTGATTCGCAATGCCGACATGGCGTTGTACCGCGCCAAGTCCGAGGGCGGCGGCGTGCACCATTTCTTCGAACCCGAGATGGACCAGCAGGCGCAGAAGCGCCGCGACATGGAGCGCGATTTGCGCGCGGCCTTCAACAACGGCGAGTTCGAGCTGCACTACCAGCCGCTGGTCGACATCGCGGCCGACCGCATCAGCGGCTTCGAGTCGCTGTTGCGCTGGCAGCACCCGCAAAAGGGCATGGTCTCGCCCGCGGAGTTCATCCCGGTTGCGGAAGATATCGGCCTGATCGTCGCGCTCGGCGAATGGGTGCTGCGCGAAGCCTGCTCGGAGGCGATCAAGTGGCCCTCCGACGTCAAGGTCGCGGTCAATCTGTCGCCGGTGCAGTTCCGCAGCCGCCATCTGGTCCAGGCCGTGATCTCGGCGCTGGCGCATTCCGGCCTGCCGGCGCGGCGGCTCGAGCTCGAGATCACCGAGTCGGTGTTTCTGGCGGAGACCGAAGCCAACCTCGCGATCCTGCACCAGCTGCGCGAGCTCGGCGTCAGCATCTCGATGGACGATTTCGGCACCGGCTATTCCAGCCTGAGCTATCTGCGCAGCTTCCCGTTCGACAAGATCAAGATCGACCGCTCCTTCGTGAAGGATCTGGCGCGGCGCTCCGACTGCCTCGCCATCGTGCGCGCGATCTCCGGCCTCGGCCGCAGCCTCAAGATCACGACGACGGCGGAAGGGGTCGAGACAACGGACCAGCTCAACCAGCTGCGCGCCGAAGGCTGCAACGAGGTGCAGGGTTTCCTGTTCAGCGCGGCGAGGCCGGCGGGCGAGATCGCGGCGCTGCTGAGCGGCTTTGCGGCGCGCACGTCGAAGGCGGCGTAGCTGCGTTCAACTCGTCATGCCCGGGCTTGACCCGGGCATCGATCCTCTTTCGAAAGAACTTTCACGTCTTGATGGATTGCCGGGGCAAGCCCGGCAATGACGCGACCCAGCAATGACGAGGGACCTCGTAGCCCGGGTGAGCGAAGCGACACCCGGGAAGAGTGTTCCCGCATATCGCTGCGCTCATGCGGGCTACAGGGCCGCGCGCCGTTTAAAACCGCGTCACGATATCCGACAGCGCCGGGCGCGGGCGATCTTCGCTCGGTCTGGTCGGCGTGCCGATGTGGATCAGGCCGGCGAGCTTCTCGTCCGGCTTCAGGCCGAGACCGTCGAGCACGTCGCGGTCGAAGGCAAACCAGCCGGTCAGCCAGCAGGCGCCGTAGCCGAGCGCGGTCGCCGCAGTCACGATGTTCATTGCGCTGGCGCCCGCCGACAATTCCTGCTCCCACGGCGGCACCTTCGGATGCGGCTTGGTGAAGGAGACCACGCCGATTACCAGCGGCGCATCGGTCAGACGCTTCTTCTCGACCTCGATGTCGGCGGCCGGCGCGCCGGGATTCTTCCGGGCGAACACCTTTGCGATCACGTCGCCGGCGCGCGAGCGGGCATCGCCCTCGAACACGATGAAGCGCCACGGCGCAAGCTTGCCGTGGTCGGGCACGCGCGCGCCGATCGTCAAAATGGTCTCGAGCTCGGCCGCGGACGGGCCGGGCCCGGTCATCTCGCGCGGTTTCATCGAGCGGCGTGTCTTCAACAGTTCAATGGCATCGGGCACGGAAATGTCCTTCAGGGGAGTCGTGCCCCCAAGATGGGGGCACGACCAGGCCAACGAAAGCCAGTTTAGACCGATTGTGAAGATCAGGCGACGGATCGCGCCCGTTTCACGTCCGGCGGCGTCGCTTCGTCGACCAGCGCGGCGATCGCCTCGTCGGTCGGCATCACGGTCTGGCGCTCGCTGCCGAGCCGGCGGACCGAGACCGAATGCGTCTCGGCTTCCTTCTTGCCGACCACGAGCAGGGCCGGGATCTTGGCCAGCGAATGCTCGCGGACCTTGTAGTTGATCTTCTCGTTGCGCAGGTCGATCTCGACCCGCAGGCCGGCGCGGCGCGCCGCTGCCGCCACCACCTTGGCGTACTCGTCGCCTTCGGAGGTGATGGTCGTGACCACAAGCTGCGTCGGCGCCAGCCAGAGCGGGAAGTTGCCGGCATAGTGCTCGATCAGGATGCCGATGAAGCGTTCCATCGAACCGCAGATCGCGCGGTGCACCATCACCGGCGCCTTCTTCGAGCCGTCATGGTCGATGTAGAACGCGCCGAACCGCTCCGGCAGGTTGAAGTCGACCTGGGTCGTGCCGCACTGCCAGTCGCGGCCGATGGCGTCGCGCAGCACATATTCGAACTTCGGCCCGTAAAACGCGCCTTCGCCCGGATTGATCTCGGTCCGGATCCGGTTGCTGCCCTTGGCCTTGATCTCCGACAGCACGGTCGCCATCACGCGCTCGGCGTGATCCCACATCTCGTCGGTGCCGACCCGCTTCTCCGGCCGGGTCGAGAGCTTGACCGTGAGCTCGCCGTCGAAGCCGAAATCGGCATAGGTCGACAGGATCAGGTCGTTGATCTTGAGGCATTCCTCGGCGAGCTGCTGCTCGGTGCAGAACACATGGGCGTCGTCCTGGGTGAAGCCGCGCACCCGCATCAGGCCGTGCATTGCGCCCGACGGCTCGTAGCGATGCACCACGCCGAACTCGGCGAGCCGCAGCGGCAGGTCGCGATAGCTCTTCAGCCCGTGCTTGAAGATCTGCACATGGCCCGGGCAGTTCATCGGCTTCAGCGCGAACCAGCGCTTGTCCTCGGCTTCATCGCCGGCGGATTGCGCCGCGAACATGTTCTCGCGGTACCAGTCCCAGTGGCCAGACGTTTCCCACAGCGCCTTGTCGAGGATCTGCGGGGCGTTGACCTCGTTGTAGTCGCCGAGCAGCCGGCGCCGCATATAGGCGATCAGCTGCTGGAAGATGGTCCAGCCCTTCGGATGCCAGAACACCACGCCGGGGCCTTCCTCCTGGAAGTGGAACAGGTCGAGTTCGCGGCCGAGCTTGCGATGGTCGCGCTTCTCGGCTTCCTCGATCTGCTTGAGGTAAGCGTCGAGGTCTTCCTGCTTGGCGAAGGCCGTGCCGTAGATCCGGGTCAGCATCGGATTGTTGGAATCGCCGCGCCAATAGGCGCCCGCCACCTTCATCAGCTTGAAGGCGTTGCCGATCTTGCCGGTCGAGGTCATGTGCGGGCCGCGGCAGAGATCGAACCAGTCGCCCTGGAAATAGATCTTGATCGGCTCGTTGCCGGGAATCGCGTCAACCAGCTCGACCTTGAAGGCTTCGCCCTTGTCGCGGAACACCTGCTTGGTCTTCTCGCGATCCCAGACTTCCTTGGTAAACGGCTTGTCGCGGGCGATGATCTCGCGCATCCGCTTCTCGATGGCAGCAAAATCTTCCGGCGTGAACGGCTCGTTGCGGAAGAAGTCGTAGTAGAAGCCGTTCTCGATCACCGGGCCGATCGTGACCTGGGTGCCCGGCCACAGCGACTGCACGGCTTCGGCAAGCACATGCGCGGCATCGTGCCGGATCAGTTCCAGCGCGCGCGGGTCGTCGCGGTTGACCAGTTCGATCCTGGCGTCGGTTTCGATCGGATCGTTGAGATCGGCAAGCGTGCCGTCGAGCGCCATCGCGACGGTGCGCTTGGCGAGCGAGGGCGAGATGCCCCTGGCGATGTCGAGGCCGGTGGTGCCTCGGGCGAATTCGCGGGTCGCCCCGTCTGGAAAGGTGAGGGCGATCTTGTGCAAGGGTTCTGCGGGCTTGAGGTTGGAGAGGCTGTACTGGAATCCGGATTCGGATTTGGGCGTATCAGTCATCGAAGGCTCCTGGAGCTCACTCCTGCGAACGAGCGCAGGTAAGCGGGAAAGCAGCGGTATAGCAGGGGATTTGGCGCCTGCAATCCGGCAATATCAAGAAAATGGGCCTCTGGCCGCACCGAATCGAGGGGCGCTTGTCTGCGCCGGATGCCGCCCAACATTGCGACCGCGGCCATCATCGTCTAACGTCGAAAAGCCCGTTTTCCGCCATCGCGCGATCCGCAAGGTTCATGTTTTCCCGTCTCCTGTTTTTCGTGGCGTTGCTTCTGATCCCCGCCGTTTTGCGGGCGGAAGAAACACCGGTCGAGAAGGCCGGATTTGCGAAGCGGCTCACGATCTATCTTGCCAGGGGACCGGCTAACGCCTGCGGCGCCGGCTGCGATCGCTGGATCGCCATCGAAGGCGAGATCGATCGGGACGCCGCGGCGCGGATTCGTCGTTTCCTCGCCGGCGTCAAGGACACCCAGCTTCCGATCTACCTTCATTCGCCGGGCGGCAACGTCGAGCAGTCCTACGCGATCGCGCGGCTGCTGCGCGCCCGCAAGGCGGTCGCCCGGGTCGGCCGCAGCAGCGTGCCGGCATGTTCCACCGGCACGCAGGTCGATGCCGCCTGCCTGAAGATCAAGAGTGCGAAGGAGGAGGTCGAGGCCGAACTCACCACGCGCAACGCGATGTGCGTTTCGGCCTGCGCCTATCTGTTCCTGGGCGCGACCAGCCGCGAGGTGGCGCCCGATTCGGTGGTCGCGGTGCATAACTCCAAGCTGATGTTCGTGGTTCACGGGCATCCGCCGCCGCAGGTCGTCGCGGACTTCAGGCGGCGCGAGATGGTGAGCGCCGATCGCGACCGCAACGCATTCCTCGCCGCGATGGGGATCAGCCACGAACTCAGCGAGCTGATCCGGACCGTGAAATATGAGAACCTGCATGTGCTGACGCGGCCGGAGCTCTATCGATTTGGCATCGATACGCGGCCATCGCCGGAAACCCTGTGGGCGGTGGAGAAGGAAACACGGCCCTATGTGCGCAAGATCGCGCAGCAGAAGAAGGGCGACGGCAGCGCGTTCCGCATGATGGAGTGGCGCCTGCTTTGCGAGAATAAGGACCGCGGGCGGCTGATGTTCGTGCGCGAGTTCGACGAGGGCGCCGCCGGCAAGAGCACGGTGGTGATGATGGCCGGCGCCGACAAGACGGTCGCATTCGGCAGATTGCCGGCACGGTTCGGCAAATACGAAGTCTGGAGCAACGCGGTGAGCTCGGACACCGTCAAGGCGATGCTGGCGGCGCCGCATCTGCAGGTCGGCGAGAGCACACCGTCATCCGATGCCAAATCCGATCCTAAGTCTGACCCTAAGCCCGGCTTGGTGACATTCGACATCGACACCACGGGGCTGGAGCAGGGATGGACGCAGCTGTTGGCGTCGTGCCCGGCGGCAACTGCCGGCCCGAAGCCTGCGAGCGCGTTCCCGGCCGCTGTGTCGCCGAGCGTCAACGCCACGCCGGCGGCATCGCCGTCGCCGTGAGCGCAAGGGGGAGTGCAAGGCGCGCGATCGATCACGTGGCTTATCGGTCAAGTGCCATGCATTTAGATGCAGTTGCATTGATTTTGCGGTCTGCTATCAACGCGGCGTGAAACGCTTCGCTCCCACCGCATTGATGCTCGGCAATATCGTCACCGGCTGCTCGGTGCTGGCGCCGGCAGGCATGCTGGCGGAACTGTCCGGCGGGCTCGGCGTCACGATCCACACCGCGGGTCTGTTGATCACCTTCGGCGCGATCGTGCTGTGCGTGGGCTCGCCGGTGACGGCGTGGCTGACCAGCCGGGTCGAACGGCGCGCGCTGCTGACGGCGACGCTTCTGGTGCTGACGCTGACCAATGCAGCATCCGCCTTCGCGCCGGATTACAACAGTCTCCTGATCATCCGCATGGTGATGCTCGCGGTCGGCGTGCTCTACACGCCGCAGGCGGCCGGCACCGCGGCGTTGATCGTGCCGGTGGAGAGGCGCGGCAGCACGATCGCCTATATCTTCCTCGGCTGGTCACTTGCGGCTGCGATCGGGCTGCCGTTGATCACCTTCATCGCAAGCCGTTACGGTTTTCGCGCGACCTACGGCGCGATCGCGCTGACCGGGCTCGCAAGCTGCCTGCTGCTGTGGTGGCGGTTGCCCGGCGGATTGCACGGCGCGCCGGTCGACCTGAGGACCTTGGCCGATCTCGGCCGCAACCCGACCGTCATCCTGCTGCTGTCGATCACGACACTGCAGATGTCCGGCCAGTTCGTGGTGTTCACCTTCATGGGGCCGCTGCTCGCCAAATTGACCGGCGCCAATGCCGACGCTATCGGCTTCGTGTTCGGCCTCTACGGCATCTTCGGCTTCGTCGGCATCGCGATCGCAACGCGCATCGTGGATTCCTGGGGCGCCTGGAAGACCTCGGTGCTGTTCACCTGCCTGCTTCTCACCGGCGTGGCCGGCTGGGCGCTGAGCGCCGGCGCCTATGCATTGATGGCGGCCTCGGTTGCGGTGTGGGGCCTCGGTTTCGCGTCGACCAATTCGATGCAGCAGGTGCGCCTGGTCGGTGCGGCGCCGGCGCTCGCCGCGGCGTCGGTCTCGCTCAATACCTCGGTGCTGTATATCGGCCAGGCCATCGGCTCCGCGATCGGCGGATTGCTGTTCGCGCGCGAATGGCTCCTCAGTGCGGGCTACGTGGCCACGGCATTCGTCGCCGCAGCCCTTGCCGTTGTGCTCATCACGCGGCCGCGGTCGGCCGCGCGCGCTGCCGCCGAGTGAGCTTGCTGTTTCGACGCATGTCTTCGGCCGAGCCGGCGCGTCACCACTTCACGCTTTGGCTCGGCACGATGAACGCCGTCGTGCTCGGCTTGTTCGGATTGTGGGTGAAGTAGCCGTAGGCCGCGACGATCACGACCAGCAAGGCAAGCACGGCCAGCAAATCGATCTGCCTGGGATCGTGACCGTTGTCGCTGATTTTCCAGCGCATTGTTGTTTCCTCCCCAAGGGGGCAACGAAACAATGCGGCAAGTCTCGCCACAGTTCCGCCGGAACAGCTATGCGTGCCGCGTTTAGGAGCGCCGCAGCAACTCCTCAATTCTCGTTGACGCCCGTCAACCCTCGTTGACGCCGCGCCAGCGGCCATAGCGCCAGGGCAAATACCAATGCGCCCCGGGGGGCCTCGTCTGCGGGACGTTATCGATCCCGGAGGTGCCCCAGGGCTGGCAGCGCAGCAGTCTTGCCAGCGTCATCCACCCGCCGCCCCACAAGCCGAAGCGTTCGATCGCCTCATCGCCATAGACCGAGCAGGTCGGCAGATGCCGGCAGTTGTAGCCGACCAGCGGCGACAGTGTGTGCCGGTAGATCCAGATCAAGGCGCGTCCGAAGTTGCGCGGCAGGCGGCGCATGGAAGTGGCACAGTCCATGCATCGCGGATGGTGTGACGTTGAATGATCTGTCGGCGGCATACGCAAGTATGTACGTAGTCTTGCGGGGGTTCCAAGCCAAGGAACTGTTCTGTTGCAGATATTTACGCCACAGTTCGCAATTATCGCACAGCGCGGGTCGCGCTGCAGCAAAGGGCTCTATGGACGGTCCGGGTCAGCAACGCTACCGTTCTCATAACGCGCCGATGACAGAATCGCGGCGCATTGCCATGGGGCCATTGCCGCCGCTCGCGTCACCAGGGGCTTGGGGGAAGGAACCAAATTGAGGCTCGTGAACTCGCTTTCGTCGCGCAGTCGGGCGCTTATCGGCGCCGTTGCCCTTTGCTTCGCAGCTACCGGTTCCGTGACGACGCCGGGTCATTCGGCGCAGGCTGGCTCGACCCTCGAAGAACGCAAGCTGCCGATGAAGTTCAGCTGGATCGCATGCCAGCCGAATTGCCGGGGCTGGGTGTCGGCGGTCGGCATCATCACGGCCGACAGCCCCAAGGATTTCGACGAGTTCGCGCGCGGGCGCCAGCTCAGCGGCGCCACCATCGTGCTCGACTCCAGCGGCGGCTCGGTCAACGACGCGATCGCGCTCGGCCGCCGCTTCCGCGGTCTCGGCGTGCTCACCACGGTCGGCACCAGCATCGTCGATCAGGCGGCGGCGGGCGACCGCGCGAGCGTGCTGCCGGATGCCTATTGCGAATCGATGTGCGCGTTCCTGCTGTTGTCGGGCAAGACGCGCTACGTTCCGCCGGCCGCCCATGTCCGCGTGCATCAGATCTGGATGGGCGACCGCGCCGACGATGCCAAGGCCGCGAGCTACACCGCCCAGGACCTGATGATCGTCGAGCGCGATATCGGCCGCCTTGCCAAGTACACCTTCGATATGGGTGGCGCCGGTGAGCTGCTGTCGCTCGCGCTCAGCGTGCCGCCGTGGGAAGACCTGCATGAATTGTCGGCGGCCGAATTGCGGCTGACCAATCTCGTCACCACGGATGCGGTCGCCGACGTGCTGCCGCGGCAGGACAGTGCGATCCCTGTCGCCGAAGCGAAGCCGAAGAACGCCGATCGCTTCGTGAGCAGCGCGATGGAAGGTGAGGCGCCGCCGCAGGTCGCGAAGGCGACCAAGACCGCCGAGGCCGTGGTGCCGACCGGCGGCACCGCCGCGCCGGCGCCGGTCCAGCCGTCGCAGTAAGGTTTAGACTGGCAGTAGGGTCTACGCCGGCTGCTTTGCCTTGGCCTCGATCTGGCCGATCGCATCGACCACGGCATCGAAGGTCAGGAGCGTCGAGGCGTGGCGGGCCTTGTAGTCGCGCACCGGCTCGAGCAGCGCGATGTCGGCCCATTTGCCGCCCTGCGGGGGCTGACCATTTTCCTTCAGCATCTTGCGGACGGTCTCGCGCAATTCGCGCAGTTCGTCCGCCGTCGAGCCCACCACATGGCTCGCCATGATCGAGGAGGAGGCCTGTCCGAGCGCGCAGGCTTTCACGTCATGGGCGAAGTCCGTCACCACCGGGCCGTCCATCTTGAGGTCGACCTTGACGGTCGAACCGCACAATTTGGAGTGGGCGGTGGCGCTGGCGTCCGGCTCGGCCAGCCGTCCGAGGCGCGGAATATTGCCGGCCAACTCGATGATCCGCTTGTTGTAAATGTCGTTCAGCATGGGGACAGATGCCTGGTTCCGGCGGCGCCGGGCGCTCTTGGCGGCTGGGTTTCACCGTCCTATATATGGATGGCAGCGCCGGAAACATAGCCCGGCCATGCGGCCGCCGCGGCCCACCTCCGCCGCGGCGGTGCTATAACGATGGGACTCAGGCGCCCGGCGGCTCGATGATCCGCCCCGTCTGCCCGGTGACACATCCGGCCCCGAGGGCAAATGCCAGGGCCGGTCGAACGGAGAAGACATGGACGCCTTGATCAAATCGATCCGCCCCAACAAGCCGACCGACGCGAAAGCCAGCGAGCTCGACCCCTCAGAATTCATGGCGGCGGCCGTCCGTGCCGACCAGCTGCGCCCGTCGCGGGCAGAGGCCGAGGAGGCCGTGAAGACGCTGCTCAGCTATATCGGCGAGAATACGGGCCGCGAGGGCCTGCTCGACACGCCGCGTCGTGTCGTCGAGGCCTATGACGAGCTCTATCAGGGCTATCATCAATGCCCGGCCGAAGTGCTGAACCGCACCTTCGGTGAGACCGCGGGTTACGACGATTTCGTCCTCGTCCGCGACATCGAATTCACCTCGCAGTGCGAGCATCACATGATGCCGTTCTACGGCAGGGCGCATATCGCCTACACGCCGGTGGAGCGCGTCGTGGGTCTCTCCAAGCTGGCGCGGTTGACCGACATTTTCGCCCGCCGCCTGCAGACCCAGGAGCATCTCACCGCCCAGGTCGCGGCTGCGATCGACGAGGTCCTGAAGCCGCGCGGCGTTGCGGTGCTGATCGAGGCGGAGCATACCTGCATGTCGGTGCGCGGCGTCGCCAAGCACGGCGCATCGACCTTCACCAGCCGCTTCACCGGCATGTTCCGCGACAATCCGGCCGAGCAGCAGCGTTTCCTGTCCCTGGTGCGAGGACCGAGCCGGTAACCTCGCGTTTTCTTAAGCGAGGTTTTCCGTGTCCGCATCGAGCCACGATCACGACCGCGAAGAGGGGCTGGACTTCCAGCCCAAATTCGACGCGGCAGGTCTCGTGACCTGCGTCGCGACCGATGTCGCGACCGGTGATGTGCTGATGGTCGCGCACATGAACGACGAAGCCCTGCGCAAGACGATCGCGACCGGCGAAGGCTGGTACTACAGCCGCTCGCGCAATGCGCTGTGGCGCAAGGGCGAGAGCTCGGGCCAGACCCAGCGCGTGGTCGAGATCCGGATGGATTGCGATCAGGACGCGGTGTGGCTCAAGGTCGAGCAGATCGGCGCGGCCTGCCACACCGGACGGCGCTCCTGCTTCTATCGCGCGGTGAAGGGCGAGGGCGGCGAAGTCAGCCTGTCCTTTGTCGATGCCGAGCGGTTGTTCGATCCGGCGCAGGTCTATCGCAAATAGAGCGTTGATCTAAATCAAATGCGATGCGTCGAAGTGGTGCACTTCGTTGCCTCCTGCTCGGCCGTGTGCAAGTAATTGCGCATCGTCGTCGCGCTGGGGGATGAACTGTGGCGCACCGTCCGATACCGTTTTTTGCGTTTATCGCTTGGGTTGTGTTGCCGATCGGTATCGCGCAATCGCAAACGGCGGAGCGTGCGCCGGATACGATGGCCGCGCGCGTCCTCGCCTGCGCGCCCTGTCACGGCGCTGAAGGCGAGGGCACCAGCGACGTTTATTTCCCGCGGCTGGCCGGCAAGCCGGCGGGCTATCTCTACAATCAGCTGATCGCGTTCAGGGATGGACGGCGGAAATATCCGCCGATGAACTACCTGCTGGAATTTCAGACCGACGATTACCTGAAGAAGATCGCCGAGTATTTTGCCTCGCTCAGGCCGCCATTTCCGCCGCCGGTCCCGCCGGTCGACAGCAAGGAGATTCTGGCGCGCGGCGAATCGATCGTGAAGAACGGCGATCCGCAGCACGGCATTCCACCCTGTGCGGCCTGTCATGGTGCTACGTTGGGCGGGATGGAGCCCGGCATTCCCGGACTGTTGGGCCTGCGCGCGGCCTATATCAGCGGCCAGCTCGGCGGCTGGCGTTACGGCACGCGGACGGCGCTCGCTCCCGATTGCATGCAGATCGTCGCAGGCCTCCTGACCGAGGACGACGTGAAGGCGGTGGCCGCCTATTTGTCATCGCGGCCGGCACCAGCCGATCCGTCCTTCGCGCCGCGAGGCAGCCTTCCGATGCCGCTCGAATGCGGCAGCGAACCGCACTGAAGGGATCGTGCCGATGTCGCGAACCTCCACAGGACTGCTTGTCGGGCTGATGCTGGCGCTGTCGCCGATCGCGGCATTGGCGCAGCAGAAGGCAGCCGATCCGGCCGTCATCGCCAAGGGCGAGTATCTCGCGCGTGCCGGCGATTGCATCGCCTGCCATACCGCGCGCGAAGGCAAGACCTTCGCCGGCGGCCTTCCGATGAAGACGCCGTTCGGCACGCTCTACACCTCGAACATCACCCCCGACCCGCAGACCGGGATCGGCACGTGGACGTCCGACCAGTTCTACCAGATGATGCACAATGGCCGCTTCCCCGATGGCGGCCTGGTCTATCCGGCGATGCCGTTCGCCTCCTATACCAAGGTGACGCGCGAGGACAGCGACGCGATTTACGCCTATCTGCGCACCGTGCCGCCGGTCAAGCAGCTCAACAAGCCACATGACCTGACCTTCCCGTTCAACAACCGCTCGCTGATCCTCGGCTGGCGCACGCTGTACTTCAGGGAAGGCGAGTTCAAGCCGGATCCGACCAAATCCGCGGAGTGGAACAGGGGCGCCTATCTGGTCGAGGGCCTTGGCCACTGCGGCATGTGCCACACCGCGATCAATGCGCTCGGCGGCAGCTCGCAGTCGCAGGCCTTCGAAGGCGGCCTGATCCCGATGCAGAACTGGTACGCCCCATCCTTGACCTCGAACAAGGAGGCCGGACTCGGTGACTGGTCGCTCGAGGAGATCGTCGACTATCTGCGCAAGGGCGTCTCCGCCAAGGGCGCGGTGTACGGCCCGATGGCCGAGGTCGTCTACAACAGCCTGCAATATCTCAATGACGACGACGTGCGCGCGATGGCGATCTATCTGAAGGGCCTTGCGCAGGGTACGTCGCCGGAGAAGGCGTCCACGCCGCTGCCGACAGCCGAGAGCAGCCTGCTGCTCTCCTTCGGCAAGCAGCTCTACGACCGCGAATGCGCCAACTGCCATGGCGCGACCGGGCTGGGGATGCCGCCGGACTATCCGCCGCTCGCCGGCAACCAGTCGATCCAGATGGTCTCGGCGGTCAACGCGATCCGGATGGTGCTCAATGGCGGCTATCCGCCGGGCACAGCAGGCAATCCGATGCCCCACGGTATGCCGCCGTTCGCGCAGAAGCTGTCGGACGACGAAGTCGCGGCCGTCGTGACCTACATTCGAACGGCCTGGGGCAATCGCGGCGAGCCGGTGTCGGCGCGGCAGGCCAACGAACTGCGTGCGGCAACGCTGAACTAGAGGCGCGATCATGATCAACTCATCTTCGCCGCAACCGCCGGCATCCGGCTCCGAAGACGAGGCCGTCGAGACCATCGTGCGCGCGGGTCCGGGCGGCGCGATCGCGGTCGCAGGCATTGCGACGGCCGTCGTGGTCGGATTGTGGTTTGCATTCTACCTGTTCGTCTTCCTGCCGCGGAGCGTTCCCTGATGGCGACCGAGACGGAGCACAGCGCCGGCGAGGCCGTTGCGGCGCGGATCGAGCGGCGCTGGGCGACGCTATCGATCGTCATTGTCGGCCTTCTGGTCGGCATGGCGGCCTATATCGGCATCCATCAGGCGACGATGCCGCAGGGCCGGGTCGAAACCGCCGATCCCAAGACGCTGCATCTGTCCGGCGAGTTCATCGAGAGCAATCTTGGCACTGCCGTGGAGGCCGACGGCTCGGTCACGGTGCGTGCGATCGGCCAGCAATATTCCTTCACGCCGCAATGCATCGTGGTGCCGGCGGAGACGCCGATCACCCTCCGCGCTACCAGCGCGGATGTCGTCCACGGCTTCCTGATCGAGGGCACCAACGTCAACACGATGTTGGTGCCGGGCTACGTCACGGACCTGCCGGTGCGCTTCAAGGTGCCGGGCGATCATATGATGCCGTGCCAGGAATTCTGCGGCATCGGTCACCAGGGCATGTGGGGCAAGGTCAAGGTGGTCGACAAGAACGCGTTCCGCGACATGACGGCATCGAAGCGGAGGCTGACCTGTGTTGACTAACAAGCGGCTGATAGCGGCGCATTTCTGGCTCGCCTTCATCGTGTTCGGCGCGGCGCTGGTGCTCGGTGCCTGGCAGATGTTCGTGCGCAGCCCGTTGAATGCCTGGCATTTCAATCCGGAGTTCTACTATCGCTCGGTCACCGCCCATGGCTCGGCGATGGGATACGTATTCCCGACGCTGATCGCGATGGGGTTCGGCTATGCGATCACCGAAGCGGCGCTGGAGAAGGCGCTGATTGGGCGACGCTGGGCCTGGGTCGGCTTCTTCCTGGTCGCCGTCGGCGCCGTTGTCGCGATGATCCCGGTGTCGCTCGGGCTCGCCTCGGTGCTCTACACCTTCTATCCGCCGATGGTCGGCAATCCCTTCTACTACATCGGCGTCGTCATGGTCGTGGTCGGCTCATGGATCTGGGTCGCGCTGATGGTCATCAACTTCGTGATCTGGAAGCGCGAGAACCCCGGCAAGCCGGTGCCGCTTGCGATGTATGCCAATGTCGCGGGCTCATTGCTCTGGGGCTGGACCGCGGTCGGTGCGGCGCTCGAAATCCTGTTCCAGATCCTGCCCGTGGCGCTCGGGCTCAAGTCCACGATCGATGCGGGGCTGGCGCGCGTCTTCTTCTCCTGGACCCTGCATGCCATTGTCTATTTCTGGCTGATCCCGACCTACATCGCCTACTACACGATCTTCCCGCGCGCGATCGGCGGCCGGCTCTTTAGCGATCCGATGGCGCGGATTTCGTTCATCCTGTTCGTCGTGGTGGCGATGCCGATCGGCGTGCATCATTTGTTTGCCGACCCGCAGGTCGGCGCCGGATTCAAGTTCATGCACTCGGTGTTCACCGGCCTCGTCGCACTGCCGACGCTGCTTACGGTGTTCACGATCTGCGCGTCGGCGGAGATTGCGAGCCGCCTGCGCGGCGGCCGCGGCGCCTTCGGCTGGATCGGCGCTCTGCCATGGTCCAATCCGATCATGCTGGCGACGGCGCTGTCGCTGGTCATGCTCGGCTTCGGCGGCGCCGGCGGCCTGATCAACATGAGCTATCAGCTCGACGCCAGCGTGCACAATACGCAGTGGATCACCGGCCATTTCCACCTGATCTTCGGTGGCGCCATCGTCATCATGTACTTTGCCATCGCCTATGATCTATGGCCGCATCTGACTGGCCGTGCGCTGGACAGCTTTGGCCTGATGCGCACGCAGCTCTGGCTGTGGTTCATCGGCATGATCGTGACCACCTTCCCATGGCACTATGTCGGCATTCTCGGCATGCCGCGCCGCATGGCGTATTATGACTATGCCAA
Organism: Bradyrhizobium sp. 6(2017); assembly: GCF_011058295.2. Classification (NCBI taxonomy): domain Bacteria; kingdom Pseudomonadati; phylum Pseudomonadota; class Alphaproteobacteria; order Hyphomicrobiales; family Nitrobacteraceae; genus Bradyrhizobium; species Bradyrhizobium sp. 6(2017). The sequence goes on along the minus strand of NZ_CP049289.2, from coordinate 6,206,269 downwards.
CCCGGCGATCTCACCGCAGGCCTTGTCGGTCACGATGTCGGCGATCGGCGGCTTCATCCTGCTGATCTCGGGCCTTCTGTTCCTGCTGGTGCTGATCCGCGGGCAATTCGGTGCGCGAGGCGAGGCCGGCGCGTACCGCTTCGCGGTGCCGCTGCACATGCCGGCGCGGATTCCGGTCGCGCTCAACTCGTTCGGCCTGTGGCTCGCATTGATGGTCGGTCTCACCGTGGTGAACTATGGTTTCCCGATCGCGCAACTGATGGCGCTGAACGAGACCAGCGTGCCTGCGGTCTACGTCGGAGCGGGCCGATGAGCGATCAGCCGCTGTTCTCGCTTCGCAACCCGTGGTTCGCCACCAGCGTCGGCATCACGGTCGCGATCGCCGTGCTGTCGGCCATCGCGGGCCTGATCTGGTTGCCGCTGGCGCAACCGGATCTCAAGCTTGCCGGCGTCTGGGACGCGATCTGCAGCGCGGCCGGTGTTCCGCGCGCCGCCGTGCAGGAGGCTGGCGTCAAGCCGGATTTCAAGACCTCCAATGTCGTCATGACGTCGGAGATGCTGACCAAGGTGAATCAGGTCTCGATCGGGCGGGGTGCGACGCTGGCTCAGCGCTGCGCGATCTGCCACGGACCGCAGGGCGTCAGCGACGCCCATTCACCGAACCTTGCCGGGCAGTTTGCCGCGGTGACGTACAAAGAGCTCGCCGACTTCAAGACCGGCGCGCGGGTCAGCGTGGTGATGAGCCCGTTCGCGGCAGCCATGAGCGATCAGGACATGAAGGACGTTGCAGCCTATTACGCCTATCTGCCGCGGGTGCCTTCGAACAATCTGGATACCGGGCGCGCCGCGCCGGCGATCGTGGTGACGGGCGCCCCGATGCGCAACATCCCGCCCTGCGGCTCCTGCCACGGCGATATCGACAACAAGGCGGGAAGCCCTTGGCTCGGCGGCCAGTCGGCGGTCTACATCAAGGCGCAGCTCGACGCCTTCGCGTCGGGCGCCCGGCGCAACGACATCAGCCAGCAGATGCGCAACATCGCCCGCCAGATGACGGCCGAGGAGATCGACCAGGTCGCGCACTACTACGAGGCCCAGCCCTGAGCGGCATGTTAACGCGCCGTTAACCATAATTACGGCAGGTTGGCATGACATGGGTGCCGATTGCCGGCGCCCTGCAAGGCACCGGATCGATGGCAGTCGACCTCTACAATGCCACGGCTGCGGCAGGTGTCGATTCCTCGCGCCTGAAAGTTGCAAGCTCAATCAAGCAGGCGGCCGCGACCACCGGCACGAGCTTCGAATATCTGCTCACGACCGCGAAGATGGAATCCAACTTCAATCCGCGGGCCGGCGCCACCACCTCGTCGGCGCATGGGCTTTATCAGTTCATCGACCAGACCTGGCTCGGCACCGTCAAGGAGGCCGGAAGCCAGCTCGGCTACGGCCAGTATGCCGACGCCATCACCAAGAATTCCGACGGCAGCTATTCGGTCAGCGATCCCACCGCGCGCAATGCGATCATGAAGCTGCGCGATGATCCTGACGCGTCGTCGTCGATGGCGGCGGTGCTGGCGCAATCCAACAGCTTCAAGCTCACCGACAAGCTCGGCCGTCGCCCGACCGATGCCGAACTCTACATGGCTCACTTCATGGGCGTGGGCGGCGCCGGCAAGCTGATCTCGAGTGCCGAGGATAGTCCGAGCGCCAGTGCGGCTGCGATGTTTCCAAAGGCGGCGGCGGCGAACCAGTCGATCTTCTACGACAAGTCGGGCAGCGCGCGCAGCGTCTCGCAGGTCTATTCGGTGTTGACCACGCGCTACGCCGCGGCCGCGAATGCGGCGGATACGCGCACCGCGTTTGCCGCGGCGGGCGGCGACACGATGAGCCCTTACGCGATCGCAAGCGCGGCGCCGACACCAGCGCTGACCATGGACACCGCGTCCTATCTCTCGACCTTCCCGGACGCCCGTTCGGCCACGGCGGTCAGTGCGACCTCGACCGTCGCATCGGCGCAGCCGGCGCCGGCGTTCCGCTCGCTCTACCAGGGCGGCGACCGTTCACAGCCGATCTCGCCGGCGGTGCAGGAGCTGTGGGGCAGTTCCTCCGCGCTGACCAGCTCGGCGACGCCAAAGGTCCGCGCGCCCGGGCGGCTTGATCTGTTCAGCGACCCCAACGGCACCTACAGCAGCGGCTAGCGCTGCATTGCTGCGCGCGCGAAGTCGTGGCGCCTCGGCCGTCTTAACGAAACGTCAATAATCCCAAACGTTTATGGTGAACCCTTTGTTAAGCGTCATGGTTTATTTTTCCTTGTAGTTGGCGTCGTAAGTCGATGCCGTTTCGTTGCGTAAGCCGGAAGGACCATGATCGTTCGGCAGTTCATTAGTTGGATTAGGACCGCTCCGGCAGGCGAGCGAGCAGAGGCGACGCGGGCGTTGGCCCGGGCCTGGCTCATTTCGGATCTCGCCGAGGAGGATCGCATCGCCGCCGAAGGCGCGCTGCTGATGCTGCTCGACGACCCGTCGCCGCTGGTGCGCCAGGCGATGGCCGAGGTGTTCGCCCACAGCGCGGAGGCGCCGGCTGCGATCGTGCAGGCGCTGTCGGCCGATCAGCCGGTGATCGCGCTGCCGGTGTTGGAACATTCACCGCTTCTGATCGATGCCGACCTGGTCGACATCGTCGCGACCGGCTCCGACGAGATGCAGTGCGCGATCGCGCGCCGCATCAACCTGCCGGCCTCCGTCGCCGCCGCGATCGCCGAGGTCGGCTCGGCGGCGGCCGCGCTGGAGCTGATCGAGAACCCGTATGCGGGCCTCGCGCCGTTCTCCTGGGACCGCATCGTCGAGCGCCACGGCCATCTCGCGGCGATCCGGGAATCGATGCTGCAGCTCGAAGACCTGCCGTCCGCGACGCGGCTGGCGCTGGTCGCCAAGCTCTCCGACACGCTGGCGCAATTCGTCGTCGCGCGAAACTGGCTCGGCGCCGACCGCGCCGACCGGATCGCCGGCGAGGCGCGCGAGCGCTCCACGGTGAACATCGCCGCGCGCGCCTTCGGCGACGACATGCATGGCCTGATCACGCATCTGCGCGCCACCGGGCAACTGACCGCCGGGCTGATCCTGCGCGCGCTGCTGTCGGGCAATCTCGATCTGTTCGGGGCTGCGCTCGCCGAACTGTCCGGGCTGCCCTATGGCCGCGTCTCCGCGCTGGTGAACGACCGCGGCGGCAATGGCCTGCAGGCGCTGCTGCGTCGCGCGGGGTTGCCGGAGTCGACGTATGTCGCGTTCCGCGTCGCGCTCGAGGCCAGCCACGAAGTCGGCTATGTCGACAGCGGCGACGGCGCAGCGCGGCTGCATCGCCGCATGGTCGAGCGCGTGCTGACCCATTGTGAGACCGACCATTCGGCGGCCGAGCCGCTCTTGATCCTGCTGCGCCGCTTTGCGACCGAATCCGCCCGCGAGGATGCGCGGATGTTCTGCGAGGAGCTCGCCGCGGAAGACGCGGTCGCGGTGCTGCCTTACGACGATCTCGTCGCGGCCTAGGCCGCGTTTCTTCGATGCATGGATAGCTGAGGGCTGCCGCGGCGCGGCAGCCGGGCGCGCTGCTATTCGCTCGGTGCGATGCTCGGCGCGAGGATCGCCTCGAGATGCTCGGGCCGGTCGCGGTTGGCGTGGGTCAGGAATTCATCGGTGATGCCGCGGAGCTGCTTGCTCAGCACGCCGGCAACGACCGCGGTGTCTAGCTTGGTGCGCTCGCGCACGATCGCCTGCACCGCGTTGATGTGGTGGGAAATCAGCTGCGGCGGCACTGCGCTAAGGTCGGGCGCGTGCTCGATGATGCGGCACAGGCTCTCGGCGGCTACGGCCGCCGACGGATAACCGAATGTTGCGGCATCGCCCTTGATGTCGTGGGCGGCCCGGAACAGCTCTTCGCGGGTCTTCTTGTTGAAGCCCTCGCGCTGCACCGTGGCGTGCGCAGCCGAGAGGCGATCGGCTTCGATCGTCATCCATTCCTTGAATTCGCCCGACAGCCCGGCGAGCGCCTTCTCGGCGCGGCCGACCGGATCGTCGAGATCGCTCTCGGGGACGCGCAGCAGCATCTTGCGCAGCGGGTTCGGCTGCGTGATCACATGGTGCGTGCCGAAGCTCTTGACCTCGATCGTCCCCGGTTTGTCTTTCGCCATGACGGTGTCCTAGATGGTCGAGCGCGCCTTTTCGAGCAGCGACGGCTGTTGCAGCATCTCGACCTCGCCGCTGCCGCGGCGCTCGGGGCCGATATAGGTGTTGGTGGTGTTGCGACGGCGGTCGGGGCCGAAATAGGTCTTGGTCTTGATGAACGGGCGCGGGTTGGCGACCACGTTCATGATCCGCTGGTAGAGGCCCTTGGCCGAGATCGGCTTGGCCAAAAACTCGGTGACTCCGGCATCGCGCGCCACCGTGACACGGCGCTTCTCGGAATGCCCGGTCAGCATGATGATCGGCGCGTAGGGATTGCCCTTGGATTCCGGCTGCCGGATCATCTGCGCAAGCTCGAGCCCGTCGAAGATCGGCATCGACCAGTCGGTGATGACGATGTCGGGCACGTAATGGGTGTACATCTCGAGCGCGGTGGCGCCGTCCTCGGCCTCATACACCTCGCGCGCGCCGAACGAATGCAAAAGCGTCCGCAGGATGCGGCGCATGTGCGGATTGTCGTCGCAAATCAAAAATCGCAGCTTGTTGAAATCGATGCGATACATGGTCCGGTCCCGAACGGGCATACCGGGCCAAATGCGGTATTACCCGACGTTAACCATATCCTGCCCGGGGTTAATGATTGGTTGCCGGGCAAGGGGAGCAGGGGAAGGCGGCCGTCGTCAGTAGCCGAACTGCTCGCGCAGGATGCGCTCTTCCAGCGAATGGCCGGGGTCGAACAGCATCCGCATCGCGATCGTCTTGTCGGACAAGACTTCGACCCGGCGGACGTCGCGGACCTCGTCATGGTCGGCCACCGCCGCGACCGGGCGCTTGTCGCCCTCGATCACCTCGATCACCACGAAGGCGGAATTCGGCAGCAGCGCGCCGCGCCAGCGCCGCGGCCGGAACGCGCTGATCGGGGTCAGCGCCAGCAGCGCCGCGTTGATCGGCAGGATCGGACCCTGGGCGGAGAGGTTGTAGGCGGTCGATCCGGCCGGCGTCGCCACCAGAATGCCGTCGGCCATCAACTCCGCCATCCGCTCATGCTCGTCGATCAGAATGCGCAACTTGGCGACCTGGTAGGTCTGCCGGAACAGCGCGACCTCGTTGATGGCATGATGCAGATGCACGGCGCCGTGGATGTCGGTCGCGCGCATCAGGAGCGGATTGATCAGCGACTCCCGCGAGGCCGCCAGCCGCGTGCGCAGATCATGCGTCGAGTATTCGTTCATCAGGAAGCCGACGGTGCCGCGATGCATGCCGTAGATCGGTTTGCCGCTGCGCATGTTGGCGTGCAGCGTCTGCAGCATCAATCCGTCGCCGCCGAGCGCAACCACGACGTCGGCCTCGGCGGGTGGATGGTTGCCGTACATCGCGGCAAGCTCGCCGAGCGCCGACTGCGCTTCCGCGCTCGCGCTGGCGACGAAGGCGATCTTGTCATACCGCTTGGGGCTGGCCATCGCTCACGAACTCGTTTGGCACGGAATACGCCGCGCTCGTCTATACATCCCGGGCGGCGTTGTCGAGATGGTCCGGGAACGGACCGCATGCCCTACAGGTGCCGCCAAGCTAGCGCAATTTCCAGGTGGAATGCGTAAACGCCGGCCTACGGAGTGAACGACATGGCTAACAGTTTTGCGACACGGTGTGCTGCGGCGCTGTTGGTGGCCTGTCTTGCGACCGCGGCGCGGGCCGATGACGAGACCCCGCAGCCTTCGCCGTCGCCGAGCGCGCAGGCTCCCAGCGGCCAGAAGGGACGGGGAGGACGCGGTGAGGCCGGCTCCGGCGCCAACGCCGCGGCCAGCACGCCCGCCGCCGAGCAGCATCGCCTGCCGCCGGACTCCACCACAAAGCAATCCGTCGCGCTGCCCGGCCGCACGCTCGCCTTCAGCGCGACCGCGGGCTCGATCCGCGTGTTCGACGACAAGGGCGAGCCGCTCGCCGACATCGCCTACACCTCCTACCAGCTCGACGGCGCCGAGAAGGCGAGCCGTCCGGTGACCTTCCTGTTCAATGGCGGTCCGGGCTCGGCGTCGGCCTGGCTGCAATTCGGCAATGTCGGGCCGTGGCGGCTGCCGTTCGATGGCGACGGCGCGGTGTCCTCGGCCTCGCCCGAGCTGCAGGCGAATGCCGACACCTGGCTCGATTTCACCGATCTCGTCTTCATCGATCCGGTCGGCACCGGCTACAGCCGCTTCGTCACGACATCCGAGGATGCGCGCAAGCGCTTCTTCACGGTCGACGGCGACGCCAATTCGGTCGCGCTGGTGATCCGCCGCTGGCTCGAGAAATACGACCGGCTGACCTCGCCGAAATATGTCGTCGGCGAAAGCTATGGCGGCATTCGCGGGCCCAAGGTGGTGCGCAACCTGCAAATGCAGCAGGGCGTCGGCCCGCGCGGCCTGATCCTGATCTCGCCGGTGCTCGATTTCCGCGAATATACCGGCTCCAGCCTTCTGCAATATGTCGCGAGCCTGCCGACCATGACGGCGGTTGCGCGGCAGGCCAAGGGAGCGGTGACGCGCGAGGATCTTGCCGATGTCGAGCGCTATGCGCAGAGCGATTTCCTGCTCGACCTCGTCAGGGGCCAGGCCGATGCCGAGGCCACCACGCGGCTCGCCGACAGGGTCGCGAGCCTGACCGGCATCGATCAGGCGGTGAGCCGCAGGCTGGCCGGCCGTTTCGACATCGGCGAATTCCGCCGCGAGTTCGATCGCAAGAACGGCAAGGTGACCGGCCGCTACGACGCCTCGGTCGAGGGCTTCGATCCCTATCCGGATTCCAGCTACTTCCATTTCAACGATCCGTCCGGCGATCCCTTGATGGCGCCCTTGACCAGCGCTGCCGTCGACCTCACCACGCGCAAGCTGAACTGGCGGCCGGACGGCTCCTATCATCTGCTCAGCGAGAACGTGAACAAGGCCTGGGAGTTCGGTCACGGCATCAGCCCGGCGGAGTCGGTGACGCAGCTGCGCCAGATGCTGGCGCTCGACCCGAAGCTGAAGCTCCTGATCGGCCACGGCCTGTTCGATCTCGCCACGCCATACTTCGCCTCGAAGATTATCCTCGACCAGCTGCCGGCTTTTGCCGGCCCGAGCCGCACCAGGCTCGTGGTCTATCCCGGCGGCCACATGTTCTACTCCCGCGACGGCTCCCGCCAGGCGTTCCGCAAGGAGGCCGAGGCGCTGATGAGGTGAGGGGGGATGGCTGCGTGGATTGCGCTGTCCGCCGCAAATGTTGTCGTCGTCCCGGCGCAGGCCGGGACCCATAACCCCAGGATTGGGTTGGTGAGGAAAGCTGTGGCCCTAGCGTCGTGCAACAATCACCTTCGGTGGTTATGGGTCCCGGCCTGCGCCGGGACGACACTGAATTTGTTACGCTACCAGTGAGTCACACATCTACATTCTCGCGACATGAATCGTCCGAGTCTTGCATCTCGTTCCGCCTCTCTTGAGCAGAGGGCGCAGGGAAAGCCGGGTGCCGATCGCACCCATGGGCCCCGTGCAAAAGTAGAAAGCACGGGGGTAGGACCACAGGTGTAACCGGAGCAATCCGGCTTTCCCTGCGCGATGGGTTACGGCTTACTTCGTGCTCTCCCCGGCGAGACTTGGCTTGTTTGTCACCGCCTTCGCAAGACGCAATTGCGTCTTACAAGGGGACACCGGCCACTAGGGCGTCAGGACCACACGACTTCACCGTCCGCCTCAATCACGCTTCGTCCGTCGTGATCTCAGCGTCCACCGCATCCCACACCGCGTTCGTGACGATCGCGAAGCGCCCCTCGATCGGGTGAGACGAGCGAACCATACACTACACTGCGCTTCCGAAAAGTCGAAATATTTTGTAAGGCGGGCTTGCGCCGTCGGGCAACTCAGTGATTGAATTCGCGGGGCGCACTCGGCATGCCGTACCCCGTCACCCATACGTCTCCACGATGAAGTCGATCAGCGCCCGCAGCTTCGGGGTCATCTTGCGGTTCTTCGGCCACAGGATCTGGCGCGCGCGGCTTTGCGTCGTGTAGTTCGGCAGCAGCAGTTGCAGCCGCCCCGCGGCGATATCGTCGGCGAGCAACTCGTCGCGCATCAGCACGATGCCAGCGCCGGCGAGCGCCGCATAGCGGATGCCGAATGCGCTGTTGATGGTCAGGCGGCTCTCGACATCGACATGCACCTCGCCCTCCGGCCCGAAGAAGGTCCATCGCTGTCCGTCCGACCAGCCGGGATAACGCAGGCATTCATGGCCGGCGAGATCCGCCGGATGGGTCGGCGTGCCGTGTTCGGCCAGATAGCCCGGCGCGGCGCAAACCACGCCGGTATAGGGCGACAGCGAGCGCGACATCATGGTGGAGTCGGTCAGCGTGCCGACACGGATCGCCGCGTCCAGCCCTTCCTCGAGCAGATCGACCATCTTGTCGCTGAGGACGAGGTCGACCGATACCTCCGCGTACCTCTTCATGAAGCGGACGAGCGTGGGCGCCAGGCTGTACGATCCGAAGGCGACCGAGGTCGCGATGCGGAGCTTGCCGCGCGGCGCGCTCAAGGCCTCCTCGACCAGCGCGTCGCCGGCCTCGGCCTGTTCCAGCAAGTGCTTGCAGTGATCGAGATAGCTGCGGCCGAGCTCGGTGAGGCCCTGCCGCCGCGTCGACCGGTTGATCAATTGCGAGCCGAGCCGATCCTCGAGAAACCGGATATGCTTGCCGATCATGGTCGGCGACATCCGCAACTCCTTGGCTGGCCGCGGTGAAGGAGCCGAGATCGGCAACGCGGGCGAACACGGACATGCTGGTCAGTCGGTCCATGATTATAAACCAATGGTTATTTCATTGCGGATCAAAGCGCCGCTTATAGGGCGCAGCATTTGTATTTATTACCACGAGTGAGCAATCAGCGCGAATGCGCGTACGATTGCTTTGGAATGTGGCCGGTTGCGCCCGGAGGGGCGCGGACCGCGCGGGTCTCGAACCAGGACAGGAGTGTCACGATGCCTTTCCAGCTCACGATCAATGGTCTCAGTCATTCGGTCGATGCCGACGGCGATACGCCGCTGCTGTGGGTGCTGCGCGACGTGCTCGGCATGACCGGCACCAAGTTCGGCTGCGGCATGGCGCTGTGCGGCGCCTGCACGGTGCATCTCGATGACGCCGCGGTGCGCTCCTGCATCACGACGATCGACAGCGTCGGGGACTCCAAGATCACGACCATCGAGGCGGTCGGCACCACGCCGGCCGGCAAGAAGATCCAGGACGCCTGGCTTGCGCATGAGGTGCCGCAATGCGGCTACTGCCAGTCCGGGCAGATCATGTCGGCGTCAGCCTTGCTTGCGAGCAAGCCGCAGCCGACCGATGCGGATATCGACGACGCGATGTCGGGCAACATCTGCCGCTGCGGCACCTATGTCCGCATTCGCGAAGCCATCAAGCAAGCCGCGCAGTCGGGAGGTTGATCATGACGCTGATGGACAATGTGTCTGAGCGCTCCGCCGATCTGTCGCGGCGCAACTTCCTCCGCGCGAGCGCGATCGCAGGCGGAGGCCTGCTGCTCAGTGTGAGTCTGCCGTTCGCGGGCCGCGAGAGCGAAGCCGCGGCCGCCGATGGCTTCGCGCCGAATGCCTTCATCCGGATCGGCGGCGACGGCAAGGTCGTGCTGACCATGCCTTATGTCGAGATGGGGCAGGGCACCTACACCTCGATCCCGATGCTGATCGCCGAGGAGCTCGAGATCGGGCTGAAGCAGGTGCAACTCGAGCACGCGCCGCCGAGCGACAAGCTGTATGCCAACCCGCTGCTTGGCGTGCAGGCCACCGGCAATTCGAACGCGATGCGCGGCGGCTGGCAGCCGATGCGGAAAGCCGGCGCCACCGCGAAGGCGATGCTGGTCGCAGCCGCGGCGAAACGCTGGAACGTCGAGCCCGCTTCGTGTCGCGCCGAGAACGGCGAGGTGCATCATGCAGCCTCCGGACGCAAGCTGGGTTACGGCGAGCTGGCAACTGACGCGGCGCAGATGCCTGTGCCGGAGAATGTGACGCTGAAGAGCCCGGCCGAGTTCAAGCTGATCGGCACGCCGGCCAAGCGGCTCGACACACCCTCCAAGATCAACGGCTCGGCGGTCTACGGCATCGACGCACGGCCGCCCGGGGTGAAGATCGCGACGCTGGCGCAGTCGCCGGTGTTCGGCGGGCGGGTGAAGAGCGTGGATGACGCAGCGGCAAAAGCCGTCAACGGCGTGCGCCAGATCGTGAAGCTCGATGACGCAGTCGCCGTGGTGGCCGATCATATGGGAGCGGCGAAGAAAGGTCTCGCGGCGCTCGTGATCGAGTGGGACGAGGGGCCCCACGCCAAGCTCGCCACGTCAGATATCGCGCGCGAGCTCGAAGCCGCCACCACCAAGCCGGGCACGGTCGCGCAAAACATCGGCGACACCGACAAGGCGATGGCGGGCGCTGCGACGAAAGTCGAGGCGACCTATCAGCTGCCGTTCCTCGCCCATGCGACGATGGAACCGATGAACTGCACCGTGCACGTGCGCCCCGACAGCTGCGAGATCTGGGTCGGCAGCCAGGCGCTCTCGCGTGCCCAGGCGGTGGCCGCGAAGGTGCTGAACCTGCCGCCGGAGAAGGTCGTGGTGCATAATCACCTGCTCGGCGGCGGCTTTGGCCGCAGGCTCGAGGTCGATGGTGTCATTCGCGCCGTGCAAATCGCAAACCAGGTCGATGCGCCGGTCAAGCTGGTGTGGACCCGCGAGGAGGACATTCAGCACGACATGTATCGTCCCTACTGGTGCGACCGGATTGCGGTCGGACTCGATGCATCCGGCAAGCCGATCGCCTGGAACAACCGCTTCGCCGGCTCGTCGGTGCTGGCGCGATGGGCGCCGCCGGCGTTCCGCAATGGTCTCGACCCCGACACGACGGAGGGCGCGATTGATCTCGTCTACGACATTCCGAACTTCCACGTCGAGTATGTCCGGGTCGAGCCGCCCGGCATTCCGACCGCGTTCTGGCGCAGCGTCGGTCCCTCGCACAATGTGTTCGTCACCGAAAGCGTGATTGACGAGATGGCGGCGGCCGCCAAGCAGGATCCGGTCGACTATCGCAAGGCGCTGCTCGGCAAGTCGCCGCGCGCCAAGGCGGCGCTGGAGCTTGTGGCGGCCAAGGCCGGCTGGGGCGGCAAACTGCCTGCCGGGCGTGGACGCGGCGTGTCGCTGCAATTCGTGTTCGGCAGCTACCTTGCGCAGGTTGCCGAGGTTGAGGTTGCCAAGGACGGTTCGGTTCGCGTCCACCGCGTCGTCTGCGCGATGGATTGCGGCACCGTGGTCAATCCCGACACGGTGCAGGCGCAGCTTCAAAGCGGCATCAATTTCGGCGTCACTGCCGCGCTCTATGGCGAGATCACGCTGAAGGACGGGCGCATCGAGCAAACCAACTTCGACAGCTACCAGATGTTGCGCATCGATCAGGCCCCGGCCATCGAGGTCCACATCGTGCCGAGTTCGGAGCCGCCCGGCGGCATGGGTGAGACCGGGACATCGGGCATCGTGCCTGCGATCAGCAATGCGATCTTCGCGGCGACCGGCAAGCGGCTGCGAAAGATGCCGGTCGACCCGGCATTGTTGAAGCAAACGTAAGCTACCGGCCGTCATGTCCGGGCATAGGCGAGCGGAAGCGACGCCGTCCTTCGGACGGCTATGCCCGGGCGTGACGGAATGCTGGCGCGATCGTGAAGCCAAGCGGATTTGCGCCCCGCATTGATCCGACAAGCGGGCATGCATCTGAGGCGGTTCGTCAATCTCTGGCTCGCGCCGGTATCACTAACGCTCACGGCTCCACGGGAAGAGAGAGGCCGGGAAATCGGCCGCGTAGCGGTGACCGATCGGCGGGCGGGGCTCTTCTTGCGGAGGATTCGGGTCAGGCTCGATCACCTTCCTGTAAAGATGCCAGGTCGCATGACCAAGTACCGGCAGAACGACGCAGAGACCGACGAAGAATGGCAGTGAGCCGACGGCCAGCAATACCGCGACGATCAATCCCCACGCGGCCATCTCAATTGGATTCATCATCACGGCCCGTATCGAGGTGCGGATCGCATCGATCGCTGTCGCATGGCGGTCGAGCATCAGTGGAAATGAGACGACGCTGACGCACAGGGCAACCAGGGCGAAAAGGAAGCCGACGCCGCATCCGATGATGATGAGCGACCAGCCTTCGGGCGTCGTCAGCACGCGCTCTGCGAAATCAGGGATGGTCGCAGCCGGAGCATAGCCGAAAGTCGCAATGTAGATCGCGTCCGCGGCGGCGATCCAGACTCCGAACAGAACGAACAGGAGGACACCAAGTTCGAGCATGGCGCCGAACGACGGCGAGCGCAGCACCTGCATTGCATCCCAGATACCTGGTTGCTCTCCGCGCTCGCGGCGGCGGCTCAGTTCGTAGAGGCCGAGTGCGGCGAAAGGACCGATCAGGGTAAAGCCGGCGGCGAGCGGAAACAGCAGAGGCAGCACCGAATAGCCAAGCACAAGCCTGAACAGGGCAAGTCCGAGGATGGGATACATCACGCACAGGACGATGGCGTGGGTCGGGATTGCGCTGAAGTCTTCCCAGCCCAGGCGCAGCGCGTTGCCCAAGTCGGAAATGCTGATCTTGCGAACGACGTAAGCGGTCGAGACGCCAAACAATTGCAGTTTGGGCCGTGCGAATACTGTGGTCATGGTTCCGGCCTCCTTGCTGGTGGTCGCAGGGGAACGGAGCGCCCTCAAAACACGCACATCCGCCTCATGCGCGAAAATCGCGACCGAGTCCGGCAAATCAGATTCAACCAGAAGGAGCTTGCCGGACGACATCTGTCGCAACCGGTCCAGTCAAACTAGTCCGATGCGCGGCAGAAGCAAGGTGGCGAACGCGGTCGCGAGAATTGTGCAATCGCACAAGCCAGGTTTTGCGATGCACCATCTGATGGTGGGTCCCGATCGGTGCTCGCCGGCATGCAATGCATTCGCGCCAACTCGCGCCGGACAAAGGCGGGACATACTCCTCTATTGACGCCGGGCTCGACGAGTACCATCTTGAATGCACTGAACGCCCCCAAGCTCCGATGAGATTGCGGTCGTGACGTTGACCCTTTGTCATGATGTCCCAGCGTCGCGACCGGCAGAATGGGCGAGGCAAAAGGCACGGTGATGGTGTACGTGGCACCATACCTTGACACCATACCTTTGACGTGAGCTCCGCCCTTTCGTTCGTCTCCGCAGCCTTCAATGGCAAGGAGGAATGAGGGATGGCTGTCGCGCTCGTGCTGCTCCTGGTTGCAGTCGCCTCGGTGCTGTTTCACATCTACAGCCCGTGGTGGTGGACGCCGATCGCCTCAAACTGGCGCTACATCGACGACACGATCAATCTGACATTCTGGATCACCGGGGCGGTTTTCTGCGCGGTCATCGCGTTCATGGCTTATTGCGTGTTCCGCTTCCACCACAAGGAGGGACGGCGGGCCGCCTACAATCCCGAAAACAAGAAGCTCGAATGGTGGCTCAGCATCGTGACGGCGGTCGGCGTCGCCGCCATGTTGGCGCCCGGCCTGGTCGTCTGGCACCAGTTCGTCACCGTTCCCGACGACGCGACCGACGTCGAGGTCGTCGGACAACAGTGGATGTGGAGTTATCGGCTTCCCGGAAAGGACGGCCGGCTCGGCACGTCAGATGCGCGCCTGATCAGTTCCGACAATCCACTCGGGTTGAATCCCAATGATCCGAACGGACAGGACGACGTCGTCGTTCAAAACGAGGATCTGCATCTGCCGATTGGAAAGCCGGTGAAGGTGCTGCTCCGCTCGATCGACGTTCTGCATGATTTCTACGTGCCCGAGTTCCGGGCGAAGATGGACATGATCCCGGGCTCGGTGACGTATTACTGGCTCACGCCCACGCGTACCGGAACATTCGACGTCCTCTGTGCGGAGCTATGCGGCGCCGCGCACGCGCAGATGCGGAGCAAGGTCGTCGTGGAGGAAGAGAAGGAATATCACGCGTGGCTCGAGAAGCAGCGGACGTTTGCGGAATTGTCAGGCCAGCGCGGCGTCGCGAAGGCCGCGTACAAGACCGGTAGCGAATGAAGGTGCCGACGAGGATGCGCCGGATATTGTGAAGCGAACTCGTCGCTGAACAGAAGACCAAGGAGGGAATTCCGATGGTCGATATCCCGTTTGATCAGGTCGCAGGCATACCGCCCGCCGAAGTGAGTGAGGTCGAGCTCTATCACCCGAAGAGCTGGTGGACGAGGTACGTCTTTTCGCAGGACGCCAAGGTGATCGCCGTCCAGTATTCGATGACGGCAATGTCGATCGGAATGGTGGCGCTGGTGCTGTCGTGGATGATGCGCCTGCAACTGGGATTTCCCGGTACATTCTCTTTTATCGATGCCAATGAGTACCTTCAGTTCATCACCATGCACGGCATGATCATGGTGATCTACCTGCTCACCGCCTTGTTCCTTGGCGGCTTCGGCAACTACCTCATCCCGCTGATGGTCGGCGCGCGGGACATGGTTTTCCCCTACGTGAACATGCTGAGCTACTGGGTCTACCTGCTCGCCGTGCTGGTGCTGGCCGCGACGTTCTTCGTGCCGGGCGGGCCGACCGGCGCCGGCTGGACGCTCTATCCGCCGCAGGCGATTCTCTCCGGCACCCCCGGGCAGGACTGGGGCATCGTTCTCATGCTGGCCTCGCTGATCCTGTTCATCATCGGTTTCACGATGGGCGGGCTCAATTACGTCGTGACGGTGCTGCAGGCGCGTACGCGCGGCATGACGTTGATGCGCATGCCCCTGACGGTGTGGGGCATCTTCACGGCCACCGTGATGGCGCTGTTGGCGTTCCCGGCGCTGTTCGTCGCCTCGGTGATGCTGTTGCTGGACCGCCTGCTGGGAACCAGCTTCTTCATGCCGACGCTGGTCGAGATGGGCCAGCTGACGAAGTATGGCGGCGGCAGCCCGATCCTGTTCCAGCATCTGTTCTGGTTCTTCGGCCACCCCGAAGTCTACATCGTCGCCTTGCCGGCCTTCGGCATCATTTCCGATCTGATCAGCGTCCACGCGCGAAAAAACATCTTCGGCTATCGCATGATGGTTTGGGCGATCGTGGCCATCGGTGCGCTCAGCTTCGTCGTGTGGGCGCACCACATGTATGTGAGCGGCATGAACCCGTATTTCGGCTTCTTCTTCGCCACCACGACGCTCATCATCGCGGTCCCCACCGCCATCAAGGTCTACAACTGGGTGCTGACGTTGTGGCGCGGCGACATCCATCTCACGACGCCGATGCTGTTCGCCCTCGCGTTCATCATCACATTCGTCAATGGCGGTCTCACCGGGCTGTTTCTCGGCAACGTGGTCGTGGACGTTCCGCTGTCCGACACGATGTTCGTCGTCGCGCACTTCCACATGGTGATGGGGATCGCGCCGATCATGGCCGTGTTTGGCGGAATCTATCACTGGTATCCCAAAATCACCGGACGCATGCTCAACGAGGCGCTTGGGCGATTCCACTTCTGGGTGACGTTCATCGGGGCCTATGCCGTGTTCTTCCCGATGCACTATCTCGGCCTGCTCGGGATGCCCCGCCGCTATCACGACATCGGCGAGACAACCTTCGTCCCGGCATCCGCCCATGACCTCAATGCGTTCATGAGCGTGGCGGCGCTGATCGTCGGCTTCGCCCAGCTTGTCTTCCTGTTCAATATGATCTGGAGCCTGTTCAAAGGAAAAGAGGCTGGCGGCAATCCCTGGGGAGCCGCCTCGCTGGAGTGGCAGACACCGGAAACCCCGCCCGGGCATGGCAATTGGGGGAAGGAACTCCCGATCGTCTATCGCTGGGCCTACGATTACAGCGTGCCCGGTGCCCCCAGGGACTTTGTGCCGCAGAATGAACCGCCGGCCGGATTGGTGGCGCAGGGAGCCCATCCGTGAGCGCCATCATCCTGTTCATTGCTACAATTGCAGCGATCGCGGGATGGTGGCTCTCGCAGCAGCGGCTGGCGGCCAAACCCTGGCTGGAGCAGGGCGTGGACGTCGATCTTCGCGGTGAGAGCGGTTCGTCGGTGCCGACGGCGAAGATCGGACTGGGCGTGTTTCTCGCGGTCGTCGGCTCGTTGTTCGCGCTCCTGATCAGCGCCTACTCCATGCGCAACAGCATGGTGGACTGGCGGGAGCTGCCCCTGCCCAGACTGTTGTGGTTCAATACCGGCGTCCTGGTCATGAGCAGTGTGGCGCTGCAATGGGCGCTGATCGCCGCGCGACGCGACGACATTGACGGCTTGATCGTCGGCCTGCTGATCGGCGGAGCATCCGCCATGACGTTCCTGGCCGGGCAGCTATGGGTGTGGCAGCAACTGAACGTCGCCGGCTATTTCGTGGCGTCCAATCCAGCCAATTCCTTCTTCTACCTGATCACCGCGGTGCACGGACTGCATCTGACGGGCGGACTGGTTGCGCTCGGCAGGACCACCGCAAAGGTGTGGCGCGGCGCGCCGATGATGCAGGTGCGCCTGAGTGTGGAGCTCTGCGCGATCTATTGGCATTTCCTGTTGTTGGTCTGGCTGGTCTTGCTCGGTCTGCTGACGGGCTGGACCGACAATATCGTCGACATCTGTCGCCAGTTGCTCAGCTAGCGAGGGCAGGAAGTAATGACGGAAACCACACTGGCAACCCCCAACGCGCCGCCCGGAACGATACCCGGATGGCGAGGTATCGCCGCTGACTGGGCCTCGGACCAGCGTGCCTTCAAGCACGTGTCCTGGGGCAAGGCCATGATGTGGATCTTCCTCTTGAGCGACACCTTCATCTTCAGCTGCTTCCTGCTGTCGTACATGACGGCGCGGATGTCGACGACCGTGCCGTGGCCCAACCCAAGCGAAGTCTTCGCGCTCAATATCGCGGGCCAGCACATCCCGCTGATCCTGATCGCCATCATGACCTTCATCCTGATCTCGAGCAGCGGGACGATGGCGATGGCCGTCAATTTCGGTTATCGCCGCGATCGCGTCAAAACGGCGGCCTTGATGGTGGCCACCGCGGCGTTCGGCGCAACCTTCGTCGGAATGCAGGCGTTCGAATGGACCAAGCTGATCATGGAGGGCGTGCGGCCCTGGGGCAACCCGTGGGGCGCGGCGCAGTTTGGTTCATGCTTCTTCATGATAACCGGCTTCCACGGCACGCACGTGACGATCGGCGTGATCTTCCTGATCGCGATTGCGCGCAAGGTCTGGCGGGGCGATTTCGACGTCGAGCGGCGTGGCTTCTTCACGAGCCGGAAGGGGCATTACGAGATCGTCGAGATCATGGGCCTGTACTGGCACTTCGTCGATCTCGTGTGGGTGTTCATCTTTGCCTTCTTCTATCTCTGGTGAGGTAAGCGCATGACAAACGCAGCGGTACATGTGGAAGGGCAGGCAACGCAACATGCGCTCCACACTTATGTGCATGACGCAGTCGCATCGGGAGCCACGCACGCCGAGGGCCAGCAGCACCCGATCAAGCTCTATCTCGTGGTCTGGGGATGGTTGTTCGTGCTCAGTACCTGCTCATACCTTGTCGACTTCTTTGGCATCCATGGCCATCTCCGTTGGTCATTGATCCTGCTGTTCATGGTGCTGAAGGCCGGCCTGATCGTCGCTGTGTTCATGCACATGGCCTGGGAGCGGTTGGCGTTGGCCTACGCCATCCTGTTGCCGCCGGTGCTGGTGCTGGTTTTTGTAGCGATCATGGTGTTCGAATCCGACTATACGCATCTGCTTCGGGTCATGTTTTTCGCGTCAGCGAGCTAGAAGCAGGACGGTTGTGCTGCAACCAAGGCCTTCAACCGATGGCCTTTTGAGTATCGAACTGACGAGGAATCAATCTCGTGCAAATCAATCGTTCAATTCTTCGCCGGAGCTATGCCAACATCGGAGACTACGTCGCACTGACGAAACCGCGCGTCATGTCGCTGGTCGTCTTTACCGCACTGGTCGGTCTCATGGTCGCACCAGGCGGCATCGATCCCGTCACCGGCGTCGCTGCTCTCGTCTGCATTGCTGCGGGAGCCGGCGCCGCAGCTGCGCTCAATATGTGGTACGACGCCGACATCGATGCGGTGATGGCGCGTACCGCCATCCGTCCAATTCCGAGCGGCCGCGTATCGCGCTCGGAAGCATTGGTTTTTGGATTGATGCTCGGAGCGTGCGCCGTCCTGACCCTCGGCACCTTGCTGAACATGGCCGCTGCTGCACTGCTTGCTTTCACAATTTTCTTCTACGTCGTCGTCTACACGATGTGGCTCAAACGCCGAACACCGCAAAACATCGTCATTGGCGGTGCCGCTGGTGCACTCCCTCCGGTGATCGGCTGGGTTGCGGTCACCGGAAATGTCGGGCTCGAGCCGCTCATCCTGTTTCTGATCATCTTCCTTTGGACGCCACCGCACTTCTGGGCACTGTCGCTTAATCTTGCTGGAGAATATGCCCGCGCCGGTGTGCCGATGTTGCCGGTCGTAGCCGGCAAGACCGAAACAAAGCGCCAGATTCTCCTCTATAGCGTGCTTCTGGTTCTGACCTCACTGCTGCCTTGTGCACTGGGGTTCGCGGGAGCCATCTATGGCGCGGCCGGGGCGGTGCTGGGAGCGATCATGATTGTTCTCGCATGGCAGGTACGTCGGAGCCACGACAAGGAATGGCGGCCAGCTCGTCGCTTGTTCGTGTTTTCGATGCTCTATCTGGTCCTTCTTTTTGGGGTGCTGCTGATGAATGCTGCACCCTACGCTCAGTCCCGCTGACTGGACGCATTCGAATCGACAGCCGCAGGGCTTCCTTCGTGCCGGGGACGTCCCGATACGCCGCTGGGCGAGGCCAAGCTGGCGGAATCGTGAATTTGCAGGTTGCATTGATCCATGCGACAAGCAGGTATGCATGTGAAGCGGCTCGCCAATCTCTGGATTCTGCTGCTCGTCGCGGCCGGGCTGTTGCTCGCGCCCGTGGCGCCGGCGTTTGCCAGGATGATGCCGGATGCATCGGCCACCGCCATGCAGGCGATGTCCGGCCACGAGGTCATGTCGGACCAGGCAATGACCGACCAGGCCATGTCGGGGCAGGCGATGGCCGACGACATGCCGTGCTGCCCGGACCAGACCAAGAGCAAGGGCTGCGACGACTGTCCGTTCCTTGCGCTCTGCATGCTGAGCGTCTCGCTGCCGCTTCCTGCCGGTGCCGCATCGCTGATCGCACGCGAACCATCGCAAGGCGGATTCGCCGCGCGCGACGACCGCCTGCTTGACGGCCTCGGCGCCAAACCTCCGGATCATCCGCCTCGAACCGACGTCTGACGGGCGCGCAAGCGCCTGATCGCTGACGCGTGCGCCTGATGGCGCGCGTGTCGTCGCGTGCCGCTCACGCGGTGCATCAGACGTATCGAGGATCTTAACCATGAAGACTTTCCACCTCGCGCGGGCCGCTGCGGCCGCGCTGATCGGCGTTGCCCTGGCCGGTGCGCCCGCCCACGCCGAGATCAAGAACTACGAATTCCAGCTCATCCAGCCGACGGTCAAGGCCGGGGACGATCGCATCGTCACGGTGCGGCTGGTCGACAAGACGACCGGAAAGGCCGTTCCCGACGCGGTGATCTTCTCGACCCGGCTCGACATGGCGCCCGACGGCATGCAGGAGATGGCCACCAAGGTGACGCCGATGCCGGGCACCGAGCCCGGCACCTACCGGTTCAAGGCAACCTTCGGCATGGCCGGCCGCTGGCAATTGTCGCTCGGCGCCAAGGTGCAGGGCGAGACCGGCTCGGTCGAGAACAAGCTCGTCGTCACGGCCGAGCAATGAGCCGCCTCGCGTGGGCCCTCACTTGGGCCGGCGCTGCCACTGCGATTGCCGCAGCGGCAGGCGCCGCATGGACCGGTCACGGCCTGCCGCCGCGGCCGGCGACCGCCATCGTCTCTGCCGCGCAGGCTGCGGAGAGCGCAGCGCCGATCTATTACCGCGATCCCGACGGCAAGCCGTTCTACGCGGCGACGCCGAAGCAGACGGCGGACGGGCGCGACTATCTGCCGGTTTTTCCGGATGCCGATGCGCAATCCGGGGCGCCTGAGCGGCCGGCGGACATCAAGACCGCGGCCGCGAAGGGCGAGCGCAAGATCAAATATTACCGCAACCCGATGGGGCTTCCCGACACCTCGCCGGCGCCGAAGAAGGATACCATGGGGATGGACTACATCCCCGTCTATGACGGCGACGACAGCGACGACGGTTCGATCACGCTGTCGCCCGGCAAGATCCAGCGCACCGGCGTCAAGTCCGAAGCGGCGGAGATGCGCCGCATCCGCACGTTGGTCCGCGCCCCCGGCACGATCCAGCTCGACGAACGGCGCGTCTCCGTGATCGCGATGCGTGCCGAGAGCTATGTGCAGAAGGTCGCCGATGTCACGACCGGCAGCCGCGTGACCAAGGGACAGAAGCTGATGGAGATCTACAGCCCGGCGGTGTCGTCGGCCGCCGCCGAGTATGTTGCGACCATCGGCTCGAAAGCGGCTGCGGGGATCGATCCATACGGGCGGGGCTCGCGGCAGCGGGTGATGAACCTCGACGTGCCCGAGGCCGTGATCGCCGAGATGGAGCAGAGCCGCACGGTTCCGATCGCAATTCCGTGGTCGTCGCCGCGCGACGGCATCGTGCTGCAGCGTGCCGCGATCGAGGGCATGCGCGCCCAGCCCGGTGAGGTGCTGTTCCGGATCGCCGACGTCTCAATGGTGTGGGCGCTGGTCGATGTCGCCGAGCGCGATCTCGGCAACATCGTGGTCGGCCAGAAGGTCACGGTGCGCGCGCGCAGCTATCCCGGCCGCGCGTTCGCGGGCCAGATCGCCATGATCTACCCGCAGGTCAACAAGGAGACGCGCACCGCGCGGGTGCGGATCGAACTGCAAAACGCCGATCTCGCGCTGCTGCCGGACATGTATGTCGATGCCGAGATCGATACCGGCAGCCCGGCGCCGGTGCTCACGGTGGCTGACAACTCCATCCTCGATACCGGGAGCCGGCAGACCGTGCTGCTCGACCGGGGTAACGGACGGTTCGAGCCGCGCGAGGTCAAGCTCGGGCGGCGCGGCGACGGTTATGTCGAAATCCGCGACGGGATCGCCGAGGGCGATGCGGTCGTCACGTCAGCGACATTCCTGATCGATGCCGAAAGCAATCTGAAGGCGGCGATCAAGGGCTTTGGCGGGGCCGGCGCAGCGCAGGCGGCGGGCGACGGCGAGATGACGGGCGGAGGCAAGCCATGATTGCTCGCGTCATCGCGTGGTCGGCGCGCAACCTGCTGCTGGTGCTGTTCGGCACCGGCTTTGCGGCCACCGCGGGTCTCTACGCGCTGCTCCATCTGCCGCTCGATGCGATCCCCGATCTCTCCGACACCCAGGTCATCGTCTACACCGAATATCCCGGCCAGGCGCCGCAGGTGATCGAGGATCAGGTCACCTATCCCCTGACCACGGCGATGCTGACGGTGCCGAAGTCGAAGGTCGTGCGCGGCTTCTCGTTCTTCGGCGTCTCCTTCGTCTATGTGATCTTCGAGGACGGCACCGACATCTACTGGGCGCGCTCGCGCGTGCTCGAATTCCTCAACGGCGCGGCGTCGCGGCTGCCGGCCGGTGTGTCGCCGACCATCGGCCCCGACGCGACCGGGGTCGGCTGGGTGTACCAGTATGCCGTGATGTCGAAAGAGCTGAACCTGGCGGACACCCGCACGATCCAGGACTGGAACCTGAAGTTCGCCCTTGCCAGAGCCGAGGGCGTGGCCGAGGTCGCGAGCGTCGGCGGCTTCGTCAAGCAGTACAATGTGATCCTCGATCCGCAGCGGATGCGCGACCGCGGCATTACCATGCAGCGGATGCGCGACGCGATCCGCGCCAGCAATGCCGATGTCGGCGGCCGCACCGTCGAGCTATCCGAGTTCGAATATGTCATCCGCGGCAAGGGTTATCTGAAGGACATCAACGATCTCGGCAACATCGTGCTGAAGACCGACAACGGCACGCCGGTGCTGCTGCGCGACGTCGCCCGCGTCGAACTCGGCCCCGACGAGCGGCGCGGCATCGCCGAGCTGAACGGCGAGGGCGAGGTGGCGAGCGGCATCGTGCTGCAGCGCTTCGGCGTCAACGCGCTCGACGTGATCGAAAACGTCAAGAAACGCTTCAAGGAGATCGCGACCAGCCTGCCGAAGTCGGTCGAGATCGTGCCGGTCTATGACCGCTCCAACCTGATCTATGCGGCGATCGAGACGCTGAAACGCACGCTCTTCGAGGAGAGCGTCGTGGTCGCGCTGGTCTGTTTCGTGTTCCTGCTGCATGTCCGCAGCGCGCTGGTGGCGATCCTGATGCTGCCGGTCGGCGTCCTGATGGCGTTCGGCGCGATGAAGCTGCTCGGGATCGGCTCCAACATCATGAGTCTCGGCGGCATCGCGATTGCGATCGGCGCCATGATCGACGCGGCGATCGTGATGATCGAGAACGCGCACAAGCACCTCGAGCGCGCCGAGCCCGGCCGGCCGCGGGTCGCTATCCTGATCGAGGCGGCGGCAGAAGTGGGACCGGCGTTGTTCTTCAGCCTGCTGATCATCACCGTGTCCTTCATGCCGATCTTCACGCTGGAATCGCAGGAGGGGCGGCTGTTCTCGCCGCTCGCCTTCACCAAGACGTTTGCGATGGCGGCGGCGGCGCTCTTGTCGGTGACGCTGGTGCCGGCGCTGATGGTGATCTTCGTCCGCGGCAGGATCGTCCCCGAGCGCAAGAACCCGATCAACCGCTTCCTGATCTGGATCTACCGTCCCGTGATCAACGGCGTGTTGCGGGCCAAGACGCTGGTGATCGTGCTGGCGCTCGCAGCACTCGCCGTCACGGTCTGGCCGGCGCGGCAGCTCGGCACCGAGTTCATGCCCGACCTCAATGAGGGCACGCTGCTCTATATGCCGACCACGCTGCCAGGCATCTCGGTGACCAAGGCGGCCGAACTGATGCAGACCCAGGACCGCATCATCCGCGGCTTTCCGGAAGTCGCCTCGGTCTACGGCAAGGCCGGCCGCGCCGCGACCGCGACCGATCCGGCGCCGTCGGAGATGTTCGAGACCATCGTCAACCTCAAGCCGAAGGAGCAATGGCGCAAGGGCGTCACGCTCGACGGCCTGATCGCCGAGATGGACAAGGCGCTGCAATTTCCCGGCGTCTCCAACGCCTGGACGATGCCGATCAAGGCGCGGATCGATATGCTCTCGACCGGTATCCGCACCCCGGTCGGCGTCAAGGTGATCGGTCCCGATCTCGCCGTGATCGACAAGCTCGCCCGCCAGGTCGAGGGGGTCTTGAAGGGCGTACCCGGCACCTCGTCGGCCTATGCCGAGCGCAGTCTCGGCGGCTATTACCTCGAGATCACGCCGAACCGCGAGGCGTTGTCGCGCTACGGCATCGCCGTGCAGGACGTGCAGGACACGATCGCGACCGCGCTCGGCGGCCAAAGCGTGACCACGACGGTCGAGGGACGCCAGCGCTTCACCGTCAACATGCGCTATCCGCGCGACTTGCGCGACAATCCCGGTGCGATCGCGAGCGACATCCTGGTGGCGATGCCGGCGGGCGGGGCGGTGCCGCTCGGCGAGGTCGCCGATATCAAGCCGGCGCGTGGGCCGACCACGATCCGGACCGAGAACGGGCAGCTCGCGACCTACATCTATGTCGATATCCGCGAGCGCGATCTCGGCGGCTATGTCGCGGATGCGCAGCGCGCGGTGCAGGCCGCCGTCCAGTTTCCGCCGGGCACTTACGTGGTCTGGAGCGGACAGTACGAATATCTCGAACGCGCCACCGCGCGGCTCAAGATCGTGGTGCCGGTGACGCTGTCGATCATCTTCCTGCTGCTCTACCTCAACTTCCGCTCGGTGGCGGAGACCATGATCGTGATGCTGTCGCTGCCGTTCGCGCTGGTCGGCGGGCTCTGGCTGATGTGGGCGCTCGGCTTCAACCTGTCGGTTGCGGTTGCGGTGGGCTTCATCGCGCTCGCCGGCGTCGCCGCCGAAACCGGTGTGGTGATGCTGATCTACCTCAACCATGCGCTGGCCGAGATCACGGCGCGGCGCGCTGCCGAGGGACGCACGATTCGTCGCGACGATTTGCACCGTGCGATCATCGAGGGCGCGGTCGAGCGCGTCCGCCCGAAGATGATGACGGTGGTCGCGATCATGGCCGGGCTGTTGCCGATCATGTGGAGCACCGGCACCGGCTCCGAGATCATGCAGCGCATCGCGGTGCCGATGATCGGCGGCATGATCTCGTCGACCCTGCTGACGCTGATCGTGATTCCCGCGATCTTCGCCATGGTGAAGGGCTTTCGGCTGCCGCTGGCCGGCGACAGCGGCGAGCTGCAGCCGGAGACCGCTGTCGAGACTACGCAGGCACGCGCGCGCACGCTCGAGCCCATCGCCTAGGTGAGCCGAACTGCGAGGCAGGACAGCCGACATGACCAGCGATGAGATCGAGCTCAAGACGCTGATGCTGGCGAGCCAGCGCGGCGATGCGGCCAGCCACGGCGCGCTGCTGGCGAAGCTCGCGCCGCGTCTTCGCGGCTACTACAAGCGCAGGCTGATTGGAGCCGGGCGCAGCGCGGAAGAAGCGGAGGATCTGGTCCAGGAGTCCCTGCTGGCTGTTCATCTCAAGCGCCACACCTACGACCCCGGGGCGCTGTTCACGCCCTGGCTGCACGCGGTCGCGCGCTACAAGCTGATCGACTACCTCCGCGCCAACAAGATGTCGCGGATGAATGTTCCGATCGACGACCGTAACGATCTGATGGCGGCGGACGATCACAGCTCGACAGAGAGCACGCACGACATGGCGAAGCTGCTCGGCCGGCTGCCGCGCAAGACGCGCCAGGCGATCGAGGCGGTCAAGCTGGAGGGAAACAGCGTCGCGGAAACCGCGGCGCGCTACGGCATGTCGGAATCCAACGTGAAGATCAGCGTCCACCGCGGCCTGCAGGCGCTGGCGTCCTTCATTCGCAGGGACCGCGACGCCTGACGGCGGCCTTTCAATTTCCTGCGTGGCTCGATGCCGCGTTGCCGCCGAAATCCTCCATCCTCACCTCGGCGTGATCGTGTAACCGGCCGGAGAAGGGCCCCGTATTCCCTTGCAGAAGCGCGCATGGAGCGCGATTCAAAATGAAAACGGAGCAGACAATGTCGACGAAGTTTACCAAGCCCATTCTCACCATCTCACTCCTGACGTCGCTTGTGGCGATGTCCGCGACCGCGCATGCCGGGGCGTCGACGTCCGCGGCAAGCCGCAGCGTTTACCACCCGATCACCGCGCAACATGCGCCGCGTGACGCCTACGCTGCGATCGGCTGGACGGCCGAGCCCGCCGCCGGACATGCCGGGGAAGTCAATGCGTGGCGCTATTCCGGCGGTCCGAAATCCTCCGTTCCGCCGTCGCACGGCTTCTAGTGCGGGGCCCTTGGCTGATCGGCACGGGCGTCGGACGACCAATCTCGACCGCAACCTGCTGCGCTGGCCGAAAGAGGCGCTGGAAGGCGCCTCTTGTGATAGAGACGGGAACTTGAACTTGACGAAGGCAGCGTTCGTCAGAACGGCCGGCGCCGGCGGAGAGCAGCCGATGAAAACCGACGATCTTGTTGCGGCACTGAGCGCAGGTATCGGCCCGGTGGATTTCAGGGTGGTTGGCCGCCGCATCGCTTTGGCCGTCGCTGCCGGAGCAGCCATTTCCGTGGCGGCCATCCTGATCGGATTTGGGCCGCGCACGGGTCTGTCCATCGCCGGCGCGTGTGCACTGCTGGGTGTGAAGATCGCCCTTGCCGCAGCCGTCGCCGGCGTGGCGGCAGTTGACCTGATCAGGCTGTCGCGCCCCGGCGGCGGGTCGAAGCCGGGTGCGCTGCTCGTCATCCTGCCGTTCCTGCTGATCGTTGCGCTGGCCGTTGTCAGCCTCGGCGCGGCGCCTGCCTCGCACTGGAATCGGATGGTCGCAGGTGACGCGTGGCTGGAGTGCCTGGTGTCGATCCCGGTGATTGCGGTTGTGCCGTTTGCACTGGCGATGTGGGCGGTGCGACAGGCGGCGCCGACCGATCTGCGCCGGGCGGGCGCATTCGCCGGCCTGCTCGCCGGCGGCATCAGCGCATTGGCCTATGCGCTTCACTGCACCGACGATTCGCTGCCTTTTGTCGCGGTCTGGTACGGCGGAACGATTTTGTTCTGTACGATCGCAGGCGCGGCGCTGGGTCCGCGATTGTTGCGGTGGTGAGTGACGCGCGGATTGGCGCTGTTCCACGCGGACAGGGTTGAATCCGTGGCATCGGCGGTCCTATCCTGTTCTCCGAAAGGAAGATCAATGAGCGACTGCTGCGAGCAGAAGACCTCCCAATGCTGTGCGCCACCGCCACTGACGCTTCCGATGAAAGCTGGCGTGCGAGCGGGGGAACGCAATCGCGCGGCGGATGCGTGCGGCTGCTCGGGCGGCGTTCCGATCTTCGACGGCCTTGACCCGCGCTACAAGCGCATTCTCTGGACCGTCATCGGCATCAATGGCGCGATGTTCCTGACCGAGATGATCGCAGGTCAATTGGCCGGCTCGCAGGCGCTCAAGGCGGATGCGCTCGACTTCCTCGCCGATACGGTCACCTACGGACTGAGCCTTGCGGTGATCGGCGCCAGCTTGCGGATGCGTGCCTCCGCGGCGCTGCTGAAGGGCGCGTCGCTGAGCCTGATGGCGTTGTGGGTGTTCGGCTCGACCGTCTATCAGACGTTCGTGCTCGGCGTGCCCAGAGCCGAGGTGATGGGCGCAATCGGTGCGTTGGCACTCGCGGCCAATGTTGGGTCGGTTCTGCTGCTGCTACCGTACAAGGACGGCGATGCCAATGTCCGCTCGGTCTGGCTCTGTTCGCGCAACGATGCGATCGGAAACCTCATCGTGATGGTGGCGGCTCTGGGGGTTTGGGGAACGGCCACGCCATGGCCCGATCTCGCGGTTGCCGCCGTGATGGCGGCCATATTCCTGACCTCGTCGGTGCAGATCCTGCGGCAGGCTTGGGCCGAGTATCGCGAGGGGGCGTTGCGCGGTCCGACGGCGGCGCACGGCTGATCGAGCCGCGAATGCCTGTGCTCCCTGCCATTGGCCGCGACAGGGTACAGAATTCGCCTCGCATTTACCTTAAATGAGGGCGCCGGGGGAACGTCCGGAGCAGCCGCGCGTTGCTGTGCATCATTCGTGTGCAGAAGGCCCCCTCCATGACAGTCAACGCGGCAATACTGATGGCGGCCTTGGTGCTATCGGGAACCGTGTTGGCACAGAGCTCCGGCCCTTCGACCGGCTCGGCGGGGGCCGGGCAGGCGGCCAATTTGACCACCATCGGCCAGGCGCTGAACAGCAACACGAAGACCGGCGACAGCGGCCCGCCGACCGAGAGGGCGACGCATCCCGCGAAGCCGGATGGCGCCGCGGCGGGCAACACGGTGGGTGCCAACCGCCCGCCAAAGCCCGACCGGCGCCTCGAGCATTATCCGTAATCCCTTGATCCGTAATCGCTTGATCCGTGAATCCTTGGGGATGTCGCCGGGCCCGAACCGGTCCGGACGGCGCCGGTCATGATATCGTCATGCCACATCGGTTAGCGAAGGCGTTTGGTTGAAGCGCGGCGGGTGGGAATGGCGAAGGCGGGCCGGGCACGGTTCCCGGGAATGGATCGAGACATCGCCGGCGTCCTGCTCGTGCTGGCTATTGCGCAAGTGTTCGGGTGGGGGACCCTCGGCCTGCCGGCCATCGTCGGCCACCGGATGGCGGCCGACCTCGAGATCGCCCTTCCCACGGTGTTTGCGGGGACATCGACCTTCTACGTGACCATGGGCCTGTGCGGCCCGCTGCTGGCGGAGCCTTTCCGGCGCTTAGGCGCGCGGCGCGTCATGATGACCGGCAGCGTGATCGCCGCGCTCGGCTTCGTGGCACTGGCCTGCGCGCGCGAGCCGGTGTTGTATTTCATCGCCTGGACCATCCTCGGTGCTGCCGGCAGCGCGGCGCTGAGCACGGCCGCCTACATCATGCTGAACGAGGTGGCCGGGCGGAACGCGAAAGGCGCGATCGGCGCGCTCATGCTGGTCACCGGGCTTTCCAGCAGCATCTTCTGGCCGACGACAGCGTTTCTCGCGGAGGCCTTGGGCTGGCGCGGCACCTGTCTGGCCTATGCCGCGGCGATGGCTCTCGTCTGCCTGCCGCTCTACAGCTTCGGGCTGCCGCGCCGGGCGGTCGGCGAGGCGGCATCCGCATCGCCATCGGAGAGGTCGGGTGCGCCGCCGCCGGCCGGCAGGAGCACGTTTTTTCTGGTGGTCGCGGCGATCGGGCTCAACGCCTTCGTCAGTTTCGGCTTCAGCGCGGTGCTGGTCGAGCTTCTGAAGGCGCAGGGGCTGCCGGCGGCCCAGGCGATCGCGTTCGGCTCGACGCTCGGCGTCGTGCAGGTGTCGGCGCGCGCGATCGACTTCCTCGGCGGCGGTCGCTGGGACGGCATCACGACCGGGCTCGTCGCCGGCACGCTGCTGCCGGTCGCGATGCTGATCCTGATCGTCGGTCACGGCACTTACTGGGCGATCGCGGCTTTCATCCTGATCTACGGCCTCGGCAGCGGCGCGCTTGCGGTCGCGCGCGCGACCATCCCGCTGGTGTTCTACGACAAGAGCGAATTCGCCAAGGCGACCTCGCATATCGCGCTGCCGCTGAACCTGATCTCGGCGGCGTCGCCGCCGCTGCTGGCCTGGCTGCTGACGCGGTCCGGCAGCAATGCCGTGCTGGAGCTCGCGCTCGCCTGCTCGATCGGAGCACTTGTGATGCTCGCCATTCTCGGCCGCCGCCGGCGCGAGGTCGGGATCGCCGCGACGTCGTAAGGTTTCGAAGATCCAAGGATGGGTAGAGCCAACGGGTTCGCGCAAAGCGCGGCCCAATGATAAACTCCGCGAAACCCATCATCGACACCGCCGATGCGAGCGATGGGTTTCGCTGCGCTCCACCGATCCTACAGAGCAGCAAAAAGCCGGCGCGGTCCTCGTGACGGCGCCGGCTTGATGTCAGGACGATCGGCCGCTCAGTAAACCAGGCCGGTGCCGGGCGGCTTTTCCAGCGCGGCGGCGAGCGAGCGATATTCGTCGCTGTTGGTGCCGGCGAGCTGGGCGATGCGGTTCAGATGATATTGCGCCTGATCGCGGTTGCCCTGTTCGACCTGCCAGAGGCCGTAATACTGCCAGGTGCGCACATGCGCCGGATCGGCCTTGAGCGCGCGCTCGTACCAGACCTGCGAGACCTTGTAGTCGCCGAGCTTGCGATAGGAGTAGCCGATCAGATTGGCGACGTCGGCACGGTCGTCCTGGCCGAGCGCCTTCAGCTGCTCGATCGCGGCGGTATAGTCGTGCTGGTCGTAGATCGTGGTATAGGCGGCGCGGTAGCTGGCGAGGAACTTCTGATCGTCGATCGCGGAGCTCTTGTCCTTCTTGGCCTTCTTGCCCTTGCTGGCGCTGCTGTCGGAGGCCGGCGGCGAGGGATTGTCGCTGCCTGCGGCGTAGGCCGAGATGACCGGCCCGGCGGCGAGTGTCATCGAGAGCACTGCGAGGCCCAAAAACTTCCAACGAAACTGCGGCGTCTTGCTCATTCCTGGTTGCTCCTGATCGTTCCTGATCGTGCTCGGTAATCTTACACCGAAGCCTGCTGACTTGAACACCCAGGGCTGCGGAACATTCCCGGCCGTTTCAACGATTACGTGATCTCGCGCCGGCACGGGCAACATGACAAAGAAGTCATTCACATGAATGAATTCCATCAGCGCCCTTCAGAACGGGTTCAGTGCGCGGCCCATAAGGTCACGTGCATTGATCGGTGAGGCCGACCATCCGGCCGGAGACCTCTCGATCCCGAACAGGAGGACCACCATGTTCAAGACGATTTCCGCCGCGCTGCTCGCCATCTCCGTGATCGCAGCGCCCGCGCTCGCCGCCGAAACCGGCAAGGTCGCAACGCCCGCGCCGGCGACCACGACTGTCCCGGCGATCAAGGCCGCCCCGGTGATCAAGAGCGAGCAGCTGCCGTCGAAGGTGCGCAACGCCAACGCCAAGATGGGCCACCACAAGCACTATCGCCATCACCGCCACCACAAGCACATGGGCATGCTGAAGGTGAAGTCGCCGAAGCATGCGACCAAGCACGTCCACGCGAAGGTCGCGATCAAGCACGTCGCGCCGGCCAAGCGCGGCTGATCCTGATCCGAGGGGCGCAGTCCGCTCCACATTGCCCCCACTGCGCCCTCAGGATGCAGAACCGGCCCGTCCCTCCATTGCTTCCCCAATGGCGGCGGGCCGGAGTGCGTTTGGACTTCAGAAGACGCTCTGGGCGTTACGAGCGGTAACAACCGAGTTGCCCTTCCGCCGCCCGGCGGTCTATGAGACGCGACCGGGGACCCATGAGACAGCGACGTTTGCGGATATCATCAAAACTGGCGGCGATCCTGCTGCTCTCGATTCCGCTCGCCGGCTGCCTCACCAGCGATGACAGCGGGAGCGGGCCGACCACCTTCACCGATGATCGCGGCGTGGCTAACCAGCCGTTTCCGGACCGGTACCGCGACCAGATCCTCGCCTTCATGCGGACCTACCTCAACAATCCGGTCGGGGTGCGCGAGGCGGCAATCGCCGATCCGGCGCAGCGCACGGTCGGGGGCAGGCTGCGCTACGTGGTGTGCCTGCGCTACAGCGCGAAGGATACCGACGGCAATTACCGGCCGGCGCGCGAGCGCGGCGTGCTGTTCGTCGACGGCCGGCTCGACCGCATCCTGGATAATTCCGCCGAGCCTTGCGCCGGCGCGTCCTACGCGCCATTTCAGGATCTGGAGAAGATGGCGCGCTGACCGCGGCGGCCTCTGTCGCGGAGCTGACCGGATCGTTAGCAATCCCCGATCACTTTTCGGGGAGCGCTGAACCTCAGCTTAGGCATTTGCGACATCCATACAGCCGAAATGCGGCTGCTTAACCGGTGAAAAAACCTTCTGTGCCAAGGAACAAACGGGCGTTGTTGCGACCCTGTCACAGCTCGGAAACATCCCAGGTCTGGCATTGCCCCAAAGCAACCTAATTGGCGTCACGTTGTTTGTCTTAACAGCGCAGCGTAAGTCACGGGGATCAGAGATGAAGAAGTTTTTGCTCGGCACCGTCGCGCTGGCCGCTCTTGCGAGCCCGGCGTTTGCGGCCGACATCCCGGCCCGCACCTATACCAAGGCACCGCCGCCTACCGCTCCGGCGCTCATCTACAACTGGACCGGTTTCTATATCGGCGGCCATGTCGGCGGCGCGTTCACCGACGGCAACAACCTGATGGGCAGCGACGCGCGCTTCATGGGTGGCGTGCAGGGCGGCTTCGACTATCAGTTCGCCCCCAACTGGGTGATGGGTGTCGAGGCGCAGTACTCTTGGCTGCCGAGCTCGTCGAACAATGGTCTGGTGTTCCCCGCCGGAACGGTCGTGACCGGGAATACCGACCAGCTCGGTTCGGTGACCGGCCGCCTCGGCTACACCTGGGGCCCGACGCTGCTCTATGCCAAGGGCGGTTACGCCTGGCGTGACAACAACAACATCACGGCGTCGGTCGGCGGCGTGCCGGCGGCGTTCACGACCGACGGCGGCCACAAGGACGGCTACACGGTTGGCGCGGGCCTCGAATACATGTTCGCCCCGAACTGGTCGGCGAAGGCCGAGTACCAGTACTACAATTTCGGCAAGACCACCTTCACCAGCGGTCCGGCCGACATTGTCGGCACGAGCTTCCGGAACGACGAGCATACCGTCAAGGTCGGGGTCAACTACCGCTTCGGCTGGGGCGGTCCGGTGGGCTCCCGCTACTGATCGCGTCATCGTCGCATCGAGATCAAAGGCCGACCTTCGGGTCGGCCTTTTTTGTTGGCCCGACGCTTGCTTATTCAGCGGATATTCACGCCGGATCGTGCAATGCAAACAATAATTCCTGCATTGCACGGAACTTTCATCGTGATGCGTTATTATGCGATCGCCGGGGCTGGTGGACAAACGAACATGCGTAGCTTTGCGTTAGGGCTGATCCTCTCTGCGGTCGCTGTGCCGTGCCTTGCCCAGACGATCCTCAAATCCGAACCCCTCGTGCTTGCGCCGTATGAAGTCGTGTTCGTGCAGGACGCGTCCTGCACCGCGGGCAAGGTACTGAAGGTGACCGGGTCGATCCGGGGTCTGCATCGGCGGAAGATCTGCGTGTCGCTCGCGGCCGAACAGGCCTCGCTGGCGACGGCGACGCCGTAAGGGCGGGACGACCGCTTTTGCATCCGGCCGCGATGCGTGCCGGCCGGTCTGCTGTTTTTTAATTCAACCGCGGCTCCAGGCGCGCCTCGCGATCGGCGTCGGCCTTGTTCTTGACCGGGTCTTCGTCGGGCTCCGCCTGGCAAGGCCGGATCTCATAGTTGTTCTCGAGCAGCGGGCGGGGCGAGGACTTCTCCTCGCCGGAGACGGTATCGACCACCAGCCCCGATTTCCTGGCGAGCTTCCAGACATCGGCCTCGGTTGGATAAGCCTTGCTCAGCTTGGCGTCTTGATAGAACAGCGCGTATGGCATTCGTCGTTTTCCCCGATCCCCGACAACGCCAGCACCCGTCCCGGGTTTCAGGCAATATCACCGTTCCAATCACGGAACCGTGAGCGGGATCCCGGGCCAAGCATCTGAAAATATGAGTCATTTCGGCCCTTTCGCTGAGGGCCCTGAGTCCTTAACGGGTGGTAAACCCCGGAAAAAAGAATCCCCGGGACTCCACGGGTAGAATCGCCGGATGCTTTCCCCATGAGAGCGATCCTTCAGACCCCCCATGAACGCGTGCACTTCGTGCTCGCGCTCGCGCTGTTCGCGGCCTGCGCCGCGAACGTGGCGCTGGTCTGGTCCTGGCTTTAGCGAAATTTGGCTCTAGCGACCCACGCGAAAACGCCGTGGCGGCGCGACGGCTGTAGCGATTGACGGCCCCAGCATTCCTTCCATCATTGCCAGCAGAACGAATGCCCGCCGCGGCCAGCGCGGACGGGCCGCATCGGGGAGCGAACATTGATCGAAACGCTGAAGGAACGGGTCAATTGCGACGCCGGCCTGGTGCGGCGCGGCCGCTATCTCACCACGACTTTCCTGCTCGAGATCGGCGCGGCCGCCTGGCTGATTGCGATCCATGAGGGCCGGATCGTGTCGGTGACCAAGGGGCCGTTCGTGATGCCCTCGTCGTCCTTTGCGCTGCGCACCTCGGAGGCCGAGTGGGGCCGCTTCTGCGAGCGGCGGCCGCCGCCGGGCTCCAACGACCTGATGGCGCTGATCAAGCGCCGCGTGCTGAAAGCCGAGGGCGAGCTGCAAATCTTCATGGCGAACCTGCGCTACTTCAAGGAGGCGCTCGCGAAGCTGCGCCGCGAGGGAGCCGCCGCATGAGCGCGACATTCGAGCCGATCATTGGCCGCTACATGCAGCTCGAGCTGTTCGGCCGGGCGCACCGCGTCTATGTCGAGGAGGCGGGCGGGGGTACGCCGCTGCTCTGCCTGCACACCGCAGGCGCCGACGGGCGGCAATATCGCGGCCTGATGAACGAGGAGCGCGTCACCCGCAACCATCGCGTCATCGCCTTCGACATGCCCTGGCACGGCAAGTCGTCGCCGCCGCAGGGCTGGCACGACGAGGAATACCAGCTCTCATCAACGCAATACACGACGATGATCCTGGCGGTGATGGACGCGCTCGAACTGGAGAAGCCGATCGTGATCGGCTGCTCGATCGGCGGGCGGATCGCGCTGCATCTCGCGCTCGAGCATCCCGAACGCTTCCGCGCCATCATCGGCCTGCAGGCCGGCGCGCATGTCGATCCCTATTACGACCTGAATTTCCTGCACCGGCCGGACGTGCATGGCGGCGAGGTCGCGGCTGCCATCGTCTCGGGGCTGGTCGGGCCCGACGCGCCCAACAAGGAGAAGTGGGAAACGCTGTGGCACTACATGCAAGGCGGGCCCGGCGTGTTCAAGGGCGACCTCTATTTCTACAAGATCGACGGCGATATCCGCGCCCGCATCGCCGAGATCGACACCAAACGCTGCCCGCTGTTCCTGCTGTCAGGCGAGTACGATTATTCCTGCACGCCGGAGGAGACGGTCGCGGTGGCGAACAGCATTGCCGGCAGCGAGGTCACCATCATGAAAGGCCTCGGCCATTTCCCGATGAGCGAGAATCCGGGCGAATTCCTGAAGTATCTGCTGCCGGTGCTGGAGAAGATCGGCGGCCGCCAGAGCACCGGTTCGCGCTGAGAAACACGTCAGAACCGCTGCTGTGCCCCTCGACCGCCGGCGGCGCGGGTGACAGACTGCGCGTCCGCACGATTGGCGTGAACCGGTTGCGTAAGAGGTCTCGATGCTTCCGAAAGCTGAAGCAGCCTATTTCGCGATTGCCGACATCTCCGGCTATACGAACTTCCTCGCGGCGGTCGAGCTCGACCATGCCCAGGACATCATCGCCGATTTCATGGACGCGGTGGTGAAAGCGCTGCGCCCGCCATTTCGCCTCGCCAAGTTCGAGGGCGACGCCGCGTTCGTCTACACCACCGCCGAGACAATCGACGGCTCGTTGCTGCAGGACGCGATCGAGGGCGCCTATTTCAAGTTCCGCCGGCGCCTGCGCAGCGTTAGCCAGGCCTCGGCGTGCGAGTGCCGGGCCTGCGTCGCGATGGGCGATCTCGATTTCAAATTCGTCGTCCATCATGGCGAGATGGTGAAGCAGAAGATGGGCGGGCGTGAAGAGCTCGCCGGGCGCGACGTCATTCTGGTCCACCGGCTGCTCAAGAACACGGTTTGCGAAAAGGTCGGCGGGTGCGCCTACGCGCTCTACAGCGACGCGGCGATCCGCGCCATGGGCGTCGATCCGGTGGCGCAAGGTCTCATCGCGCATCGCGAAACCATCGACATCATCGGCGACGTGACGCTGTGGGTGCGCGATCTCGAGGCGGCCTGGCAGCAGGACGACGCGCAAAGGCGGATGGAGGTGACGCGCGCCGACGCCCACGCCATGCTGGAGTTCGATATCGCCGCGCCCCGGCAGACGGTGTGGGAGTTTCTAACCGTGCCCGGGCAGTGGCAGCAATGGTGGGACGCCGACACCATTGTCGAGGAATCCGGCAAGGGACGGCGCGGTGTCGGCACCAAAAATCACTGCATGCACGGCAACCATACCGTCGTCGAAGAGCTGCTCGATTGGCACCCGGCCGATTACTTCACGGTGGGCATCACGCTTCCGGTCCCCGACGCGCCGCGGATCGTGATGACCCGCGCCGTTCTGGACGGTCCAGACGGAACGACGCATCTGGAGCTGCGGCTCGCCAAGCCGAAGCCGAAGGACAGGGCGTTCGTCGACGGCGCCTTGGCCAAATACGCCGAGCGCATGACCCGGGCGATCGCCGGCTTGCGATCGATGCTGGAAGGAAAGCAGCCCGTTTCCGACGCAGTGGAGGAGCCGGCGCTGACGCGATCGAGCGGACGCTTCCTGACCGATCCGGTGAAATCGGGCGCGCTGCGCTGAAGTCCAATCGACCCCGGCGGACAAGCGCGGGGGGCAAGGCCATCAGGTGAACAGGTCGCTGGTTACTTGCCGGAGCGCGGCAGGTCGCTGTTGTCGCGGATCGCGGCGCGCACCTTGGCCATCGTCGTGGTGCAGTATTCCTCGCGCTCCCTGAGGAAGCGCTGCTGCTGGGCGCGGAAATTGGCAACCCGCTCCCGCACCTCGGAGCCGAAGTCGCCGCTGATGTCGAGTTTTGCGAATTGCGGCGGCTGCGCCGGTGGCGGCGGGACCTCGACGACGGTCACTGCCAGAGGCGGCGGAGCCGGCGGCAGGCCCTCGATCACGGTCGGCACCGGCAGCGGCGGCGGCACGACCGCGGGCCGCGTCTCGGCCGCAGGCTTGGGCTTGATGTCGAATGTGGCGATGGCCTCGGCCAGGGCCTCGGCAGCGGCGGCGAGTGCCGGTGTGGCGGGTGCGGGCGCAATAGCAGGCGGCGCGGCGGTCTGCTGGGCGGCCGGTGGCGCTGTCGTTCGCGGGGCAGATGTCGGCGGGGCAGGCGTCGGCATTCCGGCGTCGGGCTGCTTGCCCTTCACCGACTCCACGAAAGCCATTGTTTGCGCGATCAGGAGATCGCGTTCTTTCATCCACTTCATGGCGCACCTTGAGCGGGCGGATTGCAGCAGAGCAACCGCGCGGAATCAAGCACTCGCCATCATGATGGTTGACGAAGACGCCTGTTTTGCAGGCGCGGTGACAAAATTGTGACGTACCCGGCGTGCGAGGCGGGTCAGCGTTGGCGGGGATTGGTGTTCGGGACGAACGGGGTGCCGACGATCCGGACCGGCGTCAGGTCAGGGGCCGGCGCTTGATTGGGGGCCGGCCTAACCGCGGCGTTGGCCGGCGGGGGCGCCGGATCCAGCGCCGCAACGGCGCCGGCGGCAGCCACGCTCAGCAGCGTGAAGGCGCCCAGAAGGAGC
Organism: Bradyrhizobium sp. 6(2017); assembly: GCF_011058295.2. Lineage (NCBI taxonomy): Bacteria > Pseudomonadati > Pseudomonadota > Alphaproteobacteria > Hyphomicrobiales > Nitrobacteraceae > Bradyrhizobium > Bradyrhizobium sp. 6(2017). Next base: position 6,169,496 of record NZ_CP049289.2, on the reverse strand, counting down.
ATATGTCGGTTGGCTTCGCGTAGCCTCATGCGAGGAAAATCGCGTGAGCGGGCATAATGTTCCGAACAAATCCTCAGACGATTTCGCGGGGATTTGGCGCAGCGCTCAGAAAGCGCGTCAGGAGCGGACCTGAAGGCCTTGGGCGTGCTGATCGGGGGACGAGCCGGCCAGCGGGCGCAGCATCGCGACGGGGTGGGGCTCGGTCTGGTGCGCGGCCGCCGCGGCCGGCGCTGGTTCGGTGCTGCGGGCCTCGATCAGGTCGGCGTAGCGGCCGTACTCTTCGGCCATTTCGAGCAGCTGCTGGCGGACCGTGGCGTCGGTGACCTGGCGGGCCAGCCGTCGTGCCTGATCGGACTGGAAGCGGTAATGTGCTGTATCGGACATCGGATGGCTCCTCACATATGTGTAAGGGCCATCAGGCAAAGGTTCATCAAGCCGTCATTGATGGGAAGGCGTCCTTCAAGGGAAGGCGCTATTGAAGGGTCTGTGAGCGATCGGTCAGCGCGGCCGCCGCTGCGTGCCCAGCCTTGTCCTCGCGGACCTCGACCTCGAACCAGCCCATCTCCTTCAGCTCGCGCGCCTTCTTCTCGGCCGCATCTTCGCTGTCGCGCTTCAGCACGATTTGGCTGGTGCCATCACGGGCAAGGATCAAATAGGTCATTGGCTGAGTCCCATCCCGCATTCTGCATACCCCATTCTCGGCTGCAAGGACAGAAACAAGGCGGAGGATGGGTGATCCTACGGGAATGATCCCACGATTCCTGCCAAGGCGCAGGGCGTCGCGGGTGTTTCCGAACCGGCCCTCCGGCAAAGGCCGGTCTGGAGGGCGAGTTAGCCTAACGCTTCACCGCCATTTCGATATGGCGGTTTCTGTCGTCCCACCGGCCGCCCTGCAGGCAGCTCTGACGGTAGCTGTCGCAGACGGCGAGATCGCCGCCATGGGTGCGATTCCAGCTCTTGCAGGTCGACGCGATGTAGGAGCAAGTGCATTTGCCCGACGTGCACTGACGCTCGACGGCGCCAAGCTGACCAGCCGCAGCGGCTTCGCCAGCAGGCCGCGATGCTTGCTTCGTCTTTTGTCTGGCGGTGCATGCCTGCAATTCAGCGTGGCGCTGGCCGTTGTCCATCGCGCCTTGGCGCTCCCGTTCAGGACGATGCACAGCACGCGGGCGAGAAATCGAACTGGCTGGTTAGCGAGACGGGAAGGCGAAAGGTCACCGCGGGGATGGCGTGGGGACTTGATCCTTGCAGGCAGTGGGATCCTGCGTGGGGACCCAACTCCCGCTGCTGCACTGGAGGCCGCGCCCCCCGCCGAGGCAGATGAGGGCTCCCTGGGAATAAAACGCGTTGTTGTAGACACAATTCCTGGTCATGGAATCGATCTTCTGGGGGTCCGGCAGGAAGATGTCCTGCGCCGATGCGACACGCGACATCATGCAGGCGATGACCATGATTGCAAAAGCTGATCTCCACACTCGCGTTCTCCTTCTCAGCAATCGGGAATCTTGAGATGGCCGCGGTGAGGCGGATCGCCGGAAGGTAATTGTTTCGTATGACGGCTCAGCGTCGGTCGGCGCGTAGCATGCAGCGGGGGGTCGTCAGCGCGATCGGTGATGTGAAGCGCCGCCTGACGACCGGGAAAATACGGCCTCCTGTGTACGTTGTGGGTAAGCCGCAAGGCGCTTTGATTGAGCCGCAAATAAATGCTCGGCTTGGTCCAACACAACTCGGCTTAAGCCGAGTCTATCTGGATGGAGGACTCGATGCCCAGGCACTTCGGTTTGAAGGCAACAACGGCGGCAGGACGGTCGGCATTCACGGGGTCATCAAGAGACTTGCAGGAGCGGACTGCATCGGCGGCGGCGTCGAAGAGCCATCCTCCAGCCAGTTCCGCAGCGACAAGGCTCGCTTCTCAAGGCTCGGAGCTGCCATATTCTCCCGCGAGTTGGCGGGGTTGCTGTGGACGACGGACGATCTCGGTCAGCTGAGGTCACTTCCCGATGAAGGCCAGCGCAAAGAAACTACGCGCCGAAGCCGACTGTGCCGACCAGATTGCCAGAAGCGCTACAGACCAGAAGAAGCGAGAACTGTACGAACGCCTCGCTGCCCACTTTAGGAATCTGGCTGTGGAAATCGATAAGGCGATGGCAGATCGCTCGGGGTAAGGCTGGGTCAGTTGGCGGCCTACCGTAGAGCCACAGCAAACGTTCCGGCCCCATCATTCGTTGGGCGCTAATCATTGCGCGAGTTGCGACAATAAGCCTGAAATAAATAGCTCGCTATTCGCTCCAGACAGGCACACAGTAGGTCCATCACCGCCCGAACCCGTGGCTTATATCGGTGATGAGAACGCTCGATCGCGCTCCCGCCTTCCTCTAACGGAATGGAGCGCGCCATGTCCATGAAGCGACATCTCATACACACTCAATCACTTGAACAGCGTCTTGGCATCCAGGCAGAGCGGCTCCGCAAGGAGGCCCGGGGGACTCCCCCAGGCATCGAGCGCCAGCGCCTGGTCCGCAAGGCTCGTCTGGCCGAAACCGGCTCACACTTGAGCGAGTGGCAGCGGTCGCCGGGTTTGCGAGCGCCGACGTGATGGGTCGACACCCATCCCATGCAGATATCGGCGTGAAGAGAATAGTTAATTTCCGCAGACGATGGGCAAACAAGAGCGACACGGTAATTAGAACCGCCCTGAACCACTTCTGGAGCAAACAGATCAACAGAAGTGCTGCCGCCATGCAGAAGGAGAAGGACAGGCTCCGCAAGTAAAGAGGTCATCGCACTCGAGAAGTGCAATATCCGGGATTTTGTTCGTACCCTCTCGGGGCTAGGGGAGCGCCGTCCGTATTTATTTCAAACGGGCGGCGTAACTTTGTCTGGGCCGCCTCAGTTGGCGGCGTCTCGGCGTGTTTCCCGACTATCCCGCACCTGTGGTTCGCAACACCGATAGCGGCGGCTGCGCCAAACAGCCCACGACTCTGACCCGCCGCAGCGACGGGACTCATTTGTGCTGCTATCGACCCGCCGATCGCGGGAATTTCAACATCATCATTTTTTGAGGAACTTGTTGCTACCGTCGACCCGCACCCCACCGCGATCGTGCGTTTTAAGCAGAACCTAGAACGTATTTCCGGTGCCAACGGCCGGGTAACCTGCGAATTGGCCGCGAGCTTTCGAGAGCTTGTCGATAGCGTCGTGGTTATGCGTAGGAAGGCCGGGGAGCCCTATCGGCTGGAAGCCCGGTGTGACGGCTAGCCGGATTGATTGGCGGTCCTGGTAGAACCGCCAAAGGCCGCACGGGCGCTCTTATCCATGGGGGTAACCTCCACCCCAATGGACAAGAGCGGAATGTCGGCCAAACCAACTGGTGCCGGCTGAGGGGATTGAACCCCCGACCTTCAGTTTACAAAACTGCTGCTCTACCGCTGAGCTAAGCCGGCGAAATGATTTGCGCGCTCGCATAGCAGACTTGGTGCGTCAGGGCCAGAACCTGAAGAGCCGATGTCCAGAACCTGAATGCGCGGACCGATCCCCTCGCTTCGACCGGACGGGCACGGAAAAGGCGGCCCGAAGGCCGCCTTTTCCGCCGTCAGCGCTTTGCGTGAGCTACTGGCAGGGATGCCGGAGGCCGTCGCTGCCGCGGAACCAGGTGCCGGGGGTGCAGACGAAGCCGTTCTGCCGTGCATATTCCTCGCCGCCGATCGGGGTGCGGGCGTATTCCGGACCGCCAAACGGGGCGGTGGCGATCGCAGCTGCCGTGCCGACCGCGCCGCCGACCACACCGGCCGCGACGTCGGCAGGCCCGGGGTCATACCGGTTGTAGCTGCCCTGCCAGTCGCGATCCCGCCGATAGGTGCGGTCGCGAGTGGTGGTGGCGGTGGTGCCAGGCGCCATCCTCTCGCATCGGGCGTCGGGCCAGGCATTCGAGCAACGGGCGGCGGTGCCGACGGTCTGTTGCGCCATCGCGGGGCTGGCCAGTGTTGATGCGAGCAGGGCTGCAGCGCCAAGGAAGCGTCCATGAATCCTGAGTTGTGTCATGCGAAATCTCCTCTCGTCGTCGTGAGGGGCTAATCTCGCTGCGCGGCGCCTGTTCCGGCGCGGCCTTGCCCTGCGTTCAAACCAGTGTGAAGTTCCGCAACGCTCGCGCATGATGCGTTCCGGATCACGCTCGATTTACTTGTTCGAGCATGATCTCAGCGCAAACGCTTCGCGTTTGTCGCGGGAAAACCGGTGCCCACTTTTCCGGATCATGCTCGGTTTGACGAGAATTGCATGCACACACGCGACATCGATTATGCCGGCGGCGACGCCACTCTGCGCGGCTATCTCGCCTTCAACGACGCCGGCGTAAAGCGTCCCGGCGTGCTGGTGTTCCACGAAGGGCTTGGGCTTGGCGATTTCGCGATGGAGCGGACGCGCAGGCTGGCCGAGCACGGCTATGTCGCGCTCGCGGCCGACATGTTCGGCGAGCGGCGGCAAGCCGCCGATCTGCA